>NZ_MZXV01000064.1 GCF_003253745.1 Mesorhizobium kowhaii
TTGGACAGCTCTTCGCCCATCGCAAAGCGCTCAGCAGACGGAAAGCCGGAATAATCAAAGCACGGCGCGAAGAGTAGGAATAGCCCATAATATATCCAGTGCTCGGACTCTCTGTCGATCGCGTCGCGAACGAATTGGCGCATTACGGGCAAGCCGGCCTGCATGTCGCGCATTTCGTAAAGCAACAGCTGCGCATGACGCACGCGGAAATCCAAGTTGTCCGGCATCAAGGCGATGCCCTCTTTGATTGCCGAGAGCGCCGTCTTCCAATCCCCTTTCTCCACCGCCGCCTGAATCGGCTTCTTCAGCGCTCGTTCGCGCGCTTCGGTTTCGCCTTTCGCGATCCGCTCCGCATCGGCGGATTTTGCCTGATCGCTGGTGCGCCAGCTGCCATTAAGCACTTTCGGCAAGACCTCATCGAGTTCCGTCGGGCGACCGACAAAGGCGATGTGGCCGTCTCGGTCGACCACGAACGAGGTGGGAATCGTGAAAGAAAAGCTGGGCTCCATCCAAAGCTTGTCCATTTCGCCTGTGGAGTCGAACGCCATCCGATAGTTCAGATTCGAGAACTTTTCGGTCAACCAAGCGTCCAGATTGCTTCGGGCCTCATCGGCCGTGGGAGCGCGTTCATATGCCGCGACTGCGACGATCTCAACGCCACTCTCCCTGTATTTCTCCTGCAGCTGCATAAGATGGGGCATCGCGTCCACACATGGGCCGCACGTAGTTCTCCAAAATTCGACGATGTACAGTTTTCCGAGCTCGAAGCTGGTGAGCGGCTCGCCACGCAGCCAGGTCTCGACTTTAATCGAAGGAGCCGGGGACTCGATCCGTAATTCCGCCATTGTAGGTCTCCAGAGCTTGCTTTCTGCGCGAGCTTGTTCCCGCTCAGAGACGGCACGCGGATTCAGGAGAGAGCATCGCTCGTCTTGCCCATTGCGTGCAGTCGCCCTTAAGAGCGCAAAAGCTGTGCCAGCGCGCTCAGCGCGCAGTAACCCCATGAATATGCTTTGAAAAGCCTCCGCAGTGCCCGGATGGCGGTTGTAAAGAACCTGACATTTTGTCCGCCGCTGCAGGCTTTGGACACGCATCACGCGCTTCGCGCCGCCCAGAAAAGCGTGGTCCGTCCGCACGGTCCCGAAGCGACAAACCGTGGAAGCCGTGCGACACCGCCGCATCACGTCGTGCCATGCATCGATGCCACGCGCCTCGGCGTTGAGCTCGCCGCACGCCAGAACATCATCGACGAGACGTTCAAGCTCGACCCGGGAGCGGAAAAACGGCGCGAGGCTTTGGCCTTGGTCGGGACGGCCGAACGGCAATGTCGCCGAGAGGTCAAGGCGTAGAAGACGATCATCACACCCGGCGAGCCAAAGTGTCGCCGCACCCCAACATCGAAGGCAGCCTACAAAGGCTCCGCGCCAGCGCCCGTCGCTCCACCCGCCCTGTCGCGAGCACATAGTCCCTAGCTTCGAGCGCCCGGACAAACGAGCGCGCACTGTCGCTCTGCCGGAAGGCCTGCGTGATCATGATCATACGCTCTTCCTTCGAGAGCCCGGTCAGGGCTCCTGCCGGCTCTAATAAAAAGACTGCGGGCGGCGCTTATCATCGGAACGATCACGCTTGTACCCGTCCGGCAGATGAAGGCCATGATCGCGCGCGAACTCGCGGCTTGACCATCATGAGCTTTTCATGATCGAAAGCGAGATGGACCGCCTTCTCGCTCTGGCAGTCGATGCATGACCAGACGATGTGGCAGTGCTCGCGGACGTCCTTGCGCGCGTATACGGTTTGTGAGCCGTCAGGCCGGCCGCGCGTCCGCGCCGCTTGCGAGGGTCCGGGAGCGCCATCCGGCGCAAGCCACTCGATGCTGGACGGTCCGATGTCATTGTTCTGGACGCCAATCACTGTTCCATTCCAGGGAGTACGAGAAGGTGTCGAAGAAGAAGGGCGGCACAGCCCTCCTACAATCGGGCTCACGCCATCTGCCAAGTCATTTGCGGTTTTTCCGCTTCTTTCACTGGAAAGGCGCACCAAGAACGGGGCATACCTCAATACAAGCGTCCGCAGCCTTCAACATACGTTGACTTGGTTTAAATCCTGGCAGCATTTGCCCCAGGATCATAGCGTTAAGGAACGGCGAACCACCCAGACGCGGATGAGTCGTGTGCCCTATCGCCAAGCTGAAATTTGAAGGGCGACCACCATAGCGGAATGCAATATTCCGCGCATTTGAGACGCCAGATACACCGCGTTTCTTTTTACCGTCCGCGCTCATCTTATTTTACCTTGTCCGGCCCCAACCTTCGGAAGCTTTGGCTTCGTTGTCCGGCAACAAGGCGAGACACCCTCGTCCCGTGTTCCCACCTCCCATTGCGCATAGGCCGTGCCAACACCTCAGCGCCCGATAAGCGCCATTTTGCTTTGAAAACCCTCCACAGTGCCCGGATGTCGGTTGTAGTGAACCTGACACTTTGTCTGCCGCTGTCAGCTTTTTGGACACGGGATCACGGGCTTCGCGCCGCCAGAAAGCCACCGCACGGTCCCGAAGCGCCAGGACCATGAGAGCGCGTGCGCCATTCCGCGCGCAACTTCGAGCTCGTTGTGGCCCGATGCGGCCCGCGGCGGGCGGGGCGAAGCTGGCGGTCGCTATTTCGTGACAGCACCGACCAACGGGCAATCCGGGATCGCGCCCTTCATGCCCTTCGGGAAGTAGGCTACCGCGGCTTTGGCGATGTGACGGTGATTTCGGACGGCGCCTAAATCCTGAAGCGGCTACCCCGCGCAATGCCGAAGCCGACGGCCCACATCATCGACTGGTTCCACATCGCCATGAAGGTCCAGCCGATGCAGCAGATCGCCGATCATATGGCTCGATCCCGATCGGGTCTCTCTGAAGCGCTTCCTGCAATCGACCGTGACATCAGAGCGGTGAAGTGGCGCCTGTGGCATGGGCGGGTCGATCGCGCGATCACCGATTTGGAGCAACTCTTGGAGAGGGTGAAGGCTTCGCAAGGAGACAGCGAGTTCTCCATCGCCCGACTTCAAAGCCTCGGCTTGCAGCTCCTGACCTATATCCGTTCGAACCGCGGCGCGATAGCGCTACCAAGCCGGCCTTCGCGTCGCAACGACTCTGGCTGAATCGGCAGTGAATTCACTTCTCGGCAAGCGGATGGTCAAGAAACAGCAGATGCGGTGGTCGCTCCACGGTGCTCACATGCTCATGCAGGTCAGGACGGCAGATCTCAACGGCGAGCTTCGCAATCGATTGCGGGCACCGTTCCGACAGCCAGAGCCGAACGTGCCACCACTATTCAAGCCCAAACCGCCTCTCCTGCGCGCCGCCTAACCCCAGAAGTTACCGGTCTCAAAATACTGCCCGTGCCGGCTCGCTACCGCGTCGGACCTCCCAAGATATCCCAGCGAGGTCGGGATCTCGGCATTCCCTTTCTGAGCCTCTGGTCCATAGGCCGCAATCGATAGAGTTGGAATATCCATTCCGCTTGTGATGACTAGCTCCGATCTAAGTGCTCAGCCTCCAACCCGATCAGGAGCTGTCAAACGCGGCTTCGTTTATCCAAAGAGTGGATGGCAGGTATGCCTACAATCGATTTTACCAATATTACAGGTTCCTACTAAAGATCCTGAATGAAAGCGGGCCGGGTGGGTATCCGTCTTCGGGATTACTGCGTTGGGGTGAAACTGCCGGAAGAATGCGGAGACAAACATGTGCGGGATTGTTGGCATCGTTGGGCAACAGCCGGTGTCGGACCGGTTGGTCGACGCGTTGAAGCGTCTGGAATATCGCGGCTATGATTCGGCCGGCGTTGCGACGATCGTCGAGGGCGCCTTGCACCGCCGGCGCGCCGAGGGCAAGCTCGTCAATCTGGAAACGAGACTGAAGGACGAGCCGCTGGGCGGCAACATCGGAATCGGCCACACGCGTTGGGCAACCCATGGAGCATCAACCGAACGCAATGCGCACCCGCACTTTACCGACGGTGTCGCCGTCGTCCATAACGGCATCATCGAGAATTTCACCGAGCTGAAGGACGAATTGACGGCGGCGGGAGCCGAGTTCCAGACCGACACCGACACCGAGGTCGTCGCGCATCTCTTGGCACGACACCGCCGGGAAGGCATGAGGCGGCGAGAAGCAATGGCTGCCATGCTGAAACGCGTCAGGGGTGCCTACGCGCTTGCTATCATCTTTGAGGATGATCCGTCGACCATCATGGCAGCGCGCAACGGACCACCGCTGGCGATCGGTCATGGCGACGGCGAGATGTTCCTGGGCTCCGACGCGATCGCGCTTGCTCCCTTCACCAATGAAATTACCTATCTCATCGACGGTGACTGGGCCGTTATCGGCAAGACGGGCGCCCATATCTTCGATTTCGACGGTCAGCCTGTCGAGCGTCCGCGCCAGACCTCCACGGCCGCGGCCGCTCTGGCCGACAAGGGCAACCATCGCCACTTCATGGAGAAGGAAATTTACGAGCAGCCCGAGGTCATCTCCCATGCGCTCGGCCACCATATCAACATCATAGAGAATCGCGCCGACATGGTTTCCGGCATCGATTTCGCCAGGATCCCGAGCTTGGCGATCTCTGCCTGCGGCACCGCCTATCTCGCCGGACTGGTCGGAAAATACTGGTTCGAGCGCTATGCGCGCCTGACGGTCGAAATCGACGTTGCGTCCGAATTCCGTTACCGCGAGATCCCGTTGTCGCCGCAGTCGGCGGCTCTTTTCATTTCGCAGTCTGGTGAAACCGCCGATACGCTCGCATCGCTGAGGTACTGCAAGGACCTTGGGCTGAAAGTTGGCGCCATCGTCAATACCTGCGAATCGACCATCGCTCGGGAGGCCGACGCGGTCTTCCCGATCCTTGCCGGACCGGAGATCGGCGTCGCTTCTACCAAGGCTTTCACCTGCCAGCTTGCCGTTCTTGCGGCACTCGCCATCGGCGCCGCCAGGGCCCGCCGAACCGTAACCGAAGACGAGGCGCAGGCGCTTGTCAGCAGCCTCGCCGAAGTCCCACGCGTCATGGGCCAGGTACTCGACAGCATCCAGCCGGAAATCGAGCTCCTGTCGCGCGAATTGTCAAAGTGTCGTCACGTCCTGTATCTCGGCCGTGGCACCAGTTTCCCGCTGGCGATGGAAGGTGCGCTGAAGCTCAAGGAGATTTCCTACATCCACGCCGAGGGCTATGCGGCAGGTGAATTGAAGCACGGTCCAATCGCACTGATAGACGAGAACATGCCAGTGATCGTCATCGCGCCGCATGATCGCTTTTTCGACAAGACCGCCTCCAACATGCAGGAAGTGGCTGCCCGTGGAGGGCGGATTATCCTGATCACGGATGAAAGAGGAGCAACCGCATCGAAACTCGACACCATGCACACGATCGTGCTCCCGGTCGTCGACGAGATTATCGCGCCAATGATCTTCTCGCTGCCGATACAGCTTCTTGCCTACCATACGGCGCTCTTCATGGGCACAGATGTCGACCAGCCGCGCAATCTCGCAAAATCGGTCACTGTCGAATGATTGTAACGCTTTTGCAGGTGGCGATGCTGCTCCTTTTCGAAAGCGCCAACACCTTAACGTGCCTTTTAATGATGGGGCCGAATCCTGTTTAGACTGCCGGCGTCGAATCGGAACGATGGCCGGCATTTCGGAGTTCGCAGCAGGTCATCGCCCGAAAGCGGATTGAACCATAGGAGGACCGAGCCAATTCTTACTCAAACCTACCCTAGTGATTTCGCGCCATCCGATACTCTGGGGGGACGTATTTCGTTCGCTCGCGAGGTCACCAAACTTACAATGGCGCAGGCCGCACGCCGGCTTGGTGTCCAGACGGCATGCTGGAAAGCATGGGAATGCGACCGCGCCGCGCCGCAATCCAATCGCCTTGCGATGATGGCGGGCATCTTGGCCGTGAGTCCCTCATGGCTATTGTCGGGAATAGGCGCCGGTCCACTGGAGCTGGTTGCGAACGATCGTGCCGCCCTCCTGCAGGAGCTGCAAATCGCCTCTGCTGATGCTGTGGCTTCGCAAAAACGTGTGCAACAAATCGTTGCGTTACTGGGGTCGGCTCCGGTAGCCGGAGACCCGCTCTAAGCGTGGTATGCAAGCGGTTGGATCATAAAGACGTGGGGTTCTGGAGCCCAAAAGTGTGGGGACTCCTGGACGGGCAGCAAGCCGACCGACTCGCAAAAGGCGCGGGCGGCGGAGGGAGTTGGTCGAAGCTATCGGCGTCCGCGAGGCTGGGTAGACGGTGCCGCGACTGCAGGCGGCGGCAGGTGAGTTCGAGTTGCTGCTCAAGAAAGCCATCGGCGAGAATGAATCGCGTGGGATCGCAGGACGAATGCGGTAGAGTCGATCAGGCAATCTCAGGGCTGGCCGCTTGTTGGAACTTGATCAGTAGCAGGTGAGCCGCCATATCCCGCCCCGGCTGGCAATTTCGAGTGGCCCATTCCATGGATGAGGCCAGTCCGGCCGAATCGACGTCCATTTTTTTGATTTGCTGGATGCGCCAGCTCGGGGGGGGGGAAATCTCCCGATTTGTCAGGCGCTCCTTCTCTTCTTGGAGGTGTCTATGAAGGATTCGCGCATTCCCGAGCCAGTCTTGGCGGCTATGTCAGGCGGAACCCACATCATCCGCGCTTATCGAGAGCATCTTGGGTATTCAATCGAGGACCTCGCTGTGGCGTGCGGGCTTTCCGCCGAGGAAATCCAAAACATCGAGTCGGGTCTGAGGTACAACAAGGGCTATCGGGATCGGATAGCGAGATCGCTGTCCATGCCTGTGGGAATTCTTGAGGCAGAGTCAGACATATCCGACGCCGCGTGATCGGTAGGATAACCTGCAAATGAGTGGATGGTCCGCTACCTTGTGATGTGTCGTTTGCGACTAATAGCCGACGCTTGATTCCGTCGGACGCGAATGCCCTCTGGCGCAGTACCGCCAAGAGAATTCTCGTCCACTGTCCGGGTCAGGGATCGCACACGGGCTCGCCGAACAGGAAGTTGGAACGGGCGATGCCCGGAGGGCTGCGACACGAGCACGATAGCATCGGCTCGCGACGAAGGATTGCTAACGGTGAACTCATGCTGGTCGGCAAGGCGATACTGGCTGCAGCATCAAATTGGCCGACGAGAGCGGCCCATCACGTTGGGCAGGATCGGCCGACATGGCTGGCTTCGCGCGCCGCTCTCACAACAGCACATCGGGCACCCAGACGCTCCGGGTTGACTATGGGTGCCTGAACCGCGAAAAGGGGCCGCTCTTCGTGAGTGGCGTGCGCCGGCAGTCTAACCCCAAGCCCCCCGCCCAGGCTGCCGGTGCGCTTCTTGGAACGTCGAGGCGGGCGACAACGAACGCCTCCCCGAAACGCGTCGATGAGATCCCGAGCGGCCACCCAGCATTCGACCTTCGCTTGCGCCTCTGCCCCTGACGCCCGAGGCTTAGCGCTTCCTCCAGCGTGGTCGATCGTCACGCCCTCGAGTTCGGCGCCACGATCGCACGACAGCGGCCGCGGCAGGCTCCATTTGCATGAGGGGCTCATGCCTTCAAATAGCTGATGCATGTGCGCCTTGCGCAACCTCCGTGCATGTTGCTCGATGCCAAGCGCAGACCTCGCTCTACAGGATCGCGCATCGATGCAAGGCCTACGCTTTGATCGCCATCATCGCGGCCATTGCGTTGCCGCGATCGCCGAAGCCAATTACGACAATCATGCCGGCGGGCCGGCAGCGATGCCGCATGCAAAATCTACAAATGATTGTAGCCAAACGCTAGCTGCCCGGCATATGTCCGGCCTTTCGCAAGGCCCCTAGGAACAGACTGGCATGGCCGGTAGCATCGATCTTGGCCTGCATCGACAGGGGCATGCTGTGCCAGTTCTCCAAGGGCGCAATGAAATGTGAGAAAGTGCCGTTGACCATGCAATGGTGGGTAACGAGGCCCGGTCTGTCCAACGCCAGCACGCCGGTCTGCTCACCCTGATATCGGATGGCTGCGACCCGCTGGACCTCCGCGTCACCGTCGACCCGCACGTCGAAAAGCAGGCTGCCTCGGCTCCTGGTGGCTATCTCCGCGACTTTTTCAGCGAAGCTCAGGGAGAGCGAGCGGACGCTTTCGACCGCCATCTGGAAAATCATCAAATCCAGTTCATTCATAAGGTAACTGCGCGCAACACTGGGGTGATTGCAATCGACGCACACGGCTTTTTCACAGATGTCGGCCACGACCGATCATTTAGGGTTTGCCGGCGGCCATTGACCGAAGACGTGCTCCGTTCGAACCGATCCTTAAGCGCAATGTGCGGGATCTACGCAACCCGAAGAGGCGGCCAACCAAGTTGCCGCGACAATTGATGTCGTGATCATTCCAGACATCTGCATTTCGGCGTATCCCATCTGGTAAGTCCGTTCTTTGCGGCAACGCCCATTCTCGGGCCGTCTTGTACATGAAACCTCGCGGTGGCGTCCTCGAAACGCGGGGCCGCCGGGCCCTTGATCGAAGCGTCGCGAACTTTGTTTTCCGAAGATTCGGTCCTCCTTCAGAGCCTATTCGACTCGCCTTTGAACATCCACTGAAGCGTGCCGTTTCGCTCGTCGTGTTTATTGCAGGGGCATCGCCTCAGGGCGCTTTGTCGCGTCAGCACATCAAACTCGTCTCCCTATTCACTTCACAACATGGATTTCCTGAAGTACGAGGAGCGCAGAGAAATCTCCGGTCGCAGCCTACCCGGTTAAAACAAGGACCCAATGATGAAGACTCTCGTCGTCTGCTCCGGCGGATTGGACTCCGTTACTCTTGCTCACAAGGTGGCAGCCCAGCACGAGCTCGCCGGCCTTCTGTCTTTCGATTATGGCCAACGGCACCGGAAGGAATTGGGCTTTGCCGCCCTTTGCGCTGAGCGTCTGAACGTCCCTCATCGCATCATCGACATCCGCGAAATCGGTCGCGGCCTTTCCGGCTCCGCGCTGACAGACAGTGTCGATGTGCCGGACGGGCACTACGCCGAAGACACGATGAAGGCGACGGTGGTGCCGAACCGGAACGCCATCATGTTGGCCACCGCCTTCGGGCTTGCCGCCGCGCACAAGGTCGAAGCGGTGGCGACTGCCGTGCATGGTGGGGATCATTTCATTTATCCCGACTGCCGTCCGGCCTTCATCGACTCTTTCCAGATGATGCAAGACCGTGCGCTCGACGGCTACGCGAAGATTCGCGTCTACGCGCCCTATGTGAATCTCACGAAGGCGGACATTGTGAGGGATGGTGCAACATACGGAACGCCATTTGCGCAGACCTGGTCCTGCTACAAGGGCGCCGAGCGTCACTGCGGCAGGTGCGGCACCTGCGTCGAGCGGCGCGAGGCATTTCATCTTTCTGGGCACCCGGACCCCACCGACTACGAGGACTCCGACTTCTGGCTCGACGCGCTGCGAAGGAGGACCGCGTAATGTTCCGCATCACCAAGGAATTCCACTTCTCGGCCTCGCATCAGCTCACCTCGTTGCCGCCCGATCACCAATGCGCGCGCCTGCACGGGCACAACTACATCGTCGAAGTGGAGCTTTCGGCGAAGGAACTGAACGACGACGGCTTCGTGCGCGACTATCACGATCTGGCGCCATTCAAACGCTATATCGACGAGGGCTTCGACCACCGACATCTCAACGACGTGCTGGGACATGAGCAAGTCACCGCGGAATGCCTTGCCAGACATTTTTATCTATGGTGCAAGGCACGCCTGCCCGAAGCTTCGGCCGTGCGGGTGAGCGAAACGCCGAAAACCTGGGCGGAATACCGGCCATGACCGATACGCATGCCGCAATCCGCGTGAGCGAGATTTTCGGGCCGACGATCCAGGGCGAGGGCGTGCTCATCGGTTTGCCGACGGTCTTCATCAGAACCGGCGGGTGTGACTATCGCTGTTCCTGGTGCGACAGTCTCCATGCGGTGGACAATCAATTCCGCAGCGAATGGGAGATGATGCCAATCAATGCGGTATGGCAAACCGTCGTGACCCTTTCCGGCGGTCGGCCAGTGATGGTGTCGCTGTCAGGCGGCAATCCGGCCATTCAGCCATTTCGTGCGCTCATCGAGCGAGGCCATCGTGAAGGTTACCGTTTTGCGCTGGAGACCCAAGGCTCGGTGGCCAGGGACTGGTTTGCCGACCTTGACGTGCTGGTCCTCAGCCCAAAGCCGCCTTCGAGCGAAATGAGGACCGATTGGGCCGCTCTCGAGGCGTGCGTCGATGCAGCGCAGGAGAAGCCTCAAATCGTGCTCAAGCTCGTTGTTTTTGACGAGAGCGACTACGTCTACGCGAAAGGCGCCGCGGAGCGATTTCCGCGCCTTCCGGTCTACCTGCAACCGGGCAATCACACGCCGCCCGGTCCTGGCAACGAAGACGCGTCTGTCGATATGGACGGAATAATGAAACGCATGGAGTGGCTGGTTGAAAAGGTAACCGGCGACAGGTGGTTCGATGCCCGCGTGCTGCCGCAGCTGCACGTTCTGCTGTGGGGCAACAAGAGGGCCGTCTAGCCTGCGTCTTTCGTTGCACTGGAACTGCGTCTGCGGATCTTCGCTTGGGTGTCGACCCGTTGTTTCTTTGTGAAATCCGCACCCGGCGTCGAGCTCCCAACCAGGCGCCGTTGATCCGGGGGGGTGCGGAGGCAGCACAGCGATCGCACCAGCAGCGCAACTTAAGGCCTATGTCACAACGCGGCCGGTCGACTCCCGCCATTTTATAGAGCGCCAAACGATACGGGATCGCTGTGGCAATCGCTTGGCCGCCGCCAGGCTGCGTCTAACGCCCCGGAGCGACTCTCCCATCTCCCACACTGGGCCCTTCTCTCGATTAGAGGCACGCGCCAGTGGCGTTTGCAGAAATCCGCACAAGCACGGCGTGAAGCCTCGCGCGCCGCCGCTATTTGGCACGGCACTTGCGGCCGACCTGGCAGCAGCGTTCGACCGGAGCGTCGCGACGGGAGAAACCTTGGAAGGGAGGAAGAGCCCGGCCCCTATCCGGTTGGGAGAGAAATGATGTTAGCTCCACCAATCCGCAGCGCGAGTCCCGCGCCTCGCAAGGCCTTCTATGCCAAGCCCTACGTGCAGGTGCTTGCCGCCATCGTCCTCGGCGTCGCCCTCGGCCATTTCTATCCGGAACTCGGCGAGAGCGTGAAACCGCTGGGGGATGCCTTCATCAGGCTCGTCAAGATGATCATCGCGCCTGTCATCTTCCTGACAATTGCGACCGGCATCGCCGGCGTGAACGATCTTCACAAGGTCGGCCGAGTTGCCAGCAAGGCGATGGTCTATTTCCTCACCTTCTCGACGCTCGCACTTATCGTCGGCCTTGTCGTCGCCAATGTCGTTCAGCCGGGCGCCGGCCTCAACATCGATCCGGCTTCGCTCGATGCCTCGACTGTCAACACCTATGCCGCCAAGGCCCACGAGCAGTCCGTGACCGGCTTCCTGATGAACATCATTCCGTCGACTATCGTCGGTGCCTTCGCGCAAGGCGACATCCTGCAGGTCCTGTTCTTCTCGGTTCTGTTCGGCATTGCGCTGGCGCTGGTCGCAGAGACGGGCAAGCCAGTCGTTTGCTTTCTCCAGGCGGTTATCGCCCCCGTTTTCAAGCTCGCGGCCGGCCACCTCGCGCGAGCGCCGCTCAGCCATTTGGGGGAGCGCGTCAAGCCGGCCTAGAGGAATTGCCGGCTGACATCGGCACCGAGAGAGCCCCGCGACTTCTCGTACTCCGGGAAGTGTCGGACAAGCGATCAAAAGCGATGACCGGCTTTATGCACCGTTGCTGCCCTGCTGTTCACTGTTGATTGGAGACCGCCCCATGTTCAAGCCAACCGCCGGCCTTGTCATCATCATCGTCCTTTTGGCCCTCGCCCTGCTCTTCTCCACGCTGGGGGCGCTACATCATCCTGGCATCATAGACACACTGCAGCAGCTCGAAGACCGACGCCAACTCGCGGCGGAACTGAAGATCCTGATCGCGGCGCGGGGCGACGCACTCTTCAATGACCCCGCTGCGCCAACCGCTGGAAATCCGGAAGGCGACGTCGCTCTGGTCATCTTCTTTGACTACAACTGCCGGCATTGCCGGGAGGCAGCCCTCAATATCCAGCAAGCCATGAAGGACGATCGGAATCTGAAGCTTGTGTTCAAAGAGTTTCCGATCCTGGGACCCACCTCCAAATTCGCCGCGGTGGCGGCGCTCGCCTCCCAAAAACAGGGAAAATACGAGGCGTTCAACCGCGCCCTCATGGGTTTCCACGGCGTTGTCAACGAAAGGACCACCTTGACCATCGCAGAACATGTGGGCCTCGACGTTGAGCAGCTCGAGCGGGACATGGAAGACCCGGCCATCGCAGATGCTATTGCGCGCAATCGTGCGCTCGCCGGCGATCTGTACATCACCGGCACGCCGGCGTTGGTGGTCGGCGACGAAGTGATCGCTGGAGTGGTCGATGTTGACACGCTGCAACGCTCTATCGCCAATGCGCGATCAAAGCCGAAGGTTTGAGACAGTGCTTGAAATCTCCAATATCGGCATTTTGACGGCACTGGCGGCCGGTGCAATCTCGTTCCCCTCGCCATGCGTCCTGCTTCTCGCGCCCGGCTGTATATGTTGCATGGTCGGCAACCCCGGAGTCGACCGACCATATCGTGCTGTCGGCAGCCGGCTTTCCATATTGCTTTTCGGCATCTTGTTCGCTCCAGCGTTTCGACCCTATTCGTGACGCTGGGGACGGCGTGCTGATGGCCGGCCGCGACGACATGTTCGACGTCGTTGTCGTCGGAGCCGGGCCGGTCGGTCTTTCGTTCGCCGCATCGCTTGCCCATAGCGAACTCAAGGTGGCGGTTGTTGAACAGCAGTCGCTGGAAAGGCTGGCAAATCCGGCTTTCGATGGTCGCGAGATCGCGCTGACCAACGCCTCGATCAGAATCTTTCGCGAGCTCGGCGTCTGGGATGCCATCCCCGATTCGGACAAATCACCACTTCGAGGCGCGCGTGTGCTCAACGGATCGAGCCCTTTCGCCTTGCGCTTCGATCCTCCCGGCGGATCCGGGGACACGCTCGGAGTTCTGGTCCCAAATTTTCGAATCCGCGATTCCTTGTTCAAGATCATCCGCTCGCAGAATCATGCCCAGCTGCTTTGCGGCCATTCGGTCGTCGATGCAACAAACTGCCACAAAGGAGCAGTCATGACGCTCTCCGATGGCAGGCAATTGAGCACTCGGCTTCTCGTTGCAGCGGATTCGCGTTTTTCCGCCACGCGCGACCTGCTCGGCGTGGGCGCCGACATCAATCGGCTTGGCAAATCAATGCTGATTTGCAGGGTGAAGCACGAGCGCGTCCATCACCAGATCGCAGTCGAATGGTTCGATCATCACCAGACGATAGCGATGTTGCCACTCACGGAAGGCGTGTCGTCGCTGCTTGTCACCTTGCGCGCCAAGGAAGCCGACAGACTGCTTGCCCTCGACGACGATTTGTTCCTGTTGGAATTGACAAACCGATGTCGAGGACGCCTTGGAAAGATGAGCTTGGCAAGCACCCGCCATATCTATCCCCTGGTCACGACATGGGCGCACGCGTTCTGGGCCCCCAGCGTCGCACTCATCGGCGACGCAGCCATTGGCATGCACCCGGTGACCGCGCATGGCTTCAACATCGGCCTCAGCGGCCAGAAGCAACTCGCCCATAAAATCCTGACAGCTTGTCGCGACCGTCGCGACATTGCCGATCCTGAGATGCTTCACAAATACGACAGCTGGCTGCGCCTGTCGGCGGCGCCGCTCTATCATGCTACGAATATCCTCGTCGGCCTCTATTCAGGCGAGCACCCGGCGGCACGGCTTGCAAGACATGTGGGGCTTCGATTTGCCCAATATCTTCCTTTTGTCCGCCATGGCATTTCGGCTATGCTTAAGCGGTGAACTCACACAGGCACGGCGCGGGCAAGACCTCGATAATCAGTCGGCAAATGCTGATCCGAGGCAGGCGTACCTGAAGTCATAATGACCGCACTGGTTATCAGTTTAGACCCGACGCGTGGATCACCTATGCGCTCGGGATTGAAGTTGCAAAGGTGAGCCGTTGGAACGCGGGCTTGGCACCTTCGGCGCAAACGCTTGATCCTATGGCACAGTCTTTCAATCGCGTTCGGACTTCAGGAGCGCGGTGGCCAGCATCGCCGGACCGACGCCCCTGTCGCCATGGGCGACAAGCACTTCGCCGGCATTGCGAATGTCACGCGGCTCTTTGGTCTGGCTCAGTTTGGCTTTGCCCACCAGACGAGTGATCTCGATCTCCAGTCCGACGATTGCCTTCACCAGGCTGTCAATGAAGTCTCTCGGGGCATCCCCCATCTTCCACGGGACAGGCTGGGTTGCCTCATGGCGATGAGTCAACTTCGCCACGTTGCGACGAACAAAACGCTCATCGTCGTGAACCGTGATACGCCCGTAGGCATGCGCGACGAGGTAGTTCCAGGTCGGCACCTGCGTGTGGAACTCATGTTTGCTCGGATACCACTGCGGTGAGATGTAGGCGTCGGCCGCCCGGAACACGACGAGCACCTCATCGCCGGTCGAGACGTCCTGCCAAACCGGGTTGCTACGCGCGACGTGGCATCGAAGGCCACCGAGTTCTCCCGCTGACCTGTCGAGTTCGAAGGGGATGTGATTGGCGTCGAGCCCGCTCGCTGCGTGGGTGATCAGCACGCCGAGGGCGTTGTTCTCGATCAGATCGTAAAGAACCTCCCGGTCGGGCTCATCGAAATGAGGCGGCACGTACATGACTGTTCCTTTCGATGATTTTAAGGTTCGCGGTTCACGACCCGGTGCCCGATGGCAGACGTGCCAGCGCGGCAGCGACCTGCTGCTTGGCCGCGGCGGGGAGAGGCATGATTGGACGCGGAGGTTCGGCGCGGCAGATGTCGAGCAACTCGGCGAGCGCGTAGACTGTGCGCAGGCTGGAGACCTGTTTGAAGAGATCCCAGATTGGCGTCAATGCAGCGTCGAGGCGGCGTGCTTCGGTCGCATCGCCCGCCTGCGACGCCCTGACGATCTTTACGCAGACCTCGGGCAGGATGCCGCCCAGCACGCTGTACCAGGTGTCGGCTCCGGCGATCATGGCTTCGGCGGCGTTCCAATCGCCGCTGTAGCCGATCGAAAAGCCTTCCGGCACGATGCTCCTTTGCTCGGCCAGATGGCTCTCGATCGCGTCGCTCTTGCCGGTTGGATTCTTGATGGCGACGATCCCCGGCACCTTGACCAGGCGGCCGACAAGTGCGGGAGTGAAATGGAAATGCGTCGTCGCGGGATTGTCGTAGATAACAATCGGAAGGCCGCTTTCGCGCGCCACGACCGAGAAATGTTCGAACACCTCGTCGTCGGTGAGCGGAGTGTACGAGACAGCCGCGAGCAAACCCGCGGCAGCACCGATGGCCTTGGCGTCCCGCGCAAGCCTTACCGCCTCGTCGGTGCGCAGCGCGCCCACGCCGACCACGATCGGCGCCCGACCACCGGCTTCCCCCAGCGCTGTGGTCAATACGCGGCGGCGTTCCCCGCGCGACAGATACATATAGCATCCAGTGCTGCCGAGAAGGCCGATGGAATCGACCTTTGCGGCGCAAAGCCGTTTAATCAGCTTGCGCAGGGCCTTGGTATCGATGCGGCCGTCACGATTAATCGGCGTGATGGGGAATGCGGAAAGCCCGCTCAGGAATGCCATTGCCTTGCTCCAGATTTCTGCATGAGCGCGCCAGTGTTGGAAGCCAGGATGGCAACCACCTGTCAGAGCACGTCCAGCGCCTGCCTCAGATCGGCGATCAAGTCACCGGCGTCTTCCAGACCGACCGAGAGACGCATCAGATCCTCGCCCACGCCATCGGCAAGATGAGCATCCTTGCGGATGCTTTTACGGGCACGTGTCAGACTGGCCGGATGGTAGATGAGGCTATCAGCGTCACCGAGGCTGACAGCTCGGGTGATCAGGTGGAGCCGATCCATCATCGCGCGCGCGCCCTCGAACCCGGCGTGGAGACCGAAAGCCAACATGCCTGACCCTTTGGACATCTGCTTTCGGGCAATCGCCTGATCGGGATGAGAGTCGAGAAACGGGTAACTCACCCACGCCACGGCCGGATGAACCTCGAGCGCCTGTGCGACGGTCTGCGCGGAGGCACTGTGGCGTTCCATGCGGATCGTCAGCGTCTTGAGCCCGCGCAGAATCAAGAACGCCGACATGGGCGAGAGCGCTGCACCGGTAATGTAGCGCAGGCCCGTTTCGTGCAGCGTGTGGAGCGTTTTCGCGTCACCCAGGATCGCCCCGCCGAGAGCATCGCCGTGGCCATTGATATACTTGGTCAGCGAGTGGATCACGATATCGGCCCCGTGTTCCAGCGGCCGCTGCAGCGCGGGCGAGGCGAAGGTGCTGTCCACCGCGACCTTCACGCCGCGTGCATGGGCGCGCTCGGCAACGGCTGCGATGTCGACGATGCGGCTTAGAGGGTTGACCGGGGTCTCGAAGAAAACAAGTCGGGTCTGGTCGGTGATCGCCGCATCGAGACTGTCTGGCTCCGACAGATCGACTTGAACGACCTTGATGCCAAAACGCGGGACCGCCTGTTCGACCATGGCGAGTGTGTTCGCGTAAAGGGTCTTGTGGACGATGAGTTCGTCGCCCTGCGACAGCAGCGACAGGATCAGCGTGCCGAAAGCCGCCATCCCCGAGGCCACGACCAGACCCGCCTCTGCTCCCTCCAGATTGGCGAGCCGTTTCTCGAGGATTTCCGTCGTCGGATTGTATTCGCGAGCGTAAAGCCTGCCGCCGAGCGCGGCAGCTGCTTCGTTCGCCTCCACGCTCTCGAAGCCGTATGTGGAGGTCAGGAAGACCGGAGGCTGGACCGCGTTCGAAAATCCGACCGGATCGTAGCCAAAATGGATTGCGCGGGTGGCGAAACTGAGGTCAGCGTCGCACTGCGACCGCTCCGCAGCATACATTTTGGTTTGATCGGTCGCGCAGGTCATCGGTCTGTGGTGTCCTCTTGGATTTTCGGCAGGATGCGCTCAGACTGGTTTATATGAAATGTCCAGTTGGTGATGATTGAAATGGTCCAGTCTCGAGATCCCGGTTCTGCTGGCCATGTGCACGCCATGGGTGCACGCCAGATTTACATGGCGCTTCGAGACCAGATTCTTGGCGGTGTTTATGACACCGGTAGTCAGCTGCCGTCGTCGCGGGGGCTGGCAAATGAACTCGGCGTTTCGCGAACGACCGTCACCGTCGCCTACGAGCAGTTGGCCGCGGAAGGCTTCATAGACGTCCGGCAAGGCGCACGACCTCGCGTTGCATCTTCGCTGATCGGTCACGAGGCGAGCAGCACCGTCTCAAAACGCGCCGGCCCAATTCATCTTTCCGCCTACGGCGAGAGACTGCGCGCCAGTTCGCCTTGGCCCGATTACCTGCCCAACCGGTTGAAAGTGGATTTCCGTTATGGCGACCTCGCGCCGTCCGATTTCCCGGTGCTGATGTGGAAGCGCGCCATGAACGCGGCGATGTCGCAACGCCCTGGGCGCCTGGCTTATGACGATCCGCGCGGATCGCCTCGCCTGCGCCAAGCGCTGCAGGGATATTTGTGGCGCGCCCGAACCCTGAGCTGCGAGGTCGAGCAGATCATCATCGCAAGCGGCTCGCAGCAGGGTCTCGACCTTTGCGCGCGCTTGCTGCTCGATCCTTCCGACAGCTTCGTGGTGGAGGACCCGTGCTACAGGATGGCGCGCCAGGTCTTTGCCAGCACAGGCGCGAGGCCTGTTTCTGTCGCCGTCGATGCAGACGGATTGAAGACGGAGCTGCTTGAGGGGATCACGGCGCGGCTGGCCTATGTCACGCCGTCGCATCAGTTTCCGCTCGGCGGCGTGTTGCCGGTCTCGCGCCGGTATCAGCTCCTCGAATGGGCCCGGCGCAACGACGCCTATGTGATCGAGGACGACTACGATGGCGAGTACCGCTACGACATTCGTCCAGTGCCCCCGCTACACAAGCTGGAGGATCGCAGCTCTGTCATTTATCTCGGCACGATCTCCAAGACGCTGTCGCCGATGCTGCGCATTGGCTATCTCGTGGTCCCCCCGGAATTGCAGGACGTCTTCGCGACGGCCAAGCAGCTTCTGGACAGGCATTCTCCGGTGGCGGAGCAGGAGGCCCTGGCCTCGCTCATCGAAAGCGGCGGCTATGAAAGCCATGTGCGGCGCGTCCGCCGTCTGAACGGCGAGCGCCGAGAGACCCTACTCGCCGCCCTTCGACGCGCGTTCGCAGACCGTATCGTCATCGAAGGCGCTGATGCCGGGCTGCATGTCGTCGTCTGGTTCAAGGACCTCCGTCGGTCATTGGAGGACGTGCTGGTTGAAGAGGCGCGACGAGAAGGCGTGGGTGTTCATTCAATATCGCCGCTCTACGGTCGGGAAACGGATGAAGGCCGCGCCGACCGGATCGGATTGGTGATGGGCTATTCCGCCTTGACCACGCGCCAGATCGAGAACGGCGTTCGATTGCTCACGGACGCTGTCCAACGGGTGAGAAAGAGCTCTCCGGACCCTTCGCACTGCACGCAAGGTGCCGGCCGGCACGACGAACAGGCCTGACTTATGACGTTCGGCGATCTGCTGGACTGCCGACTGGATCAGGAAAAATCGCAAAAACTGGCTCTGTCAGTCAGGCCAGTGCGCAGGCAGAGGTTATCGTCGGATCAGGCTTCGTCAGCCGGCGAACAGCTCCTTGTAGCCGGTCGTAACCATCCAGTTCGCCCGGTCGATATGGCTGCGAAGCGCCTTGCGCGCCCGGACCGGTTCGCGTGCCGGGTCGATGCCGAGAATGAGATCGGCCATCTCCTCTTCGCTGGCATTGTCGGTGCAGGCATCCAGGATGCGCAGGTAGATCGTGAAATGCTCCCTGTCGTAGCTCGTCAGGTTCTCCGCCCAGGGGACTTCGTCGCGCAGGGGTGAGCTTTGCTTCTCGTCTGTTGCCGTTGATCGATTCATGTCTGCCGCGAACCTCGCCCGTCGAGCGCCAGTATATCCCAAAATGGGATAATCCGAAAGCGGGATTAGTCGCTGAGCCGGTCTTTACCCTGACCGGTTCGCCTGCATGCCCAAATCTCTTCGATCGCCCCGTCACCGGCGGTTTCTGACCCGGCTGATTTCGCTGCGCAAGGCCAAAGGCCTGACCCAGGCGCAATTGGCTGAGACGCTTGGTCGTCCGCAATCCTTCGTGGCCAAATACGAGGGTGGAGAGCGCCGTCTCGATGTCCTTGAGTTTCTCGACGTGACCGCGGCACTTGACGCTGATGCGTGCGAGATTCTGTCCAGCCTGCGGTCCTAGCTGAGCGTCCGCGCGCCTGACGGCACCCGCCGGGTGCTCGTGAACCGAGCCCGCTTTTCCTTCGCCAGGCTCAGGCGGTCTCGGCCATCCGGCTTCGCCCCCTGACGCGCGCAGCCTGTCGGCTGCCGACGGTCGCCGGCCGTCCGGCCGTCGCGGTCTGTCTGTTGGCCTTTCCCGGCGGCGCGCGGTGGGCGGCTCTCCCTTCTAGGCCAGCCGCGGCATCCCGCAACCCTGCGCTTGCGCTCCGGGTCCTCCTCTTCGTTCCGGTCCTTCGGATGCGGTCCGCCTTCGACGGCAGGCCTTTCCGGTCGCGACTCGCCGCCCACCCCGCTTCCGGGGAAAGGCGCGCGATTGGTGAGCGGAGGATGAAACGATGCGTGCAAACAGCAAACGTTCCGGCAGCGGAGAGGTTGGCGCGCGCAGGGGCGGGCGCTCGGGCG
Organism: Mesorhizobium kowhaii; assembly: GCF_003253745.1. Taxonomy (GTDB): domain Bacteria; phylum Pseudomonadota; class Alphaproteobacteria; order Rhizobiales; family Rhizobiaceae; genus Mesorhizobium; species Mesorhizobium kowhaii. Next base: position 19,866 of record NZ_MZXV01000064.1, read on the forward strand.
CCAGCCTCTATCAGGAGATCACCGACCGCATTATCGCCGAGCTGGAGCGCGGCACCGTGCCATGGGTCAAGCCATGGGGGAGCGCAAAGGCCGGCCTTGGGCTGCCGAGGAACGCGGCCACCCAGCGCGCCTATTCCGGCATCAATATCCTGATCCTGTGGGGCGCGGTCATCGAACGCAGCTACCCCAGCCAGAACTGGCTGACCTTCCGGCAGGCGCTTGGCCTTGGCGGCAACGTCAGGAAGGGCGAGCGCGGCACCACCATCGTGCATGCCGACCGCTTTGTTCCCAAAGACGAGAAGCAACGCGCCAAGGCCGATGGCGAAGAGCCACAGGCAGTGCCTTATCTGAAGCGCTTCACCGTCTTCAACGTCGCGCAGTGCGATAACCTGCCGGATCATCTTTATGCCGCCGCCGAGCCGCTGCCCGCGCGCGAGATCGTCCCGCAGGCCGAGGCGGTCATTCGCAGTAGCGGCGCGGATTTCAGGATCGGCGGCGATCGCGCTTTCTACATGCCGGGCAGCGACACCATCCAGGTGCCGCCGCAGCCGGCGTTCCTTCACCAGATCGACTACTACCGCACCTGCTTTCACGAACTCGGCCACTGGACCGGCCACCCGGCAAGGCTTGCCCGCGACCTCTCCGGCTCGTTCGGCTCCAAGGCCTATGCGCGCGAGGAACTGGTCGCCGAAATCACCGCCGCCTTCGTCTGCTCCAGTCTCGGCATCGAGCCGACCGTGCGCCATGCCGATTACATAGGCTCATGGCTGAAGGTGCTGCGCGAGGACAACCGCGCCGTTTTCCGCGCCGCCAGCCATGCCTCGAAAGGTGCCGATTTCCTGCTTGGCCGCAACGCCGATGCCGAAGGCGCGGCGGACCTCCGGGAGATCGCGGCATGAGCGCGCCCGATCCCAATTCCGCGCAAGGCACAGAGGCCGCGCGCAACCGACCCGACCCGTTCCGACAAGGAGATTTGCGATGATCCTGATCACCGATGAACTGCGCGCCCGGCTTCTCGCCAATGGCGCAACTGACACCGAAACCGACCATGTCCCGGTGGTAAAACTGTTCGATCCAACCGGGCCTGCGACCTGGCTTCTGACTGAACTTGACGCCGACGGCGACACGCTCCTTGGCCTTTGCGACCTCGGTTTCGGCTTTCCCGAACTCGGCAGCATCAGCCTTGCCGAGGTTGAAAGCGTCAACGGGCGGCTTGGCCTCGGCATCGAGCGCGACTTGTGTTTTCACGCGCGCTTTCCGCTCTCCGTCTATGCCGATGCCGCACGCAGCGCCGGCCACATCACCGAAGCCGAGCGGCTTCTGCGACAGGCAGCGGGCGCCCTTGCAAAGCCCCATCCCGAGATTCCGCCCGACAGGGCGGAACCAGCGCGCCGATAGGCGCAAAAACGGTCCCCGCAGCGCCGGCCTTCGGCCTCAGCGGCGGGACATCCCACCCGAAACGAAGGAGAAGACCCATGCAGCTTGCCCACATTGCCCTCGACAGGCTCAACATTTCCGCCGCCAACATGCGCCAGGGCAAACGCGCGCCCGATATCTCCGACATCCTGCCGTCCGTGCGCGCGCGCGGTGTCCTTGTGCCGCTGCTGGTGCGCCCCAACGGCTCGCCGGAAAGTTTTGAGATCGTCGCCGGACGGCGGCGCTATTTCGCGGCCAGATCGCTCGCCGACGAGCGCGGCGAGGCCGACCCCTTGCCCTGCGCCATCATGGAAGACGGCGACGACGCCAATGCGCTCGAGGCCTCGCTGATCGAAAACATCGCCCGGCTCGATCCCGACGAGGTGTCGCAATGGGAGACGTTTTCGCGGCTCATCAGTCAGGGCCGCACCGTTGCCGACATCGCCGCGACCTTCGGCATCACCGAACTGATGGTCAAACGCATTCTGGCGCTTGGCGACCTCTTGCCCAATATCCGCGAAGCCTACCGGCGCGACGAGATCGACGCCGAGACGGCGCGCCATCTCACCATGGCCTCGAAATCGCAGCAGAAGGACTGGCTGGCGCTGTTTGCCGATCCCGAACAATACGCACCGCGCAGCTACCAGTTGAAGCAGTGGCTGTTCGGCGGCCAGTCCATCTCCACCAAGGTGGCTTTGTTCGCCATCGAGGATTACCCCGGCCTGATCGTCTCCGACCTGTTCGGCGAAGACAGCTATTTCGCCGATGCCGACCTGTTCTGGCAAAAGCAGAATGAGGCGATTGCCGCCAGACGCGACGCCTGTTTGGAAGCCGGCTGGTGCGAGGTGGTCGTGCTGGAACCGGGGCAGCATTTCCACGCCTGGGATCACGAAAAGACGCCCAAGAAGAAAGGCGGCAAGGTCTTCATTGCGGTTACGCATCGCGGCGAGGTCGAGTGTCACGAGGGCTGGCTTTCGTGCAAGGAAGCCCGCCGCGCCCGCGAGACGAGCGAGGGCGATGACAATCCCGAAACGCCCGCCAAGCCGTCGCGACCGGAACTCACTGGCCCGATGCAGAACTATGTCGATCTGCATCGCCATGCCGCCGTGCGCGCCGCTATGCTCGACCATCCCGCCGTGGCGCTGCGCCTGATCGTGGCGCATGCCATCGCCGGTTCCGGCCTTTGGCAGGTGCGGCCCGAGCCGCAGCGCGCGGCCAACGAGACCATCGCCGCAAGCCTTGCCGGCTGCAAGGCCGAAGCCGCTTTCGCCGAGAAACGGCGCGCGGTCCTGGCCCTGCTCAGCTCGCCGGACGACGATGGCAGGGTCGCCGGCGGCAATGGCGACGCCTTTGCTCTCGCCAGCGTCTTCGCCCGGCTTTTGACGCTTTCGGAGGATGATGTCATGCGCGTCCTGGCCATCGTCATGGCCGAGACGCTCGAAGCCGGCAGCGCCGTCATCGAGGCGCTCGGCAACCATCTGAACGTCGACATGGGCGCTTGCTGGCAAGCCGACGACGCCTTCTTCGATCTGCTGCGCGACAAGGAAGTCGCCAATTCGATGCTCGCCGATGTCGGCGGCAAGCATGTCGCGGACGGCAATGTCGCCGAGAAGGTCAAGACGCAAAAGAAGATCATCCGCGACTTGCTTGCGGGCGAAAACGGGCGCCAGAAGATCGAGACATGGCTGCCGCGCTGGATGAAATTCCCGGCCGAAAGCTACACCGATCGAGGCGGCTTCCGCACCGCCGACCAGTGGGCACGCGTTAAGCCGCTGTTCGCCTCCAAATGAGTCAATCAAGCCCGAGCGGCGGTTCTCTCAAGTGCCGCCGCTCGGGCGTCCGGGTGCCAGCATGCTGACTGACGGAAGCGCGTCAGCGGCAGCATTTATGACGATTACGCCGGTCTGCCATCAAAATCCCACTGTCAGATCTGCCTTGATGCCGTTCTCGCTCACGTCGCGCGAAAACTGGCCGGCGTAGGACAGGCCGACCTTCGCGTTGGCAACGATGCCGACGTCGAAGCCCGCCTCGACGACAAGTGCGTCCCTGGCGACCGACAAGCCTTCGACCATGAACGCCTGGCCGCCGGCGAAGGCGAGGCTCTGTTGCGCCGAGACATCGCCGAAGGCATGGTTCCAGCCGAGCATGCCGCGCACCGTGAGCACGGTGTTTTCGCGAGCCAGGAATTCCTGCGAAAACCGCAGGCCGAGTCTCGTGACACCGAGATCGGTCGAACTGGAGGGCCCCGTGAGCGCAGTCGGGCCCCCGTCCTCCTGAATACCGTTGCTCCGCAGATGCACGTAGCGAGCGCCGGCAAAAGGCTCAATTGCGCCGTAGCCGGTATCGAGCCGATAGCCCGTCTCTCCGAAAAGCTGCACCGTCTGGCCATCATAGGACGACGCATGCCGGTTGACGACGCCGCCCGGCAGCATGGCGTGACGCGTGGTGTCGATCTCATGTTGGGCGAATGTGGCACCCACACGCAGGCCAACGGCGTCCCACTGCGCGCCGCCATACAAACCCACTTGGTAACTGTCCACCGAGGCATGGCCGGTGGTGGAATTGAGCGCAGTGCTGCCGTGACCCAGCAGCAGGCCAAGCCGCCACGTCTCGTTCACCATGCCGTCGATACCGGTGGCGATGCCGCCAAGGTGACGATTGAAATCCGAGGCGTTGCCGTCGCTGCCGACATGTGCCCACGATCCATAGGCCTCACCCCACAGCGTGATACCATGTCTGGTTGGCTGCATGGCGGCAATGGCGTCGCTGCGGGTCGGCGCGGTTTCCGCTCCATATTCGGCCGGTTCGACGGTCGATTGCGGTCTTCCCGCCACGCCGCCGAAGCCGGACCGCACCCGATCGATGGCCGCCTGGCCGATGAACTGCCCGTCCTGCGCCAACACCCCCTTCAGCGTGGCGTGAATTTCTCCCGAAAGCGATTGGTACGCAGCAGAAAGGCTGTCCGCTGGGGTTGCCAACGCGACCGTGTCATGGATCGCATTGCCGAGCCCGAGCGCCTCGAGCGCGGCGGCCGTCGTCTTCTGGTTTCTGGTAAGGGCGAAATCGGCAAAGCCGCGGCCATTGCGAGATACATTGAGGTGAACTTCATTCTGCAGGTACGAGAGCGTCGTGTCGAAAAAGGAAAACCCTTGCGTGCCGTCGAACTGGCCGCTGACCCCGCCGGTCGAGGTGATGATGGTATAGGTCCGGTCCATCAGCGCCTTTAGCCGCTGTTGCGGGGTAGCGCCGGCTTCCGGGGTGATCACCACCACACCCCCCAACAGGGTTGTCGCGCCTTTGACGACGAGCCGATCGCCCTTGTTTGCGCCAACCTCGATATGGAGCGCACTGTCCTTGTTGAAGATCACGTCGCCGGTCGATGTCAGCGTGCCGATCGAGTTGCCGGGCGACACGACGCCACCGCCGGCCACGTCAATGCCGCCGACTGCGCCGATGCCGCCCAACGTGCCGAGTTTGTTGACGACGACCTTCGAGGTGATCGAGCCGTCCACCGCAAACAGGCCGCCATTGATCAAGGTATCGCCCCTATAAGTGCTGTGACCGGTCAGCCGCAGCGTCCCGGCGCCGGATTTGGTAAGGCCTCCCAGATAGTTGTTGGGATCGGTAAGTTTGGCGGTGAGTTTCGACACGAGGGCCTCATGGGCATTGAACTCGGAGATTGCCCCGGCGACCCGCTCCTCGGCGATCGTTCCCCGTATCCTGTCCAGGCTGCCTTCGGGGGTTCCGGTGAAGTCGACGAACTGCGCCGTCTGCCAGATGCTCGTGTTGGGTGCCGTGGCCTGGAACGCGTTAAACAGGGAGACGGCGATCGGATTTGCACGCATGGCGTTTTCAGCCGCGTAGATGGCCTTTTTGGAGCCGCCTTCGGATGCTTGCTCGCGAACCCGAACCAGCTCGATCGCCTCGTTGAAGGCGTCGGGCGTCACCTCTGCCGCGACGTCGTTCCTGATTTTCTGGATGGCCTCCTCTCTCACCCCGTTCTGCCAACGCTCGGCGACCTTCTTTGCTTGCCAATCGGCGATCGTACGCTGGTCCTCGCCCTTGCGCTGATCCAGGGCGTCCTGCGAGATGTCGTTGCTCCAGATGTCCTCGCCCGAGCCGCGATAGAAGCCGGGCAGCTTTGCCTCGAAGCGCTCCAGGAACTGACCGGGGCCTTTCAGCGCCTTCTCCAGATCGATGCGCCCCCAGCCGAAAACCTCGTCGACGCCGGCGTCGCCGAGGTCAGCTGACGTCGTTTTGAGGATTTCGTTGATCTCGCCATTGGCGAGGTAGGGATAGCGTTCTTTGAGCACGCCAAAAGCGCCGGAGGCGAACGGACCGGCCATGGAGGTGCCGCTGAACTTGCCATAGGCCGGGTGCAGGCGGTCGTCGTTGACGATGTCGCCCGGCTTCAGGCCGGTGCTGTCGCCCGCTGGAAAGCTGCTGTTGATCTTAGTCCCCGGCGCGGCCACGCAATAATACTTCGCGTAGCCGCAATTGCTGGAAAAACTGCTCTTCGAATAGCCTTGCGGATTTTCCGCGTCGGCGACGACGCTCATCGTCGTCAGCCAGTATTTTTCGATGTCGGGCACGAAGCTGGCAAGCCCGGCCATCGCGTCCGGCTCCTGGCCGTGGTCGTTGCCGGCCGACATTTCGACGACGATGCCGCTGCGCGCCGCCTTGATGGCGCCGTCATAGGCGCCGCCATCGGGCGTGCCGCGGATCGCCTCGATCTCCTGGAACTGCGCATAGGCCTGCGTGTAGGACCACGACGGGCCCGGGAGGCCGATGACCCAGCTGTTCGTGACGATGTCGACGCCGGCGTCGATCATCGCCTGCCAGGCCGCGCCATAAACGGCGCCGTCATTGCCCCTCACGCGACCATCCTCGGGTCCGGGGTCGTAGTTATTCGCCGCGAAAAGCTTGGCGTCGAACGCCACGCCCATCGTGCCGACGCCGTCCCTGTTGGCGCCGGCGATGCCCGCCACGTGGGTCCCGTGCGCCGAAATCTCGCCAGTGCCGTCGATGAACTGCCTGCCGTCGGCGAAGAACGGATCACCGGCTTTGACTGGAAAGTAAGGGTCCGTATAGACGCGCGTGCCTGAGGTCGGGAGAAAGGTCAACCGGCCGGCAAACTCTGGATGCGCCGCCCACACCGGCTGGTCGATGAAGCCGATCTTCGCACCCTTGCCGGTGAAGCCCAAGGCATAGGCGGCATCTGCGTTGATGCCTCCGAGCCCGACGTTGCCATTGAATTCGACGTCATGGCGCCAGCTCGCGCGCGCCGCTTCCAGGTCGGAGGTCGTGCTGCCGTCAGCACGAACATACCGCTGCGCCTCACTTGCCGCCGACGCCGCGGCGAGCAGCGTCGCCGTTAGCGCCGTCGTTTTGAGATACTTGGCAAAGGTGGGGAGGCAGCGGGGATGCGCCGAGCTTTTGGTGCAAAGGTCATAAAACGTCATTCAGGAAGTCCTCCTACGCATCTTCAAGTCGAATTCTCCTTCTCCCCTTCGGCGTGCCGTCGACGCGGACGAAGTCCGCGCCGCGTTGAAGACGAGTGCACTGCGAATGGATGTGCATCCCCCGGCATCTGTATTTTCTTGCCTCTCACCATGGTGGGGTCGTTCAGCAAATTGTTGTAGAGCGCGAGATTATTCGCCGTGATGGGATGGCGGCGGCCCACCTCAGCGGTCTCGCGCGTGTGCGTGCAGTCAGTCCTCAATCCGTGTTGTCACATCTCAGCGCAAAGGCCGTGCCAGCGCGCTCAGCCGGCAGCAAACCTTGAAAAACCTCCACGGTGCCCAGGACGTCGATTGTACCGGACCCGACATGTTTTCTGCCGCTGTCAGGTTTCGGACACGGAACACGCGCTTCGATGCCTCGCTGGGGCGAGGGGATTTTCATGACCATCGGATGGCAACGGAGTGAGCCGTCGATGTGCTTCGAACCAGGCTGACCCCGCCTGGACGCATGCAAAAATATACCCAGGAGTGACCGTCAGGACCTCAGTTCGTTTCCATGGGACGCTGGATAATCTGCTTTCCGGCAGCAGAGCCCTAGGCTGCGGCAAGCCTGGGTGTCTTTACGATGGGAGCCCAACGACCTATATTGTTCTTCATAAGGAGAAGAATTATGGGCGCAGCTGCTCGCATCTATACCCCCGCAGAGGCGGCCGCCGTCAGCGGGATCGGCATCAAGGCCGTTCATAATGCGATAGACAAACGCATTGTCGACACGGTTCCAAGCGCTGTCCGACGCGCCGGCGGGATCGTCCGACGGGCATTGACCGGTGAGGATTTGCTGCGGCTCAAGCTCTGGTATGGCGTGGGGGCGACACTTCCCGCTGATCGCCGCCACCGCCTGTTCGAGGAAATCAAGGCTGCTCCAACTGCCAAGACGGTAAGGGCTGACGACCTGCTGATCATCGACGTCGCCGAGGCACGTAAACAACTCGAAGCGCGCATTGTCGATCTCGATGAGGCGGATGCCGCCATCGGCCGCGTTAAAGGGGTGATGGGCGCAGAGCCCGTCTTCAAAGGAACCCGCATCCCTGTTCGCATGATCATGACCATGCTCGCGCAAGGCGCGGACGAAGCGGAGGTTCTGGAGGGATATCCCAAGCTGACGCCGCGGATGATAGAACTCGCCAGGATATGGGTTGCCGCTCATCCGGTTCGCGGGCGGCCCAAGAAGCTTTCCGAGCAGGGCGTGAAAATAAAGTCGTCGAAGAGCGTGGTCTTGAAGGGCGACCCACGTCCGTCGAGGCGCGTGTGACCTCGTGAGGTTTCTGATCGATGAGTGCCTGCACACGTCCCTCGTTGCGGTAGCCCAGGAACGCGGACATGAAGCAAACCACGTCACCTGGCTTGGGCTAAGCGGCGAAACCGACTGGGACCTCATGCCCCTCATTGTCGAAAGGGATTTCACCTTCGTCACCAACAATGCCAAGGACTTCAGGAAGCTTTATGCCAAAGAACCGGTTCACGCCGGCCTTATCATCGTCGTCCCTCAGGTCGGGCCGGAAAAGCAGAGAGAGCTCTTCGATGCTCTCCTCGGCGACCTGGGTCCAGAAGAATTTCTGATCAATGAGGTAATCGAAATCGAGATCGAAAACGGCGTTGCGATCGTAACACGATACGATCTGCCGCAGCCCTGAGTCCGCGCGCTCTCCGCTTATGATCGATCCGGTTGCCAGTTGCTCATCTGCAATATGTTTCCGCCGAGCTTCGCGAACGCGCGTTGGCGGCAGGAGAAGACGAGAATCTGCTGATCGTGTGACTGGCGGTGCAAAGCGTCGAACATACGCTCGATGCGGTCGTCATCGGAATAAACCAGAGCGTCATCCAGGATAACCGGTGTGGGTCTGCCGTCGCGGGCAAGCAAACGGGCGAAGGCCAGACGGGTCAGAACCGAAAGCTGTTCTCGCATGCCGCCACTCAGCCTCTCGACATCCTCGTCCTGACCATTGCGGCGAACGGTCTGCGGCAACAGTGTGTTCTCGTCGAACACTATGGAGATGTCATCGAATAGCAATCCAAGCAGCGGTCGCAGTTCGGACATGACCGGCTTCAGATAAAGATCGCGTGCCGTCGAGCGCGCAGCGACCAGCGTCGTGCGCAGCCGGTCGAGGACGGCTTTTTCGAATTCGAAGCGTCTCGCTCGCTCTCCAGCGACTTCCAATTTTTCTGTGGCCTCGCGCAAAGCTTCTTCCACCGCGTCGTCGGACCGAGTGCGAATATGGCCATTGAGATCGGCCAGGGTTACACGCAACTGACTTGCTTCCTGCGTGGCGGCATCCTGAACCGAACGGGCGCGGCGCAGAACGGCTTGGGCGCTGGTGAGATCGTGAGCGCCGTCGCGCAGGGGAGCAGCGCGCATTCCGGCCGCTTCGCGCAACTTTTGTCGTGCGGTGGCCTCGGTGAGCAGCAAGCGTTCCTTTTCCTCGCGCGCTGCATCGGGTCCCAATATGACCTCGAGGCTGGTCAGTTCCGCCTGGATGGTGACATAAGCCGTCTCCGCGGCCATGACAGCCTCGTCGGCATGGCTGCGCAAGGGCAAGGCCTCGCGCACGCTGTTGCGCGTTGTCGCCACAAGCTGCTCGGCTGCGGCATGACGTTGCCGGATCTGTTCCGGATCGACTTTGAGTTCGAGGTCCCCGGCCCCGAGGGCACTCAGACGCGCAAGCTCCTCGTGCAATTGCTGTATCCCCTTGGGCGCCAGGTCGGCAAGCCGCTGACGTGCCAAGCCCAGTTCGACAGCCTTGTGGCGCGCTTCCACCAGGCGCTGGCGTGCCGTCCTGAGGCTGTCGACACCGAGGGACGCAAGCAGGCTGCGGTGCTTCGCTTCGGCGTCTTCGATGGTCCGGTCGGCCTGCTGCGGCCGATTCGATCGCAGGGTCAAAGCTCCGATGCCGGCAATATCCAGGCGCACGGTGCCAGCAAAGCTTTGGTCTTCTGCATGGGGCAAGGGCTTGGCATCGACCGTCACCAAATCGGCGGCGCCGTCCCGGTATTCCATGCATAGCGTCGGCAGGGTTGCCAGGTGAGCTGCACGAAGGCTGGCGATCTCGATTTCGAGCATTTGCAGCTGCTCGACAGCCCGTTCCGGCACCGCCAGCATCGCCAGTGCTGCCTCTCCATCTTCGATCTGGGTTCTGGCGACTTCGGCTTGTAGCAACCGGTTGTCCAGGCCGGCCAGTTGTTCGGCAGCGTCACGCGCCAAGAGGGTCGCATCCAGCCGCGCGAGCAATTCGCGAGCTTCGCGCTCTTCCTGTTCGGCTGCTTGAACCTCGGCCATCGCTTGTTCGTTTTCGGCGATGGCTGAAGCGCGACGATCGAGAACCTCACTGCGGCGATGCTGCGCAATCGTCGACTGCTGGCGCAAATCCGCGGCTCGTTTGAGCGCGGTCCGAAAACTATCGAGGGCCTGCTGCGCCGCGTCGTGGTGAATTGCGGCCAGGGCAGCTTCCGCCTCGGCGGCTTTCAAGGCTTCGCTGTGCGATTTGGCGGCCTCGACCGCGGCTTCCGCGGCCGAGATGGCTTCCCGCCGGGTGGCGCCTTCTTCGGGGTTTTCAAGCTCAGACAGACGCGCCAACGCCATGCGCCGCTTGTCGAGCGCATCGCGCAGACCGGTGACTTCGGCGCTGAGACGCTGCTCGTCTTTCAGCAGTTTGTCACGCTCGTCGAGCGCTGCCGCATAGAGACCACCACTCTTGGGACGCAGCGTTGACGTGACCAGGCTATAGAGCTCTTCCTCGCATGCCGCGGTGATTTCGGCCATGCGCCGCCCGCCGGTCAGGGCTTCAACTTCCCCCTGAACCGAGGACAATAGGCTTTCGCGCACGCGTTTTTCGCCGTCCTCCTCGTTTTTGCTGCGCCTTTCGATGCCGGTGACCCCTTGGCGAACCCAGAGCAATCCTGCCGGTCCTGCGCTTCCGCCATGGATTAGTTTGCCGATAAAGGCTTCGGCCTCATCGGCTTGAGCCAACAGTCGCCCGCCGTCGAGGTCAATAACGCTGGCCAGCTTGCCGCCATAAAACTGCTTGGCAAGCCGATAGCGTCCTTCTGAAGTGGTGATGTCGGCCTCCACCACCGGATTGCCCCCACTATAAGGCCGCAACAGTCGCACGCCTTCGGGTGTGCCCGTATGAGGCTGGAAAAAGAGTGCGTGCAGCGCTTCGAAGAAGGTTGATTTGCCGAACTCATTGACTGCGCTAAGGACGTTGACGCCGTCGCCGATGTTTTCGATGGCGACGCCTTGCCCGGCGAACCGTTTGACGTTGTGGAGCCGAAGGGCCGTAAGTTTCATGATCCCATCGCCTCGCAATAGCTGAACAGCCGAACCAGTGCTTCTCGCGATATGTCGCGTTCGACAGCCGACCGGGTTTCGTCGCTGCTTTCATCCAACAGTGCCTGCGCTGCCTCGCGAAGGGCACCAGAGCGATCGATGCGATCCAAATCGCCACTTTCGCAGTCGGTCGCGAGCCCGTCCCCGTCCAGCTCCAGATAGGCGAAGTCGGGCGCGGCTGCCGCGATCGCCGCTTGAAGGACGGTTCGCCCACTTAACCGCACCCGGCCAGACGCGGCAATTCGCAGCAAGGTCTGACGCCGCAGATGTGCCGGTGGAAGCAACGCTTCAAATGCCGCCGCGCTGTCGTCACCAGACAGCAGATGCAGGGGAGCGGTTTTCCAGGAAAAGCTGGCTGTCTCGACGGCCGCGATCTCCGGCATGGCGCCGGGCCCGGCAATGGAAACGACAAGGGCCTGGCCGGGTGTGTCATGTTTGAAACGGTCAGGTTCGGGCGCACCGCTATAGCGGCTGCGCTCATTGATGGCGACGGGGCCGTGCCAGTCGCCCAGCGCCAGGTAATCGAGACCGGCCTTGGCCGCGCGATCTGGGGCAATGATGTCGGACGCTGCGGAATCCTCGGAAAAGGACTGAATGGCGCCATGAGCAAGGCCAAGCCGAATGGCGCCTTGCGGCGTCACGGCGCTGTCCATCCACTCGGTAAGGTCGCGACCGGGCCGGCGGGTCGTACACGGTGCAGGCAGCAGCGCCACGTCCCCGGCAATGGTCGAGACTTCGGGCCGGATCGCCAGCAGGACATTGTCCGGCACAACGCTGCCCGCTGCACTCCACAATTGATCAGCCAACAGGGAATCATGGTTGCCAGGCAGCAATATCCAGCGCAGGGGCGCGCTCTGGCTCATCTCGGCCAGGGCCTGCCGCAACATCGCTGGAGTGGGCGTTTCGGTATCGAACGTATCGCCGGCCAGAAGTATCGTGGATGCGCCATGGACGCGTGCCTGCTCTGCCAGCCGGCTGATCGCGCCATGGCGCGCTTCACGGAGCCGCCCGCGCAGATCCTCTGGCATGTTGCCGAACCGCTTGCCGATATGAAGATCGGAGCTGTGGATGAATCGAAACATGGAGTCTCCGAGACTATGTCGATGCCAGGTTGCGCCGGGCGCGATCGATGGCCTCATCCAGCCGGGAGCGTGATATCGCCGCAAGTCGCTCGACGCCGAGCAGACGTGCAAGGTCGAGAGCGGGATCCGACTGTTCCAGAATGTCCTTGTTCGCAACGACGACAGCGGCCAGCTCGGCGATTGGAATGTCGGCAATGGACCGGCGGGCATCGGCATCGAACGGCATGCGATAGTCAAGCAGGTCGACCACCGTCCCCCTCTTCCATAGGAAGCTGCCGCTGGATTCTTCAGTTCTATCGAACTCGCGCAGATGCAGGTCGATCCGCTCCCGAATCTTGTTGCCCGTTCTGAGCCAGCCATGCGCCCGTGCGATGCGCTGCGCAAGGACGTCCTCTCGCAGAGGCCCTTCCTGTTCGATCACCGCGTCGACCATGGACCGCAACGTGCCTCGGTAGACGAAGTCATAAAACTGATCCGGGCTGGTGGAAAATCCGGTTAGATCAGTCAGGCGATAACGGCCGCCTGTCGGTACGGCATCATGCGTCGAATGCGCGGCCGCAGGCAAAATTGCTCCAGATGCCGACGGGCGCTCTCCCGTCGCGACGGGAGCGGCGACAAGTTCTGGCTCTGATGTTATCGACGGATGTTCCGGTTCGCCGGCCGATGCTAGGTCTTCGGCTGGCAATGGGTCCATGGGGTCGACCTTATGGCCCATGTCCCAATGGATCGCGGCTTCACTTTCTTGTTGTTCGGCCTGTTTGCGACGGCTTTCCTCGAGCAGCGCGGCCAGGCTGGCATGAAGCCTCTCGGTGCAACCTTCGAGATCAAACCACCAATCGGTTGACCATACCCGGACGATGTTCCACCCGAGGCCTCGCAGGACCTGCTCGCGGACCTTGTCTCGATCTCGCGCCGTGGCAGAACTGTGATAGGTCGCGCCGTCGCATTCGACCCCAGCCAGATAGGCGCCGGCGAGATCGGGATGCCGGATCCCGATATCCACTCGAAAGCCAGAAATGCCGACTTGTGGAACGATGGTCCATCCGCGCTTCTCAAGCTCGGCGGCGACGGCCTCCTCGAAAGGGGATTCCAGGGCTCCGACCGACCCGCGTTCCTGCGCCGGCAATGCCACAGCACCGCGTTCGGCAAAATCGAGGAAGGCTTTGAGATGCTGTACGCCGATCGCCTTGGTTCGGTTGGGGTCGATCTGGTCGGCGGCAAAACCTGAAAATACTATCAGTTCCTGCCGCGCACGCGTCACCGCGACATTCAGCCGGCGTTCGCCGCCATCCCGATTCAGCGCGCCGAAATCCATGCTGCGCTTGCCGGCATTATCTTGCGAAAAGGTGATCGAAAACAGGATTATGTCGCGCTCGTCGCCCTGGACATTTTCCAGATTCTTGACGATAGCGGGTTCAATACGTTCGTCGGCAAAGAACCATTCAAGCTCCGGCTCTGTCTGTCGCGCCTTGTCGAAAAAGTCGAGGATGAGCGACTGCTGTTGCGCGTTGAAGGTGATGACCCCCAGCGTGGGTCGCTCCTTTTCCGGCAAGGCCAGCCAACGCCGCATTCTGCTGACCGCCTCGTCGGTTACCGCTTGGGCTTCGATTCGGTTGGTGCGACTTTTGCCGCGATCATAGATGCCGGTAGTGATTTTTCGCAGCTGCACTGCCCGATCTTCCACCGTTGGGGAGGGGAAGGTGATGAGCCGATTCTGATAGTAGTGATGGTTGGAAAAGGCGATCAGCGACTCATTACGGCTGCGATAATGCCAGCGCAGGTCACGCACCGGGATGCCGGCGGCCTTGGCTTCGTCGAGAATGCTCTCAAGATCCTTTTCGTGCTCGACGACTTCCTCGTCCTCCTCGTTGCGGCCAAAGAAATTGGTGGGCGGCAACTGCTTGGGATCGCCTACGATAATGGTCTGACGGGCTCGCGCGATGGCACCGACCGCGTCCCAGGTGGTGATCTGCGAGGCTTCGTCGAAAATCGCCACGTCGAACAGGGCCTGGTCGGGCGGTAGATATTGAGCGATTGAAAGAGGCGACATCAGCATGCACGGCGCGAGCTTGGCAAAGCTCGTCGGCATCGCGCCAATCATCTCGCGGATTGACCGGCTGGGCCGCTGCAATTCCATCTGATGACGCAACAGGCCCAACTCGGAATTGCGAGGGACGCTTTGCACAGCCGGCAAACCATGAGCGATGGCACTGATGACGCGAAGGCTCGCTTGAGCGCGGACAAGATCGTCGATTTCCCGAAAATCTTCGATGGCATGCTCGTGCTGGAAGCGCCGGAAATTCCGCAGCACCGGATCGGCATCGAGCGTGGCCGGCAGCCACCAGCGTACATAGGCCAGGCGGAACGCGGATTGAGCCTCGGTTGGCTGCACCAGACCCGCCTCTATATCGTCGACCAGCGCTCCCAGATTCTGGCTCACCGCCCTGCGACGAATGCCGCACCACGATGTCCAGTCTCGCAAGAGATGGCGGGCATCGAGCAAGTCTCCCATCGTGCTCATCAATTCGGTCAGCGGATTGTCATGTCCTGCCCACGACGGCGCGTTTCCAGCAGGAATCGCAAACCGGGCCTTTGCAGCCTCGAATGCCGCAGTGGCCGCAAGGAAGCGGGCTGCCCCTTGCCGCATCGTACTATCTGCTGCACCGCTTCGCAGGCTCGGTGCGGTTGCTTGCAGAAGTGCTCTGAGATCCTCCGTACCAAGGCCGGGCAGCCGTAGCGTCTGTCGAAGCCTTTCGGCCATCGAGAGTATCTGGCCGATACGGTGGGTGTCGGTATCAAGTCCAGCAAATCCAATCGGTTTGCCGGATAGGATATTGGCTTCGACAGCAGCACGGCGGTCCTGCATCACACGCAACAGTGGCAAGTCCTGCTGAGGATCGGCCATGCCTTCTGTGACATAGGCCTGAAGCAGCTTCTGGACTTTGCGTTTGCCCAACTGACTGTTCGGCCAGAACGCAGCGACGGCTCGTTGCCATTGCTGCTCAATGTCATCTACCGGTATGCGCGTAACAGCTTCCTGGTCATAGTGTGCCGACAGGCCCGAATGAGACGTGCGGTAGCTCCCGATTGCGTCATTGAGAGCCGCCACGGCTTCCCGCAACTGGGCGAAATCTCGATCAAAGGCGATGCTGAGGTCATAACCGGCACTGTCCTGGAGTGCCCCCGCCAGTTTTCGCAGCGCCTCGAGCTCGGCTTTTGACGCATCGCCTTTGGCGCGAAGGCCGACGCTCACCAGGAAGGCGTCCAGTGCGGTGGCTAGAACCTCGGACGCACTTCTGAGCGCCTTCGCCGCTTCGAGCAAATTGTCCTGCCAGCCCGACGTCCACTCGGTGACATCTATGAGACGCAAGACCGGTCGCATCTCCACCGACTGAAATGCGAGACCTGTTTCGGCGGCAATATGCTCCAGCGCCAGCCGGTTTGCCTCGTCATGGGAATCGCGCGATGGCCAGGACAATCTCGGAGCGTGCTGCCGCTTGTTCTTGAGAGCGATGCCGAGCGCCAGATAAGGCGTCAGACCATTGACATGGCGCCGATGCAGCGCTTCGACATAGGCGTTAAGTTCGTCGCGGCGCAGGCGAAGCCGTTCGTTGACCGCAATCCATTCGGCTCCGTCCACGCGCACGCTGCTTTCCCAGCTGTTCCTGAGCTGGTTGAGAAAGTTGCGCCGGTCCGCCTTGCTGGAATGAAGTTCGAGACAGTGCGCGCCCAGGCCATGTTCGCGAAGGCGACGATAGACGACATCGAGTGCTGCCGTCTTTTCGGCCACAAACAGCACGGTTTTGCCGACTGAAAGACAGTTGGCAATCATGTTGGCAATGGTCTGGCTCTTGCCAGTGCCGGGAGGGCCGATGATGACAAAGTCGCGACCTTCGGCGGCGGCAAGGCTTGCGGCGGTCTGTGAAGAGTCGGCCGGCAACAGCGAAACGATGTCAGACGGAGCATAGTGGTGATCAAGGTCACGTTCGTCTCGGAATGATGCGCCATTGCCCTCGAACGCTATCTCCGGCGTGTCGATCAGATGGCGCACGACACGGTTTTCGCGCAGGGCATCAGTACGCTCGACCAGATCCTTCCACATGAGAAATTTGGCGAAAGAGAAGGTTGAGAGCGCCGTCTCGTCCACCACCTCCATGCCGGGGACGTCGCGCACTGCCTGGCGCATAAGACCGAGCAGCCGCGGCACATCAACGCCGCTTTCGTCCTCGGGCAGCTCACCGGAAAACTGTGGCAGTTTGAGCTCGAAGTCGCGTTCGAGAAACTGCAACAAGGTTGCGTTGAATCGCGGTTCATCTTCATGGAAGCGCAAGGTAAAACGCGATGTCGCGCTGCGGCGCTCGATTTTGACCGGTACGAGAAGTAACGGTGCGCGATAGCTGCGCTCGTCCTCGGTCTTCTTCTTCCAGCGCAGGAAGCCAACCGCCAGGAAAAGCGTATTCGCGCCGCCCTCGGCAAAGTCGTTGCGGACTTGCCGGTAAAGATCGATCAGCCGGGATTCCAATTGGCGCCCATCGAGCGTCGACGGGAGCTCGTCGCGCAGAAGCGCTTCCGCGGCAAAGCCCCGCTGGAGGTCACGTCCGTGCACCTCGCGATAGAGGGCAGCATCGCGCTCGCCCAGTGGATTCTGTTCGGGCAGCGAAATCAGCCGGATCGAAGCGCCTGCCATCAGGCGGTCCTCGAGGTAACCGACGTCAGTACAAAGAAACGGAATTGTCTTCTTGGAGTCCGGAAAATTGAGCAGGCGGTTCCGCAGTGTCAAGTCGAGGAGCTTTTTCTGCCAGCGGTCGATCCGTCCGGCCGCTGTCGTCGGCTTTACCTCGACGATCTCGACCGGCAGGGCTACCACGGCCGGTGCGGCTGGCAACGGCAACGCGATTTCGGTTGCCACCTCTGCATCCACGCTGCGACGCATCGGTTCATGCGAAGCAAGCGGTGTGATGCCGCCACTGCGCGAGCGGCGGATATCGATGGCTGCGACAAAGGTGGCTACCTGCGTTTCATCGAGCCGCTGTTCGATTGCGTGTTGGGCAGCCTCCAGTGTCATGGCCGGCCGATGCGTCACGCCTGTCGTCTCAAACACGATCAGTTCGCGCGATGCCAGCGCCTTGCGGACCTCCATGGCATCGGGTTCAATGGCGTTGGCGAGCGTCCTTTGTGTCATCCAGACGCCGACGGCCGCGTGTCCCTGAAACATCAAAACGACAGGATGCAGGCCCGTCGCCTCCAGGGCGGACGCGAACAACAGACTGGTATCGAGACAGGTTGCCAGCTTTTCTGCCATAATGATTGAGGGACGTCGGATTTTTTGGCCGCGGCTTTCGAAGCTTGCAGGTGGCTCTGCATAATGCAGCGATAGGCCGGCAATGGCCGAATAGATTGCGGCCGCCAACATGAATGCGCGTTGCGGATTGCCGCTTTGATAGCCATCGAGGCTGGAAGGATGGCCATGCGCTGCAAGCCGCTCCGCTGCAGCACGCAGCAGCCCTGCCACCGCGGGGTCGTTGGGCATGACGAATGCAGGGAGCAGTTGCGCCATATCGATGACGCCACCCCATTCGTCGCGAGCAAGCAGGCGCACGGCAATGCGCCGTTCGGCCAGCACCGCCCCTCCTGAGGTCAGGCGCAACGTTATCTCGCCGCGCTCGGCCTCGTTGAGACCGGCCAGATAGCCGGCGTCGAGATCGATTTTCCGGTCGCTTAAGGGAAGCCGGTCGCCAGCAACGATCCGATCAATTGTCCAGCTCTTGGCGCGCAAAAAAGGTGGGTTCGATATCAGCTCGAGAGTACATTTTTCGAAGCCCTGCTGGGTTGGGTTGTGGATCGCGATGGACCGGATCACCGGAATGGCATTTTGGAAGGATGCATATGTAAAGCTGGCGGCAATGTCCGCCACGACTTCTACTACGGGCGCGGCTGAAATACCGGCGGCACCGCCAGTGCACGAAATCGTTTCCATTCCCCCGCCCCCTAGTTTTCACTTAGGATAGGACTTTGCGGCCCGAATTTGAAAGTAAAATCTCGGTATGGTCACTGCTAAATTCTTCAACAGCATAATTTTTGAAATATGAACCGCATCGGACAGCTGGACAGTTGTCGACCGCAGCAGGGATCGTGATCCAGCCACGGGGACAGCAGGCGCGGCTTCGCCATCTTGCGGGAGAGGTACGATGCGACAATTGCTGGTCTTAACGCGCTGAGGCCATGAGGTCACACGTCGCCAACGCCCATGAACGCGACCAGGTCAAGGAACCAATCAAGGCGCCCCCCGGAACTGATCTTTTCGCCGCGCCGGATCGAGGCGACCTGGGGACGCACGCGATGATGGAACGGTGACACAAGGAGCAGGAGCGTTCAGGCAAGGCATGCAGGATGCAGCAGCACTATTCGTACAGTTGGGCGCGGCCTCATCATTTCTGCGCTCGGTTTGTTTCCCGGCTTTGACTGCCCTCGTACAGATTGGTTTTCTAGGCCGCAGCCTGCTGCCTTGGCGATGTCTCCGGTCTAAACAAGCGGGTGTCGGGGAGTACCATTATGCCATCAGTTCTTGTGTGACATGAATTGCCATCAGCGGTGTTTCATGTTTGCTGGGTCTATGTCACGTCCTCGCTTGCTGCCCGAAAAACGGTTCCCAACCTATGCGTACCTGCCTGGCAGACATCCGCATCCGGTGCGCGATCCCTTGGGCCATAGTTACCAAAACGAGCCGGTGACCGTCGCCGTTGAGGAAGCGCTAGGCTCGGATGTATTTCGATGGGGAATCGACCTTTTCAACCACGGTTATTACTGGGAATCTCATGAGGCTTGGGAGCCTCTTTGGCATGCTGCGAAACAAAGCACTCAGCATCGCGTGTTCTTCAAGGGATTGATCCTGTTGGCGGCGTCAGGGGTGAAAATTCGCGAGGGAAAGCGGGTCGCTGCCGCGCGCCATGCGGCAAGAGCTGCAGGGCTTTTTCGACAAATAGTGAGGGGGCAAAACGGGCTCTTTGAGGCCGCGCTCGGCATGCCACCTGCCGCGCTTGCAGAATATGCCGATGCTGCCACAACTTCCCCGGTTGTTTTGCCGGAGCCGATGCCTGGCCAGCCTGTTCCCGTTTTCGAGTTCATACTCGCACCAAAATCCGAGAGTGTTTGATCGGCAACCCAGTCCGTTCCAGCCAGCATCGTCAGCGGGAAGCGGACGTTGATCGCAGTCCTGGTTAAAAGCCACTAACCTCGCGGCCAGCCTAGAACAACCCGCATTGCGTCGGCTCGGGCATCAGGTGATCATCTCCGACTTGTTCGGCGAAGACAGCTATTTCGCCGATGCCACCTGTTCTGGCAAAAGCAGAAAGAACAAGCGAGCCAGACGCGGCACGTCCATGCCGCCGTGCGCGCCGCCATGCTCGACCATCCCGCGATGGCGCTGCTCCTGATGGTGGCACACGCCATTATCGGTTCCGGCCTTTGGCAGGTGCGGCCCGAACCGCAGCGCACAGCTGACGACACGATCGCCGCAAGCCTTCCAACTGCAGGGTCGTAGCTTCATTCGTCGAGAAGAAATCAAGCCCGGCGTCGGCTCTTTCGAGTGCTGCCTCCTGGCCCCGTTCCCGGGCGGCATCGGCCGCATTTTTTTTCGTGTTTCAGACGCGCACCGCGCGAGAAATCACGCCCCGACCGAGGCTATGCGGCAGCCGTGCATCACGGCCGGGGATGGTTGCCGAGGCGCCCAGCACATGGACATATCTGTCGCTTGGACAGGTCTCAGTGCGTCGGCGGACCCGGCACCTGCATTGCCGCCTGCTTTGTCGTGCTCGCCCGATCGCGCGGCCTGTCTCCATGCTCTCGTCAAGGACCATTTCCCCGCGGCTGGCTTGTCGACCTATGGACGGGTCCGACCGCCCGAAACCCTCGCGGCCAGCTTTTTTCCCCGCCGCCTGCGGCGGCTTCCTCGCGCCGCTTCGCTTCAAAAAAGCTGCCCGCTCGGGTCCTCCGCTGCCGCTGCGGCCCTGTCGGGTTCGGGCGCTCGGACGCGCCCATCACGGTCCGCCATCGCAGGGGAATGGTCCCCGGCGACAGCAAAAGGAGACTTTCAAATGACCGCGATCGGTTATGTCACGAAGCAGGAAAACGGCGGCTACAAGGGCCAGCTCAAGACGCTCAGCGTCCGCGCCGACATCGACATCGTGCCCAATCAGGCCAAGAGCGCCGAAAACCATCCCGACTTCCGGGTGCTGACTCAAGGGGTCGAAGTGGGTGCGGGCTGGATTCGCACCGGCGAGACCTCCGGCAAGGGCTATGTGAGCCTGTCGATCGCAGCCCCCGAGTTCGGTCCGCGCAAGCTCTACGCCAATCTCGGCCGCGCCGCCGGCCAGGACGATGACGACACCTACGCCATCATCTGGAACCCCGTCGACTGAACTGTTGACCTCGGGCCTCGCGCCGCAACCGGCGCGGGGCTCCTCCATTTCCAAGCAGGTCCGCCCGAAGGGGCGGCGAAAACTCTCCCCCGACTCTTCGCCCGTCCCCACGACGACCTTGCTGGCCGATCCTCGCCTGCGCCTTCCGAGAGCGAAACGAGGATCATCATGGACGACGAAAACGAACGCGCGGCCCGCGCCAAGAAGGGCAGCCCGTTTCTCAATACCGCGCAAGCCGCCTTCTATATCGGCCTGTCCCAGCGCACGCTGGAGAAGATGCGGCTCAAAGGCGGCGGCCCGAAATTCCGCAAGCACGGCCGCTATGTCCGCTACCACATCGACGAGCTCGACGACTGGTCGAAGGGACAGCCGCAGGACTCTATTCCCGAGGATGGCGAGGTCACTTCCGGTTCCGCCGGCGAGGGGGGGCGCCCATGAGCCGGCGCCCTTCCATCCGTTTGATCGGCAGCCGTCTGCGGCGCCTTCGAGCGCGCAAAACGATCGCGCTTGCCACGATTGGCCTCGGCCTGATCTGCTTCGCCGCCTTCGTCAGACCAACCCCTTGGCTGGTCTGGAACGCCTCGGCCAGCGCGCCGGTCGGCCTTTATCGTGTCGCGGCTGGATCACCCGCGCGTGCCGACCTCGTGCTCGCCCGCCCACCAAAATCGGTCGCCGATCTCGCCGCCGAACGCGGCTACCTGCCTCGCAATGTGCCGCTGGTGAAGGGCCTTGCCGCGCTCCCTGGCGAGCATGTCTGTGCCTTCAATGACGCCATCATCATCGCCGGTGAGATCGTCGCGCGCCGGCTGACAACCGACAGCCAGAGCCGCCCACTGCCATGGTGGAGCGGGTGCCGAAATCTCTCTGATGACGAGGTGTTCCTGCTTGGCAGCGAGGTAAATCGCTCCTTCGACAGCCGCTACTTCGGGCCGGTGCCGGCCGCAAATATCATCGGGAGGCTCGTGCCGCTATGGACCGATTGACCCTCCTGATGCTCGGCATGATCGCTATTGCGCCATGCGCCTGTTCCGCCTCGACCGGCGCTGAGCCCGTCGTCATCTCCCGTAATCCGCAGCTTGGACGATGGCAGGCGTTCACAGCGGAAGCAAGCAGACGCTTCCGCATTCCCCAAGCCTGGATTCACGCCGTCATGGATGCCGAAAGCAGCGGCAAGACCATGCTCGATGGCCACCCCATCACCTCACGCGCGGGGGCGATAGGCCTCATGCAGGTGATGCCTGGCACCTATGAGAACATGCGTGCCGAATACAGTCTGGGACCTGATCCGCACGATCCGCGCGACAATATTGTGGCCGGGACCGCCTATCTGCGCGCCATGTATGACCGCTTCGGCTTCCCAGGCCTGTTTGCCGCCTACAACGCAGGACCCGAGCGTTACGAAGACCATTTGAAGCGTGGCAAGCCGCTGCCGAAGGAGACCATCGCCTATCTGGAACAGCTCAAGGCGACGGGGATTTCGGCCGCCGACATGAACGAATTCAGGGGCGAATCCGCGACTCCAAAGCGAAGAAACGCGCACTCCGGACGCTCGCTCTTCTTCCTTCATGATGGTGTTCGCGCCGGCGAAAGCAATGACGATCTCTTCGTGCCGCTCGGCAAAGATGACGCGCGGTTAACGAAGCCGGATCGCTAGCGATGTGCGGGTCAGGCGCGTCCTGGAGAGGAGGGGGAGGGCGCGTAAGGCAAGATAAAAGCACCGCCTCCAAGAGGCGGCGAAGTCTTTGTCTGCACATCGTTTTTCCAGGAGGCTGGCGCCGGTGCCATGAGGGTTGGACGCGTAAGCTGTTGATTTTGCTTAGCCTGGCCAGGAGGCTGGCATGAAGGACGACGAGTTCAGGCCGAAGCTTGGGAGAATCGGGTCGCGCGGCTCGAAGGCCGGCAAACGCTATGTCGGTCAGGTCCGGGCAGCGATCAACAGAGCTGGCGGCCGGCCTCAGCATGGCGGTCGCTTTACCGGAAGCCGGGCAGGGCACGGCGGCGCGGCGGCCGCGCTGCTCAGATCACGCGATCGCCACGCCGCCTTTCGCCAGCGGCGGGTCGTGGTCAAGGCACGCGTCGTCAAGCTGGTCGGTAAGGGCCAGGACGCGGCACGGGCCCATCTTCGCTATATCCAACGCGACGGCGTCACTCACGATGGCGCGCCTGGCGAACTCTACGGTGCCGACAGTGACCGCGTCGACGGCAAAGACTTCCTTGGTCGTGCGGAGGGCGACCGCCATCAGTTCCGCTTCATCGTCGCACCGGAAGACGGCATCGAGTATGACGATCTCAAGCCGTTCACGCGGCGTCTCATGGCGCAGATGGAGGAAGACCTCGGCACAAGGCTCGACTGGATCGCTGTCGATCATTTCAACACCGGTCATCCGCACACCCACGTCATCGTTCGCGGCAGGGACGATCGCGGCGAGAATCTCGTCATCGCCAGGGAGTATATCTCGAGTGGAATCCGCGAGCGGGCGGCGGAGCTGGTCAGCCTCGATCTCGGTCCGCGCACCGACCGCGAGATCGAGCAGCGCTTGCGCCAGGAAATGGATCAGGAACGCTTCACCAGCATCGACCGCCGGCTCCTCAGCATGCGCGATGACGACGGAATAGTTTCGCCGGACGGTCGCGACGCCTTTCGCCAGACGCTGCATCAAGGCCGCCTCAGGCAACTTGAGCGAATGGATCTCGCGACGGAGATCGGTTCGGGCCGCTGGCGGTTGGATGAAGAGCTCGAAGCCACGCTGCGCAGCATCGGCGAGCGGGGTGACATCATCAAGATCATGCATCGCGAGCTCACCGGCAAGGGGTTCGCTCGCAGCGCCGCAGACTATGTCGTCCACGATCGGCCTGAACAGGACACCCAGCCTGTGATCGGCCGCGTTGTCGCGCGTGGACTGGCCGACGAGATCAATGACCGGCATTACCTCATCGTCGATGGCGTGGACGGCAAAAGCCATTACATCGACATCGGCAAGGGCGAGGCGACGCAACCGACGCCCGACGGCTGCATCGTCCACGTCACGCCGAAAAACACCGAGCCAAGACAGGTTGACCGTACGATCGCCGAGATCGCCGCCGCTCACGGTGGGCGCTACAACGTCGATATCCACCTCAAGCATGATGCGTCCGCCACCGAACGCTTCGCCGAAACGCATGTTCGAAGGCTGGAAGCGATCAGGCGAGCCACTGGCGGCGTGGAGCGCGAGCCGGACGGTACCTGGAGCATCGCGCCTGATCATCTCACACGCGTGGCCGGTTACGAACGCCAGCGTGCCAGGATTGAACCTGTCATGGTCGACAAGCTCTCATCGATGCCACTGGAGCAGCAGGTTGGTTTTGACGGCGCGACCTGGATCGACCGGGAGCTGGTTTCTGATGCACCTGAGGCCTTGAGCAACTCCGGCTTCGGCCGTGAGATGCGGGAGGCACAAGCCCGCCGGCGGCAGTGGCTGATTGCGCAAGGCCTAGCGCATGAAGAGCAAGACCGGATCGTTTATCGCGCCAACATGATTTCGATCCTGGGCCAGCGTGAGCTGAACCGGATTGCCGGCCAGCTGTCGGATGAGCTTGGTCTCCCGTATTCTGAAGCGCGGCCTGGAGATCGAATAGAAGGCACGCTGCGCCGATCCGTCGAGCTCGCCAGCGGCAAGTATGCTGTCATCGAGAAGTCGCGAGAATTCACACTGGTGCCCTGGCGGCCGGCGCTTGACCGACATCTCGGCAAGGACGTCTCCGGTGTCGTGGGCGGGGCGGGAGTGTCCTGGACGATCGGACGGCAAAGGAGCGGGCCGAGCGTGTCATAGTAACTGCCCGCATTGTCATCGCGCACGACCCGTCTCCCTGCTCTGCTAACCGAGACTCAGCTGTTCACCGGTCTTGCCGTATTTGCGCCTATACGCGGCAATGAAATCCTCGTCGCTACAGATGCAGCGGCCGCTGGAATCTTTGGCTTTCGGGTCATGCAGGTGAGATCCAAGGGGGCGCAGAAGATTCACGCGAGTGCTCGTCGTCGGGCTTACGGGAAAACCCGCACTATGTTTGACCAGCTCCGCGGCAAGCATAATCCCGGCAAGCGCTGACTGAAAGGCCATTGGAACCACGGTTCGAACGAGGCGACTTCCATCACTGAGCTGGAACACCAAACCGCCGCAGATAGCCTGCTGGTAAAAGGAGCGCAGGGGCTGGCCAACAAACGGGGCTAGCGGTTCAAACGGCACAGCCATCGCTGTAGCCACCCGAGCTACAAAGTCGTTGGGAACTCCGGCATTGGTCTGCAGGAGCGTTTTCACCTGCTCGTGTGCTTCCGGTATTCCGAGTTCCTCGGCAATCAGCTGGTGCTCGTCCTTGGATTTTCCGGACGGCAGGTACATGCAACAAAGGCAAGCTTGGCCGTCATCGAAACCATGCCGGGAAATACCTAGATCGTGCTCTTGCGTCCATGCATTCGCGATCCATCGGGGCAGTGCACCTTGGACAGCCAGACGGTCGGCGGCGGTGTCAAGCGCCACACCCACTTGGTCGAAGACCCAATCGCCCCGGCGCGCAACATATTCTGCCCACGTCAGCGGGTGCGCCTCGACCTTAAGGGCAGCCGATCTAAGGGCGGTGGCTGCAAGAACCGCCTTGGACATGCCAATCTCCGCCTGGCCGGCCAATGCGTAGCGCTGCAGGTTTGAGAGTTCGATTGCTTCATGATCGATTACATGCAGACGACCCATGAGACCGGGTTGTTTCGCTAGCGCCCAAAGCGAGCCATGGCCTATCGCGCCGAGGCCAACGAGGTGCGTTTCGCCAAAGTCGGCAGGGAAGTCGATCGGACCTGCCTCGCCGGCTTTGGTCTTGTTGTAGCTGTATAAGGAGAGGTCGATGGTTTCGTCCAACTCGGCGCCGGTCAGCTGGGCGGCGAAGATGGTTCGAAAGACGTTGGCGGCGCCGAAGCAACTGGCGGCGCCCGCTCCATAGGGCAGCAAACTCGAGCCAGAGCCCACGGGACCCGTACGCGACAGCTTTGCCGCCCAACCGTCCGATCCCATGAAAAAGGTCGGGCACCGGAGTGATGGGTGCACCGCGCCTGCAACTACGCAGACCGTGGCAGATTTGCCGGAGCGTCGGATACCAATTTTTGGATTGATCGACTTTGCCAAGCGCTCCAGCGCTTGGGCTTGAGGGCTCGCCCCGCTTTCCAGGGGAAGTATTGCCAGAACCGGATAGAGTCTGGCGAGCAACCTCACCGTAAGGTCAAGCGTCGCCTGGCCTTCGGCACGTGAGGCGGCCTGGCTATCGAAAGCCACAGCCACGACCTGTCTTTCGAGAGCTGCCTTGAAGTCCTCCAGATGAAAGTCGGCCAGTACCTGAGATGCCGCCGTGGCGGCGCGGTCGATGAAATTAGCAAGTGCCATGGTTAACTCGTTATCTTGATCATTCGCGTCAGTGCCGCCGAGGGGACCTCATTCCAGTTCGCCTTCGCGTCAAGTCGATAGGCGGCGACGCGAGCAAGATCGAAAGGCTCGCGGGCGAAATTCGGCACTACCAGGGACAGACACCCAACCGTGGTAGCGACCGCATAAGCGTCGTCGGTTGTCGAATGGTAGGCGCGGCCCGGATGGCTATGGATCTGGGCCAAGAGTTTCAGGCCGCGCTTGTAGAGCCAGACGTTGAGCCGGTGCAGTTCTTCGGCCGGAACTATTACGCAAACGCCATCGCTTGTCCGAATGTGATGCTGCGCCGGGATAACGGTCTCTGTTACGGCAAAGTGCCGGTCTTGCTGAACGCCGACCCAGAGCGCCATCCCCTCATTGCCCTCGCGACCAACTCTGCGCAGATGCGCATGCGTGGTCGAGATGCAGCCGCGCGGGAGAGTCACGGTCGTTACATCCGTCAAAGCGCTCATTCCGGGATGGCGGGTGGGGGTGCCACCATGGCTCCCACTGAGATTTGGAACTGATACTGAAGCTGCTCCACGGGGCCGGTCCCGTACTTGATGATCTTGTCCAGGATAAAGGCCAAACAGCCTTCGCCAGAACCCCGGTGGAGAAGCCATGAATCACCTGAATGGGCTGGATTGTCGTGATATTCCCGGACGCCTGCCATGCACAGGAATGGAGTGTGTTCCGCACTGTTGGCCTGGATGAAGTCGGATAGGGGCAGAGCGTTTTGCTGCATGAGGACCGAAATCATATCCGGCGGGGTTCCGGGTAGATGCGGTCGTCTGGGCATCCTTAGCAGTAAATCCTTCCGGGCAATCGGCCGGCGCGTAAAGGGATCGACGAAGACCACCGACGGAGGTCGCAGGTCGTAATTGGAAAAGTCGATCTCGACAGTTGCACCGATTATCTGTGGCTTTATCTTGGGCGGCGCGAAGATGAAGAAGGCGGTAGGGAAGCTCGCCTCGATCAGGAAACAACCCTGAGCCCGGTAAACACCTGCCTGTGTTTGGAACCAGCCGATCTGCCGATCGAACTTCGCTCGAGAGACCGCAGGGTCCACAGTTTGGATTTCAGGCACCTGCTACGCCCGCCTTCAGGCTGAGGAACAGGGTCACAATGTTCGCGAAACCGAAATCGCCAACTTTTTTGTCGACGTCGAGCAAGTTGCCGGCCTCGTCCTTGAATTCCCAATTTTCGGCCGGCTGGGCGACGTTTTGCGTGTTTTCAAGGGCTTTGGTACGAACGACGTGCAGCGGCTGGTTGGGATTGGCTTCGACCTGCGTGGGCTGGCCGTTCACCACCACTGTGATCTCGACCTTGCCTGGCCCGCCGCCGTGATTATCGCCCTTACCCGAATCCTTCGACATTTGTCCTACTCCTGTGGCTTGCCAACCGGCCCCAGGCCCTTGTGCCCACCTGCTAGTGAGACCGGCGATCTTCAATCGTCCACTCGGCGCCACGGGCCGCGAGTACGAGAAAGACAGGGGATAAGCTACCGAATCGGTGCTGCCTTCTTTTATGCGTGACTTGAGCGGCAAGTAAACGGCTGAAATCGCTCGTCACAACTATAATCGGTTAGAGCAATGCGAAAATATTGGCGACACGCCTATTCATGTGCTCTTTCACGTGCCAGCTCCACTGGCCGCGTGCAAAATTGGCCCACCCCGCGCAAGTCCGCCGGCCGGTATGATTTCAGGTTCGATTGGGCGGGCGCTGTGATGATTTGGCTGGGGCGGCTTCTGGCCGCTGCAATCTTGACGGAGGGTTTATAGAATAGGCAATCACGCGGGATTTAGAGTTGGTGATCCGGGCTCGGCCTCTTCGAAAGGTGTCTCGGAAGCAGGTCGCCGCGACCAACTCCGGGTACCGCGATAGTCGCGACGAGAAGACGGGTGACGTTGAGTGGCTGCACCGAGCCGTCGTCCGGGTGTCCCGAAGAGTGATGTTGGCCGGCTAACCTGTTGCAAGTGGAAGGAGTAGAGTTAAACGACTGATAATGCAAGATTATCATTCGTTGTTGGCGCGCGACAAGCACAGCGCTTTTCGGCCATTTCAGTTGCTAAAAGCGCCGCCATGATTCATCGTGCTTTCGATGATTCTGCGTCCCAAACCCGCTCCGCGCCACCACGCCACCACGCTTGTTCGTGCCCCCTCGATGGCAACGGTGCCGACCTGGTTGCGCAGGGCCGCCCTCGACGCCCAAACGGTTGCGGGACAAGGCATCGAGGACATTGCGGTCACGGCCGGCGCCGCCATCGGTGCGCTCGATGCGGTGGTCCGCCGGCAGGAGCGGTGGGCCGGCGCCTGGCGGCAGCGCCTGGCGCTTTTGGCGGCTGCGGTCACGGCACGGCAGGCAGGGCGCGTCGAGGACGAAGGCGCGCTGCGCGACGCCGTGCTGCTCACACGCCCGGGCGATTTTTTGTCCGTCGGCCCCGCCGGATCGATGCTGCTTGCCTGGCACCGGCTGGCCGGCACGCCTGCCGAGAAACTGCTGACCGAGGCGAGCATCGGCGCGGTGCTGGATGACCTCGGTCTCCGCCGCGACGACGACGCAGTCGGCGAACTGGCAGATGATCTTCGACAGCTTTCCGCGAACATCGGAATGGTCGGCATGCTGACCGGCGCATTCACGGCCGCCGAAAGGTATGGCTTCGCACGAGCCTTCGGATGTTGGCTCGCGGACGCCCTGGTGGCGCAACGGGTGGGTTGGGCCTACGCGGTGCCGCTGCTGGGCGCCGAGGCAGCCTTGGGGCCAAGCGCCCGCCCGCGTCGATCGGCAGCCAGCTCCGTGGCGACAAGCATTGGGATAGATCCTGAACGTGGGAAGGATCTGCTTACCGCGCAGGCGCGCGCCGCGTTGCGCGCCATTGATCTTTCCGCGGAGCTCGAGCGCCGCGCGGACCGGTTGCTTGGCGTCGCGCCGAAACTTAGGGCCAAGGCAGCGGACCTCGTCGTCGGCAAGCTGCTGTCCCACGACGCGATCGTCGCTTCGGAACAGATCGCGGGTATGAGCGACCGTGGGTTACGCCGCCTGTTCGACCGGCTGGTCGAGCTCGGCGCCGTACGCGAGCTGTCCGGCCGCCCCACCTTCCGCATCTACGGACTGTGAAGACGATGACGGGGAGTGCACGTAGGAGAAGGGGAGGAGCGCAAGGAGACGACGGCCGGCCAAATGACCATTTGTTGGATCGGGAACTGGATCATCTGCCGCCGGAGGCGCGCTGGCGCGAATGGATGAATCGGGTCGAAGCAACGATCTTTGCCGCCAGCGAACCGGTCGGCCGCGAAACGTTGGCACGCATCGTCGGCAAGAGCTGCAGCATCGATCTTTTGATCGACGACATCCGCGAAGAGCTGCGTGGCCGGCCCTACGACCTGGTCGCCGTCGCCGGCGGTTTTCGGCACCTGACCCGGCCGGCCTATGCCGACGCTATTCGCAGTGCATTTGGCACGGCCGCCGGCGGCAACGGGCGTGCCGCGGACCTCACACAGTCGGACGTGCTGGTGCTGATGTGCATCGCCTACTTCCAGCCGATCACGCGTGGAGAATTGTCGTCGTTCTTCGGCAAGGAGATCAGTCGCGATTTTATTGGTCATCTGCGCGGCGCCGGCCTGATCGCTTCCGGTCCGCGTAGCCCGACGCCGGGCGCGCCCTACACCTACGTCACGACCAAGGAATTCCCCTGTAGTTCGATCTCGACACGCTGCGCGACCTGCCGGATTTCGAGGCGCTCGAGGATGCCGGACTGCTGTCGAAGGAGAAGTTGCTGGGCGGCGACATCATGCCCGACTTTGCAGCCGGCAATGAGGACTTTGGAGGCGAGACGAGCGAATAGCGGGGCGTTGACGACGCAACTGGCCGACAGTTGGCGCTCGTGTAGGCATTGTCCGAAATTTGTCGGCTTATTTCGGACATGGATCGAAATCAGCCGGCCCTCGTTTGGTCTGGCCTGATCCAGGACAGGCTGAAAGTGAGAAAACGGGAGACGCTCGACCTCGTTGAAACGAGCTTGACTGCGCGAGATGACGGGCAGGGGATGTCTCGCACAAAATTCGACCAACTAAAAATCCCCCTTTGTTGAAAGCTGTCAGAAACGGGCTATTTTTCTGACACAAGCGATGGCATTGGAAAGACTTGACCGGCACCATTTTTGAAGCGATTGGCGGGATGCAGATTTCTGCGAAAAATTGCTTCATCGCGGGTGGTGTGCGGTCTCCACGGTGCCCACGAGCGGAACATGAACGAAATCGATGCAGACGATCACACTGATGATCTCTTTTCAACTCCGTCGGACGTCGAACTTCTCCAACTACTACTGGCCGACCTGCACGATGACCTAGCAGGCCGACTCGGCCGGTATCACTATTTGATCGATCACGGACGCTCGTTGGGGATTGGCGGAACGCTTCTCTTTGGAGGAACTGTAGCTCATACGGCGTTGATCGAGGCCCGGTCGTCATTCGTCCACGGCAATTTCGCCGCGACCATTTTACTTTGCCAATCGCTTGCGGAAAATACTCTGGCCGGGTTTCTGCATGTAGCAGGAGAGGATCTTCCGCCGAAGGTGGGTTTTCATGAAACCCTTAGGCGAAGCTCAGCCAACGGCTTTCTCTCCTCGGGAGAGGTCACTGATCTCAAACGATTGGCGGACCTCCGCAACCCGCTCTCTCATTTCCGGAACGTAAACGACCCGGACAATTTGGTGAGGCGTTCCGTCACCGGCGGAGAGCTCGCCGAAGATGTTCTTGCCCACGATGCACATTTTGCGATCGCAACCGCCATTCGGCTCATGTCGAAGGCACCGTTTCGAGTCGGATAAACGGCGAAACGCGAAAAGAGCGCAGCGCCAGGAGGACTATCTTCTCCAGCAAACACATCGCGCGACGCCCTTCGATCTCCACTCCCTTGGCAGGCGCAGGTCCTTGGCTCGGGTTATGGCAGAGGAGCTTTCATGGTGGGCTGATCAAGACGAAAAGGTGCTCGGCTTTGTCTTTCGTGACATCACGGATGACGATTTTGGTTGGCAATTGCTGGGTCGTGATCAAGTCGAGCGCTTCACTCTAGGGCGAAAACGGCCGTCACCTTGCCCTGAATCCAGCAGCTTTCGCGGTGCCGCGGTATCGTTCACGCGTCGCTTTCCAAGCCATCGGTTCTTGAGCTGACTTTCGTGCATAATCTGTAACGGCGAAAAATTCCTATTTCGCGCGTCCAGATTCGCCGTTGAGCGGCAGATATATGACGTCGAACAAAGATCGGCACCGAATCAGCCGGTGACGTCGACCGGACGGTGAGAGGACTAGAATGTCGAAACAGAAAGAACTCCTGACGCTACATGGTCAGCTTCTGGCGGGTGATACGCGTGCCGCCTCGAAGATCGTTGAGTTGGTCATTGCGTCGCTGGTTGCCATCGTTAAGCGCGACGTAGCTGGTCTCCATGACCATCAGGATGTCGAAGAGGCCTGCTTCGACGCCTTGTTCAAATATCTGGCTGCCCCGACGAATTACAATCCTCAGCTCGCTGAGCTGACAACGTACCTCGCCGCTATCGCCAAAGGCAAAGCTATGACCCTTCGGCGCTCGCAGGCTCGCCGCACAAAACATGAGGGTACGTATTCGGCGATCGAAAATACTTCTGATGATCCGTTAGCGACAGTCGACGACGAGGATTCAATGATCCAGCAGATCGACTGGGAGCGATTTGGCGACCAATTGGTGAAGGATCCTGGCGACGCAGTCATCGTCAACCTCATAAAGGTGGGTGCGAGTTCGGTGCCCGTAGTCGCTCAAGCTCTCGGCTTGACCGCCGATGAAGCTGGGCTAGAGGAAGCGGGAAGACGGTTGGAGCGTATCCGCGGCAGAGCTCGCCGCTTTGGGGAGGGGACGAAGGCATGATTAATACGGAGATTACAATGGACCGAAATTCAGCAGAGACCGAACGTCTGGGGCGCGCGATGGCCCAGGCGGCGCGTGATCGATCCGATTTCGTCGGTAGTGCTCTGGCGATTTGGGAACGTGCAAATCCAGGGCGCTCGGCCACCGTCGAGCTGCGTTGTGATGAGAACCAGCTGTGGCGGCTCGCGGTAACACCGCGGCCGGAAGGCGCTGCAATACCCGGGGCGGCAATGGAGTTGGCCACCGCGTTGGGCGTTAATCCACTGGCCCTCGTCAATATGCTACGTTTCGCTGAAAGCGCAAAGGCCTTCGCGAATGCCAATGACGACGGCGAAATGCTGATCGCCGCGCTCGACGTGGACGAGGAGAAACAGGATACCGATTGATGGCGTTTGACGCCGCCGCAGTTGCAGCGCGAATTACAGCCGGAGCCGACTTTGTCGGCTCCGGCTTTCCGCGTGATCTCGCCGAATGCGCACCGCTGACCTTGCCCGTTTCGATCATTGTCCGCGCTGGCCTTACCACCGCGGACGTCGTCCAGACGCTGGCTGTCGCGACCGGTCGCGCAGCCGCGTCCCTACGAAAACGACGCCTGCGCGGCTGCTTGGTTGCCCACCGAGGCTTCGGTATGATTTTTCTCGACGAAGATGATTCAGCGCTCGTGAGGTTCGCTCTCGCGCATGAACTGGCCCATTTTGCAGGTCATTACTTAACGCGGCGCGAACTCGCGATCGCTCGCCTTGGCCCGGCGATCATTGACGTACTCGATGGCCTTCGAGCGCCGACGGCACCGGAACAACTTGCGGGCATTTTGTCGGGATGCCCGCTCGGCATGTTTGCGGACGTGATGGAACGGGACGACGGTGTACCACTGACAGCCGCCGCGGAAGTCATGGAATATGAAGCCGATGAGGCTGCGTTCCTTGCCCTCGCCCCTATAGGCATTGTCATTGCCCGCACGCTTGGTCGAAGTGGGCGCATCGATCGGGCAGCGGCCACCGCCTGCTTGATAGAAACCTTTGGGCTGTCACCGGGCGATGCCGATCGTCACGCGCCGCGTATCGTGAACGCTGCGGGCCGCAATCGCCCTTCCTTAGTGGAGCAACTTCGCAAGGCGGCGTCCAAGATAGAGCGCGAGCGGCATATGTAGGATAAAAGGAACGGCGCATGGCTAATTCTGCTGTCGACCAAGATGAAGCTAAATCGGCGCCACGCGAAGCGGGATCGGCAGCTGGGCGGAGCTACGAGGACGCTACCGGCGAGCGCATTGAGGACACGCTCGACATCGACAATTGGGACCCCGCCCACCGGATGGCGGAGCAGTTTGATCGTCTGCAGAGGGAGATTATTGCGGCGCAAGTCCGGGAAATGGAAGCCCGCCGCGACATTCGCGAGCAGGCCTTCCCTTTGATCGCCCGCCGCGAAGGTGCTCCCCGTGATGCTGGAGTTCATGAAGTCGAACTTGGCGAGTTGCGGACAGTTCAGCAGCACTTGCTATTCAGCGGGCATGTCCAAGCCGTTGATGGGGCGTCGGTCGTTCATCAGACGCTTCCGATGACGATCTTTCAGACCTCCATAGCACTTGCGACCTATCTGGGCGACCATGGGACCTGGGGCCACCGAGTGTTTCAGAAGGACGTCAAGGTCTCAGGACGCACCGCGCTTGATCGAACGCTCGCCTTGCTTGCCCAACGCAAAGCAGCCGAGGATGCCGAGGAAGCGGGCGTATCGGACATGCTGCGACGCGGATTGATGGCCAATGCCGAGTTGGCGGTCATGGCGCGCAAGGCAGAAGCGCCATGGCGGATGGGCCATGGCCATCCCCTGCCGAAGGAATTGCTCACGGGGGCTGGGATGCCCGAACTGATCGAGTTGTCCGTTCCGCTTTTTCGTGAGTTGCTGCTCGACCACAAGCGCTTCGTCTATGTTCCGCACGGATCGAACGACCGCCTGCTGCGGACCATCGGCGATGCGTTACTCCCCCTTGAATATGCGATCGTCGACGATCTGAACTCCTACATGCACGGCGTCATCACTCAAGGTCACTATGGAACGGGCCGATTCCAGAAAGCGCTGCGGATGCTTGAGGGCTTTCAGGCGGACGCCAGTGGGAAGCTTGTCGCCGGCGTCTTTCGCGTCTCGCCGCACTCGTCAAGTCAGGTGTTCTATGCCCATGCCGAACACGCCAGCGAAGCTGCTATCGTCGCGATGGCGGATGCTGTGCTTGTTGAAGCGCGAGGCTACCCGATGCTGCTCGATCTCGCCGGCGGTATCTGCCGCGAGATGTTCCCATCAGACGCGATCTTCAAGCCGGCAGCGGCGGTCATGACTCAATATGGCGCGTGAAGCGCCTCGCCCATTCAGGAGAGTGAAATGCCCAAAGCGAACCGAGACCAGGAACCGGCTAGCGATGCATCGGAGGTGGCTGACCGTGCGTCAACGAGCCGCGCGGCCGTGAAGAATTTGATCGAGACGTCAGAAAAGGCCGGCGGTCAGAAGAAGCTGCCGGCTGTTTACGATGGATCTTTCGGGCGAACCCTGTACGACACCTCCGGCTCGTCCGATGGATCGGTGACGGTTGTGATGCCGCCGGACAAAATTCTGAACGTAACGTCGCAGGCGCTTCTTCGCATCGAAAGCCATCCCGACGGTCGCCGCTATGTCGGAACTGTGTCGGCCGGACCGTTCTATGATCCGGATGGTATTAGCGCTGATTCGACCGCCATGGTGATCTCGGCGGTCAATGGCGCAATCGGCATGCCCGGGCACCACGGCCGTCTTCAGCTTCAGCTGCTCGGCGAGGAAAGAGGGGGTCGCATCGGGCCTGCCAATCGGCGACCGATTCCGAATTCGCCCGTCTTCCTGGTTGATGATGCAGAGATGTCTTCGATTCTGGGCTTGGAGGGCGATTTCGCCATCGGCCGCGTAATGGGCCACGAAACAGTCGACGTACCGGTGCCGGTTCACAAGAAGTCTGTACTCTATCGGCATACGGGGGTTCTGGGCACAACGGGCGGCGGCAAATCTACGACGATCACCAACTACGCCGCCGGCATCGCGGAAGAGGGGGCGGCGGTCATTCTGCTCGATACCGAAGGCGAGTACACCACCATGCACGAGGTGACCGCGGATGCCGATATGCTGGCGCTTGCCAGGGCGCAGGGTCTCCCCGTTAAAGGCGTACCCAACACACATGTTCTGACGCTCGTCGGCCGTGAGCCCAGCAATCCTGACCACCCGTCACATACCGAGTTCACGCTCGAATTCAGCGTGCTATCACCATGGACCGCGATAGAAATACTCGGGATGAACGATGCACAACAAGGTCGTTTCCTCGCCGCGTATGATATCGGTCGACGCCTGCTGGGCGACATCAACATTTTTCCGGTCAAGAAGGACGTCGAGTCGGAACGCCAGGCCCTGGATTGGGATGAAATGGAGTCAGGCTATCCACACCTGACCCTGGCGCTGCTAATCGACGTCGTTTCTGCATGCATCGCGCACCTCAAGAAAGGTGAAGTCACATTTTGGGCCAGCGACCTGATGCGCAAACGGTCGGACGCGCAGGCCAAGCTCAAAGAAATCATTGATCAGACTGAACTTGAGAAAGTCCCGTCGAGCTGGATGAAGGTTTCCGGCCTCCTCTGGCGCATGCACCGGTTGAAAATCTTCGATCGTGCCGATGCCGCGCACCTAGATGTCCCGGCGATGCTCAAACCAGGTCGGGTCAACATCATCGACCTTTCAGATCTCGACAGCCCAGTGCTGCGAAACTTAGCGATCGCGCAGGTTTTGCGGCAGCTGCAAACCGAGCAGGAGCGTGCGTACGAGTTGGCAAGCGTCAAGGGGCAGACGCCAACGCCAGTTAATCTCATTATCGAGGAGGCACACGAATTTCTGTCGACGGCACGAATCCGACAGATGCCGACGTTGTATGAGCAGGTTGCCCGCATTGCTAAGCGCGGGCGTAAGCGTTGGCTGGGCTTAACGTTCGTCACGCAGCTGCCGCAGAATTTGCCCGATGAGGTGTTGGCGTTGATCAACAACTGGATCCTGCACAAGATTCAGGACGAAAGCGTCGTCGGCCGGTTGCGGCGGACTATTCCTGCTATTGATCAGA
Source organism: Mesorhizobium kowhaii (assembly GCF_003253745.1). GTDB lineage: Bacteria > Pseudomonadota > Alphaproteobacteria > Rhizobiales > Rhizobiaceae > Mesorhizobium > Mesorhizobium kowhaii. Next base: position 56,072 of record NZ_MZXV01000064.1, read on the forward strand.
GCATGTGGCGCTCGCTTGCGTCGCTGCAGCCGGGGCAGGCCGTCGTTAGTCTTGCGCACATGCGTCGCCCGATCATGACGCAGATCCATCCCTCGACCGCGAAGCTGAGGCTGGAAAGCTGACAGATGTTTGAGCTGTCAGACCGGTGTCGATCCGCGTGCACCAGATGTTTGCGTTAGGAGGCATAGGATGGGAAAGGGGGCCGCCTGTTGTAGAAGCTGGACGCACATTTTTCCCAACCTGAATAATTGCGAAGAAGTATAGTAAAATCGATTCTCTATTCTATCCATAAACGCAGCCGACCAATGAGGGTGATTTTTAGTGACAGCCGTAATCGATCTCGCGAAATTCAAGGCAAAAGCAAAACTCAATGATCGGTATGTCAAACAACTGAAGCGATTGCAGACTGCCGACGTTCCTACGACGAGCATCGAGGTGGCGGTTAACGGCGCGGTCTCCAACCTTGCAAAGGCCAGCACATCGGCGCTCGTGATCTATGGCGAGCCGCAGAGCGGCAAGACCGAGATGATGATCTGTCTGACGGCAAAGCTGCTCGATCAGGGGCACAAGATCATTGTCCATCTCATGAACGATAGTGTCGATCTGCTCACTCAGAATTTGCGTCGCTTCAAGACATCCGGCCTAGCCCCCGCTCCTCGCAACTCCTCCGAGTTGCTTCAGACGTCGAACGGCCAGAAGCCCGCCGAGTTGGTTGTTTTCTGCAAAAAGAACGCGCGAGATCTCGAGAAACTGATCGATCGACTCAAAGATGTAGGAAGGATCGTCGTGATCGATGACGAGGCCGATTATGCCACGCCAAACTCCAAGGTGAACAAGGGTACGAAGACGACCATCAACGACCTCGTTGGGCAGCTGATTGGCAGCGATGGCTTCTATATCGGCGTCACCGCGACACCCGCGCGGCTCGACCTCAACAACACCTTTAAGAATGACACTGAAAAGTGGGTGAGTTTCCCACCACACGCCAAATATACGGGCCAGGACGTGTTCTTTCCGCTCGACAAGAAAGTGTCTTATCGCCTGACCTATCTTCAGCAGGGCGGCAATCCGCAGGAAGCGCGGGACGCGCTCGTTCGGTTTCTTGTTACGGTCGCCTACCTCAATAAGGTCGTGAACGACGAAGAGAAAAACTACACGATGCTGGTGCACACGAGCGGCAAGAAGCTCGACCATGAGGCCGACCGCGTCACGATCGAAGAGGCTGTGCATGCGTTGACCGAGGCCGACAGCACGGACTTCGATACGCTTGTTACCAGCGTCTATGCGACGGCGCAGCACCTGTATCCGGCGGCTGATCCCGATGAACTCACCAGCTATGTCGTGGAAAACGCTTCGCGTACGAGCCTCGTGGTACTGAACAGCGAACGGGACCGAATAGCAGCAGGGGATAGCGCCACCGAGCCCTCCTCTCCGTTCACCATTATCATCGGCGGGAATATCGTTTCGCGCGGCGTCACCTTCCCAAACCTTCTGTCGATGTTTTTCACGCGTAACGTGCAGCACAAGTTGCAGCAGGATACTTACATCCAGCGGGCACGCATGTTCGGCGCGCGCGGCGCGTATCTTGAACATTTCGAACTGACAATCCCAACCCAACTCTATGCCGATTGGCATCGTTGCTTCGTCTTTCATCGGCTGGCGCTTGCGACAGTTCGGAGTGAGCTGGGGTCGCCGGTCTGGATCGGAGATAGTCGCGTGTCTGTGGCGTCGGACCCCAGTATCGATAAGGCAACCGTCGCGCTCGACAAGGGCGAGATGTCGTTCGGCATGTTCGATTACACGGCAGAACTCGATCAGATCGTGCTTGATGGCCCATCGAGCATTGTGACGCTGGATGCACTTCGCGCCAAACTCGGCAACGACGCGCTGCCGCAATTCCTGATCGACTACATCATGGCAGTGATGGCCGGAGGTGGGGGCACGCTCGCCATTCACGCTGCCTCGACGATTGCCAATTACGGCAGTACCGCCAATCAGGCGGCGATATCACGCGATAAGGGGTTCATGGGCAAAAGCCAGCTCGAGCCCAAGAAATTTCCGATGGCCATCCATCATGTGAAGATTTTCTACAATGCGAACGGACGAGCAAAGCTGTTCTACAAGTACAAGGGCAGCTTGCAGTTCATCCAGAATCTCGCCTGACAGTCAGGTGCGCGCGAATGTGAGGATCGTCTCAGTGCGCATTCGCTTGCCAAGCGGTTCGCTCGTCATTGGTAGATAGCGGCTGCGCAACGGCAAAGGCCGCTCGGTTTCGCTAATCAACGTCAACCCAGCGAGGCGAGCAGCGGTGGCGACCGCTTCAGAATTTCTGATGAACACTTCGCGCAAGCAGGAATTGCCTACGACGAATGTCGCGCGTGCTCCAGCTTTTAGCACGCGTGCGATTTCGCCGACCATAAGACGGATGTCCTGGACATAGCGGGCGATCATCGACGCGAATTTCGTGGGAAGCTGATCGATCTCGCCCATCGCAGCCTGCATCGTTGCCAGCTCGATGGCTTCGTCAGCTTTATCGGGTGCCCGCTCGGCACCGATACTGTTGGAGCGGATCGCACGAAGGTCTCTAAGGCGATGGCCGAGCCAGATAAGAGACAGACGATGTCCACGCATGTAGTCAATAGCGTTGAGATAGGGGGGCGACGTCAGAACCGCGTCGACGCTGGCGTCCGCGACGGACGTCAGGGTTCGCGCATCGCCGAGAGTAATGGCGGCGCCACCGGGAGGTGGAGCTTCGCTCAGGCGCTTCCTTACAGCGTTAATTGAGCGATCGAACATTGGTCTGACCGCGAAGTCGTTAGATGTTGCGACCCTGTGCGGTCGACTGTGCGAGACGTCGCGGGCCAGCGAAGCTCCTTTGTCCTTGGTAATGATGAGGCGGCTGAGCGCGATCTTCAACAGGTCGATCGCCAAGTGTTCATCCGGGCTGGTGAGTTCCGCGCTAAGCTGATCCAAGGCACAAGCGATGCGGCGCAACTCGGCTTTCTGCGGATCAGCGAACCAGAAGTCGGCAAACGCCACTGTCTCGGGATCATTGTCCATCCACGGTAGGAAGGCTTCGTCAACAGATAGCGCATCGATTCGTTTATTTACACGCTCAGCGAGATCGAGGACCAAGGCATCGTTGACTGAGGCCGTCAACACGCGGGTCATGAGAACTGCGAGAGGGTCCATATCGAAGCCAATCGCTTGGTGACCGAGATCGGTCGCCTGGCGAAGAACGGTTCCGGAACCTGCCATCGGGTCGAGCACTAAGCCTGCGGACGATAGCTCGTTTAGCTTTTCGAGAGCTAGTTCCGGGGCCATACGTGCCGGGAAGGGATGAATGGAGCGGATCACGTTCGACCTCCCGGGGCGTCTTTGTCCGAAACTTACCGCATCCTTCGGACAACGTAAAGCTCGGAGTTGCTTTTGTCCGAAAAATACCGCATTTTTCGGACAAAGAGGTGAGTCATGCGCGGCCCTTCGCTCGATCTCAAGCCACAAATTCTCGACCGCATTGCAGCGGCTCCAAGTGCTGTCTGGACACCTGTGGACTTTCTCGACATCGGACCTCGCGCTGCCATAGACAAGGCACTCCAACGCCTCGTGAAAACCCAACAGCTGCAGCGTCTTGATCGGGGCTTGTACTACATGCCGCGCAAAAATAGCCTGACGGGTCGTTCGAGCGCCCCGGAGACACGCGCCGTAATCGACGCTGTAAGTCGACGCGATCAGGCCCGCCTTGTCGTCGATGGCCTCACTGCGGTGAATGATCTAGGTCTCACAACCGCCGTTCCCTCACAAGTAGTTGTACTCAGTGATGCGCGTCTGCGTCCAATAAAACTGGGCAGCCAAACTATCAAGTTTAGGCAGGCTGCGCCAAGTCGCCTTTTCTGGGCCGGACGACCTGCGATGCGGGTCGTCCAAGCCTTATACTGGCTTCAAGACGTTATAACGTCAGGGAATGAAGCGGACAGCACGGCACGGCTTCGGAACTTGCTCAGTGATCCGGCAAGAGGACAAGCGGTCCGCGACGATCTCCGCGACGGCCTACCGACCTTGCCAATATGGATGCAATCCTATCTCCGGGAGGTGTTGCAGGATGCCGATCCATCTCCTGAACTGCCTCTTGGAAGGGCGATGAGACACACGGTTTCGTCCAAGTCTCCTCGCGTTAAGCGCGAAAGCTTGCGGTGGATCGAAAAGACCGCAGGGTCCGATAATTTGACAGAAACCCGGAGAAAACCGAACAACAGAGCTTCGACGAAGACCTCATGGTGAACCCGCGCACGTGTATTATCGGCCCCAGATCTGGACGCAGCGGTAGCAGGGCACTTCTCATTGACGCCCGCAGCCGGAATGATGGACGCGCTCAAGCGAGACTACGACAGTATGGGCGGAATGATCTTCGGCTCGCTCCCTTCATTCGAGGACATCATCGCCGCTATAAGGGCGATCGACGACACGCTAAAACCACTTCGGTGACGAATCCCGACTATTCGTCATCTTCGAAATAATGTACCGGGTGCTCATTCGCGATTTCTGCAATACCGCCTCGGAGTGCCGCGTTGAGCGTGAGCATTGCGCGCTGAAGGTGGGGGACACTTACGTACACAGCCTCAGGTACCGGCGGCACTGCCTGCTTCGAGGCAACGTCAAATTTTTCCCCATAGCGAAACGCAGTGGAAGTGGGGTCTATTGCTGCAATCTCTTTAAGCCGCTTGATGATCCAAGTCGGAGCCGAAAATCCAGACGAGGCAATGACCGTTGCCTCAAGTTCGCCGGCGAGTTCCGAGAGATCGTGCGTCCTACGCGACGATCGTGTGATATCCTTCACCAACAATTCGAGTGAATGCCGATAGAGGTAAAGGGCCGGATTGACCAGTTTGTAGTCCTCCCAATCGCCACGCTTTATCGTTTCCAAAAGCATGTGTGCGGCGTCAAAGTACTGTTGCGCCATCTCAATGCGCGTCGGGATGAACTCATCCCCCACCATGAATCCTTGCGGACCGGAGAATGGATCTTCGCGAAGGATGTGCTCACCTGGTTCTTCGAACAACGGTCGATTCATTGCCTCATGGGTGAATATACGCTCCGTTTGCCTCCTCATTTAAGCTTCTCCGAGTTCGATGCCCATTTCGATGTCAACACGGCCTGCGCACGAAGGGCGTCAAGGGTTGCTCGCAGCCATCAGGACCTAGAACGTCCGAAGGCGGGATCATATCGATATTTTATCCTGAACCGGCAATTCGAAGTTGGGTGAAACCCTCGTGAACAGGGCTGCGACGCAGCATCATTGTCCGCGCCATGGCGGCCGCTCCTTGAAGAGATCTTCTGGCGCTCTACGCCATGACGGATGAACCTCACGCGAGGGGATACCACTTCGAGCGGCTGGTTACCGCGTTGTTCAAAGGAATATGGACGCAAGGGGAGGGTTTCGGCTGGCAGGTGAGCAAATCGATGGCTCGTTCCAGCATGGTGCAATCACATATCTGCTCGAGGCGAAATGGCATCGCGCAAGGATTGAAGCTGACGAGCTACATGCAGGGGAATGCTGAGCGAACGGCTGGAAGGGACGAGGGGGCTGTTCGTCAGCTTCGAAAGTTTCGCTGACGGTGCCCTCGAGGCGTTCACCGCGAGGCGCATCATTCTTGGGGACGGCATGGAATCTTTGAGGCGTTGACGCGGCGGATATCGTTTCCCGAAATCATCGCTGCCAAAGCGCGCCACGCTTCAGAATATCGCAATCCGTTCGCGCGTGTCCGGACACACCGGTCAGCCGGACGACTTCAGCTAAGATGGGCCCTCGATCTCTGATATTTCGCGGCGAACAGCTGAAACGAAATTCCGTTTGATGTCGTAAAAGGCATCCTTGGGTTCAGCATCGGCAGCTGCGTGCGAAGCCAAAGCGCTTCCGCAGACACCTCTTGCCGCTTCAACGACGGAGTCTGAACCGATCAACTCTACTTCGGATAGACGAGCGGTGAGAGTATGGAAAGCGGAGGCCTGGGCTGTTTTGGCTTCAAGGCCTTGGAGGACAAGGCGATCGGCTTCTGCAAGGAATTCGGTATAGAGGCGATGTCGGAGTGAGACCTTCTCTCTTACGATGCCGAGGCGCCATTCGTGGGTTTTCATTCCTCGCCCAACCCCATAGCTGATCGCGGCAGCCAGGATCGCGACGATGATGGTCCCCCCTGTTGAGATCAGTGACGCAAGAATTTCATTCGGCATGTCCAGCAAGCCTCCCCAAGGCTGCACCCTGACAGATTCGGTTGCCTTGCTGTAAGCGCCGAGCTAATTCCGAGTCGGGTTAGGCACCTCTGACCTGTCGCCGGGTCAAACGTCGCTATTGAGACTCCGTATTTTAGCTTCGGACCGCATCCCAACTAGGGCTGCTGCGTAATCGGCGAACAGCATTGCCCTCCAGGAGATGCTCCGATGTTCAACCTGAAAATCTCATTCAACCAATCCGCTCTTGCTTCCATCAAGGCTGACTTCACGCGAAGCTTGCCCAACGTCAAATCCTCTCATCGCTGCGAGGCGATCGGTCGGGCTCTTGGGTTCAGCACTTATGCCGCGGCTTTGGCGGCCGCGGAGACGGAGACCCATGTTGCCGCGACAGTTAACGGCGCTTCCTTCATCGGCTATCTCGGGCGGCATGACTTTGGAACCACGGCAAAGCCACTTTATCGAGCTGCCGCGAAGACGGTTCTCTCCGACCTCGCAGTGAAACATCCAAAACTGACGATGTGGGGCATCGGTGTTGGCCGACCGCAGCAAAAACCAGACGGCAAGTTTGAGAACGCACGGGAACAGTACACGCGCTTCTTGGAGGCCAGGCAGGAACTGGTGAGCGACGGGGCGGCTGAAGCGTTCTTATTATCGCTCGCCTTCCTGACGAGGATCACTCCAACGAAAGCGGTACGCAAGGGAACCGGAAGCTATTGGGTGAAACACATCGCAGAGAACTTCGCGTGCAGCTATCCGGAAGGCGAGAAGCTGGGGCCGCGGTATGTTTCGAACGGAGCGCTAATCGCAGCCGCGATTCATGCCGGGTTCCGGACTGCGACGTTCGCCCGAATGGACCTTACGCTCAAGATCGCCGGCGCCAACGTCGGGGGGTAGGCACGGAGCCAATCACAGGCGCTTGCAAAGTTGTCGAAGTTGACAAAGTTGCTCTCCTGCACCATGTTTCGATGCAGGAGATCGATATGGCACACAACCCGCAACCCAAACCTTCCTTGGCGAAGAGGTCACGCAGCAAGACGCATGGACGGACCGTCGCAATGATGACCGTAGAAGGCGATCCTGTAGCATTCTTGCAGGGTTTCGAACTTCCCGCCGGAACGAAGATTGCGATCGTGTCGAAAAACAGTGAGTTGGTCCGAAAGATCCAGCGCGCGAGTTCAACGCGATTTGGCACTGTTCGCGAGGTCGCCGCTCGTCATGTCCACAAAGTCAGAACTCCAGTCGTCAACCGCGACGCATTCAAGCCGGATGCGCGATCTCAGGCCCTTCTCGACGGAGTTCGGATCGCTCAGGAAGATTTGCACCAGGCGGGTGGCGCCTATGATCTGGAGCAGGTCAGGACGCTAATGCAGGGCGTCTCCCGCCAGGCGATAGACAAACGGGTGCAGGAGGGCAGTCTGTTAGCTGTCCCCGGTCCCAGCAATCGCCGAAGCTACCCCACGCTCCAGTTCACCCGGAATGGCGCTGTTGTGGCGGGTCTGAAGACAGTGCGCGTCGCTTTGCCGACGAGCAATCCCTGGACGGTGCTGAACTTCCTCGCCCAGCCGGATGACAGACTGGACGGACGCAGACCCATCGACGTCCTTAAGGAAGGCAACATTGACCTGGTCGTCGACGCCGCGCGCAGAATGGGCACGCAGGGAGCGTGAGCGGGCCGCTACCGCCTTCCAATTTGGCCAAGCGAACTCCAGAGCTGGTAACATTATCGGCGGGGACGAACGTCTATCGCTTCTATACCGCCGGATACGAGCCGATATATTTCGACAGGTCTCGCGACGGGAGATTGAACGCGCCGGATGCGACATACGGAGTTTTGTATGTCGCTAAGAGGTCTGAGGGCGCATTTGCCGAAACCTTCCTTAGAAGCCCGGGACGCACGCTAATTGATGCAAACCTTCTTGCAAGGAAGGCCTACGTTCGACTGCAACTTAAATCGGACCTGTTATTGATCAAGCTTGCTGGTCCGGGGCTCGCCGTGCTCGGCGCTACCGCAGAAATCGTCCATTCGGGTTTGCCATACGACACGTCTCAGATTTGGTCGCAGGCGTTGTCACGGCACCCCGTCAATGCCGATGGCATTGCCTACAATGCACGTCATGATGACGAAGAGCTTTGCTATGCATTATTCGATCAATGCAAAGACGCTCTGTTCGAGGCGGAAAGGGTCTCAGAGCTGGACCAGGAATGGTTCTGGCGGTTGGCCGGCCGATACAAGGTCGGACTCGCCCCACACTAGCGGAACGCGGCCGTTCAATTGCTATCGTCGGTGTCGGTGCCAAAGTGAGGCCTTGGTCGCTTCGGGCCGACTGACCACGGCGCAAAAGAACCGAACAACTAAGCTAGAATTGCGAAGAAATAGATGAAACATATCCTGCACGCATTGTCTCGAAACGACGCGCAATGTCTTGCGGGTAATAATGCGGGGTGGGGATCGGATGGCTGAGCAACGGGTGGGGCGGTATAGACTGATCCGCCGGATCGTAGGTGGGGACGCCAAGAGAGGAGTACCTGATCTGTGGCAGGCCGAAGATGCTGGAGACCTGTACTACGTCAAGCTCTGGAATAAACCCGTAGGAGACAGCTCCGCGATCCAGGCGCTCTGGAACCGCGAAGTTCGTGGGCTTATGCGGCTTCAGGGCTATCCAGGCGCCTCAGAGCTGTTCGTCAAGCTTCGCGATCTTGACGCTGACGACAAACATTTCTTCGCTGTCCTCGACGGCGGCACACGACTCGTATTGTCAGACGTACTTCAAAATCGCAGTCGATATCACTGGCTCCTCAATCTCTCAGAGGTTGGTCGGCGGCGGCCGTTATGGGAAGGGCTGCTACGAATCTCGGAGGCCCTTACGATTCTTCATCGCGAAGGGACTCTCCATCGTTCACTGTCGCCAATGTCAGTTTTCGTGAGTCCGGATGGGCAGGGTGAATTCCGTCTTAGCGGGTTCGAATGGTCGCTTCGTATTGCAGGATTGGATGCGGGCGCCTCAAAAGTGGGACGGAAGACCCCATTCGCTGCACCGGAACTCGATCGGCCCGATGGAGAGTACTCTACTGCCACTGACTGGTACGACTTCGGTTTGGTCGCAGCCGAGGTCTTTGGCGCGCCCCTGAAAAGCATACGAAAGCGCGCAGCGTTACCTACGATCATACAAGGACTTACCAATCTCCGAGAGAGTGAACGAGACGTCATCCTCAGACTGCTCGATGAGAATCAGGAGCAACGGCTCGTCGATGGCGAAGAGATCGAGCAACGCATCCGGCACATCGTGCGAGACTTGGGATCGGTAACGAGCTCCTTCTCTAGGGACTTAGTAGTTGCTCTCCGACTGGGGTCGGATCGCGATATCGCCAGGACGATTGATGTCGTGTCAGAAGGAGCGGCGAGCGCGCACGATCCAGTCGCGCAGAGAGACTGGATAAGAAGGGATCTTCGAGGCGATATTCGCATTGTCGCCCGCAGTTTCCCTGCACCGTACTATGTCCTCAAGGGCGAAAAGCTTGAGTACCGAGTCCGGATCTGGTCGGTCGACAGTCTATCGACTTGGGACATCGGCTATTGCGAGGGGATCGAGCAGGTACCCAGACTTAACTCTGACGACCAATTATTTAGTCTCGGACAACGTAAGCTCGACATTCAATTATATCCGCACGTTAGGAAAAATATCCACTCGGTCCGAGATAGAGCGGCCCAATGGGACAAGGTGTTTCCGATCAAAGCGGAGAAATTGACTCTGCCGAGTCATCTACGCACGGTGCACGAGTTTTTCCGGTTCCGTTGCAAATTTTCATACCGGCACAGAAACTGAGGGGGCGGCAAGAGCTTCACGCTGCGGCGATGATTTCAAACTGTTCAGCAATCGACGGATTTGGATTGTAGGCGTACCTCGCCTGCCGCTTGCGCATCATGTGGATCATCTCGACTCCAGCCAGTGTTGCAGTCGCGCTTGCGAATGACTTGAAACCGAGCATCGGCCGCACCCGGCGCTTGATACGCCGATGGTCCTGCTCGATGCGGTTGTTGAGATATCGGCTCTGGCGGATGCCAATCCGTTTGGGAGCGCGCCGGGAGGGACGGCGCATTCGGTTTTCGGCATCGCACGAGACGAGCGCCTCGCGGTTGGTCTGGCTGCCGTCGATGACCACCCGCGCGGGCCGCCCATGGCGTTCAAGCGCTTTTCGGAAAAACCGTTTGGCCGCCAGCAGGTCCCGGTGTTCGCTGAACCAGAACTCGACGGTGTCGCCGGCGCTGTCGATCGCGCGATAGAGATACATCCACTTTCCGCGAACCTTGATATAGGTGTCGTCGACATGCCACTTTCTGGTCACCGCGCGCTTGCGTCGATTGAAACGCTCCAGCAGCCGAGGCGAGAAGTGAACGACCCAGCGGTGGATCGTCGAATGGTCGACGCCGATGCCGCGCTCCGCCATCATTTCCTTCAGGTCGCGCAGGCTCAGGCCATAGGCCAGATACCAGCGCACGCACAGCAGGATTACGGACTGGTCGAAATGGCGGCCCTTGAACATGAACAACTCTCCGGCAAAATGCCGGTCACCTATGACACGCCGGCCGTAAGCGAAAAGTTTGCAACGGAACCCACGTCAATCGCCGCTCTCGGGCTAATGGGACTGGTCCGGCTTGACCCGATTGGTCTGGGGTTGGAGACCGATGCGCATGGCCGTGCAGTCGGCACATCCGGCCAACCGACCGACACCATCTTCGTCAGCGGACCGCTGGCGCGCGGCAGCGTCGGTGAATTGATGGGAATTCCCGAAGTCACCGCGCATGCCGAGCTCATCGCCGACGAAATTCACCAATGGCTAGGCTACCAGATGGCGTCGCGCCGCAAGGCGTCGTGAAGCTGCAAGCAGATGAGGTTATCCAAATGGCACTGACGTACGTATTTGCGATGCTGGGAGGCGCATTCGAGTTGATAAATAGGCGACTGGTTGCGTGGCGCTGTTCGCGTTTGTCGCCGGATAGGACGAGCTTGACGTTGTGAAGGCTGCGGCGGTCACCTTCAAACTCCGTCCAGATCCGCTCGACCTCCGAGGTGCCGATCTCCATGCCCAGACTTCGCACTGGCGGTCCGCTTTGACGCCAGCCGCCATGAAGACGGCGACCGGAGACGATCAGCCCTCCGCGGCGGACCTTCAGGTAAGTGGGTCGACCAAGCACTCGGCGGGACGACGCCTACAGCGAGGCTGCTCGCCTTGTGGCCGCAGCGATGGGAAAGAATCTGCCGCCGGACATCGACGTCAGTGGTTTAGAGAAGGCGGCTCGGCAGGGATCTCTGCGTAAAACCCCCGGAAGCCCGGTGCGTGTCATTCGGATGTCGGATTCCTCGAGAGCACCTTAGGCGGCGAGCTTGGCTGCGTGCGCCTTCACTACTGTCGACGTCTACCAACTCCCAAACTGACGTACGGGGTGGGTGACGCCTTGAAAAATTTTGCCCGATAAGCGTGCGTCCAAATTTGGCGGCGACCTTCACCAAATGCGATGAGCTACAATTTCTAGCGACGGCCGCGCTAGGGGCGGGCCTCCAGCACCAAGTTGAATGGCGTCTCCGCGGCGCGACGGAATCGCTTGAAGCCGCCGCCGGTCACCACCTTGCGCAACCTCGCCTCGCCGGCCTGGGCGCCAAGCGCGAGCCCGACTTCCTGTGACACGGACGCAGGCGTGCACAGGAACGTGGACGCGGCATAGTAGACGCGTCCGACGGGATTGAGGTTCGCCGCCAGATGATCATGCGCGAACGGCTCGACGATCATCCACGTGCCACCCGGCTTGAGCGACCCGTGGACATGGGTCGCGGCGCCCGCTGGGTCACCCATGTCGTGAAGGCAATCGAAAAAAGCGACGAGGTCATACGTGCCGGGATAGGTCTTGGCGGCCGCGACCTCGAAACGCGTGTTGGCGCCGACGCCGGCCTCCTCGGCGGCCTTGCGAGCGCGCTCGATGGAAGGGGCGTGATAGTCGAAGCCCACGAAGCGCGAATTGGGGAAAGCACGTGCCATGAGCACGGTCGATGCGCCATGTCCACACCCCACATCCGCGACCGCCGCGCCGCGTTCGAGCTTCTCGACAACCCCCTCCAGAGCCGGCAGCCAGGAGTTGATCAGATTGGCATTGTAGCCTGGCCGGAAGAACCGTTCCGTGCCGCGAAACAGACACGCGCTATGATCGTGCCATGCAACGCCCTTGCCGGACCGAAATGCCTGCCTGACCTTTTCTTCATCGAGCCACAGCGCGGATAGGAACTCGAATGCGCCAGCCATGAAGGCCGGGCTATCCTCATCGGCGAACACCAGTTCCTGCTCGGCGTTGAGATAGAACTCGTCACTGACTTCCTCGTAGTCGACGTACCCCGCAGCCGCCTGCCCGGAAAGCCATTCCTTTACAAGGCGTTCCTGGGTACCGGTCCGTGTCGCAAGTTCGGCGGCCGTCATCTTGCCGCCTTCGCGCAATGCCTTGAACAGGCCGAGTCTGTCTCCCAGCAAGACCCCTGCGCCCGTAGCGATCGCACCGAGATCGCCGACCATTTTCCCTAAGAATGTGTCCAATTTTTCCTGACTCGCTTCAGACATTGGAATTCCCTCGTGGGCGCAATGTTGCCGACCTTCCACCACACCATATGGGCGACGATCGGCGCAGGTGATCGGGGATGACGACCACCACCATGCCGTCATCGAGCAGGAAATCCGTCAATTTGCCCTCGTCAGTCACGGGCGGAGCCGGAGTGGTCGTCACAAGGGCAAGCGCGGTCGCAGCAGGTATTCTGGGCAGCCCTTCAGACATCGATGGCTCCGGTTGTGGTGACGAGACGGGCGACAAGCAAGCTCGGGACGAAGTGAGTTGTTCCGCGGCGGCTGTATGTTGCGGTGAGGTGATTATGCGACCTCTTCTTGGTCGGTCACGTGTCCGCGGATGACGTGCACGTACTGTGCCACATGCGAAAACCATTTAATCGCAATTCGGACCTGACTCCAAATCGGACATTGTCGGAAATTGGACAGCGCCGAACGCGAAGAGTTCGGGGCTTGTGACGATGCTTGCGCGTGCTGCTTCGGAGGAGGATACGATGCGCCTCGATCCGGCCGCGAGGCCTTCCTGCCATTTAAGGCACCAGATCAACTGAACGCCCATACCGGTTTTGTTGCAACGGCTGAATAGGGGCACAGAGAGGCCCTGATGCGAGGTCAATCAGGCGGCGAGGATTTCGAACTGCTCGGCCAAGGACGGATTCGGATTGGAAGGCGTACCTCGCCTGTCGCTTGCGCATCATGTGAATCATTTCGATGCCGGTCAGGATGGTGGCTGCGGTGGCCGTCGATTTGAAGCCGAGCATCGGCCGGATACGGCGCTTGATGCGCCGATGGTCCTGCTCGATCCGATTGTTATCAGGCATGAATAGGCGCGACGCGCCAATCCGTATTTTCTTGCACGGATGGATCGACTACCGTCCACCTACCGGGATTGGGGTGTCGGGAGCACGCATGGCGGGCAGGCCGAAGTACCTGATGAACTGAGAGTTCGAGTTGTTATCTGGCCGCCCCCTTCGACTTGCCCGGTTGCGCTGCGAGCGCGGATCCGTAGTTGTCGTGTAGCCCGCCGGCTCCCATGGTTGCTGACCCTGGAAAGGAGCCGGGAATGAGAATCATTGCCCTTGATGTCCACCGATCATTCGCTCAAATGCGATCTTGGAGAAAGGCAAAATCCGGGATGCGGGGAGGATCGATCTCGAACGCAGCCGCCTGTTGCTGTTCGCCACGAAGCTCAAGCCGGATGACGAGATCGTCATCGAGGCGACAGGCTATACAAGTGCGATCGTGCGATTATTGTCACCTTTTGTGGGTCGGGTGGTCATAGCCAATCCGATCCTGGTCCGGGCCATCGCCTGGGCCAAGGTCAAGACCGACAAGATCGACGCGGCAGTGCTGGCGAAGCTTCATGCGAGTGGCTTTCTACCCGAAGTGTGGATGCCGGACGAGGAAACCGAGACGCGTCGTCGCGTGGTAGCGGAACGAACGCAGCTCGTCTCCCAGATGACCCGTCTCAAAAACCGAATCCATTCCGTTCTGCACGCCAACCTGATCCCGCCCTACAAGGGCACCCTGTTCTCAAACCGAGGCAGGGCTTGGCTGGAGGCTCAGCCGCTGGCCGAGGATCAGTGCCGTGTCGTCCTTCGCCATGCCGGTGAACTCGATCGCCTTGGTGGTGAGCTTGCACAAGTAGACAAGAGTCTCGCGCAGACGGCCCTCCAGGAGCCTCGGGTCAAGCGACTGATGACGATCACCGGCGTGAACGTCACGGTCGCGCTGAGTATCGTGGCGGCCATTGGCGATGTCGAACGGTTCTCATCACCGGAAAAGTTTGTCAGCTATTTTGGGCTCAACCCGCGGGTCCGGCAGTCCGGCGACAAGCCGGCCTATCATGGCCGCATCGCCAAACAAGGCCGAGCCCACGCGCGATCGATGCTGGTCGAGGCGGCGTGGGTCATTTCCGGTGTGCCTGGTCCGCTGCGCGCCTTCTTCATGCGCATCCAGGACAAGCGCGGCAAACATGTTGCTGCAGTCGCGACGGCACGCAAGCTGGCAGTCATCGTCTGGCACATGCTGACCAAGGATGAGAACTACATCTGGAGCCGCTCGGCGCTCCTGGATTGGAAGCTCCGAGAGCTGGAATTGACCGCCGGCTATCCGTCTCGTCGCGGCGGCAGGGCAAAGGGATCCGCCGCCGCCTACAGCAACAAGTCGGTGCGTGACAGCGAGCGAGAAACGATCGGCAACGCCGAGGAAATCTACCGTCGCTTTGTCGCTACATGGAAACAGCAATCGCCGAAGGGCCGCTCGGGCGCCGCACACGAGGTGCGACGATCATAGGCTGCGCGACAGGGTTGCAACCTCGACCCTGCTCTTCGCCACGCGGTCACCCGAGCCGCGAAAGAATAGCAAAATCAGCTTCGCCGATCCATCCCGCAGCCGGCGAACGAGAGCGACGTGCTCGCTCCGTCAAGGCCAAGCCGCGCATACCGCGCGATGGCCTGCCGGCCAGCCCTGACCTCGCTGCGCGCGACGCTATCTCGGCCGTCCGCCGGGACAGAACGCCTGAGAGCACACCTCAGGACATCGGAGCAGAGAGACCTACATCAAGGTCCGTGGCCAGTGGAATGGGCGAATCTATTCGCACTGCTGACGATGGAGATCAGATTGTTGCGCATGGGCTGCGAATATCAGGACAAGATCACCGATCTGGCAAACAGCTGTCTTCCTCCCAAACATGCATTGACGTTTTTGAATGCGCCTGACGACGAATTCGACGAGAGCAACCTCATACATATTGTATGACATCAGTCATTATTGAGGCCGCTCACCATGACGAAGGGGTCGATATCAAGAACCCGACACATCTTCCCTTTTTGAAACGCGACACATACGCTGCGGAGCAGGAATACAGATATGTCTTTGCTAAGCGGGAAGGTTACGAACTTAACCAGGTCATCGTGAATAGACTCTATGACCGTCCGGCCGACGTTGGCAAATTGCAGGCAGACGAGATGACGGTTCGCATCGGCTCCATCCGAGATATTGCAAGGGTGAGAACCGCCTGAGTCAGCGGCGGCCGAAGGCCAGGACCTCGGCTGTGTAGGTCTCCACCACCAGGCTGAAGGGCTGGTTCGCCCCGCTATAGAGGATGGCGCGGTGCCGCAGCACCTCGTGGGGGATGGCCAGCGCGCCCTTCCCCGCCGCCGGCAGCGGTGCGTCCATCTCCCACCCCTTGGGCAGCGGCGACCACAGCAGCTCGGCGCTAATGGTCTGGCGGCGAAAGTGCAGCGGCTGGACCACCTTCCCGAAGGGCTGGTCGGGGGTGTCGAGCACCTGGTTCATCTGGGGTGTGAGGCGCGACGGAACGTACCAGTTATCGGCCTCGGAGAGCACGAGCTCGCCACAGGCGAGCTGCACGCGGCGGTAGCGCACGGGTTCGTCAGCGCTGATGCCCAACGCCTGGCGGGCATTATCCGGCAGCAGTTTGTCGTCGCCCTTCACACGATGAGCGACGATCTTCGCCTCCGGCGCCAGCCCGTGGTCACCACACCACCGTTCCAGCGTGAGCGTGGCGCTGGGGTGGCTGAGCAGGTCGGCGTTGAGAGTTTCCAGCAGGGCCAGGGCCTGGATGCGGGAGGCGGTGTCGTTGGTGAAGGGGGTGCGGGCCTCGGAGGGTGACGAGACGGTCACCATCATGGCGAGGGAGGCTGCTGCGATGAAATTTCGAGTACCCATGCTACAAAACCCTTTGCGTTGCGTTACGAAGCGGCGTTTGCAGGAACGCAGCCTGTGCGCGAAATTGGAAAACATGGCGGCGCAGCCGCAACCACGAAACGCACCCTGTGCGCGACCGCAGGCTGTTTGAAAGGAAAGGGGCTCCCCCCTCCTTTCATATTCCGCGCAGATCATGCCAATGGCAGCAGCGCACTCCAAAACGAATCTCGGTTGCCGAAATTAAGCCGCGACCTTCTTGCGGGTCCGCTTCGCCGGCACCGGCGTTTCCGGCTCTTTCGGTTTGCGGCCGAGCCCCATCGTCTTGGCCAATGCCGAGCGCGCCGCGGCGTAATTTGGCGCGACCATTGGATAATCCGCCGGCAAGCCCCATCTGGCGCGATATTCGTCCGGCGTCAGCCCGTAGTGGGTCGACAGATGGCGCTTTAGCGACTTGAATTTCTTCCCGTCCTCCAGGGAGATGATGTAGTCCGGTGTCACCGACTTCTTGATCGGGTCAGCAGGACGCTTTAGAGCCTGCGGCCCTTCTGCGGAGACGCTTCCGGCCGTGCCTTTCAGAGCCGCATGCACTTGGCCGATCAGAGCAGGGAGATCCCCTACCGGAATCGGATTGTTCGAGACATAGGCTGAGACAACATCGGCGGTGAGCTCGATGAGTGTGTCGATGTTTTTGTCGGCTTCTTCTGTCATGAAACTCTCCGGGCGGCTTGAAACACAGTCGGCGAAGCGTCGCTTCATAGTGGGGGTTGTCGCTGAAAGCAAATACAGCCCCAGCAGGGCTGTTGCGATGCTCGTCGGCGTTAAGGTAATAGCGCAGCATCCCGTCGTCTTGAACGTTGATCTGTCCCTGTTGGCTATCCCCCGACCAAGTCGAGTTCAGCTGCTTCCCGATCCCCTGCTCGTGAATTTTCCACGAAGAGCCGAAGATATTTCGCGCCATCGGAGCGCAACTATCGCGATGTCGATTTTGGCAAGTCAGTACCCAAGCAGCTCGACACCTTGTTGGCGTTTTGCCGAGGTGCGTTGCGCATTTTCGATATGGGCATGCAACCTGCTGCGAAGCGCATTTTTTTCAGCTGTAAGCTTTGGGCCGAATTTTCGTCTCTCTTTGGAATGTGAAATTAGTGGCCGAGCAGTCCGCCGGAAATCGATGTCCAGCCGTACGGTCTTGAAGCTTTTTGCAATTCATTCCTAACCTAGAGTTGCACCACCGAAAGGAGCGCTTATCTCTTCGAGCGGGCGCATGCGACCATGATCGGAATGTCGTCTTAGGGACGATGTTTCCCATCCGCTCGGGTAGCCCGTCGAAGCGAAATCCTCATTTCCGGAGCCCCGATATCGTGACGAAATACCCAGACGTTGAACCAGGTCTGAAAGAAGAAGTCCCTTGGTCCGACAGCCTGACTACCTACGACAAGGAGCACTTCAGGACGTATCTGAGGTTCTTGGATGCATCCGCCGACAATGCCAGCTATGCGGAGATGGCGCAGGTCATGCTCGGCATCGATGCGGTGCAAGAACCGGAGCGCGCGTGGAAAGCCGCGCGAAGCCATCTCGATCGGGCGAACTGAACGGCGACGACCGGTTACAAAGAATTGTTCGGCGAATGAGGGGCCGGCGACACGCTCTGCTCGTCAGACGTGATCACTGCGTCCGCCACCTGAGCGATATGACATCCGGGGCTGCGGGAGATGCGGGAGTGGCTCCGCCTGACGATCTATTTTTCGTACATTGCAAACCCCGCTCCTTGTACAGGCAGAAGATTCGCTGCGCCTATACTCCTGGAAGTGGGCGTGCAGGCCAGGGCCGCATTGTCCGATATATGACAATGTCGATAATGATAGTTGACGCAACATATTGTTCTTAAACGAATTTTCTCCTTTGGCACAGTGTATGCGCCGCGTTTTAAGAAACACGCGTGGAGTGAGGAGAAATCGTCCCATGATTACTCCTGAGCAAATCCGAACCAGTGTGGCCGCTTTGGGTCGATACGTGGCGCGGCGGCTTGGGCGGGAGGGGACCCGGCCTCGCGAGTGACAGTTAGAAAGGGTGAAGATGGTACTTGGGTCTCGTCCGGCAGGCAGCGGTGCCGCAGATTCGGGCGGTCGGGATAGGCAACCTGCAGCCCAATCAATCTCCTCCAGCGTCTTTGTTGGCAGTGGTACGCTCGCAGTTAGGTGCGCTCAGCTGGCAATGGAGATGGGCCACGTCATTGGTGCGGCCCTGTGTGGCGACGCCATATTCGCAGAGTGGGCGGCTCGCGCCAACATCCCGCGCATGGCGAGTGTTGAAGAGCTCTGCTCTCTTTTGAAGGCCGAGCCGGTGGATTGGATCTTCTCCGTTGCCAATCCGTTCATATTGCCGGTGGATGTGTTCGGGCGGGTGCGTCAAGGTGCTTTCAACTACCACGACGGTCCATTGCCACGATATGCGGGAACGCACGCGACGTCCTGGGCGTTGCTGGCGCAAGAGACGAGATATGCCATCACGTGGCATCGTATCGATGATGGTGTTGATACGGGTGACCTGGCGGTTCAACGCCAGGTGCTGATTGCGCCCACCGATACGGCGTTGAGCTTGAACCTCAAATCTTATGAGGCTGCCGTCGAGGGTTTCCGCGAGCTTTTAACTGGCCTCAAGAGCGGGAAGCTTACTGGCTATCCGCAAGCGCTGGTGAACAGAAGCTATTTTCCGAGACGTCGACGCCCAGATGCGGCAGGCTGTCTGCGATGGGATCGATCCGCGCAAGACCTGTCAGCGGTGACGCGTGCCCTAGACTTTGGCCCGTATCATCCCAATCCATTGTGTCTGCCCAAGGCTCTCGTAGGCGATGGGGTTGTAACCGTCAGGCGCTTGGAGGTGTTGCCTCGACGCTCGGGCCTTCCGGCGGGTTGCCTGCTTGAAGTCCACTCCAGCCACTGGCGTGTGGCGACGGGTACGCAGGATGTCGATGTTTGCTTTGGCAGCTCCGATGGTCAGGTCCTGGACGCGCGAGCCCTCGCCAGGCACTCCAATCTGGATGAAGGTGATCGCCTTCCGATTTTGAGCGATGATGAGGCGCGGAGCATAACTGCCACCCATGAAATGCTGGCGCCTCAGGAGGATTTCTGGCGACAGCGGCTTGAGCAGTTTAAAATATTGCGCCTTCCTTTCCTGTCATCGTCCGTGGCTGTGGCACCGTCCAGGTGGCAGTCGAGTTCGTGGTTCTTTCCAGGTGCGTTGGCTAAGCTGTCGCCACATGATCGCATGGAATACTTGATAGCGGCTTGGCTGATCTATCTCGCCCGCATCGCTGGAGAAACAGAGCTTCAACTGGGATGGACGCCTGAATCGGATGGATGGCGAGCCGGCTCGAAAGCGATGGAGGTGCTGATCGCTTCTGTCGTGCCGATGGAAGTTACCGTTGATCTTGCACTTGATTTTGAAGAAATGCGCAAAGCGGTGGCAGCCGAATGCGCTCAGTTGAGTGAGCGCGGTAGCTTTGCGCGGGATCTTATCGCGCGCTGCCCGAGATTGCGAGGTCTGGAGGCGCTACGATCGCGCCAGCCCTGGCCGATTGGCATCACGATCACGACAGACAGCTGTTCTGTCGCTGGCGATCTGACGTCGAGGCAAAGTGCTGGGGCAGCCCTATGCGGTGATTTGCTGACATTTGAGGTTTGCGCTCTGGATGGGAGCTTTCGCTGGCATTTTGATGCAAGTCGACTAGCGCCGAAGCAAATCGAGCGCATGACGCAGCATTTGCAACATCTGTTGCGTGGTGTCATGGCCGATGCGGGGCAGCCGGTGGGCCGGATTGAGCTGCTGCCGGCCGCCGAGCGCACCTATCTGCTGGAGGAGTTGAACCGGACGGCGGCCGCCTATCCGTCGGAGCGGTGCATCCACGAGCTGTTCGAGGCGCAGGTGCGCCATGCGCCGGAGGCGGTGGCGGTGGTCCATGAGGACGAGCGCCTGAGCTATGGCGAGCTCAACGCGCGGGCCAACCGGCTGGCGCATCATCTGATCAGGCTCGGGATCAGGCCGGACCAGCCGGTGGCGATCTGCCTGGAGCGCAGCCCGGCGATGGTGGTGGGGCTTTTGGCGATCCTCAAGGCGGGCGGCGCCTATCTGCCGCTGGACCCGGCCTATCCCTGCGCGCGGCTGCGGCAGGTTCTCGACGATGCCGCGCCGCGGCTGCTGCTGGCCGATGCGGCCGGACGCGCAGCACTCGGCCCCGAGGCGCTTGTCGATCTGACGATGATCGATCTGGAGACGGCGACCCCGGCCTGGGCCGAACTGCCCGCCTCCAACCCGGACCCGCGCACCCTTGGCCTGACCTCACGCCATCTCGCCTATGTCATCTACACCTCAGGCTCAACCGGAATCCCAAAGGGCGTCATGGTCGAGCACCACAGCTTGGTCAATCTTACAGCATGGCATGTGCAAAGGTTTTGTCCGCAACCAGAAACCTGCTGCACACTCACGGCTGGAGTGGCATTCGATGCCAGCGCTTGGGAGCTATGGTCTGCATTATCCAATCGTAGCGCATTGCTGCTCCCGCCCAGAGCAGCAGGAGGGGATTCCCTTCGTCTGCTGCAATGGTGGCGTGATCAACCACTGGACGCCGCGTTTTTAGTCACGCCGCTGGCTACAACCGCGTTAGAAGACAATCTGGTAAATCCCACTTTGGAGTACTTGCTTGTTGGCGGTGATCGTCTCCAGCGTGTGCCTTCCCTGCTACCGTCGCCTCTCAACTTAATAAACAACTATGGTCCTACTGAAGTTGCCGTCGTGGCAACCTCGGGACGGCTCTTCAGTGACAACGTTGTGCCACATATTGGCCGTCCGATTGCGAACACGCGTGTGTACCTGCTGGACGGTCATGGTGGGCCGGTACCGTTCGGGGCGGTGGGGGAGCTTTATATCGGCGGGGCAGGCGTTGCGCGTGGCTACCTGAACCGCCCCGAGCTGACGGCGGAGCGGTTCATCGCCAGTCCCTTTGTGGCAGGCGATCGGCTGTACAAGACCGGCGACCTGGCGCGCTATCTGCCGGACGGCAATCTGG
>NZ_MZXV01000038.1 GCF_003253745.1 Mesorhizobium kowhaii
AATTGAGCCTGGAAGCCAGCGCTTCGGCGAGGTCGAGCTCGCGGTCGGTTTGGCGCTCGTTGCAAATCAGGCCGCCGAGCCGCACGCCGCCCGAATGGGCATATTTCAGGATGCCCTTGGCGATGTTATTGGCGGCATAGAGCGCCATCATCTCGCCAGACATGACAATGTAGATTTCCTGGGCCTTGCCCTCGCGGATCGGCATCGCGAAGCCGCCGCACACCACGTCCCCGAGCACGTCGTAGGAGACATAGTCGACATCGTCATAGGCGCCGTTCTCCTCAAGGAAATTGATTGAGGTGATGACGCCGCGGCCGGCACAGCCGACACCCGGCTCGGGGCCGCCGGACTCCACGCACTTGATGCCTTTATAGCCGACCTTGAGCACATCCTGGAGCTCAAGGTCTTCGACCGAACCTTCCTGTGCGGCGAGGTGCAGGACCGTATCCTGCGCTTTCGAGTTCAGGATCAGGCGGGTGGAGTCGGCTTTCGGATCGCAGCCGACGATGAGGATCCTCTGCCCGAGGTCGACAAGGGCGGCGAGCGTATTTTGGGAGGTGGTGGACTTGCCGATGCCGCCCTTGCCGTAAAAGGCAATCTGACGCAAACCTGACATTATAGATTTCCTTCCTTCGTTCCATCCATCGCGGCTGCCCGCGACATAAATGCCGATGGGCAGCTCTTGCCGCCTCGCAACGAAGGGTCTCAAGATTCGTGCCAACTGGCTGATCGGACCAGAGAAAAACTTAGTGTTTGCTTTTCAACGGCTTAGGCCGAGGCCAGACATGCGATTGCCTGAACAAGCCTGTGTAGCGGACCCGACAAAGGCGACAGAAAGTGTCGGTTGGCGATCCTTGAGACCCTACGGCTGGGTCGGAGAGCTGGGGGCCTGTTGGAGCAGAGGCGATTTGACGACCCTTCGCGACAAGACTTCGCGGTTATTCTTGGACGCGCCGGCTCATCCGATAATGCTCAGCCATCAGGAATGTCACGTAGCTGCGGATCAGGTTACAATAGAGGCGCCCTTCATCGACATTGATCGTGATGCCGCTCTTAAGGTCAACGCCATGCCTGACCCCACCGCCTGTCGGTGACGAAAGATAGCCGTGTAGTGTAGTGAGCCAGGCAAGAACCTGCTCGATCGTTTGTCCCTTCTTCTTGGTCCGGAGTTCCTGCGCGATCTTGTTGAAGTACTTTTCTTCGATCGTGGTACTGCCGGTGCTAAGGCCTTTGAAAGCCGTTACAACCGATTCCATCAGCCACAGAATTTCCTGGACGGCCTGCCGGGGATGCCCTTCGGCGAGCAGCCTCTCGGATTGCTGGAGCGATTGTTGCACAATGTCCTGCGCCTGTTCATCGAGCGACTGATAGCGCTCGGGTACAGCGATTGGTTGATGAAGGCCGACGGCGATCAGTTCTGGCGGTCTGATCTCGTATCCGATGCCGTGCTCACTTAGAATGCGGTTCATGCGGCCGACATCAGGGACCGCAATGTCGTCGCTGCGCAGCGCCTCACACCCCTCGTAAAAGGCTTCGATGAATAGCGGCGCATTCTCTGCTGTCTGCCACATGAAAGTGTTCAGGTCGGATTCTGCCCAGCTCTCAGAAGAGCTGCTGCCCGATGCCCCGAAATATCCCCTTGAAATGTTCGAGCATATGCCAGCGGTTTCCTTGGACCACGACTTTGCCGATGAGAGTGTCGAACTCACGCACCGCTTCCGGCGGCATAGGACCGGGTGTGTCGAAGCGCCAGGAAGCCTTCATTTTCATTTGTTCGTTTCTCCTTCAGCTGAATAGCTTTTCGAGCTCTTCCCTGTGAGCCTTATGCTTCTCAGGATTCTCAGCGCTGAGTTTGTTCAGGTTCAGCAGCTTCCAGCGTACCGCCGGGAGGGATGCTGCCTGCGGTAGACCGATCGCCTCGAAATCCGGCTCCCCCTCATGCAGGCTGGTCAGAAACCTGCGCGTATCGGCATCCATCCGCTTCCGTAAGTCTGCGAACAGCCGGTCTCTTGTCTCAGCGAGCTCTTCGAGAGTGACCGGTACCGTCGTCATGCCGACGAACTCACGAGCAAACGGTTCATCCAGTTTGCTCAGGCCCGGTGAAAGCAGCTCGTGCGCTGGTCGTGGGGAGCTGGCTACATAGACCAGAAACGTCCGGAACAGCGCGTCGGTGAAACCCTCGTTCTCGTAAAGTAGTTTTACGTCAAACAGATCGCGCGGATGCTGGCGATCGACGGCAGCATGAAGCTTGCCGCCGAACAGGTCCTCAAACGATACGACCTGGATGGATGCATATCCGAATTCATCTTCTACGGCCGCTGACACTTCGCGGCGTTCTGGATCATGCACAACCCCGCGCGTGACAGGCGAGGTCTCGATCTTGACTTCGGCGCCGTCGAGCCGTGCCTTGATACGGGTGGCGCCGCCGCCGCCGCCCTCTATCCGGCGGGCATCGAGTCGCGGGATGCCGCGGCTGGCGGCGGCGACAATCCGGTCGAGGGTTTCGTCAATGTCCGCCAGACTTTCCGCGCGATCCCGCACCGGCAGGTATGTCAGATCGATATCGACCGAGAGGCGCGGCATGTCGCGGTAGAAGAGATTGATAGCGGTCCCGCCCTTCAGCGCAAAGACTTCCTCATCTGCGATGAAGGGAAGCAGGCGCACCAGCAGAGCAACTTGCGCGGCATAGGCGTCACGGGCCATCGGCAGCTCCTTTTGGCGTTTCGGCAAACTCCGGTGGGACCATGATGCGATAGCGGGGATGTATCCTTCCCCCTTTCACAAGGGCGCGGTCCCCTGTTCCCAAATTGAAATCGTCAGTATTGAGACGCTCGCGCCAGGCATGTTTGTGGCGGTCGGCGAACACGAAGAACAGGCGTTTCACCTTGATGCTGCTGCAGCTCTGCAGCAAGGCGGCGAGGCGGCGGGGACTCAGCGTGGAAAGTCCCTCAAACACGATATCGAGATTGTGGAAGCTTTCGTTGGCAGGTAGTTCTTCGAGCGCTTCCAGGATCGCGCGTTCGGGCGAGGACAGGCGGAGCGCCCAGCCCCAGGGCAGCGTTACGGTGCTGGCGGATTTGTTGTCGGCAAGGCCGAGGGCCGATTCGCTGAACAGTGAGAGATTGCGTGTTGTGAGCGGCGCGTCCAGTTGAAGGCGCTGCAGCCAGGTGGGTATGTCGTTGCCGTAGAGCCAGACCGGGGCGGGGCTGCCGAGCGGAAGATAATGGCGGTAGCCCTGTAGGCCGAGGGCCGTGGTGCCGCCAGCGTGCACCTTGTAGTTCATGATGTGCTGGAGTGAGAGCAGACAGGTCGGCCAGTCGAGCGGAACCGGCTGCGGTGCCGGGCGGCGGAAAACACCGCGCGCGAGGCGCTGCAGCCAACCGCTTTCTATATATTTGCGCGTCAGGAAACGGCTGACGCCTTGGGCCTCCAGCCAGTGCGCATCCACGATAAAGCCAGCCGGGACGGCCTTCAGAACATTCTTTAGCTTATCTTCACGCGGTGCACTCATGGTACACATTATAGCCAATAGTTAAAGCGCCTGCCAAGCCCCCTTTAGAGGAACCTGATTATGGGTACCGATAGGACACCAAATTGATGGATATCAAAGAGACGCCCTCGCTATTCCAAACCGAAAGATGCCTAGTAATGCCTGTCGTTAGATCGCAGCAGAACGATGGCGCCCTCGTGTGAGAAGTATATGATTTAGATTTCCCATAGTAATTTGCGGACGCCTTTCATTGATTTTGAAATCGACGTCGCTCATCGAAATCCACTATGCTGAACCATGATTCTGAATTTCAGCGAATAGAGGTCCAAAGTCGCCGGGAGGCAATCTTTGTCAGGGGTGGTTCATGCGCGTAATGGAGCATTGAAAATACATGCCGCAACAGCCTTTGGCGCTGGGGCACGCAGTCACACATCACCGCCATGGGATGCTGCACCGCAGCTTGGCCATGGCGGTCCTGGAAAAGGTCGGCATCTGTCGCCAACGGAAACGCCATCTCACCAGGCGACCGGAGACCGTTCTTGCCAGTCTCCTTGACCGACTGTCAATCGGCCCGGAATGGGGACCCCGGATCGGCGCGCAAAGGGGCCCCCTTCATTGATCCGGGACGGTGAGCGCTCGCCGGGCGAAGCTGGTCAGGGTTGCGCAGCCCGAGCGAGCGCGGTTGGGCTTGGTGACGGCCCGATCATCAGCGCAGTTCTTGAAGCGCCAGCGCAAGTGAAGAAGATCAGGAGTGGAAAATGAGCAAGGCAGGATCGAGGATTTTGCAGGGCGCTCGGAAGCTCTTGCATACGCCAACGCTGACGCCGCCAAACTAAAGAACGCAACGGTCGATGTGCGTGCCATCCGCCGGAAATTGGGATGACGCAGAAGGAATTCGCAGCCCGCTACGGTTTTTCCTTCGGTCGTGTTCGTGATTGCGAACAGGGCCGCTCGAACCGACGCGCCGTCTCGCATCCTTCTCACTGTCCGAAGGCGTGGAACGCGCATTGTCGGCGGCCTAAAAAGAGCCATTCGAGAAACGCTGCTTGGCTGCGCGGCTTGGAGGGCTGTCCTCGACGATTCCTTTTCGGAGCATCATTCCTGGCTAAGTCCTTTTACCCGGCGATGCGCGCAGATGAGCCACTTACGGCCCGGACGAAATGCGCCAAGCTGGCCGCCGCTCGTCACAATGCGCACCGCCTTATATGGACGATGCTGATATTTTTTCTTCAACGATTGGTCTCAATGCGAAAGGGCCAGGCCGATCATTGCCTGGCCGAGCGCCAGGCCACCGTCGTTTGCGGGAACGCTTGCGTGCGCCAGCCCCTCCAATCCTGCAACTGTGAGCTCGGCGAGTACGCCTTTGAGCAGCAGCTGATTCTGGAAAGCGCCACCGGACAGTGCGACCGTGCCGACGCCGTTTTCCTTAGTGAGTCCGATGGCCTTCCGCGAGATGATCTCTATCAGCGTCCTGTGGAAGCGCGCGGCAATCAGCCCGGTTTTGACGCCCGAAGCCTGATCGCGAAGAAGCCCTTCCCAAAGACCTTTCCAAGAGATAGCCGGCCCCTTCGGCGAGGTTTCTGGCCAAGCCTCGGCCGCATCCATGAACGGGCTGGCGAGTGCCTCCATCTCCATGCCGGCTTGCCCCTCGTAGCTCTGGCGTTCGAAACAGATGCCGAGGAATGCCGCGCAGGCATCGAAAAGGCGCCCCGCCGAGGAGGCAAGCGGAGCATTGACGCCCCTCTCGATCATCCGGTCCAGTACGCCAAGCGGCTTTTCGGCCAGGGCGCGGACGAAGGGCCGATCGGCAGGAAGCTTGGCCAGGAAATCCGGACCGAAAGCCGCCCGCAGATGCGCATAGGCATTGCGCCACGGCTCGACGCTGGCCTTGTCGCCGCCGGGCATGGCGACCGGCTCGAAATATGCCAGCCTCCGGAACCCTCGATAGCCGCCGAGCAGGAACTCGCCGCCCCAGATCGTGCCGTCATCGCCGTATCCGAGACCGTCGAGGATAATGCCGAGCACCGGCGGTGCGTCGATTGCGCGGCCGTGCTGGGCAAGGCACGAGGCGAGATGCGCGTGATGGTGCTGGACCTGCACAAACCTCGCCGCGGTCTCACGGGCAAGCTCCATGGCAAGCTGGGTCGAACGGTAGCCCGGATGCCGGTCGGCCACAATGAGGTCCGGCTTCGTGTCGAACAGGCTTCGATACAGCCCCAACGCCTGCCCCCACGCGTCCTGGTTCTTCAGCTCCTCGAGGTCGCCGAGATGCTGCGACAGCAGCGCCTTGCCATCGCCCGCCAGGCAGAACGCGGCCTTTAGGTCGCCGCCCGCAGCCAGCGCCCTGATTGGGCCATCGAAGCCCGCCGGCAGCGCCAGCGGCTCCGGCGCGAAACCGCGCGCGCGCCGCAACACCGAAATGCCGTGGCCGTCGCTGCGCACAACGCTGTCGTCGAGCCGGTTGATGATCTCGCGGTCGTGCATCAGCCAGAAGTCGGCGATCCCGGCAAGCTCCTGCCGCGCCTCGTGGTTGTCCGTGCATTGCGGCTCGCCCGAGCGATTGCCGGAGGTCATCACCACCGGACCGTCCAGCGCCCGCAGCAAGAGATGATGCAGCGGCGTGTAGGGCAGCATGAAACCGAGCCGCTCGTTCTCCGGCGCCACGCCCCCCGCAACGCCGCAGCTGTGACAGCGCTTCACCAGCACGATCGGCGCCGCTCGCGCGGCAAGTGCGGCGCGCTCCTCGCCCGACAGCTCCGCGAATTCGGCAAGCTGCTCCAAGTCGCGCGCCATCAGCGCGAACGGCTTGCCGTCGCGTTTCTTGCGGGCGCGCAGCTGCGCCACCGCCGCTTCGTCCGTCGCGTCGCAGGCGAGATGGAACCCGCCGATGCCCTTGATCGCGACGATCCGCCCTTCCCCGATCAGCGCCGCCGTTTTCCGGATCACCGCCTGCGGGCCGGCGCCGACCACGACGCGGTCCGGACCTTCCAACCAGACGCGCGGGCCGCAGGCCGGGCAGGCGATCGGCTGGGCGTGAAAGCGGCGGTCGGCCGGATTTTCGTACTCGGCCCGGCATTCCTCGCATATCGAAAATCGTGCCATAGCGGTCGAGCGGCGGTCATAGGGGATAGCCTTGACGATCGACAGCCGCGGACCGCAATGCGTGCAATTGGCGAACGGGTAGAAATAGCGCCGGTCCTTGGGGTCGAGCACTTCCGCAAGACATTGCGGGCAGCAGGCGGCGTCGGGCACGATGCCGGTCTTCACCGGCCCGCCCGCACTCGCCGCAATAGCGAAGCCGCCCGCCGGCCGCGGCCCCTCAAGCGTCGCCGCCTCGATCCCGTCGATCCACGCCAGCGGCGGGCATTGCGCCTTTAGTCTGTCCGCGAAGGTCTCGAACTCGGCATCACTGCACCACAGCGCGATCTCCACGCCTGCAGCATCGTTGCGGACATGGCCCGACAGCCCCATAGCGGTCGCGATGCGCCACACTGTCGGCCGGAAGCCGACGCCTTGCACCAGCCCCGTCACCCGGACCAGGCGTCCCTCCACTGCGGGCTCGGCGAGCAGCGCGCCCATCAGTGCACCGTGCACACCATGCACGGCACGTCGAAATCCTCGCTGAGGATGCGCCACAGCGCCTCCAGCAAGCGGATTTCGTCGTCGACGATCAAGATGCCCGGCCGGTCGCTCACGATGCCTTCCTCCTCCCGTCCCGGCCGGCCTGCCAGGCGACGTCGCGGTGGCGGGCGATCGTCATTGGGGTGCGCGACTTCGGCACTTTGTGCACGAAATTATGCCGCGCGACGTGGTAGCTCGTGTCGAAGCCGTAGAAATTGCGGCGCATCCGCGAAAGCTCCTCCTTGCGATAGGCTGAAAGCGGCTTGGCCGCCTCGTCGGCTGCGCGCTGGGCTTGTTTTTCGGCGAGCAACCGCGGAAACTCTGCGCTCCCGGCCAGCGCGGCAGCCGACGCCCTCGCTTGCGCCATAAACAGCTCGCTTGCCCCCGCGAACACCCGGTTGGCCAGATTGAGATTCAGCGCCTCCTTCGCGCCCATCGGCAGACGCGCCGCCGCGATCCGGCGGGCATTCTCAGTCCCGCAGCAGCTCGGCAGGACGTAGGTCCAGAACTCCGAGCCGTAGAGATTGCCCATGTCCTTGTAATGCGGGTTGAGGATGACGCTCGAGCGCATCCAGACCTGGTCGGTGCCGCGGGCGAGAAACACGCCACCCGCTCCCGCATTTCCGGCAAGCGCTGCTACGGTGATGTGGCTTGTCGTGCGGATGATCGCCTCGGCGAGGTCGTCGATGGCATTGATGTTGACCCAGGACTCGTCGGCCGCGCTGTCGGCCGCCTCGATCCGGTTGAGGTCGAGCCCGTTGGACCAGAACTGCGGTCCTCCGCACAGCACGATCACCCTGGTCGGACGCTCCGTCGCTTTTGTATAAACGTCCAAAAGTCTTCGACAGGCGTCCTTTCCCATTGCACCGTTATAGAAGGGGAAGTGCAGATAGCCGACGGCACCGTTTTCTTCGTAGATGATGTCCTGATACCCCCCCGGTGAATTGAGCGGGATCTCCGGCAGGCCTGCAACTTCCTTCGCGAAGGCCATGGTCGCCGGCAGCTTGAACGGGTGTGGCGAATTGGGGTGCCGGACGTGGCCGATCCACAACACGCCGTCGACGGTGGCGAGGGCGATCGCCGGCCCGCTTCTGGCAACGACCGCTCCCGGCTCCAGGAGCGATATCTTGCCCCGCTCACCCCGCGCGAGAGGCACGTCGCCGCCTGGTTCACGTGCCTCTCGCGCGTCGAAAAGGAAGACCGTTTCGCCGAAAAGATTGTCCCGCACGCCCGGCGCGCCGTCCGCTGCTGCGATATTCTTCAGCACCGTTTCGGTCGTGTCGGCAGCCCAATCGATCCGCCGGTCCGCCTGTTTGATCGCGTCCCGCCACCGGCCCAGGGGCGCAACAGATTGTTCCTCCGGGGCAACTGGCTTTTCGCCTTGCTCGAACCGCGCGATCGCTTCGAGCACCGCCGTCACCGCCGCGTCGGTCACCTCGTTACGATAGAGGCTCGATTTCGTCGCCTTTCGCACCGCGAAGGAGGCACTGGCCCAGACCGGCCCGGCATCCATTTCGGCCGCCGCTTCCAGCACCGTGACACCCCACTGCGTCGCCCCGTCCATCATCGCCCAGTCCAGCGCGGAGGGGCCGCGGTCGCCGACAATGCCTGGGTGAACGATCATGCAGCATTGGTTTTCATAGACTTTTTTCGGGATTGCGCGCTTCAGGAAGGGGGCGATGACGAGGTCCGGCCGAAACAGATCTACAGCCTCGATGGTCCGCTCGTCGTTGACGTCCATCTCGACCGAGACCTCGTGTGCGTGCTCGCCAAGCTCCACGAAAATCCTCTGACTCAAGGCGTTGAAGGCGGTGACGAGAAGCAGAATGCGCATCTTCAGCAGATCCTCGGAAGCTGTTCCCCGGCGATCCAGTCGACCACGCGCATACCGCCAAGTCTCGTTTTCATCCGCACCAGCGCATGCTGGTCTGCGACGACTTCGCCAATGATTGCGGCATCCTGGCCCTTGGGATGAGCGCGTATCGCGGTGAGCAAAGTCTCCGCATCTTGCGCCGCGCAGATGACGATCAGCTTGCCTTCGTTGGCAACGTTCAGCGGGTCGAGGCCGAGCAGTTCGCACGCCGCCGCGACCTCCGGCTTCACCGGAACCGCCGCTTCCCGGATTACTATTCCGACCTTGGACTGCTGCGCGATTTCGTTCAGCGTCGCCGACAATCCGCCGCGCGTGGGGTCACGCAGCACCCGGATACCGGGAATGGCAGCAAGCATCGCCTCCACCAGATCGTGCAGCGGTTGGCTGTCGGAGATGATTTCCGTTTCAAAATCAAGGTGTACTCGCTTCGACAGGATAGCCACTCCGTGGTCGCCCATGGTGCCGGAGACAAGGATTGCATCGCCCGGCCGGGCATTGCTTCCGGAGACGTCAGTGCCGTCCGCCAGCACGCCAACACCGGTCGTGGAGATGAAAACGCCGTCGCCTTTGCCCTTCTCCACCACCTTGGTGTCGCCCGCAACCACGGGCACGCCCGCTTCCCGTGCGGCAAAAGCCATTGAAACAACTATTCTTTCCAGTTCGGCCAACGGAAAACCTTCCTCCAGGATGAAGGACGCGGACAGCCAGAGCGGCCGCGCGCCCATCATGGCGACGTCGTTGATCGTGCCGTGGATCGCCAGCGCGCCGATATCCCCACCCGGAAAGAACACGGGCGAGATGACATGCGCGTCCGTTGCCATCACCAGGCGTCCGCAGACGGTGCCGAGCAGGGCCGCGTCGTTGCCCTGGGCCAGGAACTCGTTGGCCAGATGTCTTTGAAAAATATCCCGAATCAGCTCGGCCATCGCGCGGCCGCCCGCGCCATGCGTCATGTCCACCACGCCGCGGACCGACGAGGTGGTTACGGCTAGCCTGGGATCGTTCGCGCTCACTATTTCGCCGCCTCCAACGGCTTAGGCTCGCGGAAACGGCCATAGGTCCAGTAGGCCGCGCAGGCGCCCTCGGAGGAGACCATGCATGAGCCAATCGGGTTCTGCGGCGTGCACACGGTGCCGAACAGCTTGCAGTCGGTCGGCTTCTTCACCCCGCGCAGGATCGACGGGCATTCGCAGGACGTCACCTCGCGCGAAGCCTTGACCGACAGCTCGAAGCGCTTCTCGGCGTCGAAATCGGCATAAGCGTCGCGGATGCGCAGGGCGCTGTAGGGCACGGTGCCGAGGCCGCGCCAGTCAAAGGTCTTGCGCAGTTCGAAGACCGCGCTCACCAGTGCCTGCGCCTTGAGGTTGCCCTCCTCGGTCACGACGCGGGTATATTCGTTCTCGACCTCGTGCCGGTCTTCATTGACCTGCCGGATCAGCATCAGAACGGACTGCATGACGTCAAGCGGCTCGAAGCCGGCGATGACAACTGGCTTCTGGAATTCCTCAGCAAAGAATTCAAATGGCTGCGAGCCGATCACGGAGGAGACGTGCGAAGGTCCCAGGAACCCGTCGATCTTGACGATGCCCAGCTCCCGCACTTCCGGCGATTCAAGAATGTGAGAGATCGCGGCCGGCGTGAGCACATGGTTGCAGAACACGCTGAAATTCTTGAACCCCTCGGCTTCCGCCCTCTTGATCGCGACGGCCGTCGGCGGCGTCGTGGTTTCGAAGCCGATGGCGAAGAAGACGACTTGCCGCTCGGGGTTTTCACGCGCGATCTTCAAGGCATCGAGCGTTGAATAGACCATGCGGACATCCGCTCCGTCAGCCTTGGCGCGCATCAGGCTGCGATGCTTGGTGCCCGGCACGCGCATCATGTCGCCATAGGTGCAAAGGATGACCCCGTGCCGCTCGGCGAGTTCCACCGCATCGTCAAGGCGACAGATGGGAAGCACGCAAACGGGGCATCCGGGTCCGTGTACGAAATGCACGTTCTGCGGCATCAGGTCCTGCACGCCGTAGCGAAACATCGCATGCGTGTGCCCACCGCAGAACTCCATGAAATGATAGCTCTTTTCCGAATCAGCCTCGGTCGCGATGGCGCCGGCGATGGTCTTCGCAAGCTCCTGGTCGCGATATTCGTCGACATATTTCACGCCGAAATCTCCTCCAGCTCCTCCAGCACGCCCGCTTCGGCCATCATCTGCAGCGTGCGCTCGGCCTCCTCGGAGCTCACCTTGTGGAGCGCATAACCGACATGGACGAGCACGAAATCGTCAAGCGAGACGTCTGCCACCAAGGCCAATGAGATGCGCTTCCTGACCGTGCCGAACGCAACCACGGCCATGTCGTCGTCGAGCAATTCAACGACGCGGGCGGGAATGGCCAGGCACATCAGGCTGCTCCCTTGAGCTCGGCCGCCAGCGGATGGCCAGCTAGCGCCATGGCGCGGGCCGCCCCGATCCAGGCCGTCCAGTCCGACATCCCCTCGCCCGTGCGCGCGGAAACCCTCAGCACCTTGATCCGCGGGTTCACCTTTCGGGCGTTGGCGATGCAGGCCTCCACGTCGAAGTCGAGATGGGGCAACAGGTCGGTCTTGTTGAGGATCATGAGATCGGCGGCGGCGAACATGTCGGGATATTTCAATGGCTTGTCCTCGCCCTCGGTGACTGAGAGCACCACCACCTTGTGCGCCTCGCCGAGATCGAAGCCCGCCGGACAGACGAGGTTTCCCACGTTTTCGACGAGGAGCAGGCCTCCTTCGGCAAGGTCGAGGTGATCTGCGGCATGGCCGACCATATGCGCGTCGAGGTGGCAGCCCTTGCCGGTGTTGACCTGGATCGCCGGCGCGCCGGTGGCGCGGATGCGGTCGGCATCGTTGGAAGTCTGCTGGTCGCCCTCAATCACGGCGATCGGCAACTTGCCCCTCAGTGCGTCGATCGTGCGGCAAAGCAGCGTCGTTTTGCCAGAGCCGGGGCTGGAGACGAGATTGAGCGCAAGCACGCCGCGCTCGGCGAACATTTTTCTGTTCGCATCGGCATACTCGTTGTTCTTGGAAAGGATATCCTTTTCCAGCTTGACCATCCGCGCCTGGCTCATGCCCGGCGCATGGGTGCCAGCGGGGCCACAATCGTGTATATGATCGTGATGATGATGATGGGGGCCGTGATCGTGGCCTTCGTGGCCGTGATGATGGTGATGGCCATGCGCCTTGCCCTCGATCCGGACCTCGCCCTCGCCACATCCGCAAACAGTGCACATCAGCTCACCTCCAATTCCCTGATCTTCATTTCCTCGCCGACGGTCACCTGCAGCTGATGGCTTCCGCAGTCGGGGCATGGATCGAAGCGTGCCGCGATCGGCACGCTCTGGCCGCAAGGCATGCACCAGGCCCTGCCTTCCGTCTCGACGATTTCCAGTCTTGCGTCTTGTGCCAGAGAGCCACGCATGACGACATCGAAGCCGAACTTCAGCGCCTCGACCTGGACATCGGATAACCGCCCGATTTCCAGGCAGACGCGGCCCACCTTCCGAAAATCCTGTCTGGCGGCCTCTTCCTCGAGGATGCCACGGATGCTCTCGCATATGGCCATCTCGTGCATCAGCGGAACCTCACATCGTAGCCGACGCAGGGGTCGATGGCCCGGACCAGGAGATCGGCCTGGACCGCGAGATCTTCACGCCTGGATGCAGCGAGCGCCGAAAGCGAGCGGGCGGCAATGCCGCTCTTCGCGAAATGAATGCTGGTCGGAGCCGTGATGTCGTAGTCGGCGATACGGCCGTCGTTCAAGACAATCCGATGTTCCAGCCGGCCGCGTGCTGCCTCGGCGAAGGCAGTGGCAAAGCGGCCCCCGTTCTCTTCGCGAAAGACTTCGCACATAGGCACTTCGGACCCGTCCGCGACATCCCGCAGGGCCGCGAGCCCTCCGGCGATCTCCCCCGGCAGCTTCGATGCCTCGACCAAGCGGGCAGCCAGCCGTGCGGCCAGACCGGCTCCACCGTTTTCGGAAAGGAAAGCGCGAACGAGCGGCGCACCAGCCTGCCTGGCGAGGCAACTCGTGTCGGCGGACGCTTCCTTCGGCAAATGCCCGTTTCCCCCATCTGTCGTTTCGGGGTGGCCTACCATGGCCCAGCCCCTTGCCAAGACCGGCGCGATGAGGCGGGCCGCAACCGTGCTGCGCTCCAAAGCCCACTGCGCGAAGGCATCGCGATCCATCTCGCCAAGCGGCTTTTCGCCTTCGTAGACCACGGACTGCGTTAGATAGCTCGCCTCGGCTGCCGTTTCGGCGGCTTCCGCGCCCGGCATCCCCACGCACACGCCCGGAACGA
The DNA here is from genome assembly GCF_003253745.1 of Mesorhizobium kowhaii. Lineage (GTDB taxonomy): Bacteria > Pseudomonadota > Alphaproteobacteria > Rhizobiales > Rhizobiaceae > Mesorhizobium > Mesorhizobium kowhaii. The sequence continues at coordinate 13,316 of NZ_MZXV01000038.1, forward strand.
ATGCATCCCCGCCTGGAAAAAGTGCCTGCTTGAGGCGCTGCGGCAGGCCCATAGCCCGGCGCAGGATTTTACCGTCCGCAGGCTCGCCCGCGAGACTGGCAGTATCCAAGCCAATGCGCAGCAGGTGCTCGCGCAGCGTCTCGGCAAGCACAAGAAGCCGCCGCGCTTGTTTCGTGCGCCGGTCGGTCCCGATCTCCAGGGCCGCTTCGGCTGCCTCGACGCTCGCCGCCGACTGCGCAATACCACAAACACTGAACAGTGAGCCGATCACCGAGACGACCTCCCTCGCCGGCCGGCCTCGCACGACCGGACCAAGCGCAATCGGGCGCGGCGGCATAACGATGGCTTCCACAACGCGACCGCCATCGCAGACGAGATCGATGGAGACGCGGCCATCAACGCTCATGCGACGGTCTCCTCCTTGTCGCCCAAACCGAACAGCCAGCGGCGGGTCAGTCCCGGCGGCTGAGAGCTCGCAGGTATTCCCACTGGCTCAAACTTGTCCAAGGTGCTTGCCTCTTCCTCATGTAGCCGGCCTTCCCAGACACGGACCATGTCGCCGTCTTCGTCTTCTTCCGCCTCAGGATTGAACAGTTCCGCAAGCACCTGCCGCCCAGCCTCTTGCGCACTCTCCTGGTCGGCGAATTCGAACATCGGCGAGAACAGCGAGCACATGCGGTAGCAGCCGAGCTCCTCTTCATAGGCCTGGATGAACTCGAACCGTGCCCGTAGGCACGCGCGGGTCCGCTTGCCCGTCGCCAGAAGGCAGAAGCACGAGGTTCATAAACCAGGGCGTGACGAGAACCGCGAGCCATTCGCCCTGCCACTGCCGCACGCCCACCGCGCTGACGCAAAGCGCTGGGTTGAGGATCGGAATTCCTCCCATGGCCGTCCGTTCGATCCGCTGAAACACGAATTCTAGACGGGCAGCGACGGCTTGCGAATGATCCATGTCAGTCGTTCACGACCATGAAGCCCTGCTTGGAGCCGTCGCAGGTAGGGCAGCTCCAGTGCGCCGGCAGTTCGGCGAAGGGCGTGCCGGGCAAGATCTGCCAGTAGTCGTCGCCCTCGGCCGGGTCGTAGACATGCCAGCAAATCCTGCATTCGAGCCGCGACATCGGGTCGATCTTGGCATTGTCGCCGCCATAGGAACCGGCAAAGAATGAGTCGTTCATCGGTAGACCTCCAGGATTTCGAGGAGTCGCTGGCGGCTGTCGGCAATATCCTCGGGCGCGGCGCGGACCACCTCCGGCAAGGCCGTGACTTCGATCGTGTTGAGGATGAGATCGTCGCTCGAATTGAAAAAGCGCACCCACCAGACGCCGCGCGTCGCCGTCGTGGTCACGCGGCAATTGCCGTAGCCACGCGACAGCACGACCACCGGCCCGTGGCCAAGCAGGCCGTCGAGGAAGGTCAGGTCCTGTTCAGTGTGCGGCAGCAGCGACAGGTTTATGACGTGTGGCCCGATGCCGGGCCCGACGAGCGGGATGCGGTCATTGAGCTCTGAAATCAGCGGCGGCGCGTTCAAGACGCCCATCGGATAGGTCGCCGGCCCAACGAGCGTATTGCGGCAGCCGGCGAAGGCCCTCTCCAGCACGGCCGCGGGAAAGGCGCCGACATCGACGAAATCGCGCACAAGCCTGCCATCCGGTCCGGTCTGGCGCACGCGCCAGACACCGGCGAGCACCGACTCCTGAGCCTGCAGGTCTTCGCCGCAGATGATCGAGACCTCGCCTTCGCCCAGCGCCTGATCGATCAGCGCGCGATTGGCGCGGTCGAGGGGAGAAAGATCATGCACCGCGTTTTCGCAATCCAGCGAGCACCGGCCGAGGCTTTCGGCCAGCGCGGACAGCACCGCCAAAGCAGCTTCGAGCCCGGCGACATTTTCCTTCTCCGGCAACACGGGTGCCGCAGAGGTCGCCATGACCTTCGGCATTTCCATATACTGCAAGTCGCCGCCGTCCTCTTCGCCCGGCTGTGAACCCGGCCCGATGCCGCGGAATAGTGATGCTGCCATGGCGCGCCCTCCCCGGCGCTTTCGCTCAGTGGAAATGATCGTGGTCGCGACGGTCATGCGTCGCGCAGGCTTCGGGAAACTCGAAAGGCGGCGGCGCGCTCGGCTCGCGCGTCAGTATGCCGGCGATCTCGGTGAGGTAGTCTTCCCAGTCGAGCACGCGCTTTATAGTGCCGAGATATTCGCCGTTCCTCAGGAAGACGAGCGCCGGGAAGGCGTTGAAGCGATAGCGGCTTTGCAGCTTGCGCTCGCTCTCGCGCGATACCACGATCGGCTTGAATACGCCCTGGAAGGCCTGCACCAGCTCCGGCAGGATCACCGCCACATCGTTGCTCTCGGCGAGCCGCAGCCAGTCACCGGGGAAAAACAGCGCGGTGAAGTCGAATGCGTCGATGTTCGCCTCGTCAACCACCGGGATGCGGTGGCGCTCCATCATCATGGTGAGAACGGGTGAAAACATGGACTCAGGCATCCTCCGTGCCTTGCGGTGCAAGGGCTTGCGTCGGCCGCAGATGCTCCGGCAGTTGCGGCTGGCGGCCGACCAGGTCGGCGAAGAGGTGGTCGAGGTCGGCGTCGCCAGCGAGCGCACGCTCCGTCGCTTCGATGGCGTCGGCGATCAGGCGCGCCATCTCGGCTGTGACAGTCTCGCGCGCGGTGTCGAGGAAGGCGAGTATCCACGTACCCGCCGGCTGGTCGCCCACCAGCGTCATGTCGACGCGCCGCGTGCCGCTGCGACCGGTGCACAGGGCAATGCCGCCGCTGCATTCAACCACCTGGAAGGGAACGCCGACACACATCAGCCCTGCCCTCCGGACGATTGCAAAAGCGCGTCGACCTCGCGCTCGAAATTCGCCGGGCCAGCGAAGGCACTATTCGCGAGAAGCCGCGCGTCGCCATGACGACAGGCCTCTTCCGGCCGGGGTCGACCGCTCTCGTAGATGCCGATGCGCATTTCGCGCGAGGCGAGCGTCTCTTCTTCGGCCAGCGGTTCGGGGCGCTTGGCGATTGTCGCGCCGTGCCGGGCGAGCCACTCAATGGCGATCTTGATTGCAGGCTCGATCTGAGCCTTCACCGCGGGCCGGAGACTGCCGCCGTAGTCGTCCAGCTCGACCGGTTGCACGCCGACGAGAAGGAGATGGGCGGGATAGTCACCCATCATCTCGGCCATGGCGAGAACTTCCTGAAAGCCAGTCTGGTGGAGCGAAATCTTCTTCACTCCGAGGAAGGCCGGCACCTCGCCGCCTTCGACGAGCTTCAGCGTGCCGGGCGCCAGGCCGTAGTCGACCGCATCGAACACGACGAGGATGTCGGCCTCGCGGATATGTTGGACGAGGTAGATGCCCTGCGTGCCGCCATCCATGGCCCGGACGTTGTCCGCCGTTTCGCAGAGCCGGTGGAACTCCTCCACCACGCGGACGCCGAAGCCCTCATCGGCCCATAGCAGATTTCCTATGCCGAGCACGAGCACCCGTGGCGCGCCGTTCATTGGGAAAGCCTCCTGCCACCCTTTTCTTTCCAGCAGCAAGAGGCGGGCCAATTGGCCGGGGGCCGGCAATGGTCGCGAAATAAGGATTGATCTCTGGATAGCGAACGACGCGTATGGAAAGCGCGATTGCGATTTTATCGCACAGACGGAAAGTATCCTTCCATTGACGGGTGCGGCATCGGCCGGACTGAGAACCGACATCCAGGCCGATGAAAAGTTTGCGTTCACTCGCCCACCCCACTGCGCCTCGCTCCGCACCTTTGCCCCTGAAAGGGATAGAGGAAGGGCGTTGGGCGTTGCGGTTGGCACTTCCACTCCCCCGTCGAACGGTGTCGAGGCGAAGCCGAGACGAAGTGTGGGTCGACTTGAAGGCAACCTCTCTTGAAGAAAAAAGCCGGCGCGGGCAAACGCCCGCGCCGGCAGGTGAGGTCACGAAAATCCTAGTGAGAATCACGCGGGGCACTGTTGCCCCGAAAAGTCCGCCAGCCCGAGAACATCGAGGAAATGATCGTCTGTCTCGACATGATGTCCTCGCGCACCGCGACATAGATGTGGATGATGACGAAGCAGATGATCACCCACATGCCGAGATGGTGCCAGGTGTGGACGTCCTGGCTCTGGCCGAACAGCGGGATCACCCGGCTCGAGAACAGCGTGTGCTGCCAGGAACCCATCCCGGTCCCTTCGCCGTAGAGTGTGAGACCGGTCACGATCATGAAGATGGTGAACCAGACGAACAGGATGTGCATGCCGATCGTGGCGAGCGGGTTGTGCCCCGAATACTTAATCGGCTCCCTGACCAGCAGGGCATACCAGAGCGCCTCATGCCAGACTTCCCGCCAGAAGCCGCCGCGCCAGACAGGCGGCAGGAATATCTGCCGGGCAAGCTCGTTGCCGGCGAAGGCCCAATAGATGCGGAAGGCGAAGCCAGCAATCAGGACATAGCCGGCGGCGAAATGCAGGTATCGTATCCAGCCGAAGACGAAGCTGGCGCTGGCTTCGCCGCCGACCGATGGCGGCGGCGAACCGATGAGGTAGCCGGTTCCGGCCAGCGCAAGGATCGCGAAGGCGTTGACCCAGTGGCAGAGGCGCAGCGGCGCCTCGTAGACATAGACCGCCACTTCGCTGTGAGATGTATGGCTCACGGTCATGCCCGCCTCCTATCCGCCGAAGACGAGCGCGGCACCCGAGCCGGCGACCAGCATGCCGAGGCTGGTTCGCAGCCAGGGCGATGACGCGATTTTGAGGCCGACGCTGACGCCGAAGAGGTGGAGTGCTGCGGTCGACAGCGTGAAACCGCCAACATAGGCAAATGTTGCTCCTGCGGCCTCGCTGGCGTGCGCATGGCCGTGGAACAGCGCGAACAACCCGGCAAGGCCTATGCCGGCGATGCCCGGCAAACCTGCACCGAAAACGATCATCAGCCCGAGCGCCAGTACCGACAGCGCGATCATGCCTTCGATCTCTGGCAGGGCGACGCCGACAAAGGCGAGCGCGGCGCCGCCGCTCATGGCCATAAGGAAGGCGGCCGGTGCGGTCCAGACCCGCAACGGCATGGCGACCGACGACCAGACCCCGACCGCCGCCATAGCGAGCAGGTGGTCGAGACCGAGCAGCGGATGCGCGAGGCCCGCGGCAACGCCGCCCGCATAGCCTGCGCCGACATGGGCACAGGCCGGGCCGACAAGGGCGGCGAGCGATGCTGCTACGCCGAGTTTCACGACAGTGCGTCTCATCGAAAATCCCTCCCTACCGCACTTTGACATTGGCCAGCTCGCGGCCGTCCGGCCCTATCACGTGGGTCGAGCAGGCAAGGCACGGATCGAAGCTGTGTATGGTCCGCAGGATTTCGACCGGCTCCTCGGCGCGCTCGACCTTGGTGTCCATCAACGAGGCCTCGAAGGCGCCGATATTGCCGGCATTGTCGCGGGGAGAGCCGTTCCAGGTGGTCGGCACGACGCACTGGTAGTTCTCGATGCGGCCGTTCTTGATCCGGATCCAGTGACCCAGTGCGCCACGCGGCGCCTCGGTGAAGCCGACGCCCTTGATCTCGGCCGGCCAAGTCTTCGGGTCCCACTTCTCGGTGTTGGCCGTGGAGGAGTCGCCGGCCTTGATGTTGGCGATCAGCTTGTCCAGGAAGTAGGCCTGCTTGCGGGCCGCCCACTGCGCTTCTAGAGCGCGCGCAGCGGTGCGGCCGAGCGTGGAAAAGAGCGCGTTGAGCGGCGCGCCGAGCACGCGTAGCGTGGAATCGACTTGTTCCTTGATTTCCTCGTGGCCCTGGGCATAGCCGACGACATAGCGGGCGAGCGGGCCGACCTCCATGGCGTGGCCGCGCCATCGAGGTGCCTTGATCCAGGAATATTTTGCCGACTCGTCCAGCTCGATGATGTTGGTGCGTGTGCCCTTGGCATTGGGCCCCAGTTCGTAATGCGGCTCGGTGATGCCGTCCCAGGGGTGCAGGCCCTTGGCCTCGTCCGGATACTTGTACCAGGAGTGCGGCACGAATTCCTGGATCTGCTCGGGATCGCGCACGTCGACCGGCAGCACCTCTTTTAGATTGCCGTTGACGATGGCACCCTGCGGCATCATCAGGTTAGCGGCGGAATAGTCGTTGGCCTTGTCGGGGATATCGCCATAGGCGAGCACGCTCTTGCCCGACAGCCCGCCACCGTAGAGCCAGGCCTTGTAGAGATTGCCGATCGCGATAATGTCGGGGATGTAGACGTTGTCGACGAAGGCGATGGTACGCTCGATGACGCTGCGGACGTAGTTCAGCCGCTCCATGTTGATCGGCGCGCCGGCCGCCATCTCACCGTCGATGTTGATGGCACAGGGCACGCCCCCCACCAGCCAGTTGGGATGGACGTCCTTGCCGCCGAAGATCGTGCGCGTGGTCATGATCTCCTTCTGGAAGTCAAGCGCTTCCAGATAGTGCGTCACCGCCATCAGGTCGGCTTCCGGCGGCAGCAGATAGGCCGGGTTGGTCCAGTAGCCGTTCTTGAACGGCCCGAGTTGGCCGCTCTCCACGAACTTCTTCAGCCGGTTCTGGATGTCACGGAAATAGCCCGGCGAGGACATCGGGTGGCTCGGCGAAACCGCTTGCTGCAGCTCCGACGTCGCCTTCGGGTCGGCTCTCAATGCGTTGACCGGGTTGACCCAGTCGAGCGCGTGCAGGTGGTAGAAGTGGACCAGATGGTCGTGCACCTGCAGCGAGAGCTGCATGATGTTGCGGATCGAATTGGCGTTCTCCGGGATTGTGATGCCCAGCGCGTCCTCGACCGCACGCACCGAGGTGAGCGCGTGCGTGCCGGTGCACACCCCGCAGATGCGCTGGGTGAAGGCCCAGGCGTCGCGCGGGTCGCGGCCTTTGAGGATGACCTCGAGCCCGCGCCACATGGTGCCGGTCGAGACCGCGTTGCGGATGATGTTGTTCTCGTCGATGTTCACCTCGCAGCGCATGTGGCCTTCGATCCGCGTGACCGGATCGACGACGACGCGCTGGCCGGAGGTATCGAGATTGAAGCCGTTCGGCGTCCGGATGCCCATCAGTTGTTCCCGCCCTTTTCGCGCATCCGCTTGACCACACTCGCCGCCGCATGCGCGGCCGCGGCGGCGCCGACCACGGTCGCGGCTGTCGTGCCGATCCTGTCGGCATCGGCCTCAATGCCGAAGCCGTGGACGCGGGTCAGGCGGCTGTAGAAATCGCCCTTGTCCCAGAAGCCGTCCTCGGAGCAGCCGATGCAGGGATGGCCGGCCTGGATCGGGAAGGAGAGGCCGCCGTTCCAGCCCACCGTCGAGCAGGCGTTGTAGGTGGTCGGTCCCTTGCAGCCGACCTTGTAGAGGCAATAGCCCTTGCGCGCGCCCTCGTCATCGAAGGACTCGACGAACTGGCCGGCGTCGAAATGCGGGCGCCGATAGCATTTGTCGTGGATGCGCTGGCTGTAGAACATCTTCGGCCGGCCTTGCCGGTCGAGTTCGGGGAATTTCTCGAAGGTCAGGATATAAGTGATGACGGCCGTCATCACTTCCGCGATCGGCGGGCAACCGGGCACCTTGATGATCGGCTTGTCCGGCAGGCCGGGAACCTTATGGACGGGCGTAGCCCGCGTCGGGTTCGGCCGCGCGGCCTGTACGCAGCCCCAGGAGGCGCAGGAGCCCCAGGAGATGATCGCCTTGGCGTTGGAGGCGGCATGCTTGAGATGGTCGACGAAGGGCTTGCCGCCGATGATGCAGAACATGCCGTCCTCGTTGAGCGGCGGATTGCCTTCGACCGCGAGAATGTAGTTGCCCTTGTACTGTTCGACGACCTCGTCGACGATCGCCTCGGCCTGATGGCCGGCGGCCGCCATGAGCGTGTCGTCATAATCGAGTGAAAGCATCGACAGCACGACGTCCTTGGCGAGCGGGTGCGCCGAGCGGATGAAGCTTTCGGAGCAGCAGGTGCATTCGAGCCCATGCAGCCACAGCACCGGAATGCGCGGCTTGGATTCCATCGCGTAAGCTATTTTCGGCGCGAAGGCCGGTCCAAGGCCGAGGGAAGCCGCTGTCAGGCTACAGAATTTCAGGAAACTTCGGCGAGTGATCCCCTGCCGGCGCATGACCTCGTAGAATGTTTCTTGCATCAGGCCTTCCTCCACAGGCGGCGGCATCTCCTGGTGCCGCGGATATGCGAAGGCGAAGCAAGTCGGGTGCCAGAGTTAAAAAGCCGAATAAATTCAATACCCAGATGCTTTTCGAGGCATTGCCTTGTTTCGGTCGCCGGCAATGGACTGGAAACCGGGCTGGCAGATTGCGAAGAAAGCTTCCGCGATGCGGCCACACGCGCGAGGAGCCCTGGCGACGGGTGCCGACGAGATTCGGCGGGCCTCGACCGACCGCGCCCAGGCCACGCGGCTTGTCAGGACGGCCGAACAGATCGCGCTCGCCCTTCGCGGCTTGTGGGGCAGGCAGCGTCGCGCGTTCGTGCACGGGCGGCAAGTACATTCAGCCGCATTAACGTGACATCGACGGATCGCAACCTCTTCATTGTGCTGGACTTGCACAATCTGCTCGTTGCCGCTCTCCGACATACGCCTGCGTTGCCCCCGTTGTCGGGTTTGTCGCGTTCGCGACGGACTGGCGCCTTTTAGGAAAGAGAGGCGGGGGTAGCTGCCGTTCGTCGTAGTCGATATGGCTCTCGCCGACGATACCGAACTCCGAGAGATGCGCCCGGGCGACTTTCAGCGCCCAAGCACCAGTTGCGGACATTCGGATTAGTCTGCTCAGCATGTCGTGCTTACTGAGGCGGCTTGGCTGCTCCGGCGGGTAGAATCTGGGCGGTTACTGCTCCATACGAACCCACGCAAATGAATTTAAAAGCGTTCTTCGCAATGTCCATCTCGCTTCCAGATGACGACAATACGAAAACTGCATTTGACGGAACGCCGCCGGGCCGCCAATCAGTCTGACTGACAGGTTCACTCTCGACTGAGGACTTACAATCCTCAGTCGGGAACAATGATGTCCGTGACCGACCTTTTGCGCTAATTATCCCGATTCCGCGAGGGCGATAATAGTTCTATAGGCGCGGGCTGGGGAGGCGACACGTATGCGCGTGCTGTTGGCGTTATCCGGGCCAGTTGGCGTCGGGAAGTCAAGATTTTGCGACATTCTCACAGAGCGTTTCGGGGCCGATTGTCTCTCGACACGCAATCTTCTCATCGCCTCAGGAGCTAAGAGCGAGCGGGAAGACCTCCAGGCGGCCGGCGAGCGCCTGGATCTAGAAACCGACGGCAAATGGGTGGCCGACGCGCTCGCGGCTTATCTTCCGGACGAGGGCCCCAGCGTCGTCATCATCGACGCGATTCGCGTCAAGAAACAGATCGACCACATCAGGCGGACCTTCGGTGATCGGTTCCGTGTCTGGCACGTCTTTCTCGACGCAACTGACGAGATTCTTGAGGAACGCTATGCCAAGCGCGAAAAAAAGATTGCGGAATTTGCCACATACGCAGAACTCAAAGCGAGTCCGACAGAGGCGCGCATTCGCCTCCTCAAAGGCGTCGTGGATCGCGCAATCGACTCATCGCGCTGTGAGCCAGCTTCGGCCGTGGCGCAGGCCGTGGCGGGACTAGGCCTCTACCCCCTCCAGCCGGAGCGGCACGTCGACGTGGTTGTCGGCGGCCAGTACGGCAGCGAAGGCAAGGGGCATGTGTGTGCATATCTCGCTCGCGATTACGACTTGCTCATTCGCGTCGGTGGCCCGAACGCGGGACACAAGGTTAGGCACCCTGAGTACACGTACGTTCAGCTACCTTCTGGCACCCAATCCAACCCGAACGCCGGCATCCTGATCGGCGCGGGTGCCACAATATCCCTTCCGGTGATCCTCAAGGAAATCAAAGATCTCAAGCTTGACCCAGATCGGCTCTCTATCGATCGGCGGGCGGTGATCATCGAGCCGAGCGACATCGAGTACGAAGAGCGCTCGATGGACGCGATCGGCTCCACCAAAAAGGGTGTCGGTGTTGCGACGGCGCGCAAGATTCTGGGTCGCGATAAGGAAGAGCATCTCGGCGCAAAGGTACGCCTGGCGAGAGACATTCCCGATCTCGAGCGGTTTATCGTCGATGGCGGTGAGGTGCTGGAGCGCGCCTACGCAAAGGGGAAACGCATCTGCCTCGAGGGGACGCAAGGCACCGATCTTAGCCTGCATCACGCGGATTACCCTTACGTCACGTCGCGAGAGACGACGGCGTCAGGATGTTTGGCCGACGCCGGCATCGCGCCCGGCCGCGTCCGAAGGGTTATCATGGTGACCAGAACTTACCCGATACGGGTGGGCGGCACCTCGGGCGATATGGCTCGCCCAATCGAAGCGCAGATGATCGCGCATCGCTCAGGCCTACCGGTCGAAAAAATTCAAAAAACTGAGGTTGGGACGGTATCGGGCAAGAAACGCCGGATCGCCGAGTTCGACTGGGAGCAGGTCCGTCGCACCGCAGTTTTAAACGGGGCAACCGATATCGCGCTGTCTTTTTCGGACTACATCAGCGACGTGAACCAGCGGGCCAGGAGTTACGAGCAGCTCACGACCGAGACCCGCGACTTCATCGAGGGCGTTGAACGGGTTGCGAACGCGCCCGTCTCCCTGGTCTCGACCCGCTTCGAGGCGCGGGGAATCATTGATCGGAGGAATTGGAAGTGACGGTTGACGAGCTCACCGCTCTCCACCCTCGTCTTTGGCACATGGCAGCAGACGCAAGTTGGCCATCAATCCAGCAATATGGGCTTCTTAGCACATCCTCGCTGCTTGATCTCTACGGGTACAAGGGGGAGGAGCGCGTAGCGCTTGAGAGCATCAAGCGTCCGAAATCGGTGCAGATCGACGCCTCTGGACTGCCAGGGGCAATCGTTCGTGACCAGAAGCCAATGTCGGATAAGGCCCTCAACAAGTGCCTTCAGGACGGACTGACGCCAATCGATTGGTATCAATTGCTGAATGAGAAGGTGTTTTTCTGGCTGACCCGCGCTCGACTTCAGACATTGCTCGCAGCTTACGCACATGCGCCGCAGATTGTCCTGACGCTCGATACCGCCACACTAGTTGAAGCGCACGCCGAGAACATTCTGCTCTGTCCGATTAACAGCGGATCCACGATCATGAATCCGGCTCCGCGAGGCGCGGAGTCGTTTCTGGCAATCGAGGATTTCCCTTACGAAACTTGGAGGCTGAAACGCGGCAACAAACGCAAAGCCGTCGTCGAGCTCGTCGTGACGGGAGGCGTTTCGGATGTCGCAAACCATGTACTTGCTGTCCACCGGATCGTGAACGGAGCCGTCGCTGAGATATGGCGTAGGCCGGGCGACTTTGGAGACGTAGGACCCTAGGTACTCAGCTCACGATAATACGCGCGGGGCGTCCGGCCTTGCGGACGACATCCGCGATGTGGCTAGTGAGGCCAACATTTCCGATCAGTTTCAGCCCGGTCGCGTCAGGGAGAGCGCGAATCTTGGCCCGCAGCTTTTCGAGCCCTTCGGCAACTTCAAAGCGTACCCAGTCGTCTGCGTCGCCCGGCACCAAGATTTTCGAGGTGCTGTGGGTCGCCCCGAGATGAAGCTGGACGATCCAGACCCTGTCGCCGTCATGGACCCACTCGAAGCGCACTGGCCCAAGAGCGGAATCAAGCCGATGATGCGCGGCATGAACGTCCGCGATAATTGTGGCGGGCAGCAGTTCGGGAGGGTTGACACCGAGCATAAGTAGATCGCCCTCGCCTTGCCGCCCCTCGACAATAAGCGCGCCGTCTATAGTCACGATCACCGCACCCGAAAATTTCGCCGGCACAGCAGCCTGACAAAGCACCGAGGAAATCGCGCCCCCGCCGGAGTCCTCACGCGCAAGGAGTGAGAACGGATCAATCCATCCCTTGACCGTCGTATAGAGTCCTGGCTCTGGTTCGCGCGGGCAGGTCCGAGTCCAGACTTCTTTGCTGCCAGTCGGTGAGCCAAACGTGAAAGGCGCAACCCGTCTTGGGATAACAGTGGTTTTGGGCGTCGGCAGGCCAATAGCGTGCGACATCAGCAAGCCAAATGCCTTGTCGCCGATATGCCGGCTGAAATTATTAGGCCAAGTCCACCCAGGGCGGTGGTTTTCGGGTCCGATCGCTTCGTGCTCCCAAAGCAGTGTATGTGTCTGACGCCACCCGCAGGGCTTGGGGTGAACGCTGAACTCGAGTCGGACTCCTTCAGTAGGGCCAAGGTCGGGTCTGAAGCCATATACAGTCTCAAGGATCGACAAGCCCCAAGCGATCGGCAGCGAAGCGACACCGTCTTTTTCGACGCAACGCGGCGTGTCGTCGGGCGCGAACTCGAGGACCCCTCCCTGGGAGACGCCAGAGACGCCGCCGTCGCGCACATCCACCGTCTCGTTGGCGATCACGAACAGTCCGCTTTCCAGCAACCGCTTGAGCGCACAGACCGCGTCTTCGAGGTTCTTGATGCCGTAGATGAACTCGCGGCTACGCGGATCGTCGGGGCTGAAGCTGCGAAGGTTAATCGACTCGTCAGGGCTGAGGCGAAGCAAGGTCTCTAGCGCCATCCTCTCAGAGAGAAAAGGGTCGTTAGGGGTATGTCCTGCAACGCGGCTGAAGTCCTGACGTGCTCGTCCGCCTTCGAGCGAGAAGCTTACAAACTGCGCTACATTCCCGGTCTGCGCTAACCGGTCTAACGAGCGATCCTTGCGGACCGGGCTATTGCCGCCGCCCACGTCTAGTGACGCAGCCGGCCTGCCAGCGACTGGAAGGCCAGATTGCATGTCAGAAGCCTTACGCTCAGCCACGGTACAGTCAAGTTCCGCCGTGTTAATCGGTCGGAGAGCCGGCACCCTAAGCAACCCGCGCTGACCGGGTGCCAGCACTATGTCTGGATTGGGGGCGCAGCTCTTCAAAGCGCTTCAGAAACGCTGTGCGCGCCGCTCTAGGTGACAAATATCGCACCGTAACAGGGGCAGGAACGATCCCTTCTTCGCGGGCCCATAGCGATGTCTCAGGCGGCATTATCTGCGCTTGCTCGGCCGCCAGTACGCACAGGTCGGCTCGCTTGATCTCCTTTGGCATAGGCGTCGGCACGTCGAAGCGCTCAAATATCGCGGCCTCTACCACCGCCTCAATCCGCTTGAAATCCGGCAGGAGCTGTTTGAGAGGCCTGGTCACATCCCCAATAAAAGCTTCTGCAGCGTCGTGCATAAGAGCGCTGTACTCGTGGCCGTGAGCTACTTCGCTAACCAACAAACTGTGCTCAGCAACCGAATAAAATGCAGAGCATTGACCTGCGTAGCGGCAAATGTGCGACAGGCCATAAGCGATATCCTCAATGACAAATGCGCTGCTCGCCGGATCCAGAAAATCAAACCATACACCACTGTGAAGCATCATCCTCGGGCCAACGGCGAAATTAACAGCGATCATCGTACTACCTCCGGGCTGCAGATATCCAAACATCGAACTGCGGCCTTTGCGCAAGCCTTGAAATAGGTTCTCCACCCCTCATGCACAAATTGCTACTGCCCGATGGAGTCTTCAAGCGTCGGCTTGCTTGGTTTCGGCGTCCTGCAGCACCCTGCGCTGGTCTCTGGCGCGAGTGAAGACCCGGGTACCCCAGGCCATTGCGCGTATTGCAGGGGGAATAAAAGATCAGCGGCCCGGCATGGATGCAAGCGATCGCTGCGTGCAGATCCCCATTGAGCGTCGGCAGCATGCCAGGCGACGTGAACAGACTGAAATCCCCACCATTTCGGGTGGTACATGAGCTGGAACCGGGCAGGTCGCCATCTTGGCTTCTCCTGAAACGTCAGGCGTTCATCCGCTCGGTTCAGCATGTGACCGTTCCGGCCTCAGCGCCTCAAGATTCTGTTTCGCGATGCAGCGCGCGCTTGCACGCAAGCGAACCGCTGGAAAGACGGCCGCGTAGACCAAATCAGCCAGCGCGTCGAACGCAGCGCCCGCCTGTGCCGTCAAAGCGGACCGTTTCCGGGAACTCTTCGCAACCATGCCATCCGCGTCATCCGTCAAAAGAGCAAAAACAGATGCCAACCTCGAAAAGTCCGAACATAGCAAAGTGAATCGCCTTACTGGCGAAGGTCAGCCCAAGAGCGGTGATGCGGTTTGCAGCATCGAAGAGATAGCGGGCACGAATCCTTATGCACGTTTTGCAACGCCACCATCCGCGATCATGCACCGGAATCCTTGGATTAGAGGCGCACTTTCCCCGCCAGACCCGCTTTCCGGTCAGATCGACACGCCGTCTGTTTCATCGAGACGTCGAGACCGAGAAATTCTTCCATGGCTGTTCTCCCTTCGATGCTTGGGCCCGGCGTCCCGTCGTGAGGCCGTATTGCCGTCCTATCGGGGAACGGCCGCCCTCCAAGACTATGATTGATTTCAGGGGTGACGCGCTCCCGCGATTTCATGTGGACGCAAGGGCACGGAGCGACGATTTTCGATCTCGAGTCTTGAAGGCTTCGACTGATGGCATGTCCGCACGGCAGGCGGCGGCGCGGTTCGGGATCGGGACATCGAGTGCGATCCGGTGGATCCTGCGGGCGCGGATCGGGGAGCGAACGCACGTGCTGGTCCCGACCTGAAAAACCAGGCGACGGCGTCGTGATGGACAATCTGCCGGCGCACAAGGCGGCCGGTGTGCGCGAAGCGATCGAACAAACCGGGGCGGCTCTCCTGCTCCCGCCCTACAGTCGCGACTTCAACTCGATTGAGAACGCCTTCTCCAGCTCAAGGCGCTGCTGCGCGCCAAGGCCGTTACGGACCATCAAGAGCCTGTGGGACGCCGTCGGCTCGCTGCTCGACCAAATTCACTCAAGTGCGCAAACTAATTCAAGGCTGCAAGATATGAACCGGATTAAACAGGACGCGCTCTAGCGTGGCACCAAGGACATCACGATTAGTGGGCGACCTGCCAACCTCGCACCGTTATATAGCTTTTCCACTGTCGCGATCCCGACAGAATTGTATCGTCACAAACAAACGGAACCAGCCGCGCAAAGCCAACCTGTTGCAATAACAACGGCTTTTTAGCTGGCATGGCTCTTGCTGCCTGAACTGTAACGTGCGCTCCGGCACAGAGCCGCTTCCAGCGGATCTCACGAGCATTGCGCTATGTAGGCCAAAGGACTTTTCTACAGCGAGGTCAGGGCGACGATGAGTAATCGTCGCGTTTTACCGAGTTCATTGGACCTGAGTTTATGGAGGAGGTCATTACAATGAACAAGGCGATTTCGTTCGGGGCGGGAGTCTTGCCGGTGACGGAGTCATCGACGACCCTTCGCGAGCTCATTCTTTCTGACGACCTGACATTTTTGATGGAAGCGCATGATGGGCTTTCGGCAGCGATTGCCGAGCGTGCCGGTTTTCGCGGGCTCTGGGCTTCTGGTCTTTCCATCGCCTCGGCACTTGGCTATCGGGACGCCAACGAAGCGAGTTGGACGCAAGTCGTCGACGTCGTCGAGCACATAGTCGATGCGACGAACATCCCCGTTCTTGTCGACGGAGACAGTGGCTTCGGAAATTTCAACAATGCTCGCTTGGTCGCGCGGAAGCTTGAGCAACGCGGCGCCAGCGGCGTCTGCCTTGAAGACAAGGGGTTCCCGAAAATGAACTCCTTTGTCGGCGATCGGCATCTGCTCGCTGACGTTGACGAATTCTGCGGCCGGCTCAAGGCCGTGAAAGACACGACGGGACCGGATTTCGTCGTCGTCGCCCGGATCGAGGCGCTGATCGCCGGTCACGGTCTCGATGAGGCGCTGTGCCGGGCCGACGCTTATGCAGAAGCCGGCGCCGACGCAATTCTCATCCACTCCCGCGAGGCCGTCGCAGACGAGATCCTGACCTTCGCCAAAGAATGGAACAACAAGCTGCCGGTCGTCATCATCCCCACCAAATACTACAAAACCCCGGCTTCAGTCTATCGTGATGCCGGCATTTCGGCCGTCATCTGGGCCAACCATTCGATGCGGGCGGCGATCGCCGGCATGCGAGACATCTGCGTCCGCATCTGGTCGGAAGAAAGCATCGCCGGGATCGAGGACCAGGTTGCCGGCCTCGACGAGCTGTTCGGCCTGATCGGCTACGACGAACTGGCTCAGGCGGAAGGGCGGTATCTGCCGAAGCACATCACACAGCCCCAGGCATTGAAAGAACCAACCAAACTTGGTTGCGGAGGGTGCACATGCTTGCGCGACGGATGAGCTTGTTCGGCTCAAGCGGCACGGCAGCAGCGCGCGCTGCAGCAAACGCGGCTGCTGATGCCGGGATGGAGATTGTTGATCTCACGGCCGGCGAGATCTGGAGCGATCTGGCACCGACGATCCGGGACGGAGCGATCGAGGCGATTCAACAAGGCCTGAACCGCTACACTGACACCATCGGCTTGATGGAGTTGCGCGAGGCGCTGGCACGGAAGGTATCGGTCGAGACGGGGCAGCTCTGGCGGGCCGACGAGCTCGCTGTGACGAACGGCGCCAAGCAGGCTCTTTTCAACGTGGCGATGACGCTGATCAATCCCGGCGACCAGGTCATCATTCCCGCACCCTACTGGACGACATTCCCAGCGCAGGTCCAGATCGCCGGCGGCAGCCCAGTCCATATCGACACGCGAAGAAACGGCTACGTTCCACGGATCGACGACATCCAACGCGTCATCACGCCGATGACCCGGGCCATCGTCGTCAACACGCCCGCCAACCCCAGCGGCGCCGTCTACGACGCGGAGACTCTTTCGGGCATCGCCCAACTGGCGATGGATCGGGATCTCTGGATCATCTTCGATGAATGTTACGGCCCCTTCACCTATGATGGCCATCGGCATCATCGGGTGGTGTCACTGGCCCCGGAGGTCCGAGCTCGGACGGTGATCGTCAATGCCTTCTCCAAAAGCCTGGCCCTCACCGGCTGGCGCATCGGGTACCTCGCTGCGCCGAAGGAACTGATCACGGCTGTCAAGGCGATTCAGTCGCACACGACATCGAACCCGAATGTCGTTGCCCAGCATGCCGTGCTGCACCACCTGCGTGAGGGAGATGGCGCCTTTGAAGCCCGGCTCAAGGGCCAATTGACGGCGGCGCGGCAGGCTGGGCTTACCGCCCTCTCCGAGCTGCGGCGCGTGCCGATGCCTGTAGCACAGGGCGGGTTCTATTTCTATCTCGATCTGTCCGGCCTGTTGCGGCCGACGCTCGCCAATGGCCACGCCAGGACGGCTGACGACATCGTGGCCGCACTGCTCGCGCAGGCCGGCGTGGCCGGCGTGTCAGGCACTGCCTTCGGCGATCCCATGGGGCTCAGGCTCTCCTATGGCATTCCGCCGGAGCAACTCGAGCCGGGCCTTGAGCGTGTGGTCAGCGTCCTTAACGCCTGGAACCGAAGGAATCGTCGCAGCAACCAAAAAAGAGGGGCTATAGACCCATGACTGCAATTGCTCCGAGAAAGGCGGTGATTCTTGCCGCCGGGTTTGGCTCGCGCCTGCGTCCGCTCACCGATCTGCGGCCGAAGCCGCTGGTCGAAGTCAATGGCACCCCGATCCTTCACAACGCCTTGCAGAACCTCGAGGCAGTCGGCGTTCGGGAGGTGACGATCGTCGTCGGCTATCGCAAAGACGCGATTCAATATTCCTGCGGCCGACGCTTCGGTGGGCTCGATATCAATTATGTGGAGTCGACGGTCTTCGACCGCACGGGCAGCGCCTATTCGCTCTGGCTGGCACGCGACGATTTACTATCGGGAGACTGCTATCTTCTTGAGGGCGACGTCTTCTTTGAGGAGGACGCGCTTCGGCGCTTGACGATAGATGACGCAGCGAATTCAGCCGCAGTAGCGCCTTTTCATCCGTCGATGGAGGGCTCTGCAGTAATCTTGTCCGAAGGCGGATTTATTTCCGAGGTCCGGCTTAAACAAACAGCTGCGGACCTAGTTTCCGGCGGCCCGGCTCTCTTCAAGACAATGAATCTCATTCGCTTCTCCGGCGCCACGCTCCGCACGATAATCGTGCCGGCCCTTGATAATCTCATCGGTTCCGGTGCGATCAAAGCTTACATGGAGGAGCTTCTTGCTCATCTCATCGAAAGCCGCGGCCTCCGGCTTGCGGCTGCCCGCTGCGATGAGCTGCGATGGTACGAGATAGACAGCGAGGCCGATCTACGAACTGCAGAGAACATGTTTTCACCTAACGCGGATCTTCTTTTCCGGCATCAAAATCGTGTCGATTTAGGATCGGAGGGCTTCCAATGATCATCTATCTCTCGGACCGCGCGAACCAGATCACGATGCTTGGCCTCCTGGCATCAGCAACCGCGCTCTATTTTGCGCAATCGGGCAGGCCGGAGCTTGCCATTGCGGCAGCGCTCTGGGCGGTCTTGGCAGACCATTTCGACGGAGTGGTCGCGAAGCGAACGAAAAACCGGTCTGCAGAGACGGCCAATATGGGGAAGAGTCTGGATGGATTTGCTGACCTCCTGTACGGCGCCGTCATTCCGGCCGCGGTACTAATGCAAATCGGAACAGGCGGTGTCTTCCCGTTTGTAACGGGGCTCGCTCTGATACTCGCTGGTGCTTTGCGATTGAGTTATTTCAGCAATTTCGGGATGTCCGCAAAAGGGTATTTCACCGGCGTTCCGCTTTCCTACGACGTTCCGCTCATGGCAGTTCTTATGCTTATCGCAGCGTGGATTCCTTTGCCACTGTGGAACACTGCTACATGCGGACTCTTCTTGTTGCTTGCGGTTCTGCACGTGCTGCCCATCCCCGTGCCAAGTATGAATCGCACAATGTATGCAGCGGTCACCGTATTCGCGGTCGTGGCATCAATATTCCTAGCTTATCGCGGCTTTTCGGCGAGGTAGCCGGCCGAAGCCAGTCCGTCTCTCACCTCACGGTAAAGCAGCTCGCAAATGAATAGTCCGATCAAACGGCACGATCTAGGCGCTGTCGCCGAACACCGCCCTCTTTATGCGGCGGTAGCGCTCGATGTGCTCTTCTCTTTCATCCTGGCAAGATGACCGCGCGCTGTCGTTGCAGATGTCGGGCCCAATGGCGTTTGCATGGTTACGCAATCGAACCGAGCAAGGGAATGTCGGATCAGCGACCCGCGTTCGGACCGGCCGTCGATTTCGAATGGACGGTGGGTTCAGCGGAGGAACCGGACCCCGGACGCATCTGTGACTGGGTCTGCATGGGAACCGCATCCCATTGGACAGACGGGGTCGAAACAACGTCTACGAGTTATTTGGCCAAATCGAGACGGTGCTCACTAAACCGGGCGGATTCGGCAAGTGCTTTCGATTGCCATGCGCATCATGAGGTGATGACCGCAGCCACCTACTTGGACATGTGGAGATCCTACCACGATGTCCCGAGGCAAATCGGCTCAGAACGCTGGCGCGAGATCTTAAAACCTGTGCTGGATCGCGTAGCGGGAAGACCAAGGTCATCACACTCCATCACACTCATGCATGGACGAGCCGGTCAATCTGAACCGAACCAAAATTGGATAGATATGGGAGCCTAGATTATGCAACCTATACCTTTGCCTGGCGAGCCCCTTAGTCGTTCACTCGTTGATGATTTTCCCGGCGGGTATTGGCGCTATGGTATCACCGATCATGTTCTGCTGGTAAATCTATACTTTCCGCCCCATGGCTTCTATACCGCGCTTGGCGAGCGGCTTCCCGAGCTCATCAGTTGCTATCCGTCACCGCAACCACATCTTGCTGAGCAGTTGGGCAGCTTGATTTCCCAAGATCCGCGGAACCTCGCTGTTGGCAATGGCGTTGCGGAACTAATTCATGCGAGCATCCAAGCGCTAAACTGGCGCTTAGCCGTTCCGACACCGTCCTTCAATCCATACGAGCAGGTGGTGTCGCCCGAACGGCTGGCGCGGTTTCCTTTACCTGCTCCGGACTTCGAGCTCGATGTCGAGAAGTTCGCCTGGCATGCGATAGCGCATAACGCCGACGCGGTCGTTGTCATTTCGCCGAACAATCCAACCTCTAGGGGAGTGTTACGGCAGGAGCTTCTCCACCTCACAAAAATACTTCTAGCGAGAAATATTCGGATCATTGTCGATGAATCGTTCGTCGAATTCACCCCAGAGGGGGCTTGCGGAAGTGTCGAGGACAGAATCCAAGAATATCCAAACCTTGTGATATTCAAAAGCCTCGGGAAAATATTCGGTGTTTGCGGACTACGTCTCGGTTACATGCTCGCAAGCGATCAAAAGCTGATATCATCCGTACGAAGCAATTTTCCGGCATGGAATGTAAGTACTTTGGGAGAATTTTTCCTCCACGCTCTGCCGAGCTACCAGCGCGAAGCGGAGGAAAGCTGGACTCAGGTGCGCCGGGATCGCGACCAGCTCTATTCAGAACTCGCGAAGATCCCTGATATGCATGTACTTCGGCCCGATGCAAACTTCGTCTTTTGCCGCCTTCCAGATGATTGGCCAGATGGAGTCGCGCTCGCGGAAAAGCTCCTTGCGCACCATCGAGTCCTGATTCGCCACAGCGGGGCTAAAACGCTCAGCAAGGGAACTCGGTACCTGCGTATTGCTGCGCGGACGTTCGACGAAAACAGGCTTCTTGTAGAGCGCCTGCAGGAGGTCGCCGAAACGTAGAGACGGTACGAAACGGAGAAAGAAAAATGGCGAACCGATGGAAAATCCAGCGTGTCCCAAGTGAGGTGTGGCCCCGGGGAGAAGCTCGGGATCGGCTTTTGGCCCGCTGACATGGTTGGTCGCGATCGCCGGCGTCTACAACGGCGACATCGCCGAGCAAACAGAGCTGGATCGATTGTTGCAGGAACAAGGGACTGGCAAGCAGAATCTCCTTTCCATCTCAATCTATCTCAGCGACCTCAAAGAGAAGCTTTCGACGATATCTGGGTGGAGTGGATTGGTCCGGACCATGCCCATTGGCCTCAGCGCGCATGCGTCCAAGCCGAGCTGGAACATGGCATACGAGTGGAGGTCGCGTTGGAAAGGCGCATCAAGCATCGGCGCATCACGTTCATGGTCGCCTTTTCTTTCGTCGAATGCCGCTGCGCAAACATGCGGTCCTATCATTCCGCCGTTCCGCTCTCGATGTAGGTCGAGGCTCCGACCCGGACACGCCGAAGAACCTGCCTGAAACGGCCAAGCCCCACATCAAAAGCTTCACTGCGACTTTCTGGGGCAGCCTTCTGGCCTGGCTCCACAACTTCGGTCAGAACCCGGCCGGTCATGCTTTCCGGCTGCTTTATCTCCAAGAGGTGCAGAATGGTCGGTGCGAAATCGCAGATCCCAGATGGGACCACGGAAACAGACCCCTGCCCGGGGAAAGCCGAACCAGCAACAACACCGAGGGCGACCAGTTCCCTAGGATGAAGACCACCATGAACGCCGAGGCCTGCACGGCGGTTGTTTTCGTAGAACGTGCCGCCGACAAGGCCGAATGGATCGACACTGTCATTCGCGCGGAAGCAAAAGGACACGTCCGGCGCGCGGACATGATCGATGAAAACAAGGTGGCTCCCGAGACTGCCGAGGGCGATGCCCTCGATATCATTCTTGGCGCGGGTAAAGACCGGCCCGCACCACGGCTCGCCGGTGATCGTGGCCACGATTCGAGCGATCCGTTCGTCGCTTGGGTCAGCGAGATAGAGCGCGCCGACCTGCCCGGGCACCACCACGACATCGACATCCGGTGCGGGTGCCGTACCGGGTCGGCAGCCCGCATCGCGCAGGCGCTCGACGACCGAAACCTGGGTATGACCCGTGATGTGTCCGTGGTCGGAGATCGCGATAATCTGTACGCCTTCAGCACGTCCCTCCGCTTCCCACCAGTCGAGCACTCGGCCAAACTGGCGGTCGCAATGTGCGATGATGGTCCGAGTCGCCTCAGCGCCGGTGCCGTGGAAGTGCGAGCTGACGTCTGGCTCGCCGTAGGAGAGGACCGTGACGTCCGGCCGGCATTTCGGCCAAATGACATCGAGAAATGCTGATGTGATCCAGTCTTGGCCGGCCTTGTCAGGCTTAGTGCTGAGCGGTTTCGGCGGCAACGGCCCGACA
This sequence comes from Mesorhizobium kowhaii, assembly GCF_003253745.1. Lineage (GTDB taxonomy): Bacteria > Pseudomonadota > Alphaproteobacteria > Rhizobiales > Rhizobiaceae > Mesorhizobium > Mesorhizobium kowhaii. The sequence continues at coordinate 35,401 of NZ_MZXV01000038.1, forward strand.
AGCTCTTCGGCTTCAGCCAGCAGATCGTCCGGCGTGCAGACCTCGCGGAAATGCCCCGAGAGCCGAACATGCCCGAAATCCTCGGCCTTGTGGTGGAAAAAGCGCGTCGTGCCGGGCGAGTTGGTGGCCAAGACGGCAAGACTCCGACCGGCCGAAGCGAGGATTTCCCCCAGTGTCTGTGTGGACATCAGCCGCCCACCGCTTTCCAGGTCAAGCTTGCGCAAGAGAACCGCGTCTTCTGTGTCGATGTAGCGGGACGGAGTGACTGAACGGTCGACATATATGTTCCCAACCATGCCGTGCCGGCTCGTGGTCGAACCGGTCACCAAGCTGGGAAAGGCCGAGCGGGTTTCGCTTGGATAGACCGTGCGATGGTTCGACAGAGTGATGCCCTGGGCCTGTAGACGGCAGAGGTTCGGCGTCAGGTCGGGTGCGACTAGGTCAGGGCGCAGGCCGTCGAAACTGACGATGAGGAAGCGCATACCGTGTATCTCGCAGTTCACGTTGACAAAGACGCCATTTCGCTAGCAGTCGCATATCGCGAGGACGCGCGACAAAGACCAGAATGGTTCGGAAGAGTCGGCGCCGATAATGAATTGATTTTCCAGCATGAACGCTCCGAGACCGCGGACATACCAGGGCCACTCGAGAGCACCATGCCGGGCTCAATTTCCGTCGTTTCGTTCGAGCAACCGATTGCCCCACGCTCCAATAGCAAGCGTTTCATTTGTGAAACCTTGCATCTGTTTGATCCTCTTGTCCCTGATGAGGCGGCAGCCTTCGCTGCGTTCCCGTTACTGCAGTCCCTTGTCCAACCGGTCGCGCAGCCAGTCGCCCAACAGGCTGATGGAGAGCGTAGTCGTAACGATCAGCGCAGCTGGCGCAAACATGATCCATGGCGCACGTGTCATATACTCCCGGCCATAGCCGAGCATGTTTCCGAGGCTCGTCATCGGGGGCTGAACGCCAAGGCCCAGAAAGGACAGGCTGCTTTCCATGAGGATGATCTCCGGGAAAGTCAGCGTCATGGAAACAATGAGCGTCGATGAGATATTCGGGAGGATGTGCCGCAGATATACCTGCATTGGGCTCGCACCCAATTGACGGGCGGCGCTGGCGTAGCCTTGCGCGCTGGCGGCGATCGCAAGCCCGCGTGCGATACGGGCATAGCGCTCCCAGCCGTAAAGCCCCATCAGTCCAATGAACAACGGCAAAGCGTTCCCGAAAAACGCAAGGACCGACAGTGAAAGGATGAGGAATGGCATGGCTGCCTGGAAGTCAGCGAGCATCAGGATGAACTGTTCGACCCGACCTCGAAAGTGGGCCGCCGCAAAGCCCATGGTCGTGCCGAACCACGCCGAAATCAGCGTTGCCGCCAGAGCGACCAGAACTGAGATACGAACGGACACGATCAATCGTGATAGAATATCGCGTCCCAGTTCGTCCGTTCCAAGCAGATGCCGCGGATGGAATGGCGAAGCCAACCGGTTTGGCAGATCAAGAGCGGTGTATCGGTACGGAGCGATTTGATCGGCGAGCAGCGCTATACCAACGACAAAAACAATCCAGAGCAGGCTGGCGATGACGGTGAATGGGATTGGGTGGTGTTTGGTGTTCTTCCGCGTGCCAGCTGCCGTTTCGCTCACTTCTTCCATCATGTTCATTCTCAGTGTCCTCCGGAGGAGTTGGCTTCGGCCAGGCGCGGGTCGAGGAAGCCGTAGAGGAAGTCCACGATGAGATTGGAAAGCACCATTGCGACGGCCACCAGCAGGAGAATGCATTGCACGACCGCCAGATCGCGGGCTGCCACCGACACGACCAGCAGATTGCCGACACCCGGCCAGGAGAACACGCTCTCGACCACAACCGAACCCGCTATCAGATTGCCAACCATGAAGCCGACAATCGTAACGGTTGGAATCGCGGCGTTCGGCAGCGCGTGACCACGCACAACCGCGGCCCAGGGGATTCCCTTTGCGCTGGCGGTACGGATGTAGGGCTGCCCCAGCACCTCCAGCATTGCACTTCGAACGAATCGGGCAAGCACCGCGGCGCCGCCAACGCCGAGAGTGATGATCGGCAGGATGAGATGCTGCAAACTGCCGGTGCCGCCGGTCGGCAGCCAGGCAAACCAGATTGCAAGGACTTGAACCAATACGAGGCCGAGGACAAAGCTTGGTACAGTATAACCTGCGACCGCCGTGACCATGACGGCGCGGTCAATAGCGGTGTTCCTATGCAAAGCGGCATAGATACCGGCTGGAATGCCGATCGCCAACTTCATCAGGAGCGCAGGCAGGGTCAGCATGAGGGTCGCCGGGATACGTCCCAGGACAAGATCAAGCGCGGGCCCGCCTCCACGCATCGAACGGCCGAACTCGCCTTGAAAGATTGCTGCGAAGTAATGGAGATATTGCATCCAAAGTGGCTGATCCAGACCCCACTCCCGGCGAAAGGCGGCCATGGCCTCGGGCGAAGCGTCGTCCCCCATGATGCTGCGGGCCGGATCTCCCGAGAGCCTCAGGACGATGAAGGCGAACGTGACCACCAGCGCGACTGTCAGAACGGCACGTAAGACACGGATGGCAAAGAAACGAAACATCAGGAGCCAACCTCCTTGGTCGGCGGGTTGGTATGCACGGCATGACAGGCAACGGAGCGTCCGTCCGGCAGAGTTGAGAATGTGGGGCAGACACTCACGCACTCCGGCCGCGCGATGGCACAGCGAGGGTGGAACGCGCAGCCGGTCGGACGGGCTGCAGGGTTGGGTGGTTCACCTTTGAGTATGATGCGCTCGCGCGTGCGGCGACCTGCAACAGGTACCGCTGAGACAAGCGCCTTAGTATAGGGGTGGGTGGGGTTCGAGAGCAGAAGATGTGTCTCGCCAAATTCGACGATGCGGCCGAGATACATCACAGCCATACTCTGACTGACCTGGCGAACCACTTTCAGATCATGACTGATGAAGAGGAGACTGAGACGCAATTCCTTCTGAAGGTCCATGAGGACGTTCACGACCTGGGCCTGGATCGAAACGTCGAGAGCCGAGACCGGCTCGTCGCAGACCAGCAACGCCGGTTGCATGATCAGCGCCCGAGCAAGAACAGCACGCTGACGCTGCCCACCGGACAGTTGATAAGGCAGGCTCGTGGCATGACTCGCATTCAGGCCAACCGCGTCGAGCATAGCCAGCGCTTTGTTGTTACGCTTCGATGCAGACCCGATGTCATGGATGTCCAGTGGTTCCCGGACCTGATCGATGATTGACAGTCGGCGGTCCAGCGCAGCGAGCGGATCCTGGTAGATCATTTGCATCTGCGCTCGCATACGGCGCCACGCTGGTGTATCGGTGGCCGGCAGTTCAGTACCGCGGAAGAGCACATATCCGCTGTTCGGCCGTTCAAGGCCGAGCGCGATCCGTCCTGTGGTTGATTTTCCCGAACCGGATTCGCCGACGAGAGCCAGCGTCTGCCCCTCTTTCAGAGACAGTGAGACTTCATCGACAGCATGGACAGGCACTTTTTTTCCGAAGAGACCCTGCCGCGTCGAATAGCTGCGCGAAATGCCTTGCAGGTCAAGAATACCTGCAGTCATGCCAGCACGCTTGTCTTGAGACTTAAGGGCTTCTGGGCCTCCGTGGCGGGCCCTGCTATGCAGGCGGAGAAGCCGCCGGCTTCGGTTTGCGCGAGTCGCGGAATGGTTACTTCACAAACCGCCATGCGTTGCGGACAACGGGGCGCAAACGGGCACCCCGGAGGCATGTTTTCAGGCTCCGGCACCTGCCCCTCGATGGGAACGAGCTGTCGCAACGCGCCTTCGAAAGGCGGCAAGGCCGCAAGAAGCCCTTGTGTATAAGGATGCCGCGGACTTGCAAAAATCGATTCTGAAGGCGCCGTCTCGACGACGAGGCCGCCATACATGACCATAATGCGTTCGCAGGTTTCGGAAACGACGCCGAGATCGTGGCTGATGAGAACAAGAGCCATGCCCGTCTCGCGCCGAATGGTGGTCAAGAGGTCCAGTATCTGGGCCTGGATTGTCGCGTCGAGCGCGGTGGTCGGCTCGTCGGCAACCAGGACGTCCGGCTTTCCGGCGAGCGCCGTGGCGATCATGACCCGCTGGTTCTGACCGCCGGACAGTTCATGGGGATAGGCGTCGAAGCGACGTTCCGCGTCCGGCAGGCCAACGAGCTCGAAAAGACGTTTTGCCTCGGCCCGGATGCTCGATCCCGACAGCCCCTGATGTCGAGCGAGAACTTCGCCAACCTGCCGACCAATTCGGATGACAGGATTGAGCGCGCTCGACGGATCCTGGAAGATCATCGCCACGCGTCTGCCCCTGATCCGGTCAAGCCGCATCGCTGCTGCGCCACGGAGTTCTTCCCCGTCCAGCCGAATGCTTCCCGACACGGTAGCCGTGCGAGGCAGAAGCCCGAGCGCGGCAAGCCAGGTAACGGACTTGCCGCTACCTGACTCGCCTACAATACCGATTGACTCGCCCCGTGCGACCGTGAGGTCGATCCCCCGAATTACCTGGACGCCGCTGAAGTCGACGGTGAGGCCTTCGATCGTGAGCAACGGTTGCGACGACCGAGCCGCCGTCAAAGCGGATGCTGGTGTTGTGCCGGCGAGATTTGCCATCGCCGTCCCTCCTCTGCCGGTCATCAGTTTTGCGTATGGGCGGCGTTGAAAGGACCGAAGTTCAGGTCGAGTGTCTGCCCCGGGACCCAGGCGATATCCTTGCGCTTGCCATAGAACTGACCGGAACCGTGGAGGATCACGCAAGGCGGATCTTCCCGGTCAACGATCTGGAGCATTTGGCGGATAATTGGCCGGCGCGCTTGCGGGTCGGCCATCTTTTTCAACTGCTCACCAAGGCCGAAGTACTCGTCATTGCTCCAGATACCCTCTTTGACGTTCTCCCCAAATGGTCCGAAGACACGCCAGGCGTGGCCGAGCGGGTCCGGGAAGATGGCGGTGTTTGAACTGTCGTAAATTGCGTTGATCGGCTTGCTTTCGATCTGGGCGAAGTTCTCCATCATCTGAATTTCGACATTGATGCCGACCGCCCGCCACATTTCGACCATTATCTGCGCGCCGGCGACCTGGTTGGGATAGTAGTTGTTGAGCAATCGGTAGGTGATCATTTCACCATTGTAGCCGCTCTCGCGTAGGAGTTGACGCGCCAAGTCGGGGTCGTATGCGAGACCGGGGAAATCCTCGATATACGCATCGCCGAAGCTGGGGAGTTGGTAGCCGTTGGGAATGAGCAGCCTGTCCTGCCAAAGCGCCTGGACGATAGCCTCTCGGTCGATCGCGAGGCTAAGGGCACGCCGCACGCCAACTTTGCCGAGGATCGGACCGGTCGTGTCGATATTCAGTGCGCGGATATTCTGAACGGGGCCGCCGGAGACTTCGAGTTCGGGGTGCTTCTTGATTTCCGAGAACATGTCGGGAGAGAGATCAGTGATAAAGTCCACTTCGCCCGAGATGAGCGCGTTGACCCGTGAAGCCAGTTCGGGGATGATCCGGAAATGAATCCCTTCTAAGGGCGGCAGCCCACCCCAGTAGGCATCGTGCGCGGCCAGAACGACTTCGACATCGAGTGATTGGCTGACAATCCGATACGGGCCTGTTCCGACCGGCGCAGCCGTCCAGGCATCCCAGGAACCTGACGCTCCGAAAGCACGCTTGCTGACGATTTCCGCCCCCCAGGACGCCAATCGTTTCTCGATCAGCGCATCTTCGTCTTTGGTGTGGACAACGACAGTGTGGCTGTCGACGATGTCGACCTTGTCGATGGTGTCCAGAGTCTCCATGGCAGTGACCTTTCCTGCCATGTCTGGGCCAAGCAGGTGCTCAGGACTCAAAGTGAAGGCGACATCCTCAGCGGTGAAATCACCGTCGTCATGGAACTTCACACCCTTGCGCAGGAAAAGACGAACTGACTTGGCGTTTATCCGTTCCCAACGCTCCGCAAGGGCCGGACGTAACGTCATAGCGGACGTCTGGTCGAAGGCGAGCAATGTGTCGAACATCTGCGGCGCTATGCGCCGTGTCGCGGTGTGAGCGTACAAAACAGGCTCGACGGCGGGCGGGAAGCTGGACATGCCGATTCTAAGTGTCCGGCGAGCGGCGCCCTGGGCCTTCGCTGAAGATACTCCAGTCATTGCCATAAGACTGCTTGCCCCCCCGGCTACCAATAGATTACGTCGCGTTATCGAAAACATGTGCGTACCTGCCTCCAGTGTAGTCTCGCGAAGCAGATGTTTGCTTCGGGATGTGAAAACTCTTTATTACGGCCATCGGCACTTCTCGGTGCCCGGCGAGAACGAGCGGGAGTACTCACTCTGATTTGCTACAACCGCATGACAATCATCGAATAATCCGATAGCAAACACGCTCTTTTGGATGATCTAGGAAGGCGACTAAAACCGGCCATGTCAGACGGCAAAGATCTTTCGCTCAACGCTGTTCGGGCTTTCGTGCAGGTCGCACGCGACAACAGCGTCACCCGGGCTTCGAAAACCCTTGGCATCACCCAGAGCTCGGTGAGCCGCCACATCGCGGTGCTCGAGGAGTATTTCGGCGCAAAGCTGCTCGAACGGCATGGACGCCTGAGTCGGTTGACGGATTTCGGGCGGCTATTCGCCGATGCCGTTGCCGAGCCGCTCGACACGATTTTCTTTACGGCAAAGCGGATGCGCCGCGGTGACGGCAAAGGTGCCAACCGGCTCGTCGTCAGGACCTCGCTCTCGACCTTTGCCTATACGCTGCTGATTCCCAATTTGAGCGACTTCTCGAAGGAAATGGGCGGCGTTACGGTCGACGTCATCAGCACCCTGTCGGCCCCCGCCTCAACCGACAGCTTCGATGTGCTTCTGACCCGAGACCTGACGCTGACCGAACCGGGAGATCGATGGGATTTCTACGACGAACAACTCGTCTGCGTCGGGGCGCCCGACTGTGTCGCCGGCCGCGGGCTCGAAGCGCTGCGCACCACACCGGTGATTGCCGTCACATCGCGGCCGGACATCTTGCCGACCTGGCTTCGCGGCATGGACCTGAAAACGTCGGACATCATCTCCGGGGCACGCTACGACCATTACTACCTAGCCCTGCCGGCGGTAACGACCGGTCAGACTTTGCTGGTGACACCCAATATCATCGTCGCGGATCTGATCAGACAGGGCCTCCTGGACGCGCTGCCCGGCTCGCGCGCGCCGAGCGGCATGCAGTACCGGGCCTATGCGGTCGATCGCAGCGACAATCCGGATCTCGCCCGCGCCTTCTGCCGTTGGCTCACAAGGCTCTGCCGGAAAAAAACCGAGGATGAGAGCGCCGGAAATAATTGCTGACCGCAATGATGCATCGCAAAACGCGATCCCTTTGGCCGCTTTCCGCGATGCCAAAGCTGGCGAGCTAAGAGCGCCTCGTTTAGCTCTGGGCATAACTCCCCTGCTCTGAGGAAAGTCCATTGCCGCTACTCGCCAAAAGACTGCAGGCCGTCCGCCCCTCCCAGACAAAAGCCATGACCGACAAGGCGAGCGCCTTGCGCGAACAAGGCATCGATATCATCACACTGAGCCAGGGCGAACCGAACTTCGACACGCCAGAATCCGTCCAGCAGGCCGGCATCGCCGCCATCCTTGATGGCAAGACGCGCTATACGCCGGTCGCCGGGGTCAAGCCGCTGCGCGAGGCGATCCGGGAGAAGCTCTCGCGCGACAACGGGCTCGATTATGACATCGACCGCATCACCGTTGGCTGTGGCGCCAAGCAGATCGTCTTCAACGGCCTCTTCGCCTCTCTCGATGCCGGGGACGAGGTCATCGTCCCCACGCCCTGCTGGGTGTCTTATCCGGACATGGTGCGGCTGGCCGGCGGCCAACCGGTGCTCGTCGCCTGCCACGAGCGGTCGGGTTTCAAGCTGAAGCCGGAACACTTGGAAGCGGCTATCACGCCGCGCACCAAATGGCTGATGCTGAATTCGCCGAACAATCCCACCGGCGCGGTCTATTCCAAAACCGATCTGGCCGCTCTGGCCGAAGTCCTGCGCCGACACAGCCACGTCCACGTCCTTTCCGACGATATCTATGAAAAACTCGTCTATGACGTGCCTTTCGCGACGATGGCCGAGGCCGCGCCGGATCTCATCGACAGGGTGCTGACGGTCAACGGCGTTTCCAAGTCCAGCGCCATGACGGGCTGGCGCCTTGGCTATGGGGCCGGTCCGAAAGACCTCATTAAGGCGATGAACACGATCGAGGGCCAGACGTCGTCGCACACCAGTTCGATCTCGCAATATGCAGCGATCGAGGCCATTGCCGGCAACCAGGACCACATCGTCGATTTCGTATCCGCCTTCCGCAAGCGCCGCGATCTCGTCGTCGAGCAGATTAATCAAGCCGAGGGCCTGAAGTGTCGCGTGCCGGACGGCGCCTTCTATGTCTTCGTCTCCTGCGCCAGTGTGATCGGCAAAGTGACCGGCAAGGGCAAGGTGATCGAGAACGACATGGATTTCGCCATGCATCTGCTGGAAGAGTTCGGCGTCGCGGTCGTGCCCGGCAGCGGCTTCATGGCCTCACCCTATATCCGCATTTCCTATGCCGCATCAGAGGACGAGTTGAAGCGCGCCTGCGGCCGCATTCTCACCGCCTGCACCGCCCTGTCCGAAAGCGAGAAGACGTATGAGCAAAGCGAAGCAACTGCGTGACCGCATGGCCGAACGCGGCCTCGTCCACATCATGGCGGCCCATAGCCCGCTTTCGGCCGTCTTGGCCGAGGAAGCCGGTTTCGACGGGATCTGGGCCTCAGGCTTCGAGCTCTCCGCCCTCTACGGTCTGCCGGACATGAGCCTCATCTCGATGACGCAGCACCTCGACATGCTGCGGGCGATCGCCGGCCGGTCGTCGCTGCCGATCGTCGCCGATATCGACACCGGCTACGGCAATGCGATCAATGTCATCCATGCCATCTCCGAATATGAACGCGCCGGCGCCTCGGCGGTTGTCATCGAGGACAAGACCTTCCCGAAGGTCACCAGCCTCGCCGCCGGCGGCCGCCAGGAACTACTTCGGGTCGAGGAGTTTCAGGGCAAGATCGAGGCGGCCATCAGCACCCGCACCGACCCTAACTTCCTCGTCATTGCCCGGACAGAAGCGCTGATCGCCGGTCTCGGCGAAGAGGAGGCGCTGAAGCGTGCAGCAGCCTATGAAGCGGCCGGGGCCGATATGATCCTCATCCACTCGAAACAGAAGACGCCGGAGGAAGTTGAAAGCTTCGTGCGCGCCTGGAGCGGCAAGGCGCCGATTGTGATCGTGCCGACGGCGTATCCGGAGATGAACGAGGAACGTATCAAGGCGCTCGGCAGAATCGCGATCGTCATCTATGGCAACCACGCGATCCGCGCTTCGGTCACGGCGATGAAGGATGTCTTCGCGCGCATTCTCAAGGATCGCGGCATCCACAACGTCAACCGAGACATCGTTTCCGTCGAGGAGGTGTTCCGTTTGCAAAGAATGGATCAGGTCAAAGCCAACGAGGAACACTTTCTGGAGTAACGTTCGACCGAACATTGTGTCTGACCAGTGGATGAGCTGTCGCCATGACGAAGTGCCGTTGAAGACGGTCCTTAGGCCGTAACCTTTCTTCGAACTGTCGGGCGCCACAAGTGAAATGGCATGGCGCTTGCTGGTGAGAGCCCATCAAAGCGCGGAAGAGGGCTACGAACGGAGCCATGGCTGAGACGCGAAGCTCCATACAAGCGGCCAAGGAGACCGAATAGCCTTTGCTCATCTCATTGTTTTACAAGCGGTTTATGGCATATTGCGATACGGTGTGCAAGAATTTGTGTAACGAACAAAAGTCCTTCAGCGCGTTTTGACTACCAAGGGCGCATGTTTTCGAGAATGACCAGGACGCAACATCTGAAGAGCGAGACAAGCTTCAGGCACGCCAGGATTCGTATTTGCCCTGGACGTTTTGGTACCTGGCTAGCGATGGCTTCGACGGCAACTTGCCAATTCGGACGGTCAGCCTGGCCAGCTCATCCGCTGCTCCGAGCTGCCAACCGTTTTTGATTGCCCAGGACTTTATTTTCTCGGGCTCGAAAAGATGCCCCTTGGCACGCAGAATGCGCAAAGTCTCATCGGCATGCTCTTTATCGCGCGGGTTCAGGACGCCGTTGGCGCGGTTTATCCAGCTAGACAGTGCCGTCAGTGCCTTCTCAACCACGGGATCGGCAATCAGCTGAGCCGGCGCGGCCGGGGCTTGCCCATGCACCGTAGGGGTCCATCGCGCGATCCAGTTATCAATCTCGCCCTCCAGTTCGGGGACGGCTACAACGCCGAGAATACCGATAAGGCTGTCGATTTTTTCGACCAACTCCTCGTTGGCATAGTAGGCGATGACCACCGTGCCGCGCGCTGAGTTACGAACCGTCTGCAGGGTTGCATGGCGAAGATTCCCGCCTGTCGATAGCGGGACTCCGTTGCCAGCGCGCAACGACCTTGCGGCTGAGCCGAGAAAGTTCTCCAGTGAGGTGCGATTGATCTGATATTTAGTGTGCGTGAGGAGCACGATTTCAAGCGGAACCGCCCCTGCCTTCTCGCCGATGACCTTGGCGTGGGCTAACGCCGCCCTCCAGGCGTCGGGGCTGTGGCAGTCCAACGGAATTACGACGCGGACAGGTGACGGCATGCACTGGCTCCAAAAATAGGCGCTTTCATAAAGGTTCGCCCAATATTGGGTTCGAAGCGCTCCAACCCACCGAGCTATGTATGATTGCGTCAACTTACCAGCGCCGACGCTCGGTCGCACGAAGCCGGACCCGACTACCGGCGATGCCATACTTCTCCTCAAGCGCCACTTCAATCCGTGCAACTGATGAGTGGAGCGCCTCGTTTGAGATCCGCACCTAAATGCTATTTGGCGAGCCACTCCGCATAGGCCTGGACATCGATCATGGGAACAGTTCCGCTGAATTGCAGCTGGGATATCAGATCGAGCAGGAAAGCCGTAGCCGGACGATTTTCTGGTAACAGCGCATAATCGTTATCCTTGGGATTGTACCGGAAATTTCCGTGGGCAGCGATGCAGCCCATATTGAGGCGCTGGTTTCCATCGCCCTTTTCAAGCGCCTTCTGAAGCGGAGTACCCAAAGGCGGGGTCCAGTCGCTCTCGAAAGTCAGAATGCCGCCGAGGATTGGAATCGGCGGCTTCGCGGGATAGGTGCCGCCGGCGTGGGGAATCGGCAAACTTGTCCGATGCAAGGCACGAACTGACGCAACCTTCCCTTGTGCGTAATCAACCTGCTCCGCATTGATCGACTGCTTCGCCTCAAAGACCGCGTATACGCTCTCGGCAGGGACGATGATCTGGCCCTCGTATTTGAAGATGAAGGGCGAATATTGCCGGTCGAAAATGACGATGTCGATTTGGTCACTGAATTTATCGGTGCTGTCGACCACATGCGCGGTCTCGGCCTGGTAGCGCTGCGGCAAATAGGTTTGCAGCAATTTCAGCCAGACCGTCTCGCTGGCATTGCCCTTGGCTACCGGATGGCCAAAGACGCCACGCGACGTCTCCAGGCGTTGCTGCATATCGTTGTGCAGACCTTCAAGAAGGCGCGGGAGAGACCAAGTAGTCATGATGCTGCCCCGTCCTGGAATGGCGGAGTAGCGAGCGTCTTCGATGCAATCTCCACCGCCCGCGCCGGCCTGACTGCCGACGCCGGATAGGCATCGAGAACAATCGATGGCAGAAGGCGCTGCATGATATCTGAAAACGTAAACCCGAAGGGCTGGTCCCGGCGCGGGCCAGTGGCAGCAACGAGTTTCTCGATATCAGTCGCCGAGAACGCCAGCTCCGATAGCGCTCCGGACAACAGGGCACGCCGCTGTTCATCGTTCGGGCGCCCGAAAGACAGAATATCAGCCGCACGACGCTTTACGGCAGGATCGAGGGCGCTCAAACGGTTCGTACACATGATTACCGCGGCTGGAAGTGCTGCATTGGCGATTCGATCGATGCCGCGGATGAAGGCATTGACCCCTGCCCTATCTTCATGGTGCATCTGCGCATTCTCGCGCGACTGAGCGAGCGCATCGGCCTCATCGACTAGCAAAATGACGCCACCGCGAGCCCTACCCGCCCCCTTGAGCTTCGAGGCTTCCGAAATCGTGAAATCGAACGCCGAGGTAAGAAGCTGGGTCATCTCGCCGACTCGGCCCTGCCCGCGAGCCGACAAGCTGAGCGGAAACAGCGTGATTTCAATGTCTTCCTGGCGCGCCACGGCATCGCCGATCGTTTCTGCCAATTCCGTTTTCCCTGAGCCGACGTCCCCGGCAAGAACAACAAGTGGAGGGCGACGAAGAACCGTGGTGAGCAAGCCTTTCATCTGCGGATGGTGCTTGCGTGCCCATGCCTCAAGCCCAGACGGATTGACCAGCAGCGAAAGAATCTTGGTGAGCCGCGAGATTTGGTCGTCCAGGCCAACCAACCGACCCAACCGATCACGCGCTGCAAAATCCGGATAAGAAATCCGACGTTCGAAGATCCCGTCGGCCATTGTCGCTGCGTTCATGCCCATGTCCTTACTGTTGCCCGGTTAAGTGCCCGGCCACCCGCCGAGTAAACATGGTCATTGCTAAAATAGCCGGCGACCCCCGGTTCTGGCGCACCGCCCCGGATAAAGGGCAGTTCGCGTTCGACTGCCTCGCGCTCCGAGGCAGTCAGAGAATACCAGGCCGCAGTGAATGTCAGATAGGAAGCGAACGATGCACCGCTGATGTTCGCTCCCGGCCGGACGCGCCCCGGATCATCGTCGGAGGCATTGGCGCCTGAGAGTTCCTGGGCCGTATAACGCAATGTCGGCTCGATCCAGTCGTCATTACGCTTGTAGCCATACGTGACCGTTTCGATGTACTTGCCCTTAAGCAGCGGAACCAGTTCGCGTTCATATTTCGCGATGGAATCATCACTCGGCAGCCCGTAAAAGCGCTGCACACGCTTGAGGTCCGTCGCGACCTTTGCCGCAATGTGCTGGGCATGGGTTACGGTGAACGTTACGCTATCTGTGAATGTGAAGCTTTGCGTCATGGGGGGTCACACCTGAAAAGCTGAGCCAAAAACTTTTTGCCAGTAATAAACGGTCTCTTGTTTCGTCGGCGCCGCGCGCGCCGCATCGATGGCGTCACCAGCGTCAAGAGCCGCTTCCACAATCGCGTCCACGTTTTGGACCGTGTAGAGACGGCTAACGTTGTTCTTGGCATTCACCGGATCGATGATTTGCATCGGCTCCGAAAAACCGCCGACCGTGGACGGCTTGTAATAATCAGAAAAAATGATTCGCTCACGAAGATTGCTCGTCGCGATGTACGTGAAGAAGTGCTGCAAGGCCTCAGGATAGTTCGAAAAATCGGCGCCCTGGTCCTGAAGGTGAGCCAGAATCATTTCCACCATGAAGGATTTGAACCGAAAGCCGTCCCGCTCCCGCTTCATGACCCGTGTCCAGAATTTCGCCAACCGCACCACTTGCGCGAAATGCGTCTGCTGCGCAGCCTTGCGCTTGCGCGCAAACTCCAAGTGCAGAGGTATGCTGGTTTTCAGGAAAGAGCCGTCGTCCTGGCTGACCAGGTTGCCGTACCATTGCGGATCTTCGTCATAGAGGATCGGCACCACATCGACATCGAGACCCGAGCCGCGGAATGAAACTGTAACGCTGTAGGTCTGCGGCTGAACCTGGTCCGGGCTGAAGTTCGGAAACGCCTTCCGCAGCCGCTCTGCCAGATATTGAAGAAGGGCGTCGACATCATGGGGAGCGTTCGCACCACTGATATAGCAGGCCACGTCGATATCGTTCAGGGACCGAAGTGCCGTTCCCTTGGCAAGGCTGCCGGACAGCAGCATCTTCCGCAGCGTGAAATCCGGATGTTCGTGAAGGTAACCCTCGAGTTTCTCCCGTAGCCGTCGAGCTTGGGCCCGATATTCGTCGGCCTGGTCCTTCGGCAGGTTCACCTTCTCATCCGCGAAGCGGGCGATGTCGGCATGGGCAACGTGAAGCAGGCTCATCGATTATGTTTTCCTTGCCCTTGTCGGGTTAGACATGAGATACATGTCCATATATAGGCGCTTCGTTACAAGTCGTCAAGTTCAACATGCCGGAGTCGACAATGCCCGACGAACCTCTTCCCTCCGTAATTTTTCAACAGCGGTTGCGTAAAGCGCGTGAAATCCGAGGCTGGAGCCAAAGCGATCTCGCCACCAATGCAGGAATGCCATCCAGTTCGATCGCTCATTTCGAGACGGGAACCAGAAAGCCATCTTTCGACACGCTCAGGCGTCTGGCCAATGCGCTGGACATGACCACCGACTTCCTGTTGGGTCGTGTCGAGAATCCGGGCCTAGCGGAGGCCGGGGACCCGCTTTACCGCGACGTAGGCAAGTTAACAGGCAGTGACCGCGAGATCGCCCGGGATTTTTTAAAGCTGCTTGCCGAGCGAAATGCCGCCAAGAAAGGCGAATGACCGATGGGCAAAGGCTTCCGCTTGCTCCTGGCGAGACAGGAGGCCGAAAATTTCCTGAAACAGGAAGGGATCACGACGCTACCGGTGGATCCGTTTGCCATCGCCAAGAGCCGTGACATTACGGTGGAAGGAAAGCCTGAAAGTACCGAAGGTGTGTCAGGGATGCTGCTGCGTTATGGCGACACCTTTGGCATTATCTACGGCACCCACATACCCTCCCCTGGCTTTCAACGATTTAGTGTCAGCCACGAGCTTGGACATTACTTCTTGCCGGGCCACCTGGACCACATTTTGCCAAAGGACGGGGCACACGTCTCCAGGGCCGGATTTGTCACCGCCGACTCTTATGAACTTGAGGCTGACCATTTTGCGGCCGGCCTGCTGATGCCCGCGACCCCTTTCAAGCGGGCCATCGGCCGTGACGAACCCGGTTTGGACGCGATCACTGCAGCAGCCGAATTGTGCCAAACCTCGCTTACGTCGACAGCCATTCGCTTCGGAGAACTGACGGATGCTGCTGTCGCCGTTATCCTCAGCACCGGAAACACCATCGATTACTGTTTCCTATCGGATGCGATGAAATCTTTGCCGAAGTTGGACTGGCTGCGAAAAGGAACACCCCTGCCATCTGGAACCGCTACAGCCGTTCTTGCCGGCGATCCTCGACGCGTTTTAAGCGGAGACCGCGTGAGCGAGGAAATCGACGTCAGGGACTGGCTAGGAGGCACACGGAAGGCTGTGGTCACAGAGGAATCTGTCGGGCTCGGCGGCTACGGCAAGGTGCTCACGGTTCTCGTCTCCACCGAAATAGGCCAGGAGGAAGAGGAGATGGAAATCTCCGAGGAAGATGATCTTATCGAGAGCTGGACTCCACGCTTCCGCCGATGATTAGGCCGCTTCCGCTGCTGCAGATTTACGCGGCTTGCGCCGAACGGCCATGTCAACCTTGTAGTCGAGCCGGTCTAGGGCACCGGACAAGCCGATCGATTGAAAACTTGCCCGTGCGCCCGGTCACGGTCGCGGAGATGTCGGGCTGCTTCATCCAGAGCAGCTCTGCCGACTTCGCCCGGGTCAAGCGCCGGCGCTTGATAATGGCGCGGATCTCGCGGGCCAACTTGGCCTTGAGCAATTCCTCTTCGGGATTGTCAAAGCCGAGGTCAGCAAACACGTCGCCGCTGCTCATTTCGGCGGTGATGTCTTCAGTCATGACTTTGGTCCTTTCCCATAATTGTCGCGGTAGTGCGTCTCGGCCGCCCTCAATCGTGCCGTCACGAGCTCGATCTCGTGCTTGGGTGTCTCCCTTCCTTCTTCGACTTCTTCTGGAAGCAATGAAGAACGTAGATCACCCCGGTAGGTGTCCCCAGCGAAGTCGCCGTCCACCTCAAGGATGCTGCGGCCCCCAAAAGAAGGCGTTTACGACCGCGTCCGCCGCCTGGCGGTCAAAGGTTGGGTGTCCCAAGTTGGACACGGCAGGCTATCAGCCGACCCGAACAAACATATCTCCGATCTTGCCTTCCAAAGCAGGCAATGGTTCAAATTTGCGTCTGCGTAGCAAGCGCAAGCCATCGGCGGTGGCCGCAGACTTGACGAACCAGCTTGGTTCACCAATAATCATAGTGAACCAACGAAAGTTATAGCTCCATGACCGCCTTCACCGTCCGTGTGCCGGACGAAACCGCAGACAGGCTGGACCAACTCGCCGAAAAGCTTGACCGGTCACGCTCCTATGTGGCCGCACAGGCCATTGAGGATTTCGTGGCCAGGGAAGAGTGGCAGCTGGCTGAAATCGAGGCCGGATTGGCCGAGGCCCAGCGCGGCGAATTCGCAAGTGACCATGATGTAGCTGCCGTGGTCGGAAAATACGTCAAGTCCGCCCGCCAATCATGAGCCGTAAAAGAATCCGCTGGACCCAGCGGGCGTTGCGGCGGCTTGACGAAATCGGCGCCCACATCGAGAAAGACAGCGCCGACGCCGCCGGCCGTGTCGTTGCGCGCATTGTGTCGGCGGCCGAGCACCTGGCCGAGCAACCGGCCATGGGTCGCATCGGACGCATCAAGACGACGCGGGAGCTCGTTTTGGCTGATATACCCTATATCATCCCCTATCACGTCAACGGCGATACTGTCGAAATCCTGACTGTCATGCACGCCGCCCAACAGTGGCCGCAGGCCCTGTAAAGTCGCTGCACCGCCCTCCCGCTGCCTCACCAAAGCCACACCGCCGGCATCGAAACGCCCCGTGGAACAGGCGGCGCCCTTTAGCCTGGTGTCTCGTTGGGGTCAGCACTTCTGGGGAACGTTCGTTCCTCTTGAATTGTGCCGTCAAGCTTCTTGATACGGACGGAGCCGCCGCCCTTCCCAACCGCCGACTCGAGCACACCACCCTTGGTGGCCTCTTCCTTGGTGTCAAATCTGCGGGTTGCTCTATCCGCGCCTTCCTGGCGCAAGACCCAATCGTCTTTCTTCTTGTCGTGGACGAGCTCAAACTTCGGAAGTTTTGCCATACCCAACTCCTGTTGCCATTCAGCTATTCGAAATTACATCCGCAATCAACTAGCCAGGCTAAGTATCTTTGGAATCATGTTTGAATTCTTAGACATCAGCATATCATCACGCTGGTAAGGATTTCGACGGCAAAAACGTCGTTGTCGTCTTTACGGACTTGCCGACCAGTCCCGATCACGCTGACTTCAATACAGGCGCGTATGGTCCGTGATCCACGATGTGCATTGCTGCCGCTCGCGACTCCGAAAAATAAGTCCCTCCGATGGTCTTGTTCAGGCGACAGTTACCGCAATGTCAGACTGCTGTGTCGTTGCTGGTTGTGCACAAACAAGCAGTTGACGACCCGAAAGACCTTGAAGACCGTCGGGCGCTTTGAGCAAACGGTCGGGGGCGAGGTCTATTGAGGACTGACCTGCAAAAGATGTAGGCTCACTCGTATCTCGCGAAGGAGAGCCTTAATAATCTTCCTTTAGGCTATAGTTCTGACGCTGGGGGGCCGCATGAGCAGGCTTACGATCGACAATATTGTCGGGCATCTGAAAGCAGTGCCGTGACACGCCCGTTAGTGACTGAGCACGTACGTGGTTTGCTCCGCTACCTCTCCCATCCATTTGAGCGCGCCAATGAGGATCTGGCCGTAACCTATTTCCGAAGCACCTTTGGCGAAGCCTTTCAGCGCCAGGCCGACGCAGTTTCGTGCCTTCGGCGGTGAGAGCCGCCGGCACGTAACCCATGGCGAGGCTCTTCCCGACGGTGTGGCCGAAGCCCCCGGAAGTGACATAGCCGACACATATGCCGTCGTGAAAAATTGGTTCGTCAGCGACGCAGTCCAGATCCTCGGTGTCGACCATCAGCGTAACCAGCTTCTTGTCCGGCCCTTGTTCACGCTCAGCCTGAGCCGCAGCCTTTCCAATGAAATTGGCCTGCTTATCGAAAGCGACATAGACGTCAAGGCCCGATTCCGCAGCGGTAAAATCGGGACGGAAGTCCGTCGTCCAGACGCCCCAGTTTTTCTCCAGCCGCATCGACATTAATGCCCGACCGCCATAGGCGCGCAACCCGAGATCCGCGCCCTCTCGCTCCAGCGCCTCGTACAAAGCGAGCTGGTAATGGGGGGCGCAGTAGATCTCATATCCGAGTTCGCCCGAAAAGGAAAATGCCTCGTCTACGTATTCCAAGCCCGGCCGGGCCGAAGAACTTCGCGTCAGCCAGGCCGCTGTGAGCTCGGCCATTAAAAGCCTCGAGGGGGACTTAGGCGTCGAGCTGTTCGTGCGGCAGCACAAGCGGATCATTTTGACTGAAGCCGGCCAGCGCTTCTACAGCGATGTCGCGATGGGTCTCGGCCATATCGCCCGATCGGCCGAGGCTGTTCGACGTACCACTGAGGACAAGCATGTCGTCTTGTCTTCATCGACGGCGTTTGCCAGCCACTGGCTAATCCCACGGCTGCCAAAGTTTCGTGCACAGCATCCGGAAATCGAAATCCGCATTCAGACGGCGGACCGCGACACCGATCTGGGCCCTGACCCCCATCTAATCGGCGTACGGCGTGGACTTGGCGATTGGCCTAACTACCGTGCGTTGCGGTTCGGCGGTGAGAAACTCATTCCGGTCTGCAGCCCCAGCTATCTTACGCAGTCCGGCGCGCCGCGTGATTTGCCGGATCTCGCCGGGCGGACTCTCATCCACCTTGACGAGCCCCACCGGCCGCGCCCGACTTGGAAGGACTGGTTCGCCCACTTTGGGGTTGAATTCACCGACGTCGGTGAAGGCCTGCGACTCAACGATTACAGTCTGGTCGTGCAAGCGGCGATCGGCGGGCAAGGCGTCGCGCTGGGCTGGACGCACCTAATCAATCACCCGTTGAGCGAAGGATTGCTTGTCCCCGCCCTGGCCGCAAACTGGGCAACCGGGTATGCATTCTTCATCGTCAGCAACCGTTCGGTCGAGTTGGCCCCGGAAGCAAAACTTGTGAAGGACTGGATCATCGACGGCGCCCCGGATGAACAGCATTGATGTGCGCTACGGTCGTCGCTGATAGCTGCCTTCAATGCTTCAATGCTCAATCTTCAGACGCGCGTCGATTTGGCAGAGCGACGTTACGCTTGAGGAGAGGGGTCGCAAGCAATCTGGTCTTGGAACAGAAATGTCGTGGGATCCAGACACAGCGATTTAGCGATGCCAGCAATTGTATCGACACTGATATTTCCAGCGCCGCGTTCCAACTTCGCTAACGTCATCTCCGAGACGCCGATCAACTCTGCCATCTGATAGCGCAGGAGGTTTCGGCGCTCGCGCTCACCATTGATAAAGGCGCCAAGACGCCTCCGGATTGCTTGGTCTCCAAGCTCATGAACCCAGGGCTCGATATCGGTTTTGGCTGTCAACAACGTCGCAATGGAGATCCGAAGAGAACGGGCCATCATGTCAAGGGTACGCAAGGTGATATTGTTTTTACGCCGAGCAGTTTTGATATAGGTCCGGTAGGCGAGACCCTTACCAGGCGAAGTATGAAACAACTGCGCCATGTCTTGGTGACGAAGCCGCCTTTGTCGGCGTTCGGTGCCTCATAAATCGATGCGTGCGCACAATTTGCCTTCGCTCGGCCCTTTTGCCCTGACGATAGCCCATAGTAAAATGACAGACAACATAGCCAGAACGCCTGTCATTTCCGACCGCGGCGTGCATACGGCAGCCTTAGAGCGGCGCCCCTGCTCCGTGCCAGTGTGTGAGCGCGGTCACCCATCACCGTCGAGAAGCCCTTGGCTGTGACGCGAGAATGACCAGACATCTGCGCCATCGTTCTGCAACACCCAGATGCTGTCGAAATCCTCGTCCGGCCAAGATTCCGGGGCGATACCCGCGCCACCGACGAGCGCAGCCGCCAGGCTCGGAATCGATTCGTGCTGCCAGCTTACCAACACAGGTGTTGGGGCTGTGCGGATGGCTTCTGCAGCCAGCGCCTCTTGCCCCTTCGAATACGTGACATCAGGTTGAAGACCGAGGCGTCTCGCCAGGGGCGTGATTGTTTGGCTGGGCCGTTTGCTCCGGGTTCCGGAGCCATCCTTTTTGATCGTCCCCGACGCAACAATCGATGCCGGTTTTTCCATCGGCGCTGGCGGCGCAGAAAAGAGTGAGCAAAGCCCACCCGCCCGTTGCCAGCCACGCACGGTCAACGATGCCGGATCACTTTCGCCCTGTTCTGTGACTCCAAAGTCCGCGCCCTCTGGAACCGGCTTCTCCGCATGCCTAATGATCATGACAAGCTTATTTGGCATCGTTCCGCCTCCATGTTCCCGTACCACACTCGTGGCCGCCAATCGGCGCCCAAATCAGGGCTGTAAGCATCCGCACGGCAAGTCCTTTACATCAACCGTGCGGCGATTTCGCCTCGGACTTGGTGTTACGGTTGTTGGTCATGGTCTTTTCCTTTGGTTGATGGTTTCTGTCCCGGAGGACGGTTCCAAAGGAGACGGCGCTCAAAGCCGGCTTGTCCCCAACACGGGAGCGCAGCGAATGGAGCGGGCAGGATCGGGACAAGACGGCTGCGCCGGCTAGAAGGGAACGTCATCAGCTCCGGGCGGACCAGCAACGGCAAAACCCATTGACCGACGGCGCAATCTTAGGAACGTCCACCGAGGCTTCGGCCGACACCGCCACACCGGACGCCAACTAGGAAGCAAAACCCCTCGCGATGGGCTCGAGCTGCTGGCCTTCGAACTTCGCGACGGTCAGGCCACCTCCCCTGAGCCCGCACCGCCATCGATGCAGATCCGCCGTCCGGCGACGCAGCGATCGAAAGGGGTGTGACCATGCATGACAAGCTTCTTCAGTCTGGTGGGCCATGCTGTCCATGGCCGCCGGCTTGACTCCAGGCGTTTCCAACTGCGATTGACGCGCCAAGCGTGAAATGCCCGACGCCAAGGTTCCTCAGGACTGCGAGAGAGGGCCGCGCCCCTCTCTCCGGAATAGGGGCATACAAGGCGGAAGGACCGAAAAGTCCGCCCGCGAAACTAGTGGTAGAAATCTGACGCATGGTACCCGATGCGGACTACCTGTTCCAACCCTTTTTCGGACCCGGAGGCCATCCGTGGGTTGTCGAACGGCGTTCAACGGATGTTAAGTTTGCATCGACGGCGCTTCCAGGACTGTAGTAAAATCGGGCACGAGTGCCTTAGCGCTGGTCATCAATGCGATCAACGGAGATAGCATGGAATCGGACACAGGGCTGGACGGCTTCCTCACGGAGAACCTGCCTTTTGAAACTGAAGTTTCTCGCACCAATGGTATGGCCTTCAACCTCGCTCGACGAATAAATCGAGAGTGCCATTCGCTGATCTTCAACAATGCGGAAGTGCGCAACAGGGATGGTCAGTCGATGTTGGTGGCGGCGCTGTTCTTGCGCGTCCTCCAGTTCCAGGCAGGCATATTGCTCCTCGGCAAAGGTCTGGTAGCGTCGGGCAAGGTTGCAATCCGCGCCGAACTTGAGGCCGTGTTTGCGGTTCGCGCCATTGCCGCTAACGAAGCGAATTTTCGTGCATTCGTCAACGATGATCTGCGTGAGCGTCTGGACCTCATCAAGAAGGCACGGAAATATGACTATCCAATCTTACTAAGGCTTCGAGAGGCCATCAGTGACGAAGATTTCGCTCAATTGAAGAAACAAGTAGAAGGCGCGGGCGCCACAAAAAAGGTAACCACAGCTGCCTTGAGCGAGCAGGCTGAACTTCACCATTTATACGTTTCTGCGTACTCCATCCTCAGTCGAGCGGCACACTCTGGTGTCCGCGAGCTCGACGCCCACTTGATTGTTGGCCCCAATGGCGAGGTCCAAGAAATTGACTACGCTCCGGAACTGGACGGTGTGAAAGACATGCTGCTCACTGCCTGCGATTTCATCCTGCTAGGGTCGGATGCGGTTTGCCATCAATTCGAGATATCAAGTTTTGCCGACATGCGCCGTGAACTCTCCAAGGTAATGGCTGACATGGAAAGTTCACGACAAGATCCCCAATAGGGAGAGAGCGGTCCGTGAAGGAAAGACCGATTCTCGCAGCTAACATTCCGTTCCAATGACCGACGGGAACGTCCGCTCACCACCCCGAGCGGGCCTACGGTTCCGGTACCAAGCGTCAGATTTTGACTACTAGGTCTTTCGGAGCTGGAGAAAGTTCGTTGCCCTGAGACCGGTTCATCAAGACCGCCCCAGGAGCATCAGCGTATGGCGCCGCCGCCAGGCGGGATGCGGGACCGACAGCCCCCGGCGAAGGGCGCCGCCACGCAGACGTCGGCTCGCCTCGATGCTGATGGTGGCAGTTTGCGGCTGGGAGCACACCTCCCCGGACGGCTTTTCCATGCGGCACCGCTTGGAGGCAAGGAAACACGCCCAAAACTGCATCCAAATAGCATTCCATTTCACTGAATAGTAGAATGAACTTGACGAGACTGCCTGCCGGGGCCAGACAGCCAGCTAACCATTCTACCTAGTCTGCCCAACCGGATATCACTCTACGCGTTACCATCGACGCCATGTTGAGGTTGCTCTTGATGGTGTTTTCTCAGAACTTTGCTCAAATGCGTATTTACATTTGCTATAAGTTTGCTTACGCCTTCCGTCAGGGCATGAGGGCCTCCAAAGTGTTGAAGATTATATCGGTTGCTGCCGCCGCGGCGCTGCTCAGCGCGTGTTCGATTGAACAGGACGGAAATTTCCTACCGCAAATTGGCGGGTCCAGCCCCACGGTGGCGGTCCAGGCGCTTGGACCGGGCGCGTATTCAATTGATCCGTCGTACGGCTACGCGATCACGACACCGGGCATTTACAGATTTCACAAAGATGGCTCAGCGTACGAGATCTGCGAGCGCGACATGGCAATCGCAGCCATTAAGGGCCTGTCGACCAAGGTGGTCGAGCATGACGACTCTCTGGAAGATAACCTTGCCTCAACAAACTTCTCGCTATCCGTTCCGGGTATCGGCGTCATCACGGCGCCCTACAAGAAAATCAAAGTTGAAGGCTACAGTGTTACCCATCTGGTCTCCGGCGACTCCCGGAGCGCGGCGGAATTCGTTCTGGCGAATCTTGGAACGAGCTGCCGGAACGACATCCTCGGTGCCAATCGGCCGTACATGATCGTCACCGAGGTCGCGAATGCAAAGAAAGTCTACACGCTTTCGAAGGGCGCTTTCCAGGCGGCATTTGCCGCCGGCCCTGCGTCTCTATCGTGGGCCAATCCTGAAATAAAATCTACGACCAGAAGCAACGTCACCTTCGCCATTCAAGGAAAGTATGTCGCGGCTGGCAGCAAGCGCAAATAGTCGTCGATCATCGCTCTGGCTCTCCGTTTAGCCTCAATGTGCAGATTCGGACGGTATGTCGTATGAAACGTTCAGCGAAACACAGACGCCGCTGGCCAGATTGCGGGGCTTTTTTTGTCTTTGCATTTCTTGCATTCGTGGCCTGGTCGCCTCCGGCGCATTCGGGCGGCGCCTCTTTTGATGATGCGACCAATAAGGAGTTCGAGCAGGCAGTTGCGCTGCGGACGTCCGGGAAACTGGACGAGGCCGAGAAGGTACTGGAACATATAATGAAATCCAGTATGCGAAACGATGAAGTGGGCATCGCGAACGTAATAAAGGAACGTGGAACGATAAAATTCCTGCAGGAGCGGTGGGAGTCAGCGGCAAGGTATCTCGGGATTTGTTACGAGATCGATTCGAACGATGCGGACACCCTTGAGATGCTGGGAAAGTCGCTAAGGATGATCGGACGATACCAGGAAGCGGAAACCGTCTACGAGCGGGCCGCCTACCTCGATCCCGATCGGTTCGAAGTGCTAGACGGGCTGCAGAACATTCACAGGAGGCTAGGCGACAACTACCAGGAGTCGGACCGGCCAGAGCAAGCCGAGGCGGAGTTCGGCAAGGCGCTCGATATCGTTGCACAGATGACTAAGCTGTCAGAGGGAAAGAGCGAGGAGCATTTGCGCGTCTCGAAGTTCGCGAAGGCGAAGATTTTCTATGAGAAGAAGAGCTACAGCGAGGCCGTCGACGCATACGCCAGCCTTGTCTCCTCTTATCCCGACTTCAGGCCGGCCCAGGAGGAACAGGCAGCCCTGGCGCTCGACTACGCAAAGGATAAAGGTAGCCCTGCCCAGCTTCAGGCGGCCTTAGACCAGTACCGTGCCCTCTACAAGAGCGCCAAGTCGACGAAGGAATTGGCCTATAGCGGCGCCGGGTTTGCCGAAGCGGCCGGGCGGACAAAGGATCTGCCCGCCGATACCCTGGCTGAGGCGGAACAAGCCGCAAGGACGGCGCTGCTCGATGCGAATCCGAACGACCCGTATCCTCACTATGCGAGCGCCGTCCTGATGTACGCCATCGACGCCAAGGACGATGCCACTAGTCGGCTCAAGGAGGCCATAAAGCTGGAACGAAAGCGCGCTGCCGATCCATATCAGAATGACTACGCTAGACTTGTGGAATACGAAAAACTGATGCAGGCATGGACCGGCAACTAAGTTCTACGCGTCGGAGATGCGACTGTTTGCAGGGCGCACAACCGCATCGCAGCGAGCGGTGGGTTGCATGTACCTATCCATCGTCTTCCTCCTGAGTGTCCGAACCGCCCAAAAGGGGGATTCTTCTTGGCACTCAACCTATAGGATAGGAAGTCCTCCGCTGACTTCAAGTCCCGGAGCCTTGGAGGCTCTAGGCGCCCCTGGCTTCAAGTCATGACGGCTGCACGCATGACCACGCAGTTAGTTAGCTAAGCTAAGAGCGAAGTAAGAGTAAAAAAAATAGTGTCTTGGCTATTGCGCGGAAGTTAATGATGGGGCACTATCTTTCCAGCAACTTCTATTCATCGCCGGCCGCACTCTAACATGTCTCTATTGAGGGGATGCTTTCATGCAACTTGATCGCCGCCAACTTCTGATAACTGCTGCGGGAACATTGGCTACTTCATCAATGGGCGCTTCGTTCGCCCAGGCGAAGGCCCCTACGTTGGAATATCTGACGAGCGAGCCATCGAGAAGCGACCTTTTCGAGCGGATCGTTGACACCGCGATCGCTCAGTTGCAGGCGACGGATGTCGACAACAGCGGAGGCTCCTATATTCCGGGAGATTTCACCTTCCCCGAAGATTCCAAAACTGACTCCAAGACAGGCGAAGACCGGGTCAATTACCACTGGGGCGTCGATGTGAGCCATTATTCTGGGCACGTCGACTTCAAGTCATTGCGCGACGAGAAGAACGTCAAGTTTGTGTACATAAAGGCGACCCAAGGGACGAGGTTCAAGGACAAGAAGTTTGCCGGTTTCTGGGGAGACGTTAAAGCCTTGCCGTCGCATGCGACCAACAGGCTTCGCCGAGGCGCCTACCACTTTCTCACCGCTGGCAACGACGGGGCTGTGCAGGCGGACACTTTTGTCAACTTTGTGAATTCACATGGCGGCATCGAAAAGACCGACATGCCACCCGTGCTCGATCTGGAATGGGACATTGCCAGGGCAGCCGGTCCGGATCGCTGGAGAGACTATGCTCCAGACACCATCCTCGGCTCAGTGAAAGCTTGGTGCGCGGAGGTCCAGAAACGAACCAAACGGGTTCCCGTCATCTATACCGCGAATGCCTGGTGGAGGGAGCGCGGGATCTCGCCGAAGCGGATCTCCGACCTCTCGGACTACGGTATTTGGATCGCGGACTACTCCAGGTCGGGTCAAGCCACGGAGAACCCCAAGGTTCCTGGCGGCGCAAAATGGAACATTTGGCAGTTCTCGGATCGCGCCAAGGTTGGAGACGCCTACAAGGGGGGCCTGGACGCCAACGTCTTCAAAGGATCGGATAGCGAATTCGAGCAGTTCGCTAGCCAATAATGAACAGGCGCGCCTTCCTCGGATGCTGCGCGTTTTGCCTCGCCGGGCGGGCCGCCCATGGGGAGGAGCAGAGCTTCATCTGCGCTGTCGAAGACAGCGCAGTTTCAGACGCCCTGAAGTTTCGGCCGGCCGACGGCTACGGCCAAAACCTGATTTTCAAAACGGACCTCGGCCCGCTGGTGTTCACACCCTACGGAACGGCTTTCAAGAACGACATCTGGTTGCCCGAAGACAGCGAGACCAAGGACAAGATAACCTTGGGCGTCGCCTTTCTGAACGGCGAGAAGCGGCAGCATGATATCGTCATGCAGTCGGCTAGAATGTGGCTCGGCACCCACGTGGGAACGTTCCTTGACTTCGACTTCACGGCCAGCCTGGACAAAGCGCATATACGCGTCGAGGTGTTTTCCGATCAGAACTGGTCGGCGATCGGCAGACGGGCGAAAGCCGTCACGACACCGTACACAATGCGCTTCAGTGACCTTTACCCAGCCTCTATTATGCATGAATTCGGTCATGCCGTTGGGCTCCAACACGAACACAGGTTTCCGCTTTCAACGATAGAGTGGAAAGAAGACGCCGTTTTCCGGGATATGCACGCAAAGGGCTGGGACGAGGAAACCGTCAGAGAGCAAATCCTTACAAAGTTGGACAAGAGCGCTGTATGCTTGGCTGACCCAACCCTAAATAAATCGTCGATCATGATGTACCCCATTCAAGATGGATGGGCTACCATTCTCGACGAACACGGAACACGCGTTGCATTTGCAGTCAAACCAACCACTATATCTGACGGGGACGTGGCATGCTTGACAGGCCTTTACAAACCTTTGTCCATGTAGGCGCTGGTCGCCTTCTGGCCTTGGCATATGTATTCTTTTCGCTGCTTGGTCAGTGCAATGCCCAATCCGTCAGCAATATCTTTGACGGGGTCGTTTATGTGAGGCTGACCACGGCGGATGGCAAGCTGTTCAGGGAAGGCTCAGGCGTCTTGCTTGGCGCGGACGGCTTCATCTTCACCGCCAAGCACCTTTTTGACAATTTCGACGCCGCAACAGGCAAGGTGAGCGTGTCATTGAGGGGCGTCAAGACTGCCCTGATCCCCGCATCGCGTTACCCAGCGGACGCGAGCAGCACGGACATTGCCCTCCTCTACGTCAACCAGACCGAGGTCCGAAACGCCGGCATCGGCACATATTTCCGGCTTGGTTGCAACATACCGCCAGTCATGGAGCCAATCACCGTGGCCGGATTTCCGGCCGGGGATTCCTCGCCGCTGTTGGTTTTGCCCGCTGTCGTTACAACCGACAGCCTCGACAGTTCGTTTCGAGATTACATGAGGGCAGGTATCGCCGCGGGCATGAGCGGCGGGCCCATATTCTGGCGTGGGTACCTGATAGGGTTGGTCTATGGTGCCGCCCAGAATGTCGAAGCCTTCACGCCCATTAACCAGTCCGGAGAGCTGAGAACCGTCGCAAAGGTGGACTGCTACCAGGTGCTGCCAGGCGGCTCGGCCCAGGTCGCCGTCCTCTCGGCGGATCCGAAGGCTCCACCTCCTAGTGGCGATGTGCAGAAGGCGGCGCAGGCTCCCATCGGCGCCAAGCCCCGTGTGTTTGTTCAGATCGCGAAAGAGAATCAGCGCGCCGATGCGGCCAAGCTTATCTCTGGATTGGTTGACAACGGGGTCAACGCCGCGCGGGGCATCGAGAACGTCGGGAGCAAGGCGCCATCGTCAGGCGAGATTCGTTATTTTTCGGCGGAAGATCGCGACAACGCCAACAAGATAAAGGCCATACTGGATAAGCTTTCACCCGCAGCGTTTACCATTCAACGGGAGAACATTCCCAATTCTCCACAGAACGTTTTCGAGCTGTGGTACCCTCGCGGGTAGCTGCTGTTAGGGCAGCTAAGTAGGAAAAAGCTCCCTATACCCCTTATGCAGAAACCAAAGCACGCGTTTGAGATGGCTGCGAAGGGCCTTGCGGGCACGGATCGGCTCCTTGACCGGGTCGATGCCCAATAGGTCCAGCGCCATCTCCTCTTCGCTGGCACTGTCGGCGCAAGCGTCCATGAGCTTGTCGTGCAGCGTGATCCCGCGCTTGCCCAAGCGAAGCGTACGCAACGCATGTCCTCGACGTCTTCGATCATTACCGCTTCCTGCAGCTGAGGCTGAGAAGTCGGCCGAACTGCTGCGGGCGGGCGGCGCCGCATCGTCAAGCCCGACCGATGGTTTCCTTAGCGTTGACGACACTTGGTACACCAAGGCAGATCGGCGGATTTCTGCCTATTTTGCGAAATAAGTGCCCGGCAGCGTGCAGGGCCGACAGAAACGACGCTTGGGGGCAGAAACATGTTTCAGATCGTGGCCGGCTTGCTGGTCGCCGGCGTTCTGATGCCGGCGCAACTCGGGTCGATCATCAACCGACCGGATCCGCCGATACCCTGGTCCACGTTCCCCGTCGAAGGTTGCTGCAAGACCTGCTCTGCGGGCAAAGCGTGCGGCGATAGCTGCATTTCGAGGGACAAGCGCTGTCATACGGCGCCAGGGTGCGCCTGAAGATGGATAGGGAGCGCTGCGAACGACACAGGCGCTTCAGGCTGTTCTTGATGCTCTGAAGTCCATAAAACTACGATGTCGAGTTCGTAATGCAGTACGGGCGCGAGTGCTGCGCATTTCGGACCGGTTACGAGATCCCTCTTCTTCGAATGCAACCTTGCCAATGGTGGACCCTTCGAGCGCAACCGCTACAGTTTGAGCCCAAAGTACCCGCAGGAAATGTGCACGATGCTCAAACGCAAGAACGTCTCACCTCATGCCATGTATCTGATTTTCTTGTCTTTGTTTAACCGTCCGACAACTGGTAGGGCTGGGGTCCATGAACTAAGCCGTCCAACGTGTCGCGCTCAGAATGATGCGGAAGCCTGCCGCGGCCGCGCCTCGATAAACCGGTCGGTTGCAGGCCAACCATAGAAGCCGACATACAAACTGTCCGGCCGCAGCACACAATAAGCCTCCGCAAAGGCCGGGTTCAGCCAGCGCGGGTCATTGTCGTTGGCCACGGTGCCGCCGCTGACGGTAGCGGCAGAGGCATAGCGCCGCCATAAGGCGGTATGTGGGAC
Organism: Mesorhizobium kowhaii; assembly: GCF_003253745.1. Classification (GTDB taxonomy): domain Bacteria; phylum Pseudomonadota; class Alphaproteobacteria; order Rhizobiales; family Rhizobiaceae; genus Mesorhizobium; species Mesorhizobium kowhaii. The sequence continues at coordinate 64,429 of NZ_MZXV01000038.1, forward strand.
TGCCCAGCGAAGGACCGCATTGTGATGCTGCCCGCCCGGCTCGGAGGCTGAGATTACCCAGCAGTTAGGGCATCTTACAAGTGGTCCTTTAGCCACTTACTCCCGCTCTCGCTAAATCCGCGCCAAGCTCCTTCGCCTGACAACTTCGCTACAAGCAGCTCATCGTTGTCGTCGATAAACGGAAGCAGGTCATCCCTTATCTGCTTGGCGGAAAGATCTGTCACGACGATGAACGTAGAATCCAAGTGGGCCCAATATGTAGGATACTTCTCTTTGATGTGTTTGCGAAGCGCAGCGTCCTTCTTGGAGTAGTTCTCGCCCTCGCGGTTCAAGTCGTATCCGATCATATAGCTCATCCGGCATCTCTCCGTTGAAAAACAATCAAACCCAAGTCAAGAAATCAAACATGGCGTGCGGTGACAATAGGCCTCTAGAAGGGCCTCATTGGGCCTAGCAACGGAGAGCACCGCCCGTTTCTTTTTAGGGGTAACGCTCAATCGAGGTGCAAGCTTAAGGAAGGACAGCCTTGATGTGCTGACCCAAATTTTCAGCTGGATCCACGAACTTCAATCCGCCACTTGATCGCGTTATCCTATAGATGAAAAATGTTTCATCTCTTCCCTCAATTGTATCGAGTATCTCCTTGTTCAACCCGGCGACTCTGCAATATTCTTCAAGCGCTCGAGGGAACCCGGTGCGGCCATAGCTCATATATAGCCTACCAGTCTCGGCAAGACGCATCCGGCATCCAATCAAAAAGCTAAACAGGGTTTTTTAAATCTGGATCCAACATCTTCCCAACGACACGGCCGTTGGTGAATGGAAGATTGGCGATGATGATGTCGAACTTTTCCTTTATTTCAAAACCTGAAAATAGATTTTCTTCAGTGCACTTTGTAAATATAACACCACTCGCTCCATTAGACTTCGCGTTAAGTCTAGCTGAATCAACAACTTCCTCAGATATGTCAGTCCCAATAACTTTCTTCGCACCCCGCTTGAACAGCGCGCGCGCCTCCAGGAAGGGCACTCCCTTCTCCATTTTGGTGTCGCAGATAATGATGCGCGGCTGCGGCCCGTCATGATGCCGGGCGGCATCGAAGGCCTTCAACAGCGCATCGATGTCGTTGGCATCGACGCGCTAGACGAACCAGCCGAAGGCTTCGAACTTCGGCGCGAGCGGCTCGAAATTGAGGATCTCCGTCGAGGGACCATCGGCCTGCATGACGTCAACGATGCCGATCAGGTTGTCGAGCTTGTAACTTCCGGCCGACATCGCGGCTTCCTAGGTCGAGCCCTCGTCGAGCTCGCCGTCGGAGAACAGGTTGTAGACGAACGATTTCGAGCCTCTGCGCTTCAGCCCGAGGCAAGACCCGACGGCAATGCCAAGACCATGGCCGAGCGAGCCGCCAGTGATCTCCATTCCAGGGTGTAGGCAGCCATTCCGGACATCGGCAAGCGGCCATAGGTCTCGATCTCGTCTTCCGGGATGACCTTGGCCTCGATCAGCGCAGCGTATAGCGCGATCGCATAGTGACCGATCGAGAGGAGTGCGCATTTCGCGGAATGTGGGCGGCGATTTCACGCGATCTCGGGCACGTGTTTCACGCCATCGTGGGCAGCCATTTCGCGGTCGCGGGCAAGGCTGGTCGACGCTTGCATGGAGTCAGGCCTGGCCGGTTTGGTCAAGTGGTTTCGTGATTGCCCCGCGCCGCCGCAGGCTTTCACCTGAGAGGGTGAGGCGGTGGGCGTTGTGGACGAGCCGGTCGAGGATGGCATCGGCGAGGGTCGGGTCGCCGATGGCTTCGTGCCAGTGATCGACGGGCAACTGGCTGGTGACAATAGTCGAGCCGCGTTCATGGCGGTCTTCGAGGATTTCCAGCAGGTCGCGTCGTTCCGTGGCGGTCAGGACCGATAGCCCCCAGTCATCCAGGATCAGCACCTCCACGCGGGCGATGGCCTTCAGCATGCGGGCATGCCGCCCGTCGCCCCTGGCGATGGCGAGCGCCTCGAACAGGCGCGGCACGCGATGGTAGGCGGCGGAGCGGCCATCGCGGCAGGCCTTGTGGCCGAGCGCGCAGGCGATCCAGCTTTTGCCGAGGCCGGTCGGGCCGGTGATGAGCAGGTTCTCGTGGCGCTGGATCCAGCTGCCGTCGATCAGATGGGCCATAACGGCGCGGTCAATGCCGCGCGCGGTGCGCAAATCGAGATCCTCGACGCAGGCCGACTGCCGGAGGGCTGCGAACTTCAGCCGAGCGATCAGGCGCTTGGCGTCGCGGTCCGCGGCTTCACGGTCGACCAGGAGGCCGAGCCGGTCTTCGAAGCCGAGCGGCTCGAAGGTGGTCTGGGCCTGACGCTGTTCATCCAGCGCCTTGGCCATGCCGGTCAGGCCGAGCGTCATCAGTTGCTCGGAGGTGGGGTGAGTCAGCAAGGGTCAGTCTCCTTTTAATGATAGTAACCTTGGCCACGGATATTGGCGTGTTGCAGAGGGCGCTCCTCGGGGGCCTCGTCCAGGAAGGCCCGGTCGAGACCGGTCTGAAGGATCGAGCGGATCGAAGCGACGGAGCGCGCGCGGATCGACAGCCCCCGCCGGCAGGCGGCATCGAGGCGCGCCACATCATAGCTCCTGGTCAGGGCCAGAACACCAAGGCAGGTGCGGAAGCCTTGCTCCGGGTGAGGACGATCAGCCATCACCGTCTCGCAGAAGGCCATGACGGACGGGCCAAGTCTTGCGGCTGTCGCCAGTACCCGGGCCGGGGTCCATTCGGCATGACGGCGATGCGCCGAGGGCATGTGCTCGGGCAGCGTCACATGGCTGCGCCGTCCGGGGCAGCGGGGATGGCTGGCCACCCGGCGGCCGCCATGGAATATCTCGACGATGGCCCCGCAGACCCGGACATCCACCTCCTGCCGGATCAGACCGAAGGGGACGGAATACCACGAACTGTCCACCTCGACGTGGTAATCAGGCGCGACGCGGCAGCGCTTCCAGCGCGCAAACACATAGGGGGCCCCAGGCAGCGGTTGCAGATGCGGCCGATCCAGCGTGGCGAAGAGATCAGCGCGGCTGGCGCCGTAGCCGCGCATGACGCGCATGTTCAACTCGTCCAGCAGCCGCCGGATCGCCGCGTTCAGTTCGGTCAGCGAGAAGAACTGGCGATTGCGCAGCCGGGCGAGGATCCAGCGCTGAGCCACCTGGACCGCAACCTCGACCTTGGCTTTATCCTTGGGCCGACGTGGTCGGGCGGGTAGGATCGCCGTTCCGTAATGCGCCGCCATCTCGGCATAGGTGCGGTTCAGCCCGGGATCGAAGCGGTCGGCCTTGACCACCGCCGCCTTGAGGTTGTCAGGGACCACCACCTTCGGCACGCCGCCGAGGAAGGCGAACATCCGGACATGGGCGCCGATCCAGTCCTCCAGCCCCTCGGTGGCGACGGCCTCGGCATAGGTGTGGTTCGAGGCCCCCATCGCCGCAACGTACAGCTTCATCGCCCGCGCCTCGCCGGTCACCGGGTCGATCACGTCGATCGTGTCCCCGGCGAAGTCGACGAAGACCTTCTCGCCACCCACATGCGTCTGCCGCATCGTCGGGCGGACGCGGCCCTTCCAGGCATCGAAGTGGACGCAGAACCAGGTATAGGCAAAGCCGTTGGGATGGGCCGCCCGGTATTCTTCCCACAACAGCATCCGGGTTACCCCGGGGCGCCGCAGTTCTCGATCGATCATTGCCCAATCTGGGATCGGGCGATCCGGATCCGGCACCGTCGGCGACGCCGGAAACAGAAGGAGCTCCAGACCGTCGTCGTCAAGACCCGGCAAGGGCCAGCCCAGTCCGGCCTGCCGCGCCCGCAGGACATAGGCGCCGACGCTTCCCTTGCCGAGACCGAGAGACGCGGCAATCGCCCGCTCGCTCAGCCCTTGGCCAAACTTCAATCGCAAAACATCCCGTATTCGGCGCATGGTCAGTCGTTCCGTCGGCATCTCGCCCCTCCCTCATTCCAGAAGGGGCTTCTATCGTTAGTCTGCCGACCAGACCCGCCTACGATCTCGCAAAAATGCTGCCCATCATCGCGCGAAACGCGCGCCCATCATCCTCCGAAATCACTGCCCGCCATCACCCGAAACACGCAGAGAGGAGGAAGCGGTCGCGCCCTGGCTTTCGCCCTCCCCCTCTGTCCGGGGAGGCTTCGCCCGAAAGGGCTTTCCCTTCGGGAAACACGCACTCAGGAGACAGACCATGACCGAACTCGCAAACTTCATCCGCCTCAACGAGGACGGCACCTATCTCGATGGCGTCGTGTGCTGGCGTCTGTGCTAATCGAAACCACGTTCTTCCACAGGTGCAATCTTGCTTCTGTTAAATAAAATCACCTCGTACGAGCTTCCATATTCCGTCTTCACTCCATCAAAGCCGTATCTCTGCGCCAAGGTGGCCCATGCGCCTAGTTCATCAGGGTGCACTTGATCACCCTGCTCGTCCATGACCGCTAATTTGAGGGGCTCTTGCGCCACGATAACAAAGTACTTTCCAGAACTACCCGCATAGCCGCGTGCCGCGTTTACATCGTTTTCTGAGGTCATCCAAATTGCTTCGCCCGTGTGCCCGCTTTGCCCCGAACCGCCCCACACCCCATCCCTATTAGCGTGGTTGAACTTTGTTCCCGCTGGAAGTTCTTCCATCTTCTTTCTCTCCCAACCAACTGAGGCTGCAAGTTCTTCCAACTCCTTGCTCTCCCAACCAACTAAGGCTGCCTGATGTATGTGGTGAACGGTTTGCCCGGCTGTCGCGGGTCTTACCGGGCTCGTGACCTCGTCACCGACTGCTCTCAAAGCTCGGCGCGGTGGATTCTCGCGGCGACTCTCCCGGTACCACCCTCTCATTATTTGCATGCATTCGTTAGATATTTCGCCGTGATAATAGGCACATGTTTGGTATTCTCCCCATTCTTCGCGCGGTTCAAGTTCTGTATCCGCGCACTCAATCTTCCCATACTTATAAGCAAGGCATGCCCCCTTGTCCTGAGCCGAAACCTGACTACTCGGTACGAGGACGATCACGGTCGCTGCAAGGATCATCCCCTTCCAGAAAGACGGGGGATGCACTCGATGAATCGGGATGGCCGCGGTGGCGGTCTCTTTCGGTGAGGATCTCACGTAAGGATTTCCTTGTGCTCGTTTGTGAATTGTCCGCCAGGTCACGCAGTCCGGATGGAGCGTTATCATTGCAGGATTGGCGTCTGGCGCTGGCCGGTAGAGGATCGAGGGCAGAATTTGCGTTTCGAACAAGGTCAGGACGTCGAGCCATTTGAAGGCGGTCTTGCGAAAGCAACCATAATAGAGATTGTAACGAAGAGCGTTGAGTCCTGGTGAGTCAGCCCCAGCATAGGTGGGCAAGGCGACGGCGGCCGCGTATGTTTGGACAGTGTGGCATCGAGCATTTACATGGATCTGATCACGTCAATCAGTGGATCATGCGGAAGGGCGGTCGACTCTATTACGCGCGAGAGCGTCTTTCCGTGATGTGAGAGGCTCGCACGCACTTCGCGATCTGTAATTGCCAGCTCTAAGACCGACGCCAACTCGGCCACGTTGTTGGGGTCTTCGGCGCGCAGGACGTTTGTCCGATCCGCCAGCTCGGCGGCGAAAGACACCTTCGAACAAATCTCACCGCTCAATATCAGCGGTGTACCACATGCCAGCACCTCACGCGGAATCTGAGGCCCATGAAACGCGATTGGAAAATTGTTTTCCAGGAACGTGATCACGGAGCAGGACCTTATGAAAGCCGGAACTTCCCACGGAGGAAGTGGTGGCAGAATGATCGTTCGACCCCGCAGCCGTTTCTTTGACGCAAGGTGGTTGAATGCATGAGCAAAGCGATCAGGCGCGGCACTCCACAGCGCGCGATAGGCGACCGGGAGGTTTCGATCCGCGAGAAGGTCCAGCGCATCAATTAGGCTGTAGGTTCCTTTCGCTATCCCGATTTTCCCGTAACTGCCGACAATCGGATCTGAGGACCTCAACCCTTCCCTATTCCAATCGGTTAGCTTCTTTAGGAAGTCGCGTTCGAAACCGTAGTTGCTGAAGAATGCTTCCGCCTCGTCGACAAGTGCCTCAAAGTCAAATCGGGTAGGCTCCCAGAAGGAATCATCGAGCCTCCTGCCGCGAGGTTGGACCAGGCTTTCTCGTCTGACGCCCGCATCCAGGACAATCTCCACCGCATCGTGCTTTTTGCTCGCCACCACACGGCTTGCCGACGCTAAGCAGCGGTCATAGAGTGGCCCTAAATCGGCAACTTTCCTCAATCGACCCAGGTCGCTTCCGGCATGCCGCAATATGACCGGTGTGTCGGCCAACTGACCAAAGATCGAAGCCGCAACGCCATAGGGTTCAAGGTACCATCCAATCACCAAGTCGGGTGTACGTAACTTTGCGGCTGCGATGGCGTTTCCCAAAAGTTGGCTAAGGTACGGCGGTGCCCATGGAATGTAAGAGAGCCTTGGCACCGCCTCAAGCTGCCGAATCTCAAGCTTTCCCGAGAAGCCAGCAACCGTCGCCTCTATGCTGGATGCCGATCCCATTTGCCGGAATCCGTAGCCCATACTGTTGGCGTTCGAGATGAAGGTTACTGTATGGCCGGCGGTCACAAGATCGGTTGCCGCTATCCAAGTTGCCTTGGAAACACCCCCCTGGATAGGAGGCATCTTTCCGAACATCAAAATATGCATGGCCCGTGCCCCTCGTTCTCAGCTGAGTATTCGGCCGAATGGCTCGGTCGATCTGGGACCGAGCAATTCCAAGCGCTCCTTCTAAGGTATTGCGTCAACTACGCATCCTCCGCTGCAGCCGTCGCAGCCGTCGCAGGAACCATCCGTGTTGTCGGGCGAGCGCTTCGGCTTGGGCCAATACGCTGGGGGCGGCGCTTCCCCATAAACCGTTCTGTAGTCCTCCAGGAAAGCGAGGTACCGGTCGATGGTACCCTGCGTAGCTACGCCATGGGGTTCCGGAATATGGTGCAGAAACCTGCCCGCCACCTCTTCGCAAAATCGAGCGTAGTCTCTCGTGAAGATGACGAACATGTGCCACAACTCATCGATTGCGCCCATCATCCCGTATGAGTGGCCATACTGTTGGGCGGTCGCGCAGAGTGCCAAGAAACGGACGAGTTCGCGTCGATGGTCCTCTGCGACCGCTTGTGAGAAGCCGTACTGTCTCCGGTACCTCGCAAGCACAAGAGAAAGATCGAATCGTTCCGAGACTGCGGTTCGACGCAAGGCGCCTTCGATGAACCCGCCCTCTTGGGCGTATCCGTGCGGAGCGCCTGTGTCGGGTTCGTCGTCAATTGATGGCGATTGCTGGACAGCCGCGATGGTTGACACGCCACCGCGGCCTGTAACGAGTGTTGCTTCAGTCATGAAAGTCTCCTTTTCGTCATCCTCTGTTCGCACTTGACGTGTTTGTGAGAACAGCTCTTGATCTGGCGACAGCACCATCACCGGATGGATTCAACAGAACGGAATGAGGGTAGCTAGTCAACCGCGCTTTCTTTCATTTGTGACAGTAAACTCGTCGCCTATGATAGAATTCTATCAGCACTTTTTTATCATCGAGCAGAAAGATGTCGAGCGGCAGAAATGTCCCCAGCGTCTGCGCGGTGCCTGGCGCGCTGACCATGTAGAGCGTGTTGCGTGGCTGTGCCATTCACCCTCGTTTTGAAGTAGCCGGAAGCAACAACGGCAGCCGATGACACTGTCGGCTCGCTGGCGTTGCTCGCGGCAACCGTCATTCCGTCAATGTGATGATGTAGAAGCGGTGATAGCGCGAAGCTGGTCGGCACGACTTCCTTGGCAATGCGAATGTAAGCATCTCTTGAAGCGGACCGTCGCGGGTCAGGACCAACGGAAACAATCCCTGCTTCTCGACGTCTCCTTTCAAAGCTGTCGGCTGCCGGGTGGCAGGAGCACGCTCGCGTAGGGAACACTCCGTTTTGGTGGCCGGTGATGCGGCCCGTCGCAAAGACGACAAAACCGAGGGCTCACCCAGCAAAACCGCACGCAGAAAGGTCGACCGGCGGCCGATCTGCCAGAGGGAATATCAAAAAGACGAGTTGCAAGGCGCCCTTGTCAATCGCGTCTTCTGCCACCGCATTCTCTTCAGACCCGACCGTGGCGAACCTTAGTGTGGAACTCTGCCTGGAGTGAGGCAGATAGTGCGGAAATCCGCACATTCCCACTGACGCAAGATGACCGAAACCGGGAAAGGCCGTGATTGGCGCAGGTCCTCATTTTGGCACGGCACTTGCGGCCGACCTGGCAGCAGCGTTCGACCGGAGCGTCGCGACGGGAGAAACCTTGGAAGGGAGGAAGAGCCCGGCCCCTATCCGGTTGGGAGAGAAATGATGTTAGCTCCACC
>NZ_MZXV01000026.1 GCF_003253745.1 Mesorhizobium kowhaii
GATTGACCGAGCCGTGTCACGCAATCGGGCCCAGCTCTGGATTCCGCCGCCAAATTGGGAGCAACCACGATGCCGCCCTAACACACCTCTTGACCTCAGCATCGTCATGTGAGCCTGGGATCAAACATCTAGAAGCAGGTTACTTCGCGCCTTTTGCTTCCTGCCAGAGCGCTTCCATCTCGGCCAGGCTCGCCTTTTCCAGCGTCTTGCCCGACTTTTCCAGAGCCTGCTCGACATAGTGGAAGCGCGAGCGGAACTTCTCATTGGTGCCGCTCAGCGCGGCTTCCGAATCAAGCTTGAGATGCCTGCCGAGATTGACGACGGCAAACAGCATGTCGCCGAATTCGTCCTTGATCGATGCGGTGTCGCCCTTGGCCAGCGCCTCGCGCAACTCGCCAATCTCTTCCTCGATCTTGTCGAGGATGGGCGCTGCCTCGCTCCAGTCGAAGCCGACGCGGGCCGCCTTCCCCTGAAGTTTTAGCGCTCGCGTCAGCGCGGGCAGGGCGACCGGAACACTGTCCAGAAACCCCTTGCCATTGTCCTCGGGGTCGAGACCGCGGGCGAGGCGGGCGCTTCGTTTCTCCGCCTTTTCCTTGGCCTTGATCTTTTCCCACATGCCCTTGGCCATGCCGGCGCTGCGGGCCTTCTCGTCGCCGAAGACATGCGGGTGGCGGCGGATCATCTTCGTCGTGATGGCCTGGACCACATCGCCGAAGGCGAATTCACCGGCCTCCTCGGCCATTTGCGCGTGGTAGACGACCTGCAGCAGCAGGTCGCCGAGTTCGTCGCGCAGATCGTCGAGGTCGCCGCGCGCGATGGCATCCGCCACCTCATAGGCTTCCTCGATCGTATAGGGCGCGATGGTCGAGAAATCCTGTTCGATGTCCCATGGACAACCGGTCTTCGGCGCTCGCAGCGCCGCCATGATCTCGATCAGGCGCGAAATGTCTTTCGATGGCGTCATCTAAAGCTATTCCAGGAAAAGTGTGAAACGGTTTTCCGTCCGGAATTGCGTCAAAACAGAGAGCTTTGTCGGATGCTATCGCGCGGCCGCTCGCGCGGCCAACGCTGTCAGCCGGCGAGGGGGCCTTGTCCACAGGTGCTGGGTACCCAGCCTATCAATCCAGAACGGAAACGATCGCCTTGGCGAGTTCGTCCATCCCGTCCTCGGGCAGACCGGCGACGTTGATGCGGCTGTCGCCGACCATGTAGATGCCGTGCTCGGCACGCAGCCGCTCGACCTGCGCTTCCGTGAGACCAAGGCGGGAGAACATGCCGCGGTGGCTGGCGACGAAATCGAAGCGATCGGAATTGGACTGCCGGCGCAGTGCCTCGGCGAACTGCACCCGAAGCCTGAGCATGCGCAGTCGCATCTCCTCGAGTTCGGCCTCCCAGTCGGCGCGCAAGGCGGCGTCTTCGAGCACGATCCGCACCGCGGCAGCACCATGATCCGGCGGCATCGAATACATGGCGCGCGCTGCCGACAGCATCTGACCCATCGCCACATCGGCCTGGGCACCGTCCTTGGCCAGGATCATCGCCGCGCCGACGCGGTCGCGGTAGACGGCGAAGTTCTTCGAGCAGCTCGACGCAACGACCATTTCTGGAACCTTCGCGGCCAGCAGGCGCAAGCCGACAGCATCGGCCTCGAGGCCATCGCCAAAGCCCTGATAGGCGATGTCGACAAACGGCAGCAGGCCGCGCTCGATGACCAGATCGGCAACGGCGGCCCATTGGCCGCTATCTAGATTGGCGCCGGTCGGGTTGTGGCAGCAGCCATGCAGCAGCACCACGTCACCGCTCTTTGCCGTCCGCAGCGCTGCCAGCATGTCGTCGAAGCGAACAGCGCCGGAAGCCGCATCGAAATAGGGGTATTCGCGGATACTCAGCCCAGCGGCGCGCATCACCGGCATGTGGTTCGGCCAGGTCGGGTCCGAAAGCCAGATCGTCGCGTCCGAACGTGTCCGCTTCAGCAATTCCGCCACCAGCCGCAGCGCGCCGGAGCCGCCGGGCACCTGTGCCGCGCGGATGCGCGTCATGTCGGCGCCTGGACCGAAGGCAAGCTTGGCCATCACGGCGTTGAAGCCGACATCGCCGGCCAGGCCGAGATAGGTCTTGGTGTCCTGGCCCTGCAGCAGGCGCTTTTCGGCCTCGCGCACGGCGCGCATGACCGGCGTCTTGCCATTGCGATCCTTGTAGACGCCGACACCGAGATCGACCTTGTCGGGACGCGGATCGGCGCGATAGAGGCCGATCAGGGCAAGGATCTTGTCGGCGGGGGCGGGCTGCAGATCTTCAAACATCGGCAATGGTTCCATTGACGCGGCGGAGTGATACGCAAATCGAACGCATTTCGCCAGCGCTTTTCCTGCCGCTTCAGCCCACACAGCGTCATCCGCACCTCGATCCTGCATGTTCTCGGCGCTCCGCTCGCCGCCTGTCGGAAAGTGGCAGCGGCATCGCGGGATTGCCCGGTTTGGCCTGCGAGGCGAGGGCAGCTACGAACGATGTCCTCCGGCGAACCCAGCGAAAAAAATGGCAGGGCAGGGATTAAAATCCCCACATGCTCCGTAAACAGGACATGAAACGGTCGATGCCGCGCTTTGACATCATAGGACAGCTCGGGTCGCTGCGCCGCTATGCGCGCTCGCTGACCCGTGACGGCACTGACGCCGAGGATCTCGTGCATGACGCGCTGGTGCGCGCCTATGAGCGGCGCGGCACCTTCCGCTCCGGCGGCAACCTGCGCGCCTGGCTGCTGTCGATCGTGCACAACACCTTCATCGACAAAATGCGGTCCCGCAGGTCTGAAGCGGCGCGCGTCGAACAGGCCGGATATCTTGCCGATGACAGCACGCCGGCACCGCAGGAACACTCCGTGCGCCTGACGCAGGTACGCGAAGCCTTTTTCAGCCTGCCGGAAGAACAGCGCTCGGCGCTGCATCTCGTTGCCATCGAAGGGCTTTCCTATCAACAGGCGGCCGATGCCAGCAGCGTACCACTGGGAACGCTGATGTCGCGTATCGGCAGGGCGCGCGCCGCACTGCGCGAGATGGAGGACGCGGCGCCCTCGAAGGCGAAAACCCACCTCAGGATCGTTGGAGGACCGTCATGACTGGAACTGTCGATCCCGTGGCAGATACCGACCTCGACGCCTATGTCGATGACCAGCTCGATGTCACCCGTCGCATCGAGGTCGAGGCGTTTCTGTCCACCCGGCCGGAGGCAGCGGCACGCGTGATGGCGGATCTGCGGACCCGCGACGAGCTGCGCGTGGCGCTTGCTGGCTCCAAGGGCATGGCCCGGCCGGCGACCGCCGACGCCGCGCGACGTCTGGAGAGGGGGCTTGCCCGTGGCCGCATCTTCGGCGTGTTGCAGCGCGCGGCGGCAGTGGCCGCCTTCGTCGCCGCCGGCTGGCTGGCGAACGGCATCATCGGGCCGATGTCGGTGACCAAGGTCGTCGCCTCGCCGCAGCCGCCCGCCTATGTCGACGAGGCGGTGCGGGCACACAGAACGACGCTGGTGCGCGAGACCATGCCGTCGCAGCCGGAAGCGCCCAACTACAATGCCGGCGAAATCCGCGCCGCGACCGCCATCGTCATGCCGTCGCTGCCCAAGGACTGGAAGGTCCGCGACGTGCAGATCTATCCGTCACGCTTCGGCCCGAGCGTCGAGATGGCGGTCGAGACCAAGGACATGGGGCTGGTGTCGCTGTTTGCGATCCGGCCGGGAAATTTCGACGTCGTCAAGCCGACCGTCGCGCCATCGGGTGACATCTCCTCGGCCTATTTCCAGATCGGCGAGGTCGCCTATGCGGTGGTCGGACGAAGCGAGGTCCACGACCTCGACCGCGCCGCAGAGACGCTCGCCAACACGCTTTACTGACCGATCCACAAAGGAGAAGCCAAATGAACACTCCCAATCTGGGATACCGCGCCGGCGCCGGCGCCCAAACCGGCGCCGTCTACGATGAGGGCCTGCGCCAGCACATGCTGCGCGTCTACAACTATATGGGCGTTGGCCTCGTGGTCACCGGTCTGGTCGCCTTCATGATCTCGTCGACGCCGGCGCTCTACGTGCCGATTTTCTCCAGCCCGCTGAAATGGGTGGTGATGCTGGCACCGCTCGCCTTCGTCATGCTGTTCTCGTTCAAGATGCAGACCATGTCGGCGGCCAGCGCCCAGGCGATGTTCTGGGCCTTCTGCGCGGTCATGGGCCTGTCGCTGGCCTCGGTGTTCCTGGTCTTCACCGGAACCAGCATCGCCCGCACCTTCTTCATCGCCGCCACCATGTTCGGCGCCACCAGTCTCTACGGCTACACGACCAGGCGCGACCTGACCCAGTTCTCGTCGTTCATGATCATGGGCCTGATCGGTGTGGTGATCGCCAGCATCGTCAACATCTTCCTCGGCTCGACCGCGCTGCAGTTTGCCATCTCGGTGATCGGCATCGCCGTCTTCATCGGCCTGACCGCCTGGGACACGCAGACGATCAAGGAGCAGTATGCTGAGAATTTCGACGCGGAATCGCGCCAGAAGCTGGCCGTCTTCGGCGCCTTCTCGCTCTATCTGAACTTCATCAACATCTTCCAGCTGCTGCTGAACTTCACCGGCGAGCGCGAGTAGCCGGGCAGGGGCTGGCAAGGGTTGCCGCCCAGACCTGGACATGGCGGCATGGCCGGAGGGGAGATCCTCCGGCCAACAATCGACCTGGCAAGGCCGACCACACCTTGAGTCCGCAAGGGCTTTTGCTAAGTTGCCCGCGGCATCAGCCTGCACACCGGCCGCGCGAGGACATATGGCACAAGACAGCCAAACGCTTCAGGGCGACGGCATTTCGGCGACCATCGTCGCGCAGGGCGCCGAACTGGTTTCGCTGCAAGACAACAAGGGATTTGAGTTCCTGTGGCAAGCCGGGCCGGCCTGGCGGCGCCATTCGCCGGTGCTGTTTCCGATCGTCGGCCGGCTGAACGGAGACCAACTGCACCATCGCGGCCAGACCTATCCGATGACGCAACACGGGTTCGCGCGCGACAAACCGTTTGCCTGGGCGCAGAGCGGGCCTCGATCCTGCACGCTCGTTCTCGCCGACGACGCCGATACCCGCACGCACTATCCGTTCGCCTTCCGCCTCGCCGTGACCTACACCCTGGACCGCCAGCAGCTTGGCGTGACCTTCGACATCACCAACACCGGCGAAGAGCCGCTGCCGGCGTCCATTGGGGCGCATCCGGCATTCAATTGGCCATTGCTGCCGGATCTGGCCAAGACGGATTACAAACTGACCTTTGCTGATGCCGAACCTGCTCCGATCCGCCGCTTGAAGGACGGCCTGCTGCTGAAAACGCCGCAGCCGACGCCCGTCGAAGGCAACATCCTCGCGCTCTCCGAGCGGCTATTCGACGAGGACGCGGTCATTCTCGACCAGTCCGCCAGCAGCAGCGTGCGTTATGCGGCCGAGCGTGGTCCTGCGATCGAGATGGCGTGGCAGGGATTTCAGGAATTGGGCGTCTGGTCGAAGCTGGGCGGCGCGCCGTTCCTCTGCATCGAGCCCTGGCACGGCATCGCAAGTCCGGTGGACTTCGACGGCGATTTTGTCCACAAGCCGGGCCTGATGCTGATCCCGCCCGCCTCGAAGCGCGTGCTGAGCTATCAGATACGGCTGCTGTGACGCCCGTGCTCGACAGATCAGCCATAGCGCTGGCCAGCCACACCGGCGGTGTCCCATGAAGCTTTACTTCAGCCGCAACCCCAATCCTCGGCTCGCGGTCGCGGTGGCACGCCATCTCGACGCGAATATCGAATTTGAGTTCGCCTCGCCATTCGCTCCTGGGCAAGCAGAGAAATATCGCCCGTTAAATCCCAATCTCTCATTGCCCATACTTGTAGAAGACGGCGGAAAAAGCCTCTGGGAGGCAGACGCCATAGCCTGCCGGCTCTCACGCGACGCACATTCGGATTTCTGGCGTACCGGCGATGACGAACCCGAGATGATCCGGTGGCTCAGTTGGGGCAAGGAGCACTTCGCCTTCGCTTGCGACATGGTGCATTTCGAACGTGGAACCAAACAGCGGTACGGTATCGGCCCGATTGATCAGGAGCGCGTGGAGGAGGGGCTAGGGCTCTTCAGCACAGCCGCTGCAATACTCGAGGCTGTGCTTTGTGACCGGGAATGGTTGGTCGGGAATTCGGTTTCCTATGCCGACTTCCGATTGGCGACCTTTCTGCCGTTCAACGACGTCGCCAGGCTGCCGCTCGACGGTTATCCCTCTGTCGGCCGCTGGTATCGTCGGCTTGAAGAGATCGATGCCTGGCGCGATCCCTTCAAGGGACTGCATGCGCCTGAACTGCCGCCGGTCCCGCGAACGACGACAAATTAGCGGGCAGGGGCGGGTCGTGTTGGCAGTTTACTCACCGTTGGCGTCGCGCCACAATTCCATATGATCAATGCCGTCTTCTACAGCGACCAAGTCATTTCAGCGCCGTCGCCGCCTTGAATTCAGAACGAAACCGCGATCCGTTGGCCAACCAACGAATCTCTGCTTAGGTGTATCGTCGCGCGCAATCCAGTCGGGCCAAAGCCCAATGCGGTGAAAGTGCACTTTCCGGAGGCATTCGATGCGTCGTTTGGTTCTTGCCGCTCTGCTGCTTGCCGCGCCCAACGCCGGCATAGCCCAGGAAAGCCTGACCGCGCTCATGTGCCAGGCCAAGCCGACACAATCCTGCGCGCTCGACATGGCTGCGGACGCGATCCGCACTGCGGCACCGCTAACGACTGAGAACTTGCCCTACGGTAGCATGGTCGAGGCAGCTTCTCGCGCCGGGCGACTCGATCTGGCGCTCGAATTCGCCGCCCAGTTGAAGAAGACGGACTCGATCGCGTCAGCCGACCTGATCGCCGCTTTTGCCCGCGCCGACCGTCTGGCCGATCTGCAAGCGATCCTTTCACGCCTCGAAACGTCGGAGACGAAATATGCCTTCGTCATCGGCCCGGTCCTTGTTGAACTGGGCCGCGAGGACAAACTCGCCGCCTTGCTGAAAGCCATCCAACCGCCGCCGGATCCGTTCCAGCTTAGCTATTGGCAGGTGCTCGGCCATTTGCGCGCCGGCCGTGCGGCGGAAGCGGTGAAGCATCTGGGCGACGTGCCGGAGACCGAGCGGGAGGAGTTGGCCGGACTGGCTGCGGAAACGCTCTATTTTGGCGGTGAGACCGAGCGCGCCAAACCAATGCTGCCTTACCTGACCTCATCCGATCCCAGCGCCGTTCGCCGCAAGGCCTACATTGCGACGAAAACGAAGGACAAGGCGGCTGCCGACGCGGTCCTTGTCTCATTGGCGCAGGTGCCGCCCGACGACTACCCCTACATCGTGCTGGAAGTGATCTATGCACTGGCCGCGACGGGGCAGTGGCAAAAGGCAATCGATCTTGCACAGACACTTCCTGCGTCCGACCGGGTCTATGCCTTCGTCAACGTTGCGGAACACGCCCGCCAGCCGGAAGTCTTCGCACTAATCGAGAAGGCGATGCGCGACGACCCTGCCAACTTCAACCGCGACCGTATGGCCAATGGCCTGGTTCGAGCGCTGACCTTGTCCGGCTACCTGCCGGTTGCGCAAACCCTCATCGATTCTGCGACGAACGACTACGACAAGGAAACGCTGATCACCTTCGCCGCCGCCGCGCTTGCGGAAATGGGCAAACCGTCCGAAGCGCTGCAATTTACGCAGGCGGTGGAGGACCCGCGCCGCAAAGCCTGGGCGCTTTGGGAAGTTGCTTCGAAGATGACGCCTTGAACCTATAGCCATCATGCACAACACAATCGCCTTTCTCTGCGCTGACCATCGGCGCAGCCGGGCAGTCCTACCGTCCGCGCGGGCTGGGGTCACTTTGAATTCCTTCGGGGCAGACCTGGCTTGCCATATCCAGGCCCGGATTTGCGTCTGGCCCGCGCCGTTTGCACGATGGATGGAACGTCGGGCCATCGTGCTACGAGAGAGGAAGCCGGGGTTCAAACCTGCCGGACGATCGTGCCGATCACATTGACGAGAAGGCGCGCGGCGGTCAGGGCCGACAGGCCGTCAATGTCGGCGGGAGGATAGAGTTCGACGAGGTCGAATCCTGCGATCCTGGCCCGCCTGCCGAGGACCGCGATCAGGTCGATCACCTGCGTGTAGGTGAGGCCGCCGGGCGTACGCGCCGCCACGCCCGGCATGATGCCAGGATCGAGGCCGTCGCAATCGAGCGTGACGACGACCCGCGCACCTTCCGGAATATGCCGGAGAGCGGCTTCGACGCCCTGGGCGTGAACCTCGCGGGCGGTCACGAAGCGGCTGCCATAGTGCCGAGCGGCTTCGATGTCGGCGATGCCTGCGCTGCCAACACTACGGATGCCGACCTGCACGATGCCGGCGACATGCGGCATCTCGCTCGCCCGGCGCATCGGGCTCGAATAGCCGTGGCGTTCGCCTTGCACCTCGTCGCGCCAGTCGATATGGGCGTCGATCTGCAGGATCCAGACCGGCCCGTGATCCGCAAAGCCGGCGAGGAAGGGAATGGGTAGGGAATCGTCGCCGCCGAGCAGGATCGGTACGGCCGGCAATGCGAGGACCTCGCGCGTCTTCGCCTCGATCCGGGACCGGTTACCGGCGTTGTCATGCATGGTGGTCGGGATATCGCCGGCGTCGATGCAGCAGACCGGCTTGCCGTCGAACAGCGGGCCGCCGAGATCGAAATCCCAGTGCTCGACGAGCGCGGCATCGTCCTGGCTCGCAGCACGGATGGCGTCGGCGGCCAAGGCATAGCCGCTGCTGTCCTTGCCGGGATAGGTGCTGCCGTGACCGGCTCCGAAGATCACCGCACGAGGCATGCGGCCATCGGCGAGGCGATCGGGAAAGCCGAGAAAGGGCGGCGAGGCGGTCATTGGTCAGAGAGCCTTTCGGCGGTTTCGGATGTAGCAGGTTGGCGAAACTCTGTGGAGCGAAACGCGCCAACCATTCTAACTCAGCTCCTACAAATAAAAGTCGCATAAGATAGATTATGGAACTGAAGTGTATGGCAGCGGACGGAGATTTTCTCGTATTATCAGCCGTTTGGCGCCCGTCTGGCTGTGGCTATAGGTGATGCCCGCAACGCCGGGCTGCTCAATCGAAGAGATCTGAGGCCGCTGGTTGTCGTGACAACCGCTAGCGTCGTGTCGATCCAGCTTGCACGGCCGGTGAAATCCGCGTTGACCAGACGGTTTGGCCGCGCGTCATTCATTGTCGAAATTCCAGCGTGGCCGGCATGAAGGATTGACTTCATCACTATGAATCACATGGAATTTCTATGACCATGCCGTCATAGGCTGGCTCGACGTTGGCTGGTGTCTCGGCCATCACCGTGGCGTAGTCCAGCGGTACATGCATATGCGTCAGCACGGAGTGCCGTGGCGCCAGCCGCTCGATCCATTCCAGCGCTTCGCCTAATGACAAATGACTGGGATGCGTCCTGTACTGCAACGCATCGATGATCAGCACGTCGAGGTCGCGCAGCCGCTCGGCGGTGGCCTCTGGAAAGTCGCTGACATCAGGGCAATAGGCGAGCGCGCCGATGCGGAAACCAAGCGATATGATGTCGCCATGGACCTGCGGCAACGGTTCGAGGGTGAGGGCACCCCCCTCTCCTTTAATGACAACCGGCTTTGCGTGATCGATGATATGAGCGTCAACGATCGGCGGATAGGAACTGCCCGCCGGCGTCTCGAAACAATAGCCGAACGCCTGGCGCAGCCGCAGCATCGTCGCCTTGTCGGCATGAATATCGATCAGTTGGCGCTGCTCGAGCACGAAACCGCGCAGATCGTCGATACCGTGGATATGGTCGGCATGCGGGTGCGTATAGACAACCGCATCGATGCGCCTGACACAAGCCATCAGCATTTGCTGGCGAAAATCCGGTCCGGTGTCGATGACGACGCTGGTGCGGCTGCCATTCGCGGCAATCCGCTCGACAAGGGCGGCGGCGCGCGTGCGCCGGTTCTTGGGGTTATCCGGGTCGCAATTGCCCCAGTCGCCAGTGATGCGCGGCGTACCTGGCGACGAGCCGCAGCCGAGAATGGTAAGGCGCAGCCGGTCAGTCATCGTTCAGGCGCTTTGCTCGGCGGGTCGCGGCATCTTGCCGAACAGACGGAAGAAATTGTTCGTCGTCAGATCAGCGATTTCAGCCTCGCTGACGCCGATTGTTTCGGCCAGCACCTTTGCCGTATGCGCGACATAGGCCGGCTCGTTGCGCTTGCCGCGAAACGGTACGGGCGCCAGATAGGGCGCGTCGGTTTCAACCAGCAAGCGGTCATGCGGCACATCGGCGGCGATGGCGCGCAATTCCGCCGAGTTCTTGAAGGTCAGGATACCCGAGAACGACACGTAGCCACCGAGCGCGACGCCGATTTCGGCCAGCCGGCGCCCGGACGAAAAACAGTGCAGGATGAAGGGGAAGGCACCCTTCCCTGTTTCGTCCTCGAGGATGGCTGCCATGTCGTCGTCGGCATCGCGCGAATGGATGACCAGCGGCAGCCCCGTTTCTCGTGCGGCCGCGATGTGGGCGCGAAACCCTTGCGCCTGCGCGTCGCGCGGCGCCTTGTCGTAGAAGTAATCCAGCCCTGCCTCGCCGATCGCCACCACCTTCGGATGAACCGACAGACGCACAAGGTCGGTGGCGGTGACGTCGAGTTCCTCGGCGGCGTTATGAGGATGGGTGCCGACCGAACAGTACACTTCGTCGAAAGTATCAGCGATTTCAAGGATTTGCTGAAACCGCTTTACGCGCGTTGAGATCGTTACCATGCGGCCGATACCGGCCGCTTTGGCGCGAGCGACAATGGCCGCCCGCTCCTCGGCGAAGTCTGGAAAATCCAGGTGGCAATGGCTGTCGACGAGCATCAGGCGTTCGCATCCGGCTGATCGATGTAACGCGGAAACACCCCTTCCGGCACCGGCAAGGCAACTCCGGGCACAAGCGCGTATTCGTCAGCGACATGCACGAAATCGCGGCTGTCCGCTGGCACCGCCAGCAGGTCGAGCAGTTTGCTGGCCGATCCCGGAATGAAGGGTTGGCACAACAGCGCCACGCGCCGGACGATTTCGGCGGTCGTCCACAGCACGGTTTCCATGCGCGCCGGATCGCTCTTCTTCAGCGCCCATGGCGCCTGGCCCGCGAAGTAGCGGTCGGCTTCCGCCACCACGCCGAAGATCGCCGCCAGCGCCAGATGGATGCCTTGCTCCGCCATGGTCTTGCGCGCCACGGCGAGCACGGCACCTGCCTGATCGAGGATCGCCTTGTCCTCATCCGCCAGGGTGCCGCGTTGCGGCACCACACCGCCACAGTTCTTGGCGATCATCGACAGCGATCGCTGCGCCAGATTGCCGAGGCCATTGGCAAGATCGGCGTTGGTGCGGTTGACGATTGCTTCATGGCTGTAGCTGCCGTCCTGGCCGAACGGCACCTCGCGCAGGAAGAAGTAGCGCACCTGGTCGAGACCGTAATGCTCGATCATCGTGAACGGGTCGATGACGTTGCCGACCGATTTCGACATCTTCTCGCCGCGGTTGAACAGGAAGCCGTGGCCGAAGACACGTTTCGGCAGCGGGATGCCGGCAGACATCAGGAAGGCCGGCCAATACACCGCGTGAAAGCGGACAATGTCCTTGCCGATAATGTGCGCGTCCGCAGGCCAGAAACCCCAATCATCAGCATTTTCATCGGGATAGCCGACACCAGTGATGTAATTGGTCAAGGCGTCGACCCACACATACATCACATGCTTCTCGTCGCCAGGCACCGGCACGCCCCAGTCGAATGTGGTGCGCGAGATCGACAGGTCCTTCAGTCCCGATTTGACGAAGCTCATCACCTCGTTGCGGCGCTCGGCCGGGCCGATGAAGTCGGGCTGGCTTTCATAGAGCGCGATAAGCTTGTCCTGATAGGCCGAGAGGCGGAAGAAATAGCTCTCTTCCTCGACCCATTCGACCGGCGTTCCCTGCGGCCCGTAACGGACATTGTCGGGACGCACCTCCGTCTCCTCCTCGCCGTAATAGGCTTCGTCGCGCACCGAGTACCAGCCGGCATAGCCGCCCTTGTAGATGTCGCCATTGGCGGCCATCGCCTTCCAGATCGCTTGCGACGACGCGTAATGCCGTTCTTCCGTGGTGCGGATGAAATCGTCATTGGAGGCGTTGAGCGCCTCCGCCATGCGCTTGAACTCGGCCGAATTGCGATCGGCCAGTTCGCGCGGTGAAATGCCTTCGCGCTTGGCGGTCTGCAGCATCTTGATGCCGTGTTCGTCGGTTCCGGTGAGGAAGAAGACTTGCTTGCCGTCGAGCCGCTGGAAGCGGGCAAGCGCGTCGGTGGCGATCAGTTCGTAGGCATGGCCGATATGCGGTTTGCCGTTCGGATAGGAAATCGCCGTGGTGATGTAGAATTTGTCGCGTGACATGAATGAACCGTCATGAATGTCTGAATGGAAAGGCGTGGCGGTGGATATCGCATCGGCGCGGCGATTGCCATCCCGAGGCCATGCATGCCGCCCAAAAGTGGCCCCGGTTTTGGGGCAACGGCATGCACAAAGAAACCGTCACATTCGCATTGCAGAATTCAGGCGGCCGATCATGGTCAAGGCGTGCTGCTTCTTGTCGAGATTGTCGGTGTCCGTCTCAGATATAGCGTCCAGCGCCTCATGCCAAGTCCCGGACCGCGTTCTGGCCTTGATGATGTTTCCAGCCAGCAGCGCTTCGCTGACACCCGCCGACCACCTCCAGTGGGACCCGTTGCAAAGAGAGGCTACGATCCCGTAGTTTCGTGGCGGTGCAAAGGCAGACCGGCATGGCCACGACCTCTCAATATGATCCGCGACAGAAGCTTGATTTGCGCTTGCGTCAGGCCGGCGCGAGCAAAACCGTCTACGCCCTCGTCACCCCCGAGATCGAAACAGCGAAGGCCGAGTTGTTCGGCAATAGCGGGGGAAATGGCCCCGATCCGATCCGCGCCGCCTATCTCGATCAGTTTCGCCATGCCTGGACTGGAAAGCAGAACGCGCTGCACAGACGGTTCTTCGACACATGGCTCGGCTGGTCGAAGCCGATGGTACCTCTGAACGCGGCTGACTTTCCATTCACCTATCCGACCGCCGGTGCAAGCGAGCCGCTTTTTCACCTAATCGCCGACTACGGCAACCGCGCACGGGTCGAGAGGTTTTCACCTCGGCTTATGATCTTTCGTGGCGAGTATGAAGGCTACAAGGCTTACGCGGAAGCCTGCGGCGTTCCGGTGACGGAACATGAGCGCCACGCTTGGCGCGATGTCGCCGACACCATTGATCCCCAGGACCTGCTCTGTCTCAGCCAACCCTCGGCCATTGACGGCATGGTGTGGCCGGAGGCCAATGCCTTTCTGCGCCGGCTGAGCGAGCGCGCGAACCCGCCCCAAATTGTCCTCGATCTGACATATGTCGGGGCAACCGCCGAACCGCCGGCAGAGACGATCTTCGCCGACGCGCCTTGCGTGACCGCCGTGGTGATCAGCCTGTCCAAGCCGTTCGGCGCCTACTACGACCGCATAGGCGGGGTGTTCTGCCGATCTGAGAATCTCGGCCTTTTTGGCAATCAATGGTTCAAGAATCTGACATCGCTGCAATTGGGGATACGGCTCATGGAGCAGTTCGACGTCTTCGCCATGGCGCGCCGCTACGCCAGCATTCAACAGAGCGTAGCCGAACATGCCGGCCAGGCTCTCGGCCTTGCCTTGATGCCGGCGGGGACGTCTTCATTCTTGCCAAGGCGTCGGCAGGCGCGGACGTCGATCCGGAACTTGTCTCCTATCTCACGCGCGCGCCCGGCGCGATCGATGCCCGGCCACGCGTGTGCCTGACGCCAGGCATGGCGGAGCGGATCGGCATGGCCAGTCCGAATTCTGGGCCGTTTTCATGAAACATTTGATCCCGCTGGTGACGAGCGACGATGTCCACGCTCACTGCTTGGTGCACTGGAAAACAGAAGCATTCCGATCCTCGCATCGCAAAGGCGGCTATATTCACAGCATCGTCGATCAGTATGCCCGCCTGCCGCGCTTCAGCTGCGAGACCACCAACGACCGCCTGGAGCGCGCGCACTTCTGCACCTGGTGGGGGCTGACAATGCGCCGGGATGACTATGCGGCTCCGGCCATCGAGGATCTCTACCTTCTGCACGAAATCTGGCACGCCGCGCACATGCCCTTCATTCCGGGTATCGGATTCGAGGCTTTCCACGGCAAGATGGAGCGCAACGAACTCGAAGCGAGCGTGGCTTCCGAACTGCTGGTCTATTTCAAGATCGATGGGCTGAGGGAAAGCGCGTTTCCTCATCCCATTTACGCAGACCGATTTCTGAACGATCCGGCCATGCGGCTTCTGTGGCGCGAAAATGAAGTCGTCGCCACCAACACATTGCTCGAAGCGCGCCGGAACGTCATGTATTCCAAACCCGAAGGGGACATGGACCTGAGCGAGCGCTGGATTCGCAGATTCACCATGCAGAACCGGCAATGGTCGATCGTCTGGGCCGATCGCTATCTCGATATCGAGGACCACATGTATCGCTTCCAGCAGATGGCTCTCGGCGGCGACAGGATGGGAGCCTCCGACTTTCACGCCGACTGGATCGAAGCCGAAGCCGCCACGGATACGGTGGACCACGTTCCGTTCCGCGACCAGGCGCTGCTGTTCGCCACCATCTATTGGGCCAATCGCGCAAAGTATGATGCCGCGCTCGCGGTGCAGCGAGCGAGCCAGCACGCACGGCGCCGCCCCGAATAGCCGCGATCCGACTGCTGGAGGAGAACACGACCGGCGCCTGAAAGCGGACGGCGCACGCCGACAGCCTCCCTGGAATGGCGATTGCCATCCCAAGCCATGCATGTCGCCCAAAAGTGGCCCCGGTTTTGGGGCAACGGCATGCACAAAGAAACCGTCACATCCGCATTGCGGAATTCAGGCGCTCGATCATGGTCAGGGCGTGCTGCTTCTTGTCGAGATTGTAGGTGTCGGTCTCGGATATAGCGTCCAGCACCTCATGCCAGGTGTCCGACAGCGTTTTGGCCCGTGCGAGGTCGCCCGCCAGCGCTGCCTGGCTTGCCGCGTCCGACAACAGCTCCAGCGCCCGGCGGTTGAAGATGTCGAACTGGATCGCCTGGTCACGGCCGGCGACAGCCTCGGCAAGGCGAAACGCGCCGCCGACATCGTTCTTTCTTGCCGCCACCAGGGCGTCGAGCGTCGAGGCGATTTCCAGCCCGCCATATTGCGTCAACAGGATGGCGCTGCGCGCGCTGCCCCCTGCCCGCTCGGCCAGCGCCGCGCGCGCGGCAGGATCGTGCGGCGGTGGCGGTTCGGCGGTTTCCAGCACCGCCATCAGGTCGTCGGCATCGAGCGGTGTCAGTCGCACCACCTGGCAGCGCGACCGGATCGTCGGCAGCAGGCTGCCCGGCGCATGGACGATCAGGATGAACAGCGTTCGTGCCGGCGGCTCTTCGAGATTCTTCAGCAAGGCATTGGCGGCATTGGTGTTCATGTCGTCGGCCGGGTCCACGATGACGACCCGGTAGCTGCCGTCATGCGAGGTCAGCGACAGGAAGCGGCTGACCTTGCGGATCTCATCGACGGTGACGACGGTCTTGAAGCTCTTGGTCTTGTCGTTGAGCGGACGGGTCAGATGCAGCACCGAGGGATGCGCGCCGGTGGCGATCTGGCGAAACAGCGACGAGGCCGGATCAGGAATGGCAAGGCTTTCCGGCGCCTGCGCGAAGTCCGGGTGCTTCAAGAGGTGATGCGCCAGATGGAAGGCGAGCGTCGCCTTGCCGATGCCGACCGGCCCGGAGAAGATCAGCGCATGCGGCAGCTTTCCCGCGCGATAGGCGGCGGTCAGCATTCCCGCGGCCTGCCTGTGTCCGACCAGACGGGGTGTCTCTGATGGCTCGGGCACGCCGTCCAGCGTGTCGTGCTGCTCCGGGGCGATGCGCTCGAAGATCATGCCGGCGTTGCCTGTCTGTTGCGCGAAGGCGTTCTTTCCTCCAGCGCCGCGAACACGGCGGCGGTGACGACATTCTCGACCGTGTCGGGATCGGCGGCGGCGTCGACGACGATACAGCGTTCCGGCTCGGCCGCGGCGATCGCCAGAAACGCCTCGCGGCGGGCCTGATGGATCGCCAGCGTCTCCTTTTCGAAGCGGTCGGCGGTTGCTTCGGTGCCGCGCCGCAGCGTCGCGCGCCTGAGGCCCTCCGCCGGATCGATGTCGAAGATCAGCGTCATGTCCGGCATCATGCCGTTGATGGCGACCTGCTCCAGCCTATCCATGAACCCCGGGTCGATGCCGCCGGTGACGCCCTGGTAGACGCGTGAGGAATCCAGGAAGCGGTCGCAAAGCACGATGGAGCCACGCTCGACCGCCGGCCGGATGACCTGCTCGACATGGTCGGAGCGCGCGGCGGCGAACAGCAGCGCCTCCATCTTCGGCCCGAATGGTTCGGCGGCGCCCGAAAGCAGCACATGCCTGACCGCTTCGGCGCCCGGCGAGCCGCCAGGTTCACGGGTGAGGAGGACATCATATCTCTTGGCGCGCATCTTCCTGGCCAGCCGCTCGATCTGCGTCGACTTGCCTGCTCCTTCGCCGCCTTCGAAGGTGATGAAAAATCCGCGCGCCAATCGAAAAGCCTTTGCCATGCTTGCGGGTGTTATAGCGTCTAGATAGTCCGCGTTGGGGCAAACGTCTATGCCGTCGGCGCTAGAGCAATTCCAGGAAAAGTGTGAAACGGTTTTCCGTCCGGAATTGCGTCAAGGCAAAGAGATAGAGCGGTTCTGCGTTTCTGTGAAACGATGAACCGCTCTAGCGCAGCCAGCCGATCGCCAGTTCCTTGACGGCGTCGAGCGCGCGCTGCGGCAATGTGCCGACGCCGATCGACTCGGCGGCGAAAAGCGGCGTCTCCTGGCTGAGCGTGTCGCCGATCCAGACGCGCAGCGCGCCCACCGGCTGCCCTTCCTCCACCGGAGCGGCAACCGGGCCGGTGTAGACGATCTTGGCCGTCAGCTTGTCGCGGTTGGTGATCGGCAGGAAGATCTCGATCGGGCCCTTGGCCTTCAGCGCCACCCCGGATTTCGCACCGCCAAAAACCTGGGCTTCGCCGACCACCTCGTCCTTGGCGAAAATTTCGGTCTTCTCGAAAGAGCGAGCACCCCAGTCGAGCAGCTTTCGCGCCTCTTCGGCACGCTCCTTGTCGCTGGCCAGCCCGCTCATCGCCGCGATCACCCGCGTGCCGTTGTGGTTGACCGAACCGACGATGCCGAAGCCTGACGCCTCGCTCGCGCCGACCGCCAGGCCGTCGCCCCCGATATCCATCGCCAGAAGCGGATTGCGATTCCTCTGCGAGATCTTGTTCCAGGTAAAATCCTTCTGCCCATAGTAGCGGTAGAAATCCGGATAATCGCGCCACAGATGCACGGCCAGTAGCGCCAGCTCGCGCACGGTCGTCTGCTGGCCATCCGCCGGCAGGCCGGTCGAATTGACGAAGGTCGATGTCTTGAGGCCGATCTGGCGGGCGCGTTCGGTCATCTGCGCGGCAAAATTGTCCTCCGACCCGGCCATGCCTTCGGCAATGACGATGCAGCCGTCATTGGCCGCCTGCACCGTTACGCCCTGAATGAGGTCCTCGAGCCGGATCGACGATTTGAGCTTGGCAAACATCGTCGATGTTCCCGAGGGCGCACCACCTCTGCGCCAGGCGTTTTCGCTGACCACGAACGTATCATCGAGCTTCAGGCGTCCGGACTTTATGGCGTTGAAAACCACTTCCATGGTCATCAGCTTGGCCATCGAAGCCGGCGGTATCGGCTTGTCGGCGTCCTTCGAAAACAGCACCGTCCCGGTCTCTGCATCGATCATGAAGACCTGCGCTGCCTTGGTCTCGAAAAGCTGCGCACTGGCCGGAGCCAGGGAAAGCAATAGCAGGCAAAAAAACAGAAGCCCGGTGAAAGGCTGGAGCAAGCGAAATTGCATTAAATTCGACCCGTTGGCCGGCACGTCCGGCAAGCCCGCAAAAAGTATCGGGCTTTTTCAGCGGCGGATCAACCGCGCAACGGAAATCCGACATGGCTTCCGCTCAGTTGCGCACAGCCAGCGCATCCGGCGCGCCATGCGACCAGGCTGCCTGCAGCAAATCATCCAGATTGCGATGGCCATCGGGATAGAGATTGACCGAATACCAATCCTCGCCATCGAGTTCTGAACGTTGGATCTCGATCTTGCCGAATGCGGCAAGCTGAGCGGCAACGCGCTTGGCCTCCGCCGCATCCTCGAACGAGCCCGCCGCGACGTAATCGGGCGAACCGGTCGGCGGCGACTGCCGCTTCCACGATTGAAGCACTTCGGCCGGTGACATGCCCTCGCCTCCGAGTGCTGCAAAGGCGTTCGAGGCGCGCTCTACCCGCTCGTCCGCATAGGAAAGCGAGGCCACGGCAAACGGCGATTGCGGCGGCAGGTTGATCTCCGGGCGTTCCGGCACGATCGGGCCGAAATCCGGCAATGCCAGATCGCCATAGGCCGGCGACTGCGCCGGCATGACCGGCTGAGCCGTCCCTGAATCGGTCAACTGGCCAGGAAACGGTACGGCGGCGGCACCGACGGGAAGGCTGGGCGACGGTCCGTTCATGGCGACCATGACGCCGGTCGGCAGCCCATCCGACGGATCCGGCGCCCGGTTGCCGGGATGGTAGGAGGCCATCAGATACTGGTCGTCATCGCCGTCAAGCGGTGCGCGGCCGACATATTCGACCTTCACTTGGGCGGTGCCGATGTTGGCATAATCAAGCATTTGGGCGGCGCGCTCCGACACATCGATGATGCGGCCTTCGTGATAGGGGCCGCGATCGTTGACGCGCACGATGACCGAGCTGCCGGTCTTGAGATTGGTGACGCGGGCATAGCTTGGCAGCGGCATGGTCGGATGCGCCGCCGTCAGATGCGTCATGTCGTAGACTTCGCCATTGGCGGTAAGCCGGCCGTGGAAGGCATCGCCATACCAGGAGGCCAGACCGACCTTGGCGTAGTGCTTGTCTTCCTTGGGATAATACCACCTGCCCCGGACCTGATAGGGCTTGCCGAGCTGGTCACGCCCGCCGCCACGCTGCAGCCGCCCGCCCCGGAAGGCCACGCGCGGGCTTGCCTTCACGCCATATTCGGATTCGGAGAAATATTCCTTGGAGTGGGTCTTCTTGTAGACCATCGCTTTCGGTTCAGGCGATGCACAAGCCGCCAGCAAGGCAGCCGATGCGGCCAACAACGCGACTGTAGCAGCGCGACGAAGACGCGGGTGCGTCACAGCCTGCATTTTTTCAGATGTCCCCTACAGTCTCAATGAAAGACGCCGAAGCTGACCGTCAGAGGAGCCAAAGCACTCACTCGACAATACCAACGACGCCTTGAACCCCGATCCTTTGTACCCAGGAATTGTTTATCACGGTATTAATCGATTATGGCCGGAACCGGGCAATATTGTGGCGCCGGCGCCTCGCATGGTCAGCCGGCAGGTTGGACGGAGCACGCATGCGGTCGGCCATTCTTGCTTGATCGCCGAAATGACCCCGCCAAGCCCGGTTCCTCCCCTGCCCTGTATCCCACCGGCAGATTGTACGAGACGGCTTCTTCGCCGGTTCCTATTGTGGCGACGACGGCCTTAGTCACGGTGATCGCGTGCTTGTTGACCTCCATTAGAAATCCGAAAGGCACGGCGCCGCTGATCGACGAGCCGATCTGGCGAGATCTAGACTCTCTCGCGCAGCGGACGCATTCTCCCGTCTGTCTGGGGAGACAGGGGCGTGGGCAAGGTCCAGCGTCATCAAGGAGCCAATCAGGCTGATCGGTGGCGAAAGCGCGCTAAGCAGCGGCGCCGCTGCCGGCCCTCTCGCACCGCCGTATCGTGGGCGCTTATCCTTTTGGCAATCGTAATTCTGTCTGGCCTGATCGCGCTGAAAGTCGGCGCCGTGTCGCGAGATTCACCCCCGCATAGTCGCCGCGTCGCCGCATATTAGCAACCGCTTGAATTTTCCCCAAATCAAGATCATGCTTGTCGAGGGGCGGTGTGGGGCCGCTCTTTGTTGAGCTTTGAAGGGGTGCGCGTCATGGAATTCGCAAGTTGCTATGTCCAGAGCACGAGCATTTTTGCGTCGTCCGCCTTCCTTGATGTCACGGCGGTTTTCATGATTCTGGCCGCATTTGCCGGTGCACGGTTGATTGCAATGTCAGACGCAGGTTCTTTCGACCAGCTTCAGACCGTGCAAGCCTCGCGAATGTAGCAGGCGCAATGCCATCTCGGCCTTGGTCGACGTCCGATCGCGGCTCCAGGGCGTCACGCCAACCCGTCGGTAACCTTGAACATCGTTTCATCCGGCTGCCGCATTGCGAATTCACACAACCAAGAAATCGTTGTTGGTCATTGCGAGCCCCATAGTGAGCGTGGCGAAATGGCTGGCGGCGCCAGCGCCATTGCCATCGGCATCGTAACTCAGCCAGCCGTTCGCCGAGTCGTAGAGGATGTGCTGGGCGGCAGTTGTGGCCACTGCCCCTATGTGGAAGGCGGCGGCCGTCAGCGTGCCATTGCCGCCAAGCGCTGCGAAGATCGCGTTGTCGACCTGGATGGTGTCGTCGGCGATCGAAAAGTCGGTGATGTGGTCGACATTGGTCGAAGCATTGAGCGCCGTAGTGAAGACGAAACTGTCATGGCCGGTGCTGCCTGACAGTGTGTCGTTGCCGCCGAGGCCGTTGATGACATTCGCTCCCGAATTGCCGGTGATGGTGTTGGCAATGGAATTGCCGGTGCCGTTGATGGATGCGGCACTGCGCAGTTGCAGGTTTTCGAGCTCCTGGCCGGAAAGGTTGAAGCTGACATAGGCCTGCACATTGTCGGTGCCCTGGCCGTTCGCTTCGATCACGTGATCGCCGGCATTGTCGACATAGTAGGTGTCGTTGCCTTGAGCGCCGCTCATGGTGTCGCCGCCGAGAAGGCCGTCGATGATGTTGTTGCCACTGTTGCCATTGATGATGTTGGCAATCGAGTTACCGGTGCCGTTGATGGACGCGGCGCTGCGCAGTTGCAGGTTCTCCAGCTCCTGGCCGGACAGGTTGAAGCTGACATAGGCCTGCACATTATCGGTGCCCTGGCCGTTAGCCTCAATGACATGATCCCCGGCATTGTCGACATAGTAGGTGTCGTTGCCTTGAGCACCGCTCATTGTATCGGCGCCGCCCATTCCGTCGATAATGTTGTTGCCACTGTTGCCGGTGATGGTGTTGGCAATGGAATTGCCGGTGCCATTGATGTTCGCCGCGCTGCGCAGCGCCACATTGTCGATGTTGCCGATGAACTGGGCGGTGTCGGCAAGGTTGATCGAGATGTAGCCGTTGACGGTGTCGACGCCAGCGCCGAGGAACATGCTGCCCTCATTGACCACGTCGCCCGCATTGTCGACATAGTAGGAGTCGTTGCCCTGCGCACCGATCATGTGGTCGGCGCCCGCACCGCCGTTGAGGATGTTGTTGCCGGAGTTGCCAGTCAGCGTGTTGTTCAAGCCATTGCCGGTCGCATTGATGCTGGTCGGCCCACGCAGCGCCACATTGTCGATATTGCCGATGAACTGGGCGGTGTCGGCAAGGTTGATCGAGATGTAGCCGTTGACGGTATCGATGCCAGCGCCGAGGGCTGCGCTGCCCTCATCGACCACGTCGCTCGCATTGTCGACAAAGTAGGCGTCGTTGCCGGCACCACCCAGCAAGGCGTCAGCCCCCGTTCCGCCGTTCAGCGTATCGTTGCCGTTGCCGCCAACGAGATAGTCGTTGCCGTCGCCACCATTGAGCGTGTCGTTATTGGCGCCGCCGGCGAGGTTGTCGCTGCCGCCCAGGCCATTCACGATATCAACGGCATCATCGCCGGTGAAGCTGTCGGCGGCGTCGTCGCCGGTGACGGTCCGCACAAGCTGGAAGGTCTTTTGAGTGACATCACCTGATGTGTTGCTGCTGTAGCTCACCACGAACTGCGCAAGGCCAAACGCCGAGACCGATGATTGAGAGTTGTCGTCCGCCGAGTAGTCGATTTTCAGCGGGTCGGCAGGGTCGCTGATATATCCGGTCACTGGATCATACAGTGCCCCGCGGATATCGTGATCATCGTGGACGGCGTCGAAAAGGTTGGTGAAGGTCGACAGGACCATGCCGTTGGAGAGTTGTGTAACGGCGACCTCGCTGTCATCGGTGGGCAGCTGGCCCACCGCACGGCTTTGCACGAGCTGTCCGGCCGAATCGAAGCTTGCCACCAGTGCGTCGGTCTGTCCTCCCAAGAACACATCACTGGCGAGCCCGATCGCGAAACCGCCGGATTGGAGTGCCGTCACATTCGCCTGGTGGCCGGCAGAGAGCTCGGCTGGCGGCTTCCGCACGGAGCCGTCGTGGTTGTAGACGGCGTACCAGATCGCGCTGTTGCCGCCAGCGTCCATCCGTTCCCAGGCAACAGCGACGCCGCCGTCGGCGAGCCCCGCCACGCTGGCGTTCTGGTCGTTGGCCGGTGAAGAGTCCACGCCAAATGTAAAGAAGGAATCCCCGGAGGTGGATTTGTAGATCAGGATGTCATTGTTTGCCCCACCGTTGGGCACCTGATAGGCAACGACAACGCCGTCGGCTACGGCGGCGACGTTGGGGTTCGAGGCGGTTGCAACCGAAATAGTAGATGGACCGATGATGATGCCGGTGGCCGTCTGCATGACCAAATCAATGCCCACGCCACTATGCGTTCCCACGATGGCAACGGTGCCATCCGTCAGCTGCGCGATTTTGGCATCGGGGGCAAATGAGGCGATAAGCTGGGGCTGCTGGTTGCCGGCGGCGTCGTAGAAGATGGGGACAGATACCCCCCCGGGAACGTCGGCAACGGTCGCGAAGCCGCCGCCGGTCAAGGCCACTGTGTCCGAGTTCGAGGCGGGGTCCGCGGCCGGGAAGATACGCTCGAGCAGCGGCGCGACGGAGTAGGTGGTGGTCAAAGCCATGCCAGTCCCCCATGGGCAGGTGCCCGGATCACCGAATTTCGTGATGTTCATACCACCATCGGCCAGGGCATCGCTACGCGGTGCCTGACGCTGCGTCCGTCGGAACCATAACCTCGATTATTAGTATTTCCTAATGGAAAAATGGATAATTCTCGCCTCTACTGCTGGCGCCCGCATCTGGCGTTCCACGACTTGCGCCTGTTGCCGGCGCATCTGGTTTCGGCCAGCGCTGGCCATGCCAATCCCATCGGTCACGCTGAACATTTATGCGCATCTGTTGCAGAGCGGCAGGAAGGCGCCGCAGCGGTGTTTGACGCGGCCCTCAATGCCGCACTACAGGAATGAACAGCGAACCGGTTGGGAACGCCTTCGGTGCCAATCCGGTGCCAATGGGCCGAAACCAGTCGGCAGCGTAAAGCCTAAGTGATTGAAAAATCACGATGGAGGAATGGCCGAGCGGTTTAAGGCACCGGTCTTGAAATTCGGTTGCTGGCGTCCCTCCCCTTCCCGTTCGACACTGCTAACTCCTTGCCTGTCAACGCGTTGCGCTCTTGTGCGTGCCTATCGTGCTAGGCTGTCCCGCCTCATACCGTAGCGTTGCGTTGCAAAAATCGTAGCAACCCGTTCA
This sequence comes from Mesorhizobium kowhaii, assembly GCF_003253745.1. GTDB lineage: Bacteria > Pseudomonadota > Alphaproteobacteria > Rhizobiales > Rhizobiaceae > Mesorhizobium > Mesorhizobium kowhaii. The sequence goes on from NZ_MZXV01000026.1 coordinate 23,715, forward strand.
CCGGCTGTTCCATGTCGCGCGCCTGACGCGCGACATGAGGTCAACTCATCGGCGACATGAAGATGAGAAGGCGTTGCCGCTAATTGAATTTATTGACAATCTCGCGCCACTTTTGGACGACGGCCTCTAGTGGAACGATGAACTGGCGAGTTCCTTCGTCGATGAGGCGTTGACGGTGCTCGTCTCGAAACCGCTGCACGTCCGGCGTTCGAATCTTTGGATACTTAGTAAAAGGCAACTTGAACAAGCCGTCATCGAACCGGTATTTGTAACCGTATATTTGCGGCCCGATGGACCGGCAAAGCCCCTGAAAGGATGATGGCCACCCGCACTTAGCCCTAATTGAGTGACTGCTGATGTGGATGTAAATTCACTAGCGCGGGACCTCCCGCAGTGGCCGGTGCAAGCTTTAAATCCGGCACCCGCCGTCGACTGCGGATGTACCAGCGACGGCGGGAGCAGGCGTTGGCCCTTACTCTTCCCTGAAATCCTGCAGCGAGGCGTGCCGCAGGTCCTCTTCGCCGCGCAAGTGTTTTACGCGGCCGATCAGACCCGGCTTCTCCTCCTCGATCCGCACCGATCTCCTTGAAGCGGGCGGCGATGGTTCAGCAGCGCGCAGCTGTCTTTTCCATCTGGCCAGGGGCGGCGCCCTTCGCGTCGACTGTCGCCTGACCAGGCGCCGAGGACTGTGCACTGCCGGTCTGCTGGCCGGTGGCACAATCTTTTGCCGCATTCGGTTTCGACGTACCGCCCGTTATGGTGGGGTCAAGCTTCATGCCGCCGGCCGCACCATAATTCGTTCTGATACCGTGTTTATGTTGAACGGGCGTGGCGGCTTGTGACAACGACAGGCCAGCCGACAAAGCGATTACAACTGATGTGAACATAAGCCGTTGCATGATATTTCTCCCGGTTTGAGCGCTGTGCGACTTGGGGTGTTGGTTTGCCCCTGCTGACTAAAGAACTATTAGCAGTATCTAATGTTCCATTCCTCGCGTGCGTTTGCTCATTCTTCCCGAAAATCCTGCACAGATGCATCGCGCAGCTTTGGCTCACCGCGCAGATGCTTCACGCGGCCAATGAGGCCCGGCTTTGCCCATTGAGTTGCGGGCCGCTTCATACCCTTCGGCGCCGTGCCCGCGTGCTGCTGAACGCGATTCCATAGCCGTTCGCGCATCTCTCGGTTCAAGATGATGAAAGCCGACCCGATATATTTGCCTGTCGCCCTGTCGGCCATCAGTGCGAAGGCTGGCTTGTCCGTGTTGGTTTGCGGTCCGAGCGCTATGCAGTTCGGCTAATGGAACAAAGTCCGCTCTTGCGTGGTTAATATATTAGCGGAGACTGCTATGCTTGCGACTGTAGGCGCGGTGTTGGCTGCCAGGAATAACGACGCCGAAATTCTTGGGGTGCTTGACCTCACCACCAAAGCGGAAGTCCAGCTTGCTGCTACTCGCCTCGGGAACGCCATCCAGTTCGTCGCCAATGCGTCGGTGCTTGGATATGACGTCCATGCAGCGATGGTCTTCTATGGCGAATGGGGCACTCCAAGCCTGAGAGCAAAGGACTGCGAGCAGTTGTGGGCGCAATATGGTGCTGCCCTGCTTCAGCCATAGGGGCGCCCGTCAGGGCCTGGGCGCATAGAAAGGAACTGGTCTCCAATCGCAGCGTTAGCCCTCCAGCCAACTGGAGGAATGTCATGGACGACGATCTGCGCCTAAAATTGAAAGAACTCAGTCACAGCATGCAAACCAGGGCGGCGGAACTCGCATTGCCCGGCGGCAACACCGATATTTCCGCGCTGATGTCGGGCATTGCACTGACCCTTGAGGCGCTCCTGGTGATAGCCGAAGAGAGTAAGACGCCGCGATCCGGACCGTCGGTCGAGCCTCCGACTTCGCTATCTAATTGAAGCCAAATGGTTGTAGGAGGTCAATATGACTGATTTTGTCGTGACCACGACTGACGGAAGACAGCATCTCGGCCAGAGCGAAAATGCACGATTGGAAAGCCTTGTGGATCAGCTTAGTTCAAAAGGACACTTCGAGCTCGTTGTCGTTTCGGCAGAATTAGGCGCTCCTGGCAGCGAAACCAGCACGGTCTTCTTCAAGCACGGGATCATATCGATCAGTGAAAGAAAACCGGAGACGGTGATCGCACCCAGTCCGCCGCTTGCTGGTTAGGTACAACTTTCCCTTCACGCGGGTGGCGATCCCGCAACGCTCTGGCTGAAACGTCGCGTAACGCCACGTAACGTTACATCACGTGACACGTTTACGGGTCACGTGAAGCGCGGGTGCAACTTCCCCCGCATGCGCGTGACGATCCCCGCGTCGCTCCGGCTGGTGGCTCTCAGGCCCCGCACAGCAAACGTTTCGCCATCTGTTGGGACAAAATCCCAAATCACCCGCGCAACTTAGTCTATCCGTCTTACGATGTTCGTCAGACGGCCACTCTGCTTGAGACGCTTCGGCCGACGAGGATGTTTATCCCGATCCTCTTGGCGGTCACGTGCGGTTTGCGTCGTGGCGAGATCCTCGCCCTTCGCTGGCGCCACCTAGAACTCGGAGACAATCGCCGACAGATGTCGATTGAGGAAAGTGCGGAACAGACCGACGACGGCGTGAGGTACAAGGAACCGAAGTCAGGGAGGGCGCGGACCGTCGCGCTGTCGGCTAGCACAGTGGCAGAACTGAAAGCGCATCGGTCGCGGCAAGCCGAGGAACAGCTTCGCCTTGGTCTACGTCCCGACGGTGACAGCTTCGTTGTGGCTCAGATAGACGGCCAGCCATTGCAGCCGCGATCCCTTACGCATGAGTGGGTGCGGGTTCTCGGCAAGACGTCCCTGCCCCGCATCCGATTTCACGACCTGCGGCATATGCATGCCACGCAAATGCTTTCGGCCGGCGTTCACCCTAAGATAGCAAGCGAGCGCTTGGGTCATTCGAATATCGGGATAACGCTGGATTTATATTCGCATGTCATGCCAGGAATGCAGGCCGATGCAGCGGAGCAAGTTGACGTGGCATTGCAGCTGGCTATAAGCAGCCAGCGACAAGGCAAATAGTTGCAAAATGCGTTGCAAACGGCTTTTCCGGGTCATTTGCAAATAGACAAAAGCGCAATGATTGCAATTAGTTGGAGGAATGGCCGAGCGGTTTAAGGCACCGGTCTTGAAAACCGTTGCAGGGAAAGGACAAAAAGGCGCAAATCCGGCCTTCTGCGAGGACAGAAACCTAGCAAATATCACGAGAATATCACATTTGGAGCGATGGCCGAGTGGTTTAAGGCAGAAGTCTTGAAAACTTCCGTACCGGGAACGGTACCGTGGGTTCGAATCCCACTCGCTCCGCCAACCGCATCGCCTCCTGCCCTCTCCTGTTTTGCATTTCCCTTTCACGGCGGTAACAGGGATTCGACGCCCCTTGGGCGTACCAACAATTCCAAGCTCGGACGCGAGCGTGTCTCCATCATACCGCGACGGTGGGCAGGGCTTCTGGGCTCGCCATATAGGATGGAACTGCCCAGATGAATATGCCGCGCGACCGCTAGGCGGACTCCGCCACCTCAGAATGAAGCTGCACGAGGGGCCAAATCACTGTATGAAATTTGGAAAAGAGACAGGACGGAACCGCATCATGGCCTCTGCGACAGCGTCGGAATTCAAGAACGAAAGCGATCTCGTTTTCAGCGATATCTCCAGCGAAGCGTGGCGCGAGTATCACTTTGAATCGGGTGCTAAGGTCCGAATCGATAGTCCGCAGAGGCTGAACGTGAGCGACAGCGGCGGTCACCGCATCTTCGACAGTCAGGGCTTATCTCACTACGTTCCTAAGGGTTGGATCCACCTTATTTGGGAAACGAAGCCGGGTCTGCCGAACTTCGTGCGCTAGTCAGTTCGGGAATCGGGCGCTATGATCGTGTTTCTGTCTTCGTCGGCCCGAGCCCGCTACGCTGATGATATCATCCGGATGCTGGCGCTTCCACGTGGCGGCCAGTTGCAGTTCCGCTACGATGGCAAGTGGCTTGCTGACGATGTTCGTAACAGGGTTCCTCGCGAGCAACTCGCCGGCGAGTATGCATTAGTGTGCTTTGTAGCCGGTAGCGGTGATCCAGTCCCATATGAATTGATACCTATTCGCATCGCTCGCATTGTTCGGGCTGAGAGCGTCGGAACGTCTTACATTTTTACTCTTGCTGCCGATGCCTATGTCAGTGAAGCGACAACTGGTGAATTGCGCGCAGCAATCAATCCTGCCTGTCGCGAGCGCTTGCCTAGCGCAGCTCAAGCGCCGAGTGAGTTCTATTGCTTCTCCCTCGACTTTGAGTTGCGACCGCACCAGCGTTTGACATTCGAAGCCTTTGAGGAGACCGCACGGCAGCTGAGCCGTCATAAATCGTTCGCAGCCGAGCAAAGCGCGTTCTTCGCTGTACGTCAGATCAGCAGGATCTCCGGCCGAAGCTGGTTTGGAACTTGGCCTCGGTCGAGTGCTGTCGAGCAGGGCGCGTTTCGACTTTGGACTGGCAAGCGCTACGAATGCGAGGTGTACTGCCTTAGGTTGTTCGAGCACCCCATCGACGCTGATGGTGCCCGGCCGACGCCAAAGGAACTTGCCTTGGTCGCCGAGGCAAATGACGATTCGATCCAGTTTGCATCTGCCAAACGCAGTGTCATCGATTCACGTTATGACTTGAAGCGCTACGTTTTTGCAGCCGAACCGGAGGTGATGAGTCGCGTTAGCGGTATTAGACTATTCCTTTCGGCAGAGGGCGACGGAGAAGATCGTGTACGCCAAGACATCTCGCTCCAGATGATCTTTGGCGGCTCGCTTGTCCTAGCTTCTATTCGTGCTGTTGCGATCGGTATCGCGACTGCCGGGCCAGGAATGATTGCCGCAAATGCTGCCGGGAAGCTTAGCTCCGGGGCCGCGGTCCTGATGATCGCGCTGGGCGCGTTTGCTGGCATATCCGCAATTTTTCCTTCCTTTCGAAAGCCCTGATCGAAAAGTCTTGGTATTGGCGCCTTCGACGAAAATGGCGCTGGCTCCCTCAGGGAGCCCAGATCCGTCAAGATGCCATATCTCAAACGGCGTGCACCGTCGGCCCCGAAGGCTGCTAAGACGGCGGATCGCCTCTCCGACCAACACCCAGCCGCCGTCGCTAGCCCAGCGATTAGTTGGCCGACCTATTTCTCATAGAGGACTGCGTTGCGCACCATCTGATGTTCATCTGGCAGATTACGACCCAGGACGAATTCGTTCAGCACGACTGAGGCCGTTGTTGGGGGTAGGTTACTGAACGAGTGCCCTTGCCATTCCGGCGTAAGCAAAGCAGGGCGAAGCCCAACAGCGACTTGCTGGTTGGAGTTGGCAACGCCAAGTGGCACAGTGACTCCTTGTATTTCGACAGGCCCCTTACACGCAAAGCCCTCGAGTTCGAGCAGCCGTTGAAGGTTGCGCAGTAGATTGGCCTGCGCCGCAGGCGCCTTCTCCTTAGGCAGCGTGCCATCGAGTGCGTAGCGTAGCAGCTCGGCACCGAGGTTCCGGTCAAGACGTTCCTTGAGGTACTGGTTATGATAGTGCCGCAGGCAACTCTCGCATGACTGCTCGCAGCGGGCGGGGCACTCTTCCAATAGCGTGAGGGTCTGCTGGAGGATTTCCTCGATGTTCCTCGCCGCGAGATCGGCATAGCCGGCCCCACCGGACAAGGTGTCGTAAAGGTAGACGTCGAGCAGCAACGTGTCATCCTCCCGGTTCGGGACGATACGGAACCCCGCGCCAAACTCGGAAGGATCGAGATCGATTTGTGGATGCCGGCTGGCTGCCAGGCGCAAGCCTTCGGCAACCGAGTACAGGGCGTCTTCGAGTATCCTCAACTGCAAGGGGTCGCCCGTTTCGGTGACAAGCGGCTGCCTCAGGCTGATGCGCAGCAACAGCAAATCGGTGGAGAAGACGTGGCCTAGGAACACGTTTTCATAAGTGCCAGCACACTGATGGCCCGGCCTCGGCTTCCCGTACGAGAACTCAATCTTATAGGGTCGGCTGTGTGACACGTGCGGCTGCTCGTCGACCGAGGCGCGTCCGCACTGGTTGCAGATCCAGAATCCGCTGCGACCGTCGGACGTCTCCTGTCCCTTGTTGACGGTCACCAACTGGCGGTCAGTGGTGACCACGTACATGAGGTTGCGGCCGACGGGTCGCAGGCTCGGCAGATCATCCTTGCCCACCGGGACGGGAAACTGCGCGGCCGTCGCGTAGGTAATGTCCTGATCGCGATCGTCGTCCTTGAGCGCCCTGCCTTCCTCCGGCAGGAAGACCTGCGGCACCACCATGTGCGTGTGTTTCAGGTCGCTTTCGCACACCGGGCAACGCGCCCCGCCCTGTGTCGCGTCATTCAAATCCGCGACAAAGCTGCAGTTCTCACAGTGCACCAACGTGTGGCGTTCCTCAAAGATCGCCTCTGCGCGATTCTCGACGTCGGGCAATGTGTTCGCGACCACCCCGCCGGAGCGATAGGTTTCCTTGTTGATGACAATCAGGCGTCCGGGAGCATATTCGCTCAGTGCCTTGCCAATGGACTGCTGCGGCCGTTCGACGACCTCCATCTTCCACTCGTTGTTGCGCTGAATCAGGCGCTCCACAAGGAAACTCGATAGGTCCGTGGGGAAAGCATAGCTGGGCAGCAAACCCTTGGCGAACAGGAACTCCAGCAGCTCTTGATCAGCGATGGCCTCGCGCTCGGAACGCCGGTCCTCCTCCTCCTCCCCGCCTGCGGCAACCTCACCTTCGCCTGCGGCGGTTGCTGCTACCAGTTCAGCCCGGAAACGGGCGAGAGTCGCCAGCAAGGCGGCGGCCTCATCGCCGATCCAGGCGTCGATCGTCCGGGGGGCGACGCGGAGGTTGTCCGGCAGCCAGTTGCGAATGAGAGGGCGCAGCTGGCCGGTTGGCGCAAGAAGCTCCTTTCGCACCCACATGTCGAAGCTCGCGATATCGAGCCCCGACATGGGCTCACCGAGGAAAAAGTCCGTAGCCTTGCCAAGTGCCCGGAACAGGGCAGACGATCCGGCCCCGACAGATACATCGTGAGTGTCCATGTAGTTGTGGAAAAACGTTTGGAAGAGGTAGGCGACAATGTGGCGCCGCGCGATCTTCGGGTTGTCTACCTTGACGTCCGGGTTGCGGGGATCGCCCGCGACGATCTGTTCTGGGTTGTTGTAGTAGTAGCCGTCGTGAGGGCCATTCTGCGCGTAGGTCAGCACAGTTGAAAGCGACGAGCCGCGGCGTCCCGCCCGGCCGGCTCGCTGCTGGTAGTTCTCCCGCTGCGGCGGCACGTTGCGCAGGCCTACCGCAACCAGGGAGCCGATATCGACACCCACTTCCATGGTCGTGGTGCAGCTCAGCACGTCAATCGGCTTGTCGGACTTCGCGATACGGACGTCCTTGAAACGCAGTTCAAATTGTTCAGTGGTCGCGTGCACCCGTGCATTGTCGCGGTTTGACAACTGGGCGGTATGTTCCTCGACCGAAATGCTGCGTAGTTGCGCACCGCCGGTCAGCACACGTTCCACCGGGGCACGCCAAAAGCCCTTGCGCGCCCTGATATACTCGCTCTGGGAAGGCGTGACCGACTCCAGGGATCCTGAACCGCAAGCCGCGCAATGACCATGAACGGTCATCGGCAATAGCGCGGTACAGTCGTCGCAGTGATGCCAAGTCATGTCCAGGTCGATGTGAACGATGACCTTGGCGGGATCGATGAAGATCGCGCCGGTGGAGTCAGCGAGCCCCAGTTCGTTCGCGAGTTCCTTCTCGACCAAACCGAGGGTAGTTAAGTCGATCTGCAGGGCGGCGGCCAGCGCGGGCCGGATTGCCTTCGGAAAATTGCCGTTGCTGCCCCACGCGTTCCTCCAGCGGCCTGCCGCCGACCCACGGACGTTGCCTTCGATGGTATGGTCAAAGGCGTAGCCGTCCGCCACATGCATCAGCCACGCGGCGGCCAGGCCTGCCATGTCTGCGGCGGGAAGCGCCGGCACCAAAGGGGCGGCCACACTAACAAGCTTGGCCAGCGCGCGCCGGGCCGGAAAGAGGCAACCGACAGTCGTGCCGGCCAGCGAGTAATATCGACCGCACAGTTGCTTGAGGAGAGCCATCCTGTAGCGGCTGGGCGGCGGTCCAGGGTCGAAATCGGCCAGCAATTCCTCGATAGGTTGGTCTGTATGGTCCTTTTGGAGGCGCCTCACCTGGTCCTCGATTGTTTGCGCGTCCTCCCGGTCAAAGATTGGCAAATTGCTGTCGCTCAGAACCTTGAGCACCGCGATGTAAAGACTACGGTCAGGCCGCGGTTCGCGACCCGCCTGGAGCAGCGCCCGTGTGGCCAGCGCCAACACTTGTCGAAAAATGTCTTGCTCTACCTCCCGCGGAATATCGCGAGCCAACCGGGCCGCCTTCTGCCGGCCGTCCGAAAAGAGAAGGACCTTGCGACCGCCGTTAGGATACTCGCGGGTTTCGGTCCGCGAAGCCGGTTGGCTGTCTAACTGCGTCTTCACTAAGTTGGCGAACGGCGCCTCGCCCTTGGTGGCGTGGTCCATGATCGTGGATGTCTCACTGCGCAGAGTTGGTTCGCCGCAGACACAGCAATTGCCAAACCTTACGCCGTTCTTGACCCAGTCCTGGTTCTGGGTGGGCAGATAGACGCGGGTAAAACCTTCTGCCGGCCGCTCGGCGCTGTAATTAAGACGGCCGCTCCGAATGTCGAGCCAGGCGGAAACGCAGTCGAGAAAGCTCGGGTTGGGCGGTTCCATGAGCACTTCCACTTCAACAAGCGGCGGCTGGCGGCCTTCACGGAACGGCCCAGACGGTGTGCTCCAGAGGAAATCAGGTTGCGGTCCATCGGCGTAGCCCCGCAAGTAGGCGGTACCGCACTCGCGGTGCGTCAGGAGTTCGAAGACCCGTCCACCGCACTGGCACTGCCGGCGGTGGTGGGTATGGAGCCTGCCGAGGATCCGGCCAGGTCCCTGATGGCGTGCATGGGCACAGTTCGGATCGACGCAGGCGAATAGTCCCGGCAGGCCGCGAAAGAACATGTGCAGGCGGGTAGGCAACAATACGCGGTCGTCCGCTTTGCGGCGCGCATAGGGGGCCAGCGCAAGCAAGGCCGCTAGAGCGCGAGTACCGTCGGGATGGCGCTCAAACAGTTGCTCCTGCAGGGCATCCAGCGCGAGGGCCTTGCCGGATACAAGCTCAATGAGCCTTTCGAGCACAGGAAAGCCAGTAAGGTTGGCAAACACGTAGTCGGGCAGGTCTTCGGCCGACGTCGGTTCCGACCAGCCCAATCCAGCAGCCAATGCGGCCACCGCGTCTCGCGCAGTTTCTGGATGGGTGGCGTATTGTTCGAAGGCTGCCAAATCAAAAACCGCGAGCAAGTCGGTCACGCGGTCGCTAGGTTGGCCGCTGCCGTGGCGCTGTTCGCGCGTACCGGTGATAACCGCGAATCCACGCCGCGATTGGCGTGGCAATCCAGTGAGATTGCGCGCGAACTCGTCGATCGCTGCCTCAGCGGCTGTACCCTGCCCCAAGCTGGCGCTGGTCAGGATGAAGCGCACGCGCTCACGCGGCACGTCAAGACGTGCGAGCAGGCGTCTGATCAGCAGCGCAACCTCCGCGCCACCAGCACCCCGATACATGTGCGCCTCGTCGAGCACCAGAATCAGCTCATTGGCGCTGTCGGCGTGCAGCCACTCCTTCGTCTGCTGGAAAATGGACCGCTCGATCGGCCGCATCAGCATGTATTCGAGCATCGAGTAGTTGGTGATAAGGATATCCGGGCATGCCCGCTGGGTTTCATCGCGAGTCATCATCTCGCGGTCGCCAGGCTGGGTGATGAGGCGGCGGTCCCAGTGACGATAGCGCCGGGGTGCACCGCCTTTTGGATTGGGCTTCAGCTCTTCGTGTTGCTTGCCATAGAACGCGGTCAGGTCCTTTGACGGCCATTGCCCAATCTTGGTAAGGCCTGACACTGTCTCGGGTGTTGCCATCAGGGGCAGGTAGAAGCTCTCGAACAGCGGCTCGATACGCTCGCCATCGCGCTTGGCCGAGCGGAGTCCTGGATAGGGCGATCGGCCGGTATAACTGCCAAAGCGCACCGGCCGGGCGCGACCCGCCGAAACAATGGCCGATGCAACCTCGTCGCCGAACAGCCGGCGAATGCGGCCCAGTTGATCATTGACCAGAGCGTTCATTGGATAGAGCAGCAAGGCACGGCAGCCCGGCAGCGCCGCCGTGGCTGGCCGGTCGCGTGCCTCTTGGGTCAGTTGGCCGATGATCGGCATCAGAAAGCTCTCGGTCTTTCCCGAGCCGGTACCCGTGGCGACGATGAGATCGGAGCCCGCGAAATACCTCTCAAGGGCTTGTGCCTGATGGACGTAGGGCCGGGGAAACAAGCCGACTTTTGCCGCTGCGAGCTCCGCCAACACCCTTGCCACCGTTGGGGGCAGATCAAGTTGGTCATAGGGAGCCCCCAGTTCATAAACCGGAGTAGACTCAACAAATGGAGCCTGCGCGACCGCGCCGCCCTCCTGCAGCAGCAGCCGCCGCTCTTGGATGAGTGCCTGGTTGCGGACGTGGTACTGCGCCTCAATGTAGCCGCGCAGGCTTGAGCCCAGCCGCCCAACCGTGGCGTGTACGCCGTGCTCGCCCTGCTCGACCCCGTTGCTCACAGCGCTCCCCCTCTCAGTTTTATCCCAAGCCGCCCAAGCGCATGTGCCACGAACGGCATGGCGCGAACCGGGAAGGCCATGGAACGAACTGACCGGGGAGTTGTGCCGTCACATTCCCAGCCAAGCGCGAGAACGCGGGCCTCCTCCATGGGCAGATCCTTGGCCAGCGTAACCTGCACCAGATCATTATCCCGCCTCGCATTTAATGTGCGTGTAGCGCGAAGCGCGTCGTCGTAGGCAAAGCGGAACCGACGCGCGTGTCCATGGCCGACCGTTGCTGCACGCCGCAGTAGTAGCCCGTCGGCCGTAGGCTCGAACTCTCCGAGATAGTACGGTCGGTTGTAGAGTGACGTTGGCTTTGCCTGCGCGCGGCACAGCCGCAAAGAGACACCGGCGAGTTCAACCTCACGGGCATTTATCCAGCGTGATCGCGACTGCTGCACCGCTTGGTCCGGAGCGTATACTTCGAGGTGGTCGGCTGGCATTGTCGCCTGCTGGAGACGTGGGCGATAGATCTTGAGCGCCTTGCCCAGCCAGACGCCGATGGGTTCGGTGCGACCGAGCCAATCATCGAAGCTCTGCACGACCATCTGCGTGACGCCGGCATTCGCATAGCGCATGACCCCTGCCGCGACAAAGCCGCCTGGCGGGAGAGCGCCAAGCAAGAAGGACACGCTGTCCGAGAGTGCAACGGTGCGCGGAGGTGTTGACTTCCAGTAGCCTCCAGGTGACCGCCAAAGGTCGCCCGTTTCCTCGAGCGCCTCCAGCACCTTGTTAGCCAGCGGACGCGCCTCGGCAGGCGCGATTAAGCCTCCAAGATTCGTTTCGATCATGTCGGTGAGGCGCCCTGTGAACACGCCGTGACCATCCCGCGCTCCGTCTGCATCGCACGCAGCGTGCAGGTGCGCCGCAATCAACGCGCGCCGAACCGCCTCCGGGGAGCCTTGGATCGACAAGCCGACCGTCACGCTCGCCAGCGCCTCGGAGGCGGAAAGGACACGCAGTGACAGGGCCATCTCGGTGCTACTCCCTCCTGATGCCAGCAAGGTCGAGCAGGAGTTGGAGCCGTGTGTCTACATGGTCCTCGCTATCGATCCGCCCGCCATCGAGTTCGTCCTCGATGTTCTCCGGTGCCAAGCCCGTCATGCGCCAAAACGGCCACAACCAGCCATAGGATGTGGATTGGAGCGAGGTAGGCGCATTTGAAGTACGGAAACTCTCAAGCGTGGACATGAAGGCTGTTGCAGTCCGCTCGATGCGCGGGTTGCGCAACGAACGATCCTTCCGCAAAAGCCTCAGCAATTCTTCCGTTTGGGCTTTGCCTTTGGAGAGTTGCATCGATAAGGCCCTGGGATCGAGCGACGCCAGTGCCCCTGCCGAGACGACGGCGTTGGCCTTCGGAAAGATGCTCCAGTCCAGCACATCCGCGTCGAACACCGGCCCCAGTTGGAGATAGAGCGGCTGCTCTGGAAACGTCGAAACCCCGTCCGCCAGTGTTGCCACCACCAAGACGCTTGCGTCGCGGATCAGGTCCGCGATCGCATCGGCCAGCAGTTCGAAGGGCGCATTGTTGACCCGCTCCAGCACCAGCGCCCCGATCATGCCATCCTGTTTGCCAAGTGCCGCCACCACATCGGTGTCGAGCGTCGCTGCATCGACAAAACCGACCGGCACCCGCGCCCGCACCACATGCTTGCCGGCGAGCGCCAATGCCGTCGCACGGGCCAGCTCGGTCGAGAATGATCCCTTGAGAAACAGCACCCTGCCAGTGACTACAGCGGCGAGCACTTCCTCTGCAAAGACCGCAGCGCCCGGAGACTTAAGGCCAAGCGCAGCGTAGTTCGATGTCAGCAGGGCCGCAGCCTCTGTACCCGTCGCCAGGGCCTTGATCGGATCCGGTCGTTGCTCCAGCGGCACAACCCGTAGCGATGGGGTAGAGGCCACGGATGGTGCCTCGGTCTGCACCGGAGCCGGGCTGGCGTTCTGCCCCAGTTGCCCAACCCTCTCGTCGATGTCGGCAAGCTGTTGTTGCAGTTCCGCGGTGTGCTTGCCTGCCCGGTCCTCGGTGTCGCTCCAGAGCGCCTCGAGATCGGCCACGCTGCGTTCAACGGCCTTCAGGCGCCCGTCTGCCGCGTCGCTGACGCGCGCAACGGCCTGGCCATGGGTTTCGAACTCCTTCCGCACAGCCGCCAGTTCGGCAAGCACCGCTTCGAGTGCGCGCGTAGGGACGCCCTCTTCGACCACCGGGGCTGGCCGGGCCACGAGACCGGTCACGGTCTCCGCCAATCGCGCCACCTCGCCTGACAACCTCTCAACGTCGCCCTGCTGGCTTTTCAACAGTTCCTCGTGGCCCTGCAGACGTTTCGGCAGGGCGGACAACGCCCGGTCTCTCTCCACCGCCACCTGCGGTTTGGCGCTGCTTACCAGCCGCTCAAGCGTATCGGTGGTTTCGAAGGGGCTAAACTGGAGAAGCCGCGCGATCGTCTCTGCAGCACAATTGTTGAGAAACGACTGTTCATGCAGACTGCGGAACAGTGCTTCAATCTCCGCTTGCGGCTGGTCCGCGACCACCTGTGGATGGTCTTTTGCTGTTGCATTCTCAATCGCGTCGAGCATCGCGGCGAGACCCTCGACATCCTTCAAATGCTGTTCCGCCCACGCCCGCCACAGATAATAGTAGGCGAGGTCGGCGTGCTCCTTGTTGGCCTTGGGAGCGCCGCCCTTCTTGAGAAAGTGATGGAGCAGCGCCTGCTTGCGCTTCGGGAGGCTGGCGGCACTATCCTTACGAAAGCCGTCAACGCTAGGCAGCACCTTCAACAGTTCCCGGCTTGTCTTGCTGGTCACTTCGTTGAAGAAGGCCAGCAGTTCGCGGTCACCGAGCGCGCGTAGCCGCTTGACAGCCTGTGGCGTGGGCGACGGCTGGGTCATGTTGCGTCCCTGTTTCCGCGAATCCGGGTCAAGGCAAGACGGTGGTGAGCCTCAAGCCAACGCGGCGCAATCATGGCGCGCAATGCGGTCGAAAGCGCCTCGTCGGACTGCGACCTTGAAGCGACGCCCGCCTGCCCAGCGGCGGCGAGAACCCAACGGGCATGCGCACGCGTGGCTGGCGGCAGGTGCCGGGTCGGCCCGTCCGGCGCCCCCCGCATTTCGAACCACCATGCGCCGAACGGACCCAAGTCCAATACCACGTCGCGTTTGGTGTCACGCAGCGCGACTTGGAGCTCAGCGAGGGCTTCCGTCGTCACTGCCTCGGCAGCCGAATGGAGATCCGCGGCCGTGGTCGCGAAGGCGTGCTGGGTCCAATCGACAGCCCCCGCCGGCCGTGACCGAAGACTTGGAACAAGTCCGCGGGGAACATTGAGGCCAGAAAGGTCGAGCGAGCCGGCCCGCACCTGCTCGAGTAGGGGCCGTGCCTCGGCCGAGCTCGCCGAAACCGAGCGTGAACCGAAGGTCAGAAGAGCTCCCCTTGCAGCTCGCACAACAGGTCTGACCAGTACCTCTGGCAATAGCCGCCCCTCGGCCTCCAGAACAGGCGGCTCGGTCGCCGGAAAGCCGCTGACCCGTATGAATTGCCATTGTCCCCGTGCGAGGGGTACGGAGGCACTGTCCTCACCGCTGCGCGCGCGCAGGATTGCCTCACCATGGCTATCGCCTGCGTGGACCGCCAAGGTGAGTTCGCCCTTGGTGTCCAGGACAAGTCGAGCCGATGCGTCAATGAAGTGCATGGGCGGTGACACCACGCCCCACCGACGTTTGGGTTGCTGCACCGCCAAACCAGTAGCCCGCCTGATCCACTCGGCCAGCCCTTCGTCGGCCACCTGCGGAAGCGTGACCAGCAGGCAGCTCCACTGCTTCAGGTCGGCCAGACGGCTGACTGCGAGTTGCGGCGGCACACTCGTGACGAGCTCGGCACGCTGCACGAAATAATAGGTAGCGCCCCAGTCCAGGCCGGTTGCCAACGCCTGTCGGCTGCCTCTTCCGGCCGAAAAGACCGTGCTCCGCACGGTATCCAAACCGGGTATGCGTTCCTGCACGGCGACGCCAAAGGCGTTGTCCACGTCCCCGCTGACCCAAGCCACGCGAAACGCCGGGGAGTCAGGGTTGACGGCGTAGGCCTGCGCCCCAGCGTGCAGCCGGGCACAGGCTACCTCGACCCGGAACCCGTCGCCACCGCCATCGAAGGTTAACCTGCCCCTCGGGGTGGGCGCGCGCGGAACCTGCACCTCAAGGCCCCAACGGGCCGATACCCTGCCGACCGGCGGCTGCACATGCAGAGTAAGGGCAAGGGGCAACTGAGGTGTGGCTGGCTCTGGCCGCGTTTGCACGGCCGGCTCCGCCCCTGGTCCCTGCCATCCCTCGGACGCATGATATAGGTAGCACTCCGGTCGCGCGGCACCCGAGACGTGGGCAAAGTGCGCATCACGGTAGGTGCCTTGCCGGGGGCTTACACGCGCATCGCACACAGGACAGGAGTAGCGGCGGTACCGCTGCGCCAGCGAGGCTTCTACCCGCTGTCCGCTCGCAACGTCGATGGCGAAATACATCCCCTCAGCCCGTTCGACTGGCAGGTTGCGCAGATTGTTCCTTCAACTCGGCAAGGCTGCCGGCAACGGCGCCGCTCACCAACTGCGGCACGCGGTCTTTGCGCCAATTGCGATAAGCCGGCTCGCGGATGCCGCGCGGAGCCATCCAGCGGCTTACGGCCAGCGCCGAAACCTCGGCGACGCTCAAAAGGCCGCCGTAGTCGGGATCGGCCCCGCTCCCACGCAGGATGTCGACCGTGTTGGCTGCCAGGCTGCACAGGAATACTTGCCGCTGAATGCCGTGTTTTAGCAGCGAGTCTTTGAAGCCCAGCCGCGTCAGCGCCGCCTTGATGGTGCGCAGCCGCCAGTTCGGTCCCTTGCCGTACGCGTGGTGATCGGCATAGTCGTGGCTGAGTTCCCGGAGATAGGCCCGCAGTTTCTCGAACAGGGCGTCTGTAATATGGAAGTGCCCCCAGCCCATGGTATAGCCCACCGGCTGGAAGTACCGCGTGCCGCCAAGGGCCAATCGGTTATAGACCGATGAACGTCCCATCGATGAGCTGGTTGTGACCATCAGCAGGCTGGCGTGCTTGGCGGCTCCCGAAATGATGCCGACGGAATCGCCGTAGGTGTCCTTGAAGTCCCGCACCACTTCCTGCGTCCGTACCAGTGCAGCCACAGCCTTACCGCCGAGCAGAAACGAGTACGGCGGCACAGCACCCAGCACATAAGCATCCAGCAGGTGCACCAGCCGCAACGAACGGTCCGCCGAGTTCCAGCCGACCAACTTGTCGCGTACCGACAAATTGAAAACAGGGTCGCCCAAAGCGATGATCCCCGCCAGACGGTCGTGACCCTCGTCCCACACCAGGTAGCGCAGGCGGCGCCCAAACCCCGCCGATACAGGTACGGACCAAGTTAGCGCGGCCAGCCGGAACAGGTCGGCATCCTTGGTATCGCTGCGCACTCGCCGAAGCGCCAACCTGATGTTGGCAGGTTCAATCTCGTCGCCGTCCGCAAAATGCGGCAGGAGTTCCTCTGCACATCGGGCAAGGAAGACTCTGTTCGCCTCAAGCTTGTCCCTGCGTTGCTCGCCATGGAGCTGCCGCACCGCCTCCTTGTCTTGCCCCGGCGGCAAGAGCAAACCGTTTTTACCCTTTTTGAACCCAAGGCGCTTGAGATGCTGGCGGACCGCGCGTTTCAACTGCGCTTCCGGCGTCGGAAACTTAACTAGTATGCCCCTGGCCATCGGCACTTTCCCCCTATCCCTCTGGTTGTTCCAGATTGTTGTTTGCATTCGACAATCAATCAACAGTCTAAGCCCAACAGCTGCCTAGAAGGCAGGCAGTCGCATAAGGCTGAGATTCGCGAGCGCTGTCGATCCTTCAATCCAAATTGCCCACGACAACACCCCGGATTCTTCACGA
The DNA here is from genome assembly GCF_003253745.1 of Mesorhizobium kowhaii. Classification (GTDB taxonomy): domain Bacteria; phylum Pseudomonadota; class Alphaproteobacteria; order Rhizobiales; family Rhizobiaceae; genus Mesorhizobium; species Mesorhizobium kowhaii. The sequence continues at coordinate 40,376 of NZ_MZXV01000026.1, forward strand.
GGCCCCTCCATAACTCCAACGCGCGCCGGGTGCCTACTGCTGAGTTGCCGTCAACCCCAGACTGTCCAGCAGTGCCGCCTACACAGCTTGATTTGCCGATTACATGAAAGTTATGTGAAAAGAATAGATAGGGTGGAATCCATTGTGACTGACTGAAAAACTTGGCGTTGCCGAGACGCCTGAGGCAACAATCGAGTGATGTGTAATGCCCGTCGGGATGAAGAAATGTTCTCTAGTGCATATTCGGGAATGACCGGATTGGGCCGGTAGCGGACCGGCAGCTTCGGCCCTCGGATCTTCAATAGCGGACCTTCGAGTCAGTTGCGAGTATCGCGGTGAGGTGCCCAATGCGGTTTCGCCACTCTAGGATCCCCATTTCAGACATCGCGGGCACCCTCAAACAGCGGATAGGATTCAGTGCCGCGTTGCAACGAGCGCCCGACTAGGCAAACTTGGCAACCGCTTGCGATAACTATATGGCAGGCCAGGAGCCTAGTTCTGGGGGAGCGGCTACGGATCTGTCTTGGCCCTCATGGTTACGTGCTCAATCCCTATCCTGCCATCGTAGGGCGAGCAGCGTCGGATCGCTTCGAATGCCGATCGAACGGCCTCGCTTGCTTCTTTGGGGTTGAACTTTAGAACCTTGATAGCCGACACGTTGGCCCCCACTCGTCTATTTGCCATAAATGTGCAACTATGCATGTGATGGAGAGCCCTAGTCGGTGGTTGGCAGGGAAGTGCTCAGCACGTTCCTCAAGAAGAGCTTCGACCGGCCCAGGCCAGACATACCCCACGTCACGCAAGTGTTCACCGCGAGCTTCCCGAGCGGACATGCTACGCAGACCCGCACGTCAAAGCCTTTCATGGGGCTGAGCCGAAGCCGGAATCTCCAACTGACGATTGTCTGGACCGACCGGGCCACCATTGAGGTCAGCCTTTGATGTCGAGGCCGGCTTTCCTAAGCGAGCCGATGACGAATTCGACGTCTTGCGAACGGGCCAACCGTGTCGAAACCATCTGACGCATGTTCTTCACCAAATCAGGCTGATTTTGGTTCAGCCACGCAACCTCGCGATCAGCCTCGATTTTGTATCCTCCTTCGCCGAAGGCGGCAGCGGCAATCAGATGGTAGATCGGATTCGACGGAGCCGGCGTTTTCTTGATCCACATAGCTGCCTGCGGATAATCGCCGCTGAAATAGGCGCAGAGCGCCAGATCCGCCTCGTAGTAGGCTGAAGAGCCTGGATTGCGTTGGCGCGCCTCCGCAATCAACTGGCATCCGTCACGCCAATTTCCGGAAACAGCCAGGCGCTCTCCATATTCGCCCATGAACTCGGTGTCGTTCGGGTTGATGGTCAAAGCCTGCTTGCCCACTTTCAATGCCGCATCGATCTCCTTGTTGAAATAAAGCGCAAGCATTTCGGCTTGGCGTCCGCGGATGTTGACAGGTTCAATCCCCACAGACCGCCTTGCCGCTGCCAAGGCGCGCTCGATCGCGGCGGCGGACAGTGCGGCGTCGCTTGGAAACTCGAATCGATAGTCATCTATGTAGATCAGCGAAAGAAGACCCCAGGCGGTGGCGTAGTTCGGAAAGCGGTCCACCGCCTTCTCGAGGCACGCGCGTACCGATGAACGGCTTTCTGCATCGAGATCGGCCCGATATGCATAGAAGGAAAGCGTGCAAGAGTAGGCTGCCCAATCGTCGGGCGGATTGTCGACGAGGAGATTGGCGTCCGCCTGGAAGATAACGCCATATGCCTGGGCCAGGCTCGTGGATACATTGCGCGCGATGTCGGTTTGGGCTTCCATAAGCTCCGCCACTTTCAGCCCGCCATCATAGCTTTCGGCCCACAGAACCGAGCCGTCAGCCCGGTTGAGCAGCCGGACCCGAAGCAGAAAGGTATCGACCGACAGGTTGACGCTTCCGGCAAGGACAAATCGTGGCGGCGCGGTCGAGGGATCCTCCTCCTTTGCGGCCGACTCCACGACAACGATGTCCTTGAACTTGGAAAGCTGGCTGACGACTTCCTGCTTCAATCCACTCGCGATGGCTGCCGCCGCGTTTGTGCCGGTCAGATCGTCAAACGATTCGACTAGCACCCGAGGTGTTTCCGGCGCGCCCGCTCTCGCTGCATGCCACCACCATACCAAGACAGAGGCTCCGGCCGCGAGGAAGGCCACAAGCACGGCCGACAGCAGCGGTCGCGACCTCAACCGCCGGGCCCGACGGTCAGCGATGGCTGCAGAAACTACGGGCGCCAGTGGGCTCGGCAACACCGGTAGCGAGCGAAGCGAGAAGGCAGGAACGTAGCCCCCCTTTGGAATCGTGATCAGGATTGGGTCTGTGTGCCCGGCTGTCAGATAATAGCGCTCCAGCGCACGCCTCAGGTGGCCAGCCTCGATGCGAACGATCGGATCCGTCTGCGGGTCGAACGCCTCGCCGCGACCAAACACTTCGACTGCGATGGAATAGGCCTTGATACGGTCGCCTCTTCCCGACAAGGCTTCCTCCACCACGTGGCGGAGGAAGCGGTGCTCACGGCCAGTGGCATCGAAGTCCGCACTGTTGAGGATAAGGGCAAGCTGGGCGCGACAAGCATCGGGGGAAAGCATCTGCTCCCCGGGTGCGGACGTTTCCGCCTCAATTACCATGTCTTGATCCCCAGAAACCGCGGTTCTTTTTGTTGTGCGGTTACATGCTTGCCCACGTAACTTACCTTCTGCTGCCGCCACTTTGCAATACGATTGCTTCAGGTCGATGAACTGGCGTCATGAGCACAAAAGACGGATCGTCTGACAGGCACCGAGCGGTCTCGGCGGCAGTACGCCGATACCCCCAGTTTGAATTGACGATCCATCGGCTGATGGACCGAAATGAAAGCTTTCGCGACATCTGCGAGGAACTCGCCGATGCGGAGGTTGCGCTTTCGAAGGTCGACGAGGCCCCGCCAGCATTGCGCGAGGCCAGACGAGCCGAATGGCAAGAACTGGTGGATCGCTTGGTTGGAGAGGTAGGAGCAGCAGTGCTGAACACAGATGCCGCCCGCAGATCAGGTATCAACCCATGGCCGCCACGGTGAACAGCCAAATGAATGCCGGACCCGCAGCACGGGAGACGGGCCGACGGAGGGGATTTCCCTCCGCCATTCGCTCAAGTCTTCCAAAGCTCCGATGCAAGCGGGCGGACTCGGGAGGAAGCCCTGACATGATGAATTTCTATCGAACACACGCCTTGGGTTGTGCCGTTCTTTCCTTGCTTTGGCTTGCCCATCCCGCCGGGGCCGCGGATGCGGTCTCACCCTTGACGCCGGATCTGAAGCCTGTGGTGACGGAACAGGGCTGGACGTTTTCCGTTGCGCCGTACTTTTGGGCAGCGGGGCTCTCGGGAGAGGTGGGGCAGTTTGGTCTGCCGCCCGTCGACGTCGATGCGAGTTTTGGCGACATCCTAAAGAATCTCGACTTCGCTGCGATGGCCACAGCTGAGGCACGCTATGACCGCTACAGCATTTTCGGCGACCTCATCTATGTAAAGCTGTCGTCTGGAAGCGGCACGCCGAGAGGCGTCCTCGCTACAAGTGTCGATCTCACGTCGCAAACATTTTCAGGGTTGGTCGGAGCTGGCTATTCGATTCTCCAGAGTGACGCCGGACGTCTCGATTTGGTCGGTGCCATGAGGGTCTGGTCGGTAAAGACAGACCTCGATTTCCATGGCGGTATCCTTGACGGCGCCTCCGGCAGCGACGGAAAGACCTGGGTGGATGGGCTGGTTGGCGTTCGTGCAAACTACTCGCTCACGCCCGAAGTCTATCTGACGGGCTGGGGCATGGTTGGTGCAGGCAGCGCCAATGTCGACTGGGACGTCGCAGCCGCACTGGGCTACCGCTTCAACGAACGGTTTTTAGCGGTCGCCGGCTACCGCGCGCTCGGCGTCAACTACCGCAATGACGGCTTCGTCTTCGATGTCGTCCAGCAAGGACCGATCATGGGACTGGTCATGCGTTTTTAGATCCAGAAACTGCATCAACGAACGAAAGGGGAGGAAGTGATGACAACGAAACTTACATTCCGCAACTGCGCCGTCCTGGCCCTGGCTTTGGCAACTTTCGTGCAGGTTGATCCGGTCTCCCTGGTGACCCAGGGGTCGATTTCATCTGAAGCGCTGGCGCGCGTCGGCCATCCTCTTACGCCCCGCAGCGTGGCGGGTGTCGGGCGACGCACGACGCGCCGAACGGTCCGTAGAACGATCCGCAGAACAAGCGTCTACGTAGCCAGGCTTCCTGCCGGTTGCGTCAGAACCTCCGTCAACGGAACGTCAGTCTGGCATTGCGGCGGGAGATACTACCAACACGCGGGCTCCCGGTACGTGGTCGTCCAGGTCAACTGACATCAGTCTGTGACCTGCGACGAGCAACGATAAATCGGGAGGAAACCGAAATGACGATACTCTACAGACAGGGTCTCATCGCAGCCGCAGTCGTCGGCGCGCTGAGCCTCACGAGCACGCAGGCGCAGGACAAGACGCCGGGATACAACACGAAAATTCCGGAAAAGATCATGACCCCCGACAAGGTGGAGACCAGCATTGGCACGCTGAATTTCTTTGACGGACTGCCCTCCGAAGCGACTTCCCAGAAGGTGTACGACTACCTCGACACGGCGCGCGGCGTGGACACATTTCTCAAAGGCATTCCCGCCACATCGTTGGAGGGGATGCGCCTGGGATGGATGGAACTCGGCGGCAAGACGTCCAATCACGTGCTCATCTTCGACAAGCTCGCCGACTCCAATCCGCTGTTCCTCACCGCCAACACCGAGACCGTCTACGCCCTTGGGTTTCTCGACCTGAAAACCGATGGGCCAACGGTCGTGGTGGTGCCGCCCAAGGTCGGCCCGGGCACCGTGGACGATGCCTACTTCCGCTTCATCATCAATATGGGCGGTCCGGGTCCGGATCGCGGTGCGGGCGGCAAGTATCTGATCCTGCCGCCGGACTACTCGGGTGAGATCAAACCCACCAAGGGCGACGAGCAAGCCGAGGTCGATGGCGAGAAGTATTTCGTCGCCAAATCGCCCAGCTATGTGGACCTGATCGTCCTGCGCGGTTTCCTTGTGGATGGAAAGCCTGATGCCGCCACGGCGTCGTTCAAGGGTGGCCTGAAAATCTATCCGCTGGCGCAGGCCGGCAACCCACCCGTCATGGAGTTCATCAGCGCATCCGGCAAGGCCTTCAACACCATCCATGCGAACAACTATGAGTTCTACGAAGAACTCCATACCGTGATCGAGCGCGAACCGGTGGAGATGCCGGACGCTGAATTGCGCGGACTGTTCGCCTCCATCGGCATCGAGAAAGGCAAGCCCTTCGCTCCGGACGCGCGGATGAAGAAGATCCTCACCGACGCGGTGGCCATTGGCAACGCATCAGCCAGGGCCATCGCCTTCCAGCCGCGCATGGAAGGCGCTCCTATCCATCCGGGAAGCAAGTGGAACACGACGTTTGTCGGCGGCACCTATGATTGGCTCAATGATGACAAGGGAAGCCGCAACAGCGATGCCCGCACGCTGTTCTTCTACCAGGCCACGATCAACACGCCGGCCATGGTGGCAAAGATGATTGGTGTCGGGTCTCAATATGTTTTCGCGGCCAGGGACAGCGCTGGCGCCTACCTCGACGGCGCCAAGGACTACAAGTTGAACATCCCCGCCAATGCGCCAGCGAAGGACTTCTGGTCCATCGTCGTCTACGACCCCCAGACGCGCTCCGAACTGCAGACGTCGCAGCCGTTCCCCAGCAAGAACAACAAGCGCGACAAGCTGATTACCAACGCAGACGGCTCGGTGGACCTCTATTTCGGTCCCAAGGCTCCGGCCGGCAAGGAGGCGAACTGGACTGAAACGGTGCCGGGCAAAGCCTGGTTCACGTATTTGCGTCTCTACGGCCCGCTCGAACCCTGGTTCGACAAGACCTGGAGCCCGGGCGAGATCGAGCTCGTGAAGTGAGCACAGAAGGAATTCAGTCATGAACATCATCCGCAAACAAGCCCTTCTTGCTGCCGTACTCACCGGCGTGCTCACGATCACGAGTGCATACGCCGAGGATGCGGCTCCCGGTGCGCCGAAGTCCCTGCCGGGCGGCTTGCTCAAGGGCTATTTGCCTAGGGAAGCGCTCCCCAACAGTCTGGTGCTGCTTCCCCCGCCTCCGCCGGCAGGATCGGCCGCATTTGCCCTTGACGAAGACGTCGCGCGCAAGAGCGTTGCTCTGCGCGGAACCCCGCGGTGGACACAGGCGGAAGTGGATGCCGATCTGAGCTTTCCGAAGGCGGCCGCCATATTCTCCTGCGCCCTCAAGGCTCCCATAACGGAAGAGCGTACGCCGCATCTGTACGTGCTGCTACGCCGCTCGCTGACCGACGTCGGTCTCTCAACCTATGCCGCCAAGGATCACTACCATCGCACTCGTCCGTTCATGGAAAACAAAGAACCCATTTGCACCCCCGCCCAACAGGCCGATATCGAAAAGGACGGCTCGTATCCGTCGGGCCACGCGGCGGTTGGCTGGGGATGGGCCCTGATCCTGAGCGAGATCGCGCCGGAACAAACCGATTCCATTCTCGCGCGCGGCGCGGCGTATGGAGACAGCCGCAGCGTCTGCAACGTCCATTGGCACAGCGACATCGTTGAGGGCCAGGCCATGGCGGCCGGCGTCGTGGCGCGCCTCCATGCCGAGCCCGCATTCCGTGCTGACTTGGAGGCCGCAAAGTCCGAACTGGCGGCCATTCGCGCAGACAATGTCACACCCGCAAGCGATTGCGCCGAAGAGGCTGCGGCCCTGACGCCACCCGAAAGCGTGGACACTACACTGACCGCCCGCGCTCAAACGGACATACCTAAGTCCACTATTACACCCGATTCCGTCGAGACGCGGGTTGGCACGCTGGATTTCAAGGATGGCATGCCGAGCAAGGCTACGCTGGACAAAGTCTACGAAAACCTCGACTTCGTGCACGCGTTTGACGCGTTCATGAATACCTATCAGGGCGTCAACATATTCGACATGCGCAAAGGCTTGCTCGAAGCGGGAGTCAAGGACAACGAAATCATCATCTTCTCCGAGCTGATGGACGCGAAGTCGCTGTACCTGACGGCCAATTCAGACACGATCTACTTCCACGGCTTCATCGACCTGAGTAAGGGGCCGATGGTGTTCGAAGCGCCACCCGGATCGCTTGGGTTGATCGACGACATGTGGTTTCGCTGGGTGATCGATTTCGGCGGCCCTGGACCGGACCGCGGCGAAGGCGGGAAATACTTGATCCTTCCGCCCGGTTACGACGGGCCAGTGCCCGAAGGCGGGTTCTATGTCGCTCGTTCCAAGACCAACCACGTACTCGCCTTTGGCCGGAGCTTCATGCAGAACAGCGACCCCAAGCCCGTGGTCGACCTGATCAGGCGAACGGCCAAGATCTATCCCTATACGCCCGGCGGAGCGGGCACGAGCATTGCCGAATTTCTGACCGGCAACGGCACACTCGCAGCCGCGCCTCAACTGGCGCCCCAAGTCTTTCATGAAGGCACCGGCAAATCGATTGACACCATTCCGCCAAGCGACTTCAGCTACTACGAGCTGCTTAATGAGCTCGTGCAGCAGGAGCCGGCCACGTCGCTCGACGCCGAGTTGATGGGACCGATCGCCGCGATCGGCATCGTGAAAGGCAAACCATTCGCCCCGAACACGCGAATGAAGAAAACCCTCAGCGATGCGGTTGCCTTGGCGAACGCCACCGCTCGCAGCCTGGCGATGAACCCGCGCGACCCGGGTGCCTACTACTATCCCGGCAAGTCGTGGTTCAATCCGCTCTTCGTCGGCGGCGCCGACTTCGAAACACCCGCGGCACAGATCACGCCCGAGGGCGCCAAACCGTATCCTCGAACCGGATATCGCACGCTCGATGCCCGCACGAGCTTCTTCTACTTCGCCACCGGCAACACACCGGCGATGGTCATGAATCTCACCGGCATCGGCTCCCAGTACCTCATGGTCACCGCAGATGCGAACAAGGACTACTTCGATGGCAGCAAGGCCTACAGGGTGACGTTGCCGAAGGGCATTCCGCAGGAGCGGTTCTGGTCGTTCACGGTCTACGACAACCAGACGCGCTCGTTCCTGGACACGCCGCAACGCTACCCACGGGCCGGTGACCAGAGCTATCCGTCTCCCGCCGCGGAACCGGACGCCGACGGCTCGACGACGGTTTACTTTTCCCCGACACAGCCAACCGCCGTCAAACGTGGCAACTGGATCCAGACCGATCCCAAGAGAGGCTGGTTCACCATCCTGCGTCTTTACAGTCCGACGCAGGCGTTCTTCGACAAGACGTGGCAGCCCAGTGAGGTCGAGCTGGTGAAGTAGCTGCCGGCAAATGCGGCTGGAAGAAAAGTGTAGTTGAAAATCAACGATTCTAGGGAGGAGATCAGAACCATGGCCAACAAACTCAAACCAAGCCTCATCGCCGCAGCATTCGCGGGCACATTTCATTTATCGGCGGTGGCAGTATCGGCACAGGAGAATCTGGATCGGACGGTGCTGCCTATTGCGGAGCCCACCCCACCGACCTACGGCGAACTTGACGCGCGTAATGCCAAGGCACCGCCACGGTTCGAGGTGAAGGCGCCCCAGGGAGCACCCAATGTCGTGATCGTGCTCATCGATGACATAGGTTTCGGCGGACCAAGTACGTTCGGCGGTCCTATCCACACGCCAACCATGGACGAGCTTGCCAAGTCTGGCCTCAGCTTCAACAATTTTCATACTACCGCGCTGTGTTCGCCGACACGCATCGCGCTCAAGTCGGGCCGAAATCATCACACCGCCAACGCAGGTTCGATCATGGAGAGCTCGACGGCGTTCCCCGGTAACACCGGCCAGATTCCCAACAGCATCGCGCCTTTGGCGGAAATGCTGCGGCTCAACGGCTACAGCACCGGTGCCTTCGGCAAGTGGCACGAAACCGCCGCCTGGGAGACCAGCGTGTCAGGCCCCTTTGACCGCTGGCCTACCCACCAGGGTTTCGACAAGTTCTATGGATTCATCGGCGGTGAAACCGACCAATGGTACCCGCTCATCTACGACGGCGTGATCAAGGTCGATCCTCCGAAAATGAAGGACTACCACTTCACCATCGACATGACGAACCAGGCCATCAACTGGGTGAAGGCGCAGCAGTCAATGACGCCGGACAAGCCGTTCTTCGTCTACTACGCAACCGGGGCAGTGCACGCGCCGCACCATGTTCCGAAGGAATGGGCCGACAAGTACAAAGGCCAGTTCGACAAGGGCTGGGACGAGGTTCGAAAAGAGACGGTCGAACGACAGAAGAAGCTCGGCGTAATCCCCGCCAACACCAGCTTGACCGACAGGCCAGCCGAGATCCAGGCGTGGGACACGCTACCGGCGGACAATCGGCGTCTCTTCGCGCGCCAGGCCGAGGTGTTTGCAGGATTCCTCGAGCAAACCGATCACGAGATCGGTCGTTTTGAAAAAGCGTTGGACGACATAGGTGAATTGGACAACACCCTCTTCATCTACATTGCCGGTGACAATGGCACGAGCGCCGAGGGTGGGTTCGTCGGCATGTACAACGAGATGACCTATTTCAACGGCGTGGCGGAGAAGGTGGAGGACCTGATCCCGCTAATCGACAAGTGGGGCGGCCCGGAAACCTTCCCGCACATGGCCGCCGGCTGGGCGGTGGCTTTCGACGCACCCTTCAAGTGGACCAAGCAGGTGGCCTCCGACTTCGGCGGCACTCGCAACGGCATGGTCATTCGTTGGCCGAACGGTATCAAGGACAAGGGCGGCCTGCGCACTCAGTTCTCGCACGTCATCGACATTGCTCCCACGATTTTGGAGGCGGCCGGTTTGCCGGAGCCCAAGATCGTCAACGGCACGGTGCAGACGCCGATCGAAGGCACCAGTCTGGTCTACACCTTCAACGATGCCACGGCGGCGGAGCGGCACACGACGCAGTATTTCGAGATGTTCGGCAATCGGGCAATCTACCGCGATGGCTGGATTGCCCGAACCATCCACCGGGCGCCATGGCAGACGAGCAACCTGCCGCCGCTGACTTCGGATGTGTGGGAACTCTATGACGCAAGGAATGATTTCAGTCTCACAAAGAACCTGGCCGCAGAGCAGCCCGAAAAGCTGAAGGAGATGCAGGCTCTGTTCATGGAGGAGGCGCAGAAGTACCACGTGCTGCCGATCGATGACCGAACCATCGATCGCATGAATCCAACCCTCGCGGGCCGGCCTGATCTCCTGGGTGACCGGACTTCCCTCACCCTCTACGACGGGATGCAGGGCATGCTCGAGAACAGCTTCATGAACGTGAAGAACCGGTCGAGCAAGATCACAGCCGAACTCGATATTCCAGAGGGTGGCGCCAATGGCGCGATCCTGTCACAAGGCGGGCGCTTTGGCGGCTGGTCGGTGTTCATGAAGGACGGCAAACCGGCCTACACCTACAACTTCCTCGGGCTGTCGCGTTACACCGTCGCCGCAGCGGAGGCCTTACCAGCCGGTCCCGCAACGGTCACCCTCGACTTCGTCTATGACGGCGGTGGACTGGGTAAAGGTGGCAAGGCGACGCTCTATGTGAATGGAAAATCGGTCGGCGAGGGACGGGTCGAGAAGACCCAGCCCAACATCTTCTCGGCGGACGAGACTGCTGACGTCGGCATCGACAATCAGACACCGGTTGCAGAGGGTATCGGCATCGGTCCGGAGACCCGCTTTAGCGGCAAGATCGACAAGATCACGCTCGACGTGAGTAAGTAGGAGGCGCGGACCCCGGCGATAGAAGTTCATCGATGGCCCGAAGCTTGGCCGCTGAAGATGCAGTTCGTGCACACCGCCCTCCGATTGGAAGGGCGGTGTTTGCGGCTGTTGCAGGGCGGCTCTTCCACTGTCTGCTGCTGGCGTTCATGTTCGAACTTGCGGACTTCTCAGTTGCTAGCAACAAGGTTTTTGCCTCAGACACGCCAGGTTTCGTTGGCTCGGGTGCCTGCGCGGCGTGCCATCAAGATCAGGCTCGATCATGGTCCGACTCGCATCACGGATGGGCGCTTCGGCCGGCGACGGTGGAGAACGTCCTCGGCGATTTCAATGATGCCAACTTTACACTCAAGGGGCTGACCTCGCGCTTCAGCATCAGGGATGGCCGCTACTTCGTCGAGACCGATGGCGCCGACGGCAAGCCTGCGACGTTCGAAGTGAAATACACGGTCGGCGTCTCTCCCTTGCAGCAATATCTGGTCGAACTTGATGGAGGCCGTCTGCAACCGCTCGATCTTGCGTGGGACGTCGCGCAAAAAAGGTGGTTTCACCTCTACCCGGACACAGAGGTGAGCGCAGGAAACGGTCTGCATTGGACAGGTCCCTACAAGAACTGGCAGGCGCGATGCGCGGTTTGCCATCAGACCGACTTCCGCAAGAACTTCGATCCTGCATCGCACGGCTACAAGAGCCAATGGAGCGATCTCACCGTCGGCTGCGAAGCCTGCCACGGGCCGGGCAGCGCTCACGTGGCGTGGGCCGAGAAACGCACGACCGCCGCCCCCGACGAACAGCTTGATCCGCATGGCTGGATGCGACGCACGGGCATCTCAAAACAAGCCGTCGAGCAGGACATGTGCGGCCCATGTCATTCCCGCCGCGAAGCGCTAGGAGCGGACAGCACACTTCCTACCGGAGCGTTTGGCGATGGGTATCGGCTGTCGTATCTGGCAAACGGCAGTTACTTCGCCGACGGACAGCAGGAGGGCGAAGTCTATGTGCTTGGCTCGTTCCTGCAATCCAAGATGCACGAGAAAGGCGTCACCTGCACTAATTGCCACGACCCCCATTCCGGGCAATTGGTCGCCGAAGGCAATGCTGTTTGCACGCAATGCCACAACGAGGTTGGCAGGCCAGAATTCCCGACCTTGAAACGGGCCGTCTACGACGCTTCGTCGCATCATCACCATGTGCCCGGCACTCCCGGCTCGCAATGCGTGAGTTGTCACATGCCCGAACGCAACTACATGGTCGTCGACGCTCGCCGCGACCACTTCTTCCGCATTCCTGATCCGCTTCTGTCCGAGAAAGTGGGTTCGCCAAGCGCCTGTCTCTCCTGTCACACGGCAAAGTCGGCGCAATGGGCGGCAGACGCGATCGGCACCTGGTACCCCGAGCACAAGCCAGGCAAGACCGGTTACGGTGAAGCATTCGCCGCCGCGCGGCGCGACGGGCTGAATCAAGCTACGATCAGCGGTCTTGTCGAGGTCGCGAGCGACGCCAGCAAAACGGCGATTGTACGCGCCAGCGCAGTCGCCGAAATTGGCGACCAGGCGGATGCAGAGATTGCGTCCCGCCTCTTGCCACTCCTGTCGGACAATAGCGACCTCGTGAGGAGAGCTGCGGTGCAGCTTTGGCGCAACGCCCCCGAAGGCGAACGGGTGGCGGTGCTCCTACCCCTGCTGGATGACAAGATAGCGGCAGTTCGTCTGGCGGCTGCCCTCGAATTATCCATCGTCCAGATGGAAGGGTTGCCGGCCGAACAACGGAGCAAACTGCGCACCTCCCTTGAAAACCTCCGCGCATCAATGGCGGCCAGCGCCGATTTTCCTGAGGGACAGATGGCGATCGGCGGCTTGGCCATGGCGACCAGAAACTGGGATGCGGCAAAGGACGCATTTGCCGAGGCCGCCTTTTTCGATCCCCAGCTCGTCGACGCTTGGCTCTCTCGCGCTCGGATTTCATCCGCTCTTGGAGACGTGGCGGATGCCACATCGGTCCTTTCGACAGGCTATCAAAAGAACCCCGGCAATGCCGTCATCGCGCTCAATCTCGGCCAGTTGTTCATCCAACAAGGCAGGCTGGAGGAGGCCGAGACAACGCTGAAGACTGCGGTCGGGGCCACGCCTGATAACCAGGAACTTCGCATCACTCTCGCCATCGTTCTTCTGCACCGAGGCAATCTCGCTGACGCAAAACTTGAAATCGATGCGCTGCTGGCCGTGGCGCCGCAGAAATCCGATGTTCTGATGCTGCTCGGCTTGTGGGAGGTCGCTTCCGGGAATGTCGCGGGAGCGCGCAAAACTGTTCGCAAAATTCAGGGCTTGTATCCTGGCATCCAGTTTCCGGGGCCACTCGATGCGCTTTCGAGGATGCCCTGATGGAAAAAAGAGCTCGAACCGACCAAGGCTTTGGCGATGTGCCAGTCTTGCCGGCGCCATTTTCACACCATCAAGGGAGAAGTTGCCTGAAACTGATGTTGCTAGCTGCATTCTAACGGCGCCGAAGAAGATCGAGTAGCAATCGAGCGCAAGAAAGTGGGGAACAAAGCGCGAGGTCAAGTTTCTGGCCTTGGTTCGACAAGACTAGGCCGGAGAGATCGAACTGGTGAAATTGACCGCCGAGCAACGCTCCAGGATGAGCACGGCAGTGACGATCCACAAAAACGAACATTCATGCTCAAAGAACGGCAACCCAAAGGAAAGGCAATACCATGCGAAACTTCATGACACTCATCGCGGCAACGTCAGTAGCACTTTCGTCCGCGACGGCAGCCTACGCACAAACACAAAATCCGCTTCCCAAGGCCAGCGATGTGCTCGTCCGATACGGGGAGGACGTCGAGGGCTGGACAGTCTATACAAATCAAACCCGTGGAGATTGCTTGATCGTGCGCCAAGACGGGCCAAGTGCGGTGCAAATGGGCGTTACCGCAAATCAGGAAATCGGGTATCTCGGCGTGTTCACGAAGGTGGATATCGGCCTTAAGAACGGGACGACGTCGGACATCTTCGTCTCTTTGGACGGCCATCTCTACAAGGGTGTGGCGACCAGCACGAGTGGCGAACTCAAGGGCGGATATTCTGGCGGCTACATCCTGACCGACGACCCGAAGTTCAAGCGCGACGTGGCAAAAAAATACAAAATGACCGTGTTTCCGGAAACCAAGGGAACCTTTGTCGTCGACTTGAAGGGGACCTTCAAAGCAATGGCAGTGGGTCGCAAGTGTCTCAAGCACTGACCGCCGCCAAGAGACGATCGGGGAGCATCCGTATGCTTGGCGTCGCACCGGACTACGTTGTTGCCTTCGCCTACCCGACGTTCTGCCGCCAATGATTTTCGGCTTCGAAGAGTACCGGTTTCCTTAGGCGATAAACGTCTCGGCTGTACTGATGCCCATAGGACATCACGCCTAGCAGCCGGCTGACCCCCGGGCCGTCATAATCCTTTCGACGGTGCCCAAGGACAATTCGAGGTGGCGCTCGACGCCATCTCACCGACCGCTTAGGAATCCAAGAGCGCTCCATTGATTGAACGGCAGCTTTCAGGAAACGGCAATGCTAATCTATACGGCCGAGATAGGCGCAGAGCGGAATATGGGCCTCGCGCCGCTACGGTTGAGATTCAATCGCGGCTCAGCGCTCGCCGGAGTGCACCGAAGCGAATGCGATATTGCGCCGGCGTCAGCCCGACCTTGCGGCGGAAGAGACGCCCGAAAAAACTCGCATCCTCGTAGCCGACTTCATTCGCCACCGCTTCGACCGGGAGACCGCCCGTCTCCAGCATCTGCTTGGCCTGCTCGAGCCGGAGCGCGTGGATGTAGTCGATCGCCTTCATGTCCGTAGCCCTCGCGAAGCGGCGCACGAAGGAGCGCTCGGACAGGCCTGACAACTTGGTCATGGCCGTGACGGGCGACGGCGTCCGGTAGTTGAGTTCCGCCCATCTCTGGCACCGGTTGATCACCGCGTCGCTGGTCTGGCGAAAGCGCATCAGCGCGGCGAAGGGCTGCTGGCCCATGTCGTGCCACTGCAGCATGTAGACCTTGGCGACCTCCATCGCCTCCTTGAGGCCGACAAAGCGCGCGATGAGATAGAGGGCGAGATCCTGCCAGCTCGAGCCGCCCCCCGCCATGACCACCCGTTGCGCCTCGCCGGTCAGCACAAGCGACTGGTCCGGCCTCACCTTCACGCCGGGATAGTTGTTCGTGAGCGTCTCGACATAGCCCCAGTGAATGGTGGCCTCGCGATTGTCGAGTAGCCCGGCCTCGCCGAGCAGCACCGCGCCCGAGCATGCACTGGCCAGCATCGCGCCGTCGTCATGCGCGCGCTTCAGCCAGCGGGCCTCGGCATCATACTGCCCGGCGACGCTTTCGCCCGGATTGACGAAGAAATCGGGGATGCAGACGATGTCGGGGCGGGGGCAATCGGAGAGCGCGTGGTCCGGACGCACCCAGATGCCGTTTGCCGCGCGAAACGGGCTGCCGTCCCCGGCAACCACATAGGGCCGCATGCGCGGCGTGCCCGCGGCCCCGCTGGTGATGAACAGGAAATCCCTGCCGGGCGAGGAAAACAAGTCGAACATGCCGTAGATCGTGGAGGCGGTAGCCTCCGGAGCGGCAAGGATCGCTACATTCAATGGTGTGGTCTGTTCAATCATGGCAGAAATGACCGCCTTCCAGCATTTTCGACTTTAGCGGCCGTGCCCGCGCCGCGCTAGCGTGTGCGCGTGCGTGAAACGAGGAGACCGCCCCATGGCCGCCACCGCTACCATTGCATCATCGAGCATCGAAAGCTTCCGTTCCATCTTGCGCGGCGAGGTGCTGGAGCCGTCGCACCCTTCCTATGACGCGACTCGGGTCGTCTGGAACGGCATGATCGACCGCCGTCCCGCCCTCATCGCCCGCTGCCGGAATGCTGCGGATGTCGTGGCGTCGGTGAATTTTGCGCGCGAAAACGGGCTGGTGATCGCGATCCGCTCGGGCGGCCACAATGTTGCAGGCTACGCCGTCTGCGACGGCGGGCTGATGATCGACATGTCGCTTATGAAGGGCGTACAGGTCGCGCCCGACCTCGACCGTGCCTTCGTCGAGGGCGGCGCCACCTGGGCCGATGTCGATGCGGCCACCACCCCGCTTGGCCGCGCCACGCCGGGCGGTCTCATCTCGGCGACGGGCGTTGCCGGCCTGACGCTTTCTGGCGGCATTGGCTGGCTGCGCGGCAGCCACGGTCTCAGCGTCGACAATCTGCTGGCCGCCGATCTGGTGACCGCCGATGGCAGCCTCATCCATGCCGACGCGATGCAGAACCCGGATCTCTTTTGGGCGCTGCGCGGCGGCGGCGGCAATTTCGGCGTGGTGACGAGCTTCGAGTTCAAGCTGCACCCGATCGAGCCGGAGCTGATGTTGTGCGGTCCGACCTATCCCGAGGAGCGTGCCAACGAGATCATTCCGCTCTGGCGCGACTTCATGCAGACCGCACCCGATCGCCTAAGCGGCCTAGCGGAATTCTCCACGCTGCCGGACGATCCCTCGATCCCCGAGCATGCAAGGGGCCGGCGCGTCCTCGCGCTCGCGCATGTCTATGACGGACCGGCCGACGAGGGCGAGCGGGTCGTGGCGCCGTTGCGCAGCTTTGGGGAACCGCTCGTCGATTTCAGCGGCCGCATGGCATATTGCACCATCCAGTCGCTCTATGACGGCCTGTTCCCGAAAGGCCGCGACCACTGCTACTGGAAATCCACCTACCTCTCGCGCCTCGACGACGAGGTCATCGGGGAGATCACCGTGCGGATGGCGAAGCGGCCCTCCGAAATGACCTTCGCCTCGATCTGGAAGTTCGGCGGTTTCGTCCAGCGCGTTGCAGCCGATGCGACTGCCTTCGGCGACCGTTCCATGCCGTTCATGCTGAGCATTGATGCGATCTGGCCAGGCGCTGACGAGGACGATGCGAACATCGGCTGGGTTCGCAACTGCTGGCAGGACATGCAGCGCTACTCGACCGGCCGCCTCTATCTAAACTTCCCCGGCCATGGCGAAGGAGCGGATCTCGTGCGCGACGCCTTCGGAGCCGAGGCTTACGCGCGGCTCGCCAAGATCAAGCACAGATACGATCCGGACAATCTGTTCCGCCTCAACCAGAACATCCTGCCAATGCACTGACGCACAATCCAAATCGGGCGTACGGTGCGACTCTCGTTCGGCCGTGGTGGCTTTGATCGCGCTGAGTCGCGAGCGACGCCCGGCGTTGTCGCCGTGATGTCCGCTTTCAATCAGTGGCAGATCTGTCCCCAACGTCCGAGATCAGGCGCAAAGCCGTCATGAAAACGGCCGCATTGGCGGCTGATGTCGGCCGCGGACGCAACGTCTAACCACACCCACCCGCTGCAGGTGTGGCCTTAAGTCGCAAACTATTGGCTTCCGAAAGCACGGCCTCGGGCGTTCGGGTCTCCATTTCCCTCAACGACGCGCCGCGTAGGTTACGTGGGGCGCCGGCCTACCGCCCGGTCTCCTGGATCGGCGCGAAGAGCTCCGACACTGACAGTCAACCGTGCCCGCTTGTATCGTCGTCCATCGCGAGCTGAGCTCTTCGCGCGCTGGCGCTCCGAAAATTCGCAGAGCCAAAAGTCCAATCACCCCGATCCGTTGCTTGATGATCCCGCGAGCACAAACGGACACGCCGTGGCAGTCCCCGTCGTCTGGTTCGATGTCGTTCGGATCAATGAAGCGCTGGAGCAAAACACCGGCTCGGACCCTGCTGCGGCATTAAGTCCCCAGACGGCGAGCAAAAGATGAACCGCCCATAGAACCGGCGCGAGCAACGACGAGAGAACCGTTGCGGACCGCATTGTTAACCCCTCTCGTAGAACCTTAGGACGGTAGCGCCTTTCTATATTACGCATCAGCCGCCTGTAACGTGAGGCGAAGCCTCGATGGCCTAGGAATAGCTCGATCTCGTAACCGACTAACGCCACCGGTTGCCAGGTCTGTTTCCAGCTTGTTTCTAGCGCAACGCCACGCTGACGACTGTCTAGCCAGCACGTGCAACGCACGTCTTGCAGGGGCCCCACAACTCACCCCGGCCCCCGCCACCGACGAACGCCGGCGGCGTAGTGTCAGCCGCCTCAGACTTACCAGCGGCTGCCAAGCGGCGCGCGGCCTGCCGCCGGTCCAGCGCGATCGACGACGGACTCGGCGCTTTTGACCTCTGTCGGCTCGGCCACCCTGTCTACCGGCACCGAAGCCAACCTCGTTAACCGGGCGAGCGTTAGACTGACCTGCTTTGCAGTCCAAGCCCCTCCCCGCGGCGTTCGAATGCCCTGCTTCTCAAGTTCTACGGCAATTTGCCGAAGCGACTTTCCCGCCTGCTTAAGGGGTTGCACGATGCCCATAACGCGCCGCGCGTTATCGTCTGCAGTCTGCTTCAAGGCGGCGATCCGTCGGTCGAGGCTGCCTTCGCGATAGCCCCCCAACTTGACACCTCGTACCTTGGCGGCGGCAAGAGCGGCCTTGGTCCGCTCGCCGATGAACTTGCGCTCCTTCTCGGCGAGCGCGGCGAACAGATGCATCTGGAAAGGGTCGGCATTCGGCATGGTCGCGACTTTGATGTTAGCGTGCTTCATGGTCCTGGCGATGAACTCGACATCGCGGGAAAGCCGATCAAGCTTGGAAATCAGAAGCTCGGCGCCCTTTCGCCTTGCGAGGTCTAGCGCTCTCGCCAATTCAGGCCTGTTGTCGTCCTTGCCAGACAGGATATCGCAAAACTCGCCAACGATCTCCCAAGGCACCTGAGTGAACGCGTGCAGGAAGATGTCAATGTCGCGCCGCTGCGCTTCCAGCCCTAAGCCGCTGCGGCCCTGCTCTTGCGTGGATACTCGCCTGTAAATGACAAAACGCATCATAAACGCCCGTGTACTCAGCGGTGTGTAAAAAGTCAACGAAGGTTGCGCTTAACACACCCGTGACAGAAGCACTTTGGTGCGGTTCCGCTCGCCCTGCATCTGCAGCCATTGGAACATAGGCGAGCGCCCCGGCAATGGCGCTGAGACAAAAGCCATCCCGGCGGCGACCCGTGCTCGGAACTCGGTGGTTGGCGAACCCGAAATTGGCTCGCGTCGGGTCAATGGAGCCCGCACGATTGATCGAACGCCTTGGTCGGTCTCAGACACCGGGCGGGGCCGGTTCGTGCCTTTGCGGCCCGCCTGAGCGGCTTTGCGGCGGGGTCTCGAATGGAGCCTAAGGCTGG
Organism: Mesorhizobium kowhaii; assembly: GCF_003253745.1. Classification (GTDB taxonomy): domain Bacteria; phylum Pseudomonadota; class Alphaproteobacteria; order Rhizobiales; family Rhizobiaceae; genus Mesorhizobium; species Mesorhizobium kowhaii. The sequence goes on from NZ_MZXV01000026.1 coordinate 59,453, forward strand.
TTCGACCTTGCCCGTCTGGCTGCCTCGGAACGCCGGATGGCTTCAGCGATCCCGATTTCGTCCGGCGGCTGAGCATTGTTCGGTCGAGCGTCGGGTTCGTCCTGGCTGGGCTGTGTTGCGGACGTCGGCTTAAACCTCCGCTCCCACTCCTGCAGTGACATTTGCCGGTTCGGCTCGCGCAGCGGCTCGCGCAGTGGTTTGCGGAGCACCGTCGTCAGCAGCTCGGCCTTGTCCGTGATCAGGCCAGCGATCTTCGCTCTGCCCAGAGAGGCCTGAACGGCAGCCCCATATTGATTTGTCATCATGGCGCCGAGCCGAGCTTCATCGAGTTCGCGAAGGATCGCATCGACGGTGATCTCGTTTCGTTGGCTGGCCTTGGCCTGCAACTCGGCAACGCGTGCTTTCACCTCAGGATTTGTTAGGAGCTCGGAAGCACCTGCTCGCGCGGTCGCATCTGTCTTTGCGGCATAGCCTGCGGCCTTGTAGGCAGCAGTGGCGTTCATCGCCTTTGCCACAAGATTCTGGGCGAAGCGTTCTTGTCTCGTATTCAGCGGCATAGCGGTCGTTTATACCACAGCGCAAGAACCTCCACTAGCTGAGCTAGAGGCTATCGGCTTGCCAACGTCGCGGAACAAGTGCCGAGCAAAGAGAGTTCCGATTCTCCTATTGCTGCGATGGAGGAAATCCGCGCTCTGCCGCTCCCTCTGTGCCGATGTGACCAATAAGAATTCGGCCATCGTCGACCCACGTGATCGAAAGGCCGGCATCGGCAAGCTTCGGCGCGAGGTCCTTGAGCGCGGCCGAGAAAGTAATGAAGAGATCGTCATCGACTTCCGCAAGTGACGTCCATAACTGCTCCGAGGTGCCAATCCAATCGCGGCGCCCAGCCATCAACAGCCCAATGGCCTTCGCGATTGGCCCGCCGTATCGGAGCATGTTTGTGAACGCAGTGGGAAACACCTTCACCGAACCACCGGACACGGACTCTATCCATTCGATTTCGGCGTTGATCCAAGTCTTCAGCGGGAGCGGGTACTCGCCGAAGAGGTTGGTGTATTGATCGGCGATGACATTGTTATGAGGTGTCAGGACTGCCCAGCAACAAGTCACCGGCAAACCGGGCACGATTGGCTCCGCGGATCCGCCGCTGTCAATTTTCCATGCGACGACTGGCGTCTTCAGCACTTGCTGGCCGTCAAAATTGCCATCTGACAGTGGCAGGAGATAGATTAGGTCAAAGCCCGGCAAGGCCGGGACAATAGTCGTCTTCTCGGTCGACGTGCCATTGATCCTGAGATCTCCGAAGCCGATGTTGCGGCTGCGGATGAGCCCACGCAGCAGCTTGCGCGCCGCGTCCTCGCCAGACGTTTCGCCCGTGGGCAAGGCTGAATTGGCAAGGTGTTCCAGGTCCACACTTTCCTGAGCCTCGATTTCGGTCAGGATGGCGGCCTGACGTCGGATCAGATCATGAATGGGATTTGAGTTTCTGACTGTCATCGTTGCCTCCATATTTGCCCGGATCCGCCGGGTGTCGGTGCGACCGAGTCGCCGAAAGCGCGGTGCCAACGGCAAGTTGAACTGCACCATCCCTCCGCTCATCGAAGATGTCGGCATCGGTCAGTTTTTCTTTTTGTCCCTCGGACAGGGCGTTTGCCGAACTCATCCTGCCGTACTCGACTTTGCCGAAGCGGCTCGTATGCGGCAGGGGAGCCGTACCCTCCCCCACCCCTACGGGGTGAGGGTACGGCATCCCTTCCTCGCCTGCCTTGCTGCCGAGGGTTGCCGAACCATGCCGAACCCGGAGTGTGCGTCAGTTCGGCAGCGCATCGTCATCGCCTCCTTCGCTCCGGCCGGCCTCGTAGAACTCCTTCATCTCGCGTTGGTCCGTGCGGCGCTTGACGATGCTGATGGCCTTGTTGCGCAGCCATGTCGCAAGGATCGTCCTGACCTTGGCGCGCGCCCGGTTCTGTTCGGCTGCGCGCTCGGCTCGTCCGATATTACGTCCGACATCGAGGTCGAGGATGTCGGCGACGGCATAGCCACCCCAGTCCGGAGATTGTTCGCTGGCACGGTAATCATGGGTCGCGAAGGCCTGCTGGACGCGCTCAAGGTCGGCGACACTGACATCGTCGAAGGGCTTTGGTGGATCGGCCCTGACGAAACGCCCGTCGCGCCATCTCAAGCCGTAGGGCTGGCCCTTCGGTCCGTAGTTGATCTTCTTGACCTCCAGAATCCGTTGCGTCTCGTCGGCCTCACTGCCGTCGCCTGCAATAACGCGGCGCAGGTAGAGCCGTGACCTGACCGAATTGCTCCACGCCGTCGATCCCGACATGCCCGTCCCGGAACTCATGCCGGAGAGGCTTGGATGGCCGAGCAAGAGGATTGCACAATCGTGGTCGATCGCGAGCCCGCGCAAAAGTCCGACGAAATGCTTGACGAGAGACCGGTTGTTTTCGTTGCCGCTGAAAATATCGGCGAGGTTATCGAGAATAAGCAGCACGGGCTCGATTTCCCGGAGCTTGGCGTCCAACTGTTCGAACAGCCGGGTCGTTTTGAGCTTGCCGCCGGGCGCCTCATTGGCCAGCGTCGCATCCTGCCCGACCATGTAGACGATCTCCAGGTTGGCGGCATTGGCCAGGTCAATGTCGTCAGCGACGCTAATCTCGTACAGCCGATTGTGGATTTCCGTCCTGTCTTCCTCGGCTGACATGTAGACGACAGGGCCGCAGGCGACGGCAATTCCGAGCCATGTCGTTTCGGCGGCAATGGCAACGGCAAGCTGCAGGGCCAGCAGGCTCTTACCGGTCGAGCCGTCGCCCGAAAGCAGCGTAATGTTGCGGCAAGGGATCAAGCTTGCCCCGTCGACGAAGGCGCGCGGCGGCGGTGCGATACCGGCATAGATCGCGGCGCTGAACGAGGCGAGCGGCGGCAATGGTTCGCCTCGTAAGGGCAATGGTAGATTCCGCTCCGACCGCTTGCGCAGAGCGCGAAACGCTACGGCTGCCTCGGAAAAGGCTGCGGTATCTTCAATGCGCTCCGCTGGGGTGGTGTCGGGCGCCGGAGGGACGGTCTCGGACGGAGGCTCGTTGGGGCCGGCGTCCGCGTCCACAAGTTGTGAGAGTCGGATACGCTCCAGGGCTGCGAATATTGAAATAGGCTCGGCCTGGTCTGCCATCGCGCTTGCCCCGTATACGCCCTCATCGATGCCAACCGCAGCCGCGTGCGCCGTTGGGTCAACAGCAGAAATGAGCATTGGTGGTCCCCTGGTCAGGTTCCGCCGGCGCTATTTATGATGCACGGGCTTCGGCATCCGATGCGGGTCGTTCATGTGCATCCTGCCGACCATGGCCGCCGCATCCGCGCTCACTAGCGCCGGCGGGCCATGCTATGCGTAGAGCTTCTTCAGACGCTCGACCTCCGAGATAGGAAGCTTCTCGACGCCACCGAACTCGACGGTTTTCACCTCCCCGTTTTCGGCAGCGCGACGAAGCCGCTTTTCCGGAATTCCCGTTTCCCGGGCTGCATCGCGGATTGAAACGCCGCTGCGGCGCTCGCTCTCTTTTCCATCAGACATCGCCTGTCCTCCTCACCGAATTGCGGACAGACCATAGCTCGAAGACAACAATGATACAAGTTACGCCATGTTATTCCGCATCATGAAGTGACGTTGCATTTTGTTCCGTGACGCGGTAGGGAACGGGGTGCAACGAAATGGGACGCGTGGGAATGCCAGAACACTATCCGATCCATTTTACCGGTCGGCGATGGCCGGCCGTCCTGGCCACAAGTGTCTCGCATGTGCTTGTGCCTGTTGCCGGCGACCCGCAAGGCTACGAGACGGTATCGGTTTCGCGAGTCGAAGTCCGCGGCGACGGGCGCCGGTGGAGAACCACGAAGGCGCTCGGCCTCTGGAGAACGTTCAGCGAGATAGAAACTTCCGATCCAGCGCAGGTCATGGGTTTTGTCATGCGTTATGGTGATCCCAACCAGAAGCCCGACGACCTACCTCTTGAACAACCATCGCCGCCCGTACGCACGTTCTACAGCTACAAATGGGACGAACTTGCTGGCGTGCTGCGTCTGATCGGCGACTGCTGGCAGAAGGAGCCTGGCTGGGGACCCAGGGACGACGGCGCGGAAGAGGCCGGCGCCGATGGCGCGTGCCATGTGCGGGATGGCGAACCGTCCGAGCAGGTTCACCGTTTTATTCATAGCGACCTAGCCGGGTGGAAGCCTATAATCGGCCGTTTCGACAGCAGGACGGGTTTCCGTCTCGATGCTTCCAGCTTGGCCGACTTCATGGTCGCTAGCGCCGTGCAACACCTGTTCCGGCGGATGCCGCTCAAGCGTTGCGCGTTCTGCAGCCACTGGTTTGCCTTCGAACGAACGAACATGAAGACATGCAGCAACGCGTGCCGGAACGCACTGTCGCGGGATACCAGGAGCAACGACTAATGGCATCAGTCCGCAAGCTGAAGAAAAAGAACGGCGCGGTCTTTTATCAGGCCCTGTGGAGCGTTCGCGATCTCGATGGGACACGTCGTCAGCCTTCGAAGAGCTTCGCTACGATGAAAGAAGCAAAGGCCTTCGCCGCCCAAATGGCAAAGGAGGTCGAGGGGGCCGGTGTGCACGATCGCCGATATACCCTCGGCGAGTATTTGAAATACTGGGTAGACTGGGTGGATCGCACCGGCCAGAAAAGTCCCACGACGATCGACTTCTATCGACGCAGTTGCGATCACGTCGTCGAGTTCGCCGGCCGCATCGAATTGCGCAAGCTGGACGCGCGCATTCTCGATCAGGCCTATGCAGAACTACTTGAGCGTGGTGGGTGGTCGCACAAGCCCGGAAAGGATGGCGCCCCACGCCAGCGAGTGGCCTTGGCCGCGCGGACGGTCCACCATTGCCATCGTGTAATTTCGAATGCGCTCAAGCAGGCACGAAAGTGGAAACTGGTCGGTGAAAACGTCGCGACCGACGCATCGCCGCCCTCCCCGCAAAAGTCCAAGGCACGAAGCATGAGCGACGAAGAGGCAAGCCGGGTCTGGCATGCCGCCTTGAAGACGCAGACGCGCGCGAAAGGCTATCCTGGTCTCGACGCCGCCGTCATGCTTCTGCTTACTTGCGGGATCCGACGCTCTGAACTGCTGGGGCTTTGCTGGGATGCCGTCGACCTCGATGTGGCGACCATCGAAGTCCGGCAAACCCTTATTCAGAGCAACGCCGGTGTCGAACTTCGTGCTGCAACGAAGACCAAAAGCAGCGCGCGTCCGATATCGCTTCCACTCGCTGTTGTGGAGCGGCTGCGTCAGCACAAGGCGATGATCATGCGCCAGGCCTTGGCCTACGGCCGGGACTATCTACGCGATCCCTTCTTCGTGTTTCCGGAACATGGCGGCGCCATGCCGAACCCCCGCACTTGGACCGGACGGCTGCGCTCGATCATGAACAGCGCCGGTGTCAAGAGGATCCAACCTTGTCATGGCTGGCGACACACGATGGCGACAAGCATGATCCGCAATGGGGTCGACCTCAAAACCGTTTCGACCCGCCTCGGCCATTCGACCACCGCAATCACCAATGACCTTTATGTGCACCCAGAGGACGTGCGCGACCGGGCCGCCGCAGAAGTGATCGGGACACATTTCGAGGCGCTGACGAGGGGCTGAATTTATCACCAAAATATCACAGAACGTTCCGAAACACCGCGAAATAAGTTGAAACGACGTGGAACAGAACGGCACGAAATCACACTGATTGCGCCAATTTTTCAACGGGTTACCGGCACATTATAATACGACACGCAACGACAAGAAGCGCGTTGCGCCGGACTTGAAAACCGGCGTGGGTGCAAGCTCACCGTGGGTTCGAATCCCACTTCCTCCGCCAGATTTATCGCCTAACAGGCTGATTTTGTAAGGTATTTGTCGGCGCCATTTGCCTCCTTCCCAATGCGTTTCCCAAGGAAAATGCAACCGAAGGAGACTTTGATTATGCACCGCTTTTTTGACCAGACCGATAGCCAGGTCGTCGGTAGATTCTCCCGTCGCGCCCTATTTGTTGGCGCAATCGCGTCCGTTCCCGGCATAGCCGCGACTGCGGCTTCGGGCGCAGTTTCTCCCCTTCCCTCGTCGTCCGAACTGCCGGAAACGTCCTGCGCGCGCGTCAGGCGTCTCGCTGGGGAACTGTCGGACGCGATGAAGGAAGTTCACGGCGGGGAATGGCGGGTTCAGATCGATCATCAGGCCGGCTTTGCCCTCGTTGTGGGGTGGCCGTCATGAACGCGCATATCAGAACGTTGAAGCCCCTTGGGATGCCCAGGGGACGGAACCTCGCGAACGGCGCCAGTCGGTGCAGAAGCCCCTGAACAACCATCTGGACCGCGCCATGAGCCTGATCACAGCGCTCGACCTCATGGAAGCCGATTGCGACCTAGAAGACGGCGCAGACGCCGAGCCCTCGATAGGTGACGACGACCGGGAGCAGGACAACAGCGACTATGAGCCGGATAGCGACGGCGAGCCGACCATGGGCACCATCGAACGGCATCCAACGTCCCGGGAGAGCCCGTGGGGACGCAGCGGCGAGTTGACGGTCATGCACTACGGCAGCAACTCGCAAGAGGATTGGGCGGGCTCCCGCGCCTCGCTCCCGAGCCATGACGAATGCGAAGCCGAAAACGAGCATGGAGGCGACGTGCTCGACGAGCCGCATGACGACCGCGACGATGACGAGTGGGAGCTTGGCTGGACAGAGCACGTTGACCAGCGTCTCACCTGCAAGGTCGAGCAGAAGACATGGAACCACCCAGAAGGCGAGCCCGATCTAGGCTGGACCGGTCACGGGCGAGGATGCGGCCCGAACGAGCCGGCGGATGATCGCGAAGGCGACGACGAGCGGGAGTTCGATCCGGCAGAAGCTGGTTTCGCCGACGCAGATGCGGTCGCTGGCATGTATCCCTAAAATCGGGTCCGACGCCGACCCAACAAAGCCCGCTGCTCACGGTGGCGGGCTTTTTTCGTCAAGCACGCCCTTGCGGGGGCGAAGCTTGCGCATTTCTGTATTAGCGCCTGCGAATGGTTTATAATCGGCTGGACGACATCGGACGCCGCTCTCGGGGACCATTCGAGTGCATGCGGTCGGAACACGACACATGGCGGGGTTGGCAGGCGTGATAGCCACGGCTGCGGCGCTGGAGGATGGTTCAGCGTTAGCACACAGCCCTCAGCGAAGCTGGACTTATCCACCTGCCTGTTGTCATGGGGATCCGGTGACGGGAGAATGCGGTAAGATCCCCAGCACAACCGTGACACCGCGACCTGATGGCTACGTCATAATCTTGAAACCGGGCGACCACCACAGGGTCACCCACCAGGATCGATATTTCGTGCCCTATGACGAGGTAATTCCCTCTGGCGATGAAAACTTTCACATCTGCTTGCATCCGACGGAGGAAGACGAAAACTGCTTCTTTGCGCCGTCAGAAGCGATGTAGTCGGGTAGCCCCTAACGCTTCTTCACCTTCGGCGTGATCTCCTCGATCCGCACCTTGTCGCCAATCTCCTCGGCCGCCGCCAGCGCTTTGGCCTTGTCCTTGCTGGTCAGCACCGTGCGCCAATGCGGCTTCTCGAACACGCTGACGATGTAGGTTGTGGCCGGTTTGTCGGTCATCTCTTCCCCTGGGCACTCAAAGCCCGCGCCTCTGCCTTAACGTTTATTCAATACGCCTAATTTAGAATCTGATCATGCGCTTCTCCATTCTGCTTTTTGGCTGGGCGGCATTCTTCGGTTGGGACTTTGCTGCCAACGATGGCCAATTCACAATTGGCCTTGGTGCGCGATTTGCCCACCTAATCCATCTGTCGAGATTTATGTGAAGATTAGAGAAGAGCCGGCGCCAGGTTCCTTGGCAGCGGGCAGCGCGCGTTCCCGCCGGCCGCTGTCCTACACCGCCGAAAGCGTCCCGCGCGCCTTGGCGCCCGCCTGAGCCGGCGCCCCTTAATTGTGGTTGTCCAACAAGAGGGCAAGCTTTCTGGCTGCGGCGCTTTCTACAATCATCTCCTCCAGCCACATATCGCAGACGCGCGATTTGTTGACGCGACGCCTGATTACACGGAGCGCTTCAGATATCGAAACTGCGGTGGTCTTCGCATGATCATCCAGATATCGGCCGACTGCGATCACAGCATCTGCATCAATGTCTAATGGCAATTCGCGCATGGCACACCCTCCCGTAGCACCCGGACCACTATACAACTGCCAGCCGAAACACAGCATCATCAATAAGGAGGAAGCCCGAGCAGACTGAATTTCGTGCAAGGAAATTGCGCTTGGCCTACAGCGGCCACCATGCAAGCGCCAGCACGACGCCAGCGGCGATGGTGAATGCGAGCCAGGCGGTCACTTCCTCCGCCAAGTTTTTAAGCAAAACATTGATTATAAATCAGAAAAATGTTCGACGGCACAACCTGCCTACATGCTGTCTGTCGAAGCCATGTCCAGTCGTCACATGACGACTGGCACACTCCGGGCACTTACCTAAAGTAGTTCAGTTCGATGCCAAGAGAGATGCACCCATGCCAACAAAGCACGGCGGTACATACGGGATTTAAGCAAGAATTTTAGCTGGTTCTCAAGAACAGCGTTGAATACAGGTGTGACCATGACATAGAGTACAAATCTAGGGCTTGGGCATAGGATTTCGGAAACAAATATTCCGCAATTGACCTGTCGGCGCTATGCCGCGGAAAGCGATTGTATATTTTTGGAAGGTGGATGTGGCCGATCATGATGGCGACAGGCATGGGTGGTCGGTGCTGTCACCAAGCCGAGAATTTGGACGGCCGCTTGGTCAAAAACAGACCGGTCACGGAAAAGGCTCATGACTCGGAACCTCCTATACCTAGGAGCTATCGTGGTGGCATCCATTGTCGGACCTCAGCCAGTGCAATCCTATCCTCGAAATCCGCAGCGCCCGATGAATGCCAAAACCTGCGAGCAGGCGCTGGCGCGTCTGCACGAAGCACGTCTTGGAAGCCCAATCATTTCGGCAGCGGAAAATCAGGAAGTCCTTCGGAAGGCACTCGAAGTGGCAGAACGGCTATGCGGCAAGGACAAAGTGAACGACAGCAAATAAGGCAGTCGGACATGCGCAGGTTTTGAACCTCGCGGCCCATGATGGATATTAGGCGGCACGGCCGCGGGAAACGCAAAGGGGGAAGGCAATGCCAAACGTCACCGAAACAACCGATGCGGCAGCATCCACCGCCACGAGCTACACCCTGGCAGTCGGCCAGACAGCGACCGGCCATTTGTCTTCGGCCGGCGACCATGATTGGTACCGGGTCCATCTTGTGGCGGGTCAGACCTATACATTCGCAGAGGTTGGTGAAGGCGCACTCGGTGACAATGTCCGGGATACCTATTTGTCTCTCATGAACGCGGCCGGAACATTGATCACGGCCGACGATGACAGTGGCCCAGGCTACAATTCGACGATTACCTACACGGCCACGACCACGGGCGACTACTTCATCAATGCCGGCTCATCATTCGATTGGTATGCGGGGCAATATGGCGTTTCCGTGGTGAGCGGAACCCGGGCTGGCTATGACGAATTGATGGGGGCCGGCGCGATCCTGACGCCCGAAAGCAGTTGGGGCACAACAGCCGGACAACCGGCGACCGTGACATGGGCTGTGCGTACGACGGACGTCAATTGCGTGGACGCGTCAGGGTATGCTGCCCCCTTCAGCCAGTTGACTGCCGCGGAAGTCGCTGCCGTCCAGTCGGTGCTTGCCATGTATTCGTCTGTCTGCGGCCTGACTTTCACGCAAGTCAACCCCGGCGGCACCAGTGACTCCGCGACGATGCTGTTTGGAAACTACACCTCGGTACCAGACCCTGCAGGAGCTTACGCAGATTACCCGGGAACGACGGCGCCGGGCGACATTTCCGGAGACGTGCATTTGAACACCGACGCCGTCGACACGGGAAGTCTGCCGATCGGCTCCTACGACTATCAGGTGATCCTGCACGAAACAGGCCACGCGATCGGCCTGTCACATCCCGGCGATTACAACGCCGGACCTGGACAGGATATCACCTACGACGGCTTTGCCCAGTTCACCCAGGACAGCAACCAATACTCCGTGATGAGCTATTTTGACGAGACCAACACCGGGGCATCGGACTACAATGACTACCCTGACACGCTGATGTTGTATGACATTCTGGCTGTTCAGCAGCTCTACGGCGCCAATATGACGACGCGCACGGGCAACACCGTCTACGGTTTTGGTTCCAATGCAGGGAACGTGTACAACTTCGCCATAAACACCTCGCCGGCAATCTGCATTTGGGACGCCGGCGGTGTCGATACGCTGGATGCGTCCGGGTTCAGCCAAGCCCAAATCATCAATTTAGCGGCAGGCAGTTTCTCCAACATCGGCGGCCTTCACGGCAATGTTTCAATTGCCTTCGGGGCGACAATCGAGAATGCGAATGGCGGCTCGGGCGCGGATACACTGTTAGGCAATACCGGCAACAACGTGCTGGACGGCAGGGGCGGTGCCGACACGATGCGGGGCGGTCTCGGCAATGACAGCTACTATGTCGACAATGCCGGCGATATCGTCAGTGAAAGCGGCGCTAACGGCATCGATATCGTCAATGGCTATATCTCGATCAACCTCAGTGATGGCAACCACTTCACGGGCAATATCGAGAACGTCGCACTGCGCAGCGCGGCCTCGATCAACGCCACCGGCAACAGTCTGGCCAACGCGCTGAACGGCAATTCGGGCGTCAACACGTTGATCGGCCTGGGTGGCAACGACACGCTGGACGGCAAGGAACGCGCCGACACGATGAGCGGCGGCATCGGCAATGACACCTACTATGTCGACAATGCCGGCGACCACGTCATCGAAGTGAACGGCCAGGGCACCGACAATGTGCAGGCCTACGTCAGCTTCACCCTCTCCGGTCAGGAGCTGGAGAACCTGGCGCTGCGCACTGGCGCCTCGATCAACGGCACCGGCAACTCGATCGCCAACATCATCACCGGCAATTCCGGCAACAACATCATCGACGGCCTTCTCGGCGCCGATACGATGAGCGGGGCGCAAGGCAACGACACCTACTATGTCGACAATGCCGGCGACCATGTCGTCGAGCTCAACGGCCAGGGCACCGACAATGTGCAGGCCTATGTCTCCTTTAACCTCTCCGGCCAGGAGCTGGAAAACCTGGCGCTGCGCACCGGCGCCTCGATCAACGGCACCGGCAATTCCATTGCCAACACCATCACTGGCAACAGTGGCAACAACATCATCAACGGTCTCCTCGGCAACGACACGCTGAGCGGCAGCACCGGCCATGACAGTTTCGTCTTCACCACGGCGCTGAACGCCTCCACCAATGTCGACCGCATCACCGACTTCTCGGTGGTCGACGACACCATCCAGGTCGACAATGCGATTTTCGCAGCGCTTGGCGGCAACGGCACGCTGACGGCCGACCAGTTCGTCAAGAACACCACCGGCCTTGCCGGCGACGGCAACGATCACATCATCTACGAGACCGACACCGGCTTACATCTATATGACACACACGGAACTGACGATGTGAGATCCCCCTCACGCCCCCCCACGCCCGCCCACCCGTGGCCAACCCACGCCGACCTACACG
>NZ_MZXV01000034.1 GCF_003253745.1 Mesorhizobium kowhaii
GAGCACCCTCATGTGCAGGCCTTCTGTACTTGGGTCAAACAAGAGGTGGCCGCGCTTGACTGGACGCAAGTGCACCGGACCGGCGGGTCGCACGTGCAGTCTTGAATGCAGCAACAGTGCGCCCCCGCCGAATGAGGTGAGGATTCTGAGAAGCCGTCGACGTTGATGCGATCCGCCTCCGAAAACGAGTCCAGTTGCAATGTCAGCCTGAAAACACCGATCGACGTCTGACGACAGACATGAAATCTTCATGTCCGGTTAGGGTCTTGTGTCACGAGCGCCGTCTGTACGACGGTGCGTAACAGTACGGGAGATGAAGGAAGGCCCTTCGGGTTCGGCGATCAGGTCGCTGATCCCAAGCCACCGCGAGCTGCTGCGGTCAAAAGCCGGGGTGGTGATGTGGCCTCCCCCTGGCGCCCGCGAAAAAGGCTTTGTAAGCTGGGCGGCATGCCTTGGAAATATGGAAGGCGCTATGGAGCTACGGCACCTTCGTTACTTCGTCGCCGTCGCCGAGGAGGGCAGCCTGACGCTGGCGGCTGAAAAAAGGCTGCACACGGCGCAGCCTTCCCTCAGCCGCCAAATCCGCGATCTCGAATACGAGGTTGGCGTCCAGTTGATGACCCGCAGCGTTCATGGCATCGAATTGACTGCCGCAGGCAAGGCCCTTCTAGACCATGCCAGACTGGCGCTGGCGCAGGTCGATGCCGCGGTGGAAGCGGCGCGCAGGGCCGCACAGCCTGCACGAAAGACATTTGCCATCGGCTTCCAAACCGGTCACGAGATGAACTGGCTGCCGCGGGCCATGAATGTGCTGCGCGACGAGCTGAAGGACATCCATGTCACGATCTCGAGCGACTATTCGCCGGATCTCGCCGAGGCGCTCGTCCGTGGCCGGCTCGACGTGGCCTTCTTGCGCGTCGAGCCGGCCTTCGACCTGTGCTACGAGGTGGTGGACCACGAGCCGATGATCGTCCTGATGCCGAGCGACCATCGCCTCACCAGCCGCGAAGCGATTCACCCGCGGGAATTGGCCGGCGAGATCTTCATCGGCGGTTCGAACAAAGCCACCGTGCTGCGTGCCGTGACCGAGGACTATCTGCGCCGCTCCGGGCTCGATATCAAACTGGATCATGGGGTGGACAATTTGGCGATGGCCATGTCCCTGGTCGCGTCCACCCGCGGGTTGGCGCTTATGCCCGCCTATGCGAAGAATCTGCTGCCATGGTCAGTGGTCAGCCGTCCGCTAGAGGGTGAAGCGCCAACGATCGACCTGGCCGTGGGTTACAGCAAGTCAAACACCTCGCCGATTCTCAAGCTGTTCGTTTCAAGAGTGGACGAACTGATCGTTCGCGTATCGAAAAAGCCAGGCGAACCTAGCGATGAGAGCGAGGGAAATGCTGAAGGACGCAGAGGCTCCGAATGACCCTGTTAGCGTCATGATTACCAATTCGAAGGTCCGCTATCCGGCGTGGGACTCGGCTACAGAAAGTCGGCTTCGGGTCAGTTCGAGGCTTCGGATCCACCGGATTGAATGTCTGCATTCTCGCGCGTTCTTACCAGAACCGGTCGGACCGCTTCCGTGAAGAGTTTCGGGCGCCGGCAGGCGTACGAAAGTCCCCGAGGAAGGAACCCGCGGGCCACGGGCGATACTATGGGGATTTCGGATTTCGGCCGGTGTCGGCGATGGCGCGACTGCCGGCGGGAAGCGCTGGGATGGATGCGGATAGACCGCTTCGTTGCGCGTCCGCGCGGCATCGTCGGCTCGGCGCATAGTCGGACGCAGCCCTGTCGACGTCGATGATCACGATGGACGCGCGTGGGTCTGATGCCGAAGGCTGGGTGCCTGCGGCTGAAGGTTGGACCCTGCCATGCCGGGTCATGGACAGCTCTCCGGGTTCGGCGTCGTTTTGTCCGGCGGTCCGCGCGGCTGCCTCCATCGTTCGAACACCTCGATCACGATCATGCGTCCGCCGCAGCACGGGCATGGCGGGCGGAAGTCAGTCGGTTCTTCCGGAATGTTGTCATCGGGCAGCGGCGCGACGCTCAGCAATTCGCGCGCGAGTGCGAGGCTGGCCTTGCGGGAGCTGCCGGCGAGCAAGCCGTAGTGCCGGATGCGATGGAAGCCGCGCGGCAGGACATGGAGCAGGAAGCGGCGGATGAACTCGTCGGTGGCGAGCGTCATGATCTGCTGCCGGTCGGCGCCAGAACGACGATAATCTTTGTAGCGGAACGTGACCTCGGCCTCATCGAACCGGATGAGGCGGCGGTTCGAGATCGCAACCCGGTGGGTGTAGCGGGACAGATAAGCGAGCACCGCTTGGGGTCCGGCGAAGGGCGCCTTGGCGTAGACCACCCAGGGCTTCTTCCGGATCGGCGACAAATGCCGGAGGAAGGCCCGACGGTCGGCCAGGTGCGCCGCCGATCCGAAGAATGCGAGCCGACCGGCGTCGTGCAGCGCGACCAGCCGGGTCAGGAACAGGCGGCCAAACAGCTTGCCGAGCACGCGCACTGGCAGGAGAAAAGCCGGGCGGGACGAAATCCACTGGCTCCCGTCTGGCGCGATGCCACCGCCCGGCACGATCATGTGGACATGCGGATGGTGCGTCAGAGCCGAGCCCCAGGTGTGAAGCACGGCGGTGATGCCGACACGGGCACCGAGATGCTTCGGATCGCCGGCGATCGTCAGCATTGTCTCCGACGCTGCACGGAACAGCAGATCGTAGACCAGCGCCTTGTTCTGGAAGGCGATGTCGGCGACCTCTGCCGGCAGCGTGAACACGACGTGGAAGTATCCGACCGGCAGCAGGTCGGCTTCCCGATCGGCGAGCCAGGCGCGCGCGGCCGCACCCTGGCACCTGGGACAGTGCCGGTTGCGACAGCTGTTATAGGCAATCCGCCAGTGTCCGCAGTCCTCGCAGGCCTCCACATGACCGCCAAGGGCTGCGGTGCGGCAGTTCTCGATCGCCGACATGACCTTGAGCTGATGCAGGCTCAGATGGCCGGCATGGGCGATGCGGTATCCGGGTCCCGCGGTGCGGAAGATGTCGGCGACCTCAACAGAGGCGCGCACGGCTCAGCCGCCGGGCGAGATCCCTCCCGGATTGAACAGGCCAAGCTTGTCAAGCGGGCTGGTGACCGTGCGCACCGTGCGGGTCGCGACCTTGGTGTAGAAGGCTGTATTGTCGAGCTTGGCGTGCCCGAGCAGAACCTGGATAATCCGGATGTCGGTGCCGTCTTCCAAAAGGTGGGTAGCGAAGCTGTGGCGCAGCGTGTGCGGCCCGACGCGCTTGGCGATGTCGGCGGCCTGGGCGGCCTCGACGACGATGCGATGGAGCTGACGCGTGCTGATCGGCTTCATCGCGTGCTGCCCCGGGAACAGCCAGCCGTCGCGGTGCATCACGCCCTGTTGCCGCCCGACCTTCCACCACTGGCGCAGCAGCGCGAGCAGGTCGGCCGACAGCATGGCATTGCGATACCGCCCGCCTTTGCCGCGTTCGATCCTGAGCAGCATGCGTTCGCTGTCGACATCTGCGACCTTCAGCGTCGACACCTCCGCGACGCGCAGCCCGGAGCCATAGGCGACCGACAGTGCGGCCTGGTGCTTGAGGCAGGTGGTGGCGTTGAGAAGACGGGCAACTTCGTCGCGGCTCAGGACCACGGGCAGCTTGCGCGGGTGCGCCAGCCGGACGAGCTTGCGCGCCAGATCAGGGCGATCGACCGTATGGGTGAAGAAGAAGCGCAGCGCCGACACGATGCTGTTCATGGTCGGCACGGGAACGCCGTCTTCCTGCTGCCCGACCTGGAACCGTCGCAGATCGTCGGCCGTGGCCGTATCCGGCCCACGGCCAAGGAAGGTCGCGAACCGTCCGACATCGCGGATGTAGTTGCGCTGCGTCTCCTGGCCGAAACGGCGCAGGGTCATGTCATCGATCAGCCGCTGGCGAAGCGGGCTGATGGGTGCATCGAGAAGGGGATGGGGCATGGTCAGGCTCCTTGTTGAAGAAGCCCGTGATGCTCTGCCGCGGCCGAACCACGCTCAATGCGAACGCGACGATCGGTTCGTGATCTCTACCTCACCGCGCGCGCCCATCCCGCGCAGCGGGTTCGTTCTCCGGCCCGATCAAGACGTTGGGTGGTGGACTGGGCGTTGATCGCGCCCGACGAAATATTCGTCGAAACCTAAGTCCCGCTTCTTATGCGCTAGCCCGGAAGGCGGAGCTATCCCTTATCTTCATCAAACGTGTCTATGGTTGAGCAGAGGCAGAAATTCCGGATGGTGCTTGGCCCTGTAAGGAGTATCCTACATCCAGTTTTCCGAGATTGAAGCGTGTCGACACCGTCGCCAATGCCTTCGGGTCAGAGTATCGCATTCGGGCCCTTTCGGGTGCTTCCGCAGCAGAGGCAGCTGCTTGAGGGTGGGCGAAGAGTCCAACTGGGAAGTCGGGCGCTTGATATTCTGATTGCCCTGCTCGAACGAGCCGGCCAAGTCGTCGCCAAGGACGAGCTAATCGCCTACGTCTGGCCGGACACTTTCGTTGAAGAGAATAATCTGCGCGTTCACGTGACTGCTCTACGAAAAGCGCTGGGAGACGATCCCGCGTCGCCCCGTTTCATCGCCAACGTTCCCGGGCGTGGCTACTGCTTTGTCGCAGCGGTGAGAGGCGGCCCCAAAGCGCCACATCCTCCAGCGCCTGTTCAATCGAGGCCCATCAATAATCTGCCTGCCCTGCTGGGGAACATCGTCGGCCGGGATGATGTTCTCAACACGCTTGCGGTCCAAGTTGCGGAGCGACGCCTACTGACGATCACCGGACCTGGAGGAATTGGCAAGTCGACCGTCGCGTTGGGCGTTGCGAGGCGACTGGCATCTCTGTACCGGGATGGGGTCGCCTATCTCGACCTCGCTCCGGTGAACGACCCACGCTTCCTCGGCAGTCTGCTCGCTTCGGTGCTGGGTCAGCCGATAAGATCCGACAACCCGATCCGGGACATCGCAGTATTACTCCACGATCGGCATCTGCTTGTCGTGCTGGACAGCTGCGAGCACATGATCGAGGCGGCCAGCCAAGCTGCTGAGACGCTGCTCCGCGAGGCGCCTCATATTCACATTCTGGCAACCAGTCGTGAGCCGTTGCTAGCCGAAGGCGAGTGGGTGCACCGCCTGTCCTCACTTGATTTCCCCCCTTCGGCGGGTCCGGAGCGCGCCAAGGACCTGTTGCAGTTCTCGGCCGTTCAATTGTTCGTTCAGGCCACCGCTTCCAATTTAGGTGGTTACGAGCTGAGCGATTCGGACGCTCCGTACGTGGCCGAGATCTGCCGCAGGCTCGACGGGATTGCGCTTGCGATCGAATTAGCGGCAGCCCGCGTGGACAGTGTCGGAATTGAAGGGCTGGCTGGCTCCCTGCACGATGTCTTCCGCTTGTTGACGAAAGGACGCAGGACCGCGTTACCCCGCCATCAAACGTTGAGAGCCACACTGGACTGGAGCTACCGGCTTCTTACGCCGCGCGAGCAGTTGCTGCTCTGCCGTCTGGCCGCCTTCGTGGGCTCCTTCAGCATTGACGCGGCCCGCAAAGTAGCCTCGGGCGGGAGGATTTCCGGAAGCGATGTCGATGGCGATCTTGCGAATCTAGTAGCCAAGTCCCTAGTCGCAGCGGATGGCGTAGACAACCTGCGATACCGCTTGCTCGACACGACCCGTACCTACGCCCGCGAGAAGCTCGTGACGAGCGGGGAAGAGGACGGCACCGCGCGTCGTCATGCCGAGCACTTTCGCGAAGTGTTTGAGCATGCTGAAACGGAATGGGAAATTCGTCCTTCCCTGGAGTGGATGGCGGATTATGGCCGCCATCTCGACAACCTCCGGGCGGCTCTGGCGTGGACGTTCTCACCGACAGGCGAACCCGCGATCGGCGTTGCGCTGACTGCCGCGGCCGTGCCGTTGTGGTTCCAGCTCTCGCTGGTCGACGAGTGCCTCGATCGGGTGCAGCAATCCCTCACAAGGATTGCGCAAGATGCGTCGGAAGACAAACGTCGCATGCAACTTTACGCGGCACTCGGCTGGCCCCAAATGCGTGCCGTCAGCGGCTTTCCCAGCGGTGCGCAGGCCTGGAGCGCAACTCTTGAACTTGCCGAAAAGCTGGGTGATGCGGACTACCAGTTGAGAGCCTTGTGGGCACTCTGGGTCGATCGAACCAATAGCGGGGAGCCGCGCGCAGCCCTGGCCCTTACAGAACGGTTCGCCGTCGTCGCGGCGCAGTTCGGCGAGCCCTCGGACCTATTCCTCGCCGATCGCATGCGCGCACGGTCGCTTCATTTCCTTGGGGATCAGAACGGGGCTCTGAAGAACATTAGGAAAATGCTCGCGGGCTATTTCGCCCCGAGCAACCGATCCCATACGGCGCGGTTTCAGTACGACCAGGAGATTACCGCCCGAATCACACTTGCGCGCGCGCTTTGGGTCCAGGGTCTTGCAGAGCAGGCGCTGCGTGAAACCGAGGAAAACATCGACCAGGCACTCTCGCTTGGTCATGTGCTCACCCTCACGCACGCATTGTCGGACGGTGCCTGCCCGACCGCTCTTCTTCTGGGAGATGTCGGACTGGCGGATCGCTACACCGCGATGCTGCATCGCTACACCACTGAACACGCGCTCGACGTGTGGCACACCTACGCCGACGCCTACCGCAGCCAAATCCTCATCCGAACCGGCGATCTGCGGACCGGCATACCGATGCTGCGATCAGCCGTCGACAGGCTAAGAGATAGCGGCTTTGTTCTCTTTCGAGCACCGTTTCTGGGTGCCCTCGCCGAAGGTCTCTCGCTGAATGGACAGCATGTCGACGCGATTGCAGTCGTGGACAATGCTCTGACCTTGTGCGGAGCCAGCGGAGAAGGCTGGGCCAATGCGGAGCTGCGCCGCCTGAGGGGCGAGATATTGCTGAGGGAAAGTGCACCTGGCGCCCATGAAAGGGCAGAAGAACAATTCGGGCAGGCGCTGCGTATCGCGGTAGATCAGCAGGCGCTGGCCTGGGAACTCAAGGCGGCAACAAGCCTAGCGCGCCTGCGGTTGACGCAAGACCGAGCCCGCGAGGCTGTGGACCTCCTCGCCCCGGTGCGGGGTCGGTTAACCGAGGGCTTCGCAACGAGCGATGCCCGGGCAGCGGACGCCATTCTGGAGGACGCCGGCCGCGCCGCTGCGCGCTGACCTTCGGCTTTGCTTCATCGCCGGTCGGAAGCTTAGTCTCGTCGAACCTTAGCACCCTTTAGCAACCCTTTACTCGCCCGCGAGCGCGATGTGGCGCGACAGTGCTGTCACCGAGCGCAACTGCTTGGGACGGATCACTGAAGGGCCAATTCCATGATCAGACAAACAATTCTCACGACCACAACCCGCCGGGCGGTGATGCACGGCGGTCTGGCTCTCGCAGCCGCCGCAGTACTGCCATCGAAGGCCTTAATCGCAAGTTCCGGCGCAACCCTCTCTTCTCAAACCTCAGCAAAACCAGGAGCCAAGACAATGACCACGATCACGACCAAGGACGGCGTAGAGATCTTCTACAAGGATTGGGGGTCGAAGGACGCGCAGGCGATCGTCTTCCACCACGGTTGGCCGCTAAGCGCCGATGATTGGGACAACCAGATGATGTTCTTCCTTGAGAAGGGCTATCGCGTCATCGCGCATGATCGTCGCGGCCACGGCCGCTCGACCCAGACTGCCACCGGCAACGAGATGGACACGTATGCCGCCGACGTTGCCCACTTGGTCGCGTCGCTCGAGCTTCGCAACGCGATCCATGTCGGCCATTCAACGGGCGGCGGCGAGGTGGCCCATTACGTCGCTCGCGCCCAGGCCGGACGGGTGGCCAAGGCGGTGCTAATCAGCGCCGTGCCCCCGATCATGGTCAAATCCGACAAGAACCCTGGCGGCCTTCCCATCGAGGTGTTTGACGGCTTTCGGGCGGCCTTGGTCGCCAACCGCGCTCAGTTCTACGTCGACGTGCCGGCGGGTCCGTTCTACGGCTACAACCGACCGGGCGCGAAGGTCTCGCAGGGTGTCATCGACAATTGGTGGCGCCAGGGGATGATGGGCGGGGCCAAGGCCCATTATGACTGCATCAAGGCCTTCTCCGAGACGGATTTCACCGAGGATCTCAAGAACATCGACGTGCCGGTGCTCCTGATGCACGGCGACGACGACCAGATCGTGCCGTATCCGGATTCCGCGCCGCTCTCGGCCAAACTGCTGAAGCACGGCACGCTCCAGACCTATGATGGCTTGCCCCACGGGATGTGCACCACGCATCCCGAGGTCATCAACCCGGACCTGCTCGCCTTCATCAAGGCCTAGCCGACTACCGGCCGCCGGCCTCCGCGCACGTTCGAGGAGGTCGGCCCCAAGCAGGGGCTTCATTCATGCGCATCCTGTTGATGCTAATCCCGGATGTCGAGGCCGATATCGCTGCAGGCACATCGATGCTCCGACTCGAGCTCTTTGCCGGCGCATACTATTTGTTTCACGACCGAGGAATCGAGGTCGTTCTGGCCTCCCCAGCTGGCGGATCCCCGTGGATGGGACCGGCGAGCCCCGGCCGGGAAAACGCGGATGTCGCTGTGCTCCGCTTCAGGAAAGACGGGCCATCGCGCGAGGAGCTGACCGATACGATCCGCCTGGATCAGGCCTACGCCGAAGACTTCGACGGGGCGCTCTGCCTGGGCTCTCCCGGTTCCATTTGGCGACAGGAACACAAGAGCCCTGCAGCCTCTCTGATCGCCGACTTCCTCGTCGCCGCGAAACCCGTCGCCATCATGCCGAGCGGGCTGGACCTCATGCCTCACGGAACCGCCGAGGGATTGCTCATCTCCGGCGATAGCGCGCGCACACCATTGCTTGCTGCCCACGCACTCATCGGCGTTCTCGACGGCAGAGAAAATAGGGCGGCCTCTAACTTCAATGAGTAGTCCTATCGTCCGATTGGCTGAAGCCAAGGGTCCGCTCTTGGCGCAACCTCAAACCGAACTTCGCTATCGGCGACGTCCGCTTTCATGCGGTGGCGACGGGATCTCGAACGGCCGGCATGCGGCGCGAAGCTGTCGTTCGCGTCGTGGACAACGTACGTCGGCTTCCGGTCAGACTTTCCGTTCCCCGCCAATCTTTGCAGCACCGAGACAGGTCCATCACGCCCAACACCGTAGAAAATATCGCAGGGTTTCAGAGTCGGGGGAAAGGCGGTAGCGCTCTACCGACTCGAACCTCAGATGGAGTGTCTCGATCAAGTTTGCGCCGCAGCTGATTCAGACACTCCAACTTCCTTTTAAGCCCGCGCAGTTCGGCTGGAGGTGCAAGCTCTGCGCCACCGCGAGCGATGAGGCCGTATTCGACCGCAATGTCAAATATCCGCGCCGGCTGCCACAGCCGGAAATCGACCGCCTTGGCGGCGATCTTGTTTGACGAGCTGGGTGGAGAGATCGACGCTCGGCGGAGGCAGTATCGCTCTTCTCATAGTTCTTGCCGACGATGACGGCGAGCCTGTCGCGGGTGACCGGCTCGCGGGCTGCGAAGATCGTTGCCTCTTGAAGCGCGCCATGGGGTCAATGGCCTTTTCGGCTCAATATCTGCAATCGCCCGTACCACTCGGCGGAAATCTCATCCGCTGGGATTGGTTTCGGCGATGGACGGAACTCCCAGAAAAAGAGCGGTTCACGCAGGAGATCGTGCAAAGTTGGGACACCGCCTCCAAGGCAGCCGAGTTGAATGACTACTCCGTCGGCATCACGGCCATGGTGCTGAAGGAGGCGATCTACATACTCTCTGTCGTCAGAGAGCGTCTCGAGTTCCCCGCTCTGAAGAGGCGGATAGCGACGGAAAAGGACAGGTGGAAGGCAACCATGGTTCTCATCGAGGACAAGGGTTCAGGAACAAACCTCATCCAAGACCGTCGCAACGACGGCGTCTTCAGCATCGCCATCGAGCCTGAGGGAGACAAGATCGTGCGAATGTCGGCTGGATCGGCCTGCATTGAAGACGGGCGTGTTTTTCTTCCGCAGAAAGCGCCTTGGCTCGATGA
This sequence comes from Mesorhizobium kowhaii, assembly GCF_003253745.1. Taxonomy (GTDB): domain Bacteria; phylum Pseudomonadota; class Alphaproteobacteria; order Rhizobiales; family Rhizobiaceae; genus Mesorhizobium; species Mesorhizobium kowhaii. The sequence continues at coordinate 10,068 of NZ_MZXV01000034.1, forward strand.
TTTCCGCAGCGAGGTGCTTGCCTACCCAACGGCGCTCACGACGATCAGGTCGATGCCCTCTCACAACTGATCAATTGGTCATGCAAGCGAAAGACTGTGGTTATAAGCGACGCTGTATTGCAGCAGGCAAGGCTCAAGACTGCCTTCAGGCAGGGGTACGGCCAGTGACGCTAGCGTTCCAAACATGGCTTCGTGAGTATGCCTACTTCGCGACGGAAGCCGTGCTTGCGCGCAGGCGACGCCATCTGGTCACGAGCGGGGCTCTTGATGCGGCTGCAAGGCGAACTGGAAGGTCGCACCAGGCCCGGCATTGCGCGTGGCCCACAATTTCCCGCCATGGTTCTCGATGATCGAGCGGCAGATCGACAGTCCCATGCCCATTCCGCTGGGCTTGGTGGTGAAGAAGGCATTGAAGATCTGCTTGGCGTTCCCCGGATCGATGCCAACGCCGGAGTCTTCGACCGCGACGAGCACCTGGCCGCTATCGTCCAGTTGGGATCGCACCACCAGATCACGTGAACGGTCGGTGACGGGCGCCATGGCCTCGATGCCGTTGACGATCAGATTGATGATCACCTGCTGCAGTTGTACGCGGTCGCCGAGCACGGCGGGCAGCGCCGGCGCCAGTTCCAGACGCAGCGACACCCGACGGCCGAGCGCCTCCTGGTGCACCAGCGGGATCATCTCGCTGATCGCGTTGTTGATGTCCAGTCCCACCTTCTGGGTCTCGGTCCTCTTGGAAAGCGCGCGAAGTCGCTGGATGATCCCGCCTGCCCGCCTGCCATTGCTGATCATGTCACGAAGAGCCTCACGCACCTCGGCCAGATCCGGCACCTCGCGGGCGAGCCACCGCAGGCAAACCTCTCCGTTGGTGACGATGGTGGCGAGCGGCTGGTTGACTTCATGGGCGATCGAGGCGGTCAGTTCGCCCAGCGTCGTCAGGCGTGTGACATGCGCCAGCTCCGCCTGCGACTGGCGCAGCGCCTCTTCTGCCCTCCTGGTCGCGGTGACGTCCGTCACCGCCCCGACAAACTCCACGTGTCTCGGTGCATCTTTTGTCGCGTGTGCGACGGCTTGGATATACCTCACCGAGCCATCTGGCATCAGCAAACGATATTCATGAGAGAAATCCTTCCCGTCTCTGGCCGCACGATCGATGGTCTGTTGCACGGCAGCACGATCGTCCGGATGGGTACGTTGAACGACCATGTCAACGGTGACAGAAGGAGCCTTGTCGTAGTCAAAGATCCGGAAAGTCTCGTCCGACCAGATGATCTCGCCGGTAGCGACGTTCCAGCCAAAGCTGCCAGTGCGACTCAATCTCTGCGCCTCGGCCAGATAGGCGTCGCTGCGTCGCAGTTCCTCCTCCGCTCGCTTGCGTTCGGTGTTTTCCCGCTGCACTTCAGAATAGAGGCGGGTATTTTCCAGCGAAATCGCGGCTTGTGAAGCCTCCAGCACGGCGACCCGGTCCGGCGTGAAGGCGTATGGCGTTAGATTGTTCTCAAGATAGAGCGCGCCAACGAGCTTCGTTTGTTTGACGACGGGCAGGCACAGGACGGACCTGGGGTGCTTTTGCCGGACATACTCGTCATCCGAATACAAGTTCCTGACCGAAGCGTCATCAAGGCCCACGCTCTCCCGCGTGCGGATCACGTAGTGAAGCGCGGATACCGCCCTCGCCGCCGCAGCTCGCGCGGCGCTCAACGTGTTGGCCATAAGACAGGCGATCGTCATGGGCCCTACCCCACCAGGCACTGGCGTGATGGCGCCGGCGACCTTGACGGCTTCGTCGAAGATGACGTCTCCGACCAGTCGGCTCTTACCAGACGGCTGATCGACACGGGTGATGCCAACGTCGATCACCGTCGCGCCCGGCTTGACGTCTGCGCCGCGGATCAAGTCCGGCACACCGGTGGCGACCACCAGGATGTCCGCCTGTCTGCAGCGTGCCGCGAGATCGGTAGTGCGAATGTGGGCGATCGATACTGTGCACTGTGCTTCCAATAACAGCTGTGCCATCGGTCGACCGACGACGTTGGACGCCCCGATGACAAGCGCCCCCAATCCGGCGATGTCGTCATGGACCGACCGGATGAGCCGCATGACACCCAACGGGGTGCATGGCGTCAGGACATCCATCATTCCCGTGGCGACGCGACCGACGTTGAGCGGGTTGAAACCGTCGACGTCCTTCTCCGGATTGATTGTCGCGACCACCCGTCGGCTGTCGATGTGCTGCGGCAGCGGGAACTGGACGAGAATGCCATGGATGGCGTCATCGGCATTCAGGCGACCGATCAGACTCAACAGGTCCCGCTCGCTGACGTCGGCCGGCAGGTCGTAGCGGAACGATCGCATACCGACGGTGTCAGTTTGGCGCACCTTGTTCGCTACGTAGACGTGGCTGGCCGGATCGTTTCCGACTAGCACGACAGCCAGGCCGGGTTGTTCGCCGCCAGCTGCAAGGAGAGAGGTCACTCCCGTCGCGACTTCGCGGCGGACCTCGGCGGCGATCGCATTGCCATCAATGATGTGAGCAGTCATCGCCGCAGCCCCTCGTCAGATCTTGAACAGATCGGCGCGCCGATTGTCGGTCTTGTAGGGGGCCGGCGCCACGACGGCGTGGATTTCCTTCTGTCGCTCACCCGGATTGCCCCAGATGACGGTCACTTCGGTGCCGATCTCAGCCTGAGCAACATCGATCGTGCAAAGGGACAGCATCTCGCGGAAGTGGTAGCTGTAGCCGCGGGAGGTCGCGACGCCGACGTCCCTGCCCTTGTGAAGCACGCTATCGGCGTACATGAACCCACGTTGATCGCGTGGCATCTCCATGAACTGATAAGGCGTCTTGTCCTTCTTGAAGAGCGAGGCGTAGACGTCTGCGACGTCATCACCGTTCCAGACGAGCGTCCGCATCAGCCGTCGCGGATTGGCGACCTCCTCTTCCAAGGCGGCACGTCCGATGAATTCGTGATCGAACTTGATGTTTCGGCCCCAACCGAGTTCGACCGGGCTACGGTACCACGCGCTGATATCGTCGGCTTCAAAGCTGCCCGCAACGTTGAAAGTCGAGGCGAATGCCGGCATCGCCGCCCTGAACTCCGCGAGGTAGCCCTTCATCTCCTCGTCGAAGATCGCGGGCATGTAGTCAGTGACGATTGTCGGGAAACATGCTTCGAGGTGGTTTATGAAGATGGCGCGTCCGCCCAGACGGCGCAGTCCAAACTCCGCGCCCGCGGCAACTATGGCGTCATAGACCTGCGCAGCCTTGTCGACCGGCCCCTGCAGGTCAAAGCCGACTTCGCCGGACATGCCCTGACGCAAGGCCAGCATCTTGCAGCCCGCGAATTCGATCTCGCCCGAATGCATGAACTTGATGTCACGCATGGACCTATTCGCTAGTTTCTCCATCAGCGCCAGCGAAGTTGGCCCCGCGATTTGAAAGTTGAACCAGTCATCGGCCTCGGAGGTGACGTCGTAGTTGCCGTGACGACGCACGTAGTCGACCCAGAATGTGCCCCGTCCGAACAACATGTACTCGTCTGCGGAAAGGCGCGTCAGAATGCCTTCCGCGATCACTTTGCCCTTCGATGTCGTGTGGGTGACATGCTTCGACTGTAATATGTCGAACTTAGCGAAGCTGCTGCCCGAGGTATCGCTGAACAGCTTGAGCGCATCGGGACCCTTGAACCGCCGTTCCCACAGGAAGCTCCAGTCTCCGATCGAGCACGTCTGTTTCCACGACATGGTCTCGTCGATCCAGTCGGTATATTCTGGCTGGCCCCAGCGGGACGTGAAGTAGCCTTCCGGGACTTTGCGCAGGTTTGGGGGTAGCATCGAAGTCGTCCTTCTTTGATCAATCGGCGAATATGACGGTGCGCTCACCGTTGATGATCGTGCGGTCTTCGAGGAACAGCAGGACCGCACGCGACAGCACGCGTCGCTCGATGTCGCGTCCCTTCCGGACGAGATCGTCGGGCGTGTCCCGATGGCTCACGCGCTCGACGTCCTGCGCGATGATTGGACCCTCATCCAGATCTCCGGTGACGAAATGGGCGGTCGCGCCGATCAGCTTCACGCCGCGCGCGTGCGCCTGGTGATAGGGCCTGGCTCCTTTGAAGCCCGGCAGAAAGCTGTGGTGGATGTTGATGCAACGCCCCGAAAGATAGCTCGCGAGATCGTCCGACAGGATCTGCATGTAGCGGGCGAGCACAACAAGGTCTGCGCCCGTCTCGTCGACGATCGACTTGATCTGAGCTTCCTGTGCCGCCTTGGTCTCTTTCGTGACCGATAAATGGTGGTACGGAATGTCGCCTATCAGGCTGACGCTCAGGGCCGAGCGGGGGTGGTTCGAGATGATCCCGACGACGTCCATGTTCAGTTCGCCTAGCCGATGCCGGTAGAGCAGATCGCCGAGGCAGTGGTCCGACTTCGAGCCGAGCAGAAGGACCTTCTTCCGCTCCGACATGGAGCGGAGCCACCACGCCATTCCGTACTTGTCGGCGATTGGCGTGAAGGAGGCGCGCAACGCGCCTGCTCGCGATGCAGCCACCTCAACGGCGACACGCATGAAGAAGCGGGCATTGCTGCCGTCGTTGAATTGCTCGGCTTCCACGATGTTGGCGCCGATCTCGAAAAGGCACCGGGTAACCTCCGCGACGATGCCGGGCGTATCGTCACAGGCGAGCGAGAGGATGTAGGAATCGGAATTCGAAGTGGTCGACAATGATCTGCTCCTCAGGAGCGAAGCGCGTCGAGACGGCGTTGCGCTTCGGCGCCGCGCATAGCGAGCATCGGTCGATCGGAGGCCTTGCGGCACGAGAGCATGACGTCTCCTTCCCTCCGCCCTGTGGAGCGGCTCAATGGTCTTGCTGACTGGGATGTTTATCCGGCGTTCAGGTATTGACAATCCGGTGTTCTCAAATATGAGATATCAACATAATGGATATCAGAAAGCTGAATCTCAATCTGCTGCTGCTCTTCGACGGACTTTACCGGGAGCAGAATCTGTCGGCGGTCGCGCGGCGTCTTGCGATGAGCCAGCCGATGGCCAGCGCCAATCTTCGCCATCTGCGGGAATATTTCGACGATCAGCTTTTTCTCTCGACCGGCCGCGGCATGCGACCGACGCAATTCGCGGAGTCGATCGCGGAGCCCGTGAAAGCGGTGTTGGCGATGATCTCCCGCGATATCCTGCGAACGCCGACGTTTCATCCGAAGGACAGCGACAGGGTGTTCACGATCACAACCTCCGACATCGGCGTCATGATCTTCGTTCCCCCCTTGCTTGCCAGACTTCGTGAATTAGCGCCGAAAGCGAGCATGCGTTGCGTCACCTCCGCCCACGATCAGCTGGAGAGCTCTCTGGAGCGCGGCGACATCGATCTCGCCATCGGATATTTCCCAGATCTGACCGGAGCCGGCATCGTAGCAGAGGATCTGTTCGATCATCCGTTCGTGTGTATCGCGCGAAAGAACCATTCGACCATCAGGGAGACGCTTTCGCTCGAGCAATTTCTTGCAGCAGACCACCTCGTGGTGAACCAGGACGGTCGCAGCCAGGAGATCTTCGAGCGGCGCATCCGCGACCTCAAACTAGAGCGTCGGATATTGCTTCATCTTCCGCATTTTATGAGTGTGCCGCAGATGATCGCGAACAGCGACATGATCGCGACCGTACCGCTTTCGCTGGGCGCATGGTATGCCGACAGCGGATTGAAGCTGCTGCCTCCCCCGGTCAGCATCCCACTCATCGAACTCAAGCAGTTCTGGCATCGGAGAATGGAGAACGATCCGGCGGTCCGTTGGCTACGCTCGATCGTGACCGAACAGCTTCGCGACCGCGATCCGTCACTCGCGATGTCGCCGGACTACGCAGATCTAGGCAGATAGCGCCGTAGCACCAGTCGCTGAGTTCTAGGAGACGCGCTCATCCGAGAGCACAGCACCACGCCTGGATAACATTCCATTTGGTGTTCGCTAAGCGACATATTCTACGCAGACGGTGGCAAAATGGCGCGCCCGAAGAGATTCAACTCCTGACCTCAGATTCGTAGTTAGAATCTGAAGAACGTTGGCGCCTCGCCGCGATTCGAACGCGGGGCCTTCCTTCGGAGGGTCGCAGAGTGAAGTTACCGATGCCCGGCGAGCCGGAGTGAATCCAAACGTCCTGACTGCGGAATGCCTTTGATTTAAGAAGTGGTGCGGGTGGTCGGGCTCGAACCGACACTCCTTTCGGAACTGGATTTTGAATCCAGCGCGTCTACCAGTTTCACCACACCCGCAAGGCGCTAACTCATTGACCGCTCAACGCTCTCATGCTGCACCTAAGTAGAAGGTGGCAGTTTGAGAATTAAGCGGCCCTTAGCTCCTAATCTATTGAACTCCAATCCTATTACCCTGCGTGCTGAAGGTAGACGCATCCAGATTTTGAGCCGTCCATGAACGGCTATGCTGAACCTCGCCGAATGCAAGTAAGAATGCGAAAACCTACTACGATCAAAGACTTGTCTTGCATCGTGGGGTCGCCAACCTTCTCCATGGCTTTCGGCAGTAGCCGGGAGCCGACGGCCTGAGTGCCCCTATTCGGCTCCTAGAATTTTTGAGGTTCGGAGACGATAGATGGCCAAAATCAAGCTCGCCAAGACCGCCGTGGATGCCGCAACCCCGAGGGACCACGACTATGAACTCCAGGATACTACCGTACCCGGATTCATGCTGAATGGCCTGCTGCCGGTTTCGTGGACACCGAGATAAGGTGTTTAACGGAACTGGAGAGTGGAAATGCAGAGAAGGAAGTTCAGCCGCGAGTTCAAGCTTGAGGCGGTGAGGTTGGTGAAGGATCGTGGCGTCGCGGTTACCCAGGCAGCCCGTGATCTTGATCTCCATGAGAATGTGCTGCGCAAATGGATCCGCGAGACGAGCGTTGATCCGCAGCATGCCTTTCCCGGTCATGGGCAGATGAAGCCGGAGCAGCTCGAGATCGACCGGCTGCGCAAGGAAGTCGCCAAACTGAAGGCGGAGCGCGACATCCTAAAAAAGGCCGCAGCCTACTTCGCGAGGGAAGTGACATGAGGTTCGCTTTCATCGCGAGGCACCGGGGCATCTGGCCGGTGGCATGACTGTGCAGTGCGCTGGATGTGTCCCGCTCGGGCTTCCATGCCTGGCTCAACCGCAGCCCTAGCGTTCGCTCCCGGCATGACGAGATCCTCGTTTCCAGGATCGACCGAAGCTTCAAGAGCAGCGACCGCACCTACGGCGCGCGTCGGGTCTGGCACGACGTTCTGGCAGAGGGGTTTTCCTGCGGACTGCATCGCATCGAACGCCTCATGCGGGAGAACGGCCTCCGGGCACGTCCACGCCGGCGCGGACTGCCGAAGGATATCGGCGAGCGAGCCGCCGTGTCGGACAACCTCCTCGATCGCGCCTTCGAGGCATCGGCCCCGAACCAGAAGTGGGTCGCCGACTTCACCTACGTCTGGACTGCGGAAGGATGGATCTACGTTGCCGCCGTCGTCGATCTGTTCTCCCGCCGTGTCGTCGGCTGGGCGATGAAGGCCGAGATGACCGCGCAGCTCGTCACCGACGCTCTCATCATGGCGATCTGGAGGAGAGGCAAGCCCGACAGCCTGCTGCACCACTCCGACCAGGGATCGCAATATACGAGCGAGCAGTTCCAGCGACTGATGGCCGACCACGGCATCACCTGTTCAATGAGCCGGTCGGGCAACGTCTGGGACAACGCTGCGATGGAGAGCTTCTTCTCGTCGCTCAAGACCGAGCGGACAGCCCGCAAGGTCTACAGGACGAGAGATGACGCGAGGGCGGATGTGTTCGATTACATCGAGCGCTTCTATAATCCTCGGCGAAGGCACTCGACGCTGGGCTATCTGAGCCCTGTCGAGTTCGAGGAACAAGCTATGCTAGCTTAACCTCGTGTCCGAAAAACCGGTAGCAGGCCAGAAAGTCACACCAGCGGGGCGCAAGATATTCATGCTCCAGTATCAAACCAACTCTGGAGTTCGCCGAAAGCCCGCCATCGGACGCTTCGGAGAACTGACCGTGGAGCAGGCACGGAAGATCGCCCAGGACTGGCTGGCCGAGGTCCGCCAAGGAAATGACCCCAGCGCTGAGAAGTCCGCCGCTCGCGCCGCGCCGACCACGAAGCAGCTCTGCGAGAAGTTCATCGAAGAGTATTCCAAGTTGCACAACAAGCCGAACACGGTCGAAGGCAACGAGCTCAACATCAAGAACCATATCGTCCCGCGCCTCGGCCGGATGAAGGTCCACGAGGTGACGCGAGCGGATATTTCAACTTTCATGACGGCGCTCTCCGACCGTCCGATCATCGCCAATCGGACGCTCGCTTGCCTCCGCAAGATGTTCAATCTTTCGGAGATCTGGGGCTATCGGCCGGACGGGTCCAATCCGTGCCGCCATGTGCAGAAGTATGCGGAGAAGGGTTCGACGCGGTTCATCACCGACGACGAGCTGCGCAAGCTCTTCACCTATCTCGATGCAGCGGAGCGGGACGGGCTCGAACATCCGTTCCTGACCCTGGCGATCCGCCTGCAATTCGAGTTCGCCGCTCGGATGTCAGAAGTGCTGTCACTCGAATGGCCTTGGATAGACCTTGAACAGCGCCGCGTCACTTGGCCGGACAGCAAGACCGGCGACATGATTAAACCGCTCAGCGGCGAGGCCCACCGTCTTCTGAGCGAAGCGCCACGCTTCGAAGACTCGCCCTTCGTCTGCCCATCCATTTTCGATCCCGCCAAATCGATGACGGTGAACACTTATCATCATGGGTGGAAGCGAGTGCTGAAGCGTGCAGGTATCCCGCATGTCGGGACGCACGGCATCCGGCACCGCGCCGCGACGGACATTGCCAATTCCGGCGTGCCGTTGAAGGTCGGCATGGCCCTCACCGCCCACAAGACCGTCGCGATGTTCATGCGCTACATCCACAACGAGGATGACCCGGTCCGCTCGGCCGCTGACGTGGTCGCATCCCGTCGCCGATCGATTGTGACGCCCAACGCGCCGGCAATCATCGTACCCGCGCCGGAGGCTGTCGAAGCCGCGCCGAGCAAAGCGCCGGAGCCGGCAAAGGAGGTCAGACCGTCACCCCCGCTCGCGGGCCTCGAAGATGGGAAATACCCGTCCCGTACCAAGGTCGGAAACTATCGGCCGTTCCGCCACCGCAAGGGCGACAACCGCACAGCACCACCGGGAAGCCGGCGCGAACCTGTCAGCGCGGAGGCGGCGGAATGAAAGCCTCCAAACCCGTAACCACACGTCGGATATGGTCAGACGCGATGGCCGACCGCCAATCGCGCTCGGCTCGCAGTGGCTCCGCACGCGCCAGGCGGCGCTTTATCTCAACCTTTCCTGTCGCACCCTGGAGAAGCTTCGCTCCTCCGGGGGCGGGCCTGCCTATCGAAAAGTCGGCGGGACCGTCCTCTATCGCAGATGAGTACGAGGCAAAAGCCGAGCAATTCGACGAACTCGTCGCGAGAGCAACATCTTGCGGCATCTGTTCGAGACCGTCGTAAAGCGCGGCATGGAAGAGGGCCTTGTCGGAGCCGAAGGTTGCCGTCGACGCCAGCCTGATCACTGCGGATGCTACCTGGAAACACGCGAGATGCGCCACGATTGCGGCCGCGTGGCGTTGACATTTCCGCTGCGAATTGCGGGCTCGCGTTATGGATCGCTGAGCACCTATCGGACCCGAATTCTGGCGTAAGCGGCGCTGCCAGATGAACCACTTCGTCCGGGCTGAACGCGCGACACGCCCGGCTGATCCGGCCGCCCGAGATCAACGCGCTGCGCTCAGTCACGCGGCAACGCCGGATTGATGACCAGAACTCAGGCCGCCTCCGCAACCTCGTCGCCGGAGCGGCCTTCCTTGAGCGTGTTGGCCCACCAGACAAGCTCGTCCAGCATCGGCTTGGCGGAGTCGTCGAGGTAGGGATAGTCCGCCATGGACTTGCCCTCGCGCTGCATGCCGATCATCTCGATCATTCCGATATGAACGGAGCGCTTGAGCGTAGCGGCGTTGAGGCTCAGTTGCAACTGTCCGACGGCGCGGGCTGCGCCGGTGCCGCCATAGCCGAGGAAGGCCACCGGCTTGCGCTGGATCTCGGAGTAGAGATAGTCGAGGGCATTCTTCAGCACGGCCGGGATGCCGTGATTATATTCCGCCGTAACGAAGATGTAGCCGTCGAGGCTGGCGATCTTCTTGCCCCAGCGCAGTGCTAGCTCGTTCTGCGGCGGTGCCTGGTGCAGCGGCATTTTTTCCTCGAAGAACGGCATGGGATAGTCGCGCAGATCGACAATCTCGAAATCGGCGTCATCGCGCTTTTTGGCGATATTGAACAGCCAGTTCGTCGGGATATCGGCGAACCGCCCGGGACGGGTCGTGCTGATGATGATACCGATTTTGGGTCGCTTTTGCATCGTCGCTTTCCTGGACACTCACGAATGGTAAGCAACGATATGGTGATCACCGAAAAGGGCGCAAGACGGCACTTTTTCAGAAGTGACTTACCCGCCAGTAAGTTAGGTCGCTGGCTCAGCCGGGGGCCGACGGCTGGTTCTCCATGACCCACTTACCGACCGGGGCGAGCGCAAGTTTGAGCGAGCGTCCACGGTCGGAGAGCTCGTATTCGACGCGCGGGGGGATCGTGGGGTAAACCGTCCGGATCAGAACCCCGTCGCGTTCGAGATTTCGCAGCGTAACGGTCAGCATGCGCTGGGAGATGCCGTTAATCGCACGGTGCAATTCGCCAAAGCGCATCCGCCGATCGCCGAGTACCATCAGAAGCAGGATTGTCCATTTGTCGCCGACCCGCTCCAGGAAATCTCCGACCCTGCGGCAATTCGGGAGAAGGTGCTGTGGTTCAGTGGTCATGTGGCAAACATAAGGTCGATCACGCCATAAACAAAGACCGTCGGCACGTCGATCTCGGCGATCGTCTGGCGGACTGGCGGTAACGTTGCCACATCCCCATTGCCACGACGAAGTGCTGCTGGTGTAGTCCTCGGTCGGCCACAGTTCGTCGCAGATGTATCTAAGCTGCCTGTCCATAACGGCGAACTCGGAGGTTGGCTTGCTCTGCATGCCCCGCAAAACCTTCGAGGTTGCAAAGTCGTGAACAGTAAGCCCCGATCAGGGCGCTGGCGTCGTCAGTGGTCACTTTTTGGTAAGTGCAGGTCTTTAGGAACTTCCCGACCCACAGCCCCCCTGTGTAGCGCGCTGCCGTCTTTGTCGGCAGCGTATGGTTGGTGCCTATGACCTTGTCCCCAAACGCGACGTTGGTGCGCGGGCCAAGGAAAAGGGCGCCATAGTTGGTCATGTTGTCGAGGAAGTAGTCCAAATTTCTGGTCATGACCTGAACATGCTCGGACGCGATAAGGTCAGCTTGCGCGACCATCTCGGCATCATTGTCGCAAACGATTACCTCACCAAAATCGGCCCAGGCTCTACCTGCAAGTGCGGCAGTTGGCAGTACTTTTAGTTGCCGCTGGATTTCGGCCATCGTGTCGTATGCAAGCTTTTCGGACGTGGTCAGCAATACGGCAGGAGAATCGACCCCGTGCTCGGCCTGCCCAAGCAGGTCCGCGGCACAAAGCTCGCCATCGACGCTATCATCGGCAATGACCAACGTCTCGGTTGGGCCAGCGAACAGGTCTATCCCAACTCGCCCGTAGAGCTGGCGCTTGGCTTCCGCCACGAACGCGTTGCCTGGACCCACAATCATGTCTACCGGAGCAATTGTCGCTGTCCCAAACGCCATTGCTGCAACGGCCTGTACGCCCCCGAGGACGTAAATTTCGTCGGCGCCTCCAAAATGCATCGCCGCGACAATCGCAGGATGTGGACTACCACGGAACGGCGGCGCGCAGGCGATCACGCGTTTGACGCCAGCCACCTTGGCCGTGACGACGCTCATATGTGCCGAGGCCACCATCGGGTATCGTCCGCCGGGCACATAACAACCTACCGCATTGACCGGAATGTTCTTGTGACCGAGCCTGACACCTGGAAGCGTCTCGACCTCGATGTCCAGAATGGCTGCGCGCTGATGCGTCGCGAAATTGCGGACTTGGGCTTGCGCAAAGTGGATATCGTCCAAATCGCGTTTCGACACATTCGACAGTGCATGTTCGATATCGGTGTCCGACAGCCTGAATTGCTGCGGCGACCAATCGTCGAAGCGCCGAGATAAGTCCCGGACAGCTGCGTCGCCTCGCATTTCTACGTCAGCAAGGATCTCCTCGACCGTAGCTCGCGTCGTTGCGTTGGTCGCAGCGACCGTACCGGCATTCTCGCCTCGCTTGAGGTATCTGATCATTTGGTATCCTCTGTCTCTGACTGGAGGTTGGTGGAGTCCCGTCCACGCAACGCCAGAAACGCGGCAAGCAAGGTGATGGAAAACGCAATCATCACGGTTGCAGCTGCGGCGATCGTTGGTGTCAGAAATTCCCGGGCGGAGGTGAACATCTCGCGCGGCAGGGTGCGTTGGCCCGGACCAGCAAGGAAAAGCGTCACCACGATTTCGTCGAGCGATGTCGCGAATGAGAACAGCGCGCCCGAAAGTATCCCAGGAAGCGCGACAGGCAGAGTTATGGCAAAGAAGCTGCGAAGCGGAGAGGCGCCGGCGCTAGCAGCCGCCCAGAGCTGGCGTTCGTCAAGTGCCGCCAGTGCTGCGGATGTCGTCACCAATTGAAACGGCACCGCAAGCGTGGCGTGCGCCAGGATGAGACCCAAGTAGGTCCCAGTCAGGCCCAGTGCCGAGAACATGAAATACATTCCGACCCCGACGATTACGGTCGGCACGACCAGCGGAGCCAGCACGACGGCGCGGACCAGACTTCCAACCCGCCCGCGCGACGTACGAAGCCCGAGCGCTGCGCCAGTTCCCAGAACAACTGAGATGATCGTCGCCCCTGAACCCACGATAAGGCTGTTAATCAAGGCCCCGCGCCAGACGTCGGAGCCAAAGAAATCAGCAAACCATCGAAGTGAAAGGCCTGCCATAGGAAAGCTCAGTTCGTTGCCCGCATTGAAGGCCAACGGCACGATCACCAGGATGGGCGCCACGAGATAGATGAGAACCAGCGCCGACCAGACCGCGAGCAGCCAGTTTCCGATCCTTGCAGCCAAGGAGCGTTTGTGGGGTTTCATCGGTCGGCCGCCCCCTGGTCTTTGGCGAATCCGGTTAGCGTCTGGCGTAATGCCAGCAGAAGCGCGGTACTGACTGTGAGCACAAGACCGAGCGCGGAGGCGAGGCCCCAATTGCCGGTGCCCGTGGTGAACAATGAGATATAGGCGCCGATCGTCTGGTCAGCGGGGCCGCCCACCAGTGCGGGGGTCACGTAGAAGCCCAATGTCAGCACGAAAACCAGCATAGCGCCTGCTGCGAGGCCGGGTAGGATTTGGGGCAGGTAGGCGCTCCAGAATGCGCGGAGCGGACCAGCACCCAGCGAAGCCGCCGCGTCCGTGAGCCGGTGATCGACTGCGCGCATCGAGGCAAGCAACGGCAGGGCAAGAAACGGCAACATCACATGGGTGAGCACAACAATGACCGCGAAGCGATTGTGAAGCAGCGGAAGCGGCCGGTTAATCAGCCCAGAGGCTTCCAACAGTTGGTTGATCACGCCACGATCCTGCAACAGAACGATCCAGGCAGTCGTGCGAACGATGATCGAAGTCCAGAATGGCAGCATGATGATAAGCACAGCGCCACGCTGGATGACCGAAGAGGATTGAGAAATGAAAAAGCAAAGCGGAAACGCGAGCACCAGGGCGCACACAGTGGTGAGGAACGCGATGACGAAGGTGCGAAGAAGAATGTTCCTGTAGAGACCGCCAGTCTCGTAGGAATCCTTGACGCCGTTGCCGAAGTCGCGACGAAGGTCGAAGGCGCCAAGAAGATAGAAGCTCGAATAAGGGCCTGCAGCGCGCTTTAGCATCTGCCAGGTTCCGGGTTGCGCCCAGCGCCCGTCGATCTCCGCAAGGTTCGTCGCGCCACTTTTGAGGCGCTGAGCGGTCAGCCGAAGTAGCGAGTTGGCCTTGGGATCCTCATAGGACAGACGCCGCCCAAGCGCGGCGAGTTTCTGAGGCGCTGCCGCCGGAAGGTCCAAAAGCAAAGCCTGGCTGGCTTCGGCAGGTACCACGCTCTGCCCGTCCCAGGGTCGAAGTGCCGCCGCCACGTTCGGCAATGATGCTTGCATTTCATCGTCGGTGACGCTGGTGCGCACCACCTCGAGCAGTGGGACGACAAAGGTAACAAGGAGCATGGCGAGCACAGGAATTACGAGCGCATATCCCCGTATCGCGCGCCATGTCTCATGCGGGTGCATCTTCATCCGCCTCGGTGCCGTTACTGGCCGGACCAAGCGGCCCAGCGGGCAGTCAGCGCGTCGGTGTTGTCTACCCAAAAGCGATCGTCTAACTGCAACACGTTAGCGGCATTGGCCGGCGAGGTCGGCAGGTCGGTGAGGACGGAAGGATCAATTTCCTTGAGCGCTGCGAGGGACGTGATGCCGATGGGCTGGCCGGCAGGAAGCAGCTTTTGCCGCTCGGGCTTCTGGTAATCCTTCAGGAACCTATAGGCGAGGTCGACGAAGGGCGAGTTCTTCATGATCACCCAGCTGTCGACGGTCTGCAGCGACTGGTTCCAGACCAAACCAAAATTCTTCTTGTCGTTCCGTACGGCGTTAGTGACACGACCATTGTAGGACGTTGTCATAGTCACCTCTCCCGACGACAGCATCTGGATCGGCTGCGCACCGGACTTCCAAAAGATCAACGACGATTTTATGCTATCGAGCTTGGCGAAGGCTCGCTCCACGCCCGCATCCGTGGACAGAGTTGCATAAACATCTTTCGGCGCGACGCCATCGGCCATCAGCGCAATTTCGAGATTGCCTTTCGGACTCCCGCGCAACGCGCGCTTGCCAGGAAAGGCCTGGAGATCGAAGAAATCCTTCCAGTCCTTCGGCGCAGTCTTCAGCGCGGTAGCATCATAGCCAAGGACAAAGTTGTAAATGATCGCCCCCACGCCACAGTGGCTAAGGCTTCCGGGAACGAGTGCAGAAGCGGGAGGCAGGCGAGACGTATCGAGCTCGACAAACAAGCCCTCATCACAACCGATCTGCTGCTCTTCTGATTCAACCTGGATGACATCCCAGCCTCCATCCGGCATCGCCGCCTTCGCACGGAGGATGCCTATTCCGTTGTCCCAACTGTCGTCCACGACCGGCACACCCGCATCCTTGGCGAATGGCGCAAAGAATACCTCTTTCTGAAGGGCTTGGAACGAGCCGCCACCAGCCACGACCGTGAAGTCTCGTGCGGCGGCCGGCAGGGTGGCGCCTATGGCTGCTACCGACGCGAAAGCGAGGATTTGGAAGAGACGGCTATGCATTTCGAAAACCCCTCTGTTAAATGCGTGTGAGAACGATGGTTGGATCGACGTTAGAAAACCCGACGGCGATTGCGTCGCCGATGGAAGGCACCAAGATGCCGTGGGACGCGATCTTGGCGCTTATTTTTATCCCTCCCTCGACCGCGACTTGGAGGCGATAATGGTCCCCGTGGAAGGCCGCATCTTGCAGCGTGCCACGCAGGGCGTTGGGCGAGCCGGCGCCGAGCGTCACTGCGTCCGGTCGGACCAGCACCGAGACTGAGCTTCCGACCGACGCGTCATAAGGCAGCGGAGCCTGCACGATCTGGCCGCCAGAGAGTCTAACAGTCGCCTGGTTATCACTCAGACCGGTGATCTTGCCCTCAAGGAGGTTTGCGTCTCCGAGAAACGAGGCCACAAAGCTGTTGGCCGGCCTGCGATAAATTTCCTCGGGTGGTCCAATTTGGACGAGCCGGCCGTCCTTCAACACCGCAATGCGGTCCGACATGGTCAACGCTTCATGCTGATCATGCGTGACGTAAACGAATGTCATACCGAGAGTTCGGTGTATCTCGCGAAACTCCCTCTGCATGCTATCGCGCAATCCGCGGTCTAGCGCACCAAGCGGCTCGTCCATCAGCACTATCTTTGGGCGGTACACGAGCGCGCGGGCGAGCGCCACGCGCTGCTGCTGGCCTCCGGACAGCTGCGTCGTTCGCCGTTTGCCCAAGCCGGTCAGATGGACAAGGTCAAGTGCCTCATGCACTCGCCTGTCGATTTCTTGGCGATGTAGCTTCCTCAACTTCAGAGGAAAGGCGATGTTTTCATGCACCGTCATTTGCGGGAACAAGGCATAGCTTTGGAACACGACCCCAAGTTCCCGTCGGTGCGGGGCCAGCGCTGTCACGTCCTTCCCATCGATCAGTATCTGGCCGTTCGATGGGTACTGAAACCCAGCAATGAGCATAAGCGTCGTCGTCTTACCTGAGCCACTCGGCCCGAGCAGTGTCAAAAACTCACCTCGCCTCACATCCAGCGACAGGTCATGCAGGATTGTCTGCATCCGGCCATAGCTCATGCTGAGATTGCGCAGCGACACGATGTTGTCGGCCCCGTCTTGGCCGACCTCAGGTATCTTTGCAAAGGGAGTCGACGCACCCATCAAACGTACACTCAGGTCCGGATATCGACAGGGTTGGAGAGCTCACCGAGACCCGCGATAGTAATGCGCACAGGACCGCCCAGGCGATGGATATCGGTCGAGGCAAGCGGCACCTCTCCTTCCTCGCCACCCGGCGCCGAAGCCGTCCCCATGGAGACGACATCGCCAGGAAGCAAAGTCGTGTAGCGGGAAATCACCTCGAGGACTTCCGGCACGTAGTACGTCAGGTTTTTTGTATTGTCGCTGAACAGAAGCTTGCCGCCGACGTGAATGGCTACGTCAAGGTTATGCGGGTCGGCGATCTCGTCGCGCGTCACAAGCCACGGACCCAACGGGGCGAAAGTATCGGCGCTCTTATATCGACCCGAGTAGGACGTATAGCTCTCGATCATCTTGAGTCCACCATTCCCATCAGGCATGGCCTCGCGATAGTGGAATGTGTCCTCCTCACGCAGCGAGGCCGACGTAACGTCGTTATGGATGGTGTATCCGAACACGTGATCATAGGCGTCCTTCGCCTTGATACGACTTGCCGTGCGGCCAATCACAACAGCGAGTTCAGGCTCGGAGTAGGTCAGCCCGTAGTCCGGGTAGAGCACGATCGAGCCGCCGCTCCCGACCAAGGATGTGTGCGACTTCAGGAAGAAAGTCGTAGATTTCGGCCGCTTCATGATCGTTTCAGAAAAGGCGGTATTGTTGTTGGGCACGCAAGCGATCTTCGAGGGCTTGCGAACCGGCGGATGCCACGTGATCTCATCGGCCGCATAGCCTTTTCCAGCATAACCGCCATTAAGGCTCTGCCGAAGGGTTGCTATCTCTTCGAGCGCCTTTGGCCCGGCTTCAATTAGTGCCTGCATGTCGCCCGAGGTGGTCGCATCGCTCGGGGCGCCACCTTTACCAGCCATTGCCTCGGCGAGGTCATGGACCCGGCCTACCTCATCCACAAAGCCAACACGATCAACTCCCGCGGCCCGAAAACTAGCTAATTTCATTGCTCATAACCTCCAAGTTTCGTTTCATATCGCAGAACGTCGTTTTACAGTCAAGTACGGTTCTTGCGAATTATTTTCGTTTGTGCGATCGTGGCGGCAACGTTTGGAGATCCCGTATGGCGATAAGTGACCTAGAAACTGACGGCGGCAAAATCCGAGTTTCGGATAAAGTCCGAGAACTCCTGGTGGGCGCTATTGACCTGCATTGTCATAGCGGCCCGTCCATGATGCGGCGGCAACTCGACCACATAGACGCGATGAAAGAGGCGGCCGCAGCCGGGTTCGAAGCGGTGGTTATGAAGGACCACTACTATTGCACTGCCCCAACGGCTCGGCTGATCCGAAACAAGTATTCTGAGCCCACCGTGATGCTGGGTGGCATAGTGCTTAACAACGCAGTTGGCGGGCTAAACCCTTACGCGGTCGAGCACGCGGCCGCCCATGGGGTAAGGATTGTCTGGTTACCGACGCTCGATGCCGAGAACCACATCCGCGCTCAACAGGGTGTTCCCCCGGAAAAGGCTTTCCCGAAACGTCGCCCCGGCGCGCTAACGGCCCGCCCGGTAATGCTATTCGACGGGTCCGGACAGATTCGAGACGAACTGAAACACATCTGCGACATAGCCGCGAGCAGCGATCTTGTTCTGTCTGCAGGCCATGTTCACTATGATGAGGCTTTTCGTATTTTTGAAGAAGCCCGGAAAAGAGGCGTCAGCCGCTTTGTCATGAGCCACCCGGACTTCATCCTGGGCGCTTCGATGGCCGACATCAGAAGCTTGGCCGAATGGGGCGTGACGATCGAGCACTCGATCTGTATGTGGTTCGGCGGTCCAGACGATGTTCTGTATGACAGGCATGACCTTGCAGCGTTCATTGAGGCTGGCGGATTGCGGGGAACCATTTTCGGCTCCGATCTGGGCCAGTTCGGGAACCCTACACCGGTTCAAGGTTTTGCCTCCATGGTTGGTTTGCTGCTCGATTCTGGCTACGGCGACGCGGATATCCGAGCCATGGTCGGTGGAAATGCCAGAGTCCTGCTCGGCGAGCCCGACCGCGGCATAAAGGCAACATAGGGAAGTGGTGATCGCCATGGCGCAGGATGAATCAGTCTCTGGCGTTAAGTCGGTGAAGCTTGCCTTCCGCGTGCTAGAGGGAGTGTCTGCTGCCGGCGCCAGCGTTGGCGTAAGCGAACTGGCGGACGCCCTCAAGACAACCAAAGGCACCGTTTTCCGACACCTCCAGACTCTAATGGATCTTGGCTACGTGTCGCAGGACGCCCAGACCGCGCGCTACAGCCTCGGCATGCGTGCACAACTTCTAAGCCAAGGTGCCGGGCGTGTAGATATTATGGTGACGGCCGAGGCCGAGGCAAAGGCGCTCCGCGACGAAGTCGGTGAGACCTGCGTGGTCTCGCTAATCAACTCGAAGTCGGTTGTCGTGGCGACGACAGCGCTTGCACGTGCCGCAATCGAGATCGGCGTAAGACCGGGCAGCGACCTGTCCTTGCATTCTACCGCGCAGGGCAAGATCGCGCTGGCCTTCAGTCGCCACCCGCTCCTGAAGCGCGCCTTGGCGAACGGGCTTGAACGCTACAGCGAAACGACGATTTGCGATGCAGCCGCGCTACGCGAGGAGATCGACCGAATCCGACGGCAGGGATACGCGCTGGCACCCGAAGAGTCGGCGCGCGGAATCAGTGCGGTTGCTGCCCCAATCTTCGATAATCTCGGCGATGGCATCGCAACGATTGCGATCGTGGGCCTGGCGCAGTCGATCAAGCATCCTCCAAACCCTCAACATGTGGCTGCGCTTTTGAAGGCGGCAGAGCGAATCTCGCGGAATCTTGGGTTCCGCGTCGAGCCTGATGAACACCCTTCCAACACAGACAAGGAAGCGCATGCCCCTCACGCCTAGTTCCGAAGTCTTCATCACCTGCGCCGTGACCGGTGCCGGTGACAGCGTCGTGCGCTCCGACAAGGTCCCAGTCACGCCCGTGCAGATTGCAGAGGCTGCAATCGAGGCAGCGCAAGCGGGCGCCGCGATAGCGCATATTCATGTGCGCGACCCGGCTACGGGCAAGGCCGCGCGCGACGTCCAGCTTTATCGGGAGGTCGTAGACCATATCCGCGCGTCGGGAGTTGATCTCGTGCTTAATCTGACAGGGGGCATGGGTGGTGACATGACGATGGGACCGCCGGAAAAACCTCTGCCGCCGATTGGTTCCCGAACAGACATGGCCGGCGCGACCGAACGGCTGGCTCATGTGAAGGCGCTCCTCCCCGAAATCTGCACGATCGATTGCGGCAGCATGAATTTCGGCAACGGGGACACGGTCATGATCAACACGCCCGACACCCTTGCCGAGATGGCCCGTAGCATTCAGGCATTAGGTGTGCGGCCGGAGATTGAGATCTTCGAAGCAGGGCACTTGCGTCTCGCCGAACACCTGGTTCAGCAGGGCATAATCGACGACCCGGTCACGGTTCAGTTGTGCATGGGAATACCGTGGGGCATCCCGGACGATTTGAACAGTTTCATGGCGCTCCTCAATAATTTGCCCAAATCCTGGATCTTTTCCGCCTTCTCGATCGGCCGAAACCAGTTCCCCTACGCGATGCTGGCGTTGTTAGCAGGCGGCAACATCCGCGTCGGCCTGGAGGACAACCTTTGGCTCAAGCGCGGCGTGCTGGCGACAAACAAAGACCTCGTCGAACAAGCTGTTGCAATTGCCCACACGGCTAACGCGCGCATCCTTGGACCATCCGAAGTGCGCAAAAAGCTCAAGCTCACGAAACGTTGGTAAAGCGACATTCCATGCCCATCCTCACCCCCTTCGTCTCTCGTGCCATGAGCATCGAGAAGGACTGGATCGATTACAACGGCCATCTCAACATGGCCTACTACAACGTGCTGTTCGATCGCTGCTCTGATGAAGCCTTGGAAAAAATGGGCATGGGGCCGGATTATGTGAAGCAACGGCGGCTCACCATCTACACCGCGGAAGTCCATGTCTGTTATGTGCAGGAGCTGCATCTCGACCACAAGGTCGGGGTCTCCTTTCAGCTCATCGACCATGATGACAAGCGGTTGAGAGCGTACCAGGAAATCCGCCATGTCGATGGCTGGCTGGCCGCAACCTCCGAAACGCTTTCGCTGCATGTCGACGTGTCAGGCCCGAAGGTGGCGCCCTTCCCCGCCGATGTACTTGCCAAGGTCGAAGCCATGCGCGCCGCCCACGCGACCCTGCCGATGCCCGAGCGTGCCGGGCGCTCGATCGGCATTCGCCGCAGGACAGCTTGACCACAGTTACAACAAGAGTCGCGCTTGCGGTTCTTTGTGAGAGGCATCCAACAAGACCAATTGCGGAGTTGCAACATGAGCGCGGAACGCCTCGCTACTTTCACCATCGGCGGCAGAGCGCGCTACGGTGCGGTCACCGGCAAGGGCGTCGTCGATCTGGGGGTCGGAACAAGAACTGTTCCCAGCGACACGCTAACGTCGAACGGAGCATGAACGTCATGCGGCGTGGCGTAACCGAGCCGGAAGTCTGAGCGACCGGAAGCCTTCAGGCATCTGATGTTCTGCATCCCAGGTGTAGATGCCGGTCAGATTGATGTGTTCCCAGCTCAGCGGCGAGACGTGCTTGAGCAGATGATCCGGAATCTCGCGGTGCATTTTGCGCAAGTGGGTGACGGCCCGTTCGAAATAGACCGTATTCCAATGCACGATCGCGCTAACGACGAGATTGAGGCCGGAGGCGCGGAATGCCTGGCTTTCGAATGATCGGTCGCGGATTTCGCCGCGCTCGTGGAAGAAGACAGCGCGCTTCAGCTTATGCGCAGCTTCGCCCTTGTTGAGGCCGGCTTGGCAGCGCCGACGCAATATCGGACTTGAGTACCATTCGATCATGAACAGCGATCGCTCGATCCGACCGAGTTCCCGTAGCGCCCTTGCGAGCTGGCTTTCCTTCGGAGATGCGGACAGCTTCTTCAGGATCGTAGACGGCACCACGGATCGCGTCGTGACCGACGCCGCCAGATGGAGCAGATCGTCCCAATGGTCGAGAATCAAAGTGGTGTTGATCGGCGCCCCGATGTGGTTCGACAGCGCCGGATATGCGTCGCCTTTCTCGAATGTGTGGAACTTCCGATCTTTGAGATTGCGCAGTCTCGGTGCGAACCGCTTGCCGATCAGGGCGAACAGCCCGAATACGTGATCACTCGCGCCGCCCGTATCGGTAAAGTGTTCCTGGATCTCGAGGACCGTGTCCTGATCGAATAGCCCATCGAGCACGTAGGCCGCCTCGCTTTCGGTCGGACTGATGGGCAGAATGCTGAAGTAGCCATACTGATCGGAAAGATGGCTGTAGAATTTCGATCCGGGTTCGCTGCCGTAATGCAAATTGATGTCGCCGCGCTTTGCGGCTCGATCGCTCGCGCGGAAGAATTGGCCATCGGACGATGAGGTTGTTCCGTTGCCCCACAGTCGAGAATGCGGATGGCGGGTGTGTGCATCGGTGATACATACTTGCGCCGCGCGATAGGTCTCCGACCGAGCGTGGAAGGTGCGCATCCAGCCGATCTGGTGAGCGCTGATTCCTTTGGACGCGCTCGCCATTCGCTTCGGACCGAGGTTTGTCGCATCGGCCAGCACGCCGGCCAGCATGGCCGAGACATTCCTCGGAGTGTCACCCGTGCGAACATGCGTGAAGCAGTCCGCAAAGCCGGTCCATTCGTGCACATCCCGCAGAAGGTCCGGCACCTCGACCAACGGATAAAGCTCGCTGATCTCGGCGTTCAGTTCCTCGGCCGCCGCCGGAACCTCGCCAGCCGTTGGCGTCACGATCAACGTGCCGGCTTCAAGACGAACACCTTCGAGCTTTCCGGACCGTGCTCTGTGCGCGAGGCGCTTCAGGTTGAAGTCGAGCATCTGACGCGCTTCGGCAAGCCACTGCGCGCCGTCACCTTGGACGCCCAGCCCGAGGCGGTCCTCCTCCTTCATGGTGGTGAATGTTGACCGCGGCATAAGATGCTCGTCGATCGGCCGGAAGGATCGGCTGCCATCGACCCAGATGTCCGCAGATCTAAGCCGGTCCCGCAAAGCCGCGAGCGTTGCAATCTCATAGAGACGGCGATCGGGCTTCTCCTGCCCGAGGATTAGCCGTCGATCAGCTTGGCTGAGGTGGGTGACCGGGACGCGATCCGGAAGGGTCCGCCACTTCTCGGCATAGAGCCGTTTCAGCAGCGAAATCGCCGCAAGAAGGGGATCGTGGCGGCGCGCTGAGCGGAACGTGAACGCCTGCAGGAACGCACCGGCATATTTGTTGACGGTCGCATATTGCTCGGCCGCCAAGGTCAATGGCGACGCCTCATTGTCTTCGACCATCGACTCAAGCTCAGGCTTCATCCGAAGCAACCGGTGCCACCCAACTTCCTGATCGAGAACCTCCAATGCGTTCCGGCCATAATCGTTCGCGGACTGCATGGCTGTGATCGTATCCAGGAACATGCGCAGTGCCTTGGCGGTATCCGGCCTGCAGTCCATGTGCCGCTGCTTCTTGCGGTTATTGGCTTGCGAGAACAACCGACCTATCAGCTTGATGAACATCGACACTGCATCGTCGGTGAGCTTCTGGCCGAGCTTGATAATCTGCGCCACGATCAGCGCGTGTCGACGGCTGGCATTGAAGTCGTTGGCCAGCCATGCCGGTGTGGCGTTGCCCTCACGGATCATCTGATCCCATCGTCCAGATGGTATGCGCACCTGCAATTTCGCGTCGATTTCCAGGTTGCGCAGGAAGGCAATGCGTTCTGTCAGCCCGACTAGGTTTGACGCACCTGGCGCTTCTGGCGCCGAGCGCAGCCAATGAAAGCGCGTCTGGCCGAGGGCCGGGTCAACCTCCAACAGCCTGTCCAGTGACGCAAGCCGATCAGGCGAGATACCCTCGATAAGTTCTTTCTCAGCCCGTCGGCGAGCTATCGCGCGACCGCCGAGGCCGATCTTCTCGATGGAATGCAGCGAAGGCAGGAGTGCGTTTCGTTTCCGGAACTCCGCAATGACTGCTGTCGCGATCGGCAACCCGTGATCGCCGTTGGCCGCCGCATCGATTGCAGCCACAAGTGCGGCGCGGCGATCGTCTCTAGATGCAGTCCGGAGCCCGAGGTAAGCCATCAACGATCGGCTGTGATCGAAACGCGTCTGTACTCGATGCGCATAGAAGGCGTAGAGGCGCGCGTCGATACCGAGCTGCTCCGCAAGATAGTTGATCACAGCCGCAGGTGGCTGCTCGTTGTCCCACAAAAGCCGCCCTGTTTGTCGCATCGTGCAGAGTTGAACGGCGAAGCCCAGCTTGTTCTGCGGTCGCCGGCGGAGTTCGCATTCCAATCTATCTGCCGGGTCCAGAGTAAAGTGACTGATCAGACTATCCTCGTCCGTCGCTATGCCCAGCAGTATCGCCGCTTCCTTTGAACTGACAAGCCGTCTTCTACCCACTCGCCTTCTCCCTAGGCACACTAAATTCCTAGGGGAACTGGTTGGCCATCGGCCGGAAGCTTTCAACCAGCCCGGTGGCTTCATCTACAGATCTATGCGCGTGTTCGCGCTTCGTTCGACCTTAGCGTGTCTGCGGGAACGGTTCTTGTTCCGACCCCAGGAATGGGTTTGACGGCTTCCGCCGGTCGATAGGGAAGGCAGACGTAATTCTCCGCCAAGTCGCACACCGCAATTGATAATTTCACTTAGTTTTTCTGGGCTTTGGATCTCGATTTGGATCACAATATGTAGCTCGGCGACTTTGCGGACACCTTACGGGTTCTTCAAGGCTGCCGGGAGCGAAATCCCGTCCCATTCCGTTCTGCCGAAACAGTTTTACCCAGCAAGAAATTGGTGGGCCCGGAGGATCTACCAAAATCGTTGATTTCATTGGGTTTTTCGTGGGCCAAAATCAGAAGTCTTCCCGTATCGTTCCGCATGGTTCCGTTGCGCCAAGCACGATCTCGAATGATCCCGCCTTCCAAAGCGGCTAAGTTTGGGCCGCGCAATCCCGTAGCTCCGTAGGCAGAGCGGCAGACAGCTAGTCTTTAGATCACAGATTCGATTCCTGTCAATATCACCATTCTTTTCAACCACTTAGTGAGTTTTCCGCCGTGCCTTTTTTGCGATCTAAGCACGCCAATTAGTACGGCGAATTCGCGGATCGTGTGGTTCGGGCGCGCATTCCAAGGTACAAAACTGGGCAAGGTTCGCTGAGAAGCGGTGCACGGCGATGCCAAATCGAGGTGAGTATTGCCGGTATTCCCAACAACCTTTGCCTGCCCTCTTCAGGATTGGCCAGTTCCGCCTCGGCTTCAAAACGTCGGGCTTTGAGTTCCGCGAGGTGCGCCACATGCATCCATCATCAAACACTCCCGTCGTCAGGTCGCACGATCCTCCCTTGCCCGACGGCTAGTTTCCATCCCTACGTTTCGCCACCGCCTCGGAGATCGCCATATCCCGTGCGCGCAGGAACACGCTCTCCATCCGCCAATGTTCGTTGGTATAGCGCGGATCGGTTGCCCACTCGTCCCAGCCGTGATCGCGGCGGAATTCGCCTAGCAGACCGGAGGTCAGGATAGCGTCCCTGTCGACTACAGTGGGGCTTTCGCAGTCCGGGGCGACATAGATCGCATCTCCCCGGCAATACAGCTCGCACATAAAGCAGGTCTGGCAGTCCGCCTGCCGGGCGATGCGCGGCACATCGCCGGCAACCAACTCAAGCACGTTGGTCGGGCAGACTTCGACGCAGGCGTTGCAGCCCGTGCAACGCTCGGCGATGACGAGTTCGATCATGATGCGAGTTCCAATGCGCGGCCGTAGTCGGACCTCGTCCAGACCTTGTCCAGGCCGCCAACGAGAATGCGCCGGTCAAAACGGGGATCGGTCTGCGGTCGGTCCTCGCGCTGATGCATGCCGCGGCTTTCGTCGCGTGCCAGAGCCGACGCGACACACCAGCGCGCCGTGGCCAGCATGGCTGCAGTCTCCCGGGTTCTCAGCAGCGCATCGCCGACGCCGCGGGCGCGGGCATCGAACTCCGCCCAGGCGGCGTCGAGCGTTTCGGCCGAACGTTTCAGCGCGTGACCGCTGCGGAAGATGTTCTTGTCGTAAGGCAGCATCTCGCCCTGTATGGCGGACCGCGCCGCACCGAGATCGACATCGCTCGGCACGGTGGCCGGGCGCAGGCCCGCCTGCCCGATGGGTCTTGCGCCCGACGCGGCAGGATTTTCCGCGGCAAAGCGCGCCGCACCTCTACCGGCCCATTGACCAGACGACACCGCCCAGGCCGAATTGATGTTGCCGCCTCCCGAAATAGCGCCCGCAACGAGTTCGCGAGTCGCCGTATCGCCAGCGGCATAGAGGCCCGGAACCGAGGTCACGCAATCCTCGCCGACAATGCGAAGCCCGCCGATGCCGCGGATCGTCCCTTCCCCGTGCAAGGTCACTTCGAACCGGTCCTTGTAGGGGTCGATGCCCCAGCGCCGGAACGGCAACATGAAGTTCGGCGAAATCGTCGGCACCCGGCCGCGGATGTCCTCGGGCGTGCGGGCGAGATCGCAGAAGACGTGCCCCTTCAACATGGCACGCGCCAGCGGCCGCGTCGTATCCGGACCTGGCGGCATCGGGATCACCGCGCCGTCCTCGTCGTAATAGGTGGCGAAGGCGTAGGACATGGAGCGCGTCATCGTGGAGCGCACCGGCGCGACGGTATAGTAGGTGGTAAACTCCATCCCGGAGAGTTCGGCGCCAGCTTCCGCCGCCATCAAATAGCCATCGCCTGTATTGGTGTGCGAGCCAAGCAGGCGCGACAGGAACGAAGTGCCGCCAGTGGCCATCACCACCGCGCCGGCATTGACCTGCCAGTGCCCGCCCGCCTGCCGCCGGATGCCGCGCGCGCCTGACACCGAGCCGTCCGCGCGCTGGAGCAACTCCAGCGCCGGGCTGTGGTCGAGGACGGTGACGCCAAGACTGTCCACCAGCTTGCGCAGGGCGCGCATGTATTCTGGGCCGCGCAAGGCGCGATACTGCTTCACGCCATTCTCGTCCGTGGAGAAGTCATAGAAGCCCTCGAGGGTCGGCAGGCTTTCCCAAGTGAGCGCCAGAACGCGCGCCATCCATTCCGGATCGTTGAGGCCGAAGCCGGATTTCAGTCGGTTGCGGATCGTGGTCTCGCGGAGTTCCGCAGGATCGGGCGGCACCCACCAATGTCCCGGTCCCGCAGTCGCGGTGACGCCACTGGTGCCGCAATGCCCCTTGTCCACGAGGATGACGGAAGCGCCGGCTCGACGCGCCGCAGACGCCGCCCAGGTTGCGGCAAGGCCGCCGCCGATAACAAGCACATCGGCGGTCAATTCAAGAGTCTCCTCCGGCGACCGGCTCATCGTTCGAGACCTTTAGGCATTGCCGTGAGTTCCGTGTCGCACCCCCAGCCAGTCGAGAAGGCTGCCGCGTGTCCTGGCGAAGACCGGATCGGCGACGTCGCGCGGGCGCGGCAGGTCGATCCGCTCCTCGTGCGCGATGATGCCGTCCTTCATCACAAGGACCCGGTCGGCGAGAAGCACCGCCTCCTCCACGTCGTGCGTGACCAGAAGAATGGCGCAGCCATGCCGTTGCCAGAGTTCGCCGACCAGGTCCTGCGCCTTGATGCGCGTCAGCGCATCGAGCGCGGCGAAAGGTTCGTCGAGCAGCAGCAGGTCAGGCTCGCGCACCAGCGCGCGCGCCAGCGAGGTGCGTTGCGCCTCGCCGCCGGACAGAACTTTCGGCCACACGTCGGCACGCTGGCCGATGCCAACCTCCTCGAGCGCGGCCAGCGCGCGCGCCCTGTCGGGCCGCCCGGGCAGGCCGAGTACGACGTTGCGCCACACCTTCTTCCACGGCATCAGGCGCGGTGCCTGGAAGGCGACGGCGCGGCGGACCGGCACCTCGACTTCACCAATGATTTCCCGGTCGAGATCAGCAAGGATGCGCAGCAGCGTGCTCTTGCCGCAGCCGCTGGCGCCGAGCAGCGCCACGAACTCGCCCGGCGCGATGTCGACGTCGAGGTTCTTCAACACCTCGCGCTCGCCGAAGCGACGCGTGAGGCCACGAACCCTTACCGCCTGTCCTGCAACCTTGGGCCGTTCGGATACGCGCACGGGCGCATCCGTCTCGACCACCGTCAAGTTCCGCTGAACGCTGGCCGCCATGCGAGGAACACCTTTTCTAGAGTTCTGACCGTGAAATCGACTGCAAGCCCAAGCAGTGCGTAAACGACGAGGCAGACCACGATAACGTCGGTCTGGAAGAACTCGCGAGCCGTGGCCATGAGATAGCCGATCCCGGCCGTGGCATTGATCTGCTCGCCGAAGACGAGCGACAGCCACGCAACGCCGAGCGAATAGCGAAGACCAACCAATGCGCTCGGCAACGCTGCCGGCAGGACCACATGCCGTATCATTGCCGCGCGTGAAAGCCCGAGCGTGCGACCGGCCTCGATCAGCGTCGAATCCACGTTGCGGATGCCGGCATAAACGTTGAGGTAGAGCGGGAAAGCGGTGCCGAGAGCGATCAGAGCGATCTTCGGCGCCTCGCCGATGCCAGACCAGATGATCAGCAGCGGGATCAGCGCGACATGGGGCAGCGTGCGCGCCATCTGCATCGTCGCGTCGATGAGGTCTTCACCGATCCGGAACAGCCCCGCCAGCACAGCGAGTGCCACCCCGACCGTACCGCCGATCGCCAGCCCAATCAGCACGCGGACGAGAGATACCCAAATCGCCGCCTGCAATTCGCCTGTCTGGAACAGCTTGACGGCGCTGGAGATCACCGTGGACGGGCCAGCCAGGACCTCGCCTGGCAGAGCGCCCGTCACCGAGGCGATATGCCAAAGCAGCACGAGAGCGATCGGGCCGGATGCCCGCCTCACCCAGCGCGGCAGGGCGCGCGCGGAAGCCGAGGCCGGCTCTATGCGTTGCTTGGCCAGCCCTGCGTCCTGGATTGCCGCTTCACTAGGCACATGTCTTTCGGCGGCGCGTGGCGCGATGGTGATTGTTGCGATCGAGCTCATCGACCCTTGTTCCTCAAATCTGCCTCAGTTGATCGGAAGTCCGCGATAGACGTAGTCGCGGAGGTCGAGCGAGCCGGTTAGCACGCCGGCCTCTTTCCACGTGTCAAACACGTTCTGCAGCGAGGCGACGAATGTGTCGTCGATGGGTGTGCGCTTGTATGCGGCTTCGATCGGATAGATATTTTGGACAAGGGCTTTGTCCTGCTTGGTGAAGCCGGCATAGAAATCGATGAACGCACCCTTGTTTTCGAGCGACCATTTGTAGCCGCGCTCGATACGGTCGGAGAAATCGGCGATCGCGGCAGCCTTGCCGGGGTCGGCAAGCGCACTGTCGGTCGCGCTCAGCACGAAGTTTCCGGTATTGATTCCCGGCCCGTCAATCAGGACGGTCGCTTTCAACGTGCCGACCGAGCGCGCCAGATAGATCCCCCACGTGCCCCAGGCATCGATGCTACCGGACTGAAAGGCGGCGCTCGCGTCGGCCGGCGTGAGGAAGGCGAGTTTCACATCACTGGTGGTCAGCCCGGCCTTCTTCAGCACGCCGAGCGTCAAATAGTGCGCAACACTGCCGCGGGTCGTCGGCGAGATGGTCTTGCCCTTGAGATCCTGGATTGACTTGATCGGGCTGTCGGCCGGAACGATCAGCGAACTGCCGAGGCCGCCATTCGAGAAATTGGCGACGACCTTGATCTTGGAGCCGCCTGCAATCGCGCTGACGGTTGGAGAATCCGCCGCCTGGCCGATGTCGACGGCGTCGGCCTTGAGCGCCTCGTGCAGGTTGACGGCCGCCGGATAGACCGACCATTCGATCTGATAAGGCACGTCCTTGAGGAGACCAGCCGCTTCCAGCTTGGCGCGGGTCGCGCCGGTCTGGTCGCCGACGCGTAGCACGACCTTGCTCAGGTCTTCGGCGGCGAGAGCCGGCAGCGTGCCGAGGGTTGCGACGGCGGCCAGCCCGCCAACGAGGAGACTGAATGTGCGACGGGAGATGGCGGTCATGGGAGGGTTCACTTTCAGCTTGTGGGAGGAATTTGCTTGGGACGGCAGAAAGCTTACTCGGCCGCCACGGCGACACTCGTGGCGTAGCGGTTGGGCGGGACGGGAACGCCGAGATTGCCGCGGAACGTCTCGCTTTCGTATTCGGTGCGGTAGATGCCGCGCGCCTGAAGGATCGGAACGACGGTTTCGACAAAGACGTCGAACTCTTTCGGCAGCGACACGTTGATCACAAAACCGTCGGAGCCGCGTTCTTGCAGCCAGCGCTGGAACGCGTCGGCGACCTGTTCCGGTGTACCGACGAATTCGGTGCGCGGCGTCGCGAAGCGTAGCGCGGCCTGGCGAAGCGTCAGTTTTTCCCGCGCCGCGGTTTCCAGGATCTTGCGCGACGTGCTCTGGTTGCTGTTCGCCCCATGCGCTCCGACATCCGGGAACGGCGCGTCGAGGTCGTGCTGCAGAAAATCATAGTCGTTGAATGGTCGGCCAAGCATCGACAGCGCGTTCTCGATGGAGGTCAGATTGGCGAAGTCCCGGTATTTGCGCTCGACTTCCTCTTCGGTTGAACCGATCACCGGGCGAATTCCGGGCAGGATGACGAGGTCGTCCGGATCGCGGCCGAAACCTGCGGCACGCTTCTTGGTGTCGCGGTAATAGGCTTTGCCCTCGTCGAGATTTTCGTGGTGAACGAAGATCGCGTCGGCGCGCTTGGCCGCAAAATTCTTGCCGTCCTCGGAAGCGCCAGCCTGGAAGATCACCGGCTGGCCCTGCGCCGAGCGGGCGATGTTGAGCGGCCCCTTGACCTGAAAAAACTCGCCCTTGTGATTGAGCGCGTGAAGCTTTGCCGGATCGAAGAACACGCCACTCGCCTTGTTGTGGACGAGCGCGTCGTCTTCCCAGGAATCCCACAGACCCTGGACGACATCGAGATGTTCGGCGGCAAGCCGGTAGCGCGTGTCATGCGCCAGATGCGAGGATTTGCTGAAATTGACCGCGCTGCCCTCCAGCCATGAGGTCACCACGTTCCACCCGGCGCGGCCGCAGCTGATATGGTCGAGCGAGGCGAACTGGCGCGCGACGTTGAAGGGCTCGCTGTAGCTGGCGGTGAGCGTGGCGACGAGGCCGATATGGGAGGTCGCGCCGGCCAGGGCCGACAGGATCGTCAGCGGCTCGAATCGATTGAGATAATGCGGGCTGGATTTTTCGGTGATGAAAACACTGTCGGCGACGAAGAGGAAATCGAACTTGGCGGCTTCGGCGAGTTGTGCCTGCCTTTTGTAGTATGCGAAGCTCGTGCTCGCGGTTGGATCAGCATCCGGGTGGCGCCAATCGCCCCATCCCATTCCGACGCCGTGGAGCATGAAGCCGAGTTTCAATTGGCGCTTTTGCGACATCACAATCTCCTGTTCGGTCGACGGGGCCGAGTACAAAAATCATCGCGCGAGCGACCGAACGCCCCCCAATTTAAATTCTATAAAATCTATAGACTAGGAACACGATTGCGAAATCGCGGCTCATTGGAGAGCGGATTTCTCCGGCAAGGCTGTCCGGCGGAGGCAGACCGTTGCGGAGCCCGGCACGGTTGCGCCGCCGATGTCTTTCGGAGTGTTCAGCCGGCTTTCGTCGGAACGCTGTTGCGGACATCAAAGATGTCGATCAGCGTCACCGACCGGAATTCCGAGACCAGAACGGTTACACGGACGATCCAGAATCCGTCGAGAGGCAAGACGAAACCGTCTGCAAGATAGCCCTCCCCTTCAACCAAGCGCGCGTCGCGTGTGAACGGGCCGATACCATAGGACGGCTTGTCTAGATCGACGCTGACACTGGCCGGCTTGAACGGTTTCCCATCGAGATTGAGATCACGGACCTCGATCCTCACCGGCCCGACGATGGGCGGATGGATCGACAGGTTGGCGCTGACGCCGTCCTTCTGCGCATGGACTTCCTGCGCCTCAAACAATGCGGGGTTTGCCGCGATCGCACGCGGCGCCGGCGTGAAACGCCAAAGGCCGAGCACAGCGATAATGGCTGTCGCAAGGGCGATCTCAGTCCCTATGCTGCGCGTCAGCCGCCGCGTCGCGCTGGCGTCGCCAGCGATCGCGGGAGCGGTCAAGTAGAAACGGTTGAGCGCCGCGAGCAGGAACAGTGCGAAAACCAATGCGAGCTTGGCCAGAAGCACGAGGCCATAGTTGGTGTTCCACAAAGCCGGAATGGTTTGCACCTGCACGACGGCAAGCAGCAAGCCGGACAGGGCGAGGACGCCGACGATCACCGGAATGACCGATGAAAAGCGCCTGAGCACGACAGACGCCGCGGCATCTCCACGGGCCACCACCATACCAAGTGGCACCAATGCGCCGATCCAGAGCAAGACTGATACCGCATGGAGAAAAACGGCCGGCACGGTGAGGTATCGCGGCGAAGCGGTCGATGCGTGGCCGGCGCTGGCGACCGCCACGCCGACCAGCAGAGGCGCCACGGCGGCAAGACAAAGGCCGAACCGCGTCCGACCGGCCTCACCGGCCGCATAGGCGAGGACCAGTGCCGTCGCCGCCAGTAACGTGGAGCGGCCGTAGCTCGTTGCCCACAGGCCGGTACTCCAGACGTCGGACCGGGTCAGGGCTGGAACCGATTCGCCCAGCGCATCGAGGCCCTGGAACCCGATCAGCGCTGGCGTCGCGACAAGGCCCAGGAAGAGAGATCCCCTCACGATCCGGCTTTGTCTGACCGAGCCGGAGCGTCCGATCAGGGCCTCGAAGGCCACGCCGCCAACGCCAACGATCAGCCCGAGCATCAGCATAAATCGTCCCGACCAGAGGCCGATCCGAACCGGGAGATCGGACTGTTCGACGGCCTGCGGGGCAACCGCGCTCGGCGCGCCGACCGAAAACAGCAGCCCACCCCCGATCGGATGGCCATCGGACGATGCCACGCGCCAGGACAGGATATGTGTGCCTCTTTCGAGGTTTGGCGGCAGGGTCAGCACGACGACCGAGCCCCTGTCACCGATGTCCTTCAGGATTTCGGTGTGCCCGCCCGGATGAATTAGCCGCGCGACCAACGGTCGTACCGGCTCGGAGAACCGCAGCGTAACGGCTTCCGGGGCAACCGGCACAACCGCCCCGTCGGCGGGCTGGGCCGTGATCAGCGTCGCGTGGGCAAAAGCCGAGCCGGTGCAAGAGCCCAACACAATAATGGCGGCGAAGATCGCCGCCACCGCTTTCATCAGGTGAGTCGCTCTGTATGGCAGGGTCAAGGCTGGACGCGAACCGAGGGCGCCGGATGTTTGAGGTCTTCGGATGAGCCGCCGTTCGACGGGATCTCGATCCAGCGCTCGACGCCCTTCTCGCACTCCTGCACGACCGGAACATAGATCGTGCCAGCCCGCGCGCTGACCGTCGCCGAAAAGATGAATTCATCGTGGTGGCTGTTCTCCAGCCTGCCGCCCGTCCAGCCGATCTCCTTCGCCTGCAAGCCGCCAGTGCCGTTGCTGGCGGCAGCGACATGGACAGGTGTCGCATCGGCGGTCGCGGCCGAAAGCGTCCAGCCGGGCTTGGCCTCGGGGGTCACGCCGCTTAGTGCGTCGGGAATCGCAATTCGTATGGCGGTTGTCGCCGAACCCGCGCAGCCATGCGGAATGCGCAGCACGAACTTGACGAGGCGTCCCGCCTCCACCTCCTTGTTCTCGAAGGTGATATGGGCGCTGGCGGGCAGCGAAATCGCAAAAGCAGCGGCTGCGAGGACGGCGCGAAGGCCGCGGTTCAGTTTCTTCATGGTCGGGATTCCAATTTGGTTTCGACTACCAGGTCGCCGCCAGACCGAGATGGCCGAGCGCTTCGCGCCGAAGCTCGGCAAGACGCGGATCGCCGCGATGGCGGGGATAGGGAAGATCAACCTTCAGATCGGCGACGATGCGTGCAGGGCGCGGGCCGAAAATCAGCACACGCTGGGTCAGGAACAGCGCTTCCTCGACGTCATGCGTGACGAGAACGGCGGTCAGTCCGGCGCGCTGCCAAAGCCCCACAAGCTCCGTCTGCATGGTGAGACGCGTCAGCGAATCCAGCTTGCCCAAGGGCTCGTCGAGCAGGAGCAGGCGCGGCTCGTTCACCAGGGCGCGGGCCAGCGCCACACGCTGCGCCATGCCGCCTGAGAGTTGATGCGGATAGGCCTTGTCGAAGCCGTCGAGCCCGACGAGCTGGATGGCGTCATCGACACGCTGGCGCGACTTTTTCAGGATACCCCGGGCTTCGAGGCCGAGCGATACATTGTCCCACACCGTCCGCCACGGAAACAACGTCGGATCCTGGAAAACCATGATGCGCGAGGGATCCGGATCGCCGACGTTTTCACCGTCAACCTTCAAATCACCTTTGGTCGGATGATCGAGCCCGGCGAGAAGGCGAAGCAGCGTTGACTTTCCGCATCCGGACGGACCGAGCAGCGCGACAAACGATCCTGGCTCCACCGAAAAATCGATGCCGTCGAGCACCGGAAGCGGTTCGCCCTCGAGTTCGAATTGATGGAAGACGCTCTGGATATCGATCTTCTGGCCGGCAGCGGCGGATGCCACACCTGTGTTCGTTGCAAGAGCTACCATCTGACCAGGCCCTTTTGCCACGAAAGCGTCCAGTCGCGCACCCTGAAGAGAATGGTGATCAGGCTCGAGCACATCAGCGCCATCACCAGAAGTGCCGCATACATGTTGGCATAGGCCGCCCAGCCTTGAGCCCATTGCAGGTACCAGCCGAGGCCGGCTTTCACACCGAGCATTTCGGCGACGACGAGCACGGCGAAAGACGTGCCGAGACCCATGAAAAGCCCGACGAAGACATGCGGGAGAGCAGCCGGTATCGCGACTTTCAGGATCAGGAACGATGGCTTTGCGCCGAGCGTGCGGGCGATATCGTAATAATCCCGGTTGACGCTGGCGATGCCCGACCATGTGAGGATAGTCATCGGGAAGGCGGTCGCGAGCGCGATCAGGAACACGCTGGCCGAGCCACTGGTCGGGAAGATGAAGAAGGCGAGCGGCAGCCAGGCGGTCGCTGGCAATGGCCCAATCAGCCGCAGCAGCGGATGCACCCAGTAGCTCGCCGCTCGCGACCAGCCGATGGTCACGCCGGTGACGAAGCCTGCGGCAGCGCCAAAGAAATAGCCCTTCGCCAGCAAAAGCACCGAATACCAGACACTGATGCCAAGCCGGCCCCAATCGTCGAAGAACACTTCCAGAATGCTCTGCGGCGACGAGAAAAAGGGCACGGGCAACAGGCCCGCCTTTGCCGTCACGATCTCCCAGCCTCCGACAACGATCGCGGCTGCGACGAACCAGGGTCCATAGTAGCGGGTGGTGATTGCGGCGACTCCGAAGAGCCGCCCCGTTGCTGCGACGATGACCAATCCGAGCGCGATCACCAGCGAGATGATCGCCAGCTCCCGGCCGTAGGGCTGCGGGATGATCTCCGGCCAGAGTTCGATCAGTGCGGCCACGCCGACCCAGCTAGCGGCCGCTGCCAGTCCTAACACCCATATGCCCGTCCCCCTTTGCGCGGGAGCTTCCTCCACAGCGGAGGTTTCATCGCGCCCGGAAAGCGATGGATCAATCGAAGTCATCGTAGCGTCTCCTACGCCGTCAGCACGTCGGCATAGACGCGTTCCGCGAACTCCTTCGGATCGGTCGACTGCTTGAACACCTGCACGTCACGCAGCTCCTGCGCATAGAGCGCGATTTCCTGCTTCAGATCGGCGCCGACCGGATTATGATTGTGTGTCTGCGAAAGCAGCACGCCGACGAGCTCGTCGACCGTCTTGTCCTTGGGTGCATTAGGCAGGAAGGCCTTGGCGGCGTCCTGGGGCTTGGCGACGGTCCAGTCCTGCGCTTCGAGCAGCGCACGTGTTAGCGCCTGCGCGGCGGGGAGATCATCGCGGATCAGGCTGCCGCGCAGGCCGACGATGCAGCACACGCGGTTTTCGAAGCCGTGGTCGAGGTTCGACGCGACCTGGATGTATTTCGGGTCCTGCAGCCAGAAATAGGCCTTGGGGTCGCCGTCCGCGATGGCTTGGATCTCGCCCTTTTCGGCGGCGAGTTGCAGAAGCTCACCGGGATACTGGCGCCATTCGACATCCGCAATCGGATCGAGTCCTTCCTTGTGCAGGAGGATCGAGAAGAAGTTCTTGCCTGGGCTTGCCAGGTCGGAGATGCCGATCGTCTTGCCCTTGAGCTGCTTGAGATCGGTGATACCGCTCGATTTCAGCGCGACGAGACGCGTGCAGCCACCATGCGATCCGGCCGTGATCTTCACATCGAAGCCCTGCTCTAGGGCCTTCAGCCAGCGCAGCGCCATGCCGACGCCGCCATCGGCCTTGCCGGTGGCAATGGCTTCAAGAAGCGCTTCGGTCGAGGCGCCGAAATTGACCAATTCAACATCGAGCCCGTATTTCTTGAAGATGCCTTGCTCTTGCGCGACGAACACCGGCGCCAGGCAGATGGCCGAGGCGTTGGTCGCGAACTTTATTTTCTTTAGCTCGCCGGCCGGTGCCGCGGCCTGTGCCCAGAGGCTGCTTGCGGACACCACTCCGAGCGGCAGGGCAAGCCCGAGCGCTCCCGCCGTCTTGAGGAATGAGCGGCGGTCAAACCCGCCGATAGCGGAACTACTGCCTGCCGATGCAAAAGTCTTCCAGGTCATGTTCGATTCTCCTTGAGGATGCCGAGCTGGATTGGTGGGGCCGCTAGCCGCGCGCCTGGGACCTATTCGGCCGCCTGGACGTGCGGCGCTGCGCCGTCCCGCGCCGCGACGAGCGTCCGCACTCGCGAGATGAGATCGCGGCCGTAGTGAAAGGCGTCTTCGAGTGGATCAAAGCCGCGGATGAGGAAGGTGGTAACGCCGAGATCGTAGTAATCGAGCATCGCCTCGGCGACCTGATCGGGTGTGCCGACCAGCGAGGTCGAATTGCCGCTGGCTCCGGTCAGCGCCGCGATTTCCGTCCACAGTCGCTTGTCGAGCCGCGCGCCTTGCGCGGCCGCCGCCAGCAGGCGGCGCGATCCTTCGTTCGGAGGCCCGCTGACACTATTCTTGGCATTGACGTTGATCAGGCGCTCGCCTGAAGCGCTGGCGCGCAGGGCCTTGGCGCGCTGTAGGATGCGGTCAGCTTTCGCCCATGCCGCCTCCTCCGTATCCGCCAAGATCGGGCGCAGCGACAGGCTGAAGCGCGGCGCGCGGCCATGCGCAGTCGCGGCGGCGCGGATGCGCTGGATTGTCTCGGCGACCTGCGCATAGGTCTCGCCCCACAAGGCGTAGATATCGGCATGTTTGCCGGCAACCGCGATCGCGGCATCGGATGAGCCGCCGAAATAGATCGGGATGCCGTCCGGGCCTTGCGGCTTGACCTCCGAGAAACCGCCGGCGACCCGATAGTATTTGCCGTCATAGTCGAACGGCTTTTGGCTGGTCCATTCCTGCCGCACGATGTCAAGATACTCGCTGGTGCGGGCATAGCGCTCGTCTTTGGTCAGGTGGTCGCCGTCCTGTGCCAGCTCCTGATCGTTGCCACCGGTGATGATATGGACAGAGACCCGGCCGTCGCTCAAATGATCCAATGTCGCCAACTGGCGAGCGGCAACCGTCGGCGCCGTGAAACCCGGCCGATGCGCAATCATCAATTTCAGTTTGCGGGTGATGCTGGTCACATACTGGCCGACGAGAATGCTTTCCGGTGAGGTGGAGTGAAACGCCAGCAGCACACGGTCGAACCCACCATTTTCGTGGATGGCGGCGGCAGCGGCGATGTGTTCGCGGTTGATGATTGGGCCGAAACGGGCGATCGTCTCCGATGCGTTGAAATTTCCGATGTAACCGATGAATTCTACTGGCACGAAAACCTCCGTGGTTTGCTGGTCAGATGCCAAGAGCAAGTCGGCCGGCGCCGAGCCGAACCGTGTCTTCCTGCGGGCTGTGAATGCGACCGCAGAGCACGTCGCGATGATGGCGCTCGAGCGGATTGTGACGTGAGATGCCGTGATTGCCGGTGAGCTTCAGCGCCTTTTCGACAGCGGCAATCGCGTTTTCCGTAGTGACCACCTTGATCAGGCCGGCTTCCGACAGGGTGAAAGGACGCCCTTCGTCGACATCGCGCGCCGCCGAAGCGATCAGCCGAAGGTTGACGGCGATCAATTCCTCGATTTCGCCAACCGCCTGCTGGATGCGGGGAACCGTCGCCAGCGGCTGGCCGAGATTGGTCGGCACGCGCTCCTTCAGAAAACGCACCAGCCAGTCGCGCGCGGCTTGCGCAACGCCGGTATAAAGCGCGCCCGGCAGCGTGCCGAACCATGCGGCCTGCCCTTCGCCGCGTGTATCCCACTCGGACGGAAGACGGATGTCAACGGCATGATCGAGGGGAACCCGCACATCTTCCAGCACGGCATCGTGGCTTCCGGTGGCGCGCATGCCGAGCGGATTCCAGGTTTTTTCGATGCGCAGTCCGGGCGCATTGGCGGGAACCAGAAAGCCGCCAACACGCGGGTCGTCTTCGTCGGTCCTCGCCCATACAATCGCCCAGCTCAGGCCTTCGGCACCCGTCGAATAGATCTTTCGACCGCTGATCGACCAGCCGTCGCCCGTGCGCCGCGCGGTGGTCGCCGGAAGCCCTCCCCGTATCGGAGTGCCGAGTTCAGGCTCCACGCGAAACGCATTGATCAAGGCGCCGTTCTCGACGGCATCGGCAACCACCTGGCACACGAGGTGTTCGGGCCAGCGCCCTGTGGGCAGCGTGGCAAGGTTTATGTACTGCATGATCAGGATGAGCGCCGTCGACGGTTCGCCGCGGGCTATTTCGCGGATCACATCAGATGCTTCGCCCAGACCTGCGCCGCCACCGCCGAACTCGACCGGTGCCGTCAACGCTATGAGGCCGGCATCATGCAACCGAAAAATGTTCTCGTGCGGAAACGCGGCACTCTCGTCATAGTCGCCGGCGGTCTCGGCAAATGTGCGCGCCAATTCGACGGCTGCCTCCACGGACGTGCGAGCGGCCGTTGCAACCCTTGGGCGAAGCGGAGTGACCGTCATCTACGCATCCCTCCTGCCGCGGTTGACGACGGCATCACTCGGCAGCCAATGAGTGACGCAATGTTTGCGGGAAAAACGCACCAAGCTCGGCGACTGCCTGTTCGACACGATGGCGAATGGGCTGCGAGACGAGGCGGTAATCGGCAAAATCCCGGTCGGCCGCATAGATGGCGCTGGGCAGCGTATGCGCCATGAAGAAACCGAAAAGCGGGCGAAGCTGATGCTCAACAATCAGCGCATGGCGGTCACCACCGCCCGTGGCGGTCAGGATCACTGGTTTACCTTGCAGGGCGAGCGGATCGATCAGGTCGAGAAAATGCTTGAAGAGCCCGGTATAGCTACCTTTGTAGGTCGGCGACCCGACGACGAGCACATCTGCCGAAATGATGTCCTGCGCGGCTCTCCGCGCGGCTGCATCGAGATCATCATAGCGCCGGGCGTTGCCCAGAGAAGGACCGATATCGGTCAGGTCGTAGAGTTCGGAGCGAAGACCATACCGGTCACATGCAAGCTCAGTG
This sequence comes from Mesorhizobium kowhaii, assembly GCF_003253745.1. Classification (GTDB taxonomy): domain Bacteria; phylum Pseudomonadota; class Alphaproteobacteria; order Rhizobiales; family Rhizobiaceae; genus Mesorhizobium; species Mesorhizobium kowhaii. Next base: position 49,288 of record NZ_MZXV01000034.1, read on the forward strand.
ACTGTCTCGACCAAGGCGTAGGACTTGGACGGACGGCTGAAATTGCCGACCAGGCCGACCAGTTTTCCGTGAGACATGCAGGCACCTTCGTCGTGGAAATTGCCATGTTTTTTCGAACGAACACCATGCCGCGCCAGCAAATGGTGCTGAGACGTCTAATGTCTATAGTATTTATAGATTTAGAGAGAAGGAGCCACGACCGTTTCGAATCTTCGCTGTCCGTTAGAAAATCATGCCTGCGGCGGCGCCCAACCGGGCGTGGGCATTTTACGGTCGACCGCCTGCCTGCGGATGCAGGTTTGGCGCGCCCGATCGTTCGATGGAAAAACCGACTTCGGCTTGTCCGCCCGAAATAGACAATTCGTTGCGCGGCGAAATCCGCTGCGCAATTTTTTCTCTCGCGCCGCGACCGTGGCCACCTATCCTGAACGGACCTTGACGGCCGGATCATCGCTCGCGCCGTTTCGGTGTTCCTCAGCTATGGAGAAGACCGATGTCCAAGGCTCAATCGCTCAACGAAACCCTTGCGGAATTCCAGTCCAAGCGGGCGCTGACGATGCCCGCGGACAGGTTGAAGATCAACGTCGACCAGCGGCGCCTGCTCGTCGACACGGCCGACCGCTCAGCCTTCGTCAAGGCGGGAGATACCGTTCAGCCCTTCGCGTTGACCGAGGTGGGCGGCCAGTCGCTTACGCTGGAAGGTCTGCTCGAAAACGGGCCTCTGGTGCTGATCTTCTTCCGCTTCGCGGGTTGCCCGGTCTGCAATGTCGCCTTGCCCTACTACAACCAGCATCTGGCTCCCGAACTGAACAGGCTGGGAGCAACGCTGGTTGGCGTCAGTCCGCAGGTTGCCGAAAAATTGCGCGACATCAAGGATCGTCACAGACTGGACTTCCTGATTGCAACCGACGCGGACAATGCGTTGAGCCGCCGGTTCGGTATTCTCTATTCCTTTGACGAACCCTCGCGCCGCGTTTCACTCGACAGCGGCACCCCGATCGGCGAGGTGACCGGGACAGGAACCTGGGAACTGCCCATGCCGACGGCGGTGGTCATCGATCAATCAAGGACGGTGCGATTTGCCGATGTCAGCCCGGACTGGCTTGTGCGCACCGAACCGGTCGATATCATCGATGCCCTGAAGACCATTACCGCCCGCGCCGCTGCGTAAACAGCCGACAACAGAAAGCAAGATTTTGACACACGACCACAGGCACGAAGGCCACGATGACCATGACCACGCGCCAGTTGACTGGCGCGAGAACGGGGTAAAGGTCATTCCCGGCAATTCGCTCGACCCCAACACGGCGCAGACGCCCGGCATGAACCGCGCCGCGGCGATCAGCAAGGCCCGGGCGGGCGCCGAAAAGATATGGGCCGGCACGGTGACCATCCACGCCAACGCCAAGACCGGCGCTCATCACCATGGCGATCTGGAAAGCATCATCTATGTCGTCAAGGGCAAGGCGCGCATGCGCTGGGGCGAGAGCCTGGAATATGTGGCGGAAGCCGGCCCCGGCGACTTCATCTACGTGCCGCCTTACGTGCCGCATCAGGAAATCAATGCCAGCCGCGACGAGACGCTGGAATGCGTTCTTGTCAGGTCAGGTCAAGAGCCGGTGGTCGTCAATCTGGACATCGAACCTGTGGAAGCACCCGAAGAGGTGCTCTGGATAGATCCAATCCATAGGTGAACTTCCAGACGATCGGCGATGCGGCTCGGCCTCAGCAGTTGCCGCGCAAGCCGATCTCCGACCAGTAGCGGGCAGCCACCGAGCCTCTTATTGTCTGCCGTAGTCGTCTAGAAATTTGGCCAGCAATCCGGAAACTTCTTCCGCAGCCTCGCGCGTTGGAAAGTGCCCGACGCCATGGAGCACCGCCCGCTCGTAGGATGCGGTGAAATGCTCCTCCAGCCCCTCAGAAGATCGCGGAAACACGACACGGTCATCTCCACCGTGAAGCGTCAGGGTAGGCACTGTGATGACCTTGACCGATGTTTGCCGACGAGCAAGCTCGGCGTAATGAGGATCGGGGTCGGCCTCTTCCCAGCGAACCCGATAGGAATGCAATGTGACGTCGAGCCAGTCAGGATTTTCGAAGGATGCCGCCACGTTGTCGAAAACGGCGTCGTCGAACCAGCCTGGGGGACTCCATGTGTTCCACTGGAATCTGGCGAATTCCTTGCGGTGGTGTCGCACGAACTCGGCGCCGCGCGCGGCTGCCATGAACCATTGATACCAAAATGCCTTTGCTTGCTCAGGCGCCGGCGTGGCCGGCTTTCCCGGTTGCCAGCCGAGTGAGAGCGCGGCGCAGCAATTGATGCGGTCCGGGAAAACCGACGCCAGCAGGTAGGAGATTCTGGCTCCCCAATCGTGCCCGACGACCGCAAAGCGACTAAGGCCAAGTGCATCGGCAAAATCCAACACATCCTGCGCCATGGCGGCTATCTCGCCGGAACGCATGGTTTGCTTGGACAGGAACGATGTCTTTCCAAAACCTCGCAGCCAAGGCGAAAACGTTCGGAAACCTGACCGGTGAAGCGTCGGCGCGACGCGTGCGTAAGTGGTCGCATCGTCGGGCCATCCATGCAGCAATATAACAGGCTTCCCCTCTTCCGGCCCACCACGGAGATAGGCAATACGCAACAGCGGGGTATCGCAATATGATACCGAGGTCATTTGCTCTCCGGGGCTGTGACAGGTTGACCACCGCCAGTCGTCGACTTCGGTCTGGTGTCCTGGCCAAGTCGGGGATTGGTGCGGATTGTGTCGGTGTTGGTTTTCATCGGTTCCGTGTTGCTGTCACAGGCAACTAGCCAAAGACAAATCCCTTCAACGAACCTCCTCCGATTGACGTTCGGCACACGAGGTTCGGACCACGCGCCAGCGCTGTCAACACCTCTGCCCCGGAACCGCCGCTATCGAGTTGGCGGTGGTCTTGAGTGACAATTCCAAGCACAACTTAGCCGCGTCGGCCTGCCTTGGGAATAATTGGACTGGCGACTGCTGTGCTGCTTTGAGACGGAATGATGGGTTGGCGCCTAGCGTCAAACCCGCCGGCGGTATTTGAGCCGGGTTGCAGCCGATTTCCTCATGAACGCAAATGCCCCTTGCATCGCATCTGTGTCATCTGATCGGCCCGGCCGATGGATAACATCAGACGATTCAGGGTGTTGGCGGTTTTGCAAGCGTGGCATGAACATATCGACACTTTCGAACCCCTGCGCATTCCCTTTCGCTGACCAGGGTCGGTACAGCGAGGAGAGCCTCCACGAGGGCCAGGCAGTTGTGGCGAAGCCCCACAAGAGCCCGCCATATCGTGACCTTCTATATCGAGCCACGGAAAGCCGATATGATACAGTCCGAAATCGCGACCGCGACGTACATACCCGATATCCTCTTCCAGCCTGGGAGGATTGGATCGCTTGCTGTCAAGAACCGGATCGTCATGGCGCCGATGACCCGATCCCTCTCTCCCGAAGGCGTCCCCGGCCCGGACGTGGCGGCTTACTATCGCAGACGAGCCGAAGGTGGCGTCGGCCTAATCGTGACGGAAGGCACCTGGGTGCCGCACTGGAGCGCATCCGACGATCCGAACGCGCCGCGCTTTTATGGCGAAGATGCGCTCGCCGGCTGGAAGCACGTGGTGGAAGAAGTCCACACAGGCGGCGCCTCGATCATTCCGCAGCTATGGCACGTTGGGCAGCTTTTCGAAGAGAACACCGGGGCCTCTCGCGGGCACCTCGTCGGTCCATCCGGCCTGACTGGCGGTTTCGGTATTATGCCAACACCGACGGATGAGCCTGCGACGCAAAAGGAGATCGACGAAGTGATCGATGCCTATGCCAAGGCGGCGGTCTTCGCCAGTGACTTGGGGTTCGACGGAGTCGAACTCCACGGCGGGCATGGCTATCTCCTCGACCAGTTCTTCTGGTCGGAGTCCAATATCCGCACCGATCGTTTTGGCGGCAGCGGCATCGCCGACCGGACCAGGTTGGCCGTCGAGATCGTCACCGAGATCAAGCGCCGTGCCGGGGCGGCCTTCCCCGTCGTGATGCGTTTCTCGCAGTGGAAGATGCACGATTTCAAGGCAAAGCTATTTTCGACACCTGCCGATCTCGGCGCGTTTCTATACCCGCTCGTCGAGGACGGGGTGGATGCCTTCCATGGCTAGCAGCGACGGTTCTGGGAGGGGGAGTCCGGCACCGAGCTTAACCTCGCAGGCTGGGCCCAAAAGACTTCGGTTAAACCACCTGAAACTGGCGTTGCCGTACGGCTCACAAGTGATGGCATTGAGAGACAGCGAGGCCGGGGGGCGTGGGGCGCCGACACACTCACTCACACCATTGACATT
>NZ_MZXV01000012.1 GCF_003253745.1 Mesorhizobium kowhaii
TCCAGGCTCTGAAACGTTCCGCCGAGCCGGACGATATCGGCGGTGTCGTCGCCTTCCTCGCCTCCGACGACGCGCGCTGGATCAGCGGCGACACCATCCGGGTCGACGGCGGCTCGAAGCTCTGAAGCCTCTCCGCCAGCGCCAGGAGCGTGCCGATGTCAGTCGTCCGAAGAGAAAGGTCATCAAACCGTACTGTAAGGTCCGGACCTTTGGCACTCGGCCGACAGGCGAGCTTCTGGGTGTCGGCAGGCGTTGTCGTTCATACCTTCTGGAGCAGCGCCGCACCGGCCATGACCTACCAACTCTATGCCGAGGAATGGCACCTGACCCATACGGTAACGACCGGCATATTCGCGATCTATCCCATCGTCGTCGTCACCATCCTTATCCTCTTCGGGGACATCTCCGACCATATCGGCCGCCGGACGACGATGCTGCTGGGACTTGGCGCATCGCTCATCGGCGCGTTCCTGTTCGCTGTCGCGCCTAACGTATTGTGGCTCTTCGCTGGTCGTGCCGTCATGGGCGTTGGCGTCGGCCTAACCGCCGGGCCTTCGACGGCGGCAATGGTGGAGTTCAGCGCCGAGGGACAGGCGAAGCGGGCCGCATCCATCACAGCCGCCGCCCAGGCATTTGGTTTCGTCGCGGCTTTGCTCCTCGGCGGCGCGCTGACGCAATACGCGCCGTGGCCCACCCATCTCAGCTTCTGGGTCCTGTTCGCCCTGATCGCGCTGCTGTTCGCCGCCACCTGGTTCCTGCCTCGCCATGTCGGCGGCCAAGCGTCCAGCCGCTGGCGTCCGAAGGTTCCATCCTTGCCGCCCGGATTGCGGCCGGCCTTCACGCTTGCATCGATTGCGGTGACGACGGCCTATACCCATGGCGTGCTGATCCTGTCGCTCGGCGGGCAAGTGGCCCGTGACCTGGTCGGTTCACCCAACGCTTTCGTCAATGGTGCTGCGCTCTCACTCTTCGCGATCACGTCCGGCGTTCTCGGGATCGTCGCCCGGGACCTTCGTCCGCGGCCAGCGATGATGCTGGGGGCGATAGCCTCCGCCGTCGGCATGGGGCTGCTCGCTCTTTCCGTCGCATGGCACGGGTTGTGGATTTTCCTCGCCGCGACGGCAATGAGCGGTGTCGGCTACAGCCTGCTTTTCCTTGGCGGCCTTACGTTGATCAACGGCGCGGTCGCCACTGAGCGCCGCGGTGGTGTGCTCTCGGCCGTCTATCTGTTCGCCTATTTGTCGCTCGGCATCGTAGCGGTCGTACTCGGCGCTATCGCCACGCAACGAGGGCTTGGTCTCGCAGTCGACCTCGGAGCCGGCATTATCACCCTGCTCAGCCTCGTCACGATTGGCTTGATCGCGATGCTGGGGATGAGCGTGAATACGCCGGCCATTCCTTCAACCGCCGACACAGCTCGGCGCTTAACCGACCGACCTGAAGAATGAGGAGAATGATGTGACCAAGACCACTCCGGAACAGAACAAGGCGCTCGTGTTGGAGGCCTTCGACACGCTGTTCAACAAGCGCGACTACGAAGCCGCTGCGCACTTTTGGTCAGCGAGCTACATCCAGCACAGCGCTCACATCGAGCCCGGCCGCGACGGGTTGTTCGACCTGATCCGCAGTTCGCCTGACACTCTGCGTTACGAACACCAGCTGATCTTGGCGGAGGGTGACTACGTTATCGTCTATGGCCGATTCAGGGGCAACGGCCAGCCCGCTGCCTGGGTAGCGGCTGACGTGGTCAGGATGGAGGGCGGTCGCTTGGCCGAGCACTGGGACGTGCTTCAGGACGAGGCGACCGAGGTCGAATCGAAAAGCGGGCGACCGATGTTCGGCGACCGGTTTCCTGGCTGAAAATTTCGATCGAAGATGTTCGCGCCTGCGGAAGTCCGCGATAGGCGCTGGCACATCCCAAGGCACAAATCCCCATAGGCAATCGTCTGCGGCCCGCAGTTCCTGCATGAGAGACTTTCGTACGCCTGACGGCACCCGAAACCCTTCAGCATATCAGCCACACAGGCAAACTTTGCCGCCGCCCAGAAGCAGACATCGCGCATAACTAGTTGCAAGGCCGTAGTTTCTTAGAGCAGCCGGAACAAGAGACGCCGCTTGCGCGACTAAGGCTCGCGGCGAAGGGGGCGGACTATTCAACTATTACGCGATTACCGACTCGCTGGTCGAGGTGCTCGAATTGCCGCAGAGGCGGTCAAAATAGTAGCAGGTCTGGGAAAGACGCAAGCTTGCGCCCCCTGCTTGGATTGCGCTGTCCATGACAGGAATGAAATTCAGCCTCGCCGAAGTGACTACCAGCGGCGACTACGCCATCGACCCCCCCCTCAAGATGTCATCGATGGTGCCTTTGAGGAGGCGGTTGCAGTCGGAGCGGCCTAGGTCGCGCCTGCATATGCAGCGGTGAAAATTTCAAGGAGATCAAGGCAGGCATCGATCCGCTCGCTCTTCTTGCAACGGGCAGGTGAGCCGTGGACCACGAAGTGGAGAGCTGAGATGAGAACGATGGCGGCCGTGATGGATAAAAAGGGGGGCGGCGGCGGTTCGAGGATCTGGTCCTCGATTCGCTGCGCGCCGACGAGGTGCGCGTTCGCAGTGTGGCGACGGACATGTGCCAGACCGCCATTTTGGCGTGAGGTTAAAAATCCTCGAACTCTGCCGTCCGGAAAACATGGTAGAAATCGACTCTTCTTCGACATACGAAGAGGGGAGATAGGGTGCTAGGACACAGCAAGACGCTGGTGATGCCTTTCCAGCGAGCCTCGGCAGATCGGAACAAGGCGTGAAGGAGGCAGGGGTACATCTACGGAGCGTGAAATGGTGCCAGGTAATCCATTGCTGAAAATTGCTGTCCTTGATGACTACCAGAACGCCGCCTTCTCGAGCGCCGACTGGTCGGTGCTCGAGGGAAAGGCAATCGTGACGATATTCCATGATCACGCTGCGCTCGCCGACGACGTCGTTGCCCGACTGCAACCTTACGACGTGGTATGCGTAATGCGAGAGCGCACGCCGCTGACGCGCGAAATCATCGAGCGCTTGCCCCATCTGCGCCTGATCGCGTCGACGGGGCTGGGGAATGCATCGATCGATCTCAATGCCGCGGCCGAGCGCAACATCGAAGTCATCCATACCGGGTATCGCGCGACGGCGACCGTTGAGCTTACCTGGGCGCTAATTTTGGCCTCGGCGCGCAACCTTGCCGCAGAACACGCGTTTTTGCGCGCCGGCGGATGGCAGCTCTCGGTCGGAGATGAGTTGGCCGGGCGCACCCTAGGCATATTAGGCCTTGGCAAGATAGGCAGCGCGGTCGCGCGGATAGGCAACGCATTCGGAATGCAGGTCATCGCTTGGAGCGAGAACTTGACCGCGGCACGCGCCGCGGAGGCAGATGCAAGCCTGGTGAGCAAGGACGAGCTGTTCCAGCGGTCGGACATCGTCACCATCCATCTTGTCCTTAGCGGGCGTTCGCTGGGGTTGGTGGGCGCGCGCGAACTGGGACTGATGAAGCCCACGGCGCGGCTGGTGAACACGTCGCGCGGGCCGATCGTGGTCGAGGCCGATCTCATCCATGCACTTCAGGCCGGCAAAATAGCGGGCGCGGCACTCGACGTTTTTGAACAGGAACCGCTGCCGATCGGGCATCCGTTCCGTAGCTTGCCGAACGTCCTGGCCACACCGCATATCGGGTACGTCGCGCGAGACCTCTACGCCCGGTTCTACCAGGATACGGTTGCCAATATCCTCACCTGGATCGACCGTCGGAATACCGCCTAGACAGCCGGAATTGTCACTCAGGTTACGAGGCCAACCTAAGTGGCCGCGCCGCCGGCCGATCGGCGGTTCGTGTCCCGAATGGTTGCATTAATGTCCTTGGCGCGAATGCGCCGTGAGCGACATCCTCGACCAAGTTTCGGCACAAAGGGATTTGCTTCATCGAAGACCTGTAGGGGCAGTCAATGAGTGAGGGAACAAGTGGGCAGGCTGGAGACGCCGCGGAAGCAGACCGGCGGAGCTGGCGCTGGCTTTTCACCATGCTGCGCGTGGCGGTACTGGTCGCTGCCGTATGGCTAGTTTGGTTCGTCGCCAGCAACTGGGACCGGTGGACCGGATCGGCTCGGTTTGTGTCGACGAACAACTCCTTTGTCGCCGGCGACCTGACGCCCTTGGCGGCCCGTGTCGCAGGCTACATCTCGCAGGTGGCCGTCGACGACTATCAGGCAGTACGCAAGGACCAGCTGATCGCCGAGATCGATGCGTCCGATTACCAAGCGCAACTCGCGTTAGCGCGGGCGAACCTGGAGGCGGCGCAAGCCACACTCGCCAACATCGCCAACCAGAAGGACGTGCAGGGGGCGCTGGTTCGGCAGGCTGCCGCGAACATCGAGGCATCCGAGGCCGATGTGGTGCGCTACGAGCTGGAGGCCAAGCGCCAGCACACGCTCCTGAATAGCGGCACGGCAGGGACGCAGCAGTCAGTCGAACAGGCCGATGCCAACGCCAAGCGCGCGGTGGCTCAGAAAGCAATCAATACGGCTCAGCTTGACCAGCAGAAGGCTATTCTGGCCGGCCTCGATATCCAAGAACGCCAGATCAAGGCTCAAAGCGAAGCGGCCGCGGCTCAGGTTCAGCTGGCGTCCAATAATCTCGGATACACGCGCATTCTGGCTCCCGCCGATGGGCTGGTAGGCCAGCGGCTTGTTCGATCCGGTCAGTTCGTCAACGTCGGGACGCAGGTCATTGCCGTCATGCCGCTTCCCAAAATCTGGGTGGTGGCGAATTTCAAGGAAACGCAGATGACGAACGTGCGCGTTGGCCAGCCGGCGCGCATCACTGTCGATGCATTCCCCGACCTGGCCCTCACCGGGCATGTAGAAAGCTGGTCACCGGGGACCGGCAGCACTTTTGCACTGTTGCCGCCGGACAACGCGACCGGCAACTTCACGAAGGTCGTGCAAAGGGTACCGGTCAAAATCGTGCTCGACGGCAATCCGGCGCTTGGGACCCTGGTGCGTCCAGGAATGTCGGTGGAGGCGCGTATCGACACTGGAGACCCTGCATCGCCGCCGGCGCTTCGGCCATGAACCTGACATCCGCACCGATCACCGCCGTCGGCAAGGCATTACAGCCCCCAGGCCCGGCGCCGATGCGCATGAGTGCCGCATCGGTGAGACCCTACATCGGCATCCTGGGCGTTTTGCTCGGATCCATTATGTCGGTCCTCGGCACACGGGTAACGGGGCTCGGTATTGCCGACCTGCGTGGGGCGCTGCATTTCGGTTTTGACGAAGGCGCCTGGATGACGACGAGTTTCGGCATCGGCCAGATGATGATCGGTGTGTGTTGCCCCTATCTCGGCGGCATCCTCGGAATTCGGAGGGTATTGCTGGGGGGAATCGTCGTCTTTTTCGCGGCGAGCGCATTGGCGCCCCTATCCCCCAACCTTTCAGCCTTCATGGCAATGCAGTTCTTGGCCGGCATTGGGTCTGGAACATTCATTCCCCTCACAGTCGGCTTCATCGCGCGCAATCTGCCATCCCGGCTGATCGTCTACGGACTTGCGGTTTACGCGATGAACTCCGAGCTGTCGCAGAATGTAGCCGCGTCGCTTGAAGGCTGGTACTCGGACAATCTGACCTGGCAATGGATCAACTGGCAGTACTGCTTGGCGCTGCCGTTGATGTTTATCTGCGTCCTCATCGGAATACCCCGCGAGGAGGTCAAGACCGACCTGGTCGCCAGACTCGACTGGCCTGGATTGGCCTATGCGGGCATTGGTTTCAGCCTGCTTTACGCGGGCCTCGATCAAGGAAACCGGCTAGACTGGACGAACAACGGTCTGGTCAACGGATTGCTGGTTTCCGGCGCGGTGCTGACCTCGGTTTTTGTCGTGCGTGAGCTTTTCGTCGCGCAGGCTCCTTTCATCAATCTACGCCTTCTGCTGCAGCATCATCTCGTACTGCTGCTGCTCCTGCTTGCGGGCTATCGGTTCATCATCCTCTCAACCAGCTACATTATTCCAAGCTATCTTCAGGCGGTGCAGGATTTTCGTGAGCTGCAGGTGGGCGCCGTACTCCTGTGGATCGCGTTGCCGCAGTTCGCGATTGTGCTCCCGCTCGGCTTCCTGCTCGCGCGTGCGGATGCCCGCTGGGTTTTGGCGGCCGGAGCCACCCTGGTCGGTATCGCCTGTCTGATGGCGGCCCAGTTGACCAGTGTTTGGGCGACGGACGACTTCCTGCCATCCCAGCTGTTGCAGGCGTTGGGGCAGTCATTCGCACTTACTGCGCTGGTGGTCCTTATTGTGCAGTCGATCAACCCGGCGGACGTGTTGACGATCGGTGCCCTTCTTCAGATAAGCCGGCTGTTCGGGGGCGAGATCGGCACTGCTTTCATGCAGACTTTTGTGCGTCAACGCACTCAGATCCACTCCAACCTGATCGGTCAGCACATTGACGGTCTATCGGTCCTGACGGCAGATCGGCTGACGCTGCTTCGCGCCGCGGTCAGCGCGCATACTTCGGATGTTGCGATCGCCTCAGCCCAGGCGACTAGGTTGCTGGCCTCTGCCGTGGCCAGACAGGCAGCCGTACTCGCCTACATAGATGGCTTTGTGGCCGCTGCTGTCGGCGCAGCAATCTGCCTCGTGGCGACGGCGCTCCTGCCGCGGTTCAGATTCCCCAGCAGCCCCCCATAGCCAGCAGCTTCTGGCGGACGATGTCAGGCGATTTCCTATAGCTGGGCGAGGGGATGCGAAACGTTCCGGATCGCTTGGGGCGTCTGCCCGTAGCTTCGCAGGAAACTGCGGCGCATTCGTTCGCGGTCGCCGAAGCCTGTTTCCCTTGCAATTTCCTCGATGGGCAGCCGCCCTTGCTCCAGCATGTACCGCGCGGCTTCGAGGCGCAGGTTCTCGATGGCGCGCGCCGGCGACTGGCCGGTTTCGAGGCGAAACACACGCGTGAATTGGCGCGGACTCAGCCTTGCGGCTTCCGCGAGTCGTTCGACCGTCAGCGGCCCACGAAGGTTCTTCCTTGCAAACGCAAGCGCATCCTGAACGCGGTCGGACTTTGCGTCGAGTTCAAGCATCGCCGAATGCTGCGACTGTCCGCCTGCCCGCCGGTGGTGAACGACCATCATCTTCGCGGTGGCGCGAGCGAGATCGGCTCCCAGATCCCGTTCGACAAGGCCGAGAGCCATGTCGACGACGGCGGTCATCCCCGCGGAGCTCCACACTGGGCCATCCGCTATGAAGATGCGATCCATTTCGACCTTAACCTTGGGGAAACGCACCTGGAGTTCCTGCGCCCAAGCCCAATGCGTCGTGGCCCGCCTTCCGTCAAGGATCCCGGCTTCAGCCAGCACAAATGCGGATAGGCACATTGACGCTATGCGTCGCGTTTTTCTCGAGGCTTCCTGGAGGAACGCAGCAAGCGCCGGGCTCGGCTGTGTGCAACACACACCGGATCCCACCAACAGCGTGTCGAAAGGTCCGGCGTCCAGGGGTTCGGTATTTGTTATGCAACCGAAGGAGTTCGCGACCGGGCCGCCAAGTTCGGAAAGAAGGCTGATATTGTAAAGCTCTTCCCCCGAAATGAGGTTCACGGTTTCGAAGGTCGCAACTGTGCTGTAGGTCAGCACGTTGAAGCCAGCGGGCAGAACTAACCCTACGCGAAGCATGGCGGTCCCCTGGTCGACGGGCTAGTCGCTCTCGCCTCTTCAGTTCGCGGCCCGGGCGGCGACTGTGAAGGCGCCAAACTTGGCGGAGAATCTAACCGCACCGCTTGATGGGCTCAATGTCAGAAAAACCTCGATTCCCGCCATCCCCAGCGTGGCTTAAATCGAGGCATCTCCGACCTTGGCGGGCGGAACCATCGGCCGTAGGCTCCAGGAGTCCTCGCCGTTCCTCAAAAACTTTGCTTCCCAACTTGGAAAGCACCACACGGGGGCAAACCAGATTGGAACAGTATCGCCAGATCGTCCTCGCTTCGCGACCTAAGGGCGTGCCTGTACCGAACAATTTCCGCTTGGAAACTGGAGCGGTTCCCAGCCCCGCCGAAGGGCAGCTCCTGCTCCGCACACAATATCTGTCACTCGACCCCTACATGCGCGGTCGGATGAACGCTGCCGAATCCTATGCAGCACCCGTCGAGGTTGGGGAGGTAATGGAGGGGGAGGTAATTGCCGAAATTCTTGCTTCGCGCCATCCCCACTATCGCCAGGGAGAACTTGTACAGGCGAAGATCGGATGGCGGACCCACGCCGCCGTGGCTCCCGAAACCGTGCGTCGAGTCGAAACGAGGGGTAACGCTCCTACAACCGCCTTAGGCGTTCTTGGCATGCCGGGCTTCACAGCCTTTTCGGGTATGCGTGTAATCGGTCGACCCAGCACCGGCGAGACCGTGGTCGTCGCCGCAGCCACTGGGCCTGTCGGCTCTCTTGTTGGCCAGCTCGCCAAGAGGGTCGGCGCACGAGCGATTGGTATCGCGAGCGGCGCGGCTAAGTGCGCCTACATCCGTGATCAACTCCGATTTGACGTTGCTATCGATCGCAATTCTGGTCGGCTCTCAGATGCCTTGGCGTGGGCCTGTCCAGACGGCATCGATGTCTATTTCGAGAATGTCGGAGGCCCGGTTTGGGATGCCGTCCTGCCGCTGCTCAATCGATACGCCCGCGTCCCTGTTTGCGGCCTGATCGCCCACTACAACGCCGCACAATCGCCCCCTGGTCCAACGTCCGCAGAAGTGATGCAGACTGTCCTCCGGCGCAGTGTTTTAATCAGGGGGTTCATCAACGCGGAGTTTGCCACCGAGCATTATGACGCCTTTCTTGAGGAGGTAGGACCCTTGGTGAAGTCCGGCGACATTCGTTATCGGGAGGAAATCGTCGACGGTCTGGAGGCAGCTCCGAACGCTTTCGTAGGCATGCTGGCGGGCCGGAATTTCGGCAAGCTGCTTGTCAGGGTTCATTGAAACTACGCTCCATGAAAGTCCAAGCCGAGGCAGCCGTCTATGTTGAGCACTCCCAGCTGGGAGTGGCGCGCGTAGTCTCCCAGACTCTCGAGGCTCCTGCAATAACTAATTGGGGCATGCGCTATAATGTAGTTTCATACTTATACTTGCCTTTTCATCTAATGATGCTTTATTGTTATCGTATAACATTACAATTCAGGCATTTAGATGTGGAGCTTTCTTCAATTTTCCTTGGCTTGAACGGCAAGCCTGCGCCGACCAAAGGGGGTCGAAGCGACACGCAACAGCGTGTGTCCCAAAGTGACTCATATACGACCTTTGGACTGAAACGGCGGAGCGCTATCGTGGCGTTCCAAAATTATCGCACAGCTGCTCGCGTGGCACGTCCATTAAGGCGCGTGACATCGCATGAGCTTTTCGACCGCACGCCGGCAGGTTTCCGCTGCATTGCTTGGGGCCGAACCAAATCCATGGGAGGGGACTATGGCTGCGTCGAAATCCACCTATAGGGCAGTGCAGGCGGTAAGCCCGGGCAAGCTGGAGCTCGCCAACCTGCCGATCGTCGATCCGCCTGCGGGCCATGTCCGAGTTCGTGTTGAGGCCTGTGGCGTCTGCCATTCTGATTCAGCGACGGTTGAAGGTATCTTGCCGATCCAGTGGCCCAGGGTGCCTGGCCACGAAGCGGTCGGACGCATCGATGCCGTCGGCCAAGGGGTCGAAGGCTGGAGCGTCGGCAAACGGGTCGGCGTCGGCTTCCTCGGCGGTGCCTGCGGCTACTGTGAATATTGCCGCGATGGTGACCTCGTGAACTGCATCAACCAAGGCTATACCGGCGTGCAGCACGACGGCGGCTACGCCGAGATGATGATCGCCAAGGCCAGCGGGCTGATCGCTGTGCCAGAGGATCTTTCGGCCGCTGCTGCTGCGCCCCTATTGTGCGCCGGACTCACCACGTTCAGCGCGCTGCGCAACTCTCCGGCGCGCGCTGGCGACCTCGTCGCGGTGTTCGGCGTCGGCGGACTGGGTCACCTCGGCGTGCAGTACGCGCGCCGCATGGGCTTTGAGGTCGTTGCGATCGACCGGGGCGATGACCGCGCCAAGCTGTCGGCGAAGCTCGGCGCGCATCACTATATCGACAGCTCAACCACCGACGTCGCCAAGGCGCTTCAGGAGCGAGGCGGGGCGCAGGTGGTGCTGGCCACCGCCTCGGGCGGCAAGGCGGTCGCCGCCGCTCTCGGAGGCCTGCGGCGCGGTGGCGTGGTGATCTCGCTCGGCGCAACCGATGAGCCCATCGAGTTGTCGGCGTTCGAGATGCTGTTCAAGCAACTTGGTGTGGATGGCGCCCTGACGGGGACGCCGAAGGCTGGTGATGCGACTCTCAGGTTCAGCGCCTTGAGCGATGTCGCCGCCATGATCGAGACAATGCCGCTCGAGCGGGCCGCGGAGGCCTACGCCAAGATGATGTCCGGTAAGGCGCGTTTCCGGATGGTTCTCACCATGGAGGTATCATGAGCAACCACCCAGATCTGAACGCGATCACCAAAAGGTTTTTCGCCGCCTACGACGCTCATGATGTCGAGGGCATGCTGGCGCTTTGCGCTGACGGCGCACAGGGACGGTACCTTCCTTACGGCAAGAACAGCGCCATGCCGATCCGGGGCGGCCTTGAACAAATCTGGCGCGGCTTCCCGCAGGCGGTGCCGGACTTCGGAGTCGAGATCGTCGAACTGATCGAGGGCAAAGATAACGCCGTCACGGCGCAGGCCCTGCTGGGCGGGACGATGCCAGCCGACGTCCCTGGCGTCGTCAAGAAGGGCGAGGTCGATCGCATCGCCCATGCCTACATCATCCGGTACAACGCGGACGGCAAAATAACGCACCTGGACTGTTACTGGGACAACACAGCGATCAACGCGATCAAAGCGAGTGCTTTGTAAATGGATTCTGGAGAGCACCAATGAACAAGTTCCAGGACATCTTCGAGGCGCAGAAGGCGTTGTTCGCCTCGGGCGCAACCCGCACCTACGAGTGGCGGGTGGACCAGCTCGATCGTATGGCCCGCATGATCCGTGAGAACGAGGCCCGCTTCCAGGAGGCGATGGCCAAAGACTTCAAGACCGCCTCCCAGGAATACATCTTCGAGACCCAGGCCTCGGCGGGCGAGTCCGAGGTGCAAAAGATGCAGCTCAAGGAATGGATGACGCCGGAGGAAGCGCCGGTGCCGAAGTTCCTGGCCAAGACCGGCCACAAGGGGATGGTCTATCGCGAGCCCTACGGCGTCGCGCTGATCATTGGTCCGTTCAATGGACCCCTGCTGCTGCTGATCCGTCCTGCGCTGGCGGCACTGGCGGCGGGGAACACTTGCATCCTCACCCTGAGTGAGGCGCTGCCGGCGACGACCGCCGTGCTGCTCGACCTGGTGCCGAAATATTTCGACCCCGCGGCCGTTACCGCAGTGCCCGGCGGCAAGGAGACGAACACCGAACTTCTGAAGCTGCCGAACGACTTCATCTTCTTCACCGGCAGTACCTTCGTCGGCAAGATCGTCGCCCGGGCGGCCGCCGAAACCCTGACGCCGGTACTGCTGGAGCTCGGCGGAATGAATCCGGCCGTGGTCGACGAAACCGCCAACGTGCCCGATGCGGCCAAGAAGATCGTCTGGGGCGCAATGGCTTGGGGCGGCCAATGGTGCACCTCGCCCGGTTTCGCCTACGTCCATGAGTCGGTGGCCGAGCAGTTCGTGGCGGAGGCCAAGAAGGCACTCATCGAACTCTTCGGCGACGATCCGAAATCCAACCCCGACTATTCGCGCGTCATCAATGAGCGGGCGGTCGATCGTCTGGCCGGCCTCATTGACCCCAGCAAGGTGATCGCCGGCGGCAAGTCGGACCGTGACGCGCACTACCTCGATCCGACACTGCTCTATCCCATCACCTGGGACGACAAAATCATGGAGGACGAGATCTTCGGTCCGATCCTGCCGATCCTGACCTATAAGTCCTTCGACGAGGCGATGGCGCGTATGGCAAAGCCCGGCCGCCCGCTGGCGGGGTTCATCTTCAGCAAGGATCAGAAGACCATCGACCGCTTCATCGGCCAGCTCTCGTTCGGCGGCGGCGCGGTGAACATGGTCAACGTCCACCTGTTCGTCGAGACCATGCCGTTCGGCGGGACCGGGACCGCGGGCATGGGCCACTATTATGGAAAGTACGGCTTTGACGCGCTGTCGCACTTGAAGTCGATCCTGATCTCTCCACCCGACGTCGCGATCGAGCACCTCTACTCGCCCTTCACCGAGGCGAAGAATCGAGAGCTGGCGGGGTGGTTCGAGTATTGAGGCGGCCATGGGAGCAGCCCCGCCCAACGCAGCGACCAACTACGATTTGGTGGTGATCGGCAGCGGTGTGGGTGGCTACACCGCCGCCAACCGTGCCGGACAACTTGGTCTGAAGACGGCATGCGTCGAGGGCGCAGCCGTGCTGGGCGGCACCTGCTTGAACGTCGGTTGCATTCCCTCGAAAGCCCTGTTGCACGCCTCGGAGCTGTTCGACCTGGCCAGAACGAAGTTCGCGGGCTTCGGCATAAAGGTGAGTCCTGAACTCGATCTCCCGACCATGATGGTCCAGAAACAGGCCAGCGTGGACGCGCTCGGCCACGGCATCGAGTTCCTCTTCCACAAGAACAAGGTCGATCGGATCGATGGCTGGGCCCGGCTTGCGGGGCCGGGCAAGGTCCAGGTGCGCAAACCTGACGGCTCGGATATCCAGCTGACGACGCGGCACGTGGTGATCGCCACCGGGTCCATTCCAACCCCGCTGGCGGGTGTGACCGTCGATCAAGTGCGGATTGTCGATTCGACCGCTGCGCTCACGTTGCGCGAGGTCCCCAAGAAGCTGCTGGTGATCGGCGCGGGCAGCATTGGCCTCGAGCTTGGGTCCGTCTGGCGCCGTCTGGGCGCTGAGGTCCAGGTCGTTGAATTCCTCGACCACATCATTCCCGGCGCCGACGCGGCAATCGCTTCAGCGTGTCAGAAAATGCTCGAGAAACAGGGCTTCGCGTTCCGGCTGTCCACCAAAGTGCTCAGGGCGACTGCGCACGACGCTACCGTATCGGTCGATTTGGAGGGCCTCAAGGACGGCATCAAGGAAACGGTCAATGCGGACGTCGTGCTTGTTGCAGTCGGCCGACGGCCCTTTGTCGGTGACCTTGGCCTGGAGACAGTAAACCTGGCGCTCGACGACCGTGGTTTCATTCCGACCCAGAACTTCGCGACATCGGCGCTAGGGGTCTGGGCGATTGGCGACGTCACCGCTGGTCCCATGCTGGCCCACAAGGCCGAAGACGAAGGAGTTGCGTGCGTCGAAGTGCTGTCCGGCCTGGCCGGCAGCGTGGACTACAGCATCATCCCCAGCGTGATCTACACGAGTCCTGAAGTCGCCTGGGTCGGGCTGACCGAGGACCAGGTGAAATCGGGCGGCCGGCCTTACAAACTGGGACGCTTCCCTTTCTCTGCCAATAGCCGTGCCAAGCTGCAGCACGAAGGCGAGGGCTTCGTGAAGGTCATATCCAGCACCGACGATTATCGCATTCTCGGCGTGCACATGATCGGTCCGCAGGTGAGCGAGTTTATTGGCGAGGCATGCCTTGCGATGGAATTTCATGCCGACAGCGAGGATGTCGCCCGAACCTGCCATCCCCACCCCACAGGATCGGAGGCGCTCCGGCAGGCTGCGATGAGCGTCGATGGGTGGATGACGCAGGCCTAGCTTAAGTATTTTAAAAAAAAGGAATCCCGCCATGACCTTGGCACGTTTGAAATCGGTGGCCGGCATTCCAATACCGGATACGATGCTGTGCAATGCCGCGATCGACTTGCTCGAATCGAGCTCGCCTGAGTTTCTTTGCACTCACTGTCTTCGGACCTACATATTCGGCAGTCTCGCTGTCAGAGGCATCGGCGGCGTCGTGGTTGACGAAGAAGCCGCGTTCTGCGGCGCAGTTTTACACGATCTGGGGCTAGTTCCTCCCTATCGCCGCGACAACCGGTTTGAGGTGGATGGTGCGGATGCTGCGCGGAAGTTCTGCGAAAGGCACAAGGTATCGCCGGAGCGCGCCGATATCGTCTGGAAAGCAATCGCGCTGCACACGTCCCCGGGGATCCCAACCCGGCTGGCCGGGGAAATCGCGTTGGTCCACCTCGGGGCCGGCCTCGATTTCCTGGGCTTAGGCCTCGATCAGGTGCCACCGCAATTGGTCGAGGAAATGCTCGAAAAATATCCGCGGATGAACTTCAAATCCGAATTCCGAAATTTGTTGGTCGAGCACTGCCGGAATAATCCCGCCGTTCAGATCTTAACCTGGACCGACGACATCGCGCGCACCGCGGGCTGCACATTGCACGGTCAGCCAATCCCGACGGCATCGCAGATCATGTCGGCCGCGCCGTTTGATCAGTGACCGGAAATCAGAAGGCATTCAGCGCATGAAACACACACACGTCACGGCACCGACCCAATTCGTAGAGGCGGGCGGAATTCGTTTTGCTTATCGCCGGTTCGGGCAGGAGACCGGGCTGCCCCTAGTCTTTATGCCGCACTTTCGTGCCGGCATGGATCACTGGGATCCAGCGGTCACCGACGGATTTGCCGCGAACCGGCCGGTTATTTTGTTCGATAACGCCGGCGTTGCGTCTTCGAGCGGCGAAACCCCGGATACGATCGAGGCAATGGCCGACCATGCCGCCGCCTTTATCGCCGAACTCGGGCTTTCGCGGGTCGACGTTCTTGGCTTCTCCATCGGCGGTTACATCGCGCAGGCACTAGCGCTGCGCCACTCTGCGGTTGTCAGGCGTCTGGTGCTCGTCGGGACCGGCCCGCGCGGTGGGGAGCCGTCGCAAGACCCGAAAGTCGGCGAATACGGGGCATCGACGGATCCAAGGACCGGCGAAAGCAGCCTCGAGGCGTTCCTGTATCTCTTTTTCCGTCCATCGGAAGCGAGCCAGGCCGCGGGCAAGGCCTTTTGGGAGCGGCGTCATCAGCGGAAAGATGACGTGGATCCACCGAGTTCGCCACAGACGATGAAAGCTCAGAGGGCGGCCATCAACGCCTGGCTGGAGGTACGCGGAGAACGGTATTCGGAACTCAAGGACATCACCCAGCCGACCCTCGTTGTGAACGGAAATCACGACATCATGATCCCGACCATTAACGCCTATACGCTCTCACAGGGCATTCAAAAGGCGCAGTTGATCATCTATCCGGATTCCGGCCACGCGTCGCTTTTTCAATATCCGGAGCTATTTGTGGCGCATAGCGAAGTCTTTTTGAACGGCTCGCGCTAGCGAGAGCCCAGCCGTTGCGCGAGCCGCTGCCGATCAGGGCGGAAAGTCCGCAAGGAACTCAGAGATCGCCTGGGCCACCTCGCCGGGCCCTTCAACGGGCGAAAGGTGTCCGACGTCCTCAATGACCTTGAACTTGGCCTGGGGCAGCAATGGAAGTATCGCCTCGAGCAGAGCGGCCTCTTTCTCCACCTGATCCGCCGATCCGACGATCACGCATACCGGCACGCTGATGTCGGCGGCTTGCTTGGAGATGTCGAGCGGCATGCCTTGCGCGATCCATGAGGTCTTGGCGGCTTCCGCGCCCCCGAGAGAGTCCTCGGTAATCTGTAGACGCTGCGCGAGCGTCAATGGGCGAAGGCTGATGACTTTGAGAGCATCGCCGATGCCCTCGGGCGTCGTATAGCTGGTGAGCATAATTTGCTTTTGGATGTCCGGAACGAGGAGCGGTGTCGGCGGGGCAGGGGCGACAAGGACGACCGCCTGCAGGCCTTGCGGCCGCCGGCCCGCCACCATCTGGGCGATCTTGCCACCCATGGAATGTCCCACGATAACAAAGTCCTTCAAGTTCAGCGCATTGATCACACCTTCAACATCATCCGCCTGAGCAGAGAGGCTGTAATCCTCAGCATGGTGCTCGGACTTGCCCCAGCCACGCAGATCAACGGCGAGGCAGCGGAAGCGGTCGGAGAGCCGCCCGATGACTTCTGACCAGGTGCGGCGCGAGCCGCCCCAACAATGGAGAAAGACCAAAGTGGGGCTGCCTGTGCCCTGCTCTTCGGCGTAAATCTCTGCTTTCCCGACCCGGATGTTATGGCCTTGAACGCTCATGAGCTGATCTCCGTCGTAAAGAGTCACTTCTGTTGTGGTGGCGCCCGATAGTGAGCTTCAGCGGTGACGTCGGGCATGGCTGACAGCCTATTCGATGTCGTGAATCCAGATTCGCTCGGGCAGCCCCCCGAATAGTTTCCTGCCGATATCAAGCCGGGAGCCGGTTGCGAGTTCTTGGTCGGATTGCAAAGCTGCTCGTATGTCACCCGCTGGATAAGCGTGCAGTAAGTCGCTTTTGAAGCTTTCGGGCAGTTTGCGTCTCTCAAAACCAAACAGGTCGCAGATAGCCCCCTTCGCCACCAGGGACGCGATTTCACCGTACTCTCGAGCGGGCACATGCAAATTGAGATGCGCCGAAATCGCGTCCCCGACGACTTGCGCCTGCGCGGGCGGATGATGCCTGTCGAGCAGAAAGTCGTGTGCCTGACGGCCACCACTCACCGCGAAGCAGCATTGTTTCAGGGGCGCAATCCGGGACTCGGTGAGGCCAATGTCGTGCAAAACCGCGGCCGCAAAATGCGATTCCCTGTCGTATTTGAGCTTGTAATACGCACCGAGCATCGCGCCGAAGTAGTACGTCCGGTAGGCGTGCGTCAGCAGGTCCTGCGTATGGGTGGCGCCGGCATACTCTTCTGCATCTTTGACCATGCGCGTGTCTGGCGGGGCTAAGTCCGAAAGCTCAAGATCAACCGGTTTCAAGAGGCCTACTTTGGATCGGATAACGTCAGTCACTTCCCGTGCGGCGAGGAACGCCATGTTGCGCAGAAAATGAAATCGTTCCGACCGCGTGAGTACGCCGTTGATTCTCTCGCCCCATTCCAGGGTGCCAAATCTAGGTCGCATGAGATGTCCTGTCGAAGGGCTGTTTCATGAAACTGTGCGATGAAGTCACGCTTGGTCAGAACATCGAATTGCCACTAGCCGTCGTTGCTGGCACGGGTTGGACCACATCCCAGTGCTCAATGATTTTCGCGTCCTTGAGCCGGAAAAACTCTGCAATCGCGAGTCCGGTGTCATCAGGCTCGCGGGTGAGGTGCACGTGCAACACGACAAGGTCGCCATCGGCCAGGACCTTCGAAATCGCGACCTTTAGTTTTGGATGCTGCTTTTGCATCCCGCCGATGAATTGAATAAAGCCGTCTGGCCCGTCGGGCACCTCGGGATTGTGCTGGCGGTAGGGAAGCTCAATGTATTTGCGAGTTGCTTCCGCCGGTTTCCGTTGATTGATCGCGAGTTCGTAGAATTCGACCACGAGCCTTTTGTTCTCATCGAGTACGTTTCGCGCTGTCATGGCTGCCTCCTTGCAACACTGTTTGTTGGACGTCGGAGCTGGCACTAAAACGCCATCTGCGAGCTCGAGGCCTCTGTCAGACATTAGGGCTCGCCAAGGCGTTCATGGTTTTGTACAATCTCGCATAAAACCTAGCGAGGCAAGCTTTTTATGCGAGTTGGCACAAAACAAACGAAGCACGGCGGGAGGCCGCGGAAATTCGACGAGGCCACCGCTTTGGGGGCCATGCAGAGGCAGATCTGGACGACGGGACTATCCGGCGTCTCGCTCGACGGCATCGCGCGCTCGGCCGGACTCAATCGGCCGAGCCTAGCCGCAGCATTTGGGGACAAGGATGCGATCTATGCCAAGGCTGCGGCCCAGTACGCCGCGATGATGGACGCGCGTGTGAGCGAGGCGCTCAGCCTGGACGATCTCGGCTCAGCGCTCAGGGCGGCGTTTGATGCGGCAATCGACATCTACACGGGCGGCGGCCCAGACGGTTGCTTCGTGATTTGCACGGCGCCGGCAGAGGCTTTGACCAACCCGATCTGCCGATCCATTCTGGATCAGTCCCTCGAGAGCATCGACGCCGCGTTCTTGAGCCGCCTACAACTGGACGAACGACGGGTATCGGCGAATCCGGACGAGCTTCCGCTGGTCGCCGCCCTGCTCGGCGCGACCCTGCACAGCGTGGCTCTGCGCGCCCGCGCGGGCTGGTCCCGGGAGCGGTTACGCAGCCTGGCCGCAGGCGCTATCCGTCAAGTTATTGGCGAGACTTGATCGGCAAGCGCGGCCTTCGCATCGACGGCTTGGACCTCACGACTTGTTCACACGCGCGGTGCGCCGTAGAGACTGCGGCGGCAGCCCGAAGATGCGGATGAACGCCCGGCGCATTCGCTCCATGTCACGAAATCCGACATTGCGCGCGACGACTTCGATTGATTCGAACCCATTCTGAATTTGCGGAAAGGCTGCCTCCACGCGGAGACGCTCAATCGCATGAGCTGGCGTATCGCCGGTTTCCTTCCGGAAGATGCGGGCGAACTGCCGGGGGCTCATGCCGGCGATCTCAGCGAGGCGATCAACGGAGAGAGCCTCAAACAGGTGCTCTCGGGCAAAACTCAACACGTGCCCGATCCGCTCAGATGTCGGTTCCAATTCCAGGATGGTTGAGAACTGCGATTGCCCACCGCGCCGCCGGTGGTAGACGACCATGTCCCGCGCCGTCCCCTTGGACACCTCTGCACCGAAATCATCCTCGATCAGCGCGAGTGCCAGATCTATACCCGAAGTGATGCCGGCGGACGTCCATACCTGGCCATCCCTGACAAAGATGTTGTCCTCGGCTACTCGCACTTTCGGAAAGCTCGTCCGTAGTCTTCCCGCGAAGCGCCAATGCGTCGTCGCTTGGCGTCCGTCAAGGAGTCCGGCCGCGGCTAAAACGAAGCTCCCCGTGCAGATGGAGGCAACCCGCCGGACCTTCGAGGCACACGACCGTATCAGCTGGACTGTTTCTGGATTGCCGCACACGAGCTCCCCATGAGGGGTGCCGACGACCACCAAGGTATCAGGAGGCCGCGACCGTACCGCCCTCTTCGTCATCACCGCAAAGCCAGAACTACAATTCACCAGATCTCCGCCCGCGGAAACGACGCTGCATTCGTACTTCGCGCCGTGCGCGAAAGTTGCGAGGTTGAAGGCGCAAAGCGGACCGCTCAGGTCGAGCAGCTCAAAGCCGGGGAAAACGACTAGCCAGACAGATCGTTGTAGGTCGAGGCCCACGCAAGCATCACCTTGTTGATCGAGCCGGCGCAACTGCGGTTCCTCGCGGTGCGCCTATGGCAGGATTCGAGGTTTATAGGCTATTTGAGCAATCGATTCCAGCCTCCGTTCGCGACGAGGCCGCCAGGAGGGATGCGCCCCAGCGGCTCGATAGGGCTCGCGGGAGCAATCCTACGGCCGGACAGCGTCTCTCATCTGGGGCAGCAGATCCAAGCGTCTACAGCGGTTGGGATCTCCTCAGGTGGTTCGCAGGGAGGTTACAAGCCTATCAGGCCAGATCATCAATCGCGCTGGCCGGAACCTACTTCCGCACCAGGGGGATTTGCAGGTTCGTCGGGCGGTTTTCTTCTGTATCGAAGCCGCGGCCGTCGATGTTTCTCGCACCCCAGAACAGCAGGTCATGGGTGATGTAAACCAGGTCGTATTCCTTGAAGTTCGTTCCGGCGGCGAGACCGAACGGTACGAAGGTCTTGCCGAAGATGCTCTGAGTCTTGCCCACTTCCCAAGGCACGTATCCGTCGACGGCTACTTTGTTGAGCACGTCGACGAAGCCCTGAAGAAGCGGGGTCACCTCGTAGGCCATATCGGCGGTAAAGTCGACCTTCTGCGCCCCGGCGGCGATGGGGTGGTCGCCCTGCCAAGCCATGTGGCCTTTGATGTATATGCGCGCGAGCGGAGCTTTGCCGTACGGATCCGCGTAGCTGACGATCGTCAACTCGAACGCATCGCCTGGTGAGGCCTTGAATTCGCGAGAAAGATAGAACGGCTTCAGCGTTCCATCCGGGTTCTTGGCCGCGCTCGGACGCACTTCAGGGGCAAAGCTAACCCACTCGCCCAACAGCGCCTGTTTCAATTTTGCTGTCGTCAACGTACCGGTCCCTTCGTTTGCATGGGCTGTGGATGTCCAACTCACCGTCAGCAGCGCGAACAGCGCTGCCGCCGCCCGAAATAGACAATGCCTTAGTCCGAAGTCCCGCAAAGGCTTCGACGCGACTGTCAGGAGCGGCCTATCGGAAACATCGGGTTGCCGTTGACCGCTTCGCTCGCCGGCACCTCTTCCTGTAATACGTCCCAATGCTCGACCACTTTGCCGTTCGCGACGCGGAATACATCGAACGCCACCATGGGTTTCGGCCCCCACCCAACATATCGGCCATGCACCGCGACAAAGTCCCCTTCAGCGAACACGAGACCAGGCTTGTATTCAAAATTCTCGGGCAACTGCTTCAGCAGGCCCTTGACCGCGTCGGTACCGTTCGGAATCTGCGGATTGTGTTGTCGATAGTCCGGGCCGAACAGCTCGTCGACCACATCCGGATTGCGATCAACGAAAACGCCGGTAATGGCTCGCATCACCAGAGCCTTGTTTGCTTCAACACTGGCGGATGTTGTCATGGACATTACCCCTTAAATGACGTCGATTTGCGCAACCAGCCCGTTATGCTATAATCAGACAGACCGGTACCTTTATAGGTACAGTTATGTACCTATGTCAACACTCGGCGATGGAAGAATGAATGTGACTGCAAGGCGCGGTGCACCGCGACGCGATGAGCCCTCGGCACGCGACCGGTTGATCGCGACTGCAACCGAACTTTTCTACCAGGATGGCATACGTGCGATTGGCATCGATACCGTGCTCGCCAAATCGGGAGTGGCAAAATCGACCCTCTATCGGAACTTCGGGTCGAAGGATGAATTGATCGCGGCGGTCGCGGCCGAGCAGGACCGGCGGTTTTGGCAATGGTGGGATCACATTGAGCAGGCGAACGCGAGGTCGCCCCGCATGGTCGTCGAAGCGCTATTCATTGGCATCGTCGAACTTATTTCGCGCCCGACCTTCCGTGGATGTCCGTTCATCAACGTGGCCATCGAATTTCCTGATCGTACTCATCCCGGCACCGCAGTGGCTTGCGCTAACAAACAGACGGTACGCCAACGGCTTCGGGAACTGAGCACAGCGATGGGAGCCCGCAACCCTGCGCGCCTGGGCGATCAACTCGCGCTGCTCATGGATGGCGCCTATGGCCAAGCCGTCACGATCGGCACCTCTAATTTGCGCGAGGATCTTCTCAGCGCGGTGGCGAAATTGATTGACGGAGAGTCTGATCACGATTGAATGCTCCGGCGCCTGCAACGCCCTTCCTGACAGGTCCATAGCTGAAATGCAGCTATCTGCCAGATGAACCTGGTAGCCGACGGTCCGCGATCGGCGCATTTCAGTCATCCCGATCGCAGGCCAGTTGGGCCGTTTCTGGCGCCTTCAGCGAGTGGTGGTTGCCGATATCCGACGTTCGGGAGGTTGACGCGCGAAATCGCGCTGCATTGTGGGGCGGGGAAGGGCGCGTGTCCTTCCTCCAACAACGTCCTCGCCGGACAACTAATGAATATTGTGGACCTAGCTGCCATCATTGTATAAGCGTCAAGTTCCATAAGATAGATTATGCGACTTTCACCAGTGTAAATTAATATTTCTTAACATAGCAAAGTATTTATAGAACTTTTTCCAAGTCTTTCTGATTGCAATCGACAGAACTACAATCAGTTTCCAGCAGTAAAGCCTACTCTAAGCCTAAGATCGACAGATCGATGTTAAATGGCCCCATCTCACCGTCTGATTAAAACTTGGCGGGCGACTATGGACTCTTCTTAACCGCCGGCGTCCCGAGTCAGACCATATCGGCCTTCGCTCGCTCGCCTCCCCTCTCGGTGCACTCACTTGTGCGGCATGCAATAGACGCCCTCGGATTCCATCAGTACCGCGCCACCCTTCAACTCGCTCAGTGCGCCGACCCACGCTTGCGAATAAGTGCGGCTGGCATCCACCGCCGTCAGCCAAAGAACGCGATTGTCGGCCAGTTCAACTTTAACTTCCTGCTGCAAAGGGCTCCCCTGCACGGTCTGTTGATAGTGGCGTTTGATCCTGACATTGCTGGCCGGGAACTCAGCTTCGTTGCTGCCGTAGTTCAGCACAAATCCGGTGTGGTCCTCAGCCACCGAGCAACTGCCATCACGCTCACACACGATTTTGGCAGCGGTCTTGCAGTCCCATTTCAGTGAAGCGGGCCACATAGGATTGTCCACGCTTGAGCGCGGCCTGTCGCTCTGACCTGCCGCCGTCAATACTGCGCCTGTGTTCATAATCACAGTTGACAGAAGAAGCGCCTTGAACACTACAACCCTCCAGAATTGTCACCCTCATAGTACTTCGTCCTGCGTGATCGCCTGGCTCATGGCATGTTGAGATTGAACCAGCTTTTCTGGCGCACGCCGTTCGCGCCATCATACTCGATGAACCAGGGCTTTCCGCGCATCGGTCGAGGGATGGTGTAGTAGGTGGGGCCATTACCAAGGGAATGCCCTCGATCGTTTCCCGCGGTCTGGATTGTTGCCGCGACCACCTTACCGTCGATTTCGATTTGGACCGGACGTGATCCCACTCCATGATGCCCGCCGAGGGCGTTGTTTTTGAAAACAACGGGCAAGGAGAGCCTATCGGCCGCGATGCGGCAGATGTTCCGTTCTTGACCTAAGCCCGGCCGATCGGATTCGGAGCTGCCAACTGCTTGCCAGCCAAACGGACAATCCTCATACTTCTCGTATTTCGCGGCGCTGGAGTTTGCTTGGGGACAGGTCGGCCAGTTAAAACCCGGGGCTTCCATCGCCGCAATCAACTTGTAAATTGGCGGGTGGCACGAGGGGGTGCCTTGCCAGTCGCCGGAAAGACATAGGAGGACCTGACAGCCCCATTCCGACGCTTTTGATTGGGATGGAAGAGCTGCGGCGCCCGCGATGGCGACGGCACCCCCTAGTAGGAATTTGAGTATGGTCATAGCCTTTTCCTCGCTGCAGATTTGACAGTTTACTATGGATGATCCGCGCGAAAAAGGACAGGTCGAAAAGGCAGGTTTGTGCGACTACATCGATTTATGAAACGAGACGACGGAGGCGTGGTCAACAACCCGTTGCGCGCCAACATTGCACTGACGCTTGAGCGGGAGAGAGCCAGACGCGGCCTATCCCATATGCACATGGCCGAACTGTTTCGGACCGCCGAGGGCGAAAAACTGGCCTATCGAACCTACATTCAGACTGTGCGTCAGAAAAACAATGTCACATTGACGACGCTGCAGATCATGGCAAACGGCTTGCAACTGTCTTTTGCAGCACTGCTCGCCGGCGGCAAGAAAGTTCCGGAGTGGGCGCATCGGTTGGATGACAATGCGATCCGCAAGCGGCTGGCGCACGTCATCGATTTTGAGCGACAGCGACGTACCTTGCACCGCTATGAGATGGCCGAACTCATCGGCGTGGCAGAGGCGACATTCACGAAACTGGAACGCGCGAGCGGCAATATCAGCGTGGACACGATTGCGGCGATCGCCAAGGCGTTGAAACTTGATCCAGCGACCTTCCTCTTTTCCGAAAAGATCCCGCCTGGCGGAGCCGACATCTAGCCGCCTGACGAGTGTTCCTAAAGGGCCTGTAATACGCCCCCAGCCGGCGACCGCTCCCATGCCCCTGCCCGTCAGGCCCGGCGGCCGACTTTAGACTAGCACCCCCGCCGCGGCTGTCGGGCCGCTGCTGTCATCGTCGGCTGCTAGCCTGTTGCAGCGGCGGGGATGATAAGGGACTTTAACATGGACGACTGTGCCGGCGTCGGGAATTCTGCTGATGAAGAGCTTAGCTTCCTCTTGGGGGTCGAAACCATATGAGAACAAGCCGTCAAACCTAGCCCGGTGTGATTGCCGGCGCGTGTAGAGTAGAAGGGTGTCGTGACTTTTGCCGGTGTCACGCCTGCGCCGTTGTCGGCCAATTCCAGGGGTCGGTTCCGGTAGGGGGCGACCCAGATTCATCACTTTCGTGTCGTGATGCCCACCAGAGAATTTGCTGGTGAACTGACCGGCCAACGCCAAACTCATGCTTGCCGGGCAGACTTGTCAGCACACGACAGAAACCGCTTCAAGCTCAAACCGGCCAACAAAATGTATGGCGGCATGGCGAGCGAATAATGACCACAGTTTAATTCCAAAATATTTGGCCTAGCTCCGGCGTCCTTCAGCCTCTGCATGAACCTCTCCGATAGCTCTGGCAACACCACTTTGTCTCTCTTAGCCAACACAACGTGAAGACCGAGATCAGGCCGTGCCAAACTATGTGCGTAATTCTCCAAGTTAAGTGGACCCCAAGCCCTTCTGAGCTCGGTCAGCTTAATCTCAGGCTCGAGACTAGCACGTATCAATCGTGTCGCGCGACCCGTCCAAACCATATCCGCTAGACTCCCCGCCGTGAGAAACAACGAGGCTTTCGACACAGCCGAGTCGTGCGCCGCGAGAAGGCCCGCAACCCAGGAGCCTAAGCTCATACCCAGAACTGAAATCTCTCGATAGCCTTCGATCTTCAACCAACGTATGAGCTTTCGCCCATCTAACACTGCCTGCCTTACAGATTGAATCGTTCGACCGAGATTAGGGCTAAGCATATAGTCAGCGTGCGCGGAGCCGGGACGGCTGCGCTCGAAGTGATAAGGCATAGCGATCTCGACAACCGTGATGCCACGTTGCGAGAAAAAGTTGGCGATCTGACGATTCCGGAAGGTTGCATTCCAATGGTGAAAAATCACCATCGCCTGATCGAACGACCCGCTTTCTGTGATTTTCGCCGAGACGACATTGTTCTGTTCGATATCAGTAGATATGTCCGATGGAAATTTGAGCCACCCATCTAGCCTTTCAAACCCCTGATCACTCACATTCGGGTCATCGAAAAAGGCTGGATCAGCCACGGCTTGGTCCGCAAGGGCACAGAATTCCTCGATACTTGTTATCCTATCCGCACCTGGAAAGGCGCGTTCCGCGTCAAGGGCGAAATCGGTTGATTTCTTCCCTTCCTCACCGCGTCGCGCCCGCCGCTCATCCAAATGATCAAGCCAACTATGATACACTCTGATTGTTTCCCAACTTAATCGCTTGCCGTCGCCCCAACCCTGGATCAAACAGGCCATATATTGCGAACAGCACTCCAACGCCCAGAAGGATCGAAAAGCCAGCAAATGCATCGATCAGCAAGTAGCTAGCCACGAGTAACGCTACGATCGCTGACATCTTCCACAAAGACATACGAAACCGAAGTTCGACACCTAAACGGATGGAGCCGTACAGAAATACAGCACAGGTCGAAATAGCGATAAGAAGGCTACTATAATGGGTCGGCCTACGGTAGCTGATCACTGCGCTCACATCATTTCGCCCATAGAAGGCGGAAGACATATCGCCGACCAACCACGCCACAATATTCTCCCCACGCGATGTCAGGTAAGCACTCTGGAGCTTCATGACTATGGCGATCAGAAGCCCCAAAACAGTACACCGAAAAATCGCACGCATAACCCTGAGGCTGGCTTCATGGAGCCCGTATTGATAATCCGCCTCGGGCGGATTACTCGCTGCTTTTCCAATTCTCCAAAGATCATGGATCACTGTATAAAGCAAAATTAGGCCTACGAAGAACAGATAAAAACATAGGCACATGTATAGGTAAGCGAGCCCCGTGAATACGATCGCTTCCGGCACCGATATAACTTCAGGGCGCACAATCGCTAACGAGCCCCAGTCCGTCGCATAGCTGCCACCACCTTTGAGCAACGGGATTAAAGACACGCCGATCCACTGAAAAAGACCGGCGAATACCACACAAATCAAAAGAACCGCCCAATATGAATACGAAGAAGCTTGTACGCTGCGCGCCCAGGCATCGTCGCTTTCCATCTTGTCGCCCTGCGCTACAAGCTTTGGGCGGCCTTCATCTTTCCAAAAGGTCACCAGCTCTGTCACGAAGGCAAAAAACAGTGGCAAAAATACCATGAAGACGAATGTCCAATTCGCTGTCCAAAGAAACCCAACCTGCTTGACGACGCCATCCGCCCGGCCATATGTCACACTGTGAATCCCCGTAAGATACGACAAAAACCCAAGAGCGGTGACACCCGCAAACACCGACGCCGGTAAATTCAGGGGAGATCCGCGACTAAAAAACGCCTCCGATTTCCTCGCCAAACTAAAACGCCGGCTCGGCCCCTTGGGGTCAGTATCCCGTGTCAGCACTGCTGGGGAGTCTGTCTCGTCGTCGAAGGTCGCAGTCAGTGCCGTATCTGGAATCTCCTGTGCAACGCTGCTTCCGGCTCTCTTCCATCCTCGTCTCTTGATCGATAGCCGCGATTGCGCCGCACTAAGCTCCATCTGCCATTCGCTAGTTGCGACCGGATCATCGCATCCAAGAATCCTCGCCAGCCAACGAATGTTGGCAGTGCTAATTCCCTTCTCGTTCTCTTGAAACCAAAGCTGCACCGTTCGTAGATCGACCCCAATCCGGTTGGAATCAATCTGTGAAATCGCCTCTGCAAGGAGCTCGGGCGTCCATGGGCCGGCAGGAAACCCGTCTTTGCCCAACAGTCGACCCGCGCCCGCCGCCGCCAATCGTTTGAATAATTCTTTGAAATCACTCCCGTCTCTGGGCGGAGGGAGAAATAACTTTCCGTTCTTAAACAACAACTTATAGGCTCTAATTTCGTTCCGCTTCGCTAGGCTTCGTATCTTATCGTGCCTTCGTGCTCAATCAACGCTTTTATCAACTGGATTTGGCCGGCACGGGAGACGATCGATGACTGGTGACCCGCTGGAGAGGCTGCACACGGTTGTTGCGGGGGAGATGTTTCGCAAACCGCCGGCCAAGGCACTGAGCTGCCCGGATCGGTCGCGACCGCATGAGCGAAAAGTAGGGGAAGCCAGGGCTTCGGGAGCCTGAGAAGCAGAGGGATGAACCCATCCCTATTTTTCTCGCCTCCCCAGGTATCATTTACGAATTGTCATGAGCGTGGAGCCAATCGATGCCCATTCAAGTGGTCTGTAACAACGGAGTGGTGGAAGAGGCCGACGGGGTCCCGAATCTGATCGCGGCGCATCGTCAAGCAGTCGCCATGGTTGAACGTCTCGGCAAGCGATGGATGGGGGCCGAAGGGCCGGACGCGACCCTGACCGGCCGGCGATTGGATTCGGTCATGGCGGAAGAGGTTATCGCGCGTCGGCGCGCGGCCGCTGCGCCGGTGGCCGATGTCGTTGAGATGAAAATGAAGGCAGCTTATTTCTGTCGGTTGTTGGGGAACGACTGGTGCGAGATTGACGTCGACGATTTGCGCGCGTTGCTCGGTTCTTTCGCGAAACTGCAGGCCTAGGAGAAGAGCGCTGAAATCCATGAGGCCACGGTATTCCAGGCCGCATAGAGCCCTGCAGGCACCAAGATGATTGCCAAGAACGCCGCGGCTCCGCCAATAGCGCCGTCACCGCGTCCTTCCACGGGATAGTAATATTTGTGCGCCTCATCGTCGTGCTTCATTCTTGTCTCTCCGACCGCTTATTTAGCAGCAGCTGAACAGGATGCTGAAACGTCGTGCCCCACAAACCTGCACGTTTCATCTTAGCGTTGATTTCCGCGACGAGGTAGTTCTCATTGACGGCTTTGCCCTTTGCTGTCGTTGCGGCAAACGCGTATCCGGTCGCTATGAGCGCGGTGCCGACGTCGATTGTGTCGCCATTCAGCTGCGCACCGCAGACGACAAAGGCCGCCTTGTCGAGGGCGTAGCCGATTGGCTGGCATGTCACCGCAGCGCTATCGAACAGGGCTGCCAGGTGCGCCAGCGAGATGTTCCCGCAATCGAGTTTGTTCCCATTTGGCTGTTCAGCCGACGTACCGCGAAGACACGACTGGACGCCATAGAGGCGGAAAAGGTGGTCGCCGTCACGCCAGGTATCTCCAGTCAGCAGTTGAGCCGATTTCGATACCGCGAAGGGCGTTGGCGCGGCAGATTCGGATGCATCCTGGGCCTGTGCCGATGCGCACAAACCAAAAACGGCCAGCACTGCAAAGCGCGCCTGTTTCATTCCTGGAACTGTCCACCGAGGTCGGCAGAGTGCTCCAGATCGGGGCGCAGCGACTTGCCGTCCTTGTTGCGTCCGATTGCGGCCATGTCGAAAAAAACCATTTCGTCATCGTCGTAGGCGACATTGTACGGGTCGTTCGTATTGCCCGCACCCACGAGAGAAAAACACGACACGGCGTCTGGTTCCCCCTTCCCGCTCCGTAGCACAAGCGTTTTGCAAAGCACGACAGAAGCACGATCGTTGTAGATTCCTTCTTCATAGTCCTGCGCGGCCTTCGTGCAGTCCCACTCCTGCGCCTTGTAGGTAATCTTCGGTTTTGGGCAGGCCGCGAGACCGCGCAGTCGATAGGCCACGCCGTTGATGACGCGCTCGGTCGCCGACGGCACCTTCACCGGCGAGCTCAGGGCGGCCGCGTCGCGCTGAAAGAGTGCGCCTTTCGCATCGTAGCGCTCATAGACGAACACCTTCTCGCCCGGCTTCGCAAACTGCAGCAGGTAGTGTTCCGACGGCTGCGCGAAGGCGCTTGGGGCGTCGGCGCCACCAGCATGAGCCACGGCGCCCTGGAGCAGCAAAGCCGTGCAAAGGGCAATCTGTTTCATCCAAATTCATCCTTGTGGTGCATATGGTGTTGACACTTTACTAGGGCTGCGTGTAGCCATAGTAAAGTGTTAAATTTTGGCGACAGTATGAACACTCGAACAGCTCTTCTGCTCACTCTGTGTGCCGCTACAATGCCCTTGGAAGCGCACGCCCGGGACCTGGCATCAGACCGCGTCGCAGTCGCCTTTG
This sequence comes from Mesorhizobium kowhaii, assembly GCF_003253745.1. GTDB lineage: Bacteria > Pseudomonadota > Alphaproteobacteria > Rhizobiales > Rhizobiaceae > Mesorhizobium > Mesorhizobium kowhaii. The sequence continues at coordinate 28,930 of NZ_MZXV01000012.1, forward strand.
CAACGCCGGCGCAAGCCCTTGCATCAGTCGGGACGCAAAAGCCGGGGGCGTGCAAAGCCGGAAACCGTACTGAAGTCGCCGAACTTGTGCGTTCAATCGCGCGGGACGAAGGCTTCGACGCCGATCTGGCTGAGGCGATTGCATGGGCTGAAAGTGATCTCGGCGCCATTCAGGGTCCGTCCAAGGCCGGAGCCCTGGGGATTATGCAGTTGATGCCGGCCACGGCAGCCGATCTCGGCGTCAGCGACCGTTGCGATACGCAGGCGAATGTCCGGGCTGGCTTGCGCTATCTGAAGTCACTCTATGACGAGTTCCAGGATCCGCTGCTGATGCTTGCGGCTTATAACGCCGGGCCCAACAGCGTCTACAAGGCGCAGGGCATTCCGGTGAATCCGGAGACCGCGGAATACATCGTAAAAATACTGAACCGCTGGAAGTTCGGCGGTGTCGTGAAGAAGTCCGCCCTGACCAAATCCGAAATGCTCGCGGCCGCTCCGCCAGCAAGTGGAGACGCTTGGCAGGAGGGTCATGTCATGGATTTCGGCAACTGAAAGGAGCCAAGGGTGGAATACAGGAAAGCAGGCAAAATTGCCCTGAAACTGGCCTTGGCCTCGGCGGTCGGAATAGCGCTCGCGCCGGCGACCGCATACGCCCAATCGGCGGCACCAGTCGAAAACGTGCTGGAGTGGTTCGTCGGCGTTCTGCAGGGCAACATAGCGCGCTCATTCGCCATCATCGCGGTCTGTTTTCTCGGCTTTCTCGCCATGACGGGCCGGCTGGCGTGGATGATGGCTTTTTCCATCATCATCGGCATCGCTCTGATCTTCGGCGCTGCCCAGCTGGTGGATGCGGTTCGCGCGACGGCGGGAGGCAGCTGAGGCATGGACGACGAGGAAGTCTATGTCGAGCCGGTCAGCCTGCCCCTGACACGCCCCCCGATGAAATGGGGGGTGCGCTACGAGGTTTTCGCCCTGAACGGCATCCTGGCGGTGATCGGTTTTATCGCCACAAGCAGCTTCATGCTCGGTCTTGGCGTGTTCGGCGTGGTGCATCTGGTCAGCGCATATCTGTGCCAGCGCGATCCCTACATCTTTCATATTTTCGAGCGGCGCGTCTCCAAACGCGGAGCGGTGGCGAACCTCACTTTCTGGGGGGCGAGGAGCTATTCGCCATGAACCTCGATGCAGACCTGAAATTTGGCCGTGAGCGCCGCCGCGAAAAACCCGCGGCGATGCACATCCCCTACCTTCGCCATGTCGATGACAATCTGATCGTGACGAAGAGCGGCTTTCTGGTCGGCGCCATTCAGCTCAGCGGCCTGCCGTTCCAGACGATGGACCAGGCCGAGTTGAACAGCCGAATGTTCAACCGCAACACGACGTTTCGCAATCTCTCGACCTCTCGCTTTGCGGTCTACACAACGATCATCCGCCGTCACGTGACGCCCGAGATCGAAGGTGGCTTTGACAATCCTTTCGTGGCCGAGCTCGACGCCCGCTACATGGATGAGCTTGGGGCGAAAAACCTTTTCGTCAACGAGGCGTATCTGACGGTCATACGCCGCCCGATGGTCGGCCGGGTCGGATGGGTGGACAAGGCGCTCAATGCATTCCGCATCAGCACCGCAGGCGAAGAAACCCGCGAAGAGGCAATAGTCGAACTGCATGACATCCTTGATGGGATGGTCAAGGATTTCACCGCTTATGGGGGACGTCTTCTCGGCGTCGTGAAGCGCCGCAACAGCTTCTTTTCCGAGCCCGGGGAATTTTTGGCGAAGATCCTTGCTGGCGGTGGCGACGTTGAAATGCCTCTGCCGCGCATGAGCCTTGGCGATGTGTTGGCGACGCGGCAGCTGTTTTTCGGCAAGTCCGCGCTGGAACTTCGCGGTCCGGACCAAGCCAAGCTCGGCGCCATGGTGTCAATCAAGGAATACCCGCCCTTCACCGCGCCGGGCTCATTGGACGGTCTGTTGCGCCTGCCGCATGAGTTTGTCCTGACGCAGAGTTTCGCGATCGAAGACCGTGTAACGGCGATGCGCAGGATCAACACCATCGCCAACCAGGTCGAGGGTTCCGACGAGGCGGGCACGACGGTCGAGGAGTCCGTCCATGATGGCGCCGACAAGCTGGCCGGCGGCGAAGTCGTCTTCGGACAACATCACATGAGCGTCATGGCATTGGCGCCGGACATGAATGGCCTCAACCGTGCGCTATCCGACATAACGGCCGAGCTTTCGCGCATGTCGATCGTGCCGGTACGCGAGACACTGAACACGGAACTGGCCTTCTGGGCGCAGTTACCGGGAAATTTCAGCTACATCGCGCGACGTGCGTTGATCTCGTCCCTAAATTTCGCCGGCCTTTTTTCAGGGCACAATTTCCCGTCCGGCCAACGTGAGCGGCTGCATTGGAAACGGCCCATCGCCTTGCTCGAAACGACCAGCCAAACGGCATACTACTTCAATTTTCACGTTCACGATGTCGGGCACTTCACGGTGTTTGGCCCGACCGGCTCGGGCAAGACCGTGGTGCTGTCGTTCCTGATGGCGCAGGCCATGCGCATCATGCCGCGGCCGCGATGTGTCTATTTCGACTACATGCGCGGCGCCGAAATTTTCGTTCGGGCGCTCGGCGGTCGCTACGAGGTGATGGAACCCTCTCAGCCGACCGGGTTCGCGCCATTGCAGCTTGATGACACGGCAGAAAACCGTTCTTTCCTGGAAGATCTGCTCCTCTACATTCTGACGCCGGAAGGCGGCGCGCTGGACGTGGCGGAGATGCGCGTCATCAACGCCGCCGTCGACATGATCTACAAGATCCCGCGCGAACAGCGGACCTTCGACCTGCTGCCGGAAGTGCTGCGGGGCTCGCTCATGCCTGGCATGAATGATCTGGCGGCGCGGATACAACCCTGGCTCGACCAGAAGGACAAGGGCTGGCTTTTCAACAATCCCGTCGATCTGGTTGATTTCTCGAAACCCGTTGTCGGGTTCGACATGACGAAGATCCTGGGCGACCGAAAGCTGCGCTCGGCGGCGTTGCTCTACATATTCCATCGTCTCGAAGACGTCATCGACGGCTCGCCGATTATGCTCTTCCTCGATGAAGGTTGGAAGCTGCTGGACGACGAGGTTTTCGCTGCCTTCATCAATGAGACGCTGAAGACCATTCGTCGCCGCAACGGCGTGGTCGGCTTCGGCACGCAGACAGCGGAAGACGTCGTCAGTTCCTCCATCTCGTCGTCACTGATCGAGCAAACGAAGACTAACATTTTCTTCCCCAACCCGAAGGCGAGCAAGGAGTCCTACATGGAGCGCTTCTCGCTGACAGCGAAGGAATTCGAGTTCGTGCGCCGAACCGCGAAGGAGACACGCACCTTCCTCGTCAAGCACGACAGCGACTCGATCGTCGCCAAGCTCGATTTGTCGGCGATGCCCGATCTCATCAAGGTGTTGTCCTCGAACGAAGCCAACAGCAAGGAATGCGCACGGCTCCGGGAAACCTTCGGCGACGAGCCGGAGATGTGGCTGCCGTACTTCTGCGGATGGGAGGACGAGCATGACGAAGCGGCTTAGCAGCGCCTGTCTGGCCGTGGCTCTCGCGACAGCGGGAAGCATGACCGCGGCTGTCGCTCAGATCGCGGTCATCGACGGGCCGAACCTCGACAAGCGGCAAGAGGACGAGCAGCACAGCACAAAGTCGGACGAAGCCAAGAGGGACGAAACCGACAAGAAGAAAAGCGTCGTCTGCACCTATTCGAACAAATACCGCTCGCAGATGTTTCGCCGATCCCCGGCCGAAGCGCTGCAGCGCGACGCGGGCAACGTGAAGATGATCCGCTATTACGCGCAGAAGTACGGCGTGCCGGAAGGCCTGGCGCTGTCCGTTGCCTATCAGGAATCGCGCTTCGACACATGCGCCGGGAGCCACACCGGCGTCAAAGGCGTCATGCAGCTGACCAAGGGCACTGGCAAGTCAATGGGACTTGACCGCGACGTGAACGAGCAGAACGTCGAAGGCGGTGTCAAGTATCTCGGGATGGGGGTCAAGCAATGCGGGGCGACGAATTACAGCTGTCTCGCCTCCTTCTACAACGGATCGAACGCTGCCGAGCAAAGAGGGTGGGCCGGCGGTGTTGGCCGCTGGAACAGCTACTTCAACGAATATGTATCGAGCGGCAAGGCTCCGGCCGCCGCGCCGCCACCATTCTCGATCGTAACGGCCGACGGCGCAGGCGGCACGGCCCAGGACGCGGCTATGGGCACGGTGAGGAAGGCGGCTGGCGGCCTCGATGCAAGCTCATCGCAGATGGGCGCCAACGACGCGGCAATCGACGCGCTGGCGGGCAATGTTGGCCAGGTGACTGAATACAAGGACGCTTGGGAGCTGAACTCGTCGGCTCGTGGGATCAACGCCGATGTCACCAACCAGTACCTCGCCCAGGCGGGGGATTTTACGGCGTTGTTGGCCCAAATTCTATCGTTGCAGAACGTTCAGGCATCGCAGTCGTCCAAGCTGGTGCAACGGCCGAAGAGTGGCTCTCCAAACCCGTTCTCTTGTGATCCCGCGGAACTGGAACGATTGAAGATCGATAGCGGCCGGTGGCTACCATGCGCGGTTGAGAACGCGGAGGCAAGCTCGGCCGACAGCCGCTCGATGATCATCACCAGTGATCCTGCCGGCGCTGCCAGCGTGATCGATTCTCTACAGCAATAGGAGGCTGACATGAAGAAATTCGCGATTGCTGCCGGCATGGCGCTTTGGACGAGCTCGAGCTTTGCACAGATTGCCGTCATCGATGGCGCCAATCTCGATGTCGCCCGCAAGAATGCGGAGAACACCAACTCCATCATGGGCTCGAACAAGGATATCCTGAAAAAGAGCGAGGAGATCCTGCAGGCTCTCAGCGGCAGTCGTGACGGTTCGCTCGGCATCGGACAGATGGGCCTTGGCGGCAACATGTCGATTGCGCAGGTTCCGTCGTTCGGATCGATCCTGAATGGCGGCGCGCTTTCGTTTGGTGGCCTGTCGCCGGAAATCCAGAAAATCGCCGGCGCCGTCATCAATGGGCTCCAGCTGGTGAAACAACTCCAGCAGATTGCCGGCAAGGAGACAAGCGCCGTCAACACAGCCTATGGCGGCAGCGTCAACGTGGCCTCGCTGCTAAGCGCGCTGACGTCGCAGGCCTCGCAGGGCGTCACCCAGCGCCAACAGTCCCTCCAGTCCGCGAGTGGGCAGATCGGGCAGTCGCAGGACGTCAAGGGATCGGTGGACCAGAACACCCGAATGCAGCTGGAAAATGCGCGCGCGGTCAACGAATTGATCGGTGTCCAGAACGGCGCGGTCGCGGCCCTGAATGAGAAGCTGAAGGGGGACCTTCTTCGTCAGAGCCAGGTGCAGAAGATGATGACGCCGCGCAACGTCAATCCGTTCGCGGAATTTGGCAAGAGCGGAGGCTAGCGCTTGTCGAGGCGAGTGCTGCGCATATGCGCTGTAATTGGGCTCGGCGCAGTGCTGTTTGGATGCGCAAATCGCGAACGGAAAGCGCCGTGCGGGCCTTTGGCGTATGCCCGCACCGACGAATGCGGCGCGCTAAAACCGGTCAATTCGACGCCGTTCGCCAGCATCATTGACGAGGATCCATGAACGGTCTCGCCGCAAGCATTCTGGGTGGCATTGACAACATCGGTGAGGACTTCGTCCGCACCGTCTATATGCAGTTGGGCAATGCGATGGGCAACGTCTTCACCCTCATGCTGACCCTCTATATCGTGTGGTGGGGCTATTCGATCCTGAGCGGGCGGGAGTCGATCTCGCCGCTCGAGGCGGCCTATCGCCTCGGCCGCGCCGTCATCATCTATCTGCTGCTGACCGGATGGGGCACATTCTCCGCGACGATCTACCAGCTTGTTCAAAGCATTCCAGATGAGGTCGGCAAGGTCATCGTCGGCGCCGTGTCGCGAGCCACTGGGAATCAGCTCAACGACCAGGCGGCAATTCCAGCACTTATCGACAACCTCTACCAAGGGGCGCAGGACGTCGCCAATCAGGTCTATAGCGGATCCTTCTACGACATTTTTGGCGCGCTCTTGTCGCTGCTCGTCCTGCTGTCGGCAATCATCTTCGCAGCGCTTGCCATTGCCGCGATCATCGCTGCCAAGGTGATGTTGTTCATCACGCTCGCCCTGGCGCCGATATGGATCATTCTTTGGCTTTACCGATGGTCCTCGCGCATGAGCGAAGGCTTCCTTTCGCTCACCACCTTTCTCATGATCCAGCAAATCCTGATCTACGGCTTTCTCGGTTTCTACTTCTCGCTCGTCAATGCGGCGCTGAACACCGCCACATCAGGCGGAGCGACCATGGACAGCAAGATGTCGCTGGTGCTGCCCCTGGTGCTGGTGACGATCATCGGGATCTACGTTCTCATGCAGATACCCTCGATTGCTTCGATCCTGAATGGCGGCGGGTATCTCAGCACCGTGGGCGCATACAACCCTTATAGGAACTTCGGCACAAACGCCGCGCGCTACTCCGGTGCACGATGGGCCGCCGGCCGCGCCGCTCGAGGCGCCCGGCAACTCGTGGTAAACAGCTTCCGATCCCCGCGAGCAGCAAGGGCGGACGACGCAGCTCGGTCCGCCATCCAGCAAGGCGCGCGCGATAACGCCAAGCCTCTGGCCTAGAACACAAGAATGATCATTGATCGCGACCTTGGATCGGGATGCGGCGCAAACGAGGCAGTAGTAAAGTGTCAAATCCATCGGAAACAGCTGCTAACAGCGGTAGCGAGCTCGTCGACAGACGCTATTACAGGGCGGGCGCGACCTGGGAAGACGACACGCACAGGTCAATGCGGCGATCGCGTACATTGGCCTGGATCGTCAGCGGAGTTTCCGGACTGGTGGCGGTGCTTTCGCTGCTGGCGCTCGTGCTGATCCTGCCGCTCCGGCAGTTCGAACCGTATGTTGTCGAGGTCGACAAATCGACGGGATACCTCGAGATCATGCGCGCGCTCAAGCCTGGAGATCTGTCGCAGAACGAAGCCGTCACGGCGGCAAATCTCGTCCGCTATATTCGTGCTCGCGAAACATACGATTCCCGTGAGTTGAAACAGAATTACGACCTGGCGCAGCTCTACTCCACCGACGCGGCGTCCAAGGATTTGACATGGCTGTACACGCCAGCAAATCCGCAATCGCTCGACAAGATCTATGGCCGCAATGTCACTGTCGCGGTCGAGATCAAGTCGGTTTCCCTGCTCAATCGCAACACGGCCTCGGTGCGCTTTGCCACGACGACGCGGCGGGACAATTCATCCACCGCCGACAATTGGGTGGCGGTGATAAAATTCCGCTACACCTCAACACCGCTCAAGAACGAATGGCGTTTCGACAACCCGTTGGGATTTCAGGTTACGGATTACCGCCGCGACCAGGAATCGGCGCCGGCCGCGGGGAGCCTGCAATGAGACGGCGCGTGAAGCTAGCGCTGTGTGCCGCCCTTCTCTTCTGCGCGACCCATAGCGCGGCGGCGCGCGATGGCCGCATCCGATATGTCACCTTCAACAATGACGACGTGACGTCGGTGCGCGCCGCTCTCGGTATTTCGACGATGGTCGAACTCAGTCCTACCGAAGTCATCGAAACCGTCTCCGCCGGCGACACGAAGGGCTGGTCGATCATCCCCAAACGCGGATCGCGATTTCTCTTCGTCAAGCCGCTGGAGCGCGATGCTTGGACCAACGTCAACGTGGTCACCAACCGGCGCGTCTATTCCCTGCTGCTGCAGGCAACTGACAATAGCCGCGACCGGGCATCCTTCCAGGTCCGGTTCAAATACCCGGACGAGGATATCAACGCGCGCCTGCTCTCGCAGGCCAAGGAGAGCGCCGCCGATCCGGATTTGAAGGACCTGAACTATGCCGATCTCAATTACGACTATGCGTACAAAGGCGATGACAGCTTGAAGCCGCGCACCGTATTCGACGACGGCACCAAGGTGTTTCTGGAGTTCAAGGGTGACATTCCTGCGATTTTCGTGGTTGACGACAAGCGCCATGAGTCGCTGGTCAACGTTCGCACTCAGGGCAAATACACGGTCATCGACAAAGTCGCGCGCCAATTCACTCTGCGGGCCGATGGTAAGACGCTCTGCCTCTACAACCGGGCGCGACCCAACGCCATCGACCCAGTCGAGCAGGTTTACGGTCCAACGAAACTGACACGCGGTTCCACCCTGTTCGGATCCAGCGGGGGGCGGTGATGACGCAGATCGACTATAACCAACTGGACGGCAGCCCGTCTGTCGCGCGCCGCGGTGCGGGAGTCGGTACCAGGATCGCCCTGGTCGGCCTCGGTGTAGTGCTCGTGGGCGCGCTGATATGGCTGAACTGGCCTCGGGAGCCGGTATCGCGCGATCTTCGCAGCGATGGCGAGGAAAACTTCAACCCGCCAGAGTTTCGCCCGCCGGCGTTGAACGAGCCGCCTCAACCGGCCGACGGCACGATCGACCAGATCGTGGTGCCGCCACCGGCCGCCGACCAGAGCGGCACGCAGCAAGCCGATAATGTCGATCAGACCGTGCAGGAGGGTGCGGATCTCGATGCGCAGCGGCGCGCGCTGGAGGCACAAATGGCGGCCGAGGAAGCTCGCCGCAAGGCCGAGGCGGAAGAGGCCCGCCGCAAGGCCGCGGCTGACGACGAGGCTCGCCGGAAGGCTGAGGCCGCCGAGCATGAAAAAGCCGTGTGGGAACGCTTGCGGTCGAACCAGATGGTGACAAATGGTGAAACCGGCTCGACGGATGCCGGCGCCCAGGCGGCACAGGTCGAAATCGCGCCCGACGGTCAGATCGTCCCGGTCCCCGGAGCCGACAGTGATCCGAACAAGGCATTCCTGGCACAGTCAGAGGCAAGTTCTTCCGGCGTCGTCAAGGCCAGGGTCTTCCGGCGTACCGACGCGTTGATCCCCGAAGGCACGATCCTTCGCGGCTATTTGGAAACCGCTGTTAACACCGACCTTCCCGGTGCTGTGCGCGCTGTCGTGCGTGAGGATGTCTTTTCGCTGGACGGTAGGCGGATCCTCATTCCGAAGGGGTCGCGCCTGACCGGGGAATACCGCTCTGGGCTCGCGCGCGGTCAAAAGCGCGTTTTCATCGTCTGGAACAGGGTCATTCGCTCGGACGGCATTTCCGTCGATATCAAGTCGCCCGGTGCAGACGCGCTCGGCCGCGGCGGCATGGGCGGCCGTGTCGATACCCATTGGGCTGAACGGTACGGCAACGCCATCATGCTTTCGGTCGTTGGCGGCGTCTCTGAATATCTGTCCTCGCTTGGCGACAGCAGCCAGGATGGACAGCAGCGCCAGGTGTCGACGGTCGATCCCGTAACCGGTGAGACAACGACCGTAACTTATGGTGGCAATGGCTCGCAGCGCGACGCCCGCGGCATCGCGTTCGATAAGTCATCGACCGCCCTGCAGCAACTCGCGCAAGAGGCGTTTCGCGACACGCAGAACATTGGCCCGACAGTCTATGTGGACCAGGGCACATCGGTCGTCGTGCTGGTGCGGCGAGATCTCGATTTCTCGGATTTGTACGCCGATCCCGTTCAGGAAGAAGTTGCACGAATGAAGGCAGGTGGGCGGCCGAAGACCGCGATCGATCCGACGCCTCTTTACGCGACGCCAAAGGATCATTTTTATCCCGGCTATGGGAGCCCGGTGAAATGAACGCCGTGCATCCCCTCCCCGACCCTTGGACAAGAGCCCCCGTTCTGCGCGCGCATCTGGAGCCAATATGGTCCTATTTGAACGAAGACTCCGTTTCCGAGATTGCGATCAACAGGCCAGGTGAATTGTTCATCGAACGCCTCGGCGCCAAGGAAATGGAGCACGTCGTCAAGCGAGAGGTCACGCCCGGTTGGATCCGCAACATCTCGACTGGCGTCGCCTCGGCGACAAATCAGGTCATCAACGAAGAAAAGCCGGTCCTGTCGGCCGCCCTACCCTCGGGTGAGCGCATCCAATGCATCTTGCCGCCGGCCGCCCCCGAAGGCGGGGCGATCTCGATCCGCAAGCAGGTCATCATGGATATGAGCCTTGATGCCTACAAGGATCTCGGCGCATTCGAAAACACGGCGATGGGCAGCGGCTTGGCGCTTTCAACCGAAGAAAAGCGACTTGTCGAGATGTTGCAGGACACGTCGCCGATGGAGTTCCTGCAGTATGCGGTGCGCAACCGCGTCTCGATCGTCGTTTCAGGCGGCACGTCGACCGGCAAGACGACGTTCTTGAATGCACTCCTGAAGGAGATCCCGGCTCATGAACGGATCATCACGATCGAAGACACCCGCGAACTGAGGCTGCCGGCTCCCAACAACGTCACCCTGATAGCCTCGAAGGGCGACCAGGGCCTTGCCAAAGTCTCCGCGCAACAGCTTCTCGAAGCCTCGCTTCGCATGCGACCCGACCGTCTGTTGTTGGGCGAGTTACGCGGCGCTGAAACCTTCGCTTTTCTCCAGGCGATCAACACCGGCCACCCGGGTTCGCTCACCACCGTTCATGCCAATTCCGCCCGGTCCGCCTACGAGCGGCTGGCGCTCATGGTCATGCAGGGCAGTACGGGGCTCTCACGGAGTGAAATCCTCGACTATCTGCGCGAGGTCATTCCGGTGGTCGTCCAGATGGTCCGCACCGAAGGCGGCCGGCGCGGCATCAGCGAGATCAAGTTCACCAAGGCGGAGACGATCTAGCGAGGCCCATCCATGCAGAAAATCGCAACAGCAATTTTCATGGTGCTCATGGCGATGGCTGTGGGCGCCCTGCTCTTCACGGTCGCCTATGTCGCGACAGATTGGTACCGGACCGGCTCCCACGTCCTGTTTGACCAACTGAACGCCAATCCCTTGCCGGTTGTTCGTCTGGCCTGGGCTGACGTAACTGCGAGAAATTTTGACCGGGTGCAATACGCCATTGCGGCGGGATTTGTTGGGTTTCTCTTGCCACTGGTCAGCTTGTTTCTCATGCGTCCGAGAAAGCGCAATGACTCTCGCTTCATGACCATGAGCGACGTATCAAAAACCGGCCTGACGAAAGTGGGCGGCGTCTTCGTCGGTCGAGCTGGCGGCAGGCTTGCCGAAATATTGTCGCCCAGCCGCGATCAGCGTTCCGGCAAGATCCGCTTGACGCAGCGCAAGTTGATCGGTGGCAAGAAATTGTGGATTGATGGCGATGATGTCGGCGGCTTCGTGATAGGGCCGCCGCGCTCCGGTAAAGGCACGTCTCTCATCATCCCGAACGCGTTGACCTGGCGGCATTCGCTCGTGGTTCTCGACCTGCGGGGGGAGACCTATGCGGCGACGGCCGGTTACCGTTCGACCATAAGCCGCGTGGTGCGTTTCGCGCCGGCTGATCCGGACGGCAATACAGCATGCTACAATCCGATGGACTTCATCTCGCTGGACTCAGCACAGCGCGACATCGACCTTCGCAACATCGCTGCGGCACTGTTTCCGCGCCCCCCTTCGAACGCGGATCCCTATTGGGTCAACGATGCCCGCCTCCTCTTTACCGGCATCGCGTCCTTCGTCATGGAATCGCCTGCGATCCCGAACGAGAGGAAGACCTTCTCCACAATCCTCGAGATCATGAATGGTGCCGAGCAGCCGCTCCTGGAATTTATCGGCTCGCTGCGCGAGGAACGCCGCCGCGAATGTTCGCATTTTACGCTGCAAACCCTGTTGCCCTATTTCGAAATGTCTGAGCGGCAGTTTTCCGGAATCTACGCCGGCGTCCGCACCGGCATGGCCCCCTTTCTCAACGAGCGCCTGATGCGAGCTACCTCGCGCAGCACGTTCGATATTCGTAAACTCAAGCGCGACCGGATCTCTCTTTATCTCGACGTGCGGCGCGAGCAGATCACCTCGCTTGGACCGTTGTTCAACGTCCTGATCACGCAGATGATGAACTTCATGTCGGAAACTATGCCGCGTCCGGACGAGCATCCGGTGCTTGTGCTGCTCGACGAGTTCCAGAACCTCGGCAAGCTCGAGAACGTGACCGAAATGGCGAGCGTGCTCGGCGGCAACGGCGTTTCCATGTGGTTTTTCGTGCAGTCGCTGAAGGCCGTAGACGAGATCTATCGCCAGGAAGGGCGCAAGACGCTCATCAACGCTGCTCGCGTGCAGATCTTTTTCGGTGCGCAGGACGCGGACGATCTGCGCTACGTTTCCGAGCAGCTTGGCGAAACGTCGGACGTGCAAAAGGACGTGACGCGCACCAAGGCAACGTTGTTTGACACTTATTACACGCGCTCGGAGCACCGCAAGGAAGTGCGGCGGCCGCTGATGCGGCCAGATGAAATCCGTACGCTCGACAAGAACAAGGTCATCATATTGCCGCGTGGGGAACTGCCTATCCTCGGCACCCGCAATTTCTATTTCGCCGACGGCCAGCTCGCCAAACGCGCGTTCATGCCCTTGCCCGCCTCGACCGACGCTTCGCGCACGAAAAGCCCTGCATTGGACGCTTCCGCGGCGGTTCCATCTCCTGCGCTCCCGACGATTGTGCCGAAAGCACCCACGTACCGCTCAGGCCTTATGCAGACCCGGCTGCGGCGCGGCGCGACATTTGCCGCAAAAGCAGGCCCTATAGCTCCGCCGCCGAGCCGGCGCGCAATCGTAAAAGAACGGCTGAAAGCAACAGACGCTGCAGCCGTACCAGTTTATGCCGCCATAGATTTTACCGCTTTGGCGGCCCAAGCGGTGACAACACGCATAGCGCCCGACAAAGAAGCGGCGGTTGCGGCCATCCTGAACAAGGTCCGGTCTCTGCGCGCCAACGCATCCGACACCGAGACTTTCGATCGAAATCTCAGCATCGTCGAAGATGCTTTGCCTGATGTAGTCGATTAGCCGAGCAATCTATGGCGATCGCCCGAGCCTCCCGCCCAACCGCACAGGCCGCATTTAATGCGCTAGCCGCCACGGTTTAAACTGCGAGGTCAAAGTAGCTTCCGCGTTTCAGTCGGCATTTTTTCCTTTTAGTTCCATACCAGAAATTATGCAACTTCAACGCGATTATGCTAACTTCTATAACTTAAGATTGAGATCCTCGCAGACGTCCTCAGGCTAGCTCAATCGCCTTGACCAGGGCAGTAGGGAGCCAGCCCTTGCCATTGAGCTCCTTTTCCCCCTGCAACACTCCGCCGGTCTTCGGCGCGCGCTCCACCGCCTTCTCTGCATCTTCCGGGCAGCCTGCCTCTCGCATCACCCCGCCGACGTCGGCTTTCGACAGTCGCGAGAGGAAGGAAACGCCGCGCCGCGAATGCGGCCACCACCAAGGAGGGCGTACAAAGTGGAGGCGATGAAATGCACGTGAGTCGGGCAAGTTGCCGGAGCCGTTTCGTGACGCCGAGAGCTGCTTAACAGGGCGGCCTAAGGAGCGTCAGCGTAGCGCCCCTGAAGGCGGAACGCGGGACTGACCGCCCCCGGAGAGGTGCTCCATCCGCATCACCGTAAATGGGTAGGAACCGAGTAAATCCTAATTCAGGCCTGCGTGGAATGCCGGGCTCAGCGTATAAGTCACATTCGCACCCCCTTTTTTCTCTAACACCCTCAGATGCTTCATGTCGTAATTGACATCAAATATATATGTCGTTCTCTCGGCGTGGTGGATCCCAATGAAACCATAATACAGAAGAAATTCGATTACGTTCTCAACGCGGTCGGGAGCGATATCGGCCCCAAGGACGATCTTCTCAAGGTGATCGCGACTGAAGCTCTCGCCTTCTCCAATGAAATGGTAAATCAGGGTGGTATCCGCTCCGAGAATATCGGTGAGTTCTTGATCAGCGTCGGTAATAAGATCGAGGGAATAGCTCCTAAGGCCCTTCTCGATGTCGTCCTGCTCGATTTTGTCGTGCCCAAGCCCGACTGCGAAACCGCGGCAATGCCCGATCAGCTTGATAAGATTGCGTGGCCGCATCAACGACCTCTCAATCAGAAAGCTTGATGTCTCCTCGCCCTTAAAGTGGCTGATAGCGACACTCGACCACACCTTCTCGAAAGGGGTTTTGGGCGGGAAGAGGCCTGATATAAGCCGACGGCGCAACATTTCGCGCAGGACATCTGGCTCGGTCCAATCCAGCACCGCGCGGCTTTCTTTGCCATAGTCGGCAGACGCCTCAACAAGGAGCTGATAGACGTCATTCCGCACGAAAACAACGCAGTGGAAGTCGTGCTCGTCCGATTGCATTTGGCGCTGGATCTTACGCGCTGCGTCGATCAAGGCTCGGAGGATTGTGACGTCTTCGTCGTTGAGCCCGTGTGCCGACCATCCCTTATCGAGATTGTCGAATAGCACCCACACGCTGTCCTTGAACTCGAGATATGCCGAGAGCGCATCGCGCACATCCTTGATGTTATGTTTGTAAACGAGCTCTGTAACCTGAGCCGAGGTCAACCGTTGTTCCCGGTCCGTCTGGCCGTAGGTGCGCTTGAAACTATCGACAAGCGACCTGGACAGAGATTGCAGCCGTTCCGAGAAATCACCTTCCCCGGCGTCGCCCGACTCGTAGGCTTTCTGCAGGGCCAGATACGGCTCATAGAGCCTGCCGTCGCGCATATACTTGGTCTTGTCCTTTTCGAGGACCTTATAGCAAATCTCCAGGTAGAGAACGTACTCGAACAGAGCAGTGATGAGGTGGGTTCGGGCACCCTCGGCCAGGTAATCCAGAACGTCCTCTTTAAGACGGATGAGCTGGTAGCCCTCGGGCTTCAGGTCGACCACAATGTTCTGGACCTTGGCGCGCTTCTCGTTTCGGAGCTGTGAAAATAGCGCGGTCTTTCCGGCCCCTTTTCGCCCAACCACGAGGTTGACCTCGCCACGAGAAGCTCGGCCATATTGATCCGTCCTTAGGTAAGAACTGGCTAGCGTCTGGAATTCGTTCTCTGCAATGGCATCGCCTATGGACAGCTCCGACAGAAAAGAACCTTTTGGGGCGGCAAGCGGGTCATCTGCTTGCATTCGCTCGGTCACGTCGAGCGCAAATTCATTGATGAGCTCGGCGATATCTTCGGCTTGAGAGAACGTTTTTACCATGTCCCGCACATCAAGCGGCGCAGGTCCATCCGGAGGCTGGAGGATCAGGGTGACTTTGCCCAGCCCGAATGCCAGACCGGCAATAAAAGCTGCGCGTATGTTGTGTACGTCGGCGTCGACGAAGCTAGCCGGCAACAGCGGCACGATGGCCCCGATACAGGCCGAGATGTCGACCACAGCTTTGCTTGCCGACATCCTGATTTCCTCTTGGGGTATGAAACTCCGAAACCCTAAGCGAGATTTCTTGACCCTCGCGCCGATCGCCAGCATCGGTGCGTTCGACGTCGGGGTGTTCAAGATATAAACCGGCGCCTTTTTATTCGGTTCGACCCGGAGGGGTAAGGGATTGTTCGACGTTGCGCCATGGAGAATCCTGGCTAAGCCTTGGCCTTCGGAATAGGTGGTGAAGCCCAAAGTGTCGAAGATCCCGATTTTCGTTATCAGCGAGGCCTCGCGGGCGATGTTCTGGTTGCGGACCAAGTGCACGCGTTTTCCGAGGCCAATAGCGTAAGCAATCTCAAACGTGACGTTGAAGTTCATTATTGTCACGTCGGCGAACAGCATGTCCGCATCGGAAATCGCCTCGAATATTGGGTCCGTCAATGGCCTGCCGGAAATGTCATTTTCCTGCCAAAGCGTTATCTCAAGGTCCCGGCGCGACTGACTTAATACCTGCTTGGCGGACCGGATCGCCTCAATCACGTCGCGCTCAGACGACGGATATGCAAAAAATGCCTTCATATTCCCCCCCAAGACTTCTTTATAAATAATTATCTCCTTTTCAAAGTTCCAGCTGTTGATCCAGTTGAGCACAAGAATTGACGGTGGGCAGTTCACCCAAGGCGCGCTCACAGCTGCAGTAACAGCTGTGCCGTCGATCAGGGCGTACACCTTTCTTACACGCGGGGCTTGTGCAGCGTCCACGTCACCCCCCCAGATTTCAACCTAGGCAACCTCATCCATCGGGAACGCAGGCACGTCTTTGTTGGCACAGGTCAGGCTTGGCGGATTGCCGCGCCGAAAAGGTTCAGGCTGGTTTCGCCGTTGATCACGGCGACGAGCACGATTGATAACCGGCGCAGATCACCACCATATTTTCGCGGTTGTCTCCCATCGCCTTTAACAGCGTGTTCATGGCCTCTTTGCATGCCTTGTCGTGGGGCGCACCCACTGGAATCAGTCGGTCATAAGGTTAAGCCCCTTTAGTAGCCGTGCGTGGGTATGGGAGTGTTTATTCCGTACATGCATAGCCGAATAAATCGGATGCGAGATTCTGGGGGCGTCAGGGACTGGTTCCGCCACGCCCCCTAGGCCTAGCATCTTGGCCACCGCCTCGGTGACAAACGCTGTCCCGCCTTGGTTTTTCAGGAGGTAGGGCAGTAATCGCTCTAATGGGAGACGCTCTTTCAGATTCGAGAGAGCACGAGCCTTAGACCCGCATAGCCGAGACTGACTGCCAAGACTCCCTTAATTCCCCGCCGCGCCCGCCGATACATCCTGACCATGGGTTGCGTGGAAAACACGACGGCATATCCGCAAAAAATCGTCACGCTCAGCACCGCGCATCCTGCGAGAATGAGGATTACGTCCGTCGCCGACGCATCCGGGCCAAGTCCAAGTGTGACCAACGCTATCCAGGCAAGAATCGACTTGGGATTGCTTAGATGCATCAGCAGACCACGCCTATAGAGTGCCAAGCCAGACACCGCCCGGTTGGCCATAGCCGTAGCACTCTCGGGCTTCTCGGGTGTCAAAGCTCCCCTCGCCGCCTTGAACGCAAGGAAGAGCAGATAACAGCCCCCTAGGATTTTCAGAACGACGAGAGCCTGTGCGTAGCTGGCCAGAAGGGCGGAAACGCCCGTGGCCGCCATGACGCCCCTGAAAACCGACCCGGTGACAACGCCGGCGGACAGAGCGAGGGCAGCCTGGCGGCCTTGATGCATCGCGGTTCCCATGATCCGCATGGTGCTCGGGCCTGGGCTGCCGGCTGCGATAATGTAGGCGGTATAGACGAGTAAGAGATGGCTCAGGTTATGGTCCATCACAGATCCTTCGGCAGACGAGGGCCAACTGGCCGCGCTTTATGCGTTGAAAGTTGCGCCCAGAGCCTGCATCAGATCGTCAATGATGTCCTGAGGGTGCTCGAGCCCCACGGACATACGCAGCAATCCGCCCGGCGCTTTGGACTTCGCACCCTCGACGGATGCGCGATGCTCGATCAGAGAGTGCGTCCCGCCCAGGCTTGTCGCCCGGACGACAAGCTTGAGGCGGCCGGCCACCACCATCGCGGCATCAACTCCGCCTTCGACGATAAAGGAAAGCATTGCTCCGTAATCGCTCATTTGCCGCGTAGCCAGATCGTGTCCCGGATCATCTTGCAGGCCTGGAAAGAGCACCTTCTCGACGCGTGGATGAGACGCCAGGGCCTCCGCAACCTTCTGGGCGCCTTCGCAATGAGCGCGCATGCGGATCGGCAAGGTCTGCAGCCCCCGTAATGCCAACCAACAGTCGAAGGGTGCTGCGACGCTGCCCTTGTGTTTCTGGACCATCCGTAGCGGGTGTTCGAGTGGTGACGTGGGCGGGACAACAACGACGCCCGCCATCAGATCCGAGTGGCCGCCGATGTACTTTGTCGCCGAGTGCATGACCGCATCCGCCCCAAGTTCAAGCGGCCGCTGAAGCACGGGCGTGGCCCACGTGTTGTCCACCACCGCCATCGCGCCGGCCTCATGCGCGATTTTGCAGATGGCCGAAATGTCGACAACGCGGATCATCGGGTTCGACGGCGTCTCTACCCAGACGAGGCCGGTCCGCTTTGAGGTGACCGCGGCACGCACCGCATCCAGATCGCGCATATCGACCGCGGCGAAGTCGAAGCGAGAGCCGATATCGGTTTCGTCCATCAGCGAGCGGATGCCAAAATACATATCGTCGGGAAGGACGATCCGTCCCGTCGACGGATGGCTCTCAAAGACCGCAGTGATTGCAGCCATGCCCGACGCAAAGGCTATTCCTTCGTGTCCTCCCTCAAGCGCGGCCATCGCCGACTCGAATGCACTACGCGTCGGATTTGCATCACGAATGTACTCGAACCCAAACGGAAACGAGCCGTCGGCGCCGCGCTCGAAGGTCGCGCTGGTATGAAGCGGTAATGAAACCGCGCCCGTGGATGGATCAACAGCTCGACCGCTATGGATTGCCTTCGTTTCAAAGCGCACTGGCCAATTCCTCGGTTTAGACCCGGTTGCAATTTCGCGCTGGTCATTATATTGACCGTAGGCGATGCAAGAGCCTAAGTCAATATAATGACCGACATCCCGACACCTTTAGAGACCGAGCAGGAGCTTGGACAGGCGATTGCGATCCGGATCCAGGATCTGAGACGCGACCAAAAACTGACACTGGATAGCCTGGCCAAACTGACCGGCCTGTCCAAGGGCACGGTCGTAGCCCTTGAGCAAGGCAAAGCGAACCCGAGTATCGCCATCCTTTGCCGTCTGGCGGCGGCGTTCTCGCTATCGGTTGCCGATCTGCTGAACGACGAACCTTCCACAGTTCCCGACCGTCCGATCGAACGGAGTATCTCCAGGACGCTTTGGACGAGCGCCAAAGGCAGCAAGGCACAGCTTCACACATCGACCTCGGGACGCACGATGTTCGAACTTTGGAGCTGGGTCCTCATGCCGAGCGATGTGTTTGCCGCCGATGCGCACAGTCCCGATACGCGCGAACTGCTCTCGGTTACCCAAGGCTCGCTCAAGGTCACGGTGGGAAGCGACGAGATCATTCTAAATGCAGGCGAGAGTGCGCGCCTCGTTACAGATCAGCCCCACTCGTATGCCGCGGCATCTGACGTGCCCGCCCACTTCTCGATGGCGGTTCTTGAGCGCGGCGGACAGCGGGTTCCGGCCCCGTCTTCGCAGGCAGCTGCGTCGCCCCTGGCTGTTTCGCAAGACCTCGCAGACCACTGACAACTGCCCCTTCACGACAGGAGACTCCCCTTTGTACGTTCCTCCACATTTCGCCGTGCCCGATCAGAACGCCCTCTTTGATCTTATCGAAAAACACCCGTTTGGCATCCTGATCACCCACAGCAATGGCTCCCTCGACGCGAACCATATCCCTTTCGAGCTCGACCGCTCAAAGGGCGATAAGGGCGTCCTCAATTGCCATGTTGCCCGCAAAAACCCTGTCTGGGAGGAAGTTGCCAATGGCGATGAAGTCCTCGTCGTCTTCCGAGCGGCCGACGCCTACATCTCGCCGAACTGGTATCCAAGCAAACACGAATTCCATAAGCAGGTGCCGACCTGGAACTATCTCGTTGCCCACGCCCATGGTCGAATCACTGTCCGGGACGATGAGCGCTATGTGCGCCGCAACGTCGCGAAGCTCACCCACATGCACGATGCCAACCAGCCGGCCCCGTGGAAGATGGGCGACGCGCCGAAGGATTTCATCGACGCAATGACCAAAGCGATCGTGGCCTTGGAGATCGAGATCACCAGCCTGGTTGGAAAATTCAAGCTCAGCCAGAACAAAGAGCTGCGCGACATCCAGAACGCCGGGGAGACGCTAAGTGCTCAAGGCGCTGTTGAGGTGGGACAGGCGATGCTCGCGGCTGCAGCGGCCAAATCCCAATAGCATCTAACTGTCCCGACAAAGCTGCCGATGCTGTTCCCGAACCTCGGAGGCAAGAACGAGCCTTGGCGACATCGTCGCACTCTCCCGCGCCTTAAGGGCCGGAAAGCGATCTTTGCTTAGCGCTCGTAATCATTATCATTGGAGCGCTGGGTCTGGCGGTCCTGCTCTTCAGCCTGCTGAGCCTTCTGCTTGTTCGCGTCCTTCTGCTTGGCTCTCATCTCCTGCTCGGTGCCGGTGCGCGGCTGCTCCGGCTGGCGGGGATCGTCCCGAGTTGGAAGGTCTCTCCCTCGCGCCTCGCGCTCGGGGATCGGCTCGCCACTGCCACCACCACGAAGCTGTTGCTGCCGCTCGAATTGCAGCCGCGCGAGACGGTCGTGCATCTTGTCGTTGACCTCTTCACGATACTGTTCGAACTGTCCTTGATGCGCCGGCGGCAGCGTCTCACGCATGTTGTCGAGAGCCTGATTGACGCGGGCCATCTGACGCCGCATTTCCAAGGGGGTTTGCGCCATGTTCAAATCTCCTATCAGTGCATTCAATTCTCTCATACCGGGATGGGACAGGAAAGACTTCTGACTCGTTTGATCAGCTCCGCGACCCGCGGCAGGACCTGGCTGCCCCTCCCCTGCTCGATCGCGACGGAACTGCAGAAAATTGTTGCCGATCGACTCCGCTGCCATGAGAGCCTGACCGACTATGCCCGCGGTCCGCATCGTAGTCACAGTCTTTTGCCATGCGGCAGCGATTACATCGCCGTTAGCGACAAGGGACTGCCCATCCAAACGGCGTTGCCGCTTGGCCTCCACCCGCTCGATCGTCCTGGCGCTGACCTGGTAGCGCGGATCGCTCTGGGCGCGGCTGTAGGCTCCGGCATGCTCCTTCGTGAATGACCGCGTCATCGCATGATCCATGCGCCGCGTCGCCACCATCGCAATGCCGTTCTCGCGTGCCTTTTCCGCAAAAGTCTCGCGCCAGGCGATCAGATCTGGCTTGTAGAACTTCAGGCGTTCGCCGTCGGCTGACCGTGCCTGCACCATCGCATGGACATGGACGTGCTTGGTGTCCTTGTGATGCGCCAGGACGAACTTGTACCCTGGCGCATGCTCCTCAAGCACGGCGCGCGCCGCGGCCATGACGGCGTTGGCATCGGTGCCAGCCCTTGCCGAGAAAAGCAGGTGATAGGCATTGCGGCGTTCACGCCCCGAAAATTGCGGGCGCCATTGTTCGTAGACCGAAGCCGCCGCCTTGGTCGAATTCTTCACCCCGGGTACAGGCTCGCCATTTGCGTGGCGAACCTGACTGTGGGTGCGGATGAACTTCTGCAGGAAATATTTCGCTTTGGGTTCGCGGCTCACGGCCGCCGTTACCTCTGCCTTGGCTACCACCCCCGCGGCACCCATAGCCTCAGACAAACGCGCCTCGATCTTGTCTAGCGCCTTGCTGCGCGAATTCTCCCGACCCCCGGCCAGGACTCTCGCAAGCGGTCCGGCCCGCTCATCGGTGTGCGCGTATACCTCCACCGCCTGACCATCCTGTGCATAGATGAACGGTTTTGCACCGAAGGCTTTGTTCAAGGCTTCGCCCAAGGCGGCATCGGTAACCTCGCCGTCGAGCTCGAAACGAACCTCGATAAAATTGGTGTTTTCCAGGGGCGGTTCGAACGTCTCGCAAAAGGTTTCCAGGAACGCCTTTCGTGCGCGGCCTGCCGCAAGGACCTGCCCGTCCTCGTCGAAAATCTCGATGTCGTGTTTCTCGCCTTTTTCGTCCTCGCGCTTCCCGATGTAATTGAGCAGCCGTGCGGCGGCTTCCTTGGTCGAGGGCGGATTGGGCATGACCTTGAACACAGCAGGCTGCGCACCCGCCGCATAGCCTGCCCGTGCCGCTACGGCCCGCGCCTGATAGGCGACCCGCGCCGCCCGTCCTGTACCGCTCGGGCGACCAGCGCCACGGCCGCCGCCGCCGCGCCGCTTCCAGTTCTCCTCCTCTTCTTCCGGCCGAAAACCGGCAAGCGTGGCGCCATAGACCATGATCGGCGCGCTAGCGGCCTCGGGCGAACTCGCAGCAGCAGTGGACTTCGGAGCACCGCTGGAGACGGAGCTCCCCGCCATTCCTCTCCCTCCCGGCGACGAACGAGGGGCGTTCCCGCCGCCCGTCGAGCCGGCTTGTCCTTGCCCGAGGCGTCCGCCGCCACCGGTCCGCTCATAACTCTTCATCGCCTGGAATTCGCTGGCCTCGCGACGGGCGCCCGTCGCGGACTTGTCGTCGTCCAGCTCCTCACGCTTCACGCCGGACTCACCCCGCAGATAGCGTTCGATTTCGGCCGCGTAGCCAGCAAGACGACCGCTCATGGCCTGGCCTCCCTCGCCTTGCGGGACCCGCCAGTCATCGCCTTCAGTTCCTCGCGGAACTGCCGCACCAGGTTGCCCACGGCGATCAACGCCTGCTCAAGATCCTCATCATGAGCAACACGGCCGTCGTTGATGGCGCGCACGGCCTGATTGAAATTGATGCCGACACGCCGCAGCTGATCGGTCAGGTCCACGATCGCCGGCCGCAACGCCTCTGATGCGATAGGCAGATACCCCGCCTCTGCCTGCACAAGACGCCGGACGACCTCGCTGACAGTGACGCCATCCCGCTCCGCAATGGCTTTGAGGCTGGCCAACTCGTTAGCCGAAAACCGGATGTGCGTCACCTCGCCGTAGCGTCGTGACGCGCTCTTCACCGCTGTTTTCTGGGCGTCTGCATTCATCTCTCAAGCCCGCTTGCGGGCGATAAGGCCCGCCAGGGCCGCGCCGCTTATTTTGTGTGTATCACAAAATAAGCTATCCTGCCATCCAATCCAATAGGAAGAAGCATAGAGGGAGGGCCAGGCCAACGTTCCTTTCTCACCAGCCCAGTTGTCATCGGCAGCGGCCCGGTCGCGATGTCTCCATCGTGACTTGATGTAATGTGTCTATGATACGGTGAGGACTTGTTTCCATGCTGACATGGAAACACCAGAGCGGTTCGTAGTCACGAACAGCCGCCGGATTCGATCCTCATAAAGATAGCAGCCTCGTAATGATTGCACCCCTGGGCTAGCCTTTTGGTGCGCGCCTGGGTTGCCAAACCGGCCTGCCCCGTTGACTATGTCACCAAGTTTCGACCGTGTGACATTGTTTCCATGTGTCCATGATGACTTGTCTCCATGTTAACATCGAGACAAGGAGACAACGCCGGAAGGGGGCCCCCATGATCATCTCCGCTGCGATCCCCAAGGGCGGCACTGGCAAATCGACGCTGCTACGCACCCTCGCATCCGTCGCGCTGCATCGCGGCTATTCGGTCACTCTTATCGACGGCGATCGGCGGCAGAATATGAACCGCTGGTTCCAGATGCTCGGTGACGCTGGCAATCGTCCTGACAGGCTCCAGCTGGTAAGCGCGATGAGCCCGCAGGAAATCCTCGACGCCGCAGCCACTCACAACGGTGAGCGTTCCGTCGTGTTGATCGACACGGAAGGCACCACGAACGACAACCTCATGGCCGGGCTCTTCGCGGCCGATATTGTGGTCGTGCCGGTCTATTTTGCCCTCGACGATGTGACCGCCGCCATCCAGATCACCGACCACTACATTCCGCTGGCGGTTGAGAGCCGGGGTAGACCGCTGCCGGCGATATTCGTGCTGACCAAGCAGACCATCATCGATGGCAGGGCGCGAGCACTTGACGAACTGGGCGCCATCAACCCGCCACACGGCCCACAGATGCACCAACACGTCCAGACCAAACGTGTTACCCAC
>NZ_MZXV01000016.1 GCF_003253745.1 Mesorhizobium kowhaii
TTTTCCCCTTTTCGGAAATGTTTTCGGAAATGGAAGGACGGAATTCTGATTTCTGGGGCGCTTCTGCCCATCGGGAAATGACACCAAACCCATTTACCGGAACGGGTTATCTGCCTTGGCATCTCCAAACGTACTTCGTCGCTATCCGGAAAGATATGTTGAAGTCACGCGCCTTCAAAAGATACTGGGAGAATCTGCCGGATGTAAAAACTTACACCGATGCTGTTCTGCTTCACGAGTCACAGTTTACCAAGCATTTTACAGATCTAGGCTATTCGGCGGAAGCTTATGTTGATCCGGACGATTATGGCTCACACTACCCAGCGTTCATTAACGTGGACGAGACAATCATCAATCGCTTCCCTCTTCTAAAGCGACGTCTGTTTTTTCATGATCCGACTTTTTTGGAGCATAACCCGGTCGATTTGCCGCGCGCTTTGCGGATACTTAAAGAGACATCCGACTACGACGTCAATTTGATTTGGCGCAATGTTTTACGCACTTCGGAGTTGAGGAATCTCAACACCAATGCGGCGCTGATGAGTGTCCTGCCCGACATACGGACCAAAGACGATGATGCCGCTGCCGACTATGGCAAGGTGGCCGTCTGCGCGCATATTTACTACACCGATATGCTTGACGAGATGCTGGATCTGACCGGGAACATCCCGGTTCCCTATGATTTCATTGCCACCACGAACACTCCGGAAAAAAAGGCTGAGATTGAAGCAATCTTGGCAAAGCGCCCTGGCGTGAAGAAGGTCATCGTCCGCGTTGTCGAACAGAACCGCGGTCGTGATATGTCGTCGCTTTTCATCTCCTTCCGCGATCTGTTCATTGACGATCGCTACGACCTCGTCTGCCGTTTGCATACAAAGAAATCGCCTCAAGTGCAGGCGTCGAGGGGCAACCTGTTCAAGCGGCATGTGCTCGACAATTTGCTCAATACAAGCGGCTACGTGCACAACGTGTTGGACATGTTTCACGACAACCCGTCGATCGGGGTCGCCGTTCCGCCGATGATTCATATTTCGTATCCGACCATGGGGCATGTTTGGTTCGCCAACAGGCCCAAGGTTGAGGAAACCGCACGCCTGTTGAAGATCGACGTCAAGTTCGATGACACCACTCCGGTGGCTGCCTATGGCACCATGTTCTGGTTCCGCCCGCGCGCCTTGCGCAAATTGTTCGAACACAAGTGGAAATGGGAAGACTTCAATGCCGAACCGCATCATGTCGACGGCGGTCTGGCTCATGCGCTGGAGCGGTTGATCGCCTATACGGCCCAGGATGCGGGTTACACAACGCAGCACATTGTGTGCGCGCATCAGGCGGCGCACAACTACGCCATGCTCGAGTTCAAGATGCAAAAGCTTGTCGGCGCGTTGCCGTTTAACGACTTTCAGCGGCACTATGAGCTGTTGTCTGCGTGGAAGAACGCCGGTTATCCCTTGGGAGCGTCAGCGATGCAGATGCCAGCGATGCAGACGCCTGCGACGCTGACGTCGGTGAAGAGCTCTCTGGCTGAACTCAGTTTTGCCATCAAAAGCTCTCTCAAGTTCAGAGCGCCTATGCTGTTCAAAATTCTAAGGCCGATCTACCGCGGCATAAGGGCGGTCATAAAACCAAATTCTCGGCGCAATGGCGGATAGCGGGAAAGATTCGCGCTTTTCCCTGGAATCATCCGCCCCAGGCGCCAATCCACTCATCCATCGGTGGAATTTCAGCCTCGAGCGCGGCCGCTACGGCAAATCCCAAGCGTGCCACATGAAGCCGAACTAACCGAGGAATTCAACATGGACGCCGCTCCGCCAGAGTTCAACCGAAACGATCTCGCTTCCCTTGTTGGTCACAAATCAACCCTTGAGGTGGGGCCCTTCACGAATCCAACCCTGCGCGGTCCAAATGTAAAATACTTCGAAGTCATGGACAAAAAGGGACTGATCAAGCGGGCGGATGCGATCGGCTATGTTTACTCCAGCCCCGTCGATATCCACTATGTCTCCGGCACTGGCGACTTGAGCATCGTAGACGAGACGTTTGATTGTTGCCTGAGCAGTCACTGTATCGAGCATCAACCAGACCTGATCCGCCATCTGAACCAGGTCGCGAGGATTCTTGTGCCGACGGGCAGATACCTCCTGATTATCCCGGACAAGCGCTACTGTTTCGACCATTTCATTCCAGAGAGTTCAATTGCAGATTTCATCAACGCTCGGGGCAACAGGGTTCACAGCGCAAAGAGCGTTATCGAACACATAGCTCTAACCACGCATAATGACCCGGCTCGCCATTGGATCGGAGATCACGGGTACCAAAATTTCGGCATGACCTGACGACTGTTTCCTCGGCCATGAGCGCATATGACAATTCCGGCGGGGCCTATATCGATGTTCACGCATGGCAATTTACACCCCAAAGTTTCCGCTCGGGAATAGAGGCACTTTCCAATCTTGGTCTCATTGAGCTGGAAGTCGAGCGTGTCTATTCCACGCCGCACAACACCTTTGAATTCTGCGCAATATTGAAGCGACGGTTGGGGCCGAAAACTGACTAGATGTACGCTGTCCGCTGATAATCATAGTACCCGCAGTGTTGATGGCGGCGCCGGCCTTCGTACACGTTTGCGCCAGCAATGGCTCGATTAGCGACCACTCAAAATCCGTCAGATCAAACCGGTGACGCATCACAAGGCTCCGTTCCAGAGCCCTGAATCAACCATTTGCTCAGCTGGCAAGCTGTCTCATGAGTTTACGGCCTAGACGACACCTGTAGATTGGGTAGGTTGGACACATGGCGCTCAAACGGATGGACAACGTAGGAATCGTCGTCGATGACCTCGGAGGGACGATTGATTTCTTTCGCGAGCTGGGCCTTGAGCTCGAAGGGCGGGCCACGATCGAAGGAGAATGGGCCGGACGTGTCACTGGACTGGGCGATCAGCGCGTCGAGATTGCCATAATGCGCACGCCGGACGGCCACGGCCGGCTCGAGCTATCCCGCTTCCTCACGCCGCCTGCCGTCGCGGATCACCGCAACGCCCCGGTTAACGCTCTAGGCTACCTCCGCGTCATGTTCGCCGTGGACGACATCGACGAGACGCTTGAAAGACTCCGCAATCGCGGCGCGCAGCTCGTAGGCGAAGTAGTCCAGTATAAAGACGTGTATCGGCTCTGCTACATCCGCGGGCCTGAAGGGCTTCTCATCGGACTCGCCCAAGAACTCAGCTGAGCGCAATACGACGACAATGACGAAGGGCGACCAATGTCAGCGAGCGTGTCTCACAAAGGGTCCGTTGTTAGACTAGGCCGTAGACTCATAAGCTTTTAATCCAGATACGAGTAGCGAAGAGCTTGATGGGGGCAAGGAAATTGTCGGCGCGTTTGTCGTATCGGGTAGCTAAGCCTCTCGCGCTCTTGAGTTTTCCAAAGAAGCCTTCGACCAGGTTGCGCTAGCGATAGAGGAAGGTGCTGAAGGGGAAGCTGCGTTTGCGGTTTGCCTTTGCCGGGATATTGGCGAAGGCGCCGGACGCTTACGTTCAGATCGCCTATCCTGTTCAAAATACTCAGGCCGATCTATCGCGGCATAAGGGCGATCTTAAACCAAATTCCCGGCGTGATGGCGGATAGCGGAAAAGGCGCACACATTGACCTGACTTGAGCCCGAAGTTTCCTCCGAAAAATGGGAGGAAACTGGGATCTCAGGTCAGTTTTCTGCAGATGTAAACCTCCGTAAAATCGCCAATGATCCCAAAGTGGTGATCATGGAAACGGCGAACTTCCACGTCCATTGCAGACCAGGAATAAATCCGTTCGGGAAGGTCGTAGCCATAGTGGAAGGTCACCAAAGATCCTGAGTCACTGATCGGATTGCCATGATACTCAGGCTCAGGCACCAAGTGGTCGATCGAGCCATCAGGTTTGTAGAGTGCCCGGCGTTCGCTATCGGTCTTGCCTTTGTATGTTGGAACCGTGAAGACGTATGCTCCGCCTGGCTTCAGCGTACGCGCCACCTCTTTCAACACGGATTCGGGCTGGTTCACGTGCTCCATCACGTCCAAAGTAATAACCAAATCGAACCGCTGATCATCGAAGGTCTGCGCCTCCAGGTTCTCGTTTCGAAACCCGCTTACAATCGACCCCAAGCGCATTTCCGGAAAGAACTGAGTGGCAATGTAATCGGTGCACTGCCGGCTGAGCTTTCGCGAAATGCCACGATCCGACGGCGACGACTCATGAATTGACATCCTCCGCCAAGCCGCAAAGCTCTCGGAGAGCACGTGTGCTATCGCTCTTTCACGAGGTATCGAACCGCAGCCCGAACAGACCAGAAAATCTCGGTACCAGGTACTTGCCGAGCGAAACTCGACATCCTGTTCACATACAGGGCAACGACCGGCGTGGCGGTATACTGGATCAATCATACCCCCATCTTTTACAACCCCTACATCCCTTAGGCGTCGGACGACTTTCCGGACAGATTGTAGCAAGCCGGATCTCATCTCGCGCGGCTACAAAACTGGCACATTATTCTTCTCCGTCTCGGTAAGATGAATTTCATTACCTTTCAGCGCGGCGCTGGTCGTGCGGTAACCAGCCTTGCGCGCTATCGTGCAAAACACCCGTTCCACGGCATGTGCAAGGGTACCGTCTTGAATTCCGTTTTCTGGTTCGAATCTCAGCTTTTCCCCATCAATCCTCTGAAGAGAACGCAAAGCGCTTGGGTGGAACCAAAACATGGAACCAGCAAAAAAACCAAGCTCAAGTTCATCTCCAGCGCTATGCACATCCATCGCCGTAAGGAGATCACGCACAGCGTCACGATTTGCGCCCCAATATTTTTCGTTGGTGAGATAATAATCGTGGGGCCCCACAATCCCGACCTTCCCCGATCGCAATAAATCAATTGCCCTTAGCACGATCAGGGAATCACCGACCAAGCTTCGATAGAGACGATCACGCCATTCGTCGCCTCTGTCGCTGTAACTGCTCTTCTTGGAGTGAATTTTAAGGATCGCGTCATATCCATCCAAGTCTCCTGAACGATAAAGTGAGACGAACGGGCCGATATCTCTTCCGCGATTTTCTGTTAGATATACTGATACGCTGGCACCAACCTCAGCAAACCGATCTATGATGGGTGCGACATCCCCCTCGAATGGGGTCGTGACAAATACGTCAAATGGTACAATTATATTCTCAAGATAATCGCAAATTTCATCGATCATCTCAATATAATACAAATGAACAACGACCGCTGTTAACACTCCACTTCGATGCGGCAATCTCCAGCGCGCCGTCTTCATCGTTGAAAGAGGCAGCTTCTCCGGTCTTTTCAGAGTGAACAGGTTATCGTCGCCAACCTGGTAATGCCCTCTGGCTCGCTCCACCATTTCATCGACCTGCTTCAGCCTCTCCTCGGTCGCGGAATCGCGAATGCCCTGAACATCTATCCCATGCGGGTTGTCCCTCAAGACCTCCATCTTCACATAACCGAACTGTTGCGCAATCGGGCCGGCAGATATGTGGGACCAATTCACCGCAGCCTTCGATGCCGGTGATAGAAGCGTCGCGACTTTAACCCGGTTTTTCACCAACGCAGATGAAAGCCCTATCTCGTAACTTAAAATCATCTCCATTTTTGTATTCATGGGGGAGATGTTTCTAAAGAATTGCTGAAACCACTCGGATAAAAATACACCTCTACCCAATACCATCATATAAGACTGAATATGCCACCCAAATTGGCGCGAGCTCGTTGCTCCGACTGCGTTATACGAGTCACACAGCCTTATCATATTTCGAAGCGCGTCAGAAAGTCGATGTGCATCTAGCAGGACGACGCTCGAGTTTATCAGGGCGATATGCTCCAAATCATTGGAGATAAGAGCGCGTTCTACGCCAACTCTATAGCTGTAGAAATCATACCCAATATTCGGTCTCTTGATTACTTCAATCTCTTCAATAGGTGGCAAGTTACCAATTTCGCTTGTGGTAACCAACACTACCCTATCAAAGACACTCCGAAGGCATGCAAGAAAATCGCAGAAATTACTCTCAATTCTGTCGTTGGGGTCAAAATGCGCTACAATTGCAACGTCAATTGCCACTATCTGCCTCTCAACCGCAATGATGCCACGTAGACAAATTTGGCAATCTTGAGCATCAGTGGTCGGCTACGAAGCGCGAAGGCGATTTTTTGAGAAAAAGAGCTTGGGGTATATAAAGTGAGTTTGGCACGTCGCTTCGCTGGAGATGCCTTCCCACTTGCTGGATCCGAACCTTCTTCATGCGTCAATGCATCGAAGAGCTGCTTCCGGGCGCCATCAATCCCGCTCTCCTCATCCGCTCCCTTGCGATAAAAAGAAGATTTCAGCGTCTGCTCCAAATATGAGAGGCCGTTTTTTTGGTCGGGTTCAAGGTAGCAACCTTCGCCCCATTCGTTCCATGCGTTGACAAAGATAAGTCTCCCGGATTCCTCCGGCGATTCAGAGCGAACATATGCCCGCAGATACCTGAGCCACGCGCCATACAGGCGTGGGCTGGAATTCAAAACGATTACGGGGGTGTCTTGCCGTCGGGGCGTGTTGTCCCAGGATGGTATGATGCCCCTGAATAATTTGAAGCGCGGCACATCACGGAGTGCACTTTGCAATACAACCCTTTGGTAGTCTATTATGCCGCCTTTAAAATCCGAATTTGTTATCTTGGGGATTACATCGGGCCTGCTTTGAGGGCCATTGAACTTGTGTGGAGGAAACTCCACGAGAGAGTTTGCCCCGACCTCATTTGGGTGTGAAATATCGTAAAAATCCACAACGGCAATGTGCAATCCAGGGAATCCGAGTTGTTGGGCCCGCTTTCTCCAGATAGCGAACCACTTTCCCGCGTTAGGTATTGCCTTGGCGCGATAGACCAGAAGCAATGGTTCGCCTGAAATTTTAATGTACCGTTCGTCGCCCAAGGCGTCGGCTATCGAATCAAAGAACGCTTCGGCATCTCCGTCAGCATATTCCTGAGCCAACAGGACGCTCTTTGTGTCTCCATCCCACGTCCGCGTCCAATTTTCGTTTGCCCAACAGAGACAGAAGTCCATACTTATGTCGGACTTTAAAAAATTATCTACTGGAGTAGATAATATTCGTCGACCGCTAAACCAATAATGATAAAAGCAAAACCCGCCTATTCCATATATTCTCGCAAGATCAGCTTGCTCGCGCATTGTTTCAACGTTTCCGAGATCGTAATATCCCAGATCGCGAGGAATATTGGGTTGGACATGCCCTTCGAAATTCGGCTTTGCCCTTGATACGTTGTTCCACTCGGTGAATCCGGGTCCCCACCACTCTGAGTTTTCAGCTACTCTATGAAACTGCGGCAAGTAAAATGCAATTAATTTTGATTGATCTTTTTCTACATCGAAGTAATTTGAAGGATGTTCATCCGCCAATTCGGATAGAGCCTCAAAAGAGGGGCTGTGTATATCCATTTTATCATCCGAATTCGGCATTATTTTTCTGCGACCGAAATTCCATCTATGCTTTCAGTGTCAGGTGACACGCTCGCACTTTAGATACGGTCGGCGACTCCACGTACTGTCAGCGGCGCCTCAAGTCAGCGACTCCACCCGGCCGTTTTTAAGCACCATTCTCTTCGTGCAAACGCGCTGGATGAGCGTATCGTCGTGGCTGGCCAGCACGATGATGCCGGCCTTTTCTGCCAGTTCGTCCATCCGTCGTTTGGCTTTTTCCTGGAATGACGCGTCGCCGGCGCCGATCCACTCGTCCATCAGCAGAATTTCAGGCTCAAGCGCGGTCGCTGCCGCAAATGCCAAACGTGCCGCCATACCTTGGCTGTACGCCTTGAATGGCAGGTCGATGAAGTCGCCCAGTTCGCTGAAATCGATTATTTCTTCCATCTTCTCTTCGATCTCGGCCGCCGTCCAGCCGCTGATCAACCCCCTCAGCACGATGTTTCTGCGCCCGGTGGCCTCGGGACGAAACCCTATGCTGATGTTGAACAAGGCATCGACCTTGCCCGCGATCGATATCGTACCAGCCGATGGCTGGTAGATTCCGTAGAGAACCTTGAGCAGGGTGGTCTTGCCTGAGCCATTCGGGCCGACAAGCCCCAACCGGTCGCCCGCCTTGAGCTCGAAGCTGACATCGTCGAGTGCCTGCACGACCTGCTTGGTGCCGGAGCTCGCTATGTTGCCGCCGAGTGCGCTTCGACGCCGGCCAGGCGCCGAAAGCGTCAACTTCTCGAACAGGCGATAAACGAGGCTGACATTGTTCAGTTTGATGGCGGTCATGGAACTCAGATCAGGAAAACGATGCGCTTGCGATAAAGGCCCAGCAGCAGCAATGCAAGCGCCCAGAGGCCGAGGCAGAAATAGCCTGTCACCGCCAGCGCGTGCATCGGAAATGTGCCTGCGGTGATGGGCTCGCGCACGCTCTCCAGGAAATAGGTGAACGGGTTCCAATGATAGGCATATTTCTGAACGCCCTCTTGCCCGCTATAGACCCAAAAGACCGGCGTAAAGAACATGCCCACCCGCATCATGTTGCCGACGATGAATTCGCTATCGGGAAAGAAAGCGCCCAGGAAAGCAAAAACCACGACAAATGCAGGAGTAGCCAAGATGATGAGCAGCAGGCCCGGCACCGAAAACAGCCAGTTCATGTTGGTGCCGTAGCCGCTTAGCAACAGGATGAGAACGCAACCCGCCATCGAATAAGCAGCTCGAATGACGCATTGCATCGTCAACCGCATCACATAGACGAACAACGGCAGCGTCGTGCCTTGAATGAAGCTCGCTTCGCGCTGGAACAGCGACACGCTCACGCTGATGGTCTCGTTGAGATAGAACCACACCAGCATGCCGATGGCTACATAGGCTATATAGCTTGGGTTGATGGCGTCTTTGGTCACGAAAACAAAGACAAATGTGCCGACGAAAGCAAAATAATTGACCAGCATCCAAAGCGGTCCCAGGGTCGTGCGTCTGTGCTGGTCGCCGATATCCTCATGGGCAAGCGCGATCCAGACCCGGTGCAACCGTATGGCCTTGGAGATATCGTCAAAAGCGCCGCTTAGTGCCGCAATCATAGTTGGGAGTATCGCAATCTGTTTTTTTCCAGCGCTTGGTTTTTCCGGCGCTTCATCTCTTCAAGGCCCATGACGAACCACCATGGACCTCTTAATAGCCATTGCGACGTGCTTATGGCAACGCACTGCGTTTTAATGTCGCGAGTTGGGCGTCGGGTCCGATCCCTTGCCCTCGCGCTCCCTTGAAAAAACATCTGGCTATGACTTCGAGCCCGCAGTATGCGATACAACAGGGCGGGCTAGGGATAGCACTTTGAAAGAGTGATCTGCCACGAAGCATATTCGTGTTCGCACCTTGGTGATGTTCCTGTCCGCGAGCCTGGAGTCTAGTGCCGTCCAATGAATTCTTACCTCGAAGCTGTATTCGGACTCAGGCCGGAAATGCGGCGCGCCTTCATCATGGTCCAGGACGTGGTCATGGTCCTGGTCGCCGTGGCACTCAGCCTTGTGCTTTCGCGGTCGAATCTTTCGTTCGATCCGCTCTCCAACCAGGGTTTGGCAACCTGGGCGGGCATTGTTGTCATCAGCCATTTCCTGTTCAGATATTGTGGTCTCTACAAGACTGTCTGGCGCTTCGCCTCGACGCCCGACTTTTTCAATATCCTGAAGAGCTGCGCGATTTTGACGTTGGCTCTGTACGCCGCTTCGATGCTGGTTCGTTCTTTCCAGCCTGTGCAGGGGCTCAACGAGCGTCAGTTCATCGTCTTCTTCCTCGTCTCCTTCACGATCATATCGGCGCCCCGGCTGTTCTACCGCTTCCTGCGTGACGGCGCGAGCTGGGGCATTCTGAGCACCAAGACCGACAAGACGCAGGCCAAGCAGGCGTTGTTCGTTGGCCGGCTCGGCGAAGCCGACCTGATCATTCGCTTCACGCGCACGGCCGAGCCGGCCGACTATTCCATCGCCGGGATCATGGCGACCGAGCGCGGCGTGCCATTGGGCACGCGGATTCAAAGTGTTCCCGTGGTTGCGACCCGGCCGCGTCTGATCGAGGTCCTGGAGGACTATGCGACCGGCACCGAAAGCCTGGATTTGCTGATTTTCGGCAGCGGCGCCGAGCACGAGATCGAGGAGTATTCGGAACTCGTCCGCGTCGCCCGGCACGGCGACATAACGGTCGTGCAGTTTTCCGGTCTTTCGGAACTGGAACAGCACGGAAAGCTGGTTCTCGACGCCGTCGAGATGGAAACGATCCTGCGCCGCCCGACAGTGCCTTCCGATGTCGAGCGTATCGGTGCCTTTGTTGGCGGCAAGCGTGTTCTGGTGACGGGTGGTGCCGGGTCGATCGGCCGAACGTTGGTCAAACGGTCGTTGGAGCTGGGGGCGGAGGCGGTGCTCGTCGCCGACAACTCCGAGTTCGGCATCTTCCAGTTGAGCCAGTACATTGACGAGAAGGACCACGACCGTCTCAAGGTCCGTATCGTCGATGTCGCGGACCGGCGCCAGATCACGCGTGTGGTCACGGAATTCAGACCGGACATCGTCTTTCATGCCGCGGCGCTCAAGCATGTTCCGCTGCTCGAGGAAAACTGGGATTCGGCCATCCAGACCAATGTCTTCGGCACGCTTGTCTGTGCCGAAGTCGCCGCCAAATGCGGGGTTGCGCAGTTTGTCCTGATATCGAGCGACAAGGCGGTGGATCCCTCATCGGTGCTCGGCGTGACAAAACGGGCTGCCGAACAGATCATCAGCGCCTTGCATGGGCCCCCCGCGAGCGAGCCGGGCGCGCGTCGATCGGTCACCAAGTTCGTAGCCGTTCGCTTCGGCAATGTCTTTGGCAGCAACGGTTCGGTGGCGACCATATTCCAGGCGCAGATCGAGGCCGGAGGGCCTGTCACCATCACGGACCGGCGCATGACACGCTATTTCATGACCGTGGCCGAGGCCGTCGATCTGGTCATCATGTCGGCGGCCGATGCCGCATCGCGGCAGAGCAGGGAAGATTATGCCGTCTATATGCTCGACATGGGCAAGCCGGTGCCGATCCTTGAAGTCGCCGAAACAATGATCCGCCTGGCCGGAAAGAGCCCATACACGGACATTCCAATCCGGTTCACCGGCATAAGGCCGGGCGAGAAACTCCACGAAACGCTGCATGGCGAAGATGAGGAACTCGTCGAACTCGGCATTTCGAAGATCTTTGGCCTGAGCACGGATGTCGTGGAATGGTCGGATGTCCAGGCCGCGCTCACGGCGCTGCAGCAGTCGGTGAAGAACCAGGACAAGGATGCCGCGCTCGCCGTGCTGGCAGGCCTCGACCACGCCAAGAAGGCCAGGGGCAGCATTCATCAGGACGTGATCCCGAAAACCGCCCGGCAGGCGACCTAAACCCAATCCAGAAAGCGATCTGGATCGTGGATCGGACAAACCTAGAGCAATTCCAGGAAAAGTGTGAAACGGTTTTCCGTCCGGAAGTGCGTCAAAACAAAGAGATAGAGCGGTTCTGCGTTTCCGTGAAACGATGAACCGCTCTAGCCATTCCCAGGCATTTGCAGGGTGTTTGAAGCTTGTGAGCAAAGAAGATCCGCGCATCGCAGTCCTGATGGGCACGAAAGACGGCGCCGCCTTCATCGATGAGCAACTGCGATCCCTGCTCGCGCAGTCGCACCCTCTGGTCGACCTGTGGATCTCCGACGATGGCTCCATCGATGGCACGATCGCCATCATCGAGGCATGGAAGTCCCGCTGGCCCAAGGGTCGAATGACCCTGGTGGAGGGGCCGCGGCAGGGGTTCGCCGGCAATTTCCGGTCGATGATCCTTGATCGACGTATCGATGCGGACTGCTATGCCTTCTGCGACCAGGACGATATCTGGGAGTCCGACCGGCTGGAGAGCGCTATCAGCTGGATGCAGGCCTATGACGCAAAAACCCCGCTGATGTTTTGCTCGCGAACCGCGACCATGACGGAAACGGGAAGCCTTGTCGGCCATTCGCCGCTGTTTCGCCGGCCGCCATCCTTTCGCAACGCACTTGTGCAAAGCATCGCCGGCGGCAACACCATCCTGCTCAACGCCGCGGCCCGCGACCTGCTGGCCAGGGCCTCCGCGCAGACCGGGTTCGTCAGCCACGACTGGTGGGCCTATCTCATCGTGACCGCCGCCGGCGGCATCGTCCGCTACGATCCGCGGCCGCTGGTGCGCTACCGGCAGCATGCCGCAAACCTGGTTGGCGCCAACGTGTCGTGGAGAGCAAGGGTTTCCCGGGTTGGCCGCCTGTTCAAGGGCGAGTTTGCCGGCTGGACGGATCGCAATCTTGAGGGCCTTGCCGTCAATCGCGACCTCCTGACCGAGGATGCAGCGGCGTGCCTCGACCTGTTCACAAACGGGCGGCAGGGCAATCTTTTCCAGCGTTTGGGCGGCCTGCGCAAAAGCGGTGTCTATCGGCAGACTCTTTCCGGCACCCTGGGGCTCTATCTCGCATTCATCCTGGGTCGCATCTGAGCATCGAACGGCTGCATGGTGTGCTTGGCCAACAGATGACCTCATGCTACGTCGACCGTATTGACGGGCTTCGTCTGCGGCGTTGCCTCGGGGCTTTGGCAGGGAGCACTATCGGCCGTTCATGAACGCAACCAAGCAAATCTTCGATCTTGCCGGTGCGGCTCTGCTGCTGGTGGTCACATCTCCTGTCCTGGTGCTCGCCTTCCTTGCCGTTCGGGCATCATCGCCCGGTCCGGCCATTTTTTCGCAGACGCGGGTCGGCCGCGATGGCCTGCTTTTTCGCTGTCACAAATTGCGGACAATGTATGTCGGAACGCCGTCATTGCCCTCGCACGAGGCGCCCGCGAATTCCGTGACCTCGGTTGGCAAGGTCCTGCGGAAATTCAAGCTCGACGAGCTGCCGCAGTTCTGGAACGTGCTGAAGGGCGAGATGAGCCTGGTCGGGCCGCGTCCCTGTCTGCCGACTCAAACGGAATTGATCGAGTGTCGCAGGCGGCTGGGGGTTCTGGCGGCACTTCCGGGCATAACCGGTCTGGCCCAGATCAGGGGCATCGACATGTCGAACCCGGAGCTTTTGGCCAAAACGGATGCCGCCTATCTCAGGACAGCATCGTTCTGGCTCGACCTTCGGATCCTGTTTGGAACGCTCTATCGAAGCTGAGCAGACCATGATCCCAAAAACTGGAAGCCGGTTTTTGGAAAAGATCACGGTCAAACAGGAAGTCGAGGTTCACCGAGCCGCGCCAGTTCGGCCAGCCGCTCCAGCGTACCGGTTTCCGGTGCCCACCCCTGCGATATCAGCAGCGAAGGGTCGCATATCTGCGTCGCGGTCATGCTGTCCCAAAACGCCCGCTTGCCCAGCACGGCGGCGGCCGGCCGCATCAGGCCGGCCGGCACGGCGATCAGGCGCATCGGCCGTCCGAAACCGCTGCGAAAGGCGGCGATGACGGCCGCGACGGCGACCGACGGTACATCGGCGCCAATATAGATCGGGCGAAGTGACCCCGAATGGCTCAGCAGGTGCGACACCGCTCGCGCCGCAGCCTCGGAGGACATCAGCGAGCGGATTCCCGTCAAGGCGCCCGTCGGCAGCGGTAGCGCCGTATCAGCCAGGCGCATCAGCGTCGCCAGGTTTCCCTTCATGCCGCTCCCATAGACCGGAGGCAGGCGCAACACGGCGGCATCGGAACGGCCGTGCGACGCATAGGCGCCGAGAACCTTGATTTCGCCTTCGCGCTTCGAGCGCCCGTATACGCATTGCGGGGCAGCAAGCGTGTTCTCGTCGATCGTTGCGCTGACGCGAGCGCCGATCACGGCCCGGATCGAGGAGAGGTGGATGAAACGTCCGCTTGCCTGCGCGGCCGCGGCATCCGCCAGCCGCGCGCTCAATTCCACATTGGCCGCCCGATAATCGGCCTCGGTGGCGTCGCCCTGATCATTGTTGAGGCCGGCACAATGGACGACATGGGTCACATCCCTGGTGAGTGCCAGGAAGGCCGCGGCAGGCGCATCGAAACCTGGCATCAGCACAGCCTCGCTTCCCGAACCCAGCGTCTCCGGGTGACGTGAGGCGAGGCGAAGCTCGGCGCCGGCCTCGCGAAGGTGGTGCACGACAAGACGTCCGATGAAACCCGTCGCACCTGTCACCAAGACTTTCATTGCCTTGCTCGCAACAGCTCTTGGGTGGCCGGTGGAAGCGCCTGCTCTTCCACTGGTGGAAGTGCCTGCTCTCCCATCACTGGTGGAAGTGCTTGCTCTCCCGTCAACGGAGCCTGACGTCCGCAGGCAAGATATGTCCCGCACACCATGAAGACCATCAGCACCGAGTCCAGAATGTCATGGCCGATCAGGATGCCCGTCATCCCGGCTGTGAGATAGGTGATCACGACGATGACAATCATGGCCGCGCCGAACCGCTCGACCGGATCGCTGCTGTTTCGCAAGACCCAGGCGGCATTTCCAGCGGCAACGACAAAGATCGCCGCCAGCGTCACGGCGCCCAGAATTCCTGCTTGCACCAAGGCGGTCAGGAAGCCGTTATGGAAATGGTTGAAGCCTGTGTCCATTGCGAACTGGTCATGAAAGCCCTGCTTGATCAAAAGCTGGCTCGCGCCCGCACCATGTCCGAACACCGGCATGTCATGGAATGCCCTGAGGCCGATCTCCCAAAGGGCAACGCGTATTCCCAACGAGGTGTCGTAGTTGTCGTGAGTCCCAAGCGCGTCCCAATCGGAGCGCAGAAAGTCGACGCGCCCGGATATCGCCTGGAAGCCGAAAGCAGCGATCACGATGCCGACTGCCGTCAGCAGCAGCAGCACGCGAACGGCATTCCTGCCTCTGAGCCTCTGGTGGTTGATCAGCAGAACAGCGATGCCGGCAATCAGCAGCGCCAGCCAGACAATACGCGAACCTGAATAGATGATGGCGATCGTCCCGGCCAGTGCGGCGTAGAAGAGGGGGTTCCGGGCTCGCTCTATGCCTGACAAGGCACCGGCCACGCAGACCACCACGGCAAGGCAGACGACGGTTGCGAAGACGATCGGATTGCCGGCCCCGCCCTCGGCCCTGACCCCAATCCAATATTGCTGGATGACGGCCATGAGCAGCGCGACAAAACAGGCGGCCATGCTGCTGAGCACGATGATGCGGGCAAGCGTGGCTTTCTGCGTGATGCTCCAGGTCGAATAGGAGATTGGGAAAAACAGGAAGGTGACGAGCGGGATGAGGTGTGGCGCATCTCTGACGAACGAGTTGTTGACGATGGAAGCCATGAGATTGGCCGCGCAATAGGCATAGATCGCGACCGTCAGCCAGGTCATCGGCCGGTCGATGTTGAAGCGCCTTTTCCCGGTGGCAATCAGCACGACGGACGCGAGGGCTCCGCCATTGAACACGAAACTGACCAACGATCCCAGAACCGGTGGAAAAAAGAAGCAAAGGATGGAGAAGTAGACATTC
Organism: Mesorhizobium kowhaii; assembly: GCF_003253745.1. Lineage (GTDB taxonomy): Bacteria > Pseudomonadota > Alphaproteobacteria > Rhizobiales > Rhizobiaceae > Mesorhizobium > Mesorhizobium kowhaii. The sequence continues at coordinate 15,508 of NZ_MZXV01000016.1, forward strand.
ACCCGCGAGGCAGTGAATTGCTGTCTTATGGATGAAAACCGGTTCAATGCTCTAGGTCACAATTCTCTGGGAGCGATAGGTGTCATCGGCGGAAACGGATATGACCGCCTCGAAATTGCACGTGTCCATCATGCGTCGTGCTCGTCTTCAACGGCCGGTATAGCGGCTGGCCCCTTTTTTCGATAGTGCGGCAAGGCGGGGTTGCCGCCAGAAATCGACGGCCACCCGACGGGCGCCTGGCTAAGGGCATACACCTGGCAACTTGCGTGTTCAGCCAGGCAATATTTTCCCCGGCTTTTCTTGTCGGCTCGCCCCGCGAGCAGGAATTTCCGGGTTTTGCCGCGCGCATGGAAAATTCATTCCCGAACCGTGCGCAGCCGGGCCAGTCTTGCATTGTTCTCGACAACGGCGATCTGCTAGAACGCCGGCACGAAAGAGATTGTCCAGAAGCAAGGCTTGAACCGGGCGCAAAAAGCTCGATGATTTGAGGCAAGGTCTTCTGTCGGAAGGCACGAAAGAACGCTTACACTCCATGACCATTGCGCTTACGCATCTTCAGCGGCTTGAAGCCGAGTCCATCCACATCTTCCGCGAGGTTGCGGCCGCCTTTGCCAAGCCGGTGATGCTCTATTCGGTCGGCAAGGATTCCTCCGTGCTGATGCATCTGGCGATGAAGGCGTTTTATCCCGCCAAGCCGCCGTTCCCCTTTCTTCACGTCGACACGACGTGGAAATTCCGCGAGATGATCGCCTTTCGCGATCAGATGGCGCAGAAACTCGGCTTCGATCTCTTGGTTCATGTCAACGAAGATGGCGTGCGCGACAACATCAATCCTTTCGATCACGGTTCGAACACCCACACCCATGTGATGAAGACCGTGGCGCTGCGCCAGGCGCTCGACAAATACGGTTTCGACGCGGCCTTTGGCGGCGCCCGTCGCGATGAGGAGAAATCGCGCGCCAAGGAGCGCATCTTCTCCTTCCGCAACGCGCAGCATGTCTGGGACCCGAAGAACCAGCGACCCGAGATGTGGAAGATATTCAACACCCGCATCGCATCGGGTGAATCGATCCGTGTCTTTCCGCTGTCGAATTGGACCGAGCTCGACATCTGGCAGTATATTCTGCAGGAAAACATCCCGATCGTGCCGCTCTATCTCGCCAAGGAGCGGCCGGTGGTCGAGCGCGACGGCATGCTCATCCTGCGGGACGACGAGCGCATGAAACTGCGTCCCGGCGAGACGGTGGAGAACCGGCTTGTGCGATTCCGCACGCTCGGCTGCTATCCGCTGACCGGCGCCATCGAATCGGATGCCGACACGCTGGAAGCCATCGTCGGCGAAATGCTGACCGCGCGCACCTCCGAACGGCAGGGTCGCCTGATCGACCGCGATGAAGCCGGCTCGATGGAAAAGAAGAAGCGCGAGGGGTATTTCTGACCATGCGCCACATCATGGCAAAGAGCCTCGCACCCACTGACGGCGTCCGCGACTATCTGGCGGCGCAGGAGAAGAAATCGCTGCTGCGTTTCCTGACCTGCGGTTCGGTCGATGATGGCAAGTCGACACTGATCGGGCGCCTGCTGTCGGACACCAAGCAGATTTTCGAGGACCAGCTCGCCGCGCTCGAACGCGATTCGCGCAAACATGGCACGACTGGCGACGACATCGATTTCGCGCTTCTGGTCGATGGCCTCGAGGCCGAGCGCGAGCAAGGCATCACCATCGATGTCGCCTACCGCTTCTTCGCCACGCCGAAGCGCAAGTTCATCGTTGCCGACACGCCCGGCCATGAACAATACACGCGCAACATGGCGACCGGCGCCTCGACCGCCGACCTGGCCATCGTGCTGATCGATGCCCGGCAAGGGGTATTGCCGCAGACGAGACGCCATTCGATCATCGCCTCGTTGCTCGGCATCCGGCACATCGTGCTGGCCGTCAACAAGATCGATCTCGTCGGGTTCGACCAGGCGATCTTCGAACGCATCACCGAGGCCTACGGGCAATTCTCGCGCGATCTCGGCTTCCAGACCATCGTGCCGATCCCGATGTCCGCCCGTTACGGCGACAACGTCACCGGCCGCTCGGACAGCATGGAATGGTATTCCGGCCCGACGCTGATCGAGCATCTCGAAACCGTGTCGGTCGAGGAAGCGGTGGTCGAGCTGCCGTTCCGTTTCCCGGTCCAGTATGTCAATCGCCCCAATCTCGACTTTCGCGGCTTTGCCGGCACCATCGCGTCCGGTTCGGTTGCACCCGGTGACGAGGTGGTCGTCGCCAAGTCCGGCAAATCCTCGCGCGTCAAGCGGATCGTCTCCTATGGCGGCGACCTGGCCCAAGCGGCCGCCGGTCAGGCCGTCACGCTCGTCCTTGACGACGAGGTCGAGATTTCACGCGGCAATATGCTGGTTTCGCCGGCCGCACGGCCGCAGGTCGCCGACCAGTTCGCTGCCAACATTGTCTGGTTCGACGAGCATGCGCTGCTGCCCGGCCGCTCCTACATCCTGCGCACCGAGACCGATCAGAGCAGCGCCACCGTCACCGACCTGAAGTACCGGATCAACGTCAACGACTTTGCCCATGAAGCAGCCAAGTCGCTTGAAATGAACGAAGTCGGCATCTGCAACATCTCGACGCGGACACCGATCGCCTTCGATCCCTTCGCCGAGAACCGCACCACCGGTGCCTTCATCCTGATCGACCGCATCAGCAACGCCACGGTCGGCGCCGGCATGATCCTGCACTCGCTGCGCCGGGCCGAAAACATCCATTGGCAATCGCTCGATGTCGGCAAGCGCGTCCGTGCCGACATGAAGAACCAGCGGCCCGCCGTGTTCTGGTTCACCGGGCTGTCGGGCTCCGGCAAGTCGACCATCGCCAACCTGTTCGAAAAGAAGCTGTTCGCCACCGGCCGCCATACCTATATCCTGGACGGCGACAACGTCCGTCACGGTCTCAACCGCGATCTTGGTTTCACCGACGCCGATCGCGTCGAGAACATCCGCCGCGTCGCCGAAGTGGCGCGCTTGATGGCCGATGCCGGATTGATTGTCATTGTCTCATTCATTTCGCCATTCAGCGCCGAGCGCCGCATGGCGCGCGAATTGATGGCCGACGGCGAATTCATCGAGGTGTTTGTCGACACGCCTTTCGAGGAATGCGCTAGGCGCGATCCGAAGGGCCTTTATGCCCGCGCGCTGAACGGCGAGATCAAGAACTTCACCGGCGTTGATTCACCCTACGAAGCGCCGGAAAAACCGGAAATCCATCTGAAGACGCTCGGCAAATCGGCCGAACAGATGGTAGACGCCCTGGAACACTGGCTGAACGAGCGCGACATTGCCGAAGACCAATACGACAACGGCGGCGGCATCTGACGACGGGCTGATGCTCGAAATCTTCGAGCGGCTGGCCCTGGCGGCCGGCCGCGAGGTCATGCGTGTGTTCCATGCCGGCTGTGCGGTCGACCGGAAGTCCGATGCCTCGCCGGTGACCGAGGCGGACCGCGAGAGCGAGAAGATCATTCTCGCCGGACTGCGCTCCGCATTTCCCGACATTCCCTGCGTGGCCGAGGAAGAGGCATCCGCCGGCATCGTGCCGCCGGACCTGGACGGGGTTTTCTTTCTCATCGACCCGCTCGACGGCACCAAGGAATTCGTCAACCGCCGTACCGATTTCACCGTCAACATCGCGCTTGTCCGTCATGGCGTGCCGGAAGTCGGTGTCGTCTTTGCGCCCTGCAGCGGCCGTTTTTTTTCGGGCCGGCCGGGCAGGGCGGAAGCCATCGAGGTCGACAACGACTACCAGATCACAGGCCGACGGTCGATCTCGGTGAGAACGGCCGTGGAACCATTGGCCGTCGTCGCCAGCCGCTCCCACAACACGCCGGAAACCGAAGCCTATATTCGCGATCTCGGTGCCGCCGAGATCGTTTCGGTCGGTTCGTCGTTGAAATTCTGTCTTCTCGCCAGCGCCGAAGCGGATGTCTATCCGCGCTTCGGCCGCACCATGGAATGGGATACGGCGGCGGGCGATGCCGTGCTGCGTGCGGCCGGCGGCATGACGCGCACGCTGGACGGCCAGCCCCTGGTCTATGGCAAGCGCAAGCAGAGCGATGACGAGGATTTCGCCAATCCGCATTTCATTGCCAGTGGCAGGGCAGGGGTCAGCCCCGCCTGAGACGGACCGAAACCTACTCGGCTGCGGCCTGCGCCGAATTCGAGCCTATGTAGTTGCGGATCGTCTCGATAATCCGGTCCTGGTCGGCTTCACTGAGATAGGGGTGCATCGGCAGGCACAGGATTCGCTTCGGCAGGTCCTCCGACACGGCAAGGCCGGTCGGCGTGCGCGGGTAGTCGCGATAAGCGACTTGGGCATGCAGCGGCTTCACGTAGTAGATGACCGACGGAATGCCCTTTTCGCCGAGATGCGCCTTCAGCCCGTCGCGCTTGGGCGTCTCGATCGCGTACTGCGCCCAGGCAGACCGGCTGCCGTCCAGATTGCGGGCGGCCGTGACGATGTCGCCAAGCCCTTCGGCGTAGCGGTTGGCCACCACCTGGCGGGCCACCATCTCGTCTTCGAGGATGGCCAGCTTCTCGACCAGGATGGCCGCCTGTATGGTGTCGAGCCGCGAATTGATGCCGACGCGGACATTGTCGTACTGCGTCTCGCCCTTGCCATGGAAGGCGAACGATCTGAGTTGCTCGGCCAGCGCATCGTCATTGGTGAACATTGCGCCGCCGTCGCCATAGCAGCCGAGCGGCTTTGCCGGGTAGAAGCTGGTCGAGCCGACCGCGCCGAACGAGCCGCACATCTTGCCGTCGCTTGAGCCGCCCATCGACTGGGCGGCATCCTCGATCACCATCAGCCCTTCGCGGTTGGCGATCGCCATGATGGCATCGTAATCGGCGGCAAGGCCGAACAGATCGACGGGAATGATTGCCTTCGGCTTCAGCCGGCCTTCCTTCTTGATCATGGCGATGGCCGCCTCGAGGCTGGCGATGTCGATGTTGTAGGTATGCGGGTCGACATCGACGAACACCGGCTCTGCCTTGGCCAACGCCACCACTTCGGCGGTGGCGGCGAAAGTGAAGCTTGGCACGAACACCGCGTCACCCGGTCCGACGCCGGCCGCAAACAGCGGCAACAGCAGCGCATCGGTACCGTTGGCGCAGGCCACGACATGCTTGGTGCCGACATAGGCGGCGAGCTTGTTCTCGAATTCGGTGACTTGCGGGCCGAGGATATAGCGGCCCTCTTCGACGACACGGTCGATCGCGGCCTTCAGCCGGTCGCGGATTCGTTCGCGCTGCGCGCCAAGATCGATGAACTGCATGTCGGCCTCAAAACGGGTTAGCCAGATAACCGGCCGCTGGTATCAGAGTTGCGCCGGCCGAGAAAGCCGCAGGAGCAAAACCGCGAATTGCCTAGGTGTCGCAGTCTGTTACCTCGGATTTCCGGCCGGATCGTTCGAGATGCCTGAAATCCGGGCTTCGGCGGCTGCCGCCACCAGCCTATATCGGATCGGCGCGGTCAGGCGAAACATAAAGTGATCGACAATCCCGGCGCTTTCCAGGCGATTTGCCGTCTGGTCAGGCGATCTCATGCCGCCAGGGCGGATTGGCGCCGGCCCGCGACACGGTCACGGCCGCGGCCTTGTTGCCAAGCGCCAGTGCCTTGCCGATGGCGTCCTGCGAAAGGCCGGCGATTGCCGTCTTTGTCAGCAGGCCTTGTTCCTGCAGCGAGGCGAGGATGCCGGCATTGAATGTGTCGCCGGCGCCGACCGTGTCGACCACCTTGACCTTCTCCGTCAGCACCGTGACGGTGTGTTCCTTGGTGTAGCCGATGGCGCCTTCGCTGCCACGCGTGACGACGATCAGCTTCGGGCCGCGGTCGAGCCAGTTGCGGATGACATCCTCGTGCGAGCCGGCTTCGCCGAACCAGTTCAGGTCTTCGTCCGACAGTTTCACGATATCGGCCATCGCCATCATGGCGCGGATGCGCCTGAGGTGCTTGGCCTTGTCCGGAATGAAGTTCGGCCGGATGTTGGGGTCGAGCATCATGACGCGGCTTTCGTGCTCGCGCCGCATGAACTCCTCATAGGCACTGCCGGCGGGCTCGGAGATCAGGCTGATGGCTCCGAACAGCATGGCCTCGATCTCGTTGCCGAGCTGCGGCAGGTCGTCGATGGTCAGCATGCGGCCGGCGGTGTTCTCATCATAGAACGTGTAGGTCGCCTGGCCGTTGTCCAGCTTGACGAAGGCCAGCGTCGTTGGCCGTGGTGACGTGTGTGCGTAGGTGGAACTGACCTTGCTCGCCCCAAGCGCGTCCCGGAACTGGCCGCCGAACAGATCCGACGACAGGCCTGAAAAAAAACCTGCCGGCGCGCCCAGCCGCCCGAGCGCGATCGCCGTATTGAAGACGGCGCCCCCGACATAGGGGGCAAAGGCCGGCTCGCCATTGGTCGTCGTGCGCGGCAGCATGTCGATGAGGGCTTCGCCGCAGCAGAGGATCATGGCTTCTTGGTCTCCGGCGGATAGATCACGCCCTTGCGGATGATGATGTTGGCGTAGAGCCGCGGCTCGCTAGTCGCGACGATGGCATGCGCCGATTTGACCCGTGCATAGAAGTCGGCGCCGGCCAGTGCAACCACCTTGCGGCCGGGCGCGCGTTTTGCGCATAGCGCCTCGATCTCATGATGCACGGGATCGGCGAGCGATGGATCGCCTTTCACCGAGGCACGAAACAGTGCCTCTGGTACGGCATCGTCGACCGGCAGCACGCTCAAGATCGCATCGAGTACCGGCAAGAGATGATGACCATCGGCTCGGATGAGCCGGTTGGCCTGTTGCTCTGCCGGATAGTTTCCGTCGACAAGCGCGATCTCGTCGCCATGGCCCATGGCGCGCAATGTCGCCAGAAGCTCTGGACCAAGCAGCGCCGGGATTCCGATCAGCATCAGGCGCTCCTGGCAATCGTCGTCGAACCGATCAGGAAGCGTTCGGAGAGCGGCAGGCTGGCGCCGCCGAGCGCCCGGGCATGGATGCCGACGGTTCCTTCGCGAACGGCGGGAAGCTTCAGGCCTTCGCCGTCGATCGTGGCGATGGCCGCGATAACGGCATCAACCAGCCGGCGGCGGACTGCCTTTGGCATCCATCCGTCGATCACCGCCGCCTCGAAATCGATGACCGAGGATGCGGCGACGATGGCATAGGCGAGCGCCTGCGAGGCGCTGGCGATCCAGTCGTCGAGTTCGGGGCCGATCTCGCCCCAGTCTTCCGGCGATGTCCACAGATGCGAAGCCTCGACGCCGCGCGCATTGAGCGCCCTTTCGAGCATGGCGATGGACGCCACGTCGATCAGCTGGGTTGGCTTGCCGTCCGGCCCGGGCACCGGCATCGAGCCGAGTGCCCCGGCATTGCCGGTTGGCCCGCCAAAAAGCCGGCCATTGAGCACGATGCCGCCGCCGGCAAAGGCGCCGATGTAGAAATAAACGAAGTCACGCGCAGCACCGGTCTGGCCGAAGACGAGTTCGGCGCCGCAGGCAGACGTCGCATCGTTCTGCAGGTAGACCGGAAAATCGCACTGCGCCTGGATGTCGGCCCTGATGTCGCGGTGACGCCATTCGTCCATGACGTCGCGCGGGGCGCCCGCGGTATCGGCCCAGTTCCACAATTCGAACGGCATGGCGATGCCCAGACCGGCAATGCGTTTGTCCTGCGCGGGCGTCAGCTCGCCGCGCATCTGCCGCATGCCGTTGCTGACGAAGTCCACGGTCTCGCGTGGGGCAGGGTAGCGGTAGGAATGCTGCAGCATCGAGCGGACATGGCCGAGGAAGTCGATCAGCACGAGTTCGGCGCTGCGGCGGCCGATTTTCAGGCCAATGAAATAGGCGCCGTCGGGATTGAGCGCCATCGGGATGGAGGGTTGGCCGATCTTGCCGCGCAACGGCGCCTGCCGCAGCAGAAGGCCTTCTTCCTCCAGTTCGCGCATGATGACCGAAACCGTCTGCGCCGAAAGCCCGGTCATGCGGGCGATGTCGGACTTCGCCAGGCTGCCGTGCTGGCGCACCAGCGAGAGCACCAACCGCTCGTTGTGGTCCCGCATGCCGCTCTGGTTGGTGCCGCGGTGAATGAGGCTGTCATTCACCTCGGGCGAACCGTGCCTCGCAATGGCGGTCTCCACCCTGTTCCTCCCGTCGTTTCCCCGCAATGCTTTTGGGCCAGAATGGGTGAACGAAGCAAGGCTGTCAATAATAAATAAGAGTGATTTAATTATTGACAGAGACTTCGCTCTGGTGTCTGTTGAGGAGGCGTCCGCGCTGGGAGAATATCGTTGGATGCGCTGCAGGTGCCGGTTGGCCGGCATCCGGAATGGTTCCACTGGGAGGAAAATCGTGACCAATACAAAACTGTTGAAATCGACCGTGTTTGCCGCCGCCGCGCTTGGTCTGATGGCGTTTGCGTCGTCCGCATCCGCGGCTGGTGTCGGCGCCTGCCTGATCACCAAGACCGACACCAACCCCTTCTTCGTCAAGATGAAGGAAGGCGCCACGGCGAAAGCCAAGGAAATCGGCGTCGATCTCAAGTCCTATGCCGGCAAGGCGGAAGGCGACAATGAAGGTCAGGTTGCGGCGATCGAATCCTGTATCGCCGACGGCGCTAAGGGCATTCTGATCACCGCCACCGACACGGCGGCAATCGTGCCGGCGGTGAAGAAGGCGCGTGATGCCGGGGTGCTGGTGATCGCGCTGGACACGCAGCTCGAGCCGGCCGACGCGGCGGACGCGACATTCGCAACCGACAATTTCAAGGCCGGCGAGCTGATCGGCTCCTGGGCCAAGGCCACCTTGGGCGACAAGGCCAAGGACGCCCATATCGCCTACATGGACCTGATTGCCAGCCAGCCGTCGGTCGACGTGCAGCGCGACCAGGGATTCATGAAGGGCTTCGGCATCGACCTCGGTGATCCCAAGAAGATCGGTGACGAGACCGATGCGCGCAATGTCTGCCACGACCTGTCGAGCGGCAACGAGGATGGCGGTCACACCGCCATGGAGAACTGCCTGCAGAAGGATCCGGACATCAATGTCGTCTACACCATCAACGAACCGGCAGCGGCCGGCGCCTATCAGGCGTTGAAAGCGGTCGGCAAAGAAAAGGACGTGTTGATCGTTTCCGTCGACGGCGGCTGCCCCGGCGTCAAGAACGTTACCGAGGGTGTGATCGGAGCCACCTCCCAGCAATATCCGCTGCTGATGGCCTCCCTCGGCATTGAGGCGATCAAAGCCTTCGCCGATAGTGGCAAAAAGCCCGAGCCGTCGCCCGGCCTGAATTTCTACAACACCGGCGTGACGCTGATCACCGACAAGCCGGCAGCGGGCGTCGAGTCCATCGACACAAAGGCAGGCCTCGCCAAGTGCTGGGGTTGATTTGACCCTCCGATCGGCTCAATCTTGAGACAACGATAAGAATTGCGCGAGGCGGCCACTGCCGCCTCGCGCAAAAGGCGGGAGGCCGTTTTGAGCGTTGAAACCACCAAGGCCAGCGGACCACAGGAATTCGAGAAGACTTTAGTCGCAAGCGACACCAGCGTCGCTTCCTTCGACACCCATTCGCGCACACCGCTGGAGAGCATCCAGCATCGGCTGCACAAAAGCCCGGCCATGGTGCCGTTGATCATCCTGCTCCTTTCGGTGATCCTGTTTGCCATCGTCGTCGGCGGACGTTTCTTTTCGCCGTTCACGCTGACGCTGATCCTGCAGCAGGTGGCGATCACCGGCATGGTGGGCATCGCCCAGACTCTCGTGGTGCTGACCGCCGGCATCGACCTGTCCGTCGGCGCCATCATGGTGCTGAGTTCAGTCGTCATGGGTCAGTTCGCCATGCATTACGGCGTCCCGGCCCCGCTTGCCGTCGCCGTCGGGCTTCTGGTCGGGGCGCTGTGCGGCTTTATCAACGGCATCCTCATCGCCAGGGTGAAGTTGCCGCCCTTCATCGTCACGCTCGGCACGTGGTCGATCTATGCGGCCGTCAACTTCATCTATTCGGGCAATGAGACCATCCGCAGCCAGGATCTCGAAGCAAATGCACCGTTGCTGCAGTTCTTCGGCAATTCGTTCAAGGTCGGCGGCGCCGTGTTCACCTATGGCGTGCTGTTGATGCTGGTCATGGCGGCGATCGCCTGGTACGTGCTCAACCACACCGCCTGGGGACGGCATGTCTATGCGGTGGGTGACGACCCGGAGGCGGCCGAATTGTCGGGTGTTCGCGTCGACCGGATGCTGCTTGCGGTCTATACCCTCACGGGCATCATCTGCGCCATTGCCGGCTGGGCCTTGATTGGGCGCATCGGATCGGTTTCGCCACAAGCAGGTCAGTTCGAGAACATCAACTCGATCACCGCCGTGGTGATCGGTGGTACCTCGCTGTTCGGTGGGCGCGGTTCCATTCTCGGGACCATCTTCGGCGCCCTTATCGTCGGCGTGTTTGCGCTTGGTCTGAGGCTCTGGGGCACGGATCCGCAATGGACGCAATTGTCCGTCGGCGCCCTTATCATCGTGGCGGTTGGCATCGACCAGTGGATCAGGAAGATATCGGCATGACCCAGGCTCAGGAACCGATTCTCACCGCTCGCGGGCTCGTAAAACGCTATGGCCGCGTCACCGCCTTGGACAACGCCGACTTCGACCTCTATCCGGGCGAAATCCTTGCCGTCATCGGCGACAACGGCGCCGGCAAGTCGTCGCTGATCAAGGCGATTTCCGGTGCAGTCACGCCCGATGAGGGCGAGATCCGCCTCGATGGCAAACCTATCGCTTTCAAGTCGCCGATGGAGGCCCGCGAAGCGGGCATCGAGACCGTCTATCAGAATCTGGCGCTGTCGCCGGCGCTGTCGATCGCCGACAACATGTTCCTTGGCCGCGAAATCCGCAAACCGGGCTTCATGGGACAATGGCTGCGCATGCTCGACCGTCCGGCAATGGAAAAGCGCGCCCGCGACAAGCTCACCGAACTGGGCCTGATGACCATCCAGAACATCAGCCAGGCGGTGGAGACGCTCTCAGGCGGTCAGCGCCAGGGCGTGGCGGTGGCACGCGCCGCCGCATTCGGCTCGAAAATGGTGATCATGGACGAGCCGACGGCAGCCCTTGGCGTCAAGGAAAGCCGCCGCGTGCTCGAACTGATCCTCGACGTCAAGAAGCGTGGCCTGCCGATCGTGCTCATCTCGCACAACATGCCGCATGTCTTCGAAGTGGCCGACCGCATTCACATCCATCGGCTGGGTCGTCGCCTCTGCGTCATCGATCCCAAGCAATATACGATGTCGGATGCCGTCGCCTTCATGACTGGAGCCAAGGTTCCGCCGGAGGCGGCACTGGCGGCCTGAACTGTCAAATTGCCGCAGGGTAAGCCGGCACGGGCTCATCTAAATCGATTGAACATGTAGCGGTATCGGCTAGCATGGGCTGGGCGGAATGATGAAAGCCGGTATGATCATGGCAACCGCACGAGAGGCAGCATGACGCGCGCGATGACATCCGAACCCCTCCCGCCACTGCTCGAAAATCCTGATCCAGAGACGCTCGCAAGGGAAGTCTTGAAGGCCCTCAAATACCGGGTCGGCAAGGGTACCTCCGTTGCCACGCAGCACGACTGGCTGACCGCATCGATCAAGGTCGTGCGCGACCGCATCGTCGATCACTGGATGCAGGCGACACAGGAGGCCTACGCCCAGCAGGAAAAGCGCGTCTATTACCTGTCGCTGGAGTTTCTCATCGGCCGGCTGATGCGCGATGCCTTCTCCAATCTCGGCCTGATGGACAATATGCGCAAGGCGCTGTCGTCGCTTGGGGTCGACCTCGACCTCATCGCCTCGCTCGAGCCCGATGCGGCGCTCGGCAATGGTGGTCTCGGCCGGCTCGCGGCCTGCTTCATGGAAAGCATGGCAACGGTCAACATTCCGGCGCATGGCTATGGCATCCGCTACGCCAACGGCATGTTCCGCCAGGAGATTCACGACGGCTGGCAAGTCGAACTGCCTGAGACCTGGCTTGATCATGGCAATTCCTGGGAGTTCGAACGGCGCGAACGCTCCTTCGAGGTCGGTTTCGGCGGTTCGGTGGAATCGATCACCTCGAAGGACGGCCGCCTCGAGCGCCATGTCTGGAAGCCGACCGAGCATGTCCTGGCCGTCGCCTATGACACGCCCGTCGTTGGCTGGCGGGCCAACCGCGTCAACACGCTGCGGCTGTGGTCGGGCATGCCGGTCGATCCGATCCTGCTCGACAAGTTCAATGCCGGCGACCACATCGGTGCGCTCGCCGAAAGCAACAAGGCCGATGCCTTGTCGCGCGTGCTCTATCCGGCGGATTCGCACAAGGCCGGGCAGGAGCTGCGGCTGCGGCAAGAGTACTTCTTCTCCACCGCCTCGCTGCAAGACATCCTGCAGCGTCATCTCAGCCAGTATGGCGATCTGCTGTCGCTGCCTGACAAGGCGGCGATCCATCTCAACGACACCCATCCGGCCATCGCGGTGCCGGAGCTGATGCGTCTGTTGATGGACGTCCACGGCATGGATTTTGACCAGGCCTGGAGCGTCACCAAGCGCACCTTCGGCTACACCAACCACACGCTGCTGCCCGAGGCGCTGGAAAGCTGGCCGGTGCCGCTGTTCGAGCGGCTTTTGCCGCGTCATATGCAGATCGTCTATGCGATCAACGCCGAGGTGCTTTTGGAGGCGCGTGCCTCCAACCAGTTCTCGGATGAGCAGATTAGCCGCATCTCGCTGATCCAGGAAAACGGCGACCGCCGCGTGCGCATGGGCAACCTGGCCTTTGTCGGCTCGCACTCGATCAACGGCGTCTCGGCGTTGCATACGGAATTGATGAAGGAGACGGTGTTTGCCGACCTCCACAGGCTTTACCCCGACCGCATCAACAACAAGACCAATGGCATCACGCCGCGGCGCTGGCTGATCCAGTGCAATCCCGGGCTGACGTCGCTCGCCCGCGAGGCGATCGGTGACCGCTTTCTCGACGACATCGACGCCATCAAGGGTCTCGATGTCTTCGCCGACGATGCCGCTTTTCGCGACAAGTTCGCCGCCGTCAAGCGTGCCAACAAGGTACGGCTGGCCAATCTCGTCGCCGACCGGCTCGGCATCAAGGTCGATCCGTCGGCGCTGTTCGATATCCAGGTCAAGCGCATCCATGAATACAAGCGCCAGCTCCTTAACATCCTCGAAGCGATCGCGCTCTACGACCAGATCCGCTCGCACCCGGAACGTGAATGGATGCCGCGCGTAAAATTCTTCGGCGGCAAGGCGGCGCCCAGCTATCACAACGCCAAGCTGATCATCAAACTCGCCAACGACGTCGCCAGGGTCATCAACCGCGACCCGGCCGTGCGCGGTTTGCTGAAGGTGGTGTTCGTGCCGAATTACAATGTCAGTCTGGCCGAGATCATGATGCCGGCAGCCGACCTTTCCGAGCAGATATCGACCGCCGGCATGGAAGCGTCGGGCACCGGCAACATGAAGTTCGCGCTGAACGGCGCGCTGACCATCGGCACGCTCGACGGCGCCAATGTCGAGATCAAGGAGTGCGTCGGCGACGACAACATCTTCATCTTCGGCCTGACCACGGCGGAGGTCGCCGAGCGGCGCAACAATGGCTACAACCCGCGCGCTGTGATCGAAGCATCGTCCGAGCTGGCACAAGCAGTGGCCGCTGTATCGTCGGGCGTCTTCTCGCCGGATGATCCGGAGCGTTACCGCGACTTGATGAACGGTCTCTATCAGGGCGATTGGTTCATGGTCGCCGCCGATTTCGACGCCTACACCGCTGCGCAGCGCGAAGTCGATGCCGTCTGGCGCAACAGTCCCGACTGGTACGCCAAGGCAATCCGCAACGTTGCGCGTGTCGGCTGGTTCTCCTCCGATCGCACGATCCGCCAATATGCGAAAGAAATCTGGAACGTACCTGTCTGATGTGATTGCATGAGGCCGCGAACAATGTGGTCCGGGGTGTGAAATGCACACCCTAAAACAAAACACTTGGTGCCCGGGGAGGGACGCTGCCTGATGAAGAAGCCGCGCGCGACCGCTGCGACAAGCGGGCCGGACGAACTGGCGGCAGCCAGCGATGTCGCGGCGATTGTTGCCGGCACGCATGGCGATCCCTTCGCGGTTCTTGGCGTCCATGAGGTCGGCAAGAGCCTGTTTGCCCGCTGCTTTGTCCCGCATGCGGAGTTCGTCACCGCCTATACGCTGACCGGCAATATCGCGGGTGAACTGTCGAGGCGCGACGACGGTGGTTTTTTCGAAGGCAAGCTGTCGATCCGCAAGCGTCAGCCGCTGCGCTATCATGCCAGGAACGCCGGCGGCGACTGGTGGCTGACGGATCCCTATTCATTCGGTCCGGTGCTCGGGCCGATGGACGACTACTACATCGCCGAGGGTTCGCATCTCAGGCTGTTCGACAAACTCGGTGCGCATGTCATCGAGCACGAGGGCGCCACGGGCGTGCATTTCGCCGTCTGGGCTCCCAATGCGCGGCGCGTCTCGGTGGTCGGCGATTTCAACGAGTGGGACGGCCGCCGCCACTCGATGCGCGACCGTCGCGACACCGGCATCTGGGAAGTGTTCATCCCCGATATCGGCGCCGGCCGGCCCTACAAATACGAGATCATCGGCCCCGATGGCGTCAGGCTGCCGCTGAAGGCCGATCCGTTCGCCTTCAAGTCCGAACTGCGGCCGGCGACTGCCTCGGTGACCGCGGTGCCGCCGGCGCATCCGTGGGGCGACGAGGCACATCGCAGTTTCTGGCGCAATGCCGATCCCCGACGCGAAGCCATCTCGATCTACGAGGTCCATGCCGGCTCCTGGCAGCTTCACGACGATGGGACGTTCCTGTCGTGGGACGAACTGGCCGACCGGCTGATCCCCTATGCTGTCGAGACCGGCTTTACCCACATCGAGTTCATGCCGATCTCCGAACACCCCTATGATCCGTCCTGGGGCTACCAGACGACCGGCCTCTACGCGCCTTCGGCCCGCTTTGGCGATCCGGACGGCTTTGCCCGCTTCGTCGATGGTGCTCACCGCGCCGGCATCGGCGTCATCCTCGACTGGGTGCCGGCGCATTTTCCGGTCGACGAGCACGGCCTGGCTCATTTCGACGGCACCGCGCTCTACGAGCATGCTGACCCGCGCAAGGGGTTTCATCCCGACTGGAACACCGCGATCTACAATTTCGGCCGCCGCGAGGTGGTGTCGTTCCTCGTCAACAACGCGTTGTTCTGGGCCGAGAAATATCATGTCGACGGTTTGCGCGTCGATGCGGTCGCCTCGATGCTCTACCTCGACTATTCGCGCAAGCAGGGCGAATGGATCCCCAACGAGAAGGGCGGCCGCGAGAACCTCGAGGCGGTCAGCTTCCTGCAGAAGATGAACAAGGAGGTCTACGGCCACCATCCGGGCGTGATGACCATCGCCGAGGAATCGACCTCATGGCCGAAGGTCTCGGCACCGGTGCATGAAGGCGGGCTGGGCTTCGGCTTCAAGTGGAACATGGGCTTCATGCACGACACGCTGGAGTATTTCGCCAAGGAGCCGATTTTCCGCAAGCACCACCACAACGAGCTCACCTTCGGCCTGACCTACGCCTTCTCGGAGAATTTCGTGCTGCCGCTCTCGCATGACGAGGTCGTGCACGGCAAAGGCACGCTGCTTGGCAAGATGGCCGGCGACGACTGGCAGAAATTTGCGACGTTGCGGGCCTATTACGCCTTCATGTGGGGATATCCCGGCAAGAAGCTGCTGTTCATGGGGCAGGAGTTCGCGCAGCGCCGCGAATGGAGCGAGGCACGCGCGCTCGACTGGAACCTGCTTGAGTTCCGGCCGCATCGCGGCGTCTGGCAGACGGTGCGCGATCTCAACTATCTCTACCGTTCGCGCCCGGCGCTGCATGGCCGCGATTGCGAACCGGAAGGGTTCTCCTGGCTGATCGTCGATGACAGCCAGAATTCGGTTTTTGCCTGGCTGCGCAGCGCGCCGGGCGGCAGCCCGGTGGCCGTCATCTCCAATTTCACGCCGGTGCCGCGCGACAATTATCGCGTGCCATTGCCGACGGCTGGAAACTGGCGTGAAATCATCAACACCGACGCTTCGGTATATGGCGGTTCCGGCAAGGGCAATGGCGGCATGGTCGAGGCGCGGGCGGAGGGAGGAGGCATCTCTGCAACGATGCTTTTGCCGCCGCTGTCGACGATCATGCTCGAGCTTGTCGCAGACTGAGTAACTTGGGAGGGTAGAAATGGCAGACTTGAAACGGACCCAGCCGCTGGCGCGCGATGCCATGGCCTATGTACTGGCCGGCGGCCGTGGCAGCCGCCTCAAGGAGCTGACCGACCGGCGCGCCAAGCCGGCCGTCTATTTCGGCGGCAAGACGCGCATCATCGACTTCGCGCTCTCCAACGCGCTCAATTCCGGCATTCGCCGCCTTGGCGTCGCCACCCAGTACAAGGCGCATTCGCTGATCCGCCATCTGCAGCGCGGCTGGAACTTCCTGCGGCCCGAACGAAACGAGAGTTTCGACATCCTGCCGGCCAGCCAGCGCGTCTCGGAAACGCAGTGGTATGAGGGCACGGCCGACGCGGTTTACCAGAACATCGACATCATCGAGGCCTACGGGCCCGAATACATGGTCATCCTCGCCGGCGACCACATCTACAAGATGGACTACGAGATGATGCTCGCCAGCACGTCGACGCCAATGCCGACGTCACCGTCGGCTGCCTCGAAGTGCCGCGCATGGAAGCCACCGGCTTCGGCGTCATGCATGTCGACGGCAAGGACAACATCATCGCCTTCGTCGAAAAGCCCGCCGATCCGCCTGGCATTCCCGACAGGCCGGAGTTCGCCCTGGCCTCGATGGGCATCTACGTGTTCAAGACCAAGTTCCTGATGGAGCAGTTGCGCCGCGACGCCGCCGAGCCGGGCTCGAGCCGCGACTTCGGCAAGGACATCATTCCCTATATCGTCCAGCACGGTAAGGCGATCGCCCACCGCTTCGCCAAGTCCTGCGTCCGCTCGACCGCCGAGAACGAGGCCTACTGGCGCGATGTCGGAACGGTTGACGCCTATTGGGAAGCCAATATCGATTTGACCGATATCACGCCGGAACTCGACCTCTATGACCGCGACTGGCCGATCTGGACCTATGCCGAATTGAAGCCGCCGGCAAAGTTCGTGCATGACGAGGATGGCCGCCGCGGTTCGGCCGTTTCCTCGCTGGTCTCGGGCGATTGCATCGTCTCGGGCGCCTCGCTGAAGAGAAGCCTGATCTTCACCGGGGCGCGCATCAATTCCTATTCGACGCTGGAAGAGGTGGTCATGCTGCCCGACGTTCATGTCGGCCGGAACGCAAAGTTGAAGCGCGTCGTCATCGACCATGGTGTTAGGATACCGGAAGGGCTGGTGGTCGGCGAAGACCCCGTCCTCGACGCCAAGCGCTTCCGCGTTTCCGAAAAGGGCATCTGCCTGGTCACCCAGGACATGATCGACAAGCTGGCGCTTTAGAGCAATTCCAGGAAAAGTGTGAAACCGTTTTCCGTCCGGAATTGCGTCAAGACAAAGAACTCTAGGACCGACAGGATCGGATTGTAGGCGCATGCAGGTTCTGTCGGTCACGCCCGAGATTTTTCCGCTGATCAAGACCGGCGGGCTTGCCGACGTGACCGGCGCGCTGCCCATCGCGCTGGCGGCCAAGGGCGTGATCATGCGCACGCTCATTCCCGGCTTTCCGACCGTGATGGCGGCCTTCAAGAAAAAGAAGGCTGTTCTGCAATATCCCTTGCTGCAGGGCGCCAAGGCTTCCGTCCATTCCGTCCAGCTCGCCGGGCTCGAACTGTTCGTGCTCGACGCGCCGCATCTGTTCGATCGCCCCGGCGGCCCCTATGGCAATGCGACCGGCGTCGACTGGCCGGACAATTGGCGGCGTTTCGCGGCGCTGAGCCAGGTCGGCGGCGACATTGCCGGCGGTGCCATCTCAGGCTACCAGCCGGACATCGTCCATGCCCACGATTGGCAGTCGGCGATGACGCTGGCTTACATGCGCTACGGCAAGGCGGTCGGCATCCCATCGATGATGACCGTCCACAACCTCGCCTTCCAGGGCCAGTTCGGCGCCGGCATCTTCGGCGAGCTTGGTTTGCCGGCGGTGGCGATGGCGCTCGACGGCGTCGAATATTATGGCGGCGTCGGCTTCCTCAAGGCCGGCCTGCAGGCGGCCTGGGCGATCACCACGGTCAGTCCGACCTACGCGCAGGAGATCCGCTCGCCGGAATTTGGCATGGGTCTCGACGGCCTCATCAACATGCGCTCCAGCGATCTCTATGGCATCGTCAACGGCATCGACACCGGCATCTGGGATCCGGAAACCGACAAGCATCTGGTCTCCACCTACACGGCCAGGACGCTGAAGGCGCGCGCGGCCAACCGGGCTGCCGTCGAGGAGCGCTTCAGCCTCGATCGCGACGACAGCCCGATTGTCTGCATCATCAGCCGCCTGACCTGGCAGAAGGGCATGGACATACTGGCGCTGGTGATCGACGGCATCGTTGCGACGGGCGCGCGGCTTGCCATCTTGGGTTCGGGCGATGCCGGCCTCGAAGGCGCGCTGCTTGCGGCCGCGGCTCGGCATCGTGGCCGCATCGGCGTCGTCATCGGCTACGACGAGGGACTGTCACACATCATGCAAGGCGGCTGCGACGCCATCGTCATTCCCTCGCGCTTCGAACCCTGCGGGCTGACGCAGCTTTACGGCCTGCGCTATGGCTGCGTGCCGGTGGTTGCCCGCACCGGCGGCCTGGCCGATACGGTCATCGATGCCAACGAGGCTGCCGTTTCGGCCGGCGTGGCGACCGGCTTCCAGTTCACGCCCAACAATGGCGGCGCCCTGCTGCACGCCATGCGTCGACTCGTCGACGCACATGCCAGTCCGGCGGTCTGGGAATCGCTTCAGCGCCAAGGCATGAAAGCCGATGTGTCGTGGGACAAGAGCGCCGAAAAATACGTCGAACTCTATCGCTCGCTGCTTTCGAAAAGGGTTGCCTGAAGCATGATACGGACCGTCCCCACCAAGCCCTATTCCGATCAGAAACCCGGCACGTCGGGCCTGCGCAAGAAGGTGCCGGTGTTCCAGCAGGAGCACTATGCGGAGAACTTCATCCAGTCGATCTTCGACGCGCTCGACGGTTTCAAGGGCAAGACCCTCGTGATCGGCGGTGACGGCCGCTTCTACAACCGCGAGGTCATCCAGAAGGCGATCGCCATGGCCGCCGCCAACGGCTTCGGCAAGGTGATGGTCGGGCAGGGCGGCATCCTGTCGACGCCGGCCGCCTCGCATGTCATCCGCAAATACAAGACCTTCGGCGGCATCATTCTGTCGGCAAGCCACAATCCGGGTGGCCCGCACGAGGATTTCGGCATCAAGTACAATGCCGGCAATGGCGGTCCGGCGCCGGAAAAGCTGACCGACGCGATCTTCGAAAAGACCAAGACGATTGCGAGCTTCAAGACCACTGACATCGCAGCGATAGACATCGACACGATCGGCACGGTCGATGCCGCTGGCATGACGGTCGAGATCATCGACCCGGTCGCCGACTATGCCGAACTGATGGAAAGCCTGTTCGATTTCGACGCCATCCGCGCCAATTTCAAATACGGCTTTCGCATGCGCTTCGACGCCATGCATGCGGTGACCGGGCCCTACGCCAAGGAGATCCTCGAAAACCGGCTTGGCGCGCCCAACGGCACCTGCCGCAACTTCAAGCCGCTGCCGGATTTCGGCGGCCACCACCCGGATCCGAACCTCGTCCATGCCAAACACCTCTATGACGAGATGATGGGGCCGGACGCGCCGGATTTCGGTGCCGCTTCCGACGGCGACGGCGACCGCAACCTGATCATCGGCAAGGGCATTTTCGTCACCCCGTCGGATTCGGTCGCCATGCTTGCCGCCAACGCCCGCCTGGCGCCCGGCTATAAGGAAGGCCTGAAGGGCATCGCCCGCTCGATGCCGACCAGTGGCGCGGCCGACCGTGTCGCCGAAAAGCTCGGCATCGGCATCTATGAAACGCCAACCGGCTGGAAATTCTTCGGCAACCTGCTCGACGCCGACATGGCGACGATCTGCGGCGAGGAAAGTGCCGGAACCGGCTCCAACCATGTCCGCGAAAAGGACGGCCTGTGGGCGGTGCTGTTGTGGCTCAACATCCTCGCCGCGCGCGGCGAAAGCTGCAAGCAGATCGTCACCGAGCATTGGGCGACCTATGGGCGCAATTACTATTCGCGCCACGACTATGAGGAGGTCGAGAGTGATCGCGCCAACGCGCTGGTCGACGAACTCCGCTCCAAGCTCGGCTCATTGCCTGGCACCAGCGTGCGCGGCATGACAATCGCCAGCGCCGACGACTTTGCCTATCACGATCCGGTCGACGGTTCGACCAGCGAACACCAGGGCATCAGGGTGCTGTTCGAGGGCGGTTCGCGCGTCGTCTTCAGGCTTTCCGGCACCGGCACGTCGGGCGCGACCTTGCGCGTCTATATCGAGCGCTACGAGCCGGACAAGTCGAGGCACGATCTCGATACCCAGGCCGCCCTTGCCGATCTGATTTCGGCGGCCGATGATATTGCCGGGATTCGCAGCCATACCGGCCGCGCCAAGCCGAGTGTCATCACTTAATGAAATCTGCGATGCCGGCCGATCTGCGGCCGCGATTTGGCGGGCTTGTTTCGGAGGGCGGCATTCGCTTTGCCGCTTGGTCGCAAGCCGCCCGCCGGCTCTGGGTCTCGATTTTTGACGAGCAGGGCAACCGGGAAATCGAACGGTTTGAGCTGCAGCCGCAAGGCGAGGGCGTGCATGCGCTGTTCGTCGCTGGTCTCGGTACCGGTACCCGCTACGGGTTTCGCGCCGATGGCGATTATGCGCCGGATCGCGGCCTGTGGTTCGACCCCGAAAAATTGCTGATCGATCCCTACGCCCTCGAAATCGACAGGCCTTACGCTTATGACTGGCGGCTGACCCGGCGCCGGGGCGAGGGTCCCGATACCGCACCGCTGATGCCGAAGGCGATTGCCGCCGCCTTGCCGAAACCCGTGCAGGCGGCGCCGCCGCTGTTCCAGCCCGGCGCCCTGATCTACGAAGTGCCGGTGCGCGCCTTCACCATGCTGCATCCGGACATTCCCGAAAAGCAGCGCGGTACGGTCGCCGCTCTCGCTCATCCCGTGGTTATCGAGCACCTGAAAAAGCTCGGCGTCGGTGCTGTTGAACTGATGCCGGTGACGGCGTCGATCGATGAGCGGCACCTGCCGCCGCTCGGGCTGCGCAACGCCTGGGGTTACAATCCCGTCACCTTCATGGCGCTTGATCCACGCCTTGCACCCGGCGGCATCATGGAATTGCGAAACACGGTCGCCGCGCTGCGGCAGGCCGGCATCGGCGTTATCCTCGATCTCGTCTTCAACCACTCTGGCGAGAGCGACCGGCTCGGGCCGACGCTGTCGCTGCGCGGCTTCGACAACCAGGCCTATTACCGGCACACACCTGACGGCAGGTTGGCCAATGACACAGGCACCGGCAACACCGTGGCTTGCGACCACCCCGTCGTTCAGGAAATGGTCCTCGACACACTTCGCCATTTTGTCCGTGATGTCGGGGTCGATGGTTTCCGCTTCGACCTGGCGCCCATTCTGGGAAGGGTCGAAGGGACATTCGACGCCGAGGCGCCGTTGCTGAAGGCAATCGGCGAGGACGCGCTGCTGGCCGATCGCGTGTTGATCGCCGAACCTTGGGACGTCGGTCCGGATGGCTATCAGCTCGGCAATTTTCCACCGCCTTTCCTCGAGTGGAACGACAAGTATCGCGACGATGTCAGACGCTTCTGGCGCGGCGACGCCGGCATGGTCGGCGCACTGGCGACCCGGCTTGCCGGTTCGTCCGACGTGTTTGCCGCGAAGGGCCAAAGCGCCAGCCGCACGGTCAATTTCATCGCCGCCCATGACGGCATGACGCTGGCCGACATCGTGCGCTACGAGCGCAAGCACAACGGGGCCAATGGCGAGCAAAACCGCGACGGCCACAATGAAAACCTGTCGTGGAACAACGGCGTGGAAGGTGAGGCGGACGACCCGGCCGTAGCCATGGCGCGTCTTAACGATCAGTACGCGCTGCTCGCCACTTTGTTTGTCTCGCGAGGCACCATCATGCTGACGGCCGGCGACGAATTCGGCCGCAGCCAGCACGGCAACAACAACGCCTATGCGCAGGACAACGAGATCACCTGGCTCGACTGGGCCGGGCGCGACCAGGCGCTGGAGCATTACACGGCGCTGCTCTCGACGCTGCGCCGAGCGGTGCCGGCGCTCTCCGATACGCGCTTCCTCATCGGGCGGCCTCCAGCAGATTCCGATATTCCGGACGTCGCATGGCTGACCGAAACAGGCGCTCCGCTCGATGAACAGAGCTGGCAAGACCCGCAGCGGCATCGCCTGGTCATGATCCTGCGGGGCGCAACCGATGACGAACGCCGTCTTGCGGCGCTCATCAACGGCGATCGCCGGGCCTGCATGTTCACGCTGCCTCAGCGTGAGGGATTTTTCTGGGAGCCGGCCATTGAAACGGCTGAGGTGGCCGACATCTTGCGGCCGGTATCGGGGCGAACAGTGATCTTCATGATCGAACGCGCAGCCGCGCAGGCCGGCACAAGGGAGAGGCGCAATGGCGGCAGGTGACCGGATCGGATGGTGGCGTGGCTGCGTCATCTATCAGATCTATCCGCGGTCCTTCCAGGATACGACCGGCGACGGCAGCGGTGACCTGCGCGGCATCACCAACCGTCTGGAGCATGTCGCCTCACTCGGTGTTGACGCCATCTGGCTGTCGCCCTTCTTCAAGTCGCCGATGGCTGACATGGGCTACGACGTGTCGGACTATTGCGCCGTCGATCCGATGTTCGGCGGCATGGAGGATTTCGATGCGCTGGTCGCCGAGGCGCACCGGCTCGGACTGAAGATCATCATCGACCAGGTGCTGTCGCACTCATCCGACAAGCACGACTGGTTCGTCGAGAGCCGCGCCAGCCGCGATAATCCCAAGGCCGACTGGTATGTCTGGGCCGATACGAAGCCCGATGGCGGCGCGCCCAACAACTGGCTCTCCGTCTTCGGTGGCCCGGCCTGGGAGTGGGATTCGACCCGCCGGCAATATTACATGCACAATTTCCTCGCCTCTCAGCCGGATTTGAATTTCCACAATCCGGAGGTCCAGGACGCACTTCTGGAAACGGTGCGGTTCTGGCTGGAGCGTGGCGTCGACGGCTTTCGGCTCGACACGGTCAACTACTATGTCCACGACCGCTGGCTGCGCAGCAATCCACCCTTGGCGTCAAGCGTCGCCGGCACCAACAGCGAGACCAACACCTACCTCTACCAGGAGCACCTGTTCGACAAGACGCAGCCGGAAAACCTGGCGTTCCTCAAGCGTTTCAGGGCGCTGCTCGACGAGTATGAGGACCGCGCCGTTGTCGGCGAGATCGGCGATGAAGGCCGCTCGCTGCAGACGCTCGCCGCCTACACCACCGGCGGCGACAAGCTCCATATGTGTTACACCTTCGATCTGCTTGGCCCACAATTCTCGGCGGCGCATGTGCGGGGCTGCGTCGAAGCCTTCGAGGCAGCGGTGTCCGACGGCTGGGTCTGCTGGGCGTTTTCCAACCATGACGTGGTGCGCCATGTCAGCCGCTGGACAAGGCCGGGCAGCGATCCAGACACCGTCGCAAGATTCTCGATCATGCTGCTCTCCTGCCTGCGTGGATCGATCTGTCTCTACGAGGGCGAGGAACTCGGCCTGGAAGAGGCGGAACTCGCCTTCGAGGATCTGCGCGATCCCTTTGGCATCCGCTTCTGGCCAGGCATCAAGGGCAGGGATGGTTGTCGCACGCCGATGGTCTGGGAGGCCGGCGCTGACAATGCAGGCTTCTCCATCGGCAAACCGTGGCTGCCGATACCGGCCAGCCATCGCGCCCGCGCGGTTGACGTCCAGAACGCCGACACGGCCTCGGTGCTCGCCTTTTATCGGGCCATGCTCGCCTTGCGCAGAGGGCATCCGGCGCTGGTCGGCGGTTCGATCCGGTTTCTCGATGCGGAGGGCGAAATTCTCGCCTTCATCCGCGAAGACGGCGGTGAGAAACTTCTCTGTGTCTTCAACTTCGCCGACGTCCCGGCGAATTGGCCGTTGCCTACGGATACCGGAGCTGTCGTGGCTATTGACGGCGGGAGCGGGGTTTTTGAAGAGAGCCAGATCTCGCTGCCGGCGCTTGGCTGTTTCTTTGGCCAGCTCGGCTGATTCAGCGCTTCGGCCGCTGCTTGCAACGCAAGTGATCCTACTTGGGCTGCAAATGCCTTATTGAACGAGAACCGCGCGCCCGCAGGTCGCACCGGTGACACGCACATCGGCCTGGCCGACGCCGACGCCGAGCGCCGAAAGCACATTGTAGAGCAGGTCGTCGACCGGCGCCGTTACGCCGTTCAGCACGGCCACAACCGCTGGCTTGACCGTTCCGAGCAGGGCGGTCAGATCGATCCCGAGACCAAGCGCATTGACCGACAGCGACAGGTTGTTGACCAGCGACGTGGTAAGCGACTGCGAGATGTTGCGCGTCGAAACGGTCTTGATCGTCTTGTTGGTGATATCGGTTGCATCGAAGGTCAGCATCGTCGGGCTGTTGTTGGTGATCGCGGTGGCGGCGGAACCCATCACCTGTATCAGCGGAATGTTGATCAGCAGCAGATGGAGGCTCACATCCGAGATCTCTGCGTCGGTGAACGTCTGCGGTTGACTGAAGTCGGCGAAGCCTGAACTGTTGCTGTTGGCCAGATGCAGCGAGGCAATGCCTGGGTGCGCGGCAATGGAAACCTTGATGCTGGACGGCCCGGTCGGACAGGTGATGTCGGTCAGCTTGGCTTCGGCATAGGCGACTTCCACATTGAGCGGCAGATTGACGGCCAGCAGGCTGATACCGCCGCCGAGACTGGGCGTGCCGACACCGACGGTGGCCACCAGTTTGATGCGTGTCTGGGCGGTGCGCACCACCGTTCCGATGCCATCGACCGCGAGCCACGGCGAAGATTGCATCGGCTCGCCAATGGCAATGGTAAGTGCGGTAGACAGAAGCCCGGGTACGGTGGCTCCGAGATTGACCTGGGCCTGGTTGGTGCCGTTCGCCAGCACGGCGGCAGCGGTCAGCATGCCCATGGCGCTGGCGTCCACTCCAAGGCCGGCTGGCCTTTGCCCGAGGGCCAGGCTGCCGACGGAGCCGAGATCGACGAGCTTGTTGAGCGGGATCTTGAAAGTGCTGGTCGACTTGGACGCGATCGACTGCAGCGCCACCTTGGCCGTATTGCCAAGCCCGGGCACGTTGGCCATGGCCGTGGCGATCTGGCCGACGGTCGCCTTCGAGGCCAGCACATCCGAATAGGTGACGCCGGTCAGGCTCAATTGTGTGGCAAGGCCGTCTATGAACGACAGCACGCTGACATCGGCCGAGATCAACCCGTTGTAGTCCATCACACTGAGCGAGATGTTGCCGCCGAGAAGCCCACTGAGCAGCGCGTTGAGAATGCCGCCATTGACGCTGAGCAACCTCGACCCGACCGAAAACGTCGCCTGCGGCGTCATGCTGGCGGTGGCCTCGGTGCCGATGACGGGAGAGGGGATCAGCGAACTCGCGAAATAGCGGGCAGGGATCTTCTTCAGGGTGACATGGACGGCATTGTAGGGCGTTACACCGGCCTGGAAGCGTTGACTGACATTGGCGGTTGATGCCGCGTAGCGCCCGGGCGTGACCGACACGACGGTTTTGCCGACGGCCGGCGCGATCGTCTGTCCCGAGCCTTGAACGACAACTCCCGGCATGCCGTTGTCGGTCAACGTGGTCACGACAGCGATGTCGACGTTGGTGATGTTCGAGGCGGCGGTGATCGCCGCCAGGTCCACCATTGCCTGGGCTTCGCGGCGCTCGGCGTAGATCGAGGCTTCGTCGATGGCCACCGCAGCCAGCGCCAGCGCGACCGGCGCGCTCAATGCCGCCATGACGGTGAAATTCGCTCTTCTGTCGGCCAGCATCGATCGGGCAAGCCGGCCGATCTCAGTGCACGCCCGCAGCAGCATTCAGATGCCCCCGACCCTTATCGTCGACTGGCGCTTGATCGTGCTTCCCGGCATGGCGATGCCCGGGAAGAGGTTCCAGATCGGCAGGTTGCGGGCATCGTACTGGATTGACACCACGAACTGGCTTCCGTCGGCGACGCTGTCGTTGGCCTGGTAGGTCAACTTGCTGGCATCCACGAAGGGATATCCGCCGGCATTGTTGGTGACGAAGCTGGCTACGAGCGTCTGGCGCTCGGTCTGGTTCAGTCCGGCAATTGCAGTGCGGGCCGCATCCGCCGCGATCTGCTGGATCGAGTTGGCGGCGCCAAAATATATACCGTATGCAACCATTCCGAGCAAAAGGAGGATGAAGATGGGCGAGAGCAAAGCGAACTCAACCGCCGAAGTTCCAGATTCTTCTTGAAATTTCCGCGTTGCTTGGCAGATTATCGATGATCTACTTGACCTGGTACTCATGACTGCCACGTGTCTGAGATAAAAACCGCACAAAAAGGCAGTCATAATGTAACCTCTGGTTGCTTAAGAACGCATTAACACATTCCGGCAAACTGGCGCGGCCACAGATTCCCGGTGAGAAATGGCGTCGAGGTGAGGAAACCAAGTCAAGCTCCTGGTTTCGGCTCGTATTTCGGCCGCCACGGCACAGCTTTCGACCCGCCTTACTTTGGGTGACCCAGAGAGTCTGTTGAAATAAAAATTCTCCGCGTTAGTGTTTGGCCACCAGCCGCAGGAAGGGAACCGGCGGCGCGCTCAAAGGGGTCAGATATCGGCTCCGGGGCGTCAACACTTAAGGGCGCGCCGACGGCTGCGCCGACAGGGAGAACTTCATGCTGAAAAACATGCTGAAGGCGACGGTGTTCGCCACTACCATGACGCTGGCCGCCGGCACGTTCTACACGCCCGCTTTCGCCGAGACCGTCTATAACCGTGGCACCGCCGCCGAATCGGAGTCGGTCGATCCGCACAAGACCTCGACGGTTTACGAAGCCAATGTCTTGCGCGACCTGTTCCAGGGCCTGGTCATGCAGGATGAGAAGGCCAACCTCATTCCAGGTGCCGCCGAGAGTTGGACAGTATCGGACGACGGCACCGTCTATACGTTCAAGCTGCGCAAGGATGGCCAGTGGTCGGATGGCAGCCCGGTGACGGCAGATGACTTCGTCTACGCTTTCCATCGGCTGGAAGACCCGGCGACCGGCGCCGAATACGCCTCCATGCTCTATCCCGTGAAGAACGCCGAGGAAGTCAACACCAAGAAGGGCAAGCCGGAGGATATGGGCGTCAAGGCGATCGACGCCAATACTCTGGAAGTCACGCTGAAGGCGCCAACGCCTTACTTCCTCGAGATGCTGACCCACCAGGCGACCTATCCGGTCAGCAAGGCATCCATTGATAAGCTCGGCGCCGACTGGATCAAGCCGGGCAATCTGGTGTCCAACGGCGCCTATACGCTCGCTGAGTGGGTTCCCAACGACCACATGAAGCTGGTCAAGAATCCGAAATTCTGGGACGCCGCGAGCGTCAAGTTCGACGTGGTCAACTACATTCCGACCGAAGACCGCTCATCGGCAATGAAGCGCTTCGAGGCCGGCGAACTCGACAGCTACGACGATCTCCCGACTGAACAGCTCGCCGACCTCAAGACCAAGTTTGGCGAACAGATCCACGTCGGACCGTATCTCGGCACCTACTATTATGCGATCAAGACCGACAAGGCGCCTTGGGACAATGTCGAGCTTCGCAACGCCATCTCGATGGCGATCGACCGCGATTTCATCGCCGAAAAGGTCTGGCAGAACTCGATGCTGCCTGGCTATTCGATGGTGCCTCCCGGCATCGAGGGCTACACGCCGGCAATGGCCAAGTATGCCGACATGCCGCAGATCGACCGCGAGGACGCAGCCAAGAAGATCCTCGAGAAACTCGGCTATACGCCCGAGCATCCTTTGAAGATGGAGATCCGCTACAACACTTCGGAAAACCACAAGAACACCGCTGTGGCCATTCAGGAACAGCTGAAGCCGCTCGGCGTTGACGTCACGCTGCTCAACACCGACACCAAGACCCACTACTCCTTCCTTGAGCAGAAGGGCGACTATGACGTGGCGCGTGCCGCCTGGATCGCCGACTACAAGGATCCGGAAACCTTCCTCGGCATCTCGCGCAAGGCCAGCGGCAACAACTATTCGGACTACAACAGCCCGAAATACGAGGCGGCCATGGACAAGGCCGCCGCCGCCGGCGGCAAGCCCGAAGAGCGCATGAAAGAACTCTCCGAGGCCGAGCGCATCCTCGTCGACGACGTCGGCCAGATCCCGCTCCTCTACTACAGCTACCACGATATCGTTTCCTCGAAGCTGCATGGCTTCGTCGACAACGTGATGGACGTCCATCCGTCGCGCTTCGTCAGCAAGGACTGATCCCTGGCCAAGCCGCCGCGCACTAAATGCGCGGCGGCGCTGGTTTGCCATCGCATCGGCCCGGGAACCGGAATCGATTTTCGGCAATGTCGGTGCGAAGATTTGAAGGCTAGAGTGCAATCGTCCAGTTGGACGCGCGCTGCTCTGGATCAAGCGGGGCACCGATGCTGCGATATGTACTAAGGCGGCTTTTGACCGCCATTCCGACGCTGTTCGTCATCGTGACCATGGCGTTTTTCCTGATGCGCGTCGCGCCAGGCGGCCCATTCAACCAGGAGCGGGGGCTGAGCCCCGAGATCAGGGCCAATCTCGAAGCCCAGTTCGGCCTCAACGACCCGCTCTGGCTGCAGTTTGTCCACTATCTCGGCAATCTGCTGCGCGGCAATTTTGGCCCCAGCTACAACATGCCGGATTTCACCGTCACCGAACTGTTCGCCAAGGGCCTGCCCATTTCGGTTCAGCTCGGCGCCTCGGCGCTCGTCCTTGCACTTCTGCTCGGTTCCGTGCTCGGCACCACTGCCGCGCTCAACCAGAACAAGCTTGGCGACTATATGGTGATTGCGCTGGCAACCGCCGGCAGCACCATCCCCACCTTCGTCATCGCGCCGGTGATCCAGCTTTTGTTCGGGCTGACCTGGAAACTGCTGCCGATCGGGGGCTGGGGCGATGGCGCTTTCATCAACAAGGTCGGCCCGGTGCTGACGCTCGCTCTGCCGCAGATCGCCATCGTCGCCCGGCTGATGCGTGGCTCGATGATCGAATCCTTGCGATCCCATCATATCCGCACGGCCCGCGCGCTCGGCCTCTCCGACTGGTCGGTGGTGGTCAAGCACGCGCTGCGCGGCGCCATCCTGCCGATCGTCTCCTTCACCGGTCCGGCAGCCGCGGCGCTGCTGACCGGCTCGGTCATCGTCGAGACGATCTTCTCCATTCCGGGCGTCGGCCGCTATTTCGTCGATGCCGCGCTCAACCGCGACTACACGCTGGTGATGGGAACGGTGGTGGTGATCGCCATCTTCACCATCGTCTTCAACCTGATCGTCGACGTCATGTATGCGGTCGTCGACCCGAGGGTGCGCTATGACTGACATTGCAGCCACGGCTCCCGCCGTCATCGGCCGCTCGCTCTGGGGTGATGCCTGGGCGCGCCTCAAGGCCAATCGCGCCGCCATGTTCAGCCTGTATTACCTTGCCCTGATCGGTGTCGTCAGCGTGTTCGGACCCTGGTTCGTGCCGCATCAATACACCACCATCTATGCCGACTATGTGCGCATGCCGCCAAGCCTGTCGGCCTATCCGAAAGCCGAGATGATCGAGACGGCACTCACCGAAGCGATCAAGCGCATGCGGGTCGACATCAAGGAATGGCGGCAGGAAGGCAATCAGGTCTTCGTTACTGTCAAGTCGACCAAGCCGATCGACGACCGCAATATCCGCTATCTCGACCGTTCCGATGCTTTTGACGACACCAAGATCGAGAGCAAGTCGCCTGACGGCCTCGAAGTGACGATGAGCGCGTCGGTCAAGCAGCAGTATTTCCTGTTCGGTACCGACAACACCGGCCGCGATCTTCTCTCGCGCACGCTTATGGCCGGGCGCATCTCACTGGCCATCGGCTTGCTCGCCGGCGTCGTGGCGGTGGTCATCGGCGTGGTCTACGGCGCTGCGGCCGGCTTTTCCGGCGGCAAGATCGACGAGGTGATGATGCGCATCGTCGACGTGCTCTATTCCTTGCCGTTCATCTTCTTCGTCATCATGCTGGTGGTGTTCTTCGGCCGCAACTTCGTGCTGATGTTCCTGGCCGTCGGCGCCGTGCTGTGGCTCGACATGGCGCGCATCGTGCGCGGTCAGGCGCTGTCGATCCGCCGCCAGGAATATGTCCAGGCGGCGGAAGCCATGGGCGTCGGCCAGCGCGGCATCCTCTTGCGCCACGTCATTCCCAACCTGCTCGGTCCGGTGGTGATCTACATGACGCTGCTGGTGCCGCAGGTCATCATCCTGGAGAGTTTCCTGTCGTTCCTCGGTCTCGGCGTGCAGGAACCGATGACCAGCTGGGGCGTGCTGATCTCGGTCGGCGCCAAGAACATCGGCACCGCCAACTGGCTGCTCCTGTTTCCCGCCTTTTTCCTCGTCTCGACGCTGTTCGCCCTGAATTTTGTCGGTGACGGCCTGCGCGACGCGCTCGACCCGAGAGATCGATAAAGATGGGGATCGCTAAGATGGCTGCTTCCGAAACGATCCTCAGCGTCAAGGACCTGCGCGTCCGCTTCCGCACGCTCGACGGCGCGGTCGAGGCGGTGAAAGGCATCAACATCCACGTCAATGCCGGCGAAACCGTTGCCGTGGTCGGCGAATCCGGGTCCGGCAAGAGCCAGACGATGATGGCGGCGATGAGCCTGCTCGCCTCCAATGGCGAGGCCACCGGCAGTGTCGACTATCGCGGCCGCAACCTTTTGACGCTGAGTAAATCCGAGCTCAACAAGGTGCGCGGCGCCAAGATCAGCATGATCTTCCAGGAGCCGATGACCTCGCTCGATCCGCTCTATTCGATCGGCAACCAGCTGATCGAACCGATCCGCCGGCATCGCGGCTTGAATGCCGCCGAGGCACGCGAAGAGGCGCTCAAGCTGCTGCGCCTCGTGCATATCCCCGATCCCGAGCGGCGGATGAAATCCTATCCGCACGAAATGTCCGGCGGCCAGCGCCAGCGCGTCATGATCGCCATGGCGCTCGCCAACGACCCCGACATATTGATCGCCGACGAGCCGACGACGGCGCTCGACGTGACCATCCAGGCGCAGATCCTGATGCTCTTGGCCGAGTTGCAACGTAAACTCGGCATGGCCATCGTCTTCATCACCCACGATCTCGGCATCGTTCGGCGCTTTGCCGACCGCGTCTATGTCATGCGCCAGGGTGAGGTTGTCGAGGAGGGTGAGGCGGAAGCCATCTTCGTCAACCCGCAGCATGCCTATACGAAAATGCTGCTGGCCGCCGAGCCGACCGGCAGCAAGGCGCCACCGCCCGCCAATGCTCCCGTGCTGCTCGAAGGCCGGAATGTCGAAGTGACATTCAGGATCGGCGGCGGTTTTCTCGCTGGCGAGCCGCTGATGCTGCGCGCCGTCGACCACATTTCGATCCGGCTGCAACGCAACCAGACCATCGGCATTGTCGGTGAATCCGGCTCGGGCAAATCGACGCTCGGCCGCGCCTTGCTACGGCTGTTGCCGAGCGACGGGCTCATTCGTTTTGGTGATCGCGACATTTCCCAGGCTGACCGACAGGCGATGCGGCCGCTGCGGCGCCAGATGCAGCTCGTCTTCCAGGATCCATTCGGCTCGCTGTCGCCGCGCATGACGGTCGGCCAGGTCATCACCGAAGGGCTTCTGGTGCATGAGCCGAACCTGTCGGGCAAGCAGCGCGATCAACGCGCGGTCGAGGCCTTGCTCGAAGTCGGCCTCGACCCCAACGCACGCAACCGCTACCCGCACGAATTCTCAGGCGGGCAACGGCAGCGCATCGCCATTGCGAGGGCCATGATCCTGAAGCCCAAGCTGGTGGTGCTGGACGAGCCGACCTCGGCGCTCGACCGCTCGGTGCAGAAACAGATCGTCGAACTGCTGCGCAAGCTGCAGGCAGACCACGAACTGTCCTACCTCTTTATCAGCCACGATCTCTCGGTCGTGCGCGCCATGGCCGACTACATCATCGTCATGAAGCAAGGCAAGATCGTCGAGGAGGGACCGACCGAGGCGATCTTCAGCAATCCGCAGCACGCTTACACACAGACGCTGATGGCCGCGGCGATCGATGTCACGCGGTTTCGCCTGAGCGCGTGATGGTGCACTCCATTTCGTGATTTCCAGTTGATTGAGATATCACAATATGAGATATTAAATTGTGAAGCAGGTCATCTACCTCGCAGCCGCAATCAAATCGCTTCGCAAGCACCAATCTGATGCCGCCCGCATCGTTGCCAAGATTACGATCTATGCTGAAACCCCGGAAGCCATGGCTAACAACATCAAGAAGCTGGTCGGTTCCGACGAAATGCGGCTGCGGGTCGGCGACTACCGCATCATCTTCACCGAAACCGAAAATGAGATCATTGTAAGCAGGATCGGGCCGCGCGGCTCTATCTACGAATAGGAGTGACAGTGAGCATTCACTATTTCACCACGCCCAAGGGTGACGAAATGGCTGTACTGCCGCGCGCTGAACTCAATGCGCTACAAGATCGCGCTGCCCGTGCCCGTGAGGTGGCGAGTTACAGGGCCGGCGAGGCGCCCGGCTTCACCGCTGAGGAGGCACTGGCTTTCGCCAATGCGGTGTCGCCGCTCGCTTTCTGGCGAGCCAGGAAAGGAAGGACGCAGGCGGCGCTAGCCTCGGAAGTCGGCATTTCACAAAACATGCTTTCGGCAGTCGAAAACGGCAAGCGGGGTGGGGATGTCAGCCTGTGGCTGCGGTTGTCGCGCGTGCTTGAAGTGCCGGTCGATCAACTGGTTGACGAAGACTGAGTCGATCCGCTCGGCGTCTAGTGAAGTGCAATTCAATTTGAGGACGTCGAGCATTTGTGCCCTCTCGCAGCGGCAATCGCCTCTTCCTGCTGCTTCAGCCGGCCGATCCTGGCCGTTTCACGGTCGGCCACCGCGGTCTTCACGCGCGAGCCGCCCAGCAGCCAGCGTGGAACGCTGGTGTTGGCCACCTTGCCGCGGGTGATTGCGGTTTGCGAGATGTCGCGAGCGATGTCTCCCAGCGCGCTGTTGAGCTCGGTGCAACTCATGCTCTCGTATTTCGCCGGATCGACGGTTCGGCCGATCGAGGAACAGCCGGCGAGGAGAAACAGCGCAATCACAAGAACCGGTGGCGAGGCTGTCGTTGAGATCAGATTCATGTCCGCATCCGGTTCGCCGTTTTACCGGCTCCTTCATATCCGTCGAACTACCTAAAGCCGATGCCCATCTTCGTCAAAGTTTCCGATCGCTACGGAACCCGTCGACGCGTCGGTCTCGGTCACATCAGGCAGCACAACGATCTGCCCCCCATCTCTCGATCCTCACCAAATGGCGGAACATTAGGCGCGCCTAACTGTTCTATTCCTGACAGCCGGCATCGGCTTGGTGTCTGCTGAAGATCAGCCGGCAATGGCTGGTCGGTCCGCGTTCTGCGCCAGAGGCGCGGGCTCCCTGAGCAACCGGAGAGAGATCATGAACAACATCATTTGGCTCGTTGGAGCGGTGGTCATCGTGTTAGTGATATTGAGCTTCTTCGGCCTCCGATAGGTGCGACGCGAGCTCTGGCCCGTCAGCCTTTCATCGGCCCGTCGAGCTTTCATCAGAATGGGATCAGTCGAAGCGGAGACAATCCCGCAGACCGGGCGGCGCGACTGAAACGGGCGCAGCCCGGGTTCCGTCAACACATTTTGGGCTCTGACGCGAAGCGGTTAGCTGCGTCTGCCGACTTTGGCGACCTATTTCAGAGAGCGTGGGTGGGAAACAAGGACGGAACCCTGGCTTCAGGTCGAAAGGAACTTCTGGTACGACAAGGACGCGGAGGCTGCGGCCGCTTCTACGTCGAGACCTTTCCCGATAGCGCAGTGGGTGCCGTTCACCGTGCACGGTCGCCACCGCGACGAAGTGATCCGCCGTACTTCGGGTCTTCCGCTTGCAGTGCTGCCATGCTTAATTCGAGTAAATTCACATCAAATTATAGAGTTGCCACGTGATACCAATCTACATTGGGTATGACCCACGCGAATCCCGAGTTCTAGACGTAGCGCGATGGAGCGCCTACCGGCGGGCAAGCACGCCGTTGCAGATACAGCCACTCGTGCTCAAAGACCTTGAAGCCCAAGGAATCATGAAGCGACCGATGGTGGTACGTGATGGTAAGCTCTGGTGCCCGATTTCCGAGGCACCGATGTCGAC
>NZ_MZXV01000078.1 GCF_003253745.1 Mesorhizobium kowhaii
TGCCAGACGAACAGTCGAGACCGTCTGCGAAGCCATCGGTCAGATCCTCGGCACCGTCACTTCAACCGAATGCAGAAATTACTTCACCGAGGCCGGGTATGTACCAACCTAAATTCATCCCGCTCTAGACGCTCTCGATGCGCATATGCGGCACGAAATTTCTCATAATGTTCATCGGCCTCATCGTCGGTCATTTTCGTCCTCTCGGTGGCCGGCCGCGATTGACGATTTTGTCTACAGTGTTCGATACAGGTTTTTATTTTCCGACCATTCGTCAAGAATGTACGTTGGCATGAATGTCTTCGAGACTTCGTGTCAGAAAAAATCCCGCGCCGTCCTTCAGGACAACGCGGGATTTTTTGTCAAGAAATCACTTCAAGCGACTGAAAGGCTTAGAAAAAGCCCTTCCGCTGCCACCATCCGGCGCGCTTCGGCTTGTCCTCGGTCTTGGCCGCCGGTTCGTCGGCAACGGTCGAAGACACCACCGGCACGACCGGCGCATCCACGGCCGCCGGCTTGCGCCGTGACGGGCGGACCTTCGGTGCCTCCTCGACAGTCGCTGCCAGAGCCTCGTCGGACGCAGTAGCCGGCGTCTCGGCCGGTGCTTCCGCAACGGCAGCCGGCTCATCGGCGACGACCTCGGCCGCGGCCTTCTTCGGCTTGGCGGCACGACGCGGCTTCTTGGGCTTTTCCGTGCTCGGCGCGTCGTCATTGGCCGGAGCCAGCGCCACTGGCTCTTCGGCCGGTGCGGCAACTACCGGCTCGCTGGAGACCGTCACGCTTTCCGCGACGTCGCTGTCGGATGCATCGACCGTTTCGCCAGTGCTTGCTTCGGCCTCGCCTTCACCGTCTTCGCGACGGTTGCGTTTGCCGCCGCGCTTGCCACGCCGGCGCTTCTTGCCTTGGCCTTCATCCGAAGCTTCAACCGTTTCAGACGTTTCGGCAACACCGAGAGGAGCCTCGTCGTCCGCTTCCGCGTCGCTATCGCTGGCAGCGGCAGCTGAGCCGGAGAACTCATCGGCCGGTGCGGAGACGGGAGACCCGTCCGCAGGCGCGCCATGTTCGCGGTCGCGGTCCTTGCCGCCACGACGCCGCCGGCGCTTGCGGCGCTTGCGGTCGCGGCCTTCGCCTTCTTCACCACCGGCAGCAGGCCGTGGCTGCTGTTGCTGCGGCTGCTGCTGGCGTGGCTGCTCGGCCTGCACCGGCGCCTCGTCGTCTTCCTCGACGACCACGATCTCGTCCTCGGGCTCTTCCGGCTCGACATAGGCCGGGAAGCTGCGTGCCTCGACAAAGCCTTCCGGCTTCTCAGCCAGCGCGCCGCGGAAGATCGCATAATGCTGCGCGCCAACCGAATCGTCGGCCTCGACGGTGATGGTCAGGCCGAAGCGGCTTTCCAGTTCCACCAGCGTGCCGCGCTTGTGGTTGAGCACGTAGAGTGCGGTCGCCGCCGGCGTCCGCACGGTGATGTGGCTGCGCGAATCCTTCAGCAGGAATTCCTCGATCGCCCGCACCACCATCAGCGCGACCGATGAATCTGACCGCACATGGCCGGTGCCGCCGCAATGCGGGCAGGGCTTCATGGTCGATTCCAGCACGCTGGCGCGGATACGCTGGCGTGACATCTCCATCAGGCCGAAATGCGAGATGCGGCCGACCTGGATGCGCGCACGGTCGTTCTTGAGGTGATCCTTCAGCCGCTTCTCGACGGAGCGGTTGTTGCGGTTCTCCTCCATGTCGATGAAGTCGATGACGATCAGGCCGGCAAGATCGCGCAGCCTGAGCTGGCGGGCGACTTCCTCGGCCGCTTCCAGATTGGTGTGGAGCGCGGTGTCCTCGATCGAGTGCTCCTTGGTGGAACGGCCCGAATTGACGTCGATGGCGACCAGCGCCTCGGTCTGGTTGATGATGATGTAGCCGCCGCTCTTCAGCGTCACTTGCGGTTGCAGCATGCGGTCGAGCTGGGCCTCGATGCCATTGCGCACGAAGATCGGCGTCGTGTCGCGGAACGGCTGAACCACCTTGGCGTGGCTCGGCATCAGCATGCGCATGAAGTCCTTGGCTTCGCGGTAGCCTTCCTCGCCGGAGACAAGAATCTCGTCGATATCCTTGTTGTAGAGGTCGCGCACCGAGCGCTTGATCAGGCTGCCTTCCTCGTAGACCAAGGCGGGGGCCGTGGATTGCAAGGTGAGACTGCGGACATTTTCCCAAAGCCGCATCAGATATTCGTAGTCGCGCTTGATCTCGGCCTTGGTGCGGCTCTCGCCTGCGGTGCGCAGGATGACGCCCATGCCCTGCGGCACTTCGAGATCGGCAACGACCTCCTTGAGGCGCTTGCGGTCGACCGCGCTGGTGATCTTGCGCGAAATGCCGCCGCCGCGCGCCGTGTTCGGCATCAGCACCGAATAGCGGCCGGCAAGCGACAGGTAGGTGGTGAGGGCAGCACCCTTGTTGCCGCGCTCTTCCTTGACGACCTGCACCAGCAGGATCTGCCGGCGCTTGATCACTTCCTGGATCTTGTACTGGCGGCGCACCGGCTTGCGGCGGTTGCGCACTTCTTCCAGCGCGTCCTCGGCACCGACCGATTCAACCTCGTGGTCGTCCGGGTGCGCGGATTGCACTTCCTCGAGCATGCCGCGATCATTGTCGCCTGACGTCGCTTCGCTGCCTTCCGCTTGCGGCACGGCTTCGGAAATCACATCGGCTTCGATCGAGGCGGCGATCGACGTCGGGCCGCCTTCGCGCGTTTCGGTTTCGTCCTGCTCGTCTGAACCTTGCTCATGTCCGGACGCATCGGCATGTTCGGACGCATCGGCATGTTGCGAGGCATCGGCATGTTCGGACGTATCAACATGTTCGGACGTATCGGCCGCGTGTTCGATGATCTCGGAAGTGTGAGAGATCTCCTCGACAACGACATCGCCGACATTGTCTGCGCCTTCGCTTGCCTCGCCGGAGCCTTCGCTCTCGCCGGCCGCGCCTGCATCGCGCCTGTGGTCACCGCGGTCGCGGCTCTTGCCACCGCGCCGGCGTCCGCGCCGCCCGCGATCGCGGCTCTGGCGATCATCGCCGTCGCCGTCCTCGTCCTCCTCGTCTTCAGCCTCCTGCGCTTCCGCGCGCAGCAGTGCCTGACGGTCGGCGACCGGAATCTGGTAGTAGTCGGGGTGTATTTCACTGAAGGCGAGAAAACCGTGACGGTTGCCGCCATATTCGACAAAGGCTGCCTGAAGGGAGGGCTCTACGCGCGTTACGCGGGCTAGGTAGATGTTTCCTTTGAGCTGCTTCTTGTCCTGGGATTCAAAGTCGAATTCTTCGATACGGTTACCGCGAACGACGACAACGCGTGTTTCCTCCGGGTGGGAGGCGTCTATCAGCATTTTGTTGGGCATTATTTCGTTTCCCCCCGGCAGCCGTCAGCCGCAGCTTGCGAGGCAAAGCCTGCTGCTGCGTGTCTGGAGTGTGGGTGCCGGATAATTGAACGTCCGCCGGCCGCCGCTTGAGCGCCATAGCGGTGCCGCCCGCAGCCATAGTGGCGCGGTTTGATGCGGACCTTTCCATGATTGCGCTTGAAGCCATCGTCACCAGCAGAACCTTTTGAACCAAAGCCCGGACGAACCGGACCAGCTTGTTTGCTCTTACAGAGCCGGCGCGGGAACAAACCCGGCCGTTTTCCTCACGCAGGCGATTCCCCCGCCACGGGCGCACACCTGCGAAATTCGTCGCGATCACCTGAACCCTTTTCGCTTGAAGCGAAAGGAGCCGCCTTTTCATCTGACCCTGTAGCAGGAAGCTGCGGAGGAGGGCGGTTCCAGGATTGCAGTGATCCACTATCGCTTTTATGATTTGGCGGGGTGGAAGGCAACCCCGATTTCCGATGCCGGCAAAAAGCAGTTCCGTAACGTAAGTACAGGTCCGACCCTTGCATGAAAAGGCTTGGTTAACCTTCTCTGGATACCAATCGTTAATCGAGTTCGCGGCCTAACCGGCACTTCGACGAAACAGCGGGCGCCTGGCGCCAAACCGGGAGCGACTGGAAGAGAAATGGGACGGGCAGACTTCACAGACAAGGGATGTCGTGTTGGCGGCCAGATCATCAGTGCCTTTTGCCTCCTGCTGTTGCTGGCGATCTCTTCCGCTTCGTCCTCAGTTGCCGATGCCGCCGACGCACCGCTCGTGGCAAAAGGCTACAAGATGGCGGGCGATGCCACCAAGATGCGCATCGTCATCGATTTCGATCGCGAACCTGACGTCAAATGGTTCCTCCTGCGCGGCCCCAATCGTCTTGTGATCGATCTTGCGAATACGAGATTCGCCATTAACGCCAAGGACTTGAAGGCGCGCGGCCTGGTCAGGGGCGTGCGCCTGGGCGAGCTCGGCGAGGGCGTTTCGCGGCTGATCCTCACCGGCAAGGGACCGTTTGCCGTCGACAAGCTCGATGTGCTCAAGAACGAGGACGGAACCGGCTACCGCATCGCAATCGACATGTCGGCAGTCTCCGAACGCGAGTTCGACGCGGCACTTGCCAATCAGGCGCTGACCACCGGATCGACAGTTTCGACCGACAAGGGAGGGCGGGTCGGCACCGGACCGGTCTCCAATCCGGGCCATCGCTTCACCGTCGTCATCGATCCAGGCCATGGCGGTGTCGACGGCGGCGCCGAGGGCCTGAACGGCACCATCGAAAAGAACGTCACGCTCGCCTTCGCCACCGAGTTGCGCGACAAGCTGGCGGCCGTCGGCAAATATGATGTGTTCATGACGCGCAGTACCGACGAATTCCTGCGTTTGGATGATCGCGTGCGCATTGCACGACAGCACGAGGCCGACCTGCTTATTTCGATCCACGCCGACACAATCAGCGTCAAGGGCATTCGCGGCGCCACCGTTTACACCGTTTCCGACAAGGCTTCGGATCCCGAGGCGCAGGCGCTTGCCGACCGCGAAAATCTCTCCGACCAGTTCGCCGGCATGGAAATCAAGAACGACAACAAGGAAGTCACCGACATCCTGATCGACCTGATCCGCCGCGAAACGCACAATTTCTCGATGAGTTTCGCCCACACGCTGGTCGGCCAGCTTTCGACCAGCGTCGGCCTTATCAACAATCCGCAGCGTTCGGCGGGGTTCAAGGTGCTGAAAGCACCTGACGTGCCATCCGTGCTGGTCGAACTCGGTTATCTCTCGAATGCCAAGGACGAGGCGCAATTGCTCAATGCCGACTGGCGCGGCAAGGCGGCTCAAAGTATAACCAATGCCGTCGCGCTTTTCGCTTCAGCCAAGGCCGGAGCAGGGGCCGGAACCGGAGGCTGACATGCTCGGCGTCGCCCACGACCAGAGGCAGCGTTGCGCGGCGACAACAGCTTGTGCCTTTTATTTCCGGCTCGCGGTCACGAATTCAGGCATTGCCGTATTTTGTCCACATGGTGGCGACATGGGTTTTCGATTGCGGATTGGGACCGGCTCGAAAGCTTGCGTGGAAGGCGGCTTCGTTTAGGAAATTCCCGAACCAAGGACTGGAGCGGGTATGATTCGTCTCATTGGCTATTTTTTCGGCATCGGCACGACGCTGGCCCTTCTGGTCGCGGCGGGCGTTGCGATCTACATCGGCCATTTGGCGAAGGATCTGCCCGACTACGAGGTGCTAGCCAAATACGAGCCGCCGGTGACCACCCGCATCCATGCCTCGGACGGCGCGCTGATGGCCGAATATGCCCGCGAGCGGCGCCTGTACCTGCCGATCCAGGCTATACCGGATCGCGTCAAGGCGGCCTTCCTGTCCGCCGAAGACAAGAACTTCTACAATCACCCCGGCATCGACGTGACCGGCCTTGGCCGCGCCATCATCGTCAACCTGCAGAATTTTGGCTCTGGCAAGCGCCAGGTCGGCGCCTCGACGATCACCCAGCAGGTGGCGAAGAACTTCCTGTTGTCCTCGGACCAGACCTATGAGCGTAAGATCAAGGAGATGATCCTCGCCTTCCGCATCGAGCAGGCCTATCCCAAGGATCGTATTCTCGAGCTCTACCTCAACGAAATCTTTTTCGGCTTCGGCGCCTATGGCGTCGCCGGTGCGGCGCTGACTTATTTCGACAAGTCGGTCAACGAACTGACCGTGGCCGAGGCTGCCTATCTAGCGTCGCTGCCGAAGGGACCGAACAACTACCATCCTTTCAAGCATGCCGATCGCGCGCTGGAGCGCCGCAACTGGGTCATCGACCAGATGGTCGAGAATGGCTACGTGACGCGCGAGGAAGGCGCCAAGGCCAAGGCCGAGCCGCTGGGCGTGACGCCGCGCCGCAACGGCACCTATCTCTTTGCCGGCGAGTACTTCACCGAGGAGGTGCGTCGCCAGATCATCGCCCGTTACGGCGAGAATGCGCTTTACGAAGGCGGCCTTTCCGTCCGCACGACGCTTGATCCGAAGGTTCAGCTCATCGCCCGCAAGGCGATGCAGAACGGGTTGATGAAATACGACACGCTGCGCGGTTATCGCGGACCGGTGACGACCATCGACGTGTCCGGCGACTGGGGCGTGCCGCTGGGCAACGTCAAGGGGCTGGAGGATGTCCCCGAATGGTCGCTGGCCGTCGTGCTCGACAGTTCGGAGGCCGGCCTGTCGATCGGCCTCCAGCCGGCGCGCCAGGCGTCGGGCGAGATCGTCAAGGAACGCGTCGAAGGCACCGTCAGCAAGGATGACATGGGGTTCGCCATGCGCCATGTGGTCGACGGCAAGACCGTCAAGGCCAAGTCGCCGGCCGACGTGTTGAAGCCGGGCGACGTCATCTTCGTGCAGAAGAACGATGGCGCCGATGGCGCATACAGCCTGCGCCAGGTTCCCGAGGTGGAGGGCGGCCTGATCGCCATGGATCCGCATACCGGCCGCGTGTTGGCCATGGTCGGCGGCTTCTCCTACGCGCAGTCCGAATTCAACCGCGCGACGCAAGCCATGCGCCAGCCTGGTTCCTCGTTCAAGCCGATCGTCTATTCGGCAGCACTCGACAATGGCTATACACCGGCCTCGGTGATCATGGACGGGCCGATCACCATCCAGAGCGGCAACACGACCTGGACGCCGAAGAACTATGACGGCACCGTTGCTGGTCCGGCCACATTGCGCTCCGGCATCGAGAAG
This sequence comes from Mesorhizobium kowhaii, assembly GCF_003253745.1. Lineage (GTDB taxonomy): Bacteria > Pseudomonadota > Alphaproteobacteria > Rhizobiales > Rhizobiaceae > Mesorhizobium > Mesorhizobium kowhaii. The sequence continues at coordinate 7,130 of NZ_MZXV01000078.1, forward strand.
TCGCGCAACCTGATGACTGTGCGGCTTGCCAACGACATGGGCATGAAGCTGGTCGTCGAATATGCCGAGCGTTTTGGTGTCTACGACCATCTTGCGCCATATCTGCCGATGGCGCTGGGCTCCGGCGAAACGACCGTGATGCGCATGGTGTCGGCCTACTCGATCATGGCCAATGGCGGCAAGTCGATCAAGCCGTCGCTGATCGACCGCATCCAGGACCGCTACGGCAAGACGGTGTTCAAGCAGGACGAACGTGGCTGCCAGGGCTGCAATGCGCCCGAATGGCAGAACCAGCCGGAACCGGAACTGGTCGACAATTCCGAGCAGGTGCTCGATCCGATGACCGCCTATCAGATCACCTCGATGATGGAAGGTGTTGTGCAGCGTGGCACCGGCGCCACCATCGGCGAACTCGGCCGCCACATCGCCGGTAAGACCGGAACGACGAACGACGAAAAGGACGCCTGGTTCATCGGCTTTACGCCCAACCTCGTCGTCGGCCTCTACATGGGCTACGACACGCCGCGCGGCCTCGGCCATGGCGCTACCGGTGGTGGTCTCGCGGCACCTATCTTCAAGGACTTCATGCGGGTGGCGCTGGATGGCACGCCAAATGTCGACTTCAAGGTGCCGGAAGGCATGAATCTGGTCGCCATCAATCGCAAGACCGGCATGCGTGCCGCTTCGGGCGATCCCGGCACCATCATCGAAGCCTTCAAGCCGGGTACCGGACCCGCCGACAGCTATTGGGTGATCGGCATGGGCGCCGACGGCTCCAATGCCACCGGCGGTGCGCTGTCGCCGCAGGCCAACCAGGCCATCCAGTCCGGCGGCGGCGGCCTCTACTGACGATTTTCATGAGCGGATGGGCTGGCCTTGCGCCAGCCCATTTTGCTTTACAGCCGGCGGCAGCCTGCCTATGTATCGCGCCGAGCGATTTCATCAAACAGGACAGAACAGCCAGCCATGCGCGCGGAAACGCAGAATATTGTCGACGAGATCAGGCAGGCGATTACCCTGCTGAGGAGGCATCTTTGACTGGGATCAGGCCATAAAGCGGCTTGAATACCTCAACGTGCGCGCCGAGGACGCCAGCCTCTGGAACGAACCGCTGGAAGCGCAGAAGCTGATGCGCGAACGGCAGGGCCTCGAGGAAGGCATCGCCTCGGTGAAAGGCCTTACGCAGGCGCTGGAAGACAATATCGGGCTGATCGAACTCGGTGAGGAAGAGGGCGACGAAGGCGTCATCGCCGAGGCGGAAGCCGCGCTCCGTTCGATGCAGGGCGAAGCGAAAGCTCGCCAGGTCGAGACGCTGCTGTCGGGCGAGGCCGATGCCAACGACACCTATCTTGAAGTCCATGCCGGCGCCGGCGGCACCGAAAGCCAGGACTGGGCCTCGATGCTTTTGCGCATGTACACGCGCTGGGCCGAGCGGCGCCGCTTCAAGGTCGAAGTGCTGGAAGTGCATGACGGCGAAGAGGCCGGCATCAAGTCCGCCACGCTGCTCATCAAGGGCCACAACGCCTATGGCTGGCTGAAGACGGAATCGGGCGTTCATCGCCTGGTGCGCATTTCGCCCTATGACAGCAATGCGCGCCGGCATACGTCGTTCGCCAGCATCTGGGTCTATCCGGTCATCGATGACACGATCGAGATCGACGTTTCCGAATCCGATGTCCGCATCGACACCTATCGCTCGTCCGGCTCGGGCGGCCAGCACGTCAACACCACCGATTCGGCGGTGCGCATCACCCACCTTGCCACCGGCATCGCGGTCGCCTGCCAGGCCGAACGGTCGCAGCACAAGAACAAGGCCAAGGCGTGGGAGATGCTGCGCTCGCGCCTCTACGAGGAAGAGCTGAAGAAGCGTGAAGCGGTTGCGAACGCCACCGAAGCGTCGAAGAGCGATATCGGCTGGGGTCACCAGATCCGCTCCTATGTGCTGCAGCCCTACCAGCTGGTGAAGGATCTTCGCACCGGCGTCGAGAGCACCAGCCCGTCGAGCGTGCTCGATGGCGACCTCGACGATTTCATGGAAGCCTCATTGTCGCAGCGTATCGAAGGCGGCGCGGGTGAAACGGTGGCGGATCTGGATTGATCCCTAGAGCATGATCCCGAAAAGTGGGTACCGGTTTTCTCGGACAAACGGAAACCGTTTGTCCAGAGATCATGCTCAAACAAACAGATAGAACCGCGACCTCATATAGACCGGGATAAGCGATGGCTCGCAAGCTTGTCGGAAAATGTCTGTGCGGCGCTGTGCAATACGCCGTTCGGGACGAATTTGTTTACGCGGCCAACTGCCACTGTTCCAATTGCCGACGAACCACGGGTTCGGCCTTCAAGCCATTCGCCGGTATCGAGCGCGAGAAATTTGTCCTCACCGAAGGCGAGGACAAGCTTCTGATCTTTGGTGATCAAAGCGGCCATGATGCGCATTGCGGGCTGTGCGGTTCGTTACTCTACTCGCTCGTTCGCGAGGGGGCTTTTGTCCACGTGGCGATGGGAACCCTTGCCGACGATCCGTCCATCCGCCCGTCCGCTCATATCTTCGTCGGCTCCAAGGCGGGCTGGTTCACCATCACCGACAACCTGCCGCAATATCAAGAGCATGTCGTCGGAGCTGTCGACGAATAGGCGTCGGCCGGCCACGTAGCAATTTCTTGCGCCGACTCACATTTGCGCTCACCATCACGGCATTGAGGGGAGACAAAAAGCATTTATGGCTGGGCGCGGCATATCTGCTAGCTGATGATCCAGCCGCTGGGAAGACACGTTCCGGGAACGGGCAAGCGAAACGCTTGATGCTCGTTTGAAAGGAACGTTTCCATGTCTGCTGCCACACCCAGATCGGCCAAAGCCGTTCACCCGGCCGGCCGACTCCTGTTTTCCCTGCTCGCAATTCCAATGATAGCAATGCTGTCGGCGCCGGCGCTGGCGCATGACGCCAAGCCGACCGCGGCGAAGCCGCAAGGCTGGAGCTATCCGTTCGCCTGCTGCGCCAACTACGATTGCCATGAAGTGTCGCAGACCTCGATCAGCGAGCGCCCGGATGGCTATGTCATCAAGGACACCGGGGAGGTGTTGGCCTACAGCGACAGACGGATCAAGGATTCGCCCGACGGCGAATTCCATTGGTGCGCGCATGAAGCCGGACTCGATGCCGGCAAGACCATCTGCCTGTTCGTGCCACCGTCATCCTACTAATGCATGTCGCTCAAAACGACATGCATGGAAACAAAGACTTAAAGCGCGTCGCATGAATCCGTTTCGACGCCACGCGCTTTAGGCCTGGCCAGAAAGCTTAGGCCGACGCGTCATTTTTTGCGCTGCGCCAGCGTGTCTGGTGGTCTGCTGACAGACAGTTGTCAGGAGCGCCTGTTTATGCTGCTTTTGCCGCACCAGGCGGGGCGACAGGAGGGAGTTCGTTGATGACCATCAAGGCAAGCTGTCACTGCAAGGCGACGACATTCGAGGTTTCGCAGGCACCGCAGACGGTAACGCAATGCACCTGTTCGTTCTGCTCGAAACGCGGCTCGCTGTGGGCCTACTACCTCCCGTCGCAATTCAAGCTCACCAGCCCGCCGGAGAACGTTTCTGTCTACCAGTGGGGGTCGAAAACCGTAAAGCACGGTTTTTGCGCCACGTGCGGCTGCGGCACTTTCACGGAGACGCCGGACTGGTCGACAGGCGAACCGGATTTCGACAATCCCAAGATCAGCGTCAATTCGCGGCTGTTCGATGATTTCGATCTCGACAAGGTCGAAGTGGTGGTCATCGACGGCAAGAACCTCTGGTAACCTCGCGAGGAGGGCGACCGGCCAATTGGCGCCGGGGAAAAGCCGCGGCGGCAGCTTTTGCCGTTCCGTTTTTCGCCGCATTTCATGTTACAAGTCGCGGGAAGGGCTGATTTGGCGCCATCGCAATGGCGTGACTTGGAGAGGGACGATCCTATGAAAAAGACTGTGCTCGTCGTCGTGGCGACGGCTTTGCTTGTGAGCGCCTGCACCACCACCGATCCGTACACGGGCGATCAGAAGATTTCCAACACCGCCGCTGGTGCCGGCCTTGGCGCCCTGGCGGGTGCCAGCCTTGGCCTACTTGCCGGCGGCAACGACCGCCGCAACGCGCTGATCGGCGCGGGCATCGGCGCGCTTGCCGGCGGTGCCATCGGCGCTACCATGGACCAGAACGAGGCCGAGCTGCGCCGGCAGCTCGAGGGCACTGGTGTCAGCGTCACCCGCAGCGGCGACCAGATCATCCTCAACATGCCGTCCGACATCACCTTCAACACGGATCAGGATGCGGTGAAGCCCGGTTTCTACCAGGTGCTGAACTCGGTCGCGCTGGTGTTGAAGAAGTTCAAGCAGACCACGGTCGACGTTTTCGGCCACACCGATTCGACCGGCGGCGACCAGCACAATTTCGATCTGTCGCAGCGTCGCGCGCTGGCGGTGGCCAACTACCTGTCCGGCCAGGGCGTCGATCAGCGCCGCTTCGCCGTCACCGGCTTTGGCAAGACGCGCCCGGTCGCGTCCAATGCGACGGCCGAAGGCCGCGCCCAGAACCGCCGCGTCGAGATCCAGCTGTCGCCGCTCACCTGATCTGTTGGCAAGCGAATGCAAAACGGCCCCACGTGGGGCCGTTTTTGTTTGAACGGACGTCGGCGCAGATTGGCGCACTAATGCATGTCGCTCAAAAGTGGTGCCGGTTCGAGACAACGACATGCATAGAAACAAAGGCTCAAAGCGCGTCGCATGAATCCGTTTCGACGCGACGCGATTTAGAGAATTAGCTAGTTCTAATTAACTAGTTTCCCGCAACCATGGAAAGGAATAGCATTGTCCCTGTTCCGGAGGGATGAGGCGGTACAACTGGCCGCGCAATCAGCATTTTTTCCCCGCCTCGGTCTTGCACGGCCAGATCAGAAAATCTGGGAGGAATGCATGACAAGAACAGCCAGCCTTGGGCGTTGCGGCGTCCTGGCTTTAACAAGTCTTATAGGCGCATGGTTGGGCGTCGCTACGGCTGGGGCCGAGGACGCCAACAAAGCCGACATCGACGCCTTAAGAAAGTCGCTCGCCAAATATGAGGACTACACCGCCGCCGTCCGCGACCTCTATCTGTCGACAGTCGGCTGCGTCTACTACAGCGGAGAAAAGATACCCGGCGCGATGGATTACCCGAAAGGCGCCATGGGTATCCATTTCGTCAACGTCCCAAGTATCGGCCAGAAACTCGATCCGATGCACCCCAATGTGCTGATCTACGAACCGACGAAAAAAGGCCTGCGCCTGGTCGGGGTGGAATGGCTGGTGCCGCTGACGCCGGACATCAAAGCGCCGCCGAAGCTGTTTGGCCAAACCTTCATGGGCCCGATGGAGGGACACTATCCGCTCATCCCAAGGGAGTTCGTCCACTACGATCTTCACGCCTGGCTCGGGGACAATCCGAACGGCATGTTCAGTCCGACGAACCCGAATGTGAAATGCAACAAGGCCGAGTTTCCGATGCTGGAGAAACCGACCAAGATGATGCCTGGCCCGATGTAACGGGTGAGCCGGGCTTGGAGCATACGCAGGGGCAAGCCGGATGGCCGGCTTGCCTTTGTTGGCGATGCCGTCAGGACGAGGTCGGCTGATCGACAATTGCCGCAACGATCCGGCGCACGATCGGCAAGACCAGCAGCAGACTCGGAAACGCCACAAGCCATGATGCTCCCCATGCATACGGCCAGGTCGCCACGAAACCGGTTGTCCAGCCCGCATTGATCAGCGTCGATACCGCGGAAACAATGCACGACATCAGGATGGAAAGAACGAATGGCATTACCAGCGCATTGTAGGAGGGCGGTAGTTTCCTCGATTTCAAAACCTTGTCCGATAACGCTCGCATCAAGTATCTCCTGTTCAGAAAGTGGACGTATGCGCGGCTGAGCGCGATCAGGTGGCATGCGCCGTTTGCAGGGCCAGGTTCCGAATGAAGCTGCGCAACGAACGCGGTTCCCGGCCCAAGGCGGTGCGCAATGTCAGACTGTTCCCGCCAAGGCCATAGTCGGCGTAGTGGCCATATACCTTGGCCAACAATTGCATCTGGCGGTCACTGTAGGGGAGGCGGGCATTCGCGGCCCACTCGGCAAATGTCGGCTCGCCCGCGAAGACCGGGCGGCCAAGTTCCTCTCCCATTATTGACGCGATCTCTTCCCGGCTATGCATACCCGCGCATAATTCGATCGTCGCATAGGACAGTCGCGCTTCGGTCAATGCGATCGCTGCCACTTCGGCAACATCGCGGTAGTCGACACGCGCCACCTTCGCTGTCTTTGGAAACGGTTCCGAGAAAACACCATGCTCAACGACGGACGGCCAGGCCGCTGCGATATTCTGCATGAAATTGGCCGGGTGCAGGATCGTGTATTCCATCGTTGTCGAGTAGAGAGCGTCCTCGACGGGCACCTTGCTCGCATGGTTTTCCAGCTTCGTATTGGTCGGCTGGATCACCGACGAGAAGACGAATTTTTGAACGCCCGCCTGCGCCGCAGCCTCAACCATGGCAACCCCCATGGCGGCTTCATCGGGGGCAAAGGCCGGTCCAATATGGAAGACCCCGGCGACGCCCTCGACGGCTCTTTCGAGGCTCCGGCGATTGCGCAAATCGCCAGTGGCGACCTCGGATGCGCCTAGCATTCGGGCCTTCTCGGCGTTCGCCGGATCATGGACGAGCGCTCGAACCGTGGCATTGCGGCGCACAAGTTCGGGCACGACCAGTCCGGCGAATCGACCGCTGGCGCCAACAACCAGCACGGTTGGATTGAGTGCTTGCATGACAACTCCCTTCCCACAAGCCTGTCCTCGCGGGACAACTTACAGGGAGGTACGATGTCGCAATCGGTGTTACAATTGTCCGATTTTGCGATAGATTATGTCGATTGCCGGGAGAATGCATGAGCCGGATAGACGATTTCGAGGCTTTCATCGCGATCATCGAGCATGGAAGTCTGACGACTGCCGCGCGCCGGCTGAACCGCTCGCTGCAGTCGGTCAGCCGGTCCTTGGCGGCGCTGGAGGAATCAGTCGGCGTCGAGCTGGTCCACAGGACAACGCGTCGCTCGACACCGAGTGAAGTCGGGGCAGCCTTTTTCAACCGGATCAAACCCGCGGTCGACGAAATAAACGACGCAAGACTTCAAGCGATCAATCAACGATCGGAGCCATCAGGCGTCCTGCGCGTCGGGGCGCCAGTTCTGTTTGGCCCGAACGTCCTGATGCCTGTCATCGCCGAATACATGCGGACGTATCCCCGGGTCGAGGTCGATCTTCAACTTTCCGATGGATTTGCCGATCTTGGTGCCGAAGGTCTCGATCTGGCAATACGCATCGGCGACTTGCCGGATTCCAACTTGAAAGCTAAACGCCTGGGGGCGTTGCGGCGCGTTGTGTTCGGCGCACCTTCCTATTTTGCGCGGTGCGGCCGGCCGACCCATCCCTTCGAACTGAATGAGCACAGTTGCATCATCAGAACCGTTAACGAGCGTCCAGGTGAATGGACGTTTCAGATCGACGGGAAACCCCGGACCGTGAAGGTCGCAGGCGCTTTTCGCTCCAATCTGATGACCTCGGTCTATGCCGCCGCAGTCCACGGACTGGGTTTGGGCTTCTCGCCTCTTTGGCAGATAAGACATTTGGTGGACGATGGTCGCGTCGAGCTGGTTTTGACGGAATTCGAGCCGGCGCCGGTGCCGATCCATGCCTTGTGGCAGGAAGGCCGGTCATCTTCGGCCAAGGTTCGCGCGTTTCTGGATTTATTAGCATCCCGCCTGGAACTCAAAAGCCTGTAGCATCGACCGGCTATTTGAAGCGCCCAGGTCAGGAGTGACCGGGGCCTGTTTTGCGGTTACCGCGCATGGCGCCGATTGATCCGGGAGCGGGCTCCAAGAGAGCTGCGCATCCTCGGGACGCGCGGCTCTATGGTATCAGACCTTGGCGACGATCCGCATGAAGGCCGGCATGTCGTCGCCGAAGCCGACGGTGGTGTCATTGTCTTCCTGGCGGTGGCGGGCAGGGCGATTGCTGTCGCGCTGCGGCCTGGTGTCACCACGTTCCGGAGCGCGCTGTTCGTTACGATCGGACGATTTGCGCTCGGTGTTTTCCGAGCGGATCGCATCCTTGCGCGCGCGCCGTTCACCGATGTCGGCGACTTCGACCTCAGCCACCACGGGCTGATCCTCGCGTACCGTTGCCGGTGCCGCATCTTCGCTGTGCCTGGCGTGGCGTTCGCGTGGTTTGCGCTCGCCCCTGTCCTTGCGATCGTCGTCCTTGCGGCCGGCGCGGCGCGGTGCGCCTTTGCCACGGCGCGGAGCATCGTCCTCGCCGCCTTCGCTGGCGACCACTGTCGACAGGTCGCCATCATGCCACTCGATCTTGTTGCCGATCAGCCGCTCGATGGCGTCGATATACTTGGTGTCCGACTTGGTCGCGATGGTGAAGGATTTGCCCGAGCGCCCGGCGCGGCCGGTGCGGCCGATGCGGTGGACATAGTCCTCGGCATGGATCGGTACGTCATAATTGAAGACGTGGCTGACGTCAGGGATGTCGAGGCCACGTGCGGCGACGTCGGAAGCGACCAGATAGCGCAGCTTGCCGTCGCGGAAATTGGCCAGCATCTGCATGCGCGCACGCTGGTCCATGTCGCCATGCAGCGCGCCGGCGTCGAAATCATACTTCAGCAGCGAGCGGAACAGCTCGGACACCTCGACCTTGCGGTTGCAGAAGATGATGGCGTTCTTCAGCTCCGCGTCCTCGGCCTTCATCAGGTTGCGCAGCGTCTCGCGCTTGTCCCAGGGCTTGGAACCGGATTTGACCAGGCGCTGGATGATGTTGGTGGCGGCCGACGCAGCCTTCGAGACTTCGACGCGCACCGGCGCGTGCAGGAATTTCTCGGTGAGCTTGGTGATTTCCGGCGGCATTGTCGCCGAGAAGAACAGCGTCTGCCTGGTGAACGGGATCATCTCGCAGATGCGCTCGATGTCGGGGATGAAGCCCATGTCGAGCATACGGTCCGCTTCGTCGATGACGAGGATCTCGACGCCGTTGAGCAACAGCTTGCCGCGCTCGCGGTGGTCGAGCAGGCGGCCGGGTGTCGCGATCAGCACGTCGGCGCCACGCTCCAGCTTCTTGTCCTGTTCGTCGAACGAGACACCGCCGATCAAGAGCGCGATGTTGAGCTTGTGGTTCTTGCCGTATCTGATGAAATTCTCTTCGACCTGTGCGGCGAGCTCGCGGGTCGGCTCCAGGATCAGCGTGCGCGGCATGCGGGCGCGGGCCCGGCCTTTTTCGAGGCGGGTCAGCATTGGCAGCACGAAGGAAGCCGTCTTGCCGGTGCCGGTCTGGGCGATGCCCAAAATATCCTTGCCGAGCAAGGCGTGCGGTATGGCGCCGGCCTGGATCGGAGTCGGCTGGGTGTAGCCGGCATCGGTGACTGCGGAAAGGACCTTCGGCGACAGGCCGAGGTCTGAAAATGTCAACGCTTCTGGAGCGATCGTGGTGTCTGAGGACAAGTGTTGTTGTCTTTGGCTGGTTCGGGGAAGCGCAACGGCGTCTGTCGCGGCAAGCGCCACGCGCCTGCAAGATTGGTATTGCGATTAGGCGCAAGCCCACGATTTGTCAACAGAAACGGGCGGCAATGGCACGATTGTGAAGTTGTAACCTTAATCGCAATGCTTAATCGAGGTGTCGGTAGCTGCGCCAGCTCAGTAGCGGAACTGCTCTGCGAGAATGCGTTCGTTCCAGGAATGATTGGGATCGAACAGCAATGTTGCGGTCGCGGTTGGTGATTCCCGCACCGTTACCGAGGTCACTGCCTTGACCTCGGTATGGTCGGCGGCGGCGTTCACTGGCCGCTTTTCCGGCTCGAGGATGTCGAAGCGCACGGTCGCCTTGTTGGAGAGCAGCGCGCCGCGCCAGCGGCGCGGGCGAAACGGGCTGACCGGGGTCAGCGCCAAGAGTGGCGCGTCGAGTGGCAGGATCGGCCCATGCGCGGAAAGATTGTAGGCGGTGGATCCGGCCGGCGTCGCGATCATCACGCCGTCACAGCTTAGTTCCTCGAGCCGTACCTGCTCGTCGACGGTAATGCGGATCTTGGCCGTCTGATAGGATTGGCGCCAGAGCGCCACCTCGTTGATCGCCAGCGCCGAAACCGTTTCGCCTTCCGAAGTCACCGCCAGCATCTCCAGCGGGCGGATCGTTTCGGCGACGGCGGCCGCGAGACGCTCGGTGAGGCCACCGGAACGATATTCATTCATCAGGAAACCGATGGTGCCACGGTTCATGCCGTAGACCTTCTTGCCCGTCCCCATCGTGTCGCGCAGGGTCTGCAGCAGGAAGCCGTCACCGCCAAGGGCGACGACGATCCCGGCATCCTCGATGGAGGACTGTCCATAGCGCGCCGACAGGCTTTCCAGCGCCGTCTTGGCGTCAGCAGTGTCGGACGAGACGAAGGCGATGCGGCTGACGGCTTGGCTCATGGCTCCCCGATGACGACCGGTTGGCGGCGGCCGGTTACCGGGCCGCGCCAACGCCGGGGTAGCATGGGCAGGGTACGTCTGCAAAGAGAGCCGTTGTTGCGGCCGGCGAGGCGGTGGCAAAACGGCGAGATGCGGACCTGCCGTTCGCGCATCATGTCAAAGGCGACGCGAATGTGATGGTTAAGACCGGGCTTAAGCTCTCGTAAAGCCGCATCGGTCATGTTAGCCGACAGTGGATGGGTGGCGTGGGGCCTAGCCAGTTGAGGCCGACATATTGCCGGTAGCACGCCTGATCATTGTCTTTCTGATGCTGGGAAGTTTCGCTCTTGTCTTCGCCGCACTCGTGCGCCAGTCCGAAGAGATGAGCTTCCGGCCTCAGCCCACCGCGTCGCGCTGCGGCGATGCAGCCGGAACGCCATGCCCGCAAAGGGCGCTGTAACTCCCGAAGACATACCGATCATCTGCCCGATGGCCGACAGGGTTGGCGCCCTGCTTCGGTTCGCGACAGATTCATCGCTCAGCAGTTTTCTCCTCAGCACGGGCTGGTCGGCCACCGCGCGTCGATGGCGTGCGCCCGCCAAAGCTTGCTCGTTGCACTTGCGGCCCTTCGCGGCGTAGATGAGAGCATTGATCGGCGGATAGGCTTTTGGATCGGTGGCGGTAGCCTCATATCCGTTGTTCTTGGGAAACAAGCCCTGCGGCTCGTTGACTGGCCGAGTGTCTGGAGGGGAATTTTCCATGTCGCGCAGCGTGTTGGTTTCAGGTGGCTGCGGTTTCGTAGGCTCACATCTGATCGACCGTCTGCTGCGGCGAAGCGATCTGGAAAAGCTGGTCGTCGTCGACAATCTATGGACCGGGGCGCGACAAAACATTGCGCATGTCACCGACCCGCGTTTCAGCCTCCAGATTGCCGACGCCGAAAGCTTTTCATCCAGTCAGCGCTTTGATGAGATCATCCATCTCGCATCGCCTGCTTCGCCGATATGGTACATGCGCGAGCCGGTTCGCACGATCAAGGCCAACATAGGCGGCGCGCTCAATCTTCTGATGCTGCTCAAGCCCGGCGGTCGTTTCTGCTTTGCCTCGACCTCGGAAATTTATGGCGATCCCGAGATTTCCCCGCAACCCGAGAGTTACAGGGGATCGGTGGACTGCACCGGTCCCAGGGCCTCTTATGATGAAAGCAAGCGCTGCACCGAGGCATTGCTGTTCGAGCAGCAGCGCGTCAGCGGGCTTGATGTTCGTGTCGTCAGGATTTTCAACACATATGGGCCGCGAACCCGCATCGACGACGGCCGCGCCATTTCGAACTTTGTCATCCAGGCTCTGACGACAGGGATCCTGACGGTTTACGGCGACGGTTCCCAATCGCGCAGCTGGGGTTATGTAGACGACATCGTCGAAGGACTGGAACGTTTCTTCTGGCGCGACAGCATCTCGCACCGTGGTCCGCTGAACATCGGCAACAATCACGAGGTTTCGGTTCTGCGCATCGCTGAATTCGTCAGCTCGCTTGTTCCTGGCAGCCGCATCGAGCACCAGCCTCCGGTTCCCCAGGATCCAACCAACCGATGCCCGGACCTGACTTGGGCGAGGCATGTCCTTCCTGGCTGGGAAGCGAAAACCGGCTACCAGGAAGGCATCGAGCGGACGTTCGAGTGGTTTCGCCAACAGATCGCGGCGACCATGCGGTCTAAAGCGCGTCGCGATTGAACGGATTCAGGCGACGCGCTTTAGGTCTTTGTTTTATGCATGTCGTTGCCCCAAAACGGGGCCACTTTTGGGCGACATGCATTAGGATGTGACGCAAGAATCGGCCGCTCACTGCGCCACCACCTGCAAATTGGCGTTGCCGTAGAATCTATAGGCAAGATAGGTCGGGTCGCCGGTTTCATAGAAGCGCTTGCGCACCACTTGCAGCATCTCGGCAAGGTAAACCGGTCCGTCCTTGAGCCGCGCGCTGATGCCGCCGTAGAAGTCGCTCGAGAAGGCGGCGGCCGCGCGGTCGGTCAACGGCCACATGCCGCCGATGAAGCCCGACGACGGCTGAAACGCGTCCTGGCGCACACGCTTTCTCGTCCCGATCAAGGACTGCCTTACGAACGGTCGAGCCCATGGCTGCGTCTACAAAAAGATATTGACTGTATGTTTAGTCATAGTTATCACCTGATGGTGAGGATCAAGTTGGTCAGCCGGCTTCCGCCGGTGAATGACCACGCAGGAGAGGGGAATATCTTGACAGCCATACGGCCCGCCGTTGAGGCGAAGGGCGTCACCAGGATCTTTCGGGGAACCGGTCAGGATTCGGTTAGAGCGCTCGACAACGTCTCCGTCGCGATCCGCGAGAATGAATTCTTCACGCTGCTCGGTCCGTCCGGCTGTGGAAAGACGACGCTGCTGCGGCTGATCGCCGGCTTTGACTATCCGACTGACGGCGAAATCCAGCTTTACGGCCAGGACATCGCGCCGCTGCCGCCCTTCAAGCGGCCGGTCAACACCGTCTTCCAGTCCTATGCGCTGTTTCCGCACATGACGGTCGCCGAGAATATCGGCTTTGGCCTGAAGATGCTGGGCAAGCCGAAGGCCGAGATCGAGGCGCGCGTCGACGCGATGCTGAAGCTCGTCCACATGCAAGAGCTCAAAAATCGGCGCACCAGCCAGATCTCCGGCGGCCAGCAGCAGCGCGTGGCATTGGCAAGGGCGCTGGCACCGCAGCCCAAGGTGCTGCTGCTCGACGAACCCTTGTCGGCGCTCGACTACAAGCTGCGCAAGGAGATGCAGATCGAGCTGAAGCGGCTGCAGCACGAGACCGGTATCACCTTCATCTTCGTCACCCATGACCAGGAAGAAGCGCTGACGATGTCGGACCGAATCGCGGTGATGTCGGCGGGAAACATCCTGCAGGTCGGCACGCCCTGGGACGTCTATGACCACCCGGCGGAGCGGTTCGTCGCCGACTTCATCGGCGAGACGAATTTCCTGACCGGCATGGTCGAAAGTGCAGGCAATGGCCAGGCGCGGATTGCCTTGCGCTCGGGTGCGAAGATCTGCGCGACCGCCGCCGCGGGTTTCCGCGCAGGCGGCAACGCAACGCTGATGGTCCGGCCTGAGCATGCGAAGCTCGTCAAAGGCCGCGGCGACCTGACCGGCACGATCGAGACCATCGTCTATTTCGGCACCGACACGCACATCCATGTCCGGCTGGACGAAGGCGACGTCTTCATGGTGCGCCAGCAGAACTCACGCAGCGCCAGCTGCGGCTTCGAAAACGGCGACAAGGTCGGCATTTCGATCGGCGACGACGCTGCTCAAGTGCTGAAGGACTAGGGCCATGGCGACCGCGAGAGAGGTAGCCGAAAAGGCCGAACGCGACGACATCAGGTCACGCTGGCTGCTTTCCACCCCGGCACTGCTGATCGTCTTCCTCGCGGCCCTTGGGCCGCTGCTGATCGTGGTCGTCTATTCCTTCCTGACGCCAGGCAATTACGGCGACGTGAAATGGCAGTTCTCGACCGATCCCTGGGTGAGCGTACTGTTCGAGCGTGACGTCTTCGACGACACGCTGTCGTTCGCCACTGCATATCTGTCGATCTTCTGGCGCTCGGTGTCGCTGTCGCTGGCAACCACTTTGTTGACCCTGATCCTCGGTTTTCCCACCGCCTATTTCATTGCCACACGGCCGGATCACCGGCGCGACATCTGGCTGTTCCTGATCACCATCCCGTTCTGGACCAACCTTCTGATCCGCACCTTCGCCATGCAGCAGGTGCTGCGCAATGACGGCATCGTCAATTCGGTGCTGCAGCTGCTTGGGATCACCGACCATCCTGTCCAGCTCATGTACACCAATTTCGCCGTCCTGGCCGGCATGGTCTACGTCTTCCTGCCGCTGATGGTGCTGCCGCTTTACGCCAGCATGGAGAAGATCGACTTCCGCCTTGTCGAGGCGGGCTACGACCTCTACGCGACGCGGTTCCAGGTGTTGAGGCGCATCATCATCCCGCTGGTCACGCCGGGCATCGTCGCCGGCTCGATCCTCGTCTTCATCCCCTCGCTCGGCGCCTATGTGACGCCGCGCGTGCTCGGCGGCGGCACCAATCTGATGATCGGCAACCTGATCGAGCTGCAATTCGGCCAGGGCAGAAACTGGCCGCTCGGTGCGGCGCTGTCGATCACCTTGATGGCGATCGTCATGATGGCGCTGCTGTTCTACGTCCGCAACACGACCAGGTCGGATGGCGCTCATGGCTAATCGCTTCGACGTCCGGCGGCAGAACGGCTTCGTCAGCGTGGCGATGCTGTGTTTCTTCCTGCTTTACCTGCCGATCGCCACGCTCGTGGTCTACGCCTTCAACGACAATGATTCCGTTGTGATCTGGAAAGGCTTTTCGCTGCGCTGGTTCCACATCGCCTGGAACAATGCGCTGGTCATAGAATCGTCGATCCGCTCGTTCCAGATCGCCGCAGTGGCCGCCGTGCTGGCGACCATCACCGCCACGATGGCGGCGCTGGCGACGACCAGGACCAAGCCGTATCCGGGATTGACCCTCAAATACGCCTTCATCAACCAGCCGCTGATGGTGCCGGAGATCGTCACCGCGGTGGCGCTGCTGATCGTGTTCTCGCGCATCAAGATATGGACCGGTTATTCCGGGCTCGGCTACCTCGTCGCCGCGCACACCGCCTTCTGCATCCCGTTCGCCTATCTGCCGATCCGGGCCCGGCTTGAAAGCATGGACCTGTCGCTCGAGACGGCAGCGGCCGATCTCTATGCAACGAAGTGGAAGACCTTTCGGCACGTGACCTTGCCATTGCTTTGGCCGGGCATTCTCGCCGGATTGATGCTCGCCTTCGTCGTCTCGCTGGATGACGTCGTCATCACCGAATTCGTCAAATCGGGCGGCCAGGACACGCTGCCGACCTACATGCTCGGCCAGCTCCGGCGCACCGTGACGCCGGAAGTCAATGCGATCTCGACGGCCTTCCTCGTGCTGTCGATCGGCATTGTCACGGCTTTCTTTTTCATCAGCAGGAAACGGACCTGAGGCGGCAACGCCGACGGTCCCAACAATGGGAGCATTGAGCATGAACTGGAAACTGACCGCGACGGCGATCGGGCTGTCGCTGCTGGCCGTGACGGGTGTGGCCCGCGCCGAGGGAGAACTCAACATCTACAATTGGGGCAATTACACCAACCCCGATCTCATCAAGAAATTCGAGGAGACCTACAAGGTCAAGGTCACCGTCACCGACTTCGATTCCAACGACACCGCGCTGGCCAAGATCCGCCAGGGCGGTGCCGGTTTCGACATCGTCGTGCCTTCGGCAAGCGTCGTCCCGATCTGGATCAGCGAGGGGCTGCTGCTTGAATCGCGCCCGGACCAGATGGAGAATTTCAAAAACGTCGATCCCAAATGGGTCGATGTCCCCTTCGATCCGGCTCGCAAATATACCGTTCCGTGGCAGTGGGGCACGACAGGCGTGTCGGTCAACAAGTCGGTCTATTCCGGCGACGTGAACACGTCCGCAATCTTCCTCGACCCACCGCCCGAGCTCGTCGGCAAGATCAACGTCGTGCCCGAAATGGGTGACATCATGTTTCTCGCCATCGCCTACGAAGGCGGCCAATACTGTACGGCAGACAAGGTGGTGCTGAAGAAGGTGCGCGACAAGCTGGTCGAGGCCAAGGCGAAATGGCTGTCCTTCGACTACGGCGCCGTCGACGGCCTGGGCAAGGGCGACATCGCCGCCGGCGTCAACTGGAACGGCATTTCGCTCCGCCAGCGGTTGCAGAACGACAAGATCGTCTATGGCTATCCCAAGGAAGGCTACCCGATCTGGATGGACAACGTCGCCGTCCTCAAGGACGCCAGGAACGTCGAGAACGCCAAGCTCTTCCAGAACTTCATCATGGACCCGCAGAACGCAGCACTGATCTCGGCCTTCGCGCGCTATTCGAACGGCATCAAAGGCTCGGAAGCCTTCATGCCCGACGACATGAAGAACGCGCCGGAAGTGAACGTTCCGGCTGAATTCGCGGCCAAGGGACAGTTCATGCAGGCCTGTCCGCCGGACGTGCAGGCGCTCTACACGAAAATCTGGACCGACCTCCAGAAATAGCCCAGCCCGGGTTTTCTCGCGCCGCGATATCGCGGCGCGGCCACCTCGCGTCTGTTCATGCCAAGGCGATCTGGCGATCGCAGGAGACTTCCCATGACCGATCTCGATCTTTGCTATCTGCCGGCCAGCGAGGCGCTGCGGCTGTTCAAGGCGAAGAAACTATCGCCCGTCGAATTGATGCAGGCGACCATCGACCGCGCCGAGGCGACGAAAGCGGCGATCAACTGCTTCACCTTCACGCATTTCGACGAGGCGATGGAGCTGGCCAAAAAAGCCGAGGCGAAATACGCCAGGGGCGCCAGGACCGGCGCGCTCGAGGGCCTGCCGATCGGCATCAAGGACGAGAGCTACATCAAGGGCAAGCCGACATCGCACGGCTCGCTAATGTCGAAGGATGCCATTGGCGGCCACACCTCGACGATGAATGAGCGCATTATCAAGTCCGGAGGCATCGTCCATGCACGCACGGCAACGCCCGAATTCAGCTGCGCCGGCTACACCTGGTCGAGGCGCTGGGGCGTCACGCGCAATCCATGGAATCCGGACTTCACGCCAGGTGGTTCGTCCGGCGGTGCGGCGGCGACGCTTGCCGCGGGCACATCGTCGATTGCTACCGGTTCGGACATTGCCGGATCGATCCGCATCCCGGCGTCTGCCTGCGGTCTCATCGGCTTCAAGCCGCCTTACGGCCGCAATCCCGATGAGCCGCCCTTTAACCTCGACTTCTACTGTCATACCGGCCCGCTGGCGCGAAACGTGCGGGATGCGATCCTGCTGCAGAATGTCATGGCAGGACCGAGCCCGCTCGACATCGCCACGCTGCGCCCGAAATTGCGCCTGCCGCTCGACTACAAGCCGATCAAGGGCTGGAAAATTGCTTTCTCGATGGACCTAGGCTCCTTCGAAGTGGATGCGGAGGTGCGGAGAAACACACTCGCTGCCTGCGATGTGTTCCGCTCACTCGGCGCCACCGTCGAGCAGGTCGATCTGGGCTGGGGCGACGAGGTGCTCAAGGCCGGCATGGCCTATCTCGAGCACCTCTTCGGCGCCTCGCTGTCGCAACTGCTCAAGCAGCACGGCAAGGACATGACAAGCTATGCACGGCAATTCGCCGAGGATGGGCAAAAGTCGAAGGCCACGGACTTTGTCGCAACCCTCGACGTGGCGGCCAGGATGTACCAGACGCTCGGGCCGTTGCTGGAGACATATGACATGCTGATCTGCCCGACCAACGCGCTTCCCTCGGTGCCGGCGGAGTTCGACCACACCAGGGACACTGTCGAGATCAACGGAAAGCAGGTGAACCCGTCGCTTGGCTGGGTGATGACGACGCCGTTCAACATGCTGAGCCGCTGTCCCGTTCTCACCATACCGTCGGGCCGGGCGGCGAGCGGCGTGCCGACAGGCATCCAGATTGTCGGCCGCACCTATTGCGACGCCGATGTTTTCCGGGCAGCGCTGGCCTATGAGACGTCACAGGGTCAATGGTACGGAAATGCCGAAACGCGCCCGTCGCTATGATCAGCCATGTGGCCCTTGCCGCGCTGGTGCTTGATCTCTCGCTTCGCTTATGGTGAGCCGGCGCGCGGGGTTGGAAATCTCCGCCGCAAGGTTTGAAAGGCTGGACAGGAATGGCGCAACGCAAGGCTACCGCGGCACCGGAGACACCCAGGGCGATGGTGGCCCAAGGTGGCGACAAGCGGCTCGAGCCGGCCCCCAGGGATCGCCGGCGCGAGCGCGGCGAAGCCAGCATTCAGCGCATCATCGACGCCACGATCGATCTCATCGCCGACGAAGGCCTGGCGAGCGTCACCATGCAGCGGATCGCCGAGCATGTCGGCTCTTCCAACGCACTGGTGGTTTTCCACTTTCGCAGCAAGGAGAACCTGTTTCGCGCCGTGCTGCAGTATCTCAGCGATCAGTACGATGAATTGTGGGCGACGCTGGTACGTGTGCCCGCTCTGTCGCCGGTCGAACGGCTGATGGGCGCGGTCGAATGCGCACAAAGATTCGCGCGGCAGCATCCGAAATGGGTTTCGGTCTTTGTCGTGTTCTCCAGCGACCGCAAGAGCATGCAGATCTACAACGAGATCGGCCTGCCCAGCGATCTCAGCTACAATGCCGAGGCGCGCGACTTGCTGATCGAAATCAAGCGCAGCGGCGGCTACACCGATGTCGACCCGGATACACTGGCTGAAAGCCTCAATTATCTCGTCCATGGCGCATGGATCTGGGATCACCTCAACCCACCGGCGGGTAATTCCGATGTGCTGAGAAAGACGATGCTGATGCTGCTGCATCAGTCGTTTCCGCGGCATTTCGAATTGATGCGCTAAGGTGTGTTGTTATTCAGGTGATGCCGGCCTGCAAACGATGGCTTTCTGCGCTTCCGGTGCTCACGTACGAAAAGTACGCTCCGCTCCGGTTCTCGGAAGCCACCGTTTTCGACTCGGGCTGACCTGAATATCAACACACCTTAATCGGCCTCAGGGACCCGGCCGCAGATGGCAGCCGGCCTGCCGCTTCTGCGCCAGATACTCGTCGACAAGCTGGCGGTAGCGCACCTTGCCGAAGCTCGGAAAATGGCCGCCATGCACGACCGCGACATCGAGGTCGCGCATGCTGAGCAGCGTCGCCATATAATCGGAAATATCCGAATGGTAGACGTCGTCGATCAGCGGGCCGTCATAGATGATGTCGCCGGAAAGCAGGATGCCGGTCTTTTTCTCGTGGAGCGCGATACCGCCGGGTGAATGGCCAGGTGTGTGGATCACCTCAAAGGCGCGGTCGCCGAGATCGACGACATCGCCATGCGCGAGCAGGCGGCCGGCCGGTGCAGGCAGGATGCTGTAGCGCGCCGTGTCCCAGCCTTGCGGCATACCGTCGAACATCTCGTCGGTCGCATAGGTGCCGGCGGCCGTCCATTCGTTGCGCGGATCGGCAAGGATCTCCGCCTCGGCCGCGTGCACGCAGCGGTCGGGAAATTCGTGGTGACAGCCGATATGGTCGAAATGCGTGTGGCTGGCGACGCAGGTGAGCTTTCGCTCCGTCACCAGCGGCACGTGACGCCTGAGGCTGAAATGGCCGAGGCCGGTGTCGAACAGGAGATCGCGGTCGCGGCCACGCACATGCCACATGTTGCAGCGGAAGAACGGCTTGATCCACGGCTCGTGGATCAGTGTCACGCCATCGCTCATGCGGATGGTCTCGTACCAGTCTGGAGCGTCGATGACCGGAAGCGTGCCCATCTTCAATCCGTCAGCAGGATGATCTGGTCGGTATCGCACGAAACCGCGACCATGTCCCCCGGCTGGACGGAGGCTGTCGCCGGAAGCCTGGCGATGAACTGTAGGGAGGGATCTTCGACTGAAACGGCGAGCACGCGCTTGAAGCTGCCCTGGAAGACGACGTCGCTTACCTCAGCCGTGCCAAGCCTGACACCGCCGCCGGCCGCGCCAAGGACAAGGTGCTCCGGCCGTATGGCGAGCCCGACAGCCGGGCCCACCGGCAACGCGCTGGGCAGGCAAACCGGCCCGACCGGCGTCGCGACAGTGCTTGCCCTGTCCTTGGTCTCAGTGACCGTGCCGGCAAGGATCGTGCTTTCGCCCATGAAGGTTGCGGAAAAGCGCGTCGCCGGCCGCGCATAGACGCGTTCGGGCGGGCCTTCATCCTCGATGCGCCCGTCATTCATCACCACGCAGTGGTCGGCCAGCGCCATCGCTTCTTCCTGGTCATGCGTGACATGGATGAAGGCGGTGCCGACGCGCTTCTGGATCGCCTTCAACTCGTCCTGCATCTGCCGGCGCAATTTGAGGTCGAGCGCGCCGAGCGGCTCGTCGAGCAAAAGCACCGCCGGTTCGATCACCAACGCACGCGCCAGCGCCACACGCTGCCGCTGGCCGCCGGAAAGCTGGTGCGGCTTCTTGTCGAAGGCGGAGGCGAGGCCAACCAGCGCCAGCGCCTCGCGTGCTTTTGCCGACCGTGTCGAGCCATCGACGCCCTGCATGCGCAGGCCGAAGCCGACATTGCTGCCGACGCTCATATGCGGGAACAGCGCATAGTCCTGGAACACCGTCGTCGTCGGCCGCTTCGCCGGCGGCACCGAGGTGCAGTCCTCGCCGCGGATGAACACCTTGCCCTCGCTCGGAGTGACGAAGCCGCCCAGAATGGACAGCAGCGTCGTCTTGCCGGACCCGGAAGGGCCGAGCAGGATGGTGTAGCTGCCGGGTTCGATCTGCAGCGAAACGTTTTTCAGCACAGTCTGCTGGCCGAAACGATGCCAGACGGCACGGATGTCGACCAAGGGCGCGGTCATGCTCTTCTCCTGCGCAGCAATGTCAGTTCGAACAGCACGACCAGCACGATGGAAACAGCAAAGACCAGCGAGCCGACGGCATTGGTTTTTGGATTGAGGCCGGAGCGCAGCAGGTTCCAGATTTCCACCGGCAATGTGGTATCGAAGCGGGTCAGCAGGAAGGAGATGACGAACTCGTCCCAGGAGAAGGTCATCGACAGGAAGAATCCGGCGAATATGGCCGGCGCCATGACCGGCACGGTGATCAGGAGCAGCACCTTCCATTCCGGCGCACCGAGGTCGCGCGCGGCGCGTTCGATGTTGATCTGGTGGTCGCCCATCTGGCTGTAGATGATGGCAAAGCACAGCGGCAGGTTGATCACGACATGGCCGATGCCGGCGGCAAGCAGCGACTTCGGCACGCCGGCCCAGTTGAACAGCACCAGCAACCCCATGCCGATGATGAGATAGCTGACCGTCAAGGGCAGGGTGATCAGCCCGCGCAGCAGGCCGGAACCCGGCAGAACGAAGCGCGCAAAACCCCAGGCGGAGAGGAAGCCGAGCGTGACGGCAGCAAGCGACGAGATCGAAGCAACCAGCAGCGAGTTGACCAGCGCCGAGGTCAGCCGCGTGTCCGAGAGAACCGCGTCGTACCAGCGCAGTGACGGGCCGGTGAAGGGTGGGATCGGGAACGACGTCGCCTGGAGCGAGAACAGCACCAGCACGACCACCGGCAGGAAGATGAAACCGTAGACCGCAAGCGCGTAGAGCCAGGAAGCGATGCGGACAATCCGACGCATCTCAGGCCCGCTCGATCTTCAGCCAGCGGGCGCAGGCGAGATAGGCGATGGTGACCACCGCCATCAGGATGATCGACAGCGCCGATGCCAGCGGAAAGTCGCCGCGGCGGCCGATCTGCATCATCACCAGTTGCGGCATCAGAAGCTCGTTGTTGCCGCCGAGGATCTGCGGCGTGATGTAGTCGCCGATACATAGCACGAAGGTGAGAAAGGCGCCGACCATGATGCCGGGCAAGGTCAGCGGCAGGATGACATGCAGGAAGGTGCGCACCGGCCCGGCGCCGAGATCGGCGGCGGCCTTGCGATAGCTGGGGCTTAACTGCTTCAGATTGGCGAAGATCGTCAGCGTCAAAAGCATGACGAAGAAATGCACGAAGCCGGTGACGGTGGCGAAGCGTGTGTTGGCGAGTTGCAGGGGCTCGCTGAACAGACCGGAGCCCGTCAGCGCCCGGTTGATGACGCCGTTCTGCGCCAGCACCAGCAGCCAGGAATAGGAGCGCACGACATAGGAGGTCCAGAACGGCAGGACGGCCAGCATCAGCGCCAGCCTTTGCCAGCGTTCCGGCACCTGTTCGGCCAGGATCCAGGCGAAGGGGTAGGCGAGCAGCACCGAGACGACGGTGACGATCGCCGTCACTTGCAGCGAGTTGACCATCGCTTGCCAGTAGGAGGGGTTGGTGAAGAACTGGCTGTAGTTGGACGCCGTGAAGCCGCCGCCCTCATGCGCCGTCAGGCTGGAAAACCCCATGGCGATGAAAGGCAGCACGAAGAACAAAAGCGTCCAGCCAAGCGCCGGCGTGACCAGCGCCCAGGGCAGGGCACGCCCGTTGTTCCCGGCTGTGCTCATCAGCAGCTCACTTGGCCTGCAGCATTTCGGTCCACATGTCCTGCATCTTCTTGTCGAGATCGGCGTTTGGCGCAGGGTAGGCCTGGGCGCGGGCGAGGAAGCCCGGCTGCTCGTCGAAACGCAGGATCTTCTTCTGGTCGTCGGTCAGCGCCGCCTTGTTGTTCGCCGGCATGCCCCAATAGCAGGACGAGGTGGCAAGCCGCGCCTGGCCCTCCGGGCTCATGACGTACTGGATGAATTTCAGCGCCATGTCCTTGTTTTTGGAATCCTTGAACATGGCCAGCGACTGCGACCATAGCACAGCGCCTTCTTTGGGAATGGAGAAGTCCAGCGCCGGGTTCTCCTTGGCCAGCCCCGCCGTCACCCATTCGCCGCCGCCGACCAGGATATCGACCTCGCCGGTCGCCAGCGCCGTCTGGCTGGCGGTCACTTCGCCGACCAGCTTGGCATTGGCCTTCATCTTGAGAAGCTCTTCCTTGAGGGCGGGCAGGTCGGCTTCGGTCAGATCCGCCGTCTTCTTGCCGATGGCGAGCGCGGCCATGCCGATGACCGGCAGATAATAGTCGTAGATGGCGACCTTGCCCTTGTACTTGTCGCCGGTCAGCGCC
Source organism: Mesorhizobium kowhaii (assembly GCF_003253745.1). Lineage (GTDB taxonomy): Bacteria > Pseudomonadota > Alphaproteobacteria > Rhizobiales > Rhizobiaceae > Mesorhizobium > Mesorhizobium kowhaii. The sequence continues at coordinate 30,321 of NZ_MZXV01000078.1, forward strand.
GCCATCGACTGCATGTCGGCCGGATCGACCTTGGTCTTGTTGTAGCCGATCGTGTTGTAGCCGAACTTTTCGGTGATGCCGTAGCGCTTGCCGCCGACCACGGTGGAGCCGTCCATCTTCACCTGCGGAAACATGTCGGCCAGTGGTAGCTTGTCGTCCGGCAGCGGCTCGAACAGGCCCTTTTCGACGCCGCGCGGTATGTCGATGCTGTCGATCACCATCACGTCCCAGTCGCCGGGCTGCGACTGCTCGACGATGGCGAGCCCAGCGCCGGTGCCCTCGAATTCCTTGACGTTGACCTTGACGTTGTTGGCCTCCTCGAAGGGCTGCAGAAGTGCGGGATCGGAATGATCGCACCAGATCAGCGCGTTGAGATCGGCGGCCTGGGCGACGCTGCCGGCGCCGAGCAGCAGTGCCGTGGCGGCGCACGCCGCATGCAGATGGCTCTTCAGGATGGAAAGCGGATTCCTGGATGCGGATATTGCGGACATCGAGTGTTCTCCCTTGCCTTTGTGGCTTCTTGCAAAAAATTGAACCAATTCTAAAATTGAGTCAATTCTGTTTTATGGCAAGAGGCTGATATGAGCGGATTGCGGGCAAGGCAAAAGGCGGACAGGCACAGGCGCATCATCGAGGCGGCGGCCGAGCTTTTCCGCGAGGCCGGCTATGAAGGCGCCAAGATCGAGACGATCGCCGCGCAGGCCGAAGTCTCGGTCGGCACCATCTACAATTACTACCAGAACAAGGGGGACATTCTCGGCGCCATCGTCTCGCTGGAAGTCAACGAAGTGCTGAATGCCGGGCAAGGCGTCGTCGCCAGGCCGCCGGCCAATGTCGGCGATGCGCTGGACACGCTGATCGGCATCTATATCGAGCACTCGCTGCACTATCTCAGCAAGGAGATGTGGCGGCAGGCGATGGCGATCTCGACGCAACTGCCCGACAGCCCGTTCGGCCAAGCTTACACCGCGCTCGACCGGGCGCTGACCGAACAGATCCGAGCGCTGATCGCTCGGCTGCAGGTGCTCGGCCTGGTGCGCCAGGATATCGACGGAGCAGCGCTGGGCGAATTGATCTTCAACAACATGAACATGATGTTCATCGAGTTCGTGAAAAGCGACGAGGCGAGGATTGCCGAATTGCGTGCGGCGATACGCAGGCAGAACCGGATATTGGTGGCGGCGATTGCAGTGTGATTGTCAGGAGCAGGCAGCAGCATCGATTTTTGGACCAAGCCGCGGCTCAACCCTCTTGAGTCGAATCTGAAATCTGCTACAACCCATGAGTGCATTTCTAGGGGAGGGGTGAATGCAGTTTTCTGTCTGGTATTGGGCAATAGTTCTGCTGTTCATCGGGGTGCCTGTCTTCTTTGCACTCCGATCTGCCCGCAAGCCCTCGCAGAATCCGGCGGAGCTCGTCGGCTTCGGAGGGTGGCTGATGCTTCTTGCGATCGGCCAGACCCTGTCGCCGTTGCGCACGCTCGCCACATTGGGTTCCTCGAGCGATGGATACAACCAGCTCATGCTGGTGCCGAATGGACCCGTGGTGGTCTATGGCGAGGTTGCGCTGTTGCTGGCATTTTTGGTGCTTCAACTGGTCGTGCTTGTTGCCATGCTGAGGCGGAGCCGTCGGTTCAAGCAGTTGTTTCTCATCCAATGGCTTGCAATCCCGGTGGTCTTCATCCTGGACGCGGCCTGGGTTTCCACGGCTCTCGGGGTTCCGGTTGGGCAAGTGGTCACCGGAGACGCGCTTGCGGCGCCGATAGTCTCGTTTGTTCTCACCGGACTCTGGGTCGCTTACGTCTACAAATCCGTCAGGGTACGCAACACGTTCACCAGGGTGAGGGCATCCGCCCAGGTCGCGAGCGCGTCATAGAACCAGGGCAATTCGAACATTTTTGGAGCGTGAGCGCTCTCGACCATTCCTGATAGGAACTGGTGCCCCCCGGACGGTGTGGTCGAGAAAAATCCGACCTTAAACCGCTCGCTTATGCCGAGCAGAGCAATGAATATTTGTTTTTCCCGTCGCAAAACGCTAGCATAAGCAGCAATCAAACCGCGCTGCCATTTCAGCAATGCTTAGAATTTCGGGAACTCTTCTCAAAGGCGCTTCAACCCGTGCACCGGTTGAGGTTCGTCCCGATTTTGGCGGCGGCCATATTCGACACGGTGCTCAAACGCCGAGTCTTGAAACGTGGGAACGTGTCTCGCCGCCGACGACCCTTGACGGGCTTATTCGAGAACTCCAGCGCCAATTTCCCCGCACGGCCATACGTGTTACCGGCCGAGTGAGGACAGTCCGCCGACAAGCTGAATTGATGGCGGAACGACGGCTTTCGAACCGGACGCAGTTTCTAACGGTATACCGACAAGCCCAGCATATTAGCGAGATGGACGCGTGGGTCATTCAACATCCTCGCGCTACTCCATCGCAAACCACCGAGGCGTTCGAACAGATCATACACCGAGCCCGCAGTCGCGGGGCTGCTGTCAGCAACCATTTGGATGACCGCGCCCGCGATATTTCCATTCCGCTTGGAAATCATCACCAGCAAGCCGAAGTGCAGCGCGCGCTGGAAAGTTGGGGTGCGCATGTCATCCTGGAAGGGGATGCAACCGGCGGGCCGCATTGGCACGTTGACTACGCGCCACCCATCGCGCCACCAATCGGGCGCAGGCCTTGATCGAGGTGCTGCTGGAGGGCTCAAAGCGCTGAAAAGTGGTTTGAAACTTCCACATTGGGAAACTGGTGCCCCCGGACGGAATCGAACCGCCGACCTTCGGTTTACAAAACCGCTGCTCTACCAGCTGAGCTACAAGGGCACGGCGCTTCGGTTAGCATATTTGTTGCGCCAGTAAAGACAAAACTCTGTTTTCAGTTACCCGGCATCTCATAGGACTGTCGGCGAGGGGCATCCTGAAAACCGCCAAATCGCTTCCTACATATGGGGAAGGTGCAATCGCTTCGAGCAGGGTGTCGCATGATCAGGCTCATCATCATTCTCCCCATCATCTTCATAGTCTGGATGCTGCTGGTGAAGATCATCAGCGATGTGAAGAAGGCCAATGTCGACTGGACCGGCGTCACCACCATCATCGGCTTCATCGCGCTCGCCTTCTGGCTTCGCCACATCACCGGCATGGGGTGAAGCGGGGAAAAGAGTGAGTAGCGAATAGCGAATAGTAAGGTAGCGAGCGGCAGCCTGGTGTTGCTGCATTTCGCTATTGGCTACTCCCTATTCGCTTGTCCTGAGGGCCGCTCCACAAAAATCTCGAAGACCTTTCGAACCTTTTGCCGCGCCCCGCCGACTGATGGTCAGAGGCGAATGGGTCGCCTCGATCAAAGATCCAGGAGATCATCATGTTCAAGCGCACTCTTATGTCAGGCCTCGTTGCCACTTTCGTCGCCGCCGGCGCGCTCGCCGGCACGGTCGGCACGTCGTCAGCCCACGGCATGCACCATCATTATTATCATCATCATCATCATCATTTCATGAAGCATTGGTGGTGGCACCACAACCATCATCACCACAATCATGGCAGGGTGATCATTTTCCTTTGATGGAGGGACCCAATTCCCCAAAGGGCGGCTTCGGCCGCCCTTTTGCGTTATGCGATCATCTTGCGGACTAGGGCCGGCAAAGCTGCCGATCTCCCCGGTCCAAACACCCCCTTGCGGGGGAGATGTCCGGCAGGACAGAGGGGGGTGGGAAGGATCGCCAACTTTTGAGTCCATGCGATTTGGCCAGTTCCAAGAAAATCCAAAAAATTTCGAACCTTTTTCCTTGCCGCAACGACAGATGATCAAGAGGCGGATGGATCGCCTCGGTCAACGAAGCAAGGAGATCATCATGTTCACGCGCACACTCGTTTCCGGCCTCATCGCCACCACCGTCGCCGCCACCATGCTGGTCGGCACCGTGCAGCCCTCGGCTGCGCATTCGCATCACCACGACCTCGGCATTGGCATCGCCGCCGGCGTTGGCGGCTTTGTCCTGGGCAGCCTGCTCGCCCAGCAGCCCCGCACCGTCTATGTCGACGAAGACGGCGGTTCGTGGCACGTCCGCCGCTGCTTCGATCGCTACGCAAGCTACGATGCGGACTCCGACACCTATGTCGGCTACGACGGCTACCGTCACTATTGCCGGCTCTGAGAGGAGGTGGACCGTTTCAGCAACAGAAGAGGGGCTCACGCGAGCCCCTTTTCTGTTGTTTCGATGGTAGCGATGCTTGTTCCATCGGTCGACTTTCAACGTCGGCAAGCACAGACCTGAAGCGACTGCCTTCGGCGGTCGACCTGGGCGGTGTACAGCGATTTTCCGAGCGTCTATTCTGACCGCGAAACGCGGGGAGAGACCCTTGGACGAGCAGGACCCGAAGGAAGACCTGGTCGAAACGGTTTTCCGTAACGGCACCGTCACCGCCGTCGGCATCCTGCTGGCTTTTTCGCTGGGCTTCATCACCCATTGGGCCGCCAATCCGATCCCGTGGCAGACCTACCATCTTGTCGCCGTCCTGCCGATCCTGCTCGGCATCGCCTTGCAGATGCGGGCGCTGTCGCTGCTGCTCGACACAAAGTGCCTGCAGCGCCGCGTCTATGAACGCGCCAACCGCATCTTCATTGCCGGCCTCGTCTTCACCGCCTGCGGCGTCGGCATGGCGATTCTGCTCGATTTCTTCGATATTGCGACCAAGAGCGCGCTACCCGGGGCAGGCTGATCAGCCGGCTTGCACGCCGCCGATCATCCTGGTCACCTCGGCCGCGGCATCGCGCACCAGCGGGCCGATCTCGGCCAGCCGCTCCGGCGTCACCCGCACGGTCGGCCCCGACACCGAGACGCCGCCGATCGGCTCACCGAATTCGTTGAAGATGGCGGCCGCCACGCAGCGCATGCCGGGGTGCCGCTCTTCGTCGTCGACCGACCAGCCGCGCAGCTTGGTCGTTGCCAGATCGTGGGCAAGGGCGGAAATGTCGGAAAGCGTCTTGTCGGTGAAGCGCTGCAGCCCGGCCTTGCGCAGGATGGTGCCGACGCGCTCCGGTTCGAGATGCGCCAGCACTGCTTTGCCGATGCCGGACGCATGGAACGGGCTGCGCGTGCCCGGCCGGAAGAAGGCGCGGATCGCCTGATGCGTCTCGACCTGGCTGACAAAGACCACGCAATCATCCTCGGCGACACCGAGATTGGCGGTCTCGCCGGTTCTCTCCATCAGCTCCTGCATGACGACGCGGGCGCGGTCGACCAGCTTGCGGCGGCGCAGGAACGCAGCGCCCATGCGATAGGTCTCGACGCCGATCGACCACAGCTGATCGCTGGTGTCGAATTCGACCATGCCGTGGTTTTCGAGCGTCGTCAGCATGCGGTAGGCGGTGGAAGCGGCCAGTCCAGAACTGGCGGCAATCTCGCTCAGCGACAGGCCGCTGCCCTCGGCGACAATGGCCAGGATGCGCAGCGCCCGATCGAGCGACTGCACCGAAGTCGGCTCGGAGGGCCCGTTGAAGGCGCGCGGGCGGCCACGCTGGCGTTTCTCGGTGGTTTCCATGGCCGCATTGTCGGCAATTCAGCGCAATAGGCAATGAAAAAGTTTTTCATTGTGCCATGTCGTGAAATCGGTGGAAAACGAAAAGCCGTTCAAATTCATTGGCTAATGGCCGTTTCTTAGAAATGAAAAAATATTCTGAAAAAATTGAAAAATAGCCGGTTGGGTGACATTCTCAGCTCATCCAACAATGACAAACCCTGTGGAGGGCCGGAAAATGGCCAGGATGCGCGCTGTCGATGCTGCGGTTCTCGTTCTCGAAAAGGAAGGTATTTCCTGCGCTTTCGGCGTGCCGGGCGCGGCGATCAACCCGTTCTATTCGGCCCTGAAGGCGAGGGGCACCATCCGCCATGTCCTTGCCCGCCACGTCGAGGGCGCCTCGCACATGGCGGAAGGTTTTACCCGCGCCAAGGCTGGCAATATCGGCCTGTGCATCGGCACCTCGGGCCCGGCCGGTACCGACATGATCACCGGGCTTTATTCGGCCGCGGCGGATTCCATTCCGATCCTCTGCATCACCGGCCAGGCGCCGCGCGCGCGGCTGAACAAGGAGGATTTTCAGGCGGTCGATATCGCCGCCATTGCCGCACCGGTCGCCAAATGGGCGGTCACCGTCATGGAGCCTTATCTTGTGCCGATGGCGCTGCAGAAGGCCTTCCACCTGATGCGCTCGTCGCGGCCGGGCCCGGTGCTGATCGACCTGCCGGTCGACGTGCAGTTGGCCGAGATCGAGTTCGACATCGATGCCTATGAGCCGTTGACGCCGTTCAAGCCGGCGATGACGCGCGCCCAGGCCGAAAAGGCGCTGGCGATGCTCAACGCGGCCGAAAAGCCGCTGATTGTCGCCGGCGGCGGCATCATCAATGCCGATGCGTCGGATCTGCTCATCGAATTCGCCGAGATTTCGGGCGTGCCGGTCATCCCGACCTTGATGGGCTGGGGCGCCATCCCCGATGACCACAGGCTGATGGCCGGCATGTGCGGGCTGCAGACCTCGCACCGCTACGGCAACGCGACGATGCTGGAGGCCGACTTCGTCTTCGGCATTGGCAACCGCTGGGCCAATCGCCACACCGGCTCGGTCGAAGTCTACACCAAGGGGAAAAAATTCATTCATGTCGACATCGAGCCGACGCAAATCGGCCGTGTCTTCGCGCCGGACCTCGGCGTCGTCTCGGATGCGGGTGCGGCGCTGAAGATGCTGCTCGACGTTGCCACCGAGTGGAAGACGGCCGGAAAGCTGCGCGACTGGTCCGGCTGGGCGAAGGAATGCCAGGGCCGCAAGAAGACAATGAAGCGCAAGACGCATTTCGACCAGGTGCCGCTGAAGCCGCAGCGTGTCTACGAGGAGATGAACAAGGCGTTCGGCCGCGATGTGACCTATGTCACCACGATCGGCCTGTCGCAGATCGCCGGCGCCCAGTTCCTGCATGTCTACAAGCCGCGCAACTGGATCAATTGCGGCCAGGCCGGCCCGCTCGGCTGGACCTTGCCGGCGGCGCTTGGCGTTCGCGCCGCCGATCCCGACCGCACCATCGTGGCGCTGTCGGGCGACTATGATTTCCAGTTCATGATCGAGGAACTGGCCGTCGGCGCACAGCACAAGCTGCCCTACCTCCATGTCGTCGTGAACAACGCCTATCTCGGGCTGATCCGCCAGGCGCAGCGCGGTTTTTCGATGGATTTCGAGGTCAGTCTCGCCTTCGAGAACATCAATCGCTCAGGCGACCCGGAGGCCGGCTATGGCGTCGACCACGTTGCCGTCGCCGAGGCGATGGGCTGCAAGGCGGTCAGGGTGCGCAAGCCGGAGGAATTCGCCGCCGCCTTCAAGGAGGCACAGCGGCTGATGAAAGAGCACCAGGTTCCGGTCGTGCTCGAATTCATCCTCGAGCGTGTCACCAACATCTCCATGGGCACCGAGATCGACAAGATCACCGAATTCGAGGACCTTGCCGAAAGCCATGAAGATGCGCCGACTGCCATAGTGATGTTGGACTAGATTAGCGGAAAGGAGAAAAAGAATGCCGCGTTTTTCAGCCAATCTTTCGATGCTCTTTGGCGAGCACGATTTCCTTGACCGTTTTGACGCAGCTGCCCGCGCGGGCTTCAAGGGCGTCGAATATATCGGCCCCTACGATCATGCCCCCGAGGTGGTCGCCGCCCGGTTGAAGAAGAACGGCCTGACGCAGGTGCTGTTCAATCTGCCGGTGGGCGACTGGGGCAAGGGCGAGCGCGGCATTGCCGTGCTGCCGGATCGCGTGCCGGAATTTCGCCAGGGCATCGCCAAGGCAATCACCTATGCGCAGGCACTCGGCTGCCAGCAGGTCAATTGCCTGGCCGGCATCGCGCCAGTGGGCGCCGACCGCAAGGTGCTGGAGGATGTCTTTGCCGAAAACCTCGCCTTCGCGGCGGAAAAGCTGGAGCAGGCCGGCATCCGGCTCTTGATCGAGCCGATCAACACCCGCAATATTCCGGGCTTCTTCCTCAACTACTCGGATCAGGCGCTGGCGCTGATCGACCGTATCGGTTCGAAGAACCTGTTCCTGCAATACGACATCTATCACATGCAGATCATGGAGGGGGATCTCGCCCGCACCATCGAGGCAAACCTCGGCCGCATCGCGCATATCCAGCTTGCGGACAATCCCGGCCGTCACGAGCCGGGGACGGGCGAGATCAACTATCCCTTCCTCTACGAGCATATCGACCGCATCGGCTATTCCGGCTGGATCGGGGCGGAATACAAGCCGAAGGCCGGCACCGAGGCCGGGCTGGGCTGGTTCACGGAGTTGGCCGGGCAGGGCAGTGCAGCGGCTTAACTGCCGACGCTGAAGCTGCCAATCTTCCCACCCGTGGGGGAGAGGGCCGGCAGGCGACAGAGGGGCGCGAAGGAACGCGACCTGACAAAGAAACACGACGGAGAAAAACAATGGAAACCATCGGTTTCATCGGCCTCGGCATCATGGGCGCGCCGATGGCGGGGCATCTGCTGGATGCGGGTTATAAAGTCATCGCCAGCGACCATCGCTCGAAGCCGCCGGCCGATCTCGGCGCAAAGGGGCTGAAGTCAGTCTCTGGTCATGCCGCCGTCGCCAAGGCGGCCGATATCATCATCCTGATGGTGCCCGATACACCGCAGGTCGCCGATGTGCTGTTCGGCGACAACGGCGTCGCCTCAGGCCTGACCAAGGGCAAGCTGGTGATCGACATGAGCTCGATCTCGCCGATCGAAACCAAGGTTTTCGCCAAAAAGATCAACGATCTGGGCTGCGACTATCTCGACGCGCCGGTGTCGGGCGGCGAAGTCGGCGCCAAGGCGGCGTCGCTGACCATCATGGTCGGCGGCGAGGATAAGGCGTTCGAGCGCGCCAGGCCCGTGTTCGAGAAGATGGGCAAGAACATCACCCTGGTCGGGCCGAACGGCGTCGGCCAGACCACCAAAGTGGCCAACCAGATCGTCGTCGCGCTGACCATTGAAGCTGTCGCCGAAGCGCTTGTTTTTGCATCGAAAGCCGGTGCCGATCCGGCCAAGGTCAGGCAGGCGCTGATGGGTGGATTGGCCGCCTCGCGCATTCTCGAAGTGCATGGCGAGCGCATGGTCAAGCGCACCTTTGCGCCGGGCTTCCGCATCGAGCTGCACCAGAAGGACCTCAACCTGGCGCTGGAGGGCGCAAAAGCGCTCGGCGTGTCGCTGCCCAACACCTCGACCACGCAGCAACTGTTCAATTCCTGCGCCGCCAATGGCGGCGCCAAGGAGGATCACTCGGCACTGGTCAGGGCGCTGGAGCGGATGGCCAATTTCGAGGTCGGCGGCAACGCAGCCGAAGTCAAAGGCAAGGCAGCATAGGAGGAGAGGCGGCGCAACGTTCCCAAGCCGCCAACTCTTCCCTGTCGAAGAACGGGCTCCTGCGTTTATCGCCGGAGCCCGTTTCGCATTTCGAGATGTGTCGGCGAACGCGTACTGTTGCGTGAAGCCTCAGCCGCGCTTCAAAAATGCCCGCGCCGCATAGAGGCTGATCGCCGCAGCGTTCGACACGTTGAGCGAACGGATGGCGCCGGGCATGTCGAGCCGTGCCAGCGTCGTCACGGTCTCGCGTGTCTTCTGGCGCAGGCCTTTGCCTTCGGCGCCGAGCACCAGCGCGATCTTTTCGCCTGAAAAACTCGTTTCGAGTTCCGCCGGCCCGTCCGAATCGAGGCCGATGGTCTGGAACCCGGCCTCGTGCAACTGGCCGAGTGCGTCAGCCAGGTTCTTCACCTCGATCTGGTCGATATGTTCCAGCGCGCCGGAGGCTGATTTTGCCAGCACGCCGGATTCCTGCGGGCTGTGCCGCGCGGTCGTGATCAGCGCGCCGGCGCCGAAGGCGACCGCCGAGCGCAGGATGGCGCCGACATTGTGCGGATCGGTGACCTGATCGAGCACCAGAACCAGCCTTGCATCGCCAAGGGCATCAAGCCGTTTCGGCTTCAACGGCTCTGCCTCGATCAGCACGCCCTGATGCACGGCGTCCGACCCGGTGACCTTGTCGATATCCCTGGGTTCGACCAGTTCCGCCTTGAAGGGCAGAGCGGCGAGATCGGCTATTTCCAGGCGCTCGGCGGCATTGCGCGTCACCAGCATCTTTCTGATCTTGCGGCGCGGATTGTCGAGTGCCGCCCGCACGGTGTGCAGGCCATAGAGCCGCACCAGGCCATCCGCGGCATGTTCGCCCGGCGGAACCGGCTGCCGAGGCCTGAACGCCGGCGCGCCGCCACTCTTCTCGTCGCGATAGGCGCGGCGCAGCTTGGCGTAATGGGTGTCTTTCGGCGTCTTGGAATTGTTGTCGTTGCTCATGGCCGGCTTCTATAACCGTGTCGCGCGGCAATGGATACCGCTGGTTCGAACGGCTTGCCGGATGGCAGACGAAATTCAGCGCGTTTTGCCGGGATCTTGCGGTTGACAGTTTTGGGCGGTGCCGCCATAAGGCGCTTCGCGGAAGGCTGCTGAGGCGGTCGCGACGCGTCGATGCCTTGTTGCATGGCTCCGGCGGCAGACTGGAGAGGTGCCCGAGTGGTTAAAGGGGACGGACTGTAAATCCGTTGGCTATGCCTACGTTGGTTCAAATCCAACCCTCTCCACCACTGCCGGCCCGGAAGCCCTGAAACGCAAAGCATCGGACCGAAAAGTGTGTAGCGGTTTTCGGGTGAATCCGATACTTCACTGAAAGGCGCGGGTATAGCTCAGTGGTAGAGCAGCAGCCTTCCAAGCTGAATATGCGGGTTCGATTCCCGCTACCCGCTCCATATAACCATTTGATATTTTAGAAGAATTTCGCTTAAATTTCGCGTTGCCGTGTCACTCGTGTCACTGCGACTGTTTTCACTTACTGTTATTCCTGCCACTCGACGGCCGATATTAACTGAGCTGATCAGCAGACCTATAGCGGCGCTGAAACGACATGTGCGATGGCGGACAGCTGCCGTTCGGTTCATCGGCCAGAACGAACAAGTTGCGCCAAAAGCTGGTCTCGGAATGATCATTGGACCGATATCTGCCGGACCTGAATCCTGTATAATTCCGTGCATGGACAAAGACGTGGAAGACAATAAGAAGATACTACCTTCGCAGTTCATGCGCGGAAGGCGACCCCATCTCTTTTCGGATTCTACCGAAATTGAAGAGGTTGCCATTTCGCGCGAGGTGCTTTCCCACCATCTTGAGACGCTCACGAAGCAAAAGGACGAAGTCCCCTTCGAACGCTTTGCTCGCCGTCTCGCACAGAAATTCATAGCGCCAAATATGCGTCCGCAAACGGGTCCGACCGGCGGTGGCGATGGCAAGACGGATGCCGAAAGCTACCCGGTCAGTGCCGAGGTGGCAGCGAGGTGGTACATCGCCGATCCGGCCAACGCCGATGGACGCATGGCCTTTGCATTTAGTGCGAAGGCGAAATGGCGTCCAAAGGTCCAGGACGACGTCGGGGAAATCGCCGGAACGGGGCGCGACTACAAGCGCATCTATTTTATCACCAACCAATTCGTCCCGGCCAAGGACAGTGCAGAAGTTCAGGACGCGCTTAATGAGAAATGGGGTATCCCGATCATCATTCTAGACCGCACCTGGCTTTTGGATCGCGTGTTCGAGGACAAAAGTATGGACATCGCGATCGATACTTTGGGATTGGGCGACGCTAGCCGCCGCGCCATACGTGTCTTGGGGCCGAAGGACTACGAACGTCTCCAAGAGCTCGGTGAAATCGAAGATCGACTTGCGGATGCCAACAGCTACCAAGGGGCACCGCACCAGCTTATTGAAGATGCCCACCGGGCAGCAATCTTATCGCGAGGGCTCGGGTATCCGCGGCATGAAACTGACGGCAGGTTTCAGCGTGCCATACGGTTGGCCAGGCAGCACAACCTTCCACATCTCGAACTTGGTGCAGTTTACGACCAAGCATGGACGACTAACTTCTGGTTTGACGATTTCGCAGAGTTTTCGCGACTTTACGACGAGGTTGAGCGGCTTGCGATCGACAGTGACACTGTAGATGACATCGAGCGGGTCTCAAACCTGCTCGGTCCCTTAAGGACGGTTACCGCTCTGGGCGAATTGCAGCCAGAGTTGGCGAAGCTTGATTCGCGGACCGACAATCTCCGACAAGCCCTCACCCGCCTTAAGGAAGACGCATCGCGTCCTAACAACGCTCATCAGGCGCACGCAATGCTCCTCATGTTGCAGCTCACCGAGGTTGCCCATGAAGAAGATTCGGGTGATCTCACGCCGATCTGGAATGAGTTTCGCGACCTCATCATTGCTGCTGAAGGCCTTGGGTTCTTTCCGTTCGAGTCAGTTGCCGACATCCTCAGCGAACTAGGTGGATTTGTCCCTGAGAGTCAGGCATTTGACGAGCTTTATGAAGTTCTCACAGATGCCCTAGCTAAGCGTCGCTCAGAAGGTGAGGCGGCCAAGCGAAACTCGCAGCGCGGTTTCCAGAAGCTCGAAAAGAATCTACCGTACGAGGCTATTCGTTGGTTTGGCCGTGCCGTTAGCCTCCTCGTCAAGGATGAGTATCGCGATGAGCTGGTCCAAGCCCTAGTTGGATCGAGCTTCGCCTATGATAAGGCCGGGCTGCTTTGGGCCGCATATCTCTATGCTTCCTCAGCAGTCGCTCATGAGCTAGCGCGGTTTAAGAAAACTGGATCGCTTGACGAGGTACATCCGGTCAACCTCAGCCGTTGGATGGTTCTTGAACTTGCGCTGGGCCGATTGCCCTTCGCGCTGTCCGCCTTCGAACTCGACACGATGGTGAGAAACGGAAGGGCAACTACCGACAAGCAACGGGAAAATCTTCAGCAGCGTAGGCTCGATTTTACGATGTGGTTTGGCGGACTTTTGTTGCGCAGCCGCTTTTCTGATCTAGCCCAAGTAGGGAAGCTTCCGGACATCTTAGAGCGTCTCGGATTGGGTGAGGCACGGATGGCCTTACTTTACCTGATGGGGCGCCAGGACGTACTCCGCCAGGAGGGGTCAATCCCAGCCGAAGAGACTGACAACGAGGTGGAGAAGCATTTTCAGGGTTGGTTCTCCTTTGGGCGCCAGTTGGAACTCCCCGACCACCCAGACTACATGCTTGCCGATCGCGTCGACCTTAAATCGCACGTTATTGGCTGTGACATCGTTATTGACTGCGCGAACAATCTCACATCGCTTGCTGTTGCGGGCTCCCTACTCGGTGCACTTGAAGCCCTTCTCGCCACCAGCTTGAGCCATCCAATCTTTCCGATGCTGGACCGTCTGAACGTCCGAGTTGATCCGGATATCGCGGCAGGCATCGCTCCTACGCTGGAGTTGGTGGAGGAGAACGGACAAACGGTCGGCGTCATCCGTCACAGGGCACAATTGACCTTCAAGGACAGGACGGAAGCGATCAGCTTTCCCCAATGGCTGCACGAGGCGGTGCTCACAGTCTTTACGACATTCGCCATGCCGCGTGATCTCGAGACTTGGGCCGATACTGTTTTCAAAAACGAGAGTGGTTTCGATCGTGCCATCACCTTTTCCAATCTGCCCAGCACTTATTCGATCATCTACGGCAACACGGTTCGTCTCAGTATCCTTGATCGGAAAGAAGAGTCCGACGTTGACTATGCGATGGGTCGCTTCGCTCCATGGGTACCTGACGATGAAACAGAGCCCGAAGAAGAAAAGATTGCAAAGCCCAGGTTTATGGGCGTCAGGCCCCCCGATGGCATGTTCAATCCAGAGCATGGCAAACACACGAATGTCCGGGTTATCAGCCCAATTGATGTACGCAAGTGGGACGGCGCCGACTGGAGCGGTGCATTCTTCATGATAAGTCCCGGCAATCCCCATTTTCCACCAGTCTTGGGACTCATGTTTGGTAACGGAGAAGTGGGCGAGGCCATTTTCAGAGGCCTGAGGGGGCGGTTTGGATTCGACGATCCCGACGACGCGTTGCGTGTGGCCATCATTCGAGGGGCGCGGATTTCAAACTCGCACGCCTACGCCGTCAGCGTCGGTCCCAATCGCGACAAAATCGAATACAAGAAAGGCGAGACTGTCGGCTTCTTGTCCCGATACAATCTCATGACACCCACCACCTCGGAAAACCTCGAGCGCTTCCTTGCGGCTTACAGGGAACATGGCCGTTATCTGCTCGCGCCCGCACTTCTCAAGGATCCGGGCAAGCCACCTGATCCCATTCTTGAGCTAGGAATCGGTAAGTACGCTCTTCATGTCAAGGAAGCTTGGACTATCGCCCCCGGTGACGACGATGCTTCTGTTCTCGACCTGGACGACCCGCCCTTTGTCCCGCTCGATGAGGCCGATCCTCCTGCGATCAAGGCGATGGAGCTGTTGGCTTCGTTTCGTCGCAAGGGTCCGTCCTAAATTTGAGGGGCCCTGCTTGATGTTGCTGATGACACGGCGCCGGGCAATTCTACCCGGATCGGCTATTTTTGATAAGGCGAGTGACACGGCCCATTGATTTCATTACATTCTTAGAAGCCTTCCAAGCTGAATATGCGGGTTCGATTCCCGCTACCCGCTCCAAGCCTCGGAATTTTAGCAATCCGGACAGCCACTTATTGCTTCAGCCGAGGTTTCGCCGGAATCTTGCGGATGGAATGTATCCGTCGAACTGCTATCTCGATCCCGCGGCTTCAGATCGATTCAATCAATTTGGTCAAAAATGTCGCGAACACGCGGACGCGCGGACTTTCTGAACTCGCAGGAGGTCGTATGAGCCAAATGTCGCCCCGACTGACCGCATAATCGGCGAGCACGGTACGAAGACGTCCATCCGCGATGGCACGCGCCGCCAGATAGTGGGGCACTTGGGCAAGGCCGAGGCCGGCGATAGCAGCCAGCGCCACCGCCTCGATATCGTTGAACACAGGCCCATTCGGCGGGCGCCCAGGAGCCTTCCATCCTTTGAAGGCCCAATATTCCAGCCGGCCCGTCGTAGGAAACCGGAGACGCAGACAGGTGTGGTCGGGTACGTCATCGGGCGTCTGTGGTGCTCCCCGTCTTTCGAGATAGGCGGGAGACCCGCAGGTGACGAACCGATGTGGCGCGAGCTTTCGCGCAATCAACCGAGAGTCATCAAGGTCACCAGTGCGCAGGACAAGGTCAAAACCCCCTTCCACGATATCCACCATCCGATCGTCCAGACTGACGTCGAGAATGACATTGGGATAGGCCGCGATGAATTGATCGAGCGCTGGAACGATAATGCGGCGTCCCATGGCCGCCGGTATGCTCACCTTCAGTAGTCCGCGCGGGAAGGTGCGTGTCTCGGCGATCGCATTCTCGGCTTCCTGAACATCTTCGATGATGCGCGTCGCGCGTTCAAAAAGAAGATTGCCTTCACCGGTCACCGCGATGGAGCGGGTCGTACGGTGGAGAAGCCTGACACCAAGCCGAGCCTCCAGGCGAGCAACGGCCTTGCCGACCGCCGAAGCAGACACACCAAGACGCCGGCCCGCTGCGGCGAAGCCGCCGGTCTCGACCGAGGCGACGAACGCCACCAGGCCGCTCATTGATTCGAGATTGCTGATTGCGGACATTTCGTCCGTATTATTCGCTCAACGGCACCCATTCCGTCAATACGCGACTTGCCCGATATTGCGTCTGGAGGGTTCAACCCTCCGGCCAGCGTGGCCGCCGCTAAATTGTTCAACATTTCCTAATTTCACGCCACTCGCCTACCAAGGAGAACAGACATGGAAGACAGCAAGCGCCTCATGCAGCGGTTCGTCGAGTTCATCAACACGGCGAGCGAAAAGCTCGCTGAGGAACTCATCTCGCCAAAAGCAATATTCCACGTTCCCGGTCGTCCCGAGCCGGTGACCGGACCGGCCGGCTATCTCGAGATCATCGGAATGATGCGCGGCGGCTTTCCTGACATCCAGTGGACTCTTGAGGAGACGATCACCGAGGGGGGCAACGTTGCCGCGCGCTTCACCATGAGAGGCACACATCAAGGGAGCTTCTTCGGCGTTCCACCCACGGGAAAGAAAATCGCCGTCCAGGCGATGAATTTCTATCACTGGTCCAATGGACAGATCGTAGGCGAACGTGGGCAGCCGGACTTGTTGGGGCTTCTGCAACAAATCGGTGCCGCACCCATGTGACGCGTGGTGCATGCCCTCCTGCGATCGAGAGGGTGAGCTAGGCGGGGGCGTTTCTGGAGACCGAAATCGGATTCCCGCTACCCGCTCCAGACTCTCATCCCTGCGATCTGCCAGCCGAAACACCGCGCGACAAGCCGCGCAGCGCTCCAACTGTGCAGATGTCTGAGCCGCGCTAGCTGTTGAACGCGGATGCGACCTGGTGCTGCTGCGGCACCTGGCCGTTCGGCGTCAGCTTGTCGATGACGCCTGGCAAGGCCGTGGACAGCTGCTTGAGCAGTTCCTGCTCGTCCATTCCCGTCCGTTGCGCGATCTCGTGGATGACCTGCGGCCCGAGCGCGGCGCCGAGATCATTGGCGTTGATCGACTGGTTCCGCCCGGTGCCGACCCAGGAATCGGCGACGTTGCCGTGGCCGGCATCTTTGAGCTTGTCGAGCAAGCCGCCCAGTCCGCCGAGCAGGCCGCCGTCGGCGGAGGTCGTTCCCGTGGACGCAGGGCCGGTCGGAGCCGGGGTCTCGGTCTGGTCCGGTTGTTCGGCACTTCTGCCGCTCAGCATCTTTCCGACCAGCAGCGCGCCAAGCGCGATCATCAGCGGTTTGGTGATGTTGCCGCCGGGAACGGCGTTGTCAAAAAGTCCCATAGTGGATCCTCCATCTCAACCGAGCCCAGCCCATTCCAACAATGGCGCATCCGGGCGGAATTTCAAGTTGGCTTGAGCTTTTGACAATCCTATGAAAATGTTCAGTTGGCGGGGGATGGAGAGGAAAAAATGTCAATCATCAGCTGGATCATACTCGGCGTTATCGCCGGCTTCCTGGGTAGCAAGATCGTCAACAAGAGCGGCCAGGGCATCTTGCTCGACATCGTGCTTGGCATCGTCGGCGCCATTGTCGGTGGTCTGATCTTCAGCGCCTTCGGCGCGTCGGGCGTCACCGGCCTCAACATCTACAGCCTGATCGTCGCCGTGATCGGCGCGGTGGTCGTTCTGTGGGCCTACCACCAGTTCAGCGGCCGCCGGGCGCTCTAAATCCGTCCATCTCCTTGTCGAATAGCCGGCCAGCTTCTTGGGCCGGCTATCAGTGTTTCCATGGCGCCACTCGTTGGAACAAGCACTCGCTAGGCGACGACGGTCAGTCGGCGCTTGCGTTGATCCAAGGAGACGATGGTCAGTCCGCTGCCGACCACCAGCAGGATGCCGCAGACCGCCAGCGCATTGGGGAATTGCCCGAACACCAGCAGGCCCGAAATGACCGCCCAGACGGTGAAGCAATAGTAGAACGGCGCCACGGCACTGGTCGGCCCGACGCGATAGGCCATGAAGATGAAGAAGTGGCCGAAGATCAGGAAAAATCCGGCGCCGGCCATCAGCAGCAGATGGCGCGCCTCGGGCATCACCCAGCGTTCGGAAACCAGGTGCGCAGCACCCGCCCCGATCAGCACCACCACGACAGCGGAAATCGCCACGATCATCCCCGGCACCTCGGCCGAGACCCGTCTGCCGGCAAGGTCGCGCGCCGCCGCAAGCGCCGCGTTGCCGAGCGCCAGCAAGGCGTAGACCGAAATGCCTTGCATGGTCGGTTGCGCCACCATCAGCGCGCCGATGAAACCGAGCCCGATCAGCGCCATGCGCTGGCCGCCGATCCGCTCGCCAAACAGGATCGAGGAGCCGACCAGCATCAACAGCGGCGTGATCTGTCCGAGTGCGGTGGAATCCGCGATCTGCATGTTGGCGAGCGCCACCACGTAGCAGAGGATCGCCGCCATCTCGAGCAGGTTCCTGCGCAGCACGCGTCTGTCGAAGATCAGCGGAATCTGCTTGCCGTAGCCCAGCGCGAACAACAGCGGAAAGCCCCAGAGCGTTGCCGCCACGCCGCGCAGAAACAGCACTTCGTAGGATGGCAGGCCTGACGTCGCGAGTTTCATCATCGTATCGTTGACGAGATACGACCCGGTCGAGACGATCATGAACAGTGGGCCGCGGATGGCGGTCGGAATGAAATGCATCCGGTCAGGAGATCAGACCTCGATGACGACCGCAATGGGCCATGAACTGGCGGTGAATCAGACAGGGTCCGGCAAGCAAGACAGCTGTGGCGGCTTCGATCGATCGGCCTGTCGCCCATTTCATTTCGTCTCGAGCCTTCCTATATCAGCGCCACATCCCCGCAATCGGATCATAGGTTCGGACTGAGTGAGACGGCACCCGGCCAAAAGACGCTTGTGTTTTTTGGCCTTTGTCGCTAATCGCCCCGCATTCGACTGAACTGAAGGTCCAGGCCGTCCAAGGAAAGAGACTATGGCAAAAGGTAAATTCGAGCGTAACAAGCCTCATGTGAACATCGGCACGATTGGTCACGTTGACCATGGCAAGACGTCGCTGACGGCGGCGATCACGAAGTATTTTGGCGAATACAAGCGCTACG
>NZ_MZXV01000043.1 GCF_003253745.1 Mesorhizobium kowhaii
AATGCGTGCTCGGCAAAGCAGCCGTCGACCACGCTCTTGTCGGCGAGATTGCCGCGGATGAAATGATAGCCCGCATTGGTCTTGCGGCTCGTTTCCTCCAGCAGCCGCAGCCTCGCCTCTTTGATCTCCGGATCATAGTAGCTGTTGACGCTGTCGATGCCGACAACCTCGTCGCCGCGCTCCAGCAGGCGCTTCGATACGTGATAGCCGATGAAACCGGCTGCGCCGGTAACCAGAACCTTCATCCGAAGCGCCCGTCCGGTCCTCGATCTCTCCCGGGGTTCAGTCGCGCTTCAGCAGCGACCACACGGCCGGCACCAGGCTTGCCGCCAGGGCAACCTTGATCAGATCGCCGACGATGAACGGCACGACGCCGAACTGCCACGACTTTTCGGGACCAATCAGCAGCGCCAGCCAGGCAAAGCCCATGGCCATCATGACGACTTCGGCAACCAGCATCGCGTTGAAAAGCTTGATCGGGTGGCGGTCCCAGCCCCGATCGGCGGCCCAGCCGACAATCGCCGCCATGACCACGAAACCGCCGAGATAGCCGCCGGTCGAGCCAAGCATGTAAGCAATGCCGAGACCCTTTTCCGGGGTGCTCTGGAAGACCGGAAAGCCCATCGCGCCCTCCGCCATGTAGAGCAGCACGGTGGCGACGCCGAGACGCATGCCGAAGGCGGCGGCGATCAGGAGCACGGCCAGCGTCTGCATCGAAATGTCGACCGGCCCGAGCATCACCTTGGTCTTGGCCGACAGGGTCAGCAGCAGCGTTCCGGCGATCGCCAGGAAAAGCTGCGTTGCCAGCCGCGCCGCGCCCTTCTGCGGCAAAGCCAGAGAGACAAGCGGACGCATCGTTGTTGCAATTGCCATCGTATTTCCCCAATCCGATTGCCGCTATCTCATGTTCGCGGCCTCGCGTTCTCCTATATTGGCTTGCGCGTTATGCGGCAATCGGTTTTGCCGCCTCCTCAAACAAAGCACCGATGCACCTGCCATGGCTCTCAAATTCGAAACCGGGTTCGATCCCGCCTACGGCCAGGCGGTGAGTGTCGCGCCTGATATCCAGCGCATCACGGCCCGCAATCCAAGCCCCTTCACTTTTCACGGCACCAACAGCTACATCGTTGGCCGCGATACGCTGGCGGTGATCGATCCGGGGCCGGATGACGAGGCGCATCTGCAAACCCTGCTCGATGTGATCGCCGGCCGGCCGGTCAGTCATATCTTCGTCAGCCACACGCACCGCGACCATTCCCCGCTGGCGGCCCGGCTGAAAGAGCGCACCGGCGCCGCCGTTCTGGCAGAGGGACCGCATCGCCCTGCAAGACCCTTGCACATCGGCGAGACCAATGGGCTCGACGCCAGTGCCGACACGGCTTTCGTTCCCGATATCGCATTGCCCGACGACAAGGTGGTCGACGGCGACGGCTGGTCGATCAGGACGGTTCTGACCCCGGGCCACACCGCCAATCACGCGACATTCGCGCTGGAAGGAACCGGGATCCTGTTTTCGGCCGATCATGTCATGGCATGGGCGACGTCCATCGTCGCGCCGCCGGATGGGGCGATGGCCGACTATATGGCCTCGCTGGACCGGCTGATCGAACGCGGGGACCGCCTGCTGCTGCCCGGACATGGCGGGCCGGTGACAGCACCGCGCGGTTTCATGCGCGGGTTGAAGACGCATCGCAAGATGCGCGAGCGTGCCATTCTGGAGCGGGTCAGAGCCGGCGACCGGACGATCGTGGACATGGTCAAAGCGATCTATCGCGATACCGACCCGCGGCTGCATGGCGCTGCCGGATTGTCGGTGCTTGCCCATCTCGAGGACCTGGTGGGACGCGGTCTGGTCGTGACAGACACCGCACCGGCCATTGACGGCATTTTCACGCCGGCCATATAGCCCGCCAAGCTTCATTCGGCCGGAGCCGCGCCAACCTGACCGGCGACTTCCTGGTCGAGTTCGGCGAGGAAATCGACGATACGCGCGGCATTGTCGCCGAGGTCGTAGCGGCCGTAGCGAGAGGCCGACCGCATGTCGACGATGATGGTCTCCCCGTCGTCGGTCACACGGATCGCGACGTCGGCGGGAAGACCCAGGACGAAGCCCTTGGCCACCGCCGCAATCGTCACCTCGGTTTGCCCTCTGAGGTCCGGATAGGGTTCGGAAAGGTCCCAATCGCGCCGGTCGAGCACGGTCTCGACGGCATCCACGACAGTGTCGAACGGCAGATCGTAGCTGCGTCCGCTGACCAGCGGATAGCTCTCGGTCTGCAGCCGCTGTTCACCGGGCGTGGATGGGGAGAGCACATTCATGTCTTTCGTCCGGTCGCTCACGTCGAGCGCGGGTGGATTGTCGAAATCCGTCGACATATCCCGGAGCGGCGGATAGATTGTCGCCCAGTAGGCGGCAACGCCATAGGGTGCCAGCACCAGCAGCGCCAGCAAGACGCCGACTGTCAGGTCACGACCGCCACGGTCGCCGAAGTTCCACAGCCGCGAAAAGGCAAACCCGGCAAACAACAGCGCCAGGGCGGCCAGCAGCGCAACGATACCCATCACCCACAGGAAAACAGGTGTTTCGACGAGGTCGAAGCGATGGCCGACGAAAGCGGTCAGCAGCAGCACCGCCGAAAAAGCTGCGGTGCGCCGCGACCATCCGGCCGCCCTCGACGTCTGCCGTTCAGGAATACTTGCCATCGATTGCCGCACCACCCCACCCGAACGGAGACTTAGAGCGGTTCATCGTTTCACGGAAACGCCGAACCGCTCTATCTCTTTGTTTTGACGCAATTCCTCGAATTGCTCTAGAACCTTTTGGTGGCGGCTTGAAGCCGAAAGACGCAACATTCCCGTCAATCCGTCGGCAAGCGATAGTCCCTGAATTGCTGACGCAAGGTGATCTTCTGGATCTTGCCAGTGGCGGTGTGCGGTATTTCGCCGACGAAGGCGACATCGTCCGGCATCCACCATTTGGCGACCTTGCCATCCATGAAGTCGAGAATGTCAGCCTTGGTCGGTTCCTTGCCCGGCTTGCGAACAACGACCAGCAACGGCCGCTCGCCCCACTTCGAATGATGGACGCCGATGGCTGCTGCCTCGGCGACATCGGGGTGACCGACAGCCAGGTTCTCGAGATCGATGGTCGAAATCCATTCGCCGCCCGACTTGATGACGTCCTTGGCGCGATCGGTGATCTGCATATAGCCGCCGGCATCGATGTGAGCGACGTCGCCGGTGTCGAACCAGCCGTCCCCGTCGAACTGCTCCGGGCCGGCACCGCCATAGTAGGCACGGGCAACGGCCGGTCCGCGCACCTTCAAGCGGCCAAATGTCTTGCCATCCCAGGGCTGCGCGTTGTTGTCGTCGTCGGTCACCTTCATTTCGACGCCGAAGGGCGGGTAGCCCTGTTTCTGCTGGACATCAAGCCGGGCTTCACCCTGGAGACCGGCATAGTCCGGCTTCAGGGTGCACAGGGTGCCGAGCGGCGACATTTCGGTCATGCCCCAGGCATGGATGACCTGGACATCGTAGTTCTCCTGAAACTTCGACATGATCGCGCGCGGGCAGGACGAGCCGCCGATGACGACCTTGTTCAGATAGGGAAGCTTCTTGCCGGTCTCCTCCAGATGCTGCAGCAGCATCATCCAGACGGTCGGCACGGCGGCGCTGAAGGTCACCTTCTCGGTGTCGAGCAATTCATAGATCGAGGCGCCGTCCATCTTGCAGCCGGGCATGACCAGCTTGGCGCCGATCATCGGCCCGCTCTGGCCAAGGCCC
Organism: Mesorhizobium kowhaii; assembly: GCF_003253745.1. Taxonomy (GTDB): domain Bacteria; phylum Pseudomonadota; class Alphaproteobacteria; order Rhizobiales; family Rhizobiaceae; genus Mesorhizobium; species Mesorhizobium kowhaii. The sequence continues at coordinate 3,784 of NZ_MZXV01000043.1, forward strand.
CAGGCATTGGCGTGGAACATCGGCACGACCGGCAAGATCGTATCGCGTGACGACAGCCCCATGGCATCGGGCATGGCGGCGATCATGGCATGCAGCACGTTCGAACGGTGGCTGTAGACGACGCCCTTCGGATCGCCCGTGGTGCCCGACGTGTAGCACATGCCGGCGGCCGTGCCTTCGTCGAAGGTCTTCCAGGCGAAGTCGCCATCCGCCTCATCAAGCCATTCTTCATAGGCAACCACATTCGGCAGTGTCGTCTGCGGCATGTGCGCCTTGTCGGTCAGCACAATCACCTGTTTCAACGACTTGACGGCACCGGCGATCTTCTCGAGCAACGGCATGAAGGTCAGGTCGACGAAGACAGCCTTGTCCTCGGCATGGTTCATGATCCAGACGATCTGCTCGGGAAACAGGCGCGGATTGAGCGTATGGTAGATGGCGCCGATGCCCATGATGCCGTACCAGGCCTCGATGTGGCGTGCAGTGTTCCAGGCAAGTGTGGCGATGCGGTCGCCCAAGCGATAGCCGTCACGTTCCAGCCGCTGGGCGACCTTCAGGGCGCGACGATGGATGTCCGCGTAGCTGGTGCGCACGATCGGCCCCTCGATCGAGCGCGATACGATCTCGCGCACGCCATGCTGCCGCTCGGCATTGTCGATGAGCTTATGGCAAAGCAGCGGCCATTCCTGCATCAGTCCGAGCATTCGTTCCTCCCTACGCTTTTGCGTTGTGCTTTTCGTGCCATTGTGGAGCGAACCGGCGGATTGTCCAGCCACCAGCACAGGCAAGCGCTGCATTGATCGGCATGACCGAGAGAACCGCCACAATCCGGCCATCGTCGGCGTTAAGCTTCGTTAACGGGCAAGGGGCGATTGGCGACTGAAAGAGGTTCGCATGGACGCGCAGCTCGACGACAAGGCCCTCGAAAATACGCTCGCCGAAAGTCTGGCCGATCTGGGGCCGGATACAAAGACTGTTTCCGAAGACGAATTTGTTGAAGTTGTCGGCGGCGCACTCGAAGCGGTCGGCGGCACGCTGCTGTTCAAGATGTGCGTCCAGAACGAAGGCGAAGGCCAGCACGTCGCGGCCGCATCCATCGGCGACGGTGGCAATCGCCAGTTCCTGCTGCTCACCTTGCCAACCGGTGGTGGCCCCTTGAAGGTCGAGACCGCGTCGAGAAGCAGCAACCCGGTGGCCGGTATCGCAGCCGCCTATGCCGGGCTCATGGATGCGTTCAAGACCGCCGCCTGACCATCGCGGCGGACAAGGCCATCTTCAAAAGGCCATCTTCAAAAGCCCAATCGGGCTCCACCAGGCCTGGGCCAATGGTTTTTGCGGGTTGCATGGCGACATCGGGCCTTGCGCAAAGCGCTTGCGCGACACACGTTAAGGCCGAGGCAAGGAGAACCCGCATGGATCAGATCGCCAACCCGGCACCCGGTTTTCAGCGAAATCCCGACAAGGTCATCACCATCGAGCCCTATGTCGGCACCGTTACGGTGCGTGTCGGAGACACGGTCATAGCCTCATCAACGAAGGCCCAGGTGCTGACCGAGCCCCCCTACCCCGCGGCCTTCTACATTCCGTTCGCCGACATCGATTTCGGCAAGCTCAGCAGCACGGAACACTCGACCCATTGTCCCTACAAGGGCGATGCCAGCTATTGGAGCGTGCTGCCTGCGGGCGAGACTGGCCAGAACGCGATGTGGGCTTACGAGCAGCCTTTCGACGAAATGGCTGAAATCCGCGACCACGGCGCTTTCTACGCCAGCAAGGTCACCATCGAAGCCAAACCGGGCTGATCTTCAAAAGCAACGAGAGGCGCTTTACGCCTGGCTGCCGGTCAGTCCGTGGTGCCGTGATCGCCGAAGCCGTCGGCATCGTCGAGCCGCACGAAGGTCAGGCCCTTGGCTTTGAGCGCCAGAAGCCCCTGCACCACGCCTTCGCCGGCAGTATGGGTCGGCTGGTTGATGTGCGAGATAATAACGTCACCGTCCTTGGCGGCCGCGATGCGCCGCGCGGTTTCCTTGGCGCCGAGCAATGAGCCGCCGTCGCCATTTATCGAGAAACCGGCGATCTTGAAGCCAAGCTTGCGGATCATGGCGATTGCCGATGGGCTGTATTCGGCGGTCGCGCCACGAAACCATTTCGGCGCCGGCTCGCCGGTTTTGGCAAGGGCGGCGGCACCCGACTCGACCTCGGCCAGCACGGCGTCAGGGCTGCCGGCGCTGCGGATGCCGTAGATCTTCTGCGGCGTGTCGACCGCCGGGATATGATGGCCGCCGTGATTTTCCAGCTCGAACAGGTCGGGATGCGCCCGCATGATCTCGACCGCGGCAGCGTTTCGCTTCAGCCAGATGCCGGTCACGAAAATGGTGGCGGGGATCTTGTTTTCGACCAGTGCCGAAAGGATCCGGTTGTCGGTCTGTCCACCGCAGGCATCGAGCGTGAGCGCAACGCGGCCGGCTCCGCTTGCCTCCGACCTGATGTGCAATGTGGGCTCGACGACCGGCGCGGCATGGCCGCTGGACACCACGGCCAACGACATGGCGATCATGCAGAGATTTTTTTGCAGCAGGCGCATCAAACCGAATTCCCAACCGGTGCTTTCAAGCACGCATCCCAAGACCCGCATGAAGGCGAAAATCGGGATGGTGCATAGCAGAAAAGCGCCCGGCGCGACAATTTGACTGTCCGTGTGGTGAACGGCCCACTCCACGACCCGCGATGGCGGTTTTCCGCGCGACGCATGAACTCAGATGGCGCGCTCCAGCTTCACGTGGGTGCGCGAAAGGAGTTCGCGCACCGCATCGACAACAGGTTTGACCTCAAGTCGCCAGACGCAGTAGGCCTTGCTGAAATCCGGCCGGCCGCAGATATCGCTGGCCACGCAGTTGCAAGGCATCGGCGGTTGAAGCGCGATGCTGGGCACGCCAACGGGACCCCACTGCGACGGCGGCGTCAAGCCGAACAGCCCGACAACAGGGATTCCGGCTGCAGCCGCCATGTGCATCGGGCCGCTCTCATTGCCGAGAAACAGCCGGGCCTGTTTCAGCACCGCCAGCAACGTTTCAAGCGACAGCGTTCCAACGAGATTGACGACAGGCGACGCTGTCCTGGCGACGATACGTTCGGCAATCTCTCGCTCGTCCGGGCCGCCCACCAGAACGACGCCCAAACCGGTTTCGCTTGCAATCTCGCCAATCGCCTCGGCAAATCGCTCCGGCTGCCAACGTCGCCCTTCGAAGCTTGCGCCGGCATGCACGGCGATGAAAGCGTTTGGGTGAAGTTGATGCGTGCCCAGCAGCGCCAGCGCTTTCGCCGTCTCGAACGGCAGCGGTTGAAGGTTTGGAACCGTCACGTGGAGACCGACGCCAAGCGCCTGGAGCGGCGAAAGATAGCGGTACACAAAATGCTCGCCGCCAAAACCAAATGGCTTGGCAAACACGTTGGCGGGCTGCCGCTCCAGCAGACGCAAAGGCCTCTCGGTCGGATTGTAGCCGACGCGGGTCTTTGCGTTGACCAGTCCGGTGAGCATGCGCGACGTCTTTGAATCGGACAGGTCGATCGTCAGATCGAATCGAAAGCGGCGCAACGCCCGCACCATGGCGTAAAGCTCTTTGCCGCGCTGCGGGATGGTGCCGCGCAGGTGGGTACGCCTGAACGTGACCACCTCGGAAGCAATGCCATGGGCGATCACGAAGCTCGCGAGGCGCGCCTCGCACAGAAACACGAGCCTCGCATCGGGGAATTCGAGCCGCAGGTTTTCTGCGAGCGCCGAGGCGAGGACAATATCTCCAATGTACTTCGTTTGAATGACCAGAATCGAGCGAAGCGGAGCGGGTGAAGTCTGCAACATCTGTTTCCGAGGACAGTTGGCTTGATGTGCGAAAATTGGGCGCGAACAATGTCGAAATTACGCAATGATTACACAATGCTGTCAGCACGTTCGTGTGAATTGCCTTACAAAACGGTAAGCTTGAGCCGGATGGATCCTATCCGCGCCCGACCTTAGAGCAGTTTACCGTTTCACGGAAATGGCGAACCGCTCTAACTCTTTGCTTTGGTGCAATTCCCTAAGGGAAAGCGCTACGCGCTGTTCCCGGGAAAACCGTATCACACTTTTCCTGGAATTGCTCTAGCGACCAACACCGCCGCCTGCGCGGCCGCTAACCTTGCAATCGGCACGCGATAGGGCGAGCAGGACACGTAGTCGAGGCCGACCTCTTCGCAAAACCGGATCGAGGCCGGGTCGCCGCCATGTTCGCCACAGATGCCGAGCTTGATGTCGGGCCGTGTCGCCCTGCCCTTTTCGGCAGCCATGCGCACCAGTTCGCCAACGCCGTCGATGTCGAGCGAGACGAACGGATCCTGATCGATGATGCCCTTCTGGCGGTAGGTCTCCAGGAACGAGGCCGCATCGTCGCGCGAGATGCCGAATGTGGTCTGGGTCAGGTCGTTGGTGCCGAAGGAGAAGAATTCGGCCGTAGCGGCGATGACATGGGCGCGGATCGCGGCGCGCGGCAGCTCGATCATCGTGCCGGTGAGATAGTCGATCTTGACGCCGGTTTCCTCCATGACGCTTTTGGCGACGGCATCGATGCGCGCCTTGACGTAGTCGAGTTCCTTCACCAGGCCGACCAGCGGCACCATGATTTCGGGAACCACCAACGCGCCGGCCTTGCGGCCAGCCTCGACGGCTGCTTCGAAAATGGCACGCGCCTGCATCTCGGCGATCTCGGGATACGAAACCGCAAGCCGGCAGCCGCGATGGCCGAGCATCGGGTTGAATTCATGCAGCGCCTCGGTGCGCTGGCGGAGCTTGTCCGGCGACACCTTCATGGCGGCGGCAACCTCGGCCACCTCCTCCTCGGTCTTCGGCAGGAATTCGTGCAGCGGCGGATCGAGCAGGCGGATCGTCACCGGCAGGCCGGCCATGATCTCGAACAGTTCGAGGAAATCCGAGCGCTGCATCGGCAACAGCTTGGCGAGTGCCGTGCGCCGGTCCTTTTCGGTGTCGGCCAGGATCATCTCGCGCATGGCAACGATGCGGTCGCCATCGAAGAACATGTGCTCGGTGCGGCAAAGCCCTATGCCTTCGGCGCCGAAGGAGCGCGCCATGCGCGCGTCGAGCGGCGTTTCGGCATTGGTGCGCACCTTCATGCGGCGCACGGCGTCCGCCCACTCCATGATGGCGGCGAAATCGCCGGACAATTCCGGCTGCAGCATCGGCACGGCGCCTTTCAGCACCTGGCCATTGCCGCCATCGATGGTGATGATGTCGCCCTTGCGGAAGGTCGACCCCATCGCCATCAGCGTGCCGGCCTTGTAATCGACGCGCAGTGAGCCCGCGCCCGATACGCAGGGTTTGCCCATGCCGCGGGCGACGACCGCGGCGTGACTGGTCATGCCGCCGCGTGTGGTCAGGATGCCTTCGGCCGCATGCATGCCGTGAATGTCTTCAGGACTGGTTTCGATGCGCACCAGGATCGCCTTGCGGCCTTGCGTCTTCAGCTCCTCGGCGTCAGCAGAGGAAAACACGATCTCGCCGGTGGCAGCACCGGGAGAGGCCGGCAGTCCGATGCCGATTACGTCGCGCGCTGCCTTGGGATCGATGGTCGGATGCAGCAGCTGGTCGAGCGAGGCCGGATCGATGCGGGCGACCGCCTCTTCCCTGGTAATCAGCTTGTCCCTGGCCATTTCGACGGCGATCTTCAACGCCGCCTTGGCGGTACGCTTGCCGGAGCGGGTCTGCAGCATCCACAATTTGCCGCGCTCGATGGTGAATTCGAGATCCTGCATGTCGCGGTAGTGCTTCTCCAGACTGTCGGAGATGGTGACGAAAGACTGGAACGCGTCCGGCATCAGCTTCTGCAAGGACGGCTTGTCCGATCCGGCGGCAATGCGCGCCGCCTCGGTGATGTTCTGCGGCGTGCGGATGCCGGCAACGACGTCCTCGCCCTGCGCGTTGACCAGGAACTCGCCATAGAGCATCTTTTCGCCGGTCGACGGATTGCGGGTGAAGGCAACGCCGGTGGCCGAGGTCTCGCCCATATTGCCGAACACCATGGCCTGGACATTGACCGCCGTGCCCCAGCTTTCGGGAATGTCGTGCAGACGCCGGTAGGTGATGGCGCGGTTGTTCATCCAGCTCGAAAACACGGCGCCGATGGCGCCCCAGAGCTGCTCATGCGGATCCTGCGGAAACGACTTGCCGAGTTCTTCCTCGACCTTGGCCTTGTAGAGCGCGATGACGGCTTGCCATTCGAGCGCTGTCAGCTCGGTGTCGAGCTCATGGCCGAACCCGCCCTTCTGGTCTTCCAGGATTTCCTCGAACACCTCATGCTCGAGGCCCATCACGACATCGGAATACATCTGGATGAACCGGCGATAGCTGTCATAGGCAAAGCGAGCATCGCCGGAATCGGCGGCCAGTGCCTCGACGGTCTCGTCGTTCAGCCCGAGATTGAGCACGGTATCCATCATACCAGGCATCGAGGCGCGGGCACCGGAACGCACCGACACCAGCAGCAGTTTCGACGGATCGCCGAACCGGCGGCCGGTCAGCCGTCCGATGTGATCGAGCGCAAGAGCGACATCTGCCTCCAACCCTGCCGGATAGGTGCGGCCATTGGCATAGTAGGCGTTGCAGACCTCGGTGGTGATGGTGAAGCCCGGCGGCACCGGCAGGCCCAGGCTGCACATCTCGGCCAGATTGGCGCCCTTGCCGCCCAGCAGATTCTTGTCGCCGGCACGGCCTTCCGCCGCGCCATCGCCAAAGGTGAAAACCCATTTGGTCATGCTTTGCTCTCCGGTTGCAGGAGATTGGAAAGATTGGCGAAACGGAAAGTTCCGCCGTGTCCGACTGTGGAGCGATATGATGCTGCAGTGCGAAAGGCAAGGCGTTGGCAAGCCGTCCGGCCGCTACAATCGATTAAGCAAAAGCTCTGTCCAAGGATGCGGCAAAAAGACTTGCCATTCCGGGGCTTTTGGACTAGAACATAACGGGAACAACAGGTGTCACATGAAACTGCCCGGAAAACTCGACTATCTGGAAATGCCGGCAACCGGCGGAACGCTGGACCGGCTCAAGGCGTTTTACAGCGCTGCCTTTGCCTGGTCGTTCACCGACTATGGGCCGACCTATTCGGCCTTTGCCGAGGGACTGGACGGGGGCTTTCAGGCCGATGCCGAGGAAGCGCCCGCCAAGCCGCTGCCCGTGCTCTACAGCAGGGATCTGGAAGCAACCCTCGACGCCGTCGAAAACGCCGGCGGCACGATCGTCAAGCCGATCTTTTCATTCCCCGGCGGCCGGCGCTTCCACTTTGCCGATCCGGCCGGAAACGAGATGGCAGTGTGGGCTGAATAGCCGCTGCATGTCATCTGGCAGCACTGAGTTGCCTGCCCAATTTGGGCGTTATCGACATCGCTCTAAGGATTGTGCTTTTTGGCCGCTCTGCTAATAACGCGCCGCACAAGCGACTCTGACGGCAATTGGGGCGTCGCCAAGTGGTAAGGCATCGGTTTTTGGTACCGACATTCCCAGGTTCGAATCCTGGCGCCCCAGCCAGATCTTTTTCCCAATAAAATCAACTGTTTAAGACATTGCGACTGCCGGTTTGTAGCGGAGAGCTGCAAGGGCGCCTACACCGAGGAAGATCAAGAGGGTGACACCCTGTGTCACGACGAAAGGAATTTCAGTTCCGGTAGGTGCAAAGACATTCAGAATTGGAATCTTCTGGAAAGCTTGCACTATTCCGACGAATACCAAGAGATAGACACTCGCAGTCATTCCTGCGGCGTAAATGCCGCGCCACGCACCGGCGAAATGAAATCGCGAACGTGCAACAAGCACTCCTGCTAATATGACGAGCGCCACGATCCCTACTATCACTGCAGGTGTCACGCCATGAAATGGGAAAAGAAATCCAGTGATACTCGTGAACCCGGCCGTTTGCAGGAAAAAATCAGTGGCAAAACTAGATCTTTTGCCTCCGAACATTTCTATTATCGCGATGATCCCTGCAACGATTGCAACCAAGCTGACTAGGGTATGCAGGAACACGAGCACGCCGACGTAAGTCATCTTATCCCCCTGGGGTTGCCTTAGCATTCGCTCATAGGCGGCTGCGATCGCTAGTTCGCCCTGAAATCGAACGGTGTAAGTGTCCCGATACAATCGTGCGGCTGGTCCCGATTTTCTTGAACTTAATCGGCGACATTGGACAAAAGTGACTTTCTTTTGCCATCTCATATGAAGGCAATCGCCCAGCAGCTACCTTAGCCAACAAGAAAGCACGATTAGGCAAATGTCGAACTGATCAACGAACCTAACACGGGGAAATCTTCGAACAATGGGGCATCGTGACGTTGCCCCCAAGTTTATAGGCGGTTGGATTAATGTCCTGGCGCTCCAGCCAAGCGACCATGGGTCCGTTCCGGACACATGGGACCCCGAGAGTCCCTTTGCGATCTTCCCATGAGTCCGATTGGCTAATAATTCTACTGCGTCATAAGTTCAGCAAAACCAACGCAATCGCGGCAAATCGGGGTCGCCATTTTGCACATGGTCTGAACAGTATCGCCTTGAACATCTCCCTCTTTTCCATACAAGGTCATCGAAGATTCGACCAAGATGGGTGGCGGTCCAAAATGGAATTTCAATGAGCCTTCCTATCTTCGCCATCAACCTCGATCGCGAGACCGGTCGCTGGAGCGAATTGCTCGCCAGCGCCCAAGCGGCCGGCCTGACCTTGCAGCGCATTGCCGCCATCGACGGCCGCGCGCTTGCCAAGGAGGACTGGACGGAGATCGATCTTCCAACCGCGCGCAAGTTGAGCGGGCGCGACATTCTGCCCGGCGAATATGCCTGTTACCGCAGCCATATCCAGGCGCTGGAAATGTTCCTGGCCGGTGGTGGTGCCTATGGCCTGATTGTCGAGGACGACGTTCTCTTCAGCGAAAACACCATGCGGCGCATCCAGGCCATCATCGCCGCGGTGCCGGATTTCGACGTCATCAAGCTAAACAACCATCGCATGAGCTTCTTCATGCGCGCCGTCGAGACGACGGAAGGCGACGAGATCGGTCGCGCGCTGCATGGCCCGCAAGGCTCGGCCGCCGCCTATCTGGTGACGCGGGAGGGGGCGCAGGGGCTGTTGTCGGCGCTCGCCGTGATGAAAATGCCGTGGGACGTCGCAATCGAACGATTTTGGGATACCGGCCTGAAAGTCTATTCGGTCCGCAAAAACGTGCTCGGCTTCGCCGCCAGCAGCAAGATTTCCGGCATAGCCGGCCCCTCGGGCAGCTACAAATTCGCGCGGCTTCCCTGGCCGGGCCGGCTGGACGCCGGGGCGTTCCGGGCCAAGGACGAGTTGAGCCGCGTGCATCACGTGCTGCTACGGCCGCCCTTGCCGCGGGAAACCCCGGACTACGCCAGGGACGACGCGCCGCGCAACAACCTCTTTCTTGCACTTGCGGCACTTGCGACACTCGCCATTCTCGCCATGATCTCCTCGGTCTGGCGCGAGGCTGACACCTACCGCTATGCGGGGATAGCGCTCGCCGCGGTCGCAGCCATGCGCTGGTTCAGGCAGGACCTGTGGACTTACAGCAAGCCACTGATCGGATGGGTCGGCGGTCTCTGCCTGGGTTGGTCGCTCTATGTCTTCATCCGACTGGCGATCGTCTATTTCGGCACCCACCAGTTGGGTGCCGCCGAAGGCATCTACCTGTTTCCGCTGTTTTATGCGACGACCGGCTTCGCCCTCTTGCTGTTTGTCAGGCGGCCTGGGCGGCTCGTCCTCTGGTTCATGATCCTCAGTCTTGTCTTCCTGGCGGCGGATACCGGCTATTCGGACATCCTTCACGGAACCAGACCGGAGCCGTGGCTTTTCAACAATCCCATTCACGCGTCGGTGGCGGCTGGTTTCATCTTCCTTTGCACGCTGCAGTTCATGGCATACACGGCCCAAAGAACGGACCTGAACCAGATAACCCGGAGCCTGTACTGGGCGCTGTCGGCAGCCGTCCTGCTGTTTGCCCTCGCCAACATCATTGCGCTGCGGTCAAAGGGCGTCTGGCTTGCGCTCGCGCTCGTCCTGCTTCTGTTGGCGGTCATCACGCTGGCGAGAGGCCATCGCCGCGAGCTGATGATCGGGGGCAGCGTGCTGGCGATCGTTGCAGCCGGCGTTGTCGCCACACACAACATCTTCTGGTCCACCGCCGGCGACACCATGATCTTCGTCAGGAGCCTGGTTTCGGATGCTTTGAGCCATGGCGTCCTCCCGGCCTTCGACCGCGCCATCGCGAGCAATACGGTTCCGGTTGCTGCCAAGGAACGGCTGATGCTGTGGGCCGATGCGATCGAGGTCTGGAAGCGCCACCCGATCTTCGGAGCCAGTTCCAGCTGGCTCACCGAATGGCAGAACAGGGCCTATCATCCCATGATCTTCAACGTCTTCCACAACGGCTATCTGGAGATAGCCGTGCGCTATGGTGTGGTCGGGCTGGCGTTCTTTGGCTTTCTCTACACTTGGTCGTCCAGGCAGGTCCTGCTGGCCGTGCGGGCCAAGCTTATCGCTCCGGCCGCATGGTCCTGCTACATCTCAACACTGGTCTTCTTCGCCCTCACCATTCTCAGCAATTCGAACAACCGGCTGGCGATCGGCGAGGCCTTCATGTGGTTGGCTGCTGCATTCGGCTTCTATTGTTTCTATCTTCGCCAGCAGAAGAACCTTGTCGAGCCGAGAACCTATTTTTAGGCGGGCCGGTATGTCGCGCAAAAATGTGCGCGGCGGGGCTCAAATCGTGACCGATCGAGCTCAGCCGGCCAGTCTCAGTTCTATGGTCAAACTCGGAATTGCGGCAGCCTACCGCCGGCGGATCAGCTCGCTTCGCGCATCGCCTCGGCCGCCTGCAGGTCGACCGATACAAGCTGGCTGACACCCTGCTCGGCCATGGTCACGCCGAACAGCCGGTTCATGCGCGCCATGGTGATCGGGTTGTGGGTGATGATGACGAAACGCGTCTCGGTGGTGGCGGCCATCTCGTCCATCAGATTGCAGAAGCGCTCGACATTGTGATCATCGAGCGGCGCGTCGACTTCGTCGAGCACGCAGATCGGCGCCGGATTGGTCAGGAACACGGCAAAGATCAGCGACATTGCCGTCAACGCCTGCTCGCCACCAGACAGCAGCGTCATGGTCTGCGGCTTCTTGCCGGGCGGGCGGGCCAGGATTTCGAGCCCGGCCTCGAGCGGATCATCGGATTCGATCAGCTGCAACTCCGCCGTGCCGCCGCCAAACAGATGCGAGAACAGCCGCTGGAAATGGCCGTTGACCACGTCGAAGGCGGCAAGCAACCGCTCGCGGCCTTCGCGGTTCAGGCTCTGGATCGCCTGCCTGAGCTTGCGGATCGCCTCGATGATGTCCTCGCGTTCCGACACGATCGTCTCCAGCCGGTCGGAAAGCTCCTTCTGCTCTTCCTCGGCGCGCAGATTGACGGCGCCAAGCCGCTCGCGCTCGATCTTCAACCGGTCGAGCTGGCGCTCGATCTCGGCCATCTCCGGCATCGGGCTGTCGGCCTCCAGACCTGTATGGCGGATGACCAGATGCGGCGGCGTGTTGAGCGTTTCCTGGATGCGCGCCTCGACCTCCAGCCGGCGTTCGTCGGCCGCCGTCAGCCGTTCTTCGGCGCGGACACGGGTCTCGCGCGCCTCGGCCAGCGACTGGATGGCGCCGGTGGCCGCCTTGTCCATTTCGGATTGCCGGGTTTCCGCTTCCTGCAAACGATCGGCGGCCGCCTTGCGCAAGGTCTCGGCCTCGGTGAGCTGCGACAGCAAGGCGCGTCGCTTGGCGTCGATTTCATCGGGCGCATCCGCCAGTCGCTCGCGTTCGGCCTCGGCCTCGGCCTTGCGTTCGCCAAGCGATGCGATCTGCGTCGAGGCATTTTCGGCCCGCTCCAGCCAGTTGCTGCGCTCGGCGCCAATGGCATCGAGCCGGCGCGTGCGCGCCTCGGCTTCGCGGCGCAGACCCTCGTGGACGGCTCGTGCATCGGCGAGCGTGGCGCGGTCGCGGGCGACATTGGCCGAGGACTGTTCGAGCTGCAATTGCAAATCGCCAAGATCAGGCGCGTCCTGCAGCAGCATTTCGGCCTCGGCGAAGGCCGCCGAGGTCTCCTCATGGCTGTCGACGATGCGAGCGCGCGCCTCATCGAGGGCCGCGCGCCGGCTCGCCAATTCGCCACCAGCCTTTTCGGCCTCGGCCAGCGCGTTGCGGGCAGCGTCCAGCCGATGCTGGGCGTCACGTCCGGCCTGGCGCGCATTGCGCTCGGTCTCGCTCGCCAGGCGAAGCGCCTGTTCGGCCTGCGCCAGCGCCTCCTCGGCCTGGCGCAGGACGAGCGTCGCCTGCACCGCTTCGGCATCGAGCTCGGCCAGCCGGTTCTTCTGCGCCAGCCGTTGCGCGGCGGCGGTCGGCGCGTCGGCACTGGCGGTAAAGCCGTCCCAGCGCCAGAGCGCACCCTCGCGGCTGACCAGCCGCTGGCCGGGAGCAAGCAGCGCCTGCAGCCGGCGGCCATCGCCGGTCTCGACGATGCCGATCTGCGCCAGCCTGCGAGCGAGCTGTGCCGGCGCGTGGACGACGCTGGCAAGGCTCTTGACGCCTTCCGGCAGAGCGGCGTCGCCGGGCTGGATCTCGCTTTCGCCCCAATGCACCGGCGCGCTGCGGTCGAGCGGCACGTCAAGGTCTTCGCCAAGCGCCGCGCCAAGCGCTGTCTCGAAACCGCGTTCGACGCTGATCTGCTCCAGCACGGCCGGGAAGAGATCGCCGCTGGCGGCGTTCAGGATCTTGGCCAGCGTGCGCGCTTCGGTCTCGATCCGCGCCAGCTCAGCCCTGGCGTCCTGTAGCGGTGGCCGGGCCGCACTTTCGGTGGCGCGGGCATCGATGACCGACTGCTCGGCCTCCGCCACGGCAGCCTCAGCCTCCTCCAGCAGCGCCATCGCCTGTTCGACCAGCATGCGCTTCTCGGCCGGATCCGGCAGGCCGGCGACCTTGGAGAGGATGTCCGACAGTTCCCGGTCGACATCAGCAAGCTGACGGCCGAAACGGTCGCGGCGCTCGGCGGTGTCGCGCAGAGTCCGTTCGATCTGATTGCGCGAAGCGGCAGCCTCGGCTCGTTCGGCGGTCAGCGCGGCGAGTTTGGCTTCGCTTGCGGCAAGCGTCGATGCTGCCTGTTCGAAAGCCGCGCGGGTGCTGGCCTCGCGCTCGGCAGCCCCGGCATTTTCGGAATTGAGCGCGGCCTCTTCGGTGCGAAGGCGCTCGAGAATGTCCGCATTGTCGCGAACCATGCGCTCCTCGCGCGCAATGTCGCCGTCGAGTTGCTGCAGCCGGCGCTCAAGCTCGCTCTGGCGGGCGCGGATGCGGCCGGCTTCCTCCTCGATCTGCGACCTGGCGATCGACAGGCGCTGGAAGGCGGCGGCAGCGGCGGCTTCCGCGTCGCGCAAATCCGGCAAGCGGTGAGCGCCGATGCCTTGCTCCCTTGCGGCGGCCATCTGGGCTGCGGCGCGGTCGCCGACCAGTGCGGTGGCAACCGCCAGCGCCGAGCGTGCCTCGCCTTCCTGTGTCTTGGCCAGTGTCCAGCGCAGATGCAGCAGCGTCGCTTCGGCCTTGCGGATATCGGCCGACAGGTTCTTGAAGCGTGACGCCTGCCGCGCCTGGCGCTTCAGGCTTTCGATCTGGCTTTCCAGCTCGCCGACGACGTCGTCCAGGCGTTCGAGATTTTGTTCGGCCGCCTTCAGCCGCAGTTCGGCCTCGTGGCGTCGGGTGTGCAGGCCGGAAATGCCGGCCGCCTCTTCGAGAAGAGCACGCCGCGCCTGTGGCTTGGCCTGGATGAGTTCGCCGATGCGGCCCTGCCCGACCATCGATGGCGAGCGCGCGCCGGTCGACTGGTCGGCGAACAGAAGCTGCACATCCTTGGCGCGCGCTTCCTTGCCGTTGATGCGGTAGAGCGAGCCCGCCTCACGCTCGATGCGGCGCGAAACCTGCAGCTCGTCGGCATCGTTGAAGGCGGCGGGTGCGCTGCGGTCGCTGTTGTCGAGGAAAAGCGTGACTTCGGCGGTGTTGCGTGCCGGGCGCGTGCCCGAGCCGGAAAAGATGACGTCGTCCATGCCGGACGCGCGCATGTTCTTGTACGAGCTTTCGCCCATCACCCAGCGCAACGCCTCGACCAGGTTCGACTTGCCGCAGCCATTCGGCCCGACAATACCCGTCAGGCCGCGTTCGATGACGAACTCGCCGGGCTCGACGAAGGACTTGAAGCCGAGGAGGCGAAGGCGCGAAAACTTCATTCGCGCCGCCCACTAGAGCGGTTCATCGTTTCACGGAAACGCAGAACCGCTCCATCTCTTTGTTTTGACGCAATTCCCAAGGGAAAGCGCCATGCGCTTTTCCCGGGAAAACCGCTACGCACTTTTCCTGGAATTGCTCTATCTCTTTGTTTTGACGCAATTCCGGACGGAAAACCGCTACGCACTTTTCCTGGAATTGCTCTAAGCGGGTCTGGCAAAAGTGTGCCGCGATTTTGCGAAGAGAATCCGCGCCAAGACAAATGGGCGCGCACGCCGCAGCGCCGCCGCTTCGGCGCTGCCTGAACGTCAGAGCAGAGGGTCGATGATGGCCGACATTTCCTCAATCGACATCGCCCCTTTATAGGTCTTACCGTTGATGAAGAAGGTCGGTGTCGAGTCGACCTTGAATTCATTGGCGCCGCGCTTCTGGACCGATCTCACATCGTCCAGAAGTTTCTGGTCCGTCAAGCAGGCTTCGAAGGACTCCTGTGTAAAACCGGCGAGCTTCGAGATTTGCAGCAGCGCATCCTTGGTACTGGGCACTCCAACCCAATTCGCCTGCTGCTTGAACAGGACGTCCACCATCGGGAAATAGTTATCCTTGGCGCAGCGCGCCAGCATGAATCCAGCTTCGGCACTCGGGTCGAACGGGAATTCGCGCAGGATGTAGCGGGCCTTGCCGGTGTCGATGTACTTGGTCTTCAGGTCCGGAAAGGTGGTCTCGGCGAAATGCGCGCAATGCGGGCAGGTCATCGAGGCGTATTCGACGATGGTGACCTTGGCGTCGTCCTTGCCGAGTTGCTTATCGGGCAGCGCACCCGGCTTCAGCAGTTCCGCCATATCCACGGTGCCCTGGGCTTCCGGCGCAGTAGCGGCCGCCGGCGTGGCCGGCTTCGCAGGCGCGGCCGGATCCGCGGGCTTCACATCCGCCGCCTTGGCTTGCTCGCCAGAGTCGCTGCAGGCAGCGAGCAGGGCGACCGCCGGAATGGCGGCCAGCGAAGTCAGGACGTTTCTGCGAGACAAGCTTTGGCCAAACGGGGGACGGTTCATACGAATCACCTGACAAGGGTTGGATTTTGCAATGCAAAGGCACGAAAAGGCGAGAGTTGGCGCGAATTAAGGCATCTGTGTCCCCAATCCAATCGCGAAACCTGACAGGGGCGATCACGAATGCGAGATATTGAAGACAAATCCGAGATATTGACGACAAATCTATGACTTCCTTTCGCCCAGGATGGTGGCGCCGAGCCTTTCCAGCGAAGCGCGCAGCCCATCATCGTCGACCAGGCCGACGGTCGAGGACAACTTCGTCTTCTCGGCTGCGGTTAGCGGCCTGAAGGTCGGTTTGCGTTTTCCTTTGTTCGTTGTCACCGGCTTTTGCAGGATCCTGATCCGGCTGATGGCGGTGAAACCGAGGAAGGCGTTGACCCGGTTGATGATCTCGCTGGTCTCGTGCTGTAGATGCAGCGCCGCCATGCCTTCGCAGGCGATGACCAGCACCGCCGGCTCGAACGGATCGTCTTCATGCATGCGGCGCGGCCACTGGATTTTTTCGGGACGCGAGTGGCTGGCAAGGCGTGGCCCGGCGATCTCTTCCCACGACTGGACAAGACCGATCGAAATGCCGGCCCGCTTGCGCAGCACCGGATCGAGGATTTTGGTCGCAAGATCGCTGACCGGGACGGGATTGCCGTAGGGCGTTCTCCCTGCCATGTACGTTCTCCAGCCACGACCTTCATCAGTATCGGCCAAGGCCAATTCCCGATCAATGGCACCAGCAGACCAGACCCGCAAGGCCACATCCCAAGACAGTGACATCGCGTCTCGCCTGCTCGGCTGGTACGATGTGCATCATCGCGAGTTGCCGTGGCGGATCACGCCGCGCGAGCATGCGCGCGGAATACGGCCCGATCCCTACCGCATCTGGCTGTCCGAAGTCATGCTGCAGCAGACCACGGTCGAAGCGGTGAAGGCCTATTTTCGGGTTTTCGTCGAAAAATGGCCTGATGTCGGGGCGCTGGCCGCGGCGCCGACCGAAGACGTGATGAAGGCCTGGGCCGGGCTCGGCTACTATTCCCGTGCGCGCAATCTCAAGGCCTGCGCCGACCTGGTGGCCCAGCGTGGCGGCCGGTTTCCCGACACGGAGGCCGGCCTCAAAGAGCTGCCCGGCATCGGCGCCTATACATCGGCGGCGATCACGGCGATCGCCTTCGACCGCCCCGCCGCCGTCGTCGACGGCAATGTCGAACGCGTCATCTCCCGGCTGTTTTCGATCACAACGCCGCTGAGCGAAGCCAAGGCCGAGATACGCGCGCATGTCGAGCGCATGGTGCCAGGGACAAGGCCGGGCGATTTCGCCCAGGCGATGATGGATCTCGGCGCCACGATCTGCACACCACGCCGGCCGCGCTGCATGCTATGCCCGCTGCGCGAAGATTGCAGCGCGGTCGTTTCAGGCGATCCCGAGCACTTCCCGGTGCGGCTGCCCAAGGCCGACAAGCCCCTGCGGCGCGGCGCGGCCTTCGTCGCCGTGCGAAGCGACGGCGCCATCCTGCTGCGCAAACGGGCGGAGAAAGGCCTGCTTGGCGGCATGACCGAAGTGCCGACGACCGCCTGGACGGCGCGGGTCGACGGCGCCACCACGCAAGCGGCCGCACCTTTTCCCGGCAACTGGAAGCTCACGGGGCGGATCGCGCATGTCTTCACCCATTTCGCACTCGAGCTCGACGTGTTCCTTGCCCACACCAACGGCGAGACGCCAGCTGGCCATTTCTGGTCGCTGCCCTCAGACATTTCAGGCGAAGCGCTGCCCACTGTCATGAAAAAGGCAATCGAGGCTGCGATACCCGGCGCGACGAAAAAACCGTCGCCACACAGTGCAAAGAGGCCCCATGACTGAAATCCGCCACATCGTTTTCGACATCGGCAGAGTGCTGATCCACTACGATCCGAATATCCCGTTCAGCCGCCTCATTCCGGATGCCGAAGAGAGAAAGTGGTTCTTCGACAATGTCTGTACGCATGACTGGAACATCGAGCAGGATCGCGGCCGGACATGGGAAGAGGCCGAAGCGCTGCTGATAGCAGAGCATCCCGATCACGCGGAAAACATTCGCAATTTCCGCCGCTACTGGCACGACATGGTGCCGCACGCCTATGACGACAGCGTCGCCATCATGCTGGGCCTCATCGAGAGCGGCCACGACGTGACCATGCTGACCAATTTCGCCAGCGACACACTGGCCGAGGCGCGCGAACGCTTCGATTTTCTCGAACGGCCGCGCGGCGTCACTATCTCCGGCGAAGTCGGCATGATCAAGCCGGATCGCGGTATCTACGATCATCACGTCGCCGCGTTCGGGCTTGAGCCGTCGGCCACGCTGTTCATCGACGACAGCCCCAGGAATGTCGACGGCGCCAAGGCGGCCGGCTGGCAAGCGGTGCTGTTCACCGATGCCAAGACGCTTCAGGCAGACCTTGAACGCCTCGGAATCAAGGCGTGATTTGAATCGCTTCAAGCGATCTGTTGAGTCTTTGCATCAACGGGAATGTGCGGCAATTGGCAGGGGTTCAGGCCCCTGCCCGCTCCATGCCAAGCCGTGCAATGCGGCGAAGCTCGTCGATCGGGGTCAGGCCGCCGCTGCGCTCATAGTGCCAGAAGGTCCAGCCGTTGCAGGCATCCAGGCCCTGCACTTCGGCGCCGATCTTGTGGATCGAGCCGGCGCTGTCGCCGATCGCCACGGTGCCGTCGGCGCGCACCTTGGCCGCCCAGCGCTTCTTGGCGTCGTAGAGCGTGGCGCCCGGAACCATCAGCCCGGTGTCGATGAGACTGACGAAGGCGACGCGCGGCTCGGCGCGCTTTCCGGTGAGCACGGTCAAGTCGGCGCTGTCCAGCGGCCGCACCGCGTCGATGCGCTCGTTGGCGGCGTCGATATAGGCCTGCTCGCGCTCGATGCCGACGAAATGGCGACCGAGGCGCTTGGCCACCGCGCCGGTGGTGCCGGAGCCGAAGAACGGGTCGAGCACGATGTCGCCCGGTTTCGTCGAGGCCATCATGATGCGCGCAAGCAAGGCTTCCGGCTTCTGCGTCGGATGCAGCTTGTCGCCATTGTCGTTCTTTAGCCGCTCGCCGCCGGTGCAGATCGGAAACAGCCAGTCGGAGCGCATCTGGATGTCGTCGTTCGAGGCCTTCATGGCTTCGTAGTTGAAGGTATAGCCCTTGCCCTTCTGGTCGCGAGACGCCCAGATCATCGTCTCATGCGCGTTCTGGAACCGGCGGCCACGGAAGTTCGGCATCGGATTGGTCTTGCGCCAGACGACGTCGTTGAGGATCCAGAAGCCGAGATCCTGCATCTTGGCGCCGACCCGGAAGATGTTGTGATAGGAGCCAATCACCCAGATGGTGCCGTTCGGCTTCAGAACCCGGCGCGCCGCCAACAGCCAGGCGCGGGTGAAGGCGTCGTAGGCCTCAAAGCTCTCGAACTGGTCCCAGTCGTCGTCGACGGCGTCGACCTTCGACTGGTCGGGCCGGTGCAGGTCGCCGTCGAGCTGCAGATTGTAGGGCGGATCGGCGAAAATGACGTCGATCGACTTTTCCGGCAGCCGATCGAGCGCGGCGACGCAGTCGCCCTTGAGGATCGTGTCCAGCCATTCGGATTGCTGGGGAGCGTGGGATAGCTCGTCGAGAAGACGCACGGCTGACATTCTGACACCCAAGGCACGCGTTACAGTTTTACTCTCTGTTATGGTTACCGATCAGCGTAAATATTCGGTGAAGGCCAAAGCTGCGGACTTCCGAATTTGCGAAGCTGGCCCCGTTGGTGTATGCCGCGCCGCCTGAGCCTTCCGAGGCCCCTTCATCCTCCCATTGTCCGGATCACCATGCCCCAGCCAGACCTTGTCATCTTCGATTGCGACGGCGTGCTCGTCGATTCCGAAATCATCGCCGCGCGGGTCGAGGCTGAATTGATAACCTTGGCCGGATACGAAATCTCGGCGGAGGAGATTGCCGAGACCTATGCCGGACTGACCTTCAAGGACATCCTGATGCGGGTCGAGGAAAAGTCGAAGATTCCCTTCCAGGCCTCACTGATCGACCGCGCCGAAGACCTGGTCGACCGCAAATTGCGCAGCGACGTCCGCGCCATCGACGGCGCGCGCGAGGCGGTCGCCGCGGTCACCGTGCCGCACTGCGTCTGCTCGAATTCGCGCTCCGAGCGGATCGAATTCATGCTGGAGAAAGTGCATCTGCTGCCGTTTTTCGCCGGCCGGATCTTTTCAGCGCTGGAGATACCAAGCAAGAAGACCAAGCCGGCCCCGGACGTGTTCCTGTTTGCGGCGGAAAAACTAAACGCCAACCCGGCGAACACTTTCGTCATCGAGGATTCCGTGCACGGCGTTCATGGCGCCCGGACGGCCGGCATGCGCGTGATCGGCTTCACCGGTGCCGGCCACAGCTATCCCGGCCATGCCGACGCACTCACGGAGGCCGGCGCCGAGACGGTGATCCGCCGCTGGGCGGAATTGAAAAGCGTGATCGCGGCGCTGTCGGAGTGGTCGGCGGATGCCTGAGAGGCGTGCGCGGCGACGCACGCTTCGTATAATCGCCGAGACTTAGTTTATCGCCGCAGCTTTCTTCCTTGTCTTCTTCGGCTTGTCGGTCGTCGCCTTCGGCGCGTTTTCATCATAGCCCGCATAGGCCTGATAGTCCTTCGCCGTCGGCTCGGGCACGACAACATTGGAATCGGTGAAGACGAATTGCGTAGCGACCGAGGGATCGGTCACCTGGACCTGATACGGGTGGATTTGCGAATAGAGAACATCGGTGCCATGCATCACCGCGACCCGGATCGGCATGGTGATGGTGCCCGGAGAAAACTTCGGCCCCGGCACGATCTTGCCGGCGACGGCGATCTTCATCGTCAACTGTCCATTGGCGCGGACGCAGTCGCGGGTCACGTCGCTGATCGATGCCTGGTAGATGATCTTGTCCGAATCGTCAGGCGGCGCCAGGGTCGGGTCGGCTGCGGCCTGGGCATCCTCTGCGGCATCGGCCTTTTTCCTCGGCTTGGACTTCTGGGCGTTTGCATAGGTGTTGAAGAAGGCCGTACCGTCGCGCACCATCACTTTTGGACAATAGGCCTGCAACTGGCTGGCCAGGACCTTGGGATCCTGTGGCGGCGGTGGCGCCGTCGGATCCTTCTTGCCAAAACCGAGGTTCAGGATGCCATTGTCGCCCGATTGGCAGCCGGCGGCGGCAAGCATAAAGCCAGTGAGCGCAAGACCCGCCAAAAAGCGACCGCTGAATGTATGAAACGCCATGAAACTGCACTTCCCTCTCGCAAAGCTGGTGACGTATATCAACCGCGCGGCAAAAATGCGACTGAGCCAGCGCAGAAATTAACCACCTTGCGGTGGACGGAAAAGCCAAGCAGCAATGGATTTGTGACGATGCAATATGTGAGTACCCGCGGCGAAGCGCCCGAGCTTGGATTTTCCGATGCCGTGCTGGCTGGCCTGGCGCGCGATGGCGGGCTCTATGTGCCGCGCGAGTGGCCGCAGTTTTCCGCAGCCGAGATCCGCGCCATGCGCGGCCTTGCCTATCCCGACCTTGCCATCCGCGTGCTGTCGCCGTTCCTTGGCGACGAAATCCCGGCGCCCGTCTTCGAACGCCTGGTCCGCGAAGCCTATGCCACCTTCCGCCATCAGGCCGTCTGCCCGCTGGTGCAGACCGGCCCCAACACCTTCATCCTGGAACTTTTCCATGGGCCGACGCTCGCCTTCAAGGACGTGGCGATGCAGCTTCTGGCCCGGCTGATGGACCATGTGCTTGCCGAACGCGATCAGCACGCCACCATCGTCGGCGCCACCTCAGGCGATACCGGCGGAGCCGCCATCGATGCCTTTGCCGGGCGCAGCCGCACCGACATCTTCATCCTTTTCCCGCATGGCCGCGTCTCGCCGGTGCAGCAGCGGCAGATGACGACATCGACCGCGCAAAACGTCCATGCACTGGCGATCGAAGGCAATTTCGACGATTGCCAGGGCCTGCTCAAGGACATGTTCAACGATCACGGCTTTCGCGACCGGGTCGCGCTGTCGGGCGTCAATTCGATCAACTGGGCCCGCATCATGGCCCAGATCGTCTATTATTTCTCCTCGGCGCTGTCGCTGGGCGCGCCGGACAGGCCGGTCTCCTTCACGGTGCCGACCGGCAATTTCGGCGATATCTTCGCCGGCTACGCCGCCAAGAAGATGGGCCTGCCGATCGAGCGGCTGGTTATCGCCACCAACGACAACGACATCCTGGCACGCACTTTCGCGACCGGCGAATACCGCACCAAAGGCGTCTTTGCGACCACCTCGCCGTCGATGGATATCCAGGTGTCGTCGAATTTCGAACGCTTGCTGTTCGAGGCTTCCGACCGTGATGCCGCGACCGTGCGGCGCTACATGGACAGTCTCAAGCAGTCCGGCGCTTTCACCATCGAAACCCAGCAAATCACCAGGATGCGGTCCGAATTCGATGCCGGCCGCGCGACGATGGACGAGGTCGCCGCCACCATCCGCTCGACGCTCGCGGCCAGCAACTACCTGCTCGATCCGCACACCGCGGCAGCCGTGCATGTCGCGGTAGGCAAGGCGGCGGGCGCCGTGCCGATGGTGGTGCTTGGCACCGCCCATCCGGCAAAGTTTCCGGCCGCCGTCGAAGCTGCCAGCGGCGTCTCGCCCGCACTGCCCGCATGGCTAGGTGGGTTGATGACATCAGAGGAAAAATACACGGTACTTCCATCCGACCTGAAAATGGTGGAAGATTACGTCGGCCGCCGCGCGCGGGCGGCGCGTTAGGGAGTAGTAGCCATATGGGTGTTGAGGTAAGCCGTCTGTCGAACGGCCTGACAGTCGCCACCGAAACCCTTCAAAGCATCGAATCGGTTGCCCTTGGTGCCTGGGTCAAGTCAGGTGCCCGCAATGAACGTGATGAAGAGCATGGCATGGCCCATCTGCTCGAACACATGGCGTTCAAGGGCACGAAAAGGCGAACCGCCTTCGAAATCGCCTCGGAAATCGAGGACGTCGGCGGCGAGATCAACGCCGCCACCAGCGTCGAGACCACCTCCTACTATGCCAGGGTGCTCTCCGACGACGTGCCGCTGGCCGTCGACATTCTTGCCGACATCCTGCAGGAGTCCGAGTTCGATCCGCAGGAGCTCGAACGCGAGCAGCATGTGATCCTGCAGGAGATCGGCGCCGCGCATGACACGCCCGACGACATCGTCTTCGACCGTTTCACCGAGACGGCCTTCCGCCACCAGACGATCGGCCGCTCGATCCTGGGCACGCCGGAAACCGTCAAATCCTTCACCTCGAAGCAGCTGCACGATTTCATCGAACGGCAATACGGCGCCGAGCGCATGGTGATCGTCGCTGCCGGCGACATCAAGCACGACAATTTCGTGCGCGAGGTCGAAAAGCAACTCGGCGGCTTCCGCAGCAAGGCCGACAGCACCATCCCGCAATATGCGCAATATGTCGGCGGCGACTTCCGCGAGGATCGCGACCTGATGGACGCGCAGATCGTGCTGGGCTTCGAGGGCCGCGCCTATCATGTGCGCGACTTCTATGCCTCGCAGGTGCTGTCGATGATCCTCGGCGGCGGCATGTCGTCGCGTCTTTTCCAGGAAGTCCGTGAAAAGCGCGGCCTGTGCTATTCGGTCTATGCCTTCCACTGGGGTTTTTCCGACACCGGCGTCTTCGGCGTCCATGCCGCGACCGGCCAGAGCGACATCGCCGAACTGGTGCCCGTCATCATCGACGAACTGCAGAAGGCCGGCGAGAACATCCTCCAGGAAGAACTCGACCGGGCCCGCGCCCAATATCGCGCCGGGCTGATCATGTCCGCCGAAAGCCCGGCCAGCCGCGCCTCGCAGATCGCACGGCAGCTGCTTCTGTTCGGCCGGCCGATCGCCAAGGAGGAACTGATGGAACGGCTGTCGGCGCTCACGATCGAGCGGCTGACCGACCTGTCGTCACGGCTGTTCTCGACCAAGCCGACGCTTACAGCTGTCGGGCCTGTGGGTACGCTGGCGCCATACGAGGCGATCCTCGATTCGCTTGCGGGCACGCAGACCACGGCCCGCAAGCTCGCCGTCTAGCCCCCCGAAGCGTCGTGTTCGCGCTCCCTTTCTTTCGCCGCGATCTACCGGCGCTGAAGGGCGACCGCGTCACGTTGCGCGTGCCCTTCACGAATGATTACCGCGAATGGGCGACGGTGCGTGGCGAAAGCCGTGCCTTCCTCGAACCATGGGAGCCACGCTGGACGCCCGATGAACTCGACCGCGCCGCGTGGCGGCTGCGCATCAGCCGCTACCGCGAAGACTATGCGCAGGGAACCGCGATCGCCTTCTTCATCTTCGAAAAGAGCAGCGGCAAGCTGGCAGGCGGCATCACGCTCGGCAACATACGCCATGGCGTCTCGCAAAGCGGCCATGTCGGCTATTGGATCGGCGAGCGCTTTGGTGGTCGCGGCCTGATGACCGACGCGGTCAAGGTGGTGGCGCGCTTCGCCTTCGATACGCTGCGGTTGCACCGGATCGAAGCGGCCTGTATTCCCGACAACGCCCGGTCGATCCGCGTGCTTGAAAAAGCCGGATTCCGGCGCGAAGGACTTCTGCGATCCTATCTCAGGATCAACGGCATCTGGCAGGACCACTACCTCTACGCCCGGATCGCGGACGATCCGCCGGGCGTTGGAACGAAGGACTGATTTTTGACGAATTTCCTGCGAAACGGGCCGCTGTTCGCCTTTGTCCTCGCGACAATCCTGACGCTGTGCGCGGCATCATCGGCCTTCGCCGTCGAGCCGATCAAGATTGCCCGCGACGACGTCGCGCTCGACCTTTCCGGCGCCGTCGAGATCTACCGCAACCAGGGCGAGAATTTCCAGGTGTCGACCGCTCCCGGACCGGACGGCATCGTGCGGCGCATCGAGGTCGAGGCCAACGATGCGCGCTCGACCGGCGACTGGGCCGTGTTTGCGCTAGCCAACACCACCGACCAGCAGCTCGACAGGCTGATCGTCGCGCCGCATTTCCGGCTGGTGAATTCCGGCATCTTCTGGCCCGATCTCGGTTCGACGCGCATCGCCGCCATCACGCCCAGCGAAGGCTTCGCGCTCGACCGCCAGACCAGCCCCGACGCCGACGTGTTCCGGGTGACGCTGAACCCGGGCACGGTGATCACCTTCATCGCCGAACTGGCCTCGCCGAAGCTGCCGCAAGTCTATCTGTGGGATCCGGAATCCTACAAGGACTCGGTCAATTCCTACACGCTGTTTCGCGGCATCGTCATTGGCATCGCCGGCTTGCTGGCGCTGTTCCTGACCATCCTTTTCGTGGTCAAGGGAACCTCGATGTTCCCGGCGACCGCGGCACTTGCCTGGGCGGTGCTAGCCTATATCTGCGTCGATTTTGGCTTCCTCAACAAGATCATCGAGATCTCACCCGGCAACGAGCAGATGTGGCGAGCGGGAACGGAGGTGGCGCTGGCGGGAACCTTCGTGGTGTTCCTGTTCGCCTATCTCAATCTCAACCGATGGCACGGCCATTTCAGCTACGGCGCGCTGGTCTGGATCCTTGGACTGGTGCTGATCGCCGGTGTCGCCATCGTCGATCCGGCGGTCGCCGCCGGCATCGCCAGGTTGTCCTTCGCCGCCACCGCGCTGACCGGGCTCGGCCTGATCATCTTCCTCGGCATACGCGGCTACGACCGCGCCATCATGCTGGTGCCCAGTTGGGTCATGGTGCTGTTGTGGCTATGCGGGTCGTGGATGGCGATCACCGGCATGCTCGACAACGACATCGCCCAGCCCGCGTTGGGCGGCGGGCTGATCCTGATCATCCTTCTGATCGGCTTCACTGTCATGCAGCACGCCTTTGCCGGCGGGGCGCTACATCAGGGCCTGTTCTCCGACCTCGAACGGCAGGCGCTGGCGGTGGCCGGATCGGGCGACACAGTGTGGGACTGGGACGTGCTCCGCGACCGCGTCGTCACCAAGCCCGATGTCAGCATCCAGCTCGGCCTGGCGCCCAACAGCCTGGGCGGTGCCGCGCGCAACTGGCTTCCGGTGCTGCATGCCGACGACCGCGATACCTTCCGCACGACACTCGACGTGGTGCTGGAACACCGGCGCGGCCGGGTGTCACAGAACTTTCGCCTGCGCGGCGCCGACGGCCACTATCACTGGTTCTCGCTGCGCGCGCGCCCGGTGATCGGATCGGACGGCGAAGTCATCCGCTGCGTCGGCACCATGGTCGACGTGACCGAGCAGAAGAAGTCCGAAGAGCGGCTGCTGCACGACGCCGTGCACGACAATCTGACGGGCCTGCCCAACCGCGAGCTTTTGATGAACCGGCTGGAAGCGATCATCTCGATCGCCCGCACCGAAGAAAAAGTGCGCCCGACCGTCTTCGTCATCGACATCGACCGTTTCAAGCAGGTCAATGACGGGCTCGGCATCTCGGCCGGCGACACCATCCTTTTGACCATTGCACGCCGCCTGCACAGGCTGCTCAAGCCGAAGGATTCGCTGTCGCGCTTTGCCGGCGACCAGTTCGCGCTGATGCTGTTGTCCGAACAGGACCCGGCCCGCATCGCCGCGGTCGCCGATGCCATCAAGCATGCCATCAACAACCCGATCACCTTCGCCAAGCGCGAGATCGTGCTCACCGCGTCGATCGGACTGATCACCTGGAATTCGCCGCAGATGTCGGCCGAGGACATGGTCAAGGATGCCGAGCTTGCGATGCATCAGGCCAAGCGCTTCGGCGGCGACAGGATCGAGCCGTTCCGTCCGGCCTTCCGCACCGTCGGCACCGACAGGCTGCAGTTCGAATCCGACCTGCGCCGCGCCATCGAACGGCGCGAATTCACGCTCGCCTACCAGCCGATCGTGCGGCTGGAGGATGGCAGCGTCGCCGGCTTCGAGGCCCTTTTGCGCTGGGATCATCCGCGCCGCGGCATGATTCCACCTGCGGACTTCATCCCGGTCGCCGAAAGCTGCGGGCTTATCGTGCAGCTCGGCCTGTTCGCCATGCAGCAGGCGGCCGAAGACCTCGCCGGATGGCAGAAGCAGATCGGCGACGCGCCGCTGTCGGTCTCGGTCAACCTGTCCAGCCGCCAGCTCATCCGTCGCGATCTGGTCAGCGACGTCCGCTCGGTCATCGCACGCGCCAATCTGAAGCCGCGCTGCTTCCGGCTCGAACTCACCGAATCGCTGGTGATGGACAATCCCGAGCAGACCGCCCATGTGCTCACCAAGCTAAAGCAGCTCGGCATCGGCCTGTCGCTGGACGATTTCGGCACCGGCTATTCCTCACTGGCCTATCTGACGCGTTTCCCCTTCGACACCATCAAGATCGACAAGAGCTTCGTCGACGACAACACGCCCAAACGCGCGGTGCTGCTCAAATCCATGGTCAACATGGCGCATGAACTCGGCCTGTCTGTGGTCGCCGAGGGCATTTCGGACGAAAGCGATGCGCTGGAACTGCGCCAGATGGGCTGCGAATATGTGCAGAGCTTCATGTTCGGCGCACCGATGCCGGGCGACCAGGTGCTGAAGACGCTGAAAGAGCAGTACCCGCTGACGCAAGCCTGAGAGCCTTTGTGATGAGGTTCAGGCGTGCCCGGCAGCGAGGCTGAGATGGGCGAGATCGATGCCGATCGAGGCAAGGATCCGGTCGTATTTGCGCTCGATGTCGGTGTCGAACAGAAGCTCGGCGTTGGCCGGGCAAGTCAGCCAGCCATTCTCGGCGATCTCGGTTTCCAGCTGGCCGGCGCCCCAGCCCGAATAGCCGAGCGCCATCAGCGCGTGACGCGGGCCACGGCCAGACGAAATGGCGCGCAATATGTCGACGGTCGCGGTCAGGCAGATGTCGTCCGAAACGGTCAGCGACGATTCCACCCGGTAGTCGCCCGAATGCAGGACAAAGCCCCGGCTGCGATCAACGGGCCCGCCATTGCGCACGACGAAATCGCGGGCCTGCGCCGGCAAGCGGATCGCTTCCTGTTCGTTCATGATGCCCAGTTGCACGAGCAGGTCCGGAAACAGCATCTGCTGTGTCTGGTTGATGATCAGCCCCATGGCGCCTTCGTCGCTGTGCGCGCAGACGTAGATGACCGAGCGCGTGAAGCGGTCGTCCTTCATGCCGGGCATGGCAATCAGGAACTGATCGTCGAGAAAGCCGCGGCTGGCGGCTGTCTTCTTGTGGCGCAACAAGTCCATGACGGCGAAGGTAACGCGTTTCCAAAGCGTCGAAAAGATGCACTGTGCGTGATTCGACCAAAGCCTATGCGACCGGGCCAAGCATTCCTCCCTCGAGGTCACGCAAATATGATACCGGCAATGGCCATGAAACCATTGCGCGGCCACGAACGGACTATCAAATCACCGCCATGCAAAGCTTGAAAATCCTGCTGCTCGGCGCTGCCATCGGATCGGCAACCGCTCTTCCCGCCGCCGCCTCTTCATCGTCGTGGTACAACAGCGAAGGCGGCAAGGTCCGGCTGGTGACGAGCGGCAAAGCCGATGCCGCCGGCCGCATCCAGGGCGTTCTCGACATAGCGCTCAAGCCCGGCTGGAAGACCTACTGGCGTGATCCGGGCGACGCTGGCGTGCCGCCGCAGCTCGACATTTCAGGCAGCACGAACATCGCCGACGCCCAGCTTTCCTTCCCGGCACCACAGCGTCATGACGACGGCTATGGCAAATGGGCAGGCTACGACTATCCGGTTTCGCTGCCGGTCGTGTTCACCCTGTCGGCGGCGAAAGATCCAGCCGTCATCGACGCTGACATTTTTCTCGGTATTTGCGAAACGATCTGCATTCCGGTGCAGACGCGGCTGACCGTCGATCCCGGCTCCGACCCGGACAATGCCGAAGACACGGCGCTGGTGAAGGCGAGTTTCGCGGCGTTGCCCACACCCGCAAGGTCCGATTTCGGCATCAACGTGCTGCCGGGCGACCACGAGACTCTGGTTGTCGAGGCTAGCTTTCCCGGCGATGCGGAGGCGGCGGATTTCTTTGTCGCCGGCGAGCGGGATTACATGTTCGGCAGCCCTGCCCGCAGCGAAAAGGACGGCAAGCTGATCTTCACCGTGCCGATCCTGGACCGCCCTTCGACGACGCCCACGGATGGCGGGCTTCACTATACGCTGACCAGTTCGACCGGCGCAGTCGAAGGGGTTCTGCCTTTTCCCTGATGCCGCTGCTCGGCGGTTGCAGGAGGCCGCTGAGTTCGCTAGGCAAGGATACGTCCTTCCCCATTCCCCAAGCGAGGAACTCATGACCATTTCCGTTGGCGACAAACTGCCTGACGCGACCTTCAAGACGATGACCGCAGATGGCGCGAAGGCGATCACGTCAGCCGAGGTCTTCTCGGGAAAGAAGGTCGTGCTGTTTGGCGTTCCAGGTGCCTTCACGCCGACCTGCAGCAACAACCATCTGCCAGGCTATCTCGAAAACCATGACGCCATCCTGGCACGCGGCGTCGATACCATCGCCGTCGTTTCGGTCAACGATGTCCACGTCATGGGCGCCTGGGCGCGCTTCACTGGCGGCGAGGGCAAGATCCTCTATCTCGCCGACGGCAGTGGGGATTTCGCCAAGGCAGTCGGCCTCGATAACGACCTTTCCGCGGGCGGCATGGGACTGCGCTCGAAGCGGTTTTCGATGATCGTCGAGGACGGCAAGGTCACCGCGCTCAATGTCGAGACCAAGCCCGGTGTCGACGAGTCCGGCGCGGCTCATATTCTGGGACAGCTCTGAATCTCGGCGACAGCGTCGGGCCAGGGACCGCAAGGTCGCCCCGCCCGACCGCTTTTGGGGGGACCGCGACGATGTCTGACATCTTCTGGCGCACTATCGCGATCGGCATCGGCGCCACCGTTCTCATGGATATCTGGGCCTTTTTCCTGCACAAGGCGTTTGGCCAACCCCGGCCGAACTGGGGGCCTGTCGGGCGTTGGGTCTGGCATCTCCGCGACAAGGTCTTTCATGACGATATCGGCGATGCAAAGCCGTACGCGCATGAAGTGGCGCTGGGCTGGGCCTTTCACTATTTTGTCGGCATCGTCTACGGCATCATCCTGGTCGCGCTGGCGGGAGCGGCCTGGCTGGCGGCGCCGACCTTCCTGCCGGCCTTCATCCTCGGCATCGTCACCGTCGTCGCCGGCTGGTTCCTGCTGGCGCCGGGCATGGGCGCCGGCTGGGCCGCCTCGAAGCGCCCCAACCCGATGCAGATCCGCGCCCTCAACCTGGTGTCGCACACGGTCTTCGCGCTCGGGCTCTACGGCACGGCACTGCTGATCCGCTAAGCACTACGACCGCACCGGCCTGTCGATCGGCTGCCAGCCGTGGACAACGCGGCGTGTGTCGATGTCATACGCGAAGTGATTGCCGCCGCCCGCCGGCTGATCGGCTTCGCGGCTGATCTTTCGGCCGCCGAGAGACAGCAGCAGGAGCGTTCCCACGCCGCCATGGCCCACGAAAGCAATGTCGTCGGCGTCAGCGGTGCCGAGCACAGCGTCGACCTCGCTCACGATACGATGCTGGGCATCGATGGCCCGCTCCCATCCGCGAATGCTGTCATGAGGGTTGGCGAAGAACTGGTCGGCGACCGCTTCGAACTCCGGCGGCGGCAAAAAGCCCGTTGCCGATCGGTCATTCTCATGCGTCCGAGCCCTCACCTCGATGGCAAGGCCGAGATGCGTTGCGAGGATTTCGGCGGTTTCCATCGCCTTGCGTTCAGCCGACGATACGATACGCCGGATCGACCCAACCCAGGGCTGATCGAGCATCGCAACCGCTCTCGCTCGTCCGATGTCGGACAGCCCCCACTCCGGCACGGGAATGTTGGCATCGACCTGAACCTGGGGATGGGTGACATAGTGGAGGATCGGCACGATCGAGATTCCCCGCCTGAGATCGAGCCACGCTCCCGGAACTCAGTAACTCTGGGTCGAGCGTCGCGCCTTTGCCACCGCCGGCTGTTTTGCCTGCGCAACTGGCTTCGGCGGTGCAGCCGGCTTGACCGGGCCTTTCTTGAACGGCGCCATGCCTTCGCGCGCGAGTTCGTCGGCACGTTCGTTCTCGGCATGGCCGGCGTGGCCCTTGACCCAGTTCCAGGTCACCTTGTGGCGCCTGTTGGCCTCATCCAGCGCCTGCCAGAGTTCGCCATTCTTGACCGGCTTCTTGTCGGCGGTCTTCCAGCCGTTCTTCTTCCAGCCGTGGATCCACTTGGAAATGCCATCCATGACGTATTTGCTGTCGGTGTGCAGGTCGACCGTGCAGGGTTCCTTCAACGCATTCAGCGCCGAGATGGCAGCGAGCAGCTCCATGCGGTTGTTGGTCGTCTCCGCCTCGCCGCCGGAAAGCTCCTTGGTGGTGCCGTTGAAGCGCAGGATCGCGCCCCAGCCGCCAGGGCCGGGATTGCCCGAACAGGCGCCGTCGGTGAAGATCTCAACCTGTTTGCTCATGCCAATCCATATTCCGAAGGAGACCTGATCGCCCGATGGAATCGCATCCTGCGGATATATTCGGTCGGGTCGCGTTTCATCACCAGCCCGCCATTGGGAACGGTCAACCAGTCGTAGAGCCGGGTCAGCATGAAGCGCAACGCCGATCCGCGCGCCAGCATCGGCAGCGCCGTCCTTTCCTGGTCGCTCAGGGGACGCACGCTCTGATAGCCGGCCAGCAATGCCTTGCCCTTGGTCAGGTTGAAGGAAAAATCCTTCTCGAAGCACCAGGCGTTGAGGCAGGTGGCGACATCATAGGCGTAGAGGTCGTCGCAGGCGAAATAGAAGTCGATCAGACCGGAAAGCTTTTCGCCGAGAAAGAAGACATTGTCCGGGAAAAGATCGGCATGGATGATGCCTTGGGGAAGATCCTTCGGCCAGTTCCGCTCGAAGTCGGCGAAGTCGGCATCGACCTCGGCCGCCAGGCCCGGCTCAACCTCGTCGGCGCGGTCGCGGGCGGCGTTCCAAAGCTTGCGCCAGCCATCGATGGCGAGCGCATTCGGACGCGTCATCGAAAAGTCGGCTCCGGCCAGATGCAGGGCCGCCAAGGCCTTGCCGACCTCGCCGCAATGCGTTGATGTCGGCCGCCGCAGCGAGAGCCCTTCGAGGAAGGTGATGATGACCGCCGGCCGGCCCGCGAGCGTGCCGATGACGCTGCCGTCATGCGCGGTCACCGGCAGCGGGCAGGAAACGCCTTTTTTGGCGAGATGGCCCATCAGCCCGAGGAAAAACGGCAGATCCGCCTTCTCGACGCGCTTTTCATAGAGCGTCAGGATGTAGGCGCCGCTGGAGGTGTGCAGCAGGAAGTTCGAGTTCTCGGTGCCTTCGGCGATGCCCTTGTAGGACAGGAGATCGCCGACCGGATAGTGCTTCAGGAATGCGCCGAGTTCGCCTTCGGCAACGTCGGTGTAGACCGCCATGTGCCTTACGCGGCTCCATTGACGAAAGCCATGTCGGCTCGCGTCAGTTCGACATCGCGCAGTACCCGCATGACCGGAAAATCCTCCGTTTCCGTGGCCGTGATGGCCAGGTCGATCGTGACATCGAAGCGTTGCCGGAACGCGTCGATGATCTCGTCGACGATGATCTCCGGCGCCGACGCCCCTGCCGACAGGCCGAGCGTCGAGATGCCGGCGATGTCATTCCACGGAATCTCGGCGGCGCGCTGTACGAGAAGCGACATCGAGGCGCCGGCACGCTCCGCCACTTCGACAAGGCGCCGCGAATTGGAGGAATTGGGCGCGCCGACGATCAGATAGAGATCAGCGCCGGCCGCGGTTTCCTTGACCGCCTCCTGGCGGTTGGTGGTGGCGTAGCAGATCGATTCCGCCGCCGGGGCATGCAATTGCGGAAAGCGATCCTGCAAGGCGCGGATGATGCCGGCGGTGTCCTCGACCGACAACGTGGTCTGGGTAACGAAGCCGAGCGCCTGCGGATCGGCAGGCGCAAGCTTCGCGGCGTCGGCCTCGGTCTCTATCAGCGTCACCGCGCCGTCCGGCAGCTGGCCCATGGTGCCGATCACCTCGGGGTGTCCGGCATGGCCGATCAGCAGCACATGGCGGCCAAGCCGCTGATGGCGCATCGCCTGCTTGTGGACCTTCGACACCAGCGGGCACGTGGCGTCGAGATAGAAGAGGTTGCGCGCCTGCGCGTCCGCCGGCACCGACTTCGGCACGCCATGCGCCGAGAACACGACCGGCGACTGCCGATGTTCAGCGGGGATCTCTGAGAGCTCTTCGATGAAGACGGCGCCTAGGCTTTGCAGTCCCTCGACGACGTAGCGGTTGTGCACGATCTCATGGCGGACGTAGACCGGCGCGCCATATTTCTTCAGCGCCAGCACGACGATCTGGATGGCGCGGTCGACGCCGGCGCAAAAACCACGCGGCTGGCAGAGCCGGATCGTCAGGGGAGGCTTGGTGGTTGTCTGAAGCATGAATCCTGGCCGGTTGATCAAAGCCGAAATGAGGTGCCTACCCCTGCCCTGTCAAGTGCATCGGTAGAAAGGGGGGCGTCGATCGCCTTCATTCGTCTTTCGCGGGACGGCGAAGCCGCAGGATGAGCACGGCGGCGAGTGCGGCGGCAAGGCCATACCAGGTCATCGCATATTGCAGATGGCTGTTCGGCAGGTCGATGATGGTGACGCCGCCGACCGGCAATCCGCCCGGGTTCGGCGTCTTGTCGGCGTCGATGAAGATCGGCACCAGCGTGGCGCCCGCTGGCAGCCCGGCGCTCGCCGCCATCGCGTCGCGGTCCTTCCAGTAGAAGATGTTCTTCGCCACGTCATTGTCGGGAAGCATCATCGACGGTTTTGCCAGCAGCGGGTTGCGGGCGAGGCCGGTGACCGTCACCTCGCCGGTCACCTGCCCCTTCGCGCGCTTGGCGGCATCCTTGAGATCGTAGGGCACGAAGCCGCGATTGATCAGGACGAAGCGGCCATCGTCGAGGGCCAGCGGCGTGTAGACGTTGAAGCCGGCTTCGCCTTCCCAGGTGGCATAGAAATGCCGTTCGCCGGAATGCAGGAAGGTGCCGCTGACGGTCACCGGCGTATAGTCGACGTCTCCGGTCGAAGCGAATTCTCTTTCAACCTCGGCGAGCGGCCGCGGCACTGAGTGGGTGCGTTGGTCGATCGTCTGCAGAAGGCCTTCCTTCCAGTGCAGGCGCTGGACCTGCCAGGTGCCAAGCGCCAGCAGGATCAGCAGCAACACCAGGCCAAGGCCAAGCAGCAATGCCGTCCGTGGCCGCGAGCGGCCACCAGCTCTAATGGATGCCTCGCTCATTCGCCGCGATCCAGCCGGCCCTCGGCCGCCTTGTTGCGGTATTGCAGCGTCAGCAGCACGCCCTTGATCAGCCGGAGCGCCGTCAGGCACAGCACGACAGCCAGCGGGATCCAGAGCAGCAGATGCAGCCAGAGCGGCGGGCTCAACGTCACCTCAACCCAGAGCGCCAGGCCGACGATGATGAAACCGATGATCAGGATGACGAAGACCGCCGGTCCGTCGCCGGCATCGGCGTAGGAATAGTCGAGGCCGCAATTGGTGCAGCGCTTGCCGACGGTGAGGAAGCCGGAAAACAGCCGCCCCTCGCCGCAGCGCGGGCAGCGGCCATGCAGGCCGGCCGAGATCGGCTCGATTGGCGGCCAGATCGCCTTGTCGTCGCTCATTGCTTACCGCTCGATCTCGATCGGTGTCCCATCGGCCACCATTGCCCAGATTTCGTCCATGTCGGAGTCCGTAACCGCAATACAGCCGTCGGTCCAGTCGACCAATTGTAGCAGCCAGCCCCACCAGCCGAAACCGTTTGGCTGGCCGTGGATCATGATCATGCCGCCCGCATCGACATTGCGTGCCTTCGCGGCCGCCAGATCGTCGGCATTGGGATAGGAGATGTGGATCGACTTGTGGGCGATGCTGTTCGGGTTGCGCCAGTCGAGGACATAGCGCCCCTCGGGCGTGCGTTGATCGCCCTCCTGGTGCTTGTGCCCAAGCGGATCGCCGCCGAGCGTGATGCTGTAGCTTTGCAGGACCTTGCCGTCGCCGATCAGCTGCAGCCGCCGGTCCGACTTGTCGACACGCACCAGAGCGACTTTCTCACCAGCAAGGGCCGGCACTGTCGCGATCATGCACGCGCAAATGGCACAGAGAACAGTCAGCCGCATCGGCCATCGATCGGCGATCATTGCGCCGAAATGAAGAAGGCGGCCACGTCGCCGCGGCCGCCTTCTCGAAATCCCTAGAGCCTGTTCCATCCCGATGAATCGGGATGGGGCTCTATCTCTTTGTTTTGAGCATGACCTTCTCCGAAAACCGGATTCCACTTTTCGGGGTCATGCTCAGGTCGAAATCAGTGGGCTTCGATCACCGCGCCGACCGATCCCCAGACATAGATCGCTGAGAACAGGAACAGCCAGACGACGTCGACGAAGTGCCAATACCAGGCGGCCGCCTCGAAGCCGAAATGCTGCTTGGGGGTGAAATCACCCTTCATCGCCCTGATCAGGCAGACAGCCAAGAAGATGGTGCCGATGATGACGTGGAAGCCATGGAAGCCGGTCGCCATGAAGAAGGTGGCGCCGTAGATGGAATCCTTGAAGGCGAACGGAGCATGCATGTACTCGTAGGCCTGCACCATGGTGAACAGCATGCCGAGGCCGACGGTCAGCACAAGGCCGTTGATCAGCCCCTTGCGATCGCCATGGATGAGCGAATGGTGTGCCCAGGTGACCGTGGTGCCCGACAGCAGCAGGATGATGGTGTTGTAGAGCGGCAGGTGGAAGGGATCGAGAACCTCCATGCCCTTCGGCGGCCAGACACCGCCGGTAAACGCGGTGCGGGCGTATTGCTGCGCCTCGCTCGGAAACAGGCTGGCGTCGAAGTAGGCCCAGAACCAGGCGACGAAGAACATCACCTCGGAGGCGATGAACATGATCATGCCGTAGCGCAGGTGCAGCGACACGACCCGCGTGTGATGGCCCTCATGCGCTTCCTTGATCGTGTCCGACCACCAGGCAAACATGGTGTAGAGGACTATCGCCAGGCCGATGAAGAACAGCCACGGATTGGCGATGTTGAAGCCGAAGATCGGGAAGTCGCCGGCCTTGAGATACTGCATCAGGCAGACGCCGCCGATCGCGGTCACCAGCGCGCCGATGGACCCCAGGAAAGGCCATGGGCTCGGGTCGACGAGATGGTAGTCATGGTGTGGTTTTGCGTGCGCGTCTGCCATATCAACCCCCGAGATTTGCTTCGGTATTCGAAATTGTCTTGCTGCTGCCTTGGACCGGCACTGATGACGCGACCGGCTTGCTCTTCTCGACCGGGAACATCGTATAGGACAGGGTGATTGTCTTCACGTCCTTCAGTTCCGGTACATTCACGATATCGGGATCCACATAGAACACGACCGGCATGTCCAGCGTCTCGCCGGGCTTCAGCGTTGTATCGGTGAAGCAGAAGCACTCGACCTTGTTGAAGTAGGGACCCGCCAGTTCCGGCTGCACATTGAAGGTGGCGCGGCCGGTAACCGGGCGATCGAACTTGTTGGTGGCCTGGTAGTGCGCCTGCACCGTCTCGCCGATCTTCATCGTCATCGAACGATCGACCGGCTGGAAATCCCACGGCACGCCGGCGATGTTGGCGTCGAAACGGACAACGATGTCACGGTCGAGCACCCGGTTGGCATATTGCTGTGTGGCGCGTCGCGTGGTGCCGCCATAGCCCGTCGCCTGGCAGAACATCTTGTAGAGCGGCACCGCTGCATAGGCCATGCCAATCATGCCGCCGAAGAAGGCAAGGCAGACAAACGCGACGACGCGGTTGGTGTTCTTCCTGCTGGCGGTCACCGTGTCCTGGCTCATCGCGTCCTCACATCGAGCCGGGGTGATGACCGAATTTCACGATCGTC
This sequence comes from Mesorhizobium kowhaii, assembly GCF_003253745.1. Classification (GTDB taxonomy): domain Bacteria; phylum Pseudomonadota; class Alphaproteobacteria; order Rhizobiales; family Rhizobiaceae; genus Mesorhizobium; species Mesorhizobium kowhaii. The sequence continues at coordinate 40,106 of NZ_MZXV01000043.1, forward strand.
GCGATGTAGAAAATGATCACCAGCACCGCCAGCGCCAGGCCGATGGCGACAGAACGATTGCGCCTGGCTTTCCTCTGCCGCTCGGTCAGCGTGATCAGCTCGAGCTTTTCTTCGATCATGGTCATGCACCACCCATGGCAAGAGCGCGCTCGACGACGCTGTCGGCGAGATAGGCGGCGAAGATGGCGAAGAGGTAGAGCAGCGAATAGGCGAACAAGGCCTTGGCCGGCTTCATCACGCGGTCATCGTCGGCCATGCCAAGCACTTTCCACGCGTACCAGACAAAACCCAACCCAAGCAGCATGGCGGCGACGCCATAGACCGGCGTGGTGTAGCCCAGGATCCATGGCAGCACGCCGACTGGCGCCAGCAGCAGCGCGTAGGCAAAGATCTGGCGGCGGGTCGAAGCCTGGCCGGCGACATTCGGCATCATCGGAATGCCGGCGCGGGCATAGTCCTCGGACTTGAACAGCGCCAGCGCCCAGAAATGCGGCGGTGTCCACAGGAAGATGATCAGGAACAGGACAAAGCTTTCCAGGCTGACGCTTCCGGTTACCGCGGCCCAGCCGATGACCGGCGGAATGGCGCCGGCGGCGCCGCCGATGACGATGTTCTGCGGCGTCCAGCGCTTCAGCCACATCGTATAGACGACGGCATAGAAGAAGATGGTGAAGGCCAGCAGCGTCGCCGACAGCCAGTTGACCAGCACGCCCAGCGTCATCACCGACAACACCGACAGCACCAGCCCGAAACTCAGCGCTTCGCCCGGCCGGATGCGGCCGGCCGGCACCGGACGAGAGGCGGTGCGCGTCATCACCGCGTCGATGTCGGCGTCATACCACATGTTGAGCGCGCCGGAGGCCCCGGCGCCGATGGCAATCGACAGGATGGCGATCACCGCAAGCAACGGATTGATGGTCACCGGGGCTGCGACCAGTCCGACGAAGGCCGTGAATACCACCAGCGACATGACGCGCGGCTTCAGCAGGGCGAAGAAATCGCCCGCCGTCGCTTCCGACATGCGGAAGCCCGCTTCGTCAATGCTGGTTTCGTCGACTAGGGCCATGCGTACTCAAGTCCATCATTCCGTTTGGCCAAAACCGCCGGCGGGCCGGCGGTTTCGATTCCAAGGAGGCTGCCGCCTTACTTGATCTTCGGCAGTTGCTCCCACTGGTGGAACGGCGGCGGCGAAGGCAGCTGCCATTCCAGTGTCGTGGCGCCTTCGCCCCACGGATTGGCGCCGGCGACCCGCTTCTTCTGGAAAGCCTCAAACACACCGTAAAGGAAGATCGCGACACCGACGGCCGAGATATACGAGCCGTAGGACGACACCATGTTCCAGCCGGCAAACGCGTCGGGATAGTCGATGGTGCGGCGCGGCATGCCGGCAAGGCCGAGGAAATGCTGCGGGAAGAAGATCAGGTTGACGCCGACGAAGGTGACCCAGAAATGGGTGTTGGCGATGGCGAAGGAATACATGTAGCCGGTCATCTTCGGGAACCAGTAGTACCAGCCGGCGAAGATGGCGAAGACCGCGCCCAGCGACAGCACGTAGTGGAAGTGCGCGATCACGAAATAGGTGTCGTGCAGCGAGCGGTCGAGACCTGCATTGGCCAGCTGGACGCCAGTGACGCCGCCAATCGTGAACAGGAAGATGAAACCCAAAGCCCACAGCATCGGCGGCTTCAGCGAAATCGATCCGCCCCACATCGTGGCGATCCAGGAGAAGATCTTCACGCCCGTCGGCACGGCGATGACCATCGTGGCGAAGACGAAGTAGCGCTGCGTGTCGAGCGACAGGCCGGTCGTGTACATGTGGTGGGCCCAGACGATGAAACCGACCGCGCCGATGGCGACCATCGCGTAGGCCATACCAAGGTAGCCGAACACCGGTTTCTTCGAGAAGGTCGAGACGATGTGGCTGATGATGCCGAAGCCCGGCAGGATCAGGATGTAGACTTCCGGGTGACCGAAGAACCAGAACAGGTGCTGGAACAGGATCGGATCGCCGCCGCCATCGGGCGCGAAGAAGGTCGTGCCGAAGTTGCGGTCGGTCAAGAGCATGGTGATGCCGCCGGCAAGCACCGGGAGCGACAACAGCAGCAGGAAGGCGGTGACCAGCACCGACCAGGCGAACAGCGGCATCTTGTGCATCGTCATGCCCGGCGCGCGCATGTTGAAGATGGTGGTGATGAAGTTGATGGCGCCAAGGATCGACGAGGCGCCGGCAATGTGGATCGACAGGATCGCCAGATCCATCGCCGGCCCGGGCTGACCCGAAGTCGACAGCGGCGGATAAAGCGTCCAGCCGCCGCCGACGCCATAGGCGCCGGGCGCGCTCGGCATGAAGGCCGAGGCGATCAAAAGCAGGAAGGCCGGCGGCAGCAGCCAGAACGAGATGTTGTTCATGCGCGGGAAGGCCATGTCAGGCGCACCGATCATGATCGGCACCATCCAGTTGGCGAAACCGCCGATCAGGGCCGGCATGACCATGAAGAAGATCATGATCAGCGCGTGCGCGGTGGCGAAGGCGTTGTACATGCTCTTGCCGCCGTCGATCGCGGCATCACCGTTCATGCCGTAGACCATCTGCGCGAGGCCACTGAAAATCTGGATCCCCGGCTCTTGCAGCTCCATGCGGATGGCGACCGACAAGGCACCGCCGACGATGCCGGCGAAGATCGCAAAGATCAGATAAAGCGTGCCGATGTCCTTGTGGTTGGTGGAATACACCCACCGGACCCAGCCGTGATACGGCTTGTGGTCGTGGTCGTCGTGAGCTGCAGCGCCTGCCATGTTCCGCTCCGTTCCCTGATCTCTTATTGGCCGCGGCATCAGTTGCCGGCGGCCGCTACCTTGTTCTGGCCGTCGACCTCAGCCATCAGCGCCTTGTTGGCGCCGGGCAGGTTGGTTTTGGCCTCCGCCAGCCAGCTTTTGAATTGTGCGTCGGAGACGACGCGGATGGCGATCGGCATGAAAGCGTGATCCTTGCCGCAGAGCTGCGAGCACTGGCCGTAGTAGAGGCCTTCCTTTTCGGCCTTGAACCAGGTCTCGTTGGTGCGACCGGGAACCGCGTCCATCTTGATGCCGAACGCCGGCATGGCGAAGGAGTGGATCACGTCCGTTGCCGTCACCAGGACGCGGGTCATGGTGTTGACCGGCACAACCATCTCGTTGTCGACGGCGAGCAGGCGCGGATAGACCTTGCGATCTTCCTTGCCGGCAGCTGCCCGGTCGGCGTCCTGCAGGATCGCGGAATTGAAGGAAATCGTGTTCTCGGTCTGGTATTCGTAGTCCCAGTTCCACTGGTTGCCGGTCGCCTTGACGGTCAGCTTTGCGTCTTCCGGCGGCGTGTATTGCGCGGTCAGCAGCTGGAACGAAGGAATGGCGATGCAGAGCAGGATGACGACCGGGCCGACGGTCCAGATCACCTCGATCAGCGTGTTGTGGCTGGTCTTTGACGGGACCGGGTTCACGCTCGCGCGGAATTTGATGATGCAGTAGGCGAGAAGAAACAGCACCAGGGCGGTGATCGGGATGATGAACCAGAGCGTGTAGTTCCCGAACCACTCGATCTGCCGCATCATATCGGTCGCCGGCGCCTGGAAGCCGGTCTGCCAATCCCTGGGCTGATCGGCATGGGCGGATGCGCCGGCGAAAAACGTGGCAGCGGCAATTGCGCCTGCTAGGAATTTTCTCATCGCCCTCATCGTCTCCCAGTTCCTCGCGGCTGTGCCCACGAGAATATCGAACAATGCCGGGACGGGAATCCCGACAGTCTCAAGGTGGTTCAAACCATACTCTTTTTCCCTCCGCAAGAAAGGAGCGGGCGAAACCGTGCGGCATTTTTGCGCGCAAGCCCGGATGTGCCTTTGAAGGCAACGGCAACGGTCCCGAATCGCATATGTTCGGCCAATGGCCACATTCCTGCGGGCCGGGCGTACCAACGTCGCAATTCGGGCGAAATTGGCAGGGAAAAGCGCCGTATTGGCTTTTTCGGGGCAGACCGGTTGCGGTCTCGTCCTTTACTTGGCTTTGGCGCGGCTTAAAGTGCCGTGATTCGCAATGGAGCCGTCATGAACTCTTGGCTTTCGAGAACCTTGGCGAAGGTCATCTTTCTCGCCGCCTTGTCCGCGATGGGCCTGTACGGCACGGCCAATGCCGCGCAACCGAGCGGCACCGTTCGCTCGACGCATGGCGCGTGGTCGATCATCTGCGACACACCGGCCGGCGCCAGCTCCGAGCAATGCGTGATGATGCAGAACGTCGTCGCCGAGGACCGCCCGGAGATGGGGCTGTCGGTGGTCGTGCTGCGCACCGCCGACAACAAGGCGGAGATCCTGCGCGTGCTGGCGCCGCTTGGCGTGCTTTTGCCCAACGGGCTCGGCCTCAATGTCGACGGCAAGGATATCGGCCGCGCCTATTTCGTGCGCTGCTTCCAGGACGGCTGCTATGCCGAAGTCATTCTCGAAAAGCCTCTGCTCGACACGCTGAAGACCGGTACGTCGGCCACCTTTATCGTCTTCCAGACCCCGGAAGAAGGCATCGGCATCCCCGTCGACCTCAAGGGTTTCGCCGACGGTTTCGCCGCCCTGCCCTGAGCCTGACTGTTTGGCCTTGAAACTGCTCGATCCGGACGATTTCGAGATCTTCAAGCGAATTCGCCTGGAGGCCTTGCGCGCTGCTCCCGAAGCCTTCGCCAGCAGCGCATCGGATTGGGAAAGTCTCCCTGACGAGGAGTGGCGTCGGCGCCTGACAACCAACCCGGTCGTCGTCAGCTTCCGGGGCGAGGAGCCTGTCGGCATGATGGGCCTGATGCGGCAGCAGGGCAGCAAGATGGCGCACCGCGCCACCATCATCATGGTCTATTTGCGCGACAGCGAGCGTGGCGGCGGACACGCCGTCGCGATGCTCAATCTGCTGCTCGATCATGCCCGCGCATCGGGCATAAGGCAGGTCGAGCTGGCTGTAAGCGCGGAAAATCCAGCCGCCATACGATTTTATCAACGCGAAGGCTTTCACGAAATTGGCTGCATACCTGCAGGCTTTCTTCATGAGGGCCGGGAGATCGACGAAATCGTGATGGCGCGCCGCCTGACATAGGATCCGCCGTGTTCCATCGTGAGGATTGCCGAACGGCGCCCTGGCGCCTACATCCGGTAAAACCGCTTATTGAAGGGCCCGCGCCATGAACAGCCTGATCGGCCAATTCGACATTTCAGACGATCGCATCAAGCAGATCGTCGCCAACACCATCAACGGCGCCGACGACGGCGAACTGTTCCTCGAATACAGCGAGAGCGAAGCGCTGATGTTCGACAACGGCCGGCTGAAGACCGCCAACTTCAACACCGACCAGGGGTTTGGCCTTCGTGCCGTGGCCGGCGAAGCCAGCGGCTATGCCCATTCCAGCGATTTGTCCGAGGCTTCGCTGCTGCGCGCCGCCGACGCCGTTTCAACCGTCAAGGGCGGCTATTCCGGCACGCTGGCCGCAGCGCCCGCCCGTACCAACCGCCGTCTCTATGGCGACGAGAATCCGATCCCCTCGCCCTCCTTCGAGGCCAAGGCAAAGCTCCTGCAGGAAATCGACGCCTGGCTGCGCGCCGAGGATCCGCGCGTGCGCCAGGTTTCGGCCTCGCTGACCTCATCCTGGCAACATGTCGAGATCGTGCGCGCCGATGGCCAGGTGGTGCGCGACATCCGCCCCTTGGTCAGGGTCAGCGTTTCGGTCGTCGTCGGCGATGGCGACCGCCAGGAGAGCGGGTCGTACGGCATGGGCGGACGCAAGGCCTTCGGCGACTTCCTTGTCGAGGACAGCTGGAGGCACGCGGCCAAGGAGGCGCTGAGGCAAGCGCTGGTCAATCTTGAGGCCATACCAGCGCCGGCCGGCACTTTCGACATCGTGCTCTCCAGCGGCTGGCCGGGCGTCATGCTACACGAGGCCGTCGGCCATGGGCTCGAAGGTGACTTCAACCGCAAGAAGACCTCGGCCTTCGCCGGCCTGCTGGGCCAGCAGGTCGCCGCCAAGGGAGTGACTGTCGTCGACGACGGCACCATGCCGGAGCGGCGCGGTTCGCTGACCGTCGATGATGAAGGGACACCTACAGCCCGCAACGTGCTGATCGAGGACGGCAAACTGGTCGGCTACATGCAGGATCGCCAGAATGCCCGGCTGATGGGCATGAAGGCCACCGGCAACGGTCGGCGCGAAGGCTATGCCCACCAGCCGATGCCGCGCATGACCAACACCTTTATGACGGCGGGCGACATGGAACCGGACGAAATCATCGCCTCGGTCAAGAACGGTATCTATGCCGTGTCCTTCGGCGGTGGCCAGGTTGACATCACCTCGGGCAAATTCGTGTTCGGCTGCACCGAGGCCTACATGATCGAGAACGGCAAGGTGACGCACCCGATCAAGGGCGCCATGCTGATCGGCAACGGGCCGGATGCCATGCACCGCGTTTCCATGATCGGCAACGACATGAAGCTCGATACCGGCATCGGCATGTGCGGCAAGGCGGGACAGGGCGTGCCGGTCGGCGTCGGCCAGCCGCATTTGCGCATGAACCAGATGACGGTGGGCGGCACGCGGGTTTGACTGGTCGGCCGATCGAGCCTTCATGGTCTTGAAGTCGGCGCAATCTCCAGTTATCTTACAGTTGTCTTACATCGGAGCCAAACTGCTATGGCTGCTCCAGAAAAGCTCACAACGACCGTCTCGACCAAGGGACAGGTCATCCTGCCCAGCGCGATCCGGAAACGGAGAGAATGGGGGGCCGGAACACGCCTACAGGTCGAGGACACGTCGGAGGGCGTCCTTTTGAAACTGGCGCCGGCCTTTGCCGAGACGCGGCCAGAAGACGTATTTGCCTCTCTGCCACACAGCGGCAAGCCGAAGACACTAGAGCGGGATGAATTTAGGTTGGTACATACCCGGCCTCGGTGAAGTAATTTCTGCATTCGGTTGAAGTGACGGTGCCGAGGATCTGACCGATGGCTTCGCAGACGGTCTCGACTGTTCGTCTGGCA
>NZ_MZXV01000050.1 GCF_003253745.1 Mesorhizobium kowhaii
TCCAGGCTCTGAAACGTTCCGCCGAGCCGGACGATATCGGCGGTGTCGTCGCCTTCCTCGCCTCCGACGACGCGCGCTGGATCAGCGGCGACACCATCCGGGTCGACGGCGGCTCGAAGCTCTGAAGTCTCTCCGCCAGCGCCAGGAGCGTGCCGATGTCAGTCGTCCGAAGAGAAAGGTCATCAAACCGTACTGTAAGGCGGTCCGGACCTTTGGCACTCGGCCGACAGGCGAGCTTCTGGGTGTCGGCAGGCGTTGTCGTTCATACCTTCTGGAGCAGCGCCGCACCGGCCATGACCTACCAACTCTATGCCGACGAATGGCGGCTGACCCATACAGTGACGACGGGCATATTCGCCATCTACCCCATCGTCGTCGTCGCCGTCCTCATCCTCTTCGGGGACATCTCCGACCATATCGGCCGCCGAACGACGATGCTGCTTGGACTTTGCGCATCGCTCATCGGCGCGTTGCTGTTCGCTGTCGCGCCTGACGTATTGTGGCTCTTCGCGGGTCGTGCCTTCATGGGCATTGGCGTCGGCCTGACCGCCGGGCCTTCGACGGCGGCAATGGTGGAGTTCAGCGCCGAGGGCCAGGCGAAGCGAGCCGCTTCCGTCACAGCCGCCGCCCAAGCCTTTGGTTTCACCGGAGCTTTGCTCCTCGGCGGCGCGCTGACGCAATACGCGCCGTGGCCCACCCATCTCAGCTTCTGGGTCCTGTTCGCCCTGATCGGGCTGCTGTTCGCCGCCACCTGGTTCCTGCCTCGCCATGTCGGCGGCCACGCGTCCAGGCGCTGGCGTCCGAAAGTTTCTTCCTTGCCGCCCGGATTGCGGCCGGCCTTCGCGCTTGCGTCGATCGCGGTGACGACGGCCTATACGCACGGCGTGCTGATCCTGTCGCTCGGCGGGCAAGTCGCGCGGGACCTCGTCGGTTCACCCAACGCCCTCGTCAACGGCGCTGCGCTCTCGCTCTTCGCGATCACCTCCGGCATCCTCGGGATCGTCGCCCGAGACCTTCGTCCGCGGCCAGCGATGATGCTGGGGGCGATTGCCTCGTCCGCCGGCATGGGGCTGCTAGCCTGTTCCGTCGCATGGCACGGATTGTCGATCTTCCTCGCCGCGACGGCGGTGAGCGGCATCGGCTACAGCCTGCTGTTCCTTGGCGGCCTGGCGCTGATCAACAGCGCGGTTCCCGCTGGCCACCGCGGCGGCGTGCTCTCGGCACTCTATCTGTCCGCCTATCTGTCGCTTGGCGCCGTAGCGCTCATCCTCGGCGCAGTGGCTACGCAACGAGGGCTCGCTCTCGCAATCAACCTCGGAGCCGGCATCATTACCCTGCTCAGCCTCGCTACGATCGGCTTGATCGCGATGCTGGGGATGAGCGTGAATACGCCGGCCATTCCTTCAACCGCCGACACAGCTCGGCGCTTAACCGACCGACCTGAAGAATGAGGAGAATGATGTGACCAAGACCACTCCGGAACAGAACAAGGCGCTCGTGTTGGAGGCCTTCGACACGCTGTTCAACAAGCGCGACTACGAAGCCGCTGCGCAGTTTTGGTCAGCGAGCTACATCCAGCACAGCGCTCACATCGAGCCCGGCCGCGACGGGTTGTTCAACCTGATCCGCAGCGGGCCGAACACGCTACGCTACGAACACCAGCTCATCTTGGCCGAAGGCGACTACGTCATTGTCTACGGCCGCTTCACCGGCAACGGCCGTCCCGTGGCATGGATAGCCGCCGACGTGGTCAGGGTCGAGGATGGCCGCCTTGCCGAGCACTGGGACGTGCTTCAGGACGAGGCGACCGAGGCTGAATCGAAAAGCGGGCGACCGATGTTCGGCGACCGGTTCCCTGCCTGAATTTCGATCGACGGAGTTGCCCGGACCGCAACATCGTTCGGCGAATGTCTGCTTTCCGCAGCGAAGCCTATGTCCACATATGGCGCAAAGCGGCCCACACTGGGCTGGACCCAAAGGTCGGCTTTCTAGCCCAATTTCATGAAAGCGGATCTTCCGCATCCGGCCAGTTTCGGTCATTCCGAATGGGAGCTTCCGACCAGTTTCAGTCATCCCGATCGCAGGCCAGTATGGTCGATCCTGGGGGCATATGATTGGATCCACGTGATACTGCGCAACGCCGGTGGATCACGGATTCATCTCGCAACGACCAGAACTTGAAAAATCCATCCGGATGTTGCTCGAAAGCCATCTGAGGTCTCCACGATCTATGGTTCCGCGCCGGCGACCGCCGGCGCTCCAACGACAGAACGGCGCATAAACCGCAGTCCTGCGCGCGTCCGCAACAGCGGACGATTGTCGCGCGTAGGACGGAGGAAATTCGCCCCCGCCGTGGGCGGTGAACGGGACAGCCGCAGGAGCGTCAGCATAGCGCCGGCCGCAGGACGGGACGCGGGACCGACTGTCCCCGTCCGAGGTGGTCCGCATGCTGCATCAGGGATGGAAGCCGCCCGGCCGAGACCGGATGCGGGCTCGGTTTACGACAGCCCGGCCGCCGATCGGCGGCGATGCTCCCTGGTTGCGACCCTTCGCTAAGACACTTCGGCGCGGCTCCCACATCGGCGAGCCTGAACGCAATTTGGCTAAAGAACTCGACCACGCGCCCCAAGCCTAGGCGACCAATCTTCGTTGGAACTGCGGTGTGGTAGTCCCGCACCCTGGCCGGCCCTTGCCGCGGCTACGCAGATTATCAGTCACAAGATCGCAGTAATTCAACGGCAGATTGCGTTCCGTCGCTAGCGACAATATGGTCGCGTTGCTGGACTGCATTTCGCGAGGGGTCGAGAATGTATTTCCGTTTACGTTTTGTCGGTTTAGCCATTGCTGGTGCCACAACAGCTGCGTTCCTTGTCTCGACAATGGCGGTGGCTCAGGAAACGCCGGTGTCTGCGGTACAGGGCGCCGACCACAGATCCCCCGTCGCAGGCGGAGGGGTTTTGACCCTATCAGGCGTAGTGACAGAGCTGTTCGGCGACGGTTTCTTCCTTCAGTCCACGGCACCGGACAACGATCCGGCCACCTCGGAGGGCCTCTACGTCTTTCTGCGCAACGTCGCGGCCTTCCCAGCTCATGACGTCGGGAGCCTCGTCACGGTGACGGGACGCCCCGTCGAATTCCAGCCCTTCACCGAAGGCTTTCCGCCCAGTCGGACCGTGGTCGCCTGCGGGACGATTGAAACGTCGACCATCCCAAACGAAGACCGAAAGTCTTACCTCACGATTACCGAACTTAATAATGTCACGGCGATGACCGTAAAGGGCACCGCGGCCGTCCCCGCGCCGGTGCCGCTGATGCCGCCGGGGGCAACGGCCTCCATCGCTTTTGCAGACGTTCCGAACACGCCGTTCGATCCGGCAAATCATCCTCGTGACTACTTTGAATCCCTCGAGGGCATGCGCGTCAGTATCGATGACGCGTTGGCCGTGTCCGCGCGGGACAACAAGATCGTCTATGTCGCTGCACGCGCGAACCTCCAGCCAGGCGAACTGACCGTCGATGGACTGCCTATCAGTATCCCTGGCCACATCTTTCCGGAAATTACGCGGGTACGCTTGCCGGCGACACAACCAACAATCGTCGTCGATCCTGGCACGCTCCTTGGCGACCTCACGGGCGTCGTTACTTACGAGAATGGCGAGTACATGGTGGCGCTCGATCACGTGATCGATCCGGCATCCCTGACGCAGCCTGCCGCGCCCGAAGCGCCGCCCGCCCCGATGCAGGGTTTGCGCATCGCAACGTTCAATGCCGAGAATCTCGACGCGAATGACCCGCCGTCGCGCTTCACTCGCATTGCTGAGCAGATCGTGGAATCGCTCGGCGCGCCGGATATCCTTGCCCTCCAAGAAGTCCAGGACGACGATGGTGTTGATGTCACGATGACGGTCACCGCGGGTGCCACCCTCGCGAAGCTAATTGCCGCGATCGGGGCCGCTAATGGCCCTGCTTACGAGATTGTTGCTCTCGATCCACTGGTGCCCAATGCCGATGGTGGTCAGCCTGGTGGCAACATCCGCAACGTCTATCTCGTCAAGAGCGGGGCGGGCGTTGCGGTCGGGGCGGTCGAGCGACTGTTCGATACAGCCGACCGGTGCGAGGAGGGTGTAAATCCGTTCTATCAGTCGAGAAAGCCGTTGCTGGCGACACTCACAGTGAACGGGATGCTTTACGTTTTGCTAAATGTCCACCTGAGCTCAAAGGTCGGGGACCAGGGGCTCTACTCGAAAGCGGAGGATCCCGTGCCGCAGTCGTCGGCAGGGCGACGCGCACAGGCGGAAGCCATCGTCGCTGAGTTGGAGTCACGTTTTGGCACGAACCCGCCCCGGATTATTATTCTCGGCGACTTCAACGATGTCACAGAGGCCGCCACGCTTGCTCCCTTCGAGGCGGGCAGCCTTGGCCTTACTATGCTCCCGGACAGCCGGGGCGAGAACTACACCTTCTCGTCGCAGTTCCACGGCCTGCGGGAGGCCATCGACCACATAGTCGTGGGCGGTAGCCTGTCGTCGACCGACGTCACCTCGATCACCTACCTGAACCTCAATGCCGACTTCCGTGACCAAACGAGCGACCACAATCCGGTCGTCTTGACGCTCAACTAACCGCCCGTGTTTGCGGGCCGTTTTGTGTGCTCCTGCCTGATCGTTACGCTCCCTAAGTCGCGTCCATCGTGAGTCGTTTTGATGCACGGCACACCACAATATTTTTGTTATCCCACATCTCAAGTTCCTCAACCGGATACAGCACCGCTTTTCCGATCTTGACGTAGGCCGATCTAATCCTCATGGCTCGCCAGTTTCGAAGCGTCCCAACAGAGATGCTACCACGGTAGCGTTCCGAGACTTCCTCAGCCGTCAGATATTTCATCGGGGTCTCCAGATGTTCGCCGGCGGCTGCGCTGCTGGTGGCATCCCAGCCATTGCCTGCGAGCAGGCTCATGCACGCTTCCGAACCGTTGATCATCCAACTTCACGGCTATGACTGACGTCGGCGCACGACCCTCCATGGCCACCTGCGTTGGCCAAAATACCCGCCGTCTCGTTCGCAACGATGGCGGCAGTGTCTATGTCAAAATAGACGACGCGCTATCCGTTGCGCACCATGTGAACCGCGAGATCGAGACAGCGGCTGGCATAGCCCCATTCATTGTCGTACCAGGCGATAAGCTTGGTCAGGCCTTCGGATGTCTGCATTCCCGCCTGCGCGTCGAAAATGGCGCTGTGGGGATTCCCGCGCAGATCGGTCGAGACGACCGGCTCGTCGCAATATTCGAGAATGCCGCGATACGCATCCGCCGCCGCCTCCCGAATTGCCTCGCAGATTTCGGCGTACGATGCGTTGGAGCGCAGCCGGCAGGTCAGATCGATCATCGACACATCCGCGACCGGTACGCGCACCGCCATGCCGTTGATGCGCCCGCTCAGTTCGGGAACGACCCTGCCGACCATGCGCGCTGCACCGGTCGTCGCCGGAATGATGTTGTTGAAGACACTGCGCCCGAAGCGCCAATCGTCGCGCGCAACGCCGTCGACGGTGTTCTGGCTCGCCGTCGCCGCATGCACAGTCATCATCAGCGCCTCTTGGAGGCCGAAGACGTCGTTGATGAGGTTGGCCAGCGGCGCCACGCAATTGGTCGTGCATGACGCATTTGAGACAATTGCCTGCCCGGCATAGTCCGTCGCATTCACCCCCATGACGAAGACTGGCGTGTCGTCGTTCGGCGGCGCCGAAAGGAGCACCTTGCCGGCGCCGGCGCGAACATGGCCTTCGGCCTGTTCTGTCGTCAGGAAGCGCCCAGTCGACTCGATCACCAGATCCACCCCGGTATCGGCCCAATGGATCGCGCTGGGGTCCTTTTCCTCGAAGGCGACGACTACACGTCCGCCAATGCGCAGCGCGCTTTCTTCCGCAACGATCTCTCCGGCAAAACCGCCATGCACACTGTCATATTTCAACAGATAGGCGAGATGGATCGGTGGGCAGCAGATCATTCACCGCGACGATGTCGATATCGTCTCGCACCATTGCGGCGCGGAACACCATGCGGCCGATCCGGCCGAAGCCGTTGATACCGATACGTACCTTGGAACTCATTTTCAGTCCTTGTTCTCGTCAACCGAAGCATTGGGCGGATGCGGGGGCGTGATTCCCCGGCGCAGTTGCGGCTGTTGCTATTATCGTGTTTTTTCCCTCTCTTTTTTATGCTAGTTCGCATAGAAAGGTGGCGCAATCAATTTGTTGCGGATTGGCATAGAAATGGAACGCAAACTTTCTCGCGGCCGACCCAGGGAATATGAGCCAGAGCAAGCTTTGAAAGCGGCCCTTGGTGAATTTAGAAGGCGCGGCTATGCCGCCACCTCGCTCGATCATCTGTCGGAAGCGACGAAAATGGCGCGGCCGAGCCTTTATGCGGCCTTCGGCAACAAGCTCGAAATCTATCGCAAAGCCGTCAGACAATATGCTGACGAATCCGTCGAGCGGCGGACGCACGCCCTCTTCGACGAGCCGTCGCTCCACAAGGGACTGGAAGATTATTTCGGCGAGATCGTCGGCGCCTATGTTTCGAGTGAGGGCGAACCGCTCGGCTGCCCGATTCTGAGCGTCATCTCGGGTGAGGCTGCCGCTGATCCCGAGATTGGAGCGGAACTGGCCGCCGCCGTAGAAAAGACCGACACCCAGTTCCGGCGGCGGATGAGAATGGCGGCCGATGCCGGAGAAATATCGGCCGACGCGGATATGGTTGGTATCGCAGCGATGCTTGCCGCGCTCCAGCACAGCCTGGCGCTTCGCGCGCGTGCCGGCGAGAGCAGGCCAAAACTATTGAGAATCGCCCGATCGCATATCACGCTGGTGCTCAAGGCGGCTGGATATGCTGGCGTTGAGACAACGCGCAATTGATCGCGCTAAGAACCGTTCACGTGGCTATTGCGTCAAATTGCGGCCTATCGCCCGAATGCTACAAGTCACGGCTGTCGAAGGTTGGTGAATCCAGCCAGAAGCATCGTTCGAGGTCTCGGGGGATCGGTGCAGCGATAACTCGAATCGCGCGGCCGGTAGCCTCAAGCGCTGGTCAGCAACCGATATCCGCCCTGAGCCGCGTCACCTGCGGCCTTTCTTGAAGCCAGATCGGTCGCCATGAAGCGCGCCAGCATCGGCGCGACGAGCTTCGCGGTGCGCCGATCGCGAAATGCTTTCATCGATCTGCGCGCCGGGAAGATCGAGAAACAGATACCAGAACAAGGCGGTTTCTGTTTCGACTCCTTCGATTGGGGCATAGAGCAATCGGTCGAATCCGCCGAGCCGGAAGCCATACCTCGCATAGAAGCGACAAGCCGGCAGGTTATTGCTCTGCGTTTCGAGGCGAATGCCCCGCAGTCTCTGATCTCGCGCCCAAGCGACCGCTGTGTCCATGAGCGAACGCCCGACTTGCCCGCGACGTACATGCCGATCGACGGCAAAATCAGTAATCGCGGCCAGGTTGTTCCAGGATTTCTCGACCGCGACGAAACCCACTGGTAGCTCTCCCGATAATGCCACGAAGACGGCTCGATCAGGCTTGCATAGATGGCCTGCTAGAGAACGCGCATCAAAGCCGTATGCCTTGCGGTGCGGCTTGCGGGTCACAGTCTTGGCGATATCCGCACTATCGAAAGGAGGTACGGCCTCCTCATCGATTTGGAATGAATAGTCCAAACCTTCGAGCTCGCGCAGCAATTCCGCCGTACCGTGCACAATGCTTACGTCATGATTGAACATCGTCAATTGGGCCCTTTCCCCCGACGAACACGAGTGATGTGACTATGCGCCCTGTCCGCCAAAAGGCGGACCGATCCGGCTTTAAGCCGTAACCCGAAGCCACCGCCTTTCAGGCGGTGGAGCATTCACAACTATCGTGCAATCCCGCGGCGAGCGCCGGAGGGTACCTTCCAGCACGCCATCAGCAATGGATAGTTCCATGGGATAATCGCGCCAACTCGGTGGCCGGATCGACCACGTCCAACATTGCGCCCTTGGCCGACGGCACAAACCGTCCATTGATGCAGATGTCTCGCTGCACGCTCATTGCTCCGCCAGCCGGCCACCCAGATCGTTTCGTCTTGTCTGGAGCCGGATTATCCCACCCATCGTCCGATCCAAGGACGAACTGGCCGACAGAAGGCGTCTTGTGTAGGGATGTTGCGGCCGATCGAAAATCTCAGAGCGAGTACCTATCTCGACAAATCTCCCCCCATTCATGACGACCACCCGATCCGCGATCTGCTCCACGGCACCGAGGTCGTGTGAAATGAAGATGCAGGCAAAGTTGAACCTTCCCTGAAGCTCTGCAAGCAGGTCGAGGATTTGCTTCTGTACCGTCATGTCCAGCGCCGATACTGGTTCGTCGGCAATAATGATGTCAGGCCTTCGAATGATCGCCCGGGCGATTGCTACTCGTTGGCGTTGGCCACCCGAGAGTTGATGCGGGAAGCGACCAACAAACTCGCGGCCAAGCCCTACATCGGACAACACTGCCAGTGTGCGCTCGCGTCGACCGGCTGATGTTAGAGTAGCCTCATGCCGGAGCGGCTCCTCGATGATCGCATCGATGTGCATTCTCGGGTCAAGTGAGGAGTACGGATCCTGGAAGATCATCTGTATCCTTTGCCGAACTGCATGGCCGACGCGGTAATGTAGTTCGGTCAGCTCCTCGCCGTCGAGAAGGACCTTGCCTGCGGTTGTGCTGATTAATCCGACCAAGCTGCGGCCCAAAGTCGTCTTGCCGGAACCGCTTGCTCCGACGAGGGCTACCGTTTCACCGGGGTATAGATCGAGCGAAACGTGATCTACTGCCTTTTTCGGGGCGGAGGTCGCGAAAAGGCGACGTCGACCAGCATGCACGATCGTCAGGTCGAGAACCTGAAGCACTGGTTTGCCGCTGCGATCCAACGATTTACGCTGAACGCGGCTTGGGAGAGAGTCCAACAGGCGACAGGTATATTCGTGGCTTGGGCGCAGTAAGACATCCCGAGCCGGTCCCTGTTCTACGATCTTACCCTTCTGCATGACAGCGACTCTCGCCGCGTAACGGGCGACCAAAGGCAGGTCGTGGCTGATAAGGAGGACGGCCGCGCCGTTCTCCCTGCACAGTTCCACCATGAGTTCCATGATTTCCTGCTGCAGCAACGAATCGAGTGCGGTGGTCGGTTCGTCGGCGATCAGCAGCGTCGGACGCAGCAACATGACTGACGCCAACAGAATTCGTTGTCGCATCCCGCCAGAAAACTGGTGTGGAAATGCGTCAAAGCACCCCCGCGGATCGTCGATGCGGACGCGTTCCAGCATATCGAGGCAAAGTTTCATTGCTTCGTGTCTTGACAGGCGGCGATGCAGCCGAAGCCCTTCCATCATCTGGTTGCCTATCGTGCGAGATGGGTTGAGCGAGACCATCGGCTCCTGAAAGACCATCCCGATTCGGCCGCCGCGGATTGCCCGCAGATCGCGCTCCGCAAGCTTTGTCAGGTCGGTGCTCTCAAACAGAATGGAGCCATCGGCTATCCTCACCGCCGCTGGCAGCAAGTTGAGGATCGAACGGGCGAGCATCGTTTTTCCACTGCCGGATTCGCCGACGACCGCAAAGATCTCGCCTGGCGCAACTTCGAAGCTTGCACCATCAACAATTGTCAGATTGCCCACCTTGAGGGTGAGGTCTCGCGTCGACAGCACGGCTCGTTGAGAAAGCATCAGGCTGGCATCTTTCTCTAGAGCCCGATCATTGAATGGCTTATGACGATGATTGGGCGGTTCGGGGATCAAGATAGTCATTCAGGAGGTCCCCTATGAGATTGATCCCCAGCATTGTCAGAGAGATACAAAGGCCTGGAAAGACGCAGAGCCAGCTCGCGCGGCTGATATGGGCAAAGCCGCTGGCCAGCATGTTGCCCCATGTGGGCGCCGGAGGAGGCACGCCGAGGCCAAGAAAGCTCAGAGCGCTTTCGGCCAGGAGAACCCATCCGAACATGGATGTGGCAAGGATGATGATCGGCGGCAGACAGTTCGGAAGTATGTGGCGCCACATCGAGTATAAGTCCGAGTTACCCATGACGAAAGAAGCTTCCACGTACTCTCTGCGGCGCAGCGACAGCACCGCGCCGCGGACGACGCGCACCACCGACGGCAGGAATGCAATAGACAGCGCCACGACGATGCCGCTCCGTCCGGCTCCAAGGACGGTCATCAACCCGAGTGCCAGCAAGATGCCGGGAAACGCGAGCAGCGCGTCGTTGACCACCATCAGCACGACGTCGACCGGGCCGCGCAGATAGCCACTGACCATGCCAAGCAGACTGCCGACGGTGATCGCGCCAGCCACCGTCTGCAGACTGATCCACATGCTGCTGGTGCCTCCCGCCATTATCCGGCTGAGCACGTCACGGCCAAACTCGTCCGTGCCAAGCCAATGACGTCCGTTCGGTGGTTGCAGCCGCGAGCCTATGTCGATCGAAAGCGGGTCGTGAGGCGTCCAGACAGCGCCTACCACTGCAAAAGCAACCACGAATAAAAGGGGAACGCAACTGAGTAGAAGACGATCGGGTTGCAGGACCGATCCACCAGGTGATCGAGTCATTCTGCCACCCTCGGGTCGAACAAGGGGTAGAGGAGATCGACAACAAGGTTGATCACCACGTAGACGCCCGCCACCAGCAGAAGGCAGCCTTGTACGACAGGGTAGTCGCGGGCATATATCGACTCCACAAGTAACCGCCCGAGGCCTGGCAGCGTAAAAACGGTCTCGACTACCGCGACGCCGCCCAAAAGATTGCCTAATATTAGCCCGATCACGGTCCATGTCGGCGCAAACGCGTTGGGGAAGGCGTGTCGCCACAGGACGGCGCTCTCTGACAGCCCTTTCGCGCGCGCGTGCGTGATGTACTCCAGGCGCATGACTTCGATCATGCTGGATCGTGTCATGCGGGCGATGAATCCCATCTCAGAAAACACCAATGTAGTGACCGGCATCACCAGATAGGCAAGAGCGCTGACGGGGCTCTCGCTGAATGAGATGTAGCCCACGATCGGCAGCCAGTTCAGGGTGAGGCCGAACAGCATGAGGATAAGCAGACCAAGCCAGAAACTTGGGATGGAAACGAGTAACGAAGAAAGGCTGACTGTCGCGAGGTCGATCAGACCGCCCTGCCGCCACGCTGCAAGCACACCTGCCGGAACCGCAAGCAAGCTTGCCAGCGCAACAGAAATGATAACAACGCTGGCCGTCACCTGAAAACGATCCAACATCAGGTCCAGCACGGGCAGCTTGTTGACGATCGAATAACCAAAGTCTCCTTGCAGGACATTCGCAAGCCAGATCATGAACTGGATGGGCATAGGCCGATCCAGGCCGAGAGAGCGGCGGTATTCTTCGATCATGTCGGGCTGCGCCATATCGCCCAGCATTACGATGACAGGATCACCGGGGATCAGTCGCATCAAAAAAAAGACTGTCAAAGCGACGATCGCCAGCGTCGGCAACGCCATGACAATCCGTCGAAGGATAAAGCTAAGCATGTCGCGTTTGTCCCTGCTGTCGCGGCGCCCCAAAGAATCGACAAGCGCACCTAGGCTGCGGCTTCGGCCGCGCCCTTTGTGTCCATTGTGAGCGAGTAGACCGTAAAGTGCCTGTTTCGTGCCGGCGCAGGAGCGACTTCCATCAAGCCACGGGCCGGCTGCATCACAATCATGGCCACGGTTTCCGATATACTTCCGGGGAATTCTGGTCGCCATGGCCGACAAACCGAAAACGGCTCTCCGAAGCGATCAAAGAGGGCGTCTTTCACATCCTCAACGGCCAAGCCGCCACCTCTCGACCCTAGCCTTTCGCGCACCCGATAGTCTCTGTAGTAGCTTTCCGGTACGTTCGCGATGCCGGTGTCGCGCAGCTTCGACAAGGCCGCTGGCGATGTCCAATGGTTTGCATGCGCTAGCACGCCCCTCTCTGGTAGGATCGGGAACGATTCATCCGGCGCGCACTCAAAGTCGATCGCAAAGCCCGCTGCCGTGCTGAGCATCATGTTGTTGGACCCGGATTTCGGTGTGGTCGCCACGGTTTTTATTCCCTGAGCCAGATGCTGACTTTCAAGGAACTTTCGTCGTATGAAGGGCAGCGGAATTCCAGGCCGATCATAGTCACGGTCCGACTCCAGGTAGTTTGCCGTGATTGCCAATCCCGCAGAATTCAAACCGCTCCTTGCCAGACCTCCGGCTTCCGTGAAGGTGAGGATATCAGGCCCATCGTCTGTCCTAATCATGAGAACCACTCCGGTTTGTGCGCACTCCGGCAGCCAGTCCCAATTCTGAGCATGGATCAACGCGCCGTCACGGGCCATTTCCGGCATCACGATGACGCCTGTGCAACCATCGGGCGCCTCACGAGCAGTTGCCTTGCGACCAATCTCAAGTATCTCGGTTCGAGCATTCACCAGCACGATCTCTTCGAATGAGCAGCCCGCACCATCGGCGATGCCGCGCATTTCCTCGAGGTAGTCGGGTGCGAACTCTTCAACCGTCGGCACGAAACCGCGTACGATCTCACGGACATCGTTCCAGGCATAAGACATGGCCAGAAGCCGCTGACTGTAGATGCGAACGCTGCGGGCGATCCGTTCGCGTGCGGCACGTCCATACTGTTGGCCGCGGCTGAATGGCGGCCCCGCGATCTCGACCAAGGGAAACGACGGTATGCTCATTGTTAGTTCCGTGATGAGTTATATCATCATAAAAAACATTTTGTGACCTTAGTGTCAACCAAGTTTCGCGAAGGTATGTATGGTTCTTGGTACACCAAGAGACTAAGTGATAGCCGACGCGGACGCGTGTATCGGGTGACGGTGGAACAGGGCGATCAAATGAAAAGATCGGGAACGCGTGCCAAAGAAGGAGCCACGCAACGGAGCGCGAGCCCGTTGCAACTCGATCTTGCGCGCCAGATTCTTGCAAGATTGCTGGATGAAGGGTTCACCGTCGATCAGCGGGTGCCCGAACAGACCATTGCGCGCGCGCTCGGCGTGTCGCGAACGCCGGTCCGAGCTGCATTGCGCTTGTTGGCCGAGCAGGGAGTGCTTCGCACCGAGGCGGAGCGCGGCTTCCTGGTGGCGCAAACAATCGAAGGCATCGATGCCGATGGCCTGATCCCGCGGTCTCCAGACCAACGCGTCTATGAAGCAATGCTGTCCGATCGCGCTGACGGGCGCATTGGCGTGGAAGTTTCCGAAGCGGAGATGATGCCGCGGTACAACGCGTCGCGCGGCGTCATCCGCAAGGTGTTCATCAGGCTTGCTGCAGAGGGCCTCGCGCAACGCCAGCGAGGACATGGATGGTCCTTTTCGGATACCCTCGACAGCGATCAATCACTCGCCGAAAGCTATCGGTTTCGTATGGCCATCGAGTGCGCGGCGCTGCGGCAGCCCGGCTACCAGCTCGATCCGGACCGGATCCTGAAGCTGCGCCGAGCCCATGATGCCGTTCTTAGAAACGGCCGCCCGTCGGTGGATGGAGTCGAGTGGTTTGCGGTCAATGCAACCTTCCACGAGACGATCGTCTCCGGCTCCCAGAATAGATTCTTTGTTCAGGCCGTCCATCAGCAGAACAACCTTCGGCGCATACAGGAGTATGCGGGCTATCCCAGCCTGGCCAGCGACAGGATCGTGCAATCGTGCACCGAGCACATCGCGATCCTGGATGCGCTGGAGGCACAGGACTATCCTTGGGCCGAGACGCTGCTCTCTCGCCATCTTCAGCTTGCTCTGCGCTACGCCCAAAGCGGATCGGACACCGCCGTGGAGGGTGCCGCCGATTGATGCGAGGCAAATACGTCGCTCGCGATGCCAGCGCCATGTGTTTTTTGTCGATGCAAAACATTGCCTCTTGATTGTGCATTATGTGATGATATAAAACACATGAGGCTGGGATCGTAGGACGACCCCGGACCCCTTTGCGGAGGCGCGGTCAGATGAGCGAAACGAACAGTCTGAACTTCTATGATCTCGGCTATACCGCCCTGTTTGCTTCAAGGGCCGATCAACGCTTCTCCTATTGCCTCTATGTGCCGAGCGACTACGACGAGAACGGCGACAAACGCTATGGGTTGGCCATCGTGGTTCACGATACCGAGCGAACCGTGGGAGCGTACCGCGATCGATTCGCCGACTTTGGCGAGGCCAACGATTGCATTATCCTCGCCCCATTATTTCCGGGCGGCATCATCGAACCTGGAGACCTCTCGAACTACAAACTGCTCAAGTTTCACGATATCCGGTTCGATTTGTTATTGCTTTCAATGGTTGACGAAGTCGCCGCGAAGTATCGTGTCGATACCGGCAAGTTCCTTCTCTACGGATTCTCCGGCGGGGCGCATTTTGCTCACCGATTTTACTATGCGCATCCGGAGCGTCTGCTCGGCGTCTCGATAGGAGCGCCCGGTGTGGTGACCCTGCTCGACGACAGTCGAGACTGGTGGGTCGGTGTCCGCAACTTTGAGAGCGAGTTCGGCAAACCCCTGGACATCGGCCTGATGCGCGGCGTCCCCGTTCACATGGTCATAGGCGATCGGGACACGGAAACCTGGGAGATAACCATCGAGCCTCAGGACCATTGGTGGATGCCGGACGCCAACATCGCCGGCGCAACGCGCATCGACCGGATGCGATCCCTACGCGAGAGCTACATGGCCCGAGACATTAATGTGCGCCACGACTTTGTTGCGGGGGTCGGGCACGACTCCGAGCCGGTTGTAGCTCCGGTCAAGGTTTTCTTTGCCGACGTCCTTCGTCGGCGGAGCTCGTGCGATGTGAATTCTTGAAATCGGTAAACCAAAGAAGCGGGGAGCAGACAAAATGAGAATGTCGAAACATCTACGGGCGATCCTGATTTTGACAACCGCTCTCTTGCCCGGCGAGTCCAGTGCCGGCCAAGATTTACGAGAAACCGACGTGCTTACCCTCGCCATCGGCGGCGACATTTCCAGCAGCGACCCCGGGGTGGACCGTGACTCGACGTCGGACACTGTCCTGCACCATGTCATCGAGGGCCTCGTAGCCTATAAAGAGGACCTGACAGTCGGTCCGATGCTCGCCAAGAGTTGGGAAATCAGCGCCGACGGGCGAACCTACACGTTCAAATTGCGCGACAGCCTGAAATTCCACAATGGGGATGCTGTCACCTCGGCCGATGTTGCCTGGAGCTGGTCGCGTTACCTCGACCCCAAGACCAAGTGGCAATGCACGTACCGTTTTGACGGCTCGTTCGGTTCGAAAGTCGAGCAGATCACCACGCCGGATCGCGTCACAGTCCAGTTTCAACTCAGTGAGCCCGACGCGCTGTTCCTTGCAAATATGGCGAATATCCAATGCCTAACCGCGGTCCTGAGCAAAGCCTCTCTCAAAGCGGACGGCAGTTGGGACAAGCCTATCGGTACGGGACCGTACATGTTCGGAAAGTGGGAACACAATCGATACATTACGTTGGAGCGCTTTGCCGACTATCAGTCGTTGCCGGGTGAGCGTGATGGGCTGGCCGGCGGCAAGCACGCTTACGCCAAGCAGCTCAAATTCTTAGTTGTACCGGATGCATCCGCCCGAAAATCCGCTCTCTACACGGGCGAGATTGATGTCGTTTCCGATTTTGGGGCGGCGGACATCGAAGACGCCAAGGCAAGGAATACGTCTGTGTCGGTCCAATCCTCAATGGCTTGGCAGATGCTACTGCTGCAGACTGAGGATCCCATTCTGGCCGATCTTCGAGTTCGCAGAGCGATCGCTCATGCCTTGGATATCCAACAGATTGCCAATGCGGCTACCTATGGGCTTGCGACGCCCAACCCATCGGCGGTGCCAACGATGAGCCCCTACTATGGAGACAAGCAGACCATCTGGCCGGCATACGATCCGGCTGCCGCCGCGGCGCTTCTGAAGGAAGCTGGGTACTCCGGACAGAAATTGAGCATCCAGACCAACAAGAAATTTGAGAACATGTATTCGGCGGCGGTCGTCATACAGTCCATGCTTCAGGCTGTCGGAATCAATGCCGAGTTGGAGGTGCTCGATTTCGCAGCTCAGCTCGACAACTACTACTCCGGGAAGTTTCAGCTGATGTCCTTTGGAATGTCTGCACGCCTCGACCCGGCCTACAGCTTTGAGACATTTATGGGAGCAAAAAAGGACGACGCGTCCAACCAGTGGGAGGATCCGGACGCGCTGATGTTGCTTGCCGCCGCAAAATCGGAATCAGATCCGTCGAAACGGCAGGCGATCTTCGATTCACTGCACGCGAGATTGGCCGAACAGGTACCGATCATTGGCCTCTTCAATGATCCGCTTGTGACCGCGATCGGGCCGAAGGTTCGAGGATATGCCGACTGGCCCGCTGGCAAGGAGCGCCTTTGGGGCGTTTGGCGGGAGCGGTGAGGCGAGTTCATAACCTGGCTCGCCAACCCTGCCGGTCACGCAGAACTCGACCCTGAGATCGTTCAGCGTCGCGCTTTTCCATCAACTCTGGAGGATCAACATTGCCGTCAGTCGTCCGACTTTCTGAAACTGCCCCGGGATCCCAACCACTTCCGAAACTAGGCTATTCCGCCCCGGAGCTAGTAGTTTGCGGTGCCCCAGTCGAATACGGCTACACATACTACTGCGATCCCGCAGGCCGCATGATCGCAGGCATCTGGGAGAGCGAGCCAGGGTCGCTGCGCTTTGAGTCATACCCGTGCGACGAGTTCTGTTACGTGCTGTCAGGTTCGATAACCTTGCAGGAGACCGACGGGGAGGCGCAAGAGTTCAGCGCAGGCGACAGCTTTGTAATTTGCAGAGGCTTTCGGGGGCTGTGGCAAATGACCGAAAGGACGAAGAAGTACTATGTCGAATGCAGATAGCAGGCCCAACGGGCGTCAGACCGTGGCTGAGTTCGGGATCGCTGCCTGCCAGACGACGTGGCCCGCGGGCGACAATATTGACCGCCTTCGCTGTGAGATATCAACCGTCAAGGCGCGTTTCCCCTGGGTCAGCATGCTGCTGTTCGGCGAACTCGTTCCGCTCGGTCCTTTCGTCAAGCAGGCGATCAAGCTTCCCGGCCCGGCGGAAGATCGCCTTCGAGAGCTTGCCCGGCACAACCGCATCTGGCTCATCCCAGGGTCTATGTATGAACTCGATGGCGACAGCGTGTACAACACGACGATCGTCATCGACCCAAGCGGCAACGTCGTCGGGCGGTATCGGAAGCTCTATCCGTTTCAACCCTATGAGTGCGACGTCAGCGCGGGCGACAGTTTTCTGGTGTTTGAAGTGCCTGACGTAGGGAGGATAGGCGTCCTGATCTGCTACGACATCTGGTTCCCGGAGGTTATGCGCACGCTTGCCTGGCTTGGCGCTGAGGTCGTCCTTCACCCGATACTGACGAATACCCTAGACCGCGACGTCGAGTTGGCAATTGCCCGCGCGAGCGCCGCTCAGCAGCAATGCTACCTCTTCAATCTCAACAGCGCAGGCGGGGACGATGGCCTGATGGGGTATGGCCGATCCGCAGTCTTCGGCCCGGACGGCGATATCATCCATCAAGCTTGTGCCGGCCCGGAGACAATTCCCGTCCTTGTCGATTTTGACCGCGTGCGCCGATCGCGATCGCGCGGCTTGCATGGGCTGGGCCAACCACTGAAGAGCTTTCGCGAGGGTGCCATTGCGTTTCCGCCATACGGTGGGATGTCGTCCTCCGCTCTGGAGGTCCTTGGTCCACTCGGAATGCCAACGCCTCGGCTCTAATTTTTCGTCGGTGGAGTCAACATGTATACATCGGAGCATTTTCGCGAGAGCCGTATCGAAGTCATCACGCAGTTTATCGTTGAACATCCCTTTGCCGTGCTGGTAACCCACGGCGACCGGGGGCTCGAGGCAACGCATCTACCCATGTTGTTCGATCTAAACGGCGGGCAGGGCGCCCTAAGCGGTCATCTTGCGAAGGCTAATGGCCAGTGGCGCAACATATCGGATGGGGACGACGTCCTGGCCATATTCAGGGGTCCGCAAAGCTACATCTCGCCCGTTGCCTATTCCCAGGAGCCAGATGTTCCAACATGGAACTACATGGCCGTCCACGCACGAGGCCGATGGAAGCTGGTCAATGACAGGGTACGGAGCATCGCTCATCTTCGCCGAATCGTGGCTCATCACGAGTCGGGTCGAGGGAGCCCTTGGCCTTTGTCGCAACTCGACGCAGGCTTTCTTGAGGGACTGCTGCACGGAATCGTGGGGTTCGAAATAGAGATCCTCCACCTCGATTGCGCGTTCAAGATCAGCCAGGACAAGTCGCTTCAAGATCGCATCGGTGTCATCGAATGGCTGGCTTCGCAGAGCTCGCCGACGAAACATGAATTGGCCGACCGCATGCGCGAATATTTCGGGTTTGACTAATGAAGGGGAGATGCAGCCCCTGCTGGCTGTCAATCGATCGGCCAGCCGCCATTTCTTGTCGGTCAACGTGGAGCCGCTGCCGTCGAAAGCGTTTCTGCCTCAAAGGGAGCGTGGGCGACGTGGCGACAGTGTATTGAATTGGGCTCAGCAGTCCGCATCCTTGGCCGCGAGATGCTGGTGTGTGCCAGTGGTCGAAGCGCGATCGTTCCTTTCCTGCAACGACGGGTTTCTGGGCTACAGAGGTGGCCCAGGGGATAGTGTTGATGACGCTTCTCGACCTTGCCTTCAGAGATTTTGTTGATGCGCTTGAAACGGCGCGCGACGAGGTTGGCTTCAAAGGTGCCGCTGATCGTTTTGCCGCACGGCTGGGTTACCGGTGGTTTGCCTACCTCGGATTTTCGGAACCTGCGCTCAAGGTGCATTCTTCATATCCGAGTTCATGGGCACGGCAATATATTGAGCAGAAATACGAGGATATCGACCCTGTCGTTGGCCTCGCTCGATCATCGCAGCGGTCGTTTCATTGGGATCGCTGGACGCTGCGACTTCCGTCAGCTTCTCAGCAGCGCTTTTTCTCTGAGGCTGCCAAATTCGGCATTCATAGTGGTGTGACTGTACCGATACGAGGAGGCTTTGGCCGCTTCGCTGCGTTCACAGTTGCGGGTAATAGGGACGCAAGTCTCGAGGTTCGTCCCACGGAAGTGATGGATACCCTGCAACTTGCCGCACTCTACTATCATGCACACGTCTACGCGAAGCTGCAACTGGGCCTGACCCGTGTTGCCGACGCGCCACTCACTCAACGAGAGCGGCAGTGCCTTTACTGGGCCGCGCGCGGCAAGAAGATGCCAGAAACCGCGAAAATTCTCGGCATCACCACACGAACAGTGGTCTTCCATCTTGAGAATGCTCGGTCAAAGCTGAGCGCGTCCACGGTAGCGCAGGCAGTAGCCGAGGCCACACACCGCGGCCTCATCTTGTCGTGAAAAAGCGCTCGACTCTGCTTCTCATGAGACCGCCGCGGGCGCAGTGACGCCCCGATTTGCTTGGTCTGATCGACATCTCCCGTCCATGCACCACCCATCTCTACTGCAGCCGTGGGTGCAATCGGCCAAATTTACGCTAGAGCTTCCGCGCATACTCACCCTGTAAAACCCCACAGCTACGCGACCCGGCCCGCCGTGCTCTTTGTTTCTCACAAACAAAGGAGCCTGCTGCCATGCGCGTAATTCCAGTTACTCATTCGGACTACGCAGACTTTCCTGATCTGATCGCGAGCATGCACCGCTTGCGCTACCGCGTGTTTCGGGATCGTTTGAATTGGGATGTTTCTGTTTCAGGCGATATGGAGATCGACGCCTACGACACGCTTGAGCCGACATACATCATGGCTGTCGACGACAGCAACTCGGTGGTCGGCTGTGCGAGGCTGCTGCCGACGACAGGGCCAACGATGCTGGCGAACACCTTTCCAGCGCTGCTTGGATCGAATCCCCATCCGCGAAGCGACAGAATATTCGAAAGTTCGCGCTTCTGTGTGGATACAAGCGCGGCGGACAGCGTGGCCTCAACTGGGCTTCGTGACGCGACGTTCAGCCTGCTTGCGGGGATTCTCGAATGGGGACTAGCGAAGGGTCAAGAGGCGGTAGTCACAGTAACGGACGTTCGATTTGAGCGCATCCTAAGGCGTGCTGGATGGCCACTGGAGCGCTTTGCTCCGCCCATGCAGATTGACAACACAAGGGCGTTGGCCGGTTACCTGCCGATCTCTGAATCCGCGCTGATGAACGTTCGCGAGATGGGGCAGCTCAAAGGGTCCGTGCTCACGGGTCGCATTATCCCACCGGTAGCGGCGTGATGATGGCTGCTGCGAGTCCGTAATGGCGATTGAACTGCGCCATTTGCGGTACGCTGTCGCGGCCGCGCACTATGGCAGCTTCCGTCGCGCGGCGGAGGCGCTTGGCGTCAAGCAGTCGTCGCTCAGCCGCCGCATTCGCCAAATGGAGGACCGCTTGGGTGTCGCGGTGTTCGAGCGATCGAGCAGCGGCGTGCGGCTGACAACGGCCGGCACCGAAATCCTGCGCACCTCCAGGCATTTGGTCGATGGGCTGGACCACATGATGGCGTCGGCCAAGGCCGCAGGCAGGGGGGAGGCTGGCCGGCTGGCCATCGGCTTCTACACCTCGCTGTCGGCGGGAAATTTGCGCGCGAGCTTGGTGGAACATGCGCGACGATTTCCGAACGTGGAAATCCGTGCGGTCGAGGGAGCACGAGCGAGTCTTATTGTAGGCTTGGAACATGGCACCCTCGACGTTGCCATCGTCACCGGCGAGCCGGCAGTTCGCGATGGCGGAGCAATGGCCTTGTGGGGCGAACGTATCATGGTCGCGCTCCCGGAAAGCCATCCGCTGGTAACGAACGATATCGTCTATTGGACCGATCTCAGAGGCGAAACTTTCCTCCTGAGCCAGCGCGATCCCGAACCGGAACTCCGGGACATTTTGCTGGCGGAACTGGCTTCGCCCGGCGTCCAGCCTAAGATTGTCACCCAGGACGTCAGCCGCGAAAGCATAGCGAGCTTGGTGGGCGCGGGCTTCGGGGTCAGCCTGACATGCGAGGCTGCCATCGGTGCCAGTTACGTTGGCGTCGTCTATCGCGATGTGCAGGACGGCAGGGGCCCGAGCCGGATCAGCTACGCCGCCTGTTGGCAGAGCGACAACGACAACCCGGCTCTGGCGCACTTCCTCAAGCTGTTGGAAGAGCGCTATCCCTCGCTGCCAACTAGGGCTGCCGAATCCGCCGCGCCTTCGCGAACGCCCGATCCGTCGCCATGAAGCGCTCGATCATCGGCGCGATTAGCCTGGCCGGTTCGACAACGGGCTGGCCCGTCTCGCGTCCGAGAACCTCGGCATAGGCGATGAGGTCGCGATGCAGGGTGGCCGACAGTTCGATCGAGACCTTGACCGGCTTGTCGTCGGCAATGGCGCCAAGTTTCAGATTCGCCATGGATCACCCTCCGTAGGGTTCGAGGACAAGATCGCGCGTAACAATCACGCGTACGGGGAAGCCCGGCCGGATGGTGAGCGTCGGTTGGACCGACAGCTGACGCCGGACGATCTGCTGGCCAGCATCGTTGATCGTGTCCTGCGTCCCGTCGCGGATAGCACGGAGCAAGCGTTGATCATCGTCGATCGCCAGTTCGGCGCCGATACCGAGCAGCGTCGAGAGGCCCGCCGCCTTGGCCAGATCCCACCAATGATAGTCGACGCCGTCCTCGAGACCGGCATAGCCCTCGGCGTCGGCGCCGGGTTGCCGCTCGAGGACGATGGACCTGCCGTTCGGCATGATGACGCGGTTCCAGACCAGCAGGACGCGGCGCTGACCGAAGCCGACGCCGTTGTCATACTGTCCGATCAGCCGCGCGCCCTGCGGGATGATAAGGATGCGTCCGGTCGGGCTGTCATAGACGTTTTCGGTCACCTGCGCGGTGATCTGGCCGGGCAAGTCGGAGCGGATGCCGGTGATGAGGGCCGCCGCGATGATCGAGCCTGCCTGCAAGACGTAGGGCGAGGCT
Source organism: Mesorhizobium kowhaii (assembly GCF_003253745.1). GTDB lineage: Bacteria > Pseudomonadota > Alphaproteobacteria > Rhizobiales > Rhizobiaceae > Mesorhizobium > Mesorhizobium kowhaii. The sequence continues at coordinate 22,024 of NZ_MZXV01000050.1, forward strand.
GGTTCCACAACGCGATGCGGACTAACCGTGTGACGGTCGACGGCGGCGTTGAGGAAGGCGGCCTGCCGATCCTGCGCGGTGAGGGTTACAGGCTCTGGCGTGAGGCCCAAGCCCGCTAGCGTCGGCGCCTCGATTGCCGGCGTTTCGCCCGGCGCGGGCGCCGGAGTGGCCGGTGCGGGCCGCGTTTCGGTGCCGGCGAACAGCCGGCTGGTGCGCGCGGATTCTATTTCCTGGAGCCGGCGCTGTTCCTCTGCGCTGACGCCTTGGACAGGCTGACCACGGTTCTGGGAGCTGAGTATTGGACGCCCCAGGTCACCTGGGAGCGGTGGCCCCAATTGCGGAACATTGGGCTGCGGCTGCGGCACGCCGGAATAGTCGCGCGGCAATCCGGCGAGTCCGTCCGCCGTGGTCCGGTTGTCGGTCGAGTACAGTTCGTCGTTGGCGGGGCCGCTGTGACGCGTCTGCAGCGCGTAAATCAGCGCGCCACCAATGCCGAGGCTGGCGACCAGACCGAGCCCGGCCAGCACACGCCGCGAAAGGCGGGTGACGCGCGGCGCCTCCCCACGCAGGCGCATGGGCGCGGGACCAAGCGCTTCGCCACCGACCGGCGGCCGTCCTTCCTCTTCCCGGTCCTCGCTCATGACGCGGGCCTTCCGTCGGTGCGGACGATCCGGACGCGCTGTTGCTTACGGCCGCTGCCGAAGCGCAACTCGGCCGCGGCGAACAGTCGGTCGACGATCATGTGATTGCCGCGGACGCGATAGTTCACGAGTTCGGAGGTGTCACCCTCGGGGCCGACGATGAACAGTGGCGGCATTTCGCCTTGGCCGATGCCGCGCGGGAATTCGATAAAGACCTGACGGCCGTCGTCAAAGGCACGCAGTGGCCGCCACGGTGCGCGTTCACCTTCGATCGAATAGCGGAAGTTGATCGACGCGAGATCGACTCCGGTGGCGACGGGCTGAGCGGCCTCGGCTCGCGTGTTCTGTCGGCGCAAGGCGATCAACTGGTCCTGCGGATATTGCCAGGACACCGATGCCATGTAGGTCCCCGTCGTCGAGCGCAGCTCCATGTGATAGGTGCGGCGATCGGTGTTGATGACGAGATTCGTCGTCAGGTCCGCACGGGTCGGCTTCACGAGGATGTGGATCTGCCGCGTTCCGCCTGAGCCGCTTTCGGTATCGCCAATCACCCAGCGCACAGTGTCGCCGGCGGCGACTGGACCGGAGCCGACGAGCTGCTCGCCGGGCTGCAAGGCGACGTCGGTGATCTGTCCGACGGCGGTATAGACCTGATAGAGCGCGCCCTGCGTGTAGGGATAGACCTGCATCGCGTTGATAAAGCCGTCCTGCACAGGCTGCATGCGCGCGGCGGCGTTGGCCTGGTTGACCCGGGCGGTGGGCTCGGCCGGTTCCGGTGTTCGACGTGTTTCCCTGACCGGCTTCAACTGGCCCGGCAAGGGCAGGGGACGTGGAAGTTCGACCACCTGGACCGGCGCCGGCGGATCCGCCGCGAGCACAGCGGGCTGTGGATCGTCGTAGGAGATCTGCGGCGGCTTTTTGGTGGCGCAACCGCCAAGCGCCGTTGCGGAGAGCAGCACAAGTGGAAAGACGGATTTACGGAAATGAGGAAATCCGACTTTCGCCGGAGCCGGCCGGATGGATCTACGAACATGAGTGATCATTGGCCAAGCTCCTTCGACCAGTTGATGGCGTTGACGAAGACGCCGAGAGGGTTCTTGCGCAGCCGCTCAGTGTCTCGCGGCGGCTGGATCACGACCGTGAGGATCGCAGTCCAGCGCTCAGTGGATGCGAGCGAGCCGTCCTGGTAGCGGCGCTCCACCCAGGCGACGCGGAAGGAGTCCGGCGAGGCGCGTATGACGCTCGACACCTCGACGGCGATCTGTTGCTTCCCGACCTTGGAGAAGGGTTCGTTGGCGCGGGCGTAGTCGTTGAGCGCCAGCGCGCCGCGGTCGGTCGTGAAGTCGTAGGCCCTGAGCCAGTTCTGGCGAACGATGATTGCATCGGCGGGGATCGATCGGACCTGTTCGATGAAGCGGGCCAGGTGCCAGGCGATCTGCGGATCGGTCGGGCGGTAATCGGCGACGGCTGGCTCGACCGCCTGGGCTTGGCCGAGCCGGTCGACTTGAACGACCCAGGGAACGACGGTGCCTCGCGCCGATTGCCAGACCAGCGCCGCCGCGAAGCCGCCGGCGAGCAGGAGCGAGCCAAACGCCATCAAGCGCCAGTTCTTAGCCTGGACACGGGCCGAGCCGATGCGCTCGTCCCAGACCTGGGCGGCCTTTTGGTACGGCGTCTCGGTTTCGGGTGTCTTGCCGTAGTGGGTGGAAGGTCGTTTGAACATCAGCGGTCCCCTTCGGAGAGATTGACGGAAGAGCCGCCGCCATGGGCGTCGCCCGATCGCACGGCGTGGCTGACGGCCGAGACCCCATGGCTGACCGACTGGGAGCGCTTCATGCGCTTCGCCCAGGCGGGCGGCGTCGAGGCGCCTGGGGAAGTGGAAGGATCGTTGGTAGCGCCGCCGATCGTGCCTTCGGTCGAAGTGGCGCCAGTGGCCTCGAAGGCGGCCTTTGCACCGCTGGAAAAGCTCTGCGCCATGCTGTCGGCAGTGCGGGACGCGGCGCGCCTAAGCGGCGATGTGGCGGCACTGGCACCGGCGCGGGCGACGCCGCCGAGGCCCGAGGCAACGCCGGCTGCGCCCGTCTGGCCCGCAGACGCAAGGCTATAGGAATTCGCGGCTCCGCCGGCGAGCGTGGCGCCACCACGCGCAGCGGTCGAGGCACCACTCGACACGGCGTTGATGCCGCCTGCCGCCGCGCCAAGGACGGCTCCGCCCGCCATCACCATGCCGCCGGCAGCCAGACCCGTGCCGACAGCGGCGCCGGCGCCGAGTTGCGGCCCGCCGGCGACGAGGCCATTGGCGATGCCGGGACCAAAGATGCCAAGGCCGAGCAGCGCGAGCGCGGCAAGCACGATCGCCATGGCGTCGTCGATGGTAGGCGTTGCGCCGCCGAAGCCGGCGGTGAATTCGGAAAAGAGTGTCGAGCCGATCCCGATGATGACTGCGAGCACCAGCACCTTGATGCCGGAGGAGATGACATTGCCGAGCACCCGCTCGGCCATGAAGGCGGACTTGCCGAAAAGGCCGAAGGGGATCAGCACGAAGCCCGCCAGCGTGGTGAGCTTGAACTCGATAAGGGTGACGAAGAGCTGGACCGCCAGGATGAAGAAGGCGAACAGCACCAGCGCCCAGGCGAGAAACATGCAGGCGATCTGGATGAAGTTCTCGAAGAACGACCAGTAGCCCATCAGGCCGGAGATGGAGTCGAGCAGCGGCCGGCCGGCGTCCAAACCTGTCTGGGCGACCTTGCCGGGGCGCAGGAGATCCGCGGTCGAAAATCCGGTGCCGGACGCTTTGAGGCCGAGGCCGGCGAAGCTCTCGAAGACGATGCGGGCGAGACTGTTCCAGTTGCCGATGATGTAGGCGAACACGCCGATGAAGAGCGTCTTCTTGACAAGGCGGGCGATGATGTCGTCGTCGGCGCCCCACGACCAGAACAGGGCGGCCAGCGTCACGTCGATCACAATCAGCGTGGTGGCGATAAAGGCGACCTCGCCACCGAGCAGGCCGAAGCCGGAATCGATGTAGCGGGTAAAGACTTCGAGAAAGTGATCGATGACGCCGGTGCCACCCATGAGGCTATCGGGCCTCCGGTCGATCGATCGCCGGCGGCGCGGGCGCGAGGAAGCGGCGGCGGTTCTCTGCCCAGATGCGTAGGCATGCCGGATCGCGCGTGCCCGCTTCGCCAAGCTCCCGGCACCGGATCAGGTCGCCGCGCAACGAATCGGCGCTGCCGGCCTCCGATTGGCCGACCGAGGGGATCGCGGAGCGATCTTCCTTCCGGGTCAGCTCGAGCGCGGTCGCCACCACGGTGACCGCGACGAACACGACCGCGCCCAGCCGGGCGAGCATCTTTCCGTCCATGACTTTGCCTCAGTCGCCGTTCTGGAACATGCGGGCGTTGCCCGGCTGGTAGCCGGCGCCCGGCGTCAGGAAGCGGCGGCGCTGCTCGCGGCCCTGTTCGGCGGCCGCGGCCTGCTCTGCCGATTGAAGCGCCTGCGCCCGGCCATTCGCCGCGACTACGGCGGTCAGGTCGGCCAGTTGCTGCGCCTGGAGGCCGAGAAGCTGGTTGCCGGCCTGCGCCGCCTGCAGCGCGCCGGTGGCGCCCTGGCTCTGCCCGATGAGCGCGGACATCTGGGTCCGGTTGGTGTCGATGTTGCCGACGACGCCGGCTTGCACGCGCATGGCGTCCTGGAGGCCGTCGACCGTGTTCTGCCAACGCTCGCGAGCTCCCGCGATCAACTCCTGGTCCGAATCCGAGAGCGCGGCGCTGCCGTAGGTTGTCTGGAACGCCTGGTCGATCTGCTGGACGTCGAAAGCGATGTTCTGCGCCTCGGAAAGGAGTTGCTGCGTCTTTTGGACAGACTGCTGCAGCTGCTGGAGCGAGGAGAAAGGCAGGCTGGCGAGGTTGCGAGCCTGGTTGATCAGCATCTGCGCTTCGTTCTGGAGCGAGGTGATCTGGTTGGTGATCTGCTCCAGTGCTCGGGCGGCCTGAAGGACATTCTGGCCATAATTCGTCGGATCGAAGACGATGAGCGCGTAGGCTGATGTCGTGAGCATCGGCGACAACACAATGGGCGCAGTCGCCAGGGCCGCCGCGAGACGCGCTATGCTGGAAGGGGAACGGTTAATCATGGTTGGGTTGTCTCTTGGGTTTGGGGACTGAGGTTCGTGAGATCGGGGATGAGGTCGGCCGCCCACGCGATGCCATGCGCCCGAAGCCAAGCGGGCACGAAGCCATCACGACCGGCCTCAGCGAGGACGCGTTCGATCGCGGCCTGGTCCGTCTTGGACGAGGCGGCGGTGAAGGCGAGGGCCACCTCGCCGAGCCCCAGCTCGAACAGGCGATTGCCGCGGCGGCTCTGGCAATAATAGTCGCGCTTCGGTACGGCTCGCGCGAGGATCTCGATCTGGCGGTCGTTGAGGCCGAAGCGCCGATAGATGGCGGTGATCTGCGGCTCGATCGCCCGCTCGTTCGGCAACAGCAGACGCGTCGGGCAGCTCTCGATGATGGCAGGCGCAATCGCGCTGCGGTCGATGTCGGAGAGTGACTGCGTGGCGAAGACGACGCTGGCGTTCTTCTTGCGCAGCGTCTTCAGCCATTCGCGGAGCTGGCCAGCAAATCCCTCGTCGTCCAGCGCGAGCCAGCCTTCATCGACGATGAGCAGCGTCGGCCGACCATCGAGGCGGTCCTCGATGCGGTGGAACAGATAGGAGAGCACGGCGGCCGCAGCACCAGTGCCGATCAGCCCCTCAGTCTCAAAAGCTTGGACGGAAGCCTCGCCGAGCCGCTCCGTCTCGGCGTCGAGGAGACGGCCGTAAGGTCCGCCGACGCAATAGGATCGAAGCGCCTGCTTCAGGGCCGATGATTGCAACAGCACGGAGAGGCCGGTCAGCGTGCGCTCCGCCACCGGGGCTGACGCGAGCGAGGTCAGTGCCGACCACAGATGCTCTTTTACCTCCGGGTTGATCGCGACGCTCTCGCGCACCAGGATCGCCACGATCCAGTCAGCGGCCCAGGCGCGCTCGGGCGTGTGATGGATGCGCGCAAGCGGCTGGAGTGAGACGGACGCCGCGACGCCATCGGTCAGGTCGCCGCCGAGGTCATGCCAGTCGCCGCCCATGGCGAGCGCCGCCGCACGGATCGAACCGCCGAAGTCGAAGGCGAAGACCTGTGCTTGGCTGTAGCGCCGGAACTGCAGGGCCATCAGCGCCAGCAGCACCGACTTGCCGGCGCCGGTTGGGCCGACGACGAGGGTGTGGCCGACATCGCCGACATGAAGAGAATACCGGAACGGGGTCGAGCCTTCGGTCCTGCCGAAGAGCAGGGGGGGCGCTGCAAAATGCTCGTCCCGTTCCGGCCCCGCCCACACCGCCGAGAGCGGGATCATGTGGGCGAGATTGAGGGTGGAGACCGGCGGTTGCCGGACGTTGGCGTAGACCTGCCCCGGCAAACTGCCGAGCCAGGCGTCCACCGCGTTGATCGTCTCGGTCATCGCGGTGAAGTCGCGGCCCTGGATCACCTTCTCGACAAGGCGCCGCTTCTCTTCGGCGATGCGGGGATCGTCGTCCCAGACGACGACAGTTGCCGTGACATAGGCTTGCCCGATCAGGTCGGAGCCAAGTTCCTGCAGCGCGAGATCGGCGTCGGCCGCCTTGTTCGCCGCATCGCTGTCGACCAGCGTCGCCGCTTCGTTGGTCATCACCTCCTTGAGGATCGCGGCGATCGACTTGCGCTTGGCGAACCATTGCCGCCGAATCCGGGTCAGCAACTTTGTCGCGTCGGTCTTGTCGAGCATGATTGCCCGCGTCGACCAGCGATACGGAAAGGCGAGCCGGTTCAGTTCGTCGAGGATGCCAGGTGTAGTCGAGGTCGGGAAACCGACGATAGTGAGGATGCGTAGGTGCGAATTGCCGAGCCGCGGCTCGAGGCCACCAGTCAGCGCCTGGTCCGCCAGCAGCGCGTCGAGATACATCGGGATCTCGGGCACGCGCACGCGATGGCGCTTCGTCGAGACCGTCGAGTGCAGGTAGGTCAGCGTGTCGGCGTCATCGAGCCATGCGCATTCGGGCATGAACCCTTCGACGAGTTGCAGTACCCGGTCGGTGCGATCGACGAAGCCGCGCAGGATCGCGCGGGCATCGAGACCGCTCTTTGCCTTGCCCTCATAAAGCCAGCCCTCGGCGCGTGCGGCGTCCTCGGCCGGTGGTAGATAGAGGAAGGTCAGGTAGTAGCTGGACTCGTAGTGCGCGCCTTCTTCCTCGAAGTCGGCTTTGCGTTCGGCGTCCACGAGGGCGGACGCCGGGTCGGGAAACCGGCTCTCTGGATACCGTTGTGCCGATACCCGGACGGCCTCGACGAAGATAGCCCAACCGGAGCCAAGCCGGCGGAAAGCATTGTTGAGGCGTCCAGCGACCGCGACCATTTCGGCCGGCACCGAAGATTCAAGATCCGGCCCGCGAAAGCGCGCGGTCCTTTGGAATGCGCCGTCCTTGTTCAGGACAACGCCTTCGCCGACGAGGGCTGCCCAGGGCAGGAAGTCGGCCAGATGGGAAGACGCGCGGCGATATTCGGTAAGGTTCATCATGGCTGGCTCAGATCCTTCAGACCTTCAAATTACCGGGGATGCGCAAATGCCGGCGCACAACATCGACGAACATCGGGTCGCGCTTAGCGGCCCAGACGGCCGCGAAATGGCCGATCGCCCAGAGCATCAGGCCGACCAGCCAGAGCCGCAGGCCGAGGCCGAGCGCCGCGGCCAGCGTCCCGTTCAGGATGGCGACCGAGCGCGGCGCGCCGCCAAGTAGGATGTGGTCGGTCAGTGCGCGGTGGACCGGGGCGGTGAAGCCCGGAATGTCGCCGCCATGGTCGAGGACGCCGTCCATCAGACGAGCGCCCCGCCGCCGAAGGAGAAGAACGACAGGAAGAAGGAACTGGCAGCGAAGGCGATGCTCAGCCCGAAGACGATCTGGATCAGCCTGCGGAAACCGCCCGAGGTGTCGCCGAAGGCCAGCGTCAGGCCGGTGACGATGATGATGATCACCGCAAGGATCTTGGCGACTGGCCCTTCGACGGATTCGAGGATCGACTGCAGCGGTGCTTCCCACGGCATCGAGGAACCGGCGGCATGGGCTGGCGCGATCATCGTGGCCACAACGAAAACGGTTGCTGCGGTCGTGGAAAGCAGGTCGGCAATCTTATGGATAGACGATGAAGTGAAGCGGATCGGGTTCATTCTGAGACTCCGTGGAGGACTGGGGATTCGCGCTTGTTTTGGGGTCGTGTTTGGCGTCGAGCGTGCGGTAGTCGCCGGTAGCGGGATCCAGCCCGTCTACCCAGGCGAGTTCGGCGAGACGGCGGTGCGAGCCGCGACCGGAAAGCACGGCGACCAGATCGATGGTCTCGGCGATGAGCGCGCGCGGCACGGTGACGACAGCTTCCTGAATGAGTTGCTCCATCCGTCGGAGCGCGCCGAGGGCGGTTCCGGCGTGAACGGTGCCGATGCCGCCGGGATGTCCGGTGCCCCATGCCTTGAGCAGATCCAGCGCCTCGGCGCCGCGGACCTCGCCGATGGGAATGCGGTCGGGCCGCAGGCGAAGCGAGGAGCGCACCAGGTCGGAAAGCGAGGCGACGCCGTCCTTGGTGCGCAGCGCGACTAGGTTCGGCGCGGCGCATTGCAGCTCGCGGGTGTCCTCGATCAGCACCACGCGATCAGATGTCTTGGCGACCTCGGCCAGCAGCGCGTTGGTGAGCGTGGTCTTGCCCGTCGAGGTGCCGCCGGCGACGAGGATGTTCTTGCGCGCGGCAACGGCCGCGCGCAGGACCTCAGCGTGGTCGGCCGTCATGATGCCGGCGTCGACATAATCGCCGAGGGTGAAGACGGCGACCGCGGGCTTGCGGATGGCGAAGGCTGGGGCCGCTACGACGGGAGGCAGAAGCCCCTCGAACCGCTCCCCTGTTTCAGGCAGCTCGGCCGAGACGCGTGGACGACCGGAATGAACCTCGGCGCCGACGTGGTGGGCGACGAGCCGCACGATGCGCTCGCCGTCGGCGAACGACAGCCGCTCGCCCGTGTCGGCGAGCCCGTGGGAAAGACGATCAACCCAGAGCCGCCCGTCGGGGTTGAGCATGACCTCGACGATTTCGGGATCTTCCAGAAACCCCGCTATCGCCGGTCCCAGGGCCGTGCGCAGCATGCGCGCGCCCCGGATGATCGCCTCGGATTGTTGGTGAGAAACCGCCATGTCGTCCCCTTCTTGCCAAAGGACCGCAAAGGCGGCGCTGGCATCGGGGATGATTAGAAGAGGCAGGAATTAGAGGCTGGCAACAACTACAATGTGGCGTCGCGGCCTGGCGTATAAAGACAGGGAAACGGCGGGACGTTGGAATACTTGGCATCCGCCTCGCGAAGACCATTCAGCCGGCGGTCCCCGACTCGTCGGGATCTTTGGTCGGCGAAAGGTTGCCAATGTCGTCGGGAATTTCCCGGAGGAAGCTCTGTCCTTTTTGCAGGCGCCGGCCCAGCGCTTCGATGAACCCCTCGAAGCGCTCACGGCCCTTGATCTGGGCCGCCGCCTGGGCGTCGGTCGGCAGTGGCGGCGTGATGGTCAGCCAGAAGCGGACGAACAGCGCTAGCGTCTCCGCGGTAACACCGAGATCGCGCTCCATGCGCTGTGCTTGTCGCGAAAGCCGGTCGAGGCGACGGGTGAACGCTGCTTCTCGCCGGTCGGCACCATCCGGCGACAGGAATGAGGCAACCGCCGCCTCGACGATCGCCGAGCGGGAGAGCTTCTTGCGATCGGCAAGCTCGACGATCTCTCTCAGCATCTGAGGCGGGAAATAGACGTTCATCCGGCCGCGCATGGTCGAGCCTCACATCTCAATGCCATCGTCAGGGTCGAGCGCGACCTGGCGGGCGACCCCGCGCATCTGCTGGCGCAGGATGCGGCCCTGCCGTGCGGTGTCTTCCGGCTCGTCATCGTCGATGATGGCAAACTCTTCCTGCGGCCTCGGTCCGCTGGTCTCCCTGGCGATGGCGACGTGATCCCGCAGCTCGGGTTCGCGGCGCAGGCCGCTATTTGCCGCGTCCTGCTCGGCCTTCTCGGCTTCGGTAAGGAGCGCGGGCGAAGCTTTCTGCAGGGCAAGCGCCGACCAGTTGTCCTTGCGAACTGACCTGCCGCTCTTCGCGGGATCGGGGGGCGGCAGGACGCGCTCCTTGAACCGTGCGTCCTCATAGTAGCGAGCTTTTTTCGCGCGGATCGGCGGCGTGCCCGCCACCATGACGATCTCGTCGCTGGGCGGGAGTTGCATCACCTCGCCCGGTGTGAGCAAGGGTCTCGCCGTTTCCGAGCGCGACACCATGAGATGCCCGAGCCAGGGCGACAAACGATGCCCGGCATAGTTTTTCATCGCCTTCATTTCGGTCGCAGTGCCGAGGGCGTCCGAAACGCGCTTGGCCGTCCTCTCGTCATTGGTCGCAAAACTCACGCGGACATGGCAGTTGTCGAGGATCGAGTTGTTGGCGCCGTAAGCCTTCTCGATCTGATTGAGCGATTGGGCGATGAGGAAGGCCTTCAGGCCGTAACCGGCCATGAACGCTAAAGCGCTCTCGAAGAAATCGAGTCGGCCGAGCGCCGGGAACTCATCGAGCATCATCAGGACGCGATGGCGGCGGTCCTTCGCATGAAGATCCTCGGTCAGGCGCCGGCCGATTTGATTGAGCACCAGGCGAATAAGCGGCTTAGTGCGCGAGATATCGGATGGCGGTACGACGAGATAGAGGGTTGCGGGCTTGGCATCTGAGACGATGTCAGCGATGCGCCAGTCGCAGCGGTGGGTCACCTCGGCGACGACGGGATCGCGGTAGAGGCCGAGAAATGACATGGCGGTGGAGAGCACACCGGATCGCTCGTTGTCGGATTTGTTCAAGAGCTCGCGCGCGGTCGAAGCCACGACTGGATGCGGGCCGGCTTGTCCCAGATGCGGCGTCGTCATCATCGCCGCCAGCGTGGTTTCGATCGGCCGCTTCGGATCCGAGAGGAATCCAGCGACGCCAGCCAGCGTCTTGTCAGGTTCAGCGTAGAGAACATGCAAGATCGCGCCGACGAGCAGGGAGTGGCTAGTCTTCTCCCAATGGTTCCGCTTTTCGAGCGAGCCTTCGGGGTCGACCAGCACGTCGGCGACATTCTGGACGTCGCGCACTTCCCAATCGCCGCGGCGCACCTCAAGCAGTGGGTTGTAGGCGGAGGACTTTGCGTTCGTGGGGTCGAACAGCAACACGCGCCCGTGCCTGGCGCGAAATCCTGCCGTGAGCTGCCAGTTTTCACCTTTGATATCGTGGACGATGGCCGAGCCTGGCCAGGTCAGGAGCGATGGCACCACGAGGCCGACGCCTTTGCCGCTTCTCGTTGGCGCGAAGCATAGCACATGCTCCGGCCCGTCGTGCCGAAGATAATCGCGATCGAGCTTGCCGAGAACGACGCCGTCTGGACCGAGCAGCCCTGCAGACTTGATCTCGCTTGGGTTGGCCCAGCGCGCTGAACCATATGTCTCGACGTTCTTCGCCTCGCGCGCCCGCCAGACCGACATGCCGATCGCCACGGCAATGGAGGTGAATCCTCCCGAGGCTGCGATAAAGGCGCCCTCGACGAAGATAGGCGGCGCGTAGGCGTCATAGAAATACCACCACCAGAAGAAGGCCGGCGGGTAGTAGACCGGCACGCCTGCCAGCTCAAACCATGGCGTCCCGAGTTGCGCCTGGAAGCCGAACCTCCACGCTGTCCACTGCGTCGCCGACCATGTCGTGGCGAGTACGATCAGGAAGACGACGGTGATCTGGCCCCAGAGGATTTTCGTGGCGGACAAGTGAATGATCCTTGACAGCAATTGCCATCAAGATCGGTGGCAATTGCTAAGGGCTGCAAGGCGTTATCGTCGTGGGTCGTAGGGCTGGCGCCAATAGAGAACAAATACAGGGGACGGGCAGGCCGCGGCGCTCTGCTGGCGCATAGACGACGACCTCTGCCATCATCCGAATGAGCCGTTTTGCTGCCGACTAAGGACGCTAAGGTTCGCCCTACGACGAACGAGAGCGATACGCGTGCGGTGGCTTACATTTGGTCGGCTAGGAGGTCGATCCCAGGGGCGATTCGAGGAGAGTGATTTAGTGCCGCTTTGTGGCTATTCAATCCGACAAAAAATCGCAGAAAGGTTGTCATTTGAACCGTTGTCGAGCGCCATGTCGAATAACGACGCAAGCGCTCGGTCAGGAGTAAGGTCCTTCAACAGCAAGAGATCAGTCTCGCGCAGGAATTGGTGAAAGCCATCGGTAGATATAAGGAACTCGGTTCCCAGGTCGACCTCCAAACGATCAATATAAGGGATTGCGTTCGCCTCCGAGCCTCCTAAAAACCGCGTGATCGCTCGCGAGTCAGTCTGCGACCGATGATCAACCGTTAATAGCCGCACAGCTGCATGCTCAATTTGGTACACGCGGCTGTCGCCGACATTGAAAATCAGCACACCTTCTTCGCTTGCGGATATTCCAGCAATCGTGGTCGCAGGGCCTATGCCCCGAGACGTTCGTGCGAGTACGCTCCTGTGAGCGCTGGCGATGGCTAGCCTGAGAGCTTTAGCCTCATTGTCTGCAATAGGTTTTGTGGCAAGGCTTTCGATCGCTGCAAAGGCTGCCCAACGCCCGTCTGGTCTCCCGCCAACACCGTCCGCGACCGCAACCACAGAACCATCTCGCGTGAGAGGCGTGACGCGGGAAATGACCTCTCCATCGTCCGTCATCAAATGCCCTGGCAAACCGACAGCGTCTTGGTTATCCACGCGTCGGCCTTGATGTGTGAGGGCCCAGCAGGAGATTTTCACGGCGGTCCAGACCCGCCGACATCAAACCGCTTAAGAATCGTTAGCGCATACGCTGCAACCTGGTCCCGCATAGCGATGCGCGTACCCCATTCTTCGCGAAACGTCCGCTTGGGATCGCCGCGAAAAGACAACCAGTTGAAGCTGGTCGTCACAAGCCAGTCATCGTCTTTGATGAGGATCTTGGCATGGGTGTTGCCTAGGCGAACAAATCGGAAATTGTGATGGTCGCTTGCCAGCTTCTCTAGATGCTTGACCGCTGTGGGGACACGTTCTTCCTCCCCAAGCCCATAGCCAATATATACATCGACGCCGTCGTTTAGGCGTTGGGTGAGCTTCTGAAGAAAGCTCTTGTCGACCACGGCATCGGTAATCCAAGGCGAGATGATAATCAGCCGTTTGACCGCTTCCTCAAGCGCCATGCGTAGCAATGGCGGATGATCGTACACCGCGATCATCTCGACTTCGTTCGGCGGCGATGAATCACCCAGCGCCGGGGCAGTTGGATCTTGCTCTTCCCGCTTCGCCGCGATCTGCCGTCGCAGTTTGGAAATCGCTTTCTCTCGTTGCGCTTGAGCCCCTGCGACGTCCGGTTTTGGCGGCGCTATGGGTAGATTGAAACCGGAATCGTCGGGTAGCGGTTTTGCGTTGAGAATCGCTGGCGCGATCCCCATCCTTGCTGGGCCGTCGCTTGCTGCAAAGGCGTCTTCATGTTCACGAGAAAGCCGACCGTCAATAGCGAACCCAACCTGTACTTCGTTACCGGAGAGGCGTCGAAAGATGAGGGCGATCGCCGGAATGAAATTCGCGAAGGCTCGGCTAATGCTTTTCACTTGCAGGATTTGCACGCTTGGCTCGGTCGCCTGGCTTGGCGTACGAAGAACAGCTTGGAGTTCGTCGCCCTTAATCTCCTCGGGGTTGGGACGCTTAGGCGGAAACGGCCGGATTTCCCGGATGCCGCGGTCGCGTAAATCCCTGGGCTCCCATAACCTCAACTCGTCGGTGCGGATCGGGCGGCGAGTAAGCCCGTCATAGCGAAACACCAGCGACTGCTCGTGAGGACGTATATGGCTCTCCCCGGCAAGCACTCGCTCGCTCTTGCGTGTGAGCCGCAATGTGCCGGTTGGGGAGACAGTGAGTTCGTCATCCTTAATTAGTATCGAGGCCGTAGCTTCAACAATCGTCATGCTGATTCCGAGAAAACCAGCGACTGTCTCAACAGTTGCAAGGCCAGCCTCCACGGCGCGCAACACAAACTCTTCGATCGCCGAATATGCCTTCGGCTGCAAGGTGAGAACAGTTGAGGTCAATCTGTAGACCGGGAGGCCAACCTCTTCAAAATCGACCAAGTTAAAACCGGGGCGGTCGTCAAAGCTGCGTGCAATCTCATCGGGGCGCATGCTCATACTTCCACAAAGGCGCAGTCGTCAGGATGGCCGCGCATATAGAAAAGGACTTCGGCAAAAGGGTTGCGACCCGTGACGCTGTCACAGAACACCGAATCTCCGACGATGACTAACCCTAACTTGGCGCGCGAAAGGGCGACGTTAAGCCGTTCGTGCTCCTTTAGGAATCCGATCTTCCCTTCCGGATTGGAGCGTGTGATTGAATAGACGGCAATATCGGCTTCGCGACCTTGATAGGAGTCGACCGTTCCAGTCTCGATCTCGAGGTCTGGGTGTTGGCGCCGGCGCGCCGCCGCCATACGGTCGAGTGCAGCGACCTGTCCGCCATAACCCGATAGTAGCGCGACGCTGTACTTATTTTTGCGTTTTGACGCAGCGAGCTGGAGACGCAGGAGCAGGTTTTCGATCGCTTCAACTTCCGTGTCGTTCACGTAGGTGCCTCGGTGAAACTGCTCAACTCTGCGCGGGTTCGCCGCTGTGTTAAGCCAAGTCACCGGTTTTGGTAGGGCGAATGCCTTGGCCAGCCATGGGCAGAGTTTCTCGTTCACGTTATTAAGTGTCCCTTTGTAGAAACACGCGCTGACGAGATCCCCGATCGGCTTTACCATTCTGTGCTGGGTAAGAAGCGAGACTTGGTTCGCTCGCGGCGCCACTTCGATGAAATGATCAAGAAGTGTCCGACGCGCCTCGTCCCTACCTACCCCCTGCCGTTCCAGTTCGCGCCGGGCCTCAAGAGAGTCATCGACGAACGGCGGTAGCTGGTTCGGGTCGCCTACCACTATCCATTTTCGCGATTTCGCCATCGGCACGAGCATTTCCGTTGGTGTCGCCTTCGAGGCTTCGTCGATGATGCATAGATCGAACTCCACAGACTGAAGCGCATGCGCAGCCACGCCGAGGCAAGTCCCTCCGATTAAGTCGCAGTCGTTGATAAATGCGCCATGGAAATCAGAAGACTGACCGAAACGCTGTCGCCATTCCTCCGCGAGCACGAGAAGCTTCTGATACTGCGGACCGTGTTCTGAATGGTGAATAAAGTCATGCTCAAGCTCGACCATGTCCTTCTCACTCAATGTCTCGATCTGGTCGGCTAAATCGGGGAAGCCGCGAGCCCGGTCAGTAGCTGCTTGGTAAGTATGCCGCGCAACCTCAACCGCTTCTTCAGCCTGTGTCGTTTCCACCTGCTTAAGCCGGATGTCGGCAACCAAAATACGAAATTCGTCGCCACGCGCCTTATCCTTGGACAACTCCTTGCGCTCCTCTTCGAGCGCAAGGAGTTCATCGCGACATGCGTTCACGCGCTCTTGAGATAAATGGAGGCGCAAGCCGGCGAATCTTAATTCAGCGAGGGCCATACCGATCAGCACGTGCTCGGAGGTAATATCGTGCTCGGCCGCCCAATCGAACAAGAACCGCTCGGACCGTTGCATTGCATCCTGCAGCCATTGGCCTACGCAGTACTCGAGCAACAGATGATTGAGCTCAGGGGACACCTTCTCATCACCGCGTCGAGCTATCCGCACTGCGCGCAGAGGAATGGATTTAGCCTTCGCAAGCTTCTCGATGTTAACCAGTGCATGATCGAGAGCTACGTGTGTCTGCGACGATAACAAGATGCGCGAACCGGGCTTCCTCTTGAGGACTTGAGCGACTAACTCAGTAATAAATTTAGTTTTTCCAGTGCCTGGCGGACCTTCGACGATCAGGAGATCCCTAGTTCCGAGAGCAGCGCGGACGGCATTCTTCTTGTCGTCGTCGAGATCCGACTGGAAGAACTCGACATCCGCGGGCGGACGTGGTGTTTCCGGCTGTTTTTTGCCGGTTAGTATATCCCGTAGGTCTGGCCTCGTGTTGCGTCCGAACTTAACCGCATCCAGCGCCGCGATCTGTCGCTTGAGTGCGATCTGCGACTGCCTCACATCGAGTTCGAGTTGACCTTCCTTCGGCACCGCAGCCAGATTCTGGCCGGGTCCGCAGTATAGCACCACGGTTTCGCCGTCGGTCCGTTCAATCTCGCCAAAGACGGTATTGCGCGCGTCGAGATGGATAAGTCGCTGTTGTCCTGTGACCGCCTCTCCGAGATTGTGTCGCGCTTTCAGAATCAGGCGGGCGCCGTCGATATCCACGCCCGAAAAGTGGATTGGCTCCTTGCGGAGATGCTGGATGCCTTCCTTGGCCCGCAATGTCGACGACCAGCGATCGAACAACTCTGTTTCGGCGAGCCGGCTTGCCTGGACCTTGCGGTTCGTAAGGAACTCTGCGAATTCACTGGCCAGCCAATCCATCGCAACGCTATCACCGCGATATCCTGCTTGGTTAAACTGGACGAGTGGCTGCCAGGCTCTATCCCTTTGCCGCTCAAGTCGCGAAGGGTTTTGTGCGGAGACGCCGATGATTGATAGGGCCTGGCGGGTCTCATCGACGACCGCTCGGAACCGAAACTCAGCAGTCAACAGGGCAAGATGGTGCTCGCCCACAACGGCCGAGCTATCTAGTTCGTCGATGCCGCAGATCTCATTGAGCTCGTTCATGATCTGCTGCGCAGCGAGTTCGTTGGATCCGAGATGCCGCTCCGCGCGCATCGCCTCAAGGGCTGCCTGAGTGAGATAGACAGGGACGTTTCGAGTGACAGCCCCCAGCGTCGCGGCCCGGGCCATCGCGGCCTCGATCTCCTCAGCAAGAACCACGATGTTGGCTGGACGAAGTGCGGGGTCGCTATTGACGCAGCGGATCAGAATCTCGCGAATCTCCGCCGGGAGATCGATTTTTCGCGATGCCGTGTGCACCGCGTCGTAGTCTTTGAGGGGCACACCGCCAACGCATTCGAGGCATAATACCGCAAACGAGAAAACGTCCCGAGTATCGGGAAAATCGCTGCCGTCTTCTGGCGGTGCATAGGGCACCGATTTGAAGTGTATTAGAGTGACGCCTGGCTTGTAGTATCGCCGAAATTTTGAAATGCCGAAGTCGGTGACGCAAGCTCGGCCATTGGCGTCGACTAGGACATTTTGAGGTTTAATGTCCCGGTGCAAGACGTCTTGTGAGTAGGCGAACCGTAGGGCATCCAAGATGTCAGCACCGTAGCGCGCATAGAACCCGCCCCAAGTCGGCTCCGGGTGCTTGATCAGGTGCTCACTCAGATTGGCGTCGCACCACTCCAGCGCGACATAGTTGCAGCCGCTCGCGGCATCACGCCCGAGATCTATCAGGCTAACGATATTGTCATGGCTTGATAGCTTCTCAAGCGATTCGCACTCGCGCGAGAACGCTTCCATTACAACATTCTGTTGGAAAGCGTCCTTGTCAAAGATCTTGAGCGCGACCTTGGCTAGCCCATTTTCAAGGTCGACTGCGCGAACGACCTTGCTGATCTCGCCCAGATAAGGACCCCAACTGGGGTCCACCACGAATCGGTCGCCGAATGTATTCATACTCCCCCAACCCCTTCAATCTCCCGATCTTACTTTGTACGTTGACAAGAACAACTGCAATCCCCGCCATTGGAAACTTTATCCGGTGTAGCGTCGGCGACGCTGCTCCCTCGGTAATTTCTCGGCGACAGATTGGTCACTGTTTGTCACTTGGAACGATCCTAGGTCAGCCATCCTTATTCTACCTATGAACAAGCGGTTTTGACGATATAAGGCTGGCGGTCCCGGGATCCGATGGCGCCATTCCCGACCATTTGCGACATTAAAAAACTACAATCCCAGCGTCCGTTTCCGGCCGAAGCTCCAATCGATGACGCCGCGCTCCCTGACGACGCCCAAGATGTGCTGGCCGAGTTTCTTCTCGATCGCGGCCGACCACGGCACGAGTTGGAAGCCGAGGCCGTTGTCGATCATCGCGAAACGGCCCGACGAGAGTGTAAGGCGCTGGCGATAGATTCCTGAGAAGTGTTCGCCGGGCGTAGCTGTCACATGGGGCAAGCCGGTTTCTTCCGACAGCTTCTTGCCGACGGCGTCCAACTCGCGGCGGCGCAGCGTATGGAGCAAGTCACGCTGGAGGATGACGCGCTGACCCTGGCGGCGGGCGAGCCCTTCGTTGGCGAGATACTCGGCGCGGGCCTGAATGGCGTCGCGGGCCTCTCTGCCGAACCCGCCCAGGGAAAGCGGCATCTGCTCGCGCTCGACCAGACGGTGGTCGAGCCATGTGGCTCCGGGCGCTGTGATCTGGGCGTGCAAATCGAGATCGGAACGGGTCGCGAGCGTCAGCGTCGCCCGGGGATCCTCCAGTCCGCCAAACTGACGGACCTCGACGATGCCACCGACCGGCGCCGCGTGCTCGAATGCCTCGATGCCACGGAAGCGGACATGATGGGCGCGGCCGTCTGTGCCGTCGATCACGGCGTAGGCTTCTCCCGTGAGTTCGTTGTGAAGGCCCTTATCCACCAGCCGGCCGATGATCGGCGCGTTCTTCATGCCAGCTTCGATCGCAAAGTCAGCGACGCCACGATCCTGGCCGCGCTCCGCAAAGGCCCGATGCATCGTTTTGATGATGTCGCCGCGCATGCCGAGGTCGCGGAGCGACCGCTCGGATTCGAGGCCTACCATCCATTCGCCGGGACCGGCAGCCGTGGCCAGTCCCATCTTCTCCAGATGCTGGAACCGGCCGGTCATCAGCCGGCGCATTTCGGGGTCGGCGGTGCCGGTCATCCCGGCGCGCAGGTCTATGTATCCGGTTTCGTCGGCAGCGCTGCGGATTTCCACATCGAGCCGCGTCCAGCGCTCGGCGGTGATCTCCCTCTCCAGAGCGTTGCGGATTTCGTGCTCGGGCCGGGGTCCAAGTTCGATTGATACAAGCTCCTCGGCACGCGAGCGCAGGCCGTGGCCGATGTAGTCGCGCGAGATGACGAGGTCCGCACCGGTGTCGTCGACGCCACGCACCAGAAGATGGACGTGCGGGTTGTCTGTGTTCCAGTGGTCGACGGCGACCCAATCGAGCCGTGTGCCGAGGTCGAACTCCATCTGCCTGGCAAGATCACGCGTGAAAGCACGCAGGTCTGTCATCTCACCGGCGTCCTCGGGCGAGACAATGAAGCGGAAGTGATGCCGATCGTCCTTCGAGCGCTCGGCGAAGGCCACGTCATCAGCGCGGTCGCTGCCGGCGTCGAACATCACCGCTTTTTCGCCGTCACGCGTGACGCCGTCGCGCTTCAGATAGGAAAGGTGCGCGGTGAGAGGCGCGGAGCGGAAGGCGTGGCCAGAAAGCCGGGCAATGCGGGCGGCGACTATGACACGTCGGCTGGAGGAGAAGAGCCGGTTGCGGCTGAAGTTGATCCGGCCACGCCCGAAACTGGAGCGGCCGAGAACTGGCGAGCGGCCATTCCTCGAAGCCGCATTGGACGCGCCATCGGTATGGCCAGCACGTTTGGCGGCGCGAAGTACCTGGTTGACGAAGCTCTTCGCCTTCGGCGCGCGCGTGCTTCGGACGCTTCCTGGCCGGACGCGAAAGTCGCTATCGCCCTCACTCATGGCCAATTCGCCAATGAAGGTATTAGGCGAGCAGTGCCGAAAATAGCATTGAATTCGTTGGCAAAATCCTCAAGTGCGGCACGCGCTCCGACCAACAGGCACGCCGGAATACGAGCCATATCAATGGCTTGGATGACGACGGGCGAGCCTCTTTTATCTTGCCATCCTAACGCTGTGCTTCTTCCCAGCTCCTCGAGTTTTCTCCGCCTTACGCCACTCCACGCCGGTCTGCGCGATCCCGCGAGAGCCTTCATTGAGGGCCTGCAGGGCCGAGACGGGTGACAAACAGGCCGTCGGACAGGGGTGAGATGGCGGAGAGATCGCGCACGATCGTTGCAACCGATGCGTCATCGCGCTGGTCGTCGCGCCGCGCAGCTTCGACAGCAGACGTGTACTCGGTCCGCTCAGCGAACAGCGGCGCGCGCGTCCAGTTAGCGCGCTCGACGGCTGCGGCCACGAAAGGGCGATCAATTTTTCCGCCTCCGACAATATGAGCGAGGGCAGCGACGTAGGCGCGCGTTTCAGCAGGTAGCGGACGACGGCCGGCAAGGTATTCCTCATAGCGGCCGGGGCCAGCATTGTAGGCAGCGAGAAAGCCTGGAGAGCCATAGCGGTCATGCATCTCGCGCAGGTATGCTGCGCCGGCCA
The DNA here is from genome assembly GCF_003253745.1 of Mesorhizobium kowhaii. Lineage (GTDB taxonomy): Bacteria > Pseudomonadota > Alphaproteobacteria > Rhizobiales > Rhizobiaceae > Mesorhizobium > Mesorhizobium kowhaii. The sequence goes on from NZ_MZXV01000050.1 coordinate 42,066, forward strand.
GGATGTTGTCGCGCGGGCTGAAGGGATCGCTGCCGAGATTGTGGCGCAGACGAAGATCAGCCCATGTTGCGGGCATGATCTGCATTAGTCCGATGGCGCCCGCAGGTGAGATCGCCCGGACGTCGCCATGGCTTTCGGCTTGCAGGACGGCGTATATCCAGCTTTTGGGTATGCCGAAGCGCTGCGAGGCCTCGGCAACCGTCGCGGCGTATCGGTCGCCGGCAGCCTTTCGTTCGATCGGTGCATTCTGCGCGAGCGTGGCCGGCGACAAAGCGACGATTGAGACAAGGCCGGAAAGGAGAATGAATACGCCGCGGCGGAGAATCTTTAGACGTCTGGTGGCAAAGCGGTGGCGAGGGATCGGCATGGCCTCACTCCCGTTCGCTGCGTTTGGGCGCACGGCTCCAGTGCAGCGACCACGACGCCTTGTCGGCATCGGACCGGAAGAGGTTTGCCCGAATCGGCTGCAGGAAGACGGGATCGTCGATCAGCAGCGAGACGTATTCTCCGGCCTTGTCTCCGGTTCGCTTCCAGCCTGCACCGACCTCTGGTCCGTCACCATCCTCGCCCAGGTGGATGCGATAATCCGGCGCCTTTTCGGCGTCCGTGGGCTCGGCTGGAACGAGGGCGAGTCGCACGTCCAGCGTGAGCGTGCGGACGCGGCCGGAATATCCGGACTTCGTGCGAGTGAACTCTCCGATCTGTGGCATTTCTTTGCTCCTCTCTGCGATAGGCGTTTGAAGGTTCGAGCGCGATCACTAGCCCGGAGCGCGCTATTCGTGGCGGCCGGTCGTGTCCTGCTCAGTCCAAAGCGGGGTGGCTCGACCGATGATCGAGCTAGTCGCAATCGGCCCGAAGTAGCGGCCGTCGAGGCTGTGGCGGACTAGCGCATTCATGAGGAAGACTTGGCCGCTGACGATGCGCCGGCAGCCCCGCCAGACCGGCAGTGGTCGGCCGAAGTGATCGTGTTCGAGCGCCTTGTCGATCTCGATTCCATCGACGGTAATGGCCAGGCCACTGCGACAGACTTTCTGCCCCGGAAGGGCGGCTACACGCTTTATCATTGGCACACCGCGCGGCAGATAGCCGTTGTCGGCAAGGAAGCTCGCCAGTGGTTCTGGAGCATCGACAGCGACAAGATCGCCTAGAGCAAGTCGCTCTGCGGGGCGGACGCGGTAGAGGCCGATCGGCGTGCTGGCTGACGCGTTCCAGATCAGTTTCGGCGCCACATGAACAAAGGACAGTCCGCCGATCGCGAGCACGGCGAAGCATGTGGCCACGACGTAGCTAGACCGTTTCATGGTTCGGCCCTGCGGCGGCGGAGCCAGGCGTGATGACGCTCGCGGGTGTAGGGGCGTGGCTCGTGGCCGGCGTTGAGGCGGTTATGGATATGTCGCCAATGGTCGGGCGCGACATCGACGGGATCGATGCCGAGCGCCTCGATGGCGTCGACCGCCTGGAGCACGCGCTCGACCTTCGGCCAGCGGTCGACTTTCAGCAGGATGTCGCCGCCGGGTCTGACGAAGGGCAGCGTCTGGAACGGTTCGCCGTCACGAACCGCGCGCAGGATATCGATGCGCGAGATGATCGTGCCGAAGTCGTTCGCCGCCCAGCGGACGAAGGCGAAGGTCGTGTTGGGCGCAAACCCGACGACACGGTGGCGCTGGTCGAGAACCTGCTCGTGAACCTTGTGGCCGAACCGGATCCAGTGCTCGATCCTCTTCTCGATCCAGGTCAGCTCAACGAGGGTTGTGGATGGCGTGGCGACGATAGGCTGTCGGCCGCCGCGCATGCGAGGCGTCTGGTTTCGGGTCACGGAGTGTCTCCTTGGCTCTCGGGAAATTCTCGGGCGAGCAGGTCGCGCAGCATGTCGGCGACGGTCTGGCCGCGCTGAAAGGCGACGATCTTGATGCGACCGCGCAACTCGGGCGTGACGTCGATCGTCAGCCGGGCGGTGAAACCTGGCCCTTCACCGCTGCGATCTGGCGCCTTCTCGGATTCCTTGATCCAGTCCTCGGCTGAGATGGGACGTGCGGCGAAGCCGCGCTTCGAGGACCGCCCATTCATGGCGCGATCCTCCCGACCTCGGCGGCGAAGGCCGCAATCTCGCGTGAGGCCGGGCTGTCCTCGTCCGTCTCAAAGACGAGACGACCCGATTGCGCGGCATCGGCAAAAGCGACGCGCTGGCCGATCGTTGTGACGAGTACCGGCGGATCGTGGTCGGCCAGGGTCTCCGCCGTTTCGCGGGCGATGACGGTGCGCGTGGCGCAACGATTGAGCACGAAGCGAGCGGCAAGCTCGGGACGATAAATCCGCGCCTCGCGGATCAGCGTCAGCATCTCGGCGGAGGCCCAGCCATCGAACGGGGACGGCTGAACCGGGACAAGCGCAAGATTGGCCGCGAGCAGCGCCGAGCGCATCAGAGCGGCGACACGGGGCGGCCCATCGATGACGATATGATCGGCATCACGGGCCAGTTCGGGCGCCTCGCGATGCAGTGTATCGCGCGCCAAGCCGACGACCCCGAATAGCCGTGGCAGACCCTCCCGGGCGCGCTGCTGCGACCAATCGAGAGCCGAGCCCTGCGGGTCGGCATCGATCAGCGTGATGCGCTTTCCCGTCCTGGCCCACTGTCCGGCGAGATGAAGCGCCAGCGTCGTCTTGCCGACACCGCCTTTCTGATTGAGGAGCGCTACGATCATTCTGCCCCTCGCGGCTTAGGTTCGAGGGGAAGTTCAGGTGTCGGAACACTGGATTTAGTGAAAGGCGTATGCGGGAAGATCGGGGGCTGAAGCGTTTGTGTTTCGTCGCGATTGCCGCCGTCGGCAGAGCTTTCGACGATGCCGCGCGCGCTATAAGAGTTAGATTCTGAGTTAGATTCTAAGTTAGGAGCGCGATTTTCGCTTGCCGTGCAGTCGGTTAACCCCGGTTTGGGTTCCCGATAGCACGAGCCTCGGGTTCCCGATGGCACGATAGTGCGGGTTCTCGATAGCACGAGGCCGTCCACAGGTCGTCCTTGAGGAGACGATTCAAAGGAGAGCAGCACCCGACCGCTGATTTCGACCTCGATGAACAGGGTGTACCCGGGCAGCGGCTGGCGTCTGACGATGTGGCGCAGCTCGAAGGCAAACCGCTTGAAGGGTGAGAGGCTACCGGACTTCAGGTAGAGATGGCGGAAGTCGAAGCGCCAGCCGGCGCGCTGTCGGCCGCCATGCTTGCGCACGAGCCGATAGAGCCAGCGGTCAAGCCCGCCCGTCAGCGAAAAATAGTCGCGGTCGATCGTGAGCACGAGCGCATCGTCCAGGACCGCCTGGTAGAACCAGTCGGGGACGATCAACTCGATGCCGGCGGGACGCCCGTGCCGATCCATGCGCTCGACCCATTCGTTGATCCAGGAGAAGCGGTGCCGGCGACCCTGCGCGGCCTGGCGGATCGTCGTCGCCACCGTCGTCGATTGCAGGCGATCGAGCGCCGCCTTCAGGCGCTGGTAGTCGCGAGCGCCGACGCCGCGTCCGATGAAGTTGAGAATTTCGTAGGGCGTGGCCGCCATCAGGCGCGACGTGCGCAGTCCGGCGTCGCGCGCCTCGACGATCTGGCTTGCGGCCCAGATCAGGATATCCGCGTCCCAGATGGTCGCCATACCGTGTTCGGGCACGGCTTCGACGCGGATGACAACGTTCCCGGCGGAGAAGTCGATGGGCTGTATCCGATGGGATTTAGATAGACTGAAGAAGGGATAGGCCATGAGATCCTGCGTGTCTCGGGGTGCGAGATCGCTGCCGCGAGCACGGAACAGTTCGAGTTGTCCGCGTTCCGACAGGGGGCGACGGCGCACTGGCATTGAGGAAACCGGCGGGACGGTCAGCGGGCGTAACGGCCGGCAACGACGGGCGTCACGGCCTCATGGCGCTTTGCGGGGAGAACAGTGCCGCGGGGATCGGAGGTCGAGGTAACGGCGCCCCGGTCGGCCCAGGTCTGCAGGTCGTCGATCGCGTAGACGACGCGCCCGCCGAGCTTTCGATAGGATGGACCGGTCCCGTAGGTCCGGTGTTTCTCCAGGGTGCGGCCGGACAGACCCAGGAAACGAGCAGCTTCGGGAGTACGCAGAAAGCGCGGCGGCAAGCCGGTGAGGTTGGCGGACATGATCGGGCCTCCGTGGGTTCATTGAGGCCGCTGGCGATCAGCGGCGAACGAAGGCCACGGTGGCGGAGCGGAGCCGCGAGGGGGGATGGCGAAGAAGGGTGAGCTAAATTCGCACCCCAGTCGTTGCCGCGAAGCGTGTCAGGACTTGCGGCGATGGCGCAGAAGCTTGCGGTAGCCGCCGGCGATCATGGCGCGGCCGTCCTTGACGAGGTCTATGGTGCTGTCTCGAAGCGCGGAGGTCTTCCAGGAATCGGCTGCGACGCGCGGCGCGCCGTAAATGACGTTTGCGATTTCGCGATAGGTCGCGCCGTTCATGCTGCCGTCGACCGCCTGCAGCATGTGGCGCAGCCTTCGGCGTTGCTGTGCCGTCAGGCGGGTATCGGGGAAAACGCGACGGCTATACAGTCCGCGCCAGAGCCGCGTGACGGCCTCGATGCGATCGAGGCCGTCGGCGTCAAGCGGAACCAGGGCCGCGAGCGGCTGATCGGGCCGCGCATCGCCAAGCACCAGAAGGCGGATGGCGGCGGCACCCTCGCCGTGCACAATGCTCAGCCCGTCCGGGCCTAACTGCGCGTTGCGGGGATCGAGATCAGGTGGCGCAAAGCCTTCCAAGCCCGGCAATGGCAATGGCGGGATCGCTGTGAGCATTACTGTGCCCGGATCGACTCCCGGCGCCCAGAACGTTGCCGTCTCGATGGCACTGAAAGTTGGGTCGACAGGGAAATCGCAGCCCCCAGCGCATTCGCACCATGTTCGTCAGGCGCTCACGGTCCGCGTCGGGACGTTCGACTTCAGCGTAGTCGCGCTGATAGTCGGCATTGCGGCGCAGCCATTCCCATGCGAGGTCGGCGGCGACGAGGTCGTCGAGATAGTCGTACGTCGACGAGGATCGCCACTGTGATGTGTCCGGCCGCATCAGTGTCCTCCAAGCGTGCATGTCTCGTACGTGCTGGGAGCGACACGATTGCCGGATGAAAAGACCTCGGGAAGCCCTCGCGTGGACAACGCCCGATGCGGGCGCTGCATCGCGGTCGAGCTAGTGACGGCCCTCGCGAACAAGCTTGCGGTAGCCGTGTTCTGTCATCCAGCGTGCGCGGGCTAGATGGGTGTCGTAGACGCGGCGGGCTCGTTCGGGTTCGAGGTCAGCATCTAAACCAAAGAGGATCGAGACCGCCTCGTGCCAGTCGGCACCATCCGCCGCCGCGTCAAGCAGGCGGATATACAGCGTCATGTGCTCGCGATCGTACCTGGTGAGCTCTTGGCTCTCTGGTGGCTGGTCCAGAAACGCTTCTTGTGTCACGCCGATCTCCCGCAGCCTGTCATTGCAGCGCCTGCATCATTGTCAGCAGTATCGGCTGGCAGGTGAATGCGCGAGTGCACGAATGCATCGCGTGATGCGCGCGGCGCATCGCCGTGCCCAGATCGGTCAGGCGGTTTTGCGGAAAAACTCGGCTGGATCGACTTCCAGAACTGCTGCAAGCTTTTCGAGCATGTCGATTGTGGCGGCATGCTCCTCGCGCTCAAGCATGCCAACATAGTTGCGATTGACGTCGGCACGATCCGCAAGCTCCTCCTGCGACAGGCCAGTGGCATGTCTCAGCCGGCGTAAGTTCTTCGCAACTCTCTCCCGTAAGATCATTCGGGAGGAGTCACCGGCTACCTAATATACTGCCACCCAATATACTAGGTAATCGTCGTTTGGAAACCGCCGGCGTGTTTCCGGGTGCGAGGCGAAGGGCGCTTGTCAGGCGCGGTGCATGGTCGCGCGCCGCCTGAAAATGGACAACGCCCCGCCCGGTGTATCCGGGCGGGGCGTTGTTCAGGCCGCCTATTCGCCGTTACGGCGGCTGGGGCGGGACCAGATGAGGCTGAAGCCTTCGCCTTCCTCGTCGTCGAAGAGGTTGGCGTAGATCGGAGCGTTGAAGCTCGGGTCATCGAGCTTGAGGCCGAGGTAGTCGCGGCCCTCGTTGGAGGTTTTGGACCAGGCGGCGCCGATCTCGGCGCGGCCGACGAAGACGCGGTGGCTTGGGGCGTTCTCGCCGACCTGCCGGCTCTCGGGGACGATACGGACGTTCTTGGTCTGAAGGCTCAGGGTGACGATTTCGCCGGTGAATTCGTTGCCGGATTTCTTGAAAGTGCCGATGGTCGCCATTGTAGTTCTCCTTGATCTCTGCTTCGAGCCCGCACCATTGCGGCCTCGATGGCGATCGGCAGGCCGGAGGCGATCGACGCGGCATCGCTTGCGACCGCAGCGTCAGCGGAGGATGGCAGTCAGGCGACTTTGTTGTCTCGCGAGGAATGACGGCACAGCCGGCAGGGGAAGAAAGTCGATCGGCGCCATTGCCGCATAGGCGATCGAGGCGTAGCCGACCTTCGGTCAGATCAGGCCATTGAAGAGGACGTTTTGGAGCGGTCGACCCGCAAAGATCGATCAGCGGAGAACCTGGCGCCCCTCTGCTACCGACGAGATTGCGGCTGCGAAATCATAGGCAATTCCACCGGCCTGTCCGTCGCAGGAAATGTCATGCGCTTCGCCAGCGCGCCGCCGGGATGTCATGCTATCAACCGCAACATCATCGCAGGTCGTGCGATTCGCGCGATCTGACTACAGGAAGCCATGCCACTGGACGCCTAGCGCCAGCATTGGTGGTCGTCCGTCGTCAACAATGTGATTACCTCAAAGCGGACGCGGGAAAGCCCGACTGCGGGCCGGGTGCTGATGGCAGATTTCGACCGATATTGTTGAAAAAGTCCGCCGCACCGCAATGTCGCCACCGATAATAGAATCCCTTTCCACCCCAGCGTATTGCATGGAATCCGGATTCAATTTTGGGTCTTTGCGGAAACACCATTCTACGCAAATGCCATTTGCAGCCGCGACCCGGACTTTTTCAACGGTATCGACCGCTTGCGGACGTTTCCTCAGTCGGCGATCAAACGAATGACCCGCGCTGGATTTCCTCCGACAAGGGTATTCGGAGGAACGTCCCTGGTGACGACCGAACCCGCCGCGACGACCGAATTCTCGCCGACCGTGACGCCGCCGACAATGGTCGCGCCGGCCGCGATCCAGACATTTCTTTCAATGACGATGGGCTTTGCGGTGACGCAGTCGCGCCGCCGCGAAGGTTCAAGGGGATGGCCTGAGGTGATGAGGCTCACATTCGGCCCGATCATCACATCGTCGCCAATGTCGAGCCCGCCAAGGTCATAGAAGGTGCAATTCTGATTGATGAAGACATTGCGCCCGACGCGGATCTCGCTCCCGCCGGTCGTGTAGAATGGTGGTATCAGGAAAAAGCCGTCGTCGACCTTCTTGCCGATGAGATCGCTGAACAAGGCCCGGACCTCATCCGCGTCGTTATATGTCAAACGGTTGAGAGTGGCGGTGATCCCCATTGCCCGTTTGACGCTTGCCGACATGGCCGCTGATTCCGGCGTCCGCCTGGGAATTATCTTGGTGCGGTCATCATTCGCCATTTGTTATTTTCCTCCGGCGCGGTCGAGCGAGCGTTCGGCGCATGACGGCTGCGCCGAGATTCGCTGAGTGTAGCCATAAGGCGTAGGGGCTGGAATCCATCCTGCTCGGAAACTAAAACCGCCCGCTCCGAGGGCGACCGTTGGCTTGCGCTGACCGACCAGCAACGCTGGCGCTAGGCATCCAGCGGCGAGGCGTCCCTACCTGACTTGACGCTCCTCGAACGATGCAGCGATAGCCGGTGTCGCATCGGATGGCCTGCGCTCCCTGCCGATAACTCCGACGATGACGGCGAGATGAGGATGAAAGCCGCTGGTGTTGCTGCTTTCGCTCGGGCGATATCATGCCCGCGCTGTGCCTGGCCCGGATGGCTCGGCCGAGGCCAACGCCGCTATACGCACCAAAGCGGTGACGCCGACTGCAATCGCGCCTATCACCGAAAAGACGGTCTGCCACGTATCCGACGGCATCGTGAGCTTCACGATGCCATGGGTGGCGTGGTAGCCGGCGATGGCGGCTGGGGCGACGAAGGCCAGAGCGATGGCCATGCGAACCCAGAGCGGCCGCACGAAGGTCAACAAAAGTTGGCCAACCGCGAGCGTCAGCCCAGCCGCGACGAGACCGACGAGGATGCCGCCGAGCCAGCCTGCACTCAATTGGTGGGCCCACATGCCAGCGGTGACGCCAGCAAAGAAGGGGAGCGCAAAGACAGCGAGTGTGAAGAGCAGCCAGCAGAGAACGCCGATTGCGGCGACGCCGGCGAGGATGCCGAGGAAGATCATGGTGGTGGTCTCCGAAATGGTCTGACGGTCGCGCCTCCACCACCACCACGGCGCAGTCTGAAGTATAGCCGAAGATGAGCGGCGGCGGGAGCGGAAATCCGGCAGGACTACCGCTCCAACGGCAAGGCCGCCCCTGCTCAGGGAGCGAAAGGATCGATTTCATGGACGATGGCGGCGGTATCGCCATCGTATTCGCTGGCGGGCATGACGCCGAGGCTGCCGTCGCCGGCCTGAAAGATGATGATGTTGACCATGAGGGTCGCGGCGAGGCTGAAAGCGAAGGCGTGAGCGTCGTTGAGTGACATTGTTCCGGCTCCTGTCTTGGAGGCGGGAGACCATCCCCCGCGCGACAGGCGCCCGATGTGTCCGGCCCGTGGCCGCAATCACCGCTGGGGCGAAGCCGCAGGGCCGCACGCTCGCGTAGCGGACCCTTTACGGGTTGATGGCGTCAGGCCATGGGCCGGACCAAGGATCAGCGCTACTTGGGAGCGGGGGTGGTGTTCGTTTGTTCAAGAGCCGTTGTCACGAGCCCTGAAGGCACATTGTCCCTTCTGCAATCGGCGCGGGGGATGGTCGGTCCGATCGTTCTGGAGGATTGGTGTCATTGCAGCAGAATTCAAGGATCGCGAGCGGCACCTGGTGAAGAAGACGTTGGCCATCGCAGTGCTGGCGATCGCGCGACAGCCGGGGCCGCTTCAGGCGGCGTCGGATCAGAGCGACGTGAAAGGCGCTGCTGAACCGGTTGATCGAGGGGAGCCCTATGCGCGTGCCGCCGTACCGCGGTGATGGCAATCCGGACTGAAAGCCGATTTTCAGTGGAAATGGCGATACGGCTTTGCGGAAATACAGCGGCGCTCACGCGCCGTCCTTCTTGCGGAAGTCGTAGGGCTTGATGCCGAGCTTCCTCGCCTTGTCTGCGAGATTGTCCTGGATGCCGGTGCCCGGGAAGACGATGACGCCGATCGGCAGGATGTCTAGCATCGCATCGTTGCGTTTGAACGGCGCGGCCCGGCCGTGCTTGTCCCAGTTCGGAGCGAAGCCGACCTGAGGAATCTTGCGGTTGTCGGCCCATTTGGCGGCGATCAGCTCGGCGCCCTTCGGGGACTTGCCGTGAATCAGCACCATGTCGGGGTGCTTGGCGTGAACCTTGTCGAGCACGTCCCAGATGAGCTGGTGATCGTTGAAGTCGAGCCCGCCGGTCAGGGCGATCTTCGGGCCTGTGGGTAGCATCACCTCGGTGTCTGCCTTCCGCCGGGCGGCGAGGAAGTCGCGGCTGTCGATCATCGCCGAGGTGAGATGCCGGTGGTTGACCATCGATCCGGTGCGCGGTCGCCAGGCCGATCCGGTGTGCTGCTCGTAGTGGTCGCCAGCCTGGTCGCGCATCAGTTCGAAGGCGTCGCGCCGTTCGACCATCGTCCGGCCCTGGGCGGTGAGGTTCTCGAGTTCGACCGCCTTGATCTCGGTGCCATCCTGTTCCCGCTGCAGGCGACGCTGCGCCTGCTCGTTGTCGTCCAGTTGGCGCTCGATCCGCAGCACGGCACGGTGGAAGACGTTGGTGACGGACCAGAGCAGGTCGTCGAGGTCAGGTTCGAGGCGCGTATCCGCCAAGGTGGCGATGAGGGCATCGAAGATGTCCACCACGGCTCCGGCGACATGATCGCCGTCGGGAAGTGGTCGCGGATCCGGTTCGTCGGCGTAAGGACGCCAGCCATAGAGCTGGAGTTCGGTGAGGACGTGATCGGTTGGAGAGGCGGAGTGGTGTGGCTCGGTGTCGTCGTACGCGCTCACGGTATGCTCCCGTCGATTGGACCGCGACCCTCGCGGCCTTCTTGGCGACGAAAGCTCACAGGCGGGATGGCCTCGCACCCGGAGCGACGCGGAGGGCCGGAGCGACAGCGGAGGATGGCAGAGGCCGACTATTTTGGCTCGCGATGGAAAGGCGGCGCAGCCGCCGCCGGAAAATAGTCGGCCGACGCCTTTGTCTGGCCGGCCCGCTTGTGGGCCCGATCGCCCTCTCGAAGGCCGGGTCGTGGTTCTCTCCGGCGGAGACTTCTGGGGCGCGTGACGCCGGCCTCGTGAACCGCACGGCGCCGCGCTCCATACCGGTTCAGGTCACACGTTCGAGGAAACGATGGCGATCCCGGTGAACTAGTTGGTCCGCGATCGATTTGCGAAGTGCGGCGAGGCCCAAGTAGCGGAGATCCTCGTTGAAGTCCTCCATCCTCGGCGAGAGGACGATCGCCTCGATCCCGGCATCGGTCGCCCGCTCGATCAGGTTGTCGCGGGCACCGTCACCGGCCGGATCGTTGTCGCGGATGATGTAGAGTCGGTTCAGCGTTGGCGGGAACAGGATGGCAGCGAGATGCGCCGCTGAGAGAGCTGCCGCCATCGCCATGCCGGGCAGGGCGCATCTGAGCGAAAGCGTCGTCTCGATGCCTTCGCCCGCTGCCATGACGCTGCCGGGCGCGCCGAAGCGAACGGCGTTGCCAAGAAGGTCACCCATCGCCCGGCGCGGCGTGTCGACGGGTGCCTTGCCCTCGCCGTCCGGCGCAAGCCAGGTCCGGTGCGCGCCGGTCAGCCGCCCATCGAGATCGGTAACTGCAGCGATCATCGCCGGCCAGGTTTCGGTCGGTCCATGGCCGTCAGGCCGATAGTAGCAGCGTGGATGAAACCGGAGCGATCCGGTTCCGTGCAAAGTCGTAATGCCACGTTCACGGAGATACGTTTCCACGATGGTTCCGATGATCGGCTGCGACATGCCCACCAGCCGGCGGGCTGCCTCCGATGAGCCGGCTGGAGCCTGGACACTCTGCCGGACAGGAGATGCCAGACGCGCTGCTTCATGCGACGGGCCCAGAAAGGCCCGGGCTTCCTTAGCGACATCTGCGAAAGCTCTGAGTCCAAGCGCCTCTCGCACCACGTCGAGCAGATCGCCATGCTCGCCGGTAGCGGCGTCGGTCCAGTGTCCGGCCGAACCTCTTGCGGTGTCTGCAAGTCGGACGAACATGGAGCGACCAGGCGTGTTGCGTACATCGCCGACGGTCCAATAGTTCCCCTGGCGGCGGCCATTGGAGAGATAATGCCGGCAGACCGCCTCGGCCCGGTCGGCGAGGCGGCGTGCCAGCGCATGCGGTGGTTCGCGCATGGTTACCTCCTTCAAAAAGAAAGGCCCGCCGTTGCCGGCGGGCCAGTTGTGAGGGTCGTGGGAGGCTATTCGGCCGCGATGGTCATTGCGGCGACATCGTCATCATCGACGATACCGTCGTCGTCGGCCATGGCCGTTTCGTCCGCTACCTCCGCCGTTTCTACGACGGCCAGTTCCACCGGCGACATATCGGCGACCGTCTCCCGGGCCGGTGTACGGAGCGGCTCGGGCAACCAGCCAGTGCCGTTAAGCAGCGTCGTCGCTTCCGTCGCCATGTCGCCCTTCTTGAGATGGGCGATCCGGTCGGCAGCGCGCTGGCCCTTCGCTTCGGCAACGGCCTGTAGAATCCGCGCCTTGGTGACGCGACCGAGGAAGGTGTCGACGGTCGGCTTCCAGCGCGCCGACATGTCGAGGTCGACGGCGTCCGCCACCTGGTCGGCATGGGCGAGTGCACGGGGCCGTCGGTTCCCGGCTTCGTGGACCGCGTTAACCGAGAGGCTGACGACATGGGCGAACAAGGCGGCGCGGCTATCGCTGTCCCATTCACGAAGCGCGTCCCAGAGGTCGGCCGAGTCCTTCGGCAGAGCCTTCGTCCAGCTCTCATGCCGGGCACGGATCGCCTCGGCCGAGACGCTGTCGTTCAGCCCTGGCACCTGGACGCCGAAGCTGACGGTCTTGAGGCCCAACTCCAGGCAGCTATCCGAGCCATACTGGTAGAAGACCTTGAGCGTCAGGACATGCAGCGCGGCGCGGAAGGCGACATCTGGATGCTCGCCGAGGGCGTGCCGGAGACCGAGCGTCCGATGCGCCGTCAATTCGGTCATCAAACGGTCGGAGATGGGCGAAAGACCCTCGTCTTCCTCAGGCTCGGGTGCGGCATCGCTGCCGACGCCATCGGCATTGTTGCCGGCCGACGCTCCTCCACCCGTTGCTTCGCCATCGGATGCGTTCTCGGGCTCGACCGAAGCCTCATCCTCGGGGCGAACATAGCCCCGATCGACACGCAGGCGGCCATCGCCAGCGATGCTGATGAAGGCGCCGGCACGGGCGATTTCTTCGGCATCGAAGGACAGCGGCCGTTCGTCGAACGCCTCGAGTGCGGTCTCGAGTTCGCCCAGCCGCTCGTCGACCTCGTCGGGCAGTTCGTCGGCACCTTCATGCTCGGTAACGAGGCGATCGAACTCGGCCTTGAGCGCGTCGCGCGTGGCTTCCTCCTCGGCCGTGAGCGGCACGGGTTCACCGTGGAGGCGCCTCAGACCATAGGTGTGACCGTAGGCAAAATCAGGCGCGACCTCGGTCCACTTCCAGCCCTCGGCGGCAATCGCCTCGGACTCGGCTTTGAGCTTATCGGCCACCATCTGGTCGACCAAGGCGACATCCTGCAGCCAGCCACCATCGTCGCCCTCGAACAGGTCGCGCAGCACCGTGCCGCCCGCCTCGACATACGCTTCAGTGCCGATGAACAGTGCCCGCTTGTCGGTGGCACGGACGGCGCCTTCGGTCAGCACGCGCCGAATGGCGTAGGACGACTTGTCGTAGGAGGTTTTCAGGCGTTCGAAGACCTGTTCCTGGCGTGCATGGTCGCCCGACACGGTGAACGCTTCGAGCTGGGCGAGCGTCATGCCGTCTTCGGCATAGACGTCCAGCAGCACCGGAGAGACCGATGCGAGCTTGAGGCGCTGCTTGACCACGTTGACCGAAACGAAGAACGCCGCGGCGACCTCCTCCTCGGACTGACCCTTTTCGCGCAGGGTGAGGAATGCGCGGAACTGGTCGAGCGGATGCAGCGGCGCTCGCTGGACGTTTTCGGCGAGCGAGTCCTCCTCGGCAATACCGCCCTCGCGGACGACACAGGGCACTGGGGCCGTCTTGGCCAGGCGCTTCTGCTTGACGAGCAGTTCCAGCGCCCGGAAGCGCCTGCCGCCGGCCGGCACCTCGAACATGCCGGTCTCCACGCCGTTTTCATCAACGACAGGGCGGACGGTGAGGCCCTGAAGGATGCCACGCCGAGCGATGTCTTCGGCGAGTTCCTCGACCGAGACGCCTGCCTTGATGCGCCGGACATTGGACTGGCTCAGGACGAGCTGGTTGAAGGGGATGTCGCGCGAGGGCGACAGGGTGATGGTGGGCTTCTTCCTGGCAGTAGCCATGGGATGTACTCCGCGACGGGCGGCCGGGAACCTCTCTCGACCTCCAACCCGTCACGAAGATCGGCGCCGCCCTCTCACTCTGAGGGACGGCGCCGCAACTCCGGGTTCCCGGAAAGGCACGCAACCGGAGACACGGAAATCCGCATCGCCGGCTTTGCTGAATTCAGGCGGCCCGGTCGAGCAGCTTCTTGGCCTTGCCCTCCAGGTCGAGCCGGGCATCCTGGTGCGGCTTGTCGCGCGCGACGGCGGTGATGCCCTGCACGAAGTCGAAGACGCTCGCGGGCTTCCGACCTTCTTCCGCGAGCACGGTCTCGATGATCTTCGCTGTGTCCGCTTTGGAGAATCCGCGCTTGCGGAGAAACTCCGTGCGATCGTCGTCGCTGCGGGCGACGATCTTTTCGCGCGCCGCCCGGATGCCGTTGACGAAGGGCATGGGCGAGGAGTTGGCGAAACGGGTCAGCGTCGGCGCCGCCTGGTGCGCGAAACGCGAGGCGGCATATTTGGAGTGGCGGATGGTGATCTCCTCGAAATCCTCGACGCCCCAAAGATTGCGGTTCTGGCACACGGCGCGGAGATAGAAACTGGCGATGCCAAGCGTCTTCGCCCCGACTTCAGAGTTCCAGCAGTAGAAGCCCCGGAAATAGAGGTCGGGCGAGCCATCCGGCAGTCTGCCTGCCTCGATCGGGTTGAGGTCGTCGACCAGGAAGAGGAAGACGTCGCGATCGGAGGCGTAGAGCGTGGTGGTGTCGGACGTGATGTCGACACGGGGATTGTAGATGCCGGTGGACCAGTCGAGCACGCCGGGGATCTTCCAGCGCGTGTCGCCAGTGCCATTGCCGGCGATCTTCTGGACGGCCGCAACCAGTTCGTGATCATAGATGCGACCATAGTCCGGGCCAGTGACGGCGCGGAGTTCGACGCGACCGTTCTCAACCTCGAGCGTCTTGACCTGCTCGGCGCGATGCGCGGTCAGGCCGTATTGCAGGTTGATGCCGGCGAGCGGTGCCGGAAGCTGGCGCAGGTAGGTCGCCGGGGCGCCCACGATGCCGGCGAGTTGGCCAAAGCTCCAATGCGTCGGCGCGACCGGTCTATCCGCACCCGGAAGCACCAGGGCAAGCCGCTCGGCATCGTCGCGGCTGGCTTCGACCCGGATCGCAGCGCTCTCGACGGTGCGGGTCCGGCTGCGCTCGGACCGCCCCTGCACCGACGCCATCAACTCGGACAGGGACAGGTAGCGCTCATCGGCCGGACGGTTGAACCATTCCGAGGACACGCGGCCGATGCGTTCGCCGCGGCTCGCATCCACCTTGTAGCCACCGGGTGCGTCACGACCGGCATCGATAGTCACTGAATTGTTCATGGGAGTTCTCCATGACGGGCGCCGGAAGCCTCTCTCCCAGCCCTTCACCGTCATGGCCCTCCAAACCGCCCTTTCACTCTCGCGGTGGGCAAGACCGACACCGGAGGAGGGGGGCTAGGCGCTGTCGGCGCCGTGTCGCGTCAGGGATGGAAGCCCGAAGGGTGAAGACCCGCTGAGCGGGGCTTCAGCGCTAGCCGAGAGCCCGGCCGAAGGGACGTCCCACCTCGAATTCGTTCCCGTTTCGCGATAGAGTGCGCGGCATGTGCAACGCTTACGAACAGCATGTGAAATGGGTCGAATACGTCCAGATGATGCAAGCGCTCGAGCTTGGCATCCCGACGCAACAGACTGAACTCGATTTGCCGGAAAGCGACGATATCCGGATCAACGACATGGCGCCGGTGATGCGCGCTGCCGGCAACGGCATTGAACTGGTGCCGATGAATTTCAGCTTCCCACCATCCAATCCGAAGGGTGGCCCAGTCTTCAACTACCGCTCTGACGGCCGGCATTTCGACAAGAGCAACCGATGCCTGATCCCTGCATCGGCCTTCTTCGAATTCACGGGTAAGAAATACCCGAAAGCAAAACATCGGTTCACGCTGAACGATGCGCCATTCATGGCGATCGCCGGCATATGGCGCGAAGGCGCAGATAGCTCCATCTCGGCCTTCGCCATGCTGACCACCGAACCTGGTCCCGATATTGTTCCTTATCATGACCGCCAGGTGGTGGTTCTGCGTCCCACCGACTGGGCGCACTGGATCTACCTGACGAAGACAGAAGCCGAACTGCTACGCCCCCTACCGGAGGGCTCACTCGCGGTTGAAACCGTTCGACAGGGATCGGACTAGGGCGGCGTGGGCAGGCCAAACGGCCGGAATGGCGCTCATTCCACCGCCAGCTTTCGACCTCTTCCAAGACGTAGGAAGGCGCCGCCGTTCCGTTCGAAAGCAGACATTGCCATACACACCACTCGCACGGTCGAAACGGCATAAAATGCCATTATGAACTTGCTATGCGAGTATGGCCTTTGCTAATGCGACGAGTAAACACCCCTCATAAAGAACATCGGCTCCTGATAAGACCAATACATCTCGTTCAATAGGTCGGCGATCTGCTGACGGAGCTCGTGGGCGAGGAGCAGGCCACCTTCACGGATGGCATGTACGTGAGCCTCGTGGAGCGCATCGAAGGCTCTCTGCCAATCAGACGCTTTCTCCTGGGCTTTTTCGAGCAGCATTACGTCTTTCCCATTTTCGCCTTCGCGCAGCTTAATCCTGCCGCTGGCGATCGCGTCCAGCGTGGACCGGATAGCGCCTGCTCTGAACTCTAGGATGGTAATGAAGCCGTCGAGGTCGTAACGGTCCCGCTTGTACAATTCGTCCCGCCTGTCCTTCCCAAACGGGAAGCGTTGCATCTTCCAAAACAGCTCTCGCATCGCTGTCCGGGCTTCCTCCTCCCCGACGATATCCCCGAGTTCCTTCAGCATGTCGTGGAACAGGTAGGATAGGTCGCGGGGCTGGGCTTCGACGACGGTTTCCGAGTCCCCCACGAAAAGCTTAGCGACCGTCTCCAGCCGAACATTGTAGCAGGAGCAGACGGTGTGGGCGGTCGCAAGGGAGACGCTATGTCCAGCTTCCATCCTCTCCACTGTCGCCTTTCCAAGCTGGGACTCGGCGGCGAGATCCAGCTGGGTCCACTGCTTCTGCTTCCGCAACTCTACGATCTTCGTGGTGTCGAACCGGACCGAGACTTTCCGTTTAGGTGTATTTGTTCCCATCAGCCCGCGGTCCTGAGGCGTGATTGAGGGAGAGATGAGGGGTAGCTGAGGGGAGGCGGTGGGAACGGCCATGACAGAACGGCTGCGTGGGGAAACCCGTACGACCCGCTTCTCAAACCAAGGAGGCTACCATGATCCTCAAGTCCCTCTTCGCAAGCGCCCTCGCGGCGACGCTCGCCATCTCCGCTCCGAGCGTAGCCTACGCCGCGCCCGACACGAGCGGCATCCACGCGTTCTTCAATGACGACCGCAGCCAGTTCGTCGACTTCTGGCAGAACACGAACGGCCAAGTGACGATCAAGGTCAGCAACGGCCGGCCGTGGCGGCCAATGTGGGTTGTTCTGCACGCGAACTTCCTCTCCGGTAGCCAAGTCGTTGGCCGCAAGGATTACCATGTCTACGCACCCTCGCCGAACCCGGGCGGCGGCGGCATGGAACGCTGGTTCCATTTCGGCGACCCGGGTTTCGCGGGCGTGACGGCCATCACGGTGACCACCAATAAGGAAGCGCCCTGGGGCAGTCCACAGGATGGATGGGAGTTGGAAATCACCTACTCCGCGCCCGCGCCCTAAGCGGGCCGCTATCCCGCTTTGGAACCGCAAACATAGCAAAAAGATAGGGGGCGACCGCCGAGGCCGCCTCTTTTAGAGTATGGCGCGCAAGCGAGTAAACAAATTAAACATTTGTACGCAGATCCGCCGCTCGTTCCGTCAGCGGGTTACAGGGTTCAAAGTCAGGTGCGTAACGACAGCAGCTCGTTGCCATTGAGGGGGCTGTCTGCTCTGCTCAAGTTTTGGCTTCGAAGCTGCCGGACCGCTCTCCACCCCATCTCAGCCAGCGCTTTTGCATTTACGGCTGGGCACGGACGATGCGAGCACTATCGAAAGTCCCTTGTTTTCACCTTGATCGGCTCAACCTGCAGCGTGGGATCGACGAGGTCCCGTGGCCGGAGACCCTTCGGCATGCTTCGCGGATCGAGTCCGGGCCCACCATGATGGGCTTCGTCGCCCCGCCCATGCGGAAGCGGAAACGGCGTCTCGCGATTGCCCACACTGGCGAGTTCCCCCGAAAGGTCGGTGAGGGAATGGGCGACGAGGTGGACCACGTCGCCCTCCCGCTGAATCTTGCCCCGGACAGCAAGCATCGAAGAGGAGAGCAGGACGCGGCGGAACTTCTCGAAGACCTTGACCCAGACGACGACATTGGCGGCGCCAGTCTCGTCTTCCATTGTCAGGAACATCACGCCCTTGGCCGAGCCCGGCCGCTGGCGGACCAGGACAAGGCCCGCCGCCTCCAGCCAGTGGCCATCACGCGCCTGCATTGCGTCGCGGCAGGTGACGATGCGACGGCGGGCAAGATCAGCGCGCAGGAAGGACAGCGGGTGGTTTCGGAGGGTCAGTCCGACGTGACCGTAGTCCTCGACGACTTCCCGGCCGGCCGTCATCGGCCGCAGCACCAAGGCCGGTTCATGGATTTCCGAGATTGTCTTCTGTTCACGGGCCGAGGCCGCGGCAAAGAGGGGCAGGGGCTCGTCCCGCAGCCCCTTGAGCGCCCATAGCGCCTCGCGGCGCGCCAGGCCCAGATTGGGACGGAAGGCATCGGCCTCGGCGAGTTGGACCAGAGATGCCGCCGGCACACTCGCGCGATGCCAAAGATCGTCGATGGAAGCGCACGCCTCGTCAGCCCGGGCTGCAACGATCGCGGCAGCATCGGCATTGGCCAGCCCCTTGACCATACGCAGACCAAGCCGGACCGCGAAGCGTCCATCGTCGCCCATCGGTTCCAGCGTGCAGTCCCATCGGCTCGCATTGATGCAGACGGGTCGGATTTCGACCCCGTGGGCCTGCGCATCGCGCACGATCTGGGCCGGCAGGTAAAAGCCCATCGGCTGGGAATTGAGCAGCGCGCAGCAGAAGACATCGGGATGGTGGCATTTCATCCAGCTCGAGGCGTAGGCGATAAGGGCGAAGCTGGCGGCATGGCTCTCGGGGAAGCCGTAGCTGCCGAACCCTTCGAGCTGCTTGAAAGTGGTCGCGGCGAATTCCGGCGTGTAGCCATTGGCGATCATGCCGCCGATCAGCTTGTCGCGGAACTTGCTAACGCCGCCGGTGTGCTTGAACGTCGCCATGGCGCGGCGCAACTGGTCGGCCTCGCCGGCACTGAAGCCGGCGCAGACCATGGCTACCTGCATGGCCTGCTCCTGGAAAAGAGGGACGCCAAGGGTTTTGCCGAGTACGCGCTCGAGCTCGGGGGTCGGGAACTCGACCGGCTCCTTGCCCTCCCGGCGACGAAGATAGGGGTGGACCATGTCGCCCTGGATCGGGCCGGGGCGCACGATGGCGACCTCTACGACGAGGTCATAGAAGGTCCGCGGCTTGATGCGGGGCAGCATCGACATCTGGGCGCGGCTCTCGATCTGGAAGACCCCGATCGTGTCCGCCTTGCGGATCATGGCGTAGGTCGCCGGGTCTTCGGCAGGGATGGTGGCTAGGTCGAGGGTCATGCCCTTGTGCTCGGCCAAGAGGTCGAAGCTGCGTTTCATGCAAGTGAGCATGCCGAGCGCCAGGACGTCGACCTTCATGAATTTGAGAATGTCGATGTCGTCCTTGTCCCACTCGATGACCTGGCGGTCGACCATGCGCGCCGGCTCGATCGGCACCAGGTCGTCGAGCCGGTCATTGGTGAGAACGAAGCCGCCTGGATGCTGCGACAGGTGCCGGGGTGTGCCTTCGAGTTGCTGCGCGAGTTCGAGCGTCAGCCGCAGCCGGCGATCGGCGAGGTTGAGATTGAGATCTTGGGCGCGCTTCTCGTCGATGCCCTCGCCGTGCCCCCAGACCTGCGATGAAAGCAGCTTGGTAAGGTCCTCGGGCAGGCCGAGAGCCTTGCCGATATCGCGGACAGCGCCCTTGGTATGATAGCGCACCACCGTCGAGCACAGCGCGCTGTGGTCGCGGCCATAGGTCTCGTAAACCCACTGCATGACAATCTCGCGCCGCTCGTGCTCGAAGTCGACATCGATATCCGGGGGCTCGTTGCGCTCCTGCGATACAAAGCGCTCAAACAGCAGGTTGTTGCGCTCCGGATCGATGCTGGTGATGCCCAGGACATAGCAGACGGCCGAGTTGGCGGCCGAGCCTCGGCCTTGGCACAAGATGTCCTTGCGGCGCGCAAACTGCACGATGACGTTCACAGTCAGGAAGTACGGTGCGTATTGCAGAATCTCGATCAGGCGCAGTTCGTGCTTGATGAGCGCCACGACCTTGTCAGGCACGCCCTCGGGATAACGCCGCTCCGCACCCTCCCAGGTGAGTTGTGCGAGCGCTTGCTGCGCCGTCAGCCCCGGCAGCATCTTCTCTTCGGGATATTGGTAGGCGAGTTCGTCGAGGGAGAAGCGGCATTGCCGGGCAATCTCGACGGTACGCGCGAGGGCTTCCGGGTAGCGCGAAAACAGTCGGGCCATTTCCTCGGGCGGCTTGAGATAGCGGTCAGCATGGCGCTCGCGCCGGAATCCCAGCTCGTCGATCGTGATGTTGTGACGAATGGCGGTCACCACGTCCTGGAGGATGCGCCGGCCGGGTTCGTGAAACAGAACGTCGTTCGTCACCACCGTCGGCACGCGCATTTGGGTGGCAAGGTTGGACAGTTCGTGCAGCCGGACCTGGTCGTTGGGCCGGCGGCGCAGGGTCAACGCCAGGTAGGCGCGATCGTTGAAGGTCTCCCGCAGGCGACGCAGTTGCAGCGCACAGGTGTCATCGGCCCGATCGGGGACGAGAACGGCGATCAGGCCCTCGGCATAGTCAGCCAGATCGCTCCACTCGAGATGGCATTGCGCCTTGCCGCCGCGCTTCTTGCCCAGGGTCAGCAGCCGGCAAAGCCGGGAATAGGCGGCCCGATCGGTGGGATAGACGAGCAGGGACATGCCGTCGACCAGATCGAGGCGGCAGCCGACGATGAGCCGAACGCCCGTGTCCTTGGCAGCCTGATGGGCCCGCACGATGCCGGCCAGCGAATTGCGGTCGACGACAGCCAGGGCCTCGATGCCGAGCACGGCTGCCTGCGCGAACAGGTCGTCGCAAGAGCTGGCGCCGCGCAGAAACGAGAAGTGGCTTGTGACCTGCAATTCGGCATAGGACGGTCCGCTCATGCGAAGACCCCATGCAGGAACCACTTGTGCGAGCCGGTCTCGGGGTCTTCGCCATCGCCGGCGCGGTAGATCCAGAAGCGGTCTCCGGCCTCGTCCTCCACCTGAAAATAGTCCCGTACGGCAATCAGTTCGGCATCGCGCTGCCACCATTCGCCAAACACGCGTTCGGGACCATCGGCGCGGGCAACGCGCCGCCGGATACCGCGCCAGCTGAACCAGACAGGCGGATGGTCGGGCAGCAGGGCCATGGTCTCGATGGGTTCGGGATGCGTCAGCAGACGCGGCGGGCGAGGCCATTCGCCCGGCCAGCTTGTCCCGTCATCGGGAGCCGTCGCCGCGATGCGGCGAGCCGAGCGCTCTGGTACATCACTCTCGACTGGGGAAAAGCGATAGAGCCGCTGTTCGCCGATGCGATTGGCGAGCGTGTCGATGAGATCGGTGATGTCCGGCTCCGGCTCCTCGACCAGCGAAGAGATGATCTGCCTGCTCGCGAACGGTTCGACGAGCGTCGCGGCGAGCGTCATCACCTCGATGCCGAAGCCGGGATCGACGGTCTCGATGCGGTCGGAAAGGAGCCGGGTCAGCCGCTTGACATCGCGCACCGGCACGGCGGTGCCGGCGCGAATGGCTTCGATGCGGTTGTCAACGCGGTGAAACAGCAGGTCGAGCCGGCGAGCGCCGAGCCCCTTGGCCGCAAGCGCTTCGCAGAGCGCTGCGACGAGCTTGCCGGTGTAGCGGGCGATGGTGTCGGCGGCGCCGATTGGCTCGCCGAAGGCTCGACGCACCTCGATGAGTTCGGGAGACCGGATCGGCTCGAAGGGTTCGCTGCGCCGGCCCATGGCCTGGTCGAGACGGCGGCCGAGCTCTGCCCCGAAGCGCAGGGTGAGAGAGGCGCGCGGCGCCGCCTCGATTTCGCCCACCCGCTCGAAGCCGAGCGTGAGCAGGCCTTCGACGATATCGCGGGGAAGCCGCAGGGCGCCGATCGGAAGACCGCGCATAATCGCCGGGGCTTCCCCCACTGGCGCGACGAAGGTCGGCCGGGCGAGGAAGCGCGCGCAGGCATGAGCGGCCCCCCAGGTGTCCGCGACGGCGGCACGTGCCTCGATACCGGAGGCTGCCATGCGCGACACCAGCCCCTCGAGCATGGCCTCCTCGCCGCCATGCAGATGGTCGGCACCTGTGGTGTCGATGATGAGCCCGTCGGGCGGATCGGCCGCGACGATCGGCGCGTAGCGGAGCGACCAGAGCGCCATTCTATCGAGGGACGCGGCATCGGCGGCTGCATCCAGGTCGAAGCTCTGCAGGTTGGGCACCAGTACGTGAGCCTTGCTCGCCGGTATGCCCACGCGCAGGCCGGCCGCGCGCGCCGCTGCGTCCGCAGCGAGCACGAGTCGCCGGTTTCCCTGCCGGCCGAGCATGATGACCGGGGTTTCAGCCGATGGCGCGGACTGGCCCATTGTGCGTCGCAGGCGATCGGTCGGCCAGGTCGGAAAATAGAGCGAGACGACCCTTGTCATCGCAGGCTTCCACTCCAAAATCGGCGCTTTCTCCTGCCCGTACCCGGATCAGCTCGAGCTGCCAGCGAGCGCGGCCGATGCCGGGGACCGGCAAGGGACGGGAGGGGAGCGCGGTGACCCGCCAGCGGGTAACCGCGGCGGTTGGTTGTCCAAAATCGGTCGCTTCGGTTTGTCGTCGCCAACGGCGGATGGCGATGCCGATGGCGCCGGAAGCTTCGGCGGCGAGTTGCAGTCGGCGGGAGGCAGTCATCGAGAGGCGGGCCAGTTCGGCAACGACGGCTCCTAGACCGCCATGGCGAAGCCCTTCCTCGAAACAGGCGAGCACAGAAGCTTCGTCGCCGGCCTCGACATAGACGACGCGGCCGGGCAGCAGCCCGGCTTGGGCGAGGGCAGGGGCGAAGAGATCCTGCCGGGTGACGCACCAGAGCACCTTCCCTTTGGCGCGCGCAGCAATCCCGGCGGCAAAGAGCGCCGCCGCGGCGCCATCGATCGCTCCGTTACGGCCGCCGGCAACCTCGTGCAGCGCCCCGAGTGCCAGCCCGCCTCCCGGCAAGACCTTGTCGATCGAGGCAACGCCGAAGGGAAGCGTCGCACGGTTGCGCGCAGGCCCGCCTTCGAGGCGCGCGATTCGCTCGCGAAGCGCGGCGATAGCAGGGCTGGCGGACGGCTGACCCATGAACGAAACACTCTCAAACTGTCTTCCCAATGGATTTCGGGGCTGATATGTTCCTTATTTGTTCTATTTGGTGCCCGAGAGTCAATCGGACTCGTTGCGTCGCGGCGAGTGTTGATCCCAGGCTGCACTCCGGCGAGTTGCGGTCTAACTTGGAATGCCGACAGGCGACGCAGGGACGACGAAGTGGGCGAGCGAGTTGACAGCGGCCTAGAAGCGGATGCGCCGAGGACAGGCACGGCCATCCTTCGGAAGATCATCCATGTCGACATGGATGCCTTCTTCGCCTCGGTCGAACAGCGCGACAATCCGGACCTGCGCGGCAAGCCGGTGGCAGTCGGCGGCTCGGCGGCGCGCGGTGTGGTGGCCGCTGCGAGCTACGAGGCCAGAAAGTTCGGGGTGCGATCGGCCATGCCCTCGATCACCGCAAAACGGAAATGCCCCGAGTTGATCTTCGTGCCGCCGCGCTTTGACGCCTACCGTGCCGTCTCCCAGCAGATCCACGCGATCTTCGCCGAGCACACACCGCTGATCGAGCCGCTCTCGCTCGATGAGGCCTATCTCGACGTCACCGACAATTTGTTGGTCATACCGGTCGCCACGACGATCGCGGAGATGATCCGCGCCAAGATCAAGGCCGAGACCGGCCTGACGGCCTCTGCCGGTGTCAGCTACAACAAATTCCTCGCCAAGCTAGCCTCCGGCCAGAACAAGCCGGATGGACTGTTTGTCATCACTCCGAAGCAGGGTCCCGCCTTTGTCGAGGCCTTGCCCGTGCGGAAATTTTATGGTGTCGGCCCAGCGACTGCCGACAAAATGGCTGGGCTCGGCATCGAGACCGGCGCCGACCTGCGGGCACAGAGCCTGGCGTTCCTCGAGGAGAAGTTCGGGAAGGCGGGTCCGTACTACTACTGGATCGCTCGGGGCATCGACGAACGCCCGGTGCGGGCCGACCGCGAGCGCAAGTCCGTGGGGGCCGAGGACACCTTTGCGATCGATTTGTTTGACCTCGAAAGTGCTCGCAAGGAGTTGGCGCCATTGGTCGGTAAGGTGTGGCGCTATTGCGAGGAAAGATCGATCCAGGGTCGCACAGTGACACTGAAGGTGAAATTCGCCGATTTCCAGCAGATCACGCGCACCCGCACGGTCCTGGGCGGCATCGGGGGCGAAGCCGACCTCGCCACCGTCAGCGGCGCACTCCTCCATCAGGTATTTCCTGTCCTTAAGGGGATCCGCCTACTCGGGGTTACGCTCTCGAACTTGGGCGAAAAGCGGTCAGCGTCTGAGCGGCAAATGTCACTGACCATCTAGGGCGACGGCGCCTTTCTTCAGAAGTCCTGCGAGCCGAAGCAAAGCGTCGTATGCTTGCCTTCGTGCCGATTATGGAATCGCCAGGGGGATACATGAAGCTCGTGCGCTTGCGGCTAAGTAACTTCAGGTCGTTCTGTGCGGACTACACAGAGGTCGCACTGGACGATCTGACATTTCTGCTCGGTCCAAATGGCGCCGGCAAGACCGCGGTCCTTCAAGCGTTGGCGAGACTGTTTAGCCTCGATCCGGCGCAGCGTAAGGTTAAGAAGTCCGATTTTCACGTTCCCTATGACGAGAAGCCCGACGAAGCGCCGGCCGAACGAGAACTCTGGATAGAAGCTGATTTCGAGTTCCCCGAGTTGTTGGGCAATGGCGGCAAGGAGGCCCCCGCGGTTCCTGGGAATTTCGCCCATATGCAGTTGTTGGGGATTGAAGGGCCAGCGCAGGTACGGTTCCGGCTACATGCCAAGCTCGACCAGGATGATGACATTGAAGAGAGTTTCACCTTCGTCATGAAGGTAGATGCCGACGGAAAACCGCTGGAGGAGGGGCGGGTCGCCAAGCACGATCGGAACGCCATCCAGGTGCACTACCTGCCGGCTCGACGCGATCCGTCAGACCACATCTCCTACTCGGCCAATGCACTGCTCGGCCGCGCTTTGCGCTCAGCGGATTGGGCAGAGGAGCGCAATGAGATCTCGGAACTG
Organism: Mesorhizobium kowhaii; assembly: GCF_003253745.1. GTDB lineage: Bacteria > Pseudomonadota > Alphaproteobacteria > Rhizobiales > Rhizobiaceae > Mesorhizobium > Mesorhizobium kowhaii. Next base: position 67,259 of record NZ_MZXV01000050.1, read on the forward strand.
ACAGAGGAGATCAGCGCGACCCTCGCCGGGAACGGCGCAATCGAGGGGATGACGAAGGCGCTGTCGTCGCAGTGGGGGAACCTGCACAAGGGGGATTTTTTCACAGACCCCTCGATTTCCTTTGATCGGAGCGAACTCGAGAACCTCCTTCGCCATCTGAGCGTAGGCTTCACACCGGGCCACGGCGAGCAACTGGTCGATTTCTCTCGGCTCAGCGATGGGCAGCAGTCGATACTGTATCTGTCGATCGTGCTGTGCATGCATCAGATCGGTGCCGACGTGCTGACCGGCAAACTGGCCACAGCATTCGACATCGACAAGCTTCGGCCCGCTGTCTTTACGCTGATCGCGGTGGAGGAGCCCGAAAACAGCCTCTCGCCGCACTATCTGGGCCGTGTCGTCCGAACGCTCGAAAAATTCGCCGGAGGACAGGATGCCCAGGCACTGCTCGCTACGCACTCCCCATCGATGATGCGGCGCGTTCCCCCGGAAACCGTTCGGTATATGCGGCTCGACGAAAGGCGCACCACGCTCGTCAAGCGGATCGTGCTGCCCAAAGACGCAGAGGCACACAAATTCGTCCGCGAGGCGGTGCAGGCCTTTCCGGAACTCTATTTTTCCCGCTTTGTGGTTCTGGGCGAAGGTGACAGCGAGGAGGTGGTCCTGCCTCGGCTGTTGGCTGCGGCGGGGATCCTTGCCGACGATGCGTCAATATCGGTCGTTCCGCTGGGCGGTCGGCATGTCAACCACTTCTGGCGGCTGCTGCACGGCCTCGGCATACCACATGTCACGCTGCTGGACCTGGACCTAGCACGGTACCAGGGCGGATGGGGTCGGATAAAGTACGCGGCGAAGCAGTTGTTGTCATACGGCGACGTCGCAAAGGCGAGGTTCACCGCGCCGCAGGCGAACGCCATCCCAACGTGGGATAGCGAGCAGGGGCTAATGCTGGCCGACGGTGGCTGGTTCGAACGTCTTGAAGAGCACCGGGTGTTCTTTTCTTCGCCGCTCGATCTCGATTTCCTCTTGGTGACGGCCTATCCCGACGCATATGGCGTCGATGATGGCGAGTTCGAGGATCCGGACGAGGACGCACTCAAGGCCGTGCTCGGCAAGAAACGCGATACTGTCAAAGGTCAATACGCCGACGAGCAGCTCAAATTCTTCGACGCCTACAACACGAGATTCAAGCTCGGCAGCAAGCCCGTGTGGCACATTCAGGCGATGGCGAACCTGACAGACAAAGAGCTGACCGACGAGATGCCTGAAGTTCTAGACCGCCTGCTGGACCGCATCCGCGAAGACCTGAAGGCGTTGCCCGAATGATGCGCGTTGACCGATGGACGCCATCGGACAATCTCAAGCTCGAGCCGAATGCGCTGGTCGCGGCAACAGAGATCGATCGAAACTTGGCGCTGACCGCAGGTCCTGGAGCTGGCAAGACGGAAATGCTTGCGCAGCGGGCGGACTTCCTTCTTCGCACTGGCACGTGTCGATACCCCAAACGGATTCTAGCGATCTCGTTCAAGGTGGACGCGAGCCAGAACCTCAAGGCGAGAGTTCGGAAGCGGTGTGGTCTCGAGCTGGCAGCGCGGTTCGATAGCCATACGTTCCACGCCTTCGCCAAGCGCCTCATTGATCGCTTCCGCCTTGTGCTCACCGGCACAGATGCTCTTGATGCTGATTACAGCATCGGCCAGCGGCGCGTTCAAAGGCAGTCGATCACATTCCAGGACATGGTTCCCCTGGCGGTAACGATCGTGGAGTCCAGCGATATCGCAAGGAACGCCATCCGACAGACGTACAGCCATGTCTTTCTCGATGAGTTCCAGGATTGCACCAAAGAGCAGTACGCACTGATCACGGCCTGCTTCCTCGGCTCCGCCGCCAAGTTCGTCGCAGTGGGCGACACCAAGCAGAGGATCATGGGCTGGGCCGGCGCGCTGGAAGGCATCTTCGAGACCTACGCAGCTGATTTCGAGGCAGAAGCGCTGAACCTCTATCAGAATTTCCGGTCAGCCCCCCGGCTTCGTCGCATGCAGAATGCGATGGTGCGGGTTATGGATCCGCCCGCTGCGCTCGACGATGCGGAACTGCCCGGCGAAGATGGCGAGATCGAAGTTCTTCACTTCAAGAATGCCACCGAGGAAGCCTCGTATCTCGCAGATGCCATCGATAGCTGGATGGACAAGGAAGCCATCGAGCCGTCCGAGATCGCAGTGCTCGTCAGCAAGCAGCAGAACCTTTATTGCCAGGAACTGCGCTCCGCGCTGCAAGAGCGGAAGGTCCCGTTCCGCGAGGAGGATCAGGCGCAGGATTTCGCGTCCGAACCGGTCGTGAGGCTGGTAACGGACTTTCTCCTCGTGGTCAGCGGTAGCGCGCAGCCGGAGGCGTTTCGCCGGTTGCTGGAAGCCGTCGTTTACAGCGAAGGTCTCGATGATGAGCAGGAATACCGTGCTCGCTCCCGATGGGATCGGTTTGTTGCCGACAATCGTCAGAAGATAGCGACAGGAGAGCTCTATCCAGGCGACCGGGCGGCGCTGGCAAAGCTCGCGCAGGAGCTCATCGACGTTATCGGTCGGGACGCCGTCGTGGCATTTTCAGCAGACTACGCGCAAGGCAACAGGCTTGATCAATTGATCGAGGGCACGGTGGCTCGCATATCCGATCTAGTCGAAGATGGGACCGACCTCTCGGCGGCGCTGGCTGCCTTCTCGGCCGACCGAGCCGTCAGGATCATGTCGATCCACAAGAGCAAAGGGCTGGAGTTCCACACCGTGATAGTGATGGGCGTCGAGCAGCAGACGTTCTGGGGGAAGATCGAAGAGGAACGCGCCGCATACTTCGTCGGGATTTCCCGTGCGAAACAGCGGCTAGTTCTCACCATCTGCGATCATCGCGACAGGCCAGATGGGGCGCCGCGGTGGACTTCGCAACGCACGGCTCATGCGGAGTTCCTTGGCTATGCGGAGACCTACGCTTAATTCCCTATGGTCGACGCGCTGCCTGCTCCTTGCATACTTGGACCGCTACACGACGGAACGGTCATTGGCGCCGGATTGGCGATGCACCCATCGGACCTCGCCCGACGTCATGTAGACGACTGCCCCCTTTCCGGCGCCGATCAGTTCCAGATATTCAAGCAGTTGGCTCGCATAGGCCTCGTGATCGTCCGGCGTTGGCGCGATGTCACTCTTCCAGTCGAATGCGGCGACCGGTTCACCGGCATCGAAGGCAATCGCATCGGCGCGCGCGGAAACCAGGATCGTGTCAGACCGCGCGCCATAGATTGGTATCTCTGGGACCAGCTTGGCCAGATAGGGTTGCAGCTCCTTGTGAGCGAAGGTTCGGAGCGCCGTCCTCGCCAGCTCTGCAGGATCAGGTCTTGCCGATCCTTCCGCGATCACCTGTCGGGCGAGAGCGGACGCTCGATGCTCAAGCGCGTCCAGGTCGGATTCCAACACCCCCGTCAACAATTCCTCCATGAGTTTGTGAAGAATTATGCCGCGCAATGCGCCCGCACCTACAACAACGGGCTCGGTCTCGGTTTCTTCGTCGGTCGTGCCGACATCGAGCGTGGCGCGATCAAGCAATTCGCGATCGATATCCGTCAGACTCGGGCGACGCCACTCGATCCTCGGGTTCAGGCGTACAATGAGTTCGTGCTCTTCGGCGAAGGCCGAGGCGGATTGTTCGTTCACATCAGGCGGCGGAACTGGTTCCGGAGGCTGTGGAGACGGGTGCTCTACTTCGTCAAGCGCGGACTGACCCAGGTCGAGGAATTTAGCCCAGCCGCCCTCGGGCACCCAACTGGGAGCGGGAAGAATGAGCAGGTCGAGAGCTCGCGTGCAGGCGACGTACAGCAGTCGTTCCCGTTCGTCTGCGGCCTCGGCTCGCTCGCTGGCAACGGCCGCGTCGAGCGTGCTTGAGATAACGTCACCCAGCGTCCAGTGCACGCTATTGTCGAGCGAACGAAAGAAAAAATCATCATCGCTTTCCGGCATGGTCACGAAGTTGATTGGAATGACAATCGGCCATTCGAGACCCTTGGCCTTGTGGACGGTGACGATGTTGATGCTATTGCCCTGATAATCGGATGGGGCTTCGTCGATCGGTATCTCACCTTCCCATTCTGAACCGAGATCGACCGCAAGTTGCTTGAGCCCCCTGACGTGATAGCTGCGCGCACGTTCAAGAAGGAGACTGAGATTGCCGAGGGCGCGGGCCTGCTGGTTCGGACGCCGGCCGGCGATACTTGGAATGACCCGCAGCCGTTCCACCGCCTCGGAAAGCAGCGCGTATGGTGTCGTTCCGCGCCGTTTGCGCCAAAGCTCCTGCAGGCAGTGCATGACATCGTGTGCCACAGGATGATGGACGCCCGACAGGTCGGTGTGGAGGTCGAGGACGGCTCCCTCGTTCTGCTCGCCAAGGGCGTGAGTGACGTCCAGAAGCTCCCGTTCGGTCAGGCCTACCAGCGGCCCGCGCAGGATAGCCCCGAGGGCAAGCGTGTCGCGACTATCCGCCAACGCTCGCACCAGGGCGACGATGTCCTGGGACTCCTGGCGGCGATAGAGGTTCTTGCCCGCTTGGGATGCGACCGGCAGTCCTCGTTCCTCGAGTGCACGTTCGTACCGCCATAGCTGGGTGCGTCGGGGAGCCAACAGAGCGATGTCACCGGGTTCGGCGCGCGCGATCTTCCCGTTCGATCGGCGGACCCAGACGTTGCCGACGAGGCTGTCGCAAAGGTCCGCCACAGCCTTCGCTTCGAGATCGCGGATCGGGTTGACATAAGTTTCTGGGGGGACCTCATAGCTCAGTTTTGCGATGCTTTGGATCCGGCTAGGGTCTTCGGCGACGGTCGAGTCAAGGGCTGCATAGCCGCCTTGCTGCTTCGTCAATCGCTGGGCGAAGACCCGATCGACATGTTCAAGGATACTCTTCCCGGAACGGAAGTTCGCCGAAATCTGCAGCACATTTCCCGGGAACTGCGCCTCAATTGCCGAGCGTGCACGCAGGTAAGACTTGAGATCAGCGCGGCGGAAGCGATAGATCGCCTGCTTGGGATCGCCAACCAGAAACAGCGCTCCGGGACGGAGGCTGCGGCTTTGCCACGACCCGGCGCTTCCGGGCTCGCTTGAAATAAGGAACAGGATTTCGGACTGGAGGGGGTCTGTGTCCTGATATTCATCGACCAGGATATGGCGATAGCGCAGCGCGACAGCTTCTCGCACCTTCTCATCAGATCGCAGAAGGTCGCGGGTTCGAACGAGAATGTCGTCAAAGTCGAGCACGGCAGCATTGCGCTTGAACTTCTCGAACGCGCCGATCAGTTCGTCAGTCTCGCCGAAGAAACTGGCGAGCAACGTATCAGCGATCGCCCCGATTGAATCGGCGAAGAGCTTGGCGCAGCGCTCATGGTGCTGCTTGCCGGTGGCAGAAAACTGTGCGCCATCGACCTTTCCACCCGATCGGGACCAAAGTCCGATACGACTCTTGTATCGTGAAATCACGTGTCCGCCGCGAGGGAGCAGCGCATTGCTCGGCGGATGAACGAGCAGAAACAGGCGCGAGAAATCGAGGCCTCCTGAGCTTGCCGGTGCAAGCACATTGGCGAGTTCCTCGAAGGCCACGACGTCGGTCATGGCTTCATCGGGAGCCGCCACGCGACTGATCCAGCGCCGATACTCCGCCACTGCCTCGACTAGTTCGCGGATCGTATCTGCATAACGCGGCGGCGGGAGCGGTCGTGCCTCGGGGTGCGAGCGTCGGAACTTGGCCAGTGACTTCAGCGTCTTTACGGCCACATTCGGGTCGTGCGCCGCCATGACGACGATCGGGTCGTCGCGTAGTGCCTCGTGCCCGAGACGACGGTTGAGCCAGGTATCGAAGATTGCCTCGAAGGCGAGGTCGGTCTGATCTGCATCCATGACGGCGGCGCCTGGGTCGATGCGCGCTTCGACGGCATAGCTCTGCAGAATGGCAAGGCAGAAGCTATGAATCGTCGCTGCAGTGAGTTCGCCCAGACCAGCCCGTGAACTTGAGAGTGACTTGACTTGATCGTCGCTCAAGGGGCGCTCTCGAAACGCCGGCTCCAGATCTTTCGGTATTGTCCGGTTGATCAGAATGCTGGCGAATTTGTCGACACGCGCACGAAGTTCGGCGGCAGCGCGCTCGGTGAAGGTGATGGCGGCAATACTGGAGGGCGCATGACCGGCGGCGAGCAGCATGGCTACCCGACCGGCTAGCAGAGAAGTCTTGCCGGTGCCCGCCGATGCCTCGACCAGAAGCGTGGTGTCCAGGTCGGTGAGGGCACGCCGGCGTTGCTGGTCGTCGGGTATCGGGGTCATTTGGTCCCCCAGTAGGCTGCAAGTTCGCGGCCTGCGGCCTCGCGAATGGCGTTGCTTTTGCGTTCGAGATAATCGGGTTCCGCAGGCTGTGCGATCCTCCCGAAGCGCTCGGGCATGGTAGCAATCCCCGGATAGACAACGCCGGACTGCAGGACGCTGCGAGCCAGCTTCACCCAGGCCGAAACCAGGTCAATAAAGTGATCGGGATTCTTCAGAGGAGAAGCGACAACAGGCGGCCGAAGGTAGATCAGCCGAGCAACGAGCGGCGTCGTGTTGGGCAGCAGCTGGCGGCACGCCAGCGAGTAGAGCACGCGCTGCAGTTCCGCGCCTCTGTCGACATTCACCTGATCGGCCGCCTTCGGCCTCTTCCCGGTCTTGTAGTCTGTGACGCGTACCGCAGCGGCCAAATCGCGAAGGTCGAGCCGGTCAATATTCCCTCGAATCCGTATATCCGACCCTGGCAGGACGACGGGTAGAGCAGGATCCCACGGCGGGGGCACTGCTGTGTCGCCGTCGCGGACCTCGCCGCCGAATGGCAGTTCTGTCCAGGATCGGGTGCCAGCTTCGGTGAAGGTTTCGAATGTGAGACCAGCGAGGCTCATCTCGGCCGCCTGCCTGACCGTATTCGTCCAGAGCACCGGAGGCGGTACGTTGGTGGTCAACGGCCAGCTCTTGATCACATGGGTCGAGGCGATCGCCAGCGCCTCTTCGATTTCGTGGGGGGCAGCTACGGTGAAGCCAGGCTCCAGCTCGAGATGATCGACCGTCCGGCGCAGAAGTTCGTGAACGAGTCGGCCCAAATCGTCGGCGGGAAGAGTGAGGCCACGTTCCTTGTGAACCAAGTCCCGCCAACCCAAGCCGTAATACCAAACATAGGCCAGGGGGTCGCGCAGAAGGCGGGACAGCGACGTGGGTGACTGGGGCTTGAGAAGTAGTGCCGAGAGCAGAGGATGCTCGTTCGCGACGAGTCCATCGTGGGGTGTGAGGGCACGCAGGCTCCGGTTGTGCGAGGCTGCCATTGCGGACGAGACAATCCGATCCGAAGTCCTGTCCAGCGGCCGGGCAAGCAGACGGTCGGCTTCGGTCAGCGCATGACTGGCCGCCCTGTCGCGATGGAGGATATCGACGTCGGCGACTGTCGGCATGAGAACGCTTGGCCCGGCGCGCTTGCCTTCGCTTGTCAGTCTTCCGTGCGAGAGCACAATTTCTTCAGCCGAAGCGAGAACATTGTCGAGGCAACGCCGGTCGACATCTTCTATGGGATCGGGATCGACCAATCCGCAGGGAATGATGTACCCGGGCAGGATGGGGTCAAGCCCGCTCCTGCGTGGCCACCCGCTGGTCGTAAGGCCGACCAGCCATGCGAAGCGACGCGGAGCTGCGGCGAGTTGGTCGGCGGAGCACCACGCGATCGCTTCAGCGGGATCTCGGTCATCGGCAACGCGCACAGCCTCGAGCGAGAACATGAGCGCCGATGCGGGTGCGGCACGCAACGTTTCGTCCCAAATCCTGCGGGAGCGTCCGCGCAGCAGCAATTTACCCACCTCTTCGGCAGCCTGGGTCCCGGTTTCGATCAGCTTGAGCACGGGCAGGACGATCGAAGCGGTTTCGGGATAAGGCTGAAGGGCGCGTTCCCAGTCTGCCGCAGTGGACAGTGACGCTTCGCTGGGCACAGGTAATCCGCCTTCCGGCAAACCGTCCAGGGTCGTGCCTTGGTTTGCAAGCAGGGAGAGCAGTCGACGTACGCGGGCCTGACTCAGTCCGCCCTGCAGCGCATCGGCGAGCGCTGCGCATCGCTGGCCGTCCCGGGTAGAGAGTGCCGGGCGGCCGTGGACGAAACAAATCGGCAGGCCAGACGATGCTGCATGCGCAAGCATATAGTCGTCCCATGCGATCGGCGCCGTTGTCGCGATGGCGATGTCCGAAGCGCGAGCGCGACCGGACGAGAGGAGTTCCCGGGCCCATCGCATTGCTTCGAGGGCCTCGTGATACGGGTCGGCGCAGCTTACGCTACGCCGATTCCCATTCTGGGCGACAGCATGCCTTGGCGTACTCCGGAACCAAGTGGTGTCACAGGAGGCTGGCGCGTCCCATTCAATCTCAATGGCCGCGCGCAAATCGTTGATGAGCGGCCGCCAGAGTGGATCGATCGCGTGGGGCCCTTCGATGCGAAGCGGTCCGATCAGGCGAGGCGCCAGTTGGACCGCGGCACGCGCCAGATCGCAGAGCTCGGGGAGAAGGCATTCGCCAGGCCGCAGGTGGAAACGCACAACGTCTTCGATCCGTGCGAGGTCCTTGACACGTGGCTGCTCGGCATATGGTTCCGACCGCAGGTCGAATCCTGCGCGCCAGACGTTTCGAAGGGTGCGGAGCACGGCGCGGGTCACGCCGGGCAAATCCCTAATTGGGGCGAGGTCTTCGAGTAGGTCCGGCTGGTCCAAGGCGGCGCGAATGCCGATTTCGATACTCTCGCGGGATGCTGGGTGCAGCAGTCCACCTGCAAGGCGCGCGGCCAATAGCGGAGGCGTCATGATCTGAAGTCCGAGCTCGCGACCACGCGCCGCCGCTGCGCGACGCATCGCAAAGGCGAGCCGACCTTGAACAAGTACGCTGCGAAGAATGGTGCCACCGGTCATGCTGGCGTTGGTAGCAGAATCGAGCACGTTCGTCCGCCCTCGATGGGCCTCAAATGACCCGGGTCGAAGTTTGGGGCCGTCAGGCGACCGCCCTAGCGTGCTTCCCTCCACGCGCTCATGCTGTCCGGAGGCTGGTGGCCGCTTTGTCGGTGTGAGGAATAATTCCTGCGACATTCGGAATTTCTGCTTCCGGGCAGGGTCGGAACGCCCTGGACGGAGGTTTCTGCGCGGGTACCAGGCGTCAGATTCTCTCCACTAGGAATGCTACATCGCTATCGGACTGCTTTTCGGACGCGGTCCGTCAGCGTTTGTTCAACATCAAAATAGCCTTCCCAAGCCTCGGACTCCTGAGCCCGAGCGGCGGCAGCGAAAACGTCAAATGCGTTCGCACTTTTGAAAGTCGGCAACTCGTCCCAGGTGACGGGTACGGCGCACGACGCACCTGACCGCGCTCGGGTCGACCAGGGACATATTGCCGTGGCGCCCTGGCCGTTGCGCAGATAGTCGAGGAACATACGACCCTTGCGTCTCGCCTTGCTCATGTTCGCGACGAAGCGGGACGGGTCCGTGCGGGCGAGCAGTTCGGCGAAATCCTGGCAGAAGCTCTTGACCGCTTCCCAGTCGGCCTCGGGAACGAGTGGAACGACCACGTGGACGCCTTTGCCACCGGACAGAAGCGGCCAGGATCGAAGTCCGAGGGCCTCTAGAACGCCGCGGATGTCGATCGCGGCTTGCTTGACGTCATCAAAGCCCAGGCCCTCGTCCGGATCGATGTCGAAGATTATCCGGTGTGGAAGGTTTGGCTGCTGGCGCAAGCTTCCCCAGACGTGGAACTCAAGCACGTTCATCTGGACGCCGGCGATCAGCCCAGCCAGGTCGTCGACCCAAAGAATGCGGCTCTCCTTGCCGGACATCTTCTCCAACTGTCCGTCATGGATGGCCTTCGGCATGCCAGGCAGCTTGTGCTTCTGAAAAAAGGTCTGCTGCAAGTCGCCGTCGGTGTCCCGCACCAGCGAAAGGGGCCGATCCTGGATATGCGGCAACATCCTCTCAGCCACCGCAGCGTAGTAAGCGGCGAGAGTTGCCTTCGTCACCTCCGTGCCCGGATACATGACCTTGTCGGGATGCGTCAGGGTCACGCCAACGGCGCGGGCGATCTCCTTGCCCATATGGGGATCCAGATTGGCCGTGGCGGCGGTCGCGACGGTCCTGGGCGCTTCCATCACCACCTGGTCGGCGCGCTTGTCTTCGCGCATGCCTTCGAAGCTCGGGTGACGTAGGCTCCCGTCGGGCGTCACCTCCGAATATGTGACCTCGGCAACGAGTTCGGGCTTCACCCACTTGGCACGACGCGCGATGTCGCGCGGCACAGATGCGAAGGCGGGTTTGTCCAGAGGCCGCTTCTCCAACTGCGCGAGGATCGTTCTGCGCATGGCCTGGGTAAACCCAGTGCCAACGCGGCCTCGGTAGATCAGCTTGCCGTTCTCATAAGTGCCAAGGATCAGCGATGCCATTCCCTGGCCGCTGTCGCTCTGACGGTAGCCGCCGACCACGAACTCCTGTCGTTTCGTGCACTTGATCTTGAGCCAGTTGGCGGTGCGATCGCCGACATAGCGACTGTCCGCGCGCTTGGCGATAATGCCCTCATGGCCGCCGGCGCACATGGTATTGAAGACCTTCTTGCCATTGTCGGCGATATGGCTGGAAAACTGCAGACTGTCGTGTCGTTCGCGCTCGCCGAGAAGCTCTGCAAGCCGTTCCTTCCGCTTTAGGAGTGGCTGGTTCGAGAGATCCTCGCCGTTGAGCTCCAGAAGATCGAAGGCGTAAAACTTGAGCGGCATGCCGGCTGCAATACCAGTTTTCAGCATGGAGAAATTGGTGCGTCCCTGACTGTCGATGGCGACAATCTCGCCGTCGATCAGCGCCGAGCCCTTGGTCAATGCTTGGAGCGGCGGCAGGATGACCCTGAACTGGCGGGTCCAGTCGTGGCCATTGCGGGTGTAGACCACAACCTGCGAGCCAGAGATGGCGATTTGGGCGCGATACCCGTCGAACTTCATCTCGAAGAGCCAATTGCCGCCCACCGGTATGTCGTCGGTGAGCTTGCAGAGTTGGAAGGGGCGAAACTCGGGCAGGGGATATCTAGGGGTAGATTCTGAGTCCCGGCGCCGTGGGCGCTTTTTGCTGAGGGCGGCCTCTACGGCCGACATTGGGAACTCGAATACATGGTCCGATTCAATACCCGCGCCGGGATTCGGTTCCACATCCGTGCAGTGGATGTTGAACCGGAAGAGCCCCGCCGCGTTGTTGGGGACTGGAACGCAATTCTTGGAGGATGAAAATGGCATTTACTGGAACAACGAGTGGGCGCAACCAGGACCGCGCAAAAGTCGCTGGCGGGCAGGACCATGAAGTGAAGTACGAGGCGGGCAAGACCGGCGCCAGCAAGGCCGACGTCAAATCGGCCGTGAAGTCGGTTGGCAACAGTCGTAAGAAGGTCGAGGACAAGCTGGGCAAGAGGTGAGCCCTGGCTGCACGCGATGCCGGCGAAATTCGCGACACCAAAAAGCGAGGCGGCAGGGCAGGTGACATCACTCAGTTGCCTCCGGACGAGGAGGAAGAATGGTCCAGTTTTGATGTCCATGGACAGTTAGCCGATCCCTCATCTTGGCTGTCAGCCGTTGACCAGGGTCGAAGTCCGTGACGAAGTCAATTCCGAAAATGCGCATGCCAACAGCCAGGTAGGCGGTGTCGTCTCCCCGATACGGCGGCTCAAAGTAGTGATCCTGGCTGCCAAAGGCTCCTACAAGCACGGCGCTGAATTCACCTCGACCCTTTCGCACGAACTTCTTGACCGCGGCCATGTCCGGCGTGCTCGCAATTCCTGGACCGAGCCAGTAGACTGCGACTTCGAACGCGATCTTGTAAAGCGCCCTGACAAATTTCGGATCGTCCCCGAATCGCTGGGAGAACTTGATGGTCGCCAAGCCGCCCGCCGCCTCGAAGGACAGGTTTTCGAAATCCTTCGTCGCCTGAACAGGCTTAAGTGTCTTGCCGAATGCTTCGGCGGGCCCCGGACCACCGTTGATGTGCAGTTCCGGCCCGCCTTCAGTGTAGCGACCAACGATGGAACTCAAGCTGTCGAGCGATGGAGTTCTTCCACGCTTTCTCGGGACGTTTCCGAGAAAGGTCATCAACTCGAATTGGCGCAGCAGGGCTCGGTCTAGGTGCCCGAAGCCGTTGTTACACTTGCTGCAGATGTCGGTGGCAAGTACGAAACCGGGAGGGCACCCCAGCGCCTCCGGGAGGATGTGCTCGAGGGATGGTTCGAAAGCAGCGGCTCCGCACCAAATGCACGGTGCGGGATCGAAAGAGCGGCGCCGCGGACTAGCGGTCATTTCTTCGGCGACGTTCAACCAGACTCTCCAGGAGCACAGATTCGATGTCAGACTATACGCTGGTTGAGGCGCACAGTGGGCCGCGCTGGTGGGACAGAGACCGTGATCCCTTTGTCAGCGCTGCTCACTTCTACAAAGGCCCGCAAGCTAGTAGCCTTCGCTCGAAGCCTGATAAAGCCGCCAGGCCGAAGCCAGTTCGAAGCGGGCGACAGGAGGTGTCATTGACTGGCAAACGGTTGGTCATCGACAGCAGCAAGTTGCAGTCGGCCGAGTTGCGAGAGTTCCTCAGAGCACGCACGGGGAATCGGGCTGTGCTTCCGGATTTCGCCTGGTTCGAAGTCTACAAGCAGGAGACCGTGGATGCGGTCCTCGCTTTCCTCTCGGTCATCGGCGATTTCCCCGAGCAGATCATCGTCCTAAAGTCTGGAGGAGAGATCGCGAGACAGAACTCTAGCTTTCCCAGCGGGATCGCGGACATGGAGCAACAGGATGTCGCACACCTGATCCGCGACATGGTCGACATCATGAACGGACCTCGACGCGGCGATCCAACCGTCATGAAGCAATTGGGGGATCTGTGGAGCACTGCTGCTGTCAATCTCGTTGACATGCATGAGGGGGCGATCGACATCGTGACGTCGCTGCCGGAAATGTCTGAGCAGATGTTTTCGCGGCACGAGGTAAGGATCATCCGCACCAATGGGCGCTACACAGAGGAAATGTTCGCTAGCATTTTCGGTGCCGCTGAGCAGATTTGGGAGACGTTGGCGGAGGGGTATGGTGTGCAATGGCGATCGATGGTCCGTAACCACACCATGCGCGCCTACCTTTTCCGATACGCGCTCGGTATCGTGATCTATCTCCTTTGGTGGATAAGGACTGGCTGCCCGAAGCTAGAGCGCGTCGAGCGGATACGGAACGACCTCATCGACTTGAGTTTCGCGGTGTATGGGACATACTACGACGGGTTTCTCACCTCCGACCGTAAAGCCGAATGGATGTTTCTGAATCTGTCGCGGGCACTTGAGGCTGCAGGCAGGTGAGCCTCACATTGAATATGGCCGCGCAGGAATTACCGGCGGCAACAGCCTCTCACATGGTTGGAGAAATGAAGGCTGTCAGCCGCCGATGCTTGTTGAAGGGTTTAGGTAGATCGATCAACACCCGGAACCTGTGTTTGACGGCAGGCTGTCGAACTAGGCCGTGAAACCTGAACGCGGTTTGGCAGGTACGGGCGCAAGCCAACATGCACTCGCCTCGGGCCCTATGAGCGTAATGACAGGACTCTACATGCGATACAGGCCCAATGCCCTTTCCTGACGTCCTTGACCAGGTCCGACACCGCATGGCGAGCATCCGGAAGGTCGATACCAAACCCGAGTTGGTCGTGCGGAGGCGTGCCCACGCTCTCGGCTTTCGGTTTCGCCTTCACCGTCGCGACCTGCCAGGGACGCCGGACTTAGTTTTCCCTGGCCGTAAGAAGGCGATCTTCGTACATGGCTGCTTCTGGCATCAGCATGGATGTGGTCGCGGTCAGAAGCTTCCAAGCGTCCGAGCGGAATACTGGGGTCCCAAGCTTCGGCGTAACGTGGAGCGCGATGCCGCTGCCGAGGCAGCCTTACTCCTCCTTGGCTGGCAGCTTCTCGTAGTTTGGGAGTGCGAATGTCAAGACAGCACGGGGCTCAGCGAACGTCTGCGCCGTTTCTTAGTAAATACTTGAGCCCGCCGCGACTCCGCGCTAGACAGCACGCACCGAGTTGGTGCATTTTGGTGCAAACGGGGTGGTCAATGGCGCAATCGGTGAAGATGAGAAGGTTTACCGTCGCGATTGATGAGACCGACTATGCGGCGCTACGCGAACTCGGCGAACACCAGAAGCCGCCGGTAAATCTCCAGTACATGATGCGGTTAGCTGTTAGGGAACTGCTTGATCGTTGTGCCGACGCGCAGCTGCCGCTGAAGCTTCCTCCCTTTCCACGCTCGCCGCGATGAAGTTTATTGACCTATTTGCTGGGTTGGGGGGGTTTCACCAAGCCCTTAGCACCCTGGGCCATGAGGCAGTCTTCGCCTCTGAACTTGATCTCGAATTGGCATCTCTTTACGAAAAAAACTTCGGGTTGAAGCCGCATGGCGATATCCGAACCTCTTATGTCGACGTCCCAGCCCACGATATTCTGTGCGCGGGATTTCCCTGCCAGCCGTTCTCGAAGGCTGGGGATCAGAAGGGATTCGACTGCCCCCAGTGGGGTGACCTGTTCGACTACGTCATCAAAATCCTCGATCAGCACGAGCCCCGATTCTTGATGATCGAGAACGTGCCGAATCTTATGCGACACGACTCGGGCAAGACTTGGCTGCGCATCGAAGAGAGATTACGCCGAGCTGGGTACGCGATCGATTCGTCACGGCTCTCGCCACACCTCTTTGGGGTGCCGCAGGTGCGGGACCGAGCGATCATAGTTGGCGCGAGGGGTGGCCTCGAATCTTTCGCGTGGCCAAAGCCTACGCACACCGCCGAGCAACTCAGCATTCGCAGTGTCCTTGATGATAATCCCGCCGACGCGCGTCCGCTTACGAACAACTTCGTCAGCTATTTGACCGCGTGGCAACGATTCCTCGACGCTATCCCGGCTGATGAGGCTCTCCCGTCATTTCCGATCTGGGCAATGGAATTCGGTGCAACATATCCGTTCAAAATAGCGACGCCGACGAAGCAAGGTCTCGGGGACATCCGTTCCTTCAAAGGCGCGTTCGGGCAATCGCTGAAGGACCTATCGGATGACGCCGTGCTGCAAGCTTTGCCTGCTTATGCGCGCGATCCGGGCGACGCTTTTCCAGCGTGGAAGGTCGCTTTCATCGAGCAGAACCGAGCGTTCTACCGGCGCCACCAAGCCGTGCTTGAGCCTTGGCTGCCGAGCATCCGTAGCTTCGCTCCCAGTTTTCAAAAGCTAGAGTGGAACTGGAAGGGCGGCCCCCGCGACATTTGGAACACCATCGTTCAGTTCAGGGCGTCGGGAATTCGGGCGAAGCGACCACAAGCCTCGCCCTCACTAGTGGCGCTCACGACGAGTCAGGTCCCGGTGATCCCCTGGGAACGACGGTATATGACGACGCGCGAGTGCGCGCGGCTGCAAAGCATGGGCAAGCTAGAGCATCTGCCGACGACACAGACCGGAGCGTTCAAAGCACTTGGCAACGCTGTCAATGTGGACGTCATTATCGCCGTCGCGAGCGCGCTTCTGGGGGCATCGAATGGGGTCGAGCGGCGACCAGCCATGCTTCACAGCCGACCTAGATATGAGAAGGTCGCGGCCTTGGCAGGTGTGAGCTAAGCGATATGGGCCGGCATGGCGGGAGGGACGGCGCGAGCGTTTTGCGCGTCGTGACTCTTGCCGGGCATCGGTCGAGAACAGGAGGCGGGGGTGGAGAGCATCGTGATCGATCTAGACTACGACCAGGTGAGTTCCCTACTGAGCGAGCTGTCGCAACCAAGCCCGCTGCCGAAACTCGACGGGTCGCCCAAGGCTCCCCGTGCGTTCGACAGCGCAGACGTCTCTTTCGACTCTAGCGATTGGCTTGCCCGCGTACTCCAGGTCGGAATCTGGCTTAACCTGGACGGGAGCTTCGATGCGGAGGACGCGCCAGAGACGGTCGCTCTTCGACTCTTCGATGAATTGGCCCCAGGCAAGGCCGGCGACAGCTTCGCCGTCAACGACGGTCTTGTGCAACTGACCGAGCTGGGCGCGCAGCATCTGGAGGAGAGGCTCAGTCGCGCGGCCGGCAATCGCAGCCTCTTTCTGCAGTTGATTGAGGAGGAGCGCTCCGTTGCTGCGGCCACGGAGGCTTGGGTCGAAGCTTGGGATGAGCCCGTCGCGGTGGAGCCGCTCTCGATCAATGCAAGCGTCGACAAGTGGCGCATCTATGATCTCGCTGCGCGCGCCTCACAGCAGCAGCTTGAACTCAATCCGACCTACCAGCGTGATTTTGTCTGGTCCAACTCGGATTCGCAGATGCTGATCGAGTCCATCCTTCGCGGCATCCCGCTTCCGTCGATCATCCTCGCCAAGGTGTCAAACAGTCAGCGGTATCAGATCGTCGATGGCAAGCAACGTCTGACCGCGATCCTTCGGTTCATGGGCAGCCATCCCGAGGGGCTTGAGAACGCCAAGCTGATGAAGGACTACGACGTCTTCAAAACGAATTTCGCGCAGTTTGCGCGGCGCAACACGCTGAGAGCGACGGATATTCGGCAGAAGTATCTGCCGTTCAAGACCCGGAAGTACCCGGATGGTGATCCCCTGGCGAAGCTGGGTGGCCGCTATTACTGCGACATCCGGAACGAGCCCGTCAGAATCGCGGGAGAGACTATCACCGTCGCCGATCTATTTGAGCAGGCGTGCGATTACTTCATTCCGGTGCTCATCTACAAGGACACACAAGTTCGGGATATCCACCGCGTCTTCCGGCTCTACAATCAGCAAGGGATGAAGCTTAATGCGGAGGAGATACGCAACGCCGTCTTCAACCATCTCCTGATCTCGCGTGCGATGCTCTTCGTGAGCGGCGATCGGCCGGAGTCAACGATCGCGCCTGAACTCGTCAAGGCCGGTATCAATCCGTCCGACGCTCATGAGATCATCAACGCTTTGGGGTTTGGGGTAAGTCGCTTTCGCCGAACAAAGGTTTTGCTGTGGACGGTGGCCACGCTGATCCTGAAACCAGCGCAAGCGCCAGACAAGACTTTCCGCACCCCTTCGACGGCGAGCCATATAGATGAGTTCCTACGGTCAATTGATAACGGGCGCCTCGCGCAATTTAAATCGACCGCTACGCTCGAGAGACTCTCGAGCGACATCGTGGCCGCCCTGGCGCTACACCAAGTCGCCTCAGACGCCTGGCATCCAAAGTTCCGGCGCAAGGGCAAGAGTGAGATGGCTTCCCGTTGGGAGGAACTGCCGGTCGTGGCCAGCGTGCTGGCTTGCTTCGTGCTCGTGGTGATGGGCGAGGAAGGCCGACTAACTGATGGGTTGGAGGATATCCGCAAGAAAACCGCGAACATGGTGGGGCCAGCTAGCACTCAGAATAAGACCCAATGGGCCCATATCGCGAACTCATCCACCTTGGTACTTGAAGCGCTAGGGATCGATCTCGCAGCCGCCCATGTTGCGGTGACGGAGCGCTACGGCGACAGCGCGGTTGAAGCGCTCATCGAGATTCGTAAGATTCCGATCGGATGATTGTCGAGCCCGGCCCCGAACTTGGACCCACGTCGGTGGTTCCGGCTGAGGATCACGCCTCAAGCCGACCGGATAGAGATACCATGTCACCAAGCTCAGAAGCCTGGTGGCCGCGCTATCGGAGTGCATTGCTGAGCCGACAATCCGAAAATGCCGTCCGCGTTCTGGAGGACGACGCGCGATATATTGTCGATCGAGCGATGCCCGGCTCGCCGGCCGGCCCCGAGACCGCCGCGTGGCCCACAAGCCGCGTCCGCACGGGAATGGTTGTGGGCTCTGTGCAGTCCGGCAAGACTGCCAGCATGCTTGGCGTGGCAGCGATGGCATTGGATCGTGGGGTGAACCTAGTTGTTCTGTTGGCTGGCACGCGCGTCGGCCTTTGGCTGCAAACTTACGAACGACTGCTTGGCCAGCTTGATGGATCGACGCCTGACAACGCTTTTCGGAGACGCGCGGCGCGTCTCATTCTTCCTCAACCCGCCGACATTTTAAACGAGCAGCGCGCGGAGCCGTCCCGCTACCTGCAACGCCCGCTGGCGAGGCTAGCTTTGAAGGCCGGCACGCCGATCATCTGCGTGGTCCCAAAGGAGGATGACCATCTTTTGATGCTGCGCCGCTTCCTTCAGCATGTGATTGACGAGCCGTTCCTGAGCGCAAGGACGAATCCCTTCACGATGCTCCTCCTGGATGACGAAGCAGACGATGCGTCGGTTCTCGACAGCGAGAACTCTCTCAAGGTGACGCCGCGGCTGATCACGGCGCTGTGGAGCGGTGACTCGGACTTGGCCGCAACTCGGCATGAGAAGCTGCTGGCGAGCTACGTCGCATACACAGCGACACCCCAAGCCAATTACCTCCAGGCAACACACAATCCACTATCGCCTCGTGACTTCAATGCGGCGTTGAGGGTGCCTGGCGGCGTCGGTGCGCGCCATCCCCGATCCTTGACCTTTGCTGAGCCGGCCGGTGTCGCGAGCTACTATTGTGGAGGTGAGATTTTTTACGAACGTCTTCAAGTGACGCCGACGGCGGCTTTTGCCAAGCCTTCGCCCTTTCCTCAGATCCGGGACAACGAAAGTCAGGGTGAGTTTGAACAGCGATACCAGACGCTGCGTTGGGACATGCTGTCGGACGCTTTGCGTAGCTTTCTTGTGGGTGCCGCAATCCGATTGCACCAGAGCGGGCGGTCACTGGTCTCCGCGCGCGACATCGTTTTCGAGACCGCCGAGGCTGCGAGGGCCGCGTCCCCTAGTGCCCACACGATGCTGCACCACCCCTCGGCCCGCAAGGGTGATCACTTCAGTGCGGCAGTCGACATCGTTCGTTGGTCGCTCTCGTCTCCAGGCGAAGAGCAACGAACTCCGGTTCCCGGCGAGGACGTGGGAATGCCCGAGTTGCGGCTGTCGGCCGCGGGATTGGCAAAGCGCTTGGAAGCCGAAGAGGAGACCTGGCGGGCCTGGCTAGTTCAGTTTGAGAGCACCCGTATCGGGCTGGCGACGTTACCGAGCTCGCCTTACCCCCCAATCACATTGGCATCGTGGCCGGCGGTGCGTCGGATCCTTCTTGAGGAGATTTTCCCGAACGTCGCGATAAGGGTGCTGAACAGCGACCCCACGTCAGATGACCGACCTCGCTTCCAGCCTGAGCAGGTCGCTGGCGGCTACGCGACGGCTCCGGATCTCCTTTCGATCTTCGTGGCGGGCAACGTACTGTCTCGGGGGCTGACGTTGGAGGGCCTTGCCACGAGCCTATTCCTGCGGGGGGCCGCCGAGCCGGCGGCCGACACCCAGATGCAGATGCAGCGTTGGTTCGGTTACCGGGGGCCGCACCTGCCGTTCTGCCGCGTGCTCACGTTCGAGGATCAACTTCAGTTGTTCCGGAGCTATCACGTGAACGACAACGCGCTGAAGACCGAGATCATGAAGAAGATGGAAGGCGCTGCCGGCGACACGGCATCCTCCATCCTCGTGCTGCAGGGCGTGTCCTTCCTTGCGACAAGCAAGGTTGACAGCCGAAAGGTGCCTCTTTCTCCGGGGCCGAGGCCATCCATCAGATTGGTTGAAGCCGCAAATTCCGACTTGGCCAGCGCGAACATCGACGTGCTGAGCGACATTTGCAATGATGGCCGATGGGGGCCGTTAGCGGATGCCAACGGATTCGAACGTGGCATCATTCGCCATGAGCCGATCGGCCTTCTCCGATTAGCCGACATGTTAGACCGTCTCCTTTACGCACATCACGATCCCGATCCCAGCAATGAATTCAGCCAACGTTGGCTCCACTATGAGGCGTCGATCGGGTTGACGGCACCACTCTTCCGTCCGCCAGGCCGGCATCCCCAGCCTTATGCAGTCGAGCCCCAATCCTGCCCGTACTCGATAGCGGCCTACCTTAGGCTATGGGAGTCTCTCCGGGGCGACCGACATGCGCCAGGGTTCTATCCCACCGACCGACCCGACGTGCCATGGTCGTACGCCGACGCAAGTTCAGCGCCCGGTCCTCACTTCTACGTCGCGGTTCGCTTTGGAGACCAAAGGGCGCGGGATCCGAGACTCCTCAAGCACGGGATACGCACGATGACCCGGCAGCTGTCGTCAGGCAACATGTCGCTTCAGACACTGTGGGGTACGCGGGGGTATGGCGGGGCCTACATCGGCGACGAATTGGTCGACTACTATCATCACGGCACGCGACCCATTCCCTCGCTGGAGGGGGGCGCGACATGGCGACCGCGAGGCCATCCCGGCTTGGTACTGTTTCACGTCATTAGATGCGATACGGCCCCCAACGATTTAGTTGCAATCGGCCTTGGTTTGCCACATGGCGGCCCTGACCACGTCGCAGCATTACGTCCATGAGCCACACAACGTTCGAAGCACTTCGCGACGATCTTGAAGCGTTGCAGGCGCCGGCCGGCGAGGCGAGAAACCTACGTTGGCTATCGCCGCCCCTTGCGGTCGCGCGAAGCGCCACCGGCGACTACGAGCTCTTCATTCGGGGCGATGAACTTATGGCGACTTCACCGCTCGTCCGCCGGCATTTGCAGCACGGCGAGTGGCAGCCGCAGGACGGTGGCGCATCGTTCCCAGCGAGCCGGATTGTCCTTCCATCGGCCCCTCATTTTGCCTCGGTTGCGGCCTTGATCTCCGTTGAACTCCTGCGTGCTGGCTTGGGATCTGGCGTCGATCCACAAGTGGCCTTCGCCGACGTCGAGCCAATCATTGAGATGGCGATTCGGCGCGGTGCCTTGCCTGAGAACGTCATCATTGGTCTGATTGGAGAACTCATCGTGCTCCGGCAGTGCCTGCTTAGCCTTGGCGTTCAATCTCACTTGAGAGGAGCGATCCTCGAGGCTTGGCAGGGATGGCAAAGTGGCCGCGATTTCAGCTTTGGGTCGAACTCGGTCGAAGTGAAGACAACCCAATCCGAGGGTTCGATTCACGAGTTCAGCGGTCTCAAACAACTGGAAGAGGCGCGGCTCCCTGGTGGAGCACAAGAGCAACTCCACTTGCTGAGCATCGGGTTGATCCCATCGACGGCCATGGGGGAGAGCCTTCCTCATATCGTCGATCAGGTTCTAGGCATGCTTGGCGATGACGCGAACCAGGGGCCTCTGCAATCGGCATTTCTGGCGCGCGTTGAGACCTATGGCGCCTCCAATGGACTCGGCTATCGACACGCCACGATGAGCGATTGGAGCGCCTACGCGACGCGATACACGCCGACCTTTCCGCCGCGCCTCTATCGGGTGGCGGACCCGGCTATGCGACTTCTGAGACGGGAGCAGGTCGCGACGACCTTTGTCTCGCCTGATAGCTTGACTTTCAGTGTGCATTTTCCAGATCGCGTGTCAGCCTTCAACCCAGCGCCTAGTTGGCAAAGCGAACTCTCTCAGATGCTTATGGCACTGTGCTAGCCAACGCCAGAAGATCGAGCCGCCGCGAACCGTGTTTGAGATCTCGTTCCAGCATTTCGGGAAGGGTTCATGCGGCGGCCTTCATGCGTCTCTTGACGAGTATGGCGCGCACGAACTTGTCCCATTTCGCCATGGCGGTGCGCTTTTCGGGCATATAGTTCCAGCGGTCATAGCTCTTGGAGCTGACGTCCTGCAGCGTGTGATTCTGCAAGCGATCCCGGATTTCCTTGGACAGGCCGGCCTTTCCGGCAAGCGTTTTCCATGTCCGCCGTAGATCGCGGTTTGTCACAAGCGGGATGACCTCACGGTCTCGCTGGCGCCACATGAACGAATAGAGGGTGCCGTGGCTCACCGCCTTGGACGGGTCGGTTGCGGAAGGAAAGAACCAGCCATGGACATTGGGTTTGATTGACTCGATCAACTCGGCGGCGATCGTGGGCACGGGGATCGCGTGAGGCTTTCCGTTCTTCGTTTTCGACCAATCGATGATGCGTTCCTTCGCGTCCCACTGGTCAACGTGCAACCGTGCAATCTCTTCTACACGCTGCCCGGTTAGCATGAGAATTCTGACCGCGCGGGTGTATGGCGGATGCACCGGGGTATCGGGGCATTCGAGCCAGCGATAGAGCCGGAGGAATTCATCCTCGTCCAGCCAGCGCGTTCCGACCTTCTTTGGTTCCGTCGGTATGCCCGCGGCGGGGTTGTAGACGAGGCGAAAGCGACGGGCTGAGGCCGAGCGGTAGTCGTGCTCGGATTTCAGGCCCCAGCTATAAGCTGATCGAATGTAGCTTCGCACATGGTCTGCCATCGAGCGCTTACCGCGCTCATAGATAGGGCGGATGAGCGCAGTGATTTCATCCGGTTCAATATCACGGGCAGGACGGTTACGTCCGAGCGTGTCAGCGATCTTGTTGAGACCCTTTTCCGCCTCCTTCCAGGACGGCTTCCCTGCCTCTTTGAGATGAGCGACATACGCTTCGAAGAGATCGGCGACGGTGCCTGGGCGGGTGTCGCCGGCGATCTTGATGCTGCGGCCTCTCTGGATCATCCCCGCGAGGTCGCGGTTGAACACCTCTCGTGCCTTGCTGAGAGGCATCGAGGGATATGATCCGAGCTTCTTCTTTATGCGCTTCCGATCGCGCCATTGCTGGGCCATCCAGTCGGCGGTCACGCGGGTAGGCATAGGCTTCATGACGAGGACGAGGCGTCCAGTTCCGTGCCCTTCGCCATCAACGAGGCTGAGCTGTTTTCCAGTTTGCTCCACCTCTTTCAGGGCGCGGCGTATTTCTCCATCGGTAAGGCTTGGCACTGGGCTCTCCCATGGGCTTCCAAGTGGGGTCGCCAGACGGGTAGCAGGGGCCGGCGACTGGGGTCAAAAGGGCTTTCGATCCCCCTTAAACCGACCCCAATATGCCATAATATCCGGTAATACGACAAGTCGAAAAATATAGATGATTCAATGGGTAGTAGCGTGATCCAGCGTGATCGAACGAGGTTGAGTGGGATGGTTGTGCACCAGAATGATCGCGGTCGCCGAGAGGTCGAGCGCGCGCTTGATCACCTCGCGCGGGTAGACAGGCGTGTGGTCGACGGTGCCGACCTGTTGCACCTCGTCGGCAATCAGCGCGTTCTTCTTGTCGAGGAACAGGATGCGGAACTGCTCGCGCTCCTCGAACGCCATTGCCGAGCGGCAGTAGTCGAGAAGCTGCGTCCATGAGGAAAGGATTTCGCGGCCACGGACCTCGCCGCGCGCCATGCGCTGTGCAGTCGCCGCGACGACCTTCAGATCGAGCGCCACCGCCGGGCCGATGCCCTTGACCTCCTGCAGCAGGCCAACCGGGGCGCCAAGCACTTCAGCCAGCGTGCCGAAGCGCGCCAGCAATGCCTTGGCGACCGGTTTGGTGTCAGCGCGGGGGATCAGGCGAAAGAGCAGAAGTTCCAGAAGCTCGTAGTCGGGCAGGGCGTCCGGACCTGCCGAGGCAAAGCGTTCGCGCAAACGGTCGCGATGGCCGAGATAATGCGGCTTTTCCTCGCTCGGTTTTTCCTTGCTCGACTTGGCCTTCGCGGGAGGCCGGATCGGCACTTCGGAGAAGAAACCTCGCTCGTCGTCATCACTTCCTGTCCCCACAAGCCGCTCCGCATTTCCTGGCCGGAAGAACCGACGCAACAAGTTTAGGCCGGCAGGCCGGGGCGGTCGAGCTTGTTGGGCGACAGCGTGAAAATCTCGCAGCCGGTGTCGGTCACGGCGATCGTGTGCTCGTACTGTGCCGACAGCGAGCGGTCGCGGGTCACCGCGGTCCAGCCATCCGACAGGACTTTTACATGCGGCCGGCCGAGATTGATCATCGGCTCGACGGTGAAGATCATGCCGGGCCGCATCTCGACGCCCTCATTGGCGCTGCCATAGTGCAGGATGTTCGGCGCGTCATGGAAAAGCTGGCCGACGCCGTGGCCGCAGAAGTCGCGCACCACCGAGCAGCGCTCAGCCTCGGCATAGGTCTGGATGGCGGCACCGATGGCGCCGGTGCGGGCGCCGGGCCTGATCGCCGCAATGCCGCGCATCAGGCATTCATGGGTGACTTCGAGCAAGCGCTCGGCGGCGCGCTTGATCGTGCCGACCGGGTACATGCGCGAGGAATCGCCGTGCCAGCCGTCGAGGATGTAGGTGACGTCGATGTTGACGATGTCGCCGTCCTTGAGCGGTTTGTTGTCGGGGATGCCATGGCACACGACATGGTTGATCGAGGTGCAGGACGATTTGGTGTAGCCGCGATAGTTCAGCGTCGCCGGCAGCGCGCCGTGGTCCATGCCGAATTCGAAGACGAAGCGGTCGATGGTTTCGGTGGTGACGCCGGGCTCGACCATCGGCACCAGTTCGTCGAGGCAGCGCGCGGTGAGATCGCAGGCCTTGCGCATCCCGACAAAGCCTTCTTCGCCATAGAGGCGGATCTGGCCGGTGTTTCTGAGTGGTGCCGTGGCGGCGTCGAGGTAGGTGACCATTTTGTCCGTATAGCTAGGTAGGACCCTGCAAGAGGGCCGACGTGAAAATCTCCCCAGATTTGGCACTTGAGGGCAAAAGGTTCAAGGAAGAACTGCTCGATGCAGCCGTGCATCTCGGGATATTCGCCTTAAGGCGTATTGATATTCAGGTGATGCTGGCCGGCAAACGCTGGTTTTCTGCGCTTTCGGTGCTCACGTACTTTAAGTACGCTCCGCTCCGGTTCTCGAAAACCAGCGTTTTCAACTCGGCCTGACCTGAATCTCAACACACCTTGGTATGGGGCGAGGTCTTGCCGGCTTTTGCCCGGCTTGCTTTCCTTTCTGGCCATCGTGCGTTAGGGCGAGTGATGTTTTCGAGACCGCTTCCCTTCACGGCGGCCAAGCGCACCAGATTGCTTGAAGCGCCGCTGACGACAGCCTGCTCATGCCTGATGGGCATGGTGCTGCTGGCGATGCTGTGCCTCGGCCGCCCGGACGTGCCAGCCTTCGCGGACGCTGCATCGGGCGGCGCCAGCATCGGCCTGGAACGGTCTGGAGAGGTGGCGGCGCTGTTGCGTGTCACCGGCAAGGCGCAGGCGCTGGAGGTTCGTGCCGCGCGGCCGGCCCTGGTCAAGTTCGCCAGCGGCCATGCCGCTTTGCCGGTTCTCGACGCTGTTTTTCTTTGGCTTGAACGGTCTTCGCCGAAAGCGGTTATTTCGGGATTCGGAGCGCCCTCGGGTCCCAGGGCAAATGCCCATCAGCCGCGCGGGCCGCCGACCATCGCGGCCTGAGCGGTCGAGGACCGCAGCTTCACACCATACCTATCCCTGTTCGCGTCGTGATCGTGCGGCGGCTGTCGGCCGCGCACCGATCGTGCGGCGCGTCGTTTCCGGACTATTTCAATGCAACGCATCAAGACATTCAAAACCCTGTCGCGCGCCGCCTCGGCGGCCGCGTTCCTTTCCGTCCAGGCGCTCATCTGCATCGGAACCGTTTATTGGGCGCTTGCCGAGACGCTCGGCCTGTCGGCAATGGCGGCACTTGTTCTCGGGGGCATCTTCGCCGTGCCGACGATATTTGTGCTGATCACTGCCACCCGCATGGCTTTCGACGCGGAGACAGATCCGGCGAACCAGTAAGCTTGGCGGCTTCCGGGCGGTCGCGGTCACGCAGTGGTCGCGACCGCAGTGACGACACATTTCTGGGCCAAAAGCGGTCAAACCAACTTTTGACGACGAACCGCGCTGCATCGGTGACGCCAGTTCGGGAGATAGGAAATGGACAGACTGCAATTCGAGGTGCCGGTGCGGATCGCACCCGCGCCCGGCCTGCCAGTCGAGGAGATTTACAGCGTCGAACAGGCGCTCGATATTCTTCAGGACTGGCCTGTGCGCCGTCAGGGCCCGATCTATCAGAAGGCGTTCAACGCCTGCTTTGGTGCCACGGTGGACGTGGTCAAGACCGAAGACGCCTGCCGCGCGTTCATGGCGTTTTGTCGTACGAGCGGACTGATGGCCAGGGACATGATGACGCCGCGCAAGCGTGGCGGCGAGGCGAGAACGTTGCAGGCTTGAAGCCGTCCACCGTTTCGCTTGTCCCGATTGAACATCAACGATCGTGTTTGAACGCACACGGCGATGCCGTGGGGGGATCATTGCGTTCCTTTCGTCCCCGACGACTGCACCAGGACGCGTCAATGCCAACGCCGTTAAGCTTCCGTTTCCACCTTGGCGGCTACGCCATTGCTTGTTCAGCAATGGTTGATTCGTTGCGTCAGTTCATGGTTCGGAAAGATGTCCCCAGAAAAAGTCCGTGCGTTCCCGATCGACCGTCAGGTATTTTTGGTGAGAGAGGTTGCCGCCAAGCTCGGCAATCTGCATGGCGAGCCGGCCACCTCGTTCTGGAGAGCCAAGGCGTCGGAGTTGCTCGATCTCGTGGTCGGATCCGGCAGAGACAAAATAGCAGCCGGCGATGAAGTGCGCAGGTTCTTCCTTGCCGTACAGAGAGAGATGTCGGGCGGCACGGCCGCGGAGTCGACACCAATTCTTTCCGCTTGAAGCAAAAACTGCTCTACAAGGTTACGCTATTTCTAATTGCGCGTAGATGCTCGCCGTTGCGGTGACCATGCGACGACGCCAATAACTCCGCCAGACGGACCTTGGTCTCAGTTTGCCGGCGCATAAGTCCTGTCGCGAACGCGGGCCGTCCGATTCTGCACCATAGCGGGTCACTTGTCGCTCGTCTCCGTCGTTGCGCTGTTAGCGAATGGTAAACTATCCCGGCAATCGCTCGCGCGGGACGCAAGCTTTTTGTTCGTCCTAGCTGCCTTGCATACGCTTCGATCAGCCAACGAACCCTTTCTTTTGCAAACCAATAGCTTACAGATCAAAAATGAACTGAACTTTTTAGTCATTCGTTCATACATGCGTGCTTTCTAATCCATCTCATGACCTTCAGTTGCTTTACCCGAATTTGGCTTATAGCGAACGGCATATGCCGGGGCACGAACGCAAACGTTGCCACCATCTTCGCCCTGACCTTGCCGATCGTTATCGGCGCCGCAGGCTTCGGGGTGGAGACCTCCTACTGGTACTACAACAGCCTGAAACTACAGGCGACGGCCGATGCCGCGGCCTTTGCCGGCGCGCTCGAACAGATATCAGGTTCCGACAAGCCGGCGATCATCGCGGCCGCGACCCAGTCGGCCGCGACAAACGGGCTGGGCTCCGGCACGATCGTCGTCAATACGCCACCAGCGTCTGGACCGAATACGGCGAAGAAGGCGGTCGAGGTCATCGTTGGCCAGAACCTCGACCGGATGTTCACCGCGATCTTCACGCAGGCCCAGGTTCCCGAACATGCGAGGGCGGTAGCCCTCATCACCGATGCCTCGAAGGCCTGCATGCGCGCGCTCGATCCGACCGCCTCGCAGGCTGTGCTATTTTCCGGCAATACCACCGTGAAGGTCATCGGCTGCTCGGTGATGGCCAATTCGATCGCCCCAGACGCCATCAAGCTTCAGGGCTCGGCGGGGCTCCAGGTCGATTGCCTGATATCGGCAGGCGGCGTCTCTCTCAGCAATCCCGTCACGACCGTCTGCGCGGCCCCGATCACCCAGGCGCTGCCTGCCGCCGATCCATTTGCCGACCTGCCGGCCCCGGCGGCCTCGAACCCTTGCCAGAACGACAACAAGGCGACGCTGAGCCCAGGCACCTATTGCAGCGGCATGACGCTGAAGGGCAATGTCACCCTCTCGCCCGGCGTCTATGTCGTTCAGGGCGATTTCAAGATAAACGCCAATGCGGCCATCATCGGCAGCGGTGTGACCATCTTCATGTCGGGCAGTTCGACCGTCAGCATGAATGGCAACGCCTCCGTGAAGCTCAGCGCGCCGACCTCGGGCACCTATTCCGGTGTGCTGTTCTACGGCGACAGGACCGGCAACAGCGCATCCAGCACATTCAATGGCACAGCGGATTCGCTGCTAACCGGGGCCATCTACTTCTCCAAACAGCAAGTGAATTATCTAGGCAATTTCTCGGGCAACAGCGGCTGCACCCAGGTCGTCGCCAATACGATTCAATGGTCCGGCAGCACAACCGTCAACCAGGATTGCACGAGCCTCGGAATGCGCGACATTCCGGCGGCGCAGTCCGTGGCGCTGGTCGAGTAACCTGCCATGGAGCGCCGATCGATGCCGATGCTGCGCGATGATGCGGGGGTTGCCGCGGTCGAGTTCGCGATGGTCCTGCCCTTCCTGTGCCTGGCGCTGCTCGGCATCGTGGACGGCTGGTCTTATATGACGAGCTCGCTGTCGATGCGCGCCGGCGTGAAGACTGCCGCGAATCTGATCATGGCAGGATCGACCGATGATACGGCGACCCAGGCCGTTGCCATTTCGAGCTGGGAGAACCGGCCGGCGGATGGCCAGGTCACGCTAAGCCGGGTTTACATGTGCGGGACGACCGTGGTCGACGCTTCCACCTTGTGCAGTGGACCGAAGGTGCCATCGGTCTATGTTCAGATCCAGGCATCGGCCACCTGGGTGCCGCCTTTCACCTTCGGCGCATTTTCCGCCCCCAGTGTCATTGGCCACCTGGAGATGATCCGTGTCCGCTAGGGCAAGCGCGTTCAGGCGGGATCGATCGGGCGGGGCCGGGTTGGAATTCGCCCTGATCGCGCCCTTCGTCATCATGCTGCTGTTCGGGATCTTCGCCTTCGGCTGGTCGATGAACTCCGTGTCCAGCGTTCGCTATGTGTTGGAGACATCATCACGCTCGCTGCAGCTTCGGAACACGCTGACCCAGGCCGACATCCAATCCATCGCCACACAGAAATTGCAGGCCTTGGGTATGAGGGATGTGAACGTCACGATCGCCATCGATCCGGCGAGCGGTGGCTTCCGCATGGCGCATCTGACCGCCACCTATGCCTTCGTCATCGACTTCCCTTACTTCAGCGCCTTCCCGATCAACTACGCGACCACCGTTACCGTGCCGCTGCTGGTCGGCAGTTAGGCGCATGGTCCGTCTGGAGGTCGCAGAGCCCGCAACGCGGACACCGCTCGGCTGGCGCTGGTAACCTCCTGCACGCGCCCCCTGCGCGAGTAAGAACGCACAGGCAAGTGCCATCGTAGGCTGCCTCGGGCACCAGCCCCGCCGGGGTTAGTCGGCAGCGGGGGGTGGCTTTGTGGGGCCCCTATCAGGGGAGTCCAGCCGTTCACGTTCAGGACCCTGATAGCCGCTCTCGCTCCCCAAAAGCCCAAATCGCTCCGAAAGACGGAGTTCGACCCAACGGTGACCTTCTTCATTGTCCGCGTTGCGAATGGCGGCGATGCGCCTGATAGCGGCCGCCGAGTATCACTTAACCCTTGCCTGAAAGCAGACATCAGCTCGACAGGGTCCGCACCGCACCGCAACTCAATGCCGATGACGGCACCGAGCAGCGCGCCGGCGGTGGCGACGATCACGGTGCTTTTCGTGGTTTCGTGGCAAACCGCCTCTAGCAACTTGGAGCAGGCTGCAGCTGCATTTGACCCAACATTCAGCATGTCGGCGAGCCTTGCTTCAGTTATAGCGAGACTTCAAAATGCGGCCAATCTGGACTAGGTTCAGTAGCACAAAGAAGACATTCCAGCCGACGACGTTCATGAGCGGCGTCGGCTGGCTGTAAAAATACACGGCGAGGCAGATTGCGGCCGTTGTGGTGAGGATCCTCAACCGCAAAATATCCAAGGTGAAGTAGGCGACCACATACATGATATTCGCCATGTTTATAAGAATTTCCATGTCTTTAGTTCCATTTGATGGCGAGCACTCAGATGCGATCGTCCTTGAGATGCTCTCGAACGGCGTAGGAGATCGCAGCGCGGCGAATGCCTATGTCCTTCAGAATATGATCAGGTAGTTCGTGCAAAGCCCTTTCGGCTCTGCGCGCCCTCAGTCCGATCGAAACGCGCTTTAGGTATTGAAACATCGTTTTCTCCACTGGTCAGGAATCGCAGCGCCAAGGAATGCGGGCAGGGCCGCTCCAAGCGCCGTTCTGTTCATTGCTTACTGGTTGGATGACGCTGCCTCACGTTGACCACGCGAGGCAGCGACTGGAGGTCGTCAGGCGGCCGCTGTCGAAATCGGATCATTCCGAAGGATGACTGTGTCGGCAACCGGGTAGAATTCCTCCCCGGGCATGCCAACGCGCTTGGCGTGATCCCGGATGGCCTCACCGTCTTTGGCCTCGTAGATGCAGAAGGTGCCGATGCGCCCATCGGGTTCATGCACAGCGTAACTGCGGATCCAGCTGACCGTGCCCGACATCTGTTCCTTGGCGACCTTTGCCGATTTCGCGCCGGCGGCTTCGAGTTCCTGCAGAGATGCCCATGCGCTCGGGCGACGGATGACAAAGAGGTTCATGATTTTTCCCTTTCACTTCGCGCCGACCCTTCGCCAGCGCTGCTGATTGCCATGCGGTGTCTGCATGGCTGGGAAAAAATACGTCTTGGGGGACTGATCGTCCTTATCCAGAGCTGATCTCTTGCTGATCTTTCCCGTCGCCGGCTGACAAACGTGATCAGCAGATCATCCGAGCAAGCAGGAGGGCAAGGGTCAAGCAGTCAGCGCTTGCATAGAACCGTCGACAGGCGACTGGCTATCTTGCGAAAGGTTATGGCGAAGCATTGCAGCTTCCTCCTCCAATCGCTGCGATCCCAGGTAACGAGCCGATCTCTCTGCCGCAGTGATCTCCACCTTCGCCCCGCTATTGTCGCCCGAGTTCAGCAATGCCTTCGCTAGCTGTAGCCGAACCCTCGCCGCATGATAATCAACGCCTGCGCTGGTCCAGAGTTGCCGGGCCAGTAGCAGAAGCCGATTTCCGTTCGGGTCGCCTGGCTCGCAAAGCGCAGCCTTGGTTTCGGTTATCAAAGCCTGCGTAGCCGGCTGTCGCCAGCGTTCTGGCTGTGCATCTATTTCAGCGAGATAGATTGATGCTTGGGCTGAGCGCCCACCGCGCGCTGCTATGCAGGCCGCGTTCACCAGCAGGTTTCCGCGTCGCTGAAGATGGAACCACGACATCCCCTGTAAAGCCCGATCAAGTGCAGCCAGCGCACCGTCCAGATCGCCGGTTTCGAACAACAGCAGGGCATTGCCCGGTTCCGCATCCCAGCCGAGCGCATAGGCCTGATCGTAGTCGGCGCGCGCCGCTGCGAGATCGCCGATCATGGCGAAGATATCACCACGGACGCGAAAGCCTTCGCCAAGCGACCAGGATTCCTCCGCAGAGAGTTTGGGAAGCGCCTCGTTTATGCAGGTGAGAGCCTCAGGCAATATCTGCTGCGCTGCGACGACTTCCGCACGATGAAGGTCACAGGCTCCTGATGTTTGCGCAAAACTTGCGGTGCACCAGCTTTCAAAGCCTTCGCTCCACTGGCGAGCACGCGGCCAGTCGGCAAAAGTCCTGCAACTCCAGAGGATATTGCAGTAAACCAGGCTACCGGTGATGGGGTCGACTTGACTCGACAACGCGATCGCCGCCGCATGGTTTTGCTGCTCGCTGCCCTCATCGATCTTGCCGAGGGCCAGATTGAAAAATCCCTTGTACGTCAGGGTCAGCGCTCGCAGGCCAGGATCTTCGCAATTTTCAGCTATCGCGTGAGCGGCTGACGCCAGTTGAAGCGCTTCCTCCGGGCGACCGCCCGAGGATGCAAGGCGCGATCTCATCCAGAGCAGATATGATTGCGTACTATCGTCTGGCGACTGAGACAGAAGCGAAGCAGCACGTTCCAGCCATCCCTCCGCAACGGCACCCGATCCGCGTTCGGCCTGGATCTTGGCGAGCGTGACAGCAGATCTCGCGGCGCGCGCGAAATCACCGGCCTCGATATGAGCCGCAACAGCGCGAGCCAGCACAGGGATCGCCTCGGTTGGCCGCCCGCCACATTCGACGACCAGAGCCCAAAGGTCGATGTCCGCCGAAGAGAGAGCTTCAATATCTGCAAGATTGGCGAAGAGTTTTGCAGCCGCGCTCCAATCGCGTGCTGCTGCCAGCCTGCGAGCCTCAGCAAGATCGTCGGCCCCTTGGAACGAGGCAGGCTGCACATATCCCAGCCCCGGCTCATCGATGGCGAAGCGATAACCGTGGCGAACGTAGCTGTGTATCGCGTCCTGCAACCCGCCCGCTGCAAGCGCCTTGCGGGTGAGGCTGACCACGCGCTGAAGCGAAGCTTCAGTCACAATGACACCCGGCCAAAGAGCGTCCATCAGTTCGTCTTTGGGGACGACTCTGCCCGCGTTGCGGACCAGGTACACCAGCAAGTCAAAAACAAGCGGCTGGATTTTCTGCCCAACGCCTGTCAGCGACAGTTTGCGAGCAGCTTCATCAAGTTCGAATTGTCCAAATGAGTGGTGCATCGCCCCCTTCCGGTGCAACAATCTACCCTATCAAGCTAAAACATGGGAGAGGCTCAAGACGTGTGTGGCTCGGTTGCGCTCTGGCGGCAACATCATGTCGCCGATTAGGCGCAGATGAAAATCCGTATGGACGAGGCGACCCTCGCGAATGGCGACATCAACAAAGTGCCGCGTACCCGATGGTGACCTTGGCCTCAAATCCCAGCTTGGCTAGAGTTCGTAGCATGCTGAACGCCATTCACCACGTCGCGCTCATCTGCACCGACTACGACCGGTCGCGACGGTTCTACGTCGAACTCGATCTGATCCGGGAGGTCTATCGGGAGGAGCGGCAGTCATGGAAGGCCGATCTGCGGATCGGGTCCGCCCAGCTGGAATTGTTCTCCTTCTCTGCACCAGTGATGCGGCCGTCCCATCCAGAGGCGACAGGCCTGAGACATCTGGCATTTGCCGTGGCGAATCTTGATCCCGTAATTATGCGCCTGGAAGCCGCCGGCGTTGCCGTTGAGCCAGTCCGGATCGACCCATATACAAACCAACGGTTTACCTTTTTCAGCGACCCAGATGGATTGCCGCTGGAACTCTACGAAGCTCCATAAGGAACGGTTCGCTCTCGCGACCACGTCATCGGAGGTGGGAACGGCAGTCGGCAGATATAATCCGCTAACTCGGGTGCGTCACCGGGCTCTTTGCCACGGGCTAGGAGGCCCACCGCTTTGCGCCGCAACTTGGACGTAGAGTCCAATTTGCGGTTGCCCGAAAGCAGACATCTCCAGCGACCACCTTGGAGGTCGGGTCGCGCCAGGAACCTGCTATGCCGGAAGAGATGACGGACGGTCTCATCGGTATCGGCGGAGCCGCGAATCTGTGGTAAGCCGCCGCTCAACCAACCAAAGGACGACACCTGTGAGCGAACCGACCGTGGCCCAGGCGACCGAAAGTATCTATGCCTCGCTCCGGGCGGACAATGCCGACATCGACGCACATATCGCGACGCTTAAGGCGGCGCTGAGACGAGAAGGGATAAAACAGGCGGTGTTCGATCCGACCAAGTTGGCGCAGAACAACCGCTCGGGCCGCAAGTTGATGCAGGCTTATTTTCGGCAGCGCGGCGTGAGCGTGAGGTTTTCGGACTAGTAGAGCCGCGCGCAGGTGATCTCAAGCGCGCCGCCGGGATTTCTCGGCCGGTCCGGCGGTTCGCCATCTGGACGTCGGGACTGCGCCTGATAGCGGCCATGGGGGCGAACTTTGTCTCCGCCTGGAAGCAGACATTGCAGTTGACCACGCTGGAGGTCGTGGTCGCGCCACTAAACGACATTCAGACGAAGCCGGCGGAAGGTCTCCTATGCGCGCCCTCAGCGGCATAGCACCGACAGCTGCCACGGGCTCGTGAGTGGCGATGGCGACCGCAACAACATTCGGTAGTCGCCGCTGCCTTGGGGCCTTGGTCCTAAGATAAAATCCACGCCGGAACCGTGCTAGGATGGCCGCCGCGCGGCGCGACTTGTCGTGCTTCAAAGCGGTCAGGAACGATTGTCATGCTCAATCCAATCTCCATCATGGCCGACCGGCTCGGCGACTATCTGTCAGAACTCTATCTCCAGTATTTCTCGCATCGCAATCCGGAATATGCGAGCTACATAGGCGGGGCGGCCCGCCTTGTCCTGGAGCGCATCGGCAATTCGAACGCCCTCTATCACAACATCGAGCACACGCTGATGGTTACGCTCGCTGGCCAGCAGATCATCCGCGGCCGGCTGCTTTCGGAATCCCTGACCCCCGATGACTGGCTGCATTATACCTGCGCGCTGCTTGTCCACGACATTGGCATGGTGCACGGCGTGTGCCAGGGCGACACCGAGGACAGCTTCGTCATTAACGAGGCCGGCGACCGCTATACGCCACCGCGCGGCGCCTCCGACGCGGTGCTTGCGCCCTATCATATCGAGCGCGCCAAGATCTATGCGCTCCAACGTTTTGCTTCCTCGAAGTTCATCAACGAGGAGCGCATTGTCGAGGCGATCGAGATGACGCGTTTTCCAGTGCCGAACGATCCAGCCTATCAGGTCACCAACACCGAGCCGGCGCTGGTCAGGGCCGCGGACCTGATCGGCCAGCTCGCTGATCCCTTCTACCACCGCAAGCTGCCGGCGCTGTTTGCCGAGTTCTCTGAGATCGGGATGGTGGAAAAGCTCGGCTGCAAGACCGCCGCCGATCTCGGCGCCATCTTCACCGATTTCTTCACGCTGCAGGTCGAGCCCTATATCGGCGACGCGATCCGCTATCTGGAGCTGACGACGGAAGGCAAGCAATGGATCGCCAACCTCCACAGCAACCTCTTCCAGTCCGGGCATCGCCCGGCCAGGATCGGGCCGTTCCCCGGCGTGTTGCAGCCGACCTCGGCGAGCCTTTCGGTGGTAACTTAAGAGCCGGGGATTGTTTCCTTTTCCGCCGGTGCCAAGCCGGCAGAGGTTGCATGCGGCGGCTGTCGACGAAGATGAACGCCGGGGTCATTGTCCGGTCCCCGCAACGAAACCATTTCGGCTTCGTCGGTGCCCGAATTTTGCACGATTCTATTGCCTGAGCCGATTGGTGCTACACTGGCAAGCCAGTTAACGCGACGGACCTGTGTTCGGTGATATGACCAAAGTAACCGCTTTACCCGACAGAGTGGATTTCGACGTGGCCGCCGATGAGACCTTGCTAGAGGCGGCTCTCAGATCGGGCGTGCCATTTGCCCACGCATGCGGCGGCAGGGCGAAATGCTCGACATGCCGCGTTTGGGTTCTCGATGGCCTTGAGGCTTGCCCGGACCGGAATCCGGACGAAACCCTGATGGCGGACCGGTTGAGATTGGCCGATGAGGTTCGGCTGGCCTGTCAGCTCAGGCCGGAAGGCGAGCTTCGCGTCCGACGCCTGGTGCTGGACGAAACCGACATGATGATCACCAGCCAGCTTGGCGCTTCTGCCGCGACGCGTTGCGGCGAAGCAAGGCATGTTGCGGTCTTCTTCAGCGACATTGTAGATTTCACAGCGCTGTCGGAGCGGCTTTCGCCCTACGACGTGATGTATCTGCTCAATCGCTACTTCGCCCAGGTCGGCGACATCATCGAGCAGAATGGCGGTTTCATCGACAAACTGATCGGCGATGGGCTCATGGCAATATTCGGTATCGACGACCAGCCCGATGCTCCGCTTCGCGCCGTGAACGCCGCACTTCAGACCCTCGCCACAGTCGATCGTCTAAAGCCGTTCTTTGCCTCGATGTATGGCATCGATTTCGATATTCGTATCGGCCTCAACTATGGCGAAGCCGTCATCGGCACATTGGGTTTTGCTGGATACGAACGTCTCACGGCCATCGGCGACGTTGTAAATCTGGCCAGCCGGGTCGAGGCCGCCAATAAAGATGCCGGTACGCGATTGCTGATATCCGAGGCCCTCCGCGACCAGATCGCCGGCAAGGTGGAAATCGGCGACTTCGTCAGGGTACGCCTTCGCGGTACCGCCGAGCGTACAAGCCTGTTCGAAATAGTCAGGCTGGAGCCCGAAATTGACGCCGATCTGAATGCCAAGGGGCTTCGCGAAACCATCCGTCAAGGCGGCAGGAGGTGGGTTCGCGCTTTTGCCGAAGACGAGCTTGAGCCCCACGAACGCCGGATTCTCGATTTTGAAGATTACGACATCGTCGTCGTTCGCGGATCCGACAGCTATTGCGCCTTCAACAATGCCTGCCCGCATCTTCATCTGCCGCTCTACGAGCGCCGAAGTTCCGCTCAGGCCGAAAAGCTGAAGCTCCCACACACGGAGAGCACAATCACCGCAGATCTTGGCTTGGTCTGCCGCTGGCATCAGAGTTGTTTCGACCTGTCTACTGGCGAAATCAGGGGGTGGGCGCAGCTGCAGCAGGATGGTACTGCGCCGGGCTATGAATTCGCGGGTGACATTTCGAAAAACCGCGCAAAGCTGATCGTATACCCCTGCCGAAAGCAGGACGGCTTTGTGTGGATCGGGCTCGAGTGAAAACGGTCCAATATTTCAGTTTTTCCGTCGCGATCCCATGTCGCCTTTTCTCCGAAGCTGACCTTCGCGAACCTATTACAATTGTCCGGATCGGGTCATTCTCGTCGGTTGTGGCCTGTCTGCGCACGTCCAGTCACGAAGCAATCCCGGACATCTGAGTTCACCTGTGGTGAAGCACATCGCAGCGACAGTAAGCACCATTGCGCTTGCCTTGAAGGCATCTATTCTGGAGGGCAGTAGCCGCTCGCGGGCACAGAATGTCGGTACTGCCTTTCTTAAGAATTTACGCGCCGCTCAACGCGGTTCTGGCTGCGCCTGGGCTTTTGGCGGTGGCTGCGCTCACGATACCGGACATGTCCGGACGAAGCAGACTGGCTCTGGCTGCCGTGCTCGCAGTCATTTGGGGCGCCTATCTCCTGCAACTGGCCGCGACGCTGCTCAAGCGCCGGGCGGGAGACGTTCGGGCCAGGACGCCGGCAATCGCCATTGATGTGCTCGCGGTTTTGGTTCCACTCGCCGCATTTCTGCTTGTCGGCACGCCCGACCGGAGCCTCTACTGTGCTGTCTGGCTGCTGAAACCGCTACGCGACTCGACTTTCTTCCCGGTGCTGGGCAGGGTCCTGGCCAACGAAGCGCGCAACCTGATCGGCGTCACCACGCTCTTCGGCGTCGTTCTGTTCGCTGTCGCGCTGGCCGCCTATGTCACCGAGCGCGACATCCAACCGGAAAAGTTCGGCAGCATCCCCCAGGCAATGTGGTGGGCGGTGGTCACGCTGTCCACCACCGGCTATGGCGACGCTATTCCGCAAAGCTTCGCCGGCCGCGTCCTTGCCGGGATGGTCATGATGAGTGGCATCGGCATCTTCGGGCTCTGGGCCGGCATTCTTGCCACCGGCTTTTATCAAGAAGTCCGTCGCGGGGATTTCGTCCGCAATTGGCAATTGGTCGCCACCGTGCCGTTGTTTCAGAAGCTCGGCCCGGCCGTGCTGGTCGAGATCGTGCGCGCGTTGAGACCTCGCATGGTGCCGGCGGGCGCCGTGATCTGCCGCATTGGCGAGCCCGGTGATCGGATGTTCTTCGTCGTTGAGGGGCGCGTCAGCGTCGCGACGCCGAACCCGGTGGAGCTTGGCCCTGGCGCCTTCTTCGGCGAGATGGCGCTGATCAGCGGCGAACCGCGTTCGGCGACCGTCAGCGCCGCAACGGGGGTCTCACTCCTATCGCTGCACGCGGTGGATTTCCAGATGCTGTGCAGCAGCAGCCCGGAGATCGCGGAAATCATCCGCAAGACCGCGCTCGAGCGGCGCGGCGCGGCACCGATGACTTGACCGTACTAGGTGTGCAGTCCCGGACTGTAATGGTGCATCATCGATTCTGAGTCGTCAGGAGGAGGATGGCAAGGTTGCCAATTGCCTGCCGATGGTGGCCGGCTGGAACTACATGGTGCGGCTCTATCGGCCACGCGCGGAGGTTCTGGGCGGCACTTGGAAGTTCCCAGAGGCGCAGCCGGCGAACTAAGCGTCATTGCTAAAGGTCCGCTTGGGGGTCACGGGCGTCGTTCAGACGACGGCGAGCGAACAGCCGCTTGGGGTCAGATCGCGTCATGCGACGCTCGCAACTGAACGACCGCAATGGGTGGCGGGTTCAAGCGATCGCTGCAACACACTCAGCGAACTTCTCCGCTGGGGTCTTATAGAGCAAGGTCGGCTTTGTGGCCCAACCGTACTGAAAGCTGCCATTCCGCTCCCGGCCCGAAGCAGATATCTCTGCCCAGCCAGGTGGCCGGTTGGCCGATACCCACCCGCCGGGGTCCGTCGGCAGCAGGGTAGGGTGGCTTGTGGGGCGCCACACCAGGCAAGTTTTCAGGCGGGCTTAATCGGCGAGCATAGGCAGAGGATCAGCTTCTGGAGCGGAACCGTTTTGTCAGCAGACAATGTGATCGCGCTGCAGAGCACCTCTGCGAACCGTTGCGCTGGTGCTATCGTGTGCCGGAACTCATCAGACGGCAAGGATAACGAGCATGCCTGGAGTCACCCGCCGTACGCTACTTGCTTTCACCGCCGTTGCGTTTGTCGTTAAACCGACGTTTGCTGAAGGGGAGGGTACCTCACACGAATTGCAGGCGCTGATCGCAACCCATGAGACCGCCTATGCCGCGCTCTATCGGGTTGTTCATCAACCGGGCAGCAGCTGGCACGACCGCCAGCGGGCAGACCGGATTGAAGAGAAAGCACTGCTCGCCATCTGTTCCTGTCCTGCGATCAGCCGAGGCGACCGCCGGGCCAAGGCCGAGTACTTGTTGACTGTTGAGGCACGGGGCGAACTCGACTTGGAAGAGCACATGCAGGCCATCTTGCACTCCATGATGCAGGGCTGATTGGTGCGGATTGACCTGCGCCTGGCTACGGGCTTGTGACGCGCCGGGATCGGCGGAGCGTCACGCTGGCGCCCGAAACCCATCCCGGCTTCAAGCCGGGACCTGATACGGGCCACAGGGTCCGTTTCAGTTGGTATCCGTGGCGGGCTTCATGGCGTCGGCTTCGGGCTTCATCGCGTTCGTTGACAACGGTGGCGGCGCATCGACCAAGCTGGACCATGCGCACATACTTCGCTAGTTGGTAAACAGCAAAGTATGTGCGTTCGTAGACGAAGCGGATGGCCCGTTGAATGTTTGTCGTTCTATTGGTCTACTTCGCGGCATCCTCGATCACACGAGCGACCGCGGTCGGCTGCGAGATGAAGACCGCGTGGCGAACCGATGCCAACCTGAGCGATACCTTCGTGCAATAGCTTGTCACGCGGGAAATCCGGATCATCGGGGCCACATGCGAGTAAATCGGTAGGACCCCCAATGATTGACGTTCGCTGCCATCGAAGGAGGAGTTTCCAATGGACGCCTTGGACGAAGTCGACCAGCACCGCCGCCGTTTCGTTTCCGCCGCCGCGATCGCCCTTGCTGCCGCCCAATTCGGTTTGACGGATTCTGCGATTGCTGAAGAGAAAACAGCAACGCCCGCAATCAAACCTGGAACAAACGTGTCCTTTGGACCGCTGAAGCAGATCGATACCGAGATCCTCAATATTGGATATGTCGAGGCTGGCGCCGAGAGTGACCCCGCGGTCTTTCTCCTGCATGGCTGGCCCTATGACATCCACAGCTTTGTCGATGTCACCCCCATGTTGGTCTCGGCAGGCTATCGCGTCATCATTCCATATCTGCGCGGCTATGGCACAACGCGATTTCAGTCGAACGAAACTGTTCGCAACGGCCAGCCGTCGGCACTGGCGGTCGATCTGGTCGCCCTGATGGATGCTCTCAAGATCGACAAGCCAATTCTAGCCGGCTTTGATTGGGGCGCGCGAACCGCCGACATCGTTGCCGCACTCTGGCCCGAGCGGTGCAAAGCGTTGGTAGCCGTCAGCGGCTATCTGATCGGCAACCAGAAGGCCGGCAAGGTGCCGTTGCCGCCGAAGGCTGAGCTGCAATGGTGGTATCAGTTTTACCTCGCCACGGAACGCGGAAGCGCCGGCTACGAAAAGTACAGGCGTGACTTTACCAAGCTGATTTGGCAGCTCGCATCGCCGCAGTGGAAGTTCGACGATGCCACTTTCGAGCGAAGCGCGGCGGCCTTCGACAATCCGGACCATGTCGCGATCGTGGTCCACAATTACCGCTGGAAGCTCGGCCTCACGGAGGGCGAGGCAAAATATGACCGGCTGGAAGAGCAACTCGCCGCTGCGCCGGTCATCGGCGTTCCGACAATCACCCTCGAGGGTGATGCAAACGGCGCCCCGCATCCAGAAGCCGGCGCATATGCCAAGAAGTTCTCAGGCAAATATTCGCATCGCCTCATCACCGGAGGGATCGGTCACAACTTGCCGCAGGAAGCTCCTCAGGCCTTTGTCCAGGCGATCCTTGACGTTGGCGTTTCCTGAATCTGCGTGGCGAACCGGGCTCGTGCCCGGTTCGCCGTGCTGAGGTCATCCGATGACGCGCTGGTCGCGAAAGTTGTTTGCTTCGCCATGAGGTGACGTTAGCCCCAGTCTCGCGGCGATGTTCACCATGTCGGGGAGTGAGCGCGCATCCATCTTTCGCATCACCTGGCCTCGGTGCGCCTTCACAGTGATCTCGCTGATGCCGAGCTCGAAGGCGATCTGCTTGTTCAACAGCCCTGAAACGACCAAGACCATGACCTCTCGCTCGCGTCGGCTGAGCGTCTTGTGACGGTCCCGCAACGTGCGAACTTCGAGGTCCAATGCAAACGCAGCCCTGCTCAGTTCCAGCGCATGCTCGATCGCGGTGAGCAGAACGTCTTCGCTGAAGGGCTTCATCAGGAACTCGACCGCGCCGGCCTTCATTGCCTTGACCGTCATTGGCACGTTTCCGTAGCCGGTCACGAAGATGATAGGCATATCGGCGCGGTCGACGGAGACCAGCCTCTGCAGGTCGAGCCCGTTCAGGTCGGGAAGATGGACGTCCAGGATCAGGCAGTTGGGGACAAGCGCCCGGGAGCGAGAGAGGAACTCCCGAGCGGATTTGAATGTCTCCGGTTGCCAGCCGGCGTGGCTGATGAGCAACTCCAGCGATTCGCGGATACAGACATCATCATCGACGACGAACACAACAGGTGTTTCGTTCGAGATGGACGGCGGCTTCTCTCTCATTGCCAATGCAGCCGCCACATCCCGCCGTCACCGACATGTCGGGAAGGCTCGCCGTAAGATTTTTCGGTCAAAATGCCCCGCAACGCGCGTCGGTATTTCATCGTGACCTCCATGTGTCCTAGGCGGCGACTTCAAAAACGAGCTCGACTTCGATCGGCAGGCCGAGGGGCAGGCTGGCGACGCCGAGAACGACGCGGCCCGAGAGCATCCCGGTGCCAAAGACCTTGACGAGCAGCTCGGACGCTCCGTCGGCGACTTTGGGATGGTCCCGGAAGTCGCCTTCCGTCGCAATGTAGACGCCGAGCTTCGCCACGCCGGTTATCTTGTCCAGCGAGCCGAGATGCGCCTTGGCGGCGGACAAGGCGTTGAGGCAAGCAATCTCCGCCGCCTTTCGCCCGTCCTCCGCCGACAGCGCGCCGCCGACGCGTCCGACATATTGCGGCTCGCGCCCAACGACCGGCAGCATGCCGCTCGGATAGAGCAGGTTGCCGATCTTCACGGTCTCGACATAGGCACCGAAGGGGGTGGGCGGCGGGGGAAGCGCGATGCCGAGATCGCTCAGGCGCTGTTCCGCGCTGGCTTGCGTGCTCATCGCGGTCACCATCTTCCCAGATGTGCGCCGCCATCGACGTTCAGCACCTCTCCGGTAATGCGCGGCGCCTCTGTCAGGAACAGGACCGCATCTACGATTTCCTGAACACTGGAGATGCTATGCATCGGCGAGAGCGTGTTCAGAAAGTCCTTCGGGTTGTCCTTGTGCAGCGGCGTGTCGACAACGCCGGGGGCGACCGTGTTGGCGCGGATCTGCTGCCTCGCATATTCCATGGCGATATTCTTCGACATCGCTTCGATGCCTCCCTTGGTCAGCATGGCGACCGAGGCGTTCACGCCGGCGATCGGGCGATCCACCATAGGTGTGGTGATGCTGACGATGCTGCCACCGCGCTTCTGCGCCAGCATCTGCCGCACGACGCGCTGTGTGAGGTGCAGAAACCCTTCGAGATTCGTTGCCGCGAGGCGGCGGTAATCTTCGATCGTGTAGTCGATGAAGGGCTTGGTGAAGAAGATCCCGGCATTGTTGACCAGGGCGTCAATCGAGCCGAACCGCGCAAGCGCGGTTTCGACGACGGCCTTGGCCGTCTCCGGGTCGGCGATGTCGCCATCGACGCGGGCCAGGCGGTCGGATGCGTTGAGCTCCGCCGACTGGCTGACCTGCCGCGAGGTCGCGACGACGTTGTAGCCCCTTTCGAGAAAGCTGTTGGTGAGGCCGGCACCGATGCCTTGAGAGGCGCCGGTGATGACGGCCGTTTTCTGCGTCTGCATTTTCATCTCCAATGATAGGGCAGCGTCACTTGCTGCGTTTCGGCCTCGAAGGCCGGGTCGATCGAGATCGGGTTCAAGTGGTCGAGGCAGTTGCTCATCGTCTTCAGCGCGATGCCGGCCAGGATCTCCATCAAGGCCACGATGTCGTAGCCGGCGTCGAAGAAGGCCTTCTTCGCGGCCTCCGAGACGTAGCCGTGATCGCTGGCGAGCTCTCGTGTAACCGT
Organism: Mesorhizobium kowhaii; assembly: GCF_003253745.1. Classification (GTDB taxonomy): domain Bacteria; phylum Pseudomonadota; class Alphaproteobacteria; order Rhizobiales; family Rhizobiaceae; genus Mesorhizobium; species Mesorhizobium kowhaii. Next base: position 109,905 of record NZ_MZXV01000050.1, read on the forward strand.
CACCAGCGCGTCCTGTTTCGGATCTGCCAGCAGTGACCGGTTACGGATCGCGTCAATGGCCGCCGCCTCGAGATGCAATGCCTTCAGCGCCGTCGCATGCACGGCGACACAGTAGAGGCATCTGTTCGCCACCGACGCCGTCAGCAGGATCATCTCCCGCTCCCTGGCGCTGAATGACGATTTCTCCCAGGCAGTGTCGAGGGTCAGGTAGCCGTTCAGCATCGCCGGAGAATTGGCGAACGTCGCCATGAGGTTCGGCACGAAGCCGAACCGTTCGCGGATGGCCCGGAGGTTTTCTTTCGAACTTTCCGGGGCCGTTTCGTCTGTCTGTGGCTTGAGCGTCTTCATGATTGCGGCAGCCCCCTAGGCGACCAGGCTCGCCGTGGCTTCGCCGAAGATGATGACGATCTTGTCGGTCATATGGTTTCTCCATGGGGCTGGATTGCCCCCATGAGCCCTATATGGCGCAGCCAAGATTTCTCGATTAGGCGGAAATATCTGGAATATCTTTTGCACCCATGCAAAAGTCTGACATGGCCGATCTAAACGACATCGCCGTCTTCGTAAGGGTTGCGCAGTTCGAGAGCTTCAGCCGCGCCGCGCATGCGCTCGGCATGCCCGTCTCCACCGTCAGCCGCAAGGTGACGGCGCTGGAGGAACGGCTCGGCGTGACCCTGCTGCAGCGGACGACGCGCAAGCTCAGCCTGACGGCGCAGGGCCGCGCCTACTACAATCAATGCAGCGAGCCGTTGAGCGATCTCTTCGACGCGGAACGGGTGCTTACCCAGACCCAGAAGAAGCCGGAGGGCCTTCTGCGGATTTCCGCGCCAGTCATCCTTGGCCAGGAGGCGTTCTATGAATTCCTGTCCTCGTTTCTGAAGACCTATCCGCGCATCCAGGCCGACCTGTTCATCACCAACCTGTTCCTGGATCTGATAGCCGAGAATGTCGACGTCGCCATCCGCTTTGGCGAATTGCGGGATTCGAGCCTGATTGCCCAGCGCATCGGAAAGAGCGTGCGCTATGTCGTCGCCGCGCCGGAGTATCTGCACGGTCGGCTTCCGCCATCACGGCCCGAGGACCTGCGCCAACACCAATGCGTCCTCTTGCAGGCGCGCAACAACGAGGTGGAATGGCATCTGGTCAACGGCAAGAAATCCATCAAGCTCCATGTCTCGGGGCCGGTGGCGGCGAGAGATTTCCAGGCGGTGAGCGCTTTCACCTATCGGGGCCACGGCATCGGCCTGCTGCCATCCACCTATTGCGATGCTCAGATCGCGAGTGGCGAACTCGTCCGGCTTCTGCCTGACTGGTCTTCGCCGGAAATCTTCGTGCATGCCGTCTATCCGACCCGCCGATTTCTACCGGCGAAGCTGCAGGTATTCCTCGAGGAGCTGAAGGCCTGGAAGAGTCCCCTGTGGATTCCGCTGCGATGACCATGGCGGCCGCCTGGATTCGCGTGGCCTCAGCCGTCCATCACCTCTGGACGGGCCAAAGCCCTCGCGAGCGGCAACACACGGTTGCGTGGATCGCCTGAACGGAAGCCGGATTATGGAAAGAGCGGCGGTAGCGCGTCGCACTGCGGGCTCTCCCGGACGCGAGGTTCACCCACTGGGACCACTGCTGGTTTCGGCCGGTTCGGAAGGCTGGCGCCGTCGTCCTTGTAGTAATAGCTGTAGCCGTTGATGGCCGGGGCGCCGCCAAGATGCGCGTAGAGAACTCTGGAGCCCTCGGGGAAGAAGCCTTTCCTGGTCAGATCGATCAGGCCCTGCATCGATTTCCCCTCGTACACCGGATCGGTGATCATGGCCTCCGTGCGGGCCGCCAACCGGATCGCATCGTTCGTGGCGTCCGACGGAACGCCATAGGCCGGATAGGCATAGTCGGGATTGATCACGATTTCGTCGTCGCGCACAGCGCGGCCCAGCCCGACGAGGGCGGCGGTGTCGTCGACGATGCGGCGGACCTGCGCGCGGGTCTGGTCTGGTGTCCCGGAGGCGTCGATGCCAATCACCCGGTCGGCACGGTCTTGTGCGGAAAAGCCAACGATCATGCCGGCCTGCGTCGAACCGGTCACGACGCACACAATGATGTAGTCGAAGGCGAAGCCGAGTTCGGCCTCCTGCCTGGCGACCTCCTCGGCGAAGCCGACATAGCCCAGCCCGCCGAACTTATGCACCGAGGCGCCGGCCGGGATCGGATAGGGTTTGCCGCCTGCGTCCTTCACCGACTGGATCGCGTCCTCCCAGCTCTTGCGGATGCCGATGTCGAAGCCGTCGTCGACGAGCCGGCAGTCCGCACCCATCAGGCGCGTCATCAGGATGTTTCCGACTCGATCGTAGACCGCATCATAGTGGGGCACCCACTTCTCCTGGATCACCACGCATTTCATGCCGATCTTGGCGGCCGTCGCGGCGACCATGCGCGTGTGGTTCGACTGGACGCCGCCAATCGACACCAGCGTGTCGGCGCCGGATGCGATTGCGTCCGGCACAATGTATTCCAGCTTTCGCAGTTTGTTTCCGCCCATTGCGAGCCCGGAATTGCAATCGTCGCGCTTGGCGTAGACTTGTACTTTTCCGTCCAGTGCCGCGCTCAGCTGCGGCAGATGCTCGATTGGCGTCGGGCCGAATGTCAGCGGATAACGTTCGAAATTTCCGAGAAGTGACACCGATCTGTCTCCGCCGTGGTCGTTTTCGATTAACCGAGAATAGGCGAAATCATGCGAAAGGTGCTCTCGAATTTGCCTCCAAAATCCTCACATGCTGCATCATTTCATGATATCTATGGTCTTATCATCCGAAGAGGCTCATATAAATGGAAGAATCTTCCACTCAAGCTCTCGACCGTATCGACATAAAAATCCTGCGCGCCCTGCAGGACGAGGGACGGCTGACCAATGCGGACCTGGCGACCCGCGTGAATGTCAGCGCCGCCACCTGCCATCGGCGCACGCAACGCCTGTTCGATGAGGGCTACATCACCGGGGTTCGGGCGGAGATCGCGCCCGCGGCGGTGGGACTTGGCGCGCTGGTGATGGTCGGCGTTGTACTCGACCGCTCGACACCCGAAAGCTTCGCCGCTTTCGAGGAGGCCGTGCACAAGCTCAAAGAGGTCTTGGATTGCAATCTCGTGGCGGGCGACTTCGACTATCTGTTGAAGATACGCGTTCGCGACATGGCGGATTTCAACAAGCTTCATGGGCAGAAGCTGATCGCGCTACCTGGTGTTCGGCAAACCCGGACTTTCTTTGTCATGAAGGAGGTCAAGGAGAATGCCCGACTTCCGTTTTGACAGGCCGCAACTCAATGACGCGCCGCGCGAGAAATGACGACGCTCTGCTGGCTAGCTCGACAGGTCGGCAATCAATTCGGCGTCAGTTTTCCGGTTGATTGCGAACGCGCCAGAGGCGCCCCCTGACCGGCCCATTGAGCGCCGTAGCCGAAGTCGCCGACCAGCTTTGCCGCAGCGTTCAGTGATTTTCCCGCGTCTTTCGGGGATGTCGCTCGGGGCTACGCCCGCGCCGATCCGTGAAACGGTTTGTGAGACAGCGCGCTGGACGCCCGGAAATTGCACGCGTCATGACCGTATGGTTGGCGGCTTCACTTTGCAAAGCATCGCGATACCCTTGATCCGCGGCGGATTCGTCAGTGAGCACGAACGCCGTGCCTAGCTGTGCAGCGCTAGCTCCCAACCGGAGCACGGCCGCGATAGAGGCGCCGTCCATGATCCCACCAGCAGCAATTGCCGGCACAGCCAGTTCGCGCACGAGCGGCGTTCTTTTGAAGCGGAGACACAGCGTGCGTATTCCGGGCAACCCCACAGGAGCGATCCGCGCAGCAGCCGAGTCCATTCGGGGGTTTCGCGCGATCCATCTCAGCGCCGCTTCAAATGATGGCAACATCCTCCTCGGACCGCGCCTCCGCCTACGCCGACGCTGGCGACGCTTCACCTGCGTCGGTGAGCGGGACGCCGCCGCCGATCGCGCGGTATCGGCCGCCAGAAACCGTGACGAGCGAATAAAGGGGGCTATCTCTGGTGTTTTTGGCGAAATGCAGCTGCCGTTGAACGCGATAAGGAAGGTCGAATCGCAGAGCAGTTGGCTGTCGAACCTGGTACGGACGCGCCGCTTACTCAATTGGGCGATGCAGCTTACGCTCTATTTGGTACTCACTACTGCTGATCGATTTTGTTAGGCTCACGCCGTGAGCTTTGTGCTGCGCGTGGTCAGTGAGTCATGGAGGTCCAGTCATGGATCATGTCCAGAGATCCAAGGCGGATTGCCACAGCCCTGCATTCCCTGATGGCAACCGACCTTTCTCAACCATGGCAGCCTTGTTCCATGACACCCGTAAGAGGTCACGCTGCGCCACGATAAGCCTCATCCCGTTCTGTCTCATCCTGTTATTTGGTGCCCCAGCAAGGGGTCAATCGGAGACTGACGACAGGCTCGTCCCTCAAGACATTGTCGAGCTAAAGGTCTCGGGGTGGGATGCCTTGCGCGGCGGCGTTACTGAGGGCGCGGAGCTCACCGGTGCTTTTACGATCGGTACAGCCGGGACGCTAGATCTTCCGGTCATTGGGCACGTTCCGGCCGCGGGTCTGCGTGAGAGTGAATTGGCAAAGCTGATTACCGATCGCTTACAGGCCAGAAGTGGCTTCGACGTGCGTCCCGTCACGACCGTCCAGCGCAGGCAATCGGCAGCGTCTTCGGGCGGCGCCAAAGTCGAGGGACACCCGCCTGGGGCGCCACCAGACGTGAACGGTTCTCGCACATTGGTGGAGGCTGCCGCGACCGGGCTAGAACAGGAACGATCCAAGACGGATGCGTCACTGCATGAACTATCGGCCGTTCGCAAGGAGCTTGAGGCGGCTCGCCAGCAAGCGTCTGCAGATCGTCAGTCCGCAGACAAGTTTGAGCGAGTTCTTCGCAGCGAACTGGAAGCGGCGCGAGAAGAACTTGATGAGATGCGGCGCGTCACAGCCGACGCAGGCGTGCGGGCGCGTGCGATTGCAGAGGCGACGACTCTTCAAGGACAAGCCCTTGAAGAGCAGAAGCAAAGAGCCGAACGGCTCGCGCAGGATCTGGCGATGGCGCAGCGCGAAGTCGAAAGCTTGCAAGCCAAAGCCGCTCTCGCGATCCGCGAAAAGGCCGCCGCACTCGGAGCGCACCGGGCTGCGGAGGCTTCCCTGTCTGGAGCGAGGCGCGCGCTTGACCAGGAGCGGCAGAAGATCGAGCGCTTCGAACGCGATCTTGCCGCGGCACACCGATCTCTCGATGCTCTGGAGGCAAGCGGAAAACTGGCTGCGACTGCACAAGTGGCCGGCATTCAGGACCGCCAGGTTGCCGAGGCCGCTGCAAAGCGAGCCGGCGAAGCGCTCGCATTGGAACGCGGGAGAGCAGATGCTCTCGAGCGCGATCTCGATGCTGCTCGCCAGGATCGCGACGCGGCAAAAGACGAAGTCACCCGGCTCTCTGCTGCTTTGGAGCAACAGCGCGAAACGGCCGTTGGCCTGGCCCGCGACCTCGCTGCGGCGCGCAACGAAACCGACATCCTGAAAGCTCGCGATGCGCCTCGCGATCAGCGCATCGAGCCCGCTCCCAAAGCACCCGCCGGTGATCGCGCAGGCCCACGTACCAGTGCACTCGCAGGGAAACGGGCTCGATCAGCCCGTGAGCCCGAAGGGCGAGAAATCCGCAAAGTTGCGGTCCGCAAGTCACCGCAACCTGTTCGGCTGACGACGATTAGCCTTCCCGCCGCGTTGCTCCCGACGCGGGCGCCATTGCGCACAGCACAAGGAATATGGTGATGCGCAAGTATCTGGCTGTCGCATTGGCGATCGCAGTTGCGATCGGGCCTGCTTCGGCTCTTGGTGAGGGCCTTGGAGGCAAAGTCGGTGGTATCGGAGTCGGCGCCGGTCTCGGCGTTGGCTCGAACGGCGCCTCCGTCGGTGTTGGTGCGAGCGTCGACGGAATCGGGGGAGCAACCGTTGGAGGGTCGGTCGACACGAGCAAGGGATCGGCGGGCCTTGGAGGCAACGTCGGTGGCATCGGGGTCGGCGCCGGTCTGGGCGTCGACTCGAACGGCGCCTCCGTCGGTGTTGGCGCGAGCGTCGACGGAATCGGGCGAGCAAACGTTGGAGGGTCGGTCGGCACGAGCAACGGATCGCTTGGCCCCAACGTTGGAGCCGGTGCCAACCTCGGCGGCGTAAGCGGCGGCCTTTCGGCAGGCCCCAGTGCGGGAGACGAATCAGCCGGTGCTGGCGCAGCTCCGGGCGGTACGGCAAGTGGTCGAGCGAGCGCTGCGTTGGGGGGTACCACAACAGGGCCAGCGAGTGTCGGTGCCGGCAAGAAGACGGCCGCCAAAGTCGTGAACAGGGGCATGCGATACGCAATCGACCTGCCACGCAGCCTCTGGCCTTCCAGAGGTGGTCGCGACACGTTCAGGCAGAGCACCACAGGTTATCCCTTACGGCTCCAGGTGCCGTTAAAGGCGATACCTGGCACCCCGCCTGCCGTGGTTCGCGTCTGCCGTCAGGCGATCATGTCGGCTGCGAAGCCACTTGGTGCCGTGCGTGTGCACGTAGCCAGCGCAGGTGCCCTGCGCCGGCATCGTCGCGGCGCCCTCACCGCACCGATTGAGGTGCGGATAGACTATGCAAGACAAGGCGGTATCGAGGTTCGGCAGGCGCGGGTCGGATGTCGCCTCGACGCGGCGGGTTGGGTCGTCGCGGTGATATAGGTAGATAAATCTGTGCGGTGTCCGACGTCTCACTGGCGCTGACGCCGGATCTGCGAATGATGTCCGTTCCCGTCCTGATCAGTCTCGGCCGGGATGCCGCGTCGTGACCTCCTGGACGGATCCACGCATTGCCATCGGGATCGCTGAAGGCGAAAAACGACCCGTAACTCGTGCGTTTGGGGTCGGGGCCCGGGATCCGCGCCTCAGGAGGGACCGGAGCGCCATGCCACATGTCGCTCGCTTCAATGCCACGGCGGGCGAGATCGTCATGGGCCGCGACAATGTCAGAAACGACGAGCGTCGCGAAGGCCGAGCCAGGGGCGGCCGGCGTCAATCCCGTGCCGAACGTGATGGAACAGCCGGAACCCGGGGGCGACCCCGACCCGGCTCCGCGGGGCGCGTGAATCCGCCGTTGTCGCTCACCTCGCAACGCACCCAGCCGCAGGCTTTGGCGATCGAGACCCGGATGGCGCCCGGCCCATTGGCCGATCAGACCAAAGCAGAGGGGATTGGTCTATTGGACCTAGGTGTCGCCGACACCTCGACAAGGCCTGGCGCAGCGCGCCCTCGGTCGGAGATTGCGAGGCTTGCCCGAGAGTCGTGCTCATCCTCACCTGGCTGGCGAAGGAGCCGGCCCTTCATCGTCCATCATCCGGTCTCGGTGGGCCTTGACGGTATGCAGGAGACACTGAAATGGCCTGCACAGCAGTGCATTACGGGTCTTTTGTCGGGACCGCAAATCTCAAATTGTTGTTATGGTATTGAAATCGCTGGTACGCCCAAGGGGAATCGAACCCCTGTTACCGCCGTGAAAGGGCTGACTTTTCGGTGTAGTAGCGTCCGCTCAAGTGTGCGGAAGTCCAGCTTTTGCAAGACATTCGTTCTCTAGCGTCCGCCGATGTACACGGGCGTATATTCGACGTATATTCGACGTGTTTTCAAAATCGGAAGGCGAAAACACGATGGCAAAGACCCTCAACGAAGCCCCGATCACTACGGCAAGCGCTCGCTCGAAACTGGCGGCCGGGGAATATCCTCGGCGCCTCGATGCGGATGCGGCTGTCTGGTACCGAAAGGGCAAACGAGGTGGCGTCTGGTTTGCCCGCTGGCGCAACTGGGGAGAAGGCGCCAACTACCTGCAGCTGTCCGTCGGCCCCGCGAATGACGTTAATGACAAGCCGACGGAAGGCCTGCTAACCTTCCATCAGGCAGAGACGCTTGCCCGCCAGATCGTTCAACAGGCTCGCCAGGAGCAAAAAGCTGTCGCAGTTGGTCCGGCTCTGACGGTGCGGGGAGCAGTCGAAGCCTATATTGCCGAGCGCGATGCGCGGGAAAGCCGCCGGAAGGGCCGTGCAGTGCGTTCAGACGCCGGCCAGCGACTTGGGCGGTATGTCCTCGGGCAGGACAAGCGCGGCAGTCAGGAAGCTATTTCCGCAGCGCCGTTGGCCTCGGTGACCTTGCACATGTTGAAGGAAAGCGATCTCCTTACGTGGCGGGCAGATTTGCCTGAAGAATTGAAGGGCTCGACCGAGCAACGGCTGATCAACGATCTGAAGGCAGCGCTCAACGGGGCATACGCCACGCATCGGGAGCGGTTAGAGCCGACACTGCCCGCCGTCATCAAGCACGGTCTCAAGGCCGAGAAGTCGGACAGTGACGACGCCGTGCCGCTTGCGCGTGATAATCAGATATTGACGGTGGCTCAAGTGGGGACGGTGATCAGCGCCGCCCGTGAGATCGACGCGGAGCAGGATTGGGACGGTGACCTATTTCGTTTTGTCGTAGTCCTGGCAGCGACCGGAGCGCGGTTTTCCCAGATCGCCCGCATGAGGGTCGGCGACGTGCAGCGAGCGCAAGGGCGCCTGATGATTCCAAGCTCGCGCAAGGGTAGGGGAGGCAAGATTGCCGGCGTACCCTATCCAGTCGGCAAGGACGTGCTGGACGCGCTGCTACCGGCCACGGCTCGGCGGAGAAACGATGAAATTCTATTGGAGCGCTGGCGCAGCAAACAGGTTGCCGGATCGATTGGCTGGGAGCGCGCTGGCCGCGCCCCGTGGCAGTCACCGAGCGAATTGCAGCGACCCTGGAACGATGTCCGGCAACGGGCGCGAATGCCGGCGGTGATCCCCTATGGGCTGCGGCATAGTTCGATCGTGCGAGGCATCCGGGCGAACCTGCCGATCAGGCTTGTTGCGGCTCTACATGACACCTCCGTTCCCATGATTGAAAGACACTACGGCCGGTGGATTGTCGATGGCCTCGAAGATCTGGCGGCCAAGGCGATTGTGCCGCTGGTGCCGACCCAGGACAACGGAAACGTCATCCGAATCGGGGGGTGAAAGTGACGCGCACGGGCCTCATCACAGAGCCTACCGATTGGACCGACGATATATGGCAGAAGTTGCTTCTGGAACATGAACCCGGCAAGCGCCGCAAGGTTGGCCGCCCGCGGAACTGGAGGAAGGACATTGCGCTAATCATCGACGTCAACCGCCTGAAGCTGGAGCGGAGCCGTTCTGATAGCGAGGCCATTCACGTTCTGACCACGTCGCAACGGTTCGCGGGACGATGGAGTGGCGAGAATGAGTTGACCCTTCGAAACAGGCTGAGCGCTGCGCGCAAGGATAGGGCAATCGAAGTGATACTGGAGCGGGCCCAAGGCCTCGGTGTCGATCTTTCGGCGCTGGTCGACCAGACAGATCTGATCAAGAAGCGCGGCGGTCCAACGCCAAATGAGGCGAAGGCTGCAGACAATGCGGAGAAAAAGCCGGAAACGGTCGCAGCCCAACCACCGAAGCCGCCGAAACCAAAGGCCGAAAAGCCGGAAGAAGAGGCGACGAGGGCGGAACGGGAAGCGCTCGCCTTAGCCAGGGCCATGTTCCAGTAGGGCTTGGGGAGCTGGCCGATTTTGACAGAAATTAGAAGCACGGAATTTCCATGATGGTTTTTAGCTTCAAACCACAATTTTAAAATAGCCGACCTCTCACCGTTCAGAATTGCGGCAGAGTTGGCTCCTCATGCTCCACGAACTGCAAAAGCCAGTGGAGCATCCCAATGAACGAAAGACTTGGTTATTCCGCCGAGGAAGCCGCGAAATTATCCGGCATCGGCCGCACCCGCATCTTCGCGGCGATCAGCAACGGGCGTCTCATTGCCCACAAATTCGGCCGGCGCACGATCATCCTGCACTCCGATCTCGAACGCTTCTTGGCGTCGCTACCCATTCGCGAGCCGATCGCTCGCGACCCCGCGTCCGGCTCAACGCCCGCTGAAGCGCTGGCCGCAGCGCTACCCATTCGCGAGCCTAAAGACGAGGCGGTCGCATGAGCGCGTCCGTTCCGATCGCGACCATGGAACGCTGGGCACGAAAGTGCTTGAAAATAGCTAAAAACTGCGGGGTCGTCGAGCCGTTGCCCTGCGAAGGATGCGGCGCCCGTGACGTCTTCGCCCACCAGCTCGACCTTAACCGGCCCTTGATCGTCAAATGGCTTTGCGCAAGGTGCGAGCCGTGCCCGAGAGGGGCAACCGTCGACATCGCCATGCTGGCGCCCGCCGGTGCGGGGGCACGCTAATAGGGGAGCGGCATGATCGACAAAGGCCGAGCCCGCAAAGGCAAGCGCACAACGATCAGCGGCCAGTTCGCTTGGCGGCTGATCGAGATGGAGGAATCCCCCGCCTACCGGGCGCTATCGCTATCCGGGCACCGTATCCTGGCTCGGCTCGAGATCGAGCTTGGCCACCATGGCGGCAACGACAATGGAAAGCTTCCGACCACCTACGACGACTTCGAGGAATACGGAATCCATCGCCATGCGATCGCCCCAGCCATCCGAGAGGTGGTCGCGCTGGGATTCGTCGAGATCACTCAAGCGGGCAGGGCCGGCAATGCGCAATGGCGACAATCGAACAAATTTCGGCTCACGTATCGCCCGACCGATCTCACCGAGCCGACCAATGACTGGCGGGAGATAGAGACCGTCGAAGCGGCTGAACTGCTGGCCAGGGCGGCGCGTCAGGCTTTTGAGAAGCCGTCCTCTAAAAAACAAAAGTCCAGTGGCGGAAAACGCCAAAACTCAGTGCGGAAACCGCACCACAAAACGGGAATCACTAGTGCGGAAACCGCCACTACAGGCCATAGTGCGGAAACCGCCACTACATCTATATTTCGGGGGGGTAGCAGCCATGCACGAGCATGATGGCGTTCCGCTATTCGAGTGGCAGCCTGCAGCGAAAGTGATCTTGTTCCCGATGGTCAAGCGTGTCGGCCGCATCCGCGATGTTGCCGCCAAGACGCTCGCCAAGCCGACCCTCCGCGCGGCTCAGTCCTATCGAGACCAGGTGACGGATGCCCTGATCCAGCAGATGTCCGGCGCCGGCATCGGCGAGGCCGAGCAGGACGAGCAACTCGGCGCCTTCTGGTCGGCTGTGCAGGCGGAGATCGCCCGGCAGACCTATCACGGTCAGCGCGTATGACGGCATATCGCGCCGCCTCCGGCCGGATCGAGACCGCGCTCTACTGCTTTGCGCAAGCCGTCGAGCTGGTGCCACATCCGCAGATTCTGCCCCAGCACCAGGCCGTCCATGACGTAAGCGGACACCCTCCGGCGACATAGCAGCGCAGTCCAAGGTCGAGGCGGCTGGGTTCACAGTAGGCCCGGTGCGAAGTTTCAGGCACTCGCGATTTCGCCGCTGGCGGGCCGGGATCTCGGCTGGGGCGGTTGCCGGGGACCGGGTTGGTGGCGTTGTAAGCGGCAAGGGGTCGGTCCCGCCATGTTGCCTTCAGTGCTCAGAGAATCGTCAGTGCTGGTCCTTACATTGATGTCAGATTTGGTTCGGGAGATGATGGTGATCCATAGCGGCAACCAGGTTCGGATCGACGCATCTGCGTATTCTGCCCGCAGAAGCGGCAGCATGTCCGGCTGCAGACAGGACGAGAAAAGAGCCCTAGCAGCCTGGGGTTTACTTGGAGAGGCGCTGAAGAGCTCCTTCGAAGCCTTCGACGGCTCTTCAGACGCAAGGAAGAGGTCTTCGAAGCCTGCACTAGATAATCCAAGGCACGAGAGATTCTGCCAGCTCCGTGCATACGGGTGGCCGGCGTACAAGGCATACCAACAGGCGGGCTTCAAATGTTCCAAGCAAACGGCCTTCGCGAACTCTTCGCGGCTGCTAAGAAGTGCTAAGATTTCGAGCCGTATTCGCGAGTTGGTCGAGGAGTTCGCCGATGCGGTAATCGTCACGCGCGAGTGGCTCGCCGCGGAACTGGACTGCGCGATTGCGGTGGCGCATCAGCGCGGGCAGCCGGCTGCGGCAATCTCCGCCATCATGGCCAAGGCGAAACTGTTTGGTCTGATCGGGAGCAAGCGTGCCGACACCAACAACGACCTCAACCCCTATTCTCAGACTAGCTCGGACGAACTGATCTACCAGATCAACTCCATGGCCAATGAGATCGCTCCGCACAAAGGAAAGGAGAGTCCCCAGCCCCAGGGCGTATGGAGACGGTGATATCCCGAGTTTCTCGTTGAGGTCAGGCTAGTCTGATAACGGTGACTCCGAGCTTCTCGGCGAGGGAACATGTGTACCAGGTTCCGCCGCCGCCCGGGAATCCGACGACCAGATCGGGCTTACCGTCGCGCAGCATTCGTTCGTTGCGGATCAACGCGGCATGTCTGCCTTCGCCCTTCCAGTCGGCAGGAAACACCATCAGTTCAACGCCTCTCGCACGCGCCCACTCACCAGCAATGCGATCTACACCCCTCGCGTCGCCCTCGATAACGACCTCGAAATGATGCTGCGCGTGCAGGCGATCGAGCTCTGCGTGGACGAAAGCGTGATCCGTGAAATCTCGACCTCCGCAGACAAGCACCTTCACATGCGCCCCCTTCGCTGGACACGTCGATAGAGATATGCCTGTTCTTAATTTCGTTTGTCGATATTTACTTCGTGCCTCAGGCGAGGAAGTGCCCTTGAACGCGCACCGACCGGGGAATTCGCCCCGTAAAGGCCGATGCTCCCCGCCGCGGTACCGCGCCCTCGATGAGACATGCCAGTCTGCGAGGACAGCAGGTCAGCGGGATAAGTCCGCGTCAGCCGTAGGTTCTCATCAAGGGCTTCTTTCGCGCGGAGGAGTGGCCTGGGCCCCGAACAGCGCGACAGTTAAACCGATGCCCCGTCTGACTCCGCAGCAAAGGATTGCACTGGCTCGAAAGCTCGAGATCCGCGCTGCGACGGGCGAAGGACTGAGCTCGGAGAAAAGGATAGACCTTCGCCGCGCGGCGAAGAACCTGCTCGCGTTGAACGCTATGGAGGAGCGCAGGAACCAGTCGAAGTCCCCGGCTGAAGGACTCGTACACATATTCGATCAAGCTGCAGAGCAACGCTGGTCGGAGGACCTGCGCGAGGAACTCGGCTATTGTCATATGGTACACTTGGCCGATGTGTTCGAGGGATGGGCAATTGACTGGCGTATGACGCCCGAATGGACAGCTAAGTTGACTGGATGGGCACAGTCTCTGCGGCGGTTGGCAGATGAAGTCGGCCCAGATTGGGATCCACCAAGGCCGACGTGGCGCCCCTCGATCGTTGGATTTCTCGGCCGGAAGCTTCTTGACGAAGGTTGAGAAGCTTGACCGTTCCGGATCGTCGGTCCAGACCGCGCCGGCGAGGCGATGTAGAGGGAACGAAGTTCATAAGCCGGAGGGCAGCGATGGTTCGCCGGTGTCCTCCGCCCTTCCGGCCAGTTCGAGTGCCCTGTAGACGCTAGCTTTGCTCAGCCCGGTCTTCTGAATGATGTCAGGGATTAGAAGGCCATCCTCCCGCATCGAGCGAATTTGCGCTGCGATCTCCGCCGTCACCTGGGCCTTTCTTCCAAACTTTGTTCCCTTCTCTTTTGCTTTGGCGATGCCGTCCATCTGGCGCTCCTTCCGGATCGCGGTTTCAAACTCCGCGAAGACAGCCAGCATTTGAAGCATCGCTTTGCCGGCCGGCGTGCTGGTATCGATCTGCTGATCGAGTACTCGGAGCGCCACCCCCTTGCCTTGGAGTTGTTGTACAATTTGGAGCAGGTCAGTCGCTGACCGGGCCAGCCGGTCGATCTTGGTGATGACGAAGGCATCGCCCTTGCGGGCGAAGCGCAGCGCTTCTTTTAGCGCCGGGCGGTTGGTGTCCACACCGGAACGTTTCTCCTCGAAGATGTGGTCCGGCTCGACCCCGATGGCTCGCATCTTGTCCCGCTGGACTTCCAAGCTCTGCCCTAATGAGGAAACCCTGATGTAGGCCACGAGGGCCATGTCTCATAACTCCTAAAGCGTTTCGATAACGCACTTATGAGACACAAAAAGAGACGCGTCAAGAGGCAGTCTCAATAACTATACGATGTGAGACATGTTTCCTTATCGCCGGTTGCGGAGCTAAGGACCTTGCATATCGGCCTGTGGAGAGTGAGCGCACCACGCCACGAAAGGTCGACGCCAAATCACCATCGTCGACGTTCGAACCAATCGCCGCAGAGCTGCAACAGAAGGCCGCTGAGCCCGCAATGCGGACGCCGCTCGGCTCGCGCTGGTAGCAGGCGGCTGGACGACCGCCCCCGCCCCTCCGGGTTCATCGGCAGGCGGGAGCGGTGCCGATTGTGGGCCCCTATCAGTGGGGCAGGAAATGGCAGAGAATCTGGCCCGACGTCGATCGCAAACTACTGTTTTAATTGCTTTCACCGCAGCCAGCGAGCGCTCCGTTTGAAAGTCGTGCGCGCGGCACCCAGCCTCTTAGCGATTTCTGCGACCGATATAGTCCCGGCCCTTAGCATGGCGGTCCCTGTCTCGACGTCAGCATCGCTGAGCTTTTTGCGGCGTCCACCTTTCCTGCCACGAGCAAGCCCTGCCTTTAGCCCTTCCATCGTTCGCTCGCGATTGAGATCAAGAAAGTACTCCGCCATTGCCCCATGCATTTGCAGCGCAAATCTTCCGTGTGCGGTTTGACTATCGAAATGTTCGGGCAGGCTTTGAAATTTGACCCCTGGCGCCGATGCATGTCGATTGTTCGCATCATCTCTACCAAAGACCGGCCCAGACGATCGAGTTTCCAAACGACAAGGACGTCTTCAGGTCTGAGAAAGGCAAGGGCGCCGTCAAACGCCGGGCGCTTTGTGCCAGCTCGACCAGACTTCTTCTCTTCGAAGATCCTCGTGCAGCCAATGAGGAACTGAATTTTGAGGTATCAATAAAAAATCGCAGCTGCAGCACATTTTGAATCGCTAATACAGCGTTGACATAGCGCTGCCGTAGGGGCACTCTTAGATTAGCGGAAGGGACCCGCGGGGGCCCATACCTTGAGCGAAGCGAGGCCAGCTAGCTAGACGGCCTTCAGTCACTCGGCGTTACTTCGTCATGAAGTGCGCGGGTTATTTTATCGTCTGACGGCTACTATCAGATTTGGCATTTGGAACTCCAGAGATAGCTACACAAAAAGCTATACTGTGGGCAAGGGAGGGGTGCGCAATGTCTACTTTTAACTTTGCCGATTACATTGGTCAGTCGATCGCATTCGACCCCCTTTCTGATATTCTTGAGTTCGACCTTAGCATCCACGCCAACCTCCTAAGGCTGGAAGCTGGCGGTATTGACGACACTTTAGTTACGATCTCCGGTCAATCCGTCCAACTGATCGGAGCAAGTTACGGCACCCTCGCTGGCACCAACTTTTCGTTTCTCGATGGCAGTCTGGTTCGTTTGGGAACTGGTGATCCCGATACGCTGAACGGCAGTTCCTTTGATGACTACATTGATGTTGCTCATGGCGGCGGAGGCGATGACATAGTATCGGCAGGCGCTGGTGCCGATACTATAGTTGCTGGGGGAACTCTAACCTCAGCAGACCAAATCGATGGTGGCGCGGGCTCCGACAGGCTGATCATCTCCGGAAATAACGCCTCCACGATAAATTTGGCGGTCACTGGCGTTGAAACGATCGAGCTTCAGATCGGAACGTCGATCTCGCTTGCGCTCAACAACAACATGGTTTCGACGGCAATTGGGGCGACGGTGACGGTCGACGGCTCCGCGCTCGCAACGACGGACCATCTCACACTGAATGGGTCGGCGGTTACGCTCGGCTCGCTCATGGCGACGGGTGGTTCAGGCGACGACATTCTGACTGGCGGAAGCCAGGCCGACCTTTTGGTCGGCGGCAACGGACATGACGTCATCAATGGCGGCGGCGGGAACGATACGATCGAGGCCGGTCTCGGTGGCGATACATTGGATGGAGGGGCCGGCGACGACCGGTTTATCTTCAATCTTGCAATTCCCCGAAGCGACAGTTCTCCCGTCGAGACCAACTTGATCGATGAGATCAATGGCTTTCAAGGAGCAGGTACCGCTGGCGGCGATCTGATCGAACTGCCCTCCTATTTCAACGGTTTGCCACTTGCATTCAATGACAACCCCGATTCCAGCGGCGTTAGCTACACATTCACCTTCACCGGCATCGGCCAGGACGGTGTTCAGATGAACCCCGATTGGGTCGGCGACGGGTTCATCGACGTGCTGTGGAAGTACAACAACATCGCAAGCCGGGTCGAGCTATGGGTCGACGGTAACGATGACGGTCAGTTCAGCGAAGGCGACCTGCTGATCTATCTGAACGGCATCAATACGTTGAGTCATCTTGATTTCGTTGACCAGTTCCCGGCGTGGCGAGGGTCACAGGGTAATGACGCCCCGCCCACATTTAATGCGCTGCCCAACATCATTTATGGCTTAGGCGGCAACGACACGTTATCTGGAGGAGGTGGCAACGACCAGATCTATGGCGGCACCGGCAACGACACGTTGGCGGGTGATCTTGGCGACGACACGCTGAACGGCGGAGCCGACAATGACATACTGACGGGCGGCGACGGCCTTGATGTCCTTTATG
>NZ_MZXV01000065.1 GCF_003253745.1 Mesorhizobium kowhaii
GCAGTCCGGCCGCACGGGCCGAGCCGCCGCCCAAAACCCCAAACAAGGCGCCAGAGACTCACAAATACGAGCGAAATCCCTGCAATTTCTGCCCCCTCAACATCCCGGGCTACTGCGCAACAGGCCCCTTGTGGGAGAAGGAAGAAGCTAAGCATTCCCGATCAGCACGCCGGCCGCGAACACCAGCGCGCCGCCCAGCACCACCTGGAAGGCGGCGCGCAGGAAGGGCGTCTGCATGTAGCGGTTCTGGACGAAGGCGATGGCCCACAATTCGAAGAACACCACCACCGCGGCGACGGCGGTCGCCGTCCAGAACTGCGGGATGAGATAGGGCAGCGCGTGGCCGAGGCCGCCGAGCGTCGTCATGATGCCGACGGTGAGGCCGCGCTTGACCGGTGAGCCGCGGCCCGACAGCTTGCCGTCATCGGACGCGACCTCGGTAAAACCCATCGAAATACCAGCGCCGATCGAGGCGGCAAGCCCGACCAGGAGCGTCTGCCAGGTGTCATGCGTGGCAAAGGCGGCGGCAAAGATCGGCGCCAGCGTCGACACCGATCCGTCCATCAATCCGGCCAACCCCGGCTGCACATAGGTGAGGATGAACTGGCGCTGCTCGGCAACGGCCTCTTCGTCCTTCACTTCGCCCGGCACGTGCTTTTGCTCCAGACGCTGCGCCAGCGTCTCATGGCCCTGCTCGGCTATCGCCAAATCGTCGAGCAGTTTTCGGGTCGAGGCGTCGGTGGTGCGCTTGGCCGCCTCGACGTAGAATAGATAGGCGCGCCGCTCCATCGCCTCGGCCTGGCTGCGCACATGCTCGATGCCGAGCGGTCTCACCAGCCAGTCGGGCTTGCGCTCGAAGTAGCCTTTCACATGTTCGCGCCGGATCAGCGGAATGCGGTCGCCGAAACGCTTGCGGAAAAGCTCGATCAGCGCGTCGCGATGACCGTCCTCTTCCTCGGCCATTTCCTCGAACACCTTTGCCGATTGCGGGAAGTTTTCCGCCAGTCCGTCGGCGTAGGCCCGGTAGATGCGCCCGTCATCTTCCTCGGACGAAATGGCCAGCGCCAGGATCTCCTGTTCGGAGAGCGATTCGAAAGGACGGCGGCCGAAACCGAAAACACGGGAAAGCATGAGGAATTCACCCTAGTTTAGAATTGTTCTAAACTAGGGTTTGGCGCACCCGAGGTCAATTGCGCGCTTGGGTCGCGGTCAAGAATTGTTGAAGTCCAGTCGTGAGGCGCACCTCTTCATTATCAGTGAATGTTCACCTATATGTGGGAGCCAAAGCCAAGAAAGGGAATCCGCAGATGACGGCAAAACAGCCCCCGCACCACTATGATCCCAAGCCTGTTCTCGATCTCATCGCCAGCATCGAGGCCGATTTGCAGCGCCTGAAAGGCCTGGTCGAGCAGCAGGTCGAGAAATTCGATCCCGCCAACCCGCACAACAAGGCCCCGGACGGCAAGTTGACCGAAGAGGGCGTCGAATGCTGCTACCGCATGTTCGACGAAGGCAAGTCGCGCTATTCGGTCGCCCAGCAGATGAAAATCTCCTTCGCCGCCGCGACGCACCGATTTAACAATTGGCGCAAGCTGGGTGGCACCAAGCGGCAGAGGGCGTTGTTGGGGTGAGAGCACGGTTCGCCGCAGGCGAATTGAAAGGTCCGGTGGACCTTTCAAAGGGCTCGAACCGGGGAGCTGCCGCAGGCAGCAGGCCCCCGGCTGAGGCGCTCGGCAGTAGCGGAGCGAGACGTCGGCGGGACAGCGCCCCCCTCTGTCCTGCCGGACATCTCCCCCACGAGGGGGGAGATTGGCAGCTTCGCCAGCAGCTCCCTTCTTCCCACCTTGGCGATCGGCGAAAGCGGTCGTGACGGCCGATCTCCCCCCGTGTGGGGGAGATGTCCGGTAGGACAGAGGGGGGCGCGACAGCCGAGGCCGTGGTGATCTTTCACTCATGACTCGCCAAACTTTGTAACCGTCACATTTTTTCGTTGGTGTCGCGCGGCCCTTTCCGTGCACCATGGTCGGATCACATTTTCGCAGGATCCGCCATGACCACCCCTCCCGGCATAGAAGACATCCACCGCGCCGCAGCCCGGCTTTTGGGGCTGATCGTCGAAACACCGTTGATCGAATCGCAGGAGTTGAACAAGCGCTTCGGCGCCCGCATCCTGTTCAAGCCGGAGACGCTGCAGCGCACCGGCTCGTTCAAGTTCCGCGGCGCCTACAACAAGCTGTCGTCGCTGAGCGAAGAGGAGCGCAGCCGTGGCGTGGTCGCCTTCTCGTCGGGCAACCACGCACAAGGCGTCGCGGCGTCGGCGGCGATGTTCGGCGTCAAGGCGGTCATCGCCATGCCGGCTGACGCGCCGGCGATGAAGATCGGCAATGTCCGCAAGATGGGGGCGGAGGTGGTTCCTTTCGACCGCTTTCGCGACGACCGCATGACCGTGGTGCGCCCTTACATCGAGAAAGGCATGGTGCTGGTGCCGCCCTTCGACGACCCGGCCATCATCGCCGGCCAGGGCACGATCGGCCTCGAAGTGATGCGCCAGGCAAAAGCGCTTGGCGTCAGCCTCGACGCGGTCGTGATCCCTTGTGGCGGCGGCGGCCTGTCGAGCGGCATCTCAGTTGCCGTCAAGGACGCCTCGCCGGACACCGCGGTCTGGGCGGTGGAGCCCGAGAATTTCGACGACACCCGCCGCTCGCTGGCCGCGGGCACCAGGGTTTCGAACGAGCCGGGCTACAGTTCGATCTGCGATGCGATCCTGACCGCCGAACCGGGCGTGATCACCTTCGAAATCAACCGCAGGAACCTCGCCGGGGCCATCGCCGTCTCCGACAAGGCGACGGCGCAGGCAATGCGCGACGCCATGGCTTATCTCAAGCTGGTGGTCGAACCAGGCGGCTGCGTCGCGCTGGCGGCACTTTCATCGGGCGAGATCGAGCTATCAGGTAAATGCGTTGCCGTGGTGCTGTCCGGCGGCAATGTCGATTTCGGCACCTATGCCGAGATCATGGCGGCGGCATAGAATCTCGATTGGTGCCGCGCCGCCGGGCGCATCAATCGAAGCGGACGAGATTGAGGATCGGCAACGGACCACCGGGGAACTGGGCGAGACGCGCGCCGATCGTCAGCGGGCCGAGATCGATGCCGTGGAAGCCAAGCCTGTCGATCAGGGCGCCGACCTCGGCCTTGGCCTGCGCCTCGTCACCCGAATAGAACAACACGCGCTTGCCGCCCTCCGCCGCCGGGTCGCTCCCCAGCAGGGACGCCCGTAGATGGTTGAATGCCTTCACCACCCTTGCGCCGGGGACGAGACCTGCAAACACCTCGCTTGAGAAACGGCCACCGAGATCGACTGGCTTGAACAGCGGCGCCTCGATCGAATTGTTGGCGTCGATAATGATGCGCCCATTCCAGTCGGGCAGGCCGGCGAGCGCTGCAGGAAGCTTCGACCAGTTGACCGCGACAAGCACGATGTCCTTGGCTGCCGCCTCTTGCCGCGTGCCGGCCTTGATCGAGGGGCCGATCGACGCGACGAGTTCGGCCAGCGTCTGCGGGCCGCGGCTGTTGGCGATGGTGGCCTCGATGCCGTTCCTGGCGAGCGTGCGGGCGAATGCCTGGCCGATATTGCCGGCGCCAATGATGCCGATGCTGTTCATGGTGATGTCCACTCCGTTCGCTGGTGGTGGCTGGTGGGAGTGGATATCGTCGATTTATTCGTCTAGGATTAGTCGGTATTTGCTTGTTTTATTCTCAAGTATCCGTTGAAGATCGTCCGGCGCGGAGGACCGATGGAGACGCTCGCCAATCTCGAATCCTTCGTTCGCAGCGCCGAGGCGGGCGGCTTTTCCGCCGCCGCGCGCCTGCTCGGGCTGACGCCAGCCGCCGTCAGCCGCAACGTTGCCATGCTGGAGCGCAATCTCGGCCAGCGTCTGTTCCAGCGCTCGACACGCAAACTGGCCCTGACCGAAGCCGGCGAGCGTTTCCTGCACGACATTGGCGGCAATCTCGAAGCGCTGCAGGACGCCATTGCCGCTACGTCCGGCGGACGCGGCGAACCCGCCGGCGTGCTCAAGCTCAGCCTGTCGCCGACGCTTGGCATTGCCTATTGCCTGCCTTTGCTGCCGACATTTCTCATGCGCTATCCGCTCATCCGTCCGGAATGGCATTTCGAGAACCGGCAGGTGGCCTGGTGGCCGAGGGCTATGACGCTGCAATCGGCGGCGGCTTCGACCTGTCGCCGGGCGTCGTTTCGCGGTCGCTGGCGCCCGTCCATGTCATCGCCGTTGCCTCGCCCGCCTATATGGCAGGGCGAACACCGCCGACCGACCCTTCCGGCCTTGCCGCCTTCGACGGCATCCTCATGCGTTCGCTCGGTACCGGCCGCATCCGTCACTGGACGATGCGGGATGCGGAAGGCACCGAGATGGCGGGATCACCCCGCGAGACCATTGTGGTCAACGATCCGGCCGCCATGCGGCAAGCCGCCCTGCTCGGGCTTGGCGTCACCATGATCGCCCTGCCGGACGCGCTGGCGCATCTTGAAAGCGGCAAGCTCGTTCGCCTGCTGCCGCGCTGGTATGCCGATGCCGGCGCGCTCTCGATCTACTTCTCCAGCCGCACGCTGCTGCCGGCCAAAACCCGCGTCTTCATCGATTTCATCGTCGACGCCTTCCGGCGCGAACGCCTCGCCGAGCGTTTCGCCGGCAGTCTTGGATGAGGGCTGAGGGAGGTAGGCCGCGGCCAATATCCGATTGCTGGAATTGTTCTAATCCAGCGTCCGCCTGAACCGCACCAGCGCGACGCCGGCAAACAGCGCCACGAACATCACCAACCAGCCGATCTCCGTCGCCACCGCCGGCAGTTCGGCGCCCTTCAGCATCACCGCGCGGATGATGCGCAGGAAATGCGTCAGCGGCAGGATCTCGCCGAAGACTTGCGCCCAACCCGGCATGCCGCGATAGGGGAACATGAAGCCGGACAGCATGATCGATGGCAGGAAGAAGAAGAAGGTGAGCTGCAGCGCCTGCATCTGTGTGCGGGCGATGGTCGAGATCGTGTAGCCGAGCAGCACCAGCGCCAGCACGAAGATCAGCACGGCGGTCAGGAGCAGCGACATCGAGCCGGTGAAGGGGATGGCGAACAGAAGCTTCGCCGCCGCCAGCACCACCACCACCTGCACCCCGCCGACCGCCAGATAGGGCAGCACCTTGCCCATCATGATCTCGAGCGGGCTGGACGGCATCGCCAGAAGGTTTTCCATCGTGCCGCGCTCAGTCTCACGGGTCAGCGCGATCGAGGTCATCATCACCATCGTCATCTGCAGGATGACACCGAGCAGGCCGGGCACGATGTTGTATTGCGAAATGCCTTCGGGATTGTAGCGCCGGTGCACCACCACTTCGAGCTGCCCGAGGGCTGCCTCGGCGGCGGCCTCCTGCATGCCGCGCGCCCTGAGCAGTGCCTGGCTGGCGACGGTGCCGAGCGTCGAGATGGCGCCGCTGGCGACGGCCGGGTCGGTGGCGTCGGCCTCGATCAGGATCTGCGGGCTGTCGCCGCGCTCGACCCGCCGGGCGAAATCAGCGGGGATGGTGACGACGAAGGCGACATCGCCGCGCGACATCAGGAATTCCGCATCGGCAGCACTTTGCGAGACATGGTCGAAGCGGTAATAGCCGGTCGTCTGCAGCGCCGAGATCATGGCGCGCGTATAGGGATCGCTGCTGGTCGCCACCAGTGCCGCCGGCAGGCTTTTGGGATCGTTGTTGATGGCGTAGCCGAACAGCACCAGCTGCATCAGCGGCACGCCGAGCATCATTGCGAAGGTGATGCGGTCGCGCCGCATCTGGATGAACTCCTTGATCAGCAGCGCGCCGAGCCGGGCGAAGGAAAAGACGCTGTTCATGCCATGTTGTCCTTCGAGCCGGACATGAACTGGATGAAGACGTCCTCGAGGCTGGTTTCGCCCGGCGCCACCTTCACGCCCTTGTGCTCTTTCTCGACATCGGCGAGCGCGGCCTCCAGCTTCTTCTTGTCGGAGCCGACGACATGCAGCGTCGCGCCGAACGGCGCCACCTGGTCGACACCGGGGCGGCCCTGAAGCGCCTCAGCCACCTGGTCGAGGCGTGGGCCCTGCAGGACGAAAGTGGTCAGCCCGGCATTCTTCACCACCTCGGCAACGGTGCCGGTGGCCAGCATCTTGCCGTAGGAAATGTAGCTGATGCGGTGGCAGCGCTCGGCCTCGTCCATATAGTGGGTGGAGACCAGCACGGTCAGTCCGCCGCTGGCGAGGCGATGGATCTCGTCCCAGAATTCGCGCCGCGCCTTCGGATCGACGCCGGCCGTCGGCTCGTCGAGCAGCAGCAGCTTCGGCTTGTGCATGATGCAGGCGGCCAGCGCCAGCCGCTGCTTCCAGCCGCCCGACAAGGTGCCGGCCAGCTGGTTGCGACGCGACGTCAGGCCGAGGTCTTCGAGCGTTGTCGCGACATGCTCGTTGAGCGGCTTCAACCGGTAAAGCCGCGCCACGAATTCGAGATTCTCGCCGATCGTCAGATCCTCGTAGAACGAGAATTTCTGCGTCATGTAGCCGACTTCGCGCTTGATGCGCAGGCTGTCGGTGCGGATGTTGAAGCCGAGCACCGTGCCCTCACCCTCGTCGGGCGTCAGCAGGCCGCACATGATGCGGATGGTGGTGGTCTTGCCCGAACCGTTGGGGCCGAGAAAGCCGACGATCTCGCCTTCGGCGACCGTCATCGTCACATGGTCGACGACGGTCTTGTCACCAAACCGCTTGACCAGGCCATGGACGTCGATGGCGTTCATTTTCCGCCATCCGCGAGATCGACATCGACGATCTGGCCCGGCTGCAGTGGGCCGGCGTCGCCCTCCGGCCGTGCCTCGACCAGATAGACCAGCTTCTGTCGGTTCTCGAGCGAATAGATCACCGGCGGGGTGAACTCGGGATCCGGCGAGACGTAGCTGACTCGCGCCTTCACCTCCGGGCCGCAGCCGTCACAATGGACGCCGAGCAAAGTGCCCACCTTGATCGAGGAGAAGGCGGCTTCCGGAATGTAGACGCTGAGCTTCACCGCGCCGTCGGGCAGGATCGAGATGACAGGCGCGGTCGGGCCGGCGGTGTCGCCCGGATTGCGGATGACATCGTTGACGCGGCCCGGCGACGGCGCCGCCAGCACCCGCTTCGACAGCCGCCACTGCGCCTGCTCCAGTTCCGCCTGCGCCTGCTTGACCTGATTGTCGGCGGCCTTGATCGTCTCCGGGCGCGCCGGCAGGCCGCCGACAGCGAGATTGGCATTGGCCTGGCCGACCTGCGCGTTGGCCGTCTCCAGCGTCGCCGAAGCGGTGTCGAAATCGGCCTGCGTGCCGGCGCCGCGCTTGAACAGATCGGCGGCGCGGTCGTATTTGCGCTTGGCGTCGGCGGCCTGCGCGCTGGCCATGTCGACCTCGGCCCTGAGCACCGCGATCTCTTCCGGGCGCTTGCCGATCTGCAGGTCGGCCAATTGCGCCTGCGCCTGGGCCAGGCCGGCCTCGGCCTGGGCAACCGCAATCTTGGCATCGGCGCTTTCCAGCGTCACTACGGTCGTGCCGGGTGTGACACGATCGCCGCGCTTGACGGTGACGGTCTCGACCTGCGCCACCTCGATCGGCGCCAGCAGCACATAGTCGCCCTCGACATAGCCAACGGCCAGCGGCGCTGTCGGCGCACAGGCGCTGAAAAGCTGCGCGGCGAGCGGCAGCGAACACAGAACGCTCATGGTCTTTGCCCCTTCATCCCTGCACCTTGCGGGCGGCCAATATGGCCTTGAGATTGCCCGACGTGACCGCCACCACCTTGGCCGCCTCGGCACCGCCAATGTCGTTCCAGCCCATGCGGCGCATCACCGCCTCGCGGCCGATGCGGAAATAGATGACCTGGCCGATCAGCGTGAACACGGTGAGCCTTGTGGCCTCGCTTTCGGCCGGCTCCCCCGTCGCCTGTTCCCAGAGCTGGCACAGCCGGCGGTGCGTCGGCTCGAACACGCCGTCATAGATACGGTCGAGCGCTGCCGTCGGATGCGAAAGCTCGCGCAACACGAACTGCACGATCTCGCCGGCCTGCGGACTGGCCACAACGAAGCCGACCATGCGCTCCAGCGCCGTGAAGAGCAGCGCTTGCGCCGCCTCCGGATTGGCCGGTCCCGGTGCGGGTGCCTGCACATTGCCGAGCGCCTGGCCGGCAACCGTCTGGATGGTCTCGACGATAAAGTCGGCAGCGGCAGTGCGAAGGCCCTCCTTGCCGCCGAAATGATAGGCGATCGAGCCGATATTGGCTTGCGCCTCGGCTGCGATCTGGCGCGTCGAGGTGCCGTCGAAACCCTGCCGTCCGAACAGTTTCAGCGCCGCCTGGACAAGGGCAGCGCGCGTCATGTCGGCGGGCTCGCGGCGGGGGCTCCTGGGTTCCGGCAATCTGATCATGAGTCTATTTAATCAATCGATTGATTAAAGTCAATCCGTGAGTCAATCTGTATGAGCGACTGTCTTGCCATCTTCGGTGACAAACGCTTTAGTGCGCGGCCATGGGCAAGGAAGTCGAACGCAAATTCCTGGTCTCCGGCACCGCATGGCGGGATTTGGTCGAGGCGGATATCCGCATTCGCCAGTTCTATCTTTCCGCGGCTCCCGGTCGAAGCCTGCGCATCCGCATCAGTCACGACGCTTCCGCCAAGCTGACGCTCAAATTCGGCAGCAGGGCGCGCGAGCGCGACGAATTCGAATATCCGATCCCGCTGGCGGAGGCCAAGGAGATGCTGGCATTCGCCCTTGGACGTGTCATAGAGAAGACACGCCACCATGTTAGGCATCGCGGCTATCTCTATGAGGTCGATGTCTTTGGCGGTCCGCTTGCGGGACTTGTGGTCGCGGAACTTGAGACGCCGGAGGACGTGCCGGACGAAATGCTGCCTGATTGGCTCGGCCGCGAAGTCACCGGCGAGTCTGAATTTTACAACGCGTCGCTCGCCCTCGGGGGGATTCCGGAGATCGCCGCATGAGCTTTCGCATCGATCCGCGCCTGCCGCTGACCGGCGAGGTCAGGCGTATCCTAGCCGAGGAGATCGGCAAGGCATTGGCCCATCTTGACGCCGCGCGCAGCCGGCCGGAACATGGGCTGCACAAATGCCGCAAGCGGCTGAAGAGCGCGCGAGCCTTGCTGCGTCTTGTTCGTTCCGGTGACGAAACATTCTGCGAGACAGAGAACCAATGCTACCGCAACGTGGCGGGCCTGCTTGCCGGGCCGCGCCAGGCGACGGCGGTGATCGAGACCATCGACCGGCTGGCGGCAAGCTTTCCCAAGGAGAGCGCCGACGATGGGCTGGCTGCGGTGCGCGACAGGCTGATTGCCCGCCAGCATGAGTTGCACGAAGGCGCCGGGCTCGACGCGGCGATTGCTGCTGCGACCGCCGCTTGCGAGGAAGGCCTGCACCGGATCGACACACTCGCTCTGCCCGACCAGCCGGAACAGGCCGCCGACGTGCTTGCCGAAGGCGCCCGCATCACCTTGCGGCGGGCCAGAAAGGCGCTCGACAAGGCCGGATCGCGCGGCGCGGCCAATGATTTCCACGATCTGCGCAAGGCGGCCAAGACGCACGGCATGCATTTGTCGCTGCTCGGCAGGCTGTGGCCGACGCCGATCAAGACCAGGCGCAAGGCGGTCGACGAACTGGGTGAAAGGCTGGGCGACCTGCACGATGTGTTCGTCATGCGCGACCTGCTCGAGGCCGATGACCGTCCGCTCGGGCCGCCCGAGGACACCAAGCTCTTGGGCAAGCTTTTGAAGCGGTCGGAGAAGCAGCTGAAGAAGAGCTGTCTCGCCGAGGCGGCCGAGCTGTTCGGCGACAGTCCCAAACGCTCGACACGCAAACTGGCCCGCAAGGCGCGCGACGACCTGGCTGCCGCCCCATTGCCGGAAGATGCCGCGGGACCGCCAGTTGACGGACGTGTGGCTGGCGTCCAGCCGCCTGCATATGTTAATCGCCATATGGCATGACCGAGCTTGGCGAAACGCTTCTGGATCGACTTGGCCGCCGGCTCGCCGGCCGGCTGCAGGAAGAATCTTCCGGCTACGAGCCCTACACACCGTCCGATGCCGAGACGCTGCGCCGCACGCTGGAGCCCGGCGACATCATGCTGATCGAGGGCAACCAGAAAATCTCGGCGGTGATCAAGTACCTGACCCAGTCGACCTGGTCGCATGCCGCCTTCTATATCGGCGACGCCTTGCCCGAACCGCAGGACGGAACGGAGCGGCCGCGCCTGATCGAGGTCACGATGGGCGATGGCTGCGTCGCCGTGCCGCTGTCGCGCTATCGCACCTACAACACCCGCATCTGCCGGGCGAGCGGGTTGTCCCCGGAGGACCGCGACAGGGTCGTCGCCTTCATGATCGGCAAGCTCGGCCTGAAATACGATCTCAAGAACATTTTCGACATGCTGCGTTTTTTTCTGCCGACGCCACCTGTACCAGTGCGATGGCGCCGCCGCATGCTGGCGTTCGGCTCCGGCGACCCGACACGGGCCATCTGTTCCTCGCTGATCGCCGAGGCCTATGGCCAGATCCGCTATCCGATCCTGCCTGAGATCACCCGCGCGCCCGGCCGCGCTTCGGCGCAGTCGAACTATTCGCGCAAGGAAATCCTGCACATCCGCCACCACTCGCTGTACACGCCGCGCGATTTCGACCTGTCGCCCTATTTCCGCATCGTCAAGCCGACGCTGGAATATGGTTTCGACTACCGGGCGGTGACCTGGGACGACAAGGCAAGCGCAGACGCCGCAGCCGCAAAGGCTGGCGCAATCGCCTCAGACACGTGATGGCTTTCGGCCTAGGTCAGGACATGCCCCTATGGCGCGGCCTCCAGCCGAGGTGCAGGCGTTTCACATGGCGGCCTATATCATGCCGAAACCGCAATAGCACCCTGGTTTTCGGCTCTGTGTTCGACCCAGACATGGACCGGTTCGTCCCGGCCGCGGATGCTCACCGGTCCATGATCGCGCGCATTCAACTGTGTCGTGGGCGATTCCGCCTTCGCGGCCTCAATCAGTCGTGACCCAAAGCAAATATTCGCCTGAAGCTCACGGCAGAGCGACTGCAAACGGCTGGCGACGTTGACGGTGTCGCCCACCACCGCGAAGGACAGATTGCGCTCGCTGCCGACCGCGCCGATAACCACTGCGCCATATTGTGCACCGATCCGAACGTCCAGCGGCGGGTATCCCCTGGACACCCGCTGTACATTCCAGTCTTCGAGAGCGGCGACCATCGCTTCAGCGCACTGGATGGCCCGAGTCGCATCGTCATGGCTGGCTTGCGGAACCCCGAATGTCGCCATGATGCAATCGCCGATATAGTTATCGACGGTGCCATGGTGGTCGAAAACGACCTGTTCCATACGACGGTGGAACTGACGCAGAAGTTCGAACACTGCTTCGGCCGGATGATCCTCGGAATAGTGTGTGAAACCGACGATGTCGGCGAACAGCACCGCGATATCCTGCCGGCGGACCGGGCCGAAGGGCTCGTCATCGGTGGCGAGCTGGTCGACGACATTGGGCGAAAAATGCCGGGCGAGATTGGCGCGGGCGCGCTCTGCCTTGACATAGTCTTCCGACAGATGTCGGGAACGAAAGACGACCAGCGCCATGATCGCGCCGATAATCAGCACAACCAACACGTTGGTCGCCTGCGCAAATGTATCGACGAAATTGGGGTTGAGATAGAGGTTCAGTTGCTCTGTCATCGGCAGCGAATAGAGGTTCGTCGCCGGAATGACGGTTCCCGGATGAGAAATCACCCATCCCACCCCGATCGCCCATGTCAAGGCAGCGAGCGCGCCGAGATAGAGCGCCAATCGTGTCGAAAGGGTCAGCGCGCCAAGGCATACGAAAATCAGCAGGAATTTGAAGCTGCCCTCGCGCAGTTGCATCGCGGCCGGCGCGACCTCCAGGGAAAACGGGTTGGGCGTTACCAGCAGAACGGTTAAAAGAATGATGTCCAGCGTACCGACGAGGTAACCGATCCACCATCGCGCCGTGCGACGGCGCGCAAAGAGAAACTGGATCAGGCCGACGAGTTGGAACAGCACGAGGCCCGCCAGCACGAAGAGCAGCGAAGCATCCCAGCGACTGATCAATGAAAAGAAGCAGGAGATCGCAGCGAGCGATGCCGTACGCGCCCAGAACTGCAATGCAGCACCCTGGCGTTCTGCGCGCGCCCGCAAATTTTTCAGGCGCGAATAGCGGCGAAGTTCAAGTGTTGGCGCGGTCGGCATCGGATCACTTCGATTTCACGGGGACGTGTCACGCATTCGGCAAACCCGCCCTCTACAGTCTGGCAAATCAGTGCGCGAACTCTATCATGAATGTGATTTCATTTTTGAAACGCGGCTGCAAAGAGCAAAAATGTCCGGACAAAAGATCATGGTGAAAACCGAAGCAGGACAGGCGGAGACTTCCCTGTTCAGGTCACCAAAAAACCGCAGTGCCCGGCGTCATTCTCTACATGGATGCGTTCGGCCCGCCGTGTTGGTGCCAGATCTGTTCTGTCCCAACGCGCCCTATCCTGCTCGGGATAGTTGGCCGTGTCAGGCCGGTAACGGGCGGCGTCCCTTTGCAGGAGTGGCGGGCCGATCGAACGCGCCGGCATCGCGCGGGTGCGGGCCGATCGGCATGATCGCCGGAAACGGCGTTGCGCCAAACGCAAACGTCCATTTGTAGCCGACCAGCCCCTCCTCCGGCGTGGTGTGCTGGTCGTGATGGGCAAGCAATTTGGCGCGGTCCGCCAGATCCTCCGCCTCGCGCCGCACCATCTCCGCCGTCTCCGGCCGCATCCGCCTGGAGAAGCTGACGAAGGTCGCTTCCTTGTCGATATGGGTGATGGCCCAGCCGATGAAATTCTTGTTGGTCATCTCGAACAGGGGCCGCAGTGGCCCTTCGAAATTCCACTGGATCGGCGCCTCGACCAACAATCGCGCCGTCAGACCCCGGCCGAGCGCGATCAGGCCGAGCTCCTCCAGATCGCGAAGATAGAGGAACATCGATGCCTCGCTCAGGCCTTGCGAGCGCATGATGCCTTCGGGGGTGAATTTCTCCGACAGCATGACGAAGATGAACAGCAGCGCCGGCCTGCCGGCGAGCTTGCGCTCGATTTCCGGCGCGATGTGGTTGACCGGCCCCGGCCCGCGGTTCATCGAACCGAGCACGTTTTCCAGTTCGACCCCGGCAGCCGTACAAATCTCCATCAGCCGGTCGAGCTTGCAGTTGCGCTCGTGGAAGATGCGCTTTACCGTCGGCTCGGAAACGCCCATGCGTTCGGCAAGCTGGCGATAGGTGACGCCTTTCGCCTTCAGCGTCCGTTTCAGCGCTTCGAAGATCAGACCGTTCATCGGATGCACCTCTTGCCGGCAGTTTGGTATCGACTTTCGATACTAGCGGTAATCGGCCTTTTCGGAAAGTATCGAAAACCATAGCTCTTCCCGTCATAACAGGAGAGCACTCATGAACCGCTTCATCCCCTCAGCCCTTTTCGCAATCATCGGCATCGCGGCGGCGCCTGCTGCCCAGGCGGGCGAACTCTGGCGCGCGACTGGCCTCGAACAGCCGGAATCGGCGCTGTTCGACGCCACCAACAACCGCATCATCGTCTCCAACATCGTCGGCAATCCCGGCGATGCCGACGGCAACGGCTATCTGTCGGTGCTGTCCATCGACGGCAAGACGGTCACCCAGCACTGGACCGACGGCATGGACGCACCCAAGGGCATGGCGATATCGGGTGGCAAGCTCTATGTCGCCGACATCACGAAGGTTCGCGTCGTCGATCTCGCCAGCGGCAAACTGGTTCCAGCATCACGGTGCCGAACGCGGTCTTCCTCAACGACATGACATCAGACCAATCCGGCAAGGTCTATGTCACCGACATGCTGGCCGACGCCATCTACCGCATCGACGGCGACCGGCCGGAACTGTTCATCAAGGACGCGATGCTGGCTTCGCCCAACGGCGTCTTCGCCGATGGCGACCGGCTGATCGTTGCCTCCTGGGGCAAGGGCATCAAGCCCGACTTCAACACGGCGGAGCCGGGCGGACTGCTGTCGGTCGATCTCGCCAGCAAGGTGGTTTCGCCATTGCCAGGTGCGCAGAAATTCGCCGACCTCGACGGCGTCATCGCCATCGGCGACACCATCTACGCCACCGCCTACATGACCGGCACGCTCTACCGCTATCATGCCGGCGCCGCGCCGGAAGCGGTGGCGCATTTCAAGCCGGGCAGCGCCGACATCGGCACCGACGGCAAGTCGATCCTCTATGTGCCGCTGATGAACGAGGGCGAAGTGGCCGCGCTGACACTCGACTGAGAACTGTCTCCCGACATTGTTAGCCGGCTCTCTAGCGTCGTGACCCGCCCCTTCGCTGGGATGCCCCTCTGGAAGGCCCGCTCTATCTGTTGTTTGAGCATGATCCCGAAAACCGGGACCCACTTTTCGGGATCATGCTCCAGGCCAGCGTATGGTGCGCCGGCCGGCGGCGAAGGAGATTTAATATGGACGACAGGGAGATACTAGCGGCTCTGGATCGCCACTGGGCCGCCTCCGATGCGAGTGATTTCGAGGCGGAGCACCAGATCTACCGGGAGGACGCGGTGCTCGACTATCCGCAATCGGGCGAGCGCGTCCGTGGGCGGCGGAAGATTCAATCGTCTCGCGCCGCGCAGCCGAACCGGAAGCGCTTAACGGTGCGGCGGATCATCGGCACGGGCGACCTCTGGGTCACTGAATATGTCCTGGCCTATGATGGGCGGCCGTCTTACACCGTGAGCATCATGGAGTTCCTCGATGGCAAGGTGGCCCGCGAGACCCAGTATTTCGGCGATCCGTTCGAGCCGGGGCTTTCGCGCGCGCAATGGGCAGAGCGGATGCCGTGAACCGCAACAAGGATGATCATCCGCCGCTCGCCCGCGCGGAGCTGCCGGCGGATACGGCCGCTCTCGCCCGCTATCTCATTGGCAAGGTGGTGGTGCGCGAGTTGCCGGAAGGCGTCGCCAGCGGCCGCATTGTCGAGACCGAGGCCTATGTCGTCGGCGACGCCGCCGGGCATGGCTACCGGGGGATGACCCCGCGCAATCGTTCGCTGTTTCTCGAGCGCGGGCACGCCTATGTCTATCTCGCCTACGGCATCTCCACCATGCTGAATGTCTCGAGCGAGATGCAAGGGATCGGAACCGGCGTCCTGATCCGGGCACTCGAGCCGCTCGAAGGCATTTCGATCATGCGCCTCAATCGCGGCGTCGAGCGCCTACGCGACCTGGCACGGGGACCGGGAAGGCTCGCGGCGGCGCTGCGGATTGATCGTTCGCTGGACGGGCTCGATCTTTGCCGAGAAGGTTCTTTGTGGCTTGCACGCGACGGCCACGAACCCGGCGAAATCGGGCAGAGCATCAGGATCGGCATTTCGAAGGATGCGGACCGCCTGCTGCGGTTTTATGTCAGGGAGAGTCTGTTCGTCAGCGGTCCAAGATCGCTCAGCCAATAAGAGACGGCCACAGTCGCCTCCTCCCTTGAAAGGCAGGCAGGACCCGAAGCCCCGTTTGCGCTGTTGGCGAATGCACCGGGCCGCAAAATCCTGCGCTCCGGATTGGACCGCCATATCGACGGGGCTGCCATCTGGTCCTGCCGTGCGCTCTGAGATATCCGGCTGCACATGAGTGACGCCGTGAAGACATCCAGCCTGACCGGCGCCGTTTCGCCGATGACCCCGGTGCTCGTATGCGCCTTCGCGATCTTCCTGCTGTCGGGGATGGATGCGGCGATGAAGACCCTGGTTATCGCCGTCGGCGTCTACAACACGGTGCTGTGGCGCAGCATGGTCGCGACTGTCGTCGCCGGTGCAGCCTGGTCGGCAGGGTCGCGCTCAAAGCCAACCGTTGCGGTGCTGCGGCTGCATGCGCTGCGTGCCGCTGTCGTCGGCATCGTCCTGATATGCTTCTTTTGGGGCCTCGCCAGGCTGCCGCTGGCGGAGGCGATCGGGCTCAGCTTCATCGCGCCCTTGTTCGCCCTCTTCCTCGCTGCATTGTTGCTCGGCGAACGAATCCGGCGGCAGGCCATTTGGGCATCGCTGGCCGGCATTGCCGGCGTCGCGATCATCATGGCCGGCCAGTTCGGCCAGGCAGCCTATTCGCACGATGCCATGCTTGGCACGGCAGCGGTGCTCGTATCGACGGTGTTCTACGGCTACAATTTGATCCTGGCGCGGCAACAGGCGCAGTTGGCCAAACCAATCGAGATCATGCTGTTCCAGAACCTTTGCGTGGCCATTATCCTCGGCCTCGCCGCGCCGTGGCTCGCGGTTGCGCTGCCGACCAATCTTTGGCTTCCCCTGGCCGGGGTGACGGTGCTGTCGCTTGCCGGGCAATTCCTGATGAGCTGGTCATACGCCCGCGCCGAAGCGCAATATCTGATCCCGACGGAATACTCGGCCTTCATCTGGGCGATCGCGCTTGGCTGGTTCTTCTTCGACGAGGAGGCGACCTGGACCACGCTGACTGGAGCATGCCTGATCGTCGCCGGCTGCCTGATCGCCGCGCGCGCAAACCCGAAGCTTGCCGAGCCGATCGAGGCGACAGTGTGAGGAAGCGCGTCTTCTCGCGTTCCCGGCCCCAAGCGGCCATACGTTCTTGCATGGCCGACGGGCGCAACCAGGGGCGGAGCGGTCTGCTCTCCACGACCAAAAGCGAAGTTGCGCCAGGGTAAGACGCCACTTGGATCATCGCCAACCTTACCTCATCGACATCAGATCCGTCATGAGGCCGACCTTGACGATGAACTTTGGCGCAGGGGACTCCGGATAGCCGATGTCCTTTAACTGATCAGGCGTCAGGTCTTTTGTCGCCCTGCGCGCTGCAATGGTTCGCTGCCACGCCGTGAAGGCGGCGACCACCGTTGCCACGCTTTTCGACGTTACGCCAGGCAGCTGACGTTTCGATGTGCGGGTCTCGGCGCGAGCTTGCGTGTCAGTCATTTTACTCTCCCGTTTCAGATTACCATCGAAGCTTGTCACACGGGCGCTTTGCGGCTGTTCAGTCGGGCGTGAACCACGGAGGAAAGCACGGGGGGCTGCCGTTAAATCCGCGTTAAATCGGCTGCCGAAGATGCTATTGTGCTGCCAGCGCATTCGAAATCTGGAGAGGGCTCGTGCGCATTCGGTTGCTTGGCGGTCTCGAAGTGACTTCCGGAGAGGGCCGGCCCGCCCGCTTCGCAACGCGTAAATCCGCGCTTCTTTTTGCTGCTCTGGTCCTGGCGGGTCGTCGCGGCCACCATCGCGAGCAACTTTCTGAAGGGTTCTGGCCAGGACGAGGCGACGCGCAGGCACGCAACAGTCTGCGCCAGGCCCTGGCCGATATCAGGCGATGGTTTCCCGCTAGCGGCGACGCAGCCATCTATGTCGAGGGGGATCAGGAGACGGTGGCGCTGACAGCCAGTCTGGACGACGCGGATATTTGGCTCTTTGAGCGGAAGCTCGCCGAAAGCGCGACGGCGGACCTCGCCTTCGCCGCCGACCTCTACCGTGGCGATGTCCTGGCCGGTGAAGCCATTCCGGACGGTCTGGATGAATGGTTCAGCCCGTATCAGATCAGATACCGGCAGAGAGCGCTGCAATTGGTAGAGCGCCTGAGCCTGGCACAGCCTGAAGCCGGATCCGCGGATCAAGCGGCTTGCGAAGGGCTCGCGGAAAGGCTGCTCGCCTCGGATCCGACCGCGGAGCCAGCACATCGAGCTCTCATGCGAATCCACGCTGCCAGAGGTCATGAAAATGCGGCCTTGCGCCAGTTCGAGTCCTGCCGCGCGCTGCTGAAGAAGCATCTGAACGTGCAACCCGAGGCAGAGACGCACTCATTGGCGGCGTCTCTGCAAACGCGGAGCGGAAATCGACAGGCTGCGTCGGCGCTCGACACCGCCCAGCCGCCTCAGCCTGTCACCATCCCGGCGAGGCCGCATGACCAGCCGTCTGTGGCGGTGATGCCCTTCGATAACCTTGGTGGAGCGGACGACGAGTATTTTGCCGACGGCGTTGTCGAGGAGATCACTGCCGCGCTTTCCCGCATCCGGGATTTCTTCGTTATCGCGCGCCAGTCTGCTTTCACTTACAGGGGCCGCTTCGTCGACGTGCGCGAGGTCGGCAGGGAACTCGGCGTCGCTTACGTGGTCGAAGGCACTGTTCGGCGGGGCGGCGACCGGCTGCGCATTTCCGTGCAACTGGTCGATGCCGAAACGCGGACGCAACTGTGGTCCGAGCGCTACGAGGGTGCGACGGAGGACGTGTTCGAGTTCCAGGACAGGATTGCCGCGCAGGTGGCCGGCGCCATCCATCCGGCCATCCGCGGCGCCGAGATCGAGCTGGCCAAGCGCAAGCCGCCGACCAGCCTGCGGGCCTATGATCTCGTCATGCGCGCCTATCCGAACCTTTGGGGCCGCCGCAAGGACACCAACAACCAGGCGATAGAGCTGCTGCAAAAGGCGATAGCGATCGATCCGGCCTATGGTCGCGCGCATGCGCTTTTGGCATGGTGCCACGCCTCGAAGGCCGCGTATCTGTGGACCGATCAGCCGGAGAACGAGCTGGAAAAGGCGCGCGCGACGGTTGAGGCTGCAGGCTCGATCAGCGACGATCCAACCGCGTTGACCGCCGCCGGCTCGGCCATGAGCATGTGCGGCGATCAGGAGCGCGCCACCACCTTTATCGAGAAGGCGCTCAAGCTTGATCCAAACAATGCGTGGGCATGGGCGCGCCATGGCTGGATCGCGATCTACAAGGGCGAAGTCGCTCACGCGCCCGAACGGTTCCAGCAGGCGATGACACTGAGCCCAATGGATCCGCTCACATTCAACATGAGGCTGGGAATGGCCACCGCCATGGCCAAGACAGGTTCTCTTTCCCAGGCCGCCGCCATCGCCCGTGAGGTCATCGCCGCCCATCCAGACATCATCATGTCCTATCGATACCTCGCCGCCTGGTCGGCGATGGACGGAGACCTCGAGACCGCACGATGGGCCGCGCAAAAGCTCCTCGCCGCCCAGCCGGGCTTCACGATCGAGCGATATCGGTCGTTACCTTTCTTCCGACACATGCCGGAGTGGGCGGATCAGGTGGCCGAAGCTCTGAGGGTGGCGGGATTGCCCGAACGCTGACCAATGCATAATCGCGGGGTTTCGCATCGTCTGCTTCTGGCGCACGCCGACCTCGAGCGCGGTCGCATACGACGTCAGCTTTCAGGAAGCCGCAAAGCGGATCTGTACGGCCGATATCGGCACTCGCCAACTTCACACGACGAAACGGTGTCCCCACGAGTCGGTGGAATGTCGTTTTCTGCATTGGCAGACGTCAGCCCAGAAGGTTGCGCACTGTCCGCATGAACACCTTCGATCCAATCGGGATCAGGTCGTCCGGGAAGTCATAGTCCGGATTGTGCAGCGCCGGGTGCCGCTCGCCGGCACCCAGGAAGAACATCGCCGATGCTGCTTTGTGGCCGAACACGCCGAAATCTTCCGAGGCACGCATCGGCAGGTTTTCTTCTCCGTGCGAGACGCCCTCTTCATCGAGGGCTCGCCGCAGATGCTCCACCGCCTCCGGCGCGTTGACGCTGGCAACGAACACCTCATGGTAGTCGTACCGAGGCGACAAACGATGCTCGGCGGCGATTCGCGTGACCAGAGCTTCCGCGGCGGCGCATAGGTTGGCCATGCGGTCGTCGCGCCGGGTGCGCAGCGTCGCCCAGATCTCGGCATGGCCGGGCGCGATGCCGAACACGGCTTCGCCCATCTCGACATGGGTGACGGTGACCATGCTGAATTCGTCGTCGGCAAAGGTTCCGCGCCCGAGCGCCGGCAAGGCCGGCATCAGTTGGCTGATTGCCATCATGGGCGAAACGCCGGTCTCGGGCATGGACGAATGCGCGGTCTTCCCCTCCAGCACGATGCGCATGCCGCGTGAGGCACAGTTCACCACGCCCGGTTTGAGCCGGACCTCGCCGAGCGGCACGCCCGGCAGATTGTGCAATGAGAACGCGAAATCCGGCGCAATCGCGCCGAAGCGCGGGTCGGCGACGACGCCGGCCGCGCCATTGCCGGTTTCTTCCGCCGGCTGGAACATCAGCACGACACGGCCGCGAGCGGGCCTCTCGCGCCCCAACTGACGGCCAAGTGCTGCCAGGATCGCAGTGTGTCCGTCATGGCCACACATATGCGACTTGCCTGGCACCAGCGATGAATGTGGCGCGTCCGAAAGTTCGTGGATCGGCAGCGCATCGAGTTCCGAGCGGAACAACACCGTTGGTCCCGCCTTGCCGCTTTCGTAGACCGCCGCCACGCCGTGTCCGCCCAATCCGGTCAGCACCTCGTCCGGCCCTGTATCGGCGAGGAAGTCGACGACCTCTTTCGCGGTCCTCTCCTCTTCATTCGAGATTTCCGGATGCTGGTGAAGCTGGCGCCGCCACGCCGTGAGCTCGACAAGGTCTCGATTGGTCAGGGTCACGTTTTCCGTCTCCGCTTGCGCTGAATTCTGCATAACACACGCAGCGAAGCGGACCTTCGCCGGAACCGGCATCTCTGACCCAAAGACGACCTCAGTTGCTCAAGGCTAACGGGCCGGCTTGGTCCGTCGGCCATTGGTTACGACTGGCTCAAGCCGCCTTGATCTTCATCTCTTCTTCGCCGCGCACCATTTTGGTCACAGCTGCGAAGTCGAGCTTGCCGGAGCCGAGGACTGGCACTTTCGCAACGACGCGCACTTCGGCCGGCACCATCAGGTCCATGCCGCCGTTGGCTTTGGCGAAGGCCAGAAATTCGGCGCGCGTGGCGTTGGCGGCCTCGGTGATGAGGATCAGCTTTTCGCCCTTGCGCGCATCCGGCATGGCGGCGACCGCCGACAGCGAGCCTTTCCACAATTCGCCCGCCAGCGCCTCGATGGCGGCCAGCGATATCATCTCGCCGCCGATCTTGGCGAAACGCTTGGCGCGGCCGCGAATGGTGATGAAGCCGGCGTCGTCGACGGCGACGACGTCGCCGGTGTCATGCCAGCCGTCTTCAAGCGGTTCGAGCACACCGGGCTTTTCGGCCCTGAGATAGCCGGCCATGACATTGGGCCCGCGCACGAAAAGCCGTCCGCCATCCTCGACGCCGGGAACCGGATCCAGGCGATACTCCATGCCGGGCATGATTTTGCCGACGCTGCCGGAGCGATTGTACATCGGCGTGTTGATTGAGATCACCGGCGCGGTTTCGGTCACGCCATAGCCCTCGAGGATACGCAGGCCGAACTTCTCCATGTAGGTCTGGCGCGTCGAAGGCTTGACCGGCTCTGCGCCGGCAAAGCAATAGCGCACCGAGCGGAAGTCGTAAGGGTGCGCGGTGCGCGCATAGCCGGCGAGGAACGTGTCGGTACCAAAGACGATGGTCGCGTTCGACGCGTAAACCAGTTCCGGCACGATGCGGTAGTGCAGCGGCGAGGGGTAGAAGTAGATCGGCACGCCGGAGATCAGCGGCAGTACCGTGCCCGCCGTCATGCCGAAGGAATGGAAGATCGGCAGCACGTTGAAGACCTTGTCGCCGGCATGGAAGTCGATGCGCGACGCGGCCTGGGCGGCGTTGGCCAGGATGTTTCGGTGGGTCAGCACCACACCCTTCGGTGTGCCTTCAGAGCCTGACGTGAACAGGATCACGGCCGGATCCGTGGATTTGCGGGCAACGCGCGGCGTGCTTTTGCGCAAGAGGCCGAGCAGCTTGTCCTTGAGGCCGATAGTGGCGCGCAGGTCATCGAGCCAAACGATGCTCACCGAGCGGCAGAGCTCTTCGACGACGGCGCCGAGCTTGGCCTGTTCGATGAAGGCGCGCGACGTGAGCACGGTGCGCACCTCGGCGGCCTTGCAGGCGGAGAAGATGTTGGCCGCGCCGGCGGTGAAGTTCATCATCGCCGGAACCTTGCCGGCCGACATGACGCCGAGCAGGGTCGCGCAGGAGCCGTTGGCGTTCGGCAGCATGATGCCGAGCGTCTGCTGACCGGCATAAAGCGTCTCGAATTTCTCACCGAGCACTGCGGCAGCGGTCAGCAGCTTGCCGTAGCTCAGCGAACCGGTGACCGGGTCCTGAACGGCGAGCTGCTTCATGCCACGTTCGTTCGCCGTCTCAATGATCTTCTCCAGCACGGTCTTGTCGATGTCCTGCGTGCGAAAGACGAGGTCCGACATCACCTGATAGAGGGCGGCGCCCGCCGCGGCGCGACGCTTGCGGCCCTTAAGCTCCTGCGGCACTTCGAGCTTGACCGGTTCCAGGATGGTCACCTTGACCTTTGGGAACAGGCGGCGGCGCACATGCAGCGAGGTCAGCCGCGAAAAATAGCTCTTCTCCAGCCCGTCGATGCGCACCGGGACGACCATCGAACCAGTCTTGTCGGCAACCATGGCGGCGCCGTCATAGACCTTCATCAAGCCGCCGGTGACGGTGATGCGGCCTTCCGGGAAGATGACCAGCGGATCGCCACCTTGCACGATCTTGATCAGCGTGCGGGTCGACATCGGCTTGGCCGGGTTGAGCGGCAGCGCGCGGGCGAGTTTCATGAATGGCTTCATCCACCAGGCCTGGGCGATGGTGTAGTCAATGGCGAAGACCGGCTCCTCATCGGTCAGCGTCAGCGCCAGCGGACCGTCTAGGAAGCTGACATGGTTGAGCGCCAGGATCGGCGCCGGGCCGGCCGCCTTGAGGTTTTCCATCCCCTCGACTTCGAGGCGATGGAAGGCGCGGAACAGGATGGAGACGAAATCGCGGAAAGCGTTCGTCGGCAGGTATTTCAGCATCAACCAGGCGGCGACGGCGTTGAACGCGGCGAGGCCGAACAGGATGCCTCCAGTGGAGACGCCGGCTGCCTGAATCGCGGCGACGAGCACGCCGCCGACCGTCATAAAGCCTGCATTGACGATGCTCACGGCGGCGACGACGCGAGCGCGGCGCTCTTCGGGCGACCAGGCTTGCACGGCGGCGAAGGTCGGCACCACAAGGAAAGCGCTGGCAATGGCCATGCCGGCGAGGTCGATCGCAAC
The DNA here is from genome assembly GCF_003253745.1 of Mesorhizobium kowhaii. Classification (GTDB taxonomy): domain Bacteria; phylum Pseudomonadota; class Alphaproteobacteria; order Rhizobiales; family Rhizobiaceae; genus Mesorhizobium; species Mesorhizobium kowhaii. Next base: position 23,141 of record NZ_MZXV01000065.1, read on the forward strand.
ATGGATCGTGTTTGGCCCGGCGAAGAACATGGCAAGGCTTTCGGCCCTGGGCGAAGGCTGCATGCTCCAGATGGTCCAGGCCAGGTCCAGTCCGAACACCGCAAGCAGCGCCGTGCCGACCGGTGCAGGCAAGAGCACGATACGTCCCTGCGACATCCACGCGGCAATGGCGGAGCCAATGGCGATCGAGACGGCGAACACGGCGAGATAGACGGTGACCGCCATCTCGTTGCCGCCGAGCGAATCCTTGACCAAGGTAGGCAGGATCGAAAGGACGATGGCCCCGATCAGCCAGAACCACGACGTCATCAGTCCGGCGCGCCAGATTCGCTTGTCGGCACGCAATCCGTTGACCTGACGCCACGTCGAGCGAAAGATGTTCCTGTCTATAACGAGGTTAGGGGCGGCAGAACCGGTTGACGGGATGTAGCGGCTGACAACCCAGCAACTGACGGCGAGGATCATCATTATCGGCCCGAAAACCGAGACGCCTATGCCATCGGCCGAGACGACGCCGCCGGCGATGGTGCCGCCGAGGATGGCGGCGAAGGTCGCCGATTCGATCCAGGCATTGGCGCCGGGCAATTCCTTGCGCTCGAGATGATCCGGCAGGATGCCGTATTTGATCGGTCCGAACAGTGCCGAGATGATGCCGAACATCAACAAAGCCACCATCAGCACCGGGATCGACGACAGCGCGATGCCGACGACAGCGACAGCAGCAGCGGCGATCTCGGTGAATTTCAGCCGACGGGCGATGAGGGCCTTGTCGAACCGGTCGGCGATCTCGCCACCGAGGGCGGACAAGAGCAGGAAGGGAGCCATGAAGACGGCACCCGCCAGGGTGACCAGTGACGCCGCCTTGTCCGCCGCCAGGGTGAACAGAATAAGGAACACCAGCGTGTTCTTGAGGAAATTGTCGTTGAAGGCGGACAGGAATTGCGTCCAGAAGAGAGGCGCAAAGCGCCGTGACGTCATCAGATGGCCGTTCGCATGATTGTTCGGGGCGATGTCCATAGCGGCGACTTCCATTGGGCAAGGCCGTTGAAATCCTGGCCGGATCGATCCAGCGGTCTTGCGCGGTTTGAGCCTTGTTGTAGCGGGAACGCGGTTACACTTCGTTACTGCGGCTGACGTCCATCAGCAGCTTCTCGGTCTGACAACTTCCAGCCGGTTGATGGAGCGGCTTGCTTCTTCCGCGTCACGCAGCGCCTTGGTGATGATGATCGAGGTATGCACGAGCATCGTCGCGGCCATCGAATGGAGCCCCTTGGCGGCGAATCATGCCTCCATGAAGTAGATGCCGTCCACCCTCATCGAGGCGGCGATGGCGAAACTGGCCATGGTGAACGTTTTCCAGGCGCTTGAGTTCTTGGGCGCGTGGCTGTTGGTGATCATTCGATATGATCTTTTCGTTTCAGGGTTAAGTCGGGTCGGTGTTGGTCTGTTTCAGGCCGGATACAATCAAGCCGGCTTGCCAATCGTTTTTATCAGCGGTTCGAGCACCGCGGCAGCGCGCTCCGCGGCGGCGCGCTGCAGCCGGCGGTCGCCAGCCAGCTTGTGGCGCAAAGCCGCTGTTGAAAATTGATGGGACGAAGGTCGCCTTTGGGTCAAAAGTTGACGCTACCCCAAGTCCGGTTCCGAATGTCGTCGCGAACATCGTCGTGACCTGACCCATTGCAGACGGTCAGACTAGTTCTGAGCAAGAGCCGACTGAAAGTCTTTGGTGTTGTTGCGATTGGGATAGGACTGGTCCGGTACTGGCACGCCAAGATGCAGGCAGAGCGGCTCCCATCCGTCTCCCAGATTGTGGACCAGCAGCCGACCCGGCGGCACTGTCGCAATGACCGCCCTTACATTGGCGTCGTAGACGGCTATGGCATTGGCGCGATCGTGGGGCCGACCGCCGAAGACCTGCCTGGAGATCAAGGCAAGACCCAGCGACTCCTGATCCGTGCTCTGGCTGATGCCTGCCAGGATCGTGTTCTCGAAGCTTTTCCACCAGCTTTCCGGCGATCGGTATGTCAGGATAACCCGGGCGTCCGGGTAGAACTCAATCAGGTCACGCCAATAGTGCGCCGAGGGCCAATCGATGCAGGACGCGTAGCCCGCAAACAGCTGGTTCCAGTCGGGTGTCGCGCCCTGCGCCAGCGCACGCCAAAGCCGCTTCTGGTCTTCATTGGCCATGACTTCGAACATGTGGTGACAGGGGCCGAAGCCAAGGATCGTCAGCGCCTCGCGCATCGAATCCGTTCCTGTCCGGCCAAAGCCCGTTCCGATTACCCTTATCGCCATTGTCCCCCCCGGTTCAGGCCTACAGCCGTCAGATCAGTCGCTTGCGAGCACCATCCGAGGCGGTTTCCTTCGTAGATCGCCGCCACGCCGTGTCCGCCCAATCTGGTCAGCACCTCGTCCGGCCCTGTATCGGCGAGAAGTCGACGACCTCTTTCGCGGTCTTTTCCTCTTCATTCGAGATTTCCGGATGCTGGTGCAGCTTGCGCCGCCACGCCGTGAGCTCGAGAAGGTCTCGATTGGTCAGGGTCACGTTTTCCGTCTCCGCTCAGGATCGATTCTCCATACCATGCGCAGTTCTCCTGGCGTCGTCAAAGCTCGACCACACGTGCGGCATTTCCGGAACGGCAGCCAAGGTTCGAACCGCGAAATCCCGTGGCTAAAAACGAGGTAGGTTGTCGGGAGTGACGCCGGTCGTTCGTCCTCTGGATGCAAAGTGCCAAGAACCGGACACCGGACCATGAGAAAGATCCCGCAGCTAACTCTCGACAGCGTCATGCAATCACCAGGAGCCCTCCAATGATCCCGACCATCACAGCCTTTGAACGCTCGCCCGACCGCGGCAAGGGACAGGCACGTGACATGCGTGTTCGCTGGGCGCTCGAAGAGGTGGGCCAGCCTTACGACGTTCGTCTTGTTTCGTTCAGCGAGATGAAGGAGCCCGCGCATCGTGCGCTGCATCCTTTCGGGCAGATTCCGACCTATCAAGAAGGCGACCTCGCTCTGTTCGAGTCGGCAGCCATCGTGTTCCATATCGCGCAGCGCCATGCGGGCCTGCTGCCAGACGATGCGAATGCCCGGGCGCGGGCGATCACATGGATGTTTGCCGCGCTCAACACGATTGAACCGCCGATTCTCGAACGCGTAGCCGCCATGTTCCTCGAGCGCGACGAGACCTGGTACGAGCAGCGTCTGCCGCTTGTCGAGAAGCGCATCCGTGACCGGGTGGGGCAACTCTCCAATCGCCTGGGCGATGCCGACTGGCTCGATGGTGCGTTCAGCGCGGGCGACCTCGTGATGGTGGGTGTCCTGCGCAGGTTGAACGGATCGGGCTTGCTGGATCCGAACCTCGCCGCCTATGTCGCCCGCGGCGAAGCGCGGCCGGCGTTCAAGCGTGCCTACGACGCTCAATTGGCGGTTTTCACGGCAGCATCGACCGGCGGATGAAGGCCGTTCTGGGCTCGAAAGTTGACATTCAACCGGCGGACAACTTGTGCCGGTAAGCAAGGCGACCGCGGCAGCATTCTGCGAAAACCACCGCGGCGGCTAATAGCCCAGGCGCTTCAGCTCAGCCTTGACCGCCGCGATCGTCTTGAAGCGGGAACGCTCCGTCGTGCCATCGCGCCACGAGCAGTCGCATGTGGCGTCGAACTTCTGGCTCACTTTCAACTGGGCGAGCGCCTTCCGGCCTGGCTTGGGGCTGTCGAAAATGCGTGCCTCGTAAAGCGTCCCCTCGACATCGTAGTGCTTCTGAGGCCAGGCAAGTATGACGATCAACTCCTTTGCCGGATCATGATCGGCGTTGGCGAGGCCGAGCGCTATATCCGGCGTGCCGCCCTCTTGTTCACCGACCGTGATTTGGATTGTACGGTACCCGTTTTCGGATTGCTGTTGCAGCGCTACGAGCGGGCGTTCTGGATATTCATCAGTCGTCTCGTAGTCGACGAATAGTGTCTGAAGGCCGTTCCAGCTTACGGCTGTCGTGTGCGGGTCAGCCTCATTCGAGAACCCGACGACACGTTTCGCGAAAGCCATGTCGTCCTCGCCTGGGGCACGATCGAAATCCTGTGCTCGCGCGCCGGTGAACGCGCAGGCAACAGTGAGGACAAAACAAGTGAACGGCCAAAGTCTTTTCATGCTTCGAGCCTAGCACGCGTTTCGAAGGTTCGTGAACAGGGCGGATATCGGCTCGCGATGCTGATTTAGGCCACAAGCATGTCAAAGCGATCTGGAGATGCGACAGTGGCCGCGTATCAGAAGATCGATCATCCCCGCAAACACGCGCGGGCGAAACAAGCGTTTGCGCCCGCGTGGCGCTCTATTCAGCTACTTAACTGGGATCATGAGATGAGCGTAGGGAGTGCCCGCCCACATCACGTAGGGCTTGGATGTGTCAGGCTTGGGATCCGTCGGATAACCCTGCATCATGTCCATTGCGTTGACGATCATCACGTGCGGGCCGGTCTCTATCCAGTTGTTGCCTTCCTCGGGCTTCGTCGCATAAGGATCGGTGTTGCTGCCGTCGGTGCCGCCGGACAGCATATACATGAAGCCGACCTTGCCCTTGGGCGGTTCCTTTTTTTCGACCCAAGCCATGGCCCATTCCATCGAGTTGGCATCGCCACACATCGGGTCTGGACCAGGCGTGGACGGGCTGTCCGGCATGCACCAGAAGCCGTTTTTGCCCTCGCGCAGCGTGCGCATAGCACCCTTGTCATCCATGGCGTAGATCGCAGCGCCGCTTCCCACTGCGGCGGGCGCGGCGGATTCAGCGCTCTTGATCATCGCAGCATCATCGGCCGCTGCTCTATGCATTGCAAACAAGCTGCTCGCCGCCAAAAGGGCAGCGACCGTCAGAAGCCGTTTCATGGCCGTTCTCCGGTTTGAGTTGGTCTTGTGCATGATGTCGGACGCGCGGCTATCCAGAGCCGTTTGTCGGTATCAAAACAGTAGCAGATCGCATGCTTCCGGACAATGAAGAAGCTTTAGCGCTGTCTAATGTATGGCGGGTGATTCATGCTGACATCGTGGCCACCGGCCGGCAAATCGCGGTTTGCTATTCCGTCTCTCGTTTCCCGTTGAGCTGCGCCCGCGCATCCCGGATCGAGGCGGCGTAGGTCACCAGCGGCCGCTTGACGCCGTGGTTGATCAGCATGCGCCGTATCGGCGGCGCAGCACCCGATATGATGAAGCGGACACCGGCGCGCTTGGCCTTGTGGGCGGCGCCCTCGATGACATTGGCCGCCGTCGAATCGAAGAACGGCACGGCCGAGCAATCGAGGATGAAGTTCTTGCGCTGGTCGGCGATGCGGTCGAGCACGGTGCCGACCGTCGATGCGGCGCCGAAGAAGAAGGCGCCCGAGATGCGGTAGACGACGGTGTCGACGTCGCTTGCCTCGCTGGCATCATAGGCGCGGCCGCTGCTGTCGGCGACATCTTCCTGCACCAGCGGCAAGTCCGCCTCGACCGCGATCGACTTGGCCATACGGTCGATGAACAGGACCGAGCCGAGCGCGAAGCCGACGACGATGCCTTCGGTCAAGTCGCGGAAGACGACGATCAGGAAAGTCGCCATCAGCACCAGGGCATCGCCACGCGACGCGCGCAGCAGCGTGGCGAAGGCCTGTTTCTCGAACATGTTCCAGCAGACGACCGCCAGCACGCCGGCAAGGGCGGCAAGCGGGATGTAGCTGGCGAGCGGTGCAGCCACCAGCATGAAGACCAGCAGGAAGAGAGAGTGCAGCATGCCCGAAACCGGCCCATGCGCGCCGGCCCGGACATTGGTCGCGGTGCGGGCGATGGTGCCGGTGGCGCACATGCCGCCGAACAGGGCCGAGGCGATGTTGGCGAAGCCTTGCGCCACCAGTTCGCAATTGGAACGGTGCCGCCGGCCCGTCATGCCGTCGGCGACGACGGCCGACAGCAGTGATTCGATCGCACCGAGCAGTGCAAAGGCGACGGCGTCCGGCAGCACGGCGATCGCCTTGTCGAGGCTGAGCGCCGGCAGCGCCGGAAACGGCAGGCTGCGCGGAATGCCGCCGTAACGCGTGCCGATCGTTTCCGCCGGCAGCGTTAGCAGCGCCACCACCAGCGAGGCCAGGCCGACGGCGATCAGCATGCCCGGCCAGCCCGGCCGCCAGCGTTTCAGCGCGACAATGGTGACGATGGTCAGCACCGCCACCAGCGTCGCCGAGATGTTGATCGTGCCGGCCGCCGCGCCGATCGCCATCAGTTTCGGCAGCAGCGGCCCGGGCTCCGGCCCGGCAAGTTTCAGCCCGAACAGTTCGACGATCTGGCCGGAGAAGATGATGATCGCGATGCCGGCGGTGAAGCCGACCGTCACCGGATAGGGGATGAATTTGATGTAGGTGCCAAGACGCAGATAGCCGATGGCGAGCAGGAAGACGCCCGACATCAAGGTTGCCAACAGCAGTCCGTCGACACCTTGGCGCTGAACCGTTGCCGCCACCAGCACGATGAAGGCGCCGGCAGGCCCACCAATCTGGAAGCGGCTGCCGCCCAGCGCCGAGACGATGAAGCCGCCGACGATGGCGGTGAACAGGCCACGCTCCGGCGTCACGCCCGAGGCAATCGCGATCGCCATCGACAGCGGCAACGCGACGATGGCGACGGTCAGGCCGGACATGAAGTCGGCCTTGAACTGCGGCAGGTGGTAGCCCTCGCGCCAGACTGTCACCAGCTTTGGCGTGAACAATTCGGAAAATGTCGGCTTCGCCGACTTCTGGGCCGACTTCTGGGCCGGTTGATGCACTGCCCGCTGCGTCTGATCCATGAACTGCCTTCCGCTCCAGAAGGCGGCGGGATCGTCGGCAGGACTGTCGGCGGTCGCCGTCGCGACTTTATGCCGGCTCAGCCTTTGGATCTGGCGGCACGACAGGCTTGAGGCGCACGCCCCTGCCACCGCGCTCGCTGGTCTGGTGCTCGCCGATCAGCTCCACCCCGGCCTCGTCGAGAGCCTGGATGACCTTCATCAGCGTATCGACCACGCCCCTGACCACGCCGTCGCTCGCCTCCATGCGCTGGATGGTCGGAAGCGAAACGCCGGCGCGTTCGGCGAGCGTCTTCTGATCGATGCCGGCCAGCGCCCTTGCGGCGCGCATCTGCGCGGCAGTGATCATCGGCCGAAATCCCCGTCTGAGTCTGCAGGTCTAGCGTATAATACCATCATTGTGATGTTTCAAGCATCAACATGAATGTCTGAGACGTAAGCGCCGCCGCCTGCTTGTCCATTTTGTCAGATACTTCCCGAGGATTGCGAGCTAGGGTGCTCCATCTGGGGCAGGGGGCAACGCGGGTGAATCTTTTCAAGACCTTCATGACATCGGCATGCTTGCTGTCGGTGGTTTTTTTGCTGGCAGGCTGCGGACATGGGCTGATCAACCGACTGATCTGACGGCGATTGATCAGGCGTCGTCGCTCTGTCCGCGCCACCGCTGCAGAGCCCGCGCCGCCAACCAGCACAGCATCGCCCAGGCGAAGCCGGCGCACCAGCCGGCCAGCACATCCGACGGCCAGTGGACGCCGAGATAGATGCGGCTGACGCCAACCAGCAGCGTCGTCAGCACTGCGAGCGACAACACATAGATCTTCGTCACCCGGCCCGGCAGGAAGCGCGCGGCCAGCGAGCCGAGCGTCAGATAGGTCACCGCCGACAGCATGGCGTGGCCGCTCGGAAAGGACAGCGAGGTCTCGTTGACCAGATGCGAAACGAGCTCGGGCCGCGGCCGGTCGACGCCGACTTTGAGCAGGCTAGACAGCACTTGGCCGCCCGCCACAGCGACGAAGATGAGCAGCGCCGTGGCCGGCCGGCGGATCAACAACAGATAGACGATCGTCGCCGCCGTGATCAGCACCAGCACGGCCGAGCTGCCGAGGCTGGTGATGTCGCGCATGGCACCCTCCAGCCAAAACGGGCCGATCGGCACACCCGGCTGGCCCGGTTGGCGGAAGGCGAGCAGGATTTCGGTGTCGAAGGCGTGCGGCGTGGTGGCGCGCGCCACCTCCATCAACTCCTCGAACCCCCACAGGCAGCCGGCGATGACCAGGCCGGCCAGCAGCACCGAAAATTCGACCCGGTTCATGAGAGCGTTCGCGGCGTTCTTCATCGGCAATTCGCCCGTTACAACCGCCCTTGCAGATAGGGCCCGAGCGTGATCAGCGCCACAGCGGCGATCGCCAGCACGATGCCGGTCGCCTGCAGCGCGTTGACGCGCTCGCCGAAGAACATCAGGGCGACGACATTCACCGACACCAACTGGATGACGGCCGACAGGCTGAACGACACCGACATGCCGAATTCGCGGATCAGCCGCAGCATGATCAGATTGCCCAGCGAATAGAGCGCCAGCGTCAGCAGGATCTTGCCAAGGCTCGGCGCCATGCCCCATTGCTTGGCCGCCATCGCCGCCAGCAGGAAGATCACTGTCGAAAAGCCAAGCTGCAGCAACCCCGAAAAGCTCACGTCCCGTCCCCTCTCGAAGCGGCTCGCGCCGCGTGTATCGCGGACTTGTTTCCGAAGCGCGCCGGGACGTCAAGCGACCTTGATCAAACAAAGTCTTGGCAACCGCAAGATGGAAGCTCAATGTGCCGGTATCGCCCAGCCTATCGATTGAAGGGCGGTCGGGGACCATGATTCGCATTCTTCAAAACGTATCGCGACGCTGGAGCGAGCTTTCTCTCGCCCTGCAATTCCTCGTTGCCGGCGGCTTTGGGCTTCTGGCCGTCATGCTGGTGGTGGGCGCCTGGGTGACGTCACAGATCCGGGAAGGCGTCACCCGCAATTCGGCCGCCACGACGGCCCTCTATGTCGACAGCGTGATTGCGCCGCTGCTGCCCGACTTGCGCAAGAGCCAGGAACTCAGCGACAGCGCCAAGCAGGCGCTCGACGAGACGCTTGGCCAAGGCGCGCTCGGCAAGCGCATCGTATCGTTCAGGCTCTGGCGCCGTGACGGCACGGTTCTCTACGCGAAGGATGCAGCCTTGATTGGCCGCCGCTTCGATCTGACCGACGGTTTGCGTTCCGCCTTCCAGGGCAATGTCGTCGCCCAATTCGATACGTTCGATGAGAACGAAATCCAGGAAGAGGCGATCGGCTTGCCGTTGCTGGAGATCTACAATCCCGTGCGCGAACCCTGGTCTGGCGAAGTGGTGGCCGTCACCGAATTCTATGAAATCGCCGACGACTTCCAAGCCACCCTGGCTTCCGCTCTGCTGTCGAGCTGGCTGATCGTGGCTGGCGCAACCCTGGCGGCATTTCTGCTCCTGTCCGGCATCGTCCTGCGCGGCAGTCGCACCATCGACGATCAGCGCGGGGCGCTGCGCCGCCAGGTGTCGGAGCTGCAGGGCCTGGTGGCGCAAAACAATGCCTTGCGGGTACGCGTGCAGCGGGCGTCCCGCCGCGCCACCGCGCTCAACGAAAGATACCTGCGCCGCATCGGCGCCGACCTCCATGACGGTCCGGCCCAACTCGTCGCGCTGGCGGCGCTGCGCATGGATAGTCCGGTATTTTCCGGCGATGGCCATTCGAGCGAAAGCCGCTCGACCGAGGTCGCGATGATCCGCAAGACGCTGGAGGACGCGATGCGCGAAATACGCGGTATCTGCACCGGCCTCGTCCTGCCGCAGATAGAGACGGCTGCCACAACGGACATTCTGCGGCTGGCCGTCAACGAACACGAGCTGAGGACGGGAACGTCGGTGACACTGACGCTGGCCGGACACTTGCCAGAGCCCGGCGCCTCCGAGAAGATCAGCATCTATCGTTTCGTGCAGGAAGGGTTGAACAATGCCTATCGCCACGGACGAGGCAAGGATCAGGCGGTGAGTGCCGGGATGAAGGGTGGCAGGCTTTTCGTTGAAGTCTCGGACGGCGGGCCAGGCTTCGATCCAGCTCGCGTCGAGGGCCTCGGGCTCGCCGGCCTCAGGGAGCGGGTCGAAAGCATTGGCGGCCAGTTCGAAACCTTGACCGGGCCGCACGGCACGCGATTGGTGATCCGTTTATCGGTCGAGGAGCAAGCATGATCGACGCCATTCGCATTGCCATTATCGACGATCATCCCCTGTTTCGCGAGGGCGTGACGCGCAGCCTGACGGAAATCGGAGGCTTCGAGATGGTTGGCGAGGGCGCCACGGCGCAGGATGCCGAACGCATCGTGTCGACGGTACGGCCCGACATATTGCTGCTCGATATCTCCATGCCGGGCGGCGGTCTGACCGCGGTTGCAAGCATCCTTGCCGGCCATCCCGCCCAGAAGATCGTCATGCTGACCGTCTCGGAGGCCAATGCCGATGTGACCAGGGCCCTGAACGCTGGGGTGCGTGGCTATGTCCTCAAAGGCATCGGGTCGCGCGGGCTCGCCGACATCCTGCACAGCGTGGCGGCCGGCGAAAGCTATCTTTCGCCGACGCTGTCGGCCCGCCTGCTTTCGGATCTCCAGTCCCTGCAGCCGACCGACGGCATAGCGGACCGGCTGCGGCAACTCACCGAGCGACAGGCAGAAATTCTGCGGCTGGTGGCGGAGGGGCTAAGCAATAAGGAAGTTGCCTTGCGGCTGGAGCTGCAAGAGAAGACCGTGAAGCATCACATGACCGGCGTGCTCTCGAAACTCAATGTGCGAAACCGCACCGAAGCAGCCTTGATGATGCGTGAGTCGCGCGACCGGGACCGGAACCATTCGTAGAGGCTTCGGCATTCCTAGAGCAATTCCAGGAAAAGTGTGAAACGGTTTTCCGTCCGGAATTGCGTCAAAACAAAGAGATGGAGCGGTTCTGCGTTTCTGTGAAACGATAAACCGCTCCATGCCGCGGGTGACGCCGGACAAAAACGAGGTCACCTCCGCCGGGGGGGCCGGCGGAGGTGACGTGTGAAGCTGGCCGTTGCCTGTTGGCCAACTTCACAAGGCTTTGAGGCGGCTGACATCCGCAGGCGTCGCTCCGCGCTCGATGATCGTACGCCCGAGCGAATCCTCCATACTGAAACGGCCATTCTCGATCTTTTCCGTTATGCCGTCGGGATGCCGGACCGTGATCGTCTTGCCTTCCACGTCGACCTGGTCACCGGTCTTGGCGTTGACATGATGGCCGTTGCCATTGTCGCTCTGCCCCTGGCCGGATTTAGAGTTGCCGCTGTTTCCTTTGCCGCCGCTGTTGCCACCACCGCCACCGTTGCCGCCACCGCCACCGTTGCCGCCGCCGCCACCGCCACCACCACCACCACCGCCACCGCCGCCGTTGCCGTTGCCGGCTTGAGCGCTAGCGGCGTAGATCCCAGGAGCGGAGCCGTGGAGGGCAATCTGATAGGGAGCGATGGTCAGCGCCAGCGCGGCTGCCGATCTGAGCGCCAGCCGGCAACAACGGGTCGTCATCGATCCATGCATCCTGATCTCCGTCGATTGAGCTGGCGTGCCACCGTCGACGTTGCAGTTGCACAGCATCGCCGAAAGAAATGATCCTCGAAAGCCGTACCCGACCGTTGCGCTTGTCACCCAGGACCTTTGCAAGCGCAAGATTGGACTAAAGTCCCAAGCATGTGCTAATAAATGCCGCGTATGGACGGCGGCGACCGCCATCGCCGACGGGAAGCTGGGCTTTCCTGATGCCTGGCGGCTGCACACGCCGAACATCAAGTCACCTCCGCCGGGGGCGGCGGAGGTGACTTGTAAAGCTGGCTGTAGCCTGTTGATCTACTTCACAAAGCCTGAAGACGACTGATGTCGTTTGCCGTCGCTGGACGTTCGACAATCGTGCGGCCGAGTGCATCCTTCATTTCGAAACGACCGTTCTCGATCTCTTCCTTGATGCCATCGGGATGCTCGACCTCAATCTTGTTGCCTTCTACTTCGACCCTGTCGCCGGTTGCCGCATTGACATGATCTCCCTCTTCGTCGTCTCCGCCACCGGACCCGGAGTAACCGCCATCGCCGACGTTTCCGCTGTTGCTGTTGCCACTCCCGCCGCTGCCGCTTCCGCCCCCACCGCCGCTATCATGTCCGCTATCCTTGGCAAGCGCGCTTGCGGCAACGATGCCGGGAGCAGGGCCGTGAAAGGTGAGTTGACAGGGGGCGATGGCCAGCGCCAGTGCCGACGTCGCCCTCAGCGCCAGCCAGCAACTGCGGGTCGTGATCGATCTGCGCACCTTGGTCTCCTCTTCGATCAGGCCGGCGGATTTCAAGCAGGCGAATTTCGGGCAGGCGTTCGCAAGTGGCGACCATCGCCGACATGGCGGCCTTGGGTAACCGGCCCACGACCGATGCGGTGCCACCAGGGGACCTTTGCCGGGCCCGGCAAGGGACCATTGTCCCAGCGCACCGAGCTGCTCGCAGAATGCTTAGCCAACAGCACGGAATGCCTGTTGCGGCTGAAAGTTCTTGATGTCACGAAAATGTGATCGGCCGGCTATAAGGGGTTGAACAGGCAACACGCTCCAGCCACCCCTAAAGCCAGAGGCAAGCCAGATGACCGAACACCGCTCCCCCGACGCCAAATTCCGCACCAGCCTGCTCGAGGAAAACGACGGCCCGGCCACCAACCTCACCGACAACCGCACCATGGGCGAGATCATCACCGCGCGGTTCTCGCGCCGTTGTTTCCTGAAAGGCTCGCTGGCCGTCTCGGCGATCGCCGCCACAGTCAGCCCGCTGGCGCTGGTCAGCGCCGACCAGGCCCGGGCCGCCGAAGGCTCCGCCTTCGCGTTCGACGAGTTGGAGGCCGGCATCGACGACAAGCACCATGTCGCGCCGGGCTACGATGCCGATGTGCTGTTGCGCTGGGGCGATCCGCTGTTTGCCGATTCGCCGGAGTTCGACCCGACGAAACAGTCGGCGCAGGCGCAGGCGAAACAGTTCGGCTACAACAACGACTATGTCGGCTACATCGCCATCGACGGCTCGGCCGAACACGGCCTGCTGGTCGTCAACCACGAATACACCAACCCGCATCTGATGTTCCCGGGCATCGTGAAGATCGTCGAGAAGGACGGCAAGAAGTCGGCCGAAATCGCGCCGCTCAGCAAGGAACAGGTCGATGTCGAGATGGCGGCGCATGGCGGCACCATCGTCGAGATCCGCAAGGATGGCGGCAAATGGCAAGTGGTGCGCGAGGGCAAGCTCAACCGCCGCATCACCTCCAACACCGAAATGGCGCTGTCCGGCCCGGTCGCCGGCCATGACCGCGTCAAGACCAATGCCGACCCGTCCGGCACGAAGGTGTTGGGCACCGTCAACAATTGCGCCGGCGGCGTCACGCCCTGGGGCACCTATGTGATGGCCGAGGAAAACATCCACGGCTATTTCTCCGGCGAATTGCCCGAGGGCCACAAGGAAGCCGCCAACTACAAGCGCCTCGGCATTCCCGAAGGCGCCTATGAATGGGCGGCGCACTATGACCGTTTCGACCTGGCCAAGGAGCCGAACGAAGCCAACCGCTTCGGCTGGATCGTCGAAGTCGATGTCAACGATCCGACCTCGACGCCGAGGAAGCGTACCGCCATGGGCCGCTTCAAGCATGAGGGCGCCGAATCGATCGTCGCCAAGGATGGCCGCGTCGTCTTCTATCTCGGCGACGACGAGCGCTTCGACTATGTCTACAAGTTCGTCACCACCGGTAAGTTTAATCCCAATGACCTCGCGGCCAACAAGGATCTGCTCGACGACGGCACGCTGCATGTCGCCAAGTTCGCGGAAGACGGCTCCGTCGAATGGCTGCCGATCGTTTTCGGCCAAGGTCCGTTGACCGCGGAAAACGGCTTTGCCAGCCAGGCCGACGTGCTGATCGAGACGCGCCGCGCCGCCGACCTGCTCGGCGCCACCAAGATGGACCGCCCTGAGGACATCCAGCCCAATGCCGTCAACGGCAAGGTCTATGTCATGCTGACCAACAATTCGAAGCGCAAGGCCGACCAGGTCGACGCCGCCAATCCGCGCGCCGAAAACGCTTTCGGCCACATCGTCGAGATCGCCGAGGATGGTGGCGATTTCACTGCTGCCAAGGGCAAGTGGGAAGTGCTTTTGAAATGCGGCGATCCGGCGGTTGCCAATGTCGGCGCCACCTTCTCGACGGCGACGACAGCCAATGGCTGGTTCGGCATGCCCGACAATTGCGCGGTCGATTCGGCCGGGCGCCTGTGGGTCGCCACCGACGGCCAGGGCCCAAAAGCCACCGGCCGCACCGATGGTCTGTGGGCGGTCGACACCGAAGGCTCGGCGCGGGCAACCTCAAAACTGTTCTTCCGCGTGCCCATCGGCGCCGAAATGTGCGGCCCGCTGTTTGCGCCTGACGATCAGACCGCCTTTGTCGCCGTCCAGCATCCGGGCGACGGCGGCGAGGACTGGCAGCCGTTCGGCCGCCCGTCCTACTATGAGGACCTGTCGACGCGCTGGCCCGACTTCAAGCCTGACATGCCGGTGCGGCCGGCGGTCGTCGCCATCACCAAACAGGGCGGCGGCAAGATCGCGGTCTGATATCAGGCACTGCAATCTCAAGGAGGGTTTCGGTGATCCGAAACCCCTCCTTTTTTTGCGTGAAATCGCTCAAGCTCCGGGAAAGATTGGCAATTTACACGTGGCGCCCTAGATCTTTTACCAGGAGATCGCCATGCCGAAATCCGTCTATGACCGTGGCCTGCTCAAGCCCGCCGATATCGCCAAGCTGCAGCGCGTCTTTGACGAAGCCTGTCGGCGCCGCGAAGCATCTCCCGATTCGGCCGAGGCGCGGGAGATCGCGCTTAACCTGCTCGCCCTGCACAATGCCGGCATGATCGAAGAGGACATGCTGATGGAGGCCGTCGGTTTTCGGCGGCTGGAACCGAAGTCGGCCTGAAGCCGGGCCATGCCTTGTTCGCTCACCCGGCGCGCTGAACCACGGCCACGTTGATCATGCTTCGCAATCTGAAGCCGATGGTCTCGTACAATGCTACGGCTGCGGTATTGCTGGCATAGGCGTGAAGATAGGGTATCTCGCCGCGCGCCATGATCTGATTGGCCACGAACAGGGACAGCAGCCGGCCGAGGCCGCCGCCGCGAAATTCCGGGTGCGAGCACACGCCGCTGAGTTCGGTATAGCCAGGCTGCTTCATGCGCTCGCCGGCCATCGCCACCAGCCTGCCCTCGACTTTTACACCCCAGAAGTCGCCGAGGCTCAGCGCCCCGAGCGTGAACGGGCCAGGCTTGGTGAGGGACACCAGAGCGAGCATCTCGGCTGCATCGTCTTGCGTCAGACGCTGCACGCGCTGATCAGACACGGTTTGCAATGGCGCCTCGGCCACCATCTGGACGCCGGGGGCGGTCGAGATCGCAGCCAGGCCTGGAGGAAGAGCAATGGCGTCCGCCTGAAGCATGATCACGCTCTCGTCCGGGGGAACAAGCTTGCCGAGCGCCCGCAGGCTTTCCGTGTCGTCCGCGGCAGTGGCCGCGAAGGGAACGATGGAGGACGGGTAGCGCCTGGCGAGATTGTCGCCTTGCGCGAAGACCCGATGTCGCGTTTCCAGCGCGCTCCAGATGGGGCGATCGAGCAAGTGCTTCATTGCGCTGCACCTTCTTTCACTCGACGATCGAGCGGGGCCGCAGCCAGACCGTCCTCGATCGCGGCCAGCTGATCGAGCAGAGGCCCTGAGAGACCCTGGCACAGATCGGCGACGGCCTTGTCGATGCGCGGCCAGACGTCTCGCTTTGCGACATCGACCAGGCGCTGACCAGCCTCCGTCAGAGTGACCATCCTGCGCCGCTGGTCATCGTTCGACGGGATGGCCTCGACCAGTCCCAACTCGGCCAGAAGCGACACGCTTCGCGTCACACCGGGCTGGGTTACTCCAAGCGATTGTGCCAGTTCGCCAACAGCCAGCGGCCCCAACCTGTCGAGCGCCGCCAAAAGCGTGTATTGGCTGGACTGAAGTGGAACGTCCAGGCCATCAAGCAGCCGCTGCGCATCGGCCTGTAATTGCTCGCCGATACGCTTCAGCCTGCTGCCCAGGCACAGATAGCCAAGCGATCGCAGGACGTCTTCCATCATCAACTCATTTTAGCCAAACCATAACATGTTATATAACAAGGCAAGAACTGAGTCAAACCCGTGCCGCCGGAGACGCTTGCGCTCCACAATGTCGGCATGGTCGACGAGGACATGCTGATGGAAGCCGTCGGTTTTCGACGGCTCGAACCGAAATCAGCCTGAAGCACCGGATTGGTGGGAGACGCCGGCGGAGCCGGCAATCCGTTTGGTGATCGCCTTGGCCAGGATGCCGGCATTGGCGAAGCAGCCGCGAATGCTTGGCCGCATGCCGGTGAACCACAGGCCGGGCAGTTTCGGATCGGCCTGCCCGCCATTGAAGAGCGGAACGCCCTTGCCGTCGAGGACGCCGAGCTTGCCGACCATGGGTTCCAGCCCGGTGCGGTAGCCTGTCGCGGCAATGACGATGTCGGGATGGATCAGGTTGCCATTGGCCAGGATCACGCCGTCGCGGGTGAATTCCCTTACGGCCGGCATCACAACGATCTTGCCCGACTTGATGGCGCTGACGGCGCCGTCGTCGGCGGCGATCGCGGTATAGTCCGAGGTCAGGCGGCTGGCGCCACCCGAAGGCGCGGGCGGCAGGCCGAATTTGGTCAGGTTGCCGAAAACCAGGCGCTGCGTTGTCGCCATCACCGCATCGGCGACCCGCAAGGGCAAGCGCGCCATCAACGGCGAAAGCCGATGCACGGCGATCTTGCCGATCCGCTTGGGCAGCAGCGCGGGGCCGTTGCGGGCCGACAGCCAGATGGCGGCCGTGTTTATGCCGGCCAGATGATTGAGCGCGTCGAAGCCCGAATTGCCGGCGCCGACGACCAGCACTTTCTTGCCGGCATAGTCCTGCGCGTTGCCGAAATCCGCCGCGTGGATGATGCGGCCGGCGAAACCCTTCATGCCTTTCCATTCGGGAATGAAGGGCTGCCTGTCGCGGCCGGTGGCAATGACGACATGGCGGGCCAGGCGCAGTCCGGCGCTGGTCAGCAACGCCCAGTGATCGCCCTTGAAGACGATCTCCTCGACAGCAACGCCAAACTGCACCGGCAGCCGGTTTTCCTCCCTGAAATCATTCATATGGCGGATGACGACCGTCTTGTGCGGAAAGGCAAGCGTGCCCGGCGGATAGGCGAGACCGGGCAGCGAAGACAGATCGCGGTGGGTGTTGAGATGCAATTGCTGATGCCGCCGGTGCCAGGGTTCGGCCAACCGGCTTTCCTTTTCCAGGATCGCCGTCGGCACGCCGGCGTTCATCAAGGCATGCGCGACGGCCAGCCCGGCGACACCGGCACCGACGACGATTGCCGGCTCGACCGGCTCGTTCGTCACCGGTCTGATAGTCGCTTCAGCCATTCCCTCTCTGATCTCCATTCGACCCTTCCGGCGCCACGCTTCCCCAAGGGAGGCCGCGGCGGCTCGATCCCGCGTATGACTTATATCGCGAATCGAACCCGATTTTCGAGCATGCGCCGTCCGCGATTGCGCACTATATGGCATATGCGCGATATCAACGGTAATCAGGTCGCGGCAATGTGATTGATTCGAGGCCCTGGGGCTGGCGGGTCTCTGTTATCCCCCACGTGCATGCCCGAAATCGAGTTCGATTTCCGAGGTCATGCGCAGAATCAAAGTGTTACAGCACCTTTGCGCGTCCTGGGCGCGGCGCTGTAGGCGGCACGCGGAATCTCGACCATGCCCTCCTTGCGGATCTATTTCGACAAAATCCTTGAGGACGCCGCGCCCAAGGTGGCGCGGCAGGCGCTGACCCATGTCGAGCGCCTGGCGCTTGTGCGCCGCCATGGCGACTTCTCGCTTGCCTATTCGACCGCCGTGCAAGGCAAGCTTTCCTATTTCGGCGATGACGGCGGCTACATCGCCTTCGGCACCAAGATGCGGCATCATTTCGCGCTCGGCGATCCGGTGGCGGCTCCGGCACATCGGCCCGATTACATCAGACGCTTCGTCGAAACCGCCGGCAGCCCGTGGTTCGTGCAGATCGGCGAAGAGACCGCGCGGGTGCTGGCCGGGCTCGGCTACAAGGTCAATCGTCTCGGCATCGACACCCGCCTCAACCTGCCCGACCATGATTTTTCCGGAAAGCGCAATGAGACCGTGCGCTATTCCGAGCGCTGGCTGTTGAAGAAGGGCTTTTGGTTCGACGAGGACAAGCGGACCGTCCATCTCGACGAAATCGCCCGACTCTCCGAAAACTGGCGCGGCGACCGCATCGTCAAGCGTTGGGAGATGGGCTTTCTCAACCGTCCGTTCGCCGACCATCTCGGCACCGACATGCGCCGTTTCGTGCTGCACGGCCCCGATGGCGGGCTGGTCGCCCTGCTCGACTTCGACCCGCTGTTTCGCGACGGCAAGGTCATCGGCTACACCACGGCGTTCAAGCGCAAGCATATCGACGCCTCGCCGCACGCCGAGATCGGCCTGACCAAATTCGCCGTCGACCGTTTTCGCGAGCAAGGCATCTCGGTGGTCACGCTCGGCCTGTCGCCGATGCTTGACGTAGGCCCGAGCGGATTTGCCGAAAGCGATTTCTGGCGCAGCGCTTTCCAGCGCGCCTACGACTCGCCCTGGGTCAACCGCCGCAGGTTCAACCTGCAAGGCCAGGCGGCGTTCAAGCGCCGCTTCCACGGTGTCGAGGAGCCGGTCTACATCGCCTTCCGCGAGGGGACTTATGTCGAGATGCTGGGGCTGCTGCGGCTGGTCAAGGCGATCTAGGTCTGTTGAGATTCAGGTGATGCCGGCCTGACCTGAATCTCAACAGACCTTAGCCGCGATTCAGTGTGCTTTCGCCCGTCAGTTGCGCAGCCGGTAGCCGGTCCTGAAGATCCAGGCGACGATGGTTATGCAGACCAGCAGGAAGACGATCGTCATGCCGAGGCTGACCCCGACCGAGACATCGGACTTGCCGTAAAAACTCCAGCGGAAGCCGCTGATCAAATACACGACAGGGTTGAACAGCGTCACCGTGCGCCAGATGCCGGGCAGCATGTTGATCGAATAGAAGCTGCCGCCGAGGAAGGTCAGCGGCGTGATGATCAACAGCGGCACCAGTTGCAGCTGCTCGAAACTCCTCGCCCAGATGCCGATGATGAAGCCGAACAGGCTGAAGGTCACCGCCGTCAGCACCAGGAACGCCACCATCCAGAACGGGTGCAGGATGGTCAGCGGCACGAACAGCGAGGCGGTGGCCAGGATGATCAGGCCGAGCAGGATCGACTTGGTCGCCGCACCGCCGACATAGGCGATGACGATCTCCAGATAGGAGACCGGCGCCGACAGCAATTCGTAGATCGAGCCGACGAATTTCGGGAAGTAGATGGCGAAGGAGGCGTTGGAGATCGACTGCGTCAGCAGCGACAGCATGATCAGCCCCGGCACGATGAAGGCGCCATAGCTGATGCCGTCGATCTCGGTGATGCGCGAGCCGATGGCCGAGCCGAAGACGACGAAATACAGCGATGTCGAGATGACCGGCGAGACGATGCTCTGCAGCACGGTGCGGAAGGCACGCGCCATTTCCATCCGGTAGATTGCCCATACTGCACGTAGATTCATGGCCGCGCGCACGTTCATGGCTCTCTCCTCACCAGATTGACGAAGATCTCCTCGAGCGAGCTGTTTTGAGTGTCGATGTCGCGGAACTGGATGCCGCCGGCCTCGAGATCGCGGATCAGCGAGGCGACGCCCGGCCGCTCGGCCTGGTTGTCATAGGTGTAGGTCAGCTGCCCGCCATCCGGCGACAGCTCCAGCGCATAGCGCGAGAAGGCGTCGGGAATCGCCGGCAGCGGGCTGCGCAGCTCCAGCACCAGCCGCTTGCGGCCGAGCTTGCGCATCAGTTCGGCCTTGTTCTCGACCAGGATGATCTCGCCGCGGTTGATGACGCCGACGCGGTCGGCCATCGCCTCGGCTTCCTCGATATAGTGGGTGGTGAGGATGATGGTGACACCGTCCTCGCGCAACCGCCGCACCATCGCCCACATGTCCTGGCGCAACTCGACATCGACGCCGGCGGTCGGCTCGTCGAGGAACAGGACGCGCGGCTCATGCGACAGCGCCTTGGCGATCATTAGCCGGCGCTTCATGCCGCCCGACAGGGTGATCGCCTTGGCGTCCTTCTTGTCCCACAGCGAGAGATCGCGCAGCACCTTCTCGACAAACGCCGGGTTGGCCGGCTTGCCGAACAGGCCGCGGCTGAAATTGACCGTCGCCCAGACGCTCTCGAAGGCATCGATGGTCAGTTCCTGCGGCACCAGGCCGATCAGGCTGCGCGCGGCGCGGTAATCCCTGTTGATGTCGTGACCGTCGACGGTGACGGTGCCCGACGAACGATTGACGATGCCGCAGACGATCGAGATCAGCGTCGTCTTGCCGGCGCCGTTGGGCCCGAGCAGCGCGAAGATCTCGCCGCGCTGGATGTCGAGGTTGACTTCCTTGAGCGCGGTGAAGCCGGTGGCGTAGGTCTTGGAGACCCCGGAAATGGACAGGATGGAGGGCATGGCTGAAAACGGCTGCCTGAAAGAGGTCCCCTGATATAGGCTGAATGTCGGTGCGTGCAACCGTAAGCCGATCCTGCTGCTGACAGTTCTCGACAATCGTTGCCGGCCGGCGATTGTGGCCTGCGGCAGTTGCAATCCCGGCACGGTAGCGGCACGTGTGCGTCATCTTGCCCGAGCGCTGCGGCGTTCCGCCTCGCGGCGCCACGTCGCTTTGACCGACCCGCGCGACAGGCCTATTCTTGCCTCATTAGAAGCAGCCGGAGCCCACCATGGACCCGCTCATCCTGTCGCGCATGCAATTTGGCGCAAATATTTCGTTCCACATCCTGTTTCCGACGATCACCATTGCGCTTGGCTGGGTGCTGCTGTTCTTCAAGCTCCGCTACAACGCGACAAACGATTCCGCCTGGATGCGCGCCTATTTCACCTGGGTGAAGGTGTTCGCGCTGTCCTTCGCCATGGGCGTGGTGTCGGGCGTCACCATGAGCTTCCAGTTCGGCACCAACTGGCCGGGCTACATGGAAAAGGTCGGCAACATCGCCGGGCCGCTCCTGGCCTATGAAATCCTCACCGCCTTCTTCCTCGAAGCGGCCTTCCTCGGCATCATGCTGTTCGGCTTCCGCCGCGTCTCCAACCGCATCCACACGCTGGCGACGGTGCTGGTGGCTGGTGGCACGACCGTCTCGGCCTTCTGGATCATCGCGCTCAATTCCTGGATGCAGACGCCGGCCGGTTTCGAGATCCGCGACGGCGTCGCGCACGCCGTCGACTGGTGGGCGATCGTCTTCAACCCGTCGATGCCCTACCGGCTGGTCCACATGCTGCTGGCCTCCGGCCTGACGGTATCGTTCCTGATCGCCGGCCTGTCGGCGCTGCGCTATCTCTATGGCGACCGCTCGGAATCGATGTGGAAGGCGCTGCGCACCGGCGTTTTCACCGCGGCGATCCTGATCCCGATCCAGATCCTTGCCGGCGACCAGCATGGGCTGAACACGCTGGAGCACCAGCCGCAGAAGATCGCCGCCATGGAGGCCAACTGGAACACCGGCCCCAACGTGCCGCTGGTTCTCTTCGCCCTGCCCGACGAGGCGGCGAAGGAAAACAGGTTCGAGATCGCCATCCCCGACGGCGCCAGCCTGGTGCTGCGGCACAGCACCAGCGGCGTGGTGCCGGGGCTGAACGACTATCCCGGCAACCACCCGCCGGTCTTTCCGATCTTCTGGAGCTTCCGCATCATGGTCGGCACGGGACTGCTGATGCTTGCAGTTTCCTGGTCGGCGGCCTTCTTCCTCAAGCGCCGGCACAGCCTGCCGAAGCCGCTCGCCTTGCTGATGGTGCCGATGGCGCTGTCGGGCTGGCTGGCGACGCTGGCCGGCTGGTACACCACCGAGATCGGCCGCCAGCCCTGGCTGGTGACCGGCGTGCTGAAGACCGCCGACGCCGTCGGCCCGGTGGCCGGCAGCCATGTCGCGCTGACGCTGGCCATCTACCTCATCCTCTATGTGCTTTTGTTGATCGCCTATCTCGGCGTGCTGGTGCACCTGGCGCTGAAGGCGGCGAAGGACGGTGATTCATCGCCGCTGCCGGGCGTGCTCAACGCGCCGATGTCGCAGCCGGCTGCAGGAGAGTGACATGACCTTCGACTGGCCAACCCTGCTGCCGCTGATCTTCGCCGGTCTGATGGGCCTCGCCATCCTGATCTACGTCATTCTCGACGGTTTCGATCTCGGCATCGGCATCCTGTTCGCCGCCGCCGAAGACGCCGAGCAGGACACGATGATCGCGGCGATCGGTCCGTTCTGGGACGCCAACGAGACCTGGCTGGTGCTGGCCGTCGGCCTGCTGCTGGTCGCCTTCCCGCTGGCGCACGGCGTCATCCTGACCGCGCTCTACATTCCGGTGTTCGTGCTGCTGGTCGGGCTGATCCTGCGCGGCGTCGCCTTCGATTTCCGCGCCAAGGTGCCGACCGAGCTCAAGCATCGCTGGAACCGCATCTTCTTCCTGGGTTCGGTCATCGCCTCGCTGGCGCAGGGCTATATGCTCGGCGTCTATGTGCTCGGCCTCGATGTCGGCCTGGGCGGCATGGCGTTCGGCGCGCTGGTGGCGTTCTGCCTTGCCGCGGCTTACGCGGCGATGGGCGCCGCCTGGGTGATCTACAAGACAGAAGGCGATCTGCAGAGGAAGGCGGTGCGCTGGCTGCGCACCGCACTTGTGCTGACCGCGCTCGGCATGGCCGCAGTGTCGCTGGCAACGCCCTTCGCCAGCCCGCGCATCTTCGACAAATGGTTCGTCTGGCCCTCGATGCTCTATCTGTCGCCGCTGCCGATCCTGTCGGCACTGTTGTTCCTGTGGCTGTGGCGGCAGACTTTTCATCTGCCCAGGCCCGACGACCGCCATTCGCTGACTCCGTTCCTGACGCTGGCCGCCATCTTCGCGCTCGGCTTTGCCGGTCTCGCCTGGTCGTTCTATCCGTTCGTGGTGCCCGATCGTCTGACCATCTGGCAGGCGGCTTCGGCGCCGGAAAGCCTGGCCATTATCCTGGCCGGCACCGTGGTCGTGCTGCCGGTCATCATTTTCTATTCGTTCTATGCCTACCGGGTGTTCGGCGGGAAGGCGACCGACCTGACCTACGACTGAGAGCGGTTCTAAGCACGGACCTCAGGCGCCAGGCACCCCCCCTCTGTCCTGCCGGACATCTCCCCCCTCGAGTGGGGAGATTACGCGCTCAGTCGCTTTCGCCAATTATCAACGCCGTAAGAAGAGCGGGACGGCGGACCTGCCAATCTCCCCCCCATGTGGGCCTGTTGCGCAGTAGCCCGGGATGTTGAGGGGGCAGAAATTGCAGGGATTTCGCTCGTATTTGTGAGTCTCTGGCGCCTTGTTTGGGGTTTTGGGCGGCGGCTCGGCCCGTGCGGCCGGACTGC
>NZ_MZXV01000011.1 GCF_003253745.1 Mesorhizobium kowhaii
AACCGGGATGCCTTTAGCCTTGAGCTCCTCGACTGCTGCCGTGATCTTAGGATGGTCCGGAGCCACCATGCCTATCGCGTGACAGCGCCTACCAAGATCCTTGAGGGTAGCCGCCAGGTCCTCGGGCAAATGCGACGGCGCGAATTCGATGAGCGGAATACCGTGGAAGGACTGGGCCGAACTAACCGCTGCTTCGACCTCGCGCACGAATTCTTGGTAGAAATGCTGGGCCGGCTTTCTCAGGATGAAGCCTAGCCGGTACCGCGGCAGGTCCGGTCGCCAGCGCTGTTTGATGAGACCCGCGTTATGATAGCCGATCGCGTGAGCGGCTTCGTGGACCCGCCGCGCGGTCTCCTCCCTCACTGGAAGGCGAGCGTTCAACACCCGATCGACCGTTGCCACGCTCACCCCGGCTTCGCGGGCGAGATCGGCAATTGTGGGGCGCTTGGCCGTCGCTCCAGTTCCGATCGGCGGTCTCTCGGTCATCGGGGGCATCCCCGCGACGATTCGGGGCGGCAAAGTGGAGATTTCGGCATTCTCGACGAGCGACAGCCTATCCGATGAACCGCGCTCCAGGCGCAACCGGGCGCGTGTCGATCTACGGTTCGTTTGCATAAGGCGTCCATGTTTCTTGTACTCACCGCATTTTGGCGCTTCTGATTCATTGGCCCGCGAAGCGCTGTTGGAGCCAGCGAGCCGATTGTTTCGTGCTGGTGACAGCCGGCGCCTCGATAGGTCGTGCTGCTGCATCTTGCTGGGCCGGGGTTAGCCCGTTCAATCCCTCGGCAGGCTCCCGTAGAAGGCGGCTTTCATGCGCCCTTCGTCCAATTCCCCTTCCCAGCGGGCGACAACGAGCGAGGCCACTGCGTTGCCGACGACATTCGTCAGCGCCCGGCATTCGGACATGAAGCGGTCGACGCCAAGGATCAGCGCCATGCCAGCAACGGGAACACTGGGTACTACGGCGAGCGTAGCGGCCAGCGTGATGAACCCCGCACCTGTTACACCTGCTGCACCCTTCGAGGAAAGCATCGCAACGAGCAACAGGAGGACCTGATCGCCAATTGACAGATCTGTGTTCGTCGCCTGGGCGATGAAGAGGGCGGCGAGCGTCATGTAGATATTGGTGCCGTCCAGATTGAAGGAATACCCAGTCGGAATAACGAGACCCACGACGGAACGCTTGGCGCCGGCCTTCTCCATCTTCTCCATGAGCGAGGGCAGCGCAGCCTCGGAGGAGGACGTGGCCAGGACCAGAAGCAGTTCTTCCTTGATGTACCGGACGAGTGAAAAGATCGAGAAGCCGTTGTACCGGCAGACCGCGCCGAGAACGCCGAACACGAAAAGGAAGGCGATGAAATAGAACGTCGCGACCAGCATGGCGAGGTTGGCCACTGAACCGATGCCATATTTGCCGATGGTGAAGGCCCTGGCGCCGAAAGCGCCGACAGGCGCGGCCAGCATCAGAATGCCGACCAGCTTGAACACCGGCGCGAGGAGCGCTTGAAGCAAGGAAAGCACAGGCTTGCCCGTGTCTCCGACCATCGCCAGAGCGCTGCCGAACAGAATCGAGAAGAACAGGACCTGCAGGATGTTGCCTTCGGCGAAGGCACCAACGATCGTTGACGGGATGATGTTCATCAGGAAGCCGGTCACGGACTGCTCGTGGACCTTGGCGGCATAACCCTGCACCGCCTGGACATCGAGCGAGGCCGGATCGATATTGAGGCCGTCACCTGGCTGAACCACATTTGCGACAACGAGACCGACGATCAATGCGAGGCTCGAGAAGGTGAGGAAATAGATCATCGCCTTGCCGGCGACCCGGCCGACCTTCTTGAGATCGTTCATGCCCGCAATGCCGGTCGTTACGGTTAGAAAGATCACAGGTGCGATAATCATCTTCACGAGCTTGATGAAGGCATCTCCCAGCGGCTTCAGAGCCTCTCCGGTGCCCGGATAGAAATAGCCGACTGCGACCCCGAGGGCTATGGCGGCAAGCACCTGCACGTACAGTTGGGCGTAGAAGACCTTGCGGGCTGGGGGACCCGCGCTTCGAATTGGTGGAGCCAACAGCTTTTCTCTCCCTGACCGGACCGGGTGGGCCTCCCCCCTTCCCGCGCTTCTCCCGTCGCGGCGCTCCGGTCGAGCGCTGCTGTCGTCTCCGCCGCAAGCGTCGTGCCAAGTGGAAATCCCGCGCCCAATCATGCGTGTTCATACGCTCGGCCACCCGGTGTCCGCGAGGCTTGTGCGGGTTTCCGCACTGGCTGCCTCCATTCTGGGCGAAATCCCGCACTTAAGGCTCGGCATTGTTCCATGTCTGAAGCAATGCTGTCCGGTAGAAGAGGGAGGATTGACAGGGCGCCGTGCACTAATTGCTTTGCCTGGTAGAGCGGTCGCCGTTCGTGTCTCTGGCGCCCCGACGCCCCTCGCTTCCTTGTCGTATTTGCGACGGACCGAGCACCGGAGTGGAGGATTCCCTACACGAGCGTGCTCTGGCCGCGCTCCCGCCGAAGCTGAGCGTCTCAAAGGCGCCGCCGTCGACAGACCGATTGATCCCGCCGGTCATGGCGCAATGGTGTGATTGAGGAGATACTTCGGAGCAAGACTGAAGCCCCGCACCACGACAACTTCGCGCCATGGCACGCGCCGTAGCCTGTTCTCTTGCCATGGCATCAATAGCGAGGGAAAGAACGATTGTCGCGATCCACTCAGCGAGCCGACCAGGAGAGCGTCGGCAGCGATTGCCGCTTCCGCACCACCTAGGGGCGATAGAAGCGCGCAATGTGCTCGGTACGCTCAGCGCGCCAGAGCCCCGCAGGAAACGTCGGGGCAAACATCTGTGCCGTTCCGAATCGACCTGCTGGTAAAAATCTCCCCTGATGGGATTCTATCAAAGCCTGTTTCTTCCCTATCAGAAATGAAAGGACGGCCCAATTGAGCTAGCCGCTCTGTAGGGCTACGTGTGTTGCGCTCGTGAGGAGCCTGATCGGCGCCCGCTTCAGGAAGGATAGCCAAGCCGTGGATCAACCATCGCCACCGGCATTTGTCGTGCTTGCCACTCATGGGGGCCTGACCGACGCCCAAAACCGTGAGACCCATTTTTCATCTTATGCCGGCTGCGGAAGTCCGGCGTGCTGCCGCCAACGCTGCGTCCGATTGTCTCTAGCAACGTCTAAGCACTTCGATGAGTGGCTTCCACGCGCCAGCAAGCGCGCCAATCCGCGGCGGCCTGCGCGGCGAAGAAACTCATGCTGGCTCCGGCCAACGGTGGCTGGGGCCCAGATTACCGTTTGACGAGGGCGTCTACGCCCAGCGACGTCGCAGGCCCACATGGCGCGACGTTGATATCGCGGCCCGAAATCGAGGATGACATGTTAGATCAGGACAAGAATCGCCCATCTGAAGAAAGTGCTGAGGAGGCGCCCTCATGCGGCACAGCGCTTCACGACGCGAAAAGGGATGACGTAGAATCCGCTATTCTGCCGCCGCGCGAGAGCGAGCTCGCCGGCATATCGAAAATATCGACAGCACTCGCCGCCCCCTCCGGGCTCGGAGTCACGTTGGCGAAGGTCGTGGATATTCTGCGATCGTTTCTGCCGATGCGGCACGGCATCATCTCTCTCGTCGACAGTGATGGCGAAGTGGATATCGCCGTCGGCGCCGGCTGGAGCGAGAGCTGCAGTGAGGGCCACCGGCTGTATCTGCCGCGCAAGGCAATCGACCAGATTAGGACGACGGAAACGCCTCTGGTCATCGAGAACATCGCGGTTCATTCGGCTTTCACCGCCGCCGACATGGATGTGCTCGGGGTCTCCGACAACATACCAGTGTCCTTCATCGGCGTTCCCATTCGCGTCGATGCGAATGTCGTGGGCACGCTGACCATCGACCACGTACTGGCCAACGGCTCAAGAGTTTGGCTCGATTACACCCGCCATCTGCTCAACCTAATCGCCAACCTGGTAGGACAGACAGTGAAGTTGCATCGCGTAGGCGACCGCGAGCAACCGTTAGCACAGCAGGACTTGCAGCCAAAGCAGAACCACCCGGCGCGGCAGCGCAACAAGGTTCACATCGAGGGGATGATTGGCGACAGTTTGCCGTTTCGCAAACTGCTTGAGGACGTCGCGGCCGTAGCCAAGGCCAAGATTGCGGTTCTGTTGCGAGGCGAATCCGGTACCGGGAAGGAGATGGTCGCCAAGGCTATCCACGAGTTTTCGCCGCGCGCCAAGCAGCCCTTGATCAAGGTCAATTGCGCGGCGCTGTCCGAGACACTCCTGGAATCCGAATTATTCGGTCATGAGAAGGGTGCATTCACAGGCGCGTTCAACTCACGCAAAGGGCACTTTGAGCTCGCCCACAAGGGGACGTTGTTCCTGGATGAGATCGGCGAGATCTCGCCATCGTTCCAGGTAAAGCTCTTGCGCGTGCTGCAGGAGCAGGAGTTCGAGCGCGTCGGCGGCAACCAGACCATTAAAGTCGATGTTCGCATCATTGCCGCCACGAACAAGAACCTGGAAGAGGCAGTTGCCAGGAATGAGTTCCGTGCCGACCTCTATTACCGCATCAATGTGGTTCCTTTGCTGGTGCCGGCGCTACGCGAAAGGCGCACTGATATTCCGCTCCTCGCAGCCGAGTTTCTCAAGAAGTTCAACGATGAGAACGGCGGTATGCTGACCTTCGATCCCAGTGCGATTGAAATACTGAGAAACTGTGATTTTCCCGGCAACATTCGCGAGCTCGAAAACTGCGTGTATCGGACAGCGGTTCTGGCTGCGGGAGCATCAATCGGGAGAGGCGACTTTGCATGCTGCCGGGGCCAATGCTTCGCTGCGGCGCTGCATAAGATCAGGTCTGACAACCTCGCGCCGCAAACCCAGCCGTTCGTGCCGATGCCACCTGTTCCGGCAATACCGCAGGCTGCCGCCAGTTCTGCCGCCGTCGCCTTCCCGTCTGAGAGCACAGGACAGCCGCCGCTGGGCCCTACCGGGACAGCCCACTTAAACGGTGCGAGAATGATCGATGCTGAAGGTGTCATCGCGGCCATGGAAAGATGTGGCTGGGTCCAGGCAAAGGCGGCACGCCTGCTTGGACTGACGCCGCGCCAGATTGGCTACATGCTGAGGAAATACGGTATCGAGATCAAGCGTCTGTGAAACAATCGACCGAACCACATCAAGCCTTGGTGCTTTGGCCCCTTGAGACGAGTGATGTGGGGCCCCCGCGGCAATGCCAATTCCGATTCGATCGACCCAGCCCGCCTTGATCCCAGGCAAGAACATTGGGGTCTCACCCGAGATGAGGCGTTGCTACCTAGCCATGAGATTGGCGGGCAGGAGGGCCAATTTAGCTATTTCGACCCAGTTGGCCCCAACGACAGGCGGCCGTTATGTAAAGCAAAATAGTACGAGAAACCGATGCTCCTGATAACCCGTCGTCATGCCCTCTTCGGGATCGCTGCTGCCCTTTTTGGTGCAAAACACGCCCATGCCGTCATTCTCGGCAAGCCGACCACGTCCAAAGAGTATCCTTGGCACGTCAAACTCAATATTGTCGAAGGGGATGGCTATATCCCGCTCTGTGGAGGATCGGTGATCGGAGAGCGATGGATCCTCACAGCGGCGCACTGTGTAGCGGATTTAACAGTCGACCAGGTCAAGGCCGTTGTAGTCGATAGCGTTTCGTTGGATGTAAAGGAGCTTATTGTTCACCCAAGATATAATAAGGACGACGACACATTTGAACATGATGTGGCGCTCGTGCGGGTGCACAGTACGCGACCCGCAGCGGTCATTTCCCTTCCTAGCCCTAGGACGCACCTTCGTAGTGGCGAGCCCCTTATCGTGATTGGTACCGGAAAAACAGAAGATGGAGAAGAATCAGACCAGCTCCGAGAGGGCAAGGTCCCGTACGTCAGCAACAAAATGTGCAGCGGCAAATATGATGGGATCTCTCCTGGGATGATGTGCGCCGGAACCGAAAGCGGCGGGACCGATGCTTGCCAAGGGGACAGTGGAGGTCCTCTGATCAAATACGATAGCGAAGGCAGCGCCATCTTGGTTGGAATTGTATCGAATGGGGAGGAATGCGGAAAGACATGCGGTGTGTATACGCGCGTGTCATATTATCGCGAGTGGATCATGGAGACTATGTCACGATACGGTGACTGAGGCGGCGAGTCGGGATGCGGGCAGCGTGTCACGTTGCCGCGTCTGAACGCGCAGAATGTCTGCTAACCGGAGTTCGCTTAACCGGGTGCCCTCACCGCGTTCCATGAATGGCGTGCAGGCTAGATGTTCTGCTGTCCGACAAACGGCGCGGGATGTGAGTTGCGTCAGGCTGAATGCGAGCGAGAACGCTCCGTTGTTGGGAGGATCCCGCGCATGATGCCGGAGATTTATAGTCTCTTGGGTTGCCTGATCGTGTGTGGTGGAGGGCGCGCAGTCACCGCGCCCAATGCCGGTCTGACACACACGCCGATCGCTTACCGCTGTATCGGCAGACGGCCAAATCTGAAAAGTGGCAGACATCGACACGGCTGGACAGTTGCTGACTGATGCTTAATTGGCACCGCGTCCCATTCTCAGCAATGTTTCACCGCCTGATAATTGTGCAGAAGAACTTGGTCGTCAACAAGACTGCCGCCCGGTTCTCAAATCCGGGGGCGTGCGAGTTGTACAATGCCGCGGATCCGGAGATCCAAGCCCCCACGGAGGCTTGGCTAAAGCGGTACAATGATACGCTGGGCCAAACTGCCGAGCATTGGCAAACGCTCTTGGCCGAGTGGCTGATGGCGCTGGAGGTTGGGGCCGCCACCGGCGCCGCCTCTGGCGAGAAGAACCCGTTGCGCACGGCCCAGCGCAACGGCTATCGCGAGCGCGGCTTGTGCCGCCCGCCAGTTTGTATCCCATCAAACTCCCTTCATCGATGGTGAACCATTTATTGTCACGGTAACCGCGACGATAGCTAACCCGAAATCTTGAACCTCCTGCCGACCCACGACAGCCACTTGGCCCGCCTGGAGTGGCGCGGGGAAGGGCAGGGCGCTCCGTGCATCAGGGACACGACCGGGAGCCCGGAGCACGAATCGAACTTGCAGGCGATCTCTACAGCCTGCTGTGGGGTCCCGCCGAATTCGAGAATGGCCACCGCGTAATTGGAGCCGCTCCCAACAGCGAAATAGGCGTTTTCGAGCATGCCGGTCAGCGTCCAGGCGCCGGACGCCACTTGAGCGCGCCCGTCGGGATGAACGACCAGCAGACCGACCTCATCGCTTTCTACACCCTCTGGCGTCTTGTGAACGTCGGCGCCAGCGGCATACCAGTCCAAAATGGCCTCACCGGCGCCAACCTGGGCACTGGTGGCGCCAATCAGGCGTCCATCCGGAAGACGGCGGATTTTGACCTTGGAGCCGATTGATCCCTCGCGGCCGCCGTAGGCACGGGTGTCGGCGGCCATCACGCCGTGCCTATAGGCAATCGTCGTCACAGCCACGTCCCCTCGTCAACGTTGGTCCTGGCCGCGTCGGCCGGGCGTGCGATCTCGGCCGTGTCGATGCCGGCAGCGACGTCTGTCGCAGTTAGTTCCTGAGTCCAGCGCCGTCGTTTCTTGGCGACTGCCCTGGCCTCGCTCACACATCGGTTGGCGATCTTGTGGATCTCCCGCTCGAATTGTGGGGTGTCCATCTTTACTCCTGTTGATGGTTTCGAAATCCGGGGTAGTTCGGTGAGGGTCACGCAATCCTCGGGCCAAGAGAGCGCCGACAACAGCAAAATGCCGGGCGTGTAGGTCATTTGTCGATCGCGCAGTCGTCGCCGGCTGGCGCGTGTGCAGGTTCACGTGGTTGCCGTCTCTGGCCTGCTATCTGAGTTGGCCCTTGCTGGCGTAGGCCAGAGCGGCGTGGCCACGTTCCGCGAGGGGATGATGCCCTGCCCCGAAGGTCTCGTATGCGTAGCGCTGATGTATCATTCGAGCTCATAGCGGCTTTCCATTGAGGTAGGCGTCGGGATCGGCCAGAAAGGCGAGCGCCTGCTTGCGCGTGATCATCAGCTCGCGCCCAGCATTTAGATGAAGACGCCGGCGAGACGGAGCGACTGCATCTAGGGCACTCAAGTGGAGAAAGGCGAGGGGATTGCGCAATTGGTGCTCCTGGCTTGGTCGGGACCGTCCCGCCCTTAACGAAAGGCCGGTAGTCGGACCGCATTCGCCGATGCTGCACAACACGTGCCATCTTCACTGTAGCGGCAATCACCGCCTTGAGGCGCAGATCTGATTGTCGCGATCCTCTTGCGATGTAGTGCTCGAACTATGCCCGAAGAATCCGTTCTCACGCTGACGCTTGGCAACTTGCCGGGCTCGTCCGGGTGCGTCGCCGAACTTGGAAAGGCGGGCTGGCCTCGATATTGGCCTGACGGCTGTGTCGAGAGTCCACCAGGCAGAACTTAGAAACTCGATGAACACCGAAAACGGCGAAGACCGCCGGCTTCGGCTATGATGGTACTCGAACGCCACTGGCGCGACCGGCATCAACCGCCCATGTTCAGTAGACTGGCGGCGGGTTCGTCGATTGATGCGTCCGCAAACAGGGCAGGTGCATTGCACCAGTGGACGGCTGGGGCGCTGGGTGTCCGAACCGCGGGATCAATACCAGGCCGAACCGAGTAGAGGCCGAATGCCTCCAGCGGTCTCATGCTCAATTGCCTCCGACTCGCAGCCCGATTTTTTCCGGTCTCTGAGTACCATCGTGCTCTGTGATCGCCATCCGACACGGAGTGTCGGATTGTCGGGTCCGCGACACACGCCGCTTAGCTTAGGCACTTTCTTGCCTAAGGCTTAG
Organism: Mesorhizobium kowhaii; assembly: GCF_003253745.1. Taxonomy (GTDB): domain Bacteria; phylum Pseudomonadota; class Alphaproteobacteria; order Rhizobiales; family Rhizobiaceae; genus Mesorhizobium; species Mesorhizobium kowhaii. The sequence goes on from NZ_MZXV01000011.1 coordinate 8,840, forward strand.
GCTAACCGTTGGAAACGAATGTTCGGGTCGACCGGTGAGTTGATACGTTTTTTACGAGCCTTGGTGTGGGGCAAGTGCGATCTTGTCCGGAAGCGTGGATCGTCGATGCCACGCGCCACACGCTCGGCGCCCAGCAGCCGGTTTGCCTCGACCACAGCCAGACGCTGTTGTGGGACGACAGTATGCTACCGACGAAAAAACCTGAAGTGACCGCAGATCAAACATCATCCGCTGGACAGTTGCCCACCCGTCGGTTATGGCCCCTGCGTCAGGTCTATCAGCGTTTCTTCAACGCTTGGAAGCTGTGCAGCGAACGGTCCTGGAGGGGACTACCTCTCGGTCTCGAACCAGGGCGCGCGCGATCGAGCAATCTGCTGTACACTCCTACACCACCCCTGAGGGCACGGTCTGACGAGGAACGATGATGCGCAGTCAAAAAGAGAAGATGCTCGCAGGCGAGTTGTACAATGCTTCGGATCCGGAGATCCAAGCTGACCTGCTAGCTACGGGGGCTTGGCTAAAGCGGTACAATGATATGCTGGGCCAAACTGCCGAGCATTGGCATACGCTCTTGTCGGAGCGGCTCGGAGAAGTTGGACCCGGAGCGGTCATCCGTCCGCCCTTTTTTTGCGACTACGGTTTCAACATCCACATCGAGGCCTACGCCTACGTCAACTTCAACTGCGTCATCCTTGACGTGGCAGAGGTGAGGATTGGCAAAGGAACGACAATTGGCCCCGCCGTACAGATCTATACCGCCGAACATCCACATGATCCCGAGCAGCGACAGTCCGGTCTGCAGTTCGGGCGTCCTGTCAGAATTGGCAGTCGTGCCTGGATCGGCGGTGGAGCAATCATTCTGCCGGGCATTACAATTGGCAATGATGCGGTCGTGGGCGCTGGCAGCGTGGTCACGCGAGACGTTCCCGCAGGGGCGAAGGTCGTGGGAAGTCCAGCTCGGGTAAGATGACCCGCTGAGGATATAAGCAGGCGGTTCAAGGTTGTTAAACCCGGCTCAATGTCGCCCGGCAAACTGTGCCGAATTTACGAAAGTAATTGATCGTCGCAGATGGTTGCCGCCGTTTTCTGATCAGTCTCGTTCGGCACGGCTTCTTGTCCTACAGGGCTTGCTGCAGGCGAGGCAGCGTTCGTCTGATTGGAATGGCTCATCATACGGCCGTCACGCAGGTGGCTTCCTTGAGTGCGAGTGGCTTGTCTCTGCCCGCTTCATCCGCGGCGTTCGCCGACGCGCCTAAAGCGGATACGGCCGGCGATGCGTGCGTCAGGTACGAGAGGCGGCTTTTACGGTCGGATCGGCTTCCTCTTTGGGAATGTCGTCGAAGGATGAGTAGTAGAGATTGCAGAGTTTGGAATAAAGCCCACCCATGGCCATCAGTTTGTCGTGGTTGCCGGTCTCGATAACGTGGCCATTCTGAAGTACGATGATCCGATCGGCACCGCGGATTGTGGGGAGCCGGTGAGCGATGACAAGGCCAGTGCGGCCTTCCAGGAGTTTTCTCAGAGCCTTCTGGATCAGCATTTCCGTGTAGCTGTCGATGTTGGCGGTGGCCTCGTCAAGAACTAGGACTTTGGCGTCGGCAACGAGAGCGCGGGCGAAACTGACAAGCTGACGCTGGCCGAGAGAAAGGTTGCCGCCGCGTTCGCCGAGTTGGGTATCATACCCGTCGGCAAGGCTCATGATGAAGTCGTGGGCCCCGACCACCTTGGCGGCCTCGATCACTTTGTCCCGCGTGGCTTCCGTCTTGTGGTAGCGGATGTTCTCGAAGACCGTCCCGGTGAACAGAAATGGCTCCTGCAGCACCATGGCGATCTGGAGCCCGAGCGATTCCTGGGCGAGATCGCGCACATCATGTCCGCCGACCAGCACTTGACCTTGCTGAACATCATAGAAGCGGTGGACGAGCACCATCGCGCTCGATTTACCAGAGCCGGTCGGCCCGACCAAGGCGACCGTCTCGCCTGGATTGACCCGGAAGGAGACGTTTTTCAGCACCGGCTGTTTGGGATCGTAGCCGAACGTGACTTTCCTGAACTCGACCGAGCCGTCCATTTCGGGCGCAAGGATCCTGGTGTCCGGTTTGTCCTGGATCTCGATCCTGACGTCGAGCACATCGGTCAGGCGCTTGCCGGAGGCCATTGCGCGCTGCATCACGGAATATTGCAGAGTAAGTGAGCGAATTGGGTCAAAGAAGCGTTGGATATAGAATATGTACACAACCAATACCCCCACATCGATGCGGCCATTCACGATCGTGGAGCCGCCGACCACAATGACGACGGCCATGGCGAGACCGGTGAGGCCATCGACGATCGGCACCATGGCTTGTGCATACCTGGCGACAACCAGGTGTGTCCTGAGGTCGGCATGTGCCTTGTCGTCATACAGCAGGAAGTTTACCTGCTGGCGGTCCATGGACTGGACGGTGCGCACGCCGTGAATGGCTTCGGCCAACGCGCCGTTGACAACTGAATTGGTGTCTTGTGCAGCCATGAAGGCCTGGCGTGCACGCGGCAGCCAGACGATGCGGATAATCAACAGGACCGGCAAGACAGAGAGCGTCAGAAGGCCGAGGCTGAAGTTGACGTACAGCATTACGAAAACGATGCCGAAGAGAAGCGCGATATCGCCTACGGAGTAGATCGAGCTTTCGAGGAATTCGTGGATAGAGTTGACGTCGCCTTGGAGGCGGGACATGAGTCGTCCGACCTCGGTCTTGTCCATGAAGGAGAGCGATACCTTCTGCAGATGGGCAAACATGGCGCGTCGGATGTCGAAGAGGACGTTCTCGGCCATTTTCCCCACCACGATTTCCTGCGCGTAGGCGGCGCCGAAATTAACCAGAATGGCTAGTGCAAACGCGCCGGCGGCCTCAAGTAGGGCGGAGCGATCAACGCCTGCCGGAGTTGTAGCCTGGTCGATCGCGTAGCGGATAATCAGCGGGATAAGAAGCTGCGTTCCAGTGAAAACCAGCAATGCCGCAACCGAGACAACTGCCATGGCTCGGTAGGGACGAACGAAGGCCCAGATGCGCCGGATGATGTTCTTGTCGAAAGCCCGGCCGAACATCTCCTCCTCGACGCGGTGGGAGCCGACGACCGCGCGCGGGGGGCGCCTGCCGCTGTCATTGGGTTCAGGCTCGATTTCGCTGGCGTGCACCTTGGCCATCAGGGCGCGCCTCTGTACGTGGTCGCAATGTCATCTTCCGGGCGCAACTGAAGATCATGAAGGGCCTTATAGCGCCCCCCCTTGGCCAAAAGCTCCTGATGAGTGCCGCGTTCCACGATCTCGCCATTGTCGACAAACAGGATCCGGTCGGCGTGCTTGAGCGAACTGAGCCGGTGGGCGATGATGATCGTCACCCTATCCTTGGCGAAACGCCGCATCGCCGCGCGGATCCGCTGCTCGGTGGCGGCGTCGATCGCGGCCGTTGAGTCGTCGAAAATGACGATTGATGGGCGCAACATCATCGTGCGAGCTATGGCGAGACGCTGGCGCTGGCCCCCAGACAGAGAGGCGCCACGTTCGCCGACGACCGTCTTGTAGCCCGCGGGGAGGCCGAGAATGTAATTGTGCAACTGGGCGGATTCGCTAGCGTGCTCGATCCGCTGTTCCTTCGCCCAGGGGTCGCCATAGGCGATGTTGTTCTCGATCGTGGTAGTGAACAGGAATGCATCCTGCTGTACGACGGCGACCGCCTGGCGAAGCGTGGCGAGGGTAACCCCGCGGATGTCCTGCCCGTCAAGCATGATGGTGCCCCCAGTGACATCGTAAAAGCGGGGGATCAGGTGAGCCATTGTCGATTTTCCCGAACCCGGCGGACCCACGATCGCGATCGTCTCGCCCCTACGGGCACTAAAGGTGATATTCTTCAGAATGGCGCGGTTTCCGGTGCCGGGATATGCAAACGAGACATTGTCGAAGCGCAGAGTGCCTTCACCGATCTCAAGCGGTCTGGCGGTGGAAGCATCCCTGATCGTAATGTCCTGGTCGAGCAGACCGAAGAGGCGCGAACCGCAAGTGTAGGCGCGGGCGAAGCCGTTGACCATCAGACCGATCTGGCGGACGGGCATTTGCAGGATCGTCATGAAGGCCAGGAACATCGTGAGCGTCCCAACGCTGATCTGGCCGGCGATGACCTTGTTGCAACCGATCCAGAGGACCAACCCCATGGCGAAAAAGAAGGCCAGGGTCATTGCCGACGTATTGGGCACGTAGACATCAACCTGCTCGTGGGCGAGTTCGAGCGCGTTTTTCGAGGCGCGGTCGAACTTTACCATCTCGTAAGCCTGTGCCGAAAAGGCCCGGACCACGCGGATGCCCGCGAGATTTTCCTCCATCACACGGCCTAGGAGGGAAAGCCGCTCCTGGAGGTCGAGCCAGATGACGCGTAGCTTAAGCTGCGTGACCGACGATCGCCAGGCTACGAAAGGCACGAAGCTTAGCGCGATGAGACCGAGCACCGGGTCGGTTGAGATCATCATGTAGGCGCCGATCCCGATCAACATGGTGAGCAGAAGCAAGCGAACCAGGGCGGTGGAAAAATACATCCGCACGCCGTCGAGATCGAGGATGCCGAGAGTGATCAGGTCGCCTGAATGCACCCGGTCGTGAAAGGAAAAGCTGAGGCGCTGGACTTTGTCGTAACAAGCCAGCCGCAGTTCATACGCGACGTGATGCCCGACGGCTTCGGCAAAATAGTTTTGCGCCATCGTGAAGAGGCCGCGTAGCGTACTCGCGGCGAGAAGCAGGAGAGCCGGAGTCCATAGCGCTTGTTCTGCAGCCGTCGCCGTGACACCACTCCCGATTGCCACCTGGGTCTGGTCGACAGCCCAGCCGAGAAGCCGGGGAATTAGCAACTGCAGGATCACGGCTATGATCGTCGAACCGATAGCTAGCGCGACCTGCCAAGGGTGCCTCAAATTCATGCGCGTAATGCGCAGCAGAGTGCTCAAGCCTCGGCCCCACCCCGCCGCTTTCACATGCCCGGACGATTTGAGAGAGGTCGTGCCAACAGCATCTCTGCTCACGGTGTGTTCCCGACTGAATTTTGCGCCTTCGGAAGCAAGCCGGTCGACTCACATCAAAGGCGTCCTCAAGTTGATCCAGGCCATGGTCTCAAGACGCTGACCCCGCGAGTTGCGCCATGGCTTCGCTCTCTGGCATGTCAATCACCGTGATCCCGCTTGCCCCAAGGAAACGGGCTTCGTTTCTCGTCAGCGTTTGCGCGTCCATAATCGCGTAGCGTGGGCCTTCTGAGCGCTTCATGATCTGCCTGGCGTAAGTGCGCAGCATCTGATCGTTGAAACGGCAGCCGACGAAGAAAAAGCCCCGGTCGGTGCGCCGTTCCTTGACCACGTCAGGGATTGGCGTCTGGATGTCGATTTCGGTCAGGGCTTCGACATAGTCGGAATCGGCGATGAGGAAATTTGCGGCCGGTCTTACACTGCCATGAGGCGTATAGAGAACCGTCTTTGTCGCTGCTCCGGCGTCAAGTTCCCTTCCGGCCAAGTCGTAAGTGCGGGTCCAAACGTTAGCAAACTCGTTCGCCCGCGTGATGCCTTGTATCTCGACGACGTCGGTTCGGCCGGCCTCTGCTAGCGCTGCGCGCATCGCGCCTTCGTACCAGCTGTCGACGATGAGGGAGAGCGGGAGTTTTGCGAGCCAGGCGTGGAGGGTGGTCGGCGTCGCCGGCGCCGCGAATATCTCGGTCATCCAAGCTTGAAGTGTGCGGCGATGCCGGCGCTGTTCGATGAACTGCGCGACCGACCACATATTGGTGCGGATCTTCGAGGGGGCTGGCGCCCGCGTGTTGAGTGCCGCGGCAACGGCTTCGGGGGTCGACGGTACGGGCGGCTCCGCGGAGCCGAGCCGGAGGAGACCCGGACCGAGATACGGGATCACCTGATCGCAGACGAGCGCTCGTCTGGCCAGCTCAAGCAGCTTTCGGGCAAAACTGTCGCGGACGACCACGAGGTGGCCCGAGGTCGGGATCGTGTTCATGCTCGTTTCCTCTCGACGCCTCTGATTAAGGCGCAGCATCAGTTCTCGTCCGGAAGCTTCCTTGCCTCGACGGTGATCGGCAGACGCGTATTCGGGGGAAGATCGGGTAGGAGGAGGCGCCAGCCGTTCCTGAGCGTTACGACCCCGCCCCACAAGTCTTGGTTCTCGAACTTGATAATCGCCTCTTCGAGATCTTTTTTGGGAACATACGCGGACAATCCGGCATCGGTCCTACGGATCATTACTTTCATCGGGCCGTTCCTTGCTTCGCGTTTTCTTCGGCCCTGCAGGGAAGGTCGGCTTTGTCGAGGCTCATCAATTCACGCGCTCGCATGCCAACGACGGTGCCACGGTCGATCCATTCGACCGCGTAGATAAAGAACTGCTGTAGAAAGGTGCCGATGTCGCGCACATAACCCTCTTCACCCTTGCGCACGAGATTTTCGCCGATCTCCCTGCCAGGATAGGTGCCGTCATTCTTTATGTGACGAGTGGCACGGACCCGCTCTCCCGGCCTGAATTGGGGAGGCCTGCGGATTTCGACCTCCTGTTCGCGTGCGAGCCGCATGGCGGTTCCTTGTTTCTTGAGGCTACAGTTGTTGATGAGGCGCGCAGGCACTCCCAAAGGCAGCCGCGATGCCGGTTGCTTAATTGGGATCAGGCAGGAACGCAGGTCTTCGGCACCGGGCATACCGAGGCACATTGCTGCGTGTCGAATGCTCCCTCGCATTCGGTGCACTTCTGCGGCTCGACCACGTAGCTCTCGCCTTTGAACTTGATCGCACCGGATGGGCATTCGAATTCGCAGGCGCCACATTGCGTGCATTGGGATGCGATGATCTTGAAAGCCATTTTGACTCCTGTTTGAGTGGAATGAGACGGCTCAGGCGATCGCCGCGAGTGCCGGGACGCCGGACTCGGCGGCGTAAATCGCGCCGATTGCCGTTTCGATATAGTCATAGCCATAAGCGTCGGTTGCTCGGATACCGGCGTCCGCCAGCTGATCCTTGGGGCAGTTTCCAATCTTGGCGCAAAGCACGATGTCTATGCCTTCCAGCGCAGCGATGACGCCCTCGAGAGTGGCGTTCTCGCCCCAACCGCCGAGGCAATACTGCTCTACCTTGCGGTGCCCGACGAAGCTGATCCCCATCGGCGAGGCTTCATACACCTGGAACTCCTTGGCATGGCCGAAGTGTTCGTTGACGCGGCCGCCGCCCTTAGTCGCCACCGCGACGAGGAGGGACTTGCCGGAACTCGCTGTCTTGACCATCCCGATGGCTTCGCTCCTGGCCGCCAGGTGATCACGGCGATCTTCCGCGACCAGCGCCCGATAGGCTTCGCGCTTGCTGGCATCGTAGGTGAGCTCGCCGGGAATCTGGTCGAGCGTGAATTCCTGCCCACGATCCTCGCCGAGCAGACCGACGGCATCTGCCCGGCACTGCCGGCAGTGGCGCATCAGCTTGGCGCCGCCTTGAAGACGATCCTGAAGAGCCTTCATCTCTATTGCATTTGGGCCGCGCTGCCCGGTCAGTCCGTAGTACGTGCCGTGAGCTGGGTCCGAAATCAGGGGCATGACGTTGTGCAGGAACGCGCCGCGCTGCTTGACCCACTTGTTCACCTCTATGAGGTGCTGGTCGTTTACTCCAGGGATCATCACCGAATTGATTTTGGTGAGGATGCCGCGCGCGCTCAGCATCTCCAAGCCAAGCATCTGCCGCTCGTGCAGAATCCTGGCGGCTTCGATGCCGACGTAGCGGCGACGGTTGTAAAAGATCCAGGGATAGATCTTTGTGCCGACTTCCGGATCGACCATGTTGATGGTGATCGTCACGTGATCGACATTCATGCCGGCAAGCTCGGCGACATGGTCCGGCAGCGCGAGCCCATTGGTAGAGACGCAAAGCTTGACGTCGGGGATTTCCCTCACGACGCGTTCGAACGTCGCCTTCGTCTTCTCCCAGTCGTAGCAGGCATCACCCGGTCCGGCGATGCCGAGCACGGAAAGCTGCGGCACTTCGTTGGCGACCGCGATCACTTTGCGTACCGCCTGGTCGGGCGTCAGCTTTTCCGAGACAACCCCGGGCCGGCTTTCGTTGGCGCAGTCATATTTGCGATTGCAGTAGTTGCACTGGACGTTGCACGCAGGCGCGACAGCGACGTGCATGCGCGCGAAATAGTGATGCGCCTCTTCTGAAAAGCACGGGTGATCCTTGATCTTGTCCCAGACAGCCGGATCCAGATCGTCCGGTCTTCTCGACGATCCGCAGGAGGTAGATGCGCAGCCACCCGAATTCGCGCTCGCCAGCGACTGGTCGGAGAGCCTCGTGTCGGTCAGGCTCTCGACCGAAATCACGGGTGCGGACATTGAACGGCTCCGTTGCGGGTTGACGTCGCAGTTCTAAGCGCAAGCGCAATGCCAACTCAAAAGGCGGCATTATGACCGGCAATCGGCTTTCGCGTCAGATATCATGGGGTTGCTCCGACATAGTTTGTCTGACTTGCGACAGTGGCTACCCGCAGAACGTGAGGAAGCGACTGCGGCCGGACATCATTGAGAGACAGAAATCCCCTGTCGATCAATTCACCCCTGATCGCTTCGGCACAACGTTCTCGACCGGTCTCCGACGAAGATGTCGATCTCGGCGGCGGCGAACTCATCGGTGGTGAAGTTGTCGCCGCATACTGTGTCGGCATGGTTCCGGTTAGGAGAGGCGGTGCCTCCCCTTTACTCTCGTCAAGACGCCCGAATGGGCTCCGTCATGACCGCGATCAAGAGGGTGATGATCGTCAGAGGCCCGAGCAGCTTGGCCCAGGCTCTGACAGCGTCCCGCGCACCTGGCGCAGGGGTGTGGTCTTGTTCTTCACGTCGTGAGAACGCGGGAATTTCTTCACCTCGATACTATGTCGGCGCAAAGCGTATCCGACCTGCCGCGGCGTGGCGCCGAGGATGCGAGCGGCCTTGGCCTGGACCCAGTAAGGCATTCGCAAGGCCTTCGATATCTCGTAGATTCCCCTGAGCCGGACATCTGCGTGGGAGAGCAGCATCGCTGCCCGGTTCGCGGCGGGTGTCTCGAAGTCCTACTTCGTTAACCCGATCTAGCGGTATGTGAGCCACGGAAACACCTCAGGAGTTGTGGTCCAGAATGCTCCTCCCAAGCGCCTTTCCTGCAATTCTGGAAGCACACTGTTCACCCACCCCCTTTGCGAGGACGGTGCCAGCAGCGGTTGGCGCTTGCGGTAACGCCAAGAGTACACAAGTGCCCTATAAAACGGTGCAAACGCCGATCATCCGAACTTGAAGAGGACACCGAAGCCACCGCGCGGATAGTTCCATTCGATCTCGCCGCTGGTCTCGCACAAGATGCGGCAGGTGCCGCACTCCATGCAGCCATCAGCGGTGATTTCAACCTGACCCTTGTCGTTCAACTCATAGCATTTCGCTGGACAGACGCGGGTCAGCGCCAGCAGATTCGCGCTTGGTTGCTCGTGCGGTCGCACCCTTATATGCGGACGGCCGGAGTCCACCAGATAGCGGTTCTGGTAGAGCTTGTCCTCGACACGCAAATTCGTCACTGGGTTCGTCATGTCGTCAGTGCCTCACCGCCACGCCAATGCCAGGCGGATCGCGTCGCTGACCAGACCCAACCGCGATCGCGCTTTGATGAAGGCTGCCGTGGTCGCCTTTTCCTTCTCGATCTTTGGCGTGCCGTCGACCCGCATGAAGTTCTGCGCGGCTTCCGACATTAACCGTGGGTAGGTCGTGAAGAAATTACCGGCGTTATTATGGAGTAAGGCTGGCATGTCTTTGTATTTCCGCAGGTCCTTCACCACGAAGGATTCATCCAGCATGGTCTTGTAAAGGGCGAGGTTCCGTTTGGTCATGGGATCGTGGCGTTTCTTGACCTGGATGATAGCCTCAGCCGCAATGCGACCGGAGGTCATGGCGAGGTTCGAACCCTCGCGGTGAATGGCGTTGTTCAATTGCGCAGCATCGCCAACAACGACCCAACCGTCGCCAAAGAGCTGCGGAATTGCCTTGTAGCCACCTTCAGGAATGAGATGCGCCGCGTATTCTTTCACCTCCGAACCGGCGATCAGCGGCCGGATCGAAGGATGGTTTTTTAGCGCGTCCAGGAGGGCGTAAGGGCTCTCCATCTTCGCGGTGAAATCCGAGACCAGGCAGCCGATGCCCAGGGAGATCGATTCCTTGTTGGTGTAGAGGAACCCGAGCCCGGCCATTCCGTGGGATATCGTGCCGACTGCCTCGATCACGCAGCCTTCACTCCCTTTGACGCCGAACCGCTGCTCAATGACCTCTTCGGGCAAGAAATGCATTTCCTTGACGGCCAGCGCCACGGCTTCCGGCGTCAGCATCTTGCGCAGGCCGCCTCGCGTGCCAAGCAGCCCGCAGACACCTTCTGCAAGAACAACGACGTCCGCGTAGATCGCTCCGCCAGCCCGATCCGTCCCGACCCCGATCACCTTGCCCTTGTCGTCACGCACGAGTTCCGTCACGGTCGTCTCGCACAGAACCGTCGCGCCGGCCTCGCGCACCCTGCGCGAAAACCACTTATCGAACTGGGCGCGGATGATGGTATAGCGATTGGGCTTCACCTCGTTGAAGTCCTCCGACCGATAGTGAATCCCGGTGTGGGAGGACTCGTCCATCACCCATAGCCGCTGTTCGACCAGATGCCGCTCCAGAGGTGCATCATCGCGGAAATCCGGGATGATCTTCTCCAGCATGTTCGCGTACATGATGGCGCCCTGGACATTCTTGGAGCCCGGATATTCACCTCGCTCCAACTGGAGTACCTTCAAGCCGTCGCTTGCCATGGTGTAAGCAGCTGCGTTCCCGGACATGCCGGCCCCGATGACAATGGCGTCGAACTCTTCGTTGATCATCTCCATCTCCCTTAGCTCGCAAGCTTGTCGCGGCTGTGCGGTGACAGCCGCCGGGTGAAGGCCTCGGTCAGCGCGGGGAGGAAGCGCACCGCATCGGTGACGATCCCGAGGTGAGCGAAATCGAAAATCGGAGCGTTCGGGTCGGTGTTGATGGCCACGATGAGATCTGCTGCCTCAACTCCAACGCGGTGCTGGATCGCGCCGGAAATACCAGCCGCTATGTAAAGCTTCGGCCGGATTGTCTTGCCAGTTTGGCCGATCTGCCGATCCGCCGGCATCCAGCCCTTTTGGACCAGCGGCCGCGAACAGCCAAATTCAGCGCCAATCGCTCGCGCGAGACTCTTCACAAGCTGCAGGTTCTCCGCCCCGCCTAGGCCGAGCCCTCCCGCAACCACCACATCGGCATAGGCGAGATTGGCTGTGCCTGATTGGCTATCCGGCAGAAAGCCGAGGATTTTGGTGACGATTTCATCCTCGGCCAGCGACAGCTTGTGCACGATGACGCGCCCGATCGCTCTGTCCGCCCGCTGCGGCATGGGCATGACCCTCGGTCGCACCGTCGCCATCTGCGGCCTGTAGTTGAGCGTGTAGATCGTGCATAGCAAGGAACCCCCAAAAGTCGGACGGGTCGCGGCAAGCGAACCGTCGGCATCCACATCGAGTTCGGTGCAGTCGGCCGTGAGCCCTGTCAGCAAGGTCGTCGCGACGGACCCGGCGAGATCCCTGCCGAGCGTGGTCGCACCGAGAAGCAGAATCTCGGGTTTGTAAGTATCAACCAGATCGGTCATCGCCTTGGTGAAAGGCTCATTCCGATAGTCGGCGAGCAGCGGCGCCTCGACGAAGTAGACAAGGTCGGCGCCATAGGCGAAGGCTTGGGCGACTGCGTTCTGGGTGGCTTCTTCCGGCGGTCCGAGCACAACGCCCGCGAGCTGGACGCCAAGTTTGTCTGCTAGCTTGCGGCCCTCACCAAGCAATTCGAAGGATACGGAGTGGACCTGGCCGCGTTCGAGCTCGATGAAAACCCAAACGTGCCGATAGGCCCTGAAACGCTCGGGCAGCTCCTTCTTCATCCCGGCACGGCCGGCGGGCGGGCGGGGGGTGTCTGGGGTCGCGTTCGACATATGGTCTGCTCCTTGCCGTCAGGCGCCGTCGAAGGCCAGTTCCGGTTCCAGTGCCGGCTGGCGGGTGAAAATTGCAACAATCAGTTCGTCGGCGAGATCGCGCAGCGTCTTTTCGGCCGTGTCAATTTGCGCCGCCTTTTCCGACCGCGCGGTAGGGGCGAAAACGCGTTTGACGACCGTCGGCGAGCCACGCAAGCCGCACTTGGTGAGGTCCTCAATGCCCGCCTCGGCCGCACTCCATTTCACAATCTGCCTCCGCGCAGCGCTCAATGCGTCTTCGATCGAGCCCCGACGCATCTCGTTGGTGCCTTCCAGCATGGTGATGAGGCAAGGCAGCTTGCTCTTCAGCGTCTGCGTCCCGCCCTCGCAACGACGCTCCACCGTGATCTCGCGCGCAGCAAGATCAATGGTAGCGATTTTCGCGACATAGGTGAGTTGGTGGAGATCGAGACGCTTGGCGATGCCGGGCCCGACTTGCGCGGTGTCGCCGTCGATCGTCTGCTTGCCCGTGAAGACCACGTCCGGCGTGCCGAAGGTTTCGCCAATCTTCGCGATTGCCTGAGAGAGAGCAAATGACGTCGCCAGTGTGTCGGAACCGGCAAAATAGCGGTCGGTCAAAAGCACCGCGCGATCGGCGCCGTAGCCAAGCGCCTTGCGCAGGGAGTCCTCTGCCATGGGTGGGCCCATAGTGAGCACGGTGACCTCCCCACCATAAGCGTCGCGTAGCCTGAGTGCTTCTTCGAGGGCGAATAGGTCGTAGGGGTTTATGATGGTCGGCACACCCTGGCGCATGATGGTGTTCGTCACTGGATGGACCCGTATCTGTGCCGAGTCCGGCACCTGCTTTATGCTGACGACGATGTGCATTGGCGTTTCTCTACGCTGTTAACCGGATGCGGGCTGGCGGTGCGAGTTCTTGGCAGCATCATTCGTGCCAAGTGCTTTGCGGCCACTATTCCTTTGAAATTCGGCTGGTCATTTCTGAAGACGCCGTCGCGATGACCGGATTTGTCGGGTTGTTGACATTGTCGCGTCGCAGCTATGTCGTCCTTATTCCCTGCCGAACCGCTTCAGGACGGAATCGAACGGAACGTAGCCGCGGCCTGTCGTGCAAGCTTTGTCCGGATCGTGGTCTTTGAGCACCTTGAAGACCCGGTGCGTGAGCGGCGAGGAAACCGCGAAGTCCCCGTAAGCCCGTTCCAGCATGGCGCGCACGCGCGCGGCGATCACCTGGTCGGGCAGACCGGAGAAATCTTCCTCAGCAAGGTATTGTCCCACACGCTTCATGATATGGAGCCGTGAAACATTGAGTACCTTCGGATCATAGGAGACGCCAAGGACAGAGAAGAACTCCTCCGCGGCCGACAGGCCTTTCAGTCGCGCGAGGATATCGGTGACGTCGATGGGACGGCCGTCAGCGGAACAGGTCATTGCATTCTCCCTTGTCGGAAAACCGTGGGGTCAGATACGAAAAACTCTGATCTGCAGCCGCGAAACCCGCAGCTTGATGAACCAGGTGGGCTGAGCCAGCGAGACAATCGCTTCGTCGCCAAGGCTGGGCATCCGGTGCCCAGCCCGGGCGTGGCGAACGGGCGCATGCGCAGCGCCGTGCAATGCGAGATGGGCTCGATTATTGCCGCATTGGCTCTCGATCTGGCTGGGCTCCGACCTGGGTGGGACCGAGGTCTTGTTGCTTGCACCTATGAGGAGACCGGCCAGACGCGGCCGGATCATGCGCCTTGATCTCCAGAGGGTTTTGGACGTCATAGCCAATGGGACGGCGGAACGCCTTCTCCGCGTGGCTGCTGTACGATTCGAGATGATGGCGACGACAAGCGACATCAGGCCACCTCACTCGATGCCAAAGTCGCGCCTGCTGCCTCGCTGCACATTCGGTCATAGATATCGACCAGTTGCATGGCGGTGATGCTCGATTTGAGCTTGGCCGCCTTGCGGCGGATGCAGACAAGCATCGCGGCCGCCAGATCCGGGTCGAGATCGCGGCCGCTTTCGCTCAGCACATGGGCGATCGCGGTGACGCCGGAATGCTTCCCGATGACGATACGCCGGCAGCGGCCAACGAGAGCCGGATCGAGCCCCTGATAGGTTCGCGGGTCCTTCAGCAGCCCTGCGACGTGAATGCCGGATTCATGGGCAAAAACATCGGCCCCGACGATCGGCTTGGTGGCGGCTGTCGGTCGGCGTGACGCCTGCGCCACCTTGGCTGCCAGGGCGGGCAATGCGGTCAGGTCGATGCCAGTATCTGCGTGCTGGAGGACGGCTAACGCGGCGGCCACCTCTTCAAGCGCGGCATTGCCCGCGCGCTCGCCGAGTCCAAGGACGGTGACTGAAGCATGGCGCGCGCCGGCGCGGATCGCCGCCAGGGTGTTGGCCGTAGCGAGGCCGAGATCGTTGTGCGCATGGAATTCGAGGTCGACGAGAGACTCCGCGGCGAGCTGGGCGACAAGCTCGAAGGTCGAAAAGGGGTCGAGAACGCCGACTGTGTCAGCCAACCTCACGCGGCTTGCGCCGGCGCGCGCCGCCGTCTTGATAACGCGGGCGAGATGATCCCGGTCGGCTCGCGAAGCATCCTCGCAGCCCACGGCGACGGAGAAGCCGCTGGCGGCTGCGCGCCCGACCATATACTCGATAAGCTGGAGCGCTCCTGCTTGATCGAGGCCGAGCTTGGCGGCAAGTTGGATGTCCGATGCAGGCAACGACAGATTGACGGCGCGGACCCCGCTCTTGATCGCTGCATCGAGATCCGGTGAGGTCATCCGGCACCAGGCCGTGAGCCGCACCGGGAGGCTCCGCGCGACCACGGCGCGAATTGCGTCGATCTCGTCGGCGCCCATTGCCGGCGTGCCGATCTCGATCTCATGGACGCCGGCTGCCGCAAGCGACTCAGCGATCTCAAGTTTTTCCGCCACCGTGAAAGCAACGCCGGGTGCCTGCTCGCCGTCGCGCAGGGTCGTATCGTTGAGAAAGACCTGACTGCTCATGAATGGTCGCCGGTGCTTCCGGCGCTGAGACCTGGACCGCATTGACGGTCTTCGGCACTCCGCCCTTCCGGCGCAGAACTGAGGGGCTCGCGCAGCTTATCCACGATGGCAGGCAAGACCTCGAGCACTCGGTCCACGTCGTCTTGGTCGTTGTCACGCGAGAAAGAGAAGCGGACCGCCCCATGTGCGATATTCATCGCCCTCAGGACGTGGCTCGGCTCCGGGTAGCCGGAGGTGCAGGCGGGGCCGGAGGAACAGGCGATGCCCATGCGGTCGAGGAGATGCAGGATTCCATCACCTTCGATACGTTCGAAGGCGATGTTTAGGGTGTTCGGCAAGCGCTCCAACGGATCGCCGTTGACAAAGGAGTTTGGGACACGCTGAAGAACCCCGTTCTCGAGCCGGTCCCGGAGCCACTTTATCCGTGTGGTCTCGGCATCCATGAATTTCAGGGCGAGTTCGGCTGCCCTGCCGAGCCCGACTATGCCGGGCGTGTTTTCGGTGCCCGCACGCCGGTCTCTCTCTTGATGACCCCCTTTGATCAGCGAGTGGAAGGGCACGCCGCGCTTGACGAAAAGTGCTCCGACGCCTTTCGGTCCATGAAATTTATGGCTGGAGAGTGACAGCATGTCGATAGCGGTCGATTTCAGGTTCATCGGGAGCTTGCCGACCGCCTGCACGGCATCGGTGTGGAAGAGGGCGCCGACTTCCTTGGCCAATTCGGCGAGCTTGGCGACGGGGAAGATCGTACCAGTCTCGTTGTTGGCCCACATGATGGAGACGATTGCCACGTTTGGGGTGAGGGTAGCCCGGTAAGCCTCAATGTCGAGCCGGCCATGGCGATCCACCGGGATCCTGTGCACCTTGACCCGGCGCGTCCGCTCGAGATGCGCGCAAAGCGTCAGCACGGCCGGATGTTCGACGACGGAAGTCACGATCTCTGTCCGGTCAGGGATCACCTCGAGTGCCGAAAGAATGGCCGCGTTGTCGCTTTCCGTCCCACCCGAGGTGAAGGTGATCTCGTCATCGGACTCCGCACCGATCAGTGCCTGCAACTGCCGCCGCGCGTTCCTCAACGCAGCGCCGGCAAGGGTGCCAAGACCGTGCGCCGACGAAGGGTTGCCGAATTGATCCGTAAGGAAGGGCAACATCGCTTGAACGACCCCGGGATCGACCCGTGTCGTGGCGTTGTTGTCGAGATAGACAACTGACATGGGTGTGGTCTCCAATCGAGCGGAATGACGTTAAGCGCAAGGACTCATCGAGCCTGCACACGGCGTTGATAGCCGAGACGATCCAGAGCCGGTGCAGCTCGCCACAAGTTGACCTAGACAGGGTGCCGCCGTCGCCAGCGACAAGCTCACCTCTCGCGCCCTCTCTCCGTCTTCGACGATCAGCCGAAGGACTTGCCGCAGGAGCACTTCGCTCGCGCGTTAGGATTGTCGAAGACAAAGCCGGAGGATTCGAAACCGGTGACGAAGTCGACGGTCATGCCGGCGACATGCGGCTGGGAGCCGGCGTCTACGAACACCTTGATCCCATCTGTCTCGAGGATCGCGTCGCCCTCGCGCTGGACGCTCTCCAGACCAATTGAGTATTTGAAGCCGGAGCAGCCGCCGGCCTCGACCATGATGCGAAAGCCTTCAGCGGGGTCAGTAGCGGCGGAAAGGGCGGTCTTGACGGCGGCAACGGCCTTGTCGGTGAGCGTAATCATGGCTCGCTTTCTCCTCAGTGCGTGACGATTTTGCGGATCAACGTGCATGAGCCGTGCCAATGAGAAAAACCGTTCTCGAACAGTGCGACACCGCAACACGGCCGCGATTCCGGTTCGGAATTGCCGCGAAGGCGTCGGGCAGTCGACACGTATTGTCGGATTTGTCGGGTCCGCCACAGGGATGTCGTGCCCGAGTTCCCGATGAACTGGCACCTAGGCCAGTTTCCGAGATGCTTTTAGCAATTGGCACGAGTTTTGAGGCTCCCTTTTGGCGAGGACCAAGGCTCCTAACCGACAGTATGGGCAAGAGAGGTAAGACATGCACCAGCGCGAGAAACCTTCGCCGGAGATAATCCGGCGAGCACGCGAAGACAGCCCCAAAATCCGCGGCCGCGATCTCGCTGGCCAATTGGGCATTTCGGAAGCGGAGCTCTCCGCGGCACATTGCGGTTTTGGCACGGTGCGCATCGAGCCGCGCGTCAATGATGTGCTAACCGGTCTCGAGGCGGTGGGCGAGGTGATGGCGCTGACCAGCAATGACAGTGCCGAGCATGAGAAGATAGGTACCTACGACAACGTGCTCACCGGCAATCATCACGCCATGGTGCTCGGCAATGACATTGATTTGCGCATCTTCCCGAAGGTGTGGGTGCATGGCTTTGCCGTCGAGACACGCGAAGGCGGGGAGATCCGCCGCAGCCTGCAATTTTTCGACGCCGCAGGCGAGGCAGTGCACAAGGTGCATCTGAGGCCGTCCTCAAACCTCTATGCCTATCAAAGACTGACAGACGAGCTCCAATCCTCGAACCAGGAGCCGATCGTATCGCTTAAGACGAGGTCAGCCGAAAATGAGGCAAAGGTTCCGGACCAAGCCGCTACAATCGACGACCTACGGGAGCACTGGAGCCAGCTGACCGACGTACACCAGTTCTTCGGCATGCTGAAGAAGCTGAACCTCAGCCGCCGCCGCGCGGTCCGCATGGTCGGCCAGGACTACGCCTGGCTGCTTGACAATGCTGCCATTGGCGGCATGTTCCGTCGTGTCGCCGATGCAGAGATGCCGATCATGTGCTTTGTCGGCAATCGTGGCTGCATCCAGATCCATTCCGGACCGATCAAGTTGCTCAGGCAGATCGGGCCTTGGATCAACGTACTCGACGCCACTTTCCACCTGCATCTCAGGACCCACCACATCCGCGAGGTTTGGGCCGTGCGCAAGCCGACCAGGGACGGCCACGTCACGTCACTCGAAGCCTATGGCGCCGACGGCAAGTTGATCATCCAGTTTTTCGGGACGCGCAAGGAAGGCGAACCCGAGCGCGAAGAATGGCGGCTACTGACCGAGAACCTGCCGCGCATCCCCAATTCAACCGCCGCTTGAGGTAATACCGAGGCATATTGATTTCAATTTTCGCTCGGCGTCCGCGCCGCTACTCCGGATTTTGCTGTCGACCGCTTCATCGCTGCCGTCGGACGGGTACCGGCCATCCTTCGCTACGGCGTGAAACTTAAGCGTTTCCTGTGTCGGCGTTCCTTCCGGCGTCGGCGGGTAGGGGGTGATCGAGGTGATCCGCATCTTGGAGCGGATCTTCATTCTAGTTCTCCGTTCTGATTGTGCCCGGGAACCGCCGGGCGCGGCGCGCTCGCGAGCGGCTTCGCTACCGCCGACTACACCCCGTCTGACCGGTGACCTCGTTCGACCTTAGCCTGCTTCCACTAGGCTCCTCGTTAGCTTTCTGGGCGCGACGTTGTCGTGTCTGGAACGGACGAATGTCGAAAGCCCTACCAAGCGTAGCCCCACCGGGTCGCTACTGCGGATATATGCGCAGCCCCAACGGTGCGTCTATTCGGCACGCAACTTGCTCGATGTTATCCGAGGCGATGTCGGCAGTACGTTACGCAGCTCAGCGGTCATCTGATGAACAGCCTTACGATCTCAGTCGAGCGCGTAAACGCCTGAACGCAGGAGAACCAAATGGCGACCAACCCGGTTCCAGATCATGTCCCGCCGGAAATGGTGGGAGACTTCAGTCTTTTTACGTCGCCAGGCATGTCCCCGACGGCCAATGGCGATCCGCACGCAACAGTCGCTTGCGTGCATGCCGGACCGCCGATCTTTTATTCGCCTTGGAACACGCGGGCCGGGCAGGGTACTTGGGTCATCACTCGCGCCGCAGATCAGCGCCGGGTGCTGCAGGAGACCGAAATCTTTTCCAGTCATCGCAGCATCTTCGCATCCGCACTGGGCGAAGACTGGCCGATGATCCCGCTCGAACTCGATCCACCGGACCATGGAGTCTTTCGCTCACTGCTCAATCCGCTGTTATCGCCGCAGCGTGTAACGGAATTTGAACCGACTATCCGCGAGCGAGCGATAACGCTCATCGACAGCATCGCCTCGTCGGGCACAAGCTGCGACGTGATGAAGGATTTCGCCTTTCCTTTCGCGGTCAACATCTTCCTTCGCTTTCTCGGACTGCCGGATCACCGTCTGGATACATTTGTCGGCTGGGCGAAAGATCTGCTCCACGGCGACGATGTCAGACGGCCGGCGGCCGCTCGGACGATTGTTGCGTTCATTGACGAAATGGCAGCGCTGCGCCGCAAAGAGCCTGTCGACGATTTCATGAGCTTCATCGTGCAGGCACAGGTCGAGGGTCGCGGGCTGACAGACCAGGAGGTCCGTGGCATTGGCGTGCTTATCTTCGTGGCGGGGCTCGACACGGTCGCTACAGCCATAGCCTTTGACTTGGCCTATCTCGCGCGCAACCTCGAAGATCAGGAATTGCTGCGGAACGAACCAGACCGGATCGTGCTCGCAGCCGAAGAATTGCTGCGCGCCTATCCGAGCGTTCAGATGATCCGCGTGGCACGACAAAATATCGATTTCGAAGGCGCGCCGATCCGCAAGGGGGACTATGTTTCCTGCGCCACGATGATTGCAAATCGTGACCCGGCGGAATTCGAATCCCCCAACACGGTCGATCTGAAGCGAGAGGGCAACCGCCACGCCGCCTTTGGCTATGGTCCCCACCGTTGCCTTGGCTCACATCTCGCCCGGCGCGAAATTGTCATTGGCCTGGAGCAGTGGCTGGCCCGCATACCGCCCTTTCGGATCAAGGAGGAAACAGCACCCATCACCCATGGCGGCCATGTGTTCGGGATCGAAAATCTGATCCTGGACTGGGCTTGATCAAGCCCGGCCTGAGCGGGGCACAGACGTGGAGGTCGCCTTGCGAATTATCGTTCACAAAGCCAGATGCCAAGGTCACGCGCGATGCTCGGCCCGAGCGCCGGCAGTCTTCAAGCTGGATGAGGCGGGTTACATTCTACCCGGTGACATTGATGTTGCGAATGGGGAGCAACTGCTTGCGCCAGATGGGGTGCGATCCTGCCCCGAACTTGCGCTAGAAATCGAGGATCCACCCGCTGCGCGAATCGTTCCGGACGCCATCCTCAAACCGAGGACCGGCGTCCCGGAACACCTTACAACCATGGAATTTGCGACAGACCCTATGGAGCAAGCAAAAATTACCGAACTACTCGACCGTGAGGCGATCCGCGACTGCCTCTATCGGTACTGCCGCGGGATAGACCGCGCCGATGAGGCAGCGCTGCGTAGTGCCTACTGGCCCGATGCACATGACAATCACGGGGCCTATTGCGGCTCGGCAGAGGGCTTCATCCGGTTTGCGCTCGGTGTCTTCAAGACCGGACCGCGCAACATCCATCAGATCACGAACATCCTTATCGAATTCATCAACCCTGCAGAGGCCGCAGTCGAGAGCTATTTCACCGCGTTGCAACGCGGACCGGACAAAGACGGAGAAATGCGCCAGATGCTGCTAAGCGGGCGCTACTGCGATCTGTTTCAAAGAAGGGAAGGGGAGTGGAGGATTGCCGAACGGACCGTCGTCTACGATTGGCTCGAGGAGCAGATCCCGGCGGCGGTGCTTGAATCAGAACGGTTCGGCCCGCGACAGCCGATTGGAGCACCGCACCCGGATGATCCGGTCTACGCGCTCGGGAAGCGTCGCATTGCTTCTCGCGGCGATGCCTTCTCAGCTTCCGAACGGGAGAGACGCATCAGCGGGGACGACGGGCTATGACAACTTTGCAACGCCACAGCGATCCCCCAGACCAACCCTGCCCGGTGAAGATGCGGCCGGCAGGGTTTGCCTGCCCGCGACAGCGCGACCGCGACAGCGATCTGCTCTGACGGCCACGAGCACGCCGAGGAGGTCGGTCTGCCTCGATTTGCTGGACCTCGGCAGAACCGCTCATCGAGGTAAGCGTCTATCCTCAGAGGTTCCTCTTCACTTCGCTATCTAAGAGAGTTGGACTGCAGTCGAAGCGGACGACGTCTATCCGGGAACGCAAGCGACCGGCACCAGCACAGGTGCTCTACCGCGGCACACCATTCCGCCGCACGACGTCGGGGCAGAGATTTCCGAGACTCCCGGAGAAAGTTCCCATGAAGCATGCAGGACGGGTCGTCATCATAACAGGCGCCGCGGGCGGGATCGGCCGTGCCCTTGTCGATGTTCTTGCCGGAGATCGAGACACTATTGTTGCGGTCGACCTTCCGGGGAGCGGCGTGGTTGAACTGGCCCGCGATCTCGGCGAGCCGCACCTTGGCCTTCGAGTGCGATGTCTCACAAGGGGAGCTATCGTTGCGCTCTATGGCCGGGTCGAAGCACAGTTCGGGCAGATCGGCGTCCTCATTAACAACGCCGGGGTGGGACCCACTATGGCTGCCACTGTCGACACCGATGTCGACGCCTTCCGACGCGGCCTGGCAGTAAACCTGATGGGGCCGTTCCTCATGGCGCGCGAGGCGGCGAGGCGCATGAGGCCGGGAGGTGCCATCGTCAACCTTGCTTCGATGTCGGGCGTGGCCAGCAATCTCAAGCGCAATGCCTACACAGCCTCGAAAGCGGGCCTGATCTCGTTGACGAAGTCGCTTGCATGCGAGTGGGCACGTCGCGTGCCAATGGGGCGCATGGCTCGCCCCGACGAGATCGCCCGGGCTGTGCGTTTTCTGGCCAGCGCGAAGGCAGGCTATGTCACTGGATCGGTGCTGGTGGTCGACGGCGGCTGGATCTCATTCAACCAACCCGGGGATGCCAGCCCTGAGGTGGAAGGATCCCCCAGAACAGAACTTTCCGGTCCGGCCGTACGCACCGACGCGCGAGTCGTGCTCGTCACGGGTGGCGCGAACGGTGTAGGCGCCGCTGTTGCTCTCCGTTTGCCGCGAACGGTGACACCGTCATGATCGCCGATAAAGATAGCGCCGCAGCGACACTCCTGGCTGCATTGCTCGGCGGGAAGAACATAGCGAAATCCGTGGATGTGGCAATCGAGAGCGAGGTGGTGGCGCTGTTTGAGGAGCTGCGGGGGCGTTTCGGGCGCCTTGATATCCTTGTCAACGGTGCTTCTGTCGACACTTTTGTGGCGGGCATCGAACAAATGCCTGCAGAGATCGAACATGTCCTGCATGTCAATCTCACCGGCGCCTTCACTTGCGCGCGTGAGGCGATTGCCTATGGCGCCTCGAAGCCGGGGATGGACATGCTGACCCGCTGCATGGCGGCCGAACTGGGGCCCGTCGGCATTCGCACTGCCACCGTCGTTCCTGGCTACATCCGCACGCCTGCCATTAGCGAGTTGGCGAAGGCCCGCCGCATCGACACGAAAGCGATCGGACGGCGAATCCCCTTGGGTAGGATGGGCGGCCGGAAGACGTTGCAGATGCTGCTTTTTTCCTGGCTTCGTCCGACGCCTCATACATCAACGGCTCGATCCTCTATGTGGACGGCGGCTGGACCGCGTTCGGTGACGCAGGAAACGCCAGCGAACTCTTCGACGAATGCTTTGCGGAGGCCGCTGTTTGAACATCGAACATTCGCCAGGCGACCGGGTGCCGTTCATGAAAGCGGAGACCCTGGCTTGGGACGCGCCCGCAGCGCGGCCCCAATCGAAGATGTCGGCGGGGCAACGTCCCTCGGCATGGGGACAAGCTCTTGGGCGTGCCCGCAACCGCGGATCGCAAAACCGCTTATCGTAACACTGTGCCCCTGCCAGGCGCCCGATCCGAGGCAATCGGTGTCTCGGACGAGCGCATTTCCAAATCCGCCAACCAGTAGCAAACAAGGAAACACAGTGGAATTCGCCACCTTCATCCTGGCCGCCCAACGTGGCTATCATCAATCCCCCGACATCGTCATCCGAAACTCCATCGAACAGGCGGTCGTTTCAGAACAGGCTGGCTTCGGCACAGCCTGGTTCGCAGAACACCACTTCAACAACTACAGCCTGATCCCGTCGCCGTTGATGATGGTGGCCCACTGCGCCGGCGTGACGAGCACCATTCGCCTCGGCACTGCCGTCTGTGTGCTGCCGCTCTACAAACCGCAGCGCCTGCTCTCCGAGATCGGCTTCGCCGATATCCTTGCGAACGGTCGCCTGGAACTCGGCGTCGGCTCTGGATACCAACAGTTCGAGTTCGAGCGCTTCGCCGTCAATATCGATGAGGCGCCGGCCATCTTTTCGGAACACCTCGACGTCCTTCTGAAGGGTCTCAACCAGAACATCTTCGAGCACGATGGCCATTATGAGAAGATACCCCCGACGGCGATTTCGGTACCCACCGTCCAAAGACCGGCCCCGCCGATCTGGATGGCCGGCGGGCCGGCCCGCATGAAGCGGGCCTACCGCGAGGGTCACAATTTCTTTGTCACCGCATTCCACGACGGCCTGGAGAGCTTGAGCACGTTGCGCGGAGCAATCAAGGACGCGGCGGCTTCCGAGGACAGGAATGTCACCGATGCCAGAATATCGCTGTTACGTTGCTGCTACGCGAGCGACGACGAGGAGGAGATCAACAGCTATCTCGACAACGCCCGCTTCCAGCGCCGCCTGTCCGAGGCGCTGCATCAGCGCCGCCAGCAAAGCCACGATGGCTACCTGCTGCGGGAAATGCCCACCCAGCAGGATTTGTCCTTCGAGGCAATGCGCAACAATCTGCCGATCGGCAGTGTGAATCGCGTGATTGATCGCTTGCTAGAAGAGATCGACATTCTGAAACCGGATCAGATCGCAATCCAGACCCAGTTGGGAGATTTCGACCAAAAGACAATGCTGCGCCAGATCGAACTCTGGGGAGACAAGATCATTCCCGCGATCAACAAGGCGCTGGGTCATGCGTGGGTTTGAATTCATAAGGGGTCGAACTTCGTGCCGCAGCTTCTTTTTCGTTCCACTCGGCATAAACGCATTCAAATGGCACGCTCATGAACGGACCTTGGCGTGCTTTCGATGAGTGGCGCTTCCGTAACCTGGACGGCCCCAGATGGGGTTCCCCACTATCTCGCCTGCCGACGGGTGAGCCTTCACGGCTAACCCGCCGCTTCAGGACCTGCTCGCGCCGTCAGGCAACTTCACGGCGTCGTGTCCTGGGTGAAATCCTCGCGCCTGCGACGAGCAACACGATGCGTTTGAAGGCGAGCTCAATCGCATGATCATGGCGGTCGATTTCGCCGACCACGCCATTGGGGTCGAGCCTGCGCACACGTGTGCCCGAAAGACTGACTGACCCATGTTGCTGCGGCAGAGCTGCTGTGACGAGACAATCCAGGAGAACGGGACCATGTCCGCTCAAAACGATGTGTGTGCCGGCCCCGGGCAACGGCCTGCGATCCAGCCGGACAAGGAGTTCGACGATCATGTACTTGCCTGCGTCTTCTCCTGTGCGCTCAAGGAGGTCGAGGCTGGCAAGACAGCGGCGGAGTCAACAGGCCTTTCCCTTGCCGAGCTGCGCGAGGTCTTGCCCCGCAGTTTCCCCGGTACCGCGATGGCAGCATTCGCCTTGGAAGACGTCAGCGATCCTGAGATAGAGGAAGAACTTCTGCGCGGCCTACTACTGGCACATGCCCGGCCGAACGACCCGGCGAGCGCCCGCTTCGCTAAGATCCTCGCCCGGCGCGCTATGCATGATGGCCATCTGTGGCAGGACCTTGGGCTTCTCGACCGGGCCGAGCTCAACCGCCTTCTTGCCACGCACTTTCCGACGCTGGCGGCCGGCAACACCCAAAACATGAAATGGAAGCAGTACTTTTACCGCAAACTCTGCGAGGCCGAAGGGTTTTCGCTGTGCACTGCGCCCAATTGTCGGGAATGCAGTGATTTCGAAAATTGCTTCGGTCCCGAGGAAGGTGAATGTGAAGAACGCGTCACATCGGTCTAAACGCCGCTTTTCGTCACGAGGCCTTGAGGCCTTGATTACCGTTGCGCCACAAGCGTTTTTCCCGGCGCCGCTGTACGGAGGAGGGGATATTCATCGCCTCGCGATATTTTGTGACGGTGCGGCGAGCGAGATCGATGCCGTATTCCTTGAGCCGGTCAGCGATTTCATCGTCCGAAAGGACATTATCAAACGATTCTTCGGCGACCATTGCTTTGATCCTATGGCGGACAGCTTCGGCGGAGTGCGCGTCGCCGCCTTCGGAAGAGGCGATCGCGACAGTGAAAAAGTACTTGAGCTCGAACACCCCACGTGGGGTATGCATGTACTTGTTCGACGTTACCCGGCTTACAGTCGACTCGTGAATGTTAATCGCGTCAGCGACCGCCTTGAGATTGAGGGGCCGTAGGTGGGCGACGCCATATTCCAGAAAGGCATGCTGCTGGCGCACGATTTCGGTCGAAACCTTGACGATCGTGTTGGCGCGCTGATCGAGGCTGCGGATTAACCAGTTCGCGTTCTGCAAGCATTCGTTGAGAAATGCCATGTCTTTCGATTTTTTGGCGACTTGGCATGAAACCTCCGCGACATAAGTTTGATTGATCAGCACCTTGGGCTGCGTGTTCGGATCAAGCTCGATCTGCCATCCACCTCCGGGCGAGGGCGTGACCCAGACGTCCGGTATGATGCCTTCCGGCGCGCCCGAGTGGAATGCGTTTCCGGGCTTGGGGTCGAGCGCACGGATTTCCTGCAGCATGTCGAGAAGATCTTCCTCATCGACGCCGCAACGCAGCTTCAAAGTCTGAAAATCGCGTCGCGCAAGCACGTCAAGGTTGGCAATCAAAGCCGCCATGGCCGGGTCGAACCGGTCTCGCTGGCGCAGCTGTATCTCAAGACATTCGCCAAGAGATCGTGCGAAAATTCCCGGCGGATCGAGGTGCTGCAGGATACCGATAACCCGTTCCACATCGGCCAGAGGGATGTTTAGGTTCCCTGCCAGCTCCGAAGCACTTGCCCGAAGATAACCAGTGTCATCCAGATGACCCGCAAGCACCTTAGCAAACAGCCGCTCGTGCGGTGTGAAGGCGGTGAAGGAAATCTGACTAGCGACATGGTCGTGCAACGTTTCGGGTAAGGCGACAAACTCCTCGAAGGCGGTGCTCGATTTCCCCTGCCTGGGCCGATCCCGGGACCCCTTCGGATACTCCAGAAGGGGATTTTTCTCGAGCTCCTGCTCCACGAACTGATGCAGTTCGGGAATGTTCATTTGCAGCATGCGAATCGACTCGATGAGTTGAGGCGATAATGCAAGAGACTGTTTCTGAAGTAGGCTGAATGACGATTTCATGGTATTCCTGTCTAAGAAGCTCTTGACCGCGGCTAGTTCGATCTCTCACAGGTCGACGCTCGCGCGTCACCTTTGAATGACCTCACCGGACGCGCCGCTTTAGAGCTTTGCCCTTGTGCAAGTGTCGTCTAAAACGCAGCTGCACATCTTCGGCACCAGGTCATGCTGCGTCCTTCAATGTTTGAAGGACGTTCTGCGGGGATGAGACGCCATAGGGGTCGGTCTCGCAGTTGTCGGAGAAACCTTCCTCCTCAAACCACTGCTCCACCACGCCATTATTAACCAGAGCCGCGTAGCGCCAGGAGCGCATACCGAAGCCGAGATTGTCCTTGGCAACCAGCATGCCCATTTTGCGCGTGAACTCGCCTGAACCATCCGGGATCAACTCGACTTTCTGCAGCCCCAGGGACTTCCCCCATGCATTCATGACAAAGGCATCGTTGACCGAGAGGCAGTAGATCGCGTCAACTCCTTCCTTCTTAAATTCCTCGTAGAGATCTTCGAAATTGGGCAGTTGGTAGGTCGAGCAGGTCGGGGTGAAAGCGCCAGGCAGCGAGAACAGGATGACGCGCTTGCCGGCAAAGTAGTCGTCGGATGTTTTTTCTTCCCAGCGGTATGGATTGGGGCCCTGGACTGAATCATCGCGAACACGCGTGAGAAACGTGACGAAGGGAACCTTCTTTTGACCGGTCATCAATTTTCTCCTTTAAAGGAAACTGGCACTGGATTCTTGCAGGGGCTGGCGCAATACCGAGCCGCGGGTCTTGTGCCGGGCATGATGCCGACGGCGCTCCCGATGCTTTCCCCATTCGGGTGTATGGGAACGGCCCGGCTCCAGATGTTCTTCACCCGAACGGCATCGACGTGAGGGATGAGGGGACGCGGCTCCCGATCCATGGGAATGGTCCGGCTCCAGATCTTTCTCACCCGAAGGGCATCGATATGAGGGATGAGGGCACCTTCGAGCGGCTCGATCCGTCTTGCCGCGACTACGGTGCCGGAGCCGGCATGGATCCCCCACTCCTCATAACCGGGGTCAATCTTCTGGCAACCGGACGCGACCAGTAGCGGGATGAGCGTATGAGTCGCAAATGTGAGTCTCCACGCCACAGACCGGCGTGGCTGAACTGGTTCAGCGTATTGGCTGGACTTGCCTGTTTCCGGCCGACGTGGGCTCTGGCGAAACTTTGAGGAGCCTCTTGGCCACCGACATGCTGATGCAAACCGATGTCTGGCAAATGCGCGAGCATCATCTGGCGTGTCCGCATCGGACTCCATCTGCAAAGCGGCTTCCGAGGACGGATCTCCAAACCGGACGATGTGCCGGTCTTCAGCGAGGAGGGCCACCGTTGCCTTTGTCGATCGTTTGGAGCTTCGCGCGTCAGCCATGGTCCGGTAGTCGCTCTCTTCGTGATTTGATGGGGCTCTAAGCATGAGGAGCAAGCGGCATGCCATTTCCAATGAAGCTGCTTCTGCACCAGCGCTACCGCTTCGGGACCACGTCTTCGCCAACCCGGGGGTGCGCGCCAGAGCCGTCACGCCATCACACTGGACAAAAGTCCTGTGTAGAGCGGGTATTCACGCTTCCGGCACCGGCTGGCAAAGGACGGACCAGACAGCGCAAGCCCATGCAATACCCCGCATCGGCCGGCACAGCGATTGCACAGTGTGTCTGCCCCGGCGTGCTTTTACGTGCGCCTAACGTGAACGCAGGCCGGTCGCAGCAATCATCGCCGGCCGCTCTTCGGCAAGCGCCACTGTCCAGAGTCGATGAGGTCGAATTCGGCTCGGCTACGATCTTTACACGCTTGGCGTTCCTCTCGCCGAGCGCGTCTATGAAACCTTCTGTGTCGGAAACTGGACCAGAATTGTCGCAAGGCCGACCGAAAGGTCGCCAAGAAGCGCCGCTGGTTGGCGGGAAGCGGCAGAACGCAACGGAGCGCCAACCGGGCACGCAAATTGCTTGTATGGTCTTTGTCAGTGGGACGTCTGCAAATTCGAGGAGAGCCTCGGCTGCCCCTAACGATGCTTGATGCGGAGCGCATTGATCTTCCGCTCAACTCAACTGAAGGATTTGCTGTGACCCATATCGATCGCTATGCCTGGCAGGCACAATCGGCATTTCAAAACCGATGATCTGACGGGTCTCGCTAGCTCGCGCCGAAAGTTTGCTGCCCATTTGCTGCCGGACGTTCAAACGGTCATTGAAGAGCAGATTGCGCCCTTATCTCCCAAGCTCGTCGGCGTCCACCAGCGGAACGAATTCGATGCCATGAAGTTGTCGGACATGGTCATTAGCGAGGGTGGAACCGTCGTTGCGCTGACACCCTTGCATTGTCAGGACATCGATGTCGGCGAAGATGTGCCCTACGCGTCACTGCACAATGGCCTGTGGTTATTCCTTATCGGCGAAGAGCCTGTTGCGGTCCTCCTGTCGCAGTTTTTTGACCGCTGGGGCGGCCGAACGGTTCAAGTGGAAATCGCCTTATTTGCGTGGCGAGCGGGCCTGCGCCTTCTCGCGTGAAGTTCTTAGCAAAATCCAGGCGGCAGGCGAAAGCTCGCGATACTACCGCAACAAGGTTCTCTCTTTTGAAGACGATGCACACAACTCCGGGATGCCGGGAGCGATGCGGGTTCATCGCCTTCCTGCCGTACCTCGGAACGACGTAGTGCTTTCGGAGGCAAATATGGCGCGTCTTGATGCCAACATCTTCGACCTTGATCGACACCGAGAGGGGTTGAAACGCCTCGGCCAACACGCGCAAAAGGGTATTCTGCTTTATGGTCCCCCTGGCACAGGCAAGACGCACGTCATCCGTCATGTTTCTGCCAACCTGCCCGGACGCACTACCGTTCTGGTTACGGCTGAGCAGACAGTGGCGATTGGGTTCTACATCGTGTTGGCCCGCACCCTTCAGCCGAGCATCGTCGTGCTCAAGGACGTCGACCTGGTGGGTCGGTCGCGAGAAAACGTATATAGCCCGAAAGCCGAACGTCTGCTCAACCGTCTGTTGAAACGAGATAGATGGTCTTGAACCAAATTCAGATATCCTCTTCCTCCTGACGACTAACCGGCCGGAGGACATTGAGGACGCGCTCGCCTCGCGCCCGGGCCGCGTCGACGAAGCAATTGAGATCCCGCTTCCCGACGCCAGTTGCCGCGAGCGGCTGATCGCGCTTTATGGTCGTGCGCTCGTCTTCGAAAACGGAGCGGTGACGGACGCCGCGCTCGGAGAACAGCAGCGCGGCCTATGTCAAGGAAATGGTCCGCCGTTTGGCTCAAAGGAGCCTGGCACGGGATGGCGGTGATGTCGTCTCGCGCGAGGATGTGAAGATGGTCTTCGGCGACACTCGAACATTGTCGAGCCGTCTCAATAGGCGCCTTGTCGGCCTCAGTGAGAAAACCTTAAAAAGACAAGGAGCGGAAGAAGAAGAGAGTGACTGCTGAGGCTAATGTTGCGGCCAGAGTTCGCCTTGCGCTGGATTCTTAAT
The DNA here is from genome assembly GCF_003253745.1 of Mesorhizobium kowhaii. Lineage (GTDB taxonomy): Bacteria > Pseudomonadota > Alphaproteobacteria > Rhizobiales > Rhizobiaceae > Mesorhizobium > Mesorhizobium kowhaii. Next base: position 38,686 of record NZ_MZXV01000011.1, read on the forward strand.
TCTGAGCTCTTGCACGGCCCCGAGGGGCCGCATACGTGCGGCCCCTTTCGGGCGTCCTGCCACCCGCCAGGTCACCTTAGCGATGCGCCGCTTGTCGAGCGACGCGCTTCCATCTTGGCGCAGTCCGCTCCGACTCAGGTGGACCGCCCCGGTGATCCGATGGTCTCAATTCCGGGCGGGTGTGCTTGCCACTGGTCACACAGAGGCGGAACGGCTTGCGCCCGCCGACTCTGCAGGTTTAGTAGGCGCTGAAACCGAGCTTTTGGGATGGCATCTTGAAGGTGATCTGGCACGGCTTAGCGGCATGCCGGCTCACCAAAGGGCTGAAGCTGGGCGCGATCCCTGAGGCGCCGGTTTTGATCTCCACCACCACGCCAGCCTCTGTATCGCCGCCTATGGCTTCCTGATCTCTTTGCGGGAGACGATTCCCCCCTCAACTTCCAACTCGCGCCCAGGGCGGCCAAACACCTGGTCTTCCCGGCGGTTATCGACCCCGCGGATCCTCCGATCCGACCAGAGCGGCACGTCCCGACCTCGATCCCGACCATCAGGCGACGCCTGACTGTGGCCCTGGCCAATCGCCTGCAACGATGTCCGTGCTGCACAAGGGCCATGGACACTCCGCGTCAGGCTCGCAATTTATGACGCAGTAGCACTAGCGCAACACATCGCGCATTTGGAAAAAACTTTCAGGCGATGCAGGCGTGCTGTCGGGTCAGCAGGGTGTCGGGCAGGGCTCAGAACCGTAGAGGAGCATGCTCGATGCCATCGCGAGAACCAGCCATACCTGCGATCCAGGCCACTGCGCCCAGCCAGGGCTCGTCGCACATCGCGCCTCTGTCTACCAAGCTGGTTGGAATCCACAAAATGCCGATGTTAGGCCGGCCCATTTCGCATATCGGCCCGGTCGCTCAACAAGGACTTACAGAACGCCGGGGTGAGCTTGCCGCAGTGGATTGCGACGTTGTCGTAACCCTTCTTAGCCCGGGAGGTCTGCCACTGCCGATTATGGCCGTGCTGTTCATTGGACTTGACGTGGCAAGCGGCGAACTCGGCGCTGTCCAGCGTTGCCAACTGCTGCGCATATATCTTTCGTGTCGTGTGGATGTGCACCCACATTGGACTCGGTAGTGTACGGTTGCTCAGCGCCTTGGGCTGCAGCCTAATCTCGAACAGATTGCTCGGCTCTGGGTTCAACGCGCACGGGGGATCCGCTGGCGTCAACTCCCGGGCCGACCGCAACTGCTCAAGGTAGTTTTGCGAGGGAAATCGGTACCTCTTCATGCAATCCATGGTCATAGCGGGCTTTTGTTTGTCACAAGCTTTAGCGAATCCCCGCACCTCGCCCAACATGCGCTTGAACCGAGCTGTTAGTTCGTGCACGTCGGCCATTTTTGCCGCGTACTCCATGGAGCGAAGAGACGCCTCCAACGCTGGGAGGCAGGCCTCCATCTCGGCAGCCTGCGTTTGCAGGCGCTGGACCACGAGGCCGACGGTGTATTCGGCGTCCTCGGGTTTCTCGTAGCGCTCGGGAGATCAAACTTTGCTGAGCAGGCAGCTCGAACTTCGAAAGTTCGGTCGCCCGTGCGATTAGTGCCTCGGTGTCCTTTTCCGTCGTTGGGTTTGGCAAGACCGCCAAGCGTGGTGGTCCCGATGACGCACTGTTCTGCGCCTCCTGTGCACTCACGAGCTTCTTTGTACCTAGCTCCGTGCGCACGAGCACCTTGGCTGCCGGCGCAGGGTCGCTGACGGCCGCAGCGACCTCCGGTTCCGGCCGCCCGCGCGGCCGAACTCCCGGCGCAAGCGCCCGGCTTGCTCTTGCCTTTTCCTTTTTTTCTGGGCGCTGTAGTGCTTTCGGCCACCATAGTCTTTGCCGGCAGTTCCAGTCGGTATCGCAGCGGCAGCGTCGGCCGGCAGTTCAGGGGCTGGCGGCTTCGGCTGCAGTGCGAGGAGGTGCTTAACCTCGTCCGAAGCGATCCAGGCGTCGTCCACGATCCGGGTCAACAGTTCCAATGGGAGGCCAGCACCTGCTTGGTGATCCCTTAGCCTGTCAACCACGGAGTGCGAGGCCGACGCGAAATCCGCGTGCCGCTCCACAACTCCTTCCAGAACGGCGCAGTGTTCCGCGTCGAGCGGGCGCCCTTCCTTCCTCAGTACAGCTTCGGCCGTCGAGACGAATGCCGGAAAAACCTCGCCGATGAAGTTACCCAGCAGACGCGTTTGCCCGTTGTCACCGATGAGGAGTTCCCTGATGGGTGCTTCGAGCATGATCGCCTGCGGGGCCATGTTGACCTACGCGAGATTGATCCGCGATTGCAGCTGCATTATCTTTGAATTGACAACCCAGCCCGAGTGCAGCCGCAGCTCGGCCTCTTCTTCCCGCCGCATCTCGGCTGTTGAGCTTGGTAAGTCGGCTGTCGCGGCGCAGACGGACCGCATCAATTCGTGGCGCTGTACTTTCTTGTCCCAATACTCCAGGCGGGCCACGGGATACTTCGCTACTGGAAGCCGATCGGCTCAGCTAGTCGAGGGTGGCATTGGATTTGACCAAGTTGTGGAGAATGTCCTCCACCACCTTCCGCTTCTCTTCCTCCTTCTTGAAGATCGTTTGGGCCACCTCGTTGGCACTGTCTGCCTGATGAATCACGTCGGCACGGTAGTGACGCACATCATCGTCGGACAGAGTGCTGCCCGCCACATACTTGGGCAGTCTCGCGTAGCATTCCAGAAGTTCTGCGCCCGCATTAGCGAGCTGATCGAGCTCGTCTCGGAAGCCCTCCATCGGTTTTCCGCTATGCAGGCTCTTCTCTTCGAGAACTTGGATTTCGTCAATCAGCGAGCGCATTCGTCGCTTTGTCTCGTTGATCTCTTCGCCTGACGAGGAAATAGGGCCTGCCACACCCGAAGTGGACAGTTGGCTGGCGACCGGCGCCAGGGCTTCACCATCCGACGTTGAGGAAACACTGCGCCTCCGCGAACCGGCTGCAAGTGCCCCGGCGGCTGCACGTGGCGCAGCCGCCGGGATTCGATGTGGGGGAACGGAAGGGCCTGAAGATTTGCCGCCAAGGTCATCATGGGCACCTCGCGCAGCGCCAGTCGAGGGTGAACCTTTACCTCGCTCAGAGCGCATCCGCTCCAGGACGGAACCGAACCCTTGGCTGCCTTCCCCAGAGGCAAGACCTGATTGCGAGCGCGAACTGCTCGATCCGGCTCCAGCATCTCCAATGCGCGATTTTCCAGATCGGCCAATGCCCGTCATTTTTTCATCTCCGATATAGGCGAGAACGCGCTGCCTATGAATTGGGGCTGATGTCACTCAGCGGTAGTGCATCAGGGCTTTTGCGGGTAAGTGCATGGCCCAGATGACAGGTGGCATGACCTCCGAGAACCAGCGGCATGTTTTCGTCAATCCCCATGGCCAGCCCGGATCGACCCTGCCGCGCCGGTCCAGTCTGAAGCCAATGCAAAACACGCGACGACCCGTCGATCTCCACGATAGGAGGCCGCGAAACTAGCGAGTACGGGGGTGCCGGCGCTGGAGACGAACTCGCATTGAGATCAGGCGGCGCCATGTGCGCAAGTGCTTGCCAAAGCCGTCGCTGCCCTTTGACCGTACCGAGTCGTTAGCTTGGCTGGAGTTTGCGGATGGGTCACTGTTCCGACCGTACATGGCATTCGTTCCCTTCTTTTGGCGGAAGTCTTTCAATGTGATTTTGCGTTGTTTAGGTCGCTCTCGGAGAGAGCTACTCGAACGAGCTGACGGCGAGCTGACGCGCTGCAAGCTAGTTCCGGCGGGATGATCCACATTGTGCGTCCGCTCTTTCTCTAAGGGACGTCGTTTCCCCCGCCCCGGCTCTCGCGCGCATCGCGGATCCGAATTAATCATACGGGCGTGCTCTCGGGAATGCCGCCCTCTCGAGTGTTGCGCACGATGGTGATGGCGGCGCAACTGTCGACCTAGTGGCCGGCCCGGCTTTTCTTGTGGCGGGTGTTCAAATCGAGACCAGAACGAGTCGACGCTTCAATACGCCCGCCTGGTCAGCTGCCAAGCGCGATCCGCGGTCGCCCGGCAGCGCAACCTGACCAACTCCGTCCGGGCGACCGCTAATCGCTTCTTGCAGTCGCGGATGGTCAAGGCCGGCAGGCAAGCTGGTCCAAGCCCGTTCAAGAGCCGATGCGGAAGAGGCAGTACCGCGATGCAGGCGGCCTATATTAGGCGAGACGAAGGCCTGAGCCGACAAGTAATCGTGGGCAGGACCGCGTCGCGCGGCTGGTGCGGCTCCACCCGGCGCTTAGCTTCTCTCCCGTCAGGAGGGTTAGGTTGCGCGTTTCGGGCCGAATAGGAACACTGTGAGGGCCGCGAGCAATGTGGCTATCGCGGTGTAGACAAAGACACTGGTGACGTCGGCATGATCCACCAGTAGTCCACCGAAAATCGCGCCGGCTGCGATGGCTACCTGGAACGTTGAGGTCATTAGCACACCGGCGCTTTCGGCCTGCTCGGGAACGGCACGCAGCACTATCCAAGTCTGCAACCCCAGCGGCACCGCACCGAAGGCAAAGCCCCATAGGGAAACCGCAATCGCCGCGGCAAAGGTCGATGCTCCAGACATCAGCAACGAGATAGCGGCTATCGCCATAAGCAGGGGTGGCAGGGCCGCGACTGCCTTGAGACTGTGTTTGGCCAGGAATGCCCCGGCTAAACTGCCGAACAAGCCGCTTATGCCAGAAACGAGCAACAGTTGGGAGATCTCCTTGGTATCGAACTTGTGATCCGTCTCGAGGAAGGGCCGGATATAGCTGAAGCTGGTGAAGTGCCCAGAAGCGACCAGCAGTACGACCAAAAGTGCGACCTTGATGGTCGGATTTTTGGCCACATCCAGCAGACTGCGGGATCCAGCCATTTCAACGGGAGGCAGCGTCGGCATCGTTAAAAGTAGCACCAGCAGCGTAACAGCATTAAGCACTGCGGTGAGCTTGAAGGCAGCTTGCCATCCCCAGCTGTGGTCGACATGGACGCCGATTGAAGGTGCGCATACGAGAGCGGCCGGAACGCCGGCGTGGATGATTGACATGGCGCGCGGCAGAAGGTGATTTGGAACGAGCCGTATCGCCAGCGATGCCGAAATTGACCAGAAGCCTCCGAGCGCAATGCCGAGCATAACGCGTGCTGCCAGGAAAACCGGCGCTGACGACCAGACTGCCACCAGAAGGTTGGACAGGATCTGAAGCAGCATCATCGCCCACAGGACGGTCCTGCGGTTCAGGCGCTTTGTGATAATGGCCATCGTCGGCGCCGAAATCGCCGCAGCAATGGCCGTCGCTGTGATCGTCTGTCCAGCCTCACCCGGCGAGACACCGAGACTATGCGCGAGCGGCGTCAGCAGGCTGGCTGGCAGATACTCTGCCGCCACCAGCCCGAAGGTGCCCAAGGCAAGCGAAATGACCGCACCCCATGCGGCAGGAGACAGTCGATCCGGCTTTTCTGGGCCGTGCAGAACAGTCTCCATAAGGCCCGTCGCCGATTCGGTCATGAATATCCTCGCCAGCTTTGCGTGCGCTGCAACATGGGTTGGCTGCGATGACCCGAATTAAAGCCAGAAGCGCGCCATCGCTGCCCGACATGTTGTGACAGTGGGGCGTGCAATTTCGGTGCCGGTTCTCCGTGCCGGACGAGGATGTCGTCGTCGGGAGGCATCTCATCAGGCCGTTCCATGCCGACTTCGCCGGTCCGTCTCGAACCAGCGATGCGCAAAGCAGCTCCGAGCACGGACGTCTGATGTCCCGCGGCGGAAACGACGCAAGCCGGTCGCTATGCCCGCAAGCCTTAGGCAGCCAAAAATCGGCTCTAACTCGAAGGCCCAACTTCTTGTGGCTCGAAGCTGACGCTTTGTGTCGGGCATTGTCAGGTCGGCTACACGGCTTATTCCAACAATAATCTATCTGGCAGCGAGCAATTCTAGAGCCAAAGCTAACTAGCTGAAGAGAAAAGGAAAAATTCCCGTGGCTATCCATCGGGAAAGTTGGCACGAGTCTTGAGACCCTTCAGTGTGAGGCGGCAACAGCTGCCCATCGACATTCACGTCGCGGGCAGCCGCGACCGATGGAAAAAGGAAGGAAATCTATAATGTCAGGTTTGCGTCAGATCGCCTTTTACGGCAAGGGCGGCATCGGCAAGTCCACCACCTCCCAAAATACGCTCGCCGCCCTTGTCGACCTCGGGCAGAGGATCCTCATCGTCGGCTGTGATCCCAAAGCCGACTCCACCCGCCTGATCCTGAACTCGAAAGCGCAGGATACGGTCCTGCACCTCGCGGCACAGGAAGGTTCGGTGGAAGACCTCGAACTCCAGGACGTGCTCAAGGTAGGTTACAGAGGGATCAAGTGCGTGGAATCCGGCGGCCCCGAGCCGGGTGTCGGCTGCGCCGGCCGCGGCGTCATCACCTCGATCAACTTCCTCGAGGAGAACGGCGCCTATGACGATGTCGACTATGTCTCCTACGACGTGCTCGGGGACGTGGTGTGCGGCGGTTTCGCGATGCCGATCCGCGAGGGCAAGGCCCAGGAAATCTACATTGTCATGTCAGGCGAGATGATGGCGCTCTATGCCGCCAACAACATCGCCAAGGGCATCCTGAAATATGCCCATTCGGGCGGCGTGCGGCTCGGCGGCCTGATTTGCAACGAGCGCCAAACCGACCGCGAGCTCGACCTCGCCGAAGCGCTGGCTTCCAGGCTCAATT
>NZ_MZXV01000044.1 GCF_003253745.1 Mesorhizobium kowhaii
GTCGACATCGGTGCCTCGGAAATCGGGCACCAGAGCTTACCATCACGTACCACCATCGGTCGCTTCATGATTCCTTGGGCTTCAAGGTCTTTGAGCACGAGTGGCTGTATCTGCAACGGCGTGCTTGTCCGCCGGTAGGCGCTCCATCGCGCTACGTCTAGAACTCGGGATTCGCGTGGATCATACCCAATGTAGATTGGTATCACGTGGCAACTCTATAATTTGATGTGAATTTACTCGAATTAAGCATGGCAGCACTGCAAGCGGAAGACCCGAAGTACAGCGGATCGCTACGGGTGGCGCGACGGTATGAGTCCTGCGTACCTTCGCGAGCTTGTCACCTATTGGTGATCCAGCGTCAGCGTGACATCTCCGACTGCGAACTTCGCAGGCGTCACATGACTGCGCTGACCTGAACCATCATTGCCGTTCGCCCAATGAGGAAGGTCGTGAATGGGTTCGGATCTAGGTGCGGTCCTGGCGCAACCGCGACCTCTAGTGCGGTCGTCACTAACGTCCGCTTTTAGGCAGTGGCACAGCTGACTTTGATGACCGGGAGCTCGGCGCTTGGAAGTGCGGCGCTCGCGTGGAATATCTCTCTTGCGCTCGAAAAGCCCGTGCTCGCCATCGTGCCAGGATACGGCATGGCGGACGTCGTTCTTCAGGCGCTCGGTGGCTGGTTCGGTTTCGGCCTCTACGACTATCTTCATGCGAAGAGCTTGATCCAGAACAGCCTCGCGAATGTCGCGCCGCAGACCGCGAGCATTGGCCGCCGATTCTCGGCATCGACACCCGACGCGAAGACTGTGCATGGCGCGCCCGTCTTTCGTCATGGCTCTGGTTCGTCAGACGTGGCCGCAGGGAAGTACGCAGAAGATGCAATACCGGCATGACCACTGTATCAGCGTCAGGTAAGAATATCTCAGTATTTGACCTTCCGTATGGTCTTCTCCCAGAAGGGGGATGTGACCTCTGCCTTCGGAGGGGCGTCGGCTAACCTCTTCTCCAAAATGGAAGATTTCGACTAAGCCGCGTGCCGTCGATGGCAGAAGAACGCCTCTTCGATAGTGGGTCTTGCGATGTAGCGGTCTCCCGCTACCATCACTGTCAATCAACCATATGATATTGTTGTATATTTTTGGCAAAAAAGGGTCCCGAGCGTGACCCCGGGCAGTCTTGATTTCTCTCAACTGGTTGATAATAAAGGTGTTTCGTCTCGGGGGTTCAAAACCTCACCGCTACCACACAGCTAGACAGCTGCCCGACGGCGAAGCCGGCATCATCAACAACAACGAGATGTAGGCGGGCGCCGCTTATTCGCTAAAATCGTCAAGCACGCCCTTGCGGGGGTGACGCCTCTTCCGCCTAGCCGGCAGGGATCGACCCCCGCCATCAGCTGCACCGCCCATCGCCTGTTCTCGGCCTTGCTGTAGCGTTGAACTTGTCGGCTTCGAGATCACCGTCCGAAAGAGAAGGGCGAAACGATAGACCCTCGGGGGGACAGGTCGGTAGAGCGCGCGCCAGAGTGCGTCCGCAGTGCGCTGGCCAAGTTCAAGCATGACGTTGTCGTATGTGTCGGAAATCCGGCAATTGGGGCAGGATAAGAGGTCGGACCCTTGCGGATCACCGACGCAGCTGAGGGGCACTTTGCATCGATTGCAGCCGATCTTAGGAGCGCTTTCGATCATATGGAGGGATATCCTGCTGTTTTGATCAACGACGCAATTACGGTGCCAAGCGCAATTGATCCGTTGCGGGACATCACAGCCACTATATCGCGTGGTGCACGACGTAGGTCGTCGCCGGCTTGTTCTCCACCTTTTGGTACTTCCTTCGTTCGTATGGGTGTGTTCCGCCTATATTAGCGATAGCGTATATATTCGCCAGCCGGCGCCGCTCTCAACCCGCCCCGCCGGTCAGCCCAGCGGCCTAGCTGCCGGTCACTCTTGGCAACCAGGCCGCTGGGCTGTTCGGGCGCGCTGGTGAAGTCGCTCTACGCCCCTCGCTTGGCGCTATCGAATGTCGGCCTCCAGTCGCGATTCCGGTCCCGCTGTTGCCCTTCGTAGTCGGGGATGCATGCGAAGAACATCGGGCCGCTGATCGCGGCCCGCCGCCTTGCAATCCGAGCAGCCGAAGAGCCCGACCAGATCCCAATGCATCGAACCGTGATCCGGGCCAAGCCTGTCGATCAGCGCTTGGATATCGAGCTTTATCGACTTGCAGCACATCGGATGCCCGCAGTTGACGTATATGGTTTCGCGGGCGGCCAAGGTGTCGGCGAGGGTCTTTTGAGGCATGGCGATCTCCGTTGAAGGGGTCGCCGCAACGAAGGATTATATTCCTGATCTCGAAGGCGCCGGCAAGCCAATGTTCGGATTCGGTTCGGTCACACTCGCGCTTGGGGTGATAATCAGACAGCTAGGCTCCAGGCACTGTGACCGTCTACATCGCCGCGCTTGGCGCCCTGATGATCGCCGCGATCTGGCGCTGCTCAGTATGGCTGCTTCGCTCGCGACGGCGGGCCAGGCGCGCCAAGTTGCGCACTTAAAGGCGCTCCAATAAGACGTTGGACAGATAAACAGGGAACCTCCACATGACCGATCACCGCATTGCCGAACTGGCAGGGCTCACCGCCGACGTAGTGTCGGCATTTTGTAAGCAACAACTCAATTCCAGTGACTAGCCGAGCCGCAAACACCAGCGGTCACCCCTAAGAAGTCGGTGTTTCCCGACCACATCGTAAGCTTGGAAGACGGCCGCAAATTCAAGACGATGAAACGCCACCTTGGTTTGCTTGGCATGACGCCAAAAGAATATCGCGCTAAGTGGAGCCTGCCTTCCGACTAACCGATGGTGGCGCCAAACTGCGCCGCGACACGGTCTGCGCTGGCAAAGGCTAGCGGTCTCGGCCGCAAGGCTGAACCTGTTAAGAAGACGCCCGCGAAGCGAAAGGCAAAGGCCTAACGGCCGATCGACGTGACGTAACGTCAAGACTCAGCTAAGCCTAGCGACGCGGCGGATCTGTTCCGTCTGGCCGGCGCCTTTCAGGCAACCTCCCCCCTCTGGCGCCGGCCCTCTTCCTCCATCTGAAATCGTAGCGCGCCTTTTGGGGTGAAGCTTGGTGCGCAGCCCATCAGACACAATCCAGAAACACACCAGAAAAACTCCAGAAATCGTTCAAGCGTATGATCGACTAGAGGGTCAGTTCATCGGCTGCAGCACTGCAGCACTCGCTCGGGTTTGCGACAAAGCGATGCAAAGGATCTCGAACAGCTTGATGGGTGCGTTGCTCGGCATTTCGCTCGTCACGGCTGCAGTTGGAGGATCCGACGCAAAAGTGGCGCCGATCACCCGCACCGAACGTTGCAGCAATCTCAGCCGACAACTTGACGAAGCCCTCGAAACCCATGCCACGGCAACGCAGGTCACCGCGGCAAGGGCACTTCAAAGAAAGGGAAACCGGTACTGCGCCAACAAGAAACAGGCACAGGGAATCCGGATGCTCGCTAACGCTTTGAAGCTGCTTGGAGTGACACCGACCGACCCGGTTCAGTGACGCTCAAATCCGACTTGCACAAAAAAGGAAGTGAAACCATGAAAAAGTCCCTCCTTTCCGCTCTCGGTCTCGCCGTTGCTCTCGCCTTCTCGATGCCGGCTCTCGGCAACGCGGCTGCGACCACGACGGCTGCTCCTGCCGCTGCCACGACGAACCAACATCGCCTTCATCATCACGCTACACCCGCCAAGAAGGCCTGCAAGGCGACCAAGAAACACAAGTGCCCGGTGAAGCACAAGAAGCACACTACGAAGAAGGCAGCCCCTAAGAAGGCCTACTAAGCTCTGCTGTTTCATGAGAAGGCCGTTCAAATCTGCATTCACCTGGGACGGCCTTTTAATCCCGAGCATCGCGAATCTGCGATGTCGCGCGACATTTCAACGCCTCTTCGGCTTCGGCGTGATCTCCTCGATCCGCACCTTTGGGCTTCCGCGATCACACCATAGGCTAACGCGATCCCGCAGTTCACAATACAACTACAAGCGGTTGATTCCTTTGGGATGTAGCCGCTCCCATCAGAGGTCCGTCGCGTGGGGGCACGCGGCGGACTGCTGGTGGCCGGCGGCGCCGGGGTGAGGTTGCGGAAGGCTTGATCGTTACTCGCTCACGCCGGCGGCCCCTTTAGAGCGTATGTTCGTCAGCCGTTCGGATAGTAGCCGCCGTCGGCACCGTCACCCATGTATGTTCCCTGGCCGGTGGCATTCTGAAGCCGCTGACCCAGCGCATCGATCTGTCCCAGCGCCGAACGGCCTCCGGAAGTCAACGCGGTGTGTTGGATAGTATCCGCCTGCTGCATCAGGTCGCGGGCTTGGTCCTGCGTGATCTTACCGACCTGCCTAGCCTCACGGATACCCTGCTTCACGCTCAGCAACTGCACGACCGCTGCTCTCGTTGCCGGATCCACCGGCACCGATGCCGTGGTTGTGGGGTCGACCTGTGCCCTGTGGTGACGGTGCACTGCATAGGCGCTCGAAAGTGGTATGGCCGCGAAGATCGATGCGGCCGCGATGATTTTTGGCATGAAAGAGCGCATGATGACTTCTCCCTATAATCGAAGGAGCGGTAAAAACCGCTCTCCGAAATGGGCCGTCCGGACGCGTCGTGTCGCGGTGTTGGACCATCGCCGGCGGTTCTCGGCCCGCAACGACATGTAAGAGGCCACCCCGGCGTTGGAGTGAGGAGGGAACGCAAACGTTATCCGATGTGATCGAGCGTTGAATTGCGGTCAGCGCTTCTTCGGCGCGATCTCGTCGTTCTGCGCCCTAACACCGTCCTGTACGATCGCCTGTTCAAGCGCCTCTGCGGCTGCCTTGTCCTTCGTCGTTAGCACTGTGCGCCAATGCGGCTTCTCGAACACGCTGACGATGTAGGTTGTGGCCGGTTTGTCGGTCATCTCTTCCCCAGGTCAGTTAAAGCCCGCGCCTCGGCGGGAGAGCGCGGGCCGATCAGGCGATCGAGGCCCGATCTTCGGCAGGCGCGATGGAGGGGCACCAACCTGCCGCGAAGCACAAACATTTAGAGGTCGCTAATGTTCCATCAAGCCGGTTTTGGCCAAAATGACCGTCGCGGCTGCCGGTGAAAGCAAAAAACCGCGTCCGTCATTGCGGCTCCTTGAGGTGGTTGCCGCGAGCGGCGAGCTAGAGCCCGGAAACAGGCTGACAACTGGCCGCAGTGAGTTGCCGGATGCGACGAGCGGTAAGCCCAAGGTCGCGGGTCACGCCTCAAACGTCGTTGCGCACAGCGTTACGTGGTATGAGGGCGGCGGAAACACAATTGTTCAGGCCGACGTGGACGGCAATACGACGGCGGACCTCACGATCATCCTGACGGGTATCAATCACAATCTGACTGGGTTAGATTTTTCTCTAAAAGAAACTTCAGTGGCCCAGGCTGTAGCCGGCGTGAATGATGGACCGCAAATTCGGTCCCGTCGTCAATTTTCCACACCAATTTCGGCCATTAAGGCAACAGTTCTCGCAGGATTCCAGCTTTGGCAATGACTTCAGCCGTGTCCGAAGTTTGCCTTGTGGGCGCAGAAATCGAACAGCGTCCCGTCTTCAACATCGACGGTCCTTAGAAATCTCTCGATCAGCGTCGAGAAAGAAGGCCGACGGACCACCCAAAGGCGCGAAGCTGTGAACGCAACCAAACAGCGCCGAGCCGGCCGCGAAAGAGCGTGCGGTCTGGATTAACAAGGACGCGCAGTGGCATAGCAGGTCTCGAATGTGCGAAATATCATGGCGCGACAAGTCCGCGAATTTTTGCTTTATAGGTGGAAATAGGAACGGGACCTATGGCAACTAAGTCCCCTTCCTCTGGCAAGGGCGGTGGCATGGGATCGTTTGACAGGCGATGCTTTCAGCTAGCCGCCTGGGCCGACTTTCGCCGCACGTCACTCACCGTGAGCCAGACAGCGGAGACGAGGAAGTAGAAGGCGCCGAAGGCGGCATAGGGCGCGACATTGGCGATGTCGATCGTCGCAGCACTGCCCGCCATCTTCACAAAGAAAATGCCTGCCAGTGCCGACTGAGCGCCGCTCAGCACCATTGCCCACTGCGCGCCGGACTTCCAGCGCCTGACCGCGGTTGCAAGCTGAAAGAGGCCCGAAAGGACCGCCCAGACGCCGAAGACTGCGAGCACCGTATTCATGCTTTCGCCGAGAGCGATGCCGACAGCCACCATGGTGATGATGCTGGCGACGAAGTTAAGCAACTGCGTCTTGTTGCGGTTCAAGCCGCCGGTGCGCTGGGCGTCGACGAAGTTGGCCAGCGATCCGTGATCGAGCGTGACTGACCGTGATGCACAACGATCCCACTCGACACCCCACGGTCATTATGGATCACGACTGGTCGCTAATTTCCACCTGAAATCAAGGATTTGCGAGTTTCACTTTGGTCCGCCCAACCTCCGGGCGACGGGTGATAGAAGGCAAATGTGGGCAATTGTCCAGCGAAGGCGTTGTTGGAGGCAAGATATGCGCCCTTCCCTGCCCCACAATGCAGCGCGATTTCGTGCCTCAACCTCCCGAACGCCGGAGATATCGGCAACCGCCGTTCGCTGAAAGGATATAAGGATATGTTGCGCCAGGAACGGCCCAACTGGCCTGCGATCGGGATGACTGAAATGGGCCGAGAGCTGCCAGTCTGCTTTTGGACCTGGAGCGGGGTTCGGAAGCACGTGGTGCGGACATTCAACGACTCCAGCGTGTAGATGATTAGCGGCAGTTCAGATTTTGCAACGATCCTCAAGAAAACCGAGCTGGCCGAAAGTTCGCTAGCAGGGGATTCTCAATGCCGCTGGCGATCTCGCCGGCAAGTAGTTCGCCCGCAATCAGGCCAAGCGTTGCACCACTGTGGCTGAAGGCGACGTAGTATTCCTTGATGTCCTTCAACTGGCCGAATACCGGCTCGCCGTCTGCGGGAATCGGCTTGGGGCCGACACCGTAGCTTTCCAATTCCAGCTTCGGATGGCCCTCGAGAACCTTTGAGGCTTCGTTGAGAAGCCCCTGAACGGTCGAATCCTTCACGCCATAAGTACCGTCCGAATTGACGACCACCTCTTCTTCCGACCAGGCGGAATCGAGCGCGAGGGCTCCGTCCGGCGTCGGGCGAATGGCGACGCGCGGCGTGTTGAGCACGGCCCGAAGAGCTAAGTCGACCGGCTTAGTCCTGACCAGCAGAGCGATCGGTGTCCCATCTGCGATATGCTGGCCTGAGGCCGCAACCATTCGCGGCACATCACCGCCGGTCGCCAAGAGGACAGCATCAGCAGGGAAGTTGATGCCGCTTGTCGTGGTGGCGCCAGTGGCACGACCATCGACAACCGTGACCGTGGCCCTGCCGGCATCAGTGACCAGTCGCCCGCCGCGCTCCACGAATTCCGCAATCAATATCTCGATCAGCGACGGCAGGTCGACCCACCCTTCACCCGGATTGAAGATCGCGCCTTGAGGCGTGACAGCGCTTGCATCGATGCCCGGCGTGACTGACGCTATCGCGCCTTCGGACAGATGCTGCGCGCCATAGCCGAGGGATTTTTCATGGGCGAAGATATCCGCAATCTCGTTCGAGGCGTCGTCCGCATCCCATGTCAGGCCACCATCGAAACGCAGCCACGCAGCATCCGGATATCTCGCCGACAGCGTCCGGTAGCGTTCAATGCCGATCATACGCAGGCGATGATATTCAGCCGACCGCTTGCGCGCGGAATTGAGCCAGGCGAGCGAGCGGCCGGACGCCCCCTTGGCGGGCGGTCCATCATTGACGAGGATCGTTTCGATGCCAAGCCGCGCAAGATGAACAGCTGTGGAGACACCGAAAATGCCGCCCCCGACAACGACGACCTTTGAGACCGGATGTGATATAGCCATGGATGTTCTTTCACTGTGCAGAGGATAGGTTGAGCGGCCGGGGCGAAGGCGTTTCCACGCGTCTCTCGGCCAAGCGATGATGCGGATTACAGCACTTCGGCAAGGAAGTGCTTCAAGCGCGCACTTTTCGGAGTGTCGAAGATCGCAGCGGGCGTGCCGGCCTCGATGACACGGCCCTCATCCATGAAGATGACCTGATCGGCGACCTTACGGGCAAAGCCCATTTCATGGGTCACGACCACCATCGTCATGCCACGCCGGCCGAGATCCGCCATCAAGTTGAGGACACCCTTCACCAGTTCGGGGTCAAGAGCGCTGGTCACCTCGTCGAACAAGATGACTTCCGGGTCCATTGCCAGCGCACGGGCGATTGCCACACGCTGTTGCTGGCCACCGGATAGGCTGCCGGGACGATGGTGTTTGCGGGCGGCGAGCCCAACATCGGCAAGGCGCGACTCGGCGATGCGCTCGGCCTCCTGCACTGGGATTCCCTTGACCTTGGTCAGCGACAGCATGACGTTTTCAAGGGCTGTGTGGTCGGGAAACAGGTTGAAATGCTGGAACACCATGCCGACACGCCGACGCAGCTTTTCAGGCTTCATCGCCAGAGTGCTCGCGCCATCGAGCAGCACGTCGCCACCTTTCGGCTCGACCAGGCGGTTGAGGCAGCGCAACAGGGTCGACTTACCCGAACCTGACGGGCCGATGACACAAGTGACCGTGCCAGGCTTGACCGTCAGGCTGACGCCCTTGAGGACCGCGAGATCGCCGTAGGACATGTCGAGATTGGTGATCGCGAGACTGCCGCCCTTGAAGCGGGGAAGCGCCGAGATGTCTTCAGGGCGGGCCTCCGAAGGTGGACCGCTGATGGCGCTTTCCAGTTCGCTCACCTCGGCAAGACCGCTGGTGACGAGGCCGGCCTTTTGCTTTCCGACCCGCAGCGAGTTGTCGATGTAGTTGACCACATGGGTCAACGGCACGGTGATGACGAGATAGAACACGCCAGCCAGAAGCAATGGCGAGAGGTTTCCTGTGACCACCGCCTGGTCCTGGCCGACGCGGAAAATCTCGCGCTCCGACGCGAGCAGGCCGAGGAAATAGACGAGGCTCGAATCCTTGACGTTGCCGATGAACTGGTTGACCAGAGCCGGCAAGACGCGACGGATGCCTTGCGGGATGACGATCAGGCGCATGCCTTGCCCGTAGCTCATGCTGAGCGCCCTGCAGGCTTCCATCTGCCCGCGCTCGACGCTCTGGATGCCCGAACGGAAGATTTCGCCGATATAGGCGCCGGCGATCAGGCTGAGGGCGAGAATGCCGAGCGGATAGGGCGAGGGTCCGAAGATTTCACGGCCTATGCGGGCGAAGCCCTGGCCGATCAGCAGAATCGTGACGATCGCCGGAAGGCCACGAAAAATATCGGTGTAGACCCGGGCCGGAATGCGCAACCAGCGCGATTGCGAGATGCCCATGACCGCGAGGATCATGCCGAGGATAACCCCGAGCACCGTGGAAGTGGCCGCGAGGATCAAAGTGTTCTTCAATCCAATGGTGATCATGCTCGGCAGCACGTCCGCCATGGCCTGCCAGTCGAGGAAACTGCGGCGCAGGTTTTCAAGCCAGTTCATTCGATCCCCTTCCATTGCGCCATTCGCGCCGCCCAGAAATCAGGCGCAACAGCATGTCTTCCAGCCGCCGGCTTCACGGCCGGCGGCTGGTGCGGTCACTTCTTGGGGAGATATTGGTCAGGCATCGGCGAGCCGGGGAACCACTTCTCATAAAGCGTCTTCCAGGTGCCGTCCTGCATGGCCGCATGCAGGGCCGTGTTCAGCGCATCGCGAAGCTTGTCGTTGCCCTTGCGCACGACGAAGCCCGCAGGCGCGTCGAAGGAAGGAATATTGACCGCTATCGTCAGCCCCGGATAACGCTCGCCATATTGCTTGGCGGCCTCGTAATCGAGGAAATGCGCGTCGACGGTTCCATTGTTGAGCGCGGAAACGGCGGAGTTGTTGTCAGGGAATTTGACGAGATCCGTCCCGACAAAATTCTTCGCCGCATAGATTTCCTGCAGCGTACCCTGCACGACGCCAAGACGCTTGCCCTTAAGCCCATCCGCCGAAGTTATCGCCTTGTCGGCGGTAAGCACCGAGAGATAGCCTGCGAGATAGCCGTCGGAAAAGTCGACTGTCTTCTTGCGCGCTTCCGTCGTGCCGATCGCCGCGACCGCCACGTCGAAGCGCTCATTGGCAACCGAAGGCATCAGCGCCGAGAACTCCTGACCGGTGAAGATCACCTGATCGGGTTTGAATCCAAGGCGGCTTGCGACGTTCCGGAAGAATTCAATGTCGAAGCCCGTGAACGTTCCATCCGCCTGAGTGAAAGCGTAGGGTTTGGCGTCTCCCATGGTACCGACGCTGATGACCTTCGCATCGATAAGGCCATAGGGATTGTCATCTGCGGCAGCAGCCCGCGAAACCAAACCTGCTCCAATGCACACAACCATAAGAGCCATTGCGCCGGCCTTTACCGGCGACATCAACGACTTGAGAATTCCAATCCTGCTCATGTCTTCTCTCCACTCTGAAGGTCTGTTCTTCTTGGCACTTACGTTGAGCCCGTAATTTCACGCCTCACATCCTCCGTAGCCGCGATAGCGGTTGCACGGCAGGCAGTCATCACGCCTCTTGGCTCGATCATTTTCTCAAAAGAGACCGGTCTCTTATTGCGTGAGACCGGTCTCTTTGATAATCGTTAACGCCAGATTGACCTTCCGTCAACAACTCTTGTAGTCGTTCATCCTATGAAAAGAACCGCGCCCAAAACCCGGTCGATAACAGTCAGCGACGTCGCCCGCGCGGCAAACGTGTCGAAAGCGACGGCCGCGCGCGTGCTCGGTGGATATGGCGTCGTCAGCGACACGATCCGCGCCGACGTCATGGCCGCAGCCAAGACACTGGACTACCGTCCGAACGAGCTGGCCCGCAGCATGACGACCGGTAGGTCCGGCATCATCGGGGTGGTGGTCGGCGACATCGAGAACCCATTCTTCAGCCTCGCGGTGCGCGGCATCAGCGACGCGGCAAGGGCAGCCGGATTCAACGTCATTCTGGCCAATTCCGGCGAGCGGATCGAGATGGAAAAAGCAGCGGTGCGGCTGTTGATCGGCAAGCGCGTCGACGGGCTGATCGTCACGCCTTCGGAATCGCGTGACATCTCGCACTTGCGCGACATCCATCGTTCAGGCCGCCCGCTTGCCCTGCTTGACCGGGCGCTGCCCGATCTGGATGTCGATACGGTCACGGTCGACGATCGCTGCATCGCCATGCAAGCGACCCGCATCCTTGCGGATGCCGGCCACCGCAATATCGCCTATGTCACCGCGGTCGACGCCGAGGGGCATGAATACCGCGATCTCGGGCAAATCTACACCTCGTCGGTTCGCGAGCGTATCGACGGTTTCCTCACCGTGTGCCGAGACGCCGGAATTGATCGGCCAGAGCGCTATGTTCGCCTTGGTGCAACAAGCCCCGACCAAACGCGCAGGGTCGCCGACAAGCTGTTGTCCGGGCCCGATCGGCCGACGGCGATCCTTGCCTCCGACAGCCTCATAGCGCTGGAGATATTCAGGGTCATCCGACAGCGCGGCCTCCGGGTTCCCGAGGATATTTCGCTGATCACCTTCCATGATGCGGACTGGACGAGCGTCACAACCCCGCCCATCACCGTCGTCGATCAGCCCGTCTACGCGCTTGGAAAAAGCGTCGCGGAACTGCTCATTCGTCGCCTGAAGGGCGAAACAAGACCGCCCGAAAGGCTCATTCTGCCGACCGCGATCATTGAGCGCGGATCCGTTGGCCCGCCCTCAAACAGAAAGCCGTAGATGCCTACGTCAAGCGGGGGTGCGGCATCCAAATTGAAATGTCCGAACCCAAGGGAAAAGTCGAAGCGCGGCGTTTGAAGGCTGACGCGAATCGATGCGCCTGACGGCCACGGACCTTGCCGATGTCAAAAGGTAGCGGTCAGCGCCGCGTGCAATTCGGCACGTCCCGTCTCTGGCGACAGGCAGGTCCCGTTTATCCGTGGGCGGCTTACTGCTGGAGGACCGAACATCCATCTGCATCGAAGATATGAAGATCGCCTGGGTTGGCGTTCAAACGCACCGTCGCACCACGCTTGACCTCGAGATTGCCAGGTAGCTTGGTGACCAGTGGCAGGTCGGCGCGACCGATATCGACATAGACCAGCTGCACCTCGCCGAGTTGCTCGACAAAGTCGACCTTTCCCTCGAACAGGAAATCAGACCCGGTGACGATGAACAGGTCCTCCGGCCGCACGCCGAAGCTGACGGCTGCTCCCTTGGCGGACGCCGGCGTCGGCAAGGGCACATTGACCTTGTTTCCGCCGATATGGCTGATTGCCGTTGTCGCACCGGCGGTCTCTATCCTCGCCGGCACGATGTTCATGGCCGGAGAGCCGATGAACTGGGCAACGAACAGATTGCCGGGCCTTTTGTAGAGATCCATCGGCGTGCCGACCTGTTCGACATAGCCGTCCTTCAGCACCACGATGCGGTCGGCCAGCGTCATCGCCTCGACCTGGTCGTGGGTGACATAGATCATCGTCGTGTTCGGCATCGATTCCTTGAGCTTGGCGATCTCGATGCGGGTGGCAACGCGCAGTGCCGCGTCGAGATTCGACAATGGCTCGTCGAACAGGAACACCTTGGGATTGCGCACGATGGCGCGGCCGATGGCGACGCGCTGGCGCTGGCCGCCCGACATCGCCTTGGGCAGACGATCGAGATACTTGGTCAGCTGCAGGATTTCCGCCGCCTGTTTTACCCTTTGGTCGATCTCGGCCTTGCCGACCTTGGCGATCCGCATGCCGAAGGCCATGTTCTCGTAGACCGTCATATGCGGATAGAGCGCATAGGACTGGAACACCATGGCGATGCCCCGCTTCGACGGCGGCACGTCATTGATCACTTCGCCATCGATGCACAGGTCACCGGATGTGATTTCCTCCAGCCCGGCGATCGACCGCAGCAAGGTCGACTTGCCGCAACCCGAAGGGCCAACGAAGACGATGAACTCGCCCGATCTTATGTCGAGGTCGATGCCATGGAGGATATCGACACTGCCGTAAGACTTCCTGATTTGCCTGAGGGTCAGATCGGCCATTGTGCTCTCCTCGATTGCATGACGCTGGGCAAGATGCTCGCCTATTTCTTGCGGCGGCCAGGCTTCAGCCCGGCCAGCAGATTGGTGATCCTGTCCGCCTTCCGGTTGCGGATCTCGGCTTCGTTCTTGCCGCGCACCGCGCTGCGGACGAGCTTGGCGCCGAGGTAGCGGAACGGCTCTGGCGGCAGCGACATGCGCCGCGCGATGCCGACCAGGCCACTGGCGCTCCAGCGATCCTTGCGCTCCAGGACAAGGCTGGCCAGGATGCGTCCGGCAATCGGCGTCTGCGCAATGCCGGTTCCGTTGAAGCCCATGCCGTAGAAGATGTTGGGATGGCCGCGTAGGTGATCGAAGACGGGAACGTGTTCGGGCACGCAATCGATGGGGCCTGCCCAGTCATACTCGACCGGCACGCCACGCAGCGCCGGATAGACCCGATGCAACTCCCGCACATTGTCGCGGCCATGCTCCGGACTGCGATTAAAGTTGGCGCCGAAATTCCCGCTGAAGGCCACATTGCCGCTGCCGCGACCGAAGACCACCCTGCCCGTGGTGGTGCGCTGATAATAGAGCACCTGGTTCTGGGAATCGCAGATCGAGGCGCCATCGCGCCAGCCAATGCTGTCGAGCAGGTCCGGCACGGCGGCAGTGGCGATTACCTGGCTGTCGACGACATAGAGATGGCGGCGCAGTTCCGGCAGGGCCGAGAGCCAAGCATTCGCGGCAAGCACGACCTTCTCGGCCTGCACTATGCCTTGCGCCGTGCACACCTTGCATGTCCTGCCGGGTTCGATATCGAGGACCGGGCTGCGCTCATGGATGATCACGCCACGCGCCAATGCCAGGTTGCGCAATCCGATCGCCAGCTTGGCCGGATGGACCGTACCGGCATTCGTCTCGACGACGCCGACATAGGATGCGGATGAACCGGTGCGGCGTTCGATGTCGTCGGCCGTCAGCGGCTTGAAACGGTTCTCTCCAACCGCCGCCGTCATGGCAACGGCGTGCTCCCATGCGCCTTCCTGGGCAATCGAGCTCGCGGTCCACAGCCATCCGTCCAGCCGCAGATCCATGTCGATCGTGCCGTTTTGCTGCAGCGCCTTCAACTCCGCAATCGACGCCACCGTGTCGGCACAGAGTTGTCGCGCCTCTTCGAGGCCGACGACCCTGCTGATCTGGTCGAGCTCGGCGAACCACGAGTGGACCTGACCACCATTGCGCCCCGAGGCACCTGAACCACAGAGGTCCGCTTCAAGCACAATGACCCGCGTTTCGGGAGCAAGCTCGCGGATACGCAGTGCCGTCCACAGGCCGGTGTAGCCGCCACCGACGATTACCGCATCGGCGCGCTCATTGCCCTGCAATGGCTCAGTCACCGCGCCGGCGCCGATATCCTGCAGCCAGAACGACCGGTCGGAAGGAAGCGCTACTGCCGGCTGTCGCAAACGAAGTGTCGTCACGGTCAGGCTCCCTGCGCGCCGGTGGTGAAGCTGGCGTATTTGGCCGGCAGCCATTCTGGTATGGGACGTGGCTTCTGGGGAAATCCGCCGAGATGAATACAGGTCTGCGCCGCCGCCACTGAAGCCATGTGCAGCGCTTCGGCTGCCCCCCGGCCTTCGAAGCGGAGCGCGGTCAGGAATGTGGCGATGAAACTGTCGCCGGCACCGCATGTGTCGACCACGTCGACCGGTGTGGCCGGCGCATGCACGACGCCCTTGCCGTCGTCGAAATAGGAGCCGCGGCGTCCGCAGGTGACGACAACCTGCCGCGCACCGGCGGCCCTGAGTGCGGTGAGCAACGGCTCGACCGGCTTATCGACCTCGTCGGGTCCAGAGGCAAACAGCAGTGGCACACCGTCGAGCGGCAGCGCCAGATGCGCCGTCGATACGTCGATGCTGAACGGCACATGGTCTGCCACCAATCGTCGGACAAGGTCCTTGTTGGCGTTGGTGCCGAGATGCGCCCAGTCGGCTCTGGCGAGGGCCGCATAATGCTCCGGCGCCGGCATGTAGTTTTCACCGACCCCGAAAGATTCGTGCAGGAACTTGCGCTCACCGGATTCATCACGGAGCAAGGTGACGGCAGTGTCGCCGGGGCGCCGTTCGACATCGTCTGGCGACAGGCCGACACCTGCCAGTTCGGCAAGCACCACGTCACCCTCGGGGTCCTCGCCGACGGCGCCGAAATAGCGTGCCGTCCAGCCGTTGCGCCGCCACTGCGCTGCAACATTCAGCGCGTTGCCACCGACGGTGAGCAGGCCGCTGGTGAGATAGGTGTCGAGGCAATTGTCCCCAACGGCGACGAGCTTTGGCTGCGTCATGCCGGCACCCGGAAGGTCGGAAGGCAAATGTCGGCTCCGATCAGCTGATGGAAAGCGAGCTGCGGCATGAAGGGGTCCTTTCAGGGAATGGCTACTTGCCGATGCCTTCGGACAGGCCACGAATGAAGTAGCGCTGCGCGGCAAAGAACACGATCACGATGGGCAAGGCCGAGATCGTCATGGCGGCGAAGACAACGGCATAGTTGGTCCCGTGCGTTGCCATGATCGAGGTGAGGCCAACCGGCAGCGTCTGCACATCGCTGCCACTCGTGAAGATCATGGCGAACAGATATTCGTTCCAGGCGAACAGAACATGCAGGATGACGCATGAGATGATGATCGGCCGGCACAGCGGCAGGGTGATGCGCCAGAATATCTGGCCTTCGCTGGCGCCGTCCATCGTCGCCGCCTCGTCGATATCTCCAGGCAGATCCAGCATGTAGGCGCGGATCAGGAAGGTGGTGAACGGTACCCGGAACGCCGTGTACAGAATGATCAGTGCCCAGTAGGTGTTGTAGAGGCCAAGCGCCTGCAGCATCTTCACCAGCGGAATGATCGCCACGGTGGGGCTCAGCATCAGCCCGCCCAGCACGATAGCGATGACCAGCGGCTTTGCCGGCATCCTGGTCCGGGTCAGGCCGAAGGCGGTCCAGGCGCTGATGAGCACCGTGCATATGGCGGAGGCCACGGTCACCAGGACGGAGACCGTCACATAGCCGCGAACGCCCTGATTCCACGCCTGGACATAATTGTTCCATGACCAATGGACAGGCAGGGCGAAGGGATCGCCGAAGATCTGCGCATTGTCCTTGAAGCCGCTGAGCGCCATCCAGATCAGCGGATAGATGACGACGACGCCGAGGCAGACGAGGAACGAATAGAGGAATGTCCTGGCGATGACCGACCACACATTCACATGCCGGGCCCGCCCGGCCGCAACGGTCGCGCTCATAGCTGCACCCGGCGACGCTTGGTGTACCAGAGCTGTGCCGCGCCGGTAAGCATGGTTAGAACGAAGATGACGGCGGCGATCGCGGAGCCATAGCCGAAATTGTCCTCGATGAAGGCCTTCTGGTAGAGCCATGTGCCAAGGACCTGGCTGCTGTTGTTAGGCCCGCCCGCGGTCATGACCATGACCTCGTTGAACACCTGGAACGCGCCGGTGATGGTGACGATGATCATCAGCCCAGTCATTTCCCGCGTCAGCGGAAAGGTGATGCTCCACAGGCGGCGGAGCGGACCGGCTCCGTCCATCGTGGCGGCGTCGTAGAGGTCGCGCGGGATTTTCTGAATGGCGATGGCAAACAGCAGCGTCGAGTAGCCAAAACCCTGCCATTGGCTCATGGCAATGATGGCGTAGATGGCCGTGTGCTCGTTGCCGAGCCAGGGCAGGACGAGCTGGCTGAGACCAACGCGGCTGAGCGCCGCATCCAGCAAGCCGATCTGCGGCTGGTAGATGAAGTAGAACAGCAGGCCGGTCACTGTGATCGAGATGGCGGAAGGCACGAAATAGATGGCGCGCCACAAGCGGCGCCAACGCTCGCTCCTCAGATCCTCGATGATGGCCGCCAGCAGAAACGCGCCGAAGACCTGAAAGACGATGGAGATGATGGCGTAAAGGCAGTTGTTCCAGAGCGCGAGGAGCACGACTGGGTCATGCAGAAGCCGGTCGTAGTTGGCGAGGCCGACATTGGTGACCTCGCCGGTATAGATATCCTGGTCGGTGGTGCTGACGATGAAGTTGTCGACGATCGGATAGTAGACGAACCAGCCGATGAGGATCAGCGCGATCGCGGCCCATCGGAACGACAACAGATTGCCGAAGCGGGTCCGTAAGCTTTTTGGCCTTTGCGGCCTGGCGGCGCCGCGTACCGCGGCGCCGCTTTCCATTGTGTCCGATGTCCTGACCATTGTCTGCTTTATTTGGCTGCGGAGGCGGCCTTGCGCACCTCGTCCATCACTTGCTCAGGCGTCATCGAGCCACCCGCCAGCGCCTGCAGGCTGGACAGCCAGACAGCAGCGATGCGCGGTGGATTGGCCGTATCGAGCCAGGGCATCAGGAACGAAGCCGCATTGATCTCCTTGAGGCCGTCGACCACCGATACACTCATGTTCGATTCCGAGGCGCCGCCGATGGTGGCGCTCGGTTGACCATAGGGTGGCGCGGACAGGATCTGCGCGTTTTCCGTCGAGGTCACGAACTTCATGAAATCGATCGCCAGCGGGATGTTTTTCGACGCCGCGTTGATCATGTAGCCCTCTGGCGCGCCCTCGATCGACTTGGGATCACCCTTGGCGCCATCGGGCACGGGCAGTTTGAAAAAGCCGAAATCGGCAGGCTTCAGCGCCGAGTCCGACGTGGCAGCCTGATCGAACTCAATGATCTCCTGATAGTACATGGCTGACTGCGCGTTGGTGAAGGCCTGGAGAGCCGAGGCATAGGACGTGCCGTTGACGCCGGCGCCGTCGGTGCAGCGTTCGACAAGCTGGCTGAATTGGTTGAGCGCTGCGACATAGCCCGGATCGGTGTATTCAGCCGTGGCCGGATCGAAGTCGCGTTCCAGCGTTAGCTGCGCCACATTGTAGGCGAGCAACTGGCCCGCAAAGTGGATTGCCGGCCACGCTTCCTTGTTGCCCAGCGAGATCGGCGTCGCGCCGGATTTGCGAATGGCATCGCAGCTCGTCAGCAGTTCCTCGAAATTGGCTGGCGCCTTCAAGCCGAGCTTGGCGAAGATCTGCTTGTTGTAGCCCATGAACTTGGCATCCTGATAAAGCGGGATGCCGTAGAGCTTGCCATTGTACTCGAACGCTTTGACGGCCGCCGGAGAGAGCGTCTTGCCCCAGTCGGTATCGGGGCCGATGACCTTGCTCAGGTCGACGGCGCGATTGCCGCGGACGAAGTTGCCACCCCAGCTGCCCGTCCAGGAGAAGTAGACATCGGGCAGCGAGTTCGAAGCGACCAGCGTCTTCGTCTTACCCTTCACGCTGTCGTCGCTTTCCTGGATGAGTTCGACCTTAACGCCCGGATGGAGCTTCTCGTATTCCTGCGCCAGATTGACGAAATAGGGCGACAGCTGCTGCAGCCCGAACTTGGTCAGGATCGACAGCGTGCCGCTATATTCGACCTTGGCGTTGGGATCGGCCGCGACAGCCGGCGAAGCAGCGGAACTGCCGTACATCGACAGCCCCAATGATGATACCGCGGCCACTGTGACCGCCACGACTTGCAGCGAACGTTTCATAAGCAGCTCCTTCAGAGGTTGAGAGGGGATCAGTATTCAACGCGTTTGTAGTAGCGACGGGTCGTCAGCGGGTGGTTGCGCAGCACCTCGAGATGCGCGCTCAGCCGCTCGAGCAAGGTCGCGAGCAGGACCGGCGAGATCATGCCGCGCACCTGCTGGGAGATGCCCGGCAATTTAACCGAGGCGGCATCCAGTGTGCGGACGCGGTCGGTGTAGCGCCTGGCGAAGTTCTCGACCCGATCGGCCAAGGGCCGAAGGGCGTCCTCGCCCTTGAACACGAAGACGCTGACGCCCGGCTCGACCAGCTCGAGCGTGCCGTGGAAGAAGTCCGCGGCGTGCACCGGGCGGGTACGGATCCACTGCATCTCTTCGAGGATGCACATGCCGTAATAGTTCGCCTCCGGCCACACCGAGCCGGCGCCGGTGAAGATGTGATAGGTCTCGTCCTTGATGGTCGCGGCCAGTTCGGCGGCCTTGTCTTCGAAGGCGGCTTTCGCATCGGCGAGCAGGCCGGGCAGCAGCTGGAGTTCGGCGACAGCCGCGTCGAAGCCGTCATATTCGCCGCGCTCGGCCAGCAGCGCCAGGACGATCAGCAGCGTCTGCAGGTAGAACGATTCCGAGGAGGTGTCGTCCTCGGCGAAGTTCGTGAAATTGTGGTCGGCTTCCTGCGCGATCGGCGTGTCCGAGTGGCCGGTGAGCGAGACGGTGCGCACGCCTCGCTTCTTCAGGAAAGCCATGAGCTCGACGCCCTCCTTTGTCGTGCCCGACAGCGAGGGAATGACGACCACGGCCTTGTTGTCGAGACCGGCCGGCGGATCGAGAACGACCTGGGCCGGATATGCAGCGCTCACCGGGAAGGTGGAGTAGCGATGCGCCAGCTCGATCGCGGGTAGGGTCAGAAGCTGCACGCCGCCGGTACCCATGAAAAACAGTCGCTCGACGCCTTCCGCAAGCAGCGTGCGCATGAGCGAGCGTGCCTCGCCGGCGATGGAAACGGCACCGCTCTGGATCTTTATGAAGCGGTCCTTATCAAAGTTCAGCATGTAGTTCTTCCTCGTACTTCGGATGCGGCAGAGCGTCTGCCTTGGCGCAAGCGTCGATGCGCCGTCTAACCAGTCTTCGATCAATACGGATGTGAGATCGATCTCACATCGCGATAATGGGCACGAATTTTCGCGGCTGGCAAGTCCCCTCGCGATGAAATTTGTCGAAACTGGAAGATTCTGGTCCCGGTCAGCGCCCGTGGAGCTGTGCGACCGAGCCACGGACAATCAGGCGCGTCGGGAACCGGATATGACGCGGCGCGATCTTCTTGCCGGCTAACCGTTCAAGCAGAAACCTGGCGGCGAGCGGACCGATCTCGGAGATCGGCTGGGCCACGACCGTGATCTGCGGATCGGTGAAGGTGGCGAGATTGAAGTCGTCGAAGCCGACCAGCGACACGTCGTGCGGGATCGAAAGCCCCATTGAGCGCAGGCCGAGAAGCGCGCCCTGGGTCATCAGGCTGTCCACCGTGAACAGGGCGGTCGGGCGGTTGCGGCGGCTGAACAGGCGGATGGTAGCGTCGACAGCATGCTCGACTGTCGAACGCGCGACGCCGATCAGCGATTCGTCGAGCGCTATGCCATGCGACTGCAATGAATTCTGATAGCCTGCGAGGCGTTCCTGCGCGGTGAAGATGCGTGAGTCATCGCGCAACAGGCCGATACGGTCGTGTCCATTGGAAACGAGGTAATCCACCGCTTCGCGCGCGCCGCCTTCGTTGTCGACGACGACGCTATCGCATTGCAGTTCCTTTACGACGCGATCGATCAGCACGACCGGTGCGCCTTCGTGCGCCAGCTGCACGATGTGCTGGTTATCGGTCGCCGATGTCGGCGCCAGAATGAAGCCGCGGATGCTCAGCGAGCGCAGGCTCTCCAGCAACTCCTTTTCCTGCTCGACGTTCTCTTCGCTGCTGGCGATCAGAAGATTGTGGCGGTGCTTGCGCAGCTCGACCTCTATGTCGTGCGCGATTCGGGCGAAGAACGGATTCTGGATGTCGCCGGGCACGAAGCCTACGATCGGCAACTGTCCGCTGCGCAGCGCCTGCGCGACGAGGTTGGCCCGATAGCCCAGCCTTTCGGCTGCTTCAAGCACGCGGAGCGCTGTCTCGTCGCCAACGTAACCATAGCTGTTCAGCGCCCGCGCGGCCGTGGCGCGCGACACCTTAGCCGCTGCGGCAACGTCTTTTAGTGTGATTCCTTTCTGCGTCACGGGTAACTGTCCTTCTGCGGCTTGGACATTGCGTCAGATCGCCATTCTCGGCTCGGCGTTGCAGCCACCGTTGTGCCGCATATCCGCGCGTTCTCAAACTGCCAACACTTGCTTGTGCGCGTTCTTTCCATAAGTGCCTCGTCGCCGATTTGGAAAGAGGCGCCAGATCTGCATAGACCGTCCTTCCTGCGAAAACAGTTAGGCCTTCAGTTTTGGCCGTGCAGCTAAACGTCCGCTTTTGAGATTTGTCACGAAGGTCCGGTTATGTGAAGGGCTTCGGATGCCGGCCCAAGCGAAAGCCTCTCCTTCGGCACGGGGCCGGCGTCGGAAAGCCTCCAGGGAAAGAAACCGCGGGATACCGCTCCGGCGATGATCGGTTTTGTGGGATGCTATGGGGATTTGTTGGCGGCGTCGGTGTTGGGCGGCAATGCAATCGGCGCGCGCGGCGATAGTTGTTCGTTCCGCAGCCGGCAAAACGTTGGTTCTGCCGCTGACGATGGTCGATATGCCGTGGGCGGGCCATGCCACCGGGTGCGCGCAGCATGACTGAGGCGCACGCGCCGGGGGTGATCGGATCGGCGCGGCAGGAACGGCAGCGACCGGGCGCGAACGGTGCGGTGGCGATCATGAGGTGTCGATCCAGATGGTTCCGCGAGACCAGGTGCGGTGTCTCGCCACGGGCGAAGAACTCGAAGGTGGTCATGCGCCCACCGCAGCATCGGCAGCGGGGCGCGTCGGCTGATGGTTCATCTTCGCCCTCGGCTTTGCTGGCTTCTCTTTGCACTTCCGGCTCGCTGATGAGGGCGCGCAGGTTGGCGATGTTGGCGGCGCGCACGGCGCTGGCGAACATGCCGTAGTGGCGGATGCGATGGAAGCCGTCGGGCAGGACGTGGAGCAGGAAGCGCCGGATGAATTCGCCCACCGCCAGGGTCATGGACTTGATGAAGGCCTGGCCGGGCGCCTTGCCCCTGGCGCGATAGTCCTTCCAGCGGAAGGTGACGCCGTTGTCGTCGAGGCTGACGAGCCGGCTGTTTGAGATGGCGACGCGATGGGTGTAGCGGGACAGATAGGCGAGCACCGCCTCGGGCCCGGCGAAGGGGCGCTTAGCATAGACCACCCATTCGGCCTAGATCGCGGCTCGATTCATGATGTATCTTCTCGGCCTGTTCACGCGCGTGATCTTCGCGGGCCGCTTGGCGCGCGAGAGCGCTTGCAAGGCGCAGAAACGCCCTGTCGGGCACCTGGCGCAAGACCCGTTTGTGGGATTTCACCACCATTACGGGTGGCGCTCGCTACGGGTCAAGAATAGCGTGGGCCTCGGAACGTCTAAACTCCTCCGCAAACGCGGAAGGCCATGCCACACAGATTGTAACAGAAAGGTTTGCAACGGGCCCCTCTTCCTTCGACTTTTCCCGACGACCGGAGAGTCATAGAATGAATCCACGTGTAGACAGGCCCAAAGATGTATGTCGCGGGCCAGAACGCTGCGTTCCGCAAACTCCGAAGAAATCTGCGCATATCATTCCGGCAGCAAAGAATGTCCTCTTGTGCAGTTTCAAATTGGCAAAATGCTAAGATGAGACGGCCCGCAGTTTCCACTGTGGGCCGTCTCTGCCAGATCAGTTGGCCTGTTAGTCTAGAACGAGCGCTGTAAGCGGAGGATACCGCCGACGCTGTTCGTCTTGTCGGCGTTGGTCCAGTTGCGGTTGGCATCGGTCAAGCTGCCAAACTTTCCGTCGTGATCGTAGTCAACTTCGCCCGTGACCATGAAGCCGGGAACGATGTCGTAAGCGACGTTCGCCGCAACGCCATAGTCATGCCCAGCACCGTAGGAAATATCGCAGGGTTTGCGAATGTGGGGAAAGGCGGTAGCGCTCTCCTGACTCGCCCCCCGGTGGCGAACGAACGCGCGCTAGATCAAGCTAGGCCACGTCTCAAAATCCCTGACGACGGACATGGAGGATCACGTCAAAAGGCAGATCATGGCGCCGCGGCTCCATGGACAAACCCTGTCCTCGCATTCTACTAAAGCGGTCGCGGGCACGCACCACATGAGTCGGACGCGGGCCGCGGGTTCAGTCCAAAGGGAAGAGCATGCGCATTCGGTCGATGATGATGGGGGCAGCCGCCTTGGTGGCGGTTGGGACGTTCGCTGTGCACGCGCAGGCCGAAGGGTTCGAAAACATCGTGCTGTCCGCAAGCAAGGACGCGAAAGAGACTCAGGTGACATTTGCGCCGGATACGGCCAAGATCTTCCTCTCCGCCGACCTGACCGACGCGGTGGCCTCGGGATCGAAGCTAACCGTGAGCTGGATTTCGGTGGATTCGGGCGGTGTAGCGCCGGCGAACTACAAGATCGACGAGGTCAGCTTCGAAATCGGCAAGATCGAAAACCATGTCGACTCCTCGATGACCAAGCCGGATGCCGGCTGGCCGGTCGGCGCCTATCAGGTGCAGATCGCGGTTGACGGCACGATGAAGGAAGCGGTCGACTTTTCCGTGAAGTGACCGGCGCGCGCAGGTGGCCCTACTCCTCGAGTAGGGCATGATGCCGGCTGCCTGCATTCGGCATTCCCTACAACAGGGAATAGGCCCGCCGCTCAACTCGCCGGGCGAAATGGCTTTGCAAGCGAGGCCGGGAAATGGAGCGCAAGACTCTGGCGGTCTCGAGAGATCAGCACCAGGACGATGATGGTGGCCAGATAAGGAAGGGCTGACAGCAGTTCGGACGGCACTTCAAGTCCGAGCGCTTGTCCCTGAAGCTGGAGGATCGTCATACCGCCGAACAGCCATGCGCCAAGCAGGATGCGTAGCGGGCGCCAGGTGGCGGACACCACCAGCGCCAGTGCGATCCAGCCCTTGCCTGCAAGTTTATCGAGGCTACTCGGGTTCAAGGTGAAAAAAAACGGCAAGCGGCACCATCAGGAGCGCAAACAGATACTGAGGGCGCAAAAGAACGCCTACGCCGCCGCTTCCGGAGGCCTTTTCGCCAGCGGTCAGCTTAGTCCGCGCCTATATTCTGTTGCTGGTGCGTGCCCACGCTGCAAACGAAATCGAACTGCGTTCCGGCTGCGTGGTATGCAAGCGTTTGCTTCCACACCTTGAACCGCCTTCCTTCGGACGGTTCAGCAAGCGTAGATCTGGAATGCCTGGCAAAGCTCTGCGACCGAGTGGCGGGCCGCCTGCTCCTGCTTGGTGCCCCGTTGCGTCCCGGCCGCGTCGAGCACGTCGGCTATGAGCTGTCCCACACGTGCAAACTCCCCTTCCCCAAAGCCGCGTGTCGTTGCCGCCGGCGTGCCCAGCCGGATGCCGGAGGTGACGGCGGGCGGCGCCGGGTCAAAGGGAATGCCGTTCTTGTTGCATGTCAGGCCGGCGCGGCCCAACGCCTCCTCGGCATCCTTACCGGACAGGCTCTTGCTGCGCTGATCGACCAGCAGCAGATGGGTGTCGGTTCCGCCCGAAACGATGTCGAAGCCACGTTCGGCCAGGGTTGCGGCCAATGTTCTGTCATTCGCCACCACCTGCCGGGCGTAGTCCTTGAAGCAGAGCGCCGCCTAGACTTTTGGCTTCGCCTTTCTTACCTCCTCAACGGCGATGTTTAACGCCGTTTCAAAGGCGTGCCTTAAGTCAGCAATCTTGTCTTTCCTTAGCTCAGCGGTCTGTTTTGAAATAGGCGCAAGCTCCCAAATAAGCGCGTTCCCCGTCCCCAGAAGGTGAGCCAGAGCAGCATCCGTGGCCTCCGTCGTTTCCAAAAGATCCCGCGACTTCCCAATGTTCATCTGCAAATGACGCGTGAGCCCTTTTACATTGCCCGCTCCCGCATTGATCGCCTCTCTGCGCAACTTATGCAGATACTCCACTGCTGCTCCGATTGGCATTTGTTCCTCCCTTGCTGTCGAATCGTCA
Source organism: Mesorhizobium kowhaii (assembly GCF_003253745.1). Taxonomy (GTDB): domain Bacteria; phylum Pseudomonadota; class Alphaproteobacteria; order Rhizobiales; family Rhizobiaceae; genus Mesorhizobium; species Mesorhizobium kowhaii. The sequence goes on from NZ_MZXV01000044.1 coordinate 24,830, forward strand.
CTGATCATCGTACGCCTCATTCTGAAAGATGGCCGCGCGATATCGTGAGCTTGGCGACTTAGGCAAAACCAACTAGCATTGGTGTCTCCCCCGCCGAACTATTGCCATTCGCCTTGACACTGTCAGGGCGGTTGAGCATCGGCCCTAGTAGGGTCTCCACACGTAGGGTCTCCAAAAGCGTCCAACGCCTTCCGGAGAACCTTGATGGCAACAGCCCCTTTCAACTACTGCACTCGCTTCATCCAGGCGGGCAACGAGCCGCGCCCGATCGAGGTCGCGGACGTTTCGACCGTCTCCTGCGTGTTCGCTGCTTCCGGCGCGAGCAACACGATTTTCCCGCTGAATGAACCTGTCGCGTTCTTCACTCATGAGGCCGACAAGATCGCTGCCCTGGGCGCGACAGGCAAAGCTATCGACACTATCAACGCGGTCTGCGCCCAAGGCATCGAGGCGCGCTGCGTTTTCGTCCGCGTGGCAGACTCGACCAGGACCGATCCGGCCGAGAAGGCCACCAAGGAAATGACCAACATCATCGGCTCGGCCGCAAGCATGACGGGCGTTCACGCGCTTTCCTATGCGCGTGGACATGTCGGCATCGAGCCGCATATCATCGGCGGCGCACGGTCGGCCGGCCGCGTCAGCAACGGGAAGAATCCGCTGGCCGACGCGGTCGAGCAGATCTCCGAAAAGCTCAAGGCCTTCTCCATTTTCGACACGGGCGGTCCCAACAGCACCGCCAGCCTCGCCTATCGCGCCAACCTCTCCTCCAGGTTCAGCTATCTGGTCGACCCGCTACTTCGGGTGGTGTCGGGCGCCACGATTGTCGTCAAGCCGGCCGCTCCCTTCGCCGGCGTAATATCAGCGATGCACCTCTATCCGATTGACGGTGCGGTGAACCGCCGCAAGACGGACGCCCAAGCCTGGAAATATGCGCGATGCCCTCTGGTCGATGGTGATCGTCGGCGTGGGCTCCGATGCCGCGCAGGCGCCGGCGCTCAGGCAGTGGACGCGTGACTACTGGACGGGCGTGCATCCTTACAATCTCGCAGGCGCCCACCCCAATTTCATGATGGACGACGAGGGCGAAGCGCGCCTTAAGGCGACATTCTGTGATAACTATCCGCGGCTCGCCGCCCTTAAGCGGAAATACGACCCCGCAGAACCTCTTCCGGGTCAATCACAATATCTCACCGGCGATGTAGCGCGACGATCATCCACGCCTCGGAAACTCCTATTTAGGGCTTATTGGATTTTGAAGGCGCGGTTAACATGGACGTCGTGCGAACGGCGCAAGTGCCCATGTCGTCCGCACCTTGGTTTTCCAGATCGGGACGAGATGCCAGTGGCTCCTGCTTAGGCTTGAGTAAGGATCCCGTAGACTTCCTCTCCGATCGAAATGGACCGCGAGTGCTTGGTCGACTGCGCACAATACGGCGTAACGCTCAATCTGATCGTCGGACAGAGCGCAATCGGGGACTTTGTCTCGCACGGATTGCACTGCTGAAAAGGTTGAAATGATGCGTCCTGGAGCACAGCAACCGACGTACCCCTGCACAGCGTCTATGACGTCGTCAGAAATAAGAAAGTTAAAGTGCCGCGAGTTAGGTGTGGTGGAAGCTACGATCCGGTTTAGCATTTCGCCTTTAGCAAGCCCCAGTCGAGGCTAGCAGGTGGACGGATGTATCGGCAAGGGCCGATCGATAGCATGGGGTCATTGTTCACCGAATTCTAATATACTCGCGTAGGGCCTTCCGATCCCTGGCGAAGCCGTTCGCGCCCCACCCGTATCCCCCACAGTCGCACTTCGCTGCGGTTGATACCTCCATGGCATCGGAGTTCACCGCAACACGATCTCAAATTTCGAGACAGGCAGGTATGGCGGATCGGAAGATGCATTGGCTGCGATTGAGCGCGCCCTGGTCTCGGCCGGCGTCGAGTTCATCCCCGAGAATGGTGGCGGCGCCGGGGTGAGGTTGAGGAAAAGATAAGTCGCGCGTTATATTTTCTGCTGTGCGTTGCGGATCGTAACCATAGGAGTACGATCGACCCAGATGCGGTTGATGGGAGGACATTTGGTATGATTGTAACTGCCGACCAAGAAAACCTCACCAGAGATCAGCAGGTCGCATTGACGAATGCTCGACTTGGCAACTATATGGCGGTAATGGGCATAACATTCGCGGTCTCGATCGCGAACTTGTTTCTGATATTCAGCTTCGCTCAGCTTCAGCAAAACTGGCGCTAGCCTTGTCAGTTTTTAACATATCATGTTTCGGCGCTCTCGCAGGAAGGTCAACTCTCCAGGAGATCAAGGCACTCAACCAAGACTATACCGAGGCGAAACTGGAAACCCACCACGCGAGGTACGCCGCCGAGGTCCCGACAGATTTGTTCGCCGCGCTGACGGTAGGTCTCCTCGTCTTGATGGGCTTTCTACAACTCTGGATGCTGTTTACTGTTTGAGGCGGGCGCAATTGATCGCCATTCGACTTTGCCATCGTGCCCCATCAAGCTGGCCGGTTGACGCGAGTTCATCGCGGCGGGGGTTTGCGACAAGGGCCAGACTGGACAGAATGTCAGAATGACTTAGGCGGCACGTACAGGCAGATCGTACTGTCAGGGCCAAATGGTATTTCACGATGCCGGTTTGCAGTTGCTTTTTGGGCATGGCACCAATGGAAACGCATGTTGTGTGACTGACGCACCCTGCTGTCCGCGTAAGGCAGCAACTCACCAGACGGCACGTTGAAGCCCTTGCTTGTTACCGTACGGAGCAGTGACAGCGGAACGGCTAGAAGACACCACGTCTCCAAACGGTTGTTTTGCCGCGTGTCCATCGTGCAGCCCTCACCTTTGATTCTTGTGATTCTGACACTAACGGCCAGTCGGAGGTAGCCTTTACGCGCGAGGCCGTTCAGAGAACGCGGTCCGTGCTGTATATTAGCAACACCTTGACGAGCACCGCAGCGAGGGCGAGCGCTTCCTATGATCCAGCAGCCGCGACACAAGGGTGACTATGCCGACCGGGAGGTCGACTGCCAGGAAGCGATGGAACCAGGCTTTCAAGCGATCGTCGACTGCATGGTGGATGTCGGCTGGACGCGCGGCGAGGTGATGCGCTCGCTGCGCCGGCTAATCGCTGCTGACAACATCACGCAAAAGGAAAACGCCAGGGTCGAGGCCGAGCTGGCAATCGCCAGGGCAATGCTGCGTGCAGGGAAAACGCTATAGCCGAGCGCCACAAAGCAGATCGGCCACTTCGACGCCCTGCCCGAGATGAGGGATTAGCCTTCCTCCCGAAAATCCTGCAGCGAGGCATGCCGCAAGTCTTCCTCGCCGCGCAGGTGCTTCACACGGCCGATCAGCCCCGGCTTGACCCATTGCGTCCTCGGCCGCTTCATGCCCTTCGGCGGCGGCCCTGCTTCATGGCCTTGCGTCGATTCTCAAAGACGATGCGCCGCCTGCCCTCACCTCTGGCAGGCAACCGGCGCGATGGCGAATGAGGGTCTTCCGATTGTCAGCTTCGCAGGTGGCACCGCGAAGAGGATCAGTGCTTGCCCGAGTCCTCCCCGCTCATCAGCAGGTGAATCTCGCTCCCCGGAATAAACTCCCCGACGGTCGATTTCAGAAGCCGTAGGGCGCCGGGCAAATCTTGGGCGTCGATCCTGCGCTTCATTTCGTCGAAGATGCGCACGATCAGCGCTCCCTCGATCGACCGTGGAGATGCGGCCAGGATCCCCGACGCACCGGTCCCGCTCAAGGTTTCCTTGTTGTCGAAGAGTTCCTCGCAAAGCTTTTCCCCAGGCCGAAGCCCGGTGTAGACTATCTGAATGTCGGTGTCCGGGCGGTGCCCCGAGAGACGGATGAGATTTCGAGCAAGATCCACGATCTTCACCGGCGAGCCCATGTCGAGAACGTAAATTCGGCCGCGCTCCTGCTGCCGCTCGCGGCTATGCGCCGCCGCCTGCAGGACGAGGAGGCAGGCTTCCGAAATTGTCATGAAAAAGCGTTCCATTTCCGGATGGGTAACTGTCACAGGGCCGCCGGCCCTGATCTGCTTCTCGAACAGCGGGACCACGGATCCGGCCGAGCCCAGGACGTTGCCGAACCGAACGGTGACGAAACGTGTGCCGTTGACGGCCAAGTCCAGATCCATCGCTTGGCAGAACATCTCCGCCATCCGCTTGGTCGCGCCCATAACGCTAGAGGGATTCACAGCCTTGTCGGTCGACACCATAATCATCGTGGAGACGTTGGCACGAAGCGCGGCCTCAGCGACATTACGCGTCCCGATCGCGTTGGTGAAAAGGCCTTCAAGCGGCTGAGCCTCAACGATCGGCACATGCTTGAGTGCTGCTGCGTGGAAGAGCACGTCGGGCCTATGGCTGGCAACGATTCTGTTGACGGCGTCCTTTTCGCGCACGTTGCAGAGGGCAGCATGCAACTCGAGGCTCGGGCGGGTGCCAGCGAGTTCAGTCTCGATAGAGTAAAGAAGGTGCTCGCTGGCGTCCACGAGAATGAGGCCGCGTGGGTTCAGGGCCGCAACCTGTCGTGCCAGCTCGGATCCAATCGAACCGCCCGCGCCGGTGATCATGACGGTCCTGCCCTCGATCATCGAGGCGATCTTGAGCGCATCAAGTCTAACGGGCGGCCGATGCAAGAGATCTTCCAACTTGATCGGACGCGGCTCAATTTCAGCATCGATGCTTTGCATGTCGAGAAGGTTCGGGAGCTTCAGGATTTCGACTTTCTGCTGTGCCGCAATCTCAACCAACGCCTCGATGCTGGCGTGCCGTTGATAGTCCTCGCGCGAACGCGTCAGGATGAGCGCCTCGGGTCGGCGCCCCTGGGCCTCAAATCGATTGAGAATCTGCGGCAGTCTTTCCAGCGGACCCAACACTGGAACCCCGCGAATAGAACGTCCGGTCCTGCGACCCCGTTCGTCGATTATCGCAAGGATATTGAATGACGCATTATTTCTCTCCTTAGTGGTCCTCAGGAAGGCGTCGGCGTTGTCGGTGGCTCCAACCAGCAGCACGAACTTGCAGGTGCCGCGATCGAACAAGCGACCGGTGTCGTGGCGATTGCGATAGAGCCGGTACGCGGCACGCGGCCCGGCTAGCAGCACGATCAGGAAGGCCCAGGCGATCAAGATCGAAGAACGGGGAATCGAGCCCAGTCGATCCAGCAGGAATTGGGCCACTGTGAAACTAGCGACGGACGCGCTAGCAGCATAGGTGATTGCTAGGAGATCCGTCAGCGACGCATAACGCCAAATACCACGGTTCAGCCCAAACAAGAAACCGACGCCGCTGACAATGAACCCGAATAGAGCCGCTGCACCAAGGAAATACGTCAGGTTTTGAACGACAATATCGAAATCAAGCCTCAACACGAGCGAAAGCAACATCGCGGCAGCACCCATTATGCCGTCGTGAACCAGCGCCAAGCCCCGCAATACTATCGGACGAGAAACCCTCCAAGACCAAGTCGTATTGTCTCCAGTATAAACACGCTCTCGCCGTTTGCGCTCTGCTGGAGACACTAGTTTAGACCTTTAATAAAGGCGGCGATCATTCGCCGACGTCTTAATTTCCAAACAGCCAAGGCTCGGTCGCTCGGAGTCGCAGTATAGGGCTCTGGCGCTGACATGTGCCAGCAACTTCTGAAAATGGGAATCGTTCACGCGCCGATAGATCTGCGAGCGGTAGCCGTCGAACTTGACCTCGAGAATCCAGTTGTCACCCTCGGGAGGCTTCTCCACCAGGGTCGGCATTAGTGGTGCGACAAACTTCAAACGCATGCACAGACTCGCAAAACGGCGATTCAATTAGCATGCGCTAAAATGGTTCCGGAACTTTTTTCCCGAGCCGGCGGAAAAGGCTGCCCATCTTACGCCGATTCACAGCTACTGCGCGCGTTTGCGGCCGATACAACTTGGGGTACTCTCCTTGGTGGGCCGGGGGAGTGACGTATGCCTTTATATGTCCGACATGTTATTTTAGCCGCATTCCTGGGCCAGTCGCTCCATGCCGGAGCCAGTCAATTCTTTTGTGCCGCCGATCTATCCACGGGGTTCAAACTACTGGCCTCCGACGAATTTCACGGTCAAGGATGACCGGTTCATCATTGCGCCTACAGGCAGCAGTGGCACCCTCTACACAGTGACCAAAATCGGTGAAAACTATCCGACGCAGGAATGCAAGAACGACTTGCCTCCGGGGGGCAAGATTCATCTTGTCTGCGGCGGGCTCGGATCCGGGTTCGTATTCAATGAAGCGACCCTTCGGTTCCAACAGTTCTACGGCTTCGGCTTCATTGTTGGCGATTCTGCCGAAAACACCCCTGCTATCACTATAGGTAAGTGCAGTGCGATCCCGTAAAGCGGACCGCTATGTGGGACTGATATGTGGGATGAGGCCAGAAATCAGCTAATTTTCCAACTAAGTAATTGATTTTATTGGCGTACCCGACAGGATTCGAACCTGTGACCTCTGCCTTCGGAGGGCAACGCTCTGTCGGTTACCTGGCGAGCAGTTAGTGCATGCGAACGCGGCATCTCTCTTGGGAATCACGAGGAGAGCTTCTCATCCCTCCCGGCCGCGCGTATCCGAGGGGGACGTTGCCGCCCACGGGGGCCGACTGTGGGCAGACACGAACGAGCCTAGAGGCGCCGTATTTCAGTTCACCTTGCCCGGTGAAGGCAGGGAACTCACGAATTCTCGTCGCTCGGCTCACCTGACTGGAGAGCTGCACCGTATTAGAAGGTGCTCACTAAACGGCTACGAAGGTAACAAACGACCCCATGCTTCATGGCGCGGGCGTGAGGGCGAATGCCCGAACCTCTGGAAGATGTACGGGCTATTTATGAGGGCGTCGTTGATCTGCAACTATCCGGAATCGAATGCGATTAGGAAGACCCTCAGTTTGCTCAAAAAGGATTGCCCGACATCGACGGAAGCTCTAGCCCGTCGGTACATGACTGACGGATTTCGGCAATTTGACAAGGACGCGGCGAGTAAGGGCCACACTAAGGCTTGTGGTGAGATGTTCACGTTCATGGACTCTGTGGGCGGGCAATAGCCCGAAGCTGACTTAGTGCGGCTTAACTAGACGGTCGACCGATCGTCCAGAAGAAACAAAATCGCTGGACTCCCGAGGCGAAGTTGCCTCATTATTTGCTCGGGGGAAATCAGATGAGAAAACTGTTATTTCTTGCGAGTGCCGCGCTGTATTTGGTCGGCTGCTCAACTAACTCTGCCGCATCCGATAGCGATCTCACGCGGGGTCAGCCGCGAGCGATTGCCTAGCATTTGGCATCATGTAGAGACCGTCGAATGCTGAAACCCGTCAATGTCGATATGCCCAACGGAACGACACACCGTATTTCTGCCCTGGATGGCGTGCGCGGCTACGCGGCTGTCGTGGTCTTGGTCTGGCATGCCATCCTCGGGTGCGACTGGGACGGCCTTACCAAGATCATTTCGACACCTATCCAGGCCGTTCCTCACAACTTGATCTGGAGCAAGTTTTGGATGACCGTATTCAACGGTGAGAGCGCCGTGGTGATCTTCTTTTTGCTTAGCGGGTGCGTTCTGACCCAATCCGCCGCCAAGGAAACCGAGCGGTTTGGTGTGGTCAGGTCGTTCGTTGCCTTTTCCGTACGGCGCGTTCTGCGGGTCTTCCCGGCCGTCATTGTCTGTGTCGTGGCTTGCTCCGCGCTCCTGGGCGTTGAGAAGTACTTCGGTTTGTATCTAGGCGTCCTTGATGTTCGTGCGGTCGTGGGGAACACACTACTTCTCGGCACCCAAATCGTCGGGTCAACATGGACGCTCCAAGTCGAAATGGCCGCCGTCCCTTTTATCCTCGTAGGCGGCTGGGCACTCGCCCGGTACGGATATATCGGACCGCTGCTGTTTCTTTTTTTCAGCCTTGTCGCCTATAAACTGCCTATGCTGGCGCTGAACTACAAGTTGCTGAGTATGTATCTGTTTTATCTGGGAATTGGGGCATTGATCCCGACCGAGTTAGGCGCCTATTCCGGCCGGATCGCCGACCGCATTGGCGCGCCTGTGCTTATTCTCGGTTTTATTTTCGTTCGCATGTTTCTGCCTGCGGCCCTCATTGGGTTATTGCTCCAAGCCTCGTTCGGGTATTTGTTCCTTTGCCTTTTGGTCTATGTGAAACCCACGAAGCTCACCACGTTTTTGAACACGCCGGTCTCTCAGTTTCTGGGCAAGGTGAGCTTCGGTTTCTACCTCTGGAACGTGTTTTTTCTACTGCTCATTTGGGGTGTTCGACCCGTTTACAACCCGCCTATCTTTAAGGATTACGCTATTGAATTCGGCTTGATAATCGGAGCGATATTGGTGCTTCCTTCCTTGGCGATAGCTGCTTTTTCCGAGAGGTATGTCGAGCGCCCGTTCATCGATATGGGAAGAGCGGTTTCTGATCGAATATTCGGTCGCGCCCCGATCGCGTCTCAAACTCAAGTAACTTCCTCAGTGGCGAAGATAGCCTGATAAACAGGGCCGGTCATGAACGCGGCTCAACGTGCTTCCTGCCGGCAGCCGTTCTCAGAGAGGAGTCGATAGCCTGGCTCATGGCCGGCAACGACTTCCTTCATGTGCTCATGGATGCGTCGAACGTTCGGCAGCGCACTCTGCGCAAGTGCTCGGGGTATTCGCGGGCCATCTCGTAGGCAGGAGCAAAGGGCATCGCCCACGTCGCGGGGCATATCCAGCAATCGAGGGAATCGGCGATTTCCGCGTAGTGGGCAGGAAGCTGTACCCCATGCCACCAAGCCGGCATCGCTCCTGTTCGAGCGGAGCTTGCTGGGCGATTGCGGCATCGGAAGCCAGAAGAACCAGAACCGTTGAGATCATCGCGACCTGTCCGTTCCCATGCGTTTTCCCCAGACCCGCCTACATCACGACGAAATCCGCGTTGGTCAGCGCGAGGTTTGCGGCCAGCGTGGCGAAGTGGGTTGAGCCGCCTGCTGCATTGCCGTTGCTGTCATAGTAGAGCCAGCCGGTGTCGGTCTCGTAGATGATGTGATCGGTGCCGTCGCCGGCAAGGCCGGTGGTGTTCTTGACGAACTGGTCGGCCGTCAGCGTGCCGTTGCCGCCAAGCGCGTCCCTCGGCCAGTTCGAGATAGCCGACGCGGGTTGCCGGATAAATGCCGCGTCGGCTATTTCGCGGCGGTCTTTGGGAGCGCCGCCGCTAGAGCTAGCGCTCGCTATCGCTTCGGTGGCGCGGTGGATTGCCTCGACGCGGCCGCGGCCCCGGCCGACAGCGCGGAGGCCTTGATCATCGAAAACGCGCCGTGGCTTTCGTTCCCGCATGAAGTCCAGTCGAAAGTCGCTCGCTCCTGACCGAACGGCTCTGCTGAACTTGCGAATAGAAGTAATGGACTCGCCGCTATAATTAAGATACTGCTAATGTGAGGGACAAGGATGGGGAAGCTACCCAGCGGGCAGCTTCGGAGAGGTTAGGTTTGGGTGACTATCGTTGCCCGAACGAGATATCGCCTTGCCGTGAACGAAAAATTCCGCCCGGCTTCAGGAAACCTCGTAAGTTTAGGTTGGGATAATTAATCTTGGGTGGGAGAACGTCATGGCTGTGGTCAGCGGTGGTACGGTTTTTGGACTGAATTTCGATACGCTGCAGGTGGGAGCACTGCTCGACTACGACTTCGAGGACCCGCAGCCTCTATATGCAAGGTTTTTTGACGACGCGTCGAATTACACCCTCTTTCAGGGCTCTGGATTCACTTATGACGCCGGCGTCCCTACCGGTGGAACCGTCACATCCGTCCGGTATGTGGTGGCTGGCGGCACGGTGCTGCAGATCACGGGCCTGAACGTAGCGGCCACCGACGTTACGAGCTTCGTCCTGAGCAATGACACGATGGGCCTGCTCAATCTTGCGCTGGGTGGCAATGACACGCTGAACGGAACGCCGCTGCACGACGTGCTCTATGGGTTCGGCGGCGCCGACACCATCAATGGCGGGGCCGGCGCCGACACGATGAGCGGTGGCACCGGCAACGACACCTACTGGGTCGATAATGCCGGCGATCTTGTGATCGAGGCCAACGGCCAGGGCAACGATACAGTCAACAGCACGATTTCCTTCAATCTCTCCGGTCAGGAGCTGGAGAACCTGGTGCTGCGTGGTGCGGCTTCGATCAACGGCACCGGCAATTCCATTGCCAACATCATCACCGGCAATTCCGGCAACAACATCATCAACGGGCTCGGCGGTGCCGACACGATGAGCGGCGCTCAAGGCAACGACAGCTACTATGTCGACAACGTCGGCGATCGCGTCAGTGAAAGCTCGGTCGGCGCCAACGGCACCGATACCGTCAATGGCTATATCTCGATCAACCTCAGCGATGGCAACCATTTTACGGGCAATATCGAGAACGTCGCACTGCGGAGCGCGGCTTCGATCAACGCCACCGGCAACAGTCTGGCCAACGCGCTGAACGGCAATTCCGGCATCAACACGCTGATCGGCCTTGGCGGTAATGACACGCTGGACGGCAAGGAAGGTGCCGACACCATGCAGGGCGGCATCGGCAACGACACCTACTATGTCGACAATGCCGGCGACCATGTCATCGAGGTCAACGGCCAGGGCACCGACAATGTGCAGGCCTACGTCTCCTTCAACCTCTCCGGTCAGGAGTTGGAGAACCTGGCGCTGCGCAGCGCGGCCTCCATCAACGGCACCGGCAATTCGATCGCCAATGTGATTACCGGTAACAGTGGCAACAACATCATCAACGGCCTTCTCGGCGCCGATACGATGAGCGGCGCTCAAGGCAACGACACCTATTATGTCGACAGTGCTGGTGATCACGTGATCGAGGCCAGTGGTCAGGGCACTGACACGGTCAACAGCACGATTTCCTTCAATCTCTCCGGCCAGGAACTGGAAAACCTGACGCTGATCGCCGCGGCAAACATCAACGGAACTGGCAATTCCCTCGCCAACGTTCTCAATGGCAACGCTGGCGTCAATACGCTGATCGGCCTTGAAGGCAACGACACACTGGATGGCAAGGGTGGTGCCGACACGATGCAGGGCGATCTCGGCAACGACACCTACTATGTCGACAATGCCGGCGATCATGTGATCGAGCTCAACGGCCAGGGCACCGACAATGTGCAGGCCTATGTCAGTTTCAACCTGTCGGGTCAGGAGCTGGAGAACCTGCAGCTGCGCAGCGCCGCGTCCATCAACGGCACCGGTAACTCGATTGCCAACATCATCAATGGCAACAGTGGCAACAACATCATCGATGGCCTTCTCGGCGCCGATACGATGAGCGGCGCTCAAGGCAACGACACCTACTATGTCGACAATGCCGGCGATCACGTGATCGAGGCCAGTGGTCAGGGCACTGACACGGTCAACAGCGCGGTTTCCTTCAATCTCTCAGGCCAGGAACTGGAAAACCTGACGCTGGCTGGATCGGCGGACATCGACGGCACCGGCAATTCCATTGCCAACATCATCACTGGCAACAATGGTGCAAATACACTTGTGGGCCTCGGCGGCAACGACATCTTCAGAGGAGGCCTCGGTCATGATGTTATGGATGGTGGAGATGGTCTCGACACGGCCGACTACAGCAACCAAATCGCTGCTGTTGCTGTAAGTCTAACCAGGTTCGTTGACGCTCAAGTCACGATCGGCGGGATCGCGGAAGATACTATTCGCAACATCGAGAATGTCACCGGCGGTAGTGGTGGCGACACATTGACCGGCGATAGTCTCGCCAACATTCTCATCGGTGGAGGCGGCATCGATACAATAAGCGGCGGTGACGGGAACGACACGCTCATTGGCGGAGACGGGAATGATATCATCAATGGCAATTCAGGCGACGACAGGCTGATTGGCGGACGTGGAAATGACACGATGAATGGCAATTCCGGCGCTGATACGGTCGACTACAGTACCGACGTCAGCAGCGGCGCCGCACATGGTATCGTCGTCAATCTCTGGGCAGGCGGCTCGCAACTGGGGGTGGCAGCCGATACCGCAACGGATTCGTTTGGGAATACGGATACCGTAACCAATATCCGCAATGTCACCGGTACGCAGTTTGCGGATCAGATATTTGGCGGCGGGCATGACAACATCCTGACTGCCGGCGCGGGCAACGACATCCTCGACGGCCACCTGGGCAACGATACACTGATCGGCGGAACTGGCAGCGACAATTTCGTTTTCCATACGGCGCTCGACGCCTTGACCAATGTCGACCACATCACCGATTTCTCGGTGGTCGAGGACACCATCCAGGTCGACAATGCGATCTTCACAGCGCTTGGCGGCAACGGCACGCTGACGGCCGACCAGTTCGTCAAGAACACCACCGGCCTTGCCGGCGACGGCACCGATCACATCATCTACGAGACCGACACCGGCTGGCTCACCTATGACAGCAACGGCAGCGCGGCAGGTGGCTCCACCCACTTCGCCACGCTTGCCGCAAACCTGGCGATGACGAATGCCGATTTCGTCGTAGTCTGAACGTTAGGCGGGGGCATGTGGCAATTCAGATACAGAACCGGGGCGGCTCCCGGACTGCCCCAACGGGCCTCTCCGCGCCCAGCCGCGCGCTAAGGTCGTGCGCCGCAGCACTGGTTTGCGTTGCCGTTTTCTCGGGAATGATCAATCTGCTTGGTCTGACCGGCTCGCTCTACATGCTTCAGGTCTATGACCGCGTCCTGCCTTCGCATAGCATTCCAACCCTGACAGTGCTCTCGATCGCCATGGCGGGTCTTTATATCGCCTATGGTTTGCTTGACCTCCTGCGGCTCAGGCTCCTTGCACGGATCGGCAGGCGTTTCGACACCAGCCTGCAACCCGCCGTCTTTGCTCTCTCGGTCTCGCTCCCTCTCAGGTCCGGCCAGGAAGGCACACGGCTTCAGCCGATCGGCGATCTCGACCAGATACGCA
>NZ_MZXV01000009.1 GCF_003253745.1 Mesorhizobium kowhaii
GAGCGACAGGCTCGACCGGAGCGACCGGCCAGACTGGTGCGACCGGCCAGACTGGTGCGACTGGCGAGACTGGTGCGACCGGCCAGACCGGAGCGACAGGCTCGACCGGAGCGACCGGCCAGACCGGTGCGACCGGCGAGACTGGTGCGACCGGCCAGACCGGAGCGACAGGCTCGACCGGAGCGACCGGCCAGACTGGTGCGACCGGCCAGACTGGTGCGACTGGCGAGACTGGTGCGACCGGCCAGACCGGAGCGACAGGCTCGACCGGAGCGACCGGCCAGACCGGAGCAACAGGCTCGACTGGTGCGACTGGTGAAACCGGTGCGACTGGCTCGACCGGAGCGACAGGCTCGACCGGAGCAACCGGCCAGACTGGTGCGACCGGCCAGACCGGAGCGACAGGCTCGACCGGAGCGACCGGCCAGACCGGAGCAACCGGCTCGACTGGTGCGACTGGTGAAACCGGTGCGACCGGCCAGACTGGTGCGACCGGCCAGACCGGAGCGACCGGCCAGACCGGAGCAACTGGCCAGACTGGTGCGACTGGCGAGACTGGTGCGACCGGCCAGACCGGAGCAACCGGCCAGACCGGAGCAACTGGCCAGACCGGAGCAACCGGCCAGACTGGTGCGACCGGCGAGACTGGTGCGACCGGCCAGACCGGAGCGACAGGCTCGACCGGAGCGACCGGCCAGACTGGTGCGACTGGCGAGACTGGTGCGACCGGCCAGACCGGAGCGACCGGCGATACCGGTGCCACTGGAGCGACTGGCTCGACCGGAGCAACCGGTGATACGGGCGCCACAGGAGCAACCGGCGATACGGGAGCAACCGGCGATACGGGCGCCACTGGCTCGACTGGCTCGACCGGAGCAACCGGCTCGACTGGTGCAACCGGCTCGGCTGGCTCGACAGGTGCGACCGGAGCGACCGGCCCCGGCGGTGGGACCGGTGACGGCGACCATGGCAATAACGGCTTTGGCAATGGAGATCAGGATGCACCTGGTGGTTCCGGGAACCATAACAATGGCGAAAACGGCCCTGGTCACAAAGCCACCGTCACATCAGCCTCGCTCGGCCTCAAGGACACTGCGAAATTCTTGCAGTCGGGCTCGGACAGTGATCACGGCAGCCATGCCTCGTTCCAGCAACTCGTCGGCCTGGCTGGAGGCTCGGTGACGACCGATCTCTTGAACGTTCTCAACACGATCAAGGGCTTTGGTCCAAACCAGAACAAGACATCCGGTGCAACGTCTGACTTGACTTCGGACAAGGGCAAGCAAGGTGCCGGATTCGCCAACACCGACGACACGCTGAAGAAGGCAATGAAGGATATTCTGAAGCCGAATGACTGAGTGCAGGTTGAATAAAGAACGCGCGGACCTTGCGGGAACGCAGGGCCCGCGCGTTCACCATTTTCAGGCGGGCAAAGGGCTCGTGCGGCCGGCCTGTTCGGAATATACTGGGTTTTGCCGGAAGTCCCGGCTGGGACGGCTTGCCCGGGGCATCCTTGAACCCTCGCTTGTGGGTCGGAGGGCAAGTGCATGGTAAGCATACCTCTGAATGCCGAAGCCCGGCCAATCCCGATCCGCGCAGACGTGGACGCGACTGGCAAGGTTGGCAGCGAGAGCCAGGCGCGGAGCATTCCCGGCGGACCCGCCGAGTTCGACCGGATTGGGCCGCGCCTCAAGGCGATGCTACGGGTCGCGCGCTATCATGGCGTCGACCTTGACCCGAACGAATTCAGGGTGGCGAGCGCAAGCCCGGTTCCAAACGCGACTGATCTCTCGCAATGGGCCCAGAACGGCGGCATGTGGTCGCGCGCGCTTCGCATCCGCTGGTCGCATCTCCTGCGCTTCGAGCACACGGGGCCGGTTGTCCTGCTGTTCAATGACGGTGGCGCAGGTCTCCTCACCGGGGCCAGCCCAGAGAGGAATGTCGTCTTCCTCAAAAGCGCGGACGCGCCCGACGACGCCGAAGCCATCGCCATCGACGAGTTGCGGCTGTCGCAGGTATGGGCGGGTGAGGCGGTGCTGTTGCGTCCGGCGCGATCCTACATCGCGGCCGATGCGCCTTTCACCCTCCGCTGGTTGATCGACTTGGTACGGCTCGAAAGCCGTTCCATGCGCGACATCGGCATCGCCTCGTTCACCCTCAGCATCCTTACCGTTCTGCCGCCTCTCATCGTCATGACGCTGGTCAACAAGGTGCTGCAGTTCAACAGCATTTCGACCCTCGTGCTCCTGTCAGCCATAATTGCCGTCATGTTCGTCTACGAGACGCTCCTCGGTCACGCCCGACGGCTGATCATCAACGTCGTCGGCGCCCGGCTGGACACCAAACTGAACTTGCATGTCTTCAGCAGGCTCCTGCGTCTGCCACTTGACTATTTCGAGCGTCATCCGGCCGGCGAGACGATGTACCACCTCGCGCAGATCTATCGCATCCGCGAGTTCCTGACCGGAAAACTCCTCAGCACGTTCCTGGATCTGATCACGCTCTGCGTGCTGATCCCGGTAATGTTCTACATCAACACCACGCTCGGCTGGATGGTGCTTGCCTGCGCGGGCGTGATCATGCTGATCATCTTCGCCTTTCTCGCGCCGCTGCGCCGCCGCTACCAGCAGGTGGTCGACGCGGAGACCTGGAAGGCGGCCGCGCTCGGCGAAACCGTCGTCGGCATCAAGACGGTGAAGGCGCTCGGTCTGGAACCGCAACGCAAGGCGCTTTGGGACGAGCGGGTGGCGGATGCGGGCAGGGCGCGCCTTGCCTTCGGGCAGCTCGCCAACTGGCCGCAGACGCTTGTCACGCCAATCGAGCGTGTGATGGTCCTCGGCACCATGCTGATCGGAACTTATCTCGCGATGAGCGACAAGTCTGGCTACATGGTCGGCAGCCTGTTCGCATTCATGATGATCGCCCAACGTGTCGCGCAGCCTCTCGTCGGCCTTGCTCGACTGGTCGAGGACTTCGAGGAGGTAGGGGCGGCAATCGGCGAGGCAGGATCCGTCCTCAACCGACCCCTGGAGAGCAGTTCGAATTCCACAGGCCTGAGGCCGAAGCTCGTCGGCGAGATCAGTTTCCGTGATCTGACCTTCACCTACATCGGCACCAAGACGCCTGCGCTTGACCGGGTCAGCTTTGACATTCCGGCAGGGACGATGTTCGGTATCGTGGGACGCAGCGGTTCAGGAAAATCGACGATTGCGCGGCTGCTGCAGGGGATCAATCGCGATTACAGCGGCTTTCTCAAGCTGGATGGCGTCGACCTCAAGGAAATCAACCTGCGTCACCTCCGCCAGGGGCTCGGCGTGGTCCTCCAGGACAATTTCCTTTTCCGCGGGTCGATTCGTGACAACATCATCGCCGGGCGCCCCGGCTTGACCCTTTCCGACGCCATGCGAGCCGCGCACCTTGCCGGCGCCGAAGAATTCATCGAACGCATGCCGAACGGTTATGACACCTATATTGAGGAAGGTTCGCCCAACCTGTCGGGTGGTCAAAAGCAGCGGCTCGCGATCGCGCGCGCGCTCATCCACGATCCGACCGTCATGATCCTCGACGAGGCGACCAGCGCGCTTGACCCGGAGAGCGAGGCTGTGGTCAGCGCCAATCTCATGCGCATCGCCAGGGGCCGCACGATGATTATTGTTTCGCACCGGCTTTCCTCGCTGACCGAGTGCGACCAGATCCTGGTCATGGATCAGGGCAAGGTCCTCGATGTCGCGCCGCATGCGACCCTGCTTGAACGATGCGCGCTCTACCGCCAGCTTTGGATGCAGCAGAACCGGCATCTTGACAGCCGCCACGGTCGTCTGGCCGCTGTGCCGCCGCGACTTGTTTGAGCATCGGCATCGGGGCGCCCTCATGAGCAGCATCAGCATCACCCATTCCAGCCTTCCCGCCCGCCGGCGCCGGACAGAACCGAGCGATCCGACGATGCCCGCCATCCTGGAATTCCAGTGGCCGTCGACGGCCATCGCCAATGCGCCCGTTCCGCGAATGGCGCGCGGCATGGTCTGGATCATCTCGAGCATGGTCGTCGCCTTGATAACACTCGCAGGGCTCATACCGGTCGATCAGGTCGTCACCACCAGAGGGCTCGTGGTCTCGCAATCGCCAAATATCGTGGTGCAGCCGCTGGAGACAGCGATCGTCCGCTCGATCGAGGTGCGCGAAGGACAGCGCGTGCGAGCCGGTCAAACGCTTGCTCGCCTCGATGCGACCTTCGCCTCGGCTGACCTTACTGCGCTGGCGACACAGGTTTCGACGCTTGAAGCCGAAGTGGCGCGGTTGAAAGCCGAGGCCGACGGCAAGCCCTTCAACTATGACGGCCTGAACCCGAGCTGGACCCTGCAGGCGTCGATCTTCGATCGACGCAAAGCCGTCTACGACGCCAAGCTGGCGAGTTTTGACCGGCAGAGCGATGAACTCAGTTCAGTGATCTCGCGTTCCCAGTCCGATGCTGACGGCTACCGCCAGCGGCTGGCCGTCGCGGCCTCGATCGAACAGATGCGCAAGCAACTGGAAGCAAGACAGGTGGGGAGCCGCCTCAATACGCTTCTCGCCCAGGACAACTGGGCGGAAATGTCCCGGGCGCTCGGCAACGCCGAGCAGACATCGGAAGCCGCCAAGCGACAGCAGGCGACGGTGGCCGCCGACCGTGACGGCTACATCCAGAGTTGGCGCGCGGAAGTCTCGCAGGGCCTGTCTGAGGCGGGCTCGCGTATGTCCGACGCCCGTGAGCTTCTCAACAAGGCAAAGCTGCGCAAACAGCTGGTCGAGCTGAAGAGCGAGGCAGACGCCATCGTGCAGTCGGTGGCGAAGGTATCCGTCGGCTCGATCCTGCAGTCCGGCGACCGATTGATCACACTGGTGCCGGACGACGCGGTGCTTGAGATCGAGACGAACATTGTCGGTCGTAGCAGTGGGTTCGTCCATGTCGGCGATCCCGTGGCCATCAAGTTCGACACCTTTCCATATTCGCAATATGGCGTCGCTCATGGCACTGTGCGCGCGGTCAGCCCGGATTCCTTCTCGGCTCGGGAACAAGCGCGCGACCCGAATAGCTCGTTGGCCATGCTGCCCCCGGACGCTGACCTGTTCTATCGCACGCAGATTTCCATCGATGAGGTCGCCCTCCATGGCGTGCCCGCCAGTTTCACGATCAGCCCTGGCATGCCGGTGACCGCTGACGTCAAGGTCGGCCGCCGCACCGTGCTCAAGTACATTCTCGGCGCCATGCTCCCCGTAGGCCAGGAAGCGATGAGGGAGCCGTAGGCTTGGGCACCCGTACGCGACAAACGGAGGTATGAGTTCTCGCATCGATGGCAATCCTTGACCGGCTGACTGCCCTTGCCCCTCCAGCGCTGGTATTGCGCCGGGCGATCCAGCTTTCTGACAGCGGCAAGCCTTCAGAAGCCTTTCCGCTCATGGCAATTGCGGCACGCGCCGGGATCGCCGAGGCCGAATACCGGGTCGCTCGTTGCTATCTCGAGGGTTTGGGCGTGCCGCCAAGCCGGTCGGAAGGCGCGCGTTGGCTACGGCGAGCGGCCGATCACGGCAGCGCCGATGCCCAGTCGCTTCTCGCCGCGCTTTACGTGGCTGGACTGGCGGTGCAGGAGCCCGACGGCAATCGCATCGGATCGGAAAGCTTGTTCGAACGGGATTCCTCGCGGGAGCCGGAATTCGCGGCAGCGCTCGGTCTCGCGAAAAAAGCAGCCGAAGCTGGCTCCGCGACCGGGCAGGCAATCCTCGCCTATATCCTTAGCAGAGGCCCCGAAACGATGCGCGACCTGGATGCGGCGCATGGCTGGTATGAGAAGTCCGCGGCAGCCGGCTGTCCTGAGGGATGCCTGGGCCTTGCTCTTTCCCTCGCCCGGCGCAGGCAACCTGCGCAGACGGTCAAGGTTGCCGCCGAGGTTCGGCGCGCTGCCGACGCCGGCCTGCCGACCGCAATCTACCTTCTTGGGGTCCTGACCGAGCATGGGCGCGGCGTGCCGGTCGATCGAGCGGCAGCCGCGCGACTGTATCAGCTTGCCGCGGAGAAAGGCCTTCCCTCAGCCCAGTTCCGGTTGGGATTGGGGCTCATCGATGGTGGCCTTGCAGATCAGGATATCGCAGCCGGCGAGGCGTGGATGCGGCGCGCCGCATTGGCAGGAAATATCGAGGCGGCCTATCGGCTCGGCGATCGGCATGTGAAGGGTTCGCAGCCGGACTATGCCGAGGCCGCAACGTGGTATCGACGGGCGGCCGAGGCAGGCCATCAGGCCGCCGCCCGTGCCTTGGCATCGCTCTATCTCTCGGGAAACGGTGTCGCCCAGGACGTCGAAGAGGGAGCGCGCTGGCTGCGCACGTCCGCAAATGCGGGAAATCAGGAAGCGCAGGTCGACTTTGCCAATCTGGTCCTCGAAGGAGCAGGCGAGCCTGACGACCGCGCCAGCATTGCCGGATGGTTCGAGGCGACCGCCTCATCAGGCGATCTGATTGCAGCGTTCAACCTCGGACTCTGCTTTGCCCAGGGCGTCGGCGTGCGAAAGGACGAGGAGCAGGCGGCGCAATGGGTGAGGCGCGCGGCCGAAGGCGTGGCCGAGGCGCAATATGCGTACGCGCGAATGCTTCAGGATGGGCGCGGCGTGGCTGCCGACCCGAAACAGGCCCGTGTCTGGTTTGAGCGGGCGGCCAACGCTGGCATGGTCGACGCGCAAGTGGCGCTTGCCGAAATGCTCCTCAACGGGCGCGGCGGCGCATGCTTGCCCGTGGCTGCGGCGCAGTTGTTCAAGCGGGCAGCCGCGGCCGGTCACGCCGGGGCTATGTTTGCGATTGGCGCGCTGTTCGGGAGCGGCCAGGGTCTATCACTCGACCCGGCGGCAGCGCAGAAATGGTTCGCCGCCGCCGCCGAGCGGGGACATGGCCATGCCCAACTCATGCTCGGGCGCTATCTCTCCAATGGTCTTGCCGGGGAGCGCAATCCGGTAGCCGGTCGCCTTTGGCTCGAGCGAGCGGCTGCACAAGGTATTCAGGAAGCCGTCGACGAACTCTCCGAGTTCGCCTCGGGTTGAGGCCGGCCCTGTTGCTGGTATGCGACCGCGATGAGGTGCTACGGCTGGCCATGGGGCGAGACTGTACGGACAACGCGGGAATGTTGAAGATCTCGGCACACCTCGTTTGCAGTCTTCGAGGACTTTCCAGACCGGCGGCCGTCATGCTCTGATTTCGCCGATCGGTTTGCAGCTTTTGTCTTCGCGCATGCCGTTGTCCCATACCTGCAGCAGGCTTGGGGGCGACATGCACTGGAGTCAGCAGCCGGTTTTGGACCCGCCGTTTGATGCAGCGATCTGTTCGTGGTGCCTGATCACTTCGCGGACGACGAAATTGAGGAATTTTTCCGCGAAATCCGGGTCGAGGTGCGCATCCTTCGCCAGCTGGCGAAGGCGCGCGATCTGCTGCTGCTCGCGCGCCGGATCGGCCGGCGGCAGGCCATGCTCAGCCTTCAGCATGCCGACCGCCTTGGTGCAGCGGAAGCGCTCGGCCAGCAAATGGATGAGGGCTGCGTCGATGTTGTCGATCGAGGCGCGGTAGTCGGACAGAACGTTCATTGCGCCCTCACTTCTTCTTGCCAGGCAGGCGGGGCCTCGGTGCGGTTTTGTGTCTGATGGTGCTGCATCCGAGAGAACAGATCCGCCTCTCCGACGGAACCGTCGTCGAGCAATCCAAGACTGTTTGCCCGCAAGCGGGCCAGGCCCAGCACACCGTCGATGAATGGCGTCGGCACGCCGACAAGCAGTCCGATGTCGTGGAGAACTGTGAGCAATGCATCGATTTCGACGGGTTTGCCGTGTTCGACGTCCTGCAGCATCGACATCTTGAATGCACCGAGCCCTCGGATGCTTCCAATTATCTTCTCGAGGGGAGGGCTGTCCGACACGCCGATCGCAGCACCGATCTGTCCTGCCTCTTCCATCATCGAGACACAAAGCCGGCGAAGCAATGGATCCTCGATGATGCGATCGGAGGTCGCCGTGGTCAGCAAGCTGATAGGGTTCATGCAGAGATTCGCCCAAAGCTTGAGCCAGATTTCGCGCCGGATTTCCGGGCTTTCCCGGCAATCGAAACCGGCCCGACGAAGCCAGTCGGCAAGATCGGCCAACCGAGGCGTCAGCCGGTTGTCGGGCTCACCAACAACAAGCCGGTGCCCGCCTTGGTGGCGAATGACGCCGGGCTCGTCGGCAGAGGCGGCGATGTACACGACGCAGCCGATCACGCCGCTGGTCGGTATCGCCCGCGCCACTGTGCCGTCCGGGTCGATGGCCTTGAGCTGGTGTCCTGCGAGATTGCCCTTGGCGCTGAGGAAGAACCACCAGGGCACACCGTTCATTGCGGTGACGACAGCCGTCTTGGGGCCAAGCAAGGGGCCAATCCGCCGTGCAATGTCCGGCAGCGCAGGCGCCTTCGCCGCGATGATCACATAGTCCTGCACTCCAAGCTCTGACGGATCTTCGCTGACCTGGATGGGCGCCCGCAACATTTCGCCATCGATTATGAGCCGCAGCCCGTCACGCTTCAGAGCCGCGAGCGTCCGACCGCGTGCAACCATGCTCACCGTTGCGCCGCACCGCCCGAGAAGAGCGGCGATCGTACCGCCGATGGCACCGGCGCCGTAGATGCAGAATTTGGGTGAAGCAGGCATGAATGACTCTCGTCTTCGGGGACTGTCAGCGGGTGCGGATGGGTCTGTAGCGAGGTTAGCTCGCCAAGGGCCGAACGTCGTGAGCGCCGGGCGCACGATCGCAGGTACTGGCGCGCACTGGCCCGTTGGCAGCTCGGCCAGCGAACCTGATCATTTGTAAAAGATGTAGTCGGCGGTGTAGTCGACGCGCTGCTCGGTTCCGGCCGTCGGACACGCGCCGGCCGGCCCGACTCCGCCGGAGGTGTTGACCCGTTGCACAAAACGCACCCCGGCAAGTATCCCCGATGCCGGCGGTTCCGCCGACAAGAGAAGCCAGGGAATTGCGCCCGCCTTCGGAGCGGGTTCGCTTGCTAAAACCTTGCCGACGATCTTCGAGCCGTCGACCGCTTCCCAGGTTGGCCCGGCATAGTGCCTGGCAAACGGTCTGCCCTGTGCGTCGGAAAGTTCGGCCTGAGGCGCCTTGAAGTCCCACTCCGTTCCGGCCCCTTTGACGCGGCAGACATAAATCTGAACACCCTTGGCCGGGTACTTGCCCAACAGCGTGCCCCGTTGCGGAAGTGCAAGCTCGGCAGGGATCTGCTGAGCGACCGCTGACAGCGAGGAAAGCACAAGAGCAGCGAAGGTGAATGACAGGCGGGTGAGCATGGAGTTCCCAATCGAAGCTTGCATCGAATGCTCCAATCCGGCCCGCAGGGGCCGGATTGGATGCGGCTGGCCAAGTGGATCACGAGCAGTAATGGCGAAGCCCATGCTGCCCGAGATAGGTACCACTGGCAGGATCATAGGAACGGTAGAGCCGCTCGCAGTAAGCGGGCGTGCCGTCATCGTATGCGAAGGGGCCAAATCCAAAAAAGGCGTTTGCGTCGTGGCGTCCATGGAAATCATGGTGCCCATCGCCGAAGCCATGACTGCCGCCGAAGCTGCGGCTGCCACCGGAGCCGCTTCCGTGGTTCATGATGGATGGCGTACCGCCGCCGCCCGTGCCGCTGCCACCATGGCCGCCGCCCATACCGCCGCCGCCATGACCGCCCATCTCGCCGCCGCGAGCCATCGACGCCGTCGCCGAGCCGATCGCCAGCACGGCGCCCAACGCGACCGTTGCAAGGATTGCTGCTGAGTTCTTCATAACATACTCCTTCAAAGTTAAGGCATCCGGCCGGTCTCTCCGGCCACGAGCGCGGCTCTTTGTCGGACGGATAGTGATGTCCCTGTCGTGCTGGATCAGATGCTTGCGGAGGAAGTTAGATCGAAGGAGGCTCGACGTCGTGAGCCGGCAACGCACTTTCACCGGTCCGAACGCGCACTTGCTCCGACTTCAGCGCTACGAGCTTGCGCTGATCATGCTGGCGGCCCGTTCCGCGATCACCAGGGTCGGCGCCAGCGTATGGCCGGTCGTAATGTCCCGCATCACCGCGCATGTGCCGGCCGGGTGGTTATAGCTGTCCACGGTGCGCTTGATGAAACCCCGCAGTTCGGCCTTGCCTGAGGGAGCGACTTGAAGCTCACCATCATGCTCATGTGTCACGCTCCTGGTCAGGGTCATTTCGGATCTGGCTGCGCCCCGAGGTAGAACGGTGCCTTCCGCTCAAGGAGCAGTGGCAAGGGCCCTGTTCTCGGCCTTCAACCGAATGATCAGGACCATCGCGTTCAGGACGGAGAAGCCGATCGCATAGGCAGGCAGGCCGAAGGCGAGCGGCAGCGCGGCGATCTCGACGGCGACGATGGCGTAGTTCGGGTGATCCAGATAGCGGTAGGGGCCGGTCGCGACGAGCGGAGCGCCGGGCAGGACAATGATGCGCGTCGTCCAACGCGTCTTCAGCGTCGCCAGCACCCACAACCGCGCGATCTGCGCCACGGCAAACACCGCGAACCAGAACGCCGCTACCGGCCGCGCCGGCGCAAGCAGCCACAGGCCCATCAGCCACGTTGCGTGCAGCGCGACCATGAAAGGATAGTGCTCCGGCGCAACCTCATTCGCGCCCCGAGCCAGAAGCCGTGCCGTGTTACGCTGGGAATGGACGAGTTCGGCGAGACGCTGCAGCGTCACAAAGCCGAGGAGCGCCATGGAGGTCCACATCAGGCCGCCCTTTTCAAGGTGACGCAGCTTGCCGAGAACCCTGGTCCCATGGCGATCATCGCCGATCGTTCCGGCAGGCCGGCGCGAATGGCTCGGTCGAGCACGAAAAGCACGGTGGGCGAGGACATGTTGCCGTACTCGGCGAGAACCTGGCGTTCGTCGTTGAGCGTGCCTTGCCCGAGCGCCAGTGCGCCTTCCAGCGCATCGAGCACCTTGGCGCCGCCGGGATGGCAGATGAAGCGGTCGATGTCGGCCGCGCCCAGACCGTTGCGGGAGAGCATTTCGGCGATGACCGGTCCGATCCGTGAGCGGACGAAATGCGGCAGCGACTGCGCCAGCACGATGCCCAATCCGGGATCGTCGACCGTCCATCCCATGATGTCGAGCGTATCGGGGAAAAGATGCTGGCCCGTCGATTCCACGCTCGCCATGCCGCCTTCGCCGGCCGTGAGGACGCAGGCTGCTGCGCCATCGCCGAACAAGGCCGAAGCGACGAGATTGACATTGGTCGGCTCATCGAGCCGGAAGGCGAGCGAGCAGAGTTCGATCGCCACCAGGAGGACCCTTGCGCCGGGCCGGCCCGCGGCAAGGCGCGACGCGATGGAGAAGCCGGAAACGCCGCCGGCGCAGCCGAGGCCGAAGACGGGGACGCGTTCGATGTCCGGGCGGAAACCCATTTCGCCTGCGACGCGAGCTTCAATGCTGGGGGCGGAGAACCCCGTTGACGATACCGTGACGACGCTGTCGATGTCCCCGGCCGTGAGCCCAGCCTGCCGGATCGCCCGCGTCGCCGCGTCCACGAACAGCCGGCTCGCGCCCTCGACATAGGCCCGCATGCGCTCCGCCCAGCCATGCGGCTCGACGAACCATGACAGCGGCTGCACCATATGCCGCTTGCGGATGCCGGAATTGCTGAAAATGGGGGCGAGACGCCGATACCCCTTTATCCGGTCGGAGAAGAGGGCCTCGGCCAGGGCGGCGGCGTCCGCTTGCCGGATGACATTGTCCGGCACCGCCAGGCCAAGGCCCGAAAGATAGACTGTTGCGTTCAAGGCCTTGGCTCCCGATCATTGTGGACGACGGGAACACGCCACGCCGGTAGCGAGGGCACCGCCGGCGGTTCTCGATCCGCATGCGAAGGAGCCTAGATCGCGCGAGGTTGGACGTCGTGAGCCGCAGGCGCACTTTCACCGGTACCGGCGCGCACTACCTCTTAGCCAGCGCGATCAGGTTTCTTCTGAATGGAAGCCTGGGGCGTGACCGAAGCGATGGCGAAATTTTCGTGCGAAATGCGTGTAGTCGCGAAAGCCGCAGGCGTAGGCGATTTCGCTGAGAGGCTGGCTTGTTCGCAGTGACGCCCGGCGCTGCACCAGGCGCTCGGCGTGATCCAGACGAAGCGCAAATATCAGTTCACTGCAGGTTGAACCGCGCTCCGTGAAGAGCTTCTGAAGATAGCGCAGCGATATCCCCATTTCCGCCGCCACCTCGTTGGGACCGAAATCCGGATCGGCAAAGCCGTCTCTGACGATGCCCTGGATACGCCTGAACAGCGTGTCCGAATGACGTGAACCGGACGACGGCTCGGACGGTGCGAACAGCGCGCCGACGAGATCGTAAACCGCCAGCTGCATGTAGGAATCGGCGGGCGACGAGGCTGATCCTTCGGTTTGCGCGGCATCCCGGATAAGATCGAAGAGCAGACGCCCGGCGGACGTTCCGCCAGGCCGGTAGTGCCCAGCCTGTGGCTCGAATCCAAGATGAGACACCAGTGACTCGCGTGGCAAATCGAGAGTCGTCACGGTGATCCCTGCCTCGTTCCCATTGTTGGTGAAGTATGTCGCGGGCCGGGCCGCATCGACGAATGCGACATCGCCCACGGCAAGTTGCAAGGCTTGGTCGTTGTGGGTTATCGCCGACTGGCCAGCGACCTGAAAGAAAACGAAGTAATGGTCCACGCTGTCGCGGCGAGCATCCTGGTGGGTCCGCTCGATCCGCTCAGCGTTGCAACCTAGGTTCAGCCCCGTGAACCCGCAGACGCTCAAAGGGCGCACCCAACCGGTAAAGGCGTCGGGTTCGGTACCTTCCGGGTTATACCCCCCGCACAGGGCGCGGAGCGTGTCTCTCCACGCCTCGAAATTCAGTTGTGGCGATCCGACAAAATTGTCGCTCTGAAGCATCGTGGCGTCCAATCCAAATGGCTGGTTTTGAAAGACTCGTGTTGAAGCCGCCCAGTGGTCCATCTGGTACCGCCAACGGAATCTTCTAGCGGTTCAATCCCGTGGCGCGACCAGAGGCCGCAGCGTCCAGCCGTCGGCTGGCAGCCAATCTCCGTCCGGTCCTTTGCGGCAGGGCATTCGATCGAGCTGACCGTGAGCCGGCTGGTTTCCATGCCGTCCCTGACTCAGCCAACTTCGCTAGCTGAGCTGCCCGGCGGCTTGCGAGATGAGCTGGGCGATCTCGTGCGGGTGAGAGATCAGCGACAAATGGCTTGCCTTCACCTCGATGGTCTTTGCGTTCATGCGCTTTGCCATGAAGCGCTCGAGATCCGGGTTGATCGTGCGATCCTCGGTCGAGACCGCATACCAGCTTGGCTTCGAGCGCCAGGCCGCTTGCGTTGTCTTTCCGGTGAAAAGCTTGTCCGAGATCGGCCCCTGGACGGCATAGAGGATGCGCGCCTTCTCGTGAGGAATACCGCCGGCGAAATCCCGCAGGAAAGCCTCTTCGCTGAGCTTGCCGTAGCCTGCGGACCAGACAAGGCCGGCGGAGGCGGGCGGCGCCGCAAAAGTCTTGGCGAGCGCCGTGTAGTCTTCGCCCGCATCCGGAGCGCGCGCCGCGACATAGACGAGCGAGGAGACCTTTGGATCCATCCCTGCCTCGGTGACGATCATGCCGGCAAAGGAGTGTCCGACAAGTATTGTCGGTCCATCCTGTAGCGCGATCGCACGGCGCGTTGCCTCGACGCCCGCCTCCAGCGTGGTCAGCGGATGCTGGACGACGGTTGCCTTGAAGCCGGCCTGCTGCAGGATGCCGACCACTTCCGACCAGCACGAGCCATCCGCATAGGCGCCATGGACCAGGACGACATTGCGAGCCTTGGGGGCCGTCTGCGCTCGCGTCTTGTCGGAGCCGGCCAGTAGGCTCGTCGCCACCCCGGCGACAAGTGCGGTGGAGAAAGTACGCCGATTTATCATGATCGTGGATTCCTTGGGAGGTTGGCAGATGGGGATCTAATTCGCGCCGAAACTTCGGCCGAGACGAGCCGCAAGCGCTTTGCGCGGCGCTCACATCCTGCCTTCGCAGCCCACCGAGCCTTCGTTACAGCCGTCACCGCTTCGTGATCGCCTGCCACGGGCTGCGTCCTTCAGGATGCATTTTTTCCCCTGCGTCTTGCGGCGGTTGGGCTGGAGCGGCCCGGCACCCCTTGTTGGGATGTCTAGGACACCGGGCCTAACCGACAGATGCTTGTGAGGACATGCCGCCGGCTGGAAGATTTATGCGCTTCTGCTAATATAAAGTGAAGCATGCGGATGGAGGAACGCGGAGGTCTGGCGATGACCGACAAACCGGTGAGGACCTACGTCGTGAGCGTGTTCGAGAAGCCTCACTGGCGTACCGTTTTGACGACGAAGGACAAGGCGAAGGCTTTTGATCTCGCCAAGGAGATCGGAGACAAGGTGCGGATCGAAGAGATCACACCCAAAGAAGCGAAAACTGAAGATGGCCGGCGCCTGTTGGGCGGGGGGCCTGGTTGGGGTAAAGGCGCCGGCCAGGCGGAACAGGTCCGCCACCCGAAGAACCTAGCAGACGGGCCGCTGGCGCCTATGGTGTTATCGCGGAAGCAGAGCCGAGCACTGGTGCCCCCGCAATTCCTCGACTGAAGAACTTCGGGGGCCTTGGAATCGTGTGCCGATAACGCCTTAACTTTCGATATATTCGTGCTCGAATCCAGCAAACTTCGCCAGGCCCGGTTGATCGAGCACGCGAACATGGCCTTGGCGAAATTCGAGAAACTTGCGCTCGCGCAGTTCCCGCAGCATTCGATTGATATGAATCGGAGTGAGGCCGAGAGCGTCCGCGAGATCGTACTGGGTGAGAGGGCATTCATAGCTGTTGCGGGTGACAGAACCGATTCGTTCCAGACGCGCCCTCAGTTCGAGGAAGAGATGCGCTGTGCGCGCCAAGGCGCTGCGTCGTCCTACATTGGTGAGATGTTGAGCCATAACCGCTCCGTTGTGCACGAGGGTTTCGAGAACAAGGGAGAAGAGATGGGGCGACTGCATGGCAGCAAGGGTAAATGTCTTGGTCGAAGCCACCAACACCGAAAGTTCGGTTTGAGCCACAAACGTTTGAAGAGCACTGCCCGAATACGACTGAGGCAGGACGATATCGCCTCTCAGTGCAAAATCCAGAATTTGTCGCTGCCCGCCCGCGAGTTCATGAGAAATGCACCCCCAGCCCGACTCGACGATGAACATGCGATCGCTGTCCTCGCCCTGATTGACGATGACCGTCTCCGCCAGATAGCGCTTCGGCGTGAATCCCAGTGTCTTGATAAGCGCCGTATCGTCGTCGTTGAGTCCGACATACGATGGACGATTTTCATTTCCGCGCATAAATGGATTTGAAGCGTACGTCATCTACAGCCAACCCCGCCCAATATATCTACCCCAAACTACCTCCCTCGGATAGAATGTACATCAAATTTGATGTGATGAGTATCCGTTCAATTGCAACTATCGATTGGTGTGGCGACGGCACTTTTCGTTGAAAATGTACACAGGTTCCACCGGCTCGCCGACGGCACGATTCGAAATCGGCGCAGGGCGGCACGGCTAGGTTTTATTTCTCTTGAAATTTTCCCGCATGGACTCAACTATTTCGCTGGCTATGAGACAGCTGCGATTGTCCACTTGCTCGGCGGCATTTCGTAACGTCGTCGACGCGTCCTTGAGCAATCCTCTGATCTCTGCTGCTGACAACAGCTCGGATGCTTCGAGTTCCAGCAGAACGGATTCACTCACGTGCAGCGCAGCAAGCGCCACCGCTCTCGGCCTGGTAGCAAGCAGTTTTAGGAGATCACCGCTGGGCCTGGCACGCGCTTTTTTTTTTGCCATAATTGCGTCTCAACCGTTCGGACAAGAGGGTTCATAGGCTCAAAATCACAACGCCTCGACGAGGTAGCCGCAGTTCCAAGATCGGAAGAGGTCGTTCAATGCCTCTCTCTTAGGCATATCCTATGAGCATACTATCCCGGTTTGCGGCCGCGACACAGAGGCAAGGGATACCGAATTCGCCGTAGCTACTACCACCTCGGGGCTACCCGCACTCACGGTGGGCGAGCGAGGCGAATTGCTTTGAACCGTGGGCCCAGAACTTCTGGCACCTGCAGCAGACTCACGGCGGCCGCCAGGACGAAAGCGACCGTTGCCGGCGCGCACGGTCAAGGCCGTGCCCTGGCGGCCATGAGCCGACTTTTGCGGCCCCTCGTCAAACTTTGGTGGAGATGATCAAAGCGTCGCCAACCACGAATTCGGCACGGAACATCGTATCCCAGGATCGGCGCATTAGAGCAATTCCAGGAAAAGTGTGAAACGGTTTTCCCGGGAAAAGCGCGTAGCGCTTTCCCTTAGGGAATTGCGTCAAACAAAGAGATAGAGCGGTTCGCCGTTTCCGTGAAACGGTGAACCGCATTAGCGGCGACCCAGTACCTGCTTCAGACCTGTCTTGCTCACATCCAAAGCCGGAAGCGGGAAAGGTTCGACCTGTCCTCCGGTCTTGTCCAGATACTGCATCAACGCCGTCACAAGGTGGTAGAAGATGCTTGCGGGGACCTCCGTCGCCAGTGACCTTCCTCGCTCGTCAATCCTGTCGACCCACAAACCAAGCGGTGCGGGATCGATATGCCATCTGAACAGGCGGGCGACACGAGCTTCGATCTCAGGCTTCAGATCAGGCCCGCCAATGCCGTCCAGGGCGACGGCTGCCTTGACGGCTTCGCATTGCGGCCAGCTACGGGAAAGCCGGTCGAGAGGCATTCCCTGCCGCGATACGGCAGCGTAAGCCAGACCTGTGGCTCGGTTCAATCCGCTGGCGACCGCCGACGAATAGAGCTTCCTTGCGTAGGCGACCAAGTCTTTTTGCCCGCTCGCCCGCGCGAAGTCGACAAGGAGCGAGGCCCATTCGAAATGATGCCCTGGTTCGGTCCACTGTCCTTTGTCTCCCGGCAACGGCAGCCAATCGACGTCGAAATGTTCCCCAAGCGTCCAGCTTTCCTGGTCGAAGAAATGGCACCGGAAGAGATCGATGACGCGAGCCGCCCGACGCAGATATGCGCGGTCGCCGGTGACACTGTGCCAGGCAAGAAAGGATTCCAGCATGTGCATGTGTGGGTTCGAAGACCGCACCCCGTTCCAGCCGGGGCTCTCGAGGAACCCGCTCAGACTGTCGTCCTCGAGATGGGTGTCGACGAAATGAAATGTCTGTTGTGCAAGCCGCAGGGCATCCTGATGGCCGCAGCGATGAGCATGAGCCAGCGCCAGGAGCACGCAGGAATGGTCGTAGGCGTCCTCGGTCGGGTCAGCCACGCTGCCGTTGGCATTAAGAGTTCGCACCCAGCCGCCACGGTCGGTGCGGCCGTATTTCGCGATGAAGTCGATACCGTGGTCGATGAGTTTGTCGGCCGGTCCAGCCCAGCCGCGTTCCTTGGCCACCGCGAAAGCGTAAATCTGGCGAGCCATCGTCCGCATGCGCTTGGGTTTGCCCAACGGCCTTGCATCGAAGCCGAGAGCCTCGTGGAAGCCGCCGTATACATCGTCGACACCTGCGGTGGACCACAGCGGCAGGGTTTCTTCGAAGAGCCAGTGTTCGACGCGCTTGCGCCATGACCCGCTGATGATGACCCGGTCTTCCGAGGCGGTGAATTTCGTTTCGAGGCGTCCGCTCTTCTCTAGCTGTTCGACGACTTTTTTCACGTTCTGGCTGTGGCCGACGGGGGCGACGAATACCGCGTCCGGCGTCGCCACTATCGCTACATCCTTCATTCCGACGACGGTCAGCAGTCTGCCCTGGCTTCTGAAGTAGGAGTTGCTGCAATCCATGGCGACGATGTCGCCCATGACGACGTTGCCGTCGCAGTCCGTCGGGCTGGCTTCCAGCAGCGATTGCCACGATCCAAGGTCATTCCAGCGGAAGGAAGCCGTGACCATCGCGATGTCGCGCGCATGCTCCATGACCGCGTAGTCGATCGACGTCGAGGGGACAGCCGAGTAGAAGCCCTGTGGCAGGTATAGGCCCGAGACGTCGGCCCGCGCGGTCTTATAGGCCCGTTCCGCAGTGTCCCAGATATCCGGCTGGAAATCGAGAAAAGCCCTCCGCATGGTGTCGGCACGAAACAGGAAGATGCCGGCGTTCCAGTAGAATCTTCCGGAAGACAGGTATTTGCGGGCCGTCTTGGCGTCTGGCTTTTCGACAAAGCGCGAAACTGGGGCTACTGCGTCACCATTTGCCGTGGCCTCGATGTAGCCATATCCGGTTTCGGGATGCGTCGGCTTGATGCCGAATACGATGATACTTCCTGAATCGGCGGCAGGCACGCCCGCCTCGACGGTTTCCCAGAATTGCGTTTCGGTCGATATCTGATGGTCGGAGGGGACCACGAGCACAAGCGCGTCGGCGCCATGTTCGGAGATCGTTTGCAGGGTGGCTATGGCGACCGCGGCGGCGGTATTGCGGCCGACCGGCTCGAAGATCGGTCGGCCGCCGTTCAGGCCGAGCGGAGCTATGTCCGAGATGACGCGGTCGGCATGCCGTTCGGAAGCTATCAGGTAGATCGGCGTATCACCGTCCGGCCGCGCCTTGAGGCGTCGAACAGTCTTCGCAAGCATGGAGCCGTCGCCCGAAAGGTCATGGAATTGCTTGGGATTGTCTTCGCGCGAGAGCGGCCACAGCCGTGAGCCGACGCCCCCGCTCATGACAAAACTTACGATCCGGTCCGGCATGGTCCAATTCCTCTCAGCCAATTCCCCTCAGAATGTCTGGTTGTAGGCTCCGACCTCTGGATTGCGGCGCAGCACGGCATCGAGAGCCTCGAACATCTCGCGACGTCGCTCCGGCGAGACGGGGCTTTCCACCACGACGACAATCTCCGGTTTGTTCGACGAAGCCCTGACCAGACCCCATGTGCCGTCCTGGGCAACGACACGCACCCCATTCACGGTGACGAGATTGGCCAGCGGCTGGCCAGCGAACTCGATCCCGTCCCCCTTCATTTTCGTGAATTCCCCGACAACTTTCGCGACCACGCCGTATTTCACCTCGTCGGGGCAGTGGGGCGACATCGTCGGGGTACCGAAGGTCAGCGGCAGATCGCGGTAAAGGTCTGCGAGTGTCTTGCCCAGGTTGCGGTCGAGCATCTCGCAGACGGCGATCGCGGTGAGGAGCCCGTCGTCGTAGCCGCGTCCGATCGGCGGGTTGAAGAAGAAATGCCCCGACTTCTCGAAACCAGCGATGGCATTGAGTTCGGCAACGCGCCTCTTGATGTAGGAGTGCCCGGTCTTCCAGTAATCCGTCCTTGCACCGTTTTGCACGAGAACGGGATCCGTCATGAAAAGTCCCGTCGACTTGACGTCCACGACGAAGACGGATTTCGGATGCAGTCCGGAGATGTCTCGCGCCAGCATGACGCCGACCTTGTCTGCGAAAATCTCGTTGCCCTCGTTGTCGACCACGCCACAGCGGTCGCCGTCGCCGTCGAAGCCGAGCCCGACATCGGCACCCGTCTCCAGAACCTTGTCCCGGATCGCGTGCAGCATCTGCATGTCTTCGGGATTGGGGTTGTAGCGCGGAAACGTGTGGTCGAGCTCTACGTCCAGCGGGATGACTTCGCAGCCGATTCCTTCCAGCACCTGCGGTGCAAAAGCGCCCGCTGTGCCGTTGCCGCAGGCCGCCACCACCTTCAGCTTTCGGCCGAGGTTCCTTCCGGCAGTCAGGTCTTCGATGTATCTCTCGCGAAATCCGGGCACGAACTCATAGCTTCCCCCGCCTATGAGATCGAAATCGCCGCCCAGCACGAGCGCCTTCAAAGCGGTCATCTCCTCGGGCCCGAATGTCAGAGGCCTTTGCGCTCCCATCTTCACTCCGGTCCAGCCGTTCTCGTTGTGGGAGGCCGTCACCATGGCCACCGAGGGAGCGTCGAGCGCGAACTGGGCGAAATAGGCCGTGGGAGAAAGTGCCAGGCCGATGTCTTTGACGCGCGCGCCGGCCGCCATCAGGCCGGAGACCAGCGCCATCTTGATCGCCATGGAATAGCTGCGGAAATCATGGCCAGTGACGATGTCCGGGCCTACGCCCATTCGGCGGATCAAGGTGCCGAGCCCCATGCCGATCGCCTGCACGCCCTTCAGATTGAGTTCGGGTTCTTTCTCCGAGCCTGGCTGCCCGAACCACCAGCGCGCGTCGTATTCCCGGAAACCAGTGGCTTTGATCAGAGCACTGGTTTCGAAGGCGAATGTGTTTGGCCTGGCTTGGCCGACTATGTTCACGGTCACGGTTTCCGCTCCGCAGTTACAGGGAACAGTCGTAGCACGCTGCCGGAGGCAGGCCCCTTCATGAATTCGAGGAGCCCTAACGCCCTGGTTCGCACCCCCTCATCCAATAGGAGCATGCCCGCCGACGGCCGAAAGGATGTCTCGTCCAAGCTTGGGGCGGTCTTGTATTCTGTAAGGTGCGTCCTGCTCGGGCGCTGACGAGAAAGGTGGGCTGCAAGATGCCGCTGACCGCATTCAGGCTCGCGTTCCGCGAGGATGTCGACGAAAGACGGTTCGGCCGCCTGGCTCGTCTTCTCAAGGTCATTCAAGTGGAAATCGAGACGGAATCCGCGGCACTCCGTCCGTCTGTGGAAAGGATGACGGACTGCGCCGCATTCGCTTTGGAGGCGATGGAAAATGGCGAGAGCCCCGAACGCATGTCCGCGCGGATCGATGCCCTCGCCCGGAACCTGGCACTCAGCCGCGGACGGCAGGTCTTGCTGGAACAGCAGATGTCATTTGTCGACAGGACGAGAGCAGGGCTGCCGTGCATTCTCCCTTCCCATAGGGCGTAGGGTCCATACGCCCTATGGCGGCGTTTACCTTCCGGGGCGCAGGCGTAATCTTTCGCGGCAGTCTGGGATCGCGGGGCCTCGGCTTTCAATGAAAACATCGGACGAATGTCATCGACCGCCTGCATGGGGACGGCGTGCACGCAGGATCTCCCCGCACGCCTGCAGGAGAAGTTGAATGAACCGCATGTTCCCCAATCAATGGCCTTCGACAACGGAGCAGCAGGCTTCCGCCGGCCAGGAGTTCATTGGCCTCTCCGACATAACCGGATTTCTGCGGCGCTATATTGGAACCATCGTCGCCTGCCTTGCCGCGGCTTTCTTGGTGGTCGGGTTCTACATTTTGACCACCGACCCAACTTTCACCGCCAGCGCACAGATCCTGATCGAGCCGAAATTGCCGCAACATCTGCAGGAGGGCGGCGAAGTAAATCTGTCATTGGACACCGCCCAGGTGGAAAGCCAGATCGCAGTTATGGAGTCGGAAAAGATCGCTGCGATGGTCCTCGACCAGTTGAAACTTGTCGACGACCCCAAGTTCAACCGTCCACAGGTTCCGATTTTGCTGGAGAGATTCAGGAGGATAGGAGCAGTCCTGCTTGACGCTTCCGGGCTCCGGAAAAGCGCCCGGTTCACCTCACTTTGGGAGTATTTCGGCATCGGCGTGCCTGAAACGCCTGCGACGCTGACCGAGTACCAAAAGGCCCGCCGCACCATGTCGATTTTCAGCAACGGCCTCGACATCCGCAGAATCGGCGTTTCCTACGCGATAGACATATCCTTCACCTCTCCTGATCCCGAGGGTGCAGCCAGGATTGCGAACGCCACGGCCGATGCCTTCGTGCGTGAGCAGATCGAAACCAAGGCCGACGCAGCAAAGGAAGGCGGCGTGTGGCTCGAGACGCGCCTTCAGCAGCTGCGCACCCAGATGAACGAGGCCATGGCGAAAGCGCAGGAATTCCGTTCACGGCATGACTATAGTGTCGGGGATGAAGCCAAAAGGGAAGACGGTGCGGGCGCTGTGCCAACGCTCGAAGAACTTGAGGTGACTGCCGAAACCTACCAGAAGATGTACGAGAGCTTCCTGCAGGCCTACACCAACTCGGTAAGCCAGCAGTCGTACCCGGTCGCCGACGCAAGGGTGATCACGGCTGCGACGGCGCCGCTCTATCCGAGCGCTCCAAAGCCGAAATTGATGCTAGCCTTCGCGGCGGCTGCCGGGCTCATTCTCGGCATCGGACTTTCGTTTGTGAGGCATACGTTCGACTGGACCATAAGGTCGCCACGACACATCCGGGACCTGGGTGTCGAATGCGTCGGAGAGCTGCCGCCCACCAGCAGAGGATGGGAATCCGGCCGCGTCGACGAAGTGGCAAAATATCCGCACTCCCGATACAGCCAAAGCCTCAGGAAAGCGCGAACCGAAATCAGCCTTGCGGAAACCAGCCGCCCGATCAAGTTACTTGGGTTGACCGCTGTATCCAACGACAGTTCGAAGAGTTCGGTCGCCAGCAATCTTGCCACGCTTTACTCGAGGTCCGGCCTGAAGACGTTGGTGATTGACGCCGACGTCCGCCGATCGACCATGACCACGCGGCTGCTCGGCCCATCGGGCGCCTTCGACAGACCGTGCCAGGACCCTGTCCGGCTCAACATCGTCCGCGCTCCTGGGCGGCCGTTCGACGTGCTTCCAAGTTCGGTGGTGGGCGCCCGGCACCTGCTGGCACCAGGCAATATGGAGGCGTTCCTCTTGGAACTGACCGCTAGCGACCTTGCCGCCTACGAACTTGCCGCCTACGACATTGTCATCCTGGACCTGCCGACGCTTGCCTCGGGAGCCGACGAACTGATTGTCGGATCCGTTCTGGACGGCGTCGTAGTCGTTGCCGAGTGGGGCAAGACACATGTCGAAACGCTGCGGGAACTTGTCAGGACGCTGCAGGCCAGCAGGACGCCCATCCTTGGCGTGCTCCTGACGAAGGCCCGCGCGATGAAATCCAAGCACCGCAGAGCATGAAACTGGCGAGATATTCCTCCTTCGGAAGTCGCAAAAGCGTGTAGGGGGATCATTCCTTGGGATTAGGGGGATAGCCCCGGAGCGTCACGCTACCTCCTTTGCCTTTCTTGCCGACAAGCCCCGACCTTGGAAGAGTGACGAGAACAATTCAGACAGCAACCGTCCCATGACAACAAACGCATTCGAGTCACATCAGGGAACCCCGATCTGGGTTCAGCCATCATTACCCGTGGCGGCTGATAACCGAACGGCAGTCCTGCATGTTGTTCCTGCGCCCGACCACAACAGTGCCGGTGCAGTGTTGACAGACCTGTCGCCCGCCATCAGGGCGGGAATGACGATCCCTCCTATCGGAGGTCTCCTGAAGCGGATCATGGATCTGGTCATAGCGGCCACGGCGCTTGTCATGGCTGCGCCAGTGATGATCGTCATTGCCCTGCTGATCAGGATGACGGCGGGAGGCCCGGCAGTGTTCTCGCACAGCCGTATCGGGTTCGGCGGAAAGCCGTTCGATTGCTACAAGTTCCGCTCGATGGTTGCCAATTCGGAAGAAGTTCTGAAAGCATATCTCGATGCCAACCCTCATGTCTGCAAGGAGTGGGAGGAGACCCACAAGATCAGGAATGACCCCCGCGTCACGCTCCTGGGGTGGATGCTCCGTAAGTCGAGCCTCGACGAACTCCCCCAGCTCTTCAACATCATCCGCGGCGACATGAGCTGCGTAGGCCCAAGGCCCATCGTAAAGGACGAACTCAAACGCTACGGCGACCACCTGGGAGAATACCTTCGGACAAGGCCGGGACTCACCGGTCTCTGGCAGGTGAGCGGAAGAAGCAGCATGGACTACGCCAACCGCGTGGCGCTGGACAGCCAGTATGTGCGGAACTGGTCGGTCTGGCTCGACATCGTGATCTTGTTCAGGACGGTTTTCGCAGTGATGCGCTTCGACAGGGCTTCCTGAAGTCCCGACCGGTCACCCTTCCTCCCGCTTCCAGTGGGCGGACAGGGACAGGCCGATCATGTAGGCGCAAGCCAATACGAATGCCAGGATCAGGAATTTGGTGACGGTCACATGGCCGGGCAACCCAAGGCCATTCCAGGCAAAGCTTCCGATCACAAGCAGCGCAGTCGCCGCGATCAGGGCGGGAGCCTTGAACCGCAATCCCATCAAAACGCCTGCCGCCGATACAGCGATTACACTCATGAGCACCGACATCTCCAGTGATACCCGCAGGACTGATCGCCTCACTGCGGCAGGGAAGGTTTCGTCAGCGTGTGCTCACTGATATGCGGCCTCAAAGTGCATGGCAAGTGCTAGGGTCATTGCATAGTTGGTCAGCTTAGGCATCGAGCTAAGCTAGCCCTGCGCTTGCGGTGTTCTTCGTCCTTCCCTGCGGCTTCCAGCTGCCGCGATTTGGCTTCCGAAGCCCATGCCAACCAAGCGCTTGCAATTCAAGAGCCGGCGAAACGTGGTGATTCTCTATGGTGATCGATCGACAAGCGAAGGGGGCAGCGAGCTGCCGCCTTCGCTGAACCATGCAAGCTTGATCAGTTGG
This sequence comes from Mesorhizobium kowhaii, assembly GCF_003253745.1. Taxonomy (GTDB): domain Bacteria; phylum Pseudomonadota; class Alphaproteobacteria; order Rhizobiales; family Rhizobiaceae; genus Mesorhizobium; species Mesorhizobium kowhaii. The sequence continues at coordinate 24,439 of NZ_MZXV01000009.1, forward strand.
TGCCCTGAACCGGAATCGTCTCTGCCTGCACATTGCCGCCTGCAGGTAGGGCGGCCAAGCCGGACTGCGGCGGGGGGATCTCGATCTTCACGGTATCGCCTGGCTCGATCGGCGTCGTTTCCTCAGCCGTGAGTTCTTCCGAGCCGCTCTCCGTCGTCCTCACGATCTTAAAGATCGGCTTGGCCCTTTCGGAGCGCTCTCTAAGGGCGAGCAGAGCAGGGGCCGTGACCTCGGTTTCGTGCAGCAACTGCACCGCGGTGTCGGCCTTGCTGGTTACTTCATTGAGCTGCAGCTGCGTCTCGCGCAAGGCCGCGGCGACTTCGCTGGCTTGGCTGTTGCCGAGGTTGAGGATCTCAATATCGGTCTTGCTTATCTCCTGCCTGACTCGCAGGAGCGAGGTCTCGGCAGCCAACTTTTCGCTCTGCATCTGTGCGACAGTTCCCTCCAGAGAGAGTTCCCGCGGTGCAACCGCCAGCCCCTTCGAGACAAGGGCCGAAACACCCGCGAGTTCCTTCTGGATGAGTTCGATCTGTTTGTCGTGGAAGGTCAGCTGTTCTTCAAGCGAGGCCAGTTCCTTTTCCAGGAAATCCCTGAGTTCGTGGAGGGCACGGAGTTGCGTCATCATCGCGTCCTTGCGGACGGCGAAGATCTTGCGTTCCTGCTCCATCGCCACCGCAATCGTCTCGTTCGAAGCCCTGTCTTTCAGTTCCGCAGGGAAAGCGATGTCGTCGCTGCCAGCCAGTTCGGATTCCAGCCGCGCTTTGCGCGCGAGCAGACTGACGTTGCTCAGCGCCAACAAACCCACGTCGCCCTGGCCCGCGATGACTTCACGCTCAAGCCTCGACATGTCTTCCTCGCGCGTCCGCAGGCCGCCGGCGATTCCCAGCGCCTGCAGCACCGTCAGTCCGGGCCTGTAGGGAAATTCGCCGGGCTGCGTGACGTGGCCGACTATGTAGAACGGCCTGTACTGGACAATCTCGACGGCGACATCCGGCTGGCGGCCAAGGCCCATGTGCTGCATCAGGCGGTCGCCGATCGCGCGGGCGAGGTCACCGGGGGCGGTGCCCTGCGCGCGTATCTGGCCGACAAATGGAAGGAAGAGCGTGCCGTCGGCACCGACAATGAAACTGTCGTTGAGCGCCGTCCATTCGAAGATCACGTCGCGTGATGCGCGCCATTCGTAAACCTTGAGCCTGACCTTGTCCTGAGGTCCGAGGAGGTACTCGGCAGCCACCGTCGGCAAGGGGCAGGCCGCTGCCGCTGCCAATGAAGCCGCCGCCACCGTCACAAGCCATTTCCGCATTGTCTTTCCCGCCGTCAGATTTTCAGGATGTATTCGGGTTCGATTCGTCCCATGGCGATGTGCCGGATCGCCAGCATGTTGCCCCTGAGCCTGCCCCTCCGATCGATATACGGCTCGGGCCGCAGGCTCTTTGCGAGGTTGGCCGCAATATTCCTGAACATCAGGGGAAGCGCGAAGGAGGCCGGAACGGAGCCCTTCTTGATCAGGTAGATCGCATTCGCAACCTGGGAGTAGCCGAACCGCTCTCCGCTGACCCGCCCTGTCTTGATACCGAGATGGACGCCCGTGATTGCGGTCACGCAGACCACCCGACCTTTGGATCTCATTTGGCTGGTGAAGTCGATGTCTTCCTGCCAGCCGTACAGGACGAGGCGCTCGTCGAAGCGCAAATCGCCCACAAGCGAGGAACGGAAGGACATGTTGCATCCGTATGCTCCGACATGGTCGACCACCGACGGTCCATCATGTTTTTTGCCCTCGTTTTCCCGCAAGGCGGCTTCGGCATTTTCCCAAGTGAGGCCGGCATTCGTGGCCCCGTCCCTGACGACCTTGCCCATCACCACCGCCCATCCGTCATTTTCCACGAAAGCTTTCTCGACCTGCTCCAGGTATGCGGCGCACGGAACGAAATCGTCGTCGAAGAATGTGATGATGTCGAAGCGCCCCAGGGAAGGTACGAGAGCCCTGTTCCGCTGGGCAGCCAGTCCCTTCGGTCCGAAAACGAGTGACACCGGGAAAGGACAGCTTTCCGGCAGTTCGACATGCGTGGCGTCGGGCGCCGACAATATGACCTCGTCGGGAAGCCTCGTCTGGCCGCCCAAATACCCGAGCAGGCGCGCGACCTGTCCGCTGCGGCCAAGGGTCGGGATGATCACTATGAGTCTCATGCTCGATCCAGTTTCGGTTCCGCCGAACCTAGACCGGCGAGTGGACCGAAACAGCCTGCATAAAAGGAGACGGGAGGAGCTTGGCCTACCGCCGGACACAGGCTTTCGGAGTATCCCCGGTGAACGACCACAGCCATAAGTATTAGACAGGCATGCGCCCGCAGCAGTCTGTAACCGATCGGACAACTTGCCGGAGCAATGACATGGAATGGAGACTGACGGCCTGATGAGGCTAGGGGGAACCATGCTCCACGAACGCTCTTCCGATTTGGCCATCGCGGCCAAGGTCGATATGCCCATCGAGGAGTTGCCGGCCGCGCCGGGGCCTGGCGTCGACAGGTACGCGAAGATAGCGATCGTTCATGACTGGTGCCCGAATTTCCGGGGAGGGGAAAGGGTTCTGGCGCAAATCTGCAAGCAGTTCCCCAATGCTGAAGTCTTCACGCTTTTCGATTTCCTGCCGCTCGAGGTGAAGGAGCAATATTTCCACGACGTGGAATTCCATACGTCCGCGGCCAACCGGATCCCGATGGTCCAGAAATTCTATCGATCCCTCTTCTTCTTTTGCCCCTTCCTGATCGAACAGTTCGATGTGACAGGCTACGATGCGGTGATCTCGTCTTCGGCCGCATTTTCGCGTGGCGTGATCACCAGGCCGGACCAGCCGCATCTCTGCTATGTGCACAGCCCCGTCCGCTACGCCTGGGACGAGCAGTTTTCCTATCTTCAGCAAGGACGGCTTGGCTTCGGCCCCAAGGGAATGCTCTATCGGTACATGCTCCATCGCCTGAGGACGTGGGACACGAGAACGGCGCACGGTCCGGACCTGATGCTGGCGAATTCGAATTATGTCCGCTCCCGAATCCAGCACATTTACGGGCGCGACGCGCGCGTCGTTTTCCCGCCGGTTTCACTGGCAGAACTGCCCTGTGTCGAGGACAAGGACGATTACTACGTTTCGGCGTCCTTCCTCGCCCCTTACAAGCGCACCGACCTTGTCATCCAGGCCTTCAACGAGATGCCGTCGCGGCGACTGGTCATCGTTGGCGAAGGGCAGCAATCAGCCAGCTTGCGGGCGCTTGCCGGTCCGAACGTCACCTTCTCGGGTTACCTGCCCCGGAAAGACTATGTGGACACCCTGGCGCGGGCGAAGGCGATGGTCTTCGCGGGCTGCGAGGATTTCGGCATAGCGCTGGCCGAGGCGCAGGCCTGCGGGACGCCGCTGGTCGCGTTCGGCCGCGGCGGGGCCGTGGACATCGTACAGCGCCTGGGATCATCCCCCGAGCCGACAGGAGTACTGTTCAAGGCTCAGACGGTCGATCACCTCAAGGAGGCAGTCGAACGGTTCGAAGAGAACAGCTACGCCATCGCGCCCCGCGCTTGCGCCAAAAATGCAGGACGTTTTTCCGAAGAGAACTTCGACCGCGCGATCCTGGAATCCCTCGGGGCCGTGCAGGCACTTCACGAGATCATGTGAATTCGCGAGCCCTGACGACCTTCGTTTCCATATCGACGCCGTCTGCGGCCGCCATCGCCTCGAGATAACGCAAGGCCGTCGCCCTCCAGCTGTATGCCGAGGCTCTCGCCCTTCCCTTGCCTATCATCTGCAGTCGCAAGGCCTGAGAACCGCGAAGCTGCACGAAACTGTCGAACCATGCGTCCTGGTCGTCGGGAGGTGCAAACAGGGCTGCACTGCCGCAGACCTCAGGCAGGCTGGCGCGGTCGGAAACCACCACAGGGCAGCCGACGGCCATCGCCTCGAGGGCTGGAAGACCGAAGCCCTCGGTGAGCGAGGGGAATGCCAGGCATAGCGAGTCCCTGAGCAGGGCCGCCAATTCGCCATCGGAAATGCGGCCGAGCCAGTGGATGTTTGGAGCTTCGGTCCTGGCTGATCCTGACCTAAAGACGCGTGAATCCGACATGCCGACGATCGCGATTCTGAGTCCGGCTTCGCCAAGACGATCAGCCATGTTCAGGAGGAGATCCACATTCTTGTGGGGTGCGGCACTGCCGATCAGAACAACGGTTTCCCGCGAGGCCGCCAGCCGTGTCTGTGCTGAGTGTTCAGGCTTCCACCGCAAAGCATGCTCATGGCCGTTCGGCGCTACGAAAGCCCGTTCTGCCGGGATGACGCCGCGGCGAACCAGTTCATCCAAGGAGTAATTGGAAACGGTCGAGATACCGCACGCCGTCTTGCCGAGGCCGGGCAACAGGTTCCTGTAAAGAAGCCTAAAGGCAAGGGAATAGCTCTGCGGAGCATTCCAGACGTTTGCATCATGGATGCAGACGATATGCTTGCGGGACAGCAGTGGCCCGGTGTTGCAGAGGCTGAGCAGTCCGCTGCCATCGAGCGATGAGGGGAGTTGCGCCTGCTCCCAGACATGCCCGCTCGTGCGGCCGATCTCGCGACGTTCGATGAAAGCCAGGGGGATGTCCTCGGACCCGGACGGACAGTGCAGTCTGAGCTCGAGGCCGCGGGCGAGGGGCTCCTGTTCGGCGATCAAGGCGTCGAGAGAATGCACGACCTCGCGCGCATAACGCTGGACGCCTGTTGTCGGCTGGGAAAGAAAACGCCCATTGATCGTCCAACGTCGCGCCATGCCGTCCCCCTTGAAACCTTTAGTGTGGAGCCGCGAAGACGCCAGGTCACCATGGCCATCGGGTCATCCGGCTAAGCGGGAATCATCCGGATAGGCGAGGTTGGACAGCGTGCCTACCTCAAACGTTTGAGGGCCTTAGTGCTCCCGGGAATGCTAGTCTGACCCAGGGTGCCGAAAGGATCGGGGAAGGGTGGACATGGGCAAACTCGAGTTCGACACGACAGCGTCGCCACCACCAAGACCGGCCAGACAGGTGAATGGACACCGCGCCGACACACCCCTGGCCAGATATGCTGCCGCCGGCGCCGAATTCCTGATCGGGCATTCCGCTCGGGTGTGCGTGGACCGGGAAGCGCCGAGACGACGCTGGACGATAAATGGAGACTTCACGACGCTTCGGCCGACCGGAGTAGCCCGTTACGCCCGCGAGGTCACCTTGGCTCTCGACGCCCTCATTTCGGAAGGGCATCCCCTCGGTCGCGACCTGGAGATCGATCTCGTGGTGCCGCGCCCGCTTTCCGAACCTTTGCGCCTCAATGCCATCTCTGTGCGTGTCGTTCCCGAATTCAACAGGCCGCGACTTCCCCAATTCTGGGTGCAGGCGCAGTTGCCCTGGCATGTGCCGGGAGGATTGCTGAGCTTCTGCAATCTCGCTCCGGTCGTGCTGAGGCGCCAGATCGCGTGCATCCACGACATGCACACCAGGCTCATGCCGTCGAGCTACGCGCGGGGGTTCCGGTGGGCGCACCGCCTGATCCTGCCGGCACTTGGCAGGCGGGCCGCCCGCATCACCACGGTCTCGCAACTCTCGCGCAGCCATCTGGTCGAGTTCGGGATCGCGCCGGAGGAAAACATCGTCGTCACCTACAACGGCAGCGATCATGCGAAGAGATGGGATGCAGCGAGATCGTCTCTGGCCGTCGACCGGGGCCGGCCGTATGTGCTTTGCCTTGGGAGGCGGGACCAGGAATACAAGAACATGGGGCTTCTCGCCAAGCTGGCCCCACTCCTCGACGCGATGGGTCTCGACCTCTGGATGCCAGGCGATGTCGACGAGACCACGGTCCTGAGGTACGTCCCGGAAATGCCCGGAAACATCGTCCTCCCTGGCCGCATAGGCGATGACGACTTCAAGAAGGCGCTCGAAGGCGCCCTGTGCTTCCTGTTCCCGTCACGGATCGAAGGCTTTGGGCTGCCCGCTGTCGAGGCGATGGCTTCGGGCTGCCCGGTCGTGGCCTCGACATCGCCGTGTCTTCCCGAAATCTGTGGGGATTCGGCCCTCTATGCCGATCCCGACGACGTCCAGTCGTGGGCCGAAGCCATCCGCCTGCTGATGCTCGCCCCAGACTTGCGGCAGCGGTTGGTTACTAAGGGGCACGCGAGGGCGAGCAGCTATTCCTGGCGGTGGATAGCGTGGAAATACCTCGAACTCATGATTCAGGTCGACGCCGATTTCGGGGAGTTCGACAGTTGAGCGGCAACCGGTCTGCGGCAGGAACCCTATGAAGGGACCGACCTTGCTCTTCGAAGCCGTCGCTGGAAGCTTCGACAAACCTGACTTAGGGAGGCCTCCCAAAGCGCTGCCTCAGCCAAAAAGGTGTGTTGTCCTGCCCATAAGGTGAAGCGAGGAAACGAGTACTGGGTTCTATACTAGGGGTCATTAGCATTCATTCAATGACGGGTGTGTTGGCACCTCATCCGAGAATGGGTGTGGATTTCTGTTCACTGAAATCGAGAGCGAACGGTTCGCTATGCAATCCCAAAATGCGCAAGTTGAAACCTTGCTTGAACGTCATGTCCAAGAGCAACGACGGACCAAGGGCTCCGACCTTGCGCGTGTGGCGCGGAGCACAAGGCGACTTCGGATTGGCCTGATAGGGCAGTTCGGCGTCGGTAACTTCGGCAATGACGGTTCGCTTGAGGCAATGATCGACACTCTGAGGCGCATCTGCCCAGAGGCCGAGCTTGCCGTGATTTGCACACGACCCGAGACCGTCGAGAGGGTCTTCGGCTTGAAGACAATCAAATTGACGCGGCCGGGTATCCAGTCGCATTGGCTTGACCGGGCGAACCGCATGCTCGGTCGTGTCCCATACAGGATATGGGGACTAATTCGGGCCTTCCTCAAACTTCGTGGTTTTCATGCTGTCGTAGTGCCCGGAACCGGCGCGTTCGATGATTTCAGCGACACACCATTGGGAATGCCTTACGGCTTTCTCAAATGGTTGGCGATGGCGAGGTTGCGCGGCTGCGTCGTCGCATTTGCGAGCGTCGGGGCTGGGCCTGCTTACCACCCCCTCTCTCGTCTGTTCTTCGCCTGGGCAGCCCGTTGCGCCTCATACCGTTCGTATCGTGACGGAATTTCGCGCGATTTCATCCGATCCCTCGGAGTCAATGTTGCCAGCGACCGGATTTTCCCCGACCTTGCTTTTGGTCTTCCAATTCCAACAGTCGAGCGTGAGATTTCGGAGACCACCGTCGTTGGCGTGGGCGTCATGAACTACCGTGGCCGCACGGGTGGAAGTGAAGCAATTTATAACGCGTACATTTCCAAGCTCGCGGAGTTTGTCGCACGCATTGTGATGCGAGGCTTCGCCGTTCGACTGATCCTGGGCCAGGACAATGACGAGGCCGCGGTCGTCGATATCTTCGAGCGGCTCCGCGGCATGGTTTCTGAGGCTGACTTGGCCCGGGTCATCTATAGTCGGTCTGCATCGCTCCACGACGTCATGGCCCAAATGCAGACCACTGACGTCGTCATCGCAACCCGATTTCACAATGTTGTTTGCGCCCTGCGGGTGGGTCTGCCTGTCATATCTCTTGGATACCTCGAAAAGCATGACGTGCTTGCCGCAGACATGGGCCTATCGGCCTTTTGCGCCAACGTCGAAACGTTCAGCGTCGAATGGCTTGAGTCGCGGCTCGACTCGCTCCTTGCAGAGCGGGAAGCGCGAGCGCAGCAAGTTCGCGAAAGCGTTCTGCAGTACAGGCGACAACTTATGAACCAAGAAGATCTCTTCCGAACGCAAGTTTTCGACGTGCGGTGTCTTGGCCGCTCTCGTAAAATGAAATCTGGGGAGGCTGACATAGACGACGAAAAGATCCGTGAAGGCAACACCCGAAGTTAGGGTCGACAGACAAACAGAAATTCTTCCACTCTCAACAAATTTGGAGGGCTGATCAATGCCGATGGTCGACATTCTGATTCCAAACTACTGCTACGGGCGTTACTTGCCTCAGGCCGTCGAAAGCATCGTTCGGCAGCAGGTAGAAGATATCAGGATTTTGATCATAGATAATGCTTCAACAGACGATAGCGTCGATGTTGCAAAAAAACTGGCAAGGCAGGACAAGCGCATAACGCTTGTGGCGCGTGAAAAAAATCTCGGGCTGCACGCTTCGTGGAATGAGGGTCTAGACTGGGCCAGTTCCAAGTACGTTGTGATTCTTTGCGCCGACGATTTGCTCGTCGATGGCTGTTTTCACCGCGCCCTGTCGGTTCTTGAACGGGTACCCGATGTTTCTTTCGCATGCGGAGCCGAACTGGCATGGCACGAGGACCGGCCCTTTCCAATAGTGGAAAATTCGGACGTAGGGGATTGGCGATTTCTATCCATGGAATCGTACGCTTTGGCGCGGTCGCTCCCGAGTAGGGTTATTTTTGGGTTCGGCGCGTCGCTGATCAGAACCTCCGACCTCAAACGGGTCGGCCATTTCCGGTCGGAGATATCCTACAACGAAGACGTGGAAATGTTTTTGCGGCTCTCGCTGCATCGCAGAGTGGCGGTGACCAACGCGATCCATGGAATAAGGCGGGAACACGGCGCGAATATATCTGCGGTATTCTGGCAAGATCCCAAGCGCGACATGGTCGAAAAGAAGATCGCCTTCGACAGTTTCTTTTCGAACGATGCAGCAGGCGTACCCGGGGTGGAACAACTGCGGCGGAATGTGTATCGAAACCTTGGAAAGCGTGCGTACTGGTCTGGCCTGTCACACATCGCCCGCGGCCAGCGGGCCGCCGGCTTTGATCTCCTCAGGTTTGCGGCTGAACTCTCGCCCAGCCTGGCCTACATTCCGCCGATTGACTACCTGGCCCATGTTCCCAACCCGCTAAGCCACATCCGCTCACGCCTGGCGGAGGCCTGGGGCCAGCATTGACAACGACGTCTGGCATGTGGCCGCCGATGTGGATCCGTTGTCTCGGATCGGATGCCGTCTTTCATCCGCGCAAAGGATAGCCCATGACCGAAAGGCGCATCGGTGTCGTTTATCTGACTGACGGCAGGCGCGATGACCTGACTTATGCTAGCGCCGTGGCGTTGGGATTGAGCCATTCGCGGGAAATAGACATCCATATCGTTCAATCCGGATTCCGCTCGGCGCCCCCGCCGGCGGTGCTCAGGGTCCTCCAGGCAAAGGGCCATCGGCTGGCGACCCACACCCTGTCGACGGTCGACCGGGGCCTATCCGGGCACGGCCATATAACCTCGACGGCATATGAAAAAGCCGAGGCGATCGCCACGGTTTCGGGCGAACACGATGTCGTCTGTTACCTCGACAATGATACGCTTGCCATGTCGCCTTTTGATCTGGCAGCTGCTGCCCCGAAGACACAACCTCTCGCCGCCGTGCCCGACCTCTCCATATCCACAGGTTTCGACAATCCCGCATTCTTCGAAAACTGCGACAGACACGGCCTCGAACGGCGCTACTTCAATTCCGGCTTTATGGCCATCAATGTGTCTCGATGGATTGGGTCGGGAATTCCCGAACGGTACGATTCCGCCGTCAAGGAACATGCGGACTTTTGTCCCTATTGGGACGGGTCATGCATCCATATCGACCAATGCGCCCTCAACATCGCCGCCAATGGGGCATGGGAGACGCTTCCTTTGGAATTCAACGTGCAGAAGTCCGCATTCCAGACAGCCTATTGGGATCGGGCATTGATCCGCCACTATACGGGGCCGGAGAAGTTCCTGCCGGCGGTGGCACATCGCATCGACAGCAGGGAACGGTCTGTACTCGGCCGCATATCGTGCAACTGCGGGGAGCTCGGGCTGAATATTCCTCCTGCGTATCTGGGGTTGCCCTACAGGGTCAACAGATTGCGCAGGAGAGCGGATCGGACCAAAATTTCGAGACTATTGGACGGCTTTCTTGCGGTTTGAGGTCCTCCGTCTGAGCATGTCCTCCCGTTGATTTGCCGCGAGTTGGTGGTGCGGGATCTCGGACAAGTTTCGATATCAACCTACCGAAACCCGTGCCCGCCGGAGTGCCGGGAAAATCTTGATGATCTCATCAAGCAGGGGATGCCGGGTGATGATCAATCCGGCCGACCACCCCCCGAACGCCGACAATGCCGCTGCAGCGGCTTCCATGTTGGAGAGGCCGAAGCCGGAACTGGAGATCCCGATGGCTGCGAGGGGAGGGGCCGCACTCGCGAAGGCAACAACAGCACTTTTCCATAGCGCTGCGGCGATGTCCCTGCGTTTCAGTCCCAGCCTGCGCCGGACGAAGCTCAGGGCAATACATGCCTGGAAGGGAACGGTCACCAGCATGCACCAGGCGGCTGCCTGCAAGCCGCCGAAGACGACGGCTACGGAGAGCAGAATACCGGAAAACGGGAAGACGATCAGTGCTCGGATGAACAAGTCGCGGATCGCTCCAAGTGCAACCATCACGGGGTAATTGAGTTCGAAGCTGAACGAAAAGAGCAGCGCGATTGCGACGACCTGCACCAGGGGTGCGGCTTCGGTCCACTGGTGACCGAGCACGATGTCCACGATCGGGTACGCCAGAACCGACAGCACGAGGAGCGCGGGCCAGTGGAGCGCGGTTATGAGGGAAAGGGCGGCTAGATAGGGACGCTTCAAATCCCTGCCTTGCCTGACCTCGGCTGAAAAGGCGGGCAGCACGACCGCCACGGCACCTCCGATGACCAGTTTGTCGGGTATCTGGCCGATCCAGAGCGTCCTGCTGAACAAGGCTGCCGCATTCGGCGACACGACGCGGCCCAACAGGAGTAGGGGCAGGGCGTCAAAGATGCGGAAAAGCATGGTGATAACGCCGTTGTATCCACCGAATGAGATCATTCCGCGCCAATTGGCCAGGGACGGCCTGAACATCCAGAAATGGGGGCATAGGGCGAGGGCGAGGCCCGCGGCAAGACCACTGCCGATCAACCAGCCCCAGGCGAAGCTCATATAGCTGAAGCCCGCCAATGCCAGCGCAATTGTTGCTGCAGAGTTCGCCACAGCTCCCGTTATGTCGATGGCCGCGATCTTGCCGAAGGACATCTCCCTCCGCAGGAGAGCGTTTATCAAGGTGAAAGAGGTGTCAAGGAAGAGACACACCGAGATGACCCTGAAGTAGGGAACGAGGTTCGGCTCGCTGTAGAACGAAGCCAGGAAAGGGGAAGCGACGACGAGAGTGGCGGCGATGACGCCGGTGAGGATGAACATCACCGTAAAGGCACTGCGTATATCCTCGCGACTGAGTTCCTCGCGCTGGATGAGGAAGCTCGAACTGGAGAACTCCCTTAGAGACAGGGCAGTCGCCATGATAGCCATGCCGATCACTGACACCCCGATCTCCTGGGGTGTCAATATACGGGAGACCAAGGCCGCAGTGGCAAAATTCGTCACGAGCAGGACGTAGCGTTCACCCACGCTCATCAAGAGTGCGCGTTTTACCGAAAGCATGAGTGTCCTTTCCAGGTGGCCCGGCCGCCTGCGTGCCGACGGATAGTCCGACAAACCGGGTTGAAGGTCAGGACGTCCAATAGGCTAGGGAATGACCACCGACTAAAGCGGTAGCAGGGAGGCGACTACCCGCGTGATCGGACCACTTCCTGGCCAGTTCAGGATTGATCGGACTGGATAAAATAGGACGCAAAGAGCCCCAACCCCATCCACCGGAGGGATGAATTGTATTACCGCAGGGGGCACTTAGGGTGGGCACCCCTCTTCTCATATGGTGGAATGGGATGAACCGGCAAAATCGCGATCTAAGTGGGCTTCAAATACTTCGCGCTATCGCCGCCTTTGGCGTCATAGTTCGCCATACCCTCGAGATGTCGAATGGATCGGAAGCTGGGCGGTTCAGTCCCGACTGGATAACAGCATCTGGCGCCGCAGGAGTAGATCTGGACCTTGGGGGTCGACCAACGCCGGTGAAATGATGCGGCCCTACGCGGCCTTCTTCACGCCCAACCGCTCGGGCACGTCGGTGAACTGCTGCTCATTCGCGACATCGGCGTCGATGTCGGCGCCGCT
>NZ_MZXV01000069.1 GCF_003253745.1 Mesorhizobium kowhaii
CGTCGCGACAGCCCCTCCCGCTCAACCGACGCAACAACCCGTTCGCGAAGATCCATCGAATAAGGCTTGCCCATCCTTACCAACCTCCTTGCCTAGCAAGAAGGTTGAATCAGATTTGCCACCCTAGGGGAATCCCTTCGATTCAGCCTCAATTCATCCCGCTCTAGTGTTCGATCGGTCCCTTGGCCATCACGAGGGCCGTGCCGGCGGTGGTCGGGCGCTCGATCATGCGGCGCACGCGCGGCGGCTCGCCGCCGCTGTGCAGCGCCCGCAGGCGCTCGCCGACGACGGCGTCGGCATGGGTGATGCGGCCATTGTGGCGCACATATTCGAGCCAGGTCGGCGTGTGATAGTGCTCGATCCAGATCGCCGGATTTTCGAGGTCGCGTGCCAGCGTCCAGTTGCGGGCGCCGTCGCGGCGGCGGATGCGGCCGCGTTCGGCCATGGTGGCGAGGAACTCCGGCACGTCCTCGTCGCGGATGATGTATTCGATCATGATGGCGATGGGGCCGCTGCGCGGCTTCAGGTCGAGCGCAAGGTGCGGTTCCTTGAAGCGGTTGAGCGGATCGAGGTTGAGTATCTGCTGTTGCGGAAGCGGCAGCAGCAGGCCGATGGCGCCGCCGGCCAGCATGGCGATGCTGGCCGCGATCAGCGCGGTCTCGGCGCCATGCGCATCGGCGACGACGCCCCAGATCCAGCTGCCGAGCGCGATGCCGCCGAAGGTCGCGGTCTGATAGACCGACAGCACCCGGCCGACCACCCAGCGCGGCGTCGCCATCTGCACCGTGACGTTGAAATGCGAAAGGGCGATCACCCAGCAGGCACCGCCGACAAGCAGGCCGAGCGACGTCTGCCAGGCATGATGGCTGACGGCGGCATTGAAGGCGCAGGCGGCAAAGCCGGCGAAGGCTGAGCGCACCATCGTCTCGCTGGACAGCAGCTGCCGCAGCCGCACGCTGATCAGCGCGCCGCCGACCGCGCCGATGCCGAAGGCGCCGAGCATGATGCCGTAGGTCAGGGCATCGCCCTTGACGACGTCGCGCGCCACCAACGGCAGCAGCGCCAGCACCGCGCCGGCGCTGAAGCCGAAAGCGGCGCCCCTGACCAGCACCTTGCCGATGTTGGGCGACATGGCGACATAGCGCAGACCGGCGCCCATGGCGGCACCCAGCGATTCGCGCGGCAAGGTCGAGACCGGCAGGTCCGGCTTCCAGCGCGCCAGCACGACGATGAGGCCGATATAGCTCACCGCGTTCGCCGCAAAGGCCGCCGCCGCACCGGCCGCGGCGACGATGATGCCGCCGATCGCCGGGCCGACGCTGCGGGTCAGGTTGAAGCCCATCGAGTTGAGCGCGACGGCGGCCGGCACCTTGTTGCGGGGCACGATGTCGCCGACGGAGGCCTGCCATGACGGACTGTTGAGCGCGGTACCGCTGTCGATCAGGAAGGTGAAGGCCAGCAGCGTCCACGGCGTGATCAGGCCGGAATAGGTGAACAGGGTCAAAAGCACCGAGACGACCAGCATGAAGGTCTGGGCGACCAGCATCACCTTGCGCCGGTCGAAACTGTCGGCGATGGCGCCGGCGACGAGCGCAAACAGCATGATCGGCAAGGTGGTCGAAGCCTGGACCAGGGCCACCTGATAGGGCGAGGTGGCGATCGTGGTCATCATCCAGGCGGCGCCGACGCCCTGGATCAGGCCACCGAAATTCGAGACGAGACTCGCGGCCCATACGGCGCGGAAAATGCCGTGCCGGAAGGGCGCCAGCGCCGAGACGCCCTCGCTTTCCGGCTTTTCGTCAATCATCGGTGGATCCCTGCCATGTCGTGCCGATTCGTCAGACGATCCGTTTGCTCAGATCATTTGCCGAAAGTAGGGCATGATGGTGCAAAGGGCGAACGGCTTTCGAAAAAGGTCATGGTCCAACAATGGGATAGCTGAGGTCCACGTCTCTAAAGCGCGTCGCGTTTGAACGGACTCAGGCGACGCGCTTTAGGTCTTTGTTTTTATGCATGTCGTTCTCCCAAAACCGGGGCCACTTTTGGGCGACATGCATTAGTTCCCCATGGGGCCGAGGACGCCTATGGTTCAGCGCGCGTCACCGACCTGCGCATGCAGCGCTTCGGTGAGGGGCTCGTGGTCTGGCCGCCGACAGAGCCGCCACGCGGCTTTCGTTGAATTGCTCAGAATCCGTTCTGGATGCGCTCGAAGATGACGTTGGTGAAGGCCGATATCTGGCTGCCGATGAAGGGGCCGGTCAGCGCCACCACCAGCATGATGGCGACGATCTTCGGCACGAAGGTCAAGGTGATCTCCTGAACCTGCGTCAGCGCCTGGATGAGGGCGATGCCGATGCCGACCGCCATGGCGACCAGCACCACCGGGGCAGACGCGGTGAGCACCGTCCACACCGCGTATTGGACGATGTCGAGAGCGTCGGCCTCGTTCATGGGACTGGCCCTGCCGGAAGCGTCAGCTCGCGGCCTTGATCGAGACTCCCGGGCCGACCGCGACCTCGGTGCCGTTCTGCAGCACGGCGATGAGGCCGCTGCTGGCGAGGCGCACCGACGCCACCGTGCCCGTCGTGTTGCCGTCGGCGGAGGTTATCGAGCGCCCGATCAGCGCGTCGGCCTGCGACAGCGCCGACGACGACATGATCTGGTCGAGCTTGGTGTTGGTCTGCACCGACTGCTCGACCTGCGAGAAGGTGGCGAGTTGGGCGACATACTGCGTCGAATCCATCGGCTTGGTCGGATCCTGGTTCTTCATCTCGGCGATCAGAAGCTTCAGGAACGACTGGTAGTCGACCGCTGTCTTCGAGGTCTGCTGGCTGGCCTGGTTGGCGCCAGTCGGTATCGTCGTCGTCATGTCCACGTTCATCAGTATCGTGCTCCCACAGCCAGCGGGCGCGCGGCACCCGGAACATAGTCATCGTCGCCAAGCGCGCGGCGTTCGAGCGGATAGAGCGCGCGTATCGCCTTCAGCGCCTCGTAGATATGATCCTCGCCGACCATGCGGTCGATCTGTTTCAGCGCAGCGCAGATCTGGGTGTCCTCGAAGCTTGCCAGCAGCAGCGGCAGCGAACGCCGGAACATGTCGCGCGCCTCGGCCGCGCCGGCCGGGTTCATCAGCATAACCTGCAGGATGAAATACAGCTGCTTGAGCGGCGTCGAGGCATCGTCGACCTGGATCACATGGCTCTCGAGCAGGAACTGCACGTCGTTCATCAATTCGACGGTGACCTTGCGGTCGACGCGGATGACGGCGCCGTTGATGTAGATCTTCTCGTTCGGCTTCAGCGATATCTTCAGCGTGTTGGTCATTGAATGCCGTCCCGGATGATCTGGGACACCTCGATCAGCCCTTCGAAATTGTTGGTGCGGCCCTGGCGAATGTCCTCGGCCTCGCGCAGCAGCCACAGGCCGATGGAAATCAGGTTGGCGCGCAGTTCCTTGGGCAGCGCGTTGTCGCTGGAGCCGAGATCCTCGACGAAGGCGGTCCAGACGCGGTTGGTGAAATGCAGCGCCTCGACCGCCTCCATCGAGCCGTGGCCGGCGGCCGCCGCCGCCGACAGCATGTCGATCGAGCGGGTCAAAAGCTCCCGCTCGCGGTCCTTGGCGTCGGCAACGGAGGTGCTCTGGATGTCGGCGTAGGAGAATTGGTACATCGGTGGGGCTCTACCGTTCCGTTAAGCATTATCAGGTCAGGTAATTCAACAGGCTGAGCTGCTGCAGGCGCGCGGTCAATGCGAAGGACGTTTCGATGTGCTGTGTCAGGTCGGCGACCCGGGTCGCGGCTTCGGCCGGATCGACGCCTTCCAGATCGAGAATGTGTCGTTCGAAAAGGTCGACCTGCGTTTTCATCCGGTCGTTCGCATCGGAAACCCGCTTCTGGACGATACCGGTTTCGGACTGAAGCTGGCCAATGCCGCTCAGCGCTTCGCCGACCAGCAAGGTGGAACGGCTGATGACCGTATTCTTCGCGGCCCGGCTGATGTTGCTGGACATCAGGCTGGAGACCATGGCCGCCGCCATGGCGAGCTTTTGGATGCCCTCGCTGTTGGCGCTGGTCGATGTCGGGGTGGTTTCGTTGAGGGCGATGCGGCTGACGATCTGCTGGTCGGTGGCGTTCGACCAGTTGCCTTGCCAGCCCGAGCCCGTGAACTGCGGTAGGACGTCGTTGGTGATGAAATCGTCCATCTGGGCGGCGGTGATGTTGGCCGCGGCCGGGTCGTCCTGGGTGAAGCCGAAATTGGCGACGAAGGCGGCGTCAAACGCCGCCTTGGCGGGAGAGCCGGCTGCGGTGAAGTCATTGATCGGCTTGACGTCGGTGTTGGTCCCGGCGAACAGATATTCGCCGTTCACGCTGGTGTTGAGGATCGAGGTCAGCTGCTGGATGGTCGTCTTGCCGGAGGATTGGGCGAGACTGTCGGAGGAATCGCTTGATGTCGCGGTGGCCAGGCTGGACAGAAGCGCCTGCGCGGCGCTGGCGAGCTGGCCGAGCGAGGTCTGCGTCGAGGACAGCCGGGCGCCGACCAGGCCGTTCGAATCGATGATGACATTGAGCCGGTCGAGATCACGCGAGAAGGTGACGGACTGGGCGGTGCGCCCTCCGAGAGCCAGGCCGACATCGGCAACCCTGCCGGTCGATGACTCTTTCGTGGCTTTGACAAGCTCGGCCTGCATGCGCATCTGCTGGTAGCGCATGGCGTTCGATATGGCGGCTGACGAGACTGAAGTCATGGATTATTCCACAGCGTTGAGCAAGGCCGTCATCATATCGTCGACGGTTTTCATCATCCGGGCCGATGCCTGATAGGTGTGTTCGAGGTCGAGCAGCAGCGACATTTCCTGGTCGACATTGACGCCGGTCGCGTTGGACAGCGCCTCGGCGCTGCGCGACGCCAGCGCTTCCTTGGCGTCGGAGGCGGTCGATGCCTGCTGGCGCACGCCCTCGAACCAGCCGATCGAATTGGCCGCGTAGTCGGAAACGCTGGACGTTGCCGAAACCCCGGCGGCGGGGTCGAAGGTCATCGGCTGGTCGAGCCGATCGCCATAGGCAACCAGAAGGCTGGAATAGGATGCGCCGCCGCCGGTGTTGGCGACATAGGCGGCACCGTTGGCGCCGCCATCGCGCAGCAGCGTCGGATTGCCGCCGGCGCTCGGGTCCATCGCCGCATTGACGCTGATGGAAGCGGCAAGGCCGTTGACCAGCGTGCCCGCGGCCGGCACCGCCGGTGCGCCGGACCAGGTGAACAGGCCGGCGGCATTGGGCAGCGAAGGTGCGGTCTCGGCAAAGGCCGTGATCAGGCCACGCGCGGTCTCGTCGAGCTGGCTTTGCATGGTCGAGGCGACGCTGTCGCGCAATTGCAGCAGGCCGGCAAGCTTGCCGCTGGCGCTGGTGTTGCCGCCGGTCCCCGCCGAGATCGGCACATTGTCGATATAGACCGCATTGCCGGCGGCCCCTGCGGTGTAGCCGGACGACGGCGCGAAGCTGACCGTGCGCGGAATGGTTTCGAACAGCGTCGTGCCATCGCCGGTGGTGATGACCATGTCATTGTCGCCGCGCGTGAAGGTCGAGACCGGGACATAGTCCGAAATCTTCTTCAAAAGCGCGTCGCGCTGGTCGAGCGCATCGGAAACATCGGTGCCGGAACGGGTTCCGGACATGACCGCGGTGTTGGCATCCTGGAACTGGCTGAGCAGCGAGTTTATGTCGTCGACCGCGGTGGCGATCTGGCTGTCGGTCTGGGTGCGGAAATCCTGGACGGCCTTGGAGCCCTCATTCAGCGAGCGCACAACCTGCTTGGCGGCGTCGATGACGCTGGCGCCGAGGTTCTGGTTGGACGGCGAGGTGGCGTAGAGCTGCAGCGCCTGCTGCAGATTGCCGATCGCCGTCGAGGGCGAGGACGCGTTGTCGACGCCATTGACCGAAACGCCCAGCTGATCCATGCCGCTGTACAGCGCGTTCTGGCCGCTCCAGGCCGACAGCGCGCCGAGGTTCTGGCGGAACAGCAGGTCGTTGGTGGCGCGCTGGATATCAACCGAACGCGCGCCCGGCGCCGTGCTGGTGACGACGGCCTGGCGGCGCGAATAATTCGGATTGTCGGCGTCGGCGACATTGCGCGAGACAACGCTGGTCTGCTTCGCGGTGTTCATAAGCGCCGACTGGGCGATGCTCAATGCAGTGGACAGCGACATGCGGGTCTTTCACGGGCGGTGCCCGTTTTATCTCTTCAGGTTGACAAGGACGTCCATCAGATCGGAACCGGTCTGGAAGACTTTCGAATTGGCGGTGTAGCTGCGCTGTGCCGCGATCATGTTGGTCAGTTCTTCGGCGATATCGACGTTGGAATTCTCGAGGGCGCCGGAGATGATGGAGCCGGCCTTGCCTTCATTGGCAAAGCCGATACGGACCGCGCCGGATTCGGTGCCCTGTGCGTAGACGTTGCCGGGCAGCGCGGTGAGCTGGTCTGGGCTCTGCACATCGGCCAGCGGAATCTTGTAGAGCGGCTTGGTGGAGCCGTCCTTGTACTGCGCCGAGATGGTGCCGTCCTTGCTGATCTGGATCTTGTCGATGGTGCTCGGCGCGTTGCCGTTGACCTGGGCGTCGGAAACGGTGAAGCCGGTGCCGAGCTGGGTCAGTGTCGACAGATCCAGCGAAAAGGCGGCGCCATTGGGCACCGTCAGGCTGACGCTGTCGACGGCTCCGGTGAGCTTGCCGGTGGTGGTGTCGAAGGTCAGGTTGGCCGAGCCCAATGCGCCGCCGGTGTAAGGGAACGACGTCCCGGCGGTGGCCTTCGACTGATCGAAGACCGACACCTGCCAGGTGCCGGCGCCGGTGTTGGTGAAATAGACGTCAAGCAGCTTCTTGTTGCCGAGATTGTCGTAGGCGACCATCGATGATTTCGACGTGTACTGCGCGCTCGCGGTGTTGGTGGTGGGCAGATTGCCGGCGGCGACCGGCGTCGCGCCTGCCGGCAGGTTGCCGCTGTAGGTACCCTCGGTGCTCGGCGTTGCCGTCATCCCCTGGTCCGAAATGACGACCGGGGTCAGTCCCTCGAAGCCGTTCACTGTCGCCGCCGGCACGCCGTTGGCGTAGCTGTAGGCCATCAACTGGAAGCCGGCCGCGTTGACCAGTCTGCCCTCCGCATCCGGAACGAAGTTGCCGGCTCGGGTCAGGAAAGGTGTTCCGCTCGGATCCTGAACGACTAAGAAACCATCGCCGTTGACGGCAAGGTCGGAGACCGAGGTCGTGTATTGAAGCACGCCCGGATCGCTGACCGCCTGCCGGATCGTCGTGGTGATGCCGCCGGAATTGTAGGCGCCGCCCGTGGTCGGCATGACCAGCGTCGAAAATTCGGCCGAGGACCGCTTGTAACCGTTGGTGTCGGAATTGGCGATGTTGTCGGCGACGGTGGACAGCCGGTTTGCCTGTGCATTCATGCCGGAAACGCCGGTCCGCATCATTCCGTAGAGGCTCATCGAAACGTCTCCCCAATGTGCATGCCACTGGCTACGAGGCTACGCGTCCTGTCTTGCGCGAGGCTGGCGCGGGGCTGCATCAGAAGACGAGCCGGTAGCCAAGGAAGCGCTTGGAATCGATCGGGTCGGTGCCCAGCTTTTCGCGCAGCTTCTTGCGCAATTTGCTGATGTGGCTTTCGACCACGTTCTCCTCGACCTCTTCGTCGAAGATGCCGTAGATGGCGTTGAAAACCTGGGTCTTGGTGACGCGGCGCCCGCGATTGCTTGCCAGATATTCGAGGATGCGGCGCTCGCGGCGCGGCAAGGGCAAAGGCTGGCCGTCGATCTCGGGGTCGCGGCCATCCATGAAGATGCGCATGGCGCCGATCTCGGTGTAGGCGACATCTTCCTGGGCGCGGCGGCGGATGGCGGTGATGCGGGCGAGGATCTCGCGGATGTGGACGGGCTTGCGAATGACGTCGTCGACGCCGCTCTCGAACAACCGCAGCGTGTTTTCCAACGAATGCTGTTCGCTCAAGGCGATGACAGGCGCGCCGGTGCGGTCGCGGATTTGACGGGGAGAGATCGAGCCTTCACGGCAGTCGCCGATGAGGAAGGCTCGGACCGATCTCAGGTCGGTGTCGGCCGCCGAGCTTACCCACTCGCCGAACTCGCCCGGCGCGAAGCCTGCACAGGCGACACCCTCACGATCGAAAAGTGAATTGTATCCCTCTGTTACGAGCTCGCGCTCGTCAACGATTACAATCATCGGCCCGCCTCCGAATCAAATCATTTGCCCCGTGAGAAAAGGGGTATCCGCTGGCGAGAATCCTGAACAACCGTCATTTCTTGTAGCTAGTTTCTTGGGAGTCTGGAATCGCAGCGGTTGCATTAGCGTGCAACCAGATATGCTTTCGGCGGCAAGTTTTGGCCAAGTCAAAACGATAAGCCATGACTGCGCGAACCGTGTATTAGATGCAGAAGATGCGCTTACGGGTTGCAGAAGCCGCGGGCGTTCGCGGTCCATTTCCCAAAGCCGGTGGCGACCATGTTGGCAATGACACGGCAGACATAGATCTTCTGTGCCGGATCGTTGTCGGGGCCGGCATGATAGCGGGCGACAGCCATCGACCAGGTCTCGTGACGGGCATGGAGACTGGCCAGGAAGCGCGCCGCATAGTCGACGTTCTGACGCGGATCGAGCATGTCCTCGACGCTGCGAAAATGCGACGCGTGGTAGTGATGGTTGATCTGCATGCAGCCCAGATCGATCAGCGTCTTGCCCTCGCGCCTGGCATTGGCGAAGGCTGCGAGGGCCTCGGTCCGGCTTCTCGGGAAGACCGCTTTTCCTTCTATATTCAAGGCGTTAGGCTGAAGGCTGCCCTTGTTTCCGGTTTCCGTCAGGCCCACGGCATAGAGGATGCCGGCGGGCACGCCATAGCGGTCGGCGGCACGCAGGATCTCCGGCTCGCAAGGGTTGGTGGCGGCAACGGCAGCGTTCGCGATGCTAGATAAACATATCGTCGCCAGCGCGCTCGCGAGAAGCTGAAATGCCGCGGCCGTAGTCCTGCGCGTCATCATTGCGGTTTCCTGCGGATTGCCGACCCGGTTGCTGACCACCCGCTCCACCATTGCCGCCGCCCGGGTTTCCAGGTTGGAAGGATGACGGATCGCGGCCTGCCGCCGCCGGCAAGGGGGCGCTTGCATCGGTACGGGTTGCGGCAGGAACTGCTACCGAAGGTTGTAGGATCGTGACCTTGTCAACCTCGAAACCGAGCCCGCGCAGCGATTTGACGATGGCCTCGCTGTCGGCGGACAACCGACGATAAGCGTCATGTGTTTCGGGCTTCAGTTCAATCGAAAGTTGTTCTCCGGAGAGGCGAAGGTTGGCCGTCACCATGCCGAGCTCGGCGGGGTGAAGTTCGATCTTCAACACATGTGTCGGAACGGCAACAGGGCTGGCCAACTGGGTGGCCGCGGATGAGGCCGAAAGGGCCTTTTGCGGGCCGCCATCGGCGGCTATGGCATTGACCACATTGAGGGCTGCTTGGCTGATGGGACTTTGCGGTGGCGCCGGGAAGCTCTGTTCGGACACCACGTCGATGCGGGCGGCGGACAAGGACTGTTTTCCCGCTTCGGGCCGTAACGAGGACTGGACATCCGCGATGCTTTTCATCGCCGGCGCGGCATGTTTCGATTGCACGCCGGGTACATCGGCGGTTGTGGCGTCCGGCAGCTTCTGGGCCGCCACGATGGTGTCGCGTTTCGGCGCGCTGGAGGCAATGCCGGCAGCGCTCGGCGGCTGGCCGTCAAGCTCGGTCAAAGGCCCGTCGACGATCGACACCTGCTCCGGCTTCGACTTGGTTTCGAGGACTTCGTTTCCGGCCGTGGATTTCGACCGGTAGGTCTTTGGCAGCGGAGTCTGCCCGTCGAGCGCCGGGTCCGGCGGGCCCTCGCCGGCAGCCGCATCGCGCCCGGCTGCCTTGGCCGATGTCGAGAAATGGCGCAGGTCATGAAATGCGATCAGCAGCGGCAGGTGGTCCTGAAGCGGCACGGCATCCGCGTCCGGCGCCGTCTCTTCGGCGTCGGCATCGTCCTTGTGCGACTTTGCTTCCAGGTCGTCCTTGCCGATTTTCACGGTCGGCACCTTGGCCGTGACGATCTTTCCGGGATCGGCCGATGCCGGCTCGGCCTTGCCGCCATGCCCGGCAAGGCCGGCGGCGAGCTTGCCCCAGCGCTGCTCGCGCGATCCCGTTTCGGTCGTCGGCTGCCGTTCCGGGCGGGCCGGACTGGCCTCGCCGTGCAGCATTTTGCTAAAACCTGCGTTGTCCTTCTTGCCATTCGCGGCCGGTTGCTCCGGCGTGGCGCGCGCGGTGGCAAATCCTGGCAAGGCCGAGCCGAGGCTGGTGGTCATTTGGGGGCGGCTCCAAGCATCTGGTCGATCAGGTCGAGCTGTCGACGTGTTTTGGTCATGGCGGCGTCGGTCGGATCGGCGGGCTCGGGACTGGCTGCGGGCAATGGTGCCGAAGCCTGCACGACAGTCGCCGCATCGGCTGGCGCAGCCGCAACCGCCGGCGTTTCCGGAGCACTGGTAGCTGGTCCGCCGGAGGCAGAAGTGACGGCAGGGTGCTCCGCGATGGCGCCTTCGACGGGTGGCAGTCCGCTGGCGTCGGCGCCTTGCGCCGCGACGGTTTCGGGCGCTGGAGGCTGCTTGACCGCAACAGGAGCCGGCTTTTCCTCGGGGAGGGGGGCGGGCGGCGCGACGACTTCGCCGGCAATGGCCTGAGCGGCGTCGAGCAAGGCGCGGTCGCCTTCCGACAGCCTGCTGCGGTCGATCTTGCCGAGCTTGGCGCGCACGTCCTCGATGGTGCCCGAGGTGACGGTGGAAAGACTGGCGTAAAGCAGGGCGCGCGGATCGTCCTGGTTGGTGTTGCCGTCGCGGCCCTGCTCAGCCCGCGCCGAAGCGAAGGCCGACAGGTCGTTCAGGCCGTCGATCGCGGCACGGCGGGCGATGCGCAGATAGATCACCTTCTCGCGCTCGGAATCCATCATCGAGGTGATGTCGGCCAGCTTGTCCTGGCTGATCGACATATGCAGCGCGATGACGCCGGAGACGAAGGAGTCGGCGAACTGGCTGGCATAGGGCGAATAGAGGTAGCGCTCGACATACTGGGTTGACGCAAGCGCGAAGCGTGCCGCGTCACCCTGCGCGACGGCAATGCCGACCGAACGGCGCAGTGCTGCTTCCTCGACCAGCGTGCCGGGGCTGAGCAATCTTGCCTCGTCGAGCAACCCGAGCGCCGCCGCCGGCTGGTCGCCGGCAAGCAGCGAGCCTTTGACCAGGGCAAGGAAGGCACCGAGATCGGGGGGCAGCGTCATCGGATCGATCGGCTTCAACGCTTCGATCGCCTCGCCGGGCCGGCCGCTGAGATAGTCGATCACACCGTTGGCCACGGCAAGGCTTTGCGGGTCCGTCGTGGCGCGCGACGTGGCGGCCTCGACAGTCACCGGGTTGCCGCCGCTCATGCCGTAGACAAGCAGGGCGCGAAAGTTCTTGGGATCCTTGAAATCCTCGGCGTCCGCCGCGCGCAGGCGCGCATCCACCATCTCGAGCAGCTTGGCCTGCATCGGCAGGGCGGCATGATCGCCGGCGGCGATGCGGTCCTGGATGAGCTGCAGCGAGCGCACCAGCTGATACGGCTGCAGCGCGTCCTGGGCGAAGCCGGCTGACGGATATCCGCCGGCCAGCAGCAACAGGCCAATCAACCGGCTGGTGACGGCCGCTCGCCTCATCCGCCGGTCGCCATCAGGATCTCGATGCGGCGGTTCGCAGCCGCCAACGGATCGGCCGGGTCCTTCGGCTGACGGTCGGCGAAGCCGGCGACCTCGGTGATGCGGCGTTCGTCGACGCCACCGCGCACGAGCATGTAGTAGGCCGAATGCGCGCGCGCCGTCGACAGCCGCCAATTGTCGTAGCTGTCGCTGCGGAACGGCCGTGCGTCGGTGTGGCCGTTGATGCTGATGGTGCCCTTCTGACTGTTGACGATGCGGCCGATCTTCTCCATCGCCAGCACCAGTTCGCGGCGCGGCAGCGCCGAGCCGACCTCGAACATGCCGAAGTCGAGCTGGTCGGTGATCGAGATGACGACGCCCTTGTCGGTGGCTTCCACCGAGACGCCGTCATGCAGCTTGTCACCCGGCTTGAAGGCATCGGCCAACTGCCGCTTGACGTCGGCCGCGGCCTTGACGGCGGCGGCGGTCGGCGCCTTCTCCCCGGTGTCGGGCTTGGCGGCCTCTTGCGCCTTGGCCTCGGCCTTGGCTGCGTCCGCGGCTTTGGTCTCGCCCGGCTTGGTCTCGCCTGGCTTGGCGTCATTAGCCTTGGCTATTGCCGTGGCGGGGTTCGTGGCTTGCTTGCCGGTCGCGTCCTTTGCCAGAGGCTCGAGCGGTGCGGCCGCGACGGGCGGCACGGCCTTGACCTTGAGCACTTGCATCTCGGCGACCTTGTCACCGGGCTTGACCGGATCACCCTCGATTTTGGCACGCTGGGCACTGGCTTCGGCGCCGGGCGCCGCCACTTGCTGCGACCAGAAATCCGGCTCGAAGGGATCGCGATAGGAAGCGCCACCGGAGGCGCCCGTCGCCGGGCCGGCGGCCTGCGCGCCGCCATCGCCCTTCTGGCTGACATTCTGCATGACGCCGGTGTCGGTGGCGATTTCCGAAAGCACCGCGTAGGGGTCGGCGAACAGATGCTCGTCGGAGTGTTCCGCCTGCGGGAGTTCCTGCTTGTCCTGTTTGCGGTCCGCCGAGCCATCACCGTCCTGGCCGGCCTTGTTGGTCGCCTTCTGCGGATTGTCGGCCGTCGTCCCGATCGCGCGCGGACCGTCGCCGAGATCCTCCAGACCCTTGCGGCTCGAATTGCGGTCGACCAGCTTGACCGGGTTGAAATAGCTGGCGACGGCCGCCTTGGTCTGTTCGTTGGCGGCATTGATCAGCCACATGACCAGGAAGAAGCACATCATCGCCGTCATGAAGTCGGCGAAGGCGATCTTCCAGACGCCGCCATGATGGGCATCGTCATGGTCGTCGTGACCACGACGAACGATGATGATCTCCTGGTGAACCTGTCCGGCGTCGGCGACGCTCATGCCAGAACCTCGGAAAGGGTCGTCGACCATTCGGCCATGCGTGTCTCGAACACCGCCTCGTCGATGGCGACCGTGAGGTCGAAGCCTGGTGTCTCGATGAAGTCGAGATTGGCGGCGCGGGGTCCGAGCGATGCCTTCAGTGTTTCGAACAGCGAAAGCGGCCCGCGCACGGTGATGCGCACCGCTTCGGCATCGCCGACCGCTTCGCGTATCGCGCCGGCAAGCGCCTCGATCGAGCGTTTCTGCAGATCGTCGCTGACGATGCCGCCGATCATGCGGGCGACGGTGGCCGCGACCAGTGCGGTCACGCGCGCCTCCATGGCATCGATGCGCAACGAGACCGCCTTGCCGACATCGTCGCCGAGGCTTTCGAGGAATACCCTTGCTTCCTCGGCATTGGCCTGGCGTTCGGCCTCGAGCGCGGCTTCATGGGCAATCGACAGGCGTGCCTCTAGCGCCGCCTCAGCCTGGGCAACCGCTTCCGCGATCAGCGTGCCGATATCGGCTTGCGGCGCCGGCGTCTCGGGTTTGCGTTCGGGATCGGCCGTGGGCCGGGGCTGGCCGGCACGTTGCGTGCGGGTTCCGAAATCAGGCAGAAGGTCGAAAAGGGCTACGGAGGGCATGGCTTACACCGCGACTTCCTGGGCGGCCCATTTGCGCAGGATCTGCGCGGTGCGTTCCTCGTTGAGGTCGACCATTCGGGCAAGCCGATCCTGCGGCGCCGGCCTGATCTTCTGGCGAAGATCGTCGAGCGGTGTGGGTCTTGGGCGTGAACCGGGCAGGGCGCCGACGGCAGCGCTTTCGGCGTTGGCGCTTGCTTCCGGTGTCGGCAGCGAGCGCTGGACTTCATCGTAGCTGGGGCCCGACAGGGCTGGCGTCGCCTTTGCCGTCAGCGCCGCCGCCATCGGCCTCAGGCCGAAGAAGGCGACCAGGAACACCACGACGATGAAGGCGCCGGCGTTGATCAGCGTGCCGGCATGCTGGCCGATGGAATCGAGCATTCCAGCCTGCGGGATCGCCTCGCCGTCCAGCCCGTCAATGAACTCGACCGCCGAGACGTCGATGACGTCGCCGCGCTTGTCGTCGAAGCCGGTGGCCGAGGTCACCATCTTCTGGATCTCGGCGACGCGCTTGGCAATCTGCTCCGGCGTGGCGTCCTTGCCGAGAATGGTCATCAGCCGTTGCTGGTTGACGACCACGGCAATCGACATCTTGGTGACGGTGTAGCCGTTGGAAACGGTGGCGATCTTCTTCGAATTGATTTCGTAATTGGTGATCTCTTCCTTGCGGTCGTTCTGCGAGGAGGATTGCGGACCGTCGGTGGCGGTTGCCTGGGTCTCGGGCAGGTTCTGCTCGACGCTGGCCGGGGTCGAGGCCTGCTTCTGGTTGTTGTTTTCGTTGGCGCGCACCGACTGCACCGAGCGCTCGACGCGCGAATTCGGATCGAAAATGGTTTCTTCCGTCTGGCGGGTGTCGGTGTTGACCTCGGCCTTGACGCTGGCGCGGAAGTTGTCGGGGCCGAGATAGGCCGTCAGCGCACGGCGGATGTTGTCGCCGATCTGCGCCTCGACGGTCTGCTCGACGCCGAGCGTGCGGGCGGCGCTGGTGTTGGAAGGATCATCGCCCGCAGCCAGCAGATTGCCGCTGGAATCGAGCACCGTCACCTTGTCGGCCGACAGGCCGGGAACGGCGGCGGCGACGAGATGGCGGATCGACATGGCGCTCTTCTCGGCGTCGATGCCGGTATAGCGGATGACCACCGAGGCGGAGGGCTGCTGTTCGTCGCGGCGGAAATTGGCGCGTTCGGACATGACGATGTGGACGCGCGCCGCCTTGATGCCTGAAATCGACTGGATGGTGCGGGCGATCTCGCCTTCCAGTGCGCGCACGCGGGTGATCTGCTGCATGAAGGAGGTGAGGCCGAGCGAGCCGACATTGTCGAACAATTCGTAGCCGGCATTGGCACTGGTCGGCAGGCCCTTTTCGGCAAGCAGCATGCGCGCTTGCGCGGTGGTGCCGGCCGGCACCAGCACCGAGGTTCCGTCGGCGCCGACATCGAAGCCGATGCCGGCTTCGCCCAGCACCAGGCCGATCTGGTTCACGTCGGCGCGGTCGAGCCCGACATAGAGCGTGTCGTAGGCGGGACGGTTGAGATAGACCGAGGCGATGCCGATGACGCCCATCACCAGAACGGCGATGCCAGCCAGTATGGCAAGGCGCTTCACGCCAAAGCCGCGAAGATTCGAGATGATGCTCTGGATCTGTTCCGGCACGGTTCGACGACTCCCAGCATGACTGTCCGCCGGAACAGTAGTCTTCGAAGCTTGTGCGAAAATGAAATCGGGCCGCGCTTGCGGCGCGGCCCGTCAATCGGAGTGCGAAAAGGAAGGCGGGATGCGAAAGGAGGGCACCGGTGGCGCCCGCGACTAGCTCTTGAACAGCGACAGGATGCTCTGCGAGGCGCTGTTGGCGATCGACAGCGCCTGGATGCCGAGCTGCTGCTGAACCTGCAGCGCCTGGAGCCGTGTCGATTCCTTGTTCATATCGGCATCGACGAGCTGGCCGACACCACGGTCGATGGAGTCCATCAGGCTCTGGGTGAAGGTCTTCTGCAGGTCGATGCTGCTCTTGGCCGAGCCGAGGATGGTGGCGGAATCGGTCAACTGCGCCATGACCTTGTCGATCTTGGTCACCATCTGCGTGATGATGTCGTCGGTTACCCCGGCCGCCGTGATGTCGAGGTTGTAGGCGGAAATATTGTCGACCTTGGCCACCACCGCTCCCGCCGCCGTCTGGCCGGCGGTGTTTGCGGCGATGTCCGTTGCTCCGCCCGCGATCGCGGTCGCATAGGCGGTGTCATACAGGGCCTGGGCGGCCCCAGTGGCATAGATGGAGGTCTGGCGATCGAGGGTGCCGTAGTTCTTGACGCCGGTGGCAAGGCCGTAGTCGAAAAGCTTGGTGCCCTCGACATCGATGTTGATCGTCCCGATCGAGATCGCGCCGGACGAGGAACGATTGAATGAGGACACGATCTGCGAGTCGGGCTGGACGCCATCATTGGCTGCGGCGACCTGCTTGGAGGTCACCGCAAGGAAATTCGAGCCGGAGAAGGTTGCCGCATCGGCAAAGGACTTCATCTGCGCCTGAAGCGCCTTGATCTCGGTCTGGGTTTTTGCCTTGGCGGCATCCGTCTGGCCGACGGTCGAAAGCAGCTTGGTTTTGATCTGGCCGATCGTAGTCAGCACATTGTTCATGCCGGTGTAGGCGGTATCGACTTTCGAGGCGCCGAGGCCGAGTGCATCCTGTACCGTCGACAGGGCCGAGTTGTCCGAGCGCATCGTGGTTGCGATCGACCAGTAGGCGGCGTTGTCCGAGGCCTGCGAGACCCGGTAGCCCGTCGAGATGCGAGCCTGCGTCTGTTCGAGTGACTTGTTGGTGGCGCTGAGGCTTTGAAGTGCGGTTAACGCCGCGGCGTTTGTCATAATGCTCGCCAAGAAAGTCGCTCCTTCTCATAAGACGACATGTCCAGACATGCCGGATGGGCCTGTTCAACGGGTGGCATCGTGCCGGTCGGGCCGATTCGCCAAACTGTCGTAAGCTATTGGTTAACCATAACTAGCGCGGCATGGTTAACAGCCTGTTAAAAGCTGGCTTTTGAGAGTTAAGAAACGAGCATTGCGCGAGGCTGGAACAAACGCAAATCGGGCCGCGCTTTTGGCGCGGCCCGATATTTGGTCTGAACTGTGGTTAGGCGGAGGCGATTAGCCGCGGAAGAGCGACAAGATCGACTGCGACGAACCGTTGGCGATCGACAGCGCCTGGACGCCGAGCTGCTGCTGGACCTGCAGGGCCTGCAGACGGGTCGATTCCTTGTTCATGTCGGCATCGACGAGCTGGCCGACACCGCGATCGATGGAGTCCATCAGATCGGAGGTGAAGGTCTTCTGCAGGTCGATACTGCTCTTGGCGGCGCCGAGCGTGGTGGCGGAGTTGGTCATGTCGGCGAGCGCCGAGTCGATGACGGTCAACATCTGCTGGATCTGCGTATCGCTGGCAGCTTTGCCTGTCGCGGTGTCAAAGATCTTCAGGCTGGCGGCCGAATAGGTGTCGGTGGCCACAGCAGCGGCGCCCAGGGTCGGAGCCGAGGCCGTGAGGGTGGCCACACCGGTGGAGCCGACGCGGAGCGTGTCGAGGATACCCTTCGCGAGGGTCGCGGTGGTGCCAGCTTCATACAGCTTGATGTTTTCCACCTTGACGTCGATGGTCGAGATCGAAGCCGCGCCGGAGGCGTCACGGTTGAACGCCGAAAGGATCTTCACATCGGCCGCCGTCGTGGCTGTCGCGCCGCTGTTCACGGACAGCATGTTGGTGCCGGAGAAGGTGGCGCCGTCGGCGTAGGACTTCATCTGCGCCTGAAGAGCGGTGATTTCGGTCTGGGTCTTTTCCTTCGAGGCATCCGTCTGGCCGTAGGATGCCAGCAGCTTGGCCTTGATCTGGTTGATGGTGGAGATCGCACTGTTCATGCCGGTGTAGGCGGTGTCGACCTTAGATGCGCCGAGGCCGAGCGCGTCCGAAACGGTGGACATCGCGGAGTTGTCCGAGCGCATCGTGGTGGCGATCGACCAGTAGGCGGCGTTGTCCGATGCCTGCGAGACCCGGTAACCGGTCGAGATGCGGGCCTGGGTGTCCTGGAGGGATTTGCTGGTGGCGTTAAGGCTCTGCAGAGCCGTCAACGCGGCGGAGTTCGTCATGATGCTGGACATGGTACTCGTACCTTGATTTTACAGGTGTTTTTTTGACATACCGGGCTTCCCGGTATGACGGTGCGGCATCATGCCAATGATCTCGAAATCGATCACCCGCCATCTGCGAGCGAATATGCGGGCAAGTCCCTACCAAAGGGCTAAACCGGACGGTTAATCGAAAATATATTGCTTGAATTTTGGGCCGGAGCGCGCGGCAAAGATCAAGTTGCCAGGGATCGATTGGCGGAGATTAGTTGAAGGAGCGCACCAGGCTGCCGACAAGCAGATTCCAGCCGTCGATGAGGACGAAGAACAGGATCTTGAACGGCAGCGACACCACCGTTGGCGGCAGCATCATCATGCCCATCGCCATGGTGATGGTGGCGACGATCAGGTCGATGACCAGGAATGGCAGCACGATCAGGAAGCCGATCTCGAAGCCGCGCCGGATTTCCGAGATCATGAAGGCGGGCACCAGGATGCGCAGGTCAACGGTGTCGCGCGCAACGGTCTGGCCGCGCTCGCGGGCGAGATCGGCGAACAGGTCGAAGTCCTTGTCGCGCACATTGCGCAGCATGAAGGTGCGGAACGGATCCGAAATCTTGTCGAAGGCTACGGTCTGGGTGATCTGGTTGTCCATCAGCGGCTTGACGCCGGTGTTCCAGGCCTGGTCGAAGGTCGGCGCCATGACATAGAAGGTCATGAACAGCGACAGCGAAATGAGAATGAGATTGGCCGGCGTCGACTGCAGGCCGATGCCGGCGCGCAGGATCGAGAAGGCGATGACGAAGCGGGTGAAGCTCGTCACCATGATCAGCAGGCCTGGCGCCACCGACAGCACGGTCAGCAGGCCGAATACCTGGATGATGTAGCCGACGGTGGTGCCATCGGCCTTGCCGATGCCGCCGAGATCGAGTTGCTGCGCCGCCGCGACGGACGTGGCGGCCGCGATCATCGCGGTGGCAAGAAGGAACTTTCTCATTCGAGCAGCAATGTCCTGATAAGAATCTGCTTGGCGTGACCCTGGCTGCGGATCGAGGCGCGTTCCTCAAGATCGGCCTTCAGGTGCTGGTAGCCGCTGGCGCCCTCGATCTGATGCATCTTCAAGGTGCGCACCAGGGCCAGAAGGTCCTGGTGGATGTCATCCGACATGGCCTGTGGCTGCGGCCCGTCATAGACGACGGACACCTCCATTCTGATCCAGGTATCGGCAGGCGAGGCGATGTTGGTGGTGATCGGCGCCAGCACGACGAGCGTCGGCCCCACGCCCGGCTCACCGCCCGCGGCGGGCTCCACGGTCTTGCCTTCGTTCTCAGGCGCCACCGGCACCGACGCAGGTGCCCCGACGCCCTTGAGATAGCCGCCGGACATCCAGCCCATGCCGATGGCGGCCGCCGTCACGACCAGCAGCATGATGGCCTGGATGGCAAGGGAGGGACCCTTGCGCGGCTGAACCTGTTCGACATTTGCCACGGTGCCGTGTTCCCCAATCCTAGAACGGAAGAACCTGGTCGAGAATCTGCTGGCCGTAGGCAGGTTGCTGGACCTCGGTGATGCGGCCGCGCCCGCCGTAGGAGATGCGCGCCTCGGCGATGCGTTCGTAGGGGATGGTGTTCTCGGCGCCGATATCGGCCGGCCGCACGATGCCGGCGAGTGTCAGCACCCTGAGCTCGGCGTTGACGCGCACTTCCTGCGATCCCGTGATCATCAAATTGCCGTTCGGCAAGACATCGGTAACGATGGCCGCGACATTGAGTTCAAGCGTTTCCGAGCGCTTGATCTCGCCGTCGGCCGTCGTGTCCGTGGTGGAGCTGAGAGCGCCAGTGCCCTTGCCGGCGGTGCTCCAGTTGTCCCACTGCGCGCTGAGGTCGTAACCGAGCTTGCGGTTGGCGGTGCGGCTCCTGTCGTTCTGGTTCTTGAAGTTGGCCCTGTCGTTGATCTTGATCTTGACGGTCAGGATGTCACCCTGCGACAGTGCCCGCGGGTCGGTGAACAGCCGGCTCTGGCGGTCATCCCACAATGAGAATTTCCTGACCGGCGCGGGCGGCGTTTCCGGATAGCGATAGAGGGACGAGGTGTTGCCGCCATCGATGCCGGAGCCGACCGGGGACAGGGCCGGCTCCTTGCCGACCTCCTTCAGATTGGTTCCGCACCCGGACAGCCCGGCGACCGCGCACAGGAGGAGCATCTTGCGGATCATGACGGATCTACCCTTCGGGCTGCGCTGGCCATGATGCCGGTGAGCGTCGCCGCCGCCTTCTGGTCCATTTCGTTGAGGATGACGCTCGCCTTGCGTGAATCGAGCTTCATCAATATCGCCGCCGCCAGGTCGGCGTTGACGATGGCCAGCCGCTCGGCGGCGGCGTCAGGTTTCATGCCGGCATAGATCTGGACAACGCCGTCCTCGGCCCGGGCCAGGAAAACCTCGCGCCGCTTCAGCCAGGTCTCGTATTCTGCGCGCTTCTCCTCCAGCGCCTTCATGCGCTGGTCGATGCCGGCCTGCAGCTGCTTCATCTCCTCCGCCTGCAAGGCATAGCGGCGGTCACGGGCGGCGTCGGCGATGTTGGAGCAGAAGCGCTCGATCTCGCTTTGGTCCGGCGCTTTCTCCCGCTTCAATTGCTGCGGCGGCTCAGCGGCCGGCGCGCCCGGCAGGACCTGGCGAACCGTTTCCTCGCCGCGCGCCGTGCTGCCGGCGAAGGACATGGCGACAACAGCGGCCGCGAACAGGATCGCGGCGGGGCGGCGTCTTTCGTGGCGTGAGAGAGTGCGGGTCATCGGCATCGCCTATTGCAGAACCAGGTCGGCCTGCAGGGCGCCGGCCGACTTGATGCCCTGCAGAATGGCAATGATGCCGTCCGGCTTGACGCCGAGACGGTTGAGGCCGGAAACGAGCGTTTCGAGATCGGGTCCGTCAAGCACGGCGACGCGGGCATCGGGCCGGCTGGCGTCGATGGCGGTGAACGGTTCGACGGCCGTCTCGCCTCTGGAGAAAGGCTCGGGCTGGACGACGCGCGGCGCTTCGGTGATGCGCACGGTGAGCGTGCCGTGGCTGATGGCGACCCGCGAGATCTTGACGTCGTTGCCGATGACGATGGTGCCGGTGCGCTCGTCGATGACGACACGGGCCGGCGTGTCGGATTCGACCACCAGGTTTTCGATCTCGGCATAGAAGCGGGCCGCCGAAACACCCTTCGGCCTTCTGATCTGCACGGTGCGGGAATCGCGCTCGGCCGCAACCCGCGCGCCGAAGCGCTGGCTGGTATAGTCGTTGATGGCGTCGGCGATGCGGATTGCGGTCGAAAAATCGGGATTGCGCAATTGCAGGGTCAGCGTCGCCTGATCGTCGAACTCGGCCTGGACGGCGCGCTCGACGATGGCGCCGTTCGGCACACGACCGGAGGTCGGCACGCCTTGCGTCAGCTGCTCGGCCTGTCCCTTGGCGACAAAGCCGGAAACGATGACCGAGCCCTGGCCGACGGCATAGATCTCGCCGTCCGCCGCCTTCAAGGGCGTCATGATCAGCGTGCCGCCAGCGAGCGAGGTCGCGTCGCCCATCGAGGAGACGTCGATGTCGATGCGGGCGCCCGACTGCACGTAGGGCGGCATGTTGGCGGTGACGATGACGGCGGCGACATTCTTGGCGCGTGCGCTGCCGCCTTCGGTGGCGATGCCGAGATTTTCGAGCATGGCGCGGATCGATTGTTCGGTGAACGGCGAGTTGCGCAGGCTGTCGCCCGACCCGGCAAGCCCGATGACCAGGCCATAGCCGACCAGCTGGTTGTCGCGCGAACTCTGCAACTGGGCGATGTCCTTGATGCGCGAGGCGACCTGGCCCGGCGGCAGCGAACTCGGCCCGGACGAAACCCGGAACATGCGGCTGGTGGTGGCCGGATTGTATTCGGGATCGTCGTAGACGCCGCCATTCTTGGCGGCAAGTTCGCGCTTGGCCTTGGGCGTCAGGCCGTCGGCCAGCGCCGGCTGCAAGCCGAGCACGGCCGCCAAGATCAGGGCAAGTCCGCGCATCATGAAGCGCTGACCTGGATGGTCCCATCCGCCATCACCGTGCCGGACAGGATCTTGCCGCTGTCGACGTTGCGGACCTTGACAAGGTCGCCGGCAGCACCCGGCTGCAACGTCACCGCGGTGGCCGAGATCGTCAGTCCGCCGGCGATGAAGAACACCTGCACGGACGCGCCCTGTTCGACCAGCCAGGCCTCACGGACGGCAGCGGAAGGGATGTAGCGGCCGGGCAGCAGCGTGCGCTTGGCGACCTTGCCGTCGAGTTCCTCGGCCCGGGTGGCGACCGCGTCCGGCTTGTGCTTGCCGGCGATCAGGGTCACCTTTTTCAGGGCAGCGAGCTCGATGGTCTCGCCGGGATAGATGACCCGGTTGGGGATCAACACAACCTCGCCGGCAGGTTGATTGCCGGCGAGCTGAGTGGCCGATTGGTCTGTCGATTGGTCCGTCGATTCCTGGGCGAAAGCCGGCATGCCGCCGGCCACCAGCGCAAGGACAAGCGCGGTGCGGCGGAACGCGGAGCAGGAGATCGGCATGGCCATCATCCGTTACCTGATGTTCTTGGAAACGACGGAGGCCATGTCGTCGGCGGCCTGGATGACCTTGGAGTTCATCTCATAGGCGCGCTGCGCCGAGATCAGCTCGGTGATCTCCTTGACCGGATCGACGTTGGAGGCCTCGAGATAGCCCTGCTGGATGGTGGCAAAGCCGGGATCGCCCGGCACGCCGACATTCGCCGGGCCGGAAGCCGTGGTTTCCTGGAACAGATTGTCGCCGAGCGGCGCCAGACCCGCCTCGTTGGCGAAATTGGCGATCTGAAGCTGGCCGAGGGTCTGCAGGTCGGTCTGGCCGTCAATGCGGGCGAAGACCTGTCCCGTCTTGTTGACGATGACCTCGACGGCGTCAGTGGGAACGGTGATGGCCGGAATGACACTGGCGCCGTCGACCGTCACCAACTGGCCGGTGGCGTTGGTGTTGAAGGCGCCGGCGCGGCTGTACAGCGTGCCGCCGTCGGCGCCCTCGATCTGGAACCAGCCCCTGCCGGTCAGCGCCATGTCGAAACTGTTGCCGGTGCTGGTCAGTTCGCCCTGGGTGTGCACGTTGCGCACGGCCGTCGTCTTGACGCCGAGGCCGATCGAGACGCCCTCCGGCACCAGCGAGGCGTTGGAGCGGTTGGGCACACCCTGCGTGCGGTCGACCTGGTAGAGCAGGTCCGAGAATTCGGCGCGGGCGCGCTTGTAGCCGGTGGTGTTGATGTTGGCGATGTTGTTGGCGATGACTTCCAGATTTGTCTGCTGGGCATTCATGCCGGTGGCGGCGATGGCGAGTGCTTTCATGGCGGAATTCCTCAGATGCCCATTCGACTGACTTCGAGATAGGCGGAAACCACCTTGTCGCGGATGGCGACGGCGGTCTGAAGCGCCTGTTGCGCGCTCATCACGGCGTCGACCACCTGACGGGTGTCGGCGTCGCCCTTGAGCGCCTGCATCGACACCTGCTCGGCATTCTCCATCGTGTTGACGGTCTTGGAGGCCGCCTGGCTCAGCGCCTCGGCGAAGGAGGTGCCGATATTGCCGCCGGCCGAGGGTGTCGCGCCGCTCTGGAGCAGGCTTGTCACCGCGTCGTCGCCGCCGATCGAGGACTTGAACTGAAGGGCTCCGATACCGCTGATCATTACTGGTTCCTCATCAGGTCGATGGTCATGGAAATCAGGTCTCGCGCCTGCTTGACGACCTGAAGATTGGCTTCGTAGGAGCGGTTGGCCTCGGTCATGTCGGCCATTTCGATCAGCACGTTGACGTTGGGCATCTTGACGTAGCCCTTGTCGTCGGCGGCCTCGTTGCCGGGCTGGAACTCGACCGGAAAGTCACTGGGATCACGATCGATCGAGTTCACTGCGACCGTTGAGCTGCCGGAGGTCCGGTCGAGCTCGGAGACGAAGCTGATGGTCTTGCGGCGATAGGGATCGGAACCGGGTGCGGTGCCGGTCGACTGGGCGTTGGCCAGGTTTTCCGAAACCACGCGCAAGCGCTCCGACTGGGCGCCGAGGCCGGATGCCGCGACTTTGAGGGCTGCGGTCAGCGCGTCCATGTCAGCTCTTCACCGCCATCATCATCATCGAATGGAACGCCTTGACGATCGCCGTGTTGAGCTCGAAGGAGCGGCGCACTTCGCCGGCCTTCATCAGCTGGTCTTCCAGCACGACCGAGTTCTTGG
Source organism: Mesorhizobium kowhaii (assembly GCF_003253745.1). GTDB lineage: Bacteria > Pseudomonadota > Alphaproteobacteria > Rhizobiales > Rhizobiaceae > Mesorhizobium > Mesorhizobium kowhaii. Next base: position 24,089 of record NZ_MZXV01000069.1, read on the forward strand.
ACGGCATGACAACGCCGTCATCTTCCTGCGGCTTGACGGTGAAGCCGGCATTGGTCGCGGCGTTGCCGAGATGGCCGGCCTGCGTGGCCTGCAGCGACACCGCGGTGCGGTCGAGCACCTTTTCGAACGGCTCGACATCGTTTGCCGTGTATCCCGGCGTGTTGGCGTTGGCGATGTTGCCGGCGATGGCGGACTGGCGCACGGCAAGCCATTGCGCTTGCTTGGCGGCGAGGTCGAAAAGGGAAACGGGCTCCATGGGAATCTCCGGGCGGGTTCCCGAAGACTAGGCCGCCAGTCTTGCGCGGACCTTGCGGATGGCCGGGCGCCCGAGACGGGCGTTTACCTGGAGAGTTCGATCACCTGGTCGGTGCTGGTGACCATGACCCATTTGCCGTTGCGCTGCTCGATGGAAGACACCTGACTGGAGTCCGGCAGTATCGAGCCACGCTGGACGATCCACAGTCCGGCATCGTCCTCGATCATGGCGCGGCCATTGGCGACATGAACCATGCGGAATTTCGCGGCATCGGCCGGAAAGGGTTGCTCATCAGGCGCAGGAGCGGGATTGGCATCATCCTGCACGGTTCCCGTGGCAAGCAGATCGATATTGGCCGCGGGAGCGTCCTTTGCCGTCAGCGGCGCGCTGCGTTGGGCGACCACGCCGCCGCCCGCCCGTCCTGAATTGGTGCCGGTGCCGCCAAACTTGATCGCCTGGACGCCGAACTGTTCCTGGTTGAAGAAGATGTACCAGGGAAACAGGGCGCAGATCAGCCCGAGCGTGAGGCCGAGCGCGGCAATGACGAAATCGCTGCGCCGGTCGGACTTCTTTTTCAGCCTGGGAAATGGCGCCTTTGGCGGCTGCGGCCATTCGGTGCGCGGGAACAGGCCGTCGATCAGCGAGTCACGGCTGGCCTGCGTCATCTCGGCGGCCGCTGCCTGGGGAACCTTGGGCAGGGCGAGCTCAGCAGCCCTGGACAGAACAGGCTCGGCTTTAGCAACCCTGGGCAGGATTGGCTTGGCAGCTCTGGCTAGAACAGCCTCGGCTTTCGCAGCTATGGCGCGGACAGCCTTTGCCTTGGCAACTCTGGCTTCGTCGGCCCTGGCTTCCTCCGCGGCGCTGGCCTCGGCGAGCATTTCGCGCAGGACGCGCTCGGTGTACTGGCGTTCAGTCTCCTGCATCGGCATTCAGCTTACCCTTGAGGTGACGGGCGAGGTCGGAGAACGGCTCGGCGGACGGGCGGTCCTTGGGCGATTGCGTCAGCGCCTCGTAGATCAGCGGCACCTGGCGCACGGCGATATCGAGCTCGGCGTCGACGCCGCCCTGATAGGCGCCCAGCAAGCGGATGTCGCGCGTGTCCTCGAAGCGGGCGATCATCGACTTCAGCCTTGTCACCAGGGCACGCTGGTCGGCGCTCCAGGCCTTGCCGGCAAGACGCGATATGGACGACAGCGGATTGACCGGCGGATAGCGTCCCTGTTCGGCGATCGCGCGGTCGAGCACGACATGGCCGTCGAGGATGCCGCGCACGGAATCGGCGACCGGGTCGTTGTGGTCGTCGCCGTCGACCAGCACGGAAATGATGGCGGTGATCGATCCCTTGCCTTCAACCCCGGGGCCTTCGGCGCCCGGTCCGGCGCGCTCGAGCAGCTTGGGCAGTTCGGTGAACACCGAGGCCGGATAGCCGCGGGCGACCGGCGGCTCGCCGGTTCCCGTCGCCACCTCGCGCAAGGCATGGGCGAAGCGGGTGATCGAATCCAGCACCAGAAGCACGCGATGGCCCTGGTCGCGAAAATGCTCGGCGACGCGCATGGCGGTGTCCGGCGCACGCCGGCGCATCATGGCGCTCTCGTCGCTGGTGGCGACGACGGCGACGGTCTTGGCCATGCTGTCGCCGATCGTGTCCTCGAGGAATTCGCGCACCTCGCGGCCGCGTTCGCCGATCAGCGCCACGACGACGGTGTCGAATGCGTCGGCGCCGGCAAGCATGGCGAGCAGCGTCGACTTGCCGACGCCGGAGCCGGCAAAGATGCCGAGGCGCTGGCCGAAGCAAAGCGGCGTGAAGATGTCGATGACCTTGACGCCGGTCATGAAGGCGGTGCCGACGCGCTGCCGGGCCATGGCGCCGGGCGTCGTGCGGGCGCCGCTCGACGTGTCGTCACCCCTGACCAAAGACGGGCCGCCATCGATCGCCCTGGTGAGCGCGTCGATGGTGCGGCCGCGCCACGAGGCATGCGGCCCAACCGCGAGCGGACCGCGGCGGAACACCGCATCACCGATGCCGGCATCGGCGCTGCGTTCGAAGGGTGCCACGACGATCTCGTCGCGGCTGATCTTGACGATCTCGCCGCGGCGCGCGCCGGCATGGCCGCGCTGCTCGACGATGTCGCCCAGCCTGGCGAAGTCGGAAAGGCCGCGCACCTTGTAGTGCGTGGACGTGACTTCGACGACGCGGCCGCCGCGCTTGAGCAGTGCCTCGGCGTCGGCGAAACGTCGCCATACCCGTTCCAGCGCGGCAAGCCGGTCTTCCGGGGCCGGCTGGAGCTGTCTTTCGGGTGCGCGGAGCGATGGCTGGTCGAGCGACATGGGCTATTTCGAGCCGAGCGTCTTGATCGCCTCGTCGGTGGAGGAGTCGGTCTGCCGCATCAGGGCCGCGGTATTTTCGAAGGCGCGCTGCACCATGATGAGCCGGGTGATCTCGAGCACCGGATTGACGTTGGATTCTTCGAGAAAACCCTGGGCGATCCCGGTATCGGAACGATCGGTGACCGGCTCCGGCGTGCGCGCCGGAATGATGCCTGAATTGCCGTAGCGGACGAAATTCTCGCCGGGATCGAAATTGTAGAGGCCGATGGAGCCGACGAGCTGATCGTTCTGGCGCAGCGAACCGTCGGCCCCGGCCTTGGGCGGACCATTGCGGGGGTCGAGCTGGATCGGCGAACCTCCGGCATCGAGCACCGGGTGGCCCTCGATCGACATCAGCTCGCCATTCTCGTTCATCGAAAAGCGCCCGTCGCGGGTCATGACAGTGCCGACCGGCGTATCGATGGCGAACCAGGCATCGCCCTGGACGGCGAAATCGAACGGATTTCCGGTCTCGGTCAAGGCACCGTGCGCGCCGGAAAGATAGGTCTTGCCCGAAGACGCGAAGGATACCGACTTCGGCCCGGTGCCGGAGACGACGTCCTCGAATTTCACGCCGGTGGCGCGAAAGCCGATCGTCGAGGCGTTGGCGACGTTGTCGGCGATCGTGTCGAGGCGGCGCTCGAGCGCGATCTGCGAGGAAAGGGCGACGTACAGGCTGTCCCGCATGATGGTCTCAGAACCTCAACTTCTGCATGGCCATCATCAGATCGGTGGAGATGCCGACCGTGATCGGCTGGGAAAACAGCACGCTGACCGAGGTGACGGCCGACGAGGTCGGATTGTTGATCTCGTACATGCTGGTGAAGCGGGTCAGGAACTTGCCGAGCTTCTCGGGATCGGAGAAATCCGAGATGTCGAGTTTCTGCTCGAACAGCTGCGCCTGCTTGTCGATGTTGGCGGTGGCGAAGGAATCGGGCAGCCCGAGCGCGGTGCGCACGACGCTGGCAAGGGCAGTGTCGGCCAGCACGTCGTACCAGCTGGTGATGGTCGGCGCCTTGCGATCGAAATAAAGCGCCAGCCGCACGCCTTGGTTGGTGTTGCCGGCATCCTCTTCGAGCGTCTGGCGCATGTACTTGTCGACAGTCGGCTGCTGCGCCGGAACGATGGTGGTGGCGTTCTCGCCATAGGCTTCGAAGTTGAAGGCTGAGGCCAGCGCGGCGTAGGTCTTGTCCGTCATCTTGTTGGCGACGCTGTCGGGGTCGCTGACGCCACCCTGCAGAACCCGCTTGATGAGATCCTTGTCCTCCGTCGTCGAATCGAGACCGAATGAAGCGAGGGCGTATGTGTAAAGCCGGCTGTTCGACATCAGGTCGTCGATCGACTTCACCTTGGTGATGTTGGCGAGATAATATGTCGTCTCGCCCTTCACATAGTCGGAGTTCGGATCGAGGCCGGCGATTTTCGCCTGCGTGGCGTAGTTCTTGGTCACCATCTGCTGCGTCTTGTTGTAGATCGTCGCATCGGCGCCGTTGGCGGCGAAATTGAAGGCGCTGACGAATTCGGCGTAGCGCTTGTCGGTCAGCTTGTTGGCGAAGCTGTTGGGATCGGAGACACCTTCCTTGAGCGCCTTGACCATGAAGGCCTTGGCGTAGTCCATGTCCTCGAGCCCGTAGGCCTTCATGGCATATTTGAACAACCGGTCATTTTTGACGAAATCGTCGATCGATTTCACCTTGGTGATGTTGTCCAGATAATATTTGGTATCGCGGTCAACGACGGGCTGCTGCTCGATCCTGTCGAGCGACTTTGAAATGTCCTTGGTGATGAGCTGGTAGCTGGTAAATGTACTGAGCAAAGACGTGCCTCCGGCCGAAGCTATGTCAGCACAATACCCCCACTTCCTTGCGCGAAACTGAATCGGTTCGACGCCCCCCTCGATTCAAGCCTCACACAAGGCACGGGGGCTATCCCTTGCTCCTGTTGTGAAATGCGGAAGGACCTATTGTGGGCATTCTGATTGGACTTGTGGTGACGCTCGGCTGCGTCCTTGGCGGCTTCATGGCCATGGGCGGCCATCTTCATGTGCTGGTCCAGCCGTGGGAAGCCGTGGTCATCTGCGGCGCCGCGTTCGGCACGTTTCTGGTGGCCAACCCGATGAAGACGGTCAAGGACACCGGCAAGGCCATCCTCGAGGCGTTCAAGCAGGCGGTGCCGAAGGAACAGAATTACCTCGAAACGCTCGGCGTGCTGCACAGCCTGATGCGCGAGCTGCGCTCGAAGTCGCGCAGCGAGGTCGAGGCGCATATCGACAATCCAGAGGAATCGGCGATCTTCCAGGCCTTTCCGACCGTGCTCAAGAACCACGATTTGATGAATTTCATCTGCGACTACTGTCGCATCATCATCATCGGCAATGCCCGCTCGCACGAGATCGAGGCGCTGATGGACGAGGAAATCCAGACCATCAGGTCCGACAAGATGAAGGCCTATCATGCAATGGTGGCGGTGGGTGACGGCTTGCCGGCGCTCGGCATCGTCGCCGCCGTGCTTGGCGTGGTCAAGGCGATGGGCGCGCTCGACCAGTCGCCGGAAATCCTCGGCGGCCTGATTGGCGCTGCCCTGGTCGGCACCTTCCTTGGCATCTTCCTGTCCTACGCGGTGGTCGGGCCGGTCGCCACCAAGATCAAGACGGTGCGCGAGAAGAACAACCGCCTCTACATCATCGTCAAGCAGACGCTGCTGGCCTACATGAACGGCGCACTGCCGCAGGTGGCGATCGAGTTCGGCCGCAAGACCATCTCGTCCTATGAACGGCCAACGATCGACGCAGTCGAGCAGAGCACGATGAACACTGGCTCCGTCGAAAAGAAGGCCGCCTGAACGATGCTCGACAGATCGGTCCCAGCACTGTCATGACCAGTCCAGGCAGCCCAGCGGAAGCGCGCTCGCTGATCATTGAGCGTCTGGTCGGCGACAGCGGCGAGGCCGCCCAGGTCATCGGCACCGGCCGGGCCATGGCCGAGCGCGCCGCGCCGCTGCTGCAGAAGAGCCTGACCAGTGAGCTTGGCGTTCCGGTCACCGTCGATCTCAGGGCCGTCGAGGTCAGCCGCGTCTCGGAGGCGCGCTCGCGCGCCGGCGATACGTTTGCCATGACCATTGTCGCATCATCCACGTCCTCCGATGCCATGACCCTGGTGATCGATGCGCCGGCGATCGCGATCATGATCTGCACGCTGTTCGGCGGCGACCCGGATCTGCCGGTCTCGCCGATCGAGCGCGATCTGTCGCAGATCGAAATCGATGTCTCGACTATGGTGTTCCAGCAGGTCGCACAGGCCCTGAACGGATCGGGACGGCGCTCGCTCGACCTGCGCCTGCCGGTGCCGCGGGCGATGTCGGGCACCGAGGCGAAACGGCACGTGCTGCGCGATGGCGCGGCAATCCGCATCGTTCTTGGCATCTCGACGCCGGCCGACAGCGGCACCGTCACGGTGATGATGCCGCAGCGTGTCGTGCTGGCCAGCCGGGACAGTGCAGTCGCCGCCGGCGAGAACGATCAGGGTGCCAGCTGGCGGGCGCGTTTTTCGGAAGAGGTGATGCGCTCCACAGTGGCGCTAGAGGCCACCATGCCGCTGGCCCGGCTGACGCTCGGCGACCTCGCCGGTTTCGAAATCGGTCAAGTCATCGAATTCGAGGAAACGGCGCAGTCGCAGGCGCGTCTCAGCGCGCGCGGCAAGACGCTGTTCGTATGCGAGTTCGGCAAACTCGGTCAGAATTACACCGTCCGAATCAGGCATCCCTACGATGCCGGGCAGGACTTTATCGACGGGCTGATGCCGGCTGCCGCCGGACGCGCCTGAGCATTTGGAGACGACGCATGGCCAAGACCAAGGCGGAAGCCGACCTCGATCAGCCGGACGAGCAGCTCGACCGTGCCATCGAAGAATTGCGCGGGGTCCTGCATGAAGAGGAAAAGCGCCCCGACGCGGCGTTCAGGGCCGCTTCCGGTGCCAATTCGAGCGTCATCATGAACATCCCCGTCGATGTCCAGATCATCCTCGGCAGCACCGAGATGCCGGTATCCGACCTGATGGCGCTGCAGAAGGGTTCGACGGTGGCGCTCAACCGCCGCATCGGCGAACCTGTCGACGTCGTGGTCAACGGCCGCAAGATCGCGCGCGGCGAGATCACCGTGCTGGAAAGCGATCCGTCGCGCTTCGGCATCAGGCTGACCGAAATCATCGCCGGCACGAAGGGCGCCTAGACATGGATTGCGGGGCTTGCCGGTGGCAGCGGAGGCGAGAGGCATGACGACGCCGGTGACCTTGACCCGCGCGCAGAAGGCGGCCGCCATATTGGTGGCGATGGGCAAGCCGTCGGCCAGCCGTCTTTTGAAATTCTTCAAGCAGGAAGAATTGAAGGCGCTGATCGAGGGCGCCCGGCTGCTGCGGACCATTCCGCAAAGCGATCTCGAGCGCATCGTCGCCGAGTTCGAGGCCGAGTTCACCGAAGGGGCGGGACTGCTCGATTCCGCCGACAGGATGGACACCATCCTCAATGAATCGCTCTCGCCCGAAGAGATGAGCGCCATCATGGGCGACAAGAAATTCGAGGTCGCACCGGAAGGCCCGCCGCCGATCTGGCCCGAACTCGAAAAGCTCGAACCGGCGCGGCTTGGCGCCTTCCTGGCTGGCGAGCATCCGCAGACCGCGGCCATGGTGCTGTCGAAGCTGGCGCCGCAAGTGGCGGCGAGCGTGCTCCTGACGTTGACCAAATCGACGCGCGGCGAAATCATCAAGCGCATGGTGACGATGGCCAATGTTCCGGACGCCGCTAGCAGGATCGTCGAAAACCGGCTGCGCACCAGCGTGCTCACGGAAACCTCGACCAAGGATACCTCGGCTGGTCAGGCGCGCGTCGCCAGTGTTCTCAACGAACTGGACAAGCCGCTGCTCGAGGAGGTCATGCAGGATCTGGAGGCCGCCGGCACGCCCGATCTCGACGGCGTCCGGGCCCGCCTGTTCGCCTTCGACGACCTGCCGCTTCTGACCCAGAAAGCGCGGGTGCTGCTGTTCGACGGGCTGTCGACCGAACTGGTCACGCTGGCCTTGCGCGGCGTGCAAGCGGGACTTGCCGAATCCGTGCTGTCGGCGATCGGCGCGCGGTCGCGGCGCATGATCGAAGCCGAACTCGGACAAGGGTCGGAAGGCATTCCGCTTTCCGACATTACGGCGGCGCGCAAGACGATCGTGACGACGACGATCCGGCTGTCGCGCGAAGGCGCCTTCGAACTTCCCTCGACCCAGAACGCGGCCTAAGGCCGCGACATGGCTGACGCGGTCGACAAGGACTCGAAAACCGAAGAGGCGACGGAAAAGAAGATCCGCGACACCGTCGAACAGGGCAAGCTGCCCCATTCGCGGGAAACGGCGCTGCTGGCATCCTTCGTCGCCATACTGGTATTCACCGTCTTCTACGCCAAGGACGCGGTCATCGATCTCGGAATGTTTCTGTCGATGTTCCTGGAGAAGCCGGAAGCCTGGCCGATGGACACCGAGACCGACGTCATCGCGCTCTACAAGGTCGTCCTCCTGGAGGTGGGTCGCGCCGTCGTCAGCCTGCTGGTGCTGTTGACCGTTGCCGGTGTCGGCGCCTCGGTGTTCCAGAACATGCCGCAATTCGTCGGCGAGCGGGTCCGGCCGCAACTCTCGCGCATCTCGATTGCCAAGGGCTGGAGCAGGCTGTTCGGCATTCAGGGTTGGGTCGAGTTCCTGAAGGCGCTCGGCAAGGTCGGTTTTGCCATCGTCGTGCTGAGCTTCACGCTGTCGGAAGACCACCGCAAGCTGCTCGCCGGCATGATCACCAATCCGATTGCCTTCGGCCTCGTCATCCGTGGCATCGCCGTCGACATTCTGGTGGCGATCGTCTTCGTCATGGGGCTGATCGCGGCGGTCGACATCGTCTGGTCGCGCTTCCACTGGAAGCAGGACCTGCGCATGAGCAAGCAAGAGGTCAAGGACGAGTTCAAGCAGTCCGAGGGCGACCCGATCGTCAAGTCGCGGCTACGCTCGCTGGCGCGCGACCGGGCGCGCAAACGGATGATGACGGCGGTGCCGCGCGCGACACTGATCATCGCCAACCCGACGCACTTCTCGATTGCGCTGAAATATGTGCGCGACGAGGATTCGGCGCCGATCGTGCTGGCCAAGGGGCAGGATCTGGTGGCGCTGAAAATCCGCGAGATCGCGCGGGAACACAACATCCCGATCTTCGAGGACGTGGCGCTCGCCCGCTCCATGTACAAGCAAGTTTCGGTCGATAATGTGATCCCGTCGCAATTCTATCAGGCCGTCGCCGAACTGGTGCGGGTCGTCTACTCGAAAAAGGCTGAGCGCAGACAGATTTCATGAACCGGCAACCGCACGCAAATTCCCGCGAGATCATCGTCGCCAGCGCCATCGAGCAAGTGGTGGGGGAACTCCGACTGATCGATGTCGCCGATTACATCGCCTTCATCCGGCTGGAGCATTTCGCGTGCCTGTCGGATCTGGTCGATTCAGCGGTGGAGCTGTTCTTCATGCCGGGCACGCTGCGGCTCGGCCATGGCGGCGAGGCGCATGTCGACTGGAGCGGCAGCCCGCGCATCGTGCTCGATCTGGAACTGAGGCCGCCCGGTGTCACCGTCTATTTTCAGCTGACGCTGAGCGAGCTCGGCGCTTCGGTGGTGGTCAACTACGTGTCATTCGAGAAGCCGGGCGAAGACCCGGAGCACAACACGGCCCTGCTCGAGGCGGTGATCGAACAGGCGCGCATCCGCAAGGTCGAGCCGCTGGCCTTTCGCTGACATCGGTCGCTTCCGAGCCTTAAAGCGCGTCGCGTCGAAACGGATTCATGCGACGTGCTTTAAGCCTGTTTCTATGCATGCCGCTGTCTCAAAACCGGGGCCACTTTTGAGCGACATGCATTAGAGCGGGATGAATTTAGGTTGGTACATACCCGGCCTCGGTGAAGTAATTTCTGCATTCGGTTGAAGTGACGGTGCCGAGGATCTGACCGATGGCTTCGCAGACGGTCTCGACTGTTCGTCTGGCA
>NZ_MZXV01000057.1 GCF_003253745.1 Mesorhizobium kowhaii
GCTGGGTCTCGCGCCGATGAATGTCGACACCGGCGCCGGCTTCGTCACGCCTGAGAACTATGAGATTGTTGCCGAACTCGCCAAGCAGGCGCTGCGCTGATCTGTAATCTCGGCATGCCGGTCGGGCTCGATCCCGACCGGCAACATCATCGGCAAACCAAGCGAGGATCGCCATGGCCGAACGCCTCATCGAACTGCGCGATATCAGCAAGTCCTATGGTCAGGTCTATGCGCTGGGGGGAGTCAATCTCAGCGTCGACCGCGGCGAGGTGGTCGGCCTGATCGGCGACAACGGCGCGGGCAAGTCGACGCTGATCAAGATCCTCTCCGGCGTGGTCAAGCCGACCAGCGGCGAGATCCTCGTGCGCGGCAAGCCGGTGACCGGATGGAGTGCCGCACGTTCGCGCGACGCCGGCATCGAGACGGTGTTCCAGGACCGGGCGCTGGCTGTGCAGCAGACCATCGTGCGCAACATCTTCATGGGCCGCGAACTCACCGGCTTCCTCGGCTGGCTGAAGGTGAGCAAGGAAATCGAGGAGGCGAGCCGGCTGATGCGCGAGATCGGCTTCACCTCGAAAGTGTTCACGCCGCAGTCGATCGTCGGCCAGTTGTCGGGCGGCGAGCGCCAGGGCGTGGCGATCGCACGCGCCATCTACAAGCAGGCGGAACTGATCATCCTCGACGAGCCGACGACGGCGCTGTCGCTGACCGAAACCGCCAAGGTCTTCCATTTCGTGCGCCAGGTGCGGGCGAGCGGCCGCTCGATCCTGTTCATCGGCCACAACATCCATCATGTCTTCGACATCGCCGATCGCTTCGTGGTGCTCGATCGCGGCAAGGTGGCGCTGACGGCCGACCGCAGCGAGATCAAGTCGGCGGAAGACCTCATCAACTTCATGGAGGATGTCGCGCACCCCGGCGGGTTGGCCGGGTTGCACGACACCGGCGACGCCGAGGGGGCAGTGCGATGAGCAAGACCATGGAACCCGATCTGCACGAACCGTCCGCCGCCATTCCTCGCCCGCAGAAAGAGTGGAAGCACCCATCCGATCAATGGCTGCGCGGCTTCATCCTCGACAACCGCGCGTCGCTCGGCACGCTCGGCGTGTTCATCGTCATGATGGCGGTGTTCATGGTCGCCAACCCGACCGTCTTCACCACCTGGTATCTCTACAGCTCGGTGCTGACCACGCTGCCGGTGGCGCTGTTCGTGGTGGTGCCGCTGGTCTTCGTCGTCACCTGCGGCGAGATCGACCTGTCGTTCCCGGCGACGATGGGTTTTGCTTCCTGGGTCTTCGCACTGGTCGTGCAGGCCGGCTACGATCCATTCCTCGGCATTGCCGCGGCACTAGTCACCGGCATGCTGCTCGGCTTCCTGGTCGGCTCGCTGGTTGTCTATGGCGGGCTGTCGTCGCTGATCGCCACGCTTGGCATGAACTTCCTGCTGCGCGGCCTGATCCAGATCATCAACGAGGGCAAGTCGATGTCGCTGACCGGTCTTGCCGACAGCTGGGCCTACAAAATCTTCTCCAGCCAGGTTTATGGCATCCCGGTGCAGATATTCTGGGCCATAGCCTTCGTCGTGCTGTCGGCGATGCTCTACAACCGCCACCGCTTCGGCGCGCAGGTGAGGGTGGTCGGCGACAATCCCGACAGCGCCCAGCAGATGGGCATCGACGTCAAGCGCGTGCGAGTGAAAGTGTTCGTCTTCGTCGGCATTGGGGCGGCGATCGCCGGCACCTTCTCGGTGATGATCAACTTCACCTGGTGGCCGACTGCCGGCGACGGCTATCTCTTGCCGGTGCTGGCATCGGTGTTCGTCGGCGGCACGCCGACCTGGGGCGGCATCGGCACCGTGGTCGGCGGCGCCATCGGCGCCGTCACCGTGTCGTTCATCCAGACCGGCGTCGTCGCGGCGGGCCTCAGCGGCTTCTACGTCCAGTTCTTCAACGGGCTGATCATCATCCTGTCGCTGCTCGGCCACAAATGGAACCAGGCGCGGTATCGGTGAGGGGTGGAGATTTCAGCCGGGCGAGTCGCTTGTAAGACAACCGGACAGGTGGGTCCTCACACTGCCGCGACGAACCCGTCCAGCACGCGTTTCTGGCCAGCCTTGTCGAAGTCGATGGTCAGCTTGTTGCCTTCGATGGCGGAAATGTTGCCGTTGCCGAATTTCTGGTGGAAGACGCGGTCGCCGACGCTGAAGGGTGACGGCTTGTCGGCGACGGATTTGGCGACCAGTTCGCCATCGATGGTGCGGCCTTTGACGGAGGTGCGGCCAGCGCCGTAGCCGGAGTCGGTCTCGCCATAGCCGATGCGCTCGACCTGATGGCCGGAGCGCGAGCCCCAGTTGCGGTCGGTCGCCTCGGTGCGGTTGGCTTGCGCACGCTGCCAGCCCGGTGTCGCATAGGTGTTGGAGAAGGCGCCGGATTTTTCGGTGTCGGCGCCAACATTGTCGAAGCGCGACGCGCCATAAGGGTTTTGCCGGCCGCCGCGACCGGAGGCAAAGGAACCGCCGCCATAGGAATTGCCATAGCCGCCGTAGGAGTTGCCGCTTTCGGCGACCTCGACATGGGCTTCCGGCAGTTCGTCGAGAAAGCGCGACGGGATGGTCGACTGCCACAGGCCGTGGATGCGGCGGTTGGAGACGAACCACAGATGCAGGTTCTTCTTGGCGCGGGTCAGGCCGACATAGGCAAGCCGGCGCTCTTCCTCCAGCCCGGAGCGGCCGCCTTCATCGAGCGCGCGCTGGTGCGGGAATAGGCCTTCCTCCCAGCCGGGCAGAAAGACAGTCTCGAATTCGAGGCCCTTGGCCGAATGCAGCGTCATGATGTTGACGGCGTCGAGCTCGGCATTCTGCTCGGCGTCCATGACCAGCGCGACATGCTCGAGGAAGGAGCGCAGCGACTCGTACTCCTCCATCGAGCGGATCAGCTCCTTGAGGTTCTCCAGCCGGCCGGGCGCTTCGACCGAGCGGTCGTTCTTCCACATGTCGGTGTAGCCGCTCTCTTCCAAGATGGTCTCGGCGAGTTCGGTGTGCGGCGTGGTTTCCAGCGCCTTCTGCCAGCGCTCGAAATTGGCGGCGACTTCGCGCAGTGAGGCGCGCGGCTTCGGCTTCAACTCGTCGCTCTCGGCGAGCTTGGCGGCGGCTTCCAGCATCGGCACGCGGAGCGCGCGCGCCGTGTCGTGGATCTGGCGGATGGTGGTTTCGCCCAGACCGCGCTTCGGCACGTTGACGATGCGCTCGAAGGCGAGGTCGTCGGCGCCTTGCGCGACGACGCGGAAGAAGGCCAGCGCATCGCGGATTTCCATGCGTTCGTAGAAACGCGGGCCGCCGATGACGCGGTAGTTGAGGCCGAGCGTGACGAAGCGGTCTTCGAATTCGCGCATCTGGAAGGAGGCGCGGACAAGGATGGCCATGTCGTTGAGGTTATGCTTTTGTCGCTGGTAGGCCTCGATGGTCTCGCCGACGGCGCGGGCTTCCTCCTCGGAATCCCAGGCGGCGTGGACATGCACCTTGTCGTCCTCGGGCTCGTCGCGGTCGGTGAACAGCGTCTTGCCGAAGCGGCCCTCATTGTGGGCGATGAGATGAGAGGCAGCACCCAGGATATGCGCGGTGGAGCGGTAGTTGCGTTCCAGCCGGATGATGGTGGCGCCGGGAAAGTCCTTGTCGAAGCGGAGGATGTTGTCGATCTCGGCGCCGCGCCAGCCATAGATGGATTGATCGTCGTCGCCGACGCAGCAGATGTTGACTTTGTTGTCGCTCACGGGCTGTTCCGCGCCTGCCGGCGCGGGCCCTCCGCGCGGGCCTCGCAACGGCTCGGACGGACGGTCGTCCTTGCGGCCTTCGGCCGAAGCATCCCATTCAGGACTGTGCTCTAGCGGTTCGTCTTCCGCAACTGGCGGCCTGAAGTGACCCGCTTCTGTCCTATCGGCAACCGCTGATTTGGGCGCGCTGGGAGGGCGACCGCCTGGAGAGCCGCTTCTTGGAGATTGAGGCCGCTGCGCCAAGAGGCGCAGCCACATGTATTGGGCGGTGTTGGTGTCCTGATACTCGTCGACGAGGATGTATCTGAAGCGCTTGTGGTATTCCTTCAGCACATCCGGATTGGCACGGAAGATGCGGATCGGATGGCACAAAAGGTCGCCGAAGTCGCAGGCGTTCAGCGTTTGCAGCCGCGCCTGGTAGGCCTTGTAGAGTTCGCGGCCCTTGCCGTTGGCGAAGGCGCGGGCATCGCCCTCGGCGATATCGGCCGGGCCTTGTCCCTTGTTCTTCCAGCCGTCGATCATCTGGGCGAACTGCTTGGCCGGCCAGCGCTTGTCGTCCAGCCCCTCGGCCTGGATCAACTGCTTGATCAGCCGCACGACATCGTCGGTGTCGAGGATGGTGAAGTCGGAGCGCAAACCGGCAAGTTCGGCATGGCGGCGTAAGAGCTTGACGCCGATCGAGTGGAAGGTGCCGAGCCACGGCATGCCTTCGACATTGCCTTCGCCGATCAGGATGCCGATGCGCTGCTTCATCTCGCGCGCGGCCTTGTTGGTGAAGGTGACGGCGAGGATCTGCGAGGGGAAGGCCTTGCCGGTGGCGAGGATGTGGGCGATGCGGGTGGTGAGCACACGCGTCTTGCCGGTGCCGGCGCCGGCGAGCACCAGAACCGGGCCCTCGGTGGTTTCCACCGCCAGCCGCTGCTCGGGATTCAGCCCCTTCAGATAGTCGGGCGCATTGTTGTGGCTGCGGGCAGCCATGGCGCGCGCGGCAATGCCCGACGGGGCCGCGGGCCGCGCATTGGGTTCGTCGAAAAAGGGCATGTCTTCGGAAAAGCCGGACATCTCCCCCGAATGTAGTGATTCGGCGGCGAAAGGCCAGAAGTGTCTACGTTTTGTTCCGCTAAAGTGCCCGATACGGTGGTTCAGGCCTTGCGGTAACCGAGGGCGACGAAAAATCGATGTCCGAACGAGCGCGCTTCGTCCGTCATCACGGCGCCGAGAGCGACCTGCATCTGGTCGTAATAGTGGCGGCCGGCGGGTGACACCAGGAAGGTCTCATAAAGCTTGAGATCCTCCAATGGCAAATCCCGGTAGATGTAGGCTGTTGCGTCCATGACGTCCGTTTCGATGTCACGGCGAAGGCCTTCGGATCGCTGACGCAGCAGGGCCATGATCTGGTCGTCGGGCAGGGCCTTTCCGGCCGCTCCCAGCATCTCGGAAAGCATTGCGTAGCCCATGTTCAAGGCTACGGCTTCTCCGGTGTCGATAGCGCTGAGATCATCCACGATCTTCTTGTAGAGTGCGAGCCGAGCCGGATCCCTGGACGGAAGTTCGCCCAGGATTTTGGGACCTTCGATCGCCTTGCGTTGCCTTTCTTCCGGAGTGGAGGCCTGAATCTCCAGCGCCGTAACCTGTTTGCCAAGGGGCGACGCATAGAACGAGGCCAGGTCGGCCAGGTCCTTGGCGGGCAGTTTGTCCGCCATTCGCGTTTCGATGGCTGCTTCCATCTTGTCCGCGTCAAAGGCGCCTTCCAAGGCGGCCGCCAGGGCGTCCTGAACTTTTTGCGGCGGCGTTTCCGGCGCCGATTTCACGGCTGTGATGAAACCCGGGCCGATAGCCACCAGCATCTCGTGAAAGCCGTTCGCATTGTTGATCTCATGAAGCGTCTGCGCAGGCGCGGCCACGGTGAGAGAGACAAGGCAGCAGAGCGCGAATGCCAGGCGCGTCAGCGGCGGAACGAATGGCGTCATTTGCTTGCTCCTGCGGAGAGATGATGGAGACTGCTGGAAAACCCGACTGCAGGCAAGATGGATTGCCACCTTGGCGTGTGGCCAGCTTGACAGGCAGGGCAGGCGGGAGAAAGTTGTGCTCAGGGCAGGAACGGTGCGTCGGGCTGTCCTTGGAGCGTCTCAAAGCGCAACAGTCGAAGGAGTATCATCTTGGCTGTCACCATCACCTCCCTCATCCTTTTCCTCATCGGTCTGGTGCTTGGTGGCGGCGGTATCCGCTTAGCTTCGCTGGGCGGCAGCTGGTACTATATTATCGCCGGTCTCGCCTTCCTGATCGCCGCCTGGCTGCTCTACCGGCGCAGGTCGGCTGCTTTGTGGCTCTATGCGGCGATCGTGATCGGCACGCTTGCCTGGGCGGTCTGGGAAACCGGCTTCGACTGGTGGGAACTTGGTCCGCGCGGCGGCATCATCGTGCTGGTTGCGCTGTGGCTGCTGACGCCGTGGGCGAGGCGGGGGGTTACCGGCTCTGACGCGCGCGCACCGCTGATCCTGGCCGTGCTGGCGTCGCTGGCGGTGGCTGGTTATTCAATGACGGCGGATCCCAAGGACATCGCCGGCCAACTCGATACCGACAAGGTGATCCCCAACGCCAACCTTGGCAACGATGTTCCGGCCGGCGAGTGGCACTATTACGGACGCACGCAGTTTGGCCAACGCTACTCGCCGCTCGACCAGATCACGCCGGACAATGTCGCCAAGCTGCAGCCGGCGTGGACCTATCGCACCGGCGACGTGAAGGGACCGGACGACATCGGCGAGACCACCTATCAGGTGACGCCGCTGAAGATCGGCGACACGCTCTACATCTGCACGCCGCACAATTTCGCCATCGCGGTCGATGCGGCGAGCGGCAAGGAGAAATGGCGCTACGATCCCAAGATCAAGCTCGACAAGGACCGCCAGCACCAGACCTGCCGCGGCGTGTCCTATTATGCCGATGCTGCCGGCACTGCCGGCCAGCCCTGTGCGGCACGCGTCTACCTGCCGACCTCGGATGCGCGGCTGATCGCGCTCGACGCCGCCAATGGGCAGGTGTGTCCCGCCTTCGCCGAGGGCGGCACGCTGAACCTGTTGACCAACATGCCCTATCCGAAGTCGGGCTATTACTACTCGACCTCGGCGCCGCTGATATCAGGCAGCAAGATCATCGTCGGTGGCGCGGTCAACGATAATTATTCGACGCAGGAGCCGTCCGGCGTCATCCGCGCCTATGATGTCAACACCGGCGCTCTGGTGTGGAACTGGGATTCCGGCAACCCGGACCAGACGACGCCGCTGGCGCCTGGCCAGACCTATACCGCCAACTCGCCCAACATGTGGTCGACGCCGAGCGCCGACGAGAAGCTCGGGCTGCTCTACGTGCCGCTCGGCAACCAGACGCCGGATCAGCTCGGCGCCGGGCGCAGCGACAATGTCGAGAAGTTCTCGTCGTCGATCACCGCGCTCGACCTCAACACCGGGCAGTTGCGCTGGGTGCGGCAGACCGTGCATCACGACCTTTGGGACATGGACGTGCCGGCGCAGCCGAGCCTGATCGACATCACCAAGGCCGACGGTACCGTCGTGCCGGCGCTGGTCGGGCCGACCAAGCAGGGCGACCTCTATGTGCTTGACCGGCGCACCGGCGAGCCGGTGGTTGCAGTCAAGGAAGTGCCGGCGCCCGGCGGCGCCGTCGAAGGCGATCACACGTCGCCAACGCAGCCAGCGTCGGACCTCTCCTTCAACCCGAAGCCGCTGACCGATGCCGACATGTGGGGCATCACCATGTTCGATCAGCTGGCATGCCGGATCGCGTTCCACAAATTGCGCTATGAAGGCCGTTACACGCCGCCTTCGGTGCAGGGATCGCTGATCTATCCCGGCAATTTCGGCGTCTTCAACTGGGGTGGTGTGGCGGTCGATCCGGTGCGGCAAGTGCTGTTCGGCATGCCGACCTATCTGGCGTTCACGTCGAGACTTGTCCCGCGCGCGGACGTGCCGCCGCCCGGCGACAACACCAAGGGCAGCGAGCAGGGGCTGAACCGCAATGAAGGCGCTCCCTATGCGGTGGTGTTGGGACCGTTCCTGTCGCCACTTGGCATCCCGTGCCAGGCGCCGCCCTGGGGCTATGTCGCGGGCGCGGATCTGCGGACCGGCACCATCGCCTACAAGCATCGCAACGGCACCGTCTACGACATGACGCCGCTGCCGCTGCCGCTCAAGGTTGGCGTGCCGGGCATTGGCGGGCCGATGATCACCGCCGGCGGCGTCGCCTTCCTGGGTGCCGCGGTCGACGATTACCTGCGCGCCTACGACCTGACATCGGGCAGGCAGCTCTGGCGGGCCAGGTTGCCGGCCGGCGGCCAATCGACGCCGATGACCTATACGGTCGCCGACGGACGCCAGTTCGTGGTCATCGTTGCCGGCGGCCACGGCTCGGTCGGCACCAAGCCCGGCGACTATGTGATGGCCTACGCGCTGCCGAAGTAGGGGGAGGCTACTTCGGACGGGTCTTGATGGATCGACGCCTCAACTGATCCCCAGATGGCTTTTCAGGCTGGGCACCGAACCGAGCACCTCATTGGTCAGGTCGGGGCCGGCGGCGGCTTCGGCCTGCTGGATCAGCGTCGCGCCCGCCTTCTGGATCTGCGCCATGTCGAGGCCGGATGCCTTGAGCGCCGCAACGCCGTTGACCAGCGCGCCGGCCTTTTCGCCGAGAACGCCGCCAAGCGCGCCCTGCAGCGAGGACAACAAGCCGCCACCGCCGGCCGAGGCGGCGGCCATGACGTCATATTTCTGGGCCAAGGCATCGGCGCCGGGGATCTTGGCGAAGAACGACGAGGCGCTGGTGCCTTCCGCTTCGTGCTCGAGCACCGAGAAAATGGTGCCGACGACCTTTTCCGTCGTTGCCTGGTCGAGATCGGCCTTCTGCGAAACAGTGTTCACGATGTCCTGTACGTCCATGACTTCATCTCAACCCTGGGTTTTCGTGTTTGCCGGATGGCGCTGGCGGATGCGGACCTTGACCATGGATCTCCGGCTTTCGGCAGCGATCGTCGCACGCAGCGCCAGAATGGCGGCCGCGGCAACCAGGAAGGCGGTTGCCAGGATTGGGGAGGGCATGGTCATCGGCGCTGTTCCTTTCAGATCGGGCCCTTCAGATCAGGACCGTGACCGCGCCAAAGCGCGGCCGACGTCGATCAGTTTCCCCCACTATTGTGGCAGCGCCATCAAGATTTGTGGCCGATGACCAAAATGTGATGATGTTGGAAGCCTCCAGGCCGATCGCGAGGGAGGACGAGGTGTCACTGAGCCGCGACTGGACGATGAGAGCCTCGCCCCTATCTTGCGAACGGCAACGACACCAAAGTCGAGACACCGGGATCGAAGGAGCGCGCCCATGACGAAACCTGCCATCACCCAGGCGATGATCGACGCCTATGACGAATACACCCACCTGACGCTCGACCGCCGCCGCTTCATGGAGCAACTGACCCGGCTTGCCGGATCGGGTGCTGCCGCGGCCGCGATCGCACCGCTGTTGGCGGCAAATTCGGCGCGGGCGGCAATCGTCGCCGACAACGATCCACGCGTGAAGGGCGAGGACATCACATATGCCGGCAGCAGTGGCGAGATGAAGGGCTATCTGGTCAAGCCGGCGAACCAGTCTGGCAAGCTCGGCACCGTCATCGTCATCCACGAGAACAGGGGGCTCAACCCGCATATTCGCGACGTGGCGCGTCGCGTCGCGCTGGAAGGGTTCGTGGCGCTGGCCCCCGATTTCCTGTCGCCGCTCGGCGGCACGCCTGATGACGAGGACAAGGCGCGCGACATGTTCACCAAACTGGATTCCGCGCAGACCGTCGCCAACGGCGTGGCAACAGTCGCTTTCCTCAAGGCCGAAAAGGATGGCAACGGCAAGGTCGGCGCCGTCGGCTTCTGCTGGGGCGGTGGTACGGCAAATATGTTAGCCGTCAACGCGCCCGATCTCAGCGCCTCCGTCGCCTATTACGGCATGCAGCCGAAGGCCGCCGATGTGTCGAAGATCAAGGCTGCGCTGCTGCTGCACTATGCCGGGCTGGACGAGCGCACCAATGCCGGCATCGACGCCTTCAAGAAGGAGCTCGACGCGGCGCATGTCGAATACACGGTCTATGTCTATGAAGGCGCCAACCACGCCTTCAACAACGACACCTCGGCGGCGCGCTACGACAAGAAGGCGGCCGACCTCGCCTGGGGCAGGACGATCGCTTTCCTCAAGGAGAAATTAGCGTAGGTGTGTTGGTATTCAGGTGAGGCCGGCCTGCAAACGATGGCTTCCGTGCTCACGTACTGCAAGTACGCTCCGCTCCGGTTCTCGGAAGCCAACGTTTTCGACTCAAACAGGATCAGTCCGGCGCCGGCTTGTGGAAGGCAACGCCGGCGACCACCAGCGCAATGCCGAGGCAATCGGTCAGGCTCGGAATCTGGCGCAGCACGATGACGCCGATCAGCGTCGCGGTGACCGGCAGCAGCGACAGCATCAGCGCAAAGCTCGCGCGCGGCAGCCGCGACATGGCGAGCTGGTCGCAGATGTAGGGAATGACCGACGAGCAGATACCGACGCCGATGGCGGCGAGCAGCAGCGGCGGCGAAAAAAAGGCCGGCAGCGCGTCGGTGAGGCCGACCGGAAGCACGACGATGAAGGCGATGGCCATGGCGGCACCGAGGCCGGCGATGCCGTCGCCTGCGCCTGCGCGGGCGACGCGGTGACCGAGCACGATATAGCCGACGAACAGCGCGCCGTTGAGGAAGGCCCAGAACAACCCGACGGGATCGCTCGACCACTTGACGTTGATGAGCAGCAAAGTGCCGGTGACGGCAACCGCAAGGGCGGCGAGATTGCGCGGGCTCCTGAGGCCGATCAGCGCGATGCCGATGGTGCCGACGAATTCGATTGCCGCCACCAGCGAGATCGGCAAACGGTCGAGCGCCAGGTAGAACGAACAGTTCATCACCGCCAGGCAGGCGCCGAAGGCCAGCAACAGCAGCCGCGTCGAGCGATCGGCGCGGGCGAAGGTTCGCCATGGACGGGTCAGCGGCGCGAAGATCAGCGCGGCGGTGGCGATGCGCAGCCACGCCATGCCGAGCACGCCGACATGCGGGAACAGCAGCACGGCGAAGGCCGGCCCGAGATAATGGAAGATGGCGCTGACGCCGAACCAGACATGCGGCGGCAGTCTTGTCGCCAGCCCGCCGAGGGCGGGGCCAGCAGGGGCAGGGCCTGCTGCGAGAGCTTGCGTTTGATCATCCATTGGATCAGTATCGCAGGCAGTTTCGTCGATTTATATGGGCGATGATCGGCTCCTCTGGCTATCTTTCGCCTGGAAGCAAGGAGATGTCCTTGAAACGCCTTCGAACTGAAAGCGCCGACCTCGATGCGGCGGATATGAAGATCCTGCGCCTGCTGGAAAAGGACGCGCGCATCAGCACGGCGGAGCTTGCACGCTCGGTCGGCCTGTCGGCGCCGAGTGTCGCCGAGCGCGTCAAGCGGCTGCAGGAGAGCGGCGTGATCGAGGCCTATTCGGTCAGGATGAACCCTGCCGCCCTTGGCCTGCCGCTATCGGCATGGCTGCGCATCCGGCCGGTGCCGGGGCAACTGGCAGTCGTGGCCGAGATCATCCGCGAGCTGCCGGAGATCGCGCAATGCGACCGGGTGACCGGCGAGGACTGTTTCATAGCGCTGGCGCATGTCGGCTCGATGGCCGAGCTCGAACGGGTGATCGACCGCATCATTCCCTATGCGATGACCAACACTGCGATCATCCAGTCGTCACCGGTGGTAGCGCGCTCGCCGCTGGGAGCGGTGAAGCGCCCGACTTGAGGGCGAGGATGTCGGTTCGAAGATTTTATGCGTGGCCGCGCTTCATGCGCGCCTGCTTCAGAATGGCGCGCCAGCGGATCATGTCGAACGGGATCGGCTCGTTGTTGTTGGCGATGTGGAAGATCTCGTTGTTGACGTTCTTGAGCGAACGCCAGAAATCATAGTCGGTGATGCGCAGATCGGCGGCCAGCCTGTCCACCTCGACCTTGATGTCGGTTTTCATGCACGTCCCTCGAACCGGCTTCGCCCCGCCGCCCGTATCGCAACCCATGAGGATCGTTTTCGACCGCTCCGCTGAGTCGTTCAATGGCCCAATTGGCTTGTTCCCGTTAAATCCTCAGTAAGGTTAACGCGGGCGCCGAGTCGCTTCAAGCGGTCTTGCGACGAATCCCGATCGAACGGCCGGCGCGCTCCGGCATCGGCAGTGCCGAATGGGCGGCGCGCATGGCTTCGACCTTGGCAAGCACATCGGCGGGGAAGGGCGCCACCTTCGGCCCGGACATGTCGACATGCAGCGAAAGCGATTCGGAGGTGGCGGCGAGCCAGCCATCGACGTGGCGGATTTCCTGGTAGACCCGCAGCCGCTTGTCGTCATGGTCGATCAGCTGGAAGGTGACCGTGACCTTGTGCTCGAGATGCAGCTCCTGCACGTAGCAGACATGGACTTCCGCCGTGTAGATGGTGAGGCGGCGGTCCCTGGCGTAGTTCGGCCCCATGCCCATCGCCTCGAAGGCGTCGTCCGAGCAGCGGTCGAATAGCACGTTGTAATAGGCCATGTTGAGATGGCCGTTGTAATCGATCCAGTCCTTCTCGATGTCCATGGGTTGGGAGACGAAGGGGGCGGGGATGGGCATCGAAACTTCCTTGTTCTGGTGCTGGGACACAGCGGGCTGGTCTGGACAGAGCGTGGCCGGTGAGACTAGATCGGTTCATCGTTTCTCGGAAACGCCGAACCGCTCTATCTCTTTGTTTGACGCAATTCCGGGCGGAAAATCGCTTCACACTGGAATTGCCGTGGGCATCATCCATAGATGCATAACAGGGGTGGGCGCTGGTCCATTCGCGGAGGAATTCATGGCCCTGAGCGACCTCAATCCGGTCGAACGCAACGAGGAAGGCATCGCGGCGGTGCTCGGCATCCTCAAGCAGCGGCTGGGCGAGCGCTTCCAGACCGGCCAGGCCATCCGCTCGCAGCACGCGCACACCACCACCTATATCCCGACGCAGGCGCCGGATGGCGTCGCCTTCCCGGAGACGACGGCCGAGGTGCAGGAGATCGTGCGTGCCTGCGCTGCGCACCGCGTGCCGATGATCGCCTTCGGCGTCGGCTCATCGCTGGAAGGCCACACCAATGCACCGGGCGGCGGCATCTCGGTCGACACCTCGCGGATGAACCGCATCCTGGCGGTCAATCCGCAGGATCTCGACTGCACGGTCGAACCCGGCGTCACCCGCGAGGATTTGAACCGGCATCTGCGCGACACCGGCCTGTTCTTTCCGATCGATCCGGGCGCCAATGCCTCGCTCGGCGGCATGGCGGCGACGCGGGCGTCCGGCACCAATGCGGTACGCTATGGCACGATGCGCGAGAACGTGCTGTCGCTGACCGCCGTGATGGCCGACGGCGAGACGGTGACGACCGGCAAGCGCGCGAAAAAGAGCTCGGCCGGCTACGATTTGACGCGATTGCTGATCGGCTCTGAAGGCACGCTCGGCATCATCACGTCGCTGACGTTGAAGCTGCAAGGCATTCCGCAAGCGATCTCCGGCGGCGTCTGCCCGTTTCCCAGCGTCGAGGCGGCCTGCAACGCGGTCATCGCGACGATCCAGATGGGCATTCCGGTGGCGCGCATCGAACTGGTCAACGCGCTGCAGATGCGGGCGATGAAGAACTATTCGAAACTCGATTATCCCGAGAGCCCGTGCCTGTTCGTCGAATTCCACGGCAGCGATGCCGGCGTTGCCGAGCAGGCCGAGACCTTCGGTATGATTGCCGAGGAGAATGGCGGCGGGCCGTTCCTGTGGACCAGCGTCGCCGAGGAGCGGACGAAACTGTGGAAGGCGAGGCACGACGCCTACTGGTCGTCGCTGACGCTGCGGCCGGGCGCCAAGGGGCTGTCGACCGATGTCTGCGTGCCGATCTCGCGCTTTGCCGAATGCGTCATGGAAACCGAAGCCGATATCGCCGAAATGGGGCTGATCGCGCCGATCGTCGGCCATGCCGGCGACGGCAATTTCCACGTGCTGGTGCTGATGGACGTGAACGATCCGAAGGAGATCGCGCTGTCGGAAAAATTCGTCGCGCGGCTCAACATGCGGGCGATCGCGATGGATGGCACCTGCACCGGCGAGCACGGCATCGGCCAGGGCAAGATCGGCTTCCTGCGCCACGAGCTCGGCCACGGCGTCGACATCATGCGCACCATCAAGCAGGCGCTCGATCCGCTTGATATCATGAACCCCGGCAAGATATTGCCTGGAAACTAGGCCGGTCCCCGACGTCAGTTCGCAGGCGGCTCGTCTTGACCATGCCACCATTCGGACCGAGACTCGCGCCGCGCAGCGAGGCCTGAAACAGACAGGCGCTAGCGGAGGAGAAAGTTCATGGCGATTTCACGCAAGGAAGAGGCGCGCGCGCTGAGCGCTGACGAACATGATCTGGTGGAAAAATCGCAC
This sequence comes from Mesorhizobium kowhaii, assembly GCF_003253745.1. Lineage (GTDB taxonomy): Bacteria > Pseudomonadota > Alphaproteobacteria > Rhizobiales > Rhizobiaceae > Mesorhizobium > Mesorhizobium kowhaii. The sequence continues at coordinate 14,296 of NZ_MZXV01000057.1, forward strand.
CATCCAGAGGTGCAGGACCTTTCCGACGCCGACCTTGCCGGTCTGGTCAAGCTGTTGCGGGAGCGGCGTGACAAGGCGCAGGCCGAAGCGCATCGCCGTCGCCGTGAAATCCGCGGCAAGGGCGCGCCAAAAGGGGCTGTCGCCTCGAAAGCTGATGGCGGCTCGCAGCTGAAGCTCGCGGTGCTGGCCATGGCGATGCGGCGGCTGAATGGCGAAGCCGAGCGGCGCCGGCAGCTGACGGCGAGCGTTTCGCTGATCGAAAATGCGCGCAAGGCATTTGTCATGAAACAAGGTGCCGCGTCGGACAGCCCTGCTTTCAACTCGCGCACCGCGCGCAAGGGCATGCGGTCGGTCGCAAACCAGAGGGCGCCGGACCTGGTCCGGCCGATGGAACTCGGCCGGCAGCGCAAGGCGGCCAAAGTGGCGCAAGCAAAGCGCGACGCACGCTGAAGTTCCCGGTGATCGCGGGCTGAAACCGTCGAGGACGCCGGCCTACCGTGCGGCGGCAGGCTTCTCCTGAGCGCTTTCGACGAGTGTTTGCAGCATGGGGCGGGTTGGCGCGAAGAACGTCGTGCCGCTGTGCGGCGTGGAGAAATCGAGCAGACGGTCGTAAGCGCCCGGCGGGTCACCGATGTACATTCGCTGCAGCATCTTCTCGATCACCCAGAGATAACGGGAATAGCCGATAAAATAGGTTCCGAACTCCCGTCGCCCCGGCTGGCCGAAGGGCATGTTGTCGCGCAGGATGTCGTATTCGTTGCCATCGGCATCCTCGATGGTGGCCAGCGACTTGTGCGATTTGCGCGGCGCGTCGTCGTCGTCGATTTCGATGTTGTCGATCTTGGTGCGGCCGATGATCTCTTCCTGGAGGGGCGTTGGTGTTCGCGCCCACGCATTGAGATCGTGCAGATATTTCTGGACGACGACATAGCTGCCACCGGCGAAGTCGGCATCCTCGTCGCCAACCAGCGCCGAGGCGGGCAGATCGAGGCCGGTCGGGTTGGCCGTGCCGTCGACAAAGCCGAGCAGGTCACGCGCATCGAAATAGCGAAACCCCGAGACCTCGTCGACGACCGTCACGCCGTCACCGAGACTGTCGAGCAGAATGCGTTCGAACTCGAAGCACATGTCGGGCCGTTCGGACCGGATATAGAAGAGAAGGTCGCCCGCTGTCGACGGCGCCGAATGAACCGCGCCCTTGATCGGCGCAAACGGTTTCAGTTCCAGCGGTCGCCGGTTCGGAGAGAGACGATCCCAGAGCTCGCGGCCAATGCCGGCAATACACGACAGGCGGCCGGAAAGGTCGCGGAATCCGACAGTCTTGACGAGATCGTCGAGCCCGCCGAGCACGGCGGCGACCTTGGCGAGCGCGCTCTGCTCGCTGGCGACGGTGACAACAAGAAAGACCGCCGACAACGACAGTGGAGCGTCGACGCTCTGTGCATCGATCGGCACGCGGTCCCAGTTCTTCCCTGACATCCGAAAATCTCCGCTTTTCCAGGATTTGGTTCAGATCGTCCGACATCGCGCAACACTGGATGAATTGCCTCTTTATCGACACGCGGATGCAGGTAGAGTGCGGCAGAATTTCAATCAACCCGTTCGGAGCTGATGCTCGCACGCCTGTTCGTGATTTTTGGTGGCCTGTTTGTGCTGGTGCTGTGTGCGGCGCTGGTGGTGCCGTATTTTGTCGACTGGACCGGCTACCGCGCTGAATTCGAGCGCGAGGCCAGCGCCATTCTCGGCCGCAAGGTGACCGTGCAGGGAGATGCCACGGCGCGGCTGTTGCCGTTCCCCTCGGTGACCTTTTCCAATGTCGCCGTCGCCGGTGGCCCGAATGGCCAGCCGGCCATGACCGTCGAGACGTTCTCGATGGATGCGGAGCTGGCGCCCTTCCTGCGCGGCGAGGTGCTGATCTTCGACATGCGGCTGGTGCGGCCGAAAGCGACCATCGATATTGCCAACAACGGCACGGTCGACTGGGCGATGCGGCCGTCCTCGCCCTTCGACCTCAACCAGATCTCGATCGAAAAGCTGACGGTGACGGAAGGGCAGATCGAACTGCGCCATGCCGCCGGCGGGCGCAGCCATCTCATCTCCGAGATCAATTCGACCATCTCGGCCAAGTCGCTGGCCGGCCCGTGGCGCATGGACGGCACGCTGCGGCTCGACGGTCTTCGCACCACGGTCGATGCCTCCACCGGCAAGGCCGAAGGCAATGGGCAGATGCGGCTTCGGCTGAAGGCCGATCCCGATGCCTATCCGCTGGTCATCGAGACCGACGGCAATGCCGGCATCGTCAACGGTGCAGCCGTCTATTCCGGCCAGTTCAAGATTTCCGGTGCCGACAAGAACAGCGCCGCGCTGCGCGGCACCGATGGCGAGACGGTGAAGGTCTCGGCCGGCAAGCCCGATCCGGGCTTTCGGCTGAATGGCAAGTTTTCCCTCGACCACCAGAAGCTGGGTGTCGACGAATTCCGCTTCGAGACCGGACCGCTCGACAATCCCTACACCGCCGATGGCAAGGCCTCGGTCGATCTGGGTCTGAAGCCGAGCTTCGCCATCGAAGCCAGTGGCGCGCAGGTGCAGTTCGACGAGGCGGTGGGCGCCGAGGCCGGCGCCGGCGCGACGCTCGATCAGCGCATCGCGGCGCTCGAGCAAGCGCTGCACGAGCTGCCGAAACCGACCATACCCGGCACCGTCGAGGTCAAGCTGCCGGCGGTGGTCGCCGGCGACACCACGGTGCGCGACGTCCATCTTTCCGCCGAGCCGACCGATGGCGGCTGGTTGGTGAAATCGCTCGCCGCGACACTGCCGGGCCGCACCACGCTGGAAGCCAATGGCATGCTCAGCGTCGAGGATCATTTCGGCTTCACCGGCTCGCTGCTGCTCGCCGTTGCGCAACCGTCCGGCTTTGCCGCCTGGCTGTCGAAGGATGTCGATGAGGCGATCCGCCGTCTGCCCGCCGCCGGCTTCAAGGCCAAGGTCGATCTCTCGGAAAAGCGCCAGGCCTTCAGCGATCTCGAACTGATCCTTGGCAAGGCGAAGTTTTCCGGCCGCATCGATTCCAGCCAGCCCGACGACGCCAAACCGTCGGTGCTGATGCGGCTCGAAGGCGGCGAGCTCGATGTCGACGGGCTGGCGGCCTTCGCCTCGATCTTCGTCAGCGACAAGGGCGCCAACCGCTTTGCCGACCGCGCCCTCGATTTCCAGATCAAGGCCGGGCCGGTCAGCGCCGGCGGCCTGACCGCCGACACGGTCGACACGGCGCTCAGGCTGCGCGACGGGCTGCTCGAAATCGACCGGTTGTCGTTGGGCGGGCTGGCCGGCGCCTCGATCAGCGCCACCGGACGGATCAAGGATTTCCCAGTGAGCCCGACCGGCAAGCTCGACGCTTCGGTGGTTGCCGTCGATCTGAAGCCGCTGATCGACGTCGCCGCCCAGCACTATCCCGACAATTCCGTGCTGAAGGGACTGGCGAGCCGTGCAGCGGCCTATCCCGAGCTGTTCCAGGACGCGCGCGTCGACCTTGTGGCGAGTGCTGCCGACAATGGCGACGGCACCACGGGGCTGGCGGTGAGCGGACAAGGCAAGGCCGGCGGCTCGGCCTTTTCGGCGTCGCTGTCGGGGAAGGGGGCGGTGGACAAGCTTCTCGAAGCCCCGGTGACGCTGACCTTCAACGCCAAGAACCCTGACGCCACCGCACTGCTGGCGCTCTACGGCCTGCCGGCGCTGCCGCTCGGCATGCTGGGCGAGGCAAGCACGGACGTTCAGGCCAAGGGCACGTTTGGCGGCGGCCTGGCGACGACTTTCAGCCTTGCCGGCAACGACTTCAAGGCCGATTTCGAAGGAACCGTTGCAGACACGCCGCAAGGGGCTACCGCCAAAGGCAAGGTCAGCCTCGATGCCGCCGACATCGAGCCATGGCTGATGACGACCGGCATCGGCCTGCCGGGCATGGGCGCCGGCATGTCGGCGTCGCTCACGGCGCAGGGCGACTATGGTAACGGCCTGCTGGTGCTGGGCGACCTCAGCGGCGCCCTCAACGAGGCGGCGGTGTCCGGCGACGTCAATGTCGATGTCAAGGACGGCGTGCCGCATCTGGCCGGCGCGCTGGCGCTCGACGAACTCGATCTCGACCCGATGGCGGTGGCATTGTTCGGCGATTCCGCTTTCCTCAGCGACAAGAATGGTGGCTGGCCGGCCGCTCCGTTCAGCCAGAAATCCAGCCTGCCGTTCACCGCCGACCTCGACCTGACGACGGCGGCACTCGCCGCCGGCCCGTTCGCCACCGCCTATGACGCCGGCTTTTCGCTCAAGCTCGACCAGGAAGGCATCCGGGTTTCGGATCTCAAGGCGAAATTCCTCAATGGTGCGCTGACCGGGCTGTTCGAACTGAAGAACAATGACGGCACCGGACTTTTCACCGGCCAGATGAAACTGGCGGGCGCCGATCTGGCGACCGTGCTGCCGAATGCCGGCATCAGCGGCAAAGGCGATTTCTCGACGGCGCTGTCGACCAGCGGTAAGTCGGTCGATGCGATGGTGGCCGAGCTGTCCGGCTCCGGCACGGCGACGCTGAAAGGCTTGCAGGTCGCCGGCGTCAATCCCGATGCGTTCAACGCGTTTCTCACCAAGGCGGATGCGATCGGGCGCGACATCGATGCGGCCAAGACCGCCGGCTTCGCGCCGCAGATCGCCGCCGATGGCAGTTTTGCCGCCAAGGATACCGACATCGCCTTCACGATTGCCGGCGGTATGCTCAGGGCACCACCGATCAGCCTGGAGAATCCGGCGGCGACCTTGTCCGCCGACATCACGGCCGACCTCAACGCAGCCATGGTTTCCGCCAAGGGCGCGATCACCTATCGGCCCGGCGATGAGGCGCTGGTCGGCTCCGACCCGGTGATGAATTTCACCGCCGAGGGGCCGTTCGGCGCCGTGAAACGGCAGTTCGACAGCGAGCCGCTGGCGCAGTTCCTGACCCAGCGCGCGCTGGAACGGGAACAGCAGCGCGTCGAGGCGATGCAGGCGGCGCTGCTCGAAAAGCAGCGGCTGCGGCGCGAGGTGCGCTACTACGCGGCGCTGCAGGACGAACGCGACAAGGCGGCCGAGGAATTGCGCAAGCAGGAGGAAGCAGCGCGCCTGAAAGCCGAGGCCGATGCCAGGGCAAAGGCCGAAGCGGACGCGCAGGCCCAGGCTGAAGCGGACGCAAAGGCGAAAGCCGATGCCGAAGCGCAAGCCAAGGCGGACGCGGATGCCAAGGCCGATGCCGATGCCAAGGCTGCGGCCGAGCAGCAGGCTGCCGACGAGGCGGCCAAGGCGCAAGCCGACGAGCAGGAGCGGCGGAAGGCGGAAGAAGCGATGCGTATCGCTTCGCAGGAAAAGGCAAGGCTCGAGGCCGAACGCAAGGCCGCGCAGCAGGCTCCGAATGTGGAGCGTGCGCCGCTGCCGGAGGCCAACGACAATCCGCCGCCGGCCAAGCCGAAGTCCAATCCGTTCACCATCGACAATCTGCTGAGGTCGTTGCAGTAGGGCAGTAGGGCAGTAGGGCAGTAGGGCAGTAGGGCAGTAGGGCAGTAGGGCAGTAGGGCAGTAGGGGACACCTTCCTGTCGCTCAATCCGAAGGGGCAATCGATTCAAAGAAGGGACATCTCGGCGCTGTCGGCGACGTAGCGAGCGTGACGAAAATCGCGAATGGCGGCAAGCCTGCCCTCCTGCCATCCCAGCAGCACAAAGTAGGAAGGCCGCGCCGCCGGATTGCCGGGATCGCAGACTAGGACTGCCGGCTTGCCTTCGACGAAACCCGGCACGAAACGCCAATCCTGGACCCTTGAATAATTGTGGAAGTAGGTGCCCACTTGCTTGCGACCATTCAGCCGCCCCCTGGCCACCAGCTCCAGCCGCACCTCGTCCGCCAGCATGTCGCGCACCGCGTCGAAATCGCGGGCGTTGAAGCGATCGATGTAGGCGTCGAGGAGCAGGCGTTCGGACGCACTCAGCCTGGGGGAAGGGCGATCCTCGGGTTCATCGGCGATCTGGCGCAGGCGGCCACGGCCACGATGCAGCGCCGCCTTGATGGCCGGGATGCCGGTGTCGAGCATGCTGCTGATCTCCTGCAGCGAGTAACCCAGGACGTCCATCATGATGATGCTGCTTCGTTGAGCGACGGGAAGGCGCATGAAGGTGTGCAGGCCGGCGGCCGCGGCCTGACGGTCGACGGTGGGGTTGGCCGGGTCGACGATCATGTCCGGATCCTCATCGGAAAAGGCCCTTTCACGGACGCGACGGCGCAGGAAATCAAGCGCCGCATTGTGGGCGATGCGGAACAGCCAACCCTCCGGATTTGCAATCGGGCCGGCGTTGGGCAGAGCCTCGAACGCCTTGGCCAGGGCTTCCTGCAGCACGTCCTCACCGTCGATGGCCGAGCCCGTCATGCGGGCGCAGTATCGGTGCAGCTTGGGGCGCAATTCCCCGAACAGGCGATCGAACGGCTCGCGGGTCTCGCCAGATATGTTCATGCGCCTCTATCCGCGATTACTCGTCCAGCATCCGATAATTGCCCACCACGGTCATCACCTCGCGATGCGGAGGTTCGATGCAGCGGTCCCGGATGCCACTCTGAAAGGCCTCGAATGCTGCAAGCCCGGTGATGAGGTCGGCATGGACATCAGTTTCCGTTTCGACCAGATGGACAAAGGTACCGTCGCCGGACCGCCATGTCATGTAGCGAACGCCTTCAGGCGATTTGGAACGCAGTTGCTGGAACACGGCCTTCACCAGCCGCTCATTCTCGTCGGCCAGCTCGGGTTTCGTCTTGTAGCGTATCAAATGGTGTTTCATCGCGTTTGTTCCTTTGGCTGTCCTGCGTCCTGCAGGGCGCTCATGTCCGAGACGCCGCGGTGAAGCCAAAGGATTCGGGTGTCGGGAAATAAACCCTGGTGGTCAGGTGCCGGCGCCGCGCTTTGCCCACTCCAGGACAAAGAGCCGGAGAGCCGAAGACAGGTTGGTGTCGCGGGACCGCGTCTCGTCGACTTCGGCGACAAGAGCGGCAAGCGTCAGCTTTCTGGTCGCCGCGATAGCGATGAGATCGTCGTAGAAGGGCTTTTCGAGCGAGTAGCTGGTGCGGTGGCCGCGAATGGTCACCGAGCGCTTTTCGACCGCGCTCATTGCAGAGCGCTCATTTTGCTCTAAGCATCGGATTCATCCGAAAACCGCTGCGCACTTTTCGGTCCGATGCTCTGGCTGTCGTTGTCGCCAAGGGGTTCGCGGCGGTGGCCGGCGACGAATTTGTCGCTCTTGTCGGCGATTGTGCGGTCGCGTTTCTTTTCGGCCTTGGAACGGCCGTGCAGTGCCCGGTTCTGTTCTGCGACGCGCACCTTCTCGTCCCGCGCCTTCTGCTTGCGGGCCTGGCGGAGATTGACGATGTCGGCCATGGCGCGAAGCGAGGATTATTTCTTGCGGAAGGCGTCGAGCGAGACCACATCGGCGCCCTTGGTGGCGGCGTCGGCCGCAGCGGGCTTCTTTTCCGGCTCTGCGGCGGCCTTCTTCTCGGCCTTCGGCTTTTTCTCGGAGACGATGGTCAACGGCTCGGGCGAGGCTTGAGCGGCTGGTTCCTCGGCAGCCGCACCGTCCGTCCTCACGTCGAATTCGAGCTCGAAATTAACCGACGGATCATAGAAGCCGCGTACGGCCGAGAATGGGATTTCGAGCTTCTCCGGCACATCGGAGAAGGACAGGCCGACCTCGAAGCCGGTGTCGGTCACCTTCAGGTCCCAATACTGGAACTGGATGACGATGGTCATCTGCTCGGGATAGCGCTCGCGCAGCCGCGACGACACGCGCACGCCCGGCGCGCCGGTCAGGAATGTGATGAAGAAATGATGGTTGCCGGGGAGGCCGGTGCGCGCGACTTCGGCCAGGACCTTGCGCATGACGCCGCGCAACGCCTCCTGGGCCAGAATGTCGTAGCGGATGTGGTCGTCGGCCATGTGGCGGTCGGGTTCCGTTGAATCGTCCGCATAGCTGTAATCAAGCTTGAGGGCGGCGTAAACCGCATATAGATCGCCACCGCACTGAGGCGAGCACTATTGCCAACGATTTGATCGCTCAGGCGCTGGCCAGCGCGGCCTGCTTTTCCACTGATGTCGCGGACCGGCGCTTGCCGAAGGCGCGCAGGAAGGTACGAACGCCATTGGTCGCCGATTGCAACACCTCGTCCTCGCGCGGCGTGCCGCCGAGCATGAAGGTCGTCTGCAATTCGGCATTGACGAGGCCGAGGAACTGACGCGCCGCCACGTCGGGGTCTTCGATCGCGAGGTAACCGCCATAGGCCAGCCTTGCGAAGCGGGCGGCGATTGCCGGCCATGTCCGGCCCGGGCCCTGTTCGCGCCATTCGGCAAACAGTTCGGGATAGCGCTCGCCTTCGGTCTGGATCAGCTTGCGCAGGAATTTTCCATCGCGGTTGCAGATGCAGTTCTGGTTCAAGCGCACGGCAAACCCGATCAGATCGGCTTCGAGGTCCTTCGGCTGATCGGGGAAGGTGGCAATGGTGGCGAAAATGCCGGTATTGCAGCGCTCGGTCAGATCGCGCACGACGGCGACGAACAATTTTTCCTTGTCGCCATGATGGTTGTAGACGGTCTGGCGCGAGACACCCGCTTCGGCGGCGATCAGGTCGATGTTGGCGCCGGCAAAACCTTCACGGCAGAACACCCCAGCGGCGGCATCGACGATCGATATGCGCTTGGCCTCATGGCCGCGTGGCGGGAAAGTGTCAGGAGAAACATGCAGCTTCATAAAAATCTATATAGAGGTGATTGACGAATTAGACAAGAGTGTCTAAATTTATGGACACAACACGAAGAGATTTGCTCCGGGGAGACGAAGAGAATTCGCTCTCGAAGAGTCGGAATTTCAGGGGATGGAACGTCCTTGGGTTACCCGCCGGCCTGCGGCGGCAACCAGATTCGAAAGAAGCCTTTATCATGAGTCCCAAATTCCTCCGCATCGCGGTCGTGCTTGGCCTGTTGTCCGCCATCGGCCCGTTCGCCATCGACATGTATCTGCCCGCGCTACCTTCGATCGGCGCCGATCTGCACGCCGGCACCGCTGCCGTGCAGATGAGCCTGTTGATCTTCTTCCTGTCGATGGGGTTTGGCCAGATCGTCGTCGGACCGATCTCCGACATGGTCGGCCGCAAGCTGCCTCTCTATGGCGGCCTTGCGCTGTTCATGGTCGGCGGCATCGGTTCGGCAATGGCGCCGACCATCGAATGGCTGATCGCTTTCCGCTTTCTGCAGGGCCTCGGCGCCAGCGCCGGCATGGCCATTCCACGCGCCATCGTGCGTGACCTGCACACCGGCAATGAGGCTGCCAAGCTGATGTCGCTGCTGATGCTGGTGTTTTCGGTGTCGCCGATCCTGGCGCCGCTGACCGGCAGCCAGATCATCGAGAATTTCGGCTGGCGCGCCGTGTTCTGGACGGTGACGGGTGCTGCAGTTCTTGCCACCATTCTTTTGGCGACCTCGCTCAAGGAGACGCGGCCGGTGGAAGACCGCGCCGGTTCCTCGTTCGGAACCGCGCTTTCCGGTTACCGCTTCCTGATGGGTGACCGTAACTTCCTCGGTCTGGTGGCGATCGCCGGTTTCGGCATTGCGAGCTTCTTCGTCTATCTGTCGAGCTCGTCGTTCATCCTGATCGACCATTACGGGCTGTCGCCTTCGGTCTACAGCGTGTTCTTCTCGATCAACGCGGTCGCCTTCATCGGCATGTCGCAGCTGACGGGTCTGCTGGCCGAGCGCTTCGGGCTGCGGCGCGTGGTGCGCGTCGCGGTGACCGGCTATGCGACGACGATGGTGGTGCTGTTCGCGGTGATGGCGACAGGCATCGACCGGCTCGACGTGATGGCGGCGCTGCTGTTCGTCGGCTACGGCTTCCTCGGTCTGGTCATTCCGACCACCTCGGTGCTGGCCATGGAAGAGCATGGCGAGATCGCCGGCACGGCTTCGGCGTTGATGGGCACGCTGCACTTCGCCATTGGCGCGATCGCCATGGGCGTCGCCGGCGTGTTCTTCGACGGCACGCCGCTGCCGATGGTGGCCGGCATCACGCTCTGCGCGGTGATCTCTTTCACGCTTGCCAAGGTCACGCTCGGCCGCTCGCGCGAAGCCGTCGAGGCACCGGCGGAATAAGCAGCTCTACAGATACAAAGCGGAATAAGCACCTCATACAGATAGAAACGAAAAGGCCGGGCTTGCCCGGCCTTTTTCATATCAATCCTGCCTCGGCCAGAACAAAGCGCAGCCGAACCTCAACCGGCGCCAAAGGCAGCGGAACCAGTTCATAGCCCAGTTCGGTGTAGGTATTGACCAGCGCATGATAGGTGCGCGCCGCCTCGTCGAGCGTCTGCTTTCGTTCGGCATCCTGCGTAAAGATCTCCTGCCACGGCGGTGCGATGAAGACGCGGCTGGCATAGCGGAAGCGTTCGGCGGCGGATTCGACATGGCTGGGTACCGGCAGGCCGCTCAGCTTGAGATAGCCAAGCGTGTCCGGCACGCCGCGATCGAAAAAGACCGGGCCCGTCTGTTCGCACGCGGCCTGGTAGGAGCGTATCTCCCACGACAGCATCAACTCGGCAAACAGCGCGCGATCGTGCCAGGGCAAGGCAGTCCCGCCTATGGCGGACTGGCCGCGGATGATGCCGCGGCCGGCTTCGACCGAGGTGCCAAAGCCTGCCTGGCACAAGGCTTCGATCAAGGTCGTCTTGCCGGAACCGGGACCGCCGGTCAGCACGAAGAATCGATCGGAATCGTTTTGCATCTTTTGTCCATGGAGAGGGGGTGCACTCAGCGGTGCCTTCGCGGCCGAAAGCCGTGCGAAGGTCGCTGCCGTTGCGCGTGACGCATATTGAAGGAGGGGAGAAGTGGAGGTTTCTGTTGCCAGGTACCTCCGAACCCCGCCTAGAAGTGCGAACCCCTAGGGCTTGAATTGAAGCTATCGCACCGCTTACGCGGCGAGACGTGCTTCCGCATAGTTGTCATTTGCAACTACAGGTTTAGCCCGATGACGGTGGTACCATGCCGGGCAAAAGTACGATCTTTACACCTTCGTCGATCCTATTTCGCCCCCAGCAAAAACCGCCCTGTTCTCAATAGCGGCTTTTGGTGGAGGCGCCGGGTACCGCCCCCGGGTCCGAACGGCTTATTTCATCGCCCATTTATCGCCATAGTCGGTCAAGCCGACAAAACGAATATAGGGGGCCATCGCGAGAAATGAAAGGCCGCAATGGCACTTTGTCCCCACGCCAAAACCACGTCGCCAAGGGTTGACTTGGACGCGGTCTCAACCGAAGCTTTGCGACGGTGAGGAGTTACCGACCTAGCGCACAAGTTGCAGCAGCGCGCCACAGCCCTCATCGATCGGAACCGTGGCGCCGACGAGGGGAATTTTGATGGCCGACTATCTTGCAGACGTGAAGAAATACGACGCCGCGGCAAGCGCCGACGTGGTCGACAAGATCGTGAAGCACCTGGGCATTGCGCTCAGGAACCGCGATTCCTCGCTGGTGTCCTGCACCGACCCGAAGGAACTCGACCGCGTCAAGGCGGGCTGGGTGTCGAAGAAGCTTGGCATATCAGACGACAAGAAGGCTGACGCGTCGATCGAAAAGGTCTGCAAGGCGATGGCCGCTGACAACACCAAGAACCGGGTGACTTTCTATTACCTGGTTGCCAAGGATCTGGGCAAGCTCGGCTCCCTCTGAGACCTCTGATAGTTCTACTCTAGCGGCCGACTAGCGCGGTTTTCTGCGCTTACTACAGCGCCGCGCGCCCTTTCGGACGCGCAAAGTACGCTGTAGCACTTTTTGATTTTGCGCATGATCCTTTCCGAAAATCGATTCCGATTTTCGGGGTCATGCGCGGTGCTCACGTACTTTAAGTACGCTCCGCTCCGGTTCTCGAAAACCACGCTATTCGACTCGCCAGAGCGAATTCTGAAAAGGTCTCTTCGCCGGGGAAGATTTCAGACAAGCGTGGCGTCAGCGCGCACATGCGCTATGATTGGTGAAATCTCGAATCGAGCCGGAAACCGATGCGCCAATATCTCGACCTCTTGCAGCATGTACTGGACAATGGTGCCGATCGCGGCGACCGCACCGGCACCGGCACGCGCTCCGTGTTCGGCTACCAGATGCGTTTCGATCTGGCGCGCGGCTTTCCCGTCACCACCACCAAGAAGCTGCATCTCAAGTCGATCATCCATGAACTCCTGTGGTTCCTGGCCGGCGACACCAACATCAAGTACCTCACCGACCTTGGCGTTTCGATCTGGGACGAATGGGCCGACGAGAATGGTGATCTCGGCCCGGTCTACGGCAAGCAGTGGCGCTCGTGGCCGGATGGCCATGGCGGTTCCATCGACCAGATAGCGAATCTTTTGAAGGAGATACGCCGCAATCCTCAATCGCGGCGGTTGATCGTTTCGGCCTGGAATCCGGCTGAGGTGGAAGCCATGGCATTGCCGCCATGCCATTGCCTGTTCCAGTTCTACGTTTCGGAAGGGCGGCTTTCCTGCCAGCTCTACCAGCGCTCAGCCGATATCTTCCTCGGCGTGCCGTTCAACATCGCTTCCTACGCGCTGCTGACGCTGATGGTGGCGCAGGTGACCGGGCTGAAGCCAGGTGACTTCGTCCACACGCTCGGTGACGCGCATCTTTACTCGAACCATTTCGAACAGGCGCGCGAACAGTTGCGGCGCACGCCGAGGGCGCTGCCGACGATGTGGATCAATCCCGAGGTGAAGGACCTCTTCGCCTTCCGCTTCGAGGATTTCCGGCTGGAAAACTACGTCGCCGATGCATCGATCAAGGCGCCCATCGCGGTCTGAGCCAGCGCTTTACCCAACCTCGAAATTGGCACCGTTCAGTCGATGCCGACCATCACGTCCGAAGCCTTGACCACGGCATAGGCCTGCTTGCCCTTTTCGAGCTTGAGATCGGCGACGGCCTCGTTGGTGATCGAGGCTGTGACGACAGCGCCGCCACCGATGTCGATCCTGACATGCGAGGTGGTGGCTCCCTTGACGATCTCGGTGATCGTTCCCTTGAGGATGTTGCGGGCGCTGATCTTCATCGGAGTTCCTTTCCAAGGTTTCTTTGCCCGTCTTACCAGAACAATCGATGTCGCACAGGGGTACCGGGCCTTCCCTTGTTATATTCATGCGGATATATCGGTCGACAGGCTTCGAGCCGATCGGATTTCAAACCCAGGGAGAGTTTTCCATGACGCGCAAAGGTTTCGGATTGAGGGCGATCGCCATTGGTGGTTTTGCGGCGACGGTGATGGCGGCAGTGCCGGCCGCGCATGCGGAAGACAAGATGGTGGTGTTTGCCGCGGCCAGCCTCAAGGACGCGCTCGATGCGGTGAACAAGGCATGCGAGGCCGATGTCGGCGAAGCCGCTACCGTCTCTTACGCCGCAAGCTCGGCGCTGGCCAAGCAGATCGAGGGCGGCGCACCTGCCGACGCCTTCATTTCGGCCGACCTCGACTGGATGAAGTATCTCTCCGACAAGAAGCTGACCAAGCCGGACACCGAAGTGAAGCTGCTCGGCAACGAGATCGTGCTGGTGGCGCCGAAGGACTCGACGGTTGAAACCAAGATCGAGAAGGGTTTTGACCTTGCCAAGCTGATTGGCGACGGCAAGCTGGCCATGGGCGACTTCAAGGCTGTGCCGGCCGGCAAATACGGCAAGGCCGCGCTTGAATCGCTTGGCGTCTGGTCGTCGGTCGAAGGCAAGGTGGCGCAGGCCGAGAATGTGCGCGCGGCGCTGAAGCTGGTTTCGACCGGCGAAGCCCCGCTCGGCATTGTCTACGCCACCGACGCGCATGCCGAAAAGGGTGTCAAGGTGGTCGGCACCTTCCCGGAGGATTCGCATCCGCCGATCATCTATCCGGTTGCCCAGACCGCCGATTCGAAGGACAAGGATACGCCGGCTTTCCTGAAATGCCTGCAGTCGGCCAAGGCCGGTGCGCTGTTCAAGGAGCAGGGTTTTACTGTCCTGACGCCGAGCAATTGAGGTACGAAACCAACGCATGACCTGGCTGCTGGACCTCACTCCCGACGAATGGAATGCGGTCCGGCTGTCCATTAAGGTTGCGACGGTGGCGATGCTCGCCAGCCTGCCGCCAGGCATATTGATCGCGCTGCTGCTTGCCCGAGGACAATTCTGGGGCAAGACGCTGCTCAATGGCCTGGTGCATCTGCCACTGATCCTGCCGCCGGTGGTGACGGGCTATCTGCTGCTGCTGACCTTTGGCAAGCGTGGCCCGGCCGGCGCCTTCCTGGCCGAGCATTTCGGCATCGTCTTCTCGTTTCGCTGGACGGGAGCGGCGCTGGCTTGCGGCGTCATGGGCTTTCCCCTGATGGTGCGGGCGATCCGGCTGTCGATCGAGGCGGTGGATCGCAAGATGGAAGCGGCGGCGGGAACGCTCGGCGCAAATCCCTATTGGGTGTTCGCTACCATCACGCTGCCGCTGATCCTGCCCGGGCTGATCGCCGGCGCCATCCTGTCCTTCGCCAAGGCGATGGGCGAGTTCGGCGCGACCATCACCTTCGTGTCCAACATCCCCAACGAGACGCAGACGCTGCCGTCGGCGATCTACACCTTCACGCAAGTGCCGGGCGGTGATGAAGGCGCGCTCAGGCTGACGCTGATCTCCATTGTCATCTCGATGGCCGCACTGGTCGCGTCGGAGGTGCTGGCACGGCGTGTCGGCCGGCGGATGGACATTGAATGACCGTCCTCGTCGACATCAGCCATCGCCTCGGCGATTTCAGCCTCGACGTGCGCTTCGAGAGCGCCGGGCGGCTGACGGCCTTGTTCGGACCCTCCGGGTCCGGCAAGACGACGCTGATCAATATGATCGCCGGGCTGATCCGGCCCGGCAAAGGGCGTATCGAGGTCGATGGCCGCGTGCTGGTCGACACGGGCGCTGGCATTTTCGTGCCGAAGCACAAGCGCCGCATCGGCATGGTGTTCCAGGATGCGCGCCTGTTTCCGCATATGAGCGTGGCCAGCAATTTGCGCTATGGCCGCTGGTTCACGCCTGCAACGGAGCGCTACGCCGAGATGGATGCCGTTGTCGAATTGCTCGGCATTGGCCCGCTGCTGGACAGGCGACCGGCAAAGCTCTCGGGCGGCGAGAAGCAGCGCGTGGCGATCGGCCGGGCGTTGCTGGCCAGCCCCAGATTGCTGCTCATGGACGAACCGCTGGCCTCGCTCGACGAGGCGCGCAAGGCCGAGATCCTGCCCTATATCGAGCGGCTGCGCGACGAGACGAAAATCCCGATCGTCTATGTCAGCCATTCGGTTGCCGAGGTGGCGCGGCTGGCCAGCGACGTGGTGACGCTGGCGCAAGGCAATGTCATCGCCAGCGGCCCGACCGAAGCGGTGATGCAAAGGCTCGACCTGTTGCCGGCGGAGGAGCGCGGCGAGGGCGGCGCCGTGCTGGACACGAAGGTGCTGCGGCATGACGAGATTTTTGGCATGACCGTGCTCGGCTCGGCCGCCGGAGAGATCCGGGTGCCGCGGTTGGCGATGAAGACAGGAGCGCGTGTGCGCATCCGCATCCGCGCCCGCGACGTGATGATCGCAACGGAGAAACCGACAGGCCTCAGCGCGCTCAACATTCTGCCGGGCACGATCGTCGCCATCAACCCGGGCGAGGGCGCCACAGTTGAGGTCGGCATCGACTGCAACGGCGCAACCGTGCTTGCCCGTATCACCGAGCAGTCGCGGCAGGGGCTGAAGCTTCAGCTCGGCGGCAAGGTTTTCGCGGTGGTCAAGACGGTGAGCTTCGACCGGGCAAACACCGGCGCCGGCCTGCCCGTCGAAGCGGATGGTTGACCATCGCTATGTTTTTTTGGAATAGCGGTATCGCTGAAGAGCTTCTAGTATGGGATCGGACGTGACCGCGGAGGAGAAAAAATGCCGTCGCTGAGCTTGCGGATAAATCTCGACCCCGACGGCCGCATCGGACCGGGCAAAGTCGAGCTTCTGGAGCAGATCGCCGCCTTCGGCTCGATCTCTGCCGCCGCGCGTGGCATGGAAATGTCCTACAAGCACGCCTGGGACCTGGTCGAGGACATGAACCGGGTGTTCGGCAAGCCACTGGTGGCGGCACAGACCGGTGGTCGCAAAGGCGGCGGCGCGCAACTGACGTCGGTGGGCCTTGCGGTGGTCAGCCGCTTCCGCGCCATCGAGCGTGCGGCTTCTGCCGCGGCAGCGACGCATATGGAGGCGTTACAGGCTGAAATCGACGCCGGGTAGGAGCGTCCATCCTGGCGCAGGTCACCACGCGAACCAGATGCCGCCAGGGCACCGTCCACACCGTCAGCGCAATCCCCAGGTCGCGATTGATTCCCGTGACCGACCATGATTGGTAGCCGGTCTCACAATTTCACTCATGCGACCAGTAAAGGAACTTGAGATGGACGCCGCTCCGCCAGAGTTCAACCGAAACGATCTCGCTTCCCTTGTTGGTCACAAATCAACCCTTGAGGTGGGGCCTTTCACGAATCCAACCCTGCGCGGTCCACATGTAAAATATTTCGAAGTCATGGACAAAAAGGGACTGATCAAGCGGGCGGATGCGATCGGCTATGTTTACTCCAGCCCCGTCGATATCCACTATGTCTCCGGCACTGGCGACTTGAGCATCGTAGACGAGACGTTTG
>NZ_MZXV01000042.1 GCF_003253745.1 Mesorhizobium kowhaii
TCCGATCCTGCGCGGTTGGATGAACTATTATGGCCGGTATCACAAATCGGCACTTCCCGAGCATTGATGCATCTCGATCTGCGCCTGGCACGCTGGGCAATGTCGAAATATCGTCGCCTGAGACGCCGGGCTTGCACGATTTCGTCGAGCACATACCCGTCCTGGTCAACGGCACGCCACAACCAGTGTTTCTTGCCCGCGATGGTGATCACGGGGAATTTCACCCCCAGGCTCTCACAGATCCGGACGTGAGTGTCTCCACTCATCCGGCTCCTACCGTCCAGCCGGTGCCCGATACAGCAATCGCCAATGTGCAAACAGCGCTGGCTCCCGACGCCTTACGTCCTGGACCCAATACCGCGCACGCCGACGATGGCTGGGTCGACTGGTTCAACAATCGCCGGCTGGTGGAGCCCATCGGCAACATCCCGCCGGCCGAAGCCGAGGAACGCTACTATGCCATGCTGGAAGAACCAGCCATGGCCGCGTGACTCAAACGCCGAAACGATCAACGGCCTCTACAAGGCCGAGGTGATCCATCGACGCGGACCATGGCGCTCGTTCGAGGCCGTCGAGTTCGCGACGTTGGAATCGAAACAGCCTCCGGAAAACCCGGCGCGGTTCAGAGAAGCCCATCCCATCGTTCTTGAGGAGCAACCGCACGCTTTCCCAGTTCGACGTCTCGATACGTCGGGCTGTCAGTTTCTCCTCATTGAAATCCCTGACAATCATGATTCACCTCTTACGCTGCCATATGCCCTGTGCTGCCGATCACGCTTTCGATTGCATGCTCGAGGATGTCGAGGCCTTGGCTAAGCTGATCCTCCCCAATGACGAGGGGTGGCAGACACTTCACGACCTCGTCTTTGGGACCAGAGGTCTCGACTATGAGGCCCCTCTGGAAGGCGGTGCTGATGACCTGCCCCGCAACCTCGCCAGACTTGAGATCGATGCCCCGCATCATGCCACGACCTTTGGCTGACGCTCGGCCTGGGTCGTACTTCTGCGCGATCTGCTCAAGTCGGCTTTTCAGCAGGTTGCCTTTCTGGCTGACGGACGCTGCAAAGCTCTCCGTTCGCCAGAAGTGCTCCAGGGCTGCTCTGGCGGTCACGAAAGCATGGCAATTCCCGCGGAACGTCCCGTTGTGCTCTCCGGGCTCCCACTTGTCGAGTTGTCGATCAATTAGGACGAGGGCCATAGGTAGGCCATAGCCCGATATCGATTTGGCCATTGTGACGATGTCCGGGCGGAGACCGGCCGTCTCGAAGCTGAAGAACGCATCGGTCCGGCCAACGCCGGCCTGAATGTCATCGACGATCAGCAGAGCTCCGTGCCTTCGCACAATGGCTGCTACCTTGCGCAGCCATGCCATCCCGGCGACATTGAGGCCGCCTTCGCCCTGAACTATCTCGACAATCACCGCCGCCGGGGCATCCACGCCGCTGGAGGGGTCCGAGAGCAGGCGATCAAGGTAGTCGGCGGTGTCTACAGCGGATCCAAGATAGCCATCATAGGGTAGCCGGGCTACGCCGCCGAGCAGCTGGCCGGCGGCAGCGCGGTGATATCGGTTGCCCGTGCAGGAGAGAGCGCCAAGGCTCACGCCATGAAAGCCGTTGGTGAAAGCTATGATGTTGGCCCGACCAGTGATCTTGCGCGCTAGCTTGAGGGCTGCCTCTACCGCGTTCGCCCCGGTCGGACCCGGAAACTGTACGACGTAGTCTAGTTGTCGCGGCCTAAGGATCGTCTCGTGGAATTCTCGCAGAAAAGACTCCTTGGCTTCATTGTACAGATCGAGGCCATGGGTGATCCCGTCAGCGGCAATGTAATCTGCGAGCGCGGACTTCAGCTCAGGGGGATTGTGCCCATAATTTAAACTTGAGCAGCCCATGAGAAAGTCGAGATAGGCTGTCCCATCGCGCGCAAACAGCTGAGCCCCCTTTGCCCTCGCGAAAACGACGGGAAAGCTGCGAGCGTAGCTGCGAACTTCAGACTCGAGATGGTTGAAGATCGCGAATTCCTCCTCGCGATCTGGTGCACTTTGGACAATCATCGTTGCTTCCTCATTTGAATATTGACTTGGCTGGCCGGCGGGAATGCTGGCAGGGCTTATGGAGCGTACAATGGGGCCGACGGCTATCGTGTGCTCGCTCTCATGCTGTCCCTCAAAATGGATGTCGCGGTCGAAGCACAGAGCCTGCCGGATTGGCGCGCGCAGATTCCGAGCCACACCTGCGTAGAGCAACTTGGACGCCCGGTTACTGAGCGTCACCGTGGCCTTGATGTGCGCCACGCTCTCGCTAGATGGCCTGTTCAGGGCTGAGATGATCAGCCCCTTGCCCACCCCTGTGTTGCGTACCTCAGGATGCACGGCAATCTGCCAAACGAAGAGCGTCGAGGGCTCGCTCGGCCGCCGATAAGCCGACATCCACCCAACCACCGCCCCAGCACGCTCAGCGAGCACGCAGGTGTCGGCGAAATCAGTGCAGAGCAGGAGATCGCAGTACAGCGAGTTGCGGTCCAATGGCGGGCACCTCGCAATGAGGTCCCATACAACAGCTGCATCAATCTCGGTCGGTCTTCGGAATGTCACTCGCGGCAATGGGACGTTGCGTGGCAACGAGAAGCTCTGGCAATCACTGACCATTCGAACCCTCCCGGCGAACACCAGTGTCGCCTCGAGTCGCGTTTCACGAAAAGGACTTCTCAAAAGTCATGCCAACTGCGCCGAGGGAGCCTTAGAAATATTTTTCTGAGGTTTGTTCAATGACTTGACCCTGAGTGCAGCAGGCAGACAGGCCGAAAACAATGTGTCGGGGATTCGACAAACACGACAGTAGGTGTGGTCTGGCGTTTTCTCAGGAATGGCGGCGGGGTTTAACAACGGGACTGGTAGCGGATCATCTTGCGATCGGCGCTGACGACAGAGTAGGCCGGCCGCTCCGACAACAAGATTGCGCCCTTTGTCGACTCTCTGCGTGAAAGCGTCGTCGCTTATCCGCTCTCTCCGCCGTTCGCCTGAAGCACGAGATTCGCGAACGCGGTTATGAAGGCGCTACACCGCCGTGAAGCGCTTCGTCGCCGCGATCCGGTCGCAGGATCAGGTTCGCCCCTTCGAGATGCGGTTCCGAAACGCCCACCGGAGATCAGGCACAGGTCGACTTCGCGGTTCGTCATCGAGTTCGCCGAAGAGCCCCGCGATACGCTGTTCTCGCTGGCGCTTGGCCACTGCATCTTCGCCCACTACGTCATGCACCAGGACTTGCAGACGCTGCTGCGCGTATCACGCCAAAACCAATGGCAAGGTCGAGTACCGTTTCGCTATATCCGCGAGGACTTCTTCCTGGCCGTTCCTTCCGCAATCTCAGCGATCTGAACGACCAGTTGCAGGCCTAGCTCGACACGTCGCCAATGCCCGCCTGCACGGCACCACGCAGGGCGTCAGCGAGGCCTTTCCGGCTGAGCAGCCGGAACTTCAATCCCTTCCGGCAATTCCCTTCGACGCGCTGCTCAAGCTGGAGCGCCGCGTCAGCCATGACGGTCTCGGCGGCTAGATCGGATGCGGTTGTCAAGAACCTGCTGTCTGACGATGCGATTGTGGAGTCCCAGCCCATTCCTTCCACTCGCTGTCCCAAATATGCGGATCGAAACCTTGTAAGAGGTCTACGAACTAGAGCCGCGAGCGTCGCTGGCGGTGTGATGCTGACTGACGCCTTACTTGCATTCCTCGAGTGCGGTGGGGCACCCGCGACAGATAGTGCGCTTCGACGCCAGGACGATTGAAGTGAACACCATCGGTCGCTGCGCCCGCGCCGCTGGTCGGCAGGAATGCGCATTTGGGGTCAGATAACGTTGAAAGACTTTGTCGGAACCCGCACAGGAGATTTCGCCCTCGCGCGCCATTCTCTAGATTGCGAACGAACGCGAGAACCGCCGACTTCGCCGTCGGCGACAAGTTCGGCCACCGTGCGATGTGCATAATCGGCGGTCGGTTCGTTGCGATACCAATAGATGGCCTTGTCAACATCGCCGCTGAGTTCCGTCGCTGCCGAAATTACCTTCACCGCCTCGCGCATCCTACCCTGCAGGCCCTTCGACGAGGGATTGCGCAAGGTATTTCGATGGACACCTGTCAGCTTTCACACCCACCCGACGTGATCCTTTTTTGAAAGTTTCAGAAACAGATCGACCCAGAATCGGTATTCCGGATCGTCGGGGTTGCCTGACGCTTCGAAGGCGCAATAAGAAACCGACGTCGCAAAGTCCTTGCCATGCTTTTCGGTCGCTGCTTCTATCGCCTCGTCGTTAGTTAATCCCTGCCATCCGTCAACGACGCTACCGTAATTTCCCATATCGATACCCTCGATCTGCTCGACAAATATATACCTGATCTGGCCTTTCCGGTGCAAGAACCGGAGCACGCGCGGAAAGCCGCCCGAAGCCATCTCGACCGGGCGAACTGGATGATGACGACCGGTTACAAGGAATTGTTCGCTGGACCAGGGCGAACAGGCGGCGCGCCTCGACCCTACCTCTTGAAGACCAATCCAACCACACCATCGCCGCCGTCAAACGTAGGCATCAACTGTTGGGACCAATCCACTAGCCGCAAAGTCAACTCCATCTATCGTACAATCCGATGTTTCGAATTATCAATGTGATCTATATATGAATCTTATGTTATATGCTTTGCAAGATATGTTAATATCTTTTAACACACATTTGGCGGCAGATAATGAACAACTACGTATATTATAGAACTTCGGACGCGCTTTGTCGTCCAGGATCTTTCAGGGATTGCTCCGATTTATGGATTTCCTGGGCAAGTCTAATCAATGCAGTTTCATGGGTACGAACCACGTGCCATCCGATATCTGCCAATCTCCTGAGCGCGGTCTGGACGAAGCGCCCTCGGTCTTTACGTCGGACGCCGCTTTCGGGCGCGCACGCTACTTGCCACCACAATCGCGGCTGCGGCCGATCCTGGCAAGCGCGCGCCTCGGTCCCGCAAATACGATCCGACGAACACGCTGCGCTATATCGCTGTATTGGTGCGGATGGCTACCGCTTCAGCGGTCATGCCGTGCGCGATAACCTGGCGGTACGCGGCGATCACCTGGAAGAAGCGGTGTGGGATCAGGTGAAAGGTCTCCTGGAGGACCCGCGACCGTAAGCGGAGGAACCATCGTTTGCAGGCCGGCATCACCTGAATATCGACACACCTTAAGCCACGTCCAGGCAGAGATATTTCAGATCGGTGAAGGCTTCGAGCCCGTGACGCGAGCCTTCTCGGCCGATGCCGGACTGCTTGACGCCGCCGAACGGGATAGGCGCGCCGGTGATCTTGACGCGGTTGATGGCGACCATGCCGTAGTCGAGAGCACGGCCCATGCGCTGCTGGCGGGCGCCGTTCTCGGTCACGACATACGCGACCAGGCCATATTCGGTGGCGTTGGCGCGGGCGATCACTTCGTCCTCGCTGTCGAATGGAGTCACGGCGGCGACTGGGCCAAACGTCTCCTCGCGCATGATCAACGCCTCGTCGGAAACATCGGTCAGCAGAGTCGGCTGGTAGAACAGTGGCCCGGCTTGATGCCGCGCACCGCCGGTGAGGCAGCGCGCACCATGGGTCAGCGCATCGGCGACCTGTTCCTCCACCTTCTTGACGGCGCGCTCATGCATCAGCGGCCCGATGTCGGTTTCGTCCGCAAGGCCGTTGCCCGTCCGCAATTTTCCGATACGCGCGGCGAAGGCGGCGCAGAAGCGATCGTAGACCGGGCGCTGGACATAGATGCGGTTGGCGGCCAGGCAGTCCTGACCCGAGGTGGCGAACTTGGCGTCGATGGCGATGGTCACCGCTCTGTCCAGATCGGCATCGGCAAAGACGATCAGCGGTGCGTGGCCGCCAAGCTCCATCACCAGCCGCTTCATCGTCGGGGCACTTTGCGCGGTGATCAGCCGGCCGATCTCGGTCGAGCCGGTGAAGCTCATGGCGCGAACGCGCGGATCTTCGCACATCTGCCCGACGATCGTCGAAGCCTTGCCGGTGATGATGTTGAAGACGCCGGCCGGCAGACCAGCGCGCTCGCCAAGCTCGGCCAGCGCCAGCGCCGAGAGAGGCGTCTCCGAGGACGGATGCGCGACGATGGTGCAGCCGGCGGCAAGCGCGGTGGCCGCCTTGCGGGTCAGCATCGCCGACGGGAAATTCCAAGGGGTGACGACACCGACGACGCCGAGCGGCTCGCGCCGCACCATCATTTCGGCGTTCGGCAGATGGCTGGTGACGCTCTCGGCGTTGAGACGCTTGGCTTCCTCGGCGTACCATTCCACGAAGGAGGCGGCATAGTCGATTTCGCCCAGCGATTCCTGCAGCGGCTTGCCCTGTTCGAGCGTCATCAAGAGCGCCAGGTCATCCTTGGCGGCGATGATCAGATCGAACCATTTTCGCAGAATTTTCGAGCGCTCCTGCGGCAAAAGTCCCCGCCATGCGGGAAAGGCACGCGACGCCGCGTCGATCGCCTTGGTTGTCTGCCTGGTATCAAGCGCGGCAACCCAGGCGACGGTGGCGCCTGTGGCAGGATCGGTCACCTCGAAGCTCTCGGCGGCCTCGCTCGCCGTCCAGTGGCCGTCGACATAGGCAAGTTCGCGCAGCAGCCGGCGGCCGGCCAGCCGGTCAAGCGCTTCGTGGCGATGTGAGCGGGCGAAATGCGCGGACATGATCGAGACCTCCCGGTTCGGACTGATGCGGGAAGACTATTGGTCCTATGCAGACAGAGGGGCTGTTTGGATGCCCGCCCGTAGAGAGCTCTCTCTATTGCGTCGCGTCGGCAGACGATCTCTCCGGCTCTACGGCGACGCCGGCAACAGGTCGGCTATGGGCAGCGCTGCTCTTCCTACATCGTGACCAAGACGGTGAAGAACGAGACCGTTTTGCCGGTGCCTGGCCAGCGTCACCTCCATCGGCACAGTGGCAACAGGCGCAATCATACGCATGGCGATGCTGGCGCGATAGCCCGACACGATGCCTGTTGCAACGCGGTCCACCTACGAACAGTCCATTCGGAGACAGATGTTGGGTTTAGATGTCAACGATTCCGAGTTTCAATGCTTTTACAGCGGCGACTGTTCTGCTACTACAATTTAATTTGTTCTTGGCATTTTTGATATGAAAATTGACGGTGTTTTCGGAAATACTGAGTATTGCTCCCATATCCATGGACGATTTCCCCCTATAAATCCAAAAAAAGACACTCTTTTTCTCTTTCAGAAAGATAAGGCGCTTCTCGGTAAACCTGCGGCGAGGTCTCATACCTATCGATTGCAAGGAGGAAATTCAATGCAGACAACTCCAAGTATGTTAGGAGTTTACTCGACATGTTGCCGCTCGAGCTTTGAGCAAAGCTCATCATAGCCAACTTTCCGTTGGGACCGTGTAATGGAACTGTAACGCCGGCCCTCAGGCCAAACATTGCAGCCTCGTCGAAAATGCGTCGTTCATCTTCGGTGGTGTTAGCGTCATCGTACACGTCCTTCCATTGAAGGGCACCGATTCTCTGTCGGATTTTCTTGATGATAGGATCTATCTTGTAATAACCCATATCGAAATAGCGCTTCTGCCATTCATTAGGATAGTTTAGCATGGTAGCCAAATCGCGGCAGAGCGGGTCCAGAGTTTCTTGACCGGATGTAAGAGGGCGATAAGCGATCCACGGGAAGTTGACCTTCTGCGCAAAAGCAGCCAGCAGATCGAATATTTCTTGAGGTTGAGCAATACCACGAGTCTGGTCGAGATAGACAGAATTCAACCAAAGCACGTTCTTTAGCGGTGTGCGGGAAATGCATTGTCAGGGCACAAGGAACATCTTCGGACACTTTATTTCGGCTCTCTAGCTACTTTGGTTGCGCTCTCTGCGAGCGATCAAACGCCCGCTCCTCGGAGGAAAATGTTGCTATGTTTTCGTCAACGCGAACAAAGCGGTCGTTGGAAGAAGCGTCGTACGCAATCGAAGAGCGGCTGCGATAAGCGGAAATGCGAAAGATATTCTAACTCATCTGCGGTCCTTGCTTGGAGGTGAAAGAAATTACTGCATCGCTTACGCTTTGATTGTTTCCCTCAGAGTCGAGCCCGGATACTCCTTGTGGAATAAACCGCGCTTCTGGAGGATCGGGACGACCGATCGCGTCAAGGCCTCGATGGAGCCCGGCATTTCGGTGGGTGTCACGATGAAGCCATCGCAGCCCTTATTTTCGAAGAATTCCTGAAGCCGGTCGGCCACGGTCTCGGGAGTGCCCACGACTTGAGGGCAGAGTTCGCTAATGGCAAAGGGCTTTACCGCTTCGCCGAGTGTGAGAATGTTGGCCTTGGTGCCTTGAAGGATGATATCGAGGGAGCCGCGAGAGCCGGTTTCTGCCGGGACGTAGATGATTGGCTTGTCTATCGGATACTGCGACAGATCGAGCCCGGTACGGGCCGACATGAAGGGGATGCCGGGGCGAGGGTCGACCAAGTCATCGACGTAAGCCTGTTTTTCGCGGGCAACCGATTCTGTTTCGCCGACGATCGGGTCCACCGAGACGAGAATGGCGTAGTCGTCTCGATTCCGCCCCGCCTCACCGACGCGATCCTTCATCTCGGCATAAAATTCCTGCATGTCCGGCAAGGAATGCTGAAGCGTAAAGACAAGCTCGGCGTGGCTCGCCGCAAAATCGCGACCGCGCGGCGACGATCCGGCCTGCATCTGGCCGCCTAGCGCCATAGTGGCTTCGTTGTGGAAACAGAGAACATCGGCGAAAAATAATCCACCAAATCTCGCGGCCTCGAGCGTTCGCGCCAGCGTTTCCCAGAACGCCGGGTCGAGAATCTGTTCTCTGTTTGCGGATGGCGCCACATGGCATGATTATGGCAAGTTGACCCCGCCATGAGAAACGCTGCAAACTTCGTCTGACGCGGCATTCTGGGCTCCTTCTGTTTGGCATTTGATGTATATGCTTCTCAACGCAAGGGACGTGCCGACTGAGACCACTTCGTAACCGGGGCAAAACCGGTGGCGGACGCGGCGTTATGACTCGGGTGTATCGGGTTAGAGTGGGTGTCGGTTTGGCGGGCGGCGTGATTCTGTCAGGCCATGGCGGAGCCACCAGATTCTCGAACGCCGACCCCTGCGGACCTGCTCGACATGATCCTGCAGTTGCGGGCAGAGGTCGCCGGGCTTCGCGCCGAGAATGCGGCTCTGAAGGATGAGATCCGGCGTCTGAAAGGTCTACCGCCGCGCCCGACGCTGAAGCCGAGCGGGATGGAGCAGTCGTCCAAGCGGAGCTCACCTGCGGCAACGGGTCCGAAGCGGCGTGGCTCGAGCCGGGCGATCGTCACCGAAGAGCGCCGTCTTTGTTATGAGCCGCCAGCGGGCTCGCGGTTTGTGGGGCGGACAAGCTTCGTGGTGCAGGATCTGACGATCGGGGTGCGGGTGGTCCGCTATCATCGGGACCGCTGGCGTTTGCCGGATGGCCGGATCGTCGTCGCTCCGCTGCCGGACGGGGTCGACGGGCACTTCGGTTTGGAGCTTCGGCGTCTGGTGCTGTCGCTTTATCACCAGGGTCAATCGACCGTGGAGCGGATCGTCGCGTTGCTGCGCGACTTCGGCGTGTCGATCTCCAAGCGCCAGGTCGTGCGGATCCTGACCAGCAAGATCGACACCTTCGTCGCCGAAGCGAAGCAGGTTCTGACGGCCGGGCTCGCTTCGGCCGGTTGGGTCAGCGTCGACGACACCGGGGCCCGCCATGGCGCGGTCAATGGCGTGTGTACGCAAATCGGCAATGACCGGTTCGCCGTGTTCACGACCACCAAGTCGAAGAGCCGGCTGAACTTCCTGCAGCTCCTGCACGGCGGGTCGGCCCGGTGGGTCCTGAATGCCGCCTCACGCGCCTACATGCTGGAGCGCGGGCTGCCGGTGATCACGACGGATCTTCTGCATGCCGGGCGCGAGCCGTCAGGGTTCGAGGACGCGGCGTCATGGGACGCCCATCTACTCGCCCATGGCCTGGAGCCCAAGGATTGCCCTCTGGACCCGTTCCGCATCGCCAGTGAAGGCGCGTTGTGGGGCGGTCTGACCGAGGCAAAGGCCCTCGACGGCACCGTCATCCTCAGTGATGGGGCGGGCCAGTTCGCAATCGGCGAGCACGCGCGGTGCTGGGTCCATATGGAGCGGCAGATCCATGCCCTCGATAGCTTCACCGAACCGCAACGCCGCGCCAAGGCCCTGATCCAGAGCCGGATCTGGTGGCTCTACAACGACATCAAGGCGTGGTGTCTGGATCCCACGCCCCGAAGAGCCCGGGAACTGGCCCGGCGGTTCGACCGGATCGTCGGCATGAAGACCAGGTTCGTGACCCTCGACCGTCTACTCGCGCGCATCCGGACCGACCGCCAAAGCTTCCTGAAGATCCTCCAACGCCCGGACATTCCGCTCCACACCAACGGCTCGGAGAACGATATCCGCAGCGTGGTGACCCGGCGCAAGATCAGCGGCGGAACCCACAGCGACCAGGGCCGTGCCGCCCGCGACACCATGCTCAGCATGATGAAGACCTGCAACAAGCTCGGTGTCAGCTTCTGGGATTATCTCGGCGACCGCCTCGGCATCCCTGGCAGCAAGATCCTACCGCTTCCCGTTCTCCTCGCAGCTCGCTGAACCCCAACAGCAGATCGACGCGCCCAAACGCCGCCGCTTTTGCCCCGGTTACACCACTTCCAGCTAGGTAACTGATTTACAACCGTTTTCCTTACATCATCCAACGGGGTGAGAGCCAAACCTTTTCCGCAAAGCACAAGGCTTGCGGGGCCAATGTCAGATTCAGGACACAGTTTGCAACGGCGGAATTGGGGCGCAGGGAGAGATTATGTAGCTGCGGTCAGGCGGCGAGGATTTCGAACTGTTCGGCCAGGGCGGGTTCGGATTGAACGCGTAGCTCGCCTGTCGGTTGCACATCATGTGGACCATTTCGATACCGAACAGAGTGATGGCGGCTGAAAGCAG
The DNA here is from genome assembly GCF_003253745.1 of Mesorhizobium kowhaii. GTDB lineage: Bacteria > Pseudomonadota > Alphaproteobacteria > Rhizobiales > Rhizobiaceae > Mesorhizobium > Mesorhizobium kowhaii. Next base: position 11,031 of record NZ_MZXV01000042.1, read on the forward strand.
GTGACTTGAAGCCTCGCATGGTCTCGACGCCGCGCTTGATCCGCTGTGCTCCTGTTCGATGCGATTGTTGAGTATCGGATCTGCAGCGCATTTCGCAGAAGTCGGACGGGATTTCCGTGAATTCCGGTCGGTCGTTTTGCTAATGCCGGGACAGTGTGGCGCCGTCGATCCTCGGATGCCTTGTGCGTTCACGGATGATTAATTTCGCCGTTTCGGCCCCGGTCACAAGAGGGGGCTCGGCTTTCTGTTTTCGCATGCTCTCGCCGCTAAGTTCGATGCAATAGGCATTGTGTACGAGCAGGTAGAGGATGGCATGACGGACGGCTACCAACGAGTTGCGTCCCAATCGGTCGGCCACAGGCTGCGACGGTCGCTACGAGCGGAGGGCCATCCACTTTCGCGGTCGCTGGCAGCGGCGACCTTCACCACGCCCCTTTACGCGCTTTAGCACTACTTGATTGGGTAGCTTGCCCGAACCAGGTAGCGGGTGTTTGAGTTGGGGTTGCACTAGGGCGGGCAACGGTCGAGCTGCCCTCCAGACGATGACGGGCTCAATATGGAGATCGACACATGAAACTCGCCTCTGGCTACAAAACTTTTTGCGAGGCCGCTCAAAAAAACTACCCAGCTCAAACAAAGCCAGGTGGAAATCTTGATTGGGCGATCGTACTAGGTAGGTGTGGCGTGGGCTGGGCAGCGTTGTGAGTAATCGTGCAAGCTGAGGGGCGTCTCTTTGAATCGCGCGCACGCTGTCAACCCCAGCTAGATGAAAATAATTGCTGCCGGGTTCATGGTTCCTTCCGCGGTCGTCTCTATGGAGCGCAACAGCGGTGGGCAGAGCATCCCGGAAGGACGCTTGTTCCGCCGAAGCGGATCTGGGATAAAACTGCTTCTTGCGGAGCGCATCTCTGGCTGGTCTCGGTGCCCTCGGGCCAGGTCGGGTGAAGGATGACAGCCATTTAGCGAGCGACGGCAACCTTCGCCTTCTTTCCGCGGCCCAGGCCCGACGGTTACCGTAAGAGAGGGCGCCCAGGATCGAAGACATGGTCCGCAGTCGCTGGATTTATCGCAAGCTAATAAACTTCTAAGCCGGCATCGAGGGTGGCAGCTCCTGCCTCAGAGGTGTTTACCGCCTGGCCCAATGTACTTTGCGCGGTCTCGGCCGCTTCAAGGCCTATATCCGGTTCAATAGTAATTTTGGATTATGTCAATGTGGATCCCAGACCTGTCCAATTCGGTCGGTCCGCGATACAAGGCAATCATCGACGCGCTTGAGCGAGCCATTGCTTCGAAATGCCTATATCCGGGTGATCGTTTGCCGACGCACCGCGAACTCGCAGAAAGGCTCGGCGTCAGCGTACAGACCGTAGCTCGCGCTTACGCCAGGCGGAACGCAAAGGACTACTCTCGGGCGAAGTTGGCCGAGGAACGTTTGTTCAATATTTCAAGCCGGAACAGCGTGCGCGGTATTTCGCTGATAGCGAAGTGCCAAACGCACGGGACTTCTCAAACATCATGCCGGTGCTCTCCGAAATCCATATTGCGGCACTCAGGGAGGCGATGGTCGAGTCAGCCAAAGACGGCGCCATCCAGCGCATCCTCGAGTGTCGATCAACCCAGGGCATAGTGCAGCATCGCGAGGCTGGCATCGACTGGCTTGAGCGCAATGGGGTGACGGTGAGTGCCGACAGCTTGATCGTAACGAACGGCGTCGCTCACGGAATCTGGACAGCAATGGCTAGCATAACCGAGCCTGGTGATGTGGTCGCCACCGAAGCACTTGTGGGCACCTCAATTACCATTAATGCCTCAATCCTCAAGGTCAGGCTCCGAGGTCTAGCGATCGATCAGAACGGTATTATTCCCGAGTCCTTTGAAGAGGCCTGTGGACACGAAAACATCAAGGTTTTGTGTATTACGCCCTGCTACAGTGCTCCCACGGTCTCCCTCATGGATGAGGCGCGTCGCGAACGGATTGCAGAAATTGCGCGGCGGCATGACGTGGCGATCATCGAGGACGATGTCTTCGGTCCTCTAATACCTAGGCGACCGAAGCCCATGTGGTGGTTCGCTCCCGAGCGCACATACTACGCGACGAGCTTTACGAAGTGCGTGATCCCTCTTTACGGACAGGATTTCTTGCAGGCCCGCTCCCGGCAATACCTCGTCTAATTTCACGCGTTCGAGCCACCGGATGGAGTGCAAACATCTGGACAGCTGACGTTGCTGCTCGCTGGTTGCAGGACGGGACGATTGATTGGTTGATCGAATGGCAACGACAGAAACTTAAGACAAGATATGAGATCCTGAACCACATACTCGGGGCATTTAGCTATGAAGCGGAGCCATACGCCATGCATGCTTGGCTGACTCTGCCTGAACACTGGCGATCGCGCCATTTTGTGGATCATGCGCGATCTCTGGGGCTCCTCGTCAGCCCCCCCGATCCATTCATCATCGGACGAGCAGTCGAACCCCATGCAGTACGGTTGGCACTTGGCGGCACCAATAGAAATGACCAGGACTTCAAGGAGGGTCTTGAACGAATTGCCGCCCTCCTGCGAGAGCATCCCGATCCAATGAGCATTTCGTACTGATCCAGATTAGCTCTATCGCGCAAGGCAATCGTAGGCACACTGGAGAAGGCGTCGATGAAAAATCGAGGCGCGAAACTGGACGACCATAACGCAAAGATGCTCGAGATACTTATACAATGGCGGTGAAAGAAAAATGGCCCGGGTGGCCTTCCTCGTCGCTTGGCGACCCGCTCCCTGTCGATGAGCAGGATCGATCCGGTATCGCGGGTGTCCTTCGAGTACAGGATGGCTGGCGACCAGTGGGCCATCGTCCAAGACGCGGATCTGACCGGCAAGCTGGTGAACCTTGACAACCCGTCGGGTGCGATCGGGAACGATGTAATAGTTGCCGCCGATCGAGACGAGACCGTCATGGCTGACGCAGTGCTCCAACTTGAGCAGCGCGTCGAAGGGAACTGCCGGACGGGGATTGAAGTTCGGCTGCTCGGCCGCAAGGCCTCGCTGATGACGCGCTAAGTGGTACGATGCAGGCGGGCATTGGCGACAGTGTCGAGCACGATTACATGTGTGCGATAGCCAGCGTACGCAGATAGTCGTCAAGCAGCACACTGAGCGATGGAACAGGCCCTAGCGGTCCGTCGCTGGCCCCGAAACCGCGTCTGTCGAGGCCGCATATCGGATACGACGGCGCGCCGGTTTCGAACGATCTGTTGCAACACGATCTTATAAAACATCTAATCCCTATCACTTCCTCGAATGATATCTTCCAGTCCGCTGCAGGTTTCGGGGCACAGTTGGAACTTTGGTCAAGCGACCGGCAGCCGTCCCGAAAACGAGAGACAACTCTTGCGGGAAATGTGGCGTATTTGGCAGCTGCCACTGTCGACATCTCAGGACCTGCGACGGGAATTCGGATGGTCCATGATAGTCAGAGATACTCTTTGGGTTCCGATGTTACCGCTGCATATTGATGAGCGGTGACTATTCGGCCTGGCGCACGCTGGAGGGTGCAACCCATCTTGGACGCAAGGCTCATTCTAGAAGGCGCTTTGTCAATGCCTCAAGGCAAGAAAGAAAGGTGGCGGCCCGCCGGAGCAGGCGCTCCGGTTCTTCGAACGCTCTACCGCGTTGAAAGGCAAGGTGCGGGACGAAAAACCGGACAAACGGTGAAAAACTGGCCGGCTGCATTCGCCGCTTTCGCATGGAACACAGCGTGCTCATCCTGAATGCTCTCAAGCAATGGCTCGACGACATCGCGCCGAAGGTCTTGCCTGACAGCAAGCTCGGCGATGCCGTATCCTATTCCCTGACCCAATGGGAATATCTGACGCGCTACACCGAGGGCGGCAGGATGCCGATCGACAACAATCTTCTGGAGCGCGATATCAGGATTTTTGCAACTGGCAGAAAGAGCTGCGACACAGTGGAAGGAGCCGAGGCAAGCGCCGCCATCTACAGCCCGATGTTGACCTGCCGGGCCTGCGGCGTCGAGCGGTTAGCGTGGTTGCGCTACGTCCTCGCCGAGTTGCCTCAGCGGCCCGAACACGCCAGATATCGACGATCTGTTGCCCTTCAACTTCCGTAAAACCGCTTAGCCGAATCCCACTCGATGCCCCCTTCATATGAAAGCGATCGATCGTAAGCGCCGTCAACGTGCGTGGAAATGAGCGCTTTGGCACCAAGATTGATTCGGATAGCCGTCGGTTCTTCGCGGTAGAGATCGAGTGACATTGGTCGCCTCCAGGTTGAGCGGATATGCATCCTCAGTCTGCCTGCTGAGGCGGTCGCTATGAACCCCCATGGGATCGTATATGAGGTCGCTCGAGCTCGCCGCGACGACGGATGCGACCTCACATAACCCTCCAGATTCCGACCTGAAGCCGGGCACCATTCCAATCAAAAGCCAGTCCGTTTTTGACGCTGAACATTACCTCCTGGGTCAGCAACTTTGGCATTAAAAATCGCAACGCTCACAGCTTCATTTTCGCGCCGCAGTGCGACGCCTACTAAAGTCAACGCCCCGGTTAGGTAGTTGCGCGCGCGTCAGGCGCTAATAGGTTAGGCGGCAGGAACTCGGAACCTCGGATGTTCCCATTGGGGCGCGACGTGAGGGATGGGCTTATCATCGGACAACTAAGGAGGAAGGCATGCCTAATCCCAGCCGCAATGTGCTGCTCATCGACTCGACAGGAAGAGGGCACGCGATTGCTGACCTCTTCCAGCGCAGCGACCCTTCCGTACAGGTCTTCTATGGGCCGGGAAACCCGTCGGTTGCTGACGAGCGCATCTGCACCGTCCCCGATATTTCGCTGAGCGATCCGGAATCTGCAGTACGATTTTGCCAAGCCCGTGCAATAGACTTCGTCTTTGTCTCTCACATCGACGCGCTCTCCACCGGCTATGTGGATTTCTTGAAAACCAACGGGATCCCCACAATTGGCCCAGATCGTGCTGCAGCTCGACTGGAAGCAAGCAAAGCGTTCACGAAGTCGCTCCTGCAGCGGTACAACGTGAAGACGGCACGTTTCGCGGTCTTCGACCGGCCCGAACCTGCCAAGTGCTATATTCGCGGACTCGACTATGATGTTGTAGTCAAGGCGGACGGGCTATGTGAAGGCAACGGCGCCTATGTATGCAGCGACCAAGCCTCGGCGCTTCAAGCCGTCGATAGCATCATGCTCGCGCGGGCACACAAGGATGCTGGAAACCGCATCGTCGTTGAGGAGCGCCTCTTCGGAGTGGAGATATCAATCTCCGCCCTCTTCGACGGAAAGGAGTTTCTGATGTTTCCGGCGGCCCTGGACTATAAGCGCTCCGATGATGGCAACAAGGGCGTTAATTGCGACGGTATGGGTTCGCTCTCCCCACATCCGCTCGCGGACAAGACGCTTTACCGTGAGATACAGACCGAGGTTCTAGAGCCTCTAAGAGCTGCAATTCTGGGTGAAGGCTTGAAGTACACAGGCTTCATCTATATCGGCGCCATGCTCTGCGATGACGGCATCAAAGTCATTGAAATCAACGTACGATTGGGCGACTCGGAGGCGGAGGCCGTCCTGCCCAAAGTGCAGAGCAACTTCGTCCGGCTATGCGAAGGCGTCCTTCTCGGAACCCTTAGCTCTATGTCTCTCGAGACAGACGACAAATGCTACTGCAATGTAGTGGCCGCACAAGGGCCAACGTTGCGATTGGACGAGCACGGCCGCGAGATCCGCTACCCGGGATGGCCGCATGGAGATTTCGAGGTCGGCTTCCCTATTTCTGGACTTGAGGCGGTGAACTGCCGTAACTCCCGTCTGTTCTTCGCCAATGTCCGCCGCGATGCCGAGGACACTCTTGTAACGGCCGGCGGACGCGTGCTGCACGTCACTGGCATCGGTGACAATTATGCGCAAGCCGTCCACCATGCCTATGCCAATATTGAGAAGATACGCTTCAAAGGCATGTCCTACCGCTCCGACATTGGTCTGATCTATGGCTCGGTAGATGCGATGCGGCAGCGACGGGAGATTTCATCGCTGCCCTGGACATGGCAAATGCCACGCGGAGCGCTCTCATAGCCCGAGGGACTGACGGCCCTGAACTGCGCACATGAGCGCCTACCCGACACCAGTGCACCAATAAACCATGGAGAACCGATCATGATCATCAGGACACTAGAGGAGGCGGAGCAGTCCGACCGACGCGTCGCCGCGGAGAACTGGGAGAGCATTCGCCTTCTCCTAAGTCAGGACGGAGTCGGATTCTCTTTTCATATCACAACTATGTTTCCGAATACCGAGACGCGCATCTGGTACAAGAACCACTTCGAGGCGGTTTTCTGCATCGAGGGCGAGGGTGAGGTCGAGACACTGGCGGATAGCAAGATTCACCCCATCCGTCCGGGGACGATCTATATCTTGGACAAGCACGACAGGCATATCCTGCGCGCCAAGACAAAAATGCGTAACGCCTGCGTGTTTGCCCCCGCCCTTCATGGCAAGGAAACTCATGATGTCGACGGCTCATATCCAGCACTGGCGCGGGACTGAATGGGCCTCGTTTCAGCTCGAAATACCCAGGGCTGTTTCCCCAAGCACATTTTACACGCCGGAGACCACCATGGAAATTCGCCTTACAGGACCTGCCGATCATGGTGAATGGCTATCACTTTGGAATCGGTACTGCGCCGACCAGGGAGTCGGCCTATCTACAAAGGTGTCGGAGACGATCTGGCAGCGGATTGAGGATCCAGACGACAAGACCAAGGCGCTCGTCGCTGTTGATGCAAGCGGCGTGACCTTGGCTTTCCTCAACTATATCATTCACCCCTACACATGGAGCGACCGGATGCTCTGCTTTGTGGTCGATCTGTATGTTGATCATCCTTGGCGGCGCCGAGGAATCGCAGAAGCAATGATCGCGCATCTGGCCGCGGAAGGGCGCCGCGAGGGCTGGCTGCGGCTCTATTGGAACACCGACAGATCAAATGAGCGCGCGCGGGCCCTCCATGACAAGATTGCAAGGTTAAGTCCCTATCTTTCATATTTTCTGGACCTGTGAGGCGACGTGAGTGCCTCAACTCGCCTTATGGCTTTGAACATTAAAAATAAATTCCGGAAAATATCGATACAATAACTTGTTCTTCCTTCGATGGTCTTTGCTATCTAATACTGCGGGTCTTCACGGATCAATTGGCACCACGATGCTGGGCCAACATCGCCTCGGACTCCTCGCCCTGCGCCTCACAGGTACTGCTGCACATACGGCACCATTGCTGGGATAGTAGCGCGCGCAGGGTAGAAATGATGTCGAGCGTGGGACAGTGAAGCCTACTTTGAATGTAGCGCACAAACGGCGTAAAAGCACAGCATTCAACAATGACGGCCCCAACATTTTCGTTAAGTGAGGACTTGTCACAGAGATCGTTCAACGTGGACCCTATAAGATTCCAATCGTAAACCGCGTCGGACCGATTTATCATTTTCCAGGCCGCCGTTCCTTCGATTCCAACCTTGACGATATTATCACAGTCGGCCTGTGGCCAGGCGGCCTTCAAGTGCGCGTCGGACAGAGCCGTCGAATCGAAGCAGATGACTGCGATCTTCTGGGTTGACGGCGTGACGGCGGCGAGAAGCGGCAGAAGCAGCAGGCTCGACGTGATCGTGGGGATGTCTACTGCAGAGGAAATGGCGGTTTGGTAAAGCACCGAATAGCCGCAGTTGGAGATAATCCCTGAGCAACCACGTTCTTGCAGTCGACGGGCTGCTCGCAGATAGGCCCCCCGCACATGAGGGCGATCATGAAGGATATCGGGGACCGATACCCCTTCGACCACCTCCGCGATCGTCCCTTGAGGGAAAAGGCCGGTTTCGCCGAGAGATCGCGAGGGGTAGCTCGTCGGTTCTGGCTCGTCGAGGCGAAGCAAGCCCAGCGGCTTGGGTGGCGGCATCAAGGTCAAAGATCCTTTAGGAGACGACAAACAGCTCGCGAGGCATCTGGCAGAAGGATTCGTGACCTCTTTCGGTGACGAGGATGGTTTCGCTGAGGACAAAGCTCAGGGCACCCTGCCACATGCCCAGAATCACGTGGAACGTCATGTTGGTTTGGAGTTCGGTCATGTCGCCCGGGCGCAGGCTGGCGGTGTGTTCACCCCAGTCCGGCGGATAGCCCAGGCCGATAGAGTACCCGATCCTGGAGGGCTTGCTGAGCCCAAAACGTGAGATCACGCCGCGCCAGACCTCTTCGAGTTGCGCGCACGTCCGCCCTGGCGCAACGGTGGAGAAGACGGCTTCCATTCCTTCACGAACGACGGCTGCGAGTTGCCTCAACTGATCGGGTGGGTTGCCCAAATAGACGCTTCTTGCCAGACCGGCGTGATACCGTGCGCGACAGCCACCGAGTTCGATGTTTGCCACGACATCAGAACCGACGGGATCGTCAGTCCAGGAAAGGTGGGGAGCGTCGGCTCTGGGGCCTATTCCCATCACCAAGCCGCCAGGAACCGCGCCTCCGAAGGATTCCGTGCCGGCAATCTGTGCCTGCATGATGCGTGCGGCCAGGTCGCATTGCCGGATGCCAGGCGAAATAGCCTCGATTCCTGCCTTCATGGCGCGATCCCCGATGACGCCTGCCTGTCTTATCAGTTCGATTTCGGCGTCGGACTTGATGATGCGGACCCAGTTCACCAGATCCGACGCGTCCCTGAAGGTGCACTGGGGCAATGAGGCCTGGAGCTTTTCGAAGCAACGTGCGGTGAAGTAGTAATTGTCCATCTCGACGCCGAGCAGGCGGCCGCCAAGACCTCTTCGCAGAAGCTCCTGGGCGATGAACTCCATCGGGTGCCGTTCGGTCGATTGCACGTAGTGGTCCGGGTAGCCAATCACGTCATCTTGCGGCAAATAGCTTGTCGCCGTGGCGCACGGCACGTCGATGCCACGGCCGATCCAGATCGGCTCATGATCAAGAGCAATGATGGCCATTTGATGCGTATAGAACGACCAAGCATCGTAGCCGGTCAGATAATTCATATTCTCGGGCGACGTGATCAGAAGCACCTCGATTTGGCGCTGTAGCATTGCTTCCCTGGTCCTCGCCAAGCGTCGCGCATACTCTTCTAATTTGAACCGGGGCATCGCTGTTCTCTTTTGCGTTTGGTGGCGCTAGGTGATACGACACGGAGAAAGCATGTCAATCAGCGTTTTGGATCATTCCAATATCAGGGAGGGTAGGCGTGACGCGTTGGACTTGGAAGCCCGAGGTTTCGTCCTCTGGTGGTGCACGCTACCAGGCGATTGCAGACGCGATCGCTGCTGCAATCGACGGCGGCGAGCTTAGGCCCGGGGAACGGCTTCCTCCCCAGCGCGATCTGTCATTCCGAATGTCGGTGAGTGTCCAGACCATATTTCGGGCTTATGCCGAGCTCGAACGGCGGGGGCTTGTGTCGGGAGAGATCGGGCGAGGCACGTTCGTTCGGTACGCAAACCCGGACAAGGTGCCCGGGTCGATCGTTGATAAGAGGGAAGAAGACCTCCTGGACTTCTCGACAATGGCGCCAATCGTCGGTGAAAAGCACGTTAAGGCCTTGCGGGATATGCTCGCTGCGCTGTCGAAGTCACGAGAGTTGGAATCGCTTCTTGCCCATAGACCGATCGTGGGCCTGCACCATCATCGAATGGTCGGCGCGGACTGGTTGAAGACGCTTGATCTAAAAGCGTCGCCAGAGACGATGTTGATCACTAACGGTTGCCAGCACGGCCTTTGGGTGGCTCTCGCTTCGGTCACGGAGCCTGGTGATATTGTTGCGGCCGATCATCTGGTTGACAGCAGCGTTATTACGGAATCGATGATCCTCAAACTGCAGCTACGCGGCTTGGCCAGCGACGAAAGTGGAATTCTTCCGGATGGCTTTGCCGCTCTCTGCAATCGCGAGCGTGTGAAGGCCATTTGCGTTACGCCTACCCTTAACAATCCAACCGCAAGCTTGATGGACGAAGAGCGACGGCGGGCTATTGCCGAGATCGCAAGAGCGTTCAACGTATGGATCATTGAGGACGATGTCTTCGGTCCCCTCCTGGACCAGAGACCTCGTCCGATAGCCGCTTTTGCGCCAGAGCGCAGCTGCTACGCGACGAGCTTTTCCAAGAGCGTGCTCCATTCACTTAGAACTGGCTATCTCTTGGTGCCCGAAATTCTGATGTCGCGGGCGATCTCGCGCCTAAGAACGACAGGCTGGATGTCTAATTCATTTGTCGCAGAGATCAGTTGCAGATGGCTGGCTGATGGAACGATCGCGGAACTCATCGCCTGGCAGAGGCGGAAGCTGGCGCGCCGACACAGTATCCTTGATCGGGCATTGGGAGACGCTCAGAGGACTTCCCACCCGGCCTCACTTCATGTGTGGCTGCCACTTCCTGGCCGATGGCGGACTGGCCCGTTTGTGGAGGAAGCCAGGCGAAGGGGGCTCCTGATCACAGGGCCGGACCCCTTCATCGTCGGCCGGGATACGGATCCGCATGCGGTAAGGCTCACAATCGGGGACTCCGTTCGAGAAGACGAAGATTTCCAGCGCGGCGTGGAGACGCTTGCGCGCCTCCTTGCGAGTGATTTGGAAGCCAGTTCACCTGCAATATAATCCGGCCATTCGCCTGACTTATTTTGCGCGAAGAGCACGACTTGCTTTCGGCGCTTTGGTCCCGTCCGCGCTGGAGCTTCTTGGAAGGCTGCGCGGAAATCCAATAATTCGCTCGGTCGGGTTACATAGCATGACTCGGCGCTTGATTGGATCATGCCAATTTGCCAATTGACATGCCTCGCCCCCTGCTGAGAGACTGGGCCATGCCGACGCGCCATCGTTGCCGATGCGCCACCGTCCCAGCTGCGTGCCGGCGCGCCATCGTCCCAACCGAAGGCGGGATCGCATTCAGAGGATACAATGCCTGAGAAAGAACACGGCGTGGCCGCCGAACATCTCGTAGCCACACTCATCACCCCCATCCTTATGCCTAAATGGGGCCTGTCGATGGAGGAGGGCCAAATTGTCCATTGGTGGAAATCGGTCGGCGACCGGTTCGCTGAAGGCGAGGATCTTGTCGACATCGAGACAGCGAAGGTTAACAATGTCTATGAGGCTCCTTTGTCAGGTATGCTGCGGAGAATCGTTGCCGACGTCGGCGAAACCGTGTCGGTCGGCGGGTTGATGGCCGTCTCATCAGAGCCGGACATCTCGGATGCTGACATCGACGCCTTCATCTCCGCTTTCCAGGAGAGCTTTGTTCCCAAGGCAGATGCCGGGTCTGACAGCTTGGCGCTGACGCGCAGTCGTATTCACGCTGGCGGACATGAGCTAGAGGTAGGCATCGCCGGCGAGGGGGACACTGTCATCCTGATCCATGGCTTCTCGAGCAATTCGCAGAGTTGGGATCTCAACCTGCCGACATTGGCGCAGCGGGGCCGAGTCATCACGATTGACCTGCCGGGGCACGGCGCGTCCTCGAAAGACGTCCGCGAGGGCTCCCTGAGCGATCTGGCAACTGCTGTCGGGACCGCTCTGGACACGCTTGCCGTAGGCGGCGCTCATCTCGTAGGCCACTCGCTCGGCGGGGCCATCGCGATGCAGTTGACGCTCGATCGTCCAGACCGGTTTCGCAGCCTTGTCCTCGTCGCCCCAGCAGGACTTCCCGGCGGAAGCGTTAATCGAGATTTTCTGGACGGTATTGTCGACGGCCAACGCGCACGCGATCTAAAGCCTTGGCTGGAGATGCTTTTCCATAACCCTGACCTTGTGAGTGAAGAGCTAATCGAGGAGGTCGCACGCTATAAGCGCATAGATGGCGTTGAAGAGTCGCTCTCGGTGATCAGAGACCATCTTGTCGCGAATGGGAGCTTTGGCCATCTCGCCAACAGTCTGGCTGCTCTTCCTCCGACGCTGGTTGTGCTCGGTGATGATGATCGCATTGTTGGAAGTCCCAACACAGCCGGCCTTCCGGACAGCTGGCGGGTCATTACGCTGAACGGTGCCGGACACATGCCGCACGTAGAACGGGCTTCCGAATTCAACGACGTGCTGACTTCCTTCCTAGACGAAAACGCTTGAGGGCTCCGATGCAACTAAGCAGAGACGAATTGAAACGAGCCTACGAACGGATGTTCTTGATTCGCGTCTTCGAAGAGCGGGTCGAGAAGGAGTTTTCAGCAGGAAACATTCCGGGGTTCACCCACGTGTACTTGGGACAAGAAGCGTGTGCCGTAGGGGTATGCTTCGAACTCACCGATGAGGATTATATCGGCTCTACACACCGCGGCCACGGGCATTGCATAGCCAAAGGGGTCGACGTCGAAGGCATGATGCTCGAAATCATGGGTAAGGCCTCGGGTCTCTGCGGCGGAAAGGGCGGCTCGATGCACATCGCGGATCTGAAGAAGGGTATGCTCGGCGCGAATGCAATCGTGGGAGGATCGCCGCCAATCGCGGTCGGCGCGGCCCTGACGCAGAAGCTCAACAAAACCGGGCGCGTCGCCGTGGCATTCTCGGGTGACGGCGGCGCCAATCAAGGCACGGTCTTCGAGGCGCTCAACATGGCGATGGTGCTCCATGTGCCCGTGATCTTCGTCTTTGAGAACAATGAATACGGTGAGTTCACGACGCAGTCATATGCGTGCGGAGGAGTTCATATCGCCGACCGCGTTAGGGGCTTCGGCATGCCCTGCGAAGTGGTGGACGGCACCGACTTTTTTCCGGTTCGAGAGGCGATGCAGCGGGCCCTTGAACACACGCGGGGCGACAAGGGTCCATATGCGCTGGAGATCCAATGCAAGAGGTTCGGCGGCCACTACGTGGGGGATCCTCAAGTCTATCGTTCGGAGAAAGAGCTCGTTGAGGCGCGCGCTTATGATCCGATCCCGCGCTTCCGCCGTGCCGTGTCGGAAGCTGCACTTCTGTCCGAGGCGGAGTTCAATGAGATAGAGTCCGCGGTGCAAGACCGCGTTGACATCGCTGTTCAATCGGCGCTAGCGGCCTTGGCGCCCGATCCTGCCACCGATCTCACCAAACATGTCTATGTGAAGTACGCCTGAAGGAATCGGAACCTATGTCCAAAAAGACTTATCTGCAGGCGATCAACGAAGCTCTTCGACAGGAAATGCGCCGGGATTCCAAGGTGATATTGATCGGCGAAGACCTAGTTGGTGGCCATGGCGCGACAGGCGAGGTTGGCGGCGCTGGAGGACCGTTTGGCCAGATGAGGGGTCTGTACAAGGAGTTCGGTGCGGATCGAATGATCGACACTCCGATTTCGGAGAGTGCCATAATCGGGGCCGCCGCAGGCGCGGCGCTGACCGGACTTAGGCCCGTTGCAGAACTCATGTTCGTCGATTTCGTGGGCGTTTGCTTCGATCAGATATTCAATCAAGTCGCCAAGTTCCGTTACATGTTCGGGGGGAATGCGCGCACTCCCTTGGTGATCCGGGCCACGATCGGGGCCGGCAAGAGGGCGGCCGCCCAGCACAGTCAGACTCTGCACCCGCTCTTCACCATGGTGCCTGGCCTGAAGGTGGCCATGCCGTCCAATCCCTATGACGCCAAGGGCTTGCTGATCCAGGCGATCCGCGACGACGATCCGGTCATCTACCTGGAATCGAAGTCCTTGTTCGGCATGGAGTGCGAGGTGCCGGATGAGCCGTATCGCATCCCTTTCGGCGAGGCCAACATCCTGCGTGAAGGCAAGGACCTGACCATCGTGGCGCTTGGCGCGATGGTTCCGCGAGCGGAAAGGGCTGCCGCCGAACTCGCGAAGGACGGGATAAGCGTAGAAGTCCTCGATCCGCGCACCACTTCGCCGCTGGACGAGGAATCGATTCTCGAGAGCGTGAAAAAAACCGGGCGGCTGGTGGTAGTCGACGAGAGTCCCCCAAGGTGTAGCCTTGCTGCCGACATCGCTGGCATGGTCGCCGACAAGGGCTTCAAGTTCTTGAAGGCACCGATTAAGCAAGTTACGTGTCCCCACACACCGGTGCCATTCGCACCTATTCTAGAGGACGCCTATCTGCCCTCGCCGACTCAAATCGAAATGGCCGCGCGGTCGATTCTTGACTGATCGCATTGGCCACGTAGCCCGTGGCCCAGGTTGCTATCTTCTTCTCGGACTGTGATGTCCGACTCTTATTCCGTTCGAGAGGAGCCAGGGCGGGTTTTCTGATCAAGGGATAATACTATGCGGCCCTTCCATATACCCGCGGAAGCGATCACTGAAGCCATCGAGTGGCGGCGGTTCCTACATTCCATACCGGAAACAGCTTACGACGAGCATCAAACTTCGGCTTTTGTAGCTGATTTGCTCACGAAGTTCGGTTTGAAGGTAAAGTCCGGATATGCTGGGACGGGTGTCGTCGGCACCCTGACCCGAGGTTGTCTAAGCGCGCAATTGGACTGCGTGCAGATATGGATGCTCTCCCAATCCTGGAAACCGCAGATCTTCCCTATCGCTCAACTAAGCCCGGCAAAATGCATGCCTGTGGTCACGATGGCCACATGGCAATGTTGCTCGGTGCGGCATCGCTGGCATGCGACCTTGATCTGGATGGCACGGTTCATTTTGTTTTCCAGCCAGCGGAGGAAAACGAAGGTGGTGCCCAGCGCATGGTGCATGACGGCTTGTTTCGCGACCTGCCAGTGGACGCGGTATTTGGGCTACATAATTGGCCCCAGCTTGCGCTGAAAGAAATAGTAGCCGAGGTAGGTCCGATGATGGCGGCCTTCTCGATCTTCGACATCGTAATTCAGGGCAGAGGAGCACATGCTGCCATGCCTCATCAGGGCGTGGATCCAATTGTCGCGGGGTGTGCCGTGGTTTCAGCACTGCAGAGCGTCGTCAGCCGCAATGTATCGCCGCTTGATAATGCGGTTCTTTCTGTCACTCAGCGCCACGCCGGAGAAGCCTATAACGTCATTCCCGAACATGCCACGATACGTGGTACCGGGCGCTGGTTCTCTACCGAAGCAAGCAGTATGCTAGAAGCGCGCCTTCGAAAGATCGCAGCCGACGTCGCGTCGGCGCATGGTTGCGAAGCGATGGTCCGTTACGAGCGTCGATACCCCGTCACTGTCAACGACGCATTCGCTACTACTCGGGCGCAGGAAGCTGCTCGCTCGGCTGGTTTGCAGGTGGTTCACTCCGGGCCTAGCATGGGCTCTGAAGATTTCGCATTCATGTCGGAAACGGTACCCGGCGCTTATGTCTGGCTTGGAAGTGCTCGAGCAGGTGAAAATCAGGGGCTGCACTCTCCTCATTTTGATTTCAATGACGAAGCTATAGCATATGGCATCGCGTACTGGCTCAGCTTAATTCGGACCCAGCTTTCCGCGAGTATTCTTATCCCTAGCCCGACTTGAATGGCGGCACCGAAGAGGCGTGAGCGTTGTCACCTCAACGCCATTGCCAACCGAAGGTTGGTAGCGCTGCAGAGCAACTGGCGTCAAGCGCTTCCACGCGCCTGCGCTCCAAACAATGCGACAAACCTTTCCACGACACTTCCACGTCGAACCTCTCTGACACTTTATGACCATCGAACTATCGAAGCACCCTCAATACCACTTCTAAAGGGAGGGAAGATAATCTGTCCTTTTTGCTTCCGTTCTGCTCGATGGCTTTAGAGTGTCAGACCACTCGCCGTACGGCGGCAATGATGCGATCCTTTGTCGGGTAGAAATCCTTCTCAAGGGCTGGACTAAAGGGCACGTGAATGTCCGGAGCGCTCAGGCGAAGGATCGGTCGCTTCAGCAGATCGGAAGCCTCTTCTGCCATAACCGCGGCGATTTCACTTCCGACGTTGCAGACGGAGTGGGCGTTCTCAACGATTACTAGCCTTCCGGTTTTCGCGACAGAGGTTTTGAATGTCTCATGATCGAGCGGCTTCAACGTACGTGGGTCAATCACTTCGACCGAAATGCCTTCCCTAGCGAGCGCATCCACTGCTTCCATCGTCGGCTGAATGGCGGCTCCAATAGCGATAAGGGTTACGTCTTGTCCCTCGCGCTTCACATCTGCTTTGCCGATCGGGATCGTATGCTCCGGATCTGTGGGCACATCGCCGATGAGGGGCCGCAGCTTGTTTTCTTCGAACACGAGCACCGGATCGCCGTCGCGAATGGCCGATTTCATAAGCCCTTTCATATCAGCGGCGCTGGTTGGGTTGATGATTTTGAGGCCGGGCACATTCATGAAAGACGGATAAGGTCGGTCGGCATGCTGCGCCGCGTTGGACCCTGTCGAGTATATGCAGCAACGAAAGACGATCGGAATGTTGATCTGCCCCCCAGTCATATACCGCAATTTCGAGGCCTGATTGATGATCTGATCCGAGGCGAGATAGGCGAAGCTGGCATATTGGAGGTCTACTATAGGTCGCAATCCGTAGATGGCAGCCCCAATTCCTACGCCAGTAAAACTGCCTTCTGAAATCGGCGTATCCCAAATCCGGTTCCTGAATCGATCAATAAGTTTGGTGCCGCCATACACTGTGACGTCCTCTCCCATCAGGACGACGCTGCCGTCACGTTCCATTTCCTCTATCTGCGCCTGCACGATCGCCTCAGAATAGGTCATCTGAACATGGGTGCCGATTGTCGAGCCAAGTTTCTCGGCATTGGATGGTACGTCGACTGATTCCCTCTCCGGCCCAGCGCTGGAACTGGAATGACCAACAAGGGGCGAGTTGAACATGTAGTGAGGCAAGGTTTCCGGCCGAGGCATGGGGCTGGCCAAGGCAAATTGCACAGCCTGCTTGACGGCTTCGGCAACTTCGTCCTCAATTGCTCTCAGACTCTTTTCATTTATGCCTTCTTGGAGGAGCACAGTGCGATATAGCAAAATCGGATCGCGGTCGCGTTTGTGAGCCTCGACTTCTTCAACTGGTCGATAAGGCTCCCCCCGAATCACCAAGCCGAAATTGTGCTCATCGAATCTGTAGGTATTAGCTACTACGAGAGTGGGTCCCTTGCCCGCACGGGCTCGTATGACAGCCTCCGCCGTAGCTTCGTAGACAGCGCTCACGTCCTGCCCGTCAACCGTTACCCCTGGCATGCCATAACCCGCCGCGCGCAGCGCTATGTCCGGCTGCCCGTGGCTTTGCACCAACGAGGTGGTGATTGCATAGCCGTTGTTCTCGCAAAGGTAGATGACCGGAAGCTTCCACAGCGACGCCATGTTGAGACTCTCATGAAAGGTGCCCTGGTTCACCGCCCCATCGCCGAAGAAGCATAGGATAACCTGATCGACCCCGCGCACCTTAGCGCTGAACGCACACCCTGTGGCAAGAGGAATGCCTCCTCCGACGATAGCCGATTCGCTGATGATCCCGACGGAATTGTCTGCAAGGTGCATTGAGCCGCCGCGACCCTTGCAAATGCCGCCTGCCTTTCCCATCAGCTCGGCCATGAGCCCATCCAGGTGCGCACCCTTCCCGATCGGATGGCCGTGCGAACGATGCGTTCCGGTCATGGCGTCATCATCCCGAAGAGCGAGGCATGCCCCCACGACAGCGGCTTCCTGACCCACGCTCGAGTGGAACCAACCAGGGATCTTGTCACCTGTGTACTGGCGCATACCCTCTTCTTCGAATCGACGGATGCGAAGCATCCGTCGATAAGCCTCAAGTCTCTGATCGCCGTTCAACTGCATCATCCAAACAACGCTCCAATCTCAATAATAGATACCGCTTACGAGGGCAGAGTCTACGAGGAAAACGTGCAGGTCCTTATTCTGCACTCACCAACTGGTGTACCCTCCATCCGCGCTGAAAACTGCGCCTGTCACGTAGCTGGAGGCGTCGCTGGCGAGAAACTGAACAATATTTGCGATTTCCTCAGTACTGCCCAAGCGGCCCATTGGCGTGAGTTCCACCCATGTCGCGATGTCGTTGCCGGGGTTACTGTTCATTTTCGTGGTGATGTATCCTGGAGCGACCGCATTGACGCGAATGCCAGATTTTGCCCATTCACAGGCGAAGGCCTTTGTGAGCATGTGCACGCCGGCCTTGCTGGCGTGGTAGGCTGGGCCGTTCTCCGGCTTTGTAACGATGAAACCACACATCGAACCAATATTGACGATGTTGCCCGAACCGCGCTCGGCCATCGCCGAGCCGAAGGTTCTGCAGCAATAGAACACTCCGTCGAGGTTAACGGAAATCACGAACCGCCAGTCGTCGTCACTTGTATCCTTCGTTGGCGCGCCGCGTCCGACGCCGGCATTGTTAACGAGAATATCTGGGCAAGGCCCGATCGCTGCAGCTAGGTCGCGCACTGACTGCGGATCGCTGACGTCGCAGCGGAAGGCACCGACGTCGGGACCCACAGCGGCTGCAGCCTTCCTGGTAGCGGTGAGATCGAGATCGGCGAGAATGGCCGAGGCACCGGCCATCCTCAGCGTGCGCGCAACTTCCAAACCGATGCCTTGAGCGCCACCGGTGACCAGCGCCGAACGGCCAGTAAGGTCAAAACGCTTCATCAGATCGGGATGCATCATTGGCTCTGCTCCTCTGGGTTGCCATCTTGAACTCATTGGTCAATGCGAGACCGATAACCTCTCAGGGTTCGCGCGGTCTGGCTTGAATAGAGACGGCACGCTAGGTTGTGGCTCCTTAACTCTTGCTGGATAAGGCGAAGCTCGACGTTGGGTCTGCTCCACTTGCATGAGCGTGTGTACACCTGACGGGCCCACCGTATCTGTCGCGGTTAATAGCTGCGTGCCTGAGCTGTGAAAGTCCGTACGACGAGACGCGCCTGCCCCGATCCCTTCAGTCTCGCCAGGAACCACTCCAAATTGCGGATCGCGTGCCTGACTCGGCTACGCTTTATAGGGGGCCGGACCGCACGGTGTGATCGGGCAATGTGCTGCATGGGCGGGACCTTCATAGTGATGCGGATTTCCCAACGACAAAACGCCTCAGATGCAGGCAATTCGCCGGGGTCATGACGCTATTCTGCTTGCCGACACACCCTGATCGGCATGGCGAACCTACATGCCTTATAGAGTTTCCGGGCAAGCATCGATACTACGATCTCTGGTAGTCGACGAACGCTCATGCCGCCCAAAACGTCCTGCCACTCAAATCAGAAGCTTGGCACCCAAGGGCAGTTCATGTGTGACAGGCACATCCTAGTGCTGCAGCGCGTGTTGGATTCGGCGGCAGGACGAAGATATCGGCGGCGTTGGTACGCACATCGGCAAATGCCTGCACCTCGGTCTTTGACAACGGTTTGTTGTGCCCGATTGCTTTGCAGCGGACGTATCTGGCGCGTGCAGAGGTGAGCATTCGATTGGGCACTGCGCAGCCGATAGCAATCTTGGTTTGTTGCAAAATACAGCTGCGGGTGTCGCCGGACGCCGCCCGCGGGTTCGATCCGCTGAATCGTCGTGGTACCCACTATCAGGCGCCTCGCACGCTGGTGAAATCGTTCGACGTTCTGAATCGAAGCCAAGCCGCGTTATCTGCCAGGTCGGCAAAAGTTCCAGCACAGGACCCTCTTGCGAGTCCGACGGCAGCTCAAGCTCGCGATCCCACCCGCCACCTCTGCAACGCCAGCGATGACGTCGGAGAAGCCGAAGCCGATCCATCCAGCTTGGCCAAGCCCGCGCCCGAGCGCTCTGCGTGGCGTGTCCCATCGTGAGCGGCCGATTGGAAGAAATCGCCAATATTCCCGCTAGCTGTTTGATCCCAGGCTCACATGACGATGCTGAGGTCAAGAGGTGTGTTAGGGCGGCATCGTGGTTGCTCCCAATTTGGCGGCGGAATCCAGAGCTGGGCCCGATTGCGTGACACGGCTCGGTCAATC
>NZ_MZXV01000041.1 GCF_003253745.1 Mesorhizobium kowhaii
CTAATATATTTGCTGAAACCTTCGGCCATGGAGGCGCGCACTACTTGTACCGATATCTGTCCCCGCTTGAAGCTCTTGGGATAGAATTACGCGAAGTGACACCGAGGCTTGAACCCACACCAGTCGGCCGAAGCGCATCTACCCAGGTTCTGGCGCAAAGCAATCTGGCTGTAAAAGCTTTCGTCGCGGTACACGCTGGAGCAAGGTTCGAAGGGCGGTGTTGGCAACCTGAACGGTTCGCTGCAGTAATCGACGAGGTATATGCAACGACGGGCCTGCGGTCACTGCTGATTGGTGGACCTGATGAGAGCGCAACCGCGCAAGCTATCCTGAATGTGGCGGTGTCACCATTGGTGAGCGTTGTTGGTAAAGCCTCGCTTGAGACATTAACAGCATTGCTTGCGGATGCATTCATCTTTCTGGGAAACGAGAGCGGCCCAATGCACCTGGCTGCGTCAGTCGGAACTCCAGTTGTGGGCCTGTATGGCCTGACGCCCCCTGACATCTGGGGGCCTTTTGGGGTGCTTCACCGCACCGTTGAGCCGCCGTTGCCTTGCCAGTGTGTTGCGCCCGATTTGTGCAAACCCGACAACCCGGGCGGCGTTTACTGCGTTCATCGACTACCAGTTGCCAAGGTCGCTCAAGCGACACGAGACTTGATAGATGCAGTGAGACAGGCGAATGAGACGGCCAATTGAACCTACAGCCATGACCGGCCCGCTTGAAACCGTGAAGAAGGCCCTGCAGGCCTATGTCGACAAGGATCGTGCGCTCATCGATTCGGTGATCGGCAGGCCGCACAGCTTCACCAGTCCGCTCGACAACGCGCTCAGTCGCGAAATCGATTTTGAACGCTGCTGGCTGTCAATAACATCCCATCGTCTCCCAACTATGCACATCTAACCTGCCTAGCCGCGGCGCTCGGGCGGAACGGCCGCTTTTTGATCGTTTCATCGTGATAGCGGACGGCCGGCTTCCAGCCCATTGGAGTCATTCGACAACTGTCGGCGATCGACGCGTTTTTGCGTGAAGCAGACATAGATGGCGAGACGAGAACCTTCGGCAAAATAGCGAGTGGTCAATGCGGTCTCGGTACGGTAGGCGCCGGAAACAAGCCGACCCGGGCTGGCGAGTGAAATGGCCGCAATAGCGTGTCGCAGTTTGATAGTTATGCGTCTGCCCGATGCATCGAGCGGCCTAGATGCTTTTCCATTTTTCTGTGGGGTAGGCAGTCTTCGGGCTGCCTAACACATTGTTTTTTCTGGTCGGAGTGGCAGGATTTGAAGCTGCGACCCCCTCGTCCCGAACGACGAGGGCTGCCAGGAAAAGCCCGGATTTCCGGCATTTCTCGTCACAGCCGGCGGCTTCTGTTCACCTTTGTTTCCGACTTAGATGTGGGGTTTCTGTGGGGAGTGGCGGGAGCGTTCGCCTTCTGTGCCATAGGCATTCGGACCACATTTTTCGGAAGGTTTCGCGAACGCGCCTTAGAGACGATTGCCTCTGCGGCATCCGCTTGGAAGTCGGCCGCGGCCGTCCAGTTCAGTTCGAACTGATGGCTGACGCCCGTTCAAGCAGTTGGCAGTGCGCGTGACGCGACCTACTCCCTCGCACAGCGTGTGCGTGCCCAAGTCCCCCGGGGGCACGCCGATCTGGCGGAGCTCGACTTCTTGCCCGGTACACCTCGCCCTACTCAAGGTCACGCTGCCTTTCGGTCCGCGCGCCGGAGCCCCACAAGGCGCGCGTGAGCAGGTTCCGTTTACCCTTGCGCGGGACAAGCTCGATATCGCTGACAAGCTTGGCGCCGCCCTTGCGCCGCTCCAATGTGATCTTGCGGCTGTGAAAGGCCTCCAACTCGACCCGATGCGCCACGCTTATGATGGTGACGTTCGGCAATTCGTGGATGATGGTCTCCATCATCTTGTCCTGGCTCTTCTCATCGAGTGCTGCCGTCGCTTCATCAAGCACGATGATGTCGGGAGCGTGCAAGAGGAGGCGCGCAAACGCGAGCCGCTGCTTTTCGCCACCCGACAAGGTCTGGTCCCATGGCGCGTCTTCCTCGATCTTGTCGTTCAGATGACCGAGTCCCACCTTGTCGAGGGCAGCCTTGATCTCGTCCAGCGTCCAGTTATCGGCGGCGCCGGGATAGGCGGTCGCACGCCGAAGCGTCCCCGAGGGGATGTAAGGACGTTGCGGCAACATGAACATTCGCTTGTCAGGGTGGAAATTGACGCTGCCGCCACCCCAAGGCCACAGGCCCGCGATCGCCCGCACCAGTGTGCTCTTGCCTGAGCCGGATTCGCCGGCCACCAGCACCCGCTCGCCCGGTTCGATCGCGACCTCGGTTTCCCTGACCACGGCGGTGCCATCGTCAAGCGACACAGAGAGATCGTTCAGGCTGAGCATCGCCTCGCCCTCGGTTTCGCCATGGTTGATGCGTCCCAAGGCGTCGCTTTGCTCCGCGCGCTCGAGCCCGTCGAGCGACATCATCAGCGAGGCAATACGGCGCGCGGAAGCGTTCCAATCGGCGAGGCGCGGGTAGTTGTCGACCAGCCATCCGAACGCGCCCTGCACGATGGCGAAGGCGGAAGCAGCCTGCATGACCTGTCCCAGCGACATGCTGCCTTCGAGAAACTTTGGAGCGCAAAGCAAGACCGGCACGACCGGCGCGAACAGGCTCGATCCCTGCGACACCAGTGCCGTGCGCATGTGCTGGCCAGTAAGCAGCGCCCATTGCTTGAGCACGTGCCCGAACGTCTTGTCGATGCCGCTGCGCTCCTCCTCCTCGCCCCCAAGCAGTGCAATGCTCTCACCGTTTTCACGCACCCGCGTCAGCGTGTAGCGGAATTCGGCTTCCGTCTGGTTTTTCTCCTCGGAGAGCTCGACGAAACGGCCGCCAATGACCACCATCGAGGTAGAGGTGATGGCGGCATAAATTACTGCAGTGATGACGAGGAACCCAGGGATGGTGACGCTCAAACCTCCAATCGGCAGGGTAAGGGCGCCACCGATTGTCCAGAGCACCACGATAAAAGTCGCGGCAGACAGAAACGCAGAAATGACGCCGGCCACGAAATCAACAGGCGACTCGGTGGCAATCCGCAGATCCTCCGCGATGCGGGCCTCAGGATTCTGGTGATCGCCGCTGATAAGGTTCAGCTGATAATAGCGGCCGTTAGCCAGCCAGCGCCCGATGACCGAAGTGGTAAGCCAAGAGCGCCAGCGGCGCTGAATCGTCATCCGAATGAAGACCTGTGCAACGACGAGGCCGGCGTTTCCGGCCACGAGTGGCAGGAAAACGACGCTGAGAAAATAGACAGTGGGGGCATTGCGTTGCTCGATGGCGTCGAAAATCGCGCGGTTCCAGACATTGATCCCATACTGGAAACCGACATTCATGCCGATCAGGGCCAACAGTCCGATCGTGCACGGCCAGGCGAGCCGGTCGCCGCGCCGGCTCCAATATCCGCGCGCGCTGATCCAGAACCGCGTCAGCAGATACTTCTTGCCCGCCTGCTCAGCCTGCTCGGGCGTCTGCTCCGGATTGGATTCGATGATTTCCGGTGGCGGCTCGGCCTCTCCGACGACCTCGGACGCGACTTCGACAGCCGGCCCCTCCTGCTGACGCGGCTTCCCGGTACCGCGTGGTTTAGCGCTGTTGGCCGGTTTCGGTTTGGATTTAGCCTCGGACATACGGCCGACAACGGCTTAAAAATCAAAAGGTTTCATGGTATCCTCTCAAGAAGGCAAACAGCGCCGAGGCTAGCCCTCATAACAGCCTCGCCTATGGTCGTTCTCGAATGACAGCCTTCACCTGTTGCGGGCAGTTCGCCGCTGAGTGTCGGCCACGGGTCTGATGCCGGCAGTTGGCTGCTGGGCCGCTCGTGCTAACATTGTGGCTAATTAAACGGCGCACCATGATCGTGGTCCGCTAAGCGCGCCTACAGAAAGCCCCAGCCGAAGCCGGCAGGTTATACATTAGCAATGACTGATGGATAGGGCGGGCAAGTTTGCTCACCGAATTCTGAGATCGCAAGCCCAACACGGAACGATGCACATCAATGCTCGTTCATCTGGCTGGTATGCAAGAGGAGAACGCAGAAATGGCTGTCAAAAAAACGAGCGACACCAGCCGCGTGGTGAAGGGCCAGGAGTTGGAGGTGCAACACCTGGCCGAAACTACCGACTTGTCACCCAATCAGGCGCGCGCGCTGCTGCGCAAGCACGGCAACGATTGGGCGAAGATCAAGGACGAAGCCGAGAACTACAAGGCCGAAAGCTAACGCACCCACACGCGTATGTAGGGGTGCGGCAAATCAGGTGCGGCTAGCGACCAAGGCTCCGCCCCAAGAAAAAGCTAGGCGACTTTGAATTCCTTGACCGCCTTCTCGAAGGCGGACTTGATCGGCTTGGACACGTCCTCGACGGCTTTGGTCGTGACGGCCTGGAGTTCCTTGGCCTGCTCGACGGCCTTTTCAACCTGCTTACGGACGAAGGCGGTCTGAAGTTCAACGAATTCGGAAGGCGACCTCACGGCAAGTAGGGCTTCAAAGTGCGAGAAGCCGGCGTCGGCATTGGCGCGCAGAACGGCAATTGTCTTCAGCGACAGATCGGCGCCAACGGCCTTGGCGGCTTCGAAGCTCGACTCGGGAGCCTTCTGGGTCGTCTCTGACCCCGCCGTGAATTTGGCATAGGCCTCTTTCGACTGCTCGACGCCCTTTTCGGCAACCGAGTTCACATATTCGATGGCCTTGGAAGCGTCCAAGGCGGGGTACCCGTTGTCGATAAATTCAGCGGTCTTTTCCGTGGTCTTGGACATCGTTTCCATCCTTTCCGGCAGCAGCTTTCTAGAAGTATTATTAGCATTCTCTAATGGAAGATTGTGTGCAATGCAACATCTTTGTTGCGATGCACCAAAGATGTTGCTGGGCGTGGGGCACTGCAACTGTCGGTGTTGGTTGGGGCCTGCAACGCCTCAGCCTGGGCTTTGCGGAACCTTCCCTCAGATATCGGCGTCCTGCGATGCTTATGCCAGCGTTCATACCGTGCTCAGAGGGACGTATCGGTCAGATCCAAAGCTTCAATTGTCATCGAGCCTTTGTGGTGGTGTTGAACTCGCGGTTTGCCGAGTAATCGATTGTGAAGGTTCCCTCTGTGAAGTGAACGCCGTGCTTGACGTTGAAAATCGTCACCGTCGTGGAGAGTCCCTGCTCGTCAGTAATGGTCCATCTGCGTAATTCAAAGGATCTTCTGTCAAACATCATGGCAATCTTTGAATTTCCAAAAGATGACTTGTCGGCGAGCCGAATAGCGATGAGATCGCCTTCTTCTTTCATGCCTCTAAAGCGATTGCCAGAGAAGTCGACCTGATTGTCGAGCAAGAGCTTGAGAGGCGTCTTCGAGAGTGAATAAAGGCGCGATGTCTTAAGCTTCTTATTGTAAATGACCAACGATTTTCCATCGGCAATTACGTTGACACTCGATCGCCCCGTATAGTTGAATCGGATCTTGCCTGGGCGTTGCAGAAAAAAATTGCCGCCGGTCTGTTCCCCCTTCGGGCCAGACTGAACGAAATCCCCGGACATGGATTTTACTGACGAGAAGTGATCTGCGATCATCTGCGCTGTTACAGGTGCGGCCGAGAGTGCTGGAGCAATCAACTGAAATCCGGGTGCGACATTGATCGAGGCTGCGCCGACAAAGGCCAAACAGAGACCAAGGAGTCGCTTGATCTTACTAGCCATTCAGTCCTCCTCCTGTGGAGTTAAACGCAATCTCAGACTTTAAGCTCCGAGAGGTCGTAGCGAAGATCGCCTTCCTGCATCCCTCGTTGCGAGCCGGCGCACGAACACCAGGTAGAGTCTCAACTTTGTCAAGGACCGAGAGCGTAGGCGCGTGACCTACACACGGGATCACGCGGCCTCGAGATCAGTAGCCCTGCGGGCACCGTGCTATGTAAACGCGGCCTTGACGATCGCGATATCGGCATTGACCAGCTTCACTTGCGTGCCCGATGACCGCGCCAGCAATTACACCAACGGCACCGCCAACGACAGCACCCTGCACCGGATCGTTAGCAACTGCGGCGCCAATTGCTGCGCCGCCCAACCCGCCAACTGCGGCGCCTTGTTCGGTGCGCGAACATGCCGCGAGTGGAACGAGTAGGCTCAACATGAGCAGGGTCATTTTCATGATTTTCTCTCCTGAGGCCCGATTTGAGCCGAAGAATAAATGCGCGACTGAGCTTTTCGATCCATCAATCGGAATGTAAGTCCCGGATCGGGCTTCCGAAATAGTGGGTCCCGCGGTCGCGATACAGGATGCAGGGATTCTCGCGCTAGCCGACGCCTGGTGCCCGACGAGTTGCGCGGCGCGCCCACCTGGACGCCAACTAACGATGAGATTTTGGTTTGTTGGACGACTGCTCGGAACCGCTGTTCGTTCGTTTCGTTACCCTAACGACGTTGGCGTCGACGAGATGGGATATGGTATGGACGACAAGTTGTTTGACGAGCCTGTAACCATACGTCTAACCGCCAACGGCAAGCTGCAGCGGATACGGTCCGCGAACGATGCCTCAGCCATCCTTGCTAGCGTCGATTGGCCTGGAGAGCGAACCGCTATCCATCGGGACGCCTTCGAAACCGCCGAAAAAGTCTTGGAAGGCTACCGTTCAACGGAAGATGCAAAAATTCGTTTTTTGGAGGCCGCGCGCGAAGCTGGCATTCTTTTCGACGACAGCCATACCCAAACATCAGATCCCAACCGCATCCATTTCGAAAGCAGTGTTAGCATCCGTCCTCACGGCAGCGCCTCGGTGAGGGAAGTAAAATCGGTGAATGGCGCCAGCGAGGTTCTGGTGGATTGGCCTCATTCGAAACGCGGACCTTACTATCAATCGGCCAGGGAGACGATCGAGGGAGCGATTGAAGGGAAGGCCACCCCTGATCAGGCGCGTGATGCATTTGTGGCCTTGGCAGAATACGCCGGAATTCTGGTTGATAAGTCCGCCTGACGATTGATGTGCCTGTTCGAAATGTCAGCAAGAGCTTCTGGGTCCGCCGAAAGCAAATCACTGATTGACAGGGAGGCCGAGCGCCACGCTGCTCGCTCGTCCAAGGATCAGCCTACGACTGTAGGTGAGGACGGGAAAGAGCGAGGCAGGGAGGCGGAATGGCCATCCGAGATTCCTGCCCTAGGATGGAGGGATATCGCTTGGCGCGTGTGGGAGGAATTCAACAAGGACCGCATCATGCTGGTCGCAGCAGGCGCCACGTTTTACCTGCTACTCGCACTGTTTCCGGCCCTAGCGGCCTTCATGTCTCTATATGGGTTTGTGGCAGATCCAGTGACCGTAGCCGATCACGTTTCCTATCTCGCCGGCCTGCTTCCTTCGGGCGGCCTCGATCTCATTCGTCAGCAGTTGCAGGCGCTGGCACATCAGAACACAAGCGCGCTTGGGGTGGGATTTTTCGTCGGCCTGGCTATTGCGCTATGGAGCGCAAACAGCGGTATCAAGGCGCTGTTCGACGCCATGAACATCGCCTACGAGGAAACCGAAAAACGCAGCTTTATCCAACTAAACTTCATGTCGATCGCATTCACCATTGGTGCTTTGATAATCGGCATCGTTTTGCTTCTGACCGTCGGTGTCATCCCCGTCATCTTGTCGTATTTATATCTCGACAAATGGGCAGAAGTGCTCTTCGCGGTGGGGCGGTGGCCAATCCTCATGCTGGCCATACTCACCGGAATATCGCTGATGTACCGGTTCGGTCCGAGCCGGGAAAAGGCTAAATGGCGCTGGCTGAGCTGGGGCGCCGTAACGGCCACGTTGGTCTGGTTAGCCGCATCGTGGCTGTTCTCATTCTATCTCCAGCATTTCGCCAACTACAATGTGACCTACGGATCGTTGGGCGCCGTGGTCGGCTTAATGATGTGGACTTGGATTTCGGTGATTATCCTCATTGTCGGGGCCGCGATCAACGCCGAAATGGAACATCAGACGTCGCGAGATTCAACCACCGGGCCGCCATTACCAATGGGTCAGAGAGGGGCGGTTGTTGCTGATACGCTTGGCAAGGTCGCCGAGTGACGCCAAATCTCGATCGCCCCACCAGGCGTCGTTTCCATCGGACCACGCTACCGCCAGCTTTGTCATCGTCTTCAGCAATGTGTTCAACGCTCGTATCCGCAAGGCGCTATGGTTCTTCGCTGCCGCCCTGCTTGATTTCCCGTGTCTATGTCGGGACCCATTATATCGGCGACATCATGGCTGATATCGCCACCGCGCTTATTGCCTGCGGGGTGGTCGGATATCTTATCGGGAGGCACCGGCATCGATCGATGGGTGACCGGAATTCTGTAAATGAGTGTCAGCGAAATTCGCCATGTCATGGCAAATGCCGCAGCCCAAAGTTGAGAAGGCCCAAAAATGTCGCACGAATCCTTTTCACGGAACCTGTTTAACCGCTCCAGCGTGCTTGGCCGTATCTTTGCGCTACTGATCCCGTCGCTCGTGACGCCGGTTTCCACCAGTGCCGCTCTCGAAACGACGTCACCGGGACTCGCGGATGCGACGTTGCTGATCATACGTCATGCCGAAAAGCCTGATAGCGGGACGGGACTATCACCTGCGGGGGAGGCACGCGCACAGGCCTATGTGGGTTATTTTCAGCATCTCATGCTCAATGGTGTCGAGTTTCGCCCGGACACGCTGATAGCGACCGCCGATTCCCCAAACAGTGCGCGAGAGCGTCTGACGCTGACGCCCTTGAGCCAGGCGCTTGGAATTCCCATCGATCTGAGATTCAGCAACAAGGACCTTGCAGGCCTTGTTCATGTGTTGACGAGCGAAGCCCACGGAAAGTCCGTGCTTATTGCCTGGCATCACGGCACATTGCCACAGATCATAGAAGCGTTAGGTGGTGACCCTCACGCGCTGCTGCCCGACGGTTACTGGCCTGACAACGTTTTCGACACTGTCGTTGTGCTTCGCTACGACCATGACGGGAAATTCATTCCTGGCTCCGAGCAGCTCGTTCATGAAGATTTCGCACATCCGCCGGGGCTGATCGGTGGTGCAAACTCCCAATGAACACCTCCGCCATCAAAAGCACCCGCCGCAGGGGTGCCCCGTTCCGTAGATCGTCCCGGCAACAATCCGATACGATCGAAAGAACAGCGTGGCTGCGGATTTTCGGTCAGAATGAGGGACCATGAATGTCCTTTTTCTCGGCGCTCACGGATTACATCGCTTCCCACCCGCATCTCGCATACACGGCGATCTTTCTGCTGGCTCTGTCGGAGTCCATTCCGGCCATCGGCGCAGTCGTTCCTGGAACGGCCATCATTGTCGGTCTTGCCGCTCTTGTCCCGAGCGGCGTGTTAACGCTCTGGCCGACGTTGATCGCAGCCTTTCTGGGCGCGATCGTCGGCGATGGCCTGTCTTTCTGGCTGGGCCATCAGTACCACCGTGAAATCCTGCAGCGGTGGCCGTTGAACCGATATCCCGAGCTCATCGCGCGCAGCGAGGCGTTCTTCGAACGGCACGGCGGCAAGAGCGTCTTCCTGGCGCGCTTCACGCCGGGTGTCCGTGCTTTCATTCCGCTCATGGCAGGCAACTTGCGAATGCCGTCCCGCCGTTTTTACTATGCCAACATCCTCTCGGCGTTTGTTTGGGCGCCGTCGCACATCCTGCCTGGCGTGTTCGTCGGCGCATATTTCTGCGTTGCCGGTGCTGCCGCAGGCCGGCTCGCGGTGCTTCTCATCGTGGTGATTATCATCCTGTGGGCCACCATTTGGGCTGTCCGCCAAACGATACGTCGAGGTGTTCCCATCCTTTTGTCCAATCTGGAACGGCTGCGAGGCTGGACGAGTACTCGCGATAGCTGGATGAGCCGCCAAATCCGCTCTTTGCTCGATCCGTCTGAGACGGAGACGAAGATTCTCGCGGCGCTGGCACTGCTACTCGCCGCCGCCGCCTGGACCTTCTTCGGCATCCTCGAAGATGTCGTCAGCGGCGATCCGTTGGTACGCACCGACGCCGCCGTATATCAAATTCTTCAAGACCTGCGAACGCCATGGGGCGATTCCTTGATGGTGGGGTTTACGGAACTGGGCGACACTGTGGTGGTGACCGCGATTGCCATCGTCGTCTTCCTGTGGCTGGCGTGGATGCGCGCTTGGCGCACGGCCGCTTACTGGGCGGCCGCCATCGGCGGCGCGGCAGCCATCAACACGGGCATCAAGGTTGCCCTCCATCGTGCGCGTCCCAGCGAGAATCTCTATTCCGGTTGGAGCGATTTTTCCTTTCCCAGCGGTCACAGCACCGAAAATGCCGTCATGTATGGCTTCCTGGCCTTCCTGATCGCTCGGCAGCTCCAGCCAGCATGGCGTCTCCGAGTAGCCCTCGCGGCAGCTACTTTCGTGGCTTTGATCGCCTTCTCCCGGCTCTACCTGGGTGCCCACTGGTTTTCCGATGTGGCGGGCGGACTGGCGTTCGCTACCGCTTGGCTAGCCCTGCTCTGCATAGCCTACTTGCATCATCAACCGTCCGAAAAGGGCGCCGGAGGCCTTCTAGTCGTGGCTTGCGCCAGCCTGGTCGTCGCAGGCGGATTCAATGTCTATCGCCATCACGCTGCAGACATGGAGCGCTACGCAGTCCAATACGAGGCACCGTCGATCCTCGCGGCCGAATGGTGGACGCAGGATTGGCAGCAATTGCCCGTGCAGCGAATCGATCTCGCAGGCGAGGCCGAGGAACCGTTGACATTCCAATGGGCAGGCAGCCTGGAACGCCTCGAAGCCGATTTGGCGCAAAAAGGCTGGCGCTCGCCAGCTCCGTGGACGTTGACCGGCGCTCTCGCTTGGTTCACGCCGCGCCCCGATCCGATGGACCTTCCAACGTCGCCCTATATGGAACGCGGGCGCTTGCCGAGCCTCACGCTGGTCCATCCGCGCGGCGAGTTGGACGGGACCAGTTCGCGCTTCGTGCTTCGCGTGTGGGCGACCGACATTGACCTGCGAAACGGCCATCTGACGGAACTCTGGATCGGGTCCGTTGTCGACGAGCGGCTGGGCAATCGCTTCCCGCTCTTCACGCTGGCACAGGCGCAGCCCGACGCGAACGGGCCCCGCGACCTTCTTGCTGCGTCTCTCGACGCCGGCCGCCTGGTGACCGGGCCCGATCATAGTTCAACCCCCGTTTGGGATGGTCAGGTTCTGCTGGCCCGTAACGGAAGTATTCCGGCCAATCCAAGAACGGGAGCTTTGCAGGAAGGGTCTGCCGGCCGCTAACCCAGAGGACTCCTGGAGGTGACGCCTCGCAATTATCAGATGCATGAGACGAGCAGACGATACCAGTTTCACTCCTTTGCAAGTGGCAAATATGACAGTTTTGGTTCTCCTCAATGCAGGGGCTGGCTCGATCAAGGGCGCAGACAGCGGTGACTTGGAAAAACGCCTTCGTAATGGATTCCAAGCACGAGGGATCGAGACCGAAGTGCGCCTTGCGGAAGGCCGCGAGATCGCGGAGATGGCGCGTAAGTTCGCAGTCTCGAAGTCTCCCGGCAAGAAGTCGCGGACGCTCGTCGTTGGTGGGGGCGATGGCACTCTCGGTTCCGTGGCCTCGGCCATTACAGGGACGAATGTTGTGATTGGCGTCCTGCCGCTAGGCACCCTCAATCATTTCGCCAGGGATATCGGTTTGCCAAACGATCTGGAGGCGGCCATGGACGTCATCGCGGCGGGCCACGCGCAGAAAATCGATGTTGCGGAGGTGAACGGTCGGGCCTTCCTCAACAACTCGTCTATCGGCATCTATCCGTTTCTTGTCGCCGAAAGATCCGCAGAGCAAAGGCGGAGAGGGGTGGGAAAGCTTGCTGCTCTCGGCCCGGCGCTTGTCCTGGCGCTCAAGGCATCGTCCTGGCAAACGGTGAGAATCTCAATCGACGACAAAGCGCGAGAACAGCGGACCCTCTGTGTGTTTGTTGGCAACAATTTCTACGATTTGAGCAAGCTCGGCCACCGCTGCAGCCTTACGTCCGGGAAACTGTGCGTCTACGTCGTGAAGCAGCAGTCCTGGCTTGGACTTGCGCTGCTACCCCTGAAGGTCGCCTTCGGTTTGATCGACCCAGTCCACGATGTGGAACTATTCCGAGTGCAAAGTCTTGAGATTAGAGCGCGCCGACGACACATGCGAATTGCGATGGATGGTGAAACCGTGGAGGCGACAACTCCGTTGCATTATCGAATTCGGCCTGGCGCACTGCGGGTTCTCGCACCCGTCTTGACGAAGGCCGCCCCTCCAAGCTCATGATTGTGGTGAGGTATGGGCTTGATGAAGACGATTGCCCATCTCTCCGACCTGCATTTTGGCAGGATTGACCAGATAGTTTCCGACGCACTCGCAGCCGAGGTTCGCGCAGCCGATCCTGACATTGTTGTCGTCTCGGGAGATATGACGCAGCGCGCTCGCAAGCAAGAATTCGCGCAGGCACGGGCATTTCTCGACACATTGCCCTACCCCCAGCTCGTCGTGCCAGGTAACCATGATGTCCCGCTCTACAACCTGTTCGCGCGCGCCTTCATGCCGTTGACGCGTTACAAGCGCTATATCACGGCGGATACCGACCCGTTCTATGCCGATCCGGAGCTGGCCATCGCTGGGATAAATACCGCTCGGTCGTTAACGATCAAGGGAGGCCGTATCAACAGCGAGCAGCTCGCGTGGGTGAGAAGAAGCTTTGCCGATCAGCCGGATCAGACGACAAGGATCGTGGTGACACACCATCCCTTCGAAGGAGCCAGTGAGAATGACGATGACGGTATCGTCGGGCGGGCGAGGATGGCGATGGGGGTATTTTCACAAACTCGCGTCGATGTGATCCTGTCGGGGCATCTGCATCTGAACCGCATGGGTTCGAGTGCGGTCCGATACGATATCGAAGGCTATTCCGCCCTGCTGATCCAAGCTGGCACAGCGATTTCCTCACGCCGCCGCCAAGAGGCAAATTCTTTCAATCTCATTCGGATCGAGCGGCCAGAGATCCATCTGGAGTGTCGGGCATGGGACCTCGACAAGGTGAGATTCGTCAGATCGGCGAGCAAAAGCTTCCGGCTCGGACGGTCAGGCTGGGCGCCAACAGGTGGGACAACTATTCCCACGCTCATACAAAACGCTGAAGACGGGATTGTATGGGCCGACGATCGGAAACACGGATAGCCGCCCTTTTTTTAGCAATCTCGTGACCCAACGAATTTGCCTCGCCCATCGTAGCCGACGACCGAGCGAACGGTCGTCTAGACTAAACAAAGCGGATTGCGACTGGCCTGCGAATTATCTTCTTCAGTCAAGGAAGCGCAATTGAATGTTGATCGCCACGGAAGGCGGATAACAGTTTGCGTTTCGCTAGGTCTTTTGGCGCTCCATTTCGACCTCGGCCTCTAGACTTTCGATGTCGCGGAAGATCGAAGCGACAGCCAGCGTGCGTGCTTCACGTCTAAAACGCACGAGACAATCCTTGGCGGCAATGTCACCATCGACCGCGATCTCGTCCCATTGCTCGGCATGGCCGACATAGTTGATCGGAACATCGTAATGCTGGCTCCAAAAGAACGGCACGGCGGCGTATTTCTCGCGATGGCCGAGCATGTTGAGGGCCGCTGTTCGCCCCTGTCTCTCTGCAACCACCCAATGCTCGACCCGAATGTTGTCGCCACTGTGAGGATCTGGCCATCGTGCAATGTCTCCTGCCGCGAAGATGCCGGGGGCGCTTGTCTCGAGAAAGGCGTTCACCACGACACCGCGATCGAGGTTGAGCCCGGCCTTTTCGGCGAGCTCGGTCCGCGGTCGCACGCCGATGCCGGCCACGACGAAATCCGCCGTCAACGTATCGCCACTGCTGAGTTTCACCTTCCTGCCGTCGATGCTGGTCGCAGTGTCCTCGAGATGGAATACAACACCATTCTCCTCATGGAGGGCGCGGATGAAGTCACCCATTTGCGGACCCAGGACCCGCTCCATGGGTCGTTTACCTGGCGCCACGACATGAACTTCGATATTGCGCGAGCGCAGGGCCGCGGCAACTTCCAGGCCAATGAAACTGGCGCCAAGCACGATGGCACTGCGGGCAGTCGTGGCTTGCTCGATGATCGCCTTGCAATCCGCGAACGAGCGCAGCGTGTGAACGTGTGGCTGGTCGGCGCCGGGAATGGTGAGACGCACCGGTTCGGCTCCGGTCGCAAGCAGTAGCCTGTCGTAAGGGGTCCGGGCCCCGTCCGCGAGGACAACCTCGCCAGAACGTGCATCGATGCTGGCGACGTTCGCGCTGAGACGCAGGTCGATATCGTTCTTCGAATAGAAGCTTTCGCCGCGGAGCGGAATCCAATCCTCCGGTGCTTTGCCGGCGAGGTAATCCTTGGAAAGATTGGGCCGATCAACGGGCGGCGCTTCGTCGTTGCTGAACATGACGATGCTGCCTTGATAGCGTTCGCGCCGCAGCTTTTCGGCCGCTGCGAAACCGGCCGCGCCGCCGCCGACAATGACAATTTTCTCTGGAACTTCGCCGGAGCTTTCATCCCGCTGCTTCGGAGCCGTCCGTTTGCGCTTCTCCCCCACGAATATCCGATCATCGCGCTGTTCCACCGACCAGCAAGCGAGTGGATTGAACGCTGGGGCACGCAAGGCCTCGCCTGTGCGCAAATCGAAGCACGCGTGATGCCAAGGACACCGGACGGTATCCTCTACCACAAGACCGTCGACGAGGGGCCCGCCGTAATGTGTGCATGTCGCCCCGATGGCGAAGACCTCGGCCCCACGGCGCACCAGCAGCACCTGCTCATCGCCGCAATAACCTATCAGCTTTCCGCCATCAGGAAGATCGGCGAACGCGATGCCCTGAACCAGATCCGGCCCGTTTAATTTGGTATGGCTTTCAGCCATTTTCTTCTCTCTCTGGCGGTGTCAAAATCGCCTGTACGGCCAAGCGGGAACTCTTCCAGTCCACCAGTCTCGGAATACCTTCTGCCTGGCTAGCGCGTTTGGGCAGAAGTGGTGTCAAGAACCTGAAGGCCTCCGGCTACGTCATTCGTTGCCAGTTGGGCAGTATGCACACTTCAACTTCCCGCCATCAAGGCGCATGCCTGCCATTCAGTCAGGGTACGCTCGCAAAACGAGCAATTGATCGTTGTCCGGTCCTCCGGCGAACTTTCGAAGTTCTCAGCGCATCCTGACCGTTGTGAATATGTCGGACACGGCTGACTTCGCTCCGACCGATCTGCTGAGAATTGGATCGACCGCATTATGGGCATTCGAAATCAGCTTCGCCAGGCCGGCCTAGGGTCAACCGCTATCGTCAGCAAATTTTATGAAGATGTCGCATCCTCAGAGAAAAATGGCGGGCAACTCTGCCCGCCATTTCAGTTGGCGAGAAGCCGACGGTCAATTGGCGCCGCCGAGCTGCTTGGTCATCTTGCAGAAATTGTCGTGCGCTTTGGCGATGGCTTCGTCGCCGCATTCCTTCATCATCCCGGCGCGTTCGTCTTCTTTCATAGCCATCCACGCCGCTTTGAACTCGGCTTCCGACTTCATGGTCTTCATGTCGGCGTCGGTGAAGAAGGGCGCCATTTTCGCCGGATCGTCGAGTGCCGAGGTGTTGCCGGCAAGGGCCGCGCCGGTCATCATCGTTAGCGCCATCGCGCCCATGCAAAGCATCTTGATGTTCATGATCGTTTCCTCCTGATTGCTTTTGAGATCGTCCAAGCAGCGATCGAAGAAAGAAACGGACCGTTTGCGCAAAGGTTCCGCAGATTTCCATAAAGATAGAATGATATTTCCAAGGAAAGCAATTGAGGAGAAAAATCTACTGCAACGGAAGGGTCGGTGCTTCCGGGCCATGTGCTGGCCGCCAATCTCCAGCATCTGCGATTGGCGACAGATCACCATGCTCCGTTCAAAGAAAAATGGCGGGTACCTTTGCCCGCCATCTCCGACTTCGAACGGGCTGCGCTAGTTGGCGTCGCCGAGCTGCGCTTGGTCATCTTGCAGAAATTGTCGTGCGCCTTGGCAATGGCTGCATCGCCGCATTCCTTCGTCACGCTGGCGCGGTCGCCTTCCTTCATGGCCAGCTAGGCGACCATGAATTCCTTCTCGGATCTCATGGTCTTCATGCCGGCATTTAAGAAGGGCGACATTTTTGCCGGATCGTCGAGCGGCGGACTGTCGATAGGTCTGGCCGGCGCCCATCAGGCAACTCTTCAGTGTGAGCGGCGGCGGCCGATCTACGTCGGAAACGGCGACCAACCAGGACGCAAGACAAAACTGCTCAAGCCGAAATGGCAGGCTTGGGTTGTGGTTCCATTAGCGTAGACTAATAGACAGGCGTAGCCACAGCCGATCATGTCGGCGCGCCGCGCTTTGCCAGCCTGTCGGCTCCCGGGATCTCGCCAAACCAAGCGGCCTAACGCAAGCCAAAGAAGCTTAGTATTGCGAGTACGATAACGACGGCTCCGACCATCCAAATAATGCCGTTCATGACGGCTCTCCTTTATGTTGATCTACCCACATAGGGAAAACTTTTGTCATCAAATGCAAACGGGGCCGCGGCATTCTTGTTCCATCACGCTGGATTCATGGTTCGGCTGGAGGATTGCCGCCAGTCGGCATTCCAGGGCCTGTGCATAAGAAGCCCGCGCCTCTGGCTGAGGACGCGGGCCATCGGGTACAGGCCCCGATCCCGCAGCGATATCCGGGAGATATCGCTGCCAACCCATGAACTATTTAGCAAAGCTAATGTTCCTGAACCGAGAGGTTCCGGACTCGATTGCCTTCGCCGTCTAGTACCAACGTCCACGGCCGTAAAGGCCGCCACCGCCCAGCAGAATGACGATAAGAACGATGACCAGAATTGTGGTGATATCCATATGCGCCTCCTAGAGCGCGCCCGCGGCTTTCGCCTCTTCGCCGCTCTTGGCCCTGACCAGTGCAGCAATTGTGCCTGTCAACTTCAACTAACGTTCCGCTAGGCATTCTTGTTCCAATGGACGGACCAGGCACGGGGGCCCGGCGGAGCCGCTCGCTTCCCACTCCGGGCAAACCATGCTGGAAGCAGATATCACTCGTCGGCGCGCAGCTAACCGCCAGCCAAAGCTGGGCGGGATCGTCTGGACCGGGATGCTCAGCCCCGCTTAGCTGCGACGTAGCCGGCGGTGACCTCGTCTTTGTGGGCGGCGAAGGCGGCCATGACCTCGGCCTTCTCGGGCTTCGGAACCTTGAAGAAGTCCAGGGTCCGTCCGAGTTCCGCTGCGACCTCATCGAATTCTGCAGGAGAGATCCGGAGGTCCCGGTGGGCCTCCTCAAGGCCGAGCGGCGTCGTGCCGGGCTTGGTGGCCGTGAACTTGAAGGGCCCACCAGAAACGTCGCAGACCCATAGCGTCCGCATGAACTTGAGGCCAGGCAGCCTGCCAAGGTTCTTGGTGTGCCATTTCCGCAGCTGCGAGTTCTTGGACCTCTGGCCGACGATTTTGTTCTTCACGACGGCGTCGCTGAAGTGATCCACCACCGCTGCGATGGCGAAGACGCCCCCCAGCCGCTCGTACAGGCTCTTCTCGGGTGTGGTTTGCTTGGCCTGCGCGTTATGCGCCACCGCCAACACAGCCATCGGAGCGACGGTCACCGCCAGCCCTGCGACCAACGTTCGTCTTGTGATAGAAGCCGAGACAGCCTGTGCCATCATCACCTCGCGGCAGGCTAAACGACAATCTTGAGAGATTGTTCCAGGACGAACCAAAAAGAGCCGGCGCCTTAACCATCCGGCCGTTGTGTGCCGAGGCAGCCGCTGCCGTGTCGAAGGCAAATCAGGACTGCGATTCCATGGAAATGGGTTAGGCTACGCCGCCCGCGGCAGAGAGACTCCGCGCCGAGCGACTTCTATTGGGTTCGGCCGAGCTGAAACCAAGCGACATGCTGAGTTTTCGGGATGAAATTAGTTTTCAGAAACGTTTATCGAACAGGCAAAGCTCAAAACCTAGTGTCGATGAGCAGAGACCCTCCGGCAGTGGCGCCACGGTAAACGTCTACGGCGCCAGGAGTCAGAACATGCCCGCCAGCGCCTACATCAACCGGATCGCGACTGCGGTGCCGGAGCACGAGGTCCATCAATTCTACCTGCGTTTCGCAGCCTCCATGCTTGCGGCCGATCGCCGAAGGGTTTTCGAACGTATGGCCGATCTCGCCGGCATCGAGAGCCGCTATTCCTGCTTTGCACCCGCCCTCGACCCCGAAGGACCATCTGCCGATCTTGCCGGGACTTTCGTGCGCGGTGCATTTCCTGGAACGGCTTCCAGAATGGGAATGTTTGGCGCCGCCGCGCCTGTTCTGGCGCAAAAGGGCGTCGACGCATTGCAGCTTGGCGATGACGCTTCCCGTATTACCCACCTCATCGTCACCACCTGCACCGGTTTTTACGCGCCCGGCATCGATCTGGACCTGATGGCACTATGCGGCCTGTCGAACTCGATCCAACGCACGATGATCGGCTTCATGGGGTGCTATGCGGCGATCAACGCCCTCAAGCTTTCCCGCCATATCATCCGTTCTGATCCGCAGGCCCGGGTCCTCATGGTCAACATCGAACTCTGCACGATGCATCTGCAGGAAACCAATGAACTGGAAAAGCTGCTGTCGTTTTGTCTCTGGGGCGATGGTTGCGCTGCAGCGCTCGTCACCGCGGAGCCGCATGGCATCCTGCTCGAAGACTTTCATTGTATCGTCGCGACCGAGCGGCGGCATCTGATGACCTGGAGCATTCGCGACGATGGTTTCGAGATGTACCTTTCCGGCCAGGTTCCGGCCGCTATCTCCGAAGCGTTGCAGGGCAGCAAAGATGCGATCCTGGGCGATCGGCCTGTAGAGGCGATCGATCTTTGGGCCGTTCACCCCGGCGGACGTTCCGTTCTCGACTCAGTCGAAAGGGCTCTGAAACTCGCGCCCTCCGCGCTGGCGAAATCGC
Organism: Mesorhizobium kowhaii; assembly: GCF_003253745.1. Taxonomy (GTDB): domain Bacteria; phylum Pseudomonadota; class Alphaproteobacteria; order Rhizobiales; family Rhizobiaceae; genus Mesorhizobium; species Mesorhizobium kowhaii. The sequence goes on from NZ_MZXV01000041.1 coordinate 19,008, forward strand.
GCGAGGTGTTGCGCCGATACGGAAACATGTCGTCCGCGACTTTCATGTTCGTGATGGAAGAGATGTTGAAAGCGCCATCGGGCCTTCTCGGTTGCGGCATGGCATTCGGACCCGGACTGACGGCCGAAACCATGCTTTTCCAAACCGTGTCATGAGCGGCTTGAGTCACCGTCACCTTGCGCCGGAAATCCTTGACGGACTGGCGGCCGACGATCCGCGAGCGCTTGCCTCGCGCCGCGACCTTCATCACATCAATGCGCTGATGTTTCAGCCGCAGATCATGGCGTCGATGCTCAGGAAATTCGTGCCAAAGCCGCCAAACCGCATTCTGGAGATTGGGGCCGGCGACGGCAGGTTTATGCTCGCGGTAGCGCGTCGGGTGGCCAGACATTGGCCGGGCGTCAAATTGGCGATGCTCGATCGCGTCGACCTCATGACCCCGCAGCTGTGCGGTGATTTTGGCAAGTTGGGATGGAACATCGAAGGGATCACTGCCGACGTCTTCGACTGGGCAGCTAAGGTTGAGGGCAAGCAGTTCGACGCGATCACCGTCAACCTGTTTCTGCATCATTTCGACGATGCGCAGCTCGTGCGGCTATTCTCACTGATGGCGCCGAAAGCCCCGGTGCTGCTGGCGACAGAACCGCTGAGGGCGAATTTGGTGCTGGCCGCGACCCGTCTTCTCTGGGCAATCGGCGCCAACGACGTCACACGAAATGACGCGGCTCAAAGCGTGCGTGCCGGCTTTCGCGGGGCCGAGCTTTCCGATCTCTGGCGTGCGGCGAATGGCAAGCCGATCGAGGAACGGCGCGCCGGCCTTTTTTCCCACATCTTCGTCGGCGCCAGGCCGGTGCCGGTAATTGACCCATGACGGGATTATCGACCCATGACGCGATCATCATAGGCGCCGGCCCGGCGGGCACATCTGTCGCGCTGACACTGGCCCAGCGCGGATGGGCTGTGGCTATAGTGGAAAAGAGCATGTTCCCGCGCCGCAAAGTCTGCGGCGAATACATGTCGGCAAGCAATCTTGCCCTTCTGGATCAGTTCGCGGTCGGCGATGCCTGGCGCGCCAATGCCGGCCCCGAAATCCGCCGTGTTGGCTTTTTTTCTGCCGAAACCTGCGTCGCGGCGGCAATGCCCTGTGCAAAGGATGGCTTCGGCCGGGCGCTCGGCAGAGATATTCTCGACCTTCTGCTTTTGCAGGGGGCGCGATCGGCAGGCGTCGAGATCTTTCAGCCTTACCGCGCCGTCGCCATTGACCGAGATGGCGAAATGCAGATGGTGCGAATTGAAGCCAAAAACGAAAAGACGATGCTGCGTGCTCCGGTGATAGTCGCCGCACACGGTTCCTGGGAACAGGGGCCGCTGCCCAGCCAGCTCGAAAAGACAAACCGCCCGTCGGACCTGCTCGGCTTCAAGGCGCATTTCACGGGATCGACCCTGGCGCCTGATTTAATGCCTCTCCTAGCGTTTCCGGGGGGCTATGGCGGCATGGTTTGGGCGGATCATGGTCGGTTGTCGATCTCGTGCTGTATCCGGCGCGATATGCTCGCGCGGTTGCGGGAACACCATGGCCATGTGTCGGCCGCCGATGCGGTCTCTTGCCATCTCATGGAATCGTGTCGGGGCGTCAGCGATGCCCTGGAAACAGCTCACCTCGACGGTCCATGGCTTGCCGCAGGTCCGATCCGGCCGGGAATTCGCTCCTGCTACAAACGGGATATTTTCCGCGTCGGCAACGCAGCCGGAGAGTCGCATCCGATCATCGCCGAGGGCATCTCGATGGCGCTTCAGTCTGGCTGGCTACTGGCTTCGGAACTAGCAGGCGCGCCAAGCGGTCATGCAGGGCGCGAGTTTGCCCGCAGACGCTATGAGGCAGCCTGGAAAGGACTGTTTTCGACACGGGTCTACGCAGCAGCTGCTGTCGCCCAAATCGTCCTTCGCCCAGTCAGCGCCGCGCTGATGCGGGCGGCAGTGCGAAATTTCCCGCAAGCGCTGACATTGGGCGCAATGCTAAGCGGCAAGACAAAGCCGATTCCCGATCTTACCTGACGGTCGGTGCGAGATTTACCCCGAACCAGTCGCTCTTTGCCCGCTCAGCTCTCGGCTGGACGGGCTTTTTTGGGGTTGAAAAGGCTTCTCCGGCGCGGCCCGACCGTCTTAGAGGGCGACCATCCGGCCGCCGGGCCTGACCAGCGGTCTTGGAGAGAGCGTGCGTTTCCGACCACAGCTCCAGAAACCCCGCTTCGGTTTGTTGGGCGAGAGCGTGGTGCACCCTTCCACTCGCCGCGGAAAGGTGCAGGCGACCATCCACACACGGCGTGTCGGTTTGGTACATGCGACTCGACTGTTGGATGCAATGTCGCCCGTCAGTTTTGCCGCTTCATTTTTAATGGCCTCGCAAAATTCAGGAACCGCCACTCGGGCAAACACTCAAAAGGTCCAGGGGGTAGGCCAGTTGCATTTCCCTCGAATTCATTTTGTCACCCCGCCCTGCTGAAAACCACCGTGCCGTCGTCTTTGCGAACTTCCACCGCTACCATACCGTCATCCTGCTTTCGGGCGGGAAAGGTAGTAAAGACGTGGTCCCTCGCAGCTTTCTCGGCATCAAATGGCGTCTTCTCAATGATGCCCTTTTTCCCGTACCAAATCACCGTGTATCCCACCGCTGCGACGCTCCCTCTACAGGCGCTTTGATCTTGCTGGCCAGCAATTCAACGGGTGCATCCAGCCCCTTGACGGCAGCGTGAAGGGCCACTGTGGCTACGGCTGGGTGATCTTCTGGCTCACCGTTGCAGTTGGCCGGGTCGATAACAGGGAGCGGCTTCATCCGCGAACTATGCGCCTTGTCGCGAGATAGGTCCACGCCTTTAGGGGCGCGGAGTGGCGAGGCAGACACGCTCACGCATCCGCCCCGCGCGCGCCGCTTGACGATTTCAGCAGGAGGAAGATGCCCGGCGCCGGACGCGCTAACCGCGCAGTCTGGATTTCGGCTCTGGCGAGCTTTCCGCCGGGTTTCTGGCCAATTTGGCGGAACGCCGATCACTTAGCCACAGGGATTTCTTCTTTCGTGCGAGTAGTTCGTCGCGATCGCTGTCCGCGACCGCTCTGCCATGCTTCGCAGCAAACGCATAGTCGGCTCTGTTGGTCCGATAGTCTTCTTTTTGCACAGACATCGTTGCAATCTCCGAATGGCGGAGATCAACGTGGCATGGCGCCAAGCAGTTCCAAAAATCTTTCGTTAGGTACGCCCGGCTCGCATGAATGTTTGTTCAAAGCGATAGTGGGATTCGAGGGACAGGCCCTATTGTCAAAGACGCTCAGCCTAGCTCAGCGCGAAGCATGAGCCGAGTTTGAGCAGCTCGTCGTTCCAAGCGCGCCGCGACCAAATGCCCGAACGGCGCTATGCTAGCTCTTGGCTAGGCCCTACGCCGTCATCGCTCTGCCATCATGATAACCGCCTGGATTTGCGCCACATGTCTTGATGCAGGCCGCCGGGTGCGATGACTCACTGGCCGTCGGGTGTGAGGGGATTGGGCCGGGCAACGGCGGTAGTCTTCAGGGCTCATGTTAGGCATCGGCGTCGCGCCCTTTGGTGGGACAACCCGCTCGGGCGAGGACCTCCTGTTGCGCTTCAGCGCATGGTGTCGACCACCCTGCACAAGACCCGGTCGTGCAACCCTTCGCATGAAGTTTCGGCTGGCAATCTAGTTCCGGCGCAATCAGTCCTCAAAACCTGCACCGAGCAATGGCGACAGGGCCAGCCTGGAGCTTTTCCTGACTTGGCGAGTTGTTAGACCAGATTTCATTGGCGAAGGGCACCTATGGGCGCGAAACAAGCCAATCCAGTCGTCGGTCCGTCAAAGCCTCGATTGTTCCGCGTGCTTGGCCCGGGCCTGATTACTGGAGCCTCCGACGATGATCCCAGCGGCATTGCGACCTATTCGCAAACCGGCGCCCAATTCGGATTCGGCCTGACCTGGACGATGCTTTTCAGCTACCCGCTCATGGCGGTCGTCCAGGAAATCAGCGGACGGATTGGCCGAACCACCGGTCGCGGCATTGCGGGCAACATGCGGCTCTACTATGCGAATTGGCTGTTACATTCCGTCGTCGCCCTCCTGCTCATAGCCAACACCATCAACATCGGCGCAGATCTTGGAGCCATGGCAGGCGCTTTACGGCTGATCGTAGGCGGGCCCCTCCTTGTTTACGTCGTCCTGTTCGGCGCAACGTCGGTCGTTCTCCAGGTTTTCCTGAAATACAGCCGCTATGTCTCTATCCTGAAATGGCTGACGCTCTCGCTGTTCGCATATTTCGGAACGGCGATGGTGGTTCACGTTCCCTGGAATGAGGTGGCGAAAGGCCTGTTGATCCCCACGTTCACCTCGGGTGCCCAATTCTGGACCGCAGTGGTCGCGATTTTTGGGACCACCATCAGTCCCTATCTGTTCTTCTGGCAGGCCTCCGAGGAGGTGGAAGACATGAAGGCCAAGCCGGAACGCGACCCGCTCAAAGGCGCCCCCAAACAAGCGGAGGATGCCAACGCGCGAATCCGCCTGGATACCTATGTCGGCATGGCCTTTTCCAACATCGTCGCCCTCGCAATCATGATTACAGCTGGAACCACGCTTCATGCCAACGGCGTCACCGATATCGAATCCACCAGCCAGGCGGCTGAAGCCCTGCGACCAGTGGCCGGCTCTTTCGCCTTTTTCATTTTCGCGCTCGGCGTAATCGGCACCGGGTTGCTCGCGATTCCGGTGCTCGCCGGCTCGGCTGGCTATGCGCTGGGCGAATCGCGAAAGTGGCCAACCGGGCTGGAGCGCAAGCCGCTGGAGGCGAAGGCGTTCTATGGAACAATCGCGGTGGCCACCCTCATCGGCGCGGCTCTCAACTTCACCCCGATCGATCCGATAAAGGCCCTTTACTGGAGCGCGGTGGTCAATGGCGTCGTCGCGGTACCCGTGATGGCGGTCATGATGTTGATGACGGCCCGACGGGAGGTCATGGGCACAAGCATCGTTCCGCTGCCGATGCGGCTTGTCGGCTGGCTGGCGACCGCCGTCATGGCGGCGGCCGCGGCGGTGATGATCTTCCAGCTGTTCTGGTGATCAGGCCCCGATGCCCTTCTGCTATTCGGCCGTCGATCGCAAATGACGTATCCATTTGGACAGGGAACGAAAGGCCGATCACCGAATTATTACTGCATCGTAACGCAGTAACGGGAGGCTCTCATGGGACGCGGCATCTTGCTCTGGTTGCTCGGCATTCCGATTCCAATCATCATTCTCATCATGCTTTTTGCACGGTAGGAGGTTTTGTTGCAATCAACCCTATCGGTTGTCGACGTTTCCGCTTCGACGGAATCCTCTTCCACCGCCGTCAGCTGGGGGCCGATCATTGCCGGCGCCTTCGCGGCCTGCACGCTCACCTTCATTTTGATGCTGCTCGGCTCCGGCCTTGGACTGACAATGGTTTCGCCCTGGTCAGGTTCGGGGGCCTCTGTCACTACATTTGCGGTTTCCACCGCTGTCTGGCTGATTGTCGTGCAGTGGCTGTCCTCCGGCGTCGGCGGCTATCTTGCCGGACGCCTGCGCACCAAATGGGTCGGCATCCACACCGATGAAGTTTTTTTCCGTGATACGGCCCACGGCTTTCTTGCCTGGGCACTCGCCACGCTGCTCGTCGTCGGGGTCCTCGGCTCGGCACTCTCCGCGGTCATCGGCTCCGGCGTGCAGGCGGCATCGACCGTCGCTTCAGGGGCCGCCATGGGCGTTTCGGCCGGTGCAGCGGCAAACGCTGGCGGAGTGGCGGACAACGCGACATCCTATTTCGTGGATTCGCTTTTCCGGCCGGCCGATGCAACCAAGCTCGCCGCTGCCAATCCGCAAAGCGATACGGCGGCAACGGCACAGGCATCGCGAATCCTGATCGCCAGCGCCGCAGCAGGCGAGGTTTCGGCCGACGACAAGACCTATCTGTCGCAGCTGGTGGCTGCGCGCACGGGGTTGTCGGAAGCGGACGCCAAGACGCGCGTCGATGCGGTGCTTGCCAAGGTGCAGGACGCTAAGGTCAAGGCCAAGCAGGCAGCCGACATCGCCAGGAAGGCGACTGCCACCTTCGCGCTGATCGGGGCTCTCTCGCTGGTCATCGGTGCCTTCATAGCCAGTGCCGCGGCAGCACTCGGCGGCAGGCAGCGCGACGAGGAGGAAGCGGTTTTCCTGACCAGCCGCTAAAGCGGCCCACTCGATTCAAGAGAAAGCCCGGCGCGAAGTCGGGCTTTCTCAATCATCGTCGCGGCCAGCCAGGGCGACCATTGAATCGCGTTGGAGGATAACCATGAAAATCGAATCCGCTGGGGTGGCCGCAGGAGATGCAGCCACCCCTAATTCGCAAGCCGATACGCATTTGATCCGGTCTCTGGTAATCGGAATATTCATTTTCATGGCAGTCGACGCCCTGTTTTTTGCGCGTGACTTTTTCATGCCAGTTATCCTGGCGTTCCTGCTTGCGCTGACGTTGAGGCCAGTCGTTCGTTTCCTGAAAAAGCATGGCGTGCCGGAAGCTGCGTCGGCGACAATGCTCGTTCTATTGGCAGTCGGCGCGGTCGCCAGCGCGGGCTATCTCCTAAGCGACCCGATTGTCCAGTTGATCAGCAATGCGCCTTCGATCGGCCAAAAGCTGAGCGAACGGCTTTCCGACCTGAAACATCCCTTTGAACGTTTCATCGAGATTTCGCATCAGGTTGAGAGCGCTACAGATGCAACGCAGGAACCGGGCGTCCAGAAAGTGGTGGTCGCTCCGTCCGGCATTGTCTCGCAGGCAGCTGGCAACCTTCTATCGGTAGGCACCAGCATCACCATCATCTTCGTGCTGTCGCTGTTCATTCTCGCCTCCGGAACCATGATCTACGAGAAGATCATCCAGTCATTTCCCAAGCTCAGCGATAAAAAACGAGCGCTTCAGGTCGCCTATGATGTCGAGCGCGAAATCTCGCATTACCTTTTCACGGTTGCGGTCATTAACACCGGATTGGGGTCCGTTATCGCTCTCGGCCTCTGGGCGCTCGGCATGCCCAATCCCTTGCTCTGGGGGGCAGCCGCAGCCCTTCTGAACTTCCTGCCGTACATTGGTGCCCTGATCACCATCGTTCTGGTTGCAGCTATCGGCTTGATCAGCTTTGATAGTCTGCCTTACGCGCTGTTGCCTCCGGCCTTTGTGCTTCTGTGCGATGTGCTGGAAGGCCAATTTGTCACGCCGACGGTTGTCGGTCGACGCCTTGAGATCAACTCCGTTGCAATATTCATCGCCATCGCGTTCTGGTCGTGGCTGTGGGGGTTTATTGGCGCGGTCATGGCCGTGCCTCTACTCGTCGTAATCAAGGTCTTCTGCGATCACTTTGAGGCTCTGCAGCACTTAGGAAACTTTCTGGCAGCTCAGGATAACGCGGTGCCAGTCGGAGAGAGCGCCGAACAAACAAAAGATGGGTAGGTCTCCATAGGCCTACCCATCCATCAATTTCATAGGTTTTTATTGATTGCCGCCGCGGCTTTGTTGGTCGCATCCTTTATCGTTGATTTGGCGTCGCCAACCGCCTTCTCGACCTTACCCTTGGCTTCCTGTGCCGCGCCCTCGGCGCGAAGCCTGTCGTTACCGACGGCCTTGCCAAGCCCCTGCTTGGCGTTGCCTATCGCCTGATTGGCAATGCCGGCTGCTTTATCGCTGGTGCTTCCCATTATCGTGGCTCCCGTGGTTGAAATTCGTTGAATGGGTGTGTCATGAACGCAGACCATGGCAGCAGGTTCCACTCCTTAGCCGCTCGCGGGTGTGGAACAGGTTCTAAGAAGGAAATCACGCACCAACTGTTGCTTGGTGGCGACAAGCGTGGATCTCGCTTACGCCCGGGAACACTATGACGCCATCGATCGGCTACATGGAGACGTGCGAGGGCGCCCAACCTATGGAACGGCCGGCCTGCGGAGTACGAAGAGCCGCATTTCGCGCCGATATCTCGAGGGTAACGACCGCTCAATTCGGGCCAATCGCGACTGTATCGATCCGTTCCAACGATGTTGGATGCTGCAGACCGGGCGGGACAGGCGCTTTTGCCATTCGTGGTCAGGATATGAAACCGGGAAAACCATCCTGTTCACCGTACCGCCACGCCCGGTTGACGCGGTCCGCAGCAGTCAAGGAACGCCGGCTCCAAACAATCGTTCCAGCGAGGATTTGCGTGGCTGCGGCCAATTCAGCGGGGGCGCGGAATGACTCGCTAACTGACTGTCGGAAGCGTACAAAGTAGATGTTGTCAGCCTGTGAGTGGGCGCTGGCGATTGAAAGAGTCGATCACGCTTTCGCCCTTAATCACGGGAGAAGCGCGATGGCGGTCACCTACATAGCGGACGCCAACGGGTTAACGACATGCCCAGCATAGTTGACAAGTCCGAAGAGCAGCAGGACGCCGAAGCCGAAGTCGAGGGCTTTCACGACGACCTTGGCCCGTTCGTCGTTGCCGCAGAGACAACACGAATGGCCATGGTTTTCACCGATGCAAAAGAACCCGGCAATCCGATCATTTTTGCCAATGACGCCTTCCTCGCGCTGACCGGATACGCCAGGGAAGAGGTACTGGGTCAGCCCTTCAATTTCCTGATGGCGGACAGCACCGACGCCAGGGCGCTGAAACGTATCAAGGCGGAGTTCGAAGCCAATTTGGAGGCGGGTACGGAAATCCTCTACAGGCGTAAGGATGGCAGTGAATTCTGGGCGGGTCTTTTCGCCAATCCTGTCCAGGACACGCGCGGCGCCATCGTCCAGTATTTTGCCTCCTTCGTCGATCTCACCAGACACAAGGAGGAGCAGGCGCAATCCAAGATGCTCATCGACGAACTGAACCATCGCGTGAAGAACACGCTGGCAACTGTGCAGTCGATCGTCTGGCAGGCATCGCGAGCCAATTCCGATCCACGAGCGATCCGCGAAGCTGTCGAGTCGCGGCTGTTTGCGCTCTCCCGATCGCACAATTTGCTGACCCGTGAAAATTGGCATAGCGCCGGACTGCTCGATGTGCTCCACGATGCCCTGGAACCGTTCGGCGTCACCGACGGGCGAGCGGAGCGACTGGTGATTGCCGGCGAGAACATTCGCCTTTCGACAAAGGCGGCGCTGGCCCTTGGCATCGCGTTCAACGAACTCGCGACCAATGCGGTGAAATACGGTGCGTTTTCCAACGACAAGGGCTCGATCCGGATCGACTGGACGATCGAGCCGACCCTAGAGGAAGGTCGGCTGATCCTGTCCTGGCGAGAGCAGGGCGGTCCGCCGGTTACGCCACCGCTGC
>NZ_MZXV01000061.1 GCF_003253745.1 Mesorhizobium kowhaii
TGATGCCGGGCGACAACATCACGGTCGATGTCGAACTGATCGTGCCGATCGCCATGGAAGAGAAGCTGCGCTTCGCCATCCGTGAAGGCGGCCGCACCGTCGGTGCCGGCATCGTCGTCACCATCAAGGAATAACCGACGCCGGCATCTGCCGGTCGGGTCCGAAACAGAAAGGGCGGTCCTTGCGACCGCCCTTTTTCTTTTCGCATAGCGATGCGGTGCCCGTATTGTCGCCCGAACCCTGTTGCAAGCCTCTGGGGCTCGACTAGGATAGGTTGCATCAAGGGGCATTTTCCCAAATGGTTCCAGGGCGCCTTCCAGATCGTCAGGCATTGTGGTCACTGCGGCTGATCTGCCTGCTGGCCTTGCTTGTCATGGGGCATGCCGCCTCTGCGGCGGATACGGCCCGGGATCTCGGCCCAACGATGCGCTTTGTCATTGTCCGCAGCAATGCAACGGGCTGCGAGCCGATCTGCCCGGAATGGATCTCGGCTCAAGGCTCGATAGAAGCCGGAACGCCGACTTTGTTCAAACGCATGCTCAAAACGCTCAACGGCCGAAAGCTGCCGATCGTCGTCGATTCTCCCGGCGGCAATGTCGAGGCGGCGCTGACGCTTGGCCGGCTGATCCGCAAGAACAAGCTCGATATCGCCGTCGGCAAGACCTGGTTCGACGGCTGTCTGCCCGATGCGAAGGACTGCACGAGCAACGACGGCAGGGGCGCCCGTTATTTTGGTGAGCCCTACGCCAGCGGCGCGATGTGCAATTCCGCCTGTCCGCTGATGTTTGCCGGCGGTGTCCGGCGTGTGGTCGGCGAAGAGGCCTATCTCGGCGTTCATCAGATCACCACGACCTATGTCCGCACGAAATTGCAGTATCGGACCACCTATCGCATCGTGGGCGGCAAGAAGAAGGTACTCAACACCAAAATCGTCAGCCGAAAGAATGCCGGCAGCTACAAGACCTACGAAATGAGCAAGGCGGTGGAGAAGAGGCTGGCGGCCTATCTGAACGGGATGGGTGTCGAAAAGGGCGTGCTCGAGACGATGAAGAACACCCCGGTCAGCGCGATCCACCAGCTGGAAGTGCAAAACATGCTTCGGATGAAGATGGTCACCAGCCTGGATTCCGTCGACATGCTGACCGCGGGAACCATCTGCCGCGCCAATCCATTGCCCGCGAATTGCCGGGAAGTGCCGGCTCCGGCAGACAAGGTCACGCTGCCGGCTGCTGCGGTGACGGCCGAGGCCAAACCCGCGACTGCCGCAACGGCTGAACCGGAGACCGCAAAGGCGCGTGAGGACATGCGCTTTGTCGTGGTTCGCGGCAGCAACCCGCTCTGCAATCCCGACTGTCCGGAATGGATCTCGGCGGAAGGCGCGATTACCGCTCAGACCCCGCAGAAGCTGCGCCAGTTGCTCGACACGCTTGGCAACCGGCGGCTGCCTGTGGTGATCAACTCGCAAGGAGGTGACCTGTCTGGCGCTCTGGCGGCGGGGCGGCTTGTCCATGAAAAGAAGCTCGACGTCGCCGTTGCCCGAACCGATTTCGTTGGCTGCGACCCGGGAGAGGCGGACTGCGCGGATGAAGACGGCGCCTATGCCGGGCTGAGCATCGATGCCGGAGGGGAGTGCGATTCGGCCTGCGCTCTCATGCTTGCCGGCGGCGTCAGACGGCTTGTCGGTCCCCAGGCGCGGCTTGGCCTGTACCCGATGGGGCAGAAGCAGGTGGTTAAGGCCTACCTTGAGGAGATGGCGATCGGTCCCGGTCTGTTCACCGCGATTGAGCGGCGCTCAGTCGAGCGCCAGCTTGAACCCGACATGATGCTGAAGGTTGGACTGACGACAGGACCGCAATCGGTCGACGTGCTGACCGGCGCCACCATCTGTGATGCGGCGCCGAAACCCGAGAATTGCCGTGTGATATCATCGCCCAACGCGCAGGCCGAAGCGCCGGCCAAATTGTAGGGCAGCGCGACTTCGGATCGACAGGCTGGCCATCGAGGCAGGTTGAGCCATCTCCGATAGTTCCGCTATCGTCGTCTCGGGGCTGGTGGAGGAATCGAAAATGGGCCAGGACGTCCCGACATTGTACGAATGGGCTGGCGGCGCCGAGGCGCTGAACCGCCTGACGGAGACTTTTTATGACAAGGTGCTGCGCGACCCGGTCGTCGGGCCGGTGTTCAGGACCATGTCCCCGGATCATCCCGCCCATGTGGCGGCGTTCATCGGCGAGGTTTTCGGCGGACCGAAAACCTACAGCGAAAAGTTTGGCGGCCATCGCGAGATGGTGATGCATCATCTCGGCAAGCATCTGACCGAGGAGCAGCGTCGCCGCTGGATCAATCTCCTGGCCGATGCCGCCGACGCGGTCGGCCTGCCCGACGATCCTGAATTCCGCTCGGCCTTCATGGGCTATGTCGAGTGGGGATCGCGGCTGGCCAAGATGAACTCCAATCTCGGCGAGACCTGCGATCCCGAGACGGAACCGATGCCGGCCTGGGGCTGGGGCGTGCCGGGCGGCCCGTATCGGCCACCGGAAACAAAGTAGCCTGCAGTCGCCACGGGAGGGATCGGGCTGATGCTGGAAGATATGAAGATCGTGCGCTGGCACGAATGGGATGGTCCCGGCCTCGAACACCTGCTGCTGCAGGAGCGGGCAGGGGAAGTCTCGGCCGATTCCGTCGTCATCTGCTCCGGGCAAACGCCGTTTGCCGTCCGCTACCGCATCGCCTGCGACGCGAACTGGCACGCCAGGAGTGTCATGGTCGACATAATCGGTAGCGGCCAGACGCTTGTTCTTGCCGCCGACGGCGATCGCCGCTGGACCAGGGACGGCCTGCCGATGCCCGAACTCGACGGCGTTCTCGATCCTGATCTCACCGTCACGCCGTTCACCAACACACTGCCGATCCGGCGCTTGCGGCTTTCGACCGGCCAACGTGCCGAGATCACCACCGCCTTCATCGATTTCCCGGCCCTCACCGTGGTCGCCAACCCGCAGCGCTACACATGCCTCGAAGAGGGCAGGCGATATCTCTATGAATCGCGCGCCAGCGACTTCAAGCGGGAGCTCGAGATCGACCGCGATGGGCTGGTGGTCAGCTATCCCGATTTCTGGCGCAGGGGTTAAGGCGCGTTTGCTGGCAAACCGCTCTTTACAGAGCGTGCGGAAGCTTTTAGGAAGCGCCTGCTGCGCCGACATGCGCACGTACGGGCATAGCTCAGTTGGTAGAGCGGCGGTCTCCAAAACCGCAGGTCGTAGGTTCGAGCCCTGCTGCCCGTGCCATTCCTTCATTGGAATCAGGCACTTAGAAAACGCCTTGCTTGGCCAGGAAGCCGAAATTAGCCCTACACATCTCTTTCACAAACTTGCACGTCCGCAGGGAGTGTCTGACGGTGGCGGAAAAACACACGATTCTCGAAGGGAAAGCTCACGTCTATCGTGCTAGGTTTCTTGCCTTCGTCGACCCAGCAACGCTGCTAGGCATTTATTTCGCAAAATAGGCAGAAATCCGCCGATCTGCCTTGGTCTGCCAATTGTCGTCAATGCTAAGGAAGCCATCGGTCGGGCTTGATGATGCGGCGATGCCGGCCCGCTTTAGTTCGGCCGACTTCTCTGCCTCAGCTGCACGGAAGCGGTAATGATCGAATACGTCGAGTACATGCGCTGCATACGCTTGGGCAAGCGCGGGATCACGCCGCACGATTGTTAGGTTTTCGTCGTTGGAGTAGGACGCCTTGTAGCCCAGATTGTGGCTGCCGAATGCGACCACGCAATTCTCCGGGTCAAGCGGGTCTATCACCAGGATCTTGTCGTGGATGATCGCTTTGCCCGCGCTCAAAATTTCCTTGTTGACGAAATTGCCGAGTTGGCGGCCGATATCCCTGTCGGTGAGCGCGGTCGCGCGCACGACATTGACACCGCCCTGCTGGATAATGAACGGCGAACTCGGCACCAAGGGCTTGCCATCTGGACCAGTGCCTGAGGGCTGGTAACCCCAAGCCATCGGATCGGAGACCGCACCGACCACCTCCAGGCTGGTATCCGCCAAGCCGAGGTCGATCGCTTGCGAGATGATCGAGTGTACCCCGCCCTTGGACGGCAAAAACACCGCGAACAAAATTATGCGGTGCGCACGGCGCATCAGTGAGAAGAGACGGTCCATGTCGGGTGGAGGTGGCGGTTGATGCTTGGCGCGCGCTGAAGGGGGCTGTTCGGCGCCTGGAACGTTGGGCGAGAACCAACATTCAAAGGCGGCACCGTTAGCGAGATTGCCGGTCACCGGAGTGCGGTCGGTGTCCTTTACGATGTCGCCCTGGTCCGCGCTGGTGTTGGCATCCCCCGTGTGCGCTGGCTGCGGCAAAGGGTGGTCGAACAGACGTTGCCAGTAGTCGAGGTATGCGCGCGCTACGTTAGCGTCTTCGATAACGATGCAATTGTTGCTCTGACCGGAAATGCCACTCCACGTCCAGTTGGTCGAGCCGGTAAGCACCGCTTGGGGTCCTTGCCCGTCCGACCAGACCACGAACTTGTTGTGGCCGATGTGGCCGCTGCCATTGAATAGCCGGTCTTGCATGACGAACGTCGCGTGCGGCGCGTCCGCGATTGCTCGCAGTGCTGCGCGAGCATCCTTATTTCTTGTGTCATAGTCGGTGTGAATGACTTTCTTGGTAATCTTGTCCTTGGTGTCTCGGGAGCCTGCGTCAGACAGGATCAACTGCATCCGGGGTGCCGCGGCGACCAGGAGGTCAAGCAACTGCCGATCCTCCAGCTCGTAGAGGGCGGCATGAAACTGCCCGCCAGCTCTGCTTAAGAACTCGGTTATAGTCGTCGGGACGTCGCCGGCCAGATAGCGTCGCAGTGTGTCATTTGGTTCGCGCAGACGAACTGCAAGTTCGTTAGGCGCAATCTTGCCGTCGTCCTCTTCGAGCATGCGGATCAGGAACTGGCTCGAGAGAATACCGTTGGTGAAGGTTGAGAGGAACGATCCCAAGCGGCGGGTGGCCACGACGACATTGGTGAGGGCCGCAGGTCCCAGATAGCCGAGCCGGATAGGTGCGCCCTGATAGTGATGCTCGACGCGCTGATTGGTTTTTGCGTCCCAATGGCTTTCGGGGATGGGCACCACTTCCTCGAGGTCATGGCGAAAGCGACCTACCGGGCGGATACGGTATCGCAGCCTCTCATTCTCGGGCCGGAGACCCAACTTGTCACGGTGTCGCCGCAGCGTGAGGTCACGCCAGTTGAACTTCTGCACGGGCCAAACGGTCGTGTTCTGCGCCTGCCAGTCTGGATTCGACTGCCCTTCAAAGGCGACATAGGCGGCAAGCGGGCGCTCGCTGGTCACCTGATCGTTGGCATCGAGATATTCGCGAACAATGTGGAAGCCAAGGCAATCGGGGATCGGATCAGGGTTGGTTTGCCATGCGAGAAACGCAACTTCATTGTTGACGATTGCAGTTGCTTTAACGATCTGCACCATCTCATCCTCCCTTGGAAGAACAACGGCCTGATCCAGCTATCTGGCCTACCACCAATCGTACTGCTACCCCGCCGGCTCGATTTTATAAGGCGGCTAAATGTATAAAGAAGACCCGTCCAGTTCGGCCTTCTGCACAGAAAGCGTATTATTCTTCAGAATAAGCCAGGTAAAGTAAAGTCTAGTTGCGATAATTATTTTACCCTGATATTTCTTATGCGAACGCAAGTCGTGGGTGAGGGGTTGCCTCATGAATCCGTTTTTTGCGGTCACGGCGATCCCCGAGTCCGCCAACATGGAGTTGGTCGGCACAGTCTTCGCAACGTTCTCCATCGTCTAACGCGCGGACGGCGCGCCCAACGAACGCGAGCAATCCGAGCTAAATATTGAAGCGTCTCAGATATTTGGCGAAAGCATAAGGGAGCGTGCCATTTGCCCAACTCGACTGCAGGGAGACTGGGATATGGCCGTCCGAGAGTTTCGACACCAGGATCTGCTGGCCAGGCAGCACCCTTTGCCGGAGGCGGTCAGTCCCGCGTTCCGCCTGCGGCGGTGCCATGCTGACGCTTCTTGGGCTGCCCCGTTAAACCGGTCTCGGGGCCACGAACCGGCCATCAAAACGATATTTCTCCGGGCTGGCCTTTGAAAACCGGCGGCCCGCTTGCCATATTAGGGCGATTGGGGCATAAGGGCGCCATAGCCGGGACGGAACGACTGGATGGTTCCGAGGCGGCGTTTGGTCATAAAGCGGACACTTGCCACTTGCGTGGATCAAGAATCGGTTTTATGTAGACGAAACAGACACGCGACGCGTGGAGCTGGGAAGCCGGCTTTACGCGTCTGATTTGCATGGGCGAAATGTTTGCGCTGATTCGGCGCGAAAACAAGCCCAGGCGGCACGTCCCGGCCAGCGGGATCATCCAGGGGACCCGGCCAACGGGTCTTGAAGACAGAGCGGCATATGGCTTCGAAAACCACAAATCCTTTCGTCTTTCTCCAGCAGGTTCGCGCGGAGACCGCCAAGGTGACTTGGCCGTCGCGGCGCGAAACGATGATCTCGACGGTCATGGTTCTGGCTTTCGCTGTGATCGCGATGATCTTTTTCTTCACAGCCGATCAGCTCATGGGCCTCGCGGTCGAGCAGATTCTTGGCATCGGACGCTAAGTCCGGCGATTACGGAGAAGTCTTGAAATGACTGCGCGGTGGTACATCGTCCACGCCTATTCGAACTTTGAAAAGAAGGTCGCCGAGGACATCGAGAACAAGGCCAAGCAGAAGGGCCTGTCCGCCGATATCCACCAGATCGTGGTGCCGACCGAGAAGGTCGTCGAGGTTCGTCGCGGCCGCAAGGTCGATGCCGAGCGCAAGTTCTTCCCGGGCTATGTGCTGCTGAAGGCCAATCTGACCGACGCGGTGTTCTCGCTGGTCAAGAACACGCCGAAGGTCACCGGCTTCCTGGGCGACTCCAAGCCGGTGCCGATCACCGAGGCGGAAGCGCAGCGCATCCTGAACCAGGTGCAGGAAGGCGTCGAGCGGCCGAAGCCCTCGGTCACGTTCGAGATCGGCGAGGCGATCCGCGTTTCGGATGGTCCCTTCGCGTCGTTCAACGGTTTCGTCCAGGAAGTGGACGAGGAGCGGGCGCGGCTCAAGGTGGAAGTTTCGATCTTCGGGCGCGCCGTGCCTGTCGATCTGGAATTCGGACAGGTCGAAAAGGGCTGATCCGAAATCCCGCCGCCAAGTGCGGCAGGGAAGGGCGGCGCGGAGATCGCGCGGCTTTGAGAACGGTGGGAGACGAATGCGGCTTAGCCGGTCGCATGGATCGCACCACCAGACTGCAACCGCCGGCAAGGCCGGCATAGACAAAGGCAGGAAAAGAGATGGCTAAGAAAATTGCAGGCCAGCTCAAGCTCCAGGTCAAAGCGGGATCGGCCACGCCGTCTCCCCCGATCGGCCCGGCGCTTGGTCAGCGTGGCATCAACATCATGGAATTCTGCAAGGCGTTCAACGCGCAGACCCAGGAAATGGAAAAGGGATCGCCGATTCCGGTCGTCATCACCTACTACCAGGACAAGTCCTTCACCTTCGTCATGAAGACGCCGCCGGTGAGCTACTTCCTGAAGAAGGCGGCGAACCTGACGTCGGGTTCGAAAGAGCCGGGCAAGATCAAGGCCGGCACGATCGGCCGCGACAAGGTACGCGCCATCGCCGAGCAGAAGATGAAGGATCTGAACGCAAACGACGTCGAGGCGGCCATGCGCATGGTCGAGGGCTCCGCCCGCTCGATGGGTCTGGAAGTGGTGGGCTAAGATCATGGCAAAGATTGCAAAGCGTGTATCGAAGACCCGCGAAGGCATCGATCCCAACAAGGCTTACGCCCTGGGTGAAGCGCTGAAGCTGCTCAAGGACCGTTCCTCGGTCAAGTTCGACGAAACCGTCGAAGTCGCCATGAACCTCGGCGTCGACCCGCGCCATGCCGACCAGATGGTCCGCGGCGTGGTCAACCTGCCGAACGGCACCGGCCGCTCGGTTCGCGTCGCCGTGTTCGCACGCGGCGACAAGGCCGAGGAAGCCAAGGCTGCTGGCGCCGACATCGTTGGTGCCGAGGATCTGGTCGACATTGTCCAGAAGGGCACGATCGATTTTGATCGCTGCATCGCCACGCCGGACATGATGCCGCTCGTCGGCCGTCTCGGCAAGGTGCTCGGTCCGCGTGGCATGATGCCGAACCCGAAGGTTGGCACCGTCACCACCGACGTTGCCGCCGCCGTCAAGGCATCGAAGGGCGGCGCAGTCGAGTTCCGCGTCGAGAAGGCCGGCATCGTTCATGCCGGCGTCGGCAAGGTCTCGTTCGAGGTCAAGGCCCTGGAAGAGAACATCCGCGCCTTCGCTGACGCGGTGACCAAGGCAAAGCCGGCTGGCGCCAAGGGCAACTACGTCAAGAAGGTGTCGGTCACCTCGACGATGGGCCCGGGCCTCAAGCTCGACGTCTCGACGCTCGCGGCGTCCTGATAAGCTTTATTTGGGATCGGCCGTTAAAGGACTGATCCGTAAAAGAATTCCGGGCCTCCGATCTAGGTTGGCGGCCCGGTGCCGGAAGTCGAAAGACTTCCGGACATCCTGTCCGAGATTGCGGGCGGCCCCAAAGCCTTAATTCATGTGGGCCTGCATGAGACGGGTGAAGACCGGACAACGGAGCGACTGCTCCAATGAAAGGTTCGAACCGTGTTTGCCTTTTGTCTGCGCATCGTCCGGCTTGCCGGGTGATGTGGCGAAAGGGGGCAGGATCCTCGAGCGTCGTTCGGGAGATCCGTTACTGGATGGCCCGGCCGACAAAAGGCAACCCGACGCCTGTCCTCGTGAATGGGAATGTTCCCGTTAACAGGATGGGGGTCAACTGGAGATAGGCAGTGGACAGAGCGGAAAAACGCGAACTCGTCACGGGCCTGAACGGTGCGTTCTCGAACGCAGGTTCAGTGGTCGTGGCCCACTACGCCGGTATCACCGTCGCGCAAATGAACGACCTTCGGTCGAAAATGCGCGCCGCCGGTGGCACCGTCAAAGTCGCGAAGAACCGTCTCGCCAAAATCGCTCTTCAGGGCACGGACTCCGCATCGATCATCGACCTGTTCAAGGGACAGACGCTGATTGCTTATTCGGAGGATCCGATTGCGGCGCCGAAGGTCGCGTCCGATTTCGCCAAGGGAAATGACAAGCTCGTCATTCTCGGTGGCGCAATGGGCACCACCTCGCTCAACGCCGACGGTGTGAAGGCACTCGCCACACTTCCGTCGCTCGATGAGCTGCGCGCCAGGCTGGTTGGCATGATCGCCACGCCGGCAACCCGGATCGCCCAGATCGTCAATGCGCCAGCGGCTTCGGTCGCGCGCGTCATCGGCGCTTACGCCCGGAAGGACGAGGCGGCATGAGGCCGTTCCTCGCTATCACAAACACACGTTCGAACCTTATGAAGGAATACAACAATGGCTGATCTCGCAAAGATCGTAGACGACCTTTCGAAGCTGACCGTCCTCGAGGCGGCCGAGCTGTCGAAGCTTCTGGAAGAAAAGTGGGGCGTCTCCGCCGCTGCTCCGGTGGCTGTTGCCGCCGCTGGCGGTGGTGCGGCTGCTGCTGCTCCGGCCGAGGAAAAGACGGAATTCGACGTCGTCCTCACCGAGGCAGGCGCTCAGAAGATCAACGTCATCAAGGAAGTCCGCGCCATCACCGGTCTTGGCCTCAAGGAAGCCAAGGATCTGGTCGAAGCGGCTCCGAAGCCGGTCAAGGAAGGCGTTTCCAAGGCCGACGCTGACAAGTTCAAGGCCCAGCTGGAAGCAGCCGGCGCCAAGGTCGACCTGAAGTAAGCGTAAAAAGCGGCGGACGGCCTCGCGCCGTCCGCCACTCCCTTCGGCCGGAGGGAGCACGCGTAGCGCGAGACGTACGAGAACCTCTTTCCTGAGGGCCGCAAACCGGCCTTCAGGAAACGGGTTTTCTCCCGTTTTAGCCGGCCGCCGACAGGCGCCGGGAAAACAGACAGAGGGTCGCCGCCCAGGTGGCCCAGAATGCAAGGCGAGCCGCGGCGAGGCTCGTCCCGAGTTTAGAGCTAAGGAGCGACGATGGCCCAGACCCAGACTTTCAATGGCCGCAGACGCGTACGCAAGTTCTTCGGAAAGATCCCGGAAGTTGCGGAGATGCCGAACCTGATCGAGGTTCAGAAGGCATCCTATGACCAGTTCCTGATGGTGGCGGAGCCCAAGGGTGGGCGTCCGGACGAGGGACTGCAGGCCGTCTTCAAGTCGGTCTTCCCGATTCAGGACTTTTCCGGCTCCTCGATGCTGGAGTTCGTGAAGTACGAGTTCGAAGGACCGAAATTCGACGTTGACGAATGCCGTCAGCGCGACCTGACCTATGCCGCGCCGCTGAAGGTGACGCTGCGCCTCATCGTGTTCGATATCGACGAGGATACCGGCGCCAAGTCGATCAAGGACATCAAGGAGCAGGACGTCTACATGGGCGACATGCCGCTCATGACCCTGAACGGCACCTTCATCGTCAACGGCACCGAGCGCGTCATCGTTTCGCAAATGCACCGCTCGCCGGGCGTCTTCTTCGACCATGACAAGGGCAAGTCGCACTCGTCGGGCAAACTTCTGTTTGCCGCGCGCGTCATCCCCTATCGCGGCTCGTGGCTCGACATCGAGTTCGATTCCAAGGACGTCGTGCACGCCCGCATCGACCGCCGCCGCAAGATTCCGGTGACGTCGCTGCTGATGGCGCTCGGTATGGACGGCGAAGAGATCCTGTCGACCTTCTACAACAAGATCACCTACAAGCGCGCCGGCGACCACTGGCGCATTCCGTTCAACGTCGAGCGCTTCCGCGGCCTCAAGGCTGTCGGCGACCTGGTCGATGCCGATACGGGCGAAGTCGTTGTCGAAGCCGGCAAGAAGATCACGGCCCGCCAGGCCAGGGCGCTTGGCGAAAAGGGTCTCAAGGCGATCAAGGCGACCGACGAGGATCTGCTCGGCAACTACCTGGCCGAGGACATCGTCAACTATGCCACCGGCGAGATCTTCCTCGAAGCCGGCGACGAGATCGACGAGAAGACGCTGAAGGTGCTGCTTGGCACTGGTGAAAACGAGATCAAGGTTCTCGACATCGACCACGTCAATGTCGGCGCCTATATCCGCAACACGCTCAACGTCGACAAGAACGAGAGCCGCCAGGACGCGCTGTTCGACATCTATCGTGTCATGCGCCCCGGCGAGCCGCCGACGCTCGAAACCGCCGAAGCCATGTTCAACTCGCTGTTCTTCGACAGCGAGCGCTACGATCTGTCGGCCGTTGGCCGCGTCAAGATGAACATGCGCCTTGAGCTCAAGGCCGAGGACACCGTGCGCGTGCTGCGCAAGGACGACATCCTGGCCGTGGTCAGGACGCTGGTCGAACTGCGCGACGGCAAGGGCGAAATCGACGACATCGACAATCTCGGCAACCGCCGCGTTCGTTCGGTCGGCGAGTTGATGGAAAACCAGTACCGCGTCGGCCTGCTGCGCATGGAGCGCGCGATCAAGGAGCGTATGTCCTCGATCGAGATCGACACGGTGATGCCGCAGGACCTGATCAACGCCAAGCCGGCGGCTGCCGCCGTGCGCGAGTTCTTCGGTTCCTCGCAGCTGTCGCAGTTCATGGATCAGACCAACCCGCTGTCGGAGATCACCCACAAGCGCCGCCTGTCGGCGCTTGGACCGGGCGGTCTGACCCGCGAGCGCGCCGGCTTCGAAGTGCGCGACGTGCACCCGACGCATTACGGCCGCATCTGCCCGATCGAGACGCCGGAAGGCCCGAATATCGGTCTGATCAACTCGCTGGCCACCTTCGCACGCGTCAACAAGTACGGTTTCATCGAGAGCCCGTACCGCAAGATCGTCGACGGCAAGCTGACCAATGACGTCGTCTATCTCTCGGCGATGGAAGAAGCCAAGCACCATGTCGCGCAGGCCAATGCCGAGCTCGACAAGAATGGCGGCTTCGTCGACGAGTTCGTCATTTGCCGCAGCGCCGGTGAAGTGATGATGGCGCCGCGCGAAAACGTCGACCTGATGGACGTGTCGCCCAAGCAGATGGTGTCGGTGGCCGCGGCCCTGATCCCGTTCCTCGAGAACGACGACGCCAACCGCGCGCTGATGGGCTCGAACATGCAGCGTCAGGCCGTGCCGCTGGTGCGCGCCGAGGCGCCGTTCGTCGGCACCGGCATGGAGCCGATCGTCGCTCGTGACTCGGGCGCCGCCATCGGCGCCCGCCGCGGCGGCATCGTCGACCAGGTGGACGCGACGCGTATCGTTATCCGCGCCACCGAAGATCTCGATCCGGGCAAGTCCGGGGTCGACATCTACCGTCTGATGAAGTTCCAGCGTTCGAACCAGAACACCTGCATCAACCAGCGTCCGCTGGTGCGCATGGGTGACCGGGTCAACAAGGGCGACATCATCGCCGACGGTCCTTCGACGGAGCTCGGTGATCTGGCGCTCGGCCGCAACGTGCTGGTCGCGTTCATGCCGTGGAACGGCTACAACTACGAGGACTCGATCCTCTTGTCCGAGCGCATCGTCGCCGACGACGTCTTCACCTCGATCCATATCGAGGAGTTCGAGGTCATGGCGCGCGATACCAAGCTCGGTCCGGAGGAAATCACGCGCGATATTCCGAACGTCTCGGAAGAAGCGCTGAAGAACCTCGACGAAGCCGGCATCGTCTATATCGGTGCCGAAGTTCAGCCGGGCGACATCCTGGTCGGCAAGATCACGCCGAAGGGCGAAAGCCCGATGACGCCGGAAGAGAAGCTTCTGCGCGCCATCTTCGGCGAAAAGGCATCGGACGTGCGCGACACCTCGATGCGCATGCCTCCGGGCACCTTCGGCACCGTCGTCGAGGTGCGCGTCTTCAATCGCCACGGTGTGGAGAAGGATGAGCGCGCCATGGCGATCGAGCGCGAGGAGATCGAACGCCTCGCCAAGGACCGCGACGACGAGCAGGCCATTCTGGACCGTAACGTCTACGCGCGTCTTTCTGACGTTCTCGTCGGCAAGGAAGCGATCGCTGGACCGAAAGGCTTCAAGAAGGGCTCGACGCTGTCCAAGGACACGCTCGACGAGTACCCGCGTTCGCAGTGGTGGCAGTTTGCGGTGGAGAACGAAAAGCTCCAGAGCGAACTGGAAGCCCTGCGTGGCCAGTACGACGACTCCAAGAAGGCGCTCGAACAGCGCTTCATGGACAAGGTCGAGAAGGTCCAGCGCGGCGACGAAATGCCTCCCGGCGTGATGAAGATGGTCAAGGTCTTCGTGGCCGTGAAGCGCAAGATGCAGCCCGGCGACAAGATGGCCGGCCGTCACGGCAACAAGGGTGTCGTGTCGCGGATCGTTCCGGTCGAGGACATGCCTTTCCTCGAGGACGGCACGCATGCCGATATCGTGCTCAACCCGCTGGGTGTGCCGAGCCGCATGAATGTCGGCCAGATCCTGGAAACGCATCTGGGCTGGGCTTGCGCCGGCATGGGTAGGAAGATCGGCGAGCTGATCGATGCGTACAAGGTGGCCGGCGACATCAAGCCGCTGCGCAAGACGCTCGAGAGCTTCATACCGGCCAACGACCGCAACGAGCCGGTCCGCGAGTATGACGACGAGAGCATCGTTCGCCTCAGCGAGCAGATGCGCCGCGGCGTCTCGATCGCGACCCCGGTGTTCGACGGCGCGCATGAGGCTGACATCAACATCATGCTGGAGCAGGCGGGCCTGCACACCAGCGGTCAGTCGCAGCTCTATGACGGACGCACCGGCGAGCCGTTCGATCGCAAGGTGACGATGGGCTACATCTACATGCTCAAGCTTCACCATCTCGTGGACGACAAGATCCACGCGCGTTCGATCGGTCCGTACTCGCTCGTCACCCAGCAGCCGCTGGGCGGCAAGGCGCAGTTCGGTGGCCAGCGCTTCGGCGAAATGGAGGTCTGGGCGCTGGAAGCATACGGCGCCGCCTACACGCTGCAGGAAATGCTGACGGTGAAGTCGGACGACGTCGCCGGCCGCACCAAGGTCTACGAGGCGATCGTCCGTGGCGACGACACCTTCGAGGCCGGCATTCCGGAGAGCTTCAACGTTCTCGTCAAGGAAATGCGGTCTCTTGGCCTCAATGTCGAGCTGGAGAACACCAAGCTCGACGACAACCCGATCCGGCTCCCCGACGCGGCCGAGTAAGGCAATGGCGCGCCGCGGAAAGCCGCGGCGCGCCTATCGAATTCGACGGCCAGTGGCCGACAAAGACGGCGGGCGTTTGGCTCGCGACTAGATGCAAGGGGTTTTCGAGGACCCCGAAAAGGAGAACGGCATGAACCAAGAGGTCATGAATCTCTTCAATCCCCAGGCACCGGCACAGGTGTTCGATTCCATCCGGATATCGCTGGCCAGCCCTGAGAAGATTCTGTCCTGGTCGTTCGGCGAGATCAAGAAGCCGGAGACCATCAACTACCGCACCTTCAAGCCGGAGCGTGACGGTCTGTTCTGCGCGCGCATTTTTGGTCCGATCAAGGACTATGAGTGCCTGTGCGGCAAGTACAAGCGCATGAAGTACAAGGGCGTCATCTGCGAGAAGTGCGGCGTCGAAGTCACGCTGTCGCGGGTTCGCCGCGAGCGCATGGGCCATATCGAGCTCGCCGCGCCCGTCGCCCATATCTGGTTCCTGAAGTCGCTGCCGTCGCGCATCGGCACGCTGCTCGACATGACCCTGAAGGACATCGAGCGCGTCCTCTACTTCGAGAACTACATCGTCACCGAACCTGGCCTCACCGCGCTGAAGGAGCACCAGCTGCTCAGCGAGGAAGAGTACATGATCGCCGTCGACGAGTATGGCGAGGACAGCTTCACCGCCATGATCGGCGCCGAGGCCATTCATGACCTTCTGGCCGGCATGGACCTGGAGAAGATCGCCGGCGACCTGCGTTCGGAACTGGCTTCGACCACCTCCGAGCTGAAGCAGAAGAAGTATCTGAAGCGGCTCAAGGTCGTCGAGAACTTCATGGAATCCGGCAACCGTCCGGAATGGATGATCATGAAAGTGGTTCCGGTGATCCCGCCGGACCTGCGTCCGCTCGTCCCGCTGGACGGCGGCCGTTTCGCCACGTCGGATCTGAACGACCTCTATCGCCGCGTCATCAACCGCAACAACCGTCTGAAGCGGCTGATCGAGCTGCGCGCCCCCGGCATCATCGTGCGCAATGAAAAGCGCATGCTGCAGGAAGCCGTCGATGCGCTGTTCGACAACGGCCGCCGCGGCCGCGTCATCACCGGCGCCAACAAGCGTCCGCTGAAGTCGCTGTCCGACATGCTCAAGGGCAAGCAGGGCCGGTTCCGTCAGAACCTGCTCGGCAAGCGCGTCGACTATTCCGGCCGCTCGGTCATCGTGACCGGTCCGGAGCTCAAGCTGCACCAGTGCGGCCTGCCGAAGAAGATGGCGCTCGAACTGTTCAAGCCCTTCATCTACGCCCGTCTTGACGCCAAGGGTTACTCCTCGACCGTCAAGCAGGCCAAGAAGCTGGTCGAGAAGGAACGTCCGGAAGTCTGGGATATCCTCGACGAGGTCATCCGCGAGCATCCGGTGCTCTTGAACCGCGCGCCGACGCTGCACCGTCTCGGCATCCAGGCGTTCGAGCCGATCCTGATCGAAGGCAAGGCGATCCAGCTGCACCCGCTGGTCTGCACGGCCTTCAACGCCGACTTCGACGGCGACCAGATGGCCGTTCACGTGCCGCTGTCGCTGGAAGCGCAGCTTGAAGCCCGCGTGCTGATGATGTCGACCAACAACATCCTGCACCCGGCTTCCGGCGCGCCGATCATCGTGCCGTCGCAGGACATGGTTCTGGGTCTCTACTATCTCTCGATCGTCAATCAGAACGAACCGGGCGAGGGCATGGTGTTTGCCGACATGGGCGAACTCCAGCATGCGCTCGAGACCAAGGCGGTGACGCTGCACTCCAAGATCCGCGGTCGTTTCCGTTCGGTCGATGCCGAAGGCAAGGTCGTGTCGAAGATCTACGACACCACCCCTGGCCGCATGATCATCGGCGAGCTTCTGCCGAAGAACGTCAACGTGCCTTACGAGACCGCCAACCAGGAGATGACCAAGAAGAACATCTCCAAGATGATCGACACCGTCTACCGCCATTGCGGTCAGAAGGAGACGGTCATTTTCTGCGATCGCATCATGGCGCTCGGCTTCAGCCATGCCTGCCGTGCCGGCATTTCGTTCGGCAAGGACGACATGCTGATCCCCGATGCCAAGATCAAGCTGGTCTCCGACACCGAGGCTTTGGCCAAGGAATACGAGCAGCAGTACAATGACGGTCTGATCACGCAGGGCGAGAAGTACAACAAGGTCGTCGACGCCTGGGCCAAGTGCTCGGAAAAGGTCGCCGACGAAATGATGGCCCGCATCAAGGCGGTCGAGTTCGAGGACAATGGCCGTCAGAAGCCGATGAACTCGATCTACATGATGTCGCACTCCGGTGCGCGTGGCTCGCCCACCCAGATGCGTCAGCTCGCCGGCATGCGCGGCCTGATGGCCAAGCCGTCGGGTGAAATCATCGAGACGCCGATCATCTCGAACTTCAAGGAAGGCCTGACCGTGCTCGAGTACTTCAACTCGACCCACGGTGCCCGCAAGGGTCTGGCCGACACCGCCTTGAAGACGGCGAACTCGGGATACCTCACCCGTCGTCTGGTCGACGTGGCGCAGGACTGCATCGTCAACTCCGTCGACTGCGGTACCGACAAGGGCCTCACCATGCAGCCGATCGTCGATGCCGGCCAGGTCGTCGCTTCCGTCGGCCAGCGCGTGCTCGGCCGTACGTCGCTCGACGACATCACCCATCCGGTGTCGGGCGAGGTTCTGGTCAAGGCCGGAACGCTGATGGACGAACGCGACGTGGAAAAGATCGAAAAAGCCGGCGTCCAGTCGGTCCGCATCCGCTCTGCACTGACCTGCGAGGTCAGGGTTGGCGTCTGCGCGGTCTGCTACGGACGCGATCTTGCCCGCGGCACCCCGGTCAACCAGGGCGAAGCTGTCGGCGTCATCGCGGCGCAGTCGATCGGCGAGCCGGGCACCCAGCTCACCATGCGTACCTTCCACATGGGTGGTACGGCGCAGGTGGTGGATAGCTCGTTCCTTGAAGCCTCCTACGAGGGCAAGGTCGAGATCCGCAACCGCAACGTGGTGCGCAACTCGGATGGCCAGCAGATGGTCATGGGCCGCAACATGGCGGTGCTGATCCTCGATGAAGCCGGCAAGGAGCGCGCCACGCACCGTCTCACCTATGGTTCGCGTATCTTCGTGGACGATGGCGACAAGGTGAAGCGCGGCCAGCGTATCGCCGAGTGGGATCCCTATACCCGCCCGGTCCTCACCGAAATCGAGGGCAGGGTGTCGTACGAGGATCTGGTCGACGGCATTTCCGTTCAGGAAACGGCCGACGAGTCGACCGGCATCACCAAGCGTGAGGTCATCGACTGGCGCTCGACGCCACGCGGCAACGACCTCAAGCCGGCGATTGCCATCCAGGACGCCAAGGGCAAGGTCGGCAAGCTGTCGAAGGGCGGTGACGCTCGCTTCCTGCTCTCGGTCGAGGCCATTCTTTCGGTCGAGCCGGGTGCTCAGGTACGCCCCGGCGACGTGCTGGCGCGTATCCCGATGGAAAGCGCCAAGACCAAGGACATCACCGGCGGTCTGCCGCGTGTTGCCGAACTGTTCGAGGCACGCCGTCCGAAGGATCACGCCATCATCGCCGAGATCGACGGCACGATCCGCTTCGGCCGCGACTACAAGAACAAGCGTCGCATCATCATCGAGCCGCATGACTCGACGCTTGAGCCGGTCGAATACCTGATCCCGAAGGGCAAGCCGTTCCATCTCCAGGACGGCGACGTCATCGAGAAGGGCGACTACATCCTCGACGGCAATCCTGCGCCGCACGACATCCTGGCGATCAAGGGCGTGGAGGCACTTGCTTCCTACCTCGTCAACGAGATTCAGGAAGTCTACCGTCTGCAGGGCGTGTCGATCAACGACAAGCACATCGAGGTGATCGTTCGCCAGATGCTGCAGAAGGTCGAGATCACCACGCAGGGCGACTCGACCTACATTCCGGGCGACCACGTCGACGTGATCGAGCTGGAAGAGGTCAACGAGCGTCTGATCGAGGACGGCAAGAAGCCGGCCGAAGGCCAGCCGGTGCTCCTGGGCATCACCAAGGCATCGCTGCAGACGCCGTCCTTCATCTCGGCCGCCTCCTTCCAGGAGACCACCAGGGTGCTGACGGAAGCCGCGGTTGCCGGCAAGACCGACATGCTGCAGGGGCTGAAGGAAAACGTCATCGTCGGCCGGCTTATCCCGGCCGGTACCGGCGGCACGATGAGCCAGATCCGGCGCATCGCCACCTCGCGCGACGAACTCATCATCGACGAGCGCCGCAAGGCCTCCGGTGTGGAAGTCGCCGAGCCGATGCTGGCCGACATGACAACCGCCGCGCAGTAAGCGCGGCGGCAGGAATCTCAGGCAACAAGGCCGTCGGGGCAACCCGGCGGCCCATTTTTTTGTTTGTGCGCGAGACTTTTGTGCTTTGAATTGGATCGGAGAAGAAAGCGATGGGCAGAAAGACTTGGGCTTCTGTCGACGACTACATCGTCGACGCTCTGTTCGAGGCGGATACGGCGCTCGATGCCGTTCTGGCAACCAACCGCGACCAAGGCCTGCCGGCGATCGACGTGTCGCCGGCGCAAGGCAAGCTGCTCTCGCTTCTGGCGCGAATGCAGGGAGCCAGGATGGTGCTCGAAATCGGCACGCTGGGCGGTTATTCGACCATCTGGCTGGCGCGGGGCCTGCCCGTCGACGGCAAGATCGTGACGCTTGAACTTGATCCGCACCACGCCAGGGTCGCGCGCTCGAATTTTGAGCGGGCAGGGGTGTCGGAACGGGTAGAACTGCGGATCGGGCCGGCCTTGGAATCACTTGCCGCGTTGAGTACCGAGGATGCCGGGCCGTTCGACCTCATCTTCATCGATGCCGACAAGCCGAACAACCCACACTATCTGTCCTGGGCCATGCGCCTGTCACGTCCGGGGACCGTCATCGTCTGCGACAATGTCATTCGTGACGGCGCGGTACTCGATGACGACGGCCATGACGCCAACGTCGAAGGTGCGCGGGCGGCGTTTTCCTTCATCGGGAGCGATAAGCGATTGGACGGCACCGCCATCCAGACTGTCGGGGCCAAGGGCTATGACGGCTTTGCAATCGCTATTGTGGATTGACCGCGTTCAATCAAAAAACGCATCGACCACGTTTCGCTTGCCGAGCATGAAGGCATCGGCGACATGCTGAAGCGGAGCCAGATCAACATCGGAGCTGCCGGCGCGGACAATCTCGGCAAAGCGCTTGTAGAGCATCGGGTATTCCGCTTCCGGCTCGTCATGGACGACGCGGCCGTCGATGGCGAGCTTCGAGCCGCCGCCTGACAGCACCATGGCGCCCTTGTCGGTGTCGGCGACAATGTCCCAGCTTTGCGGGCCGGTCTGGAGCCAGTCGAGTTCCATCGTCACCGGCAATCCATTCGAGGTGCGGAAGGTGACGTGTGCCGCGACCGGCGCGGCGCGGTTTTCGGGAAAATCGAGCACGGCCGAGGTGATGAACATCGGCGGCAGGATGTGGGTCACGATCGACAGTGCGTTGATGCCTGGATCGAAGACGCCGAAGCCGCCGGGGGCCCAGATCCATTCCTGGTTCGGGTGCCAGCGACGCACGTCCTCCTTCCAGTTGATGGCGGCGGACTTGATCTTGGCCGAACTCAGGAAGGCACGCGCGGCCCCGACCGCCGGCGCATAGCGCGAATGCCAGCTAGCGAACAGCGAGACGCCGTTTTTCGCGGCCAATGCCTTGAGGTTCTCGACCTCACTGACGGTGGCGCCGGGCGGCTTCTCCAGGAAGACGTGTTTTTTCGCCTCCAGCGCTGTGCGCGCCGCGTCATAGCGAAACTGCGGCGGCATGCAGAGCGAGACGGCCTCAAGCTCCGGCACCGCGTCGAGCATGGATTCGATATCAGGGAAATTCGGGATGTCTTCCACCTTGCCGTGCCGGCTGGCGGCCGCGATGAGGCGATAGTCCTGGTCTTTCGCCAGGGCCGGCAGGTGCTGGTCGCGGACGATTTTGCCGACGCCGACGATGCCAATCTTGATGCGCTGGGACACGGCCGCTCCGTCTGTTGAATGATGGTGGTGGTTTCTTATCAGAACACTTGCCCCCGGCAAGCCGAAGCCGACAAGCCGAAGCCGAAAAATCAGCCCCAGCTTTCCTCGAACGGCAAGGTCAGTTTTCCACCCGACAGAAAGGCCTCGATCGCCGGTTCGAAAGGTGAGGGGTCGAGGCTGTTCGCAGCCAGCCATTCGTCGGAATAATAGGTGTTGGCATAGCGATCACCGGAATCGCAGATCAACGTCACCAGCGATCCGGCCTTGCCTTCCTCGATCATGCGCGCGGCCTGAAAGCACATGGCGATGAAGTTGGTGCCGGTCGAACCGCCGACACGGCGGCCGAGGCGGCGCGACAACACCCGCATTGCCGCCAGGGAGACCGCGTCCGGGATCCGCAGCATATGGTCGATGACGCCTGGCACGAAGGACGGCTCCATGCGCGGCCGGCCGATGCCCTCTATCCGCGACGGCTGTTCGCAGCGGCTATTGCGATCGTGCGCGGCATAGCCGTCAAAGAAGGCGGAGCGCTCGACATCGGCAACCGACAGCCGCGTCGCATGCTGCTTGTAGCGCAGGAAGCGACCGATCGTGGCGGTCGTGCCACCGGTGCCGGCGCTCATCACGATCCAGGCGGGAATCGGATACCGCTCCTCGCGCATCTGCCCGAAAATCGATTCGGCGATGTTGTTGTTGCCGCGCCAGTCGGTGGCGCGCTCGGCATGGGTGAACTGGTCCATGAAATGGCCGCCAAGCCGCTCGGTGAGTTCGGCCGACTCGGCATAGATGCGCCTGCCGTCGTCGATGAAATGACAGTTGCCGCCATAGTGCTCGATCGCTGCTATCTTTTCACGCGACGTCGATCGCGGCATCACCGCGTAGAACGGCACACCGATCATGCGGGCGAAATAGGCCTCCGACACCGCGGTCGAACCCGACGACGCTTCAATCACCGGCGCGCCTTCGCGGATCAGGCCATTGCACAGCGTATAGAGAAACAGCGAACGCGCCAGCCGGTGCTTCAGGCTGCCGGTCGGATGGGTCGATTCATCCTTGAGGTAGAAGTCGATGCCGACCAGCGCCGGCAGATCCAGCTTCCACAGATGCGTGTCGGCCGAGCGGTGCTGGTCGGCCTCGATCGCCGCGATGGCCCGGTCGGCCCAGCTCCGGGACGCAGGTCCAACCACTTCCGCTCCGGCCATTATCGGCGTCCTGGTTTCAGATCGGCACGTCGAAAGTAACGATCGACACTTCGCCCTCGAGCGCGCCCTGGAAGGCAGAAAGATGCGGCTCTTCGTCGGGCACGCCGTCCATGTCGCCGATCTGGTCGAGTTCGGCTTCGGCGTAACCTTCCGCCGCGAGCGATTCGAGCGCCCGGCGCACCGCCGAATCGTCGTCGGGGGCGACCAGCATCACGTGCACGCCTTCCGGCTTGCCGCCCTTTTTCTTCCACACCCGGCCGGTGATGATGGTGACCGGGCGCTCATCATTGTCGTTCACGGGCCGATTCCTCTTGGCAGATTGCGGGCGGGCGAGGGGATATTGACTGCTCATGCGGCCTTTTCGCATGAAGCAGGGCCGCGCAACAGCCGAAAGCCGGTCACTTTCTTCCTCGCCCTTGCAAAATTGCGAAAGAAAATTACATGCGTTTTTCGCATGGCTGCCGAGCCTTGATTGGCGCGCAATATTTGGCGCCCCGGGCTTGACGGTTCGCGGTCTTACGAGTAGAAGCCGCCCAGTCAGAACCGATGTGAGGCTCTCCCTTCCGAAGCGACACGCTTTGGAGTTTGCCTCAAACAGGGTTCGTTTTACGAGCGAAAAGACATTTCCGGCGTGCACGAAGCGGTTTCGCTTCCTCTGCCATTTGTTCGGGCAAGACCGCGAGGCGCGGTTCGTGGCCCGAATTTGCGTATGGAAATGACGCTTTGAGCGGCCCTGACCGGGCGAGACACGGAATTGAGAGACAAGAGGGTTTAATGCCTACCGTCAACCAGCTGATCCGCAAGCCGCGCATTGCGCCGGTGAAGCGCAACAAGGTCCCGGCCATGCAGCAGAACCCGCAGAAGCGGGGCGTCTGCACACGCGTCTATACAACGACGCCGAAGAAGCCGAACTCGGCGCTGCGCAAGGTGGCCAAGATCCGCCTGACCAATGGTTTTGAAGTGATCGGGTACATCCCCGGCGAAGGTCACAACCTTCAGGAGCACTCCGTGGTCATGATCCGCGGCGGCCGCGTCAAGGATCTTCCGGGCGTTCGCTACCACATCATCCGCGGCGTGCTCGACACGCAGGGTGTGAAGAACCGCAAGCAGCGCCGTTCGAAGTACGGCGCCAAGCGTCCGAAGTGACCGAAGCGTAGCGAAGGTCATCCCGGGCAAGCATCCGGGATCAAGGCCACCACGCATAATTGAGGCAGAGAAAAAATGTCGCGTCGTCACAGTGCAGAAAAGCGTGAGATCAATCCGGACCCGAAGTTCGGCGATCTGATCGTCACCAAGTTCATGAACGCCGTCATGTATGACGGCAAGAAGTCGGTTGCCGAGACCATCGTCTACGGCGCGCTCGACCAGGTTCAGTCGAAGACCAAGCAGGAGCCGGTCACCGTCTTCCATCAGGCGCTCGACAATGTCGCGCCGCATGTGGAAGTGCGTTCGCGTCGTGTCGGCGGCGCCACCTACCAGGTTCCGGTCGATGTGCGCCCCGAGCGCCGTCAGGCGCTGGCCATTCGCTGGCTGATCGCCGCGGCCCGCAACCGCAACGAGACGACCATGGTCGACCGCCTTTCCGGCGAGCTGATGGACGCGGCCAACAACCGCGGCACCGCCGTCAAGAAGCGTGAAGACACCCACAAGATGGCTGAAGCCAACCGCGCTTTCGCGCACTACCGCTGGTAAAGCGCGAACGAGACTGAGAGGCAGCTACGATGGCCCGCGAATATAAAATCGAAGACTACCGCAATTTCGGTATCATGGCGCATATTGACGCCGGCAAGACGACGACCACCGAGCGCGTCCTCTATTACACGGGCAAGTCGCACAAGATCGGCGAAGTCCACGACGGCGCTGCCACCATGGATTGGATGGAGCAGGAGCAGGAGCGCGGCATCACCATCACGTCCGCCGCGACCACGACCTTCTGGAAGGGTCGCAGCGGCAAGATGTACCGCTTCAACATCATCGACACCCCCGGACACGTCGACTTCACCATCGAAGTCGAGCGTTCGCTGCGCGTGCTCGACGGCGCCATTGCGCTCCTCGACGCCAACGCCGGTGTCGAGCCGCAGACGGAAACCGTCTGGCGTCAGGCGGACAAGTACCGCGTCCCGCGCATGATCTTCTGCAACAAGATGGACAAGATCGGCGCCGACTTCTACCGCTCGGTCGAGATGATCGGTTCGCGCCTCGGTGCGCATGCCGTCGTCATGCAGCTGCCGATCGGCGCCGAGACCGAGTTCAAGGGCGTTGTCGACCTCGTCGAGATGAACGCGCTGGTCTGGCGCGACGAGACGCTGGGCGCTGCCTGGGACGTCGTCGAGATCCCGGCCGACCTTCAGGCTCGTGCCGAGGAATACCGCGAGAAGATGATCGAAGCCGCCGTCGAAATGGACGAGACGGCACTCGAGAATTACCTCGAAGGCAAGATGCCGTCGAATGACGAGATCCGCGCGCTGATCCGCAAGGGCACCATCGCGGTGAAGTTCTATCCGATGTTCTGCGGCTCGGCCTTCAAGAACAAGGGCGTGCAGCCGCTGCTCGACGCCGTCGTCGAATATCTGCCGTCGCCGGCCGATGTTCCGGCCATCAAGGGCGTCGATGCCAAGACCGACGCCGAGATCGAGCGTCACGCCGACGACAACGAGCCGCTGTCGATGCTCGCCTTCAAGATCATGAACGACCCGTTCGTCGGTTCGCTCACCTTTGCGCGCATCTATTCGGGCAAGCTTACCAAGGGCATCTCGGTCGACAACACCGTGAAGGGCAAGAAGGAGCGCATCGGCCGCATGCTGCAGATGCATGCGAACTCGCGCGCCGACGTCGAAGAAGCTTTTGCCGGTGACATCGTCGCTCTGGCTGGCCTCAAGGACACGACCACTGGCGACACGCTCAGCGATCCGCTGCATCCGGTCATCCTCGAGCGCATGGAATTCCCGGATCCGGTCATCCAGATCGCGATCGAGCCGAAGACCAAGAACGACCAGGAAAAGATGGGCCTCGCCCTTCACCGCCTGGCCGCCGAGGATCCGTCCTTCCGCGTCAAGACCGACGAGGAAAGCGGCCAGACGATCATTTCCGGCATGGGCGAGCTTCACCTCGACATCATCGTCGACCGCATGCGTCGCGAGTTCAAGGTCGA
>NZ_MZXV01000007.1 GCF_003253745.1 Mesorhizobium kowhaii
GGCGCCGCGGGCAACGATGTGCTTGACGGGGGCGCGGGAGCTGATCGGCTTGTCGGCGGCGCCGGGCTTGATTGCGCGAGCTATGCCAGCGCGGCCAAATCCGTAGTTGCCGACCTGGCCAACGCCGGCGCCAACGGCGGCGATGCATTCGGCGACATCTTTTCTGGTATCGAAAACATTAGTGGCAGCAATTTCGCCGACACGCTCCGCGGCGACACGCACAACAACGTGCTCTCAGGCCGCGCCGGCAATGACAGTCTGGATGGCGCCGCGGGCAACGATGTGCTTGACGGGGGCGCGGGAGCTGATCGGCTTGTCGGCGGCGCCGGGCTTGATTGCGCGAGCTATGCCAGCGCGGCCAAATCCGTAGTTGCCGACCTGGCCAACGCCGAGGCCAACGGCGGCGATGCATTCGGCGACATCTTTTCTGGTATCGAAAACATTAGTGGCAGCAATTTCGCCGACACGCTCCGCGGCGACACGCACAACAACGTGCTCTCAGGCCGCGCCGGCAATGACAGTCTGGATGGCGCCGCGGGCAACGATGTGCTTGACGGGGGCGCGGGAGCTGATCGGCTTGTCGGCGGCGCCGGGCTTGATTGCGCGAGCTATGCCAGCGCGGCCAAATCCGTAGTTGCCGACCTGGCCAACGCCGGCGCCAACGGCGGCGATGCATTCGGCGACATCTTTTCTGGTATCGAAAACATTAGTGGCAGCAATTTCGCCGACACGCTCCGCGGCGACACGCACAACAACGTGCTCTCGGGCGGCGCCGGCAATGACAGTCTGGATGGCGCCGCGGGCAACGATGTGCTTGACGGGGGCGCGGGAGCGGACATCCTTATGGGCGGGTATGGCGCCGATAGGTTTCAGTTCCAATCAACGGGCGATACGATCCCTGGATCGCGTGACACCATCAGCGACTTCGTGCACGGGCTGGACCGCATAGATCTGCGCCTGATTGATGCGAACACAAATGTCTCTGGAGATCAGGAGTTTTCCTTCATCGGAGACCACGGTTTCAGTGGCAAGGCCGGTGAAATGCACTTCGTGGACCACGTGCTTTCGGGCGACGTCAACGGCGACAGCATCGCCGACTTCTCTATTTACATCCGAGGAACTGGTCCCTCCTACCCGGATTTTTTCTTGTAGATCGGATTGGGTTAACCTGCCTTGATGGCCCGCTCCTCTATCAGCGCCGGTAAAGGCCGACCATGTGTCAACAGGTGGCTGCGCACCGGGGGGCAGCATTGCCAGCACGAATGGCCCATCCAGTCACATCCGCCAATGATGGACTGGGGCCTCGCCTTGCTGGCGGGGCAGCGCGCTTTTCACGTCCATCACAATCCCTCGGCCTCCGCGCAGGATGCCCGTGAGCAGGGGCCAGCCCGCATCAACATACGGCCGGTGCGGGACGGCAAGTATGACCAGATCGGCGGACGAAAGCGCCTCGATCGGTTTTAAGTTCAAGCCATATTCGTGAAGGACATCTTGCGGTCGGGCGATCGGATCGGAGATCTCGACACTCACACCAAAGCTCTCAAGCCCGCGGACGATGTCGATAACACGCGAATTGCGGATGTCGGCCACGTCCTCCTTGAAAGTAACGCCCAGTATTGCCACACGGCGCGGACCTACCACTTGTGACAGCAGTCGCATGGCTTCTTGAGCGATTCGCTCCCCGACCTTATCGTTTACTCGGCGACCAGCAAGGATAACCTGCGGGTGATACCCTTTGCGCTCGGCGCTATGGGTCAGATAATAGGGGTCCACTCCGATGCAGTGGCCGCCGACGAGACCCGGAGAGAACGGGAGGAAGTTCCATTTGGTAGCGGCGGCGGCGAGCACGTCAGCGGTGTCGATGCCCAGCAGCGCAAAAATCTCTGACAGCTCATTCATGAAGGCGATGTTGAGATCTCGCTGTGAGTTCTCGATTACCTTGGCCGCCTCTGCGACCTTGATCGAGGGCGCGATATGGATGCCGGCTGTGACCACGGTAGCATAGACTGCGGCGATGATATTGGCGTCATCCCGGGTCTGGGCGGAAACAACCTTGCGAATGGTCTCGAGGCGATGTTCCTTGTCGCCCGGATTAATCCGCTCGGGCGAGTAGCCGAGATGGAAATCCACACCCGCCTTCAGCATCGAGGCGCGTTCGAGAACGTGCGCGCAATCCTCCTCTGTGGCGCCGGGATACACAGTAGACTCATACACCACAAAGTCGCCCTTCTTGAGGGCGCCGCCGACGGTTTCGGAGGCCTTGAGCAGTGCCGACAGATCCGGCCGTCGCGCGGCGTCGATCGGCGTCGGTACCGTGATGATGAAGAAATCGGCCTCGGCTAGCTCGGCGGGATTGTCGGTGAAGCGCAGCGAGGCGGAAAGAACATCCGCAAGCTCCAGTTCGTTGTTGTGATCGATGCCGCCGCGAAGCTCAGCAATGCGGAGGGGATCGATATCGAAACCCAGGACCTTGAAGCCGTTGCGCGCGAAAGCGGTCGCCACCGGGAGCCCGACATAGCCGAGCCCCACCACGGCGATCCGGCGCCTGAGAACGTCAATCACGCTGTTCATGAAGTTCTCCCCATGCCTGCGAACAGGCGTTGGATCCAATAATTTCTCACAGTCGAACGGGGCTGCCCAACGCAGATCAACGGGAACATAGCCAATCCTCCAGTTGCACGAGGGAGAACAGACGCTGGCTGTGGTCGCGCGCGCCCGTTGCGTGTTCAGCTACCAGGCGCCGTATCCCCGCGGGCTTGAGTAGGCCGAGCCCTTCGAGGGCCTCGCTCCGCGTCAGCGCTTCAAGCCTCGGACGCAGTTGCCCGGAGAACCAGACCTGCAACGGTACAGAGAAGCCTTGCTTGCGGCGTTCAAACATTGCGCGCGGCACGTGGCGCGCAAGCAGATCGCGCAGAATGCGCTTTCCGCCGCGCTCGTCCATCAGGAAGTGGTCGGGAAGCGACAGGCCGAATGCAAGGACTTCATGGTCAAGCAGAGGCGCGCGGGCCTCCAGGCTGTGAGCCATGGTGGCGATGTCGAGCTTCGGCATAAGGTCGTCGGCGAGATAGGTCCGGATGTCAGTGTAGCGCATCTTGCGCAGGGCAGTGCCGCTTGCCCGCGTATACGCGTCGATTAAGATCGTGCTCGCGGGGTCTAGGCCCGCACGTCGCCGTTCGAGCAGCTCGCCATCGTACAAAAACTCCGCTTCCGTCGCGTTGACGAAGGAGCGGAGAGCGGCAAAGCGCTCCGCCCGCGAAAGCTCGAGTACCGTCAAGCCGCGCTCGATCCGGCCCATTTTGACGCTGCCTTGACAATGGCGGGCCGCGAGACGAGCCCCCCAGGCCCCGATGCGGGCGACGCTGGCCGGGATTAAGTTCGCCAGGCTGTCGAGGCGTCGCGCGTTGCCGTACCAGCCATAGCCGGCGAAACCTTCGTCGCCTCCATCACCTCCCAGAGCAACGGTGATCGATGGCCTCGCATGCTGGGCCATCGCCCAGAGCGCGAGGGCGGAAGAATCTGCGTAGGGTTCGCCGAAATGTAGAGTCATCCGGGGCAGGATATCGAGAAGATCTGTCCGCCCACGCAGGGTGTGATGCCGGGTGCCAAGATGGTTGGCAATGGCGGACGAGAACTTGCTCTCGTCGAAGCGGCTGTCTTCGAAGCCCACGCAAAATGTCTCGATCTGCTCGACCGACTGACGCACGGTCGTGGCGGTGACGAGACTGGAATCGATACCACCGCTCAGAAACACCCCCACCGGGACGTCGCTGCGCAGCCGGAGGGCAACGGCCTTATCAAGCTTTTCCTGAAGTTCATCCAAGGCATTCTGATAAGAGCCCGAATAGGGCTCGCCGTAATCCGCGGGATCCCAAAATCCGCGCAGGCATAGCCCCCGATGGCCAAGCGTCGCGAGGCTGGCGGCCGGCATCTTAAAGGTATTGCGATAGATTGTGTACGGCGCGGGGATGTAACCCAGAGCGAGATAGATATCGAGCGCCTGTGGGTCGATGCTGTTTACCGCCGCCCCGGCGCGAAGCGCAGCCAGGGAAGAGGCGAAGTACAGGCATTTTCCTTCGACCGTATAGAACAACGGTTTTTTGCCGAGACGATCGCGCGCGAGAAGCAGGGACCCACACCGGTCGTCCCATGCAGCGAACGCAAACATGCCTCGTAACACTTTCACGCTTTCTTCGCCCCGGCGCATGATGAGGCGCAGGAGGATTTCCGTGTCTGATCTGGTGCGGAATCTCTCCCCCTCGCCGGCCAGTTCCTCCCGCAATTCGAGGTAGTTGTAGATCTCTCCGTTGAAGGTGATCCCGATGCTCCCGGACTCGTCCAGCATCGGCTGGCTTCCTGTCGCCAGGTCAATAACCGCCAACCTGCGATGCGCGAGAACCGCACGCCCAGATGGCGCAATCCAAAGCCCGGCTCCATCCGG
This sequence comes from Mesorhizobium kowhaii, assembly GCF_003253745.1. Classification (GTDB taxonomy): domain Bacteria; phylum Pseudomonadota; class Alphaproteobacteria; order Rhizobiales; family Rhizobiaceae; genus Mesorhizobium; species Mesorhizobium kowhaii. The sequence continues at coordinate 4,439 of NZ_MZXV01000007.1, forward strand.
CCCGCGATGCGTCATTCCGGCCGACATTGCCTCGACTCGTCGAGGATCGGGACGGGTCCCGGGGGCGAGGCTTATGCCGCCCGCAATGCCGCACATGTCGAGACCCCGTCGTCAGCGAGCCGAAGAGCGCTCATGCTTCTTCCTCAAAATGGAATGGTATAGCTCCTCATATCCGATCACCATTGCAAGCTGTGAAAAGTTTAACGTAACCTGCTCGCGGCCTTTCGCCGCCAACTGCGAGCGAAGCTCGCTGTCCAGTAAAAGGTGCATGACAGCGCTGGCCATCGCGGCGGCATCGCCCGAAGGCACAAGCATGCCGCATGCGCCGCCCGCAAGGAGATCGGGCGTGCCGCCAACGGCGGTCGCCACTACCGGCACGCCGCTCGCCATCGCCTCCATCACGCTGATCGAAGTGCCTTCCGAAAGTGACGGCAGGACGAAGATGTCGAGGTCGCGATACAATGGTGCTGTATCGGCAATCGCTCCAGCGAAAATGACAGACTGGGAGAGCCCCATTTCCGCGACGAGCGCTTCGAGTTCTTGGCGCAAGGGCCCCTCACCCGCAAGCACCAGGCGCGTCTGCGGGAGGGATAGAAGCACTAGCTTCAATGAGGCAAGCAGCAGCGCGTGATTCTTGATCGGATCGAGCCGGGCAACGCAACCGACAAGGGGAGAACCTGGAGCGATGCCGAACCGAGCGTGAATTGTACCGCTTCGATGGCCCGGCGCGAAGCGCGCCGTGTCGATTCCGTTTGCGAGGACGGTGACCTTCGACGCCGGTATCCGGGTTCGTTGGACGAGATGGCTACGCAACGGCGCCGAGACCGCTACGACGACGTCCGAATGGAGCGCTCCCCACCAGCGTAACAGTTCGCTCTGCCACCCCTCGCCATATGCGAAACCGTGCAAGGTGCTAACCTTCGCGGGCACACGGACAGAACAGGACGCCAAAGCAGCTTTGGCCCAAACTGCATTATGCGCGTGGACGACGTGGCAGCCGCGTGCCGCGACATGGGCCCTCAGCTTGGCGTCGGGAAAGAAATTGGGGCGAATGCCGGGACAGCCCACCAGGCTTACCGACACGTCGCTAGCACGAAGAGCCACGGCGAGTTCGCCCTCCTCCTCCAGGCAGGTAATTCCAACCCGATGTCTGCGGGCAGCAAGCCCCAAGGCGAGATCCCGCGCCATCATTTCCATCCCCCCCATTGCCAGGGACGGGAGGACCATCTCGATCCTCAGGCTGGCCGGAGGCGCACCATTCGTTTCATGGCGAATGGCGTTCAAGGGATAGTTCCCGCTGCGACCCGGTCGGGACGCAGCTCGCGGTAAAGGCCCAGATGTCGGCAAACCCGCTTCTCCAGCGAGAACCGTGCGGCCACCGCGGCTCGCGCCGTCTTCGCGGAAGGGCTTCTTCCGTGTTCCAGGGATTGTCTGATCGCCTCGGCCAGCGAGCAGGGGTCGCCTGGGGCGACGATCCGGCCTGCTGCCTCGTCGGCTAGGACCTCCGGCACGGCTCCAACGGCGGTTGCAACAACGGGTACATCAGCGCTGAGGGCTTCGAGAAGGACGTTGGGAAGTCCCTCGCTGCGTGAAGGCAGCACTACCAGATCGAGTTGCCGGTACAGGGATCCGACATCCTCGACCGTTCCCAGAAAGTGTATATCCGATTGGACGCCAAGCGCGACTGCCTGCTGCTCCAGCGCCGCGCGCGCGGGGCCGTTGCCGGCAAGGACGACGGAAACCGAGCGGGCCGGCAAGAAAGACACCGCCTCGATCAGCACATCTACGCCCTTTTCCGGACTCAGCCGACCTATTACGCCGATGAGCGGCACCCCGGGGCGACGAATGGCCCCAAGCTCCACCGGCGAGCTTTCGGACGGGATGGCCAGGATCGCGTTGTGGATCACGCGGACCCTTTCGCCGGCAGCGGAGAAATCGCGCTTGTGACGCTCGGACATTACGACAAGCCGATCAGCTCGAGGAAGCAGCATCCCGTCGATACGGTTATACAGCCTGACCTTCCAGCCCTCGTTCGTCGAACCGTGAAAGAACGCGATCCAAGGCCAAGGAGGGTTCGTCTGCTTCAGCAGATAGGCCATGACGGTCGTGCGATAGTTGTGTGTCTGCACGATATCGGCCTTCCATTCACGCAAGCTCCGACCGAGGCGTACGAGAGGGGAGATGTCGAGAGGCCCATTGTCAGGAAGTACAACGTGCTCGACCCCGGCACGTTCCAGATAGGCGATGAACGGTGACGCCGAACACCCGGCCCGCTGGAACATGTAGACCCGTAGCTTGACCCCCCGCTCGCCCAACTGGTTCGCCAGAGCCGTCAACTGCCGACCAGGCCCAGATACGATGGCCGTGTCGATCAGCGAAGCCACGCGCAGGCCGGCGAAATGCAAAGGTACTCCGCTTCCAGCCGGCGCGGGCCAGTCCATATTTGTACCTGTATTGCGCCCCTTCAACACCTGCTTAGCTTCCGATCGCAGCAGAACTGAAAAAATTTCGGCTTACCGATCAAGAGAGGATCATGGCAGATTTAGGTACCACGCTATGCAGATATCAATATCATATACAAGCGGATGAGAGGCGCCACCTCGGTTCACCCGGAATTGGTATGGAAAGACTTCGTAGGGCGTAGGGATATGACAGTTTCAGTGATCATTCCGCTGTTCAACAAGGCGCCTTACTTGGCGCGGGCTCTCAACTCGATTTGGGCTCAGGATTTCGATGACTTCGAAGTTATCGTCGTCGATGACGGATCCAGCGATGGCGGCCTCTCGGTCGCGCGGAGTCATAAGGACAAGCGCCTGCGCGTGATATCGCAGGCGAACGCCGGGCCAGGCGCGGCCCGCAACCGCGGGCTTGCGAAGGCAAGAGCTCCCTTCGTGGCATTCCTGGACGCGGACGACGAGTGGAAGCCGAATTTTCTATCTGCTGGCATGAGACACTTCGCAAAAGCGGGATCCGAGATTGCCAGTGTGACCGCCGGCTATCTTGAGATGCCGGCCGGCGCCTCGTCCGAAGTTCTGTGGCGGTCGCGCGGCCTGTCCTTTGGCCCCGTTCGGTTGAACCCGAATACAGATCCGTCCTTTGCGATTTCGATCGTGGCTTTCATGACGCCCTGCACGACGATCGCTCGCACTGATGTGATCCGCGCTTTCGGGGGGTTCTACGACCGGAACGGTTGCCGGTACGGGGAGGATGCCCATCTGTGGTTCAAATTGGCCCTCAACGAACAAGTCATGGTCGACCTTGAGCCTCGTGTATGCATACACCGTGAAGCATCCAGCCTAAGCAGCAATCTGCCCGCTGTGAGGCCGGTCGAGCCTTTTCTTGAGGACCCCTCCGAGATCGAAGACAGCTGCCCGACAAGTCTTCGACCGCTTCTGGAGCAGATGCTGGCAATCCGCGCCTTCAAGACCGCATGCGTGGTCGGCTATTGGGGGGATTGGCGCAAGGCAGCCGCTCTCAGGCGTCGCTTCGCGAGACATTCTTGGAGACCAATGCTGCCCTACCAATTCGCGTCGATGGTTTGCTCCACCCCGATAGGTCCCGCGTTGGGCGCCGCCTGGCGGCTCCTGCAAGACGGGCGGCAGCCGAGGGCACCAGCTTAGGCGCTTTCCGGGCGATCCAAGAGGAAAAGCTCGTGCTTCTTGGCGCCAATTCGCGTGATGACGGGTGCTCCCGCCGCCTCGCTAAACTCGTCGGGATCACGGAGGGTCGTATCGAGGAATTCCGTGATGGCCGCTAGGCCGAGGCCGAGCAGTATACCAGCTGCCAAGGCGGCGAAGAGATAGACGATCGGGGACCTCGTCGGAAATTCGGGATCGCGCGGAGGATCAACGATGCGGATGAGTTCCGGTGCCCGCAAAATACCCACCGCATCCCCTAGCCGAACCGACTCGAGACGTTTCTGTGTTGCTTCGAGCTTATCCTGGGCTGCCGCGATGTCGCGCTCCCTGTCGGCGATCTGCGCCTTCAAGCCTTCATATTCGGAAATTTTGCGCTGCTCAGCTTCCATCTCGGCAGCTATCCTTTCATGCTCGGACAGGGCGGCCGTCCGTCTGGCAAGTGCGTCTCGCAGTGGGACGACCTCTTCCGCCCGCAGCGATTGCTCCTGCTGTTCGCCCTCACTCCCCTGCGTGCTGGCCAGTCGGTCGATTTCCTGTTCGAGTTGTTCGACGGTTGCGTCAGCAAGCGCCGCAGGCCTGGCAAGCTCGACAGCCTTGTCGGCTTGGCGCAACTCCTCAGCCTTTGCCTGACGCAAATGGTCGAGTTCTGCCAGCCTCGCCTGAGCCGCAGAAGGGCTGCCGATGGATAACTCCGCCTGCCGCCTTTCCAGGTCGACCTTCAACGCACGCGCCGCCGCCAAGTCGCGCATACGCTTTTCAAGCAGGATTTGAATGGCGTCGGGTTCATTCTGCTCAGGAACCAGAGCCTCCAGAAACCTTGTGATGACGGTTTCGAGCTGTTTGCCCAAACCGGTCGGGTTCGAGCCGGAGTGGTAGATCTCGATGAAATTGGTCCCCGCCCCTTCGAGCCACGTGGTTTCCCTGAGATCGCGAATGCCGACCGCGCGAGATGCCGGATCGGTCATGCTGAGGTCATCCAGCACTCCGCCCAGCACGCGATCGCTAAGCAAAAGGGCCCGCAATGCGGCGAGCCGCTCCTCTTTCGTGACGAACTGGACGTTGGTCTCTCGCGTGAGTGGGCCTGTTTCCCCGGACTCTTGGAGAAGCAACAAAGAGCGGGTGACGTATTTGAATGGCATCAGTTGGCTGGCGGCGAAGCCGGCTGGAAGCATAATCAGGATCGGTATGATCAGCAACCAGCGGCGCCTCCATACTGCCTGGACGAGAAAGCGCGTGACTTGCGTGGGCGACCTGTTCATGTCCGGACCGGAGAGTTGAAGCGGGTGGTTAAATCCCTCATCGGATAGATCCTTTTTCTATGATAGAAGCCAATTCCCGGCGCGCGGATTCCCAGTCATCGGGATTTGTGCTCCAACTGATAGGCGCAAGGACCCAGGTCGGATCGGAGGAATCGCCGACCCCGGTCTCCCACAAAACCTTCGGGACCATTCGCTCGATCACGGCCCAGGTCGCCTGGCGGTCGATCGCTTCGGCAAGGGCGAGATATTCAACATCCTGGATCCCGCGGCGCCAGTGTTTCAGACGCAAGCTGGCAATCGGACCCTCGAGCTCGTAGGAATGCTCCGGAAAGATTGCGTCCGTGCCCGGATAGAACAGAACCCCGTCGCCGTTCGACGTGTTTGAGCCAGTCAGTCCGGTGATTTCGTCAAATTCCGGCGCTCCGCCGAATGTCTGCGCCTCCACGAAGACGTCCGTGTCGCTGCGCCCTCCCTGGTAATTTTTGTAATATGTGGCTTCCCAGAAGAACCACCGGTCGACGCGCATTTTGTACTGACCCCAAGGGAGCTCACGCAACGCAACGCCTTCGTCCTCGATGGCGAAGGAGCCGGAGGCGGGGCGCAGACCGTTGTAAAGAAACAACCGTCTGCCGGTTTGCCGCAGCGCTTTTACCGCCTGCTCCCAGACCGGTGTGTCGCCTACGCCGATCCAGCTTGCGAAAATGGACAGCGAGGACAACGCATCCAGGCTCTTGACGAGATTGGCTGTCGCAAAAGTGGCAAGAGCTGGTTCTTCCTTCGTTCCTGTCCTTATCCATCTCGCCCATTTTTCCGTCTGATCGTAGTCCTCAGATTCGTCGGACAAATAGATAAAGCGCTCCACATGAGGAAAATTCCTTCTAAACCATCGTTCCCATGCCGTTGCGTGGGACCGCATCGCCTCTCTTTCGGCACCGCCCCACCACGTTTCCCACGCACCATACAACCCGACCACGAACAGCTCGCTTCCGACGCCCTCGCATGGGCCGGCATAGCCGTTCTCACGCGAAAACAATTGGCCTGTCAGGCGTGGTATCCACTCGGGCCGCGGTCGATCTTGTCGCCACGGCTCCGCGCCAGAGTTGTCGTCCACGAGCGAGATGCGGTGGCGCCTGGCCAGCAGGAACTGCCGGTCGGCCACTCGACGAACCAGACGGTCCTGACTGGAATTGGGAGCGGGATAAGATTCACCCGTGTAGCGGCGGGCGATCTCCTCATAGCTCGTCGCTACCATGGTTCGCGAGGTCGTGGCATCGGGAAGGACAAAGTTCAGAACTTCCAACCGGACTGGAATGCGCGCTCGCACGCGGCCTTGTTCCGTGATCGTGATCGCCCCGGCATAGTCGCCAGCCGGGGCCGTTCGGGGCACATAGATATCAGCCCAGATACTTTGGTTGGAGCGTGCGGGGATGTCGAAGGCGTCGACGAGTTCCAGTGGGACGGCGATATCGGGGAAAAACTTGTCCGCGCCGGGCCGATCCTTCCACCCCCCATAAGGCGTGCCGGAGATGGACTGGCGTCGCAACCGCTCTGGTATTTGCCGTTCGTCATATGTGCCGTATGAAAGCTGGCTTAATCCCCTGACCTGCAGGTACTGGATGTAGAAGAGCTCGATCTCTGTGGAAGTCCAATCGAACAGTTTCTGCCTCGTCCGAGTCGGATCGGAGCGGAGCCGGCGACCCGAGCTGTTCGTCAAGTCGCTGAATGCGACCTGGACCCCCTCAGCAGCGTGATCCGCTGCTTCGATCACCAGGTTAACCGACACGATCTCGTTTGCTGCAGCGAAGAGGCGGACCTGCCGTCCGTCCCAGATTGAATTGTAGATCGAGGTCTCCCCTGAATGAGCGCGCAATTCGTTGCGCGTGACCTTGTCGCCTCCGTCATTGGCCCAAATGGCGGTGATAGCGCCCGTGTCGACAAGAGTCGCCCCTGCTGCCGAAACACAACACCATGCCAGCAGCAGCGTTGCAAAGACGCAACAAAACCCTCGTGGGCCGGGGGGCATGATTTTCCGGCGCATCAAGGTCCTCCCACGCCAAAGGTAGAAGCAGCCTCTCCGATCGGCCCCGCCGCGTTGCATCAGCATTTCCCGCCTTGGAACGTCTTCGGGTTCTGATAGCTTAACGTGTCGCATCATAGCGGAAGTAGTGAACCAGTACCAACCCTCGGTTTTGTCGGGAGCATATCCCCTTGGCGCGATCCTTGAGCGTGAGTGTGGTGGCAAGCTGCATTGGTGCCGTCCTCAATGCGCTGTGTGGTCTTGTGGCTGCGGCATTCCTTCTGAGACAGCTTGGGCTGGAGACGTTCGGCCTGTGGGCGCTCGTCGTCTCGACGACATCGCTGCTTTGGTTGCTGGACTTCGGCACGACAGTTGCTGTGGGACGCCTCATCGCCGCTGGCCGGGCCGAAAGCAGCATCGACGGCATCAACCGGATCTTCTCGACAGCTATCGCAATGCTCGGCGTCTGCGCAATCGGCGTGGCGCTCGTCGCTTGGTTCATTCCGCTCGTTTTCCTAGCGGTGTTCACAGTGCCTCCGCAAGACGCGGCGAGTGTCGGTTTGGCGCTGCGCCTGATGGCTCTTGCAAGCGCCGTTCACTTCATTGCGGCGCCGTTTACCTGCCTCCTGTGGGGCTACGAGCGGATGGACCTCATCAATATTATAGAGGTGCCGCTTGTCCTGCTGCGGCTCGCGCTGCTCATGATGTTCGTGGGAATAGGTTCGCCACTGTGGATCATTGCAGCATGCACGCTTTTTACCGGCTGCCTGAGCGCGGTGACCATGGCTTACGCCAGCTTTCAGGTGGAGCCTTGGCTTGCCCCTCGGCCGCATATGGCCACAAGGAGAACCGCAGCGACGATTCTCCGACTGGGTATCGACTTTGCGGCGCTGAATGCCGCGAGGTCGATCGCGCTTCAACTGAGTCCAATTCTCGTAGGCTACACACTCAGCAATGCGGCCGTGGGGATTTTCGCCATCGCGCGCCAGCTCTCGGTCAATTGCAACATCCTTTTGTCGGCAACGACCGAAGCCATCGCGGCGCGATCGGTCCGGCTTTTCCATGAGCAAGCTCACATGGCTCAGCAGACCTTGTTCGTGGAGGGCGGCCGCTACACTACCGCCTTGAGCTGTCTTCTCACAATCGGGCTGCTCGTCCTGGGGGACAGCTTTATTCACCTTTGGCAGGGCGGACGCGCCGACGAAGCCTATCAGCAACTCCAGATCCTCATGCTCGGTGAGCTGATCGCCTTGTCGCAATGGGTCACTTACTGGGTCATCGCTGGTGTGAAGAAACACCGGCTACTTGCCGTCTTTGCCGTCTGCGAGAGCGTCACCATCGCAGGCCTGAGCCTTCTGCTGGTACAGTCTTTCGGCCTCTCCGGCCTCAGCTTCGCCGCAGCCGCGGCTGCAGTCCTGTTTAGAGGCCTAGGACCGCTAATCTATGGCTGCCGGCTTTTAGCCGTGGAGCCGCGGCGATATATGGTGCGGGTAATATTGCCAAATGCGGTTGGCGGGCTGATTGGCGCACTGGCGGCTTATTGGCTTGACGCCTGGCTCGATCCTCGCGATTGGAGCACCTTTTTCCTGGCGGGATGCTTATGTGCCCTGGTGTCCGTCGCGAGCCAAATCGCATTCCTGTTTCCCCAAGTGCTCTTGTGGAAACTGTGGCCGCTGATCCGAGGCTGAGGTAGTTCGATCGTGCTTGGATCCCGATGTTGGCGCTGCGTCAAATCCCGCAGCCACTTGCGGCGAGCCAGATTGCCGCGCGAAGATGTCGCTCCAGTCCGAACCGTCAGCCGAGCTTGACGCCCACCTTGCTATGGCGGACGAGAATGCAAGGAGAGCATAAAGGGCCCAATTGTAAGCCTCGCTGAGAAATGACCCGGCGACACAGAAACCTGCCAGGCCGGCGGTAATCGCGTAGGCGAAACCCTGCATATCCGACGCCGCTGAGTTGCGCTCCAGCAATCGCTGGGCGCGAACCGCGGATTTGAAGGTCATGGCGACCATGATCACGAACGCCCCCAGCCCCAGGAACCCCGTTTCGCCGAGAACCTGAAACCAGGCGCTGTGGGCGGTCAAGGCACGATCGAACCACACGTCCGTATAGGTGTAGAACTCGTCAACGAAGTTGTTTATGCCGACTCCTGTGAAAGGTCGATCGAGCGCCATGTTGATGGCGGCAGACCACGCATAGAGTCGGCCACTCGCCGATTCCCCACTCATATCCTGTGCGCCGCCGGACACGCGGTCGGAAAGGTTCATCGCCATGTACAGCCCTGCCGCGACGACGGGTATGACAAACAGAAGGATTGTGCGCAACTTCATCACTCGAGTTGCGCTCACAGCTAGGACAGCCACCACGCCGAGCAAGCCACCGCGACTTTGCGTACAAACCACTCCTGCGGTAACGACCCCGGTTCCGACCAAGCCGAGGAAGACATCAATGGCTCTGGTTCGTGACAACAGCAGGGAAAGGCAAAAACTCAGGGAAAATGTGAGGGTTAGGGCGAGAATGTTGGGGTCGCCCAAAGGCGATCCGAGTTCCTGGGCAACGGTTGCACGGCTCATTTCCACGAGCCCGATACCATTGAGCCGGTTGGAGAGGGTTACGGCGCCGACGAGGAGACCCGACAGGACGATCAAGTAGGTGGCAACCCTGAACCCCCCCGGTTCGCGCAATGTCCAGCCGAGTGCGAAGGTGATAAGAACCACCTTGATGAAATTCTCGGACCAGTATGAATACGCCAGCGCGTGCGATTTCGCCGTCAAGACTCCAAGCGAGACGAGAAGTCCAAAAACGAGGAGCGCATTCATTTCCGCTGACAAATAGGCCTTGATGCGGCGGGAGAGAACCAAGTGCCATGCCACGGAGGCGATACCGAGCACACTTAAGGCAAGCGGTATTTGCAGCGGTCGCAGTACGGGGAAAACTTCATGCAAGCGGAACATTGAGAAGATCACGAACAGCAGCAGGGTCAAGGACGGGAACCACAAGGCGGCCGCCACGCTGAGCAGCGCCACTGCAGCCAAAAGAGGCACGAACGGGTTCGGCGACACGGCCCAAAGCAGCAAGGTGGCCAGGGTCATTGCTGCAGCGAGTAGGACTTCTTCGCGCATGCCGCCGATGCCCTAGATTCGCGGCATTGGAGCAACTGCTGGATGGCAGGCATAAAGACGACGTGGGCGGCCTAGGCTGGCGCCAACGCGCGGCGTCTGCTCACCATCCTGCGGGGCCGATCCCGCACCGTAACGGATCGCGGAGCGGACAAACATCAGTTGAGTAGATCGCTGTTTACGGCCCAATTCTGGACGCGCCTCCGCAGTTGGGGCATGGGCGAGAGAAGCCAGGAGGCGATCGACGCGACCTCAACTCCCATGCTCGAATAATGGTCTTCGTTCAGGATAACGCCTCCAATGGTGCAACGTGCCGCCCTCAATTTGTCGACGACGCTTCGCAGTTGCGACCGTTTGGTGGAGCCGCGAGGGCAGATCAGCAGAAGATAGTCGCATGCACCCCCCAGAGGCAGTGGATTCAGTTTAGCCGGCGAAACGGCAAGGACTGGTCCCAGTTCGAGAAGAATGAATTGGTAGACCTCGAGGAAACCGTCCAGGATCGTCCTGAGCTGAGCGGTGTCGGCAAACGCGTAACGGCTCTCCGGGTCGGGTGTTAACGTGATGACATCCAGGCCCTGCTGCTTGTGGGTTATGTTTCTGTCTCCAAGCATGTCGGAGAGGGGGCAGGCAGAGCCTTGATCCTCACGGATAACCTGTTGAAGGTCGATTAGCAGCACCGATCTGCCTGACCGCGCCAGAAATTCCGCGGCGCCCCAGGCAACCGAATCAACGAGCCTATCGCTTTCGGCAGATGTAAGGCCGACGATGCGTTTTTCGGCACTCGAAATTGCGATAACGACATCCTCTATTTGCCGCAGGTCGACATTCGTCATTTTGCGTTGCCTGTGCCGCCGGCCTGGTCGCCGCCAGGCGTTTCGGGTGTCTGGCTGGTCTCTTGCTCAAATTCTTGCGAAACCAGAAGTACGTCTCCTGGCAACAGGTAGGATGATGTTTCCGCCGGCGCCCGATGCTCTCCAGTCTCGCTACGGCGGACGATGGTGTATTTGATCACCATACGCCGCAGCGGCGTCGCCGCAGCCCGTGCGGTCTCAGTAGCAAGCCTGTCGTATCTGTTCGTGGCTGCTTCGACATCGATGCCCGCCTTTGCCAGTTCGCCTTCGAGCCTCGCGATCTCGGCGTCTATTCCCGCTGCTCGATCTTCCTCAAGCGCCACTGCTTCCTGCTTGAGCATGGCGGCCGTACTTTGCACGCGCGCCCGCGCGACCGCTACATTCGTAGCCTTTTCCTCCAATTCGGCGATCTTGATCTCGCTCTCAAGCTCTCGCTCGCGAGGAACGAGGCCTTTCTGCAGAAGCCCCGCCAACTTTTCTTGCATGTCGCGGCGCATTCGGAGTTGTTCGTTGACCCGAGCGGCGTGTTCTTGGAGCGCATCGAGTTCATCGCCGGCGAGGTCGGCGCTTCGTTCAAGCGCCGCCTTTTTCTTCTCCAGCCCGGTTCGGCGACTGTTCAAGTAGGACTGCTGTCCTTCAATCAAGGATCTGGCCTCTTCCTCGCCCGCCAAGCCCGCAAGGACCGGCGGTACTTCGACTTGTGCGCTGCCTGCTTTCTCGGCTTTCAGCCCCGCAAGGGAGGCCAGGAGCAGTTTCTGCTCCTCACGCCCGGTCCGCAATAAGCGCAAGGCCTCCACGTCGCCGATATTCTCGTTGCTGATGGCCCCCTCGGGTGCCCGGTAGAGACCGCCAACCAAAGCCTCGGCCTGCAACACTGTGATCGCTGGATGCCATTCGACGGCTCCTGGTTTGCTTACGAAACCCGTCACGAAAAGCGGGCGATAGCTGATTATCTCTGCTGTCACGTAAGTCCCGTGGCTCGTAAATTCTGTCACGCGCCGCGTCAGCTCCTGTTCCAACTGCGCCAAGGACATGTCCGCGACGTTTATTCGTCCGATCACAGGAACCGACAAGGTTCCGTCCGGGCTGATACGGTATTCCCCGGTCAGGTCCGCTTGCCCATGGAACCTCAGCGATAGTCGATCGGCGGTGGTGACCTGGACGGACGGTGGCTCCTCCAGAGACTGGCTCACCGTCGAAATCGGGATGTCATCCGCTGCGGCTAACGGCATAAACACGCCCATGGCCAGAACGGAAACGACGGTGAACAAAATCTCGACTGATGAAACCTTCATCACTGAATTCGCTTCGTCACCGCATGCGCCGTAGCGGGCCGTATGCCATCAGCCTCACGCTCGCTGCAACCCAACAAGACGTGAACCTAGTCCTGGCTTGCGTCCACCGCAAGGCTGACCCAATATTATCGATGGAAGCCTTTTCGCCTCCGGAGGACGGGAGTCTCTGAATGGAAATGGCGATACTTGCCTGCTGCGCGGCTCTGCTGCTTTATCACCACGTCGGCTACCCCGTTCTTCTGCGCCTGCTTGCAAGCGGAATCGAGCGCCGCCGAGGACTGTCTTCTGAACCCGGCGCGCGCTCCTTTCGCCCCCGAGTTCCTATTCCGTCCCTGGCACTGCTCATTCCTGCATACAACGAAGAGCGGGTCATACGGCGTAAAATAATCAATGGTGCGCAGCTCGATTACCCGCCGGATAAGCTCACGATGGTTATTGCACTCGACGGGTGCAAGGACGACACGGAAACTGTTCTGAGGAATACATTGGCGGAATACCCTTCTTGCAACGCCAGAGTGGTCGTAATCGAACTCAATATCGGAAAGATCGGAGTCCTAAACCAGCTTATGCCTGAAATCCAAACGGATCTGGTCGCGCTGAGCGATGCGTCGGCTCTGTTAAACAGTGACGCGGTCGGGCGAGCAGTGGCCCATTTCGATGATCCGCATGTCGGCGTGGTCTGTGGGACATATTCCTTGCCCGAGGACGCCTCGCCAGGCGAGCGCGCCTACTGGGAGTACCAAATTCGGATCAAGTCCGACGAGGCGCTGGTAGCGGCGCCGATGGGCGCTCATGGAGCCTTTTATGTGTTTCGCCGGGCTCTTTGGACGCCGTTAGAGCCGGATACGATCAATGACGACTTCATGCTACCTATGCGTATCATTTCCCAAGGTTGGAAAGGAATCTACGACCGCCAGATCGTCGCCACGGAGTTGGAGGCCACGAATTCACGACAGGATTTCCGCCGACGTATCCGGATCGGTGCGGGAAACCTGCAGCAGGCATTGCGTCTCTGGAGGCTGGCCAATCCCATGAACTACAGGCTTGCATTCGTCTTTGTTTCTGGAAAGGGGCTCCGCTCCTTCCTGCCCTTCATACTTGTGGTAAGTTTCGCAGCATCCGTTTCGCTGGCCTTATCCGGCGGCATAGTCTGGCAGTTGTTGCTGGCCGCCGAATTGACGGCCGGCGCGCTCGTTTTCGCTGGAGCGGTGATGCCAGGACGGCTACCCAGAACATTGAATTCCTTCAGCTATCTCGTGCAGGGATATGTCGCGTCGGGGTGCGGTGCGCTTCTCCTGTTGAGCGGACATGCCAAGGATGTCTGGCAGGTTTCGAAGGCGAAGAGGATCTCGCTTCATCCTCCGTCGGAAAAAATCCCGCGATAGCAAGTGCGCGCATGTTGCGATGGATGCCTGCAAGGGGTTCTGGGGAAGCGGTCTTCCATTCAAACGAAGAAGTCGGCGGGAGAAAGGGTGCCGTTCATTTGTAGAGCGAAGTCGGCGATGCTGTCGCCGTTGACGTCGCCCGAAAGCACGTGGTCCACGAAGTGCATTTCACCGGCATTGCCGCTGAAACCGTGGTCTCCGATGAAGGAAAACTCCTGATCTCCAGAGATATTGGTGTTCGCATCAATCAGGCGCAGATCTATGCGGTCGAGCCCGTGCACGAAGTCGTTGATGGTGTCGGGCGATTCAGGAGCCGTATCGCCGGTTGACTGGAACTGAAACTTATCCGCGCCATATCCGCCCATAAGGACGTCAGCTCCCGCGCCCCCTTCCAGCACATCGTTGCCCGCGCCGCCGTCGAGCCTGTCATGGCCGTCGCCGCCGACAAGCCGGTCAGCTCCCGCGCCCCCTTTCAGCACATCGTTGCCCGCGCCGCCGTCGAGCCTGTCATGGCCGTCGCCGCCGACAAGCCGGTCAGCTCCCGCGCCCCCTTTCAGCACATCGTTGCCCGCGCCGCCGTCGAGCCTGTCATGGCCGTCGCCGCCGACAAGCCGGTCAGCTCCCGCGCCCCCTTTCAGCACATCGTTGCCCGCGCCGCCGTCCAGCCTGTCATTGCCGCGGCCGCCGACAAGCCGGTCAGCTCCGGCTCCGCCCAGGAGCTGGTCCTTGCTGGCTCCCCCGTGGAGCTCCACAGCTTCGGGCGTACCGCTGTTCGTGTCGTCGACGGCGCCAGCGTCGGTCGCAGATTCGTCGGTTCGCGCGAGGTCTAACTGGTCAAACGCGCTGCCGGTTCGGTCACTTCCACTGGCCAAGGGAATGTCGTGGTCGTCGTGGGTATAGGCGATGTAATTGTAGGAGCTTGCATATTGCTGGTTGAACTGCTTCGAGCCTTCGAGCCAGGTGCCCTCCACCCCGCCCTCGAAGACGATATTGCCGCGCTCCAGATATGTCGCGTCGC
>NZ_MZXV01000056.1 GCF_003253745.1 Mesorhizobium kowhaii
CGTCGCGACAGCCCCTCCCGCTCAACCGACGCAACAACCCGTTCGCGAAGATCCATCGAATAAGGCTTGCCCATCCTTACCAACCTCCTTGCCTAGCAAGAAGGTTGAATCAGATTTGCCACCCTAGGGGAATCCCTTCGATTCAGCCTCAATTCATCCCGCTCTAGAAGAAATGGACGCGGGCGTGCTCGCCGAGGCGCGGCGACGCCATGCTCGCGATTGATACCAACGTTATCGTTCGCTACCTGACAGGTGACCATCCCGAGCAGTCCCAGCGCGCCCGGCAGTTGATCGACGGTCGGCTGGTCTTTGTCGCCATTACCGTGATCCTGGAAGTCGAATGGGTGCTGCGCAGCGCCTATGGTTACGGCCAGGCCGAAATCGTCCAGGCGCTGCGGGCGTTCGGCGGGCTCCCGACCGTTGAGATGGATGATGCCGCAATTGCGTCGTCCGCGCTCGATCTCGCGGAGAAGGGGATGGATTTCGCAGATGCACTGCATCTGGGCAAATCTGCGCATTGCGCTGGCTTCGCAACGTTTGACCGCAGGTTCATCAAGGCCGCGAAAGCAGCCGGACATGACAGCGTGCAAGAAGCATAGCTCCCCCCGACCTATTTCGAACTACCTGCGGTGGCAAAAGCTAGCGTTCTTGGCAGTCGGCAGAGATCAACTCGATTGTCTGGTCGTCCAGCCTTTTGGGGCGAACAGTTATGTCTTGCTGACCGACCTGCGCGATGTCGTATAGAGCGCGATGTCGTATAGAGAATGAGGAAGCCGACGACACCGCCGATCGCATACTTGATCCAGGCACTCAGGTAGTCGACAGTCCCGTCGTGGCCGGAGACATACAGCGCAGCTGCGACAAACGTCATGACCGTGATGCCAAGTGCATAGGACGGCAATAGCCCGATACGAGTAACCTTTCTAAAAAGCCAAGCGACCAGCGCACCTGTGAGCGCCATGGTAAAAGCCGCACCCAAAATCTCAGCCACGAACCCTGGTGAAATCATCTTTTTCATCCCCCCATTCCACGGCGCAATGTGCCTGTTTTGAGCGGCAAGCTCAACTGCGGCGGCATCTATCCCACAGCTTTGCAATCGCCCTGCCCAGCCTTTCGCCCCGTAAGACAGTGGGACGCAGCCAGCTTTACCGAACGCTTCACAAGCCCTAACGCCGCCGCTTCGGCTTCTCCAGCAGCGCCACCGCCTCGACATGCGGCGACCACAGGAACTGGTCTATCGGCGTCACGCTTTTCAAGGTGTAGCCGCCGTCGAGCAGGATGCGCAGGTCGCGAGCCAGCGTCACCGGATTGCAGGACACGGCCGAGACAAGCGGAACATCCGACCGCGCGATCTGCTTCGACTGGTCCTCGGCACCCGCCCGTGGCGGGTCGAACACCAGGCCGTCGAAGGCATTCAATTCCTTGAATGTCAGCGGCCGGCGGAACAGGTCGCGGCGTTCGCCCGTCACCCGCTTCAGCCCGGTCGCGAAGCGTGAGCCCCGGTCGAGCGCCGAAAGGGCTGCCGCGTCGCCTTCCACCGCATGGACTTCCGACTTCACTGCCAGCCGCAAGGCAAAGCTGCCGCAACCGGCGAAAAGATCGGTGACCTTCTTGGCACGCTTCAGATGTCCGCCGACGATATCGGCCATGGTCTGTTCGGCGGCCTCGGTTGCCTGCAGAAAGGCGCCCGGAGGCAGGGCGACAGCGACGCTGCCGAACATCACCACCGGCTTTCTTGGCTCGATGATGATCTCGTCATCGATCGACAGCCTGGCAAATCCCTGAGCCAAGACGAAGTTGGAGGCGACCCGACGCTGGTTTTCGCCAAGCTTGCCGGATTCGTGAACCGCGACGTCAAGGCCCGAACCTGTCACGGTGACCGCCAGCCGGAACGATTTGGTTGTGGCGCAAACCAGTTCGGCGAGCGCCTTCAGCCGATCGAGCGCGCTGACGATCTGGGGCAGCGAGATCGGACATTCCGATATGGAGATGATTTCCGGCGACAGATGGCGATTGAAGCCGAGCAGCATGCCTGTGTCTGTGCGCCGCGCGGCGAGCACGACACGGCGGCGCATGTGCGGCGCGCATGCGACCAGGTCGCCGATCTCGCAATCGATGCCCTTGCCCTTCAGGGCGTGCACCACCTTTTCGCGTTTCCATTGGCGATAGGCTTCGGCTTCGAAATGCTGGAGCGCGCAACCGCCGCATTCGGTGAAATGGCGGCAGGCGGGATCGATGCGCAGCGGCGAAGCCTCCAGCACCGCCATCAGCATGGCGCGGTCTTTTTCGCGCGCGGCGGTGACGACCTCGCCGGGCAATGTGAAGGGAATGAACAGATCGCCGCTCTCGGTCTCGGCGATGCCGTCGCCCTGGGCGCCAAGTTTCCTGATGCTGAAGCGCGCGCTCATCGATCCTTGATCCCACCGAGCAGGAATTCGCGGTTGCCGTCGCCGCCTTCGATGGGCGACAGATGCATCCCGAGCGAGCGCCAGCCAGGAACGGCGTCCAGCCAATCCTGCAGTAGGCCAGCGACACGGGCGGCATCGTAGGGATCCTTCAACAGGCCGCCCTTGCCGATCGCTTCGCGGCCGGCCTCGAATTGCGGCTTGACCAGAAACATGGCGCGTGCACCAACCTTCGCAATGGCGAGCGCCGGCGGCAGCGCGAGTTTCAGCGAAATGAAGCTGACATCGGAAACAATGAAATCCGGGATACGGCCGCCAAGATCGGTGACGGCAAGATCGCGGGCGTTCAGGCCCTCGATGACTGTTACACGCGGATCGCCGCCGATATCGGGATGCATCTGGCCATGCCCGACATCGATGGCGGTGACGTGGGCCACGCCGCGCTCGAGCAGGACCTGGGTGAAGCCGCCGGTCGAGGCGCCGATGTCGAGTGCCTCGCGGCCGGCAGGATCGAGGCCGAAATGGTCGAGCCCGCCGATCAGCTTCAGCGCCGCACGCGAGACAAAGCCCTGCGCCGGATCATCGATGGCGATCAGGCATTGCGGCGAAACGTTCTGGCCGGGCTTGCGGGCTATGACGCCGTCCACCATCACCGTGCCACGCTCGATCGCGTCACGGGCACGCGAACGGCTGGCAAACAGGCTCCGCTGGACGAGCAGGTCGTCGAGCCGCTGGCGGGTGCTGGCTGGCAGAGGCGAGTTCATCGGCCTTCATGGCGAAAGCTGGTCGCGAAGGCAAGGATATTGGGGCGGGACAAGAAACATCGTTGCAAGCGTGCGAACACATCAAGCCGCTGCGCCGCTTGCGCGCATCGCATCGGGTCGGCACAATGTTAAGCAGGAGCGCCGTTTGTTGTCCGAACACTGGGAAGGACGGATGCTGACAGGAACCTGCCACTGTGGTGCAATCCACTGGACTCTGGAGGGCGATCCCGGGTCGATCACCGCCTGCAATTGTACGCTTTGCAGCCGCTATGGCGTGCTCTGGGCCCACGACTATGTCGATGAACGCATCCGCGTCGCGGGGCCGGTGAGCAGCTATAGGCGCGCCGGAAAGGATGTGCCCTCGCTCGAGATCCTATTCTGTCCCACTTGCGCCTGCGTGCTCGCCTGGCGTGGCTTGCGCTCCAGCGCCACTGGCCGCACTCGAATCGCCGTCAATGTAAGGCTCGCACCGCCTGAGGCCGTCGCCGACTTGCCGATCGACCATTTCGATGGCCTCGATACTTACGATGATCTGCCACGCGATGGACGCTGCGTGCGCGATTTGTGGTTCTAAAGCGCGCCGCGTACTTTTGGGCGACCTTAGAAAATGGTTCGCGGAACCTGGCGTTCGACGGCTGGAGACAAACCATCGTCCCGATCCCCCGAAGCTTGCTCACCCGGATGCTCGGGCGCGACCGCAGGCGCCGGACCAGGGTCCGGCAGGACGACCAGTTGCGGCACCTGCTTGTAGGAAAAGCCGCCGCGGATATCGCCCATCTTGCCGGCGATGATGCCCATGGCCGCCTTTTCAAGGCTGCGATCATAGCGCGTTTCGGCGGCGGCCGGCGCGACGATGACCGCTGAAAGCGCCACGCCGCACAGAAGCGTTCTCATTGTTGTTGTCTCCCTGCCTGATCACGATCTAGCAGGGCGCCGTTGAAAAACGGCCAAGAGACACGGTAAGCAAAGCGCCAAATGGCAGCGTTAACAATGCGTTAAGGCATCAAGCCGGCAAACTGATTGAAGCCCTTGAGATTTTGATTCAGGCGCGCTGGGCGCGGGCTGTATGGCCGAGGGCGACGAATACCGTGCGCACGATGCCGGCGGCATCCAGCCCGGCATCGGCATACATCTTTTCCGGCTTGGCGTGGTCGGTGAACGCGTCGGGCAGTACCAGCGGGCGCACCTTCAGGCCACTTTCCAGCAAGCCCTCATGGGCGAGGAACTGCAGCACATGGCTGGCGAAGCCGCCGACGGCGCCCTCCTCCACCGTCACCAGAACCTCGTGCGAGCGGGCCAGCCGGCGGACCAGATCCTCGTCGAGCGGCTTGGCGAAACGGGCATCGGCGACCGTGGTGGAAAGCCCGGCCGCGCCAAGCTCCTCGGCAGCGATGAGGCAATCCTGCAGCCGCGTGCCGAAGGACAGGAGTGCGACCTTGGTGCCTTCCCTGACGATACGGCCCTTGCCGATTTCGAGGACCGTGCCGCGCTCCGGCATGTCGACACCGACGCCGTTGCCGCGCGGATAGCGAAAGGCGATCGGACCGTCATCGTAGCTCGCCGCGGTGCGCACCATGTGGCGCAGTTCCGCCTCGTCCGCCGCCGCCATCACCACGAAACCCGGCAAGGTCGCCAGGAAGGTGGTGTCGAAGGCGCCGCAATGGGTGGCGCCATCGGCGCCGACAAAGCCGGCGCGGTCGATGGGAAAGCGCACCGGCAATTTCTGGATGGCGACGTCGTGGACGACCTGGTCGTAGGCGCGCTGCAGGAAGGTCGAATAGATCGCCGCGAACGGCTTGTAACCTTCGGTGGCGAGGCCGGCGGCGAAGGTCACCGCATGCTGTTCGGCGATGCCGACATCGAATATCCGCGACGGAAACGCTTCGCCGAACAGGTCGAGGCCGGTGCCGCTCGGCATGGCGGCGGTGACGGCGACGATGCGGTCGTCTTCACGGCCTTCCTGGACCAGGCTTTCGGCGAACACCTTGGTGTAGGCCGGTGCGTTGGCCGGCGCCTTGGCCTGTGCGCCGGTGATGACGTCGAACTTGTTGACGCCGTGATACTTGTCGGCGGCGGCTTCGGCCGGTGCGTAGCCCTTGCCCTTCTGGGTGACGACATGGATCAGCACCGGGCCTTCGCCATTGTCGCGGACATTCTTCAGGACCGGGATCAGATGCTCCAGGTTGTGACCGTCGATCGGGCCGATATGATAGAAGCCGAGCTCCTCGAACAGCGTGCCGCCGGTGACGTAGCCCCGTGCGTGCTCGACCGCCCGGGTGATCGCACGATCGGCGCGCTTGCCGAGATAGGAGGTCAGTTTCTTGCCGAAGTCGCGCAGGCCGACATAGGTCTTGCCCGAGGCCAGACGCGCCAAATAGGCGCTCATCGCGCCGGTCGGCGGCGCAATCGACATGTCGTTGTCGTTGAGGATGACGATGAGCCGGGCATCGAGCGCGCCGGCATTGTTCATCGCCTCGTAAGCCATGCCGGCCGACATCGCGCCGTCGCCGATGACGGCAATGACATTGTTGCGGCCGCCGGAGAGATCGCGAGCGGCGGCCATGCCGAGGCCGGCCGATATCGATGTCGAGGAGTGGGCGGCGCCGAAAGGATCGTATTCGCTCTCGGCGCGGCGGGTGAAGCCGGACAGGCCCCCTTCCTGCCGCAAGGTGCGGATGCGGTCGCGGCGGCCGGTGAGGATCTTGTGCGGATAGGCCTGATGGCCGACATCCCAGATCAGCCGGTCATCGGGGGTGTTGAAGACATAGTGCAGCGCCACTGTCAGCTCGACCACGCCAAGGCCGGCGCCAAGATGGCCGCCGGTGTGGGACACCGCGTCGATCAGTTCGGCACGAAGCTCGGATGCCAGTTGCGGCAATTCGCTCTCGGCAAGCGTGCGCAGGTCGGCGGGGATGCGGACCTTGTCGAGAAGCGGGGTATGCGGCGTTGCGTTCACGGATTGGCCTGCTCAGGCTTTCTGTTCATGGGCGGGATATGCCGGCGGCCGGCGAAAGTAAATGCGTGTCAGTGACGCGGATCAGGCTTTAGGTCTTTGTTTCATGCATGTCGTTCTCCCAAAACCGGGGCCACTTTTGGGCGACATGCATTAGCTTTCCGGCAACGGGATGAATTCTTCCTCATCGCCGGGAACGATATCGAAGCGGCCCGTCTTCCATTCTTCCTTGGCCTGTTCGATGCGCTCCTTGGAGGACGAGACGAAATTCCACCAGATGTAACGCTTCGAGCCGAGCGAGGCGCCACCGAACAGCATGAAATGGGCGCCGGTATCCGACGACACGACGATCTCATCGCCGGGCCGGAACACCAGCAGCCGTTCCGCCGGAAAAACATCGCCCGAAATCGAGACCTCGCCTTCGAGCGTGTAGATAGCGCGCTCCTCGGCGTCGGCCGGGATTTTCACGCTGGCGCCCGGCGCCAGCCTGAGGTCGGCATAGAGCGTGTCGGAGGCCGTCCTGACTGGAGAGCGCAGCCCCTGGAAGTTGCCGATGACGATGCGCCCGCTGACGCCTTCGGCATCGATCTCGGGAAGCCGAAGTGCTGCGGTGTTCTCGAACACCGGGGCGACTTCTTCCCCACCATCCGGCAGTGCCAGCCATGTCTGCAGGCCGGAGACCGACATCGGCGCGCCGCGCAATTCTTCGGGCGTGCGCTCGGAATGCACGATGCCGCGGCCGGCTGTCATCAAATTCACGTCGCCGGGCTGGATGACCATTTCGGTGCCGAGGGAATCGCGATGCCGGATCTTGCCGTCGAACAGGTAGGTCACCGTCGACAGACCAATATGCGGATGCGGACGGACATCGAGTGCCTGGCCGGCCCGCAGGATCGCCGGGCCCATGCGGTCGAAGAAGATGAAAGGCCCGACCAGCCGCCTTTTGGCGGTCGGCAGAGCACGGCGCACCTGAAAACCGCCAATGTCCTTGGCGTTCGGGATGACCATCAGTTCGATCTGGTCGCTGGCAAAGGCATCGCCGACTTCAGGGTCTTTCCCAGGGAAGAAGCTCATGGACTCTCCTTGTCAGTGGCCGTGCCTGCTTGCCGCATCAGGCAAAACGGACCGCCGCCTTCGCCCGCGCCTTGGCCGCCACCTCTTCGCGATTGCGAGGATGCTGATGGGTTTCGAGGGAGCCGAGAAGCTCGCGCGCCGACACCGCAATGGCTTCGACCGCATGGTCGAAGGCGTGCTGGTTCTGCTTCGAAGGTCGCGTCGTTCCGCTCAATTTGCGGACAAACTGAAGTGCTGCGTCGCGCACCTCGTCATGGGTTGCCGGCGGATCAAAATTGAACAGGGTCTTGATGTTTCTGCACATCGTTTCCGAACCTCCTCTTGTCCTGAAGCCGTTTCAATCGAGACGGCTTCTATCCTCGATCATGATCATGTCCAAAAACCGGTGAGGCAAGACCATCGTTCGGCAGCATGCCTCAGTCGGCGTCGAGCGGCTCCGTTCCAACCGGCTTGCCGTCGCGCGACAGCCTGATCTTCTCGACCTTGTCCTCGGCGGCCTTCAGCAGCCGGTCGCAATGTGCCTTCAGCGCCTCGCCGCGCTCATAGATCCTGATCGACTGGTCGAGCGGCACGTCGCCACGCTCCAGATCATCGACGATCTTTTCCAGCGCGTCGAGTGCCTGTTCGAAGCTCATCGCCTTGATATCTTCGTTGGTCTCACCAGCCATCATTCATCCTTTCATCAGTCGCCCGACATGGGCGGCGACCGAAAATGCCAGTCCCTGCAGATCGTAGCCACCCTCGAGCAGGCTGACGAGCCGGTTGCCGCTGTGGCGCGTTGCGCGCTGCATCAGCTGGCCGGTCGCCCAGTCGAAATCATCCTCGGTCAGGTTGATCTCGGCCAGCGGATCGCGATGGTGCGCATCGAAGCCGGCCGAAATGATGATCAGGTCGGGCGCGAAATTGTCGAGTGCTGGTAGGACACGCGACAGGAAGGCGTCGCGGAAAACCTCGCTGCCGGTCTGCGGTGCCAACGGCGCGTTGACGATGTTGCCGGCGCCGGTTTCGTTCTTTGCTCCGGTGCCGGGATAAAGCGGCATCTGGTGCGTCGAGCAATAGAGCACCGATGGATCGTCCCAGAAAATATCCTGCGTGCCGTTGCCGTGATGCACATCCCAGTCGACGACCGCAACGCGCTCGACGCCATGTTTCCTCTGCGCATAGCGCGCGGCGATCGCCGCCGTGTTGAAGAGGCAGAAACCCATGGCCGTGGTTTTTTCGGCATGGTGGCCGGGCGGCCGGGCGGCGACGAAGACATTGTCGGCGCGGCCAGTGAAAACGTCATCCACGGCTGCATTGGCGGCGCCGATCGCGGTTATCGCCGCTTGCCAGCTCTTCGGGCTGGCGGTGGTGTCGGCGTCGATGCGGGCGATGCCCTCGTCGGGAATGGCGGCGCGGACACGGGCGACGAAATCGGCGGGATGCGCGTAGAGGATCGTGGCCTCATCGCCTTCGGTCGCCTGGACGCGATCGAGCGCGGTAAAAGCTTCATCGTCGAGCACCCGCTCGATGGCGCGCAAGCGATCCGGCCGCTCAGGGTGACCCGGCGGCGTGATGTGCTCAAGGAAGATCGGATGGGTGTAGAGACGAGTGGTCATCTTCCCTATCTAGTGCCCCGACGTCGCGATGGCCATGCGTTGTGGCCTGATGGCTGGGGAAAATCACACATGCGTCCATTGGTGTCGCTGCAGGCATTGGCGTCCTCGGCGCTTCGGCGTAAGGTCGCTGCCACTGCCTGGTGCCCGCCGCAAGCGGGAGAATCGGGAACACGGTTGAACTCCGTGGCGTGCCCAACGCTGTGAGGGGGACCGCGCCGGTAAATGCCACTGTCGATGACGGGAAGGCACCGGACGCGGGTTGATCCCGAGCCAGAAGACCGGCCTGGCAGGTATCGTCATCCGCATGGTCAGGCGGATGGCATCTACTGCAATCGCAAGGGGACACGCGATGCCGGAACACATGACCGCTGCTGTTGGCGACGGATTTGACCAGAGTGCGCGCGACGCGGTCTATCGCGCCATGTTCACGCGGCGCGATGTCCGCAGCCATTTCCTGCCAACCGCGCTCGATGATGAGGTGCTGGCGCGGCTGCTGCTTGCCGCTCACCATGCGCCGTCGGTCGGCTTCATGCAGCCCTGGAATTTCATCGTCATTCGCGATGCCGAGCGACGGGAAAAAGTGCGCGACCTGTTCCTGGCGGCGCGTGAGCAGGAATTGCCGGCGATCGCGGAAGACCGGCAGGCGCTCTACCGCAAGCTCAAGCTGGAAGGCATCTGCGAAAGCGCGCTCAACATCTGCATCACCTGCGACCGCCAGCGCTCGAAGGGTTCGCCGCTGGGGCGCTGGCACAATCCGGAGATGGACCTCTACAGCACAGTCTGCGCGGTGCAGAATTTCTGGCTGGCGGCGCGCGCCGAAGGCGTCGGTGTCGGCTGGGTCAGCATCATCGACGCGCAGGCATTGAAAAGCCTGCTGTCAATTCCCGAGCATGTGACGCCGGTCGCCTATCTTTGCGTCGGCCATGTTTCCGAGTTCGCGCCAAAGCCAGACCTCGAAGCGCATGGCTGGGGCCGCCGCTTGCCGCTGCCGGAGCTGATCATGAGCGAGACCTTTTCCGGGCAAGGTGAAACGCTGCTCAAATCGACCGTGCAGCGCCTCAATGCCGTTGACGTCGCATCGGCGACCACCGCTGATCAGCGGGTCGCGCCGGCCGTGCCCCAGCGCGAGCCGCCGAAGGAGGCCAGCGCCTTGTCTTTGAGTTCACTGAACTTCGACGACGCTTCGGCGAGCCGGGCGTCCCAGGCGGGATCGGGCACCTGGCCCTCGATGGTCCTGAAATAGACCTGCATCAGGCAGGCGATGGCGAAGGGTTCGATGAACGCTGCCTTGAAGGCCCAGGCGAAGACGATGGCAAGCACGAAGGCCCAGCCGGCGAGTTGCCCGGGCATGAGGAAAAGAATGGCGCCGGCCGGAGCCAGCATCAACAGGAAGATGACGAACGACACGCCCCACATGATGACCGCCAGCCAGACGGCGTTCTTGACCATGACCTCGCCGTTCTGGGCGTAGAGCACGACGCCTTGGCGGGCCGTCTCGAACGGCGAGGCTGAATTGACGCGGATGTTGTAGCCGAGGATGATCTCGTCGACATAGGTCAGCGACAGGCGGATCACCGTGTTGATGAAGGAGACCAGGCCGCCCAAGCCCGGAATCGGCAGGAAGGCGGCGATGCCGCCGATCAGCCCGGTGATGGCGCGGATGGCACCCTTGACCAGCTGGTCGACGATAAAAAGCATGTTGGCCTCGGCAAAACGCTGGGTCACGATGTCCTTGGCGTAGGCAATCTGGTTCTGGCCGGTGGGAATGTCACGGCCGTCGATCAGATGGACCATGACCGCGATATGGCCGGCCTTGACGACATAGAGGATGTATTCGCGGATCCAGTAGACGGCGATCGAGACGATGCCGAACCCGACCACGCCGCCCCACAAGGCAAAGGACAGCGGCCCGTCGGGATCGGTGGAGATATGGCCGACGCCGTAGCCAACGGAGGCGCCGGTGCCGGTCGCCATGATGTAGGCCAGCGTGATGCCGAAATAGACGATCATGCGAAAGACAATGAAGGGCCAGGTCCGCATCATGATGGACACCGACCTGCCAATATCGAAATCCCACATGCCCCGAATCTCCCGCTCAGAGATGGCGCAGGAGGATGCGCTCAAACCGGTTATTGTCAATCGCGGGCAGTAGCGGGCCAGGCCGCCAATGGGGATTCTAGTTCGGCTGCGGACCCGGCTTTTTGAGCAGACCCTCAAGCAGTTGCTTGAACGCCGTCACCACCTTCTTCGACGTCGCTTCGGGGTCGTTCGAATTGGCGATCCGCTGTGCCGCCTGACTGCTCGCTCCGTTGATCAGCCGCGAGGCGGTCTCGGGGTCGAGGCTGGAGACGACAACCCCCTCCTCCTGCAGCGTCGTCAGGTGGCCGGTCATTGAAGCGATGCACGCATTGGCGTTCGGCCATTGTGCCGGATCCCCCAGCACGGCCGGGCCGTCCCGGAACATGATACGCTGGATTTCCGGCTCCAACGCCATCTCGATATAGGTCGTGCATTCGTCGACGAAATGCTGCCAGCGGGTCGGCGCTCTCGACGCCACTTCGTTCACGTGCGCCGCCATCTCGCCGTCGATTTCGGCGATGACCGCCTGCAGCAATCCCTTCTTGTCGCCGAAGTGATGATAGAGTGCGCCGCGCGTCAGCCCGGCCGAGGCAGTGAAATCATCCATCGAGGCCTGGGCATAGCCGATCGTACCGAAGGCATGGCGGGCCGCCGCGATCAGCTTGGCGCGGGTCTCGGCGATCATTTCCTTGCGAGGTTTGTGCATGGCTTCTGGACCTATTAACATACGTCGCGTATGCCAATTGACATACGTGGCGTATGATCTATCTAACAATCATACGCCTCGTATGTAATTGTCGAATCTTCCTTTGTCGAGGAACCGGACCATGCAAAATCCCTATTCGGAAATCTTTCGCGCTCCCGGCGCCAAGGGCTTTGCAAGCGCAGGCTTCATGGCTCGACTGCCGATTGCGATGGCGCCAATCGGCATCGTGGCGATGCTGTCGCAGACGCGCGGCGAGTACTGGCTGGCCGGCGCTGTTTCCGCGACATTCGCGCTGGCCAACGCTTTCGCGGCGCCGCAGATATCAAGGCTGGTGGACCGCGTTGGCCAGACGCGGATCGTGGTGCCGACCACGATCATCTCCGTGCTCGCCTTCGCAGTCCTGATTGTGGCGGCCAATCAGGACTGGCCGGTATGGACGTTGTTCGTGTCGGCGCTGCCGGCCGCGGCGATGCCCAGCATCCCGGCAATGGTGCGCGCGCGCTGGACCGAGATTTTCCGCGGGCGGCCCGAAATGAACACCGCATTCGCCTTCGAGTCGGCGGCGGACGAGCTGGTCTACGTTGCCGGGGCATCGCTGTCGGTGGGCCTGAGTGCCGCCCTGTTCCCGGAAGCGGGAATGCTGGCGAGCACGCTGTTCCTTGCCGTCGGCTCGACGGCGTTCATCCTGCAGCGTTCGACCGAGCCGCAAGTGCGGCCGGCGGAACAGGATTCGCGCGGCTCGGCAATCCGCCTGCGGCCGGTGCAGATCATCACCTTCGCCCTGATCTTCATCGGCGCGACCTTCGCGACAACGGAAGTGAGCACCGTGGCGATCACCAAGGAGCTTGGCCAACCAGGCGCCGCGAGCCTGGTGATCGGCGTCTACGCGCTGGGGTCGTTCGTGCTCGGCATCATCGTCGGGGCGCTCAACCTGAAAATGGCCCTGCAGCGTCAACTTGCTATCGCCGTCGCCGTCATCGCGCTCACAGCGCTGCCGTTGCTCGCCGCCGACACGGTGCCGCTTCTGGCGCTGGCCGTCTTCGTCAGCGGCGTGGCGATCTCACCGACCTTCATCACGGCATTCGGCTTGATCGAGCGGCACGTGCCGGAAGCGATGCTGACCGAGGGCATCACCTGGGTGACCACCGGGATCGGCATCGGCATGGCGCTGGGCTCGTTCGCGGCCGGCTCGGTGGTGGATGCATTCGGCGCCCAGAACGGGTTCTGGGTGTCGGTGGCTTCAGGTACAATCGCACTGGCCACCGTACTGCTTGGCCAGCGCAGCCTTGCCACGCCTAAATGCGACCTGGACGGATGCGAAGCAGGCGTCGTTCCTGCAGAATGATCCCCGAAGCGCCCGGTTTCGAACGGATCGGGCGCTATCCCGGTGGTTGCCCTTCAGAGAATCTCGGTCTTGGCGATGTGGATGCCAAAGCCCTCGAGACCGACATAGTGGCGTTCGCGTGAAGCGATCAGATTGATCGAGGAAATGCCGAGATCCTTGAGTATCTGCGCGCCGAGACCAATCTCGCGCCATTCGTTCTCACGGCGGCGCGCCTCTTCGTGATCCTCGCGGTCGCCGCTGGCCGGCCGCTTGCGCTCCTGATGGGCGACGCCGACGGAGCCCTCGCGCAGATAGACGATGACACCACGCCTGCGCTCGCCCATCGCCTTCATGATACCGTCCAGCCGATGGCTGGTGCCGAACACGTCGGTCACCACATCCTCGGAATGCAGGCGCACCGGCACCTCCTCGCCGTCGCGGATGTCGCCGAAGACAATGGCGACGTGATGCATCGAGTCCCAGGGCAACGTGTAGGTGAAGACCTGCGCCTTGCCGCCGAGCGTGTCGATTTCGGAGCAAGCCACGCGTTCGACCAGCGTTTCCTTGCGTTGCCGGTAGGCGATGAGGTCGGCGACCGAAACCTGTTTGAGGCCATGCTCTTCGGCAAAGGCCGAAACCTGCGGGCCGCGCTTGACGGTGCCGTCGTCGTTGACCAGTTCCGAGATGACGCCGACCGGCGCCAGGCCGGCGAGCTTGCACAGATCGACCGCAGCTTCGGTATGGCCCGAGCGCATCAGCACGCCGCCCTCGCGCGCGATCAGCGGGAAGATGTGGCCGGGACGGACGAAATCCGAGCCGCCGACATTGCCGTTGGCGAGATTGCGCACGGTCAACGTGCGGTCCTCGGCCGAAATGCCTGTGGTCGTGCCGTGCTTGAAATCGACGCTGACGGTGAAGGCGGTGGTGTGGGCGGAATCATTGTCGGCGACCATCGGCGACAGGTTGAGTCGCTTGGCCTCCTCGCGCGGCATCGGCGTGCAGACGATGCCGGAGGTGTGACGGATGATGAACGCCATCTTCTCCGGCGTGCAGTGGACGGCGGCGACGATCAGGTCGCCCTCGTTCTCGCGCCCGTCATCGTCCATGACGACGACGATCTCGCCGCGCTCGAAAGCGCGCAGGGCTTCGACGATTTTCTTCTGGTCGTAAGGCATTGGGCTCGCTTCGCTCGCAGGGAATAGGGAGTAGGGCAGTAAGGGAGTAGGGAAAAGGAAAAATGGCTGGCTCTGTAGGCGGCCTAACTACTGCCTACTGCCTATTGCCTATTCCCCTTCCCTGTCTGTCCCCTATGACGCAGATAATGATCGGCAATGGCGCAGGCAACCATCGCCTCGCCGATTGGCACGGCGCGGATGCCGACGCACGGATCGTGACGGCCCTTGGTCATGATCTCGACGTCGTTACCGTCCTTGTCGATCGACTTTCGCGGCGTCAGGATCGATGAGGTCGGCTTGACGGCGAAACGGGCGATGATCGCCTGGCCGGTCGAGATGCCGCCGAGGATGCCGCCGGCATTGTTGGACAGGAACACCGGCTTGCCGTCATTGCCCATGCGCATCTCGTCGGCATTCTGTTCGCCGGTGATGCGGGCGGCCTCGAAACCATTGCCGATCTCGACGCCCTTGACGGCGTTGATAGACATCAGGCCGGACGCAATGTCCTGGTCGAGCTTGGCATAGATCGGTGCGCCGAGGCCAGCCGGAACACCATCGGCAACGATCTCGATCACCGCACCGACCGAGGATCCCGCCTTGCGGATGCCGTCGAGATACTGCGTGAAGACGGGAACGGAAGCCGGATCGGGGGTGAAGAACGGATTTTCCGCGTCGCCGATGAAATTCCAGTTCCAGTTGGCGCGATCGATCGATTTTTCGCCCATCGACACCAGCGCGCCGCGCACCACCACGCCCGGCACCACCTTGCGGGCGAGTGCTCCGGCCGCCACGCGCGCCGCCGTCTCGCGGGCCGAGGAGCGGCCGCCGCCGCGATAATCGCGCACGCCATATTTGACGTCATAGGTGTAATCGGCATGGCCGGGCCGATATTGACGGGCGATTTCGCCATAGTCCTTCGAGCGCTGGTCGACATTCTCGATCAGCATCGACACCGGCGTGCCGGTGGTGATCATCGTCTCGCCGTCCTCGTCGAGGATGAAGCCCGACAGCACCTTCACTTCATCGGGTTCGCGGCGCTGGGTGACGAAGCGTGACTGGCCCGGCCGGCGCTTGTCGAGTTCGGCCTGGATGTCTCGCTGAGTGAAGCGGATGCCGGGCGGACAGCCGTCGACCACACAGCCGAGTGCGGCGCCGTGGCTTTCGCCCCAGGTGGTGACGCGGAAAAGGTGGCCGAACGTGTTGTGAGACATGAAATGACCCTGCCCCGGCGTCGGAGCCGGCTTAGCACATGACCCGAAATCGAAGCAATTTTCGGAAAGGATCATGCGCAAAATCAAAAGTGCTACAGCGTCCCTGCGCATCCAAGAGGACGCGCGGCGCTGTGGTCTGCCTTCTATTGGCGTTTTTCACAGGGGTCAAACTGTGATCTGGCGGATTTAGTTTTGACACATTCGGTTGGTTTCTGCTCTCTTCCATCCGCCAGCCATCGCCTGCCGCCGCCATGCCGGTGCAATGACAAAAAGGAACGACCATGCGTACCCTGATTGGCGCCGTTGCCGCCACGCTGCTGCTTTCCACCGCCGCTTTCGCTGGCCAGACCGAAGGCCTGATCAAGAAGATCGACAAGGACACGGCGACGCTGACGCTGGATGACGGCAAGTCCTACAAGCTGAATGCCGAGACAGATCTCGACTCGCTGAAGCCGGGCATGGAC
Organism: Mesorhizobium kowhaii; assembly: GCF_003253745.1. Lineage (GTDB taxonomy): Bacteria > Pseudomonadota > Alphaproteobacteria > Rhizobiales > Rhizobiaceae > Mesorhizobium > Mesorhizobium kowhaii. The sequence continues at coordinate 15,754 of NZ_MZXV01000056.1, forward strand.
GTCGTCATCGCCTACGATGAGACCAATGGCGAGAACATCGTCACCGACATGGAATTGCCGGACACCGAATAAGCGCTTTCCGGCTCCGCACGGCCAGATCCATTCCGACAGGGTCGGAATCGGCTTTATCTTCTTGTCCAAGCAGCTTGGGCGCGCTGGGCGAGGGCCGGCCCTTGCCAACGCCATCCGTTGGTAGCAATCTCAGCTCGCAGATCCAGCCATCGAATGGAAGATCCGCGGCGGGGGCCGAACAATGTGCAGCGACTGCGAGGGCGAAGGGGTCGACCGGAGGGATTTCCTCAAGGTCGGCGCGGGGCTCGTCGCGATCGGTCTTGGTGGAGCTTCCTGGTCGGCGCGCGCGGCCGAGGGCACTGCAACGACGCTGTCCCCTGATGAAGCGATCGCCGCGTTGAAGTCCGGCAACGAACGCTATGTCAGCCACCCGGAACTCTGCTCGATTGACCTTGCCGCGGAGCGGAACGCTGTTGCCACACACCAGGCGCCTTGGGCTACGGTCATCAGTTGCGCCGACAGTCGCGTTCCGCCTGAGTTGATCTTCGGCGGCCACGGCGTTGGAGACCTATTCGTCGCCCGGAATGCTGGCAACCTCGTCGACACCGCGACGCTCGGCACGGTCGAATACGGCGCGGCGGTGCTCGGCTCGCCATTGATCGTCGTGCTCGCGCACACAAGCTGCGGTGCCGTCAAGGCGGCTTGCGACGTGGTCACCAAGAACGCTACCTATCCGGGCGCGATCGGCCCGATGATCGAACCGATCCTGCCTGCGGCGATCGCGGTGCGGAGCGAGGCGGGCGATTTCGTCGACAACACCGCTAAGGAGAGCGCGCGGCGAACTGCGCGGCGCCTGGCCGTTTCAAGCAAGCTCTTGGCCGGTCTCACCGGGGCCGGGAAGCTGAAGATCGTCGCGGCAATCTATGATCTTGAAACGGGTGTGGTGACCTACATCGAATAACACGTTCATCCTTAACGACCGGGGCCAAGAGTTGGGAGCCTTCTAAACCAGTCTCGGATGTATAGCCTTCATAGCTAGAGCCACTCCAGGCGTTCACCCTGCAGCCTGAGCACACGGTCCTGCGGTATTTCCAGGTTCGCCGCCTCGTCCTCTGCCATCCCCTCCACGAAGCGAAACAGGGCTCGCATGACCCCGCCATGCGTCACGCAGATCGTCCGGCGTTCGATCGCATCGAACAAGGGCTGCACCCGTTCGAGCAGCATCTGGTAACTCTCCGCGCCCTCGCCGGGCGGCTGAAAGTTCCATTTGTCCAGCGCGCGTGTCCGCTTCGCGCCCGGATACCGCGTCTTGAGCTCGGCAAAGGTAAACCCCTGCCAATCGCCGAAATTGACTTCGACCAGTCGAGGATCGGTTCGATAGGCATCTGGATCGAGCTTCATCGCGGCACGGATGCGCTGCATCGTTTCGCGCGTTCGTTTCATCGGGCTGGCGACGAAATCGAAATCCTCGGGATCTTGCACCAACGCGGCCAGCCGATGGCCGTTTCCGGTGGCCTGCTCGCGGCCAAGCGCATTGAGGTCGGTGTCGGCCTGCCCCTGCAGCCGGGCTTCGGCGTTCCACGCGGTCTGGCCGTGGCGCACGATATAAACCAGCGGGTACATCAGGTCTTCCGGTACGGGGCGGGACGGACGACGGTTGGTGGGCGTTATTCCTTTACCGTCGAAATGTCAGGCGCGTCGACCGCCTTCATGCCGACGACGTGGTAGCCCGAATCGACGTGATGTATTTCGCCGGTGACGCCGCGCGACAGATCGGACAGGAAATAGACGCCGGAATCGCCGACTTCCTCCTGCGTCACCGTCTGCTTCAGCGGCGAATTGTATTCGTTCCACTTCAGGATGTAGCGGAAATCGCCGATGCCGGATGCGGCAAGCGTCTTGATCGGGCCGGCCGAGATGGCGTTGACGCGGATCTTCTTGGCGCCGAGGTCGACGGCCAGATAGCGCACGCTGGCCTCGAGCGCCGCCTTGGCGACACCCATGACGTTGTAGTGCGGCATCACTTTTTCGGCGCCATAGTAGGTCAGCGTCAGCAGCGAGCCGCCATTGGTCATCAGCGCCTCGGCGCGCTTGGCGATGGTGGTGAAGGAATAGACCGAAATGTCCATGGTGCGCAGGAAATTGTCGCGCGTCGTCTCGACGTAGCGGCCGGTCAGCTCGTCCTTGTCGGAAAAAGCGATGGCGTGGACGAGAAAATCAAGCTTGCCCCAATGCTTGGCGACGTTGGCGAAAACCTCGTCGAGGCTCGCCGGGTCGGTGACGTCGCAATGGCCGGCGACAAAGGCGCCGAGTTCCGCCGCCAGCGGCTCGACACGCTTCTTGAACGCTTCGCCCTGATAGGTGAGCGCGATCTCGGCGCCATGGTCGACGCACGACTTGGCGATGCCATAGGCGATCGATCTGTTGTTGGCGACGCCAAGAATAAGGCCGCGCTTGCCGGCCATAAGGCCCTGTCCACCCGCCATGTGAGCGCTCTCCGCAAGATTTTCTGCTTTGTGGAGTGCCCTATCGCACAGGCACAGTGCCCCTTCAAGCGTTCAAACCGGACAGTTCGGGGGACAAAAGCCGCCAATCAACCTTTTTGGCTGCGCAACAGCGCTTCGAGCGCGCTATCGCCGCCTTCCGGCAGCATGATCCGCACATGGGCATAGAGATCGCCATGGCCACCGGCTTTCTCCGGCAGCCCCCTGCCCTTCAGCCGCAGGACCTTGTCCGAGTTCGACCAGGCGGGAACGTTGACCGCGAGCTTGCCGGTCGGCGTCTCGACGGGCACCTTGGCGCCAAGCACCGCATCCGCCAGCGCCACCGGCAAATCGGCATGCAGGTCGCGGCCCTCGATCCGGTAGCGCGGATGCCGGCGCAGATGGATCTTGACCAGCGCATCGCCCGGCTGACCCGGCCCTTGCTCGCCTTGCCCCTTCAGCCGGATGGTCTGGCCGTCCTCGACATAGGCCGGCAGCTTGACCGCCACCTTGCGACCGTCGGGGAACATTGCTGTCACCTTTTCGGCGGTCGCCGCTTCCTCGATGGTGACGTCGAGCGTCACGTTCAGATCGGCGGCGGTCGCCGGCTGGCGGCGGTCGCCCGTGCCGGGGCCGCGCGCGCCCGAAAAGGCGTCGCCGAAAATCTGGCTGAAGATATCGCTGTTGCCGTCGAACGGATCACCGCCCGGACGGCCGGAGCGGAATTCGAAGCGCGAACCGCCAGCCCCTTGCTGCCGGCGAAACCCGCCGAAGGGATCACCGCCACCGGCGGCGCCCTCAAAGCCCTGGAAACGCGGCTTGCCGTCGGCATCGATCTCGCCGCGATCGAACGCGGCACGATTCTTCTCGTCGCCGACGATCTCATAGGCCTGGTTGGCCGCGGCAAAACGGTCCTTCGCCTTGGGATCATTCGGATTCTGGTCCGGATGATGCTTCTTGGCGAGTTTCCGGTACGCCGATTTTATGTCCTTGGCCGATGCGTTCTTGGCAACGCCCAGCACCTCATAGGGGTCGCGCATGCTTACTGCCCTGGAAAGGAGTGAGTCTGTGGTAGCCTCCTATATGCGCTCGCATAGGAAGAAATTCCAGTGGCCGAGCAGCATATCAAAAGCGGAAAGTCAGAGCGCCTTGAAGTCCTGCATGTGCCAGCCGCCGGCGCTGGCCAGGCAGAGTTCGCCTTCGAACATGGCAACGCCATCAAAGCTTTCGCGCGAGGCCCTGAAACGGCGGCATGTCTGGCCGTTGTCCTTCAATTCCGCCAGCTCGGTGATGGAGCCGCGTGACCCGGTGCCGGCATTCGCCCACGGCACGGCCTGCCCGCCGAGTTGCTCGATGTCGGCCGAGGACACAGCATTGCCGATCGTCGTTTGGTCGGAGTCTCGATCCGAACTGACCGGCGCGGATGGGGCGGACATGCTGCTGGTCAGGATCGACCGGTCGACTTCGGCTTTTTCCAGGCTGAAGCCACCCGCGCCGCAGGCGGCAAGCGGCAGAGCGATCATCACGACCGCGGCTTTGGCGCTGGCTGAAGCAATTAGGCCACTTTGCCTGCTGTCAAAAGCTTGCGCGATACGCGACAATCGGCAACCTCCCCCTGCTTCGTGACGATTGGGAAAAACTATGAGTGACACAGAGTTAACAAGCCGTGACTTTACCGAGGCGGCGGAGCCGTTTCGCCTCTTTGCCGCATGGCTGGAAGACGCCACCAAGAGCGAGATGAACGATCCCAACGGCGTGGCGCTGGCGACCGTCGATGCCGACGGCATGCCGGATGTGCGGATGGTTCTGCTCAAGGGGTTCGATGAAGGCGGGTTTGTATTCTACACGAATTTCGAGAGCGCCAAGGGCCAGGAGATTCTTGGCAGCATGAAGGCGGCGATGTGCTTCCATTGGAAATCGCTGCGCCGCCAGGTGCGCATTCGCGGTCCGGTGGAGATCGTCAGCGATGCCGAAGCCGATGCATATTACGCGACGCGACCGCGTGGCAGCCGCATCGGCGCCTGGGCCTCGAAACAGTCGCGGCCGCTGGAGAGCCGCTTTGCACTGGAAAAAGCGGTGGCCGAATATACGGCGCGCTATCCGATCGGCGAAATCCCGCGGCCAAAGCATTGGTCGGGCTTCCGCATCGTGCCTACGACCATCGAGTTCTGGCACGACAGGCCGTTCCGGCTGCATGACCGGGTGGTCTTTTCTCGAGACGCGAAAGACGGCTGGAACAAGACGAGGCTTTATCCCTAAAAGAGAGGCTCAGGCCTTCTTCCTGGTCATGAACGCCGTGAGCGCGGCGCGCGCCTCGTCCGATTTCAGCCGCGCGCGGAAATACTCGCTTTCCTCGCTGATGCGGGCGACAAGCTCGTCACGCGAACCGCGCATCAGGTCGCGTGCGATCTTCAGCGCCTGCGGTGGCTTGGCCGCGATCTGGCCGGCGGCAGCAAGGACCGAAGCTTCCAGCACCGCTTCCTCGACCACCTCGTAGATCAGGCCGGCGGCTTTCGCGCGTTCGGCCGAAAAGCTCTCGCCGAGACCTAGCAGCGCGAAAGCAGCCTGCTGCCCCAGGATGCGCGGCGCCAAAAGGCTCGATCCCGCCTCTGGCACCAGACCGAGATCGACGAAAGGCGCCCTGAACACGGTGCGCGGCGTGGCGAAGGTCAGGTCGCAATGCAGGTTGAGCGTCGTGCCGATGCCGACCGCGATGCCGTCGACGCCGGAGACAATGGGCTTCTCGACCCTGGCCAGCGCCATCAGGAAGTCCCAGACCTCGGTGCCGCCGTCGCCGCCGGTGGCGACGACCATGAAATCGGCAAGGTCGTTGCCGGAGGAGAAGGCGCCGGGCACGCCGAGGAAGACATGGACGCGGATCGCCGGGTCGGCGTCGCCCCCGGCCAGGGTCTGCGACATCTTCGCGTACATGGCGCGCGTCAGCGCGTTCTTCTTGTCCGGCCGATTCATGCGGATGATCTGGATGGCGCCCTGGCGCTCGACGAGGATATGGTCTGTCATAGTTTTTCCTTGTGAGCGTCAGGCTGAAATCAGCATTTTGCCGGCAGCGGCGAGGCTTTCGGCGCCATCGATGATGCGATCCTTCAGTGCGCGTGCCTCACCGAGCAGGTTTTCGGCGAAGAAGCGGCAAAGCGCGATACGGCCCTGATCGGCAAGCGCGCCCTGCGCCAGATAAGCCGCGCCGGCGGCCAGCGAGATCAGCCTGAGATAGGGCGTAGCACCCGCCAGCGCCTCGTCCGACCGGCCATCGGCGGACATTTTTTGCAGGAAGCGGGTCGCATGTGTCAACTCGGCGAGCGCCTCGTCGAGGGCATCGGCCGTGCGGCCGAAACCCTCGAGATTCGATGTCCGCACCGCATTGGCGACCGCGGCCAGTTCGACGATATAACCATACACATGTTCGCCGCCGCCGAGCGGCAGCTTGCGCATGACCAGATCGATGGCCTGGATGCCGTTGGTGCCCTCATAGATCGGTGCGATGCGGGCATCGCGATAGAATGCTGCCGCGCCCGTCTCCTCGATGAAGCCCATGCCGCCATGCACCTGGAGGCCGATCGAGGCAACTTCCACGCCGACATCGGTCGAAAACGCCTTGGCAAGCGGCGTCAGCAGATTGGCGCGGTCGCGCCAATGCGTCGCCTCATCGCCAACCGACACGCGCGCCAGGTCCATGGCATGCGCGCAGCAGTAGCTGATGGCGCGTGCTGTCTGCGTGAGTGCCTTCATGGTCAGGAGATTGCGCTGCACATCGGGATGATGGACGATCGGCGCCATGCCGGCGCCAGCGTAGCTTGCCGCCTTGCCCTGGCGGCGCTCATTGGCATAGGCGATCGCCTTCTGCGTCGCGGCTTCCGCGACTGCCACGCCCTGCATGCCGACGGCAAGGCGGGCGTTGTTCATCATGGTGAACATGCAGGCGAGGCCCTTGTTCTCCTCGCCGATCAGCCAGCCGATGGCGCCGGGCTTGGCACCCCCGAAGCCGTCGCCATAGATCATGGTACAGGTCGGCGAGGCATGAATGCCGAGCTTGTGCTCCAGGCCGGAGCAGAAGACGTCGTTGCGCGCGCCCAGCGATCCATCGTCGCCGACCAGGAATTTTGGCACCAGGAACAGCGATATGCCGCGCGTGCCGGCAGGGGCATCGGGCAGCCGCGCCAGAACCAGATGGATGATGTTGTCGGTAAAGTCGTGCTCGCCATAGGTGATGAAGATCTTCTGGCCGAAGATGCGGTAGGTGCCGTCCCCCACCGGCTCGGCGCGGGCGCGCAGCGCATTGAGGTCCGAGCCGGCCTGCGGCTCGGTCAGGTTCATCGTGCCCATCCATTCGCCCGAGACAAGCTTTTCGAGATATATCGCCTTGAGTTCCTGCGAGGCGTGCTTGTCGAGCGCTTCGACCGCGCCCATGGTCAGCGTCGGGCCGATGCCGAAGGCCATGGCGGCGGAGTTCCACATTTCGAGCGCGGCGACGCCAAGCATGGTCGGCAGCGCCTGGCCGCCATATTCTTCAGGGCCGGACAGCGCGTTCCAGCCGCCATCGATCCAGCGGCGATAGAGTTCCTTCCAGCCGGGCGGCGTGGTGACGGCAGCGTCCTTCAGCACCGCACCTTGCTCATCGCCGATCTTGTAGAGCGGCGCGACCTCGTCGGTGGCGAAGCGGCCGGCCTCGCCAAGAACGGCGTCGACCAGATCCTCGCCGAGATCGCCGAACGTGCCGGCATCAAGGGCGGGCTTGAGACCAGCCACGTGCTTGAGCGTGAAAGCGATATCCTCGACCGGTGCCCGATACATGCCGCTCCCTCCTCCTGATACATCGGCTCACTGATCCTAGGACCCGCACTGCCGCAAAAACCATCCGCCTTGGGCGGCGGTCTCCCATCTTCTTTTTACGTAAACGTCAAACTTTGTCACGCGGATTTTGTAATCGCGCCCGCACGTATTAAATTCAATCCACGCCGGATCGAGCCGAACGGCGACAGACCAGAACCAGCAAACCGGAACCACTCCATGCTTGCCAGACCTGACTCCTATCGCTGCATCGAATGCGGCCTGCCCTATCGCGCGGCAGGGTTCTCGTACCATCAGGGCAAGCTGGAAAACGGCGCCGCCTACTGGTCGGACCGCGGCATATTGTGTTCGCCGCAATGCTCTCTCGCCCACCACCGCAAACGCGCCGCCGAAGGCACGCTGCCGCAAGAGCCAGCGCCCGACCCGTTTGAATTTCAGCCACTTATCCGACGATAGCTTTGCCGGCAGCGCTTCCATAAGCACTTCCTTAACCATGACGGTCCAGGATTTGTCTTTGATCAACGGGGATTCCCTGTTTGAAAAGGACGGCGCGCCTCCTTCGCCGCACAGCGCTTCTCGCTTTTGCGGCGACGATGACGCTGTCGACGGTGGCAAAAGCCTCGGATTTTTCCGAGCCCTGGAAGAATGCTGATCGCGCCCTGGTCGTCGATGCCTACGAATACAATTCCATCGACTGGGCCCAACTTGCCACCGACAAGCGGATCGTCGGCTTCATCAACAAGGCATCCGACGGCATGCCGCCTCCCTATTTCTGTTCCGGCGACGACACCGAGGTAAAACTCTGCAAGGCGCTTTGGAAACGCCACGCGGTGACGCGCGAACTGTTCCAGACGCGCAAGGTGGTCGCCAAGGCACTCGGCCTGAAATGGGGCGCCTATCACCTCGCCCGCCCCGGCAATCCGGTCGAACAGGCCAATAATTTCCTCGATTTCGCCGAACCCGCGCCGGACGATCTGCTAGCTCTCGACATCGAGGGCAACGACCCGACACAATGGATGTCGCTCGACGACGCTGAGGAGTTCGTGCGCCAGGTGCATCGGCGCATCGGCCGCTTCCCGGTGCTCTACAGCAATGGCAAGACGGCCCAGTACATTGCCGAAAACAGCTACAGATATCGGCTCCTGTCGCGGCTGCCGCTCTGGTATGCCCGCTACAAGTCCGACATCGACGTGCATTTTCCGATGGGCAACTGGCAAGGCTACGCTCTGTGGCAGTTTTCGGCGCAAGCCAATTGCGGCCGGTTCCGCTGCCCTTACAGGGTCGCCGGCACGCCCAAGGACATCGACGTCAATGTCGCGCCGACGGACGCCGCCACGCTGCGCGCGCAATGGCCGTTCGGCGGTCTGATCGACGTGCCGCCTGACTATCTCGCCTCGATACCGCTGCCGGTCTCACGCGAAGCCGGACTCGCCGGCAATGTCACCATCACCTACGCCTCGGTGGCGGCGCCGCCGACCTTCGAGGACATGGTCGCGGCGCTGGGCACGCGCTGGACGAAGTTCCGCGACGGCTTCCGCATGCCTGTCGTGAAGACGGTGCCGCGGCGGCCGGTTTTCGGCATTGTCCAATATGTCGCCTGGAAGCGGACCGAACAGCGTTCGCCCGCGCAACTCGATGCCGCCTTTGCCGCCCCCGATCCGCTCAGCACCGCTTCGACCGAACTCGATCGCGGTTTGCGATAGACTACCGTTCCGGAACTTCAGTTTGCCTGCTCGCGCGCCACGGCCTGCCAGCCAATGTCGCGGCGGCAGAAGCCGTCCGGCCAGTCGATCCGGTCGAGCGCGGCATAGGCGCGTTTCTGCGCCTCGCCGACCGTAGCGCCTGATGCCGTGACGTTGAGGACGCGGCCGCCATTGGCAACCAGCGCTCCGCAGTTGATGGCAGTGCCGGCGTGGAATATCTGGACGCCGTCGCCCGCCGCGTCTTCGACGCCGCGGATGACCGATCCCTTTTCCGGCGTGCCGGGATAGCCCCTGGCCGCCATCACCACGGTCAGTGCCGCCTCATCGCGCCAGCGCACCGAGGTGTGTGCAAGCTGGCCGTCGGTTGCCGCATTGAGCAGGACCAGCAGATCATCCTTCAGCCGCATCATCAGCACCTGGCATTCCGGATCGCCGAAACGGGTGTTGTATTCGATCAGCTTCGGCCCCTTGTCAGTGATCATCAGCCCGGCGAAGAGAATGCCGGCGAAGGGCGCGCCTAGCTCGGCCATGCCACGCATGGTTGGCTCGATGATCTCGCGCATGGTGCGCTCGACCATCTCAAGCGTCATCACCGGGGCCGGCGAATAGGCGCCCATGCCGCCGGTGTTGGGGCCGACATCGCCATCGCCAACGCGCTTATGGTCCTGCGCGGTGCCGAATGGTAGCGCTGTGATGCCGTCGCAGAGGCAGAAGAAACTCGCCTCCTCGCCGGTCATGAATTCCTCGATCACCACTTCCGCTCCGGCGGCGCCGAAGGAACCGTCGAAACAGGCATCGAGCGCGGCCTGTGCCTCGCCCAGCGTCATGGCAACGGTGACGCCTTTGCCGGCCGCCAGACCATCGGCCTTGATGACGATCGGCGCGCCGGTCTGTTCGACATAGGCCTTGGCGGACGCCAAATCGCCGAAACGGCCATAGGCGGCGGTCGGGATGTCGTATCTGGCGCAGAGATCCTTGGTGAACCCCTTCGAACCTTCCAGCCGGGCGGCGGCCCTGGAGGGTCCGAAGACGCGAATGCCTTGCGCACGCAGATCGTCGGCGATGCCTGCGACCAGCGGTCCCTCCGGGCCGACCACGACGAGGTCGATCTTGTTGTCCTTGCAGAAGGCGGCGACGGCGGCGTGATCGGCAATATCCAGCTTCACCAGCTCGGCCTCGCTGCCGATGCCCGGATTGCCGGGAGCCGCATAGAGCCTGGTCAGCAGCGGCGACGCGGCGATCTTCCAGGCCAGCGCATGTTCGCGGCCGCCGGAGCCGAGAAGAAGAACGTTCATGGCCACCTCTTGATGCCTATAATCCTGCAGAGAACCCGCTATTGCTCTCTGCACGATGGGTCAAGGCATCAGGGCGCTTTGATCGGAATTGCGCACGGGAACGTTACCCCTGCCGAAAATCGGCGGCGGACACCGCCGCCGATTTTCTGGCAAGTCCCTTCAGCGCTGGAAGACGACCGGGAACCAGTCCTCGCGCAGCCTCTGTCCCGGCTGCATGCCGTGGCCATGGTAAGGTGGCGAGGTGCGTCCAGGCCGCTCGACATAGCGAGCGTCATCACCGACCCAGCGCAGCGACAGCGCCCGGCGCCGTGCCGAGGTCAGGTTGCCGCGCGCGCCATGCGCGGTCCTGAAGTCGAACAGGATGGCGTCGCCCGGCTCCATTTCCCACTCGAGCACCTTCATCCCAGGGTCCTTGTCGGGATCGGGCACCGGCAGATAGTCGCCGTCGCCGGCATAGAAATTGCCGTCGTCCAGCCAGCGCACCGGCAGGATCATCTTGTCCCATTTGTGCGAGCCGGCGATCAGGCGCAGCGTCGCCTCCTTCACCGGATCGATGGGGATCCAGAAGCTTACCGTCTGCTGGCCATCAACGAAGTAGTAGGGGATGTCCTGATGCCAGGGCGTCGGCTTCTGCGTGCCGGGTTCCTTGACCAGAACATGGTCGTGGAAGAACTGCGCGGTGCGCGACTGCATCACCGCTGCAGCCAGTTCGGCGGCCGGCGAGTCCCGCACCACGCTGACGAATTCGGGAATGCGCTCCCAGTTGCAATAGTCGTCGAAGAAACTGCCGCGGCCATTGGCGATATCGGACGCGGTGGCGCTGCGGTTCTGCATGTTGCGCTCGATGCCGGCGGCAATCGTGTCGACCCAACCCTTGAAAGCACCGCGGATGCAAACCGCACCGTCGCGCTGGTATTCGGCGATCGTCTTTGCGTCGATGACCTGGGTGTCGATTGTCTGGGTGTCGATCTGGGAAGCCATGGCGTTCTCCTCTTGGAATAACCGACTATCGCAACCCTCTTTCATTCAGTAAAATAATAACTTCTCATTTGGTACATAGGATTACCCTATGAATGTGACCCTCACGCAGCTGCGTTATCTGGTCGCCGTGGCGCGTCATGGCAGCGTGACAGGCGCCGCGAAAATGCTGAACGTTTCGCAGCCTTCGATTTCGGTGGCCATCGACGCCGTCGAAAAAAATTTCGGCCAGAAGCTGTTCGTCCGCCAGCGGGGCAGCGGCGTGTCGCCAACATCGTTCGGCCGCGCTGTCGTGGCGAAGGCAAGACAGATCCTCACCGAAACGGACGAACTCGTCGGCCTGGGTTCAAGCAAATCGGCTGTCGGCGGTGAACTGGTGCTGGGATGTTTCGAGGACCTGGCTCCTTTCTTCGCGCCGGCCCTGATCCGCGCCTTCTCCGAACGCTATCCGGCCGTGAAAATCGTCGTTCGCGACGAGACGTTCGAGACGCTCGGGCGGCGGCTCGGCGATGCCGCCATCGATCTCGGCCTCACCTATGACCTCAGCCTACCGACACATTTCGCCCGCATCCTGCTGCGTGAACTTCGGCCGCATGCCTTGTTGCCGGCAGGCCATGCCCTGGCGGATCGTCCCGAGGTCAGCCTGGCGGATCTGGCCGCCTATCCGTTGATCACGACGGACCAGCCGCACAGCTGGCAACACATGCTCGACCTGTTCCGCAGCCGCGGCCTCTCCCCGGTCGCGGACTCAACGACAAGTTCGTTCGAACTCCAGCGCAGCATGGTGGCGAATGGCTTCGGTGTTGCCGTCAGTTACACCCGCCCGCATGGCGACCGCAGCTATGACGGCCTGCCGCTGATCTGCAAGCCGCTGTCCGATCCGCTGCCCATGCAGCGGATCCTGCTCACCTATGACACGCACCAGCGCGTCTCGAATGCGGCGCTGGCATTCATCGATGTGGCCAAGGTCTGGTTCGCCTCTCATGACATCTTCGCGTCCGCAAGCGAGACTGCTTGACGGCCTTCCAGTCTGCTGCCAATCCAGCGTGATGGAACCGATCCAGTCGAAAGCGGCCCAGGGCCGTGTCGCCGATGCACCGAACGGCCATTGGGTCTATCGTGTGCTGCCGCGCTCGATATGGCCCTATGCGCAGCTTGCCCGGTGGGACAGGCCGATCGGCTGGCAATTGCTGCTATGGCCGTGCTGGTGGTCGGCAGCACTTGCGGCGAGCGCCTATCCGCGTCCCGGCGATCCTCTGCTCTCGCTGCTGCCGGCGCCATTGTATCTCGTGCTGTTCCTGATCGGCGCCATCGCCATGCGCGGCGCCGGCTGCACTTACAACGACCTCGTCGACGAGGACATCGACAACAAGGTCGAGCGGACGCGCTCGCGACCGCTGCCATCGGGCAAGGCCACGCGCCGGCGGGCATGGGTGTTTCTTGTCCTGCAGGCGCTGGTTGGCCTGGTGGTGCTCATGCAGTTCAACAGTTTCGCCATTCTGCTTGGCATCTGTTCGCTGGCCATCGTCGCCGTCTATCCGTTCATGAAGCGGATAACCAACTGGCCGCAACTGGTTCTCGGCCTTGCGTTTTCCTGGGGCGCCCTGATGGGGTGGGCGGTCGAGTTCGGCGACCTCGATGGGCCCGCCATCATGCTCTATATCGGTTCGATCCTGTGGGTGATCGGCTACGACACGATCTATGCGCACCAGGACAAGGAGGATGACGCCATTGTCGGCGTGCGCTCGACGGCACGGCTGTTCGGCGAAAACACCAAGTCGTGGCTTGTCGGGCTCTATGGCGGCACGCTGATCTGCTTCGCCATCGCCTTCGCATCGGCACAGGCTCCTGTGCCGGCGCTGGCCGGGCTGATTGCCGCCGGCGCCCATATGGCCCGGCAGATCGCCGTGCTGGATATCGACAATCCGGACCAGTGCCTGCGGCTGTTCAGGTCGAACAACCAGGTCGGCTGGCTGATCTTCCTCGGCCTGATCGGCGGGGCGGTGTGGGTGGCGCTGAAGCCGCTGGTCTAGCGGCTTCGCCTTTCGAGCAAATCCAAAAGCCGGATTATGCTCAGTCTCTCGAAATGATCTCCTGGCCGTCGATGACCAGCCTGAGACCGAGATCGCCGGCCCTGCGGCGAGCAAGGAAACGCGGACGGCGCATGGTCGAAACGCGGCCCTTGCGGCGATCCTGCGGCGGCAGCGTCTTGATGGCGGCGCCGAGCGATTCTTCCAGGGTGCGGGCGACGCCGTCCGATTCGATCAAGAGCATCGGCAGACGGTAGGCGTCGGCCCAGGCGCGCCAGTCTGCGGCGACATCTTCGAGATCATCGGCAACCAGCAACGGCACCGACAGCATCGGATCGTTGTGCAGGAGTTCCAGGGTCACCGTGACATTGCCGTCCGGATCCTCCATCGCACGGGCGGCAACGCCGCGAAACGCATTGGCAGGCAGCGCGATGATCGCCGGCAAGCCGCTCATCTCGAGCATGCGGCGGATCACAGCGCCGCGCTTGTCGATGGTAAAGGTCACGTCGCCGTAGTCGTCGCGCGTGGCGTAGCTTACCGCTTGCGGCAGGCGGAATGGGTCGAGACGCATGTTGCGTCCCGCCCAGACTGGCTTCAGTCCGGTGTTCATAGAGTGCCTTCCTGTCTGTCTCCTGAGAGCCGGTGTCCGGTTCTCTCCGGGCCGGTTTTTCCAGCCTCGTTTGTGAGCAGACAGTAGCGCGGGCTCCTTACCGCCCCGCTTAAGAAAGTCGGTTAAATTTTGCTGATCTCAGGGATGGTTATCGGAATGCCACCAGCCACCAGACGTTGAAAGGATCAGATAACCTTACCGGGATTCATGATACCGGCCGGGTCGAAGGCAGCCTTCACCCGGCGCATCAGGTCGATCGCCATCGGCGGCGCGGTGGCGATCAGTTCGTCACGCTTCAACTGGCCGATGCCATGCTCGGCCGAGATCGAACCGTGCAGGCTGCGCACGACATCATGCACCGCCTTGTTCATGGTGTGATAGAGAACGAGAAACGCCTCGTCGTCGCCGTCGACGGGCCGCGAGATGTTATAATGCAGATTGCCGTCACCCATATGACCGAAGCAGACCACGCGGGCGCCGGCACTGACCGACGCCACCGCGCCGGCGGCCTCTTCGATGAGGCGTGGGATCATTGCCACCGGCACGGAAATGTCATGCTTGATCGAAGCGCCCTCCGGTTTTTGCGCCTCGGGCAGCAGCTCGCGGAAATTCCAGAAGGCGTCGCCCTGGCCAAGACTTGCAGCGATGACGGCATCGCCGACGAATTCCTGTTCGAGGCCAGCCGAGAGCACGTCCTCGATCAATGCTCTCGAATCCTCCGATGAGCGGCCGGACGAAATCTGCATCAGCACGTACCACGGCCAGTCCTCCATCAGCGGCCGCGTCACACCCTGGGCATGCGCCAGCGTGAAGTCGTACGGCCGCTTGCCGATCAGTTCGAAGGCGGTGAGCGCTGCTCCGGCGCGGTCCATTGCCAGGCTGAACAGGGAAAGCGCGGCTTCCGGCGATGACAGACCGACGAACGCCACCTCGCGCCCCTTCGGCTTCGGGAACAGCTTGAGCACGGCGGCTGTGATGACGCCGAGCGTTCCTTCGGCGCCGACGAACAGGTTCTTCAGGTCGTAGCCGGTGTTGTCTTTCTTCAGCTTGCGCAAATCGTCGAACACCTCGCCTGTCGGCAGCACCACTTCGACACCGAGGCACAGTTCGCGCGCGTTGCCATAGGCAAGCACGCCGGTGCCACCGGCATTGGACGACAGGTTGCCGCCGATCTGGCAGGAGCCTTGCGCGGCCAGCGACAGCGGAAACAACCGGTCGACGCCATCGGCCGCTTCCTGCAGCGTCTGCAGGATGACCCCAGCCTCGACCGTCACCGTGTTGGACAGGACATCGATCTCGCGGATGCGGTTCAGCCGCGACAGCGACAGCACGATCTCGCGGCCTGATTTGTCCGGCACCTGGGCGCCAACCAGCCCGGTGTTGCCGCTTTGCGGCACGATCGGTGTTCCCGTCTCGGTCGCCAGCCGCATGATCTGGCTGACTTCCTCGACGCTGCCCGGCCGCAGCACCAGCGATGTCGCGCCATGCCAGAGCCCACGCCGCTCGATCAGGTAAGGCGCGATATCCTGCTCGCCGCGCAGCGCGTATTTGTTGCCGACGATCGCCGCGAAGCGATCGATGAGAACGGGATCGAGCTTTTCTGAAATTTCGGTCATGTGGGAAAACTATGTTGCGGGCTGTGTGTTGTCACGAGGGGCGGCGGCACGCGAGAGGCGATCGTTGATCGCCTCGCCGAGACCGTCGAAGGGAACCGGCTCGACGGCGATGGTCCGTACGCCGCTGCGATCAAGATCCTGCATGTAGGCGAAAAGGTTGCTCGCCGCTTCGCGCAGGTCGCCCGTCTCGGACAGGTTGAGGAAAGCGGCGGCGTGTCGCCAGCCTTCGGCTCGCTGGCTGCCGAAGCCGAGCAGGGCCTCGCCCTTATTGACGGTCCCGGCATTGAGCCGCATCGCAGCACCCGGCGCATAGTGCGAGGCAAGCATGCCCGGCGCCTCGACGCCGGCGGCACCGCCGCGCAAGAGCTCCATGCCGATGGCCGCCTCGATCTCTTCGGCGGCGATGCCGCCGGGCCGGAGCAGCCGCAGCCTTGCGCCTTCGGCCTTGACGATGGTCGATTCCAGCCCGACCGGCGTCGCCCCGCCATCGACCACCAGCTTAATCCGTGCGCCGAGATCTGCCGCCACCGCTTGCGCCGTCGTCGCGCTGATCTTGCCGGATGAATTGGCGCTGGGTGCTGCAAGCGGGCGGCCGAGGCGGGCTATCAAGTCGCCGCCAAAGCCCCTTGGCATGCGCAGGGCAATCGTATCGAGTCCGGCCGTGACCAGCGGATGGATGCCGTTGCCGGGCCGCTGCGGCAGCACCAGCGTCAGCGGACCGGGCCAGAACGCACGCGCCAGTTTTTTCGACAGCGGATCGAACAGCGCAATGCGTTCGGCCATGGCCATGTCGGCGACATGGGCGATCAGCGGGTTGAAGCGCGGCCGTCCCTTGGCTTCGAAGATGCGCGCCACACCGATGCCGTTGGTGGCGTCGCCGGCAAGCCCGTAGACGGTTTCCGTCGGGATGGCGACGACATCGCCGCTCTGGAGCAGCGCCAGCGCCCGCTCCAACGCCTCGCCGACGGCAAGTATTTCAGCCACTCTCGTCACCTCGCAGATGCCGGCTGCGTAGTACGACGGCGGCTGTTGGGCAAGTCGGCTGTTAGGCAAGTCGGGGCATTGGCGATTTATCAATCCCTAAAATGCTATGTTTCCACGAAAGCCAGCATCAATTCCGGTCCGCTACTGTGCGGCTTCTGGGCAAAGGGGAGCGATCATCGTGTCTGTGCGTATCCTGCTGGGGATTGTTCTTGCCGTGACGACCGGCGGGGCCCAGGCCTCGTCGCTGGTTTTTCCCGGCGCGCCCTCCTCGACGCCATCCATCATCAAGCTCGACGCCGCCAAACCGCTG
Organism: Mesorhizobium kowhaii; assembly: GCF_003253745.1. Classification (GTDB taxonomy): domain Bacteria; phylum Pseudomonadota; class Alphaproteobacteria; order Rhizobiales; family Rhizobiaceae; genus Mesorhizobium; species Mesorhizobium kowhaii. The sequence continues at coordinate 32,581 of NZ_MZXV01000056.1, forward strand.
AAGACCGCCGACACCGTCAAGGCCAGCAATGTGCAATCGGTGGTGGGGCTCGGCGAGGCGCAGCCCGACGTCACCTATGAAAAGGTATCGGCGATCCCGGACAAGCCCGAGGCCAGGCATGGCTTTGAGCAGAACCCAATGATCATTCGCGGCGGCGTCGTCGGTCCCGCCTTCTCGGCGCCGACGCCAAGCGCCGCCCCTGCGACAGCCGCAGCACCAGAAACGGGCACCGCGCCGGCGACGGGGACCGCGCCGGCAACGGCTACCGCCTCCGCCGCCCCTGCGGGAGATGCCGGGACAAACTCGGCCTCACCACCGAACGCACCCGCACAGGCAGCAACCCAGCCCGTCCGCAGGGTCAGCAAAGCCAAATAGAGGCTGGACTGCGACTTGACTGCGGTCTGGCGCCCGGCGCACCATTGGCAGGCAAACCCGTTCCGGTTTTTCGCCGCTGGGTGCCACTGTCCGAATTTCGTCAAGCGGCCACGGTAGACGGGATTTTATCGTTTAGGGGTAAGGGGGGTGATCATGAGAAAATTCAAAACCGTCACTGCGGCCGGGCTTCTGCTGGCGTCGTCGCTTGGTGCCGGCACGGCTCATGCCGACGACATGCTGGGATCCTATGTCGCGCGCATTTCCGATCGGGATCATCAGGCGAGTGACGGCTATGCGCTGGAGAGCGCCGCGCAAATGGTGCGGCAGGACCGTGCCAACTGGCACAAATTCCACCGTCGCGACAGCGACGATGAGGGTGATGGCTGGTTCAGGACCAACGACCAGCGCGCCGACTTGCAACGCATGCTCGAGCGCTCCGGCGCCATGAGCTCCTCGACCAAGCGTGCCATCGTCAATGGCGAGCCGCTGATCCAGGTCGACGTCTACGAAAACAGCGTGCGTGTCAGCATTCTGGAAAACTGAGAAGGCTAGCATCTGACAGAAAAAGGGCGGCGCGTTACAGGCTGTGTGAAAAGTCCTGGAGCCTTAAGCACGCGCACATCCCTCCGAAGGGGGAGCGCTTTGGAGTTCCGCAACGCTTCGCACGAGCAGGAGAGACCGCCCTGCGGCAGTCTCTCCACATCCGTCGGACGGCTGCTCTCAACCGTTTTGAACAGCAGCTACAGCTTTCCGGATTACGTCGATGACGACGGCGGGCTGGGAGAGCATCGGCACGTGGCTGCTTGCCACCTCGGTGACGGTCGCTCCCATGCGCTTCGAAACCCAGCGCTGGAGATCGGGATGCACGGTGTGGTCTTTCGTAGCCAGCACATACCAGCTCGGCTTCGACTTCCACGCAATGCGATCCGCGCTCAGCTTCTGCTGGTGGAACAGATCGAAGACGGGTGCATAATGGGTGGCCCAGACGAGCTTCTGCTCTTCCGCCGAGAGGTCGCCGGCGAAGAACTCGGTGCCGTTTGGAAGCATCCAGGCGCGCCCATCCGCGACCTCGACGCGAGAGAAGATGTCCGACGGATACTTGTCGAGCTGGTCTTGCACAGTCTCGCCGACATCCGGGGCGACGGCGGCGACGTAGACCAGGCCGATCACGCGCTCATCGACGCCCGCAGCCGTGATCGTGGCGCCACCGTAGGAATGGCCGACGAGGACAACCGGGCTGCCGACGCGGTTGAGCGTGCGTTTGACCGTCGCCACATCCTCTTCGAATGAATCCAGGCCATATTGGACAGCAATCACCTCGTGTCCGTCCGCCTGCAGTGCCGGGATCACCTTGCTGAAGCACGAACCATCGGCCCAAATGCCGTGGCAGAACACGATGGTAGGCTTGGATGCTGTAGACATTTTGCTTTCTCCTTCTTTGACCTTAGCGCGAAGGTAAATCTCCCTTCTATCGGTGACAAATACCTTGTACGTTCGACCTATGCCTTGGAGGTATAGTGAGGACCCGATGGAACTCCGCCATTTACGCTATTTCATCGCGGTTGCCGAGGAAGGCAGCTTGTTGACCGCTGCCCAGCGGCGACTGAACACCTCGCAGCCGTCGTTGAGCCGGCAGATTCGCGATCTCGAATCTGAAGTCGGCGTACAGCTATTGGAGCGGCAGGCGCGCGGCGTTGTGCTTACCGCTGCGGGGCGCGTTTTTCTGGATCACGCTCGGCTGGCACTTCTGCAGGTCGAGGCTGCTACCGAAGGCGCCCGGCGGACGGCACAGCCGAAAAGGCCCGTACTTGCTATGGGGTTTCTGGTTGGGCTGGAGGTCACGTGGCTACCTCACCTATTGCGCATGATCCGCGAGGAAGCACCGGAGATCGAAGTCACGCTGTGTAGTCAGTCCTCCCCGGAGCTCGCTCTTGCGTTAATGCGCGGGAAGTTGGACGTAGCCTTCCTTCGCCCCGAGAAACAGAGCTTGGGCCTATCCTTCAAATTGTTAGCGAAGGAGCCTCTGATCGCCGTGCTGCCGGCAGGCCATAGCTTGGCATCGCGCAAAAAGATTCGGCCGCAGGATCTTGCCCGCGAAATTTACGTCAGCTCGGCGAGAACGTCTCCGGTATTGCAATCTGTGATTCAGGATTACGCATCAAGGGCCGGGATCACGCTCAAGGCAAAGTACGAAGGCGAGAACATATCGTCGGCAATGTCGCTCGTCGCGTCCACGGGCGGAGTTACTCTTGTCCCGCTTTATGCGCAAAATATGCTGGCACCAAACGTTGTTGCCAGAGCGCTCGAGGGTGTGCCTCCGACAGTTGATCTCACTCTGGGATACAACGAGGCAAATTCCTCTCCCTTGCTCCGCCGACTTTTATCTCGTGCGGATGAATTGGTCGAAAACGTGCAAAATCAGAGCATCATCCGATACGCTGAAGCTCTACAATAGGTGTCGCACGCGGAGATGGGGCGTCAGGAATAAGCGCTCTGTTAGCGCGACGAAATCGTCTAGCAAGGCCGAGCTGAGACGAGGACGATTCTCGAAGAGGGACGGTGCCCCTTGAGATGAGGCGCCGATGTTTTCACAAGCCTGGTTAGCGCCGCCCTGCCATCGATAGACTGAGCAGCTGAAAATCAGGCGGCTTCTTCCTTGTCGTCGTCTTCTTCGGATTTCTCGTCGTCGCCTTCAGCCTTCACGCTGTCATCGGCGTCGTCTTCGTCCTCATCTTCGTCTTCGTCTTCGTCTTCATCGTCATCCGAGAGCGTGGCGGCTTCGGCGTCGTCAGACTCTTCGCCTTCTTCATCGTCGCCATCTTCGTCATCCGACAGATCGGTCGCTTCGACCGTGGCGGCAGCGGCATGGTCGAGGGCGGTTTCGGAAGCGGATTCAAGCGCCTCGGCGGGAGCCGGGGTTTCTTCTGTCACTTCGATTTCGTGATCGGAATTCATGGAAGCCTCCGTGGGTTGGGGAACATGTCCCTTTTGCCACGGAGAGATCATCGTCATATGACTGTAAGCCGGCTCGAACGGCCGGCCAGCAGAATTTTTTCCAGCGTATTAGCCGGCGATCTTCGAGAAATCCGCGACCTGACCGGTGGCCGCGCGGATGCGGGCGAGCAGCGCCAGGCGGTTGGCGCGCACGGCCTGGTCCTCATCATTCACGAGAACATGCTCAAAGAATGAATCAACCGGCTCACGCAACACGCTAAGCGCCAGCAGGGCACCGGAAAAGTCTTCGTTTTGAATCGCTTCGCCGGCTTGCTTCTCAGCCTGATTCACCGCCGCAAACAGCGACTTCTCGGCACCCTCGCGAAACGGCGCCGGCTCAACAGTTTTGGCGACCGCCGTTTTCTTCTTCTCCTCGGCAGCCAAAATGTTGGCTGCACGCTTGGCGCCGGCGAGCAGATTCTTGCCGTCCTCGGTGTCAAGGAAGGAACCAAGTGCCTCGACCCGGCGGACGATCTGGAGAAGGTCGTCGGACTGCGGCGTGATGACAGCATCAATGAGATCGTGCCGGGCACCCTGGTCGCGCAGGTACACCTTCAGGCGGTCATGGAAGAAGGCGAGGAGGTCAGCGATGAATGGCGACAGCGATGCCTCCAATTCCATCACACGCTGGCCATCGAAAAACTCTCGTTCCTGATCGGCGGAGCCAAAGGCCTCTGAACTTGCTTTGGCCAGCCCGCCCTTCAACAACCTGGAGATCAAGCCCGCTTCCGACAACAGCTGGCTTGCCCCCTTGTGGTCGCGAATACGGGAATCGAGCATCGCGACCACACCACGGCTCTCAGCCCCGTCGCCCAGTCGTTCATATGTGGCGAGCGCCGAGGAGACTGCCGCTGCAATGGCGACGCCCAGGGAAAGCGTGATCCTGTTTTCCAGTATGATCCTAACCACACCCAGCGCCGCCCGACGCAGCGCATAGGGATCTTTTGACCCTGTCGGCTTTTCGTCGATAGCCCAGAAACCGACCAGCATGTCGAGCTTGTCGGCAAGAGCGACAGCGACCGACACCGGATCGCTCGCCACGCGGTCGGAAGGGCCTTGCGGCTTGTAATGTTCTTCGATGGCTGCGGCCACAGACGGATGCTCGCCCTGCAGCAGCGCGTATTTGCGGCCCATGGCGCCCTGCAGTTCGGGAAATTCGCCGACGACTTCGGTGGTGAGATCGGCCTTCGCAAGGACAGCGGCGCGGCGCGCCAGCGTGGGATCGGCACCGACGATCGGCGCCAATTCCTCGGCGAGCCTGGCAATCCGCTCCACCCGTTCACCTTGCGTGCCGAGCTTGGCGTGGAAGGTGACGCCGAGATGGTCGAGGCGGGCCATGCGCTGGTCGAGCGGCTTCTTCAGATCGAGCCCGAATTTTTCCGCCGATGCCTTGAGCTCACCCAGATCCGGCAAATCGCCCTGGTCGGTCGTCCAGAAATAGAGCGCGTCGGACAGGCGGGCGCGCACCACCTTGCCGTTGCCGTGGGCGATCTCCTTGCCGCCATCCTTGGCCTCGATGTTGGCGGTGAGGATGAAGCGATTGGAAAGATCCTCGGCAGCACCCTGCGGACGCGTCACAAAGCATTTCTGGTTGGCGCGGATGGTCAACCGGATCACTTCGGCCGGAATGGCCAGGAAAGCCTCCTCGAACTCGCCCATCAGCACGACCGGCCATTCGACGAGGCCAGACACTTCCTCCAGCAGCCCGTCGTCCTCGACCAGGTCGAGCCCGTTGGCGAAGGCAAGATTGCGGGCGTCGGCAAGGATGATCTCCTTGCGCCGGTCGGCGTCGAGCACGACCTTCGCCGCTTCCAGCTTGGAGACATAGTCGTCGAAGCGGCGCACCGTAATGGCATCGGGCGCATGGAAGCGGTGCCCATAGGTGATGTTGCCCGAGCGGATACCGTCGATCTCGAAATCGACCACCATCGGCTCCTCGGTCTCCGGGCCGAAGGTGCACAGGATCGACTGCAGCGGCCGCACCCAGCGCAGCGAGCCGGGCTTGGCCGAGGCCGGCCCCCAGCGCATCGACTTCGGCCACGGGAAATTGCGAATAATGCCCGGCACCAGTTCGGCGATGATCTCTTCCGCCGCCCTGCCCGGCTTCGAGATGTGGGCGACGTAGAAATCGCCCTTCTTCGGGTCGGAGTGGACATGCGCCTCGGCGATCGACGAAAGCCCTGCCTTGCGCAGGAAACCTTGCACCGCCTGTTCGGGCGCTGTCGTCGATGGCCCCTTGATCTCCTCGCTTATATCCTTCGAGCGCGCGGTCAGACCCCTGATATCGAGCGTCAGACGCCGCGGCGTCCAGTACTCGCGTGCCGCCTCATAGGTCAGCCCCGCCTCGACCAGACCGTCGGTCAGCACCTTCTTGAGATCACCCGCCGCCTTGCGCTGCATGCGGGCGGGGATTTCCTCGGAGCGAAGTTCGAGCAAAAGATCCGGCATCAGAGTTTCTCCACCCGCATGCCTTCTTCCTGTTTGCACGTCCTCGCGCCTCCGACGCTGCGGGCGCGCGGCTTGGCAGGGATTTCCTCGGAGCGAAGTTCGAGCAAAAGATCCGGCATCAGAGTTTCTCCACCCGCATGCCTTCTTCCTGTTTGCACGTCCTCGCGCCTCCGACGCTGCGGGCGCGCGGCTGGGCGGGGATTTCCTCGGAGCGAAGTTCTAGAAGCAGGTCAGGCATTGGGGTCAGCTCATGCGGGAGAGTGGTCCGCGCGGGGCATAGCAACTCGGCTGGCCGCTGTCACCCTTTCCGGAAATTTTGACCGCCCTGTCGGGACGAGGCGATCCCGCTCGTCCTTGGATCAAAGATTTCCATGAACCGAATGCAGCGCTGAAGCGACCCACGCTCAGGCAGGGAACTATTGGCTGAAACGACCATGAAAACGGCATCCAGACTTCTGCAGATCCTCGCGCTCAGCGCCTGCTTCACCGCGCAGGCTCACGGCGCTTTCTCGATGCCGGGTGTGAGGCAGGCATTGCGGACAATGGCTGGCCCGAGCGGCCAGATCCTGTCGCCGATCAACGCTTCCCTCGACTTGATGAAGCGTGCCTGATTTCAGGCCGCCAGTCCGCCAGCCTGGGTCTTCAAAAACGCCTCGCCGCAGGCCTTCGCCAGATTGCGCACCCGCAAGATGTAGCTCTGCCGCTCGGTGACCGAAATCACGCCGCGCGCGTCGAGCAGATTGAAGACATGGCTGGCCTTGATGCACTGGTCGTAGGCAGGGAAGACCATGCGGTGCATCGGCAGATTGTCGTTCGACGCCGGCGCACCGGCATCGAGCAGCGCCTTGCATTCGGCCTCGGCGTCCTCGAAGTGGCGCAGCAGCATCGCCGTGTTGGCATATTCGAAATTGTGACGCGAATATTCCTGCTCGGCCTGCAGGAAGACATCGCCATAGGTGACCTTGTCGGCGCCTTCGCGGCCGTTGAAATTGAGGTCGTAGACGTTGTCGACGCCCTGCACATACATGGCCAGCCGCTCCAACCCGTAGGTCAGTTCGCCCGCCACCGGTGCGCATTCAATGCCGCAGACCTGCTGGAAATAGGTGAACTGCGACACTTCCATGCCGTCGCACCAGCATTCCCAGCCAAGGCCCCAGGCGCCCAGCGTCGGGCTTTCCCAGTCGTCCTCGACAAAGCGGATGTCGTGCAGCAGCGGATCGACGCCGATCGCCGCCAGGGAGCCGAGATAGAGCTCCTGCAGGTTCGGCGGATTCGGCTTCAGGATCACCTGATACTGGTAATAATGCTGCAGCCGGTTCGGGTTCTCGCCATAGCGGCCGTCCTTGGGGCGGCGCGACGGCTGGACATAGGCGGCGTTCCAGCGCTTTGGCCCGAGTGCCCGCAGCGTCGTCGCCGGATGAAAGGTGCCGGCGCCGACCTCCATGTCGTAGGGCTGCAGGATGACGCAACCATAGTCCGCCCAGTAATTGTGCAAGGTCAGGATCAGCCCCTGGAACGAGCGGCTGGGATGCATATGAGCGGGGATTTCAATCGTCGGGATTTCATTCGTCACGGGGGCCTCGACAGCAAAGGCTAGCTTGCCGGCACGTCCTAGAGACCCGGCGGCGAGGCGTCAAGCAAGGCGCACCGGCGCGGACGCGGGGAGCATGCCGATGATGTGAAAGCTTTGCGAGTGACTGGCCCATTGCCGGCCATGGCAGCCTGCGGTCTGCTCGACGCCGGTATCGTCCCATGTCAACCACAACAGGCTCAGCCATGCCCAGCCCGATCGTCATCCGTCCCATCACGCGCCAGGATTTCGAGCAATGGCTGCCGCTGTGGGACGGTTACAATGCATTTTATGGCCGCTCGGGCGAGACGGCTCTGGCATGCGAGATCACTGCGATGACATGGTCGCGCTTCTTCGATGCCTATGAGCCGGTGCATGCGCTGGTTGCCGAGAGCGAGGGACAGCTTCTCGGCCTCGTGCACTACCTCTTCCACCGCAGCACGACAGCGATCGCGCCGAATTGCTATTTGCAGGACCTTTTCACCACAGAGGCCTCGCGCGGAAAAGGCATCGGCCGGGCCCTGATAGAGGGCGTTTACGACCGTGCCCAGGCTGCCGGCTCAGGCCGGGTGTACTGGCTGACGCATGAGACCAATCACACGGCGATGAAGCTCTACGACAAGGTCGGCGAACGCTCCGGCTTCATCGTCTACCGGAAAATGTTCTGAGGCCGTTCCAGCGCACTGGCGCGTGTTGAGTTTTTGGACGGATGGACGTCCAAACGAAAACGGGGCTCCGAAAGAGCCCCGTTTGCATTCAAGAAACCTATTTTCATCCCTTCGGGGCGGGCACCGGCTCGGGCTTGACCTTCGGGGTTTCCTGCGCCGTGTTGGATTCGATCGGCGGCAGGCCCTTCATCAGCTTCTGCTGCAAGGTGGCCAGCACATCGGGATCCGGCTTCAGGTCGCGCGCCTGGTTCCACTGGAAGGTGGCTTCCAGCTTGCGGCCGACGCGCCAGTAGGCATCGCCGAGATGATCGTTCAGGACCGGATCTTCCGGCTTCAGCGACACGGCGCGTTCCATCTCGCGCACCGCGTCATCGAACCGGCCGAGGCGGAAATAGGCCCAGCCCAGGGAATCGACGATGTAACCGTCGCTCGGCCTGAGATCGACGGCCTTCTGGATCATCGCCAGGCCTTCCTTGAGGTTCGTATTCATGTCGACCCAGGAATAGCCGAGATAGTTCAGCACCTGCGGCTGATCGGGGAACAGTTCCAGCGCCTTGCGGAAATTCGGCTCGGCCTTGGGCCATTCCTTCAGCCGCTCATAGGAGATGCCGCGCTGGTAGAAGATGTTCCAGTTGGCGGCAGTCGGCGTCTTCAACACCGTGACTGCCTTGTCATAGAGATTGGCGGCCGAGCGGAAATCATCCTTCGACGAATAGACGCCGCCGAGCGCCAGGTAGGCGCGCATGTCATCGGGATGCGCATCGACGAACGCCTTCAGATGGGTGATCGCCTCGTCCTGGCGATTGAGATCGGCAAGGTTGAGGCCGAGCTGCAGGTCCGAAAGCTCTTTCAACGGCGAAGAGTCGGGGATGCGCCGATAGAGCGCGATGGCGCCCTCGCCGTCCTTCAGCTGCTCGGAGACGGCGGCGAGTTGCACCAGGGCTGCGTCGCTGTCAGGCTTCAGGGCCAGGGCATATTGTAGATAGAGGCGGACGAACGGCTCGCCGCCGCCGCGATTGAGCGCCGTGGCGAGATCAAGCAGGATCTCCGACGCACCGTCCGACGGGCCAGCAGCGAACGGCGCAATCTTGTCGCCCTTGCTGATCTTGTCGCGCAAGGCGACGATTTCCAGCTTGCCCGGCGCAAACGCCTCGGCCTGATCGAGCACCGACAGCGCCTTGTCCTTTTCGCCCTTGCGGGCCAGGAACGACGCGTAGGCCTGCGCATTGCGCATCCAGGTTTCGGGAGCCGCACCACCGGCGGCAGTATCCTGCATCGTCGCGGTGTAGATCGCCTCGGCCTTTTCGGGCATACCGGACGCATCGGCGATCAGCGCGCGATGGAAGGACTTGAACAGGCCGAACCAATCCGGGCCCTGGAGCTTGTCGATGGAAGCCATCGCATCGGAGGCTTCGCCGGCGCCTTGTTCGGCCCAGCCGGACATGACGCCGGAGATCAGCCGGTCGAGATCGGATTCCAGCGACAGCTTGAGCCAATACTGCGCCTTGGTGAAATCTTTCTTGTGGAAGGAATCGACCGCCAGCGCCAGGCGCGAGAAGCGCTCGACATCGGGAACTTCCTTGAGCTTGTCGGCATAGACTAGGGATTCGTCGAAGCGCCCTTGAGCGATCAGCGACAGCATCAGGCTCTGCTGCAGGCCGGTGTCGCTCGGATCGAAGGCCAATGCCTGCTTGTAATAGGCGATGGCGCTGTCGAGGTCGTTGTCGCCTTCGGCGATCCGGGCGGCCAGATAGGCCCCCGAGAACGACGTGATCCTGACCGGTTCGGTGGTTTGCTTGGCATAGGCCGGCAGAGCCGAGATCGCCATGCCTGTCACAATTGCCAGCCTTGTCAGCCAGCGCGCACGTCCTTGCTGCATCGTATCCCTTTCAGCCAGGCGCCATCTCCGCATCAGCGGGATCGACGTAGACTCGATCTTTCCGGGCAAAGCATGGCCTTTTTGGGGTCGCGCTTCAATCCGCCTCGAATTCACAATCCGGGCACCCGATTAACAAACCATGGCGACAGGGACAGTTTTCCGTTTTCGAATCCGGCCATGCCCCTGCGCGGAGCCGAACATATCACAGATGCGACCGCGAGACACCGTCGCCGATATCAGCGCTTGCCTGGCAAGGCAGGCCGCCGCACCTGCGTGTCGCGATAGCCGTCGGCCGCAACCGCGCTGCACAGCCCATTCCACTCGCAGCCTCCGCAAGCCTTGCGCACAAGGCCGGCTGAAAATGCCTGCCGCATCCGTGCCAGGATTGCCGCAACGAGATCGAGACGGACGCCGGCCTGGATTGGCCGCGCCAGCAGATCCGCCACGTCCTGTGCCGCCAGTTGGTCTCGCTCGGCGGCGCTGTCGCGCAGGCAGTGCGGTTCCGGCTCGTCGAGCAACGGGGCACAAACGTCGTCCGGGCCGGAAACGAGGAGGATGTCCTCGCCCCGACTCAGGCGCTCCGCAATCCCGTCATAGTTGGCGGTGAAGGCGGGGGTATATCCCTTGCCCACATAGGTGAGCAGGCAAAGGAGGTGATGGGCGCGCAGCCTGATCGTCACGGATTCGCCGGTTTTGCCTTGCCGCCGGGAAGAGCCATCAGTGTCGCAGCGCCGAGCGCCGACTTGAGCAGACCGCCGAGGAGAAAAGGCATGAACCCGAAAGTGATGGCCTTTTCAACACCGATCATGACGGCGAGCCATGCCGTGCCGAGAACAAGGCATGCAAGGTTGCCGAGCAGCATGGCGGCGAAGGCGAGCATCACCCGGTTGCCGTTCCAGCCGCGTTCGGCCAGCCAGCCGACAAGCGCGCCGACAAGGGGAAAGGCGAAGAGATAACCGCCCGTTGGTCCGACGAAATGCGACAAACCGGCTGCTCCTCCAGCCAGAACCGGAAAGCCGACCGCGCCCTCGACCAGCCAGGCGGCAATGGTGATGGCGCCAAGCCGCCAGCCATAGAGCGCACCGATCAATGTCACGGCGAAGGTCTGCATGGTCACCGGAACCGGCACCATCGGCACTTCGATATAGGAGGACAGCGCCAGGAACAGCGTGCCGAGCACGACGGCTCCAACCTGCCAGCCGAGAGATCGACCTTGAAGCCGGAGCGGGCTGAACGACGGATTGTGGGACGAGAACGCGACGTCTGACATTGGGATTCCTTCGATCGATTGCAAATTATAGATAATTTCTGTTTTCGATCTATTATCGAATCCACAATTCCCTTGGGATAGCAAGCCCTCCCTTTGCAAAGGCGGTCAAAAGCGCGGCGCGGCGCGCTTTTGACCGTTGTTTTTTATCCATGTCGTTCTCCCAAAACCGGGACCACTTTTGGGCGACATGCATCAACCCACGATGGCAAAGGCTTCGCGTGTCGTCCCTGAAGCCGTCCTGACCGGCTTGCGACCAATCCACTGGACATGCCGCCCCAGTGTTGCCGCGGCCGATTCGGTGTTTCCCTGCCGCAAGGCGGTGAGTATTGCGCGATGGTCCTGGTCGGTGCGCGTCTCCCACTCCGAGCGCCATGCCGCAAACAGGAAGCGGGCGCTCGCCGCGTGCAGATCGTCGATGGTGGCAAGCAGGCGCGGCATGCCGCATGGCGCCAGGATCAGCCTGTGGAAGGCGCGGTTGGCTTCTTCCCACGACCTGACATCGCGGGACTTGTCGCCGGCCTTGGTCGCCTCTTCGGCCAGATCGAGAATGGCGGATGTCAGGTGCGGCGCGGCATGGCGCAGCGCCAGCACTTCAAGTGCCGCCCGCATTTCGGCGACCTCCTTGACCTCGCCCAGATCGAAAGACGCGACACGCACCCCACGGCGCGGCTCACCGACGGCCAGCCCTTGCGCCTCGAGACGGCGGAAGGCCTCGCGCACTGGCACATGGCTGGTTTGGAATTCCTCGGCGATGTGATCCTGCCGAAGCCGAGCCCCGGGCTCGATCGCGCCCGAGATGATGCGGTCCGCCAGTACCTTGCTGATGCGGACGGCGATGGTGTCGTCTGTGCCCTTTGCCATGTTTTATAGATAATTTGAGGCGAGGCAGCTTGTCGAGACGGCAAGAACGGGATTCGCGACCTTCCTCGCCACAATAGGCCAGAGGGAGCCGGCGAAACGCCAGCCGCTCAGTTCACCCGGCTGATGCAGAAATCGATGACGTCGATCAGCGCCGATTTCTGCGGCGTCGCTTCCAGCGGCGCCAGCGCATCGCGGGCGATCTCGCCGAAATGGCGGGCGCGCCCGATCGTGTCGGCAATGGCGCCGTGGCGGGTCATCAGGCCGATCGCCTTTTCCAGGCCGGCGTCATCGGTGACATTGTCCTCGATGGCGCGCTTCCAGAAGGTGCGCTCCGCCTTGGTGCCGCGCCGGTAGGCGAGAATGACCGGAAGCGTCACCTTGCCCTCGCGGAAATCGTCGCCGACATTCTTGCCCAGATCCTTGCTGGTGCCGCCATAGTCCAGCGCATCGTCGATCAGCTGGAAGGCGAGACCGAGGTTCATGCCGTAGGAGCGCAGTGCTGCACGGTCATTGCGGGTGGCCTGGGCGATGACCGGGCCGACCTCGGCAGCGGCGGAAAACAGCGCCGCGGTCTTGGCCTTGATGACGGCGAAATGCTCGTCCTCGGTAGTTTCGAGGTTCTTGGCGGCGGCAAGCTGCATCACCTCGCCCTCGGCGATGATCGAGGCCGCACTGGACAGGATGTCGAGCGCTTCAAGCGAGCCGACATCGACCATCATGCGGAAGGCCTGGCCGAGCAGGAAATCGCCAACCAGGACGCTTGCCTGGTTGCCCCAGATCATGCGGGCGGTCTTCTTGCCGCGCCGCATGCCGCTCTCGTCGACGACATCGTCGTGGAGAAGCGTTGCCGTATGCATGAATTCGACTGCCGTGGCGAGCTTGACGTGGCCCTCGCCGGCATAGCCGAACATCTGCGCGGCGGCGAGCGTCAGCATCGGCCGCAGCCGCTTGCCGCCGGACGAGATCAGATGGTTGGCAACCTCCGGAATCATCTCGACGTCGGAGCCGGCCTTGGACAGGATCAATTCATTGACGCGTCCCATATCGGTCGCCGTCAGATCGATCAAATCCTTGATGGAGGCGGGTTCCCGCTTCCCGTTTTCGATGTTGAGAACGACACCCACGACAATCACTCCCGTCTTGGTATAACGCGTGCGACGGCACCCTTAGTCCCTGCAGGGACTCTAGGGCGGCAGACACGGCCACGGCAAGTGGCGAATTGGCGCGGCGGCGATAACAGCCTGTCAACCGGGAATCCGCCTGCCCGTTTACATATGCGCCGCAAACTGAGAGTTTCGCCCGATGATAGAGCTCATTCGCACCAACGACGCCGTCATCATCTCCTTTGTCGAATCGCTGATGCGCGATGCCGGCATCGGCTGCTTCGTCGCCGACCAGAACATGAGCGTGCTCGACGGCTCGCTCGGCATCCTGCCGCGACGCGTCATGGTCGACGCCGACCAGGCCGACGCGGCACGGCGCATCCTGACGGATGCCGGCATCGCCAACGAGATCCGCGGAAAATAATGTCCGCCGCGCCGGCCACCCTTGCCCCGGACACGCCGGCCCATACGGTCGATGCTTTCCATCGCGGCCGGTTCTGGCTCGTGCAGCCCAAGCAGGGCGGCCATCGCGCCGGAATGGATGCGATGATGTTGGCGGCGTCCGTGCCATCCTCCTTTGGCGGACGTCTCGCCGATTTCGGCGCCGGTGCCGGCGCCGCCGGCCTGGCGGTGCTGTCGCGCTGCCCGCCGGCCGCGGCCGTGCTTGTCGAACGGGCGCCGGAAATGGCCGCTTTCGCCGCGGCTACCCTGGCTCATCCCGGCAATGCCCATCTCAGCGATCGTGCCTCGGTGCTCATCGCTGATGTCACCGTATCGGGCCGGGCGCGGGCGGCGGCCGGCCTCGCCGACAATGACTTCGATTTCGTCATCATGAACCCGCCTTTCAACGCCGCACGGGACCGCGCCACGCCCGATCGCCTGAGAAAGGAAGCCCACGTCATGGAAGACGGGCTGTTCGAGCACTGGATCCGCAGTGCTGCCGCTGTGGTCAGGCCGCGCGGCGGGCTTGCCGTGATCGCCCGGCCCGAGCAGCTTGGCGCCATTCTCGATGCGATCGCCGGCCGCTTCGGCGATGCCGAGATGCTCGCCGTCCACCCTCGCCCCGACGCGGCAGCGATCCGCATCGTCGTCCGGGCAGCGCTCGGGGCGCGGGGGAAGCTCGCCATCCGGCCTCCCCTGATGCTGCGCGCGCAATCGGGCGACGGCCCTGATGAGCGCAGCGAAATGATCACCAACGGCCTCGCCTCGTTGTTCGGAGATTGAGCTATTCTTACCGGCCACATTGCCGTTGGCCGGGGAATCCCTACATGCCTGCAACCCATCGACCGGAGATCGCGCCCTCGTGAAACGACTTATCAACCGCCTGCTGCCGAAATCCTGGCGCTCCACCGTCGTCACCATTCCGGTCATCCGGCTGCACGGCACGATCATGTCGGGCGGCCAGTTCCGGCAGAATCTGTCGCTGGCCACGACCGCCGGTCTCATCGAGAAGGCGTTTTCCTACGACGCGCCGGCGGTCGCCATCTCGATCAATTCGCCGGGTGGCTCGCCGGTGCAGTCGCGGCTGATCTTCAAGCGTATCCGCGACCTGGCGACCGAGAAGAACAAGAAGGTGCTGGTCTTCGTCGAGGACGTCGCGGCATCGGGCGGCTACATGATCGCGGTCGCCGGCGACGAGATTTTCGCCGATCCGTCCTCCATCGTCGGTTCGATCGGCGTGGTCTCGGCCTCGTTCGGTTTCCCGGAACTGATGAAGAAGATCGGTGTCGAGCGCCGTGTCCACACCGCCGGCCAGAACAAGGCTGTGCTCGATCCGTTCAAGCCGGAGAAGAAGGAAGACGTCGAGCGCCTGAAAGCGCTGCAGCTCGAGGTGCACGGCACGTTCATCGACCTCGTCAAGGAGAGGCGCGGCACGAAGCTTAAGGACGATCCGGACCTGTTCACCGGCCTGTTCTGGACCGGCATGAAGGGCCTCGAACTCGGCCTGGTCGATGCGCTCGGCGACATGCGCACGGTGCTGAAAACCCGTTTTGGACCGAAGACCCAGCTCAGGCTGATCACGGCGCCGCGCGGTTTCCTCGGCCGCTTCGGCCTGTTCGGCTCGAGCAAGGGCTTTTCGGCGCCCGATATCGCCGCGGCAGCCGCCAGCGGTGTGATCGATGCGGCGGAAGAGCGCGCGTTGTGGGCACGGTTCGGGCTTTGAAAACCCGGCAAAACCGTCTAGCATGAGAGCTTGAAGTCTTATGCATGTCGTTTTCCCAAAACCGGATCCACTTTTGGGCGACATGCATCAACCGACCCGACCGGCCGCCTTCGCCGGCCCAGCGTGGGAGGAGTTTTGGCATGCCGCAGATCATTTTCTTCACCGTCGTTGGCGTCGCCGCCTATTTCGGCTATCGCACCTTCGTCCGGGAAGCCGAGCGCGTGACCGCCAAGGTGCGGCGCACCGAAAAGCAGGCGGCTAATGGCGCCATGGGTACGCTGGTCAAGGATCCGAAGACCGGCGAATACCGGCTGGCCAAGGACTGAGCATCATCCCGCATACGACTGACGCCGTGGACACCGAGATCGGGTCGCGCACCTGGCATGCGCATGCCAAGATCAATCTGGCGCTGCATGTCACCGGCAGGCGCCCCGACGGTTATCACCTGATCGAAAGCCTGGCGGTGTTCACGCGTTTTGGCGACCGGGTCGAAATCGCGCTCGCCGACAGTGATGATTTTACGGTGTCCGGCCGCTACGGGCCGGCGGTTCCTCTCGACACCAGCAATCTGGTGCTCAAGGCGCGCGATGCGCTGCGAAGAGAGGCTGGGCTGGAGAGGACTCCGCCGGTCGCCATCCGGCTCGAAAAGAACCTGCCGGTTGCCTCCGGCGTCGGCGGCGGCTCGAGCGACGCGGCAGCCGTGCTGCGCGGGCTGGCGGAGACATGGGCCCTGAACATGGACGGCGCTGAATTGGCGTGGATCGGCCTCTCGCTTGGCGCCGATGTGCCGATGTGCCTGGCGGCAAAGCCGCTGGTCGCGCGCGGCATTGGGGACGAGCTGTCGATGGTGCCGGATTTCTCGGCGCTGGGGCTGGTGCTGGTCAATCCCGGAACCGCCGTCTCGACCGCCGATGTGTTTGCAGCGCTTTCCCGTCGCGACAACGAGCCACTGCCGCCGCTGCCGCGCAGCATCGACTTCCACAGCCTGCGTAACTGGCTGGAGATCACCCGCAATGATCTTGAGCCGGCGGCGCTGGCGATGCAGCCCGCCATCGGCAGAGCGCTTTCCTGGCTTAACAAGGCCGGATCGGGATTCTCGCGTATGTCCGGATCCGGCGCGACATGCTTCGGTCTGTTCGAGACCGGCAATGTCGCCAAGCGCGCCGCCGCCGACATCCGCGGCCGCCAGCCCGACTGGTTCGTCGCCGCGACGCGCACCGTGACATCGGAGGCCGACTGAGATGGCCAGGACTGACGAGAGCCGGCCTTTCATCCCGATCCGCATCGCGGTGCTGACGGTGTCGGACACACGTAGCCTTGCCGACGACAAGTCCGGCCAGACGCTGGCCGACCGCATCACTGAAGCCGGTCACATCCTGGCCGCCCGCGATATCGTCATCGATGACCGCGAGAAAATCCGCGACAAGGTGCTCGGCTGGTCAAAGGACGCGGCGATCGATGTCGTGATCACCACTGGCGGCACCGGCTTCACCGGCCGCGACGTGACGCCAGAAGCGCTGGAGCCGATCTTCGAAAAGCGCATGGACGGGTTTTCCGAAGTGTTCCACCGCATCTCCTACGACAAGATCGGCACCTCGACGATCCAGAGCCGGGCGACCGGCGGCGTCGTCAATGCCACCTTCGTCTTCGTGCTGCCGGGCTCGCCCGGCGCCTGCAGGGACGCCTGGGACGGCATCCTGAAGGCGCAGCTCGACTACCGGCACATGCCGTGCAACTTCGTCGAGATCATGCCGCGCCTGGACGAGCATCTGCGGCGCGGGTGAGCCCATCCGCGTAGGGACCCAAGTCGCAGGCAATTCAAGTGCGCGACCTTGGTTTCGCCCAGCGGAGTGCCGCTTGCGCCTTCGAAGCGCCATTCCCAACCGGATGCCGCATGAATATTCTCAGCCACGACTTGGCGGCGGGAAATACGATGAACGCACACTCCGGCGGATGCCATTGCGGCAATGTTCGCCTGACATTCGAGACCGGGCTCGACCCGTCGCAAATCGAAGTTCGCGCCTGCCAATGCTCGTTCTGTGTCAAACATGGTTCGCGCGCCGTTGCCGATCCGGACGGCAGACTGATCATCTCGGTCAAGGACAGAGCGCAATTGCGGACATATCATTTCGGGCTGAGGACGGCCGACTATTTGATCTGCCGGGACTGCGGCGTCTATGTCGCCGCAATCGCCGGAGATGATGATGACGCAAGGGCGATCGTCATCATAAATGCCCTGGACGACCGAGAGCGGTTCGATCGGGAGCCGGTCCCGGTCGACTTCGACGCGGAAGGCAGAGAGCAACGCCAAGCCAGGCGTCGCGCTCGCTGGATGCCTGTCGAGATGAGCTTCGGATAGTTCCCTTTCATCGGATGACCGGCTCGCCATGAAAGCGGCGGCGTGACGGCGGCGATACGCCGAAACCAACTTCCATCATCAGCCGCGGCGTGCGCGCCGGCACGGTGCCCATGTGGAAGCCAAACGGATCCTCGACGAAGCCGAGGCCGGCATCGCCAGTGAGCGTCACCGGGCTCTGCTCGCCATAGACATCCAGAACCTCTTGCGCGGGATGGCCGACCAGCAGGGTGAGCTGATGCTTGAGGCTGCGGCGCTTGTGACTGCCCCGGACATAGACATGCGGGCCGGTGTCGGCGTCGACCGGCTTGAGATAGAAGAAGAATTTCAGCATGCGCCAGTCGTCGAGGTCGAAATGATACTTGCCGAGCGAGGCAAGGTTCTTGTCGGCGTCCGATGCCTCCCCAGTCGGAAAACTCCACCAGACGCGCGTCGTGATCAGCTTTGCCTGGCCGCCGAGATAATGCGCGGCAATATCCAGCAGCAGCGGATCGCGCTGGATGGCGAGTGCCGCCCGGCAATCGAGGATGCGCTCGAAAAAATGCCCGCTGAGCAGCGAGCGGCCAAAGCGCTTCTCGGCCTCGGCATGTTCACCCGGCATGAATTCGAGACGGCGGTCGAAATTGCCGAAGCAAGGGGTGCGCTGGGCGAAACTCGCGATCTCTTCATGGATCGCCGGCGGCAGGACCAGGCCCGAAAACAGCCCATCGGAGCGCAGCGCTTCGACCACGGCCTCACGGTCGACGCCGGCAAACATCGTATCCCCCGCATTGTCGGCCGGACGGCGCGTTTTGCGCCCAGCCAATGCATCCTGCGTCCAGGCATTGTGCGCGCCAGCACGAACATCGGCAGCCAGGCAGGGTTTTCGCGCAGGTCCGTCAGATAGGTCGGAATGCGCACGGCGATGCGCCGCAGCAGGCTGCCGTTGCGCGCAATGGCCTCGAGACTGGCCGTGCCGGATTTGTCGGGGGTTGAAAGGTTCATCGGGTCCTCGGCTATGAGAGCGGCACCGATGCGGCATCGGTGCTCATCACTCGGCATGACCCAAACCCAATTCACCCGCCTGGATGGGAAGCTAACCTCGCGTCAGACATTGTGCAATGCACAATGGAGTGAGCAGCTGCAAAAATCACTTCGGGGAGCGATGCTCTTGCTTTGGCGGCGCCACCCAGATTTCGGCGTCGAGCCGCTTTGCCGCGAGGCCGCGTGCGATGGCCTCGGCGCTGCCGGCACTCTTGGCCGAGGCCGCGGCCTGAAGCTTGCTGATCAGCAATCCATCGGCCAAGGCGCGGTTTCCCGAAAATATCCGGGCCAGGAACGGTGTGCGGCTGCCGCGGGCCCGCGAAAAGCGCGCCGCCATGGTCTGCCTGGCCGTGTGGGCAACGACCGCATCGATCCAGCCTTCCACCAGCCGCGAGCCCGGCTCCAGGAGCAGCAGCCAGTCGCCCTTGGCCTGGCGAATACCGGCAGCGATACCGCCAGTCACATACTGACAGCCGGCATGCTCGGCAACACGATGCGTCTGGTCGGTGGAACCCGTGTCGCAGACGATGACGTCACGCACCACGCCCTCGACCGCGCCGCCAATCAGCGAGGCGAGTGTGCGGGCGAGGCCCTCCTCGTCATTGCGGGTTTCGATGAGAACACTGAGCATCATTAGCCGAATAGCGGAAAGCCGGACGGAGCGCCAGTTTCTGCAACGCACCATAAAAAGTTCTTGCTTTGTTCTCATCGCCGAAATAGGAATAATTTCATGAACAGAGCGATTCGACACAACATGGACAGTCCCTGGGAGCGGGCGAAGATGGAACAGATCGTGCGTGCCGACATTGCAGCTTTCGGAGCAGGAAGAGCCGAGATGGCCAATGCGATGATCGAGCAGAGTGGCGTGCGTGTCCGTCCGGACCGCAATCGCGGCAGGTCGGCGGGCATCAATCCGTCGGGACGGTTCGAGCCGGTCAGCCGGCATGTCTTCGACGATGGCTGGAATTCGCTCGAGGAACTGCCGCCCTTCAAGACCGAGGTGCAGGTCGAGAAGCCGCGCACCATCATCACCCGCAACGAATCGCCAGACATTTCCTTCGACCGGTCGATCAACCCGTATCGCGGTTGCGAACACGGCTGCGTCTATTGCTTCGCCCGGCCGACGCACAGTTTCATGGGCCTGTCGCCGGGTCTCGATTTCGAATCGAAGCTGTTCGCCAAGCCGGATGCAGCGCGACTGCTCGACAAGGAGTTGTCGAAAGACGGCTACCAGCCGCGCACCATCGCCATCGGCACCAACACCGATCCCTACCAGCCGATCGAGAAGCAATATCGGATCATGCGCGAGATCCTCGAAGTGCTGGAAGCGCGCGGCCATCCGGTCGGCATCGTCACCAAGTCCGCTTTGGTGACGCGCGACATCGACATCCTGTCGCGCATGGCCGAGCGCGGGCTGGCCAAGGTGGCGCTGTCGGTGACGACGCTCGACCGCATGCTGGCCAGAACGATGGAGCCCCGCGCCTCGACACCGACCAAGCGGCTGGAGGCAATCCGACAGCTTTCGGATGCCGGCATTCCGGCTTCGGTGATGGTGGCGCCGATCATCCCCGGCCTGACCGACCAGGAGATGGAGCGCATCCTCGATTCGGCACGCGCCGCCGGCGCGCGCGAGGCGGGTTATGTCGTGCTGCGCCTGCCGCTGGAGGTCAGCCCGATCTTCAAGGACTGGCTGCTGCGCCACTATCCCGACCGCTACCGCCACGTGATGTCGCTGATCCGCTCGATGCGCGACGGCAAGGATTACGATTCGGAATGGGGCAAGCGCATGAAGGGTGCTGGTCCCTACGCCTGGCAAATCGGCCGGCGCTTCGAGATCACCGCCAAGCGGCTTGGCCTCAACGTCGAACGGCGCACGCTTCGGACCGATCAGTTCGTTGCCGGCGGAAAGGACCAGGTGCAGCTGACGCTGCTCTGAGAATGCAAATCACTGCGGCGGCTGATCTGTCGCAGCACACGAATCCCGTCCGGCCTGCCCCGGCCTGCAGACGGTGCCCTCCCGGTCCGGCGCCCCACCCGACCCGGAGGGACTTGCGGAGAATCGGAGCCGATGCGAACCTCGCCGCAACATGGCTCGCGCGCGCTCCGATTCTCCGCTTCTCTTTGAGATCATCGAGAAACCCGACTTCTCCTTCGAGACGAAGGCGATGGCCGACGGCCTGTGGCCGGTGGCGGGCATGGACGAGGCCGGTCGTGGTCCCCTGGCCGGACCGGTGGTCGCGGCGGCGGTGGTGCTCGACCCCGCCAACATTCCAGACGGGCTCGACGATTCCAAACGTCTCAGCCATCTGCAACGCGAAGCGCTGTTCGTGCGAATTCTTGGCTCCGCACTAGGGGTTTCAATGGCGTCCATCAGCGCCGAAGGCATCGACGGCAGCAATATCCTCAGGGCTAGCCTGGAAGCGATGCGCCGTGCCGTGCTCGGCCTGTCGGTTCAACCGAAGCTCGCGCTCGCCGACGGGCGCGATGTGCCGCCGGGGCTGCCTTGCGTCGGCCGCGCACTGATCAAGGGCGACCAGCGCTCGCAATCGATCGCCGCCGCCTCGATCGTCGCCAAGGTGATGCGCGACCGCATGATGTGCGGCTGCGGCAACCATCACGATCGCTACGGGTTCGAGGTCCACATGGGCTACGCCACGGCCCGCCATCGCACGGCGATCGAAGCGCATGGCCCGGTGGCGCGACTGCACCGCGTGTCGTTTGCGCCGTTCAGGCTTGGCGGCGCGGAAGTGATGGAAGAAGAGAGCTTGGCCGGCCTGGATTGAGCGGTTTGGCGATACTCTTGGGCGACTGGCGAGAGCAGCGGTGACAGCCAATCTCCCCCCATGAGGAGGGAGATTAGGCGCTCAGCCGGTTTTGCCAATCTCCGGGGCAGTTTCCACAACAAAAAAGCCGCCAGGTTTCCCAAGCGGCTTCGTTCTTTGCTCAGGGCAAGAAACTCAGTTGAGCTTGGACTTCACATCCACCAGCGATGCCTTGAACAGGTCGGCACCCGCCTTGACGTCCATCTTGCCAGCGAGCAGCGCACGCGCAGCCTCGACGGCGATGTCGACGGCGCTGGCGCGGACTTCGCTAATGGCGTCACGCTCGGCCTGACCGATCTTCTGTTCGGCAAGCGCGGTGCGCCTGATAACATAGTCCTCGGTCTTCTTGTGCGCATCCGCGGCAAGCATGTCGGCTTCGCGCTTGGCGGCGGCGACGATGTCGGCGGCCTCCTGCTCGGCTTCCTTGCGCTTGCGCTGATACTGGCCGAGCAATTGCTGGGCCTCCTCGCGCAGCCGGCGCGCTTCGTCCAGCTCATTGCTGATCCTGGCGGCGCGGGCGTCGAGTGCCTTGGCGATCATGCCAGGCACCTTGATGTAGATGGCAACGCCGAGGAAGATGAAGAGGGCTATCGTTGCCCAGAGCGTCGCGAGAGACGTGTAATCCATGATGCGCTCCTCACCGGGCCACGGATTTGACCGCGGCCGCGATCTCGGCCTTGCTGGCCTTGCCACCGACCAGTGCCTCGACGATCGCCGAAGCCGTGTCCTCGGCGATGCTGCCGACTTCCTTCATGGCATTGGCCTTGATGGAAGAAATGCGTGCCTCAGCCTCGCCAAGCTTCTGGTCAAGTGCCGCCTCGACCTTCTTGCGTGCGGTCTCGGCTTCGGCCTTGGCCGCATCGTTGGCCTGCTGGCCGATCGCGTTGGCCTTGGTCTTGGCTTCCGCCAGTTCCTGCTCGTAGGCAGCAACAGCGGCGTCGGCCTCGCCCTTCAACTTGGCTGCCTGGTCGAGGTCCTGCGTGATGCGGTCGTTGCGGACATCGATGATGCCCCCGACGCGCGGCATCACGACCCGCTTCAGGAAGAGGTAGAACAGCCCGAAAGTGATCGCCAGCCACAGAAGCTGCGACGGGAACGTCGCCGGATCGAATGGCGGAAACGTGCCGTGCGCTTCGGCAGGCACGCTGGTGCCGGAATGCGTGTCGCCTTCCGTCGCAGCGTGGCTGGTGTCGGCTGCAGGTGCGGACTCTTGCGCGAAGGCAGATGTCACGAACATGGACTATCCCCGAAATTCAGGCCCGCCGCTCGCGCGGCCGGCCTGTCCAATCTTCCCAACGCTTGGCCAAAACAGGGGCTCAGCCGAACAGGGCCAGAAGCGCGATGAGAAGCGAGAAGATGCCCAGAGCTTCGGTCACGGCGAAGCCGAAGATCAGACGGCCGAACTGGCCATCAGCAGCCGACGGGTTGCGCAGAGCGCCCGCCAGGTAGCTGCCGAAGATGTTGCCGAGGCCAATGCCCGCGCCACCCATGCCCAGGCAAGCGATGCCGGCGCCGATGTACTTTGCTGCTTCTGCGTCCATTTGTTCAACTCCTTTGGATCTAAAATTCCGTTGCAATTCCATCCGGCGCCAATGTTGGAAACTCTTGGGCCGGAAACTCTTGCTCAGTGCCCGGGGTGCAGGGCGTCGTTGAGATACATGCAGGTCAATACCGCAAAGACGTAGGCCTGCAGGAAAGCGACCAGCAGTTCCAGTGCCGTCAGCGCCACTGCCATGGCCAGCGGCAGGACCGAACCCGCCACGCCGACCGCGCCGAGCGCGCTCAGGCTGACGACAAACCCGGAAAACACCTTCAGCGTGATGTGGCCGGCGAGCATGTTGGCGAACAGACGAACCGAGAGGCTGACCGGGCGCGACACGAAGGAGATCACCTCGATCAGCACCACCAGCGGCAGCAGGAACACCGGCACGCCATGCGGCACGAACAGTTTCAGGAAACCGAAACCGTGCTTCATGAAGCCGTAGACAACAACGGTTCCGATCACCAGGGCGGCGAGGCCGAAGGTGACGATGATGTGGCTGGTGATGGTGAAGAAATACGGGAACAGGCCAAGCAGATTGGCGACCAGCACGAACATGAACAGCGAGAACACGAATGGGAAGAACTTCATGCCCTGCGTGCCGGCGGCATCGCGCAACATGTTGCCGACGAATTCATAGGCCATCTCGGAGACCGACTGAAGCCGGCCGGGAACCAGGCTGCGGCTCGAGGTCGTGAGAAACAGAAATGCGGCAGCAACGACCACGGTTGCGACCATGAACAGCGCCGAATTGGTGAAAGACAGGTCGTAGCCGCCGATCTCGATCGGTATCAGCTTGTTGATATGGAACTGGTGGATCGGATCGACCTTGTCAGCTGCCACGTTCAGACCCCGTCAATGCCGCGTACGGCCTCGTTATCATTACCCGACCCGCGCATAAAGCACGGTCATTTCTTGTCGTCTTGGTCACGGCGCGAATTATCGCCCTGTCCGAATTCTGCCACAACGCCCGCAGAACGCATGACATTGAGCACGCCGGCGCCAAAACCAAGCAGCAGAAACACGATCAGCCCCCATGGCGATGTCCCCGCCAGACGGTCGATGATCCAGCCGATGCCGGCGCCGACCACCACCCCGGCGATGAACTCGCTGGAGAGTTTGAGCGCCTGGCCATAACCGGCCATACTGCCCGCTTTCGCGTCGTCTTTCCCCTCGAGCCGGTCCGGCCGCCTTGTCGCAAGCGATGCTTCAAGGTCACGCCGGCGGCGCTCAAGATCGTCGTCGCGGATGTCGGCTTCATGCTGCTTGCCGCGGCCAGTTTCTCCGGTTCCGTCTGGCCTGTTTTTATCGGCCATCGCAACCCCCCTGCCCGGTCAGACCGTCACCGTCCGTCCGCTTCTAAAGTCGCCGGCAACATAGTTAGAGGGTTTGCGCCAGTCAAGCCACGGGCGGAAGTTCATTGCCATGTATTTTAGGCAACAAAATCAATTGGTTATAAAGGTGCGACATCGTGCCCGCCACGATGACGGGGATGCATGGCGCGAATCCCCTCGGCAATGGCTCTTTGATGGACTGCGTGCGGCGGGAAAAGATCAGCAATCGTTCAGCACTCAGCTCCAGCCGCCGCCATAGGTCCGATAGAAGATATGCAGGCCGATCTTGGTCATCTTCTGCATGGTGCGCGCCCAGCCTGGATGGACATATTGGGCGTAGTAATGGGTCGACGAGCCGACCTCGGGGATGAATATCTTGCCGGCAGTGACCGCCATGGCGATATCCTGCGCGGTCTTGTAGGCGGCGGGACTGTCGATACGCTTCTTCCTGCCGTCGCAAGCGAAGGAGAACTGGCAACGGTTGAACCAGCTGTCGTTCTGGTAGACGACGCCGCAGATCGAATTGGGATAGGCCGGGTTGCGGACGCGATTGAGGATGACCTGGGCAACGGCGGCCTGGCCGCGCACGGATTCGCTCCTCGCCTCGAAATAGATGCCTTTGGCCAGGCATGCCTGTTCCGGTTTGGAGAAGACACTGGCGGGCAGCGGGTTCTGGATCCACTCATGGTCGCCCTTGGCCATCGGCGGAATGAAGCGGCCGTCATTGGGCTGCTCATCCTGAAGCAGGGCTTCGAAGGGTGACGCCTTGGCATAGTCGGGCTCGGCCTGCGCATAGGCGGTCGCCAGCACATCGGGATGGTCGTTGTTGACCAGCGCGGCAAGCATGGCCGGCACGCCGGGGTCCGGCTTCTTGTCCTCGCGCGCATGGAATGCCGCGGCGATCTGGATTTCCTTGCCTTTGATCTGCGGCTTGGCGAAAGCCATCTTCAGGTCGCTGTCCATACTGCGCCGCAGCAAGGAGGAGGTGCGCTCGAAGATCGATCCGGCATTGAAGTTCTTGGGCGGCGCGACGGGAGACATCTGGATGATGCGCCCCTTCTTGTCGGCGCGCACGATGCGATCCTCGTCGGGCGTGCCGCTGACCTTGCCGCCCTTGCCACGAAACGACACGCTGCCGACACCGGCCAGATGGACTCCCGATCCGGAGATCGAGCCGGTGACGTCGGAATCGACAAACGGCATCTCCGCCGCATGGGTCGAGCCGGCGACGGATTTCTCGACATAGGAATTCCAGCGGGTGTTCGGCGCTTCGAGGCCGGAGACAAGGCTCGTCATGTCCTGGTAGGCGGCGATGGTCGGAAAGCCGATCCAGATGCCGAGACCGATGACGAGCGGAGGTAGAAAGCCACGTTTTCTCTCACCGGCGGCAGCAATGAGCCGCTTCAACACACGTCGATGCACGGAACTCTCTCCAGGAACGCGACTGACCCCACTGGAGAGCAAAATGATGCATTAACCTTGATGGGACGTTAACGGGTTCGATCGGGTTTTCTCAGTCGGCTCAAGGTCGTGGTTCCGAAGTCGGGCGGTTTTGCGGCCGGCCTGTGAATTCAGGCCGGCGGCAGGAAGATCGGCGAGGCGATCAGCGCGCAGATGGCGGCCGACAGCCAGACGCCGGCCCATGATCCGACAACCAGAAGCCCAGGGATGGCGATCGGCACCAGGAAGAAGGCGACAAAGACAAAGCTGTTGGCGAGACCGAGCGCCGCCCCGGCGTTGCTGACGCCGGCAAGCGTGGCAATCTCGGTGTAGGCAACGCCGTGCCATGCCGAACCACAGATGCCGGCGACGATCAGGACGGCAACAATCGTTGTCGCGAGCACCGGCTGCCAGCCGGGAATGGTGGCCACGACAAACACAAGCAGCGCGAGGGTGGCGAAAGCAGCCGCGCTCAGCCTGCTGAAAAGGCGCAGGAACGAGCGGCGATTGCCGTGACGGTCGGTGAAGCGGCCGCTCCAGACGCGCATGACCATGGCGCCGACCTGCACGGCTGCCAGGCTGGCGCTGATCACTGCCGTTCCCATGCCGCCGAAATCATGCAGGAAGACGGAGGCGAAGGTGAGCACCGCCACTTGCGGGACGCAAAGCAGGCCGATGGCCATTGCGATGCGCCAGACGTCCGGATTGCGCAGCGGCGCCGGACCGGCCGACACTATGCCGTCGCTGGCGGACATCGCGTCTTCGCCGATTGGCGGCTGGCGCAACCAGCGCCACGCGAAAAGCGCCGTGACGGCGGAGAATGCGGCCAGCAGGCCGTAGACCGCCGCAAAGCCATGCGTCGAGGCTAGCGACGGCAGGACAAGAGCGCCGAGCCCGCCGCCGAGTGGCACCGCAGTCTGCCTGATGCTCATGGCGAAGCCACGCTCGCCTTCACGGAACCAGGCCATGATGGCGCGGCCGCTTGAGCCGTTGACGCTGCCGCCGAGCAGACCCGTGACGAGCAACACGGCGGCCAGAAGCACAACCCCGGGACTGTATGCCGGCAACGGCACGACCAGCAATGCCATGAGAAGCAGCCATGCCGCGGTGGCGCCGAGACCGGTGAGCAGCACGCGGCGATCGCCCCAGCGATCGGTGAGCAATCCCCATGGCAGTTCGCTCAGCGCCACACCCAGGCCGAGTAGACCGAGAACCAGCCCGAGCTCGCCATTGCCGAGATGATAGCCAGAGCGCAGGAAGACCGCTGTCGCCGGGATGCCGGAGAAGGTTGCGGAAAAACTGGCATTGGCGGCAACGCCAATGCCCAGCACCTTCCAGCGATGATTGGAGCGGACTGTCGCGGCACCAGCGGCGGCAGCATCCGCCTGCAGCCGAGGCCTGTCCCGGCTGCATTCCAAATCCGTAGCGACGAGCGACATGGCTGAATTTCCCTTGATTGTCCGACGGCATCCGGACCTTGACGGCCTGTGTCTATCGCCATAGTTTCATGCTGAATATCGGGAAGTATTTGACTGTTTGTCCCAAAAACCAGGATTATTGCCATGCGACGCGTGACGTTCGACCTCGACGTTCTCCGCAGTTTCGTCACCGGCATGGAGTTGGGCAGCTTCGCCAAGGCTGCCGACCGGCTTGGCCGGTCGACGTCGGCGGTCAGCGCGCAGTTGAAGAAACTGGAGGAGCAGGCTGCGACGCCGATCTTCCGCAAGTTGGGACGCGGCCTCGCCTTGACCGAAGCCGGCGAGACCATGCTCGGCTATGCGCGCCGTCTGATCGAACTCAACGACGATGCGGCATCCGCGATCCATGACGTCGAGCTGGAAGGCTGGGTACGGCTCGGCCTGCAGGAGGATTTCGGCGAGGCAGTGCTGCCTGACGTGCTCGGCCGCTTCGCTCGCGCCCATCCCAAGGTCAAGATCGAAGCCAGGATCGCGCGCAGCTACGAACTTGCCGAAAGGATCATGTCAGGCAACCTCGACATCGCGCTCGCCTGGCACAGCGGCGAGACGCTGCCTTACAGCGAGCACGTCGCCGACGTGCAGATGCGCTGGATCGGCCCGGCAAAGCGCATCGAGACCAGCCTGCGCCACAGTGAGCCACTGCCGCTGGTGGCGCTTGAAGCGCCATGCCTTTTGCGCACGGTGGCAACCGAAACGCTCGACCGCGCCGGCCTGTCCTGGCGGATGGCCTTTTCCAGCCCGAGCCTTGGCGGCATCTGGGCGGCCGTGGCCGCGGGACTGGGGCTGACGATCCGCACCGACATCGGCCTGCCGGCCAGCGTCAGCGCGATGACACCGGAGATCGCCGGGCTGCCGGCACTGCCCAAAATGGCGTTGTTCCTGCATCGCAAGGACGCCGAACCCGAGCCGGTGGTAGCGCGCCTCGCCGGGATATTGCTGCAGGCGGCACGGCAGGCGCTACCCGAAAAATACGCGAGCTAACGACCACGGTTTGCGCGACGTGGCGTGATCAGCGCCAGAACGGGCGCCGATGCTCAGCTGCGTTTCTTGGCCCTGCCGGCGAACGGGTTGTCCGACGTGCGCAGCGCAATGCGGATCGGCACGCCAGGCATGTCGAAGGCTTCGCGCAAGCTGTTGGAGAGATAGCGGACATAGGATTGCGGCATCGCATCCGGCCGCGAGCACTGGACGACGAAGCCCGGCGGCCGCGTCTTGGCCTGGGTGACATATTTGACCTTCAGCCGGCGGCCGGCGACGGCAGGCGGCGGATGATGCGCCAGGATGCTTTCCAGCCAGCGGTTGAGCTTGCCGGTCGAGACGCGGCTGTTCCACACCTTGTGGGTCCTCAGCACCGCATCCATCAGCTTGTCGAGGCCGCGCCCGGTTTCGGCCGAGACAGGCACCGCCTGGATGCCGCGCACCTGCGGCAGAAGCCGCTCGGTCTTCTCGCGCAGCTCCGCCAGAAGCTCCTGCGGATGGTCGATCAGGTCCCATTTGTTGAAGGCGATCACCGGCGCCCGCCCCTCGCGGACGATCAGGTCGGCGATCTGCAGATCCTGCTTCTCGAAAGGAATGGTGGCGTCGAGCACGATGATGACGATCTCGGCAAAGCGGATGGCGCGCAAGCCATCCTGCACCGACATCACTTCCAGCTTTTCGTGGATCCTCGCCTTGCGGCGCATGCCGGCCGTGTCGAACAGTTTCAGGCGGCGGCCATGCCAGTCCCAGTCGACCGAGATGGAATCACGGGTGATGCCGGCTTCCGGCCCGGTCAACAGCCGCTCCTCGCCGATCAGCGCATTGATCAGCGTCGATTTGCCGGCATTCGGACGGCCGACGACGGCGATGCGCATCGGCTTGGTGTCGTCATACCAATGCACATCTTCCGCATCCGGATCGACGATGTCTTCGCCGATCAGCACCTCGCCGGCGACGACCTCTTCGTCTTCACCGTCTTCTTCTTCACCAAAGGCGCGTGCCTCGCCAAGTGCGCCGATCACCGCGTCGCGCAGGTCTGGCATGCCCTGGCCATGTTCGGCCGACACCGGGATCGGCTCACCGAGGCCGAGCTCCCAGGCCTCCAGCATGCCGCCCTGGGCGCCCTTCGCCTCGGCCTTGTTGGCGACCAGCACGACCGGCTTGCCGGACTTGCGCACGATCTCGGCAAATGTCTTGTCGTCGGGCATCAGGCCGGATTTGGCATCGACCGTGAAGAAGATCAGGTCGGCCTCGCGGATGGCGATCTCGGTCTGCGCGCGCATGCGGCCGGGCAAGGTCGAGGCGGCGGCATCCTCGAACCCGGCGGTGTCAATGACTTCGAAATGCAGGTCGTAAAGCTTGGCGGCATGAACGCGGCGATCGCGGGTGACGCCCGGCGTGTCATCGACAAGCGCCAGCTTCCTTCCCACCAGCCGATTGAAAAGAGTCGATTTGCCGACGTTAGGTCTGCCGATGATGGCGACTTTGAAGGTCACGACGCACTGCCCGACCCGCGGATAAGCTCGGACATCAAGGTTGCCCGCTCACGGGTGTTGCGCGGGGCGCCGTCGTCGGCGGCAATCTGGTCGAACAGCTTCAGCGCATCCTGGGTCTTGCCTTCCTTCCAGGCGGAAAGACCGAGCGCCTCGCGCGCCGTGTGGCGCAGCGTGTTGGTATCGGATGTAAGCGCCTCGACACGGCTGGACACGTCGGCGAAGGAGCCATGGTCGACAAGCAGGAGCGCTGCCCTGAGGCGTGCCATGTCGCGAATGCCTGAAGGAATGGCCGTGTCGGCGGCAACGTTGTCGAAATCCTTGACGGCGGCGTCGACGTCGCCCTTGTTGGCCTTGACGGTCGCGGCCCGCATGCGGGCGAGCAGCGGATAAGCGCCGTAGCCGTCCTTCTCCAACTGATCGAGCGCGGTCAGCGCTTCGTCATTCTTGCCGTCATTGGCAAGTTTCAGCGCCTGCGAGAACGCATCGCCGGAGCGGTTGGCGCGCGTCTCGTCCCAATAGCGATAGCCGACGAAAGCGGCGGTGCCGAGCACCACGAGGATCGCGAGGACAAGCAAGGCGGGACCGAAACGGTCCCACAGCTTCTGCGCCTGTTCGCGACGCATCTCGTCGTTGACTTCACGGATAAAACTGTCGTCGGACATCAATCAAACCATTCCTGCCCTCGCGGGCCGTTGTCAGCCCGCGTTTTAGCGAAATTTTGTCGGCATGGAAGGGGTTCGACCGGAAAATCGCCTATTCCCAGGGCAGACGGCCGAAAAGGCCAATCGCACCCACGCCACATTTGCGCGATAGCCGGCTTCCAGACATTCCCCGAGTCAAGATCAGCCCGAGTTAAGATTCAGAGTGCCGATGTACCGTCCGTTTCGCGTTGTTGCGTTTTCCCTCGCCTCGCTCGCCGTTGCCGG
This sequence comes from Mesorhizobium kowhaii, assembly GCF_003253745.1. Classification (GTDB taxonomy): domain Bacteria; phylum Pseudomonadota; class Alphaproteobacteria; order Rhizobiales; family Rhizobiaceae; genus Mesorhizobium; species Mesorhizobium kowhaii. Next base: position 63,306 of record NZ_MZXV01000056.1, read on the forward strand.
CGGAGCTTTGGCCGATCCACCGGTGCCACCGACGCCGGCAAAGCCCAAACAGGTCGTCATCATCTCGTTCGACAGCGCCCGCGACATTTCGCAGTGGAAGCGCAGCCGCGCGCTGGCGCAGCGCACCGGCGCGCATTTCACCTACTTCCTGTCCTGTGTCTTCCTGCTGTCGACGGAGACACGCAAGGAATACACGGCGCCCGGCAAAACGGCCGGCAAATCCAACATCGGCTTTGCCGCCTCCAAGCAGGAGGTGACCGAGCGGCTCGAACAGATCGGACTTGCCGCCTCCGAAGGTCACGACATCGCCAGCCATGGCTGCGGCCATTTCGACGGCAAGGACTGGAGCAAGGCCGACTGGCTGAAGGAGCTCGGTTCGTTCGAGCATATTCTCGAGAACGCCTATGCGATCAACGGTATCGCGCCCGAACCCAAGGGCTGGCGCGATTTCGCGCGGCATGCGGTGGTCGGTTTCCGCGCGCCGTATCTGTCGACAGGCAAGGCGCTCTACGAGGCGCTGCCGGCGGCCGGCTATCAGTTCGACGCCAGCGGCGTCTCGCAGGGCCCTGCCCGGCCGGCGGCCAACCACGGCATCATGCGCTTTTCACTGCCGCAGATTCCGGAAGGACCGAAATCAAGGCCGGTCATCGCCATGGACTATAATCTCTATGTCAGACATTCCGGCGGTTTCGAGCGACCGAGCAAGGCGGACGAGTTCGCCAACCGGACCTATGATGCCTTTCGCGCCGCTTTCGATGCGCAATATCAGGGCAAACGCATTCCGTTGGAACTCGGCTTCCACTTCGGGCTGATGAATGACGGCGCCTATTGGAACGCGCTGGAGCGCTTTGCCAGCGAAGTCTGCGTCAAGCAGGATGTCGAATGCATCAGCTTCCGCGACTATGTTTCGCGGCAGGATGCTGCCCAGAAGCAAGCTTCGGTTGGCGGCTGAGCCGCCAACCCGGTTCGATTTCCAAACCTCAGCTTTTTAGGCCGGATCCTCGGCGCCTTGCCGTTCGAGATAGCGCTGATCGATAGCCGGCAGCGGCTCGCCTTGCAGCGTCGCCTCGAAGGCGCGCAGGCGTTTGTGGACCGATTGCAGCTCGACGATGGTCGACCAGGAGGTGAGCAGAAACTGCAGCGAACCCGTCACTTTGCCGAAGGCGTTCGATATCTGGTTCAGTGCGCCGAAGGTTATCTTGTGCGCCACCAGCGACGGGCCCAGGATCAGCAGCGAGAAGATGTTGTCAGCCTGCAGATACGTATACCGGACCACGTTGAAATAGATGTAGTGGAAATAGAGCCTGAAATAGTTGTGACGAACGTTCGCGAACAGCTCGGCAGTGGTGGCTGGCTGCGCCCTCTCCGCATGATCCTCGCCGTAGACCAATTCCTTGCGGTAGGCGGCTTCGACACGCTGGTTGCGGAATTGTAGTCCCGGAAGTTTCAGGCCGGCAATCATGACCGAAATCGTCCCGAACAGACACCAGGCAAGCGCTGCGACAACCAATGGCTGGGGAATCGCGCCGATGATCGGCAACTCGGTGATATGGGCCTGCAATTGGATCATGACCGGCAAGAAGGCGATCAGGGTCATGATCGACTGGACGAAGCTTGAGCCGAGATCCTCCATGATCTGCGAGAACCGCATCGTGTCTTCCTGGATACGCTGCGAGGCGCCCTCGATATGGCGTAGCCTGCCCCAGTTTTCGACGAAATAATTGTTCATCGCCGTGCGCCAGCGGAAGATCCAGTGGCTGACGATGAAGGCGTTGACCACCTGCACATTCATGCCGACCAGCGCGAGCCACGAAAAATCGGCCAATCCGATGTAAAATTCTCCGTTGGTCGACTTTCCGGTTCCCGACATCAGTCCCTGCACATAGTCGAAGAAAGGCCCGTACCAGGCGTTGACGGCGACGCTGACCTGCACATTGAAATAGATGAAGAACAGGATGACCGCGGTCATCAGGATCGACCAGCGCTGCCATGGATGCGGCGAATACCAGCTCCAGAACGCGTAGAAGACGAGCACGCAAAAGGCGAAATAGAGATAGAACCAGAGAAACGGCGGCGACAAGAGGATGGCGATGCCGATGATGGGGGGCGCGCCAGCCGCGGCGGGCGGCAGTCCAAAAACCGCACCCAACTGCTCCCCGCCGAAAAACCAGAACAGGATTGCCGCAAGGCTCCAGATGGCTGCCGAAGAGAAAAAAAGCTTCGGCTGCGGGAAGAAGGATACAAACACTGTGGCGAATTCCTCGGTCTATGCGCAAATCAGCGGGGTTCGGCGGGCATAAAGTCACACATTAGTTGGAAAGAAAATGCCCGTGCCCAATGCCCAGCATCGAGCAAACCCACAATCATGGCGATTTTGGCGCGGCCGACCATATGATGGCGCCGGAGACGACCAGCATGGCAGCGGCGGTGATCGAGGCGAGGAAGAAATCGCCTGATGCCTGCGCCAGCAGCCCGGCGGCGACCGGGCCGATGATCTGGCCAAGACCGAACGACGCCGTCATCAGGGCGAAGATACGCCGCGGCGCCCTTGGCGCCTGTTGCCGCGCGGCCTGCAGGCCAAGTGCTGTGATGGCAATGAAGGTGCCGCCGAGCAGCAGGCCGCCAAGCAGCGGCCCTGTGCGCCCGCCGATAGCCACGCTGGCGGTGACGCCGACGACTTCGACGAAGCATCCCAGCGCATAGGCGGCATAGAGCCCGATCCGTCCGGCGATCTTCTGCCAGAGCCAGGTCGAGGGGAAGCCGGCAAGGCCGGCGACCATCCACACCATGGCCTCGAAGACGCGGCTGCCGCCGCCTTGCCGGACGATGGCGACCAGGAATGTCGCCGTCACCACGTAGCCAAAACCAAACAGGCCATAGGCGACGATGATCTTGATCAGCGACCGGTCCTTCGGCAGCGCCGGCTCACGGGTGGTTTCGCCATTGGTCAGTGGGCCCTCGTTTGCCAACAGTGCCACGACGACGAAACCGCAAGCCGAAATTGCCGCCGACCACAGCCAGCCCGCCGCCCAGCCGGCATGTTCGGTGACCAGCACCGCCATCATCGCCGCCGACATCGCGATGCCGAGGCCAACGCCGCCAAAATGCCACGCCTGCAGGTCGCTGCGGCCGGCAGCGTTTATATGGCTGAAAACGATGCTGGCCATGAACACCATGACGAAGGCGCTGGCCAGACCGGCCAGAAAGCGGATGACGAGAAAGGCGACCATGGTGTCGGTCAGCCCCATCAGGGCTGCCAGGACAGCGCTGGCGCCGAGACCCACCAGCATCAGCAGGCGCTCGCGCCCATGCGCCCAGCCGCCCGCCGCCACCAGCGCGCCGACGAGGTAGCCGAGATAGTTGGCGGAGGCGATCCACCCGGCATCGGCCGGCGACAGATGGAGTTCTTCCATCATGCCGGGCAGGATCGGCGTGTAAACGAAGCGGCCGATGCCCATGGCAACAGCCATGGCGATCATGCCGGCGAAGGCGAAACGCAGTGCTGTCGAGGTGGCTGATATCATTGCAGCGCACAATAAATGCAGGGATCGCTGAAACAATCCGCCATCTGTTGGGCCAGTACGGCCACAACGCGCGGCGCTCACCTCGACTTTTGCTTAAGCCGGAAAGCGTGACATCCGCTCAGAGACCGTTTCGAAATTCGCTCTGGCGAGTCATATGGTGGTGGTTTCGAGAACCGTAGCGCAGCGGACATTTGGTCCGTGAGCAACGGAAGCGCAGAAAACGCCATCAGATGGCCGCCAGAGTAGAATTTCCAAACAGTCTCTCAGCAGCGTCCACCGAAACCGGCTTGCAATGAGGCGGTCTCGTACACCGTCCGCTGCGCCGTCAACCTGAACGGCACGTCACCCAATTCGCGCTCCGACATGGTGTTGAGCACGGGATGCGAAAGCGGATCGGTCAGCCATCTCTGCGTCTCGCTCTCGCGGCCTGGCTCATGCGGAGCATCCGTCGCGAACAAGACTTTCAGCGATGACAACATGCTCAGCATTTTCGGCTCCGCGGGTCTGGTTCCCGTCGATAAAGTCTGCCGTTTCGATGTGTCTTTCAATTGAGATTTCAGCCGGATCGGTTTAGAAAATCTGTATGGCTATGCTCAACCGCGTCCACCTCAACGGCCTTCGCGCCGTCGAAACCGTCGCCCGTCTCGGCTCGCTTGCGGCGGCCGCTGGTGAACTCAACGTTTCCGTCAGTGCCGTCAGCCAGCAGATCAGTCGCACCGAGAAGCAGCTCGGCCAGGCGCTGTTCGAGCGGACGGCGAGCGGTCTCGTGCCGACCGAATTCGGCGCCGTCTTCGCGGCCCGCCTGGGTGCGGGGTTTCGCGAGCTTGCCCAGGCCGTGGCGCTGGCCGACGAGGCGACGCAATGCACATTGGTGGTTTCGGTGGCGCCGGCCTTTGCCTCGAAATGGCTGCTGCCGCGACTGTCGCGTCACTTCGCGCGGCATCCCAACGTGCTGTTGCGCATCGACGCTTCAGTGCGGCTGGCCGATCTCGATCATTCCGACATCGACATTGCCATCCGGCTTGGCGACGGCAAATGGCCGGGCGGGCGGGCGGAACTGCTGCTGGCCCAGGAAGTCTTTCCGGTCTGCGCCCCGGTGATCGCCAGAAAACTGAACTCGATCGAGGATCTTGCCCAGACCTGCGCTATCACCGACGAGCGGGCGATGATCAATTGGGAAAGCTGGTTCGAGGCAGCCGGTGTTCCGCCCGTCACTTTCCTGAAGGGGGCGCGCTTCACCGACCCGATGCTGTGCCTGGAGTCAGCGATTGCCGGCCATGGCGTGATGCTCGGCTGGCAATTGCTCACCGCCGATGCACTGGCCGACGGGCGGCTGGTGGCGCCGTTCGGAATCCGCGCCCAGAGCGGGCTCGGCTATTGGCTGGTGACCTCCTCCACCAAGGGCGAAAGCCGCAAGGTCCGGGACTTCAAGGTCTGGATCAAGGAAGAGATCGAGGCGACGATGGTACAGTTCGGGTCCGCGAATGCGGCCACCGCATCCTCCGGTGCGTTCACGGTGGAAAGGACGGTGGCACCGCTCTATGGTGGATCAGACATCAAACTACGGCAGGCAGGATCATGACCACACATTCGCGCGGCGTTTCCGCATCGATCGACCCGGTGAAGCTCGACAGGCTGGCGGAAGTCGCCATCAAGGTTGGACTGCAGTTGCAGCCCGGACAGGACCTGGTGCTGACGTCATCGATCGCGGCGCTGCCGCTGACCAGGCGGATCGTCGAGCATGCCTACAAGGCCGGCGCCGGACTGGTGACGCCGATCTTCAACGACGACGAGATGACGCTGGCGCGCTATCGCTTCGGCGCCGATGCCGGTTTCGACCGCGCTGCCGGGTGGCTCTATGAAGGCATGGCGAAGGCCTTCGCCAACAATGCGGCGCGACTTGCCGTGCGCGGCGAGGATCCGTCGCTGTTGTCGGCGCAGGATCCGGCGAAAGTGGCGCGCGCCAACAAGGCGAATTCGATGGCCTACCAGCCGGCGCTGGAAAAGATCACCGGCTTCGACATCAACTGGAACATCGTCGCCTATCCGGACCTCGCCTGGGCCAGGCAGGTTTTCCCTAGCGATGCCGACGACGTTGCCGTGGCCAAGCTCGCCGACGCCATCTTCGCCGCCTCGCGAGTCGACGTCGAAGACCCGATCGGCAACTGGAAGGCGCACAATGCAGCGCTTCGTGGCCGCACCGAATGGCTCAACGGCCACAATTTCCATGCGCTGCATTTCACTGGGCCGGGCACCGACCTGACCGTCGGGCTGGCGGACGGCCATGAATGGATGGGCGGCGCCTCGACCGCCAAGAACGGCATCACCTGCAATCCCAACATCCCGACCGAAGAAGTCTTCACCACGCCGCATGCCAGGCGCGTCGAGGGCCATGTCTCCTCGACCAAGCCGCTGTCCTACCAGGGCACGCTGATCGACGAGATTTCGGTGCGTTTCGAGGAGGGCCGGATCGTCGAGGCGAAGGCTTCGAAAGGCGAGGACGTGCTGAAGAAGGTGCTCGACACCGACGAAGGCGCGCGCCGTCTCGGCGAGGTGGCGCTGGTGCCGCATTCCTCGCCGATCTCGGCGAGCGGCCTGTTGTTCTTCAACACGCTGTTCGACGAGAACGCCGCCTGCCACATCGCGCTCGGCCAGTGTTATTCGAAGTGCTTCGTCAATGGCGCCTCGCTCAGCCAGGACGAAATCGCCGCGCGTGGCGGCAACAAGAGCTTCATCCACATCGACTGGATGATCGGCTCGGACAAGATCGACATCGACGGCGTCCACAAGGATGGCGCCCGCGTGCCGGTGATGCGCAAGGGCGAGTGGGCCTGACAGCCACCGCCGCCTACGGAGGGTCCGGTGGCCTTCGACCTGGTGGTCAAGCGGATTTACGAGCCGCCGGCGCCTGATGACGGGCAACGGGTTCTGGTCGACCGGATCTGGCCACGCGGCGTCAGCAAGCAAGAGGCCGGGCTGACGCTGTGGTTGAAGGAGATCGCACCGAGCGATGATCTGCGTGGATGGTTCGGGCATGCGCCGGCGCGCTGGGCGGAGTTTCAGAAGCGATATCGTGCTGAGCTGGACGGCAACGAAGAGGTGGTTGGGCAGTTGCGTGCCTTGCTCGACAAGGGAAAGGTCACGCTGCTCTACGGTGCGCGCGACGAGGCGCACAACAATGCGGTGGCGCTGGCGGTGTATCTGCGCGCGGCTTGAGGCGTGCCTACGCCCTGAAACTGCGGAAATTGGCGAAAGCCGAAGCAACATCTGATCTCCCCCCTTGCGGGGGAGATTGGCAGCTTCGCCGTCCCGTTGGCCTACTTCAACCCGCCCACCGCCTGCTGATAAACATCCGGCTTGAAGCCGACGAGAATCCTGTCGCCCAATTCCAGCACCGGCCGCTTGATCATCGTCGGCTTGGCCAGCATCAGCGCCTTGGCCCTCTTTTCGTCGAGGCCCTGCTTGTCCCTGTCCGCCAGTTCGCGGAACGTAGTGCTCGCCTTGTTGAGCAGGATTTCCCAGCCGACCTTGCCGACCCAGCCATCCAGCCGCTTCTCGTCCAGTCCCTCCGCCCTGTAGTCGTGAAACCGGTAGGGCACCTCATGACTTTCCAGCCAGACGCGCGCCTTCTTGACCGTGTCGCAGGTGGTGATGCCGTACATCGTGATCGTCAAAACAGTTGCCCTTCGGACTTCGAATCTGACCGCAGATTAGGGACGCTCCGCGTGCTTTTCCAGCGGCCTCTCAGGCGTCCCCGTGATTTCGGGCTTGCCAACACTAAGGAATTCTCCTAAGTATCTTTCCGAGCCATTTTTGATGGCGCCCCAGGACCGACCAATGACCAGCCTCCAGACCGCAAATCCGAGCCCCCCGCCGATCGACGGCATCTTTCGCGCATTGTCCGACCCGACGCGGCGACGCGTGGTGGAGCGGCTGAACCGCAGCCCCGCCTCGGTCAGCGAACTCGCGCAGCCCTTCGACATGGCGCTGCCCTCCTTCATCGAGCATCTCAGGGTTCTCGAAGGCTGCGGGCTGGTGCATTCGCAAAAGACCGGCCGGGTCAGGACCTATCAATTGGCGCCTGAGCCGCTGAAGCTCGCCGAAAACTGGCTGGCCGAACAGCGCACACTGTGGGAGCGCCGCCTCGACCAGTTCGACGCCTATGTGATGACACTCAAGGAGAAAGACGCATGAGCTATCCGTTCAAGCCGGACCCCAGACTGGACCTCGTGCTGGAGCGCGCCGTCGATGCGCCGCGCGAATTGCTGTGGAAAGCCTGGACGACGCCGGGCCACGTCAAGCAGTGGTTCACGCCGAAGCCGTGGATGATCACCGACTGCGAGATCGACCTCAGGCCGGGTGGCCTGTTTCGCACGCGCATGCAGTCGCCCGACGGCAAGGAGGTCAACGACCGCCATTGCTGCTATCTGGAAATCGTGCCGAACGAGCGGCTGGTGTGGACGGATGCGCTGCTGCCGGGCTATCGGCCGTCAGGGGAGCCGTTCATCACCGCCGTCATTTCCTTCCAGCCGGACGGCAAGGGCACGCGCTATACCGCAACCGCCATCCACCGCGACGAGGCCACCCGCAAGAACCATGAAGAGATGGGTTTCTTCGACGGCTGGGGCACGGTGCTGGATCAACTCGCGGAGTATGTGAAGACCATTTGAGCGTCTCATATGGCGGCCAGGGTATCGTCCCGGCCGCCATGCCTATTTTTCAACCCTGCAGCGAAGAGAGCAGGCTCCCGGAAGCCCTATGGTATTTCGGTATTTCCGGACTCAATAGTAGAAGCGCTCTTCGGTGATCTTGCCGTTCTTGACCGTATACAAGCCGACCTCATCCATGGTGACACGTTCGCCCGTAGCCTTTGGCGTTATGTCAAACTTGAAGCGCACCGCGAACTGGTCGCCATTGACATAGGGGCCCTCGACCGAGCCGCCATGGACTTCGTGGTTCTCTTGCCACCACTGGCCCTTCTGCTTGAGGGCCGCCTTGCCATGGCTGACGGCCATCGGCCCCTCCATGGCTTCGTAGCTAGCGATATCGTCGGCATTGTATTTCTCAGCAGCGCCTTGGTGGTCGCCCTGCTGTAGGAGTTCGGTGAAATCCTTGGCAATTTCCGCGATGGTCATATGTGTTCCTCCTGTTCAGACGTAATGCAAGTAGGGGACAGCTCGACGGCCTGCCATCGTCAATTCGCTTGTAGCTGACAAGCCATGTCAGGATGATGATATCGCGCGGATATGCGACGACGATTTGAGCCAGATAGTCGCCTCGAGAGAGCTAGAACAAAAGAGGACAAATCAAGCAAAAATGAAGCAGGCGCTGATGATCCCGCACCAGCGCCTGCAATCCAAATCCTTGAGAGCCTGCCAAGCAGGGAGCCTACGCGCCGTAGCCGATGATACCCTTGACCTCGAGGAAGTCGTGGATCGCCCAATCGGCGTATTCGCGGCCGTTGCCCGACTGCTTGTAGCCGCCGAACGGTGCGAACGTGTCCCATTCCGGGTAGTTGATCGAAACCTGGCCGGCGCGCAGCCGTCCGGCCACCTTGCGGGCGTGATCGATATCCCCGGACTGCACATAGGCAGCGAGGCCGTAGACCGTGTCGTTGGCGATCTTCACCGCGTCGTCGTCGTCACTGTAGGAAATAACCGACAACACCGGGCCGAAGATTTCCTCCTTTTCGATGGTCATGCCTGATGTGACATGGCCGAACACGGTCGGCCTGACATAGTAGCCGCGGTTGAGGTGCTCAGGCCTGCCGGGACCACCGGTGACCAGCGTGGCGCCTTCCTTGATGCCGGCCTCGATCAGCCGTTGGATCTTGTCGTACTGGATGTTCGAGACCACCGGCCCGAGTTTGGTTTCCTCGGAGCGGGGATCGCCGACATTGTGCGCTTCGGCGGCTTTCTTGGCGATGGCGAGCGCCTCGTCATGGCGGGCGGCCGGCACCAGCATGCGCGTCGGCGCATCGCAGGACTGGCCGCTGTTGCCGAAGCAGCCCTCGACACCCTTGCGCACCGCCGTTTCGAAATCGGCGTCGGGCAACACGATGTTGGCCGACTTGCCGCCGAGTTCCTGCGCCACGCGCTTGACCGTCTCCGCCGCTGTCTTGGCAACGATGATGCCGGCACGGGTCGAACCGGTGAATGACACCATGTCGACATCGGGATGGCCGGCCATGATCTGGCCGACATCCGGGCCGGTGCCGTTGATCATGTTGTAGACGCCTTTCGGCGTAGCGGCGGCTTCCATCACTTCCGAAAAGACAATGCCGCTGATCGGCGCGATCTCCGAAGGCTTCAGCACCACGGTGCAGCCGGCGGCGATTGCCGGCGCCACCTTGCAGACGATCTGGTTGAGCGGCCAGTTCCACGGCGTGATCAGCGCGCAGACACCGATCGGCTCCTTGACGACCATGGTGCCGCCGCGCTTTTCGCTGAACTCGTAGTCCTCCAGCGCCTTGATGGTGGCTTCCATATGCGCCCTGCCCGCCCAGGCCTGCGCCTCGCGTGCCCAGGTGATCGGCGCGCCCATTTCCTGGCTGACGGCCTGGGCGATGTCCTCGTAGCGCTCGTTGTAGATTTCGAGGATGCGCTTCAGGAGCGTCAGGCGCTCGGCCTTGCTGGTCTGCGAGAAGGACGGGAAGGCCGCCTTGGCGGCCGCCACGGCCTTGTCGACATCGGCCTTCGAGCCGACGGAGATCCTGGTGTAGGCCTCTTCGGTGGATGGGTCGATCACATCAAGCGTCGCCAGCACCACGGGTGCCACCCATTTGCCGTCGATAAAGAAGTTCAGATGATTGCTCAAGCGGTGGTGCTCCGGTTTCTTGGACTGTCGGTGGGACTAGCTTGGCAGCATAGGGCAGTTGGCCCCACGGCGCAGGCTGATATGCGCCACATCGCCGACGCTGAATTGAAAACCCTCAGCCTGGCGTGGCGCGTCGATGACAACAGGTGCGCCCTGCCCGAGTTCGGCATGCAGGCGCAAGGTGCGGCCGTGGAAGACTATGCTGTTGACGCGTGCCGGCGCCGTGCCGGTTGCCGCTTCAGTAGCCGCCAGCAAATCCTCGGGACGCACGCCGACGATGCGCATGGCGCCCTCGACGGGAGCCTCGCCGGATTCAGAGGTCGCTTCCAGCGGCAAGGCACCAGCGGCGAACCGCAAGCGATCACCATCGCGTCCGAGAAACCGCGACTGCAACAGGTTCATGGTGCCGATGAAACTGGCGACGAATGTGGTGGCGGGCCGGTCGTAGAGCGTCGCCGGCGGCGCGATCTGCTCGATGCGGCCCTTGTTCATGACAACGATGCGGTCGGAGATCGACAGCGCTTCGGTCTGGTCATGGGTGACCATGACGAAGGTGGTGCCGAGCCGCGACTGCAGCCGCTTCAGTTCAACCTGCATCTGTTCGCGCAGATGCGCGTCGAGCGCCGACAGCGGCTCGTCGAGCAGCAACACGCGCGGCTCGCAGACGATGGCACGAGCGAGCGCGACGCGCTGGCGCTGGCCGCCCGAGAGTTCGGAAACGCGGGCGCCAAGCTTGTCGGCGAGGCCGACCATATCGAGGGCGTCGCCAACACGCTTTGCCTGCTCGGCGCCGGATAATTTTCGCAAGGACAGGCCGAAGCCGACATTTTCGGCAACGTTCATATGCGGAAACAGCGCGTAGTCCTGGAACACGGTGTTGACCGGCCGGTCGTAGGGCCTGAGTGCTGTGATGTCGCGGCCGTCGAGCAGCACCTTGCCGCTCGACGGGCTTTCGAAGCCGGCAATGACGCGCAGGCTGGTGGTCTTACCGCAGCCCGACGGCCCAAGCAGGGTGAGGAACTCGCCGCGGACGATGTCGAGATCGACGGCATCGAGCCCGACGATGCCGCCCGGAAACAACTTTGAAACCGTCTGCAGCCGGACGAGAGGATCAGGCGCCATCGCGAACCTCGGAGGGCTTCGTGGTGTTGACCCAAAGGATCTGGCAGCGCTCGGCGCCAGGATTGCAGAAGGCATGCAAAAGCGTGCTCTTGAATGCAAAACTGTCGCCGGTCTTCAGCACGTATTTTGTCGAATCCACAACCAGCTCGACCTCTCCCGAAACGACGAAGCCGAATTCATGGCCGGCATGGGCATAGGCCCCGGCGGTGCCGCCGCCGGCATCCACCGTCACCAGCATGCCGGTCAGTGTCGCGCCCGGCGGCGACAGCAGCGCCTTGGCGATGCCTTCCGACTTCACCGGGATGGCGCGGCGGCTGTTGGCACGCACGCAATAGAGATCGTTGACGGCATCGTTGCCGTCGGCGATCAGCGCCGACGGCTCGATGTCGAGGGCGGCGGCGAGCGGCCAGATTACCTTGACGCGCAGCGAGGACATGCCGCGCTCGATCTGGCTGAGCGCGCCGATCGACACGCCTGCCCTGGCGGCAAGATCGGCCAGCGACAGGTTGCGCTCAAGCCGCAGCGCCCGCACGCGCCGGCCGACCCGCACATCGGCATCGTCCTTCGGCTTTTCAGCCGCTTCGTCGAGCATGTCCATGCATTCGTCCTCGTTTTTTCCCTTCTCCCCTTGTGGGGTGAGAAGCGGTTCGCGCAGCGAACGAAAAGCCAATTGCTTGGCTTTTCGAGCTTCGAACGCCCTGAGCCTGCGAAGGGCCGGGCGTGGTAGCCGATCCACCCTGCCGGGTCCCCGCTGCTTCGCAGCGTCCCGGCGTTCGCCGGCCTTTCATCGTGCCACTGGCACGATGAATTCGCTTACGCGAACCGGCTGCTCACCCCACATGGGGAGAAGGAAGAACCAAGCTCAGCCGCCTGCCTTGACCTTTTCGAACATCTTGGCGAGTTCGTCATTCTGTTTCATCGGTCCGGTGAAGATGGTCGTCTTCAGCATCACCTCCGGGTCGGACGGCAGCTGCAGCTTTTCCAGCTCCTCCTTCGGCACGGTGGCAAAGGCAGAGCTCAGCGAGCTGCCATAACCGTAGGACTCGATCAGGTATTTGCCGGAGTCGGCGTCCAGCCGGCTGTTGATGAAATCATAGGCGAGATCGACATTCTTGGCGTCCTTGAGCATGACGAAGCCGCAGGACCAGGTCAGCATGCCCTCCTTCGGCTTCATGAACTCGACCGGCACCCCTTGCTTCTTCAGCGAGGTGGCCGACGCGTTCCAGGTCATGGCGGCGACCAGTTGGCCGCTGGCCAGCGCCTGTTCGACCGAGGTCATATCGGTGGTGTAGTTGGAGAGCAGCGGACGCTGCTCGCGCAGTTTCTCTGCCACCTTGTCCATTTGCTCGGGCGTCATGTCGAACGGATTGACGCCGGCCAAGAGCGCCGCAACGATCGGCGTGTCGTGCACGGCGTCGATGGTCGCCATGCGACCGGCATACTGCTTGTCCCACAGAAGGGTCCAGCTCGCTTCCGGGTTCTTCACCAGATCGGTGCGGTAAAGGATCGAGGTGTTGCCCCAGTCCCACGGCACCATCCAGACCTTACCGTCGCCGGCCTGCAGGTCGGGCAGGTTCTTGAACACCGGGAAGATCGAATCCCAGTTCTTGATGCGCTTGGTGTCGATCGGCTGCAGCAGGCCTTCCTTGTTCCAGCGTGCCACCTTGTCATAGCAGGGATGCGCGATGTCAGGGCGGAAGCCGGCCTTGACCTTGGTGAAGGCGTCATCGTCGTCACCGAAGATCGAGGCCTCGACGCCATCGGGATGTGCGGCAAGGAAGCTCTTGTTGAAATCGGGCAGTTCATAGCCCGACCAGGTGAAATATTGCAGCTTGTCGCCGGCGAAAGCGACGGTCGACGACAGCGCCAATGCCAGGGCGGCCAAGCCGGTCCGGGCCATCTTTCCAGATATCAGGTCGAATGCCATTGCAGTTCTCCTCTCTTGGTTTGTTTTGGTTGTGATGGATCCGCGGGTCGTGGCACCGTTGCGGACAGGCCGCGATGGCGCAGGATTTCGGCGATTGCAGCGATGACGAAGGAGGCCGCCAGGATCGACGTGCCCAGCGCCATGACCGTCGGCAGCGATCTGGGGAACCGCAGCTGGCTCCAGATGTAGAGCGGCAGTGTCGGCTCGGTGCCGGCGAGGAAGAAGACGACAATGAATTCGTCGAAGGAGATCAGGAAGGCCAGCATGAAGGCCGAGATGATGGCCGGCAGGCTGAGCGGCAGCATGACCCTCCGGAAGGTCGTCCAATCGGAAGCGCCGAGGTCGAGTGCCGCCTCGCGAATGGTTTTCGGGATGGCGGCGAAGCGGCTGCGCATGATCACCACGGTTGTCGGCAGCGCCACCAGTATGTGACCGAGAACGATGGCAATGCGCGATGGCCCGAGACCAATCAGGTTGATGAGGATCAGCAGCGATATGCCGACAATGACACCCGGGATCAGGATCGGCAGCCGGGCGATGGCGCTGATGGTGGCGGCGAGCGGCGAGCGGCCATAGAGGTCCATGTAGGAGACGGTGATGCCGCACAGCGTTGCTCCCGTGGCGGCAATGGCGGCGATTACGAGGCTGTTGGCGAGCGCGCCGGACAGCGCCGAATTGCCGTACAACGTCGTGTACCATTGCAAGGTAAAGCCTTGCAGCGGAAACGCTGCCTGGATCGAGTTGTTGAAGGAAAACAGCGGGATCAGCAGCACCGGCAGATAGAGAAAGACCAGATAGGCGACGACGTAGACGCCAAGCCAGCGGCCGCCTCCCGTGCGCATGGTGCTCATGTGCGGCTGCCAAATCTGCGGTCGGTGAAGCGTGCGACCAGCACCACGGCAAGGATGACCAACATGACGGCGACGGAGAGCGCGGCGCCAAACGGCCAGTCATTGGCCTTGCCGAACTCAGCCTGGATCAGCGAACCGATCATGGTGCTGGCCGGGCCGCCGACGAGAGCGGGCGTGACATAGTCGCCGACCGTCGGCACGAAGACGACAAGTGCGGCCGCCAGCACGCCAGGCATCGAGTTGGGCAGCACGACCCGGCGGAAAGAGGTGAAGGGTCTGGCGCCAAGATCGGAAGCGGCCTCGACCAGCGACTTCGGGATGGTATCCAGCGCCACATAGATGGGCAGGATGGCGAACGGCGCATAGGCGTGGGCGAGCGTAACGACGACGGCGGCCGGCGTGTTGAGAAAGGCCAAAGTCGGCTCGGACCAGATGCCGCTTTCAATCAGCGCCGAGTTCAAAACGCCATTATAGGCGAGCACGATCTTCCAGGCGAAGACGCGCAGGAGATAGCTGGTCCAGAACGGCAGCGTCACCAGGAACAGCAGCAGGCCGCGCCGCCGTCCGGCATGGAAGGCAAGGTAGTAGGCAACGGGATAGGCGGTGACGACCGTGGCCAGCGTGACCAGGGCGGCGATGACCAGCGAGCGCAGCGTCACCGTCCAGTACAGCGGATCGGACACCACGGTGGCGAAGTTCGCGACGGTGAAACCCGTACCGAGCAGCGAACCGTCATTGGCGCGGAAGGCAAGGAACAGCACCAGGCCGAGGGCAAACAGGATCAGCAGGAAGGTGACCAACGCACCCGGCAGCAACATGGCAACCCGAAAGCCCGATGAAGACCGGGCCTCGGGCGCTTGTGCTGCAACAATGGTCGACATCGACCTGCCCATCGAAATTTTGAAATTACCTAAGAGTTTTTCATATTCGTGAAACTGTCAAGCGGAATCCCTTTTGGCGAATTGCTGGGTCAGCGCTCCAGCGCGTCGAGCAGGCGATACCAGGCGATGGTCGCGGCAACGCCGACCTGCCGGAAGGCGTGGAACGGGATCGGCCGGATCGGCGAGAGCGGAAATGGCAACTGCCTGGCGTCGCCACTGGAAAGATAGGTTGCGATGCGCTCGCCAAGCGCCGTCATCAGACCGACGCCACGCCCCTGACAGCCGACCACGGCCACAAGGCCTTGCTCCGGCTCGTGAATGTGCGGCAGGTGGTCCGGCGTCATCGCCACCCGGCCGAACCAGCGCTTCTCGATGGCGACACCGGACAGCATGGGATAGAGCCGCCGCAGCGCCCGCTCGAGATGCGCCCAGTCGCCGGGGCTGGTCGGCAAGGCCATGCGGCCACGTCCGCCGAGCACCAGCCGGCCATCGGCGCTCTTGCGGTAATAGACGAGGATGCGCCTGGAATCCGACACAGCCTGCCCTTCCGGCAGGATCGTAGCCGCCAGGTCGGGCGGCAACGGTGCTGTGGCGATCTGGAAGGAATGCAGCGGCACGATCGTCTCGGCGAGGCCAGGGATCAAACCGTCCGTATAGGCGTTGGTCGCCAGCACGACCGCCTTCGCCTGCAATTCAATGCCGTTTTCGGTCGAAACACGCCAGACGCCCGCGGCATTGGTCAGCCTCACGACCTTTTGGCGCTCCGCTATCCCTACACCAGCCGCCGCTGCGACCCGGGCGAGTTCCGACGTGTAAGCGAGCGGATCGATGACACCGGCGCGGCGATCGAGCCAGCCGCCGAGATACCCTTGAGCGCCGGTCATCGCGGCGATCTCCGCCTGACTCAATAGCTTGACGTCGGCGCCGCGCGCCCGCCATTGCCGGTCACGGTTTGCCGCCGCCTTCAGCGCAACCTCGGTGTGCGCCCCCTGGATCCAGCCATTGCGAACGAACGGCACCGCCAGTTTTTCGTCGCGGATCAGTTCGAAAACCGCATCTGCGGTCGAAGCGGCAAAGTTGACGAGCGCCTCGCCGCGCTCCGGGTCAAAATGCTCGAGCAGCCATTCAGGATCGTATTTCAGGCCGGGAATGACCTGCCCGCCATTGAGCCCCGATGCGCCCTGGCCGATGTCGCCGGCCTCCAGCACCTGCACCGACATGCCAAGCCGGGCAGCATGCAAAGCCGTCGACAGGCCCATGATGCCGCCGCCGACAACCACGACATCGACGCTATCGCCGCCGGGAAAAAGCGACTGAAACATGGAAGCCGCTTGCGGCTTGCGCCAGATCGGATCGGAGAATGGTGCGGGCAAAGGTCACCTGAAAGCGCTGGCTTAAATGAAAACCCTAGTCAAGATTTCACGTTTTTGAAAGAGCGTTTCAGTTTTCGTCTGTGGACCGACGCCGATAGGCAACCGGGAGTGTAAAATTCCGCGAACGAAAAGAGCCATCCCAGGTAGCCAGCGGTGGGATAGACCTTTGGCCGGAATCCGGTGAAAGTGCCGCGCCGATCCGGCCAGCCGCATTTTGGATTATTTCAGAGGACCGAACACTATGACCAACCCGACGCACCTGCCCACTGAGGGCCTTTTTGTCGGCCGCGCCAGGAGCAGCGATGTCTCGCATCCTTTGGTGGTCACAGTGCGCGATGGCACCGTCTTCGACATCACGTCAAGCACGGCACCAACCGTGCGTGATGTCTGCGAGATGGCCGATCCTGCCGGCCATGTGCGGTCGGCCAAGGGTAAACCGATCGGCTCGCTCGACGCCATCGCGGCCAATAGTTTTGCGGCCACGCGCGATGCGAAAAAACCCTACCTGCTGTCCCCGATCGATCTGCAGGCGGTCAAGGCCTCGGGCGTCACCTTCGTCGTCAGCCTGCTCGAACGGGTGATCGAGGAACAGGCGCGCGGTTCGGCGGAAAAGGCCGACGCCATCCGCGCCGACATCGCCGGGCTGATCGGCCACGATCTGTCGAAGCTGAAGCCCGGCTCGCCAGAGGCGATGGAGATCAAGGCCAAGCTCATCGCGCGCGGCGCCTGGTCGCAATATCTGGAAGTCGGCATCGGTCCCGATGCCGAGATCTTCACCAAGTGCCAGCCGATGGCCTCGGTCGGCTTTGGCGCCGATGTCGGCCTTCACCCGGTATCGACCTGGAACAATCCCGAGCCCGAGATCGCCATGATCGCCGCCAGCAGCGGCAGGATCGTCGGCGCCACCATCGGCAACGACGTCAATCTGCGCGACGTCGAAGGGCGTTCGGCGCTGCTGCTTGGCAAGGCCAAGGACAACAATGCCTCGGCCGCACTCGGCCCCTTCATCCGCCTGTTCGACGACACATTCTCCATCGACGACGTCAAGCGAGCCGTCGTGCGCCTGAAGGTCGAGGGTGAGGACGGGTTTTCGCTGGAGGGTGCGAGCTCGATGGCCGAGATCAGCCGCTCGCCGGAAGAGCTGGTTGCCGCCGCCATGGGCCCGCACCACCAGTATCCGGACGGGCTGGCGCTCTATCTCGGCACCATGTTCGTGCCATCGAAGGATCGCGGCGAAAAGGGCAAGGGCTTCACCCACAAGGTCGGCGACATCGTCACGATCTCGTCGGAGAAATTCGGCGCGCTGGTCAACCGGGTGCGGCTGTCGCCCGACTGCCCGCACTGGACCTACGGCGCCAGCCATCTCATGCGCGAGCTGGCAAAGGCCAACCTTATCTAGCGGCCTCTGCCCGCAAGCCGCCGCCCATGCCGGCATTCCGACCGCCAAGGTGCGGCGGCTGACGCTGGTGCTGATGGGCGCGATGGCGGGGCTTGCCGGAGTGATCCAGGTCAGCCGGCGGCATCCTCGACGCCAACCCTTCGACTGACGCGAAAAATCACCTCAACTGATGCAATCTGATGGGACCGTTGATGGCGCCCCGTCAGGCGCCCACTACATCTGCAGATGGAGGCTTGCCATCCGTCGAAAAAGGGGATGCTCTGACGCATCCAACCGGCGCTGGCAAAAAGACGCAATCCGGCGGTCGCCGGAACAAGGGACGGATTCGGAACTGACCATCTACAAACGGGAGGAAATCAAATGCTGACACGGCTAAGACTCGTTCTATACGGCCTGTTGGTGGCGCTAATGGTGATTCCAGCAGCGGCACAGGCCAAGACGTTCTACTGGATCTCGCATGGCGGTCCGGCTGATCCGGTGTGGACCTACTTCCTGGCTGGCGCCAAGCAGTGGGCCAAGGACACCGGCAACACCGTCAACACATCGTTCCACAATGGCGACGTGGCCTCCCAGCAGGAAGCGGTTCGCGCCGCCCTCTCCGCCAAGGCCGACGGCATCGTCACCACCAGCCCCGATCCGGGCAGCCTCGTCGAGATCGTCAAGGAAGCCCGCGCGGCAAACATCCCGATCATCAACTTCAACACGCCCGATCCCAAAGCCAATTTCAACGCCTACGTCGGCGGCGACAACGTCACCTTCGGCAAGCACTGGGCGCAGTATCTGGTCGACAAAGGCCTGGTGAAGAAGGGCGATTTCGTCTGGATGCCGGTCGAGGTCCCCGGCGCCACCTATGGCGTCCAGGAAGAGGAAGGCATCAAGAGCGTCTTCGGACCGCTCGGCATCACCTATGAGATCACCGAAGCCACGCTCGACCAGGCCGAAGTGATCAACCGCATGGTCGACTACCTCACCGCCAACAAGGCCAAGGTCAAGGCGATCATCGGCCTCGGCGACCTGGTGACCGGCTCGATCAAGCGGGTCTTCGACCAGGTCGGCATCAAGCCGGGCGAAATCCCGGTCGTCGGCTGGGGCAACTCGCTCGACACCACCCAGGAAGTGCTGAACGGCTATGTCAATGCCGGCCAGTGGCAGGACCCGCAGGCGACAAGCTATGTCGCGCTCTCACTGGCCAACATGGCCGCAGGCGGCATTCCTCCGGGCTTCAACGTCATCACTGGCGCGCTCTATGAAAAGGACACCGCCGGCGTCTACGACAAGATCCTGTCCGGTAAATAACATCCCCAACCCTAGCAGTCGCGACTGCCCCGGCGGTCGCGACTGACGTCCCATTTTCGCCGAGCCCTTCGCATGCGGATGTTCGGGGCTCAGCCTTTCCAATCATATCGCAGGTGCTCGTGGAACATCGTTCGCTCATCCAACGCCTGATCGCGCGGCCTGAATTCGGCCCCTTGGTCCTGCTCGTCATCGAGATCGCCGTTTTCTGGAGCATCAACCACGACTTCCTGTCGCCGCAGAACATTTCGAACACGCTGGCCTTCACGGTCGAACTCGGCCTCATCGCGCTGGCGATGACACTGTTGATGACGTCGGGCGAGTTCGACCTTTCGGTCGGTTCGTTGTTCGGCTTCTCTCCGGTGCTGATGTGGACGCTGTTCAACAGCGGCCTCACGTCGCTTGAGGTCGGCTTTGTCGCAGCCCTGCTGGTCGCCGCCTTCATCGGGCTGGTCAACGGCTGGTTCGTCACACAGCTCAAGATCCCGTCCTTCCTGGTGACGCTCGGCATGCTGCTGGTGGTGCGCGGCACCGCCCTTTTCGTCACCGACGGTTTTCCGCAGCGCACCTGGAGCGCGGAAGGCAGCTGGCTGGCCGAGGCGCTGGTCGGCGACTTCTTCATCGGGCCGTTCCGCATCTACATGTCGCTGTTCTGGTTCATCGCCGCGGCCATCGCGCTCGGCTATGTCCTGACGCAAAGCCGCACTGGCAACTGGATCCAGGCGGCCGGCGGCAATCCCAATGCGGCGCGCGCCCGCGGCGTCAATGTCAGCGGCGTCAAGATCGGCCTGTTCGTGCTGTCATCACTGATGGCCTCGCTCGCCGGCGTCATCTCTTCGCTGCGCACCTCGGCGGCTAACCCCAACAGCGGCACCGGGTATGAGCTGGAAGTCATCGCCATGGTGGTGATCGGCGGCACGGCCCTGACCGGCGGGCGCGGCACGATCATCGGCACCGTGCTCGGCATCCTGATCCTGCGCGTCATGCGCAACGGCATCGTGCTGATCGGCGTGCCCGGCCTTGCCTACAACATCTTCATCGGCGCGATCATCCTTGGCATGATGGCGCTCCATTCATGGCTGGAACGCCGGCATCAGGCAGGGACTTGAACCATGGCCGAGCCACTGATCCGCATGCAGAACATCCGCAAGTCCTATGGCCGCGTGCAGGCACTCGAGGACGTCAGTTTCCATGTCAATGAACGGGAGATCGTCGGCCTGCTCGGCGACAATGGCGCCGGCAAGTCGACGCTGATCAAGGTGCTCTCAGGCGCCGTTCCGCTGACCAGCGGCGACATCTTCATCCGCGGCAAGAAGGTGAGCTTGCGCAACACCAGCGACGCCATCGCCCACGGCATCGAGACGATCTATCAGGACTCGGCGCTGGTCACGCAATTGTCGATCGCCCGCAACCTGTTCCTCGGACGCGAGCCGATCAAGCCGCCGCGCTTCCTCAACCGGATGGACCAGGACGCCATGAACACGGTCGCGCGCGACCTGCTCAAGCAGGTCGGCATCTCGAAGAACATCCCGCCAACGACACCGATCGGCTCACTCTCCGGCGGCGAGCGCCAGGCGGTGGCGATCGCGCGCGCCATGCATTTCGACAGCGACCTCATCATTCTCGACGAGCCGACCAACAATCTCGGCGTCGCCGAAACGCAGGGCGTGCTGAGCTTCGTGCGCAACGCCCGCGATTCCGGCCATTCCTGCATTTTCATCGCCCACAACATCCACCATGTCTTCCAGGTGGTCGATCGCATCGTCGTCATGCGCCGGGGCAAGGTGGTTGCCGACGACATCGATCCGAAGAAGACCAGCGTGGCGGAAGTCGAGCGGATCATCACCGGTATGTCGGACAAGGAAATCCGCGATGCCATCGCAGATGGCAAGCCATCGCACTGAGGAAGGGCCGAAGCCGTCCTGTCGAGGCAGCCGAATAACCGTCCGGCTGATGGGCGGCAATCAGCCGTCACCTCAAATCGCATCGCTCGTCTGGCGCGGCATCGCATCGGCACATAGGGTTGCGGCATGAAAGCCACCGTCTCGGATATCGCCCGTAACTGCGGGCTGTCGACCGCAACGGTCGACAGAGTGCTCAACAACCGGCCGGGCGCGAGTGCCGCCAACCGGCAGCGCGTCATGGAGGCCGCCAAGCAGCTCGGCTATCTGCCGGTCGCCGATCAGGTGACGCTGCCCTCGCGGCCCGCCCATCTCGAATTCCTGCTGCCGATCGGCAGCAATGCCTTTATGCGCGATCTCGCCGGACATATCGAGGACTACGCCGCGCGGCTGCCGCTTGTCGCCTCGTGCCGGATCCACAACCTCGCCGGGATCTCACCGAACGCGCTGCAGACCGCTGTCGAAAACCTCTCGCTCAGGGCCAATGGCGTCGGTGTCATCGCCGTCGATCATCCGCGCACGCGCAACATCCTGCGCGACATCGTCGACGCCGGCATGCGCCTGGTGACGCTGGTGTCGGATGTTCCGGCAGCACCGCGATCGGCCTATGTCGGCATCGACAACCGGGTGGCGGGACGAACGGCGGCGCTGTTGATGGGCCGCTTCCTCGGCGGCCGCACCGGCCATCTGGCGATGGTCGTCGGCTCGCGCTCCTATCGCGGTCATGAAGAACGCGAAATGGGTTTTCGCTCGGTGCTCAATGAAGAGTTTCCCAACCTGACCGTCAGCAGCGCCGTCGAGATCAACGACGAGCCCGACGTCAGCTATGCCGAGACCATGAAGGCGCTGCACAACGAGCCCGAACTGCTCGGCATCTATTGCGTCGGAGCCGGACACTCGGGCGTTGCAAAGGCGATCAGGGAAGCCAGGCCCAACCGCAAGCCGGTGTTCATCTGTCACGATCTCACCCGGGACACCCGCGGCTATCTCGTCGACGACCTGCTCGATGTCGTCATCGACCAGAATGCCAGGCTGATCGCCGAACAGTCGGTCATTCGCCTGCTTGGTTCGATTGCATCCTCGGCGCCCTATCTGACGCGGAAGTTCATCGAGCCGCGCTTGATCTTCCGGGAAAACGTTCCGGTACAATGAGGCAAGCTGAGCTTTTCTGGTCACACTCGACAACTTTCGCGGGTGATACAGCGAATCTGCACAGCTGCTATGCACGATCCACGATTGCCGAATCGTTAGGCACGTCATAGCTTCTGGTTGTCGGCCATCTACTCCTCCCAGATGAGATGCCGACGCTGAGTGGGGTGCACCTCCTCCCGCGCCACACTCGAAATCGAGCCCGCTGCCACCTCCTCCCGGCAGCGGGCTTTTTTCGTTCCAGTCGGCGACGGTTGCGGCGTTGCTCACGCCAGAAGACGTGAGGCATCGTTCGTTCTCGGTCACGAGATCGAATAAGGGCCGTTAGCTACTGCGGAGAATTCAGCCGGCTGCAGTGCCCCGGAAGGAAACGATCAGCCCTTCCGCCATGCGGACAAATTGCGCGCTGGGGCCTTCCGTACCGACACTTTGAACACTGACACGGGCGCCTTCAAGCAGAAGCGACAGCGTATCGGCGAGCAGTTCGGCCTGGCCGATGCCGGCATCCCGGCACAGCGTCACAAGGCGATCGCGCTGGGCCTCCTTGAGTTCCTTGATCACGCGCCTGGCCGGATGATCGGTTTCGCTCAACTCGATGGCGGCGTTGGCCATGTCGCAGCCGCGGCCGTCAGCCGTCAGGCAATCAGCGGCCATGCGAACCCAGGCATGCAGCTGCGCCAGCTTGTCGCCGGGGTGCTCGATTTCGAACTTCTCCCACATTGCACCAGCCTTGCAGGCAGTGGCGCGCAGGCATTGGATGATGAGATCGTCCTTGGAATCGAAATGACGATAGAGCGTCATCTTGTTGGTTCCGGCGGCCTCAGTGATCGCGTCGATGCCGACGCCCTTGATGCCATGCTTGTGAAACATGTCCTGCGCCGTCTCCAGGATCCTGTCCCGGGGGCGAGCGCGTTCCACAGTGCCGTCTTCCATCAAAACCTCCTTGGTTTCCCAAAAATCCCTCGGTACGCCTCTTGACTAGGGTGTTACCGGTCTGTAACGTCACGAATGTTACTTACTGGTAACACCTATGTCGCCTTCCGTCAATCACAAGACCGTGAACTGGTCCTACCAGATAGAGATGGGCGAAAAATTACAGGTCATGCGGCTTGGGCCGGTGAAGAGATGAAAACGGTTCGCGAGCATGGGCTGCGAACCGACAAGACAAGGAGCCGGCCAATGCCACAGCGCCGCGATCTTACCATAGATGAAGCCGTCCGGGATCCGATGATCCGGCTGGTCATGAAAGCAGATGGCGTCGACCCGCGCGCCTTCGAGAGGATGCTGCGCTCGCTCGCCGATGCGCAGCGCCGCGAGGTGTCGCTGCTGCGTTCGCTGGAAGAGCCCGGTGATGGGCGCGGCCAAAGGCTGTCCAGGGTTGCCAGCGCCTTCGGCAAGGCAAGAGCAGCCGGGGAGGCGTGCGTGTCGTGGTAAACTTTTTCATCCACCGTCCGATCTTCGCCTCGGCGATCGCCATCATCATGGTGCTTGCCGGGACGATTTGTTATTTCCTGCTGCCCGTTTCGCAGTTTCCCGACATCACACCGCCGCAGGTCGTGGTCAGCGCCCATTATCCGGGCGCCAGCGCGCAGGTGGTGGCCGATACGGTGACAACGCCGCTGGAGCAGCAGATCAACGGCGTGCAAGGCATGACCTACATGTCGTCGACGAGCTCGAATGACGGCTCCTCGACCATCACCATCACCTTCGATGTCGGCTACTCCCTGAGCACCGCCGCCGTCGACGTCCAGAACCGCGTCTCGCAAGCGGCCTCGTCGCTGCCGGCGATCGTCAACCAGGGCGGCGTGACGATCAAGAAGCAGAATCCGAACTTCGTCCTCATCGTCAACCTGACCTCGCCGGACAGTTCCGTCGATCCGGTGGCGCTGAGCAATCTTGCCTATCTGCAGGTGGTCGATCCGCTGAAGCGGCTGCCCGGTGTCGGCGACGTGCAGATCTTCGGCGAGCGGCGCTATTCGATGCGTGTCTGGCTCGACCCGGACAAGCTCGCCAATCTCGGCATCACCGCCGTCGACGTCCAGAACGCGATTGCCGAGCAGAACGTCCAGGTGGCGGCCGGCAAGATCGGTCAGTCGCCGGCCCCGGCCGGCACCGCCTTCGAGATGCAGGTCAACGCAGTCGGCCGCTTGAGCGATCCCAAGGAGTTCGGCGACATCGTCGTGCGCGCCAACACGGATACCGGCTCGCTGGTGCGGCTGCGCGACGTCGCCCGCATCGAACTCGGCGCGCTGCAATATTCCTCGTCGGCGTTCTTCGGCAAGGATCCGACCGTGGTGCTTGCCGTCTATCAGATGCCCGGCTCCAACGCGCTCGATTTGCAGCAGCGCGTCAAGGACAAGATGCAGGAGCTGTCGGGCCGTTTCCCGAAGGGCGTCTCCTATGCGATGCACTACGACACGACCCGCTTCGTCTCGGCGTCGATGCATGACGTGCTGATCACGCTCGGCGAAGCACTGGTCCTCGTCGTCGCCGTGGTGTTCATCTTCCTGCAAAGCTGGCGTACGACGATCATCCCGACCATCGCCATTCCGGTGTCGCTGGTGGCGACGCTCGTCGTCATGGAGATGCTTGGCTTCTCGCTGAACATGCTGAGCCTGCTCGGCATGGTGCTGGCGATCGGCCTCGTCGTCGACGATGCCATCGTCGTGGTCGAGAATGTCGAGCGACAGCTGGAGGCCGGGCTCAAACCGCTGGCGGCGACTAAGGCCGCGATGGCCGAGGTCACCGGTCCGATCATCGCCACCACCGCCGTGCTGATGGCGGTGTTCGTGCCGGTCGCCTTCATTCCCGGCGTCTCCGGCAAGCTCTACAACCAGTTTGCGCTGACGGTGGCGATCTCCGTCGGCATCTCCGCCTTCAACTCTTTGACATTGAGCCCCGCGCTCAGTGCCGCCTTCCTGCGGCATCGCCAGCCAACGCAGTTCGTGCTGTTCCGCTGGTTCAACACAGGCTTCGACCGGTTGTCGCATGCCTATGCCCACGGCGTGCGCATTCTCATCCGCTTGCGCTGGATCATGCTTGGGCTGTTCGCGGCCGGACTGGTCGCGACCTATTTCGTCTGGCAGCGCCTGCCCTCGACCTTCCTTCCGGTCGAGGACCAGGGCTACTTCTTCGTCGTCATCCAGCTGCCCGACGGTGCTTCGCTGGAGCGCACCGACGCGGTGGCGAAGAAGGCGCGTGACATCCTGCAAGCGACCCCCGGTGTCGACATCGTCGGTTCGATCAGTGGCCTGAACTTCCTGACCAGTGCGGCGCAGTCGAATTCGGCGGTCGAATTCGCCATCCTGAAGCCTTGGGAGGAGCGCAGTCCCGACCAGAGCGCGTCGAAGCTCGTCGCCGACGTGCGCGGCAAGCTGCTGCAGATTCCGGAAGCCTTTGCGCTGAGCTTCGATCCGCCCTCGATCCCCGGCATCGGGACCACGGGCGGCTTCGAATTCGTCGTCGAGGATCTCACCGGCCGCGGCAGCTCAGCCCTCAACGATGCGACGCAAGCCGTGATCGCCGAGGCGCGCAAGCAGCCGGAGATCAATCCGCAGCAGCTGTTTTCGCCGTTCTCGACCTCGACGCCGCAGTTCAACTACGACCTCGACCGCAGCAAGGCGAAACTGCTCGGCCTTAACCTGCCGGATGTGTTCAACACGCTGCAGATCTATCTCGGCTCGCTCTATGTGAACGATTTCAACCTGTTCGGCCGCACCTTCCGGGTGACCATCCAGGCTGACAAGGATGCACGTGCGGGCGCCGCCGACATTTCGCGGCTCTATGTGCGCAATGCCTCCGGCGGCATGGTGCCGTTGAGCACGCTGGGCAAACTCGTGCCGTTCGTCGGCCCGGAAACCGTGCCGCATTACAACAACAACGCGTCGGCCTCGATCAATGGCGGTGCCGCTCCGGGCTTCTCCTCTGGCCAGGCGGTCGCCGCGATGGAACGGGCCGCCGCAACCGCGCTGCCCAGGGATTTCGGTTTCGAATGGACCGGCATCACCTTCCAGGAGCTCAAGGCAGGATCGATCGCGTCCGTCGTCTTCGGCCTCGCCATCGTCTTCGTCTTCCTGATCCTGGCGGCGCAGTATGAGAGCTGGGCAATGCCGTTCATGGTGCTCTTGGCGGTGCCGCTCGCTCTGTTCGGCGCGTTCGCGGTGCTGTGGGCGCGTGGCATGCAGATCGACGTCTACTCGCAGATCGGCTTCGTCATGCTGATCGGCCTGGCGGCCAAGAACGCCATTCTGATCGTCGAATTCGCCCGGCGACGACGCGAGGAGGGCCTCAGCATCGTCGACGCGGCGATGGAGGCAGCACGGCTGCGGCTGCGGCCGATCCTGATGACGGCCTTCGCCTTCATCCTCGGCGTGCTGCCGCTGATGTTCGCCACCGGCGCCGGTGCCGCAAGCCGTCAGTCGATCGGCACCACCGTCTTTGGCGGCATGGTCGCGGCGACCATCCTGTCGCTGGTGTTCGTGCCGGTCTTCTACGCGGTCATCGAACAGCTGCGCGAACGCCGTGGCAATGACGAGCCCACCGCTGAACACACTGAACCAACTGCCGAAACCGCCTTCCCTCCCCTGGCGGAAGCGGCCGAATAAGATTGGAGACTAATCATGCGTAAATGGAAAATCGCGTTGGGAACGGCTGTCGCGCTGGGAGCGATCTCGGT
Organism: Mesorhizobium kowhaii; assembly: GCF_003253745.1. Lineage (GTDB taxonomy): Bacteria > Pseudomonadota > Alphaproteobacteria > Rhizobiales > Rhizobiaceae > Mesorhizobium > Mesorhizobium kowhaii. The sequence goes on from NZ_MZXV01000056.1 coordinate 90,217, forward strand.
GGCCAGCGTCCATCTGCTCGACATGGGCAATGTCAGCCTCAATGCCGGCACGGCTGGTGCGGCGCCCGCGCCTGCGGCGTTCGTCATGCCGGTGCCGGTGGTCAGCGTCGTCAAGAAGACGATCCCGATCTACCTCGACTATGCCGCGCGGACGGAGCCGATCCGTAACATCACCTTGCAGGCCAGAATTCCAGGCTATCTGCAAGAGCAGACCGCTGCTGACGGCGTCGACGTCCGCCAAGGCGATCTTCTCTACAAGATCTCACCTGATGACTTCCAGGCGGCTCTCGACCAGGCCAGGGCGCAGGTGCAGCGCGACACGGCAACGCTCGACTATGCCCGGTCCAATCTCGGCCGCGGCACCGAGCTTGCCAAGAGCGGCTATCTTGCCAAGGACGGCTTCGACCAGCGCACCAGCACCTTGCGCGAGGCACAGGCATCGCTGGCACTCAACCAGGCGGCGGTCCGCACGGCCGAGCTCAATCTGAGCTATGCCGAAATCCGCGCGCCGTTCCCCGGACGCCTGGGGCGCAACCAGGCCTCGGTCGGAACGCTGGTCAGCGTTGCCGGCACCGTGCTCAACACGCTGGTGCAGCTCGATCCGATCTACGTCACCTTCAATCCGAGCGAGACGGATCTGGCCGAAATCGAGCAGGCCCGTGCGGCTGGTCCGATCGAAGTCGAGGTCCTGCTTCCCGGCCAGACCAAAGCCAGCCAGAAGGGTGAACTCACCTTCATCGACAATTCGGTCGACCGTTCGACCGGCACCATCACGGCACGGGCGACAATCGGCAACGGCAAGTTCACGCTGCTGCCGGGCCAATATGTCCGTGTCCGGCTGCATGTGAAGCAGCAGGCCGATGCGCTGATGGTGCCCCAGACGGCGCTCGGATCGAGCCAGCTCGGCAAATATCTCTACGTCGTCGGCAAGGGCAACACGGTCGACCAGCGGCTGGTTTCGCTTGGCCCGACCAGCGGCGACCAGGTGGCGATCCTGACCGGCGTGGCCGAAGGCGATCAGGTGATAACAGGCAATCTGCAGAAGATCGGACCCGGAATGCCGATTTCTCCGCTGCCGGAAAAGCCGGCCACCTGAACACCCCCGTCAGGTCCGGCTTCAGCGCGGCGCCCCGACCTGCCCACAGGTCGCGGGCGCCGCTTTCGTGAGCAGCTCGACCAGACCCGCGACATCGGCACGGTCGGCCTTGGCCGGCGGCATGAACGCGCAATAGGGATGCCCGAGGCGGACCGAGACGGATGAGAGCGCGATCAAGCGGCCTGCCTCCAGATCGGCGCGCGCCATGACCCGCTGGCCAAGGGCAATGCCCAGACCCAGCCTCGCCGAGGTGATTGCCAGGCTGGACAGGCCGACGCGCCGCCCATGCGACGGGTCGGGCGAGCGACTGCCGCCGGATGCCGCGAACCAATCGGCCCAGGTCGGGTGCGAGGCATAATTCGGCCCCCAATTGGTGTGGATAAACAGGCTTTCATGCAGATCCGCCAGACCCGGATCGCCATTGCCATGCCTGTGCCAGAATTCGGGCGCGCAGACCGGCAAGACGTCATCATGGACAAGCCGGACGAGCTTCAATCCGGGATAGTGATAGTCGCCATAGCTGATGCGCAGATCGATGTTCTGGCGCATCAGGTCGACCGGATCGTCCTCGACCCGGACATCGATCGCCATCTGCGGGAAGGCATCGAGAAGCTCGGCGAGCTTCGGCGCCAGCCACAATTCGGCCAGCGAGAACGGCACGCTGACGACAAGGCGCGTCCGCAAGCCGCCTTCCAGCATACGCTGGCCGATCGCCGCGATGTCGCCCAGCGCCCGCGCGGTCTGCGGATAGATGGCGTGGCCGGCGTCGGTCAGCGTGATGCGGTTGCCGCTGCGCACGAACAACTGCTTGCCGAACCAGGTTTCGAGATTGCGGATCTGCTGGCTCACCGCCGCCGACGACACGCCAAGCTCGGTCGCGGCCAAGGTGAAGCTGCCGGCGCGCGCCGCGACCTCGAAAGCCTTGATCGCATTCAGCGGTGGCAGCCGTTCCACATCGATCTCCCAAAGTTTTTCTTGCCCAATCCTAATTATTTTCCGCGTTGAGAGAAAGATTTTTTTGTCGTCTCATAGGCTCAGAACCTCGGAGCTTATAACCATGAAAGACATCCTCGATCTCGACCGCTATCCGCTCGACCGCGAAGGCAGCGCCGAATGGAAGCGCCTCGTCGAACAATCCATCGCGGCGCTCGAAGCCGACGGCATGTTCAACCTCGAAGGGTTTTTGCGGCCTGGCGTCGCTGAAAAGGCCGTGCAGGAAATCCAGCCGGTCATGGCTGCGCGGTCGCATGTGCACAAGCGCATGCACAACATCTATTTCAAGCCTGACATCCCCGAGCTTGCGCCCGACCATCCGGCGCTGCGCAAGGTCGAGACCATCAGCCACACCGTCTGTGCCGACCAGATCCCCGGCAGCGTCGTGCTCGCCATCTACGAATACGAACCGCTGCTGCGCTTCCTGGCGGCGGCGATGGGCAAGAGCAAGCTGCATGTCATGCAGGATCCGCTGGCGCGCACCAATGTCATGGCCTATCGCGCCGGCGAAGCGCTCAACTGGCATTTCGACCGTTCGGAATTCACCACCACCCTGCTCTTGCAGCAGTCGCAACGCGGCGGCGACCTCGAATACCGCACCGACCTGCGGTCCGACGACAATCCGAACTATGAGGGCGTCGCCAAATTGCTTGAAGGGCGTGACCCCGAAGCCAAGATCCTGCGCATGAAGCCGGGCACGCTCAACGTCTTTCGCGGCAAGAACACCGCGCATCGCGTCACCACCGTCGAAGGTGAGCGCGAGCGCATGATCGCGGTGTTTTCCTACTACGAGAAGCCCGGCGTCATGTTCAGCGACGAGGAGCGGGTCGGTTTCTACGGCCGCGCGGCCTGACAGCCAGCCGGTTGAAGGTGCACCCAACATGAGGCAATCGAAAATCCGAAAATGACCTCTTGTTAGATTGTCGGCAATCTGCTTGTCTTGCTCTCGGTTTCATTGGGAGTGGCCGAATGGGCAAAGCGGATTTCAGTCCGATCGCGGACACCACGCGCCGCGCCGAGATCGTCGCGCTGTTGCGGCGCGCGATCCTGACCGGCCAGCTGGAACCGGGCCAGAAGCTCAACGAGCTCCGGATCTCCGAACAGATGCGCGTCAGCCGCGCGCCATTGCGCGAGGCGATGCGCGAGCTGGTGCAGGAAGGCATCCTGACCAGCATTCCCTATGCCGGCACCTTCGTCATCGATGTCACCGCCAAGGACATCGACGATGCCTATTCGTTCAACAAGGTGATGGACGAATTCGCTATCGAGCAGACCTGGCCGCTGCGCGACCAGCGATTCTTCGACGAGCTCGACCGTCGCCACGAGACGGTGAAGCAGGCGACGCGCGCGCTCGACACCACGCGCCAGATCGAGACCGCGCTGCAACTGCACGGGCTGATTTATGAATGGGCCGATAATTCGGTGCTGCTCGATACCTGGCAGCGGCTGACCAGCCGGCTGCAGATGTATTTTGCGCTCCACCAGCATGCTCGCAACGAGCCGGTGCCAGCCGAAGATGTGCACGAGACCTATGTGCAGTTGCTGAAGGGCAAGGACATGCTCGCCGCGCAGCGCCATGCCAGGGAGCATATCGGCCTCGATTTCGAGGAACTGATTGCCTATGCGCGCAGCCTCGAACAGCGGACGTCCAAGGGCGGCAGAGCCGATCGCGCCAGCCCGGCGCGCAGCGGCCCGGGAGGCAGCTGAGCCCGGTCAGTCTGGCAGCCCCATCCCGACATAACAGACAATGGACAGACACGTGCAGATCGAAACCATAAAAGCCTACCATGTCGTGCAGCCCTTCGTGGACGGGCCCTACCGCATGTCCAAGGGACGCGTTGCCAACGCCTTCGATGCGGTGATCGTGTCCATCACCGCCGACAGCGGTTTGACCGGCTGGGGCGAGATGGCGCCGCTCGGCAATTTCTACTCACCCGCCTTCGCTGCCGGCGTTCGTGCCGGCGTGGTCGAGATCGCGCCGCATCTCATCGGCCACGATCCGCGCGGGCTGGCCAGCATCGGCCGGCTGATGGATACGGTGTTCAAGGGCCACCCCTACATCAAGTCGGCGCTCGACATGGCGTGCTGGGATCTGGCGGCGCGCGCCGCCGACGTGCCGCTGGTCACTCTGCTCGGCGGCCAGGAGAGCGAGACGGCGGAACTCTACAAGGTCGTCACCCACGGCAGCGTCGACGCCATGGCGGCATTGGCGAAGCGGATCGTCAAGGACGGCTTCCACCGGCTGCAGGTCAAGGTCGGCGGTAATGTCCATGACGACATCGAGCGCGTGACGGCGGTCGCCGCTTCGGTGCCGAAAGGCACGGTTATCTTCTGCGATGCCAATGCCGGCTGGACGCCCTACCAGGCGCGCCAATTTGCCGATGCGACACGGGCCATTGACTACACGTTCGAGCAGCCCTGCACGACGATCGACGAATGCATGTCGGTGCGCCGCTCGCTCGACAAGCCGATGGTGTTGGACGAATCCGTCGCCTCGCTCGATGACATGCTCGATATTCATCGCAAGGGTGCCGCCGACGGGCTGACCTTGAAGATCTCGCGGCTTGGCGGCGTGACGAAAACGCGGCAGATCCGCGATCTCGCCGTCGACCTCGATTTCATGATCACCGTCGAGGACACTGGCGGTGCCGAGATCGACACCGCGGCAATGGCGCATCTGTCGCTGTCGACGCCTGAAGAACGCCGCCTGCATGCCATCGCCTTCCACGAATGGGTGACGGTGCGCACGGCGTCGAACAAGCCGCCGGTCACCGGCAGCCGCATGGGCATTCCGGATGGACCGGGTCTCGGCATCGATGTCGTTCCCGACCTGCTCGGCGCGCCGTTCTTCGAGGTCGGCCGCTGAGATGAAAATCCGCAGCATTACCGCGACGCCGATCAACCTGCGCCTCGAGGCGCCCTACGCCTGGGTGTTCGGCGAGCTCGACGGGTTTTCGCCAACCATCGTCGAGGTCGAGACCGAGGATGGCTTGATCGGCCTCGGCGAAGCGCCGACACCGGCGGCGGCCGCGATCATCAATGATGTCCTGGCGCCACGGCTGGTCGGCCGCGATGCCTTCGACATCGCCGGCGCCGAGAATGTCTGCCTGCCCTACTGGACCGGCGTGCAGTCGATCAACGACCGCACCCGCATCATGGCCTTCGGCGCCATCGAGATGGCGTTCTGGGACCTGCGCGGCAAGGCGTGGAACCGGCCGCTCTACCAGTTGCTCGGTGGCGCCGTGCGTAAGGACATCCCGTTCACCGACTATTTCTCGCAGCGCGGCGACGGACCAAAGGTGAAGGGCGAGACGACGCCGGAAGAAGTCGCCGAATATTGCGTCGAACTGCATGAGACCCATGGGACGACCTTCTTCGAAGGCAAGTTTTCGACGCAGGATCCGAAAATCTCGCTCAGGATGGTCGAGCTGATCCGCAAGAAACTTGGCGACGATGCGATGATCCGCATCGATTCCAACCAGGCCTATTCGCTGGCGACGGCGCGTCGCCTTGCGCGGCCGCTGGAGGAGCTGGGCGTGCGCAACTGGGAGGACCCGGTGGCGACCATCGAGGAGATGCGCGAGTTGCGGCGCCATTGCTCGATCCCGTTCTCGACCCACAACATCGACATTGCCCGCGCCATGGAAACTAAGGTTCCGGACGCCTTCGTCGGCAACCCGACGACGCATGGCGGCATCGGGCGCCTGCTGCGTTTCGTCGGCGCCTGCGAGCACGCCGGCATCGATTTCTGGTGCTACAGCGGCGACAGCGGCATCGGCAGCGCGGCCTATCTGCATCTGTGCGCGGCACTCGGCTGGATCAGGGAGCCGAACCAGTCGCTGTTTCGCATGCTGCCGATGGATGTCACCGAGGAAGGGCCATTTTCGCCCAGAAACAACGTCGTGCGCGTGCCGGAAGGCCCCGGTCTCGGCATCACGTTGTCGCGGGAAAACCTCGCCGCCTGTCACAGAGACTTTACCGAGAAAGGACCGTGCAACAAGTATCATGACCCGGCAAAGCCCGGAACCTATCGCCGTTTGCCGCTGAACTAGATGACGGCAGGCGACCAAGACAAGCGGCCAAGAGACGAGAAGCCAACCGCCGCGACTTCGGTCGGGAAGGTTGGACAAAGACGGGTGAAAGCAGTGCAGCCAAGAATCCGGCGCATCCACGCCAACGACTGGATGGACCGGGCAAAACCGCATGCTACAGTCCGGTCAACGGGCTACCCTGGCGGCCGGAAAATGGAGCTATCCGCAAAAATCGTCAGTCATAAGAACATAGGGGAAAGGGTAAAAACCCATGAGCAAGAATTATCACATTCTCGACCTGATCCGGCGCAATCGCTCGCCGCTTGAAAATCACCTGATCGATGGCCTCGTCGACGGCAGGGTCAGCCGCCGCGACTTCATCCGCCACGGCAGCCTGCTCGGCCTGTCGCTGCCGCTGCTGGGCCGTATCGGCATGGCCGCCGGCCTCGGCGGCATGCCGTCGCTGGCGCGCGCCCAGGGTGCACCCGGCGCCACCATCCGTGTCGCCAGCAGCGTGCCGGCGGCGACGATCGACCCGGTCACCATCGCGGACGCCGGCGGCCTGCTGGTCATGCAGCAGGTTGCCGAGTTCCTCTGCGTCGACGGTCCCGACCTCGTGCTGCAGCCGGCACTGGCCGAAAGCTGGAAGCCCAACGACACCGGCACCGTGTGGACCTTCAAGCTGCGCAAGGGCGTGAAATTCCACAGCGGCGGCGAGATGAAGGCCGACGATGTCGTGGCCAGCATCGACCGCCTTGCCGATCCGGCAAACTCGTCCAACGCGCTGTCGGTGTTCACCGGCATCCTGCAGAAGGGCGCCAGCAAGAAGGTCGACGACTACACGGTGGAATTCCACCTCGACGCCCCGAACGGCAACTTCCCCTACATGCTGTCGTCCGACAATTACAACGCCGTCATCATCCCGGCGAGCTACAAGGGCGACTACGAGAAGAGCTTCGACGGCACCGGGCCGTTCAAGATCGAGAAATACACGGCAAAGGTCGGCGCCTCCTTCGTCCGCAACGAAGACTATTGGGGCCCGAAGGCGTTGCCGGAGCGCACCGAGTTCACCTTCTTTACCGACACGCAGCCGCAGATCCTCGCACTGCAGGGCGGACAGGTCGACATCATCAACCAGTTGCCGGTGCTGTCCGGCGTCGCGCTGCTCAATGACCCGAATGTCGACATCATCAGCCTGAAGTCGGTCGCTCACCAGCAACTGCATTTGCGCTGCGATTCGGACCCATTCAAGGACCCGCGCGTGCGCCGCGCCATCGCACTCAGCCTCGACCGTGACAAGCTGGTTGCCGGCCTGATGAAAGGCCGGGCTTCGCCAGGCAATGACAGCCCGTTCGCTCCGGCCTATCCCTCGACCGATGCGAGCGTGCCGCAGCGCAAGCAGGATATCGCGCAGGCCAAGCAGCTGATGGAAGCGGCCGGCGCCGGCAAGGGCTTCAAGGTGACGCTGACCACCGAGCGCTATCTGGAAATCCCCGAATACGCCCAGCTCATCCAGAACTGGGTCAAGGAGATCGGCATCGAGCTCGAACTCAACATTCTCGACCAGGGCGGCTATTACGGAGATGCGGTGTTCGGCAAATCGAACTGGCTGGATTCGGTGATGGGTATCACCGACTACGGTCACCGCGGCGTGCCGAATGTCTATCTCGCAGCACCGCTGAAAAGCGACGGCACCTGGAACGCGGCGCATTTCAAGAACAAGGACTACGACGCGCTCGCCACCAGCTACATCGCCGCACTCGACCTCGAGGCGCAGAAGGCGACGGCAGGCAAGATCCAGAACCTGCTGCTCGAAGAAACGCCGGTCATCTTCGGCTATTTCTACGACTATCTGACGGCGACGGCGAAAGGCGTGGCCGGCGTACAGCCGACCGCGATGTCTCAGCTGTTCCTCGACAAGGCATCGAAGGCCTGAACGGAAAGGGAAAGCCAATCCTGTAACAGCCAGCTCCCTCATGGGGGCTGGCTCCACAAGGAGTCTTAGCCATTCTCTCCTTCCTTGTCCGGCGTGTCTCGCTGTCGCTGGTGACGCTGTTCCTGCTCAGCATCATGGTGTTCCTGGGCGGCCAGGTGCTGCCCGGCAATGTCGGACGCGCGATATTGGGCCCGTTCGCCGATCAGCGTGCCGTCGACGCGCTCAATCACACGCTCGGTGTCGATCGCCCGCTGCTGGCGCAGTACTGGGGCTGGATCTCGAACTTCGTCCAGGGCGACATGGGTACGTCCTATATCTTCCGCTCGCCGGTCGCGCCCTTCGTCATCGATGCGCTCGGCAATTCGATGAAGCTGGCGGCGGTCGCCTTCGTGCTGGTGGTGCCGATCGGCATCCTTGGCGGCGTCATCGCGGCGCTCAATCTCAACCGGCCGCTCGACCGCATCATCAGCCTTGGCGGCCTGTCGGTGACGGTGCTGCCGGAATTCGTCACCGGCATCATCCTGATCCTGATTTTCGGCGTCTGGCTGCGCTGGCTGCCGATATCAGCCGCATGGCCGCGCAATGCCGGCTTCTTCACCCAGCTCTATTATCTGATCCTGCCTTCGCTGCCGCTGTTCCTGGTGCTGTTCGGCTACATCGCCCGCATGGCGCGCTCCGGCATGATCGAGGCGCTCGATTCCGACTACACACGGACCGCCGTGCTCAAGGGCCTGCCGTGGCGCACGGTGATCTGGCGGCATGTGCTGCGCAACGCGCTGTTGCCGACCATCACTGTCATCGCGACGCAGACCGGCTATCTCATCGGCGGCCTCGTGGTGATCGAGACGCTGTTCCGCTACCAGGGCATCGGCTCGCTGATCTTCACCGCGGCGCGCGGCAAGGATTTCCCGATGCTGGAATCGGGAATTCTCACCATCGGCATCGTCTATGCGGTGGCAACGCTTGTCGCCGACTTTCTCTATTCCGTGCTCAATCCGCGCATCCGGCTGGGGTCAGATCAATGAGCGCTGTCCAAACCACCTCCCCCACACCCGACGACACGCGCAGGCGCGGCCCGCTGGCGGAGGTCTTTTTCTCCCTGCTGCGCTCCGGCACGTTCCTGACGGGTTTGGCCATCGTGCTGTTCTGGGTTGCCTGCGCGCTGTTCGGCGAGCATTTCGCGCCCTACGACCCGCTTGCCGACGACATCCTCAACGCCTTGGCGCCGCCTTCTGCCGAACATTGGTTCGGCACCGACCAGATCGGCCGCGACGTTTTCTCGCGTGTCATCGTCGGCTCGCGCGACATCCTGACCGTCGCCCCCCTGGCTACCTTGCTGGCGACAGTGACCGGCACGGCGCTCGGCCTGCTCACCGGCTATTTTCGCGGCCTCGTCGACGATGTCGTCAGCCGCATCCTGGAAGCCTTCATGGCGATCCCGGTGGTCATCGTCGCGCTGTTGGCAATCGTGGCGCTCGGCACATCGAAGACGACGGTCATCGTCGTCATCGGCCTCAGCTTCGCGCCGATCATCGCGCGCACCGTGCGCTCCGCGGTGCTCGCCGAGCGCGAACTCGACTATGTCGCCGCCGCGCAGCTCAGGCACGAAAGCGCGTTGCATACGATGTTCGTCGAGATCCTGCCCAACGTCATCCCACCGATCCTGGTCGAAACCACCGTGCGGCTCGGCTACGCCATTTTCGCGGTCGCCACGCTCTCCTTCATGGGCTTCGGCATCCAGCCGCCCTCGCCCGACTGGGGGCTCTCGATCTCCAACAATTACGGCATGATCGGCGGCGGTTTCTGGTGGACGGTGCTGTTCGACGCGCTCGCCATCGCCTCGCTGGTGATCGGTGTCAATCTGGCGGCCGACGGCGTTCACGGAGCGCTCAATGACTAAGTCCGCCAAGGCAGAAAACGCCCTCGAACTGCACGATTTGTCGGTTGCCTACCGCGTCGCCGGCCGCAATCGGGCGGTGCTGCGCAACCTCAGCCTCAACATCGGCCAGGGCGAAGCCTACGGGCTGGTCGGCGAATCCGGTTGCGGCAAATCCACCGTGGCGCTCACCGTCGTGCGCTATCTGCCGAGAAACGGCTCGATCACCGGCGGTGCGATCTCGCTCGACGGCCAGGACGTGATGAAGCTGGATGCCGAAGCGCTCAGGCGGGCGCGGGCCGAAAGCGTCTCCATGGTCTACCAGGACCCGGGCAAGGCGCTGAACCCGTCGATCCGCATCGGCCGCCAGCTGACCGAGATCTTCGAGCTAGGCGGCATAACGGGACAGGCGGCCACCGACAAGGCAATCGCCATGCTGAACCGGGTGCGCATCTCCGACCCGACAAGCGTCATGCAGCGTTATCCACACCAGCTTTCCGGCGGCATGCAGCAACGCGTGGCGATTGCCATGGCGCTGGCCAACGATCCATCGATGCTGATCCTCGACGAGCCGACGACCGGTCTCGACGCGACGGTGGAGGCCGAAGTGCTCGACCTGATCGCGCAGCTCAGGCAGGAGCTGTCGGCCTCGATCCTGTTCATCAGCCACAACCTCGCCGTCGTCTCCAACATGTGCGACCGGGTCGGCGTGCTCTATGCCGGCATGCTGGTGGAGGAAGGACCGACGGAGGTCGTGTTCAACGATCCGCGCCATCCCTATACGGTGGCGCTGCTGCGCTGCCTGCCACGCGGCGGCCAGCGCAAGGATCAGGGTCGGCTCGACACCATTCCGGGTTTCCTGCCCGGCATCGGTGCTGAGATCAAGGGCTGTGCCTTTGCCGACCGCTGTGCGCTCGCTGACGACCGCTGCCGCAGCGAATTGCCGCCGCTTTACGATCTGGGCGGCCGGCTGTCGCGCTGCTTCTATCACGAGAAGGCGCAGGCGCTGCCACGCGCAACCCCGAGCGACGTTGCGCCTGCACCAAAGGCGGCAGCAGCACCGGTGCTGCGGGTCGCGGGGCTGAACAAGACCTATACCAGCCATGGCCATGCGCTGCGCGCCGTGAAGGACGTGTCGCTCGATCTGCGACCGGGAGAGACGCTTGGGCTGGTTGGTGAATCCGGCAGCGGCAAGACGACGTTCGCCAGGCTGCTGCTCGGCCTGGTGCCACCAGATGGAGGCGGCACCATCGAACTCGAGGGCAAGGCGCTGGCGCCGCGGCTGGAAAACCGCAGCGACGACCAGATCAAGGCAATGCAGATCGTCTTCCAGAATCCCGACTCGGCGCTCAACCGCTCGCATTCGATCCGGCACCTGATCGGCCGCGCGCTGAAGCGGTTGGCGGGCTTGAGCGGCAAGGCGCTGGAGGCCCGCCTCAACGACCTCGTCCGCTCGGTGCGGCTGACTGACCGGCACCTCGCCGTCAAGCCGCGCCAGCTTTCGGGCGGGCTGAAGCAGCGTGTCGCCATCGCGCGCGCCTTCGCCGGCGACCCGCGCATCGTGGTGTGCGACGAGCCGACATCGGCGCTCGACGTGTCGGTGCAGGCGGCCATCCTCAATCTGCTCGCCGACCTGCAGTCGAAGGAAGACGTCAGCTACATCTTCATTTCGCACGACCTTGCCGTGGTGCGTTACCTCTCGGACAAGATCGCCGTGCTCTATCTCGGCCGGATCATGGAACTCGGACCGTCGGAAGACGTCTTTTCCGGGCCGCATCATCCCTATACCGAAGCGCTGCTGTCGGCCGTGCCCAAGCTCGATCAGACCGAGACGGCGCGCATTCGCCTCGACGGCGAAATCCCCAGCGCCACCAACCCGCCGTCGGGCTGCGTGTTCCACACACGCTGCCCGCGCAAGATCGGGGCGATCTGTGAGCAGCAGGAGCCGCCGCTGGCCGAAGCGCAGCCGGGCCACTCGATCCGTTGCCACATTCCCTACGCCGAACTGGCGAGGCTACAGAAGGAAGTGATGACCGAACCGGCATAGCGGGCTGGCCATGGATATGGCCTGGCCTGTCACATCCGGCCGGTCATGCCCAGGGAACGGTCGCCTTCCGAAAAGCCCTGACCTTCCGCCCAGTCTCTGGCCAGCGTGCGCAGTCCGGTGAGCGCGACATCCAGGACATCCGACGAGACGGGATTCGAGGGATAGGCGAGGTAGATAGGCCGCTGGAACACCGGCGCGTTGTCGATGCGCCTCATTTCGCCACGCTCGATATGGGTGCTGACGGCACTGAGCGGCAGATAGGCCGCCGCGTGCTGCGACAGCACATGCTGCAGCCCGATGAAGACCAGTCCGGCCGAGATGGCCGGCTTCACCATGCCGGCAAAGGCGCGGTCGTGCTCGATGCGGAACTCCAGCCCCCAATCCATCAGGATGTAGTTTTCGGTCCACGGTTTCGTCTGCGCGGCATGCTGGACAAGCACGACCTGATCGACCGCCAGCGTTTCGTAGACGATGCCGGGATGCGGGCGCGGCAGATAAAGGATGCAGATGTCGAGCAGACCTTCCGCCAGTTGATCGATCGCCAGATCCGGGAAACTGCCCTCTAACCGCAGCGCCACGTTCGGCCGCCTGGCGCGCATCCACTCGACCCATGGCGAGGTGATGCGGTCCCACAGATAGGCGGGCGCGGTCAGCCGCAGCAAGGTCTCATAGCCATCGGGAACGGCGATGTCCTGCCTGGATTGCTCCCAGGTGCGGGTGATGGAAGAGGCGTGCGGCAGGAACTGCCGGCCGGCCGGCGTCAGCGTCACGCCATCGCGATCGCGCACGAAAAGCCGGCGCCCCAGCTGCTCCTCCAGCCCGCGGATCCGCGCGCTGACAGTGGACTGGGCAAGGTTCAGCCGGCTGGCCGCGACGGTGAAGCTGCCATGGGTGGCAACTTCGAGAAAGCTGCGCAGATTTTCAGTGTCCATGGCTCACCCCTCGCATCGAAAATTTCGATGACCCCTATCAAAAAATATCGCTTTCCGGCGGCAGTCAACAATGAACTAGATGACAAAACCCAAGCCAAGCGAGGAATGCAGCCATGCCAAAGCATTTCAGGATGATCGACGTCGCTCGCAGAAATCTCACAGCAATCGAAAATTCCGCTGTCGATGAATTGCTCGCCGGCAGGATGGACCGGCGCGATTTCCTGCGCCATGGCACCGTGCTTGGCCTCTCCCTGCCATTCCTCGGCAGCCTCGTTGCCGCCGCTGGCCTCGGCACGCAGCAGGCACGCGCCGAGGGCAAGCCCGGCGGCACCGTGCGCGCCGGCGTCGCCACGCCGGGCGGCGCCATCGATCCCGTCACCTATTATGACAGCGGCAGCTACCAGCTGGTTTTCCAGACCGCCGAGTTTCTCTGCATCACTCAGCCGGACCTCACCTTGAAGCCGGTGCTGGCGGAAAGCTGGGCGCCGAACGAGGACGGCAGCGTGTGGACCTTCAAGCTGCGCAAGGGCGTGAAATTCCACAATGGCGAGGACTTCAAGGCCGACGACGTCGTCGCGACCTTCGACCGGCTGGCCGACCCCAGCGGCGCCTCGAACGCGCTGTCGGTGTTCAAGGGCCTGCTGTCGAAGGGCGGCACCCGGAAGGTCGACAATCACACCGTCGCCTTCCATCTCGATGCGCCGAACGGCAGCTTTCCCTATTCGGTGTCGATCGACAATTACAACGCCGTCATCCTGCCGGCGAGCTACAAGGGCGACTACGAAAAGACCTTCGAGGGCACCGGACCATTCCGGCTGGAGACCTACACGCCGAAGGTCGGCGCGACCTTCGTGCGCAACCCCGATTATTGGGGCGAGAAGGCATTGCCCGACCGTCTCGAATTCAAATTCTATGGCGACGTGCAGCCGCGCATCCTGGCGCTGCAGGCTGGCGAGGTCGACATCCTCGACGCGGTTCCGCTCGATGTCAGCCAGGTCGTGCTCAACAGCCCCGACATCACCGTGCTGCGTGTCGCCTCGACCGCGCACCGCCAGCTGCACATGCGCTGCGACACCGGCCCGTTCACCGACAAGCGCGCGCGCCAGGCGCTGGCATTGTGCATCGACCGCTCCAAGCTGGTCGATGGCCTGTGCCGCGGCATGGCGGCGACCGGCAATGACAGCCCGTTCGCGCCGGCCTTCCCCGCGACCGACAAGACGGTGCCGCAGCGCGTCCAGGATATCGCCAAGGCCAGGCAGTTGCTTGAAGCAGCCGGCGTTGCCGGTGGCTTCGACATCACGCTGACGACGCTGCGCTATTCCGACATTCCCGGCTACGCGCAGCTGTTCCAGAATTTCGCCAAGGAAATCGGCGTCCGCATCGCGCTCAACATCGAGGACCAGGACAAGTATTACGGCAAGGCGGTGTTCGGCCAGTCGGACTGGCTGGACAGCCCGCTCGGCATCACCGACTACGCGCATCGCAGCGTGCCCAACGTCTTCCTCAAAAGCCCGCTGGTCAGCGACGGACCCTGGAACGCGGCGCATTTCAAGAGCCCGGCCTATGACGGCATGGTCACCAGCTACCTGAAAGCGCTCGATGTTGGCGCACAGCGCAGTGCCGCCTCCGACATCCAGAAACTGCTGCTCGACGAAACGCCTGTCATTTTCAGCTATTTCCCCGATCTGCTGGTGCCGGTGCGCAAGAATGTCAGCGGCTTGCCGCCGATCGCTGCCGGGCTGCTGCTCGATCGCGTGTCATTGAGCTGATCGTGCGCCAGCGCCCGATCATAAAAGAAAAGAAACGGGAGAGTACCATTCGCAAGCGCCACCTGCGCGGCCGCGGGCCGCATTTTCCGCTGCTCGACAGCATCACCCAATATGATTTCGAGCCGGGCTATGTCGCCTTCACCATGCCGACGCAGAAGCGGCTGCGCGTGCAGGTCGGGTCGATGACGGTCGCCGACACGGTCAACGCGCTGGTGCTCTACGAGTCCGACCATCTGCCGGTCTACTATTTCCCGATGAGCGACGTGCGCGAGGAGTTCCTGCTGCCGAGCACGATGACGACCGAGAGCCAGTTCAAGGGCGTGGCGACCCACTATTCGCTCAACACCGGCGTGACCCTGGTCGAGGACGCGGCCTGGCGCTACGCCGATCCGGTGAAAGGCTGCCCGCCGCTCGCCGACTATATGTCGTTCTACTGGAGCAAGATGGGCCACTGGTTCGAGGAGGACGAGGAGATCTTCGTCCATGCCCGCGATCCGTTCCGTCGTGTCGACTGCCTGCCGTCGTCGCGGCGCGTGCAGGTCATTCTCGACGGCGAATTGGTCGCCGATTCACGCCGTGGCGTGTTCCTGTTCGAGACCGGCCATCCGGTGCGCCACTATCTGCCGATCTCCGACACGCGGCTCGATATGTTCGCGCCCAGCCGCTACATCTCGCGCTGCCCCTACAAGGGCATCTCCAGCTACTATCACGTGACGACCAAGGCCAAGCGCCACGAAAACCTCGTCTGGTACTATCCTGAGCCGGTGCACGAGGCGGAGCGCATCAAGGGGCTGGTTTGCTTCCACCACGAACTGGTCGACAAGATCCTGATCGACGGCGTCGAAATCCCCAAGGAAGCCACGGCCGCGTCGGACGGTTATTTCTGAACGATAGCGCCCCTTGGTCCGCTTGCGGGCAGAGCACGCTTGATCGAACCACGGCTCAGCGCATACCCTCCCCAAGGCAGGGAGGGCTATCATGGATCTTTTCAAGCTGGACGGCGACGTCGCGCTGGTCACCGGCGCCGGCAGCGGCATCGGCCAGGCGATCGCGATCGGGCTGGCCGAGGCGGGCGCCGACGTCGCCTGTTTCGGCCATGCCTCGAAGGGCGGGCTGGACGAAACCGCTCACCGGATCACGGCGCTCGGCCGCAAGGCGCTGGTGCTGACCGGCACGGTGACATCGCAGAGCGATCTCGCGGCGGCGATCGATCGCGTCGAGAGCGAACTCGGTGCGCTGACCGTCGCCGTCAACAATGCCGGCATTGCCGGTTCGGAACCGGCCGAGACGCTGTCGCTGCAGACATGGCAGAAGGTGCATGAGGTCAATGTCGCCGGCGTGTTCCTGTCCTGTCAGGCCGAAGCCCGCAAGATGCTGGCGCGACGCAAGGGCTCGATCATCAACATCGCCTCGATGTCGGGCACCATCGTCAACCGGGGACTGACGCAGGCGCACTACAACTCCTCGAAAGCCGCCGTCATCCACATGTCGAAGAGCCTCGCCATGGAGTGGGCCGATCGCGGGCTGCGCGTCAATGTCGTCAGCCCCGGCTATACGCTGACGCCGATGAACAAGCGGCCGGAGGTGGCGGAAGAAGTCAAGATCTTCAAGCGCGACACTCCGATGGGGCGCATGGCGGCGCCGGAGGAAATGGTCGGACCGACGGTGTTCCTGGCCAGCCGCGCCTCGAGCTTCGTCACCGGCCTCGACCTGATTGTCGATGGCGGCTACGTCTGCTGGTAGGATAGACAATCCGACGGTCGGGCTCGACTTCGCCTGCGGTCTGAAATTATGCAACCCGCGGGCGTTAGCCGTTGCGCGGGATGAACCTTGGTATATATAATTTCATCCTATGAAACGGCCTTGGCGAGATGGGGCTTGCCTGGGCCGACAGCCGAGATCATGGGACCTTGATGGCTCGCACCTTGCAGGGCGCCGCAAAACTGGCAATTGATCCGCGGATGATCGCTCCCGCAGCGATCCGTCGGCAGCCATGACGCTGACCCTCCAGTCCTATTCGACCATCACCAGAATTGAGCACCATCTTGCCTGCCTTGGCCAAGGCCAGGGCGACAATTTGGCGCCGACGGCCTTGCGCAACGACCAGTCTTTCCAACACAATCAAGAAAAGCCGCAAGAAGGGAACCAACGATAATTTTCACACAGCTTGAAGGAGAACAAGCATGTCATTTCGCAGCCAGATCTCGAAACTGTCGATGGGCGCCGTCGCGCTCGCGACGCTAAGCCTGCTGACACCTTCCGCCCAAGCCGCAGCACCGGAATCCAGCGACCCGATCAAGATCGCGCTGTTCGACTGGACCAGCGTCAACCTGAACGCCAAGATCCTCGGCGGCATCCTGGAAAAACTCGGCTATACCGTCGAATATCCGACCGCCGACTATCTCTCCAGCCTGACCACGGGTCTCACCAATGGCGACCTCGATGTCGGCCTGGAGTTCTGGGACACGACGGCTGGCGAAGCCATGAAAGCCTCCGATGCGACCGGCCAGACCGAACGGCTCGGCAAGCTCGGACCCAAGGCCAAGGAAGAGTGGTGGTTTCCCGAATACATGAAGGAGAAGTGCCCGGGCCTGCCCAATTGGGAAGCACTGAAGGATCCGAAATGCGCCGAAGCATTTTCGACGGCGGAGACTGCACCGAAGGGGCGCTATCTCGGCGGCCCGGTAACGTGGGAAGGCTTTGACGACGAGCGTGTCGAGGCCCTGAAACTGCCCTTCACGGTGATCCATGCCGGCACCGACGCGGCGATGTTCGCCGAGCTGGAATCGGCCTATCAGCGCAAGGCGCCGATCATGCTGTGGATTTATTCGCCGCACTGGGCGCCGGCCAAATACAAGGGCGAATGGGTGCAGTTCCCCGAATACACGCCCGAATGCTACAACGACCCGAAATGGGGCGTGAACCCCGACGCCAAATATGACTGCGGCAAGCCGCATGGCGAGATCTGGAAATACTCCTGGTCCGGCATGAAGGACAAGTGGCCGGTCGCCTACAAGGTGGCGAAGGCCTACACGATCGACACCGACGAGCTCAACAAGATGAGCGGCGACATCGACCTCGGCGGCAAGACGCCGGAAGACGTCGCGGCCGCCTGGATCGCAGCGCACGAGGCAGACTGGAAAGCCTGGGCGCAGTGATCGTTCCGACTGGAAAAATGAGACCCGGCTGCTGATCAGCCGGGTCTCGATTCCTGATGTTCCAGAAGGACGATTGGATGACGGACAGGACTGAACAGGCACCGACACAGCCGGGCAAGGATGCCCGCCCGATAAAGCTTGCCTGCCGCAATGTCTGGAAGCTGTTCGGATCGAACGCGGCCAATTTCATCCGCGAGCGCGATGGCAAGGCCAGCATGGCCGACGTCACTGCTGCCGGACTGGTTGGCGCCGTGCGCGCCGTCGATCTCGAAATCCGCCAGGGCGAGATTTTTATCATCATGGGCCTGTCAGGCTCCGGCAAGTCGACGCTGGTGCGCTGCATGTCGCGGCTGGTCGAGCCGACCCATGGCAAGGTCGAATTCGAGGGTAAGGACCTGCTGAAAATCTCCGATGCGGCGCTGATCGAATTGCGGCGCCATCGCATGGGGATGGTGTTCCAGAATTTTGCGCTCTTGCCGCATCTCAACGTGCTGGAAAACATCGCCTTCCCGCTCAGCATCCAGGGGCAGGATCGGCCGACACGCGAAGCGCGGGCCCGCGAGGTCATCGAGCTTGTCGGCCTGCGCGGCCGCGAGCATTTCTATCCGCGCGAGCTTTCCGGTGGCCAGCAGCAGCGTGTCGGCATCGCCCGCAGCCTGGCGACCAAACCGGAAATCTGGTTTCTCGACGAGCCGTTCTCGGCACTCGACCCCTTGATCCGCCGCGAGATGCAGGACGAACTGATGCGGCTGCAGACGATGCTGCACAAAACCATCGTCTTCATTACCCATGATTTCGACGAAGCGATCCGGCTGGCCGACCGCATCGCCATCATGAAGGACGGCGAGGTCATCCAGATCGGCACGCCGGAGGAACTGGTGGTCAACCCGGCGACCGATTATGTCGCCGAGTTCACCCGCGACGTCGACCGCGCCAAGGTGATTTCGGCGCGCAGTCTGATGCGCGCTTGCGACGGCGCCGAGCATGGCGGCACGGTGGCACCGGATGCCAAGATAGCCAGCTTTTCGGCAAGCATCGTCTCGGCCGGCAAGCCGTTCGCGGTGGTCAACGGCACTGGCAAGCCGATCGGCGAAGTGACGCCGCAAGCGGTGATCGATCTGCTGGCCGGCATCGATCGTTCGAGGGTCGGCGCATGACGGTGACGGCTGGCGCCAGCGAGGCAAAGGCGCGTCCGGTTCAGATCTGGCTGATCGTCTGGGCTTCGGCACTTGCCGCCGTGCTTGTTGTGTTCCTGTTGCAGGACAGCCTGCCCTGGGCCGTCAACTATCCGGCCAGCGCGATCGTGCCGGTCGCCGACTGGGTCAGCGCATTGATGCGCTGGATCAAGTCGAACCTGTCCTGGCTGACACGCTCGATCACCGCCGTGCTCGGCGTGCCGCTCGACTTCGCGCTCAATCTGCTGGCCAAGAATTTCAAGATCGGCCACGGCGCCGACGCCTATGTCTTGCCACGCCTTTCCTGGGTCGGCGTCTGCGCTGCTGCGTTCCTTGCCGGGCATGCCGCCGGCGGCCGGAAGCTCGGCATGCTGGTCGGCGGCTGTTTCCTCTACATCGCGCTGTTCGGCCAATGGACCAGCGCCATGCTGACGCTGGCGCTGATCTCCATCGCCGTGCCTTTCTGCATCGTCACCGGGCTGTTCGCCGGTATCTGGGCATGGCGCAAGCCATGGGCGGAAAGGCTCGTCGTCTCCCCTGCCCTTGACCTGATGCAGACGATCCCGACTTTCGCCTATCTCATTCCGATGCTGCTTTTGTTTGGCAACAGCCCGGTTTCGGCGATGATCGCGACGGCCATCTTCGCCACGCCGCCTATGGTGCGGGCGACGATGCTTGGCCTGTCGCGGGTGCCCTCCGAGATCGACGATTTCAGCGAGATGGCCGGCTGCACGGCGCGGCAGAAACTGTGGCGGGTGCTTTTGCCCTCGGCGCGGCCGACGCTGATGGTCGGCGTCAACCAGGTCATCATGCTGGCGCTGAACATGGTGATCATCGCCTCGATGATCGGCGCCGGCGGCCTCGGCTACGACGTGCTTTTGGCGTTGCGGGCGCTGAAGGTCGGCGAAGCGATGGAGGCAGGTCTCGCCATCGTCGCGCTGGCGATCGCGCTCGACCGGCTGAGCCAGGCCATCGCGCACAAGCAGGCAAAGGGCCATGTTCATCGGGAGGTGAGCCCGAGCTTCTGGCGGCGTTACCCCAACCTGACACTGGCCATCGCCATCCTTGTCATCACCACGCTGCTCGGCCTGTTCGTGCCGGCCTTCGCGGCGGTGCCGAAAGCGATCACCTTCACCACCGCGCCGCTGTGGAAGGCAGCCGTGAACTGGGTCACGATCAACTTCTTCGACACGATCGAGGCGTTTCGCGTGGCGCTCATCCTCAATGTGCTGAACCCGCTGCGCGCCTTCTGCGAGGGCTTTCCGTGGTTGGGCGCGGTGTTCCTGCTCGGCCTTGCCGGCTATCAGCTCTCCGGCCTGCAGCTCGCGGCCCTGGTCGCCGCATTGACCGCCTTCTGCGCTGTTACCGGGCTGTGGGAAAAGACCATGGCGACGGTCTATCTCTGCGGCATCTCGGCCTTCATCGCGTGCCTGATCGGCATTCCCATTGGCTTGATGGCCTCACGCAGCGACCGCTTCGAGAAGATCGTTGCGCCGGTCATCGACACGCTGCAGGTGCTGCCGTCCTTCTGCTTCATCATTCCGGTGGTGATGCTGTTCCGGGTCGGCGACGTCACGGCGATGATCGCCACCGTCGCCTTCGCCGTGGTGCCAGCCATCCGCTACACCAATCACGGCATCAGGCAGGTGCCGCCGGCGTTGATCGAGGCGGCGAAGGTTTCAGGCTGCACACCGCGCCAGACCTTCTTTCGCGTGCAGCTGCCGCTGGCGCTGCCGGAGATCATGCTCGGCGTCAACCAGACGATCCTGATGGCGCTGGCGATGATCATCATCTGCGCCATGGTCGGCACCCGCGATCTCGGCCAGGAAGTGTTCATCGCGCTGTCCAAGGCCGATTCCGGCCGTGGCATCGTCGCCGGCCTCGCCATCGCCTTCATCGGCATCGTCGCCGACCGGCTGTTCAACGCCTGGACGGCGAAGGCGCGGGCAAGGCTGGGGTAGTGAGAGGCGCGACGGCTACTCCGCCGCGACCCCCTTCACCTCGAGATAGCTCTCCATCGAGTCGTCCAGCGCCTGCAGCCAGGGTGTGTGGTGCAGCGGCGCCATGGTGCCGGTCATCAGCGAGCGATAGGCGTGGTCGCGGAAGCTCATAATGTCTTCCCCCTTGTGGTGCTCCCACTCCATGAAGGTCTGGTTGACCGCCTCGACGTCGAAGCCGGGATAATCGGTCTGGTCCATCAATTCCCTGGTGTAGTCGCCCTGGAACCAGATCATCTGCTCGGCGTCTTCCAGCGTTTCCTCGCGCGCCCGCCACTTTGCGCCGTGCGCTGCCATCGCTTCGGCCGACGGCAATTTGATGCGGCCCATGATGACGTCGCGCGCGAACCAGGCCTGCGCGTCGAACATGTTGAAGGTGTAGAACTGATCCTGCATGCCGATATAGGACAGCTTCGGGTTCTTCTCCCAGACGACGCCCTCATAGAGCCCGTCCGGCCACATGCGGTTGGCGGTCTTGAGCTTCAGATCCTCGGTGAGGAAGGGGAAGGAATGCAGATAGCCGGTGCATAGGATGATGGCGTCGACATCCTTGGTGGTGCCATCCTTGAAGTGGGCTGTCTTGCCGACGACCTTCTGCAGCAGTGGCACTTCCTTCCAATTCTCCGGCCATTTGAAACCCATCGGCTTCGAGCGATAGCTGGAGGTGATCGATTTGGCACCGTATTTGTAGCACTGCGAACCGATGTCCTCGGCCGAATAGGAGCGGCCGATGATCAAGATGTCCTTGCCCTTGAATTCCATGGCGTCGCGGAAATCATGGCTGTGCAGGATGCGGCCGTTGAAGGTCGAGAAGCCTTCGAAATAGGGCACGTTGGGCACCGAGAAATGCCCGGAGGCGACGACGACATTGTCGAATTCTTCCGAGTAGGTGACGTCATTGGTGCGGTCATGCGCGGTGACGGTGAACTTCTTCGTCGCCTCGGAGAAGGTCACCATGCGCACCGGGCTGTTGAAGCGCACCCATTTGCGCACGCCTGATTTCTCAACCCGGCCCTTGATGTAATCCCACAGCACGGCGCGCGGTGGATAGGAGCCGATCGCCCGGCCAAAATGCTCCTCGAAGGTGTAGTCGGCGAATTCCAGGCATTCCTTCGGTCCGTTCGACCAGAGGTAGCGGTACATCGAGCCGTGCACCGGGTCGCCATGCTCGTCGAGGCCGGTGCGCCAGGTGTAGTTCCACAGGCCACCCCAGTCGGACTGCTTTTCGAAGCAGACGATCTCTGGAATGTCGGCGCCCTTGTCGGCGGCCGACTTGAAGGCCCTGAGCTGTGCTAGACCGGACGGTCCGGCTCCGATGACGGCAACGCGACTTTTCATTGCAGGCCTCCCGGTCTGATTTCGACTTTTGGTTTGACGCAATTCCCAAGGGAAAGCGCTATGAGCTTTTCCCGGGAAAACCGTTTCACACTTTTCCTGGAATTGCTCTTACGAAACAAATTTCACTGACAGGACAGTAATTGCCCCTTCGATGCTGTCAACAGCCCCCGTGCTGAAACAGCGTTCCGCCAAGGTGGATTTCCCACAAAAACCGGACACGGCCAAACGCCGGATCGTGGGCATGAGCCTTCAGGCGACTTGCCGTCGCAGTTGCGCTGCTGTATCGGCACCGAATATGTTCACCTAGAGTGAAATATCCGCAGAGTCCCGGGGGCGACATGGCGAACAAGATTTCCGATCCCAAGCCTGGTGCCGGCCCTGCCGGCGCAAAGGCCAAGCCGCTGCCCAAGGTTTCGCCGGACGGGAAGACCATCCGGGCGCCGCTGACGCAGAACCCGCATGCCATTCGCGATACCCGCGAAAAAGTGCTGGAGGTCGCGATCGGCCGCGAGGTGCGGGCGTTCCGCAAGAAGCTCGGCATCACCGTCGCCGATCTGGCGGTCGCCACCGACATTTCGCTGGGCATGCTGTCGAAGATCGAGAACGGCATCACCTCGCCGTCGCTGACCACCTTGCAGGCGCTGTCACGGGCGCTCGGCGTTCCGGTCACCGCCTTCTTCCGCCGCTTCGAGGAAGAGCGCAGCGCCGTCTTCGTCAAGGCCGGCGAAGGGCTCGATGTCGAGCGTCGCGGCACGCGTGCCGGCCACCAGTACAATCTGCTCGGCCATATCGGCTCCAACACCAGCGGCGTCGTCGTCGAGCCCTACCTGATCACGCTGACCGAGGATTCGGATGTGTTCCCGACCTTCCAGCACGAGGGCATGGAGTTCCTCTACATGCTCGAAGGCGAGGTCGTTTACCGGCATGGCAGCAACCTCTATCCGATGAAGCCCGGCGACAGCCTGTTCTTCGATGCCGACGCGCCGCACGGGCCAGAACAGCTGACACAGCTGCCAATGCGCTACCTCTCGATCATCTGCTATCCGCAGAACAGCGCGGGTTAGTCAGGCCCAAATCCCGGCGATGTCGGGCTGCCGTCATCCAGCTTCGAAAGCCACTCGACCAGCGTTGGGCGATAGCGCGTCAGGCCCTTGTAGTTGGCGAGTTCATCGGGCAGATCGCGGATGACGCGGTGCAGCCGCCGTGCCCATTTCGGCTGCGTCACCAGCTCGTCCATCTTGATCAGATAGCAGCGGATCGGAAAGACGATGCCGTTCGAGCGCGGCAGTCGCCAGAAGCTCTGCAGCTCGACGCGCAGATGCACCTTCTCGCCGACATTCTCCGGCGTCACCGTGGTCCGGTCCGGGCCCCATTTGTGATAGTTTTCCGGGCTGGTATCGAGGCGCGGATTGATGGTCATCGTCCAGTTCAGGCGCCTTGCCGGCTTGCCTTGCTGGATGTTGGTGAGGAATTTCAGCGCGCGGGTGAAAATCCCCTTCTCATGCGCCAGCGGCACCGGCGCGTGCCACTCGAAGAAGTTCATGCCGATGTCGAAGTCGAGCGACCAGTCGGCCTGGGTGGTGACCATGCCGGCATCCATCCACAGATTGCCGTCGCGCTGGTCGAGGATGCAGAAATCGCCCTGGCTCTGCCGGGTGATGTACTCCATCGGCCCATAGGGCAGCGTCGAAGTGTCGCCGAAGGTGAAGGTGTCGTCGATGCCGAGCGGCCGGTTGATCCAGCGCCAGCGATCACCGTCGCGGGTCAGCGTGAAATGCTCGGGATAGCCCAGCGCCTGCTGCTCCATCAGGAGCTCGAGCAGGTCCCAGCCGGCCAGCGTCATGTGCGGCAGCGACTGGCAGCGCAGCGGATCCTCGGCCAGCACCAGCGCACGGTCCTGCATCTCGGCGACATAATGCTCGTCGACGTCGATCAGGTTTTCGAGCACGCTGCCCTTGGGTCCCACGACATGCGGCTCGATGTTGACCGCATACATGTAGGCGTCTTCGTGGAACGGGAACGGGAACCGCCGGATGTGCTCCGGGCTGTTCTTGAAGGTGAAATCGTCGCGGAACGTTTCCTTGCGAAAGGTAATGCCCAAGCTCGCCTCCTATCTTTCCAGCACCAGCGACCGACCCTCGAAGCGCGACACGCACGGCATGATCTTGCAGCCCGAGCGGTGGTCTTCCTCGCTCAGCCAGTGGTCGTTGTGGATGAACTTGCCGTCAAACGAGATGACATTGGTTTCGCACTGGCCGCAGACGCCGCCACGGCAGAGATAGGGCGGATCGACGCCGGCCGCCTCGATCGCCTCGAGCAGGCTCTGCTGTTCGTCGACCCTGATCGTCTTGCCGCTGACGGCAAGCGTCACGTCGAACGGCAGCCCGGGCTGGGGGGCCGCGAAATGCTCGAAATGCACGGTCTCCGACGGCCAGCCGAGAGTGGCGGCGCGCTCACGCACCCAGTTGATCATGCCGGCCGGGCCGCAGACATAGAGATGCGTGCCGAGCGGCTGCGACGACAGCAGCCGGTCGAGCTCGATGCGCTCGTCAAGGTCGTCGTGATAGAGCCTGACCCGGCGATCGTAACGCTCGCGCAGCACATCGGCATAGGTGCCGAGCGAGGCGGTGCGGCAGGTGTAGTGCAGTTCGAAATTGCCGCCTTCCGCCGCCAGCTGCGCGGTCTGCGCCATGAACGGCGTGATGCCGATGCCGCCGGCCAGCATCAGGTGTTTTTTGGCACGCAGGTCGAGCGAGAACAAATTGACCGGATAGCTGACCACCATCTCATGGCCAGGCCTGACATTCCTGTGCATGAACAGCGAACCGCCGCGGCCGACATCATCGCGGCGCACGCTGATCGTGTATTCGCGCGTGTCGAGCGGCGAGCCCATCAGCGAATAGGGATTGAGCCTGGTCCGATCGCCATCGCGCATCTCGACCACGACATGGGCACCACCGGAAAAGGTCGGCAAAAGCTGCCCGTCGCGCCGGCGGAAATGAAAGCGGGTGACCAGGTCGTTGACCGGGACGACATCGCTGACCACGACATCGAGTTTTGTTGTTCCGGTGCTCATCGAAAAATCTCCTCCATGGGAGGGATCTCGCTGCGATCCTCGGCATTGATGCAGACACCCTGGAACGCGGCGATGCGCCTGGAATAGTGATCGCGCACCAGAAGCAGCAGGCCGCAATGCGCGCAGGTCGCCGGCTGCGTCGTCACGTTCTCGGTGATGCCCTTGCAATGTACGCACTGCATGCGCCGCGCCAGCGAGCCGCGGTGCTCGGTCTCGATCGAAGTGTGGTCGATGCCGGCCTCAAGGGCCACCTGCATCGCCTGGCCGATCAGGCCTTCGGTGCCGGAGAGATAGAGGCGCAGGCCCATATGCGCATTGGCCAGCGTCTGCCTCAGCCGCGGCAGCAGGCTGGCGAAAGACGGCGCCTCATGAAACTGCGCCGGCTTCAGCGCTTCGAGCGCGGCAACGTGTTTGCCGTCAGGGCCGGGAATGAAGACGATTTCGGCCTCGTCGAAAAACCCGGCCGGAGCCCGTTTGGCCATCTCCGCTATCGCCAGCGCGCCCTCCGCATCCGCCACGAAAAGATGGTGCTTGCCGGGCTGTGGAGACAGGGTTCCGTAAACCGGCCGGCTGATGATGCTTTTGGCTGCCATTTAAGTCTTCGTGCCTCGAACCTCTCGCTGTTGACTATGCCTCAACCTTTCGCCGTGCGCTTGGTCTTCTTGGGATCGTCGAATGGCAACGGCTGCGCCGTCGCCTTGATCGAACCGCTCTTGTTGCGGATTTCGAGCTTGGTGTCCTTGACCGCGCAGTCGACGTCGAGCCGGGCGATGCCCATCGATTTTTTGACCAGTGGCGAATACATGGCGCAGGTCACCACGCCGACCTTTTTACCGTCGCGATAGACCGGCGCGCCCTCGTCGGCCGGCTCCTTGCCGTCGAGCAGAACGCCAAAAATCTTGAAACGTTCCTTACGCTTGAGGCGGTAATGCTCCTCGGCGCCGCGGAAGCCGGTCTTGCCGGGACTGACGGTGAAGTCGAGGCCGAGCTCCCACAGCGTGTCGCCGGGGCCTTCATTGTCGAACGGATATTTCTGCGAATTGTCGTAAGGGTAGAAGAGCAGATAACTTTCGACGCGCAGCATGTCGAGCGTGGTGAAGCGGCACGGAATGATGCCGGCGCTCTTGCCCTCGTCGAGGATCCGATCCCAGATCGTGCCGGCATCCTGGCCACGGCAGAAGATCTCGTAGCCGCGCTCGCCGGTGTAGCCGGTGCGCGAAATCATCACCGGGAAGCCGAACAGCTGCGTCTGCATGTGATGGAAATAGTTGAGATCGCGGATGCCAGGCACATGCTTGGCCAGATAGTCGACAGCGGTTGGTCCCTGCAGCGACAGGTCGTGCAGATTGTCGTCGAAGCGCAATGAGACATCGCGCCCGACGGAAGCGCGCTGCAACTCCTCATGGCCGGTGCCGGAACCATGCACGACCATCCAGGAATTCGGCCCGGTGCGGTAGAGGATGCAGTCGTCGGTGAATTTTCCCGCCTCGTTCAGCATGCAGGCATAGGCCGACTTGCCGGGATAGATCTTCTCGACGTCACGCGTCGTCGCCAGGTCGATCAGATGCGAGGCGTGCGGTCCAGTGATGTGGACCTTCTTGAGGCCGGAAACATCCATCAACCCGGCCTTGGTGCGGATGGCGATGTACTCTTCGTCGGCATCCTTGTCGTAGGTCCAGGCGGTCCCCATGCCGCTCCAGTCTTCGAGGTTCGAACCGAGGGCGCGATGGCGATCCGCCAGGGTCGAAAATCTCCAGGATGCCGTCATCCGCTCGTCCTCCGTTTCGAAAAATCTTTTGCTGTTCCCTGCCCCCTGCGCAGCGGCGGGAGCGTTGGCCGAATATTGACCGCAAACATTCGGGCGCCGCAATACCCATAAGCAATTAATTTCATTGTCAGGCAAAATCCGTTGCGCTACACAAACGGTTAACGCCGCGTAAATTCGCCTTGACAATTGCGGAATTCGGTCTGAATTTATGAAAAAAATTTCACTCTCTTGAAAGAGGGCGGCGAACGGTGGATTCGGAACCGGGCGTCGGAAAAAGGGGAAAAAACCGATGTCAGACATGCAGCGGCGCATCGAAGCGCTGTACCTTTCCGACGTGCGCGGATCCGCGCTCCTGATCGTTTGCCTGTGGGCGACGATCCTCTTCGTCCTCCTCATGACGTGGCCGCACATCCCGAACATGGGGATCAGGGTGGTCGTCGCCGCCGCGGCCGCCGCCGTGCTGATCTTCAACACCGCGGCGATCCTGGCGATGGTCAATCACTACAAGGAAGACAAGGACTTCATCTACGGGCTCGACATCAAGAACGCCGACGCGTTCCGCAACCGCAAGTCCTGAGGGGTAGAAGACATGTCGCGCTACACACCGCCGGAGCAAAGCAAGGCCGGGCAGATTTTCGATATCGTCGTCGTCGTGGTCGCCATTTTCGTGGCGCTGTGGCTGCCGCTGAAGATGGGCCTCGCCGGTGCGGCGAAATCCATCGACGCGCTCGACGCCAAGACATGGGAAGCGCTTGGCCAGAACCCGACCATGGCCTCGATCTGGGAAAAGCTCGGCTACACGCCCGAGACCGCACACGACATCATCCAGAACCGCTTCCACTATGTCATCGACTGGCCGACGCTGATCATCATGGCCGCGGTGCTGATCGGTTATTTCGTCTTCCTGTTCCGCGCCTCCGACCGCGAATATCGCGACGTCATCAACGAAAAGTTCGACGACAAGTAAACCCGAGGACTCACCTTCATGTGGATGGCACTCTCTTATGCGTCGTGGGGCATCTCGATCGTGCTCGCTCTGTGGATGCTCTACGATTGGTTCAAGGTCGACACGACCTTCTCCGAAGAGGTGCTGACCTCATCGCGCGAAGGCGAATTGGAAGCCGTTTCCGAAAAACACCGGATCTGAGTGGGGATTGAACAATGACGGTCACACTTGAACCGGCAGTCCACGGGGACAGGGTTTCACTGCTGCGCGTGCTTGGCCCGGCCCATGTCTGGGCGCTCGGTGTCGGCATCGTGCTCGTCGGCGAATTCACCGGCTGGAATTTTGCCGCCGACAAGGGCGGCGCACTCGCCGCGCTGATCGTCTGCTGGGTCGTCGGCCTGCTCTACACTTCTGTCGCGATGATCGATTCCGAGGTGACATCGACCGTCGCCGCCGCCGGCGGCCAGTATGCGCAGGCCAAGCACATTGTCGGGCCGCTGATGGCGTTCAACGTCGCGCTGTTCCTGGTCTTTGCCTACACCATGCTCGAAGTGTCCGACGCCATCCTGCTCGGCGACACCATCGTCGCTAAGGCGGGGGTCGAAGGGCTCACCCACAATTCCTTCATCGCCGCCACCATCGTGGTGCTGGCGTGGCTGAACTATCGCGGCGTGCTGATGACGCTGAACGTCAACTTCGTCATCACCGCAATCGCCTATATCTCGATCGTCATCCTGTTTTTCTCGGTCAGCCCGTGGACGCAAGGCGCCGTGCTGAAGCTCAACGAGCTGGTCACGCCCGGCAACGCCCTGCCCTATGGCTGGATCGGCGTCATCGCTGCCTTCCAGTTCGGCATCTGGTATTATCTCGGCATCGAGGGCACCACGCAGGCCGCCGAGGAAGTGCGCTCACCGGCCCGCTCGCTGCCCTATGGCACGATGGCCGGCATGATCACGCTTTTGATCGCCGCCGCCATGACCTGGTATGTCTGCGCCTCGATGATGCCGTGGGAATATCTGGGCATCACCTATTACCCGCTGTGGGACGCCGGCAAGCTGACCGGCAGCCCGCTGCTCGAGAACCTCTTGTTCATCGCCACGCTGCTTGCCGCACTGGCCTCGGCCAATGGCTGCATCAACGACGCGGCGCGCGCCTGGTTCTCGCTCGGCCGCGACCGCTATCTGCCGACATGGTTCTCGGCCGTGCATCCGAAATATCGCACGCCCTATCGCTCGATCTTGTTCCTGTTGCCGATCGCGCTGGCTTTCGCCTTCATCGCCGACCTCAACCAGGCGATCACCTTCTCGATCCTGTCGGGTGTGCTGCAATACACGTTCATGAGCATCAACATCGTCATGTTCAGGAAGAAATGGCCGCTCGGCTCGATCCGCCGCGGCTATACGCATCCGTTCCATCCGCTGCCGGCGATCGTGCTGTTCTGCCTGTGCGTGGTGACCTTCTTCGCCATCTTCCTCGGCTTCGGCTCGCAGCTGATCGCCATGGTCGCCTTCTATTTCCTGATCTCGCTATGGTTCCATTTCTACCGCTACAGATTCGTGCGGCGCGGCGATCAGTTCACCATGCCGTGGCCGAAGCCGCAGGGTTATTGATGGGAGTAGGCCCGTCCGAATCCCGGACGGGCCTGGCATGACAAAATGTCCGAGGTGACGTCAGCACTGCTTGCCGGGGCAATTGTCCTGGCCCTCGTCCTTCACCTTGCCTGGCTGGCGCGTGCCAGCCGCAACAGGGCGTCAGCGGCGCTCGCCATCGACCTTGCCAGCATTCGTACCGTCATTGCAGACGCAGCTGATGTTTCGGATGGCACCGCCGGTGTCA
The DNA here is from genome assembly GCF_003253745.1 of Mesorhizobium kowhaii. Lineage (GTDB taxonomy): Bacteria > Pseudomonadota > Alphaproteobacteria > Rhizobiales > Rhizobiaceae > Mesorhizobium > Mesorhizobium kowhaii. Next base: position 120,191 of record NZ_MZXV01000056.1, read on the forward strand.
TCACCTGGGAAGGTTCCTGGAACGGCCGGCGCGTCCAGCTGCGCACCATCGTCGATACGCTGGCAACGCGAAAACTCCCGGCGCGCTGGCTGAGCGTCTCGATCACCGAGCCCGTGTCGGTGCCCGGCACCTTCGACATGATGATGCGACCGGGCTCACCGACGACCTTCTCCAATTTCGATCATCTCGACCATACGCTGCCGAAGGCTCCGGGATTTCCAGCCGAAGCAGTGCTGCGAACCGACCGCAGGGGGGCGCGTTTTCCCCAAGGTATCATCGCCAGCCATATCGAGATCTTCTCCGAAGGGCGGGCCAAGGAACTGCTGATCACGCCCAAGGGCATACGCATCGTCTGGCTGCTGGCTGAGGCCGAGCGCGCACGCTACGGCGTTTTCCGGCAAGCCGAATTTGGTGATGCGACACTCGATCCAGCGCTGATCGAAAAGCTGCTGGTATCCGTGTCAGGGCTTCGCGACGCCATCAACAAAAGCGAACGGCAAGCCGCATGACCAGTTCCGCCACTGCCGCCACCCCTCCCAGCCCATATCTTGTTCTCGGCGCCGCAATCGTGTTGCCGGCAAGCGGACACGTCATTCTCGGCGTGCCGGTGCGCGGCCTGCAGTTTCTTTTCTTCATGGTGATCCTGGCATGGGTCACCGCCAAGATCGCACCAGCAGACGCCAGCTTCGTCGGCCGTCATGCCGGCGGCTTCCTGATCTATGCGCTGTCGATCCTCGACGCCTACAAGATCGCCCGCATCCGAACCGCCAAATGGGTTCACAACGCCCGGCGAGACAATGATAGTGCGCAGAGCGGCATTGAGACGCATACGTAACTAGAGGAAAATTTTTTTCATGTGATTGAATTCGAGGGACTCATTCGATACATCATCTCAGAGCTGCAAACGCCGGGAGGCTGACATGTGTGGAATTGTCGGACTGTTTTTGAAGAACAAGTCGCTGGAACCCCAGCTTGGCTCGATGCTGTCGCAGATGCTGATCTCGCTCAGCGATCGGGGTCCGGACAGCGCCGGCATCGCCATCTATGGCGCGCCTTCCAGGAATGAGGCCAAGATCACCATCCAGTCGGCCAAGCCGGAACGCGATTTCCGCGGCCTCGAGGCTGAACTCGCCAAGGCCATCGGCACGCCGGTGACGATCGCGGTGAAATCGACCCATGCGGTGGTCAGGACCACGCCCGCCAAGATCGACGAAGCGCGCGAGGCGATCCAGACGCTGCGCCCCGACATCCGCATCATGGGTGCAGGCGACGTTGTCGAAATCTACAAGGAGGTCGGCCTGCCGGAGGCGGTGGTCGACCGCTTCGACGTTCGCGGCATGACCGGCACGCACGGCATCGGCCACACCCGCATGGCGACGGAATCGGCGGTGACGACGATGGGCGCGCATCCGTTCTCGACCGGCGCCGATCAGTGCCTGGTGCACAATGGTTCGCTGTCCAACCACAACAATGTCCGCCGCGAACTGATCCGCGAAGGCATGACCTTCGAGACCGAGAACGATACCGAGGTCGCGGCCGCCTATCTCTCCTCGCAGATGGCGCATGGCAAGAATCTGGGCGAAGCGCTGGAAGGCACGCTCTCCGATCTCGACGGCTTCTTCACCTTCGTCGTCGGCACCAAAAACGGTTTTGGCGTGGTGCGCGATCCGATCGCCTGCAAGCCCGCCGTGATGGCCGAGACGGACCAGTATGTCGCCTTCGGCTCGGAGTATCGCGCGCTGACCAAACTGCCCGGCATAGACAATGCGAGGGTCTGGGAACCCGAGCCCGCAACCGTCTATTTCTGGGAGCATTGAGTTCATGCCGGCTACTAAGCTTTCAAAAACGGCGGCGCACGACCATGCCTCTCGGGTCTTCGACCTCGACCAGATGTCGCTGCGCGAACTCAACCAGGCGCTTCACAATCTGACGCCCGGCTCGAATGAGACGGCGTGGGAAGTGCTGAACCCGAAAGGCAATCATTCGGTCGCCGTCGGTGTCGATCAGCCGATCACCATCGATGTGCGCGGCAGCGTCGGCTATTACTGCGGCGGCATGAATTCCGGCAGCGCCATCACCGTGCATGGCTCGGCCGGCCCCGGCGTCGGCGAGAACATGATGTCAGGTTCGATCACCGTCAAAGGCGATGCCAGCCAGTATGCCGGCGCCACCGGCAAGGGCGGCCTGCTGGTCATCGAAGGCAATGCCTCGTCACGCTGCGGCATCTCGATGAAGGGCATCGACATCGTCGTGCACGGCAATATCGGCCACATGTCGGCCTTCATGGCGCAGTCCGGCAATCTGGTGGTGCTGGGCGATGCCGGCGATGCGCTGGGCGATTCCATCTACGAGGCGCGGCTGTTCGTGCGCGGCAAGGTCGACAGCTTAGGTGCCGACTGCATCGCCAAGGAGATGCGGGCCGAACACCTGGACTTGCTGCAAGGCCTGCTCGACCGCGCAGGCGTCACCGGCGTCAAGCCGACGGACTTCAAACGTTACGGCTCGGCGCGCACGCTCTACAATTTCAATATCGACAACGCCGACGCGTATTGAGGCAGCATGACCTACAGGAACCCGCCGACGACGCCGCGCAAATCCGCGACTTTCGACGACTACACGCTTTCTGAAATCCGCCGCGCCGCGGCGACCGGCATCTACGACATCCGTGGCGCCGGCGCCAAGCGTAAGCTGCCGCATTTCGATGACCTGTTGTTCCTCGGCGCCTCGATCTCGCGCTATCCGCTCGAAGGCTATCGCGAGCGCTGCGACACCAGCGTCGTGCTGGGTTCTCGCCATGCCAAGAAGCCGATCGAACTGAAGATCCCGATCACCATCGCCGGCATGAGCTTCGGCTCGCTGTCCGGCCCGGCCAAGGAGGCGCTCGGGCGCGGCGCGACCCTGTCGGGCACCTCGACCACCACGGGCGATGGCGGCATGACCGAGGAAGAGCGCGGTCATTCGAAGACGCTGGTCTACCAATACCTGCCGTCGCGCTACGGCATGAACCTGCGCGACCTGCGCCGGGCCGATGCGATCGAGGTGGTCGTCGGCCAGGGCGCCAAGCCCGGCGGCGGCGGCATGCTGCTCGGCCAGAAGATTTCCGACCGCGTCGCCGAGATGCGCACGCTGCCGAAAGGCATCGACCAGCGCTCGGCCTCGCGTCACCCCGACTGGACCGGGCCCGACGATCTCGAGATCAAGATCCTCGAACTGCGCGAAATCACCGACTGGGAAAAGCCGATCTACGTCAAGGTCGGCGGCGCCCGGCCCTACTATGACACGGCCCTCGCCGTGAAGGCCGGCGCCGATGTCGTCGTCGTCGACGGCATGCAGGGCGGCACCGCCGCGACGCAGGAAGTGTTCATCGAAAATGTCGGCCAGCCGACGCTCGCCTGCATCAGGCCGGCGGTGCAGGCGCTGCAGGATCTCGGCATGCACCGCAAGGTGCAGCTGATCGTCTCCGGCGGCATCCGCAACGGCGCCGACGTCGCCAAGGCGCTGGCGCTCGGCGTCGATGCGGTCTCGATCGGCACGGCTGCCCTTGTCGCGCTGGGCGACAATGATCCGCGTTGGGAAGCTGAGTATAACGAGCTCGGCACCACGGCCGGCGCCTATGACGACTGGCACGAGGGCCGCGACCCGGCCGGCATCACCACGCAGGATCCGGAACTGATGAAGCGGGTCGACCCGGTCGCCGCCGGACGCCGGCTGGCGAACTACCTCAAGGTGATGACGCTCGAGGCACAGACCATTGCGCGCGCGTGCGGCAAGAACAGCCTGCACAATCTCGAACCCGAGGATCTCGTCGCGCTGACGATCGAGGCAGCCGCCATGGCCGGCGTGCCGCTGGCCGGCACCAACTGGATACCGGGGAAGAACGGCTTCTGATCAAGAAGGGCCGAAGCCCACCACAATCGACAAAAAAATGGGGAACTTCCGTGACAGCAGATCTTGCAGAATTCGCAAGGGCGAAAAACGTCAAATATTTCATGATTTCCTACACCGACCTGTTCGGTGGCCAGCGTGCCAAGCTGGTGCCGGCGCAGGCCATCGCCGACATGCAGAAGGACGGCGCCGGCTTTGCCGGGTTCGCCACCTGGCTTGATCTCACACCGGCACATCCCGACATGCTGGCGGTGCCGGACCCGGATTCGGTGATCCAGCTGCCATGGAGGCCGGAAGTCGCCTGGGTCGCCGCCAACTGCATCATGGACGACAAGGAGGTCGACCAGGCGCCGCGCAACACGCTGAAGCGGCTGATCGCCGAAGCGGCCAGCGACGGCATGCACGTCAAGACCGGCGTCGAGGCCGAATTCTTCCTGATCTCGCCGGACGGCAAGACGATCTCCGACGAATACGACACGGCGTCGAAGCCCTGCTACGACCAGCAAGCGGTGATGCGCCGCTACGATGTCATCGCCGAGATCTGCGACCATATGCTGGCGCTCGGCTGGGGCGCCTACCAGAACGACCACGAGGATGCCAACGGCCAGTTCGAGATGAACTGGGCCTTCGACGATGCGCTGGCGACCGCCGACAAGCACTCCTTCTTCAAGTTCATGGTCAAGTCGATCGCGGAAAAGCATGGTCTGCGCGCGACGTTCATGCCGAAACCCTTCCAGGGCCTGACCGGCAATGGCTGTCATGCTCATATCTCGGTGTGGGACAAGGCCGGCAAGACCAACGTCTTCGCCGACAATTCGATGGAACTTGGCCTCTCGGCCAAGGGCAAGAATTTTCTCGGCGGCATCATGAAGCATGCCTCCGCGCTTGCCGCGATCACCAACCCGACGGTCAATTCCTACAAGCGCATCAACGCGCCGCGCACCATTTCGGGCGCCACCTGGGCGCCGAACACGGTGACCTGGACCGGCAACAACCGCACCCACATGGTGCGCGTGCCCGGCCCCGGCCGCTTCGAACTGCGCCTGCCCGACGGCGCGGCCAACCCTTACCTCTTGCAGGCGGTCATCATCGCCGCCGGCCTCGACGGCATCCGCTCGAAGGCCGATCCCGGCAAGCGCTACGACATCGACATGTACCAGAACGGCCATACGGTGAAGGGCGCGCCGAAGCTGCCGCTCAACCTGCTCGACGCGTTGCGCGAGTTCGACAAGGACAAATCGCTGAAGGCGGCGCTGGGTGAGGAATTCTCGTCGGCCTACCTAAAGCTGAAGCACCAGGAATGGAATTCCTATGCTTCGCACTTCACGCAATGGGAGCGCGACCACACGCTGGATATCTAGGAGCATCGGACCGAAAAGTGCGAAGCGGTTTTCGGGCAAATCCGATGCGTCAAGAAAGTTCCTGCGTGGTGCGAGCGACCTCGGAATGAACGTATGAAATACTCGATCTTCTCGCTCGCCCGCGCCGCCCTGTCCGGCCACAAGAACTGGCAGCGCACCTGGCGCGACGCCAGCCCGAAGGACCGCTACGACGTGGTGATCATCGGCGGTGGCGGCCATGGCCTCGCCACCGCGTGGTTCCTCGCCAGCGAGTACGGCATCAAGAATGTCGCCGTGCTCGAAAAGGGCTGGATCGGCTCCGGCAATGCCGGCCGCAACACCACCATCATCCGCTCCAATTACGGCCTGCCCGGCAACACCGGCTTCTACGAATTGTCGATGAAGCTGTGGGAGCGGATGGAGCAGGACCTCAACTACAACACGATGGTCAGCCAGCGCGGCGTCATCAACCTCTACCACTCCGACGCACAGCGCGACGCCTATGCGCGGCGCGGCAACACCATGCGCATCAATGGTATCGATGCCGAACTGCTCGACCTCGCCGCGGTCAAGAAGATGATCCCGTTCCTGAACTTCGACAATGCGCGCTTTCCCGTGCAAGGCGGGCTCTTGCAGCGGCGTGGCGGTACGGCCCGGCATGATGCCGTGGTCTGGGGCTACGCCCATGCGGCGAGCGCGCTCGGCGTCGACATCATCCAGAACTGCGAAGTGACGGGCTTTGTGCGCGATGCCAACGGCAAGGTGACCGGCGTCGAGACCTCGCGCGGCAAGATCGGCGCCGGCAAGGTCGGCATGGCGGTGGCCGGCAGTTCCTCGCGCGTCGCGGCGATGGCCGGCCTGCGCCTGCCGATCGAGAGCCATGTGCTGCAGGCCTTCGTCTCCGAGGCGATCAAGCCGCTGATCCCTGGTGTCATGACCTTTGGTGCCGGCCATTTCTATGTCAGCCAGTCCGACAAGGGCGGGCTGGTCTTCGGTGGTGACATCGACGGCTACAATTCCTACGCCCAGCGCGGCAACATGCCTGTCATGGAGGATGTCTGCGAGGGCGGCATGGCGCTGATGCCGATGATCGGCCGTGTGCGCCTGTTGCGCCAGTGGGGCGGCATCATGGACATGTCGATGGACGGCTCGCCGATCATCGACAAGACGCCGGTCGACGGGCTCTACCTCAACGCCGGCTGGTGCTATGGCGGCTTCAAGGCGACGCCGGGATCGGGCTTTGTCTTTGCCCATCTTCTGGCCCGCGACACGCCGCACGAAGAAGCCGCGCGGTTCCGCCTCGACCGCTTCCGGACTGGTGCGATGATCGACGAAAAGGGCCAGGGCGCCCAACCGAACCTGCACTGAGGACGGACAGGAAACCATGCGCATTGCCTGTCCCTTCTGCGGCGAACGCGAACTCGGCGAGTTCACCTATCTGGGCGACGCCAAGCCCGTGCGGCCGGCGGCCGGCGCTTCGGAGGACGAGGTCTTCGACTATGTCTATCTGCGCGACAATGTCGCCGGCGAGACCAGCGAACACTGGTACCATGGTGGCGGCTGCCGGGCCTGGCTGAAGGTCGGCCGCAACACGCTGACGCACGAGATTTCTTCGGTTGAGCCGGCGGCCGGCGCTGGGGCTAGGCAGGCCGCGAAATGAATTTTTCTGCTCAGGTCAGTGCCGCCCCTCACCTGCCTGCCGGCATCCTCACCCCGTATAGGGACGGGGAGAGGGGCACTGGCCGCAACCTCGGCGCCCTTTCTGCAACGTCGATGATTGGCGAAATCTTCGGTGAAGGCGTCCTTCTCCCCGTCCCTATACGGGGTGAGGATGCCGACAGGGCGATGAGGGGCAGCGCAACCCTCTCGCATTTCATCGAACTCACAGAGGGTCGGCAATCGTGAGTTCCAGTCAATCCCATCGCCTCCCAAGTGGCGGCCTGATCGACCGCTCGGCGCCGCTGAATTTTCGCTTCGACGGCAAGACTTTTTCCGGCTTCCAGGGCGACACGCTGGCCTCGGCGCTGATCGCCAATGGCGTCAAGCTGGTCGGCCGCTCGTTCAAATACCATCGCCCGCGCGGCATCCTGACCGCTGGATCGGAAGAGCCCAACGCGCTGGTCGAATTGCGCACAGGCGCGCGGCGCGAACCGAACACCAAGGCGACGACGGCCGAGCTCTATGAGGGGCTCGAGGCCGCCAGCCAGAACCGCTGGCCATCGCTGCGCCACGATGTGATGTCGGTCAACCAGCTGTTCGCGCCGATCTTCGTCGCCGGCTTCTACTACAAGACCTTCATGTGGCCGGCGAAATTCTGGGAAGCGATCTACGAACCGGCGATCCGCCGCGCCGCCGGACTTGGCCGCGCGGCAGGCGTTGCCGATCCTGATCATTACGACAAGGCGTGGGCGCATTGCGATGTGCTGATCGGCGGCTCTGGCCCGGCCGGACTGGCTGCGGCATTGGCTGCCGGACGCTCAGGTGCCCGTGTCATCCTGTGCGAGGAGGATTTTTCGCTGGGCGGCCGCCTGCTTGCGGACGGCGGCACGATCGATGGCCTGCCGGCAGCCGAGTGGCTGTCGCGGACGCTAGCTGAACTGGCGGCGCTGCCAGACGTCCGCATCATGACCCGCATGACGCTGTTCGGCGTCTATGACGGCGGCACCTATGGCGCACTGGAGCGGGTCAACGACCACTTGCCCTCGCCGCCCGAGCATCAGGTGCGCCAGCGGCTGTGGCGGATCGTGGCCAGGCGCTGCGTCGTCGCCGCCGGCGCGATCGAACGGCCGATCGTCTTTGTCGGCAACGACACCCCCGGCGTGATGATGGCTTCCGCAATGCGGACCTATGTCGCACGCTATGCAGCAACACCGGCAAAGCGCATCGCGCTATTCACCAACAATGAGGATGGCTGGCGCACGGTCGAGACCGCACTCGGCTCTGGACTGCAGATCGCAGCGGTCATCGACGCTCGGCCTGACGTATCGCCCGCCCACCGTTCCCTCGCCTCCAAGGGTGGCTTTCCGGTGCTGCACGGCTCCGTCAGCGGCGTCGATGGCGGCAAGGATGGTGTCAGGAAAATCGCTGTGTCACTCACCGGTGGCGCGCGCGCCGAGGTCGAAGCCGACGGGCTTGCCGTCTCCGGCGGATGGAACCCGGCTGTCGGGCTGACCTCCTATCATCGCGGCCGGCCGAAATGGAGCGACGACATCGCCGCCTTCGTGCCGGATGGCGCGCCTCCTGGAATGGTGGCCGCCGGTGCCGCCAACGGCGCCTTCGGGCTCGGCGCCTGTCTGGCAGAAGGGTTTACCGCGGGTAGCGCAGCCGCGCATGACGCCGGACACAGCGGCAAGGCCGGCACGGCTCCTGTCGCCGACGACGAGGCGTTCTCGCTCACACCGCTCTGGCATGTCGCCGGCAAGGGCAAGGCCTTTGTCGACTACCAGCACGATGTCACCGCCTCCGACATCGAACTGGCGCAGCGCGAAGGCTTTGAATCGGTCGAGCATCTGAAGCGCTACACCACGCTCGGCATGGCCACCGACCAGGGCAAGACCTCCAATGTCGCCGGCCTCGCCATCATGGCGGCTGTCAGCGGCCGGTCCATTCCCGAGACCGGCACGACGATCTACCGCCCGCCCTATGTGCCGGTCGCCATCGGCGCCTTCGCCGGCCATCACCGCGACGAGACGTTCCATGCGACGCGGCTGACGCCGTCGCATCACTGGGCCGCCGAACAGGGTGCTGTTTTCGTCGACACCGGCCTGTGGAAGCGGGCGCAATGGTATCCGCGGACTGGCGAGAAGGACTGGCTGGAATCGGTGACCCGCGAGGTCAAGGCGGTGCGCGGCGGCGTCGGCTTCTGCGATGTCTCGACGCTCGGCAAGATCGATGTGCATGGCCCGGATGCCGGCGCCTTCCTCGACCGCGTCTACATCAACACCTTCTCCAACCTCGCCGTCGGCAAGGCGCGCTACGGGCTGATGCTGCGCGAGGACGGCATCGTCTATGACGACGGCACGACGTCGCGGCTGGCTGAAGATCACTATTTCCTGACCACCACCACCGCCAAGGCCGGGCTGGTGATGCAGCATCTCGAATTCTGCCGGCAGGTGCTGTTTCCCGAACTCGACGTGCAGCTGACCTCGGTCTCAGACCAGTGGGCGCAGTTCTCGATCGCCGGGCCGAAGACGCGAGACCTGTTGAGGGAAATTGTCGATCCGGCAGAGGACCTGTCCAACGAAGGCTTTCCGTTCATGGGCGCACGCGAAGTGGCGCTGCGCGGCGGCATCAAGGCGCGGCTGTTCCGCATCTCGTTCTCCGGTGAGATGGCGTTCGAGATTTCGGTGCCGGCGCGCTTCGGCGATGCCATGGCACGCAATCTGATGCTGGCCGGCAAGCCCTTTGGTGTAACGCCTTATGGCACCGAGGCGCTCGGCGTCATGCGCGTCGAAAAGGGCCATGTCGCCGGACCGGAACTGAGCGGCACGACGACGGCCGCCGATCTTGGTCTCGGCAAGATGATGTCGACCAAGAAGGATTTCATTGGTCGCGTCATGGCCGGCCGCGAGGCGCTGGTCGCGCCGGATCGCCAGGTCGTGGTCGGCGTCAAGCCGACGGACAAGGCGCGCAGGCTACGCTCCGGTGCGCACATCATCCCGAAGGGGCAGACACCTGGCCCGGGCAACGACCAGGGCTATGTCACCTCGGTCTGCTTCTCGCCGACATCAGACCAGTGGATCGGGCTTGGCTTGGTCGAACGCGGCCGCGAACGCACCGGCGAGATCGTCCAAGCGCATGATCCGCTGCGCGGCGAGGACTATGAAGTCGAACTGTGCAATCCCGTCTTCTACGATCCGGATGGAGTGCGCCAGCGTGGCTGAGTTTTCCTGGTCTCCCCGCAGTCCGCTGGACCATGCACTTGTCACCGGCGCGCATGGCGTACGCGACATCGAAGCAGGCATCTCGCTGACGGAAATCCGCAATTTCGACCTGATCCAGGTGATGGCGCGGCGCGGCAAAGCGGCCGAACTGGCCAATGCCGCCAAAGGCCGTTTCGGCGTGGCGGCTCCGAATGCGCCCAAGGCGGTGCAGAGCCAGGACGCCACGCTGATCTGGTCGGGACCGGATCAGTTCTTCGTCCTGTCGAAGGGCGGCAAGCATACGATGGGCACGCTGGCGCCGGCATTGTCCGGCCCAGCCTCGCTGTCGGACCAGTCGCACGCGCGCGCCCTGATCAGCATTTCCGGGGCCAAGGCCCGCACCATGCTGGCCAAGCTGTCGTCGATCGACGTGCATCCGGCGGAATTCCCGGTTGGCGCGGCTGCCGCAACCTCGATGGATCACACCAGCGTCACGCTCTGGCGCGGCGGCGATCGGCCGGATGGGCAAGCGGTGTTCAACCTGCTGGTGTTTGCGACCTTCGCCGAAAGCCTGTGGCACACGATGCTTGATGCCGCGGCTGAGTATGGTGTTGAGATCGCGCATTCGGAGTGGTTGGCGTAGCGCTGTCACGCGCCCTTCCCTTCTCCCCCTGTGGGAGAAGGTGGCCTTGCGAAGCAAGGTCGGATGAGGGGTGTTCCAGCTTGGCACCGACGGCACTTCGTCCAACACCCCTCAACCGTCTTGGCGCTATGCGCCAATCCACCTTCTCCCACAGGGGGAGAAGGCAAGAAGGGCCACCTTCGCCTTGCCAAACGCGACGCCCCTGCTATTCTTGCTGCTAAAATAATTTCACACACAGGCAAACTTGTTTCTCGAATCGCAAGGCTGAGATGAGCCAGTCGCCCTACCCTGCAATTGCCGCCGGCCCGCCGCGCCCGAGCCTTATCCTGCGGCCCGGGCAGATCGCGCTGCCGCCCGGCATGGAGCGTTATACCATCCAGGGCAATGGCGCCGTCCTCATCGAAGTCGAGGCTGGCGATACGATCAGCGTGCGCAATGTCGAGGGCGGCCAGGCCTGCGAGCTGCTGGCGTGGGACAAGGCTGGCGTGACGGATACCGGCATTTTTGGTGAAACATCGAACAGCAATGCCGCCGGCATCAAGGCACTGCTCGCCGAGGGCGACGACAGTCTCGCAGCCCTGCGACGCGGGCTTGCGCGCCGGCAGGTGCAGCTTGATCAGGCAAAAGCCGTGCGCGTGTTCGGCGGCACCACGCCGGCCGGCACCGAGCAGGGTTTCACCGTCGCGCGCGACGGTGCGATGGTCATCGCCGCTCCCGGCGGGCCGATGCTGGTCGATGGCCACGATACGGCGACGCCGCTCAGCGTCATCGTCCGACGCGCCACCATCCGCGCGGCGGCGAAGTCCCAACTGGTCGATCCGCTTGCCGATCCGGTGCTCGACCTGCGCGTCCACTCGGCGACGGCCGAATCCTATTTCGTCAAGGCCGGCGACTATCTGCAGATCATCGATGTCGACGGGCGCCAATGCACCGACTTCCAGTGCTTTTCGGCGCGCAAGCTGGACAAGGGCCGCGACCATCCGCTCGACGTGACGACGACCCGTACGCTGATGGGTGCGAGCTATCCGATGCCCGGCCTGCATTCGAAATATTACGACCAGGACATGGAGCCGCTGGTCGAGGTGGTGCAGGACACCTGTGGCCGGCACGACGCCTTCGCGCTCGCCTGCGCCGCCAAATATTACGACGATATCGGCTATCCCGGCCACACCAACTGCTCGGAGAATTTCAACCGCGCGCTGTCGGATAAGGGCGTCACGCCACGTGCCGGCTGGATGGCGATCAACTTCTTCTTCAACACCGCGATCGACGCGCATGGCGTCATGGTGTCCGACGAGCCATGGTCGCGGCCGGGCGATTATGTGCTGCTGCGGGCGCTGACCGACATCGTCTGCGTGTCCTCAGCCTGCCCCGACGATACGACGCCGGCCAATGGCTGGAACCTGACCGACATCCATGTGCGGACCTATTCCGGCCAGCACAAATTCTCGCGAGCGATCGCCAGACGCATGACGCCTGATTCGGAACCGAAAATGACCCGCGAGACATCCTTTCATTCGAGCTTTGCCGAGCACACCCGCAACTTCGTCGAGTACAGGGGCTATTGGCTGGCCAATTCCTTCGCCAGGCAAGGTCCGATAGCCGAATACTGGGCCTGCCGGCAGGACGCCGTGATCATGGACCTGTCGCCACTGCGCAAGTTCGAGGTCACCGGCCCGGATTCCGAAGCGTTGCTGCAATACACGCTAACCCGCGACGTCAAGAAGCTTGGTGTCGGTCAGGTCGTCTATTCGGCGATGTGCTACGAGCACGGCGGCATGATCGATGACGGCACGCTGCTGCGGCTTGGCAAGGACAATTTCCGCTGGGTCGGCGGCGACGATCTGTCCGGCGAATGGCTGCGCGAGACGGCGAAAAAGCTTGGCCTCAACGTGCTGGTGCGCTCCTCCACCGACCAGATGCACAATATCGCCGTGCAGGGCCCGAAGAGCCGCGATATTTTGAAGGAGGTCATCTGGACCTCGCCATTGCAACCGTCGATCGAGGAGCTCGAATGGTTCCGCTTTGCAGTGGCGCGCATCGGCGGCGGCAACGGCATCCCGGTCGTCGTCTCGCGCACCGGCTACACCGGCGAGCTTGGTTACGAAATCTGGTGCCATCCGCGCGACGCCGAAAAAGTGTTCGACGCCATCTGGGAGGCCGGCCAGCCGCATGGGTTGAAGCCGATGGGGCTGCAGGCGCTCGACATGGTGCGCATCGAGGCCGGGCTGATCTTCGCCGGCTACGAATTCTCGGACCAGACCGATCCGTTCGAGGCCGGCATCGGCTTTACCGTGCCGTTGAAGACCAAGACCGACGACTTCATCGGCCGCGAGGCGCTGATCCGGCGCAAGGAAAACCCGCAAACAAAACTGGTCGGCCTCGACATCGACGCCAATGTCGCGGTCGGCCATGGCGATTGCGTGCATGTCGGCCGCGCCCAGATCGGCGTGGTCACATCAGGCATGCGCTCGCCGGTGCTGAACAAGACCATCGCGCTGGCGAGGCTCGACGTCACCCATGCCACTGTTGGTACCGAGGTCGAGATCGGCAAGCTCGACGGCCATGCCAAGCGGCTGCCGGCCCGCGTTGTCGCCTTTGCCCATTACGATCCGCAGAAGACCAAGCCGCGCTCCTGACCGCTGCCGCTTTTTTGGGCTGACGAACCGCCTGTCGGTGATGTCGCCGGGCGCCTGAGCCCGCGCGCTCGCAACCGTGATGTGCACGACTTCACAAAACGCTTGACGTGAAAGCGCGTCGGATCAATCTTCACTGCTAAGAAAAAAATGCGACTGAGTGGAAACACCGGCAGCCGCTCAATGCATGCGTCGATGATGAAGCCTCGCGAAGTCGCGGCCGTCACGAACGGGGACATCAAAATGGGGAAGCCAAACACATGAGCACAATAACGACTGCCTTGGAGCAGCCTGCGGAGAGCAAGCTGCACCGGAATATCGACTGGCGCGGCGCCTTCTGGGTAGCCAGCGGCGTTCCTGCCCTCGTCCTGTTTTCGATCGGCGGCATTGCCGGCACCACCGGCACGCTGGCCTTCGCGATCTGGATCGCCTCCATGATCATGGGCTTCCTGCAATCCTTCACCTATGCCGAGATCGCCGGCCTGTTCCCGAACAAGTCGGGCGGCGCCTCGATCTATGGTGCTACCGCCTGGCTGCGCTATTCCAAGTTCATCGCGCCTCTCTCGGTGTGGTGCAACTGGTTCGCCTGGTCGCCGGTGCTGTCGCTCGGCTGCTCGATCGCCGCCGCCTATATCCTCAACGCGCTGGCGCCGGTGCCGCTGTTCACCGATGCCTCGCCCGATGTCGTCGCCTATATCGCGGCCCATGCCGGAACGAGCGCCGCCGATGCGATCACCGCGGTGACCGCGGCCGCCACGCCCGCGATCCGCACCTGGACGCTGTTCAGCCACACGCTGGGTCCGGTTTCCTTCACGCTCAATGCGACCTTCTTCATCGGCGCGGTGCTGATGCTGATCATCTTTTCCATCCAGCATCGCGGCATTCTGGGCACCGCCAATGTGCAGAAATATATCGGCCTGCTGGTCATCATCCCGATGCTGATCGTCGGCGTCGTACCGATCGTCACCGGCCAGATCAACTGGGCGAATTTTTCGCCGCTGGTGCCGCTGGCCGCTGCCTACGCGCCCGAGCCCGGCTCGTGGAACATTGCCGGCTGGACACTCGTCCTCGGCGGCATGTTCATCGCCGCATGGTCGACCTACGGTTTTGAGACCGCCGTCTGCTACACCTCGGAGTTCAAGAACCCGGGCACCGACACGTTCAAGGCGATCTTCTATTCCGGCCTGCTCTGCATGCTGCTGTTCATCCTGGTGCCGTTCACCTTCCAGGGTGTGCTCGGCCTCAACGGCATGCTGGCGACGCCGATCGTCGACGGCTCCGGTGTCGCCGACGCGCTGGCCGGTATGGTCGGTGGCGGCGCGCTGATCCACAGCCTGCTGGTGATGCTGATGATCCTGGCGCTGGTGCTGTGCATCATGACGGCGATGGCAGGGTCTTCGCGCACGCTATACCAGGGCTCGGTGGACGGCTGGCTGCCGCGCTATCTCAGCCATGTCAACGAGCATGGCGCGCCGACCCGTGCCATGTGGACCGACCTCGTCTTCAACCTGATCGTGCTGGCCATCGCCTCGGCCGACGCGACGAGCTTCTTCTTCATCCTCGCCGTGTCGAACTGCGGCTACATCATCTTCAACTTCCTCAACCTCAACGCCGGCTGGATCCACCGCATCGACAACGGCCACATCGCGCGGCCATGGAAGGCGCCGAGCTGGCTGCTCGGCGTCGGCGCCATCTTCGCCTATGTCAATGCGATCTTCATGGGCGCCGGCGCCAAGGTGTGGAACCCGATGGCACTGTGGGCCGGACTGATCACGGCCGCTCTGATCATCCCGGTGTTCTGCTATCGCCACTACATCCAGGACGGTGGCAAGTTCCCCGACCATATGCTGGCCGACCTCGGCATGAGCTCGTCCGATCTGGCGGTCAAGAAGGCGGGGATGCTGCCCTACCTGACGCTGGTCGCCGGCGTGGTGGTGATGCTGCTCGCCAACTGGTATTTCGTCATCTGACGTCTGTCTTTGACCGGGCGCCCAAGGGGGCCCGGTCCGCACTCTCCCTTGATCTCCGATCCATCCCTGTGAAAGCCGGGATGGATTTTTTGTTGTTTGCCTCCCTGCCCATTGCGCAGGGACCGAGGTGCGAATATGCTTGTTGTACGATCGTTCAACAAGCATATTCGCGAAGCCCCCGATGACCTGCAATCCCCGCTACGAAATCCTGTTCGAGCCGATGCGGATCGGGCCGGTCACCGCGCCGAACCGCTTCTATCAAGTGCCGCATGCAAGCGGCATGACCAATGCCCTGCCGCGGGTGCGCGCGGCCTTTCGTGAAGCCAAGGCCGAGGGTGGATGGGGCGTGATCTGCACCGGGGCCTGTTCGATCGACCCCAGCTCTGACGACACGCCGCTGCCTTTCGCCACGATGTGGGACGACAATGATATCCGCGCGCATGCGCTGATGACGGAGGCAGTGCACCGCCATGGCGCGCTTGCCGGCGTGGAATTGTGGCACGGCGGCGCATCGGTGATGAACCGGACAAGCCGCCTGCCGCCGCTGTCGCCGTCCGGCATTCCATGGATGGCCACCCATGTCGGCTTCATGGGCAATTTGCGGCCGAAGACCATGGACAAGGCCGATATACGAGAGGTCTTGAGATGCCAGACTGAGGCGGCGCGCAAGGCGCGCACGGCCGGCTTCGACATCGTCTATGTCTATGCCGGCATGGGTTATCTCGGCTACGAGTTCCTGCTGCCGGAATACAATCATCGCGCCGACGAATACGGCGGACCGATCGAGAACCGGGTGCGCTTCGTGCGCGAAATGATCGAGGTCACCAAGGATGCCGTCGGCAAAGACTGCGGCGTCGCCTTGCGGGTCAGCCTCGAGGAACTGCGCGGACGGCCCGGCCGCAACCAGCCCTCCGAGGCGCACGAACTGGTCGACCTGCTGGCGGACCTGCCGGACCTGTTCGACGTCAAGATGGATTCCAGCCCGACCGACTGTTCGGCATCCCGCTTCACCGGCGAAGGCAGCCACGAGCCGGTGATCGATTTCGTCAAGTCGCTGACCAAGAAACCGGTGGTCGGCGTCGGGCGTTTCACCTCGCCCGACACCATGGTCTCACAGATCCGGCGCGGCGTGCTGGACTTCATCGGCGGCGCGCGGCCTTCGATCGCCGACCCCTTCCTGCCGAACAAGATCCGCGAGGGCCGCGAGGCCGAAATCCGCGAATGCATCGGCTGCAACATCTGCATCTCGAGCTGGCATGACGGCGTGCCGGTGCGCTGCACCCAGAACCCAACCGCGGGCGAAGAATGGCGTCGCGGCTGGCACCCCGAGCGCGTCGAGCGCGCCGACGCGCCCGAACGGATCCTGATTGTCGGCGGCGGGCCGGCCGGGCTCGAATGCGCGCTGACGCTCGGCCGTCGCGGCCATGAGGTGATGCTCGCCGACAGCGGCCGGACCTTCGGCGGGCGGCTGACCTTCGAGAAGACCCTGCCCGGACTGTCGGCCTGGAACCGCGTCGTCGACTACCGCCTCGGGCGCCTCAACGAGATGAGCAACGTCTCGCTCTATCCCGAGAGTGTTTTGGGCGCCGACGAGACCATCGAGCTGGCGCCGGACCGCGTTGTGCTGGCGACCGGCGCGCGCTGGACCGACATGCTCTATTCCTCGCTGGAGATTCCGGCCGGCCGGCTCGATCATCCCGATGTCCTGACACCGGACGACATCGCCGGCGGCCGGCTTCCTCAGGGGCCGACCCTGGTCTTCGATTTCGACAATTACACCATGGGCGGCGTCCTCACCGAGCATCTGGCAGCACACGGCATCCCGGTCAGCTACGTGACCCCGGCTGGCCAGGCGTCCGCATGGACGATCATGACCAACGAGCTGCCGCTGGTGCATCGCGCCCTGGCGCGGCGCAAGGTGCCGGTGACGACGCTGCATCTCTTGAAATCCTTCGACGGCGAGACGGCGACGCTGGCGCATCTGTTCACCGGCGAGGAAACCCGCGTCGCCTGCCGCTCAGTGCTGATCGTCGGGCTCAGGCTGCCGCGCGGCGAACTCTTCGAGGCGCTGACGCAACGCGCGGACGCGCTTGCGGCCGCCGGCATCAAAAGTGTCGATCGTATCGGCGACACGCTGGCCCCAGGTGCCATCGCCCATGCGGTGCATAGCGGCCACAAGCTTGCCCAGGAGATCGGCGCAAAAATCCGCTGGCAGCCCTACCGCCGCGACACGCCGATCGTCGATGCGGTGGCGGATTTCGACATGCGGACGGCAGCCGAATAGGAGAAAGCCATGGAGCGCATCACGGCACGTCGCAGACCCGGCCGCCCGCAGCGCGAGGTCGGCGGTATCGAACAGCGGCCGTGGAAGCAGCTGACGCGGCCCTATGCGCCGATCGAGATCCTGTCGGCCGACCAGGTGCAGACGATCCACGAAATGGGCCTCACCATCCTCGAGGAGATCGGCATGCGCGTGCTGCAGCCGCAGGCACGCCAGTTCTATCGCGCCGCCGGCTGTGATGTCGACGAAGGCGAGATGCGGGTGCGCTTCGACCGTGCGATGGTCATGGAGCGCGTCGCCATGGTGCCGTCATCGTTCGAACTGCGGGCCCGCAATCCGGCGAAGAACGTCAAGGTCGGCGGCAGGCACTGTATCCTGTCGTCGGTCGGCGGACCGGCCTATGTCATGGACAATGATCGCGGCCGCAGGCCGGGCACCTATGCCGAAATGTGCGACTATCTCAAACTCATCCAGTCGTTCAACGTGCTGCATCAGGAAGGCGGCGGGCCGTTCGAGCCGCTCGACCTGCACCAGAACACCCGCCATCTCGACCTCTACTATGCCGAGATCACTTTGCTCGACAAGAACTGGCAGCCGCAGGCGCTTGGCCGGGGACGCGCCATCGACGCGCTGGAAATGGTGGCGATCTCGCTCGGCACGACGCGTGAAAACCTGGCGCAGGAGATGCCTGTGTTTACCGGCATCATCAACACCAACTCGCCGCTGCAGCTCGACGAGCCGATGGCCGAAGGGCTGATCGCGCTGGCCGAGCATGGCCAGGTCAATGTCATCACGCCGTTCACGCTCGCCGGCGCGATGAGCCCGGTGACGCTCGCCGGCGCGCTGTCGCAGCAGCACGCCGAGGCGCTGGCAGGCATCGTGCTGACCCAGATCGTGCGCCCCGGCGTGCCGGTGATGTATGGCGGCTTCACCTCGAATGTCGACATGAAGACCGGCGCACCGGCCTTCGGCACGCCCGAATACACACAGGCCGCGCAGATCACCGGCCAGCTGTGCCGGCTGATCGGCGTGCCGTTCCGCTCCAGCAATGTCACCGCTGCCAATTCGGTCGATGCGCAGGCGGCCTATGAGAGCGCCATGTCGCTGTGGGGCTGCCTGATGGGCGGCGCCAATCTGGTGCTGCACGCCGCCGGCTGGCTCGGCGGCGGGCTGACGGCATCATTCGAGAAACTGGTCATCGATGCTGAGATGCTGCAGATGATGTGCGCCTATTTCGACCCGCCGGTGGTGGACATCGACACGCTGGCGCTGGAAACCGTCCGCGAGGTCGGCCCGGCCGGGCACTTCTTCGGCGCGGCGCACACGATGCAGCGCTACGAGCGGGCGTTCTACTCGCCGCTGGTGTCCAACTGGGACAATTACGACACTTGGATGGAACGCGGCCAGGTGACGGCGCGCGAGCGGGCCAATGTGGTCTGGAAGCGCATGGTCGCCGAGTATGAGCAGCCGCCGATCGATCCTGGGATCGACGAGGCGTTGCGCGACTATATGGAACGCCGCAAGCGCGAGGGCGGTTCGCCGCTGAATTAGGAATCTCGCAGCGGACCGACCTGCGCCTCAAGCATCTCGAAGCCGGCGGCTTCGGCGGCCTGCGGCGTCACTACGCTTTCGTCGAGGCACCATTCGAGCCAGAGCCCGTCGACCAGCGCGATGAAATTGCGCGCCAGCGTCGGGGCGTCGACTTGCCTGCCGCGCGGCACGGCGACCGCTGCGATATCCTCGGCGAGCTCCGCCCGGTAGGCGTCATAGAGTTCGCGGTGCGCCGCCTTGAGCCGCGGGTTGACGGCAATCTCCCCCCACAGCGACAGCCAGATCAGAAGATTGTCACGGCTGAAGTAATCGGGTGAAAAATTGGAGTGCACCAGCGCCGCGAGCGCTGCCTGCGGCGACCAATCGGACGTCTCCGCGCGACGACGCTTGGCTTCGGCGATCTGATTGTTGACGCTGGCATAGAGCGAGGATTTGTAGACCTCGACCAGCAAGCCATCGAGGCCTTCGAAATGATGGTTGATGAGGCCGCGCGAGACACCGGCCTCCTTGCAGATGCGATCGATGGTAAAGGCGCCGATGCCGCCGACCGACAGGCATCGCGTTGCCGCGTCGATCAGCATCGAGCGGCGCACATCCGCCTGTTCACGGCTGAAGCGCGGCGGCGATTTCTTGGCGCCGCGCTTGCGTTTTTCAGGTGCTGGTTCCGCTTCCGTCATGGCTCCCAGCTAAACGATCAGCTCTTTCCTGTCCACGGAAGCGTCACGCCTTCTTGAACAGCACCGGATTGGGATGGCCATCGGGATAGATGACCGGCTCGAAATCCGCCTTGTGGATGACGACCAGCGGCTGGTGGCAGATGAAAACGAAGCCGCCGGATTGCTCCATCAGGTCCTCCATGCGGTTGGACAATGCGATGCGCTTGGGCTCATCGCTTTCCGCCACCAGCTGCTGATAGCCGGTCTCGAACTCAGGGCTGTCGAAGCCGGACCAGTTGTAGGCGCCGATCTGGTCGGGACGGAACCAGACAAGGTTTTCAGATGGGTCGACGCCGCCGGCAAAATCCATCAGCGCCAGATCGATGTTCTTGTAGCCGTCGCCCTGCGTCTTGTCGCCGACGCCCCAGAAGGCGGCTTCGTCGTAAGGCTGGATCTCGACCTTGATGCCGGCCTGTTCGAGGCTGGCCTGGATGATCTGCGCGGTCGCGGTGCGGATGGAATCGTTCATCACCGTCAGGGTAAGCGACAGGTTGCTGACGCCGGCCTCCGTGAGCAGGGCGGCGGACTTCTCATAGTCGGGTGCGGCGATCAAATTGCCGGCCCGCGCGAATTTGGTGCCAGGCTGGACGACGCCGGTGGAACGCTTGGTGAGATCGTCATAGACGCCGGTCAGGATCTGCCCGACATCGACGCCATACTGCACGGCCTGGCGGACCTTGAGGTCCTTGAGCCGCGGGCTCAGCATGTTGATGGTCAGCCAGACATAGCGGGTCGACTGCGCTTCGATCACCTTGGTGTTGGCGGGCGGGCTGGCCTTGACCGCCTTGGTCGCCGAGATGGCAATCTTGGTGTAGTCGAAGGCATCGGCCTCGTAGGCAAGCTGTGCGGCCTGATCGTCAGCGACGATGTAGATCTCGACCTTGCCGAAATCCGGCTTTGGCCCCGGCCAGTCAGGATTGGCGGTCAGCGTCACCTTCTGCTTCTGCTGCCAGTCCGAGAAGAGGTAGGGGCCGCAGGTCGCCGGCGGTTCGGTGGTGAACTTGCCGCCAGCCTTCTCGGTGCCGGCGCGGCAAATGATGTGGCCGCCATAATAGGGCAGGCTGGTGACAAAGATCGGCTGGTACGGGTCCTTGAGATGGATGATGCCGGACCTGGCATCGACGACCTCGACACGATCGAGCTTCTCGAACTGGTAGGCCCAGGGCGATGACAGCTTCGGATCGGCAATTCGTTCATACGAGAATTTCACGTCTTCGGCAGTGACAGGGCCAAAACCGTTCGACCATTTCAGTCCGTCGATCAACGTGAAGGCAATGGTTTTCGGATCCTTCAGCTCAAGCTTCTCCGCACCCCAGGGCGACCAGGGCGAACCTGCCCTGAGATCGCCAAGCCGGTTCAGCGAGACATAGATGCCGCGCATCGTGACATCCTCGATCCCGCCGATCATGAAGGCGGGATCGAGGGTCTGAAGATCGCCTTCCATACGGATGCGCAACGTGTCGCCGGCGGCCGACCAGGCGAAACCCGGCTTCATCGTCAGGCCGGCGCCCAACGCGCCCGCCGCTTTCAGGAATGCACGTCTGTCCATGTTCCATTGCGTCATGTCAGTTTCCCCTTTGGTTTGCGGAAGCGCGTGAGAAGGCTTCCCGTTCTTGCCCGCCTGTCTCCAGCGGGAAATGGCAGCGCACCATCCGGTCAGCGCCCATCGGTCGATAGGCCGGTGCCTCGGTCTTGCAACGATCACGGGCGATCGGGCAGCGTGTGTGGAATTCGCAGCCCGAGGGCCGACGGAACACACTTGGGATCTCGCCAGTGACGGCCGGGTTCTGGCTGCGCCGGCGCGGATCGGGTATCGGCTCGGACTGGATCAGCGTCGCGGTGTAGGGATGCATCGGCGCGGAAAACACGTCCTGCGTCGGCCCGGTTTCGACCAGCCGGCCGAGATACATGATGGCCAGTCGATCGCTGACATGGCGGATCATTGCGAGATTGTGGGTGACGATCATGGCGGCGAAGCCGAGTTCGCGTTTCAACTCGCCGATCAGGTTGAGCACGTCGCCCTGCACCGACACGTCGAGACCGGCGGTCGGCTCGTCGGCGAGCAGCAGATGCGGCTTCATCGCCAGCGCCCGGGCAACACCGACACGACGCGCCTGGCCGCCCGAAAGTTCGTGCGGGAAGCGGTCGACGAAGGAGGCCGGCAGTCCGACCAGCGCCAGCAGCGCTTTTGCCGCGGCGCGGCGGTCCGGCATCGGCAGCCCCTGGATGATCTGCGGCTCGGTCAGCAGCGTGCCGATGCGCAGGCGCGGGCTGAGCGAGGCGACCGGGTCCTGGAACATCATCGCCGAGCGCCGGCGCATGGCGCGGAAATCGGCCGGCGTTTGCACCTCCCTGCCCTCGAAGACGATGCGGCCCGCCGCCGCGCGCACAAGGCCAAGAATGGTGCGGGCAAGCGTGGTCTTGCCGGAACCGGACTCGCCGACCAACCCAAGCGTCTCGCCCGGCATCAGAGACAGCGTTACGCCGTCGATGACGTTGAAGCTCGGCAAGGGGAACGGGTTGATCAGGCGGCTGAGCAGCCCGCTACGGGCGAAGGTTACCGACAGATCGTCGATGGCGAGCAGCGGGCTCATGGCGCCACCGCATGGCAGCGCGCCATATGCGAGGCGGACAGTTTCACCTGTGGCGGCGCGACGCTGCCGCATGGCGCGAAGGCGCGGTCGCAGCGCGGCGCGTAAACACATCCGGATGGCGGCTGGGTCAGGTTGGGCAATGAGCCCGGAATGGTCGGCAGCCTGTCCAGCCTTTCATGGAAGCGGGCCGGATCGCAGGCGAGCAGCGCCTGCGTATAGGGATGCCTTGCATCGTGGAAGATCGCGTCGACCTCGCCGCCCTCGACCACCTCGCCAGCATACATCACATAGACGCGGTCGCAGAGCTCGGCGATGACGCCGAGATGGTGCGAGACGACGATGATGATGCCGTTGTATTCGCGCCTGAGTTCGCGCAGCAGATGGATGATCTGCGCCTCCATGGTGACATCGAGCGCCGTCGTCGGCTCGTCGGCGATGAGCAGGCCGGAATCGGTCAGCAGGGCAGCGGCGATCGCCACCCGCTGGCGCATGCCGCCGGAGAGTTCGTGCGGGTAGCAGTCCATCCGCCGTTCCGCGTCCGCGATGCCGACACGGCCGAGCATGGCGGCGATGCGCGCGCGCTTCTGCGCACGGCCGAGATCCTTGCGGTGATGCTGGAAGTCGACGAGCTGGTCGCCGATGGTCAGCACCGGGTTGAAGGCGGTCATCGGATCCTGGCTGACCAGGGCGATCTCGTCGCCGCGCAGCAGGCGCTGGTGGTGTGCGTCGAGCTTTGCCAGGTCGACACCATTGTAGCTGATCGACCCGTCGATGCGGGCGTTGGCCGGCAGCAAATTGGCCAAAGCGGTGACCAGCGTGGACTTGCCGCAGCCGCTCTCGCCGACGATGCCGATCACTTCGCCGGGATGCGCCTCGATGTCGACATGGCGCAATGCGTGCACACTGCCATGCGGCGTCTCGTAGCGGACGCTGAGATCGCTGGCGGTGAGCGAGCCGCTCATGCCGGCCTCCGCAATTGCAGGCGCGGGTCGAGATAGTCGCGCAGGCCTTCGCCGAGGAAGGTGAAGCCGAGCGTCGCCAGCACCAGCGGCAGGCCGCCGAAGATGACCATGAAGGGCGCCGAACGGATGCTGGTGTAGCCGTCATAGAGGATCGAGCCCCAGGACGGCGTCGGCGGCCGCACGCCGAGACCGAGGAAGCTCAAGCCGGCCTCGACCATGATGACGACCGGAATGTCCATCGACAGAAGGATGATCAGCGGGCCGACGACATTGGGCAGAAGGTGGATGAAGATGATGCGCGCGGCGCTGGCATCGAGCAGCCGCTCGGCGAGGATGTAATCGCTGTTCTTCAGCGCCAGCGTCTGCGCCCGGATCAGCCTGGCATAGCTCGGAAACGAGGTCGCGGCGATGACGATGATCAGCGTGCCGGTGCCGGCGCCGAGCACGGTGATGATGGCGAGCGCGAACATGATCATCGGCAGCGAATTCAAACTGTCGAAGGTCAGCACCAGGATGGCGTCGAGCCAGCGCGGCCCGTAGCCGGCGATCAGCCCGAGCAGCAGGCCGATCGCGCCGGCAATCGCCACCGACACCATGGCAATGGTCAGCGCCGTGCGCGCGCCATAGATGACGCGCGACAGGAGATCGCGGCCGAGATGATCGGTGCCGAACCAGTGTCCGGCCGATGGCGGCTGCAGCTTGTGCAGCACATCGATCTTGAGCGGCGAATAGGGCGCCAGCCAGGGCGCGAAGACGGCAGTGATGAGGAACCCGGTAACCAGGATCAGCGCCACGCAGGTGAACGGATCGGCGAGCAGCGCGCGCAGCAGCGGAAATCGTTGTCGGTCAGGAAGGGACAGCGAGGCGTCAGCCACGGAAGACATCGCGCACCCTCGGATCGAGCCGCGCGATCAACAGATCGGCGGCGATGGTGATGGAGACGTAGATGGCGGTCATGATCAGCACGGTGCCCATGACGACCGGATAATTGCGGGTGTTGACGGCGTCGGTGATCAGCTTGCCGATGCCGGGGCGGGCAAACACCGCCTCGACGAAGACGGCGCTGGACAAGATGCTGCCGAGGCCGACGGCGACCAGCGAAATGGTCGGGATGATGGCGATGCGCAACGCGTATTTGGAGACGATCTTCCACTCCGGCAGGCCAAAGGAGCGCGCGGTGCGGATGTGCGGTTCGCCCATCACCTCCATCATCGAGGCACGCACCATGCGGGCGATGTAGCCGATCCAGCCGAGCGCGATGGCCGCGGCCGGCATGATCAGCGCCTTAGCCTGGCTGACAATGTCGCCGGCCTCGCCGGCGCCGATGGCCGGCAGCCAGCGCAGCGTCACCGCAAACAGCAGCAGCGAATAGATGGCAACGACGAAGGACGGCACGGCAATGACGCCGACCGAGAGCACGCCGATGACGGCGTCGGCAAGCGTGCCGCGCCGCATCACCGACAGGCAGCCGAGGGGAACGCCGATGACAAGGGCAACAGTGAGCGCGGTCAGCCCAAGGATCAGCGTGTTCGGCAGTGCCTCCAGGACCAGAGTGGAGACCGGCCGGTTCGACCAGACGTCGTAACCAAGGTTGCCGGTCAGCGCGTTGCGGAAGAATTCGACGATCTGCCACCAGACCGGCTGGTCGAGGCCCATGCGCTCGATCAGCAGCTGCTTCAGTTCCGGCGTGGCGCGCGGACCAAGCGCCACGGTTGCCGGATCGCCCGGCACCAGGAAGACGGCCGCATACATGGCGATCATCACGAGCACGAGGATCAGGAGGCCAAGACCGATGCGCTTCACTGCATATGCAAGCATGGTCTCCTCTCCGCTCCTATCAGGCGAAATCGCGCCTGATGCGCCGCGTTGCCGAGGCGCTATGGACGAGCTTGCCTCGTTCTCGCGCTTCGAGCCGCCAGCTCAGGTTGAAATGGGTTTCGTCTGATGTCAGTTCGGTCACCGCCATTGCCTCGGTGTCGGCATCGCCGCTGGCAATCGCCCAGCGGTATTCGGTGACGAGCTTGGCCGACAGCGGTTCGTCGGCGCGGATGCTCATCGTGTCGGTGTTGGCCGAGGACACGGTGATGGCGCGATCATCATAGCGCCTGCGTCCATGGTCGGAACTCAGCGCGATGGTCTGTATGCCCGTGCCGACATCATCGGTAACGATGCGGCGGTCGAAGCCGTCATCCAGAGTGATCGTGGGAACCGGCGGCGCTGTTTCGGCCGGTTCGAAGCGGACGTCACGGTCGCGCGGCGACGGCGGGCGCACCGGAAGCATCACCGTGCTGTCGCCGCTCGCCACCGACAGCGTCGACAGTTTCGGCTGCGGCCACAGGATCGGCCAGTGCTGGTTGGCCAATGCCAGCCGGATGCGATGGCCCTTGGGCACGATGCGGGCGAAATCATTGAGCTTCAGCTGCACGCGGAACGGTGTTCCGACTGGGCACGGTGTCGGATGCTCGTGGCTGTCGCGATGGCTGAGATTGAGCACGCCATAGGTCATCAGCGCCGAGGTGCCGTCGGGATAGACGTCGCAGAGCCGGGCGGCGAGGTTGACATGCGGCTGGTCGACGGTGACGAGCAGATCGAGTTCCGGCGCCCCGAGCAAGGTCAGGTCGTCGTCGAGCGGTGGCGTGTCGAAGCACAGCGCCAGCCCGTCCTCGCGGCGCTGGTCGATGGCCATGTCCGGACAGGAGCCGCCATAGCCGCCCCAGCGGCCACAGTCGCGGCCGGCGGTGGCCGGCGAACGTACGGCAAGCGTGGCGCCGGGCGCCGCCTGACTGCCCAGCCCGGCGGCGTTCAGGTGCAAGGCGCGGCGCTCGATGCGCGGTGACGGCCACTGGTCCTCGGCGGCCCAGCTGCCGGCATGATCGGGAAGGTAAAAAGGTTGCGGCCGTTCTTCGCCGGTGACCCAGACGCGGTAGAGCGGCTCGTCCATGATGCCGGTGTCTTCGCCACAAAGCCAATGGCGCCACCAGCGTAGCGCCTCCTGCAGATAACCGATCAGCGGCCCGGGCGCACCGCGGCAGGGATAGGCATGCGACCACGGACCGACGATGCCAAGCTTCGGTCCGGGCAGATGTTCGAGCAGGCGCGGCACGAAGTTGGAGTAGCTGTCCTCCCAACCGCAGACAGCCATGACCGCGCATTCGATCGCTGCGTGATTTTCGCAGACCGAACCTTGCCGCCAATAGTCGTCGCGGCGCTGGTGCGCCAGCCAGTTTTCCGACAGTGAGCTGGTCGCCGCCAGACGGCTCGCCCACATGGCGCGCCAGGCGTCGCCGACGATCTGCGGATCGGGCGCCATCGCCTTCTTGACCAGCATGAAGTTCGACCACATCTCCTGCTCGGTGAGCAGCGCGCCGCCCATGTAGTGGATGTCGTCGGCATAGCGGTCGTCGGTGGCGCAGTTGGTGATGATGGCCTTCAAGGCCGGCGGCCGGCGCGCCGCGACCTGCAGTGCGTTGAAGCCGCCCCAGGAAATGCCGGTCATGCCGACATTGCCGTTGCACCAGGGTTGCGCGGCCAGATGGGCGATGATCTCGCAGGCATCTTCCTGCTCGAGCGGCAGATATTCGTCGGCCAGATCGCCGTCGGAATCGCCCGAGCCCCTGATATCGATGCGGGCGCATGCGATGCCATGGCCGGCAAGCCAAGGGTGGATGTCGATATCACGCGCCACGGTGCCGTCGCGGCGGCGGTAGGGCACCATTTCGACGACGACGGGCACCCTGGTGTCGGTGCGTGGACGCCACAAGGTGGCGGCGATGCGCGTGTCGTCGGCCAGCGTGATCCAGAGCGGATCGACGGTTTCGACGGCAAAGGGGAACTCGGTTCGTACCACGGGCAGGTACTCGTTAAATCGCCTTGTTGAACGTTCGTACAACAAGGCGATTTAACCTGCAATCCCGGTTCGCGCTTTTTGGCGCCGAATACCGCTCACGGCCCGTGCCGTCGGGCGGGCCAGCGAGAGACCGATTATGAAGCGGTGGAAGAGAACGCAGATTTGCGGGCCGGACGGTACCGTCCGGCCCGCAATATCTATTCGGCGGCCAGCGCCAGTTGCGGCCTTTCGGCAGGCAACTCTGGTTCAGGCATCTGTTCGGTATCCATCGCCTTCTTGGGCTCCCGCCCAAAGAACAGAGCGTAGCCCGCCGGCAGCACCAGGATGGTTAGCACCGTGGCAACCATGATGCCGCCCATCATGGCATAGGCGAGCGGCCCCCAGAACACGGCGCGCGAGATCGGGATCAGCGCCAGCACGGCGGTCATTGCCGTCAGCACGATCGGGCGGAAGCGTCGCACGGCCGAGCCGATGATCGCTTCATAGCGATCCATGCCAGTGGCGATATCCTGGTCGATCTGGTCGACCAGGATGATCGAGTTGCGCATGATGATGCCGAGCAGCGCGATGACGCCGAGGATGGCGACGAAGCCGAACGGCGCGCCGCTGATCAAGAGGGCCGCGGCAGCACCGATGATGCCGAGCGGGCCGGTCGCCAACACCAGCATTGCCTTGCCGAAATTCTGCAGCTGGATCATCAAGAGCACGACGATGATGGCCAGCATGATCGGCGCCTTGGCGGCGATCGAGGCCTGGCTTTCGGCCGAATCCTCCGCACCGCCCTGGATCTCGATCTTGTAACCGGGTGCCAGCCCGTCGCGCAGGCCCTGCATGTCCTTGTACAGCTTGGTGACGACGTCGTTCGACTGCACGCCGTCGGGCAGCGTCGCCCGCACGCTGATGGTCGGCAAGCGGTTACGCCGCCATTCGATGCCTTGCTCCAGCACCGGCACCACCTTGGCCACCTGCGACAGCGGCACGAAGCCGCCGAAATCGGTCGGGATGTAGACGGAGTCGACCGAGGACAGCAGGCTGCGGCTGGCGTCCGGCTCGCGGGCGACGATGGACACCGTCTCCTCGCCGTCGCGGAAGTCGTCGAGCGCGGCGCCGGACATGGTCGCCTGCAGCATCTGGCGGATACGCTGCGATGTGACGCCGAGTGCGCGGGCGCGATCCTGATCGATGACCAGCTTCATTGCCGGCACCGGCTCCAGCCAGTCGTCATGGACGGCGCCAAGAAGCGGATCTTCGCGGAACTTCGCCTTCACCTGATCGGCGATGCGGCGCACCTCCTGGCGATCCGGACCCATGACGCGCATCTGCACCGGCCAGCCGGTCGGCGGGCCGAGGAACAGACGGTCGACCTTGGCGCGGATCGACGGGAAGTCTTCAGCCAGAACCGTGCGCAGCTTGACGATCAACCGTTCGCGGGCCGGCTCGTCATTGGCCATCACCAGAAGCTGGGCGAAGTTCGGATTGGTCAGCTGCTGGTCGAGCGGCAGGAAGAAGCGCGGCGCGCCTTCGCCGATATAGGTGGCGATGAAACGCTTGTCCTTGTCGTCCATCATCTTGGTTTCGAGCGCCTTGGCCTGCGCCTCGACTTCCTTGATGCTGGTGCCTTCCGGCAGCCAGAGGTCGACGAGGATTTCCGGCCGCGACGATTGCGGGAAGAAGTTCTGCGGGATGAACTGGAAGGCCCAAAGGCTGGTGCCGAAGGTAACCAGCGTCATGACAAGCAC
This sequence comes from Mesorhizobium kowhaii, assembly GCF_003253745.1. Classification (GTDB taxonomy): domain Bacteria; phylum Pseudomonadota; class Alphaproteobacteria; order Rhizobiales; family Rhizobiaceae; genus Mesorhizobium; species Mesorhizobium kowhaii. The sequence continues at coordinate 149,217 of NZ_MZXV01000056.1, forward strand.
GATGATGCGATGGCGCACCGCCCAACCGACCGTGGCGCGAAGCCGGCGGTAGAAACGCGTGTCAAAGACATCGTGATGGCTGCCGGCATGCTTGCGCTGCTTCAGGATCATGTTGCCGAGCCACGGCGTGAAATAGACCGCGACGAACCAGGACACGATCAGCGCGATGCCGACGACATAGAACAGCGTGCGCACATATTCGCCGGCCGTGGAGGCGGCGAAGCCAACCGGGATGAAGCCGGCGGTGGTGATCAGCGTGCCGGTCAGCATCGGGAAGGCGGTCGAGGAATAGGCGAAACTCGCCGCCTCGATCTTGACCAGCCCCTCTTCCAGCTTGCGCTCCATCATTTCGACGACGATCATCGCGTCGTCGACGAGCAGGCCGAGCGCGATGATCAGCGCGCCGAGCGAGATGCGCTGCAGGTCGATACCGAGTTCGTACATGATGGCGAAAGTGGCGGCCAGAACCAGCGGAATGGCGATGGCAATGACCAGGCCGGAGCGCCAGCCGATCGACAGGAACGAGACGACGAGCACGATCAGCAGCGCTTCGCCGAGCGCCTCCATGAACTCGTTCACGGCATCCTTGACGACCTCGGGCTGGTCGGAAATCTGATCGACCGCAACGCCGTAGGGCAGTCCTTCCTCGAAGCGCTTGTAGGTCGCCTCGACATCCTTGCCGACGTCTCTGACGTTGAAGCCCTTGGCCATGACGACACCGAGCTGCACGCTCTCATGGCCGTTGAAGCGGTATTTGCGCTGATAGGGATCTTCCAGCCCCGACGTCACCGTGGCGATGTCGCCGAGCCGGGTGACCTGGCCACCGGCGCGCAGGCGCAGGTTGCGGATATCTTCCACCTTGCTGACGTTGCCCTCGACCGAAATGCGCACCGAGTTGGTGCCGGTGTCGACGGAGCCGGCCGGGTCGACATTGTTCTGTCCCTTGATCGCGTTCTGCAGATCGGTCAGCGTCAGGCCGCGTTCGGCGAGCGCCTTAGAGGAGACGTCGATATAGAGCTTTTCCGGCTGGTCGCCGATGATGACGGCCTTCTCGACGCCGGGCGTGGTCAAAAGCATGTCGCGCGCCTGGATGGCGAACTTCTTCAGCTCGGGATAGCTGAAGCCGTCACCGCTGATCGAATGGAGCGTGATGAAGGTGTCGCCAAACTCGTCGTTGAAATAGGGGCCGAGCAGGCCTTGCGGCAGGTCGCCAGCAATATCGCCGACCTTCTTGCGCACCTGATAGAAGGCGTCCGTCACCTCGGCGGCGTTGGTGTCGCCCTTGATCTGAACCGTGATGATGGCGCTGCCGGCGCGAGTGAACGAGCGCACGAAGTCGAGATGCGGCGTTTCCTGCAGCTTGCGTTCGATCTTGTTGACGACCTGGTCTTCCATCTCCTGGATCGAGGAGCCGGGCCAGATCGCCTGGACGACCATCACCCGGAAGGTGAAATCGGGATCTTCCTTCTGGCCCATGCGCATCAGGCCGAGCGCGCCGGAAATGATGATCAGGCCGAACAGGAACCGCGCAATGGAGGGATGGCCGATTGCCCAGCGCGACAGGTTGAAGGGCCGCTTCTCGTCCGTGGAATTGGTCATCGATGCTGGTCCATCTATTTCAACACAAGATCGAGGTTCGGGTAGTGGCTTCCGGGCGGCAAAGCTCTCCGAGCGGAGAACACTCATCGCGGTGGGACGCGAGAATTGATGCGCGGGGGTCACATCAATCGAGCGCCTCGGTTCGAGCGTTTGCCGCCCGGAAACCAGCGGCTGCGGGAACGCGCAGCCGGTTGTCTGTCGTCAGCGCACCTGCTTGGCGTCGCTGCCATCGCCGGCCGCGGAAGCAGATTGCAGCACTGTGTCGCCGGTGAGTTTCACTTTCAGGTTCTCGGTCATGAACTGCGTGCCGGCGGCGACCACGACATCGCCGGGCTTCAATCCTTCGGCGACCCGCACGCCATCGGCGGCGAACTTGGCGACCTTGACCGGGCGGGCATGGACGGTGTCGGCACCGCGATCGACGGTCCAGACGATCGACTGGCTGCCTTGCTCGGCCAGCGCGCTCAGCGGTATCGAAACGAGCTGCCGCTCATTGGCCGCCGAGGCTTCGATGCTGGCGGTCATGCCGAGGAGAACGCGCGAATCCTTGGGCAGGCTGACGCGAACGGCAAAGGTGCGCGATTGCGGATCGGCACTGCCGGCGACTTCACGGACCTTGCCGTCGAGCGCGAGCGCGTCATCGGACCAGAAGCCCGCCTTGACGATCTTGCCCGGCTTGAACTCGCCGATTTCCATTTCCGGCACCGCGATCAGCACTTCCTTTTCGCCGTCGACCGCGACGGTGACCACCGGCGTTCCGGAGCCAACCACCTGGCCGACATCGGCGCTGACCGCGGTGACGATGCCGTCCCTGTCGGCCTTAAGGTCGGTGTAGCCGGCCTGGTTCTTGGCCTGGTCAAGCGACGAGCGAGCAGAATCGCGGGTGGCGACCGCCTGGTCATAGCTCAGCGTCGCCTGTTCGAGCTGTGATTTCGGTGCAAAGTTCTTGGCAAAAAGCTGCTCGGCGCGCTTGCGGGCAAGCTCGACAGTCTCGACCTGCCGCTCGGCGGCATCAAGCGCTGCCTGAGCGCTTTTGACCGAAAGGTCGTAATCGATAGGATCGATGCGGGCGAGCACATCGCCTGAGGCCACATGCTGACCAATGTCGACAAGGCGCTCCGTGATCTTGCCGTTGACCCGGAACGCCAGCGCGCTCTCGGTGCGGGCCCGCACCGACCCGGAATAGGAGAGCGTGCGGGTGTCATGCGCCTGGGCGATCTCGACGACCTTGATCGGGCGGATGATGTCCTTGACTTCGGCTTTCTCCTGCGAGCAGCCGGCAAGCCCGAGCGCCGCGACGATCAGGCCGGCGACCGGCAGCTTGCCAAGGATGGAACGGGACAAAGACATCTTGCTACTCCGACTGGAGATGAATGGTCGACACCGGCACCTGCGTGCGGCGCTATTTCAAGGCCTTGATTGCATAATCGATGAGGTCGTCGGGCATCGCCCGATTGGTCTTGGCAAGACACTGCGCCACCATCTGCGGATGGCACAGGATGACGGTGGCAGCGCCGAAGCAACGCGATGCGATCACCGGATCCTGTTCCCTGAACTCACCCGCCTCGATGCCATCGCGGATGACCTCCGCGAACAGATCGTGGATGCTGTCGACGTGCTTGTCGATGACGCCCCAATCCCGTTCGAGCGCGACGATGACCATTTCATGGACCTTCTGCTCGTCGAGCATGACTTCCATCGTCATTTTGTATTGCGCATGTACGTAGCGCCGAAGCCGCTCCTCCGCGCTGATCGGCAGGTGGCAAATCTCATAGGCCATCTTGTAGCTGGCACCGAGCATCCGGCCGCAGACGGCCTGGTGGATTTCGACCTTGGTGGCGAAGAAACGGTAGATATTGGCCGGCGACATGCCGAGTTCACGGGCGATGTCGGCGACATTGGTCTTGCCGTAACCGTAGTGCCGGAACAGGCGCTCGGCGCAGTCGAGAATGCGCGTCACATTTTCCTGTCGGGCGACGTCAGGGACTATGTTGGCGGCTTCGGACATGGCTCTCTGTTGTTACGAGTGACGAATTTCAATTTTCGTCAGTCGTAAATCGAAATGGTCAGCCTGTCAACGCGAAATCGGCGTACGCGTACAACTGGTGACAACTGGTGACATCCCAATAGACGCCACCAAGCGGCACGAGGATGCGGGCCACTGGAAATATTTTCGCGAGAGGCCGTTGGAGACTTCAGGCGACCTTGGCCATTTCCCGCAGCCGGAACTTCTGGATCTTTCCGGTCGAGGTCTTCGGGATTTCGGCGAAGATCACCGCCTTCGGCACCTTGAAGCGGGCAAGCAGCGCGCGGCAATGCTCGATGATCTCGGCCTCGGTCGCCGCCTTGCCGGGTTTCAACTCGACATAGGCGACCGGCACCTCGCCCCATTTGTCGTCGGGTCTGGCGACAACGCCACAGGAGGCAACCGCGGTGTGCTTGTAGAGTGCGTCCTCGACCTCGATCGAGGAGATGTTCTCGCCGCCGGAGATGATGATGTCCTTGGAGCGGTCCTTGAGCTGGATATAGCCGTCGGCATGCATGACGCCGAGATCGCCCGAATGGAACCAGCCACCGGCAAAGGCCTCGTCGCTCGCCTTGCGGTTCTTCAGGTAGCCCTTCATGACGATGTTGCCGCGGAACATGACCTCGCCGATGGTCTCGCCATCCGCTGGCGTCGTCCGCATCGTCTCGGGATCCATGACGGTCAGGCCTTCGAGCGCTGCATAACGCACGCCCTGCCGCGCCTTTTTGGCGCTGCGCGCGCCCTTTTCGAGATCATCCCAGGCGCCATGCCATTCGTTGACGACTGCCGGGCCATAGGTCTCGGTCAGGCCGTAGAGATGAGTGACGGCAAAGCCGGCGTCGGCCATGCCGGACAGCACGGCCTCCGGCGGCGGCGCAGCCGCAGTGTTGAAGGTGACGGTCTGCGGGAATTCGCGCTTGTCCTCGTCCTTCGCGTTGATCAGCACCGACATCACAACCGGCGCGCCGCACAGATGGGTGACGCCCTGGTCGGCGATGGCATCGTAGATCGGCTTCGGCCGCACCCAGCGCAGGCAGACATGGGTGCCGGCCTGGACGGCGAGCGTCCATGGAAAGCACCAGCCATTGCAGTGGAACATCGGCAGCGTCCACAGATAGACCGCATGCTTGGCCATGCCGGCATGAATGGTGTTGGTGTAGGCCATGAGGGCTGCACCGCGATGGTGGTAGACGACGCCCTTCGGATTGCCTGTCGTGCCGGAGGTGTAGTTGAGCGAAATGGCGTCCCACTCATCGTCGGGCATCGACCAGGCGAAGTCCTCGTCGCCGCCGGCGATGAAGTCCTCATAGTCTGATGTGCCTATGCGCTCGCCCTTCGGATAGGGCGCGTCGGCGGCGTAGTCGGGATCGTCATAGTCGATGACCAGCGGCTTGACCTTGGCCAGCCCCAGGGCCTGCTTGACGACGCTGGAGAACTCGCGGTCTACGATCAGTATCCTGGTCTCGGCATGGTCGAGCTGGAAGGCGATGACCGCGGCATCGAGGCGGGTGTTGAGCGAGTGCAGCACCGCCTTGGTCATCGGCACGCCGAAATGCGCCTCCAGCATCGGCGGCGTGTTGGACAGCATGACGGTGACGGTGTCGCCCTTGCCGATGCCGCGCTTCTGAAGGGCCGAGCCGAGCTTCAACGACCGACGCCAGAAGGTGCGATAGTCTAGGCGCTGGCGGCCATGGATGATGGCGACATGGTCGGGAAAGGTCTTTGCCGCGCGCTCCAGATAGGTGAGCGGCGTGAGCGGCTGGTGGTTGGCCGCGTTCTTGTCGAGATCCTGTTCGTAGGGATTGCCCATCCCGTCCTCCCCTAGCGCATGACCCCGAAAACCGGAATCGATTTTCGGAAAGGATCATGCGCAAGATCAAAGTGCTACAGTGTCCTTTGCGCGTCCGTAAAGACGCGCGGCGCTGTAGTGTCTTGTCTATGATCTTCTAATCACAGGCTCGGGCCGCGTCACCACCAACGATGCCGCGATAGAGCGCATTTGGCACAATGATGATCTAGATTCAGCGGGTGAAAGGGCATCGTATACCTTGGCCTGGTTTGACTTTTGTCGAAGGCCGTGAATAATGTCAGCCGAGGAGACGGCATGGCGATCCGACCGGCAGAACAACTCATCCACAAGGCCGCCTGGCTCTACTACGCCCATGGCCTGCGACAGGACCAGGTGGCGAGCCAGCTTAACATTTCCCGTGCCTCGGTCGCCATGTATCTTCGCAAGGCGCGCGAGACCGGCATCGTCAACATCTCGACCTCGACCCAGCTTTTCACCGACGATGTCCTGGCGCGCAAGCTCGAGGATGCGCTGAGCCTCGACGCCGTCTGGATCGCGCCGGAAAACGACCATATCGCCGATCCATCGACGGAAATCGCCGTGCTGGCGGCGAGCGTCTTTCTCGAGCTGGTCAAGAAGGGCGACCGCATCGGCGTCGCCTGGGGCCGCACCGTCTACATGATCGCCGACATCATGTCCTATGCCGACCTGCAGGATGTCACCGTGGTGCAGCTCTGCGGCAATCTCGGCGCGCCCTATTCCTACCGGCCCGACCAATGCACCATGGAAATCGCGCGGCGGCTCAACGCCAAGGGCCTCAATTTCTACGCGCCGCTGGTGCTGTCGACGGAAGAGCTGGCGCGCGCGCTGCGTGCCGAGCCGGTGATCCGGGAACAATTGTCCGGCGTCGGTGAATGCGATCTGGCGCTGTACTCGGTCGGCGCGGTCGACGCCGACAGCCATCTGGTCAAATGTGGCGCGCTGACATCTGGCGAAATGGCGGAGCTGCGCAGCCGAGGCGCCGCCGGCGTCATTGCCGGGCAGATCATCGATGCCGACGGCAAGGTGCTCGACTGCAGCTACAACCGCCGGGTGATCTCGGCCGAGCTTGCCTCGCTGCGCGCCATCGCCAGGCGCCTGATGGTCGTGCAGGAGGACAGCAAGTTCGAACCGCTGCTCGCGGCGATCGCCGGCGGACTTTGCACGCATCTGGTGGTCGGCGCACGCATGGCGCAGCGGCTGCTGGATCATGCTGGAGCGACGACAGAAAAGGCCTCCTAATGCATGTCGCCCAAAAGTGGCCCCGGTTTTGGGACAACGACATGCATAAAAACAAAGACCTAAAGCGCGTCGCCTGAATCCATTCAAACGCGACGCGCTTTAGGAAACCACCATCTCCGCCGCCGGCGCATTGTCATCAAAGCGTCGCGGCATTCCTGTTTCACCATCAAAGACAGCAACTGGACGAAACAAACATGAAGAACCTGTGGAACGACGACGCAGCCGAGAAACTCGTTGCCGACTATGCAAAGAAGGGTGTCGGCCGCGACCTGGCGCTGCGTGTCTACACGACCCGGCTGCTGGGTGGCGAGCCACGGCTGGTCCTGCATGGCGGCGGCAACACCTCCTGCAAGACGACGGCCACCGATCTCGTCGGCGACCAGTGGGACGTGCTGTGCGTCAAGGGCAGCGGCTGGGACATGGGTGTCATCGAGCCGCAGGGCCTGCCGGCGGTCAAGCTCAAGCCACTGCTCAAGGCGCGCTCGCTGAACAAACTGGCCGACGAGGACATGGTTGCCCTGCAACGAGCCAACCTCATCGACCCGTCCTCGCCCAACCCTTCGGTCGAGACGCTGCTGCATGCCTTCCTGCCGCATAAATTCGTCGACCACACGCACTCGACTGCCATTCTGGCCATCGTCGACCAGGAGGACAGCAAACCGCTGGTCAAGACGGTGTTCGGTGCGAAGATGGGCTATGTGCCTTACATCATGCCCGGCTTCGACCTCGCCAAGGCGGCTGCCGATATCTTCGACGCCGATCCGACGGTCGAGGGCCTGATCCTCGACAAGCACGGCATCTTCACCTTCGGCGACGATGCCAGGCAGGCCTACGACCGGATGATCCACTATGTGAATGTCGCCGAGGAGTACGTCGCCAAGAACGCCAAGCCGCCAGCGGCGAAAGCAGCGCTGCCGGCAAAGCTCGCGACACCGGCGGCTATCGCGCCAACGCTGCGCGGCGCCGTCGCCGTGGCGCGCGGCGAAGGTCGCTTCGACCGCATGATTAGCGACTTCCGCACCTCGGACGCTATCGTCGATTTCATCAATTCGGCTGAGATCGCCGACTATGCCGCGCGCGGCGTGTCGACGCCTGACCTGTCGATCCGCATCAAGACCGGACCGATGGCGCTGCCGGCGCCGGATGCCGACAAGGTCGGCGACTACAGGGCGGTGATCAAGGATCACGTCGAAGCCTTCGCCAAGGACTACCGCGCCTATTTCGAAACCAATGATGCCCTCGACGACGTCAAGCGCACCATGCTCGACCAGATGCCGCGGCTGACGCTGGTGCCAGGCCTCGGCATGTTCGGCCACGGTCGCACGCTGAAGGATGCGAAGATCGCCTCGGACGTCGGCGAGATGTGGATCGAGGCGGTGCGCGGCGCCGAAGCAATTGGCCGTTTCCATCCGCTCTCCAAGGCCGACCTGTTCCCGCTCGAATACTGGTCGCTGGAGCAGGCCAAGCTCGCCTCAAACAAGCCGAAGCCGCTGACCGGCCAGGTGGTGCTGATCACCGGCGGCGCCGGTGCGATCGGTGCCGCGACAGCCAAGCTGTTCGCAGACAATGGCGCCCATGCCGTCGTCGTCGATCTCGACGCCGAAAAGGCCGCTGACGCCGCCAAGAAAGCCGGCAACAACTCGATCGGTGTCGCCGCTGACATCACCGATCGGGCGCAGGTGCGTGCCGCCTTCGACAGGGCGGTTGCCGTGTTCGGCGGCGTCGACATCCTGGTGTCCAATGCGGGTGCCGCCTGGGAAGGCCGGATCGGCGAGCTCGACGACGCGCTTTTGCGTCGGAGTTTCGAGCTCAATTTCTTCGCCCACCAGTCGGTGGCGCAGAATGCCGTGCGCATCATGCTCGAACAGGGCACCGGCGGCGTGCTTTTGTTCAACACCTCCAAGCAGGCGGTCAATCCGGGGCCGAAGTTCGGCGCCTATGGCGTGCCGAAGGCAGCGACACTGTTCCTGTCCAGGCAATACGCGCTCGATTATGGCGCGCACGGCATCCGCTCGAACGCCGTCAACGCCGACCGCATCCGCTCCGGCCTTTTGACCGACGCCATGATCGCCAGCCGTTCGGGTGCGCGCGGCGTGTCGGAGAAGGAATACATGTCCGGCAATCTGCTCGGCCAGGAAGTGACGGCACAAGACGTGGCGCAGGCCTTCCTGCATCATGCGTTGGCCGACCGGACCACCGCCGATGTGACGACGGTCGACGGCGGCAATATCGCGGCCGCGATGCGATAGGCGAAAGTCTTGCCCTTACAATCCGCTGCCACGCGGCAGGGGATTGTAAGGCGCATATGCTGGAATCCTAACAAATATTGTTAGATCTTGTGAGGCGTGGTATAGGGTGGGGATGAAAAACGAACCCATGCGCACCCTCACCATATCCCTCACCCCACAGCAGGCCGCTCGCCTGCAAAGCGCCATCGAAGGCGGCGGATATGCCTCCAACAGCGAGATTGTCCGCGACGCCTTGCGCTTGTGGGAGCAGCGTGAGAAATTGCGAACACTGGAGCTCGATCACTTGAAGCGGGCCTATGCTGACGGCATGGCCAGCGGCAAGCCGGTGGAAGTCGAACCCGCCGAGTTCATACGCGGCTTGAAGGCAGAACGCCGCGCCCGTGGCTAGATATCGGTTTACACCGCGCGCCTCGCAGGATTTGCGAGACATCTGGCATACCATCGCAATCGACAACGAACAGGCAGCGGACAAGCTGCTTATGCGCATTTTTGACAAGCTGGAACTGGCGGCACAGCACCCGAAGATGGGCGCGGCCCGGCCGGAGTTGAGCGTGACGGCCCGTGTACTCGTCGAAGGCCGCTACATCGTCATCTACGAACCGCAGTCGGAAGGTGTCCTGGTCGTGGCGATTGTCCACGGGATGCGCGACCCGGAACACTGGCTGTAACCCAAAGGGACTGAGGGTGAAAGGAGCGGCGCAACGCCGCTCCTTCTTTGCCGGAGAGCAAAATTACTTGGCGTTCGGGTTCGGCATCCAGGCGGGCATCGCGACATCGGCATGGGCGAACTGCGGCAGCTTGGCCGACAGGTCTTCCATGTTCTTGATGTCCTTGTCGATGAGGTCCTTCTGGGTGATCAGCGTCGGCGGCACGACGACGTTGTGGCCCGGATCTTCACCGGCGAGCAACTGTGCCAGTGCACGCACCGAAACCTGGCCAACGACGGCCGGGTTGGTGGCGGCGGTTGCCGCCCAGGCGCTGTCGGGCTCACGCATAGCGGCGATATCGGACGTCGAGATGTCGGCCGAGTAGATCTTGATGCCCTTGTTCAAGCCCGCCTCGTCGACGGCGATCTTCACGCCCTTGGCGAATTCGTCATAGGGGGCGAACATCACCTTGATGTCGGGATGGGCCGACAGCACCGAACGCGCCTGGTTGGCGACGGAATTGGCGATCGGGTTGTCGAGCGTGCCGAACATCGCGACTTCGCTGATGCCGGCATACTTCTTCTTGACGTCGACCCAGGTCTCGTTGCGGCGGTCGAGCGGCGCGATGCCGGCGACATAGACATAGCCGGCCTTCCAGCTGTCGCCATTGTCCTTGACCGCCTGCTCGAGAGCGAGGCGGGCCAAGTCGCGATCGGACTGTTCGACCTGCGGGATCTTGGGGTTTTCGACATTGACGTCGAAGGCCACCACCTTGATGCCGGCGTCGACCGCCCGCTGGGCGGCGTCCTTCATCGATTCCGTCAGGCCGTGCTGGATGATGATGCCCTGCACGCCAAGCGCGATGGCCTGGTCGACCATGTCAGACTGAAGGGCTGCATCCTGGCGGCTGTCGAGCACGCGCAGGTCGATACCGAGCGCCTTCGACTGCGCCTCGACGCCGCTGAGATAGGCCTGGAAGAAGTCGCCGGTCGAGAGATAGCGCACCAGCGCGATCTTGACGCCGGGCTTGTCGAACGGCGCCGGCTTGTCCGCGGCCAGCGCCGGGAACTGCATCAGCATGGTTGCGCCGGCCAGCCCGAGCGCGACCTTCCCCAGAAGTCTTCTTGTTATGTTCACTTCGTTTCCTCCACTCTTGTTGAACCCAAAATCCTATCCGGTCGAAAGCTATCTCCTGCCCCTGCCCGAAAGCGCAAAGGTGAAGACAAGGGCGACGACCAGCACCACGCCCTTGACGAAATCCTGCGTGTAGTAAGGCGCGTTCATCATCGTCAGGCCTTGCAGCAAGATGCCGACGAACAGCGCGCCGACGGCAGTGCCGAAGGCGTTCGGCTTGGCGGCGCCAAGCACCGCGTAGCCGATGAGCGCCGCGGCGACAGCGTCGAGCAGCAGATTATTACCCGAGGCGATGTCGCCGCGTCCAAGTCGGGCGGCGAGCAAAATGCCGCTGATCGAGGCAAAAACTCCTGAAATAACGTAGGCCCAGATCTTGTATGCCTTGACAGGCGCTCCGGCGAGTTCGGCGGCACGCTCATTGCTGCCGACCGCATACATCATGCGTCCGAAACGCGTGTATTCGAGGAAGAACCAGATCAGCACGGCGAGCACGAGCAGCACGACCACCGACACCGGAATGAGGTTCGGGATGAAGAAATCGAAGCGGTGGCGGCCGAGCGCCAGGAAGGCGTCGCTGAACTTGCCATTGGCGACCGAACCATCCGGCATGGTCATGCCAGTGGCGATCGAGCGGCCTTCGGTCGGGATGCGCTGCAGGCCGACCAGCAGGAACATCATGCCAAGCGTCGCCAGAAGATCCGGCACGCGCATGTAAACGATCAGCCAGCCATTGATGAGGCCGACAATGGCGCCGATCAGCAGGCAGACGACGACCGCGACGAGAGCGTTCTGCTCCAGCACCACCATGACATAGGCCGCCGCCATCATGGCTGAGGTGGCGACCGAGCCGATCGACAGGTCAAAGCCGCCAACGACGAGCGTGGCGGTGACGCCGAGCGCCAGCACGCCGGTGATGGCGACCGACTGGAAGATGAAGACAGCACTTTGCGGTGAAACGAAACCGTCGGCGGCGATCGCGAAATAGGCGACGAGCCCGAACAACAGTACGATGAAGCCGTAGCGGATGGCGTGGTCGCGCAACGTCATTCAGCGCCCCCGCGCGCCGCTGCCATTTTTACCCAACTCGAACCCATAGTCTCTCCATTCCAATTCCTTTTTGCCGCCACGCTCAGGCGGCGCTGTGCAGCGGTCCGCCGGCGACCTCGGCCAGCAGGCGATCGAGATCGACATCGGCGTTGCGATGTTCGCCGACGATGGTCTGTTCGGACATCACCAGGATGCGATCGGCGGTTTCCAGCGCCTCATCGAGTTCGGTGACGAACAGCAGCGTGGCGCGGCCATTGGCGCTTGCCCTCAGCTTGGCGGCAATGTCGCGCCGGGCTGAAATGTCGACGCCCTGGAACGGTTCATCGAGAATGAACAGTCCCGCATCCTGCGCCATCCAGCGGGCGACCATCACCTTCTGCTGGTTGCCGCCGGACAGCGCCGACATCTCGTCCTTCTCGGAGCGGCAGACGATGCCCAGTTCCTCGATCTGCTGGCGCGCGGTGATGCGTTCCAGACGGCGCCTGAGAACGGCGAAACGCGACATGCGCTTGTGAAACGGCAGGCTGATATTTTCCTGGATATTGAAGCCGCCGACGATGCCGTTTTCGCCGCGATCCTTGGCAACGAGGAACACGCCGGCGGCGATCGCCTCGCCTGTCGATCCCGGCGCATAGGGTTTGCCGTTCAGCACCATGGTGCCGGCGACCGGTTTGCGTACGCCAAACAGCGTCTCGGCCAGCGCCGTCTTGCCGACGCCGACGAGACCGGTGATGGCAACGACCTCGCCGTCGCCGAGCGTCAGCGAGATCGGCTTGGCGCCTTGCGCTATGCGCAAACCATCTATCTTGAGGACGATGTCGGCCGAATCCCTGACGACGATCTGGTCGAGGTGGATCTTGCGGCCGAGCATGGCGTTGACCGCGCCTTCATAGTCGAGCGGTTTCTTGTCAAAGACGCCCGAGATGATGCCGTCGCGCATCGAGACGATACGGTCGGCAAGCCGCCTGATATCAGACATGCGGTGCGAGATGTAGAGGATCGCGACGCCCTGCTCGCGCAGCCTGTCGATCAGCGCAAACAGCCGATCGGCTTCGGCGCTGGACAGCGACGAGGTCGGCTCGTCGAGGATCAGCACTTTCGGCTGATGCGCCAAAGCGCGGGCAATCGCCACCATCTGGCGATCGGCCAGAGAAAGATCGCTGACGCGCGCTTTGAGATCGATGGCCAGCCCCATGCGGTCGGCAACGGCCTTTGCCTGGCGACGCACGCGCGCCGGATTGAACAGGAACGGAGCGCCGCTGCCACTCAAGCGGTCGAGGGTCAAATTGGTGGCGACATCGAGATCGGCGACGACACCGTCATTGATGTTCTGGTGAACGGTGACGACGCCGGCGCGGATTGCTTCCGCCGGCGTGTTCGGCGCGAAGGCCTGTCCGGCGAGGCCCATCGTGCCGTCGCCGCGCTCATAGACGCCGCTGATGATCTTGACGAGGGTGGATTTGCCGGCACCGTTGGCGCCCATCAGCACGGTCACTTCGCCGGCATGCAGCTCCAGCGAGACGCCGCCAAGCACCTCGTTCTGGCCAAAGGATTTCCTCAGCCCCTCTGCGCGGAACACGGCATTGCCGACCATGCGTTCCTCCCTGACACGACGCTATGGGCTACATCGGCAATTGTCAACACGATTGACAATTGCCAGATCGCTTCCTAGCTTGGCCCGGCCGCCATGCCTCCGTTATGTTCGGAGCGCATATGCGGGAGGATGACGATGACTGGGAAATTGCAGTTCGAAGCACTGTCGGTCGAGACGCTCCCGACCCGTCTTGGCGACAACGAGGCGTTGCGCGCGAAGATCGGCAAGGACACGAGCGCCTGGAAGGTCCGCGAGGTCGGCGATGGCAACCTCAATCTGGTCTTCATCGTCGAAGGCGCCAGCGGTGCAGCGGTGGTCAAGCAGGCCCTGCCCTATGTCCGCCTGGTCGGCGACAGCTGGCCGCTGCCGCTCAAGCGCTCCTTCTTCGAATACCACGCGCTGACCCGGCAAGAAGCGCGCGCGCCGGGCTCGGTGCCGGCGATCTACCATTTCGATGAAGGCCAGGCGCTGATCATCATGGAGTATCTGTCGCCGCACATCATCCTGCGGCGGGCGCTGATCGAAGGCCGGCAGTTGCCGAACATTGCCAGGGATATCGGCCTGTTCATGGCCCGCACCCTGTTCCGCGGCTCCGACCTGCATATGGCAGCCAAGGACCGCAAGGCCGATCTGGCGCTGTTCGCCGACAATGTCGAACTCTGCGACATCACCGAGAACCTGGTGTTCTCGGACCCCTATTTCGACGCCAGGATGAACCGGCACACCAGCCCGCAATTGGACGGCATCGTCGCGGAACTGCGCGCCGACCGCGACCTCAAGGTCGAGGCGCAGCGGCTGAAGCATATCTTCGCCGCCAATGCCGAAACGCTGCTGCATGGCGACCTGCATTCCGGCTCGATCATGGTCACCGACAGCCAGACGCGGATGATCGATCCGGAGTTCGCCTTCTACGGCCCGATGGCCTTCGATGTCGGCATGCTGCTTGCCAATTTCTGGATGTCCTTCTTCTCGCAGCGTGGCCACGAGCAGATCGGCAAACGCGACGCCATGCGTGCCTATCTGCTCGAGGTGACCGTCGAAACATGGTCGGTGTTCCGCGCCGAGTTCTCGCATCTGTGGCGCACCGAGCGCACCGGCATGCTCTACCAGAAAAGCCTGTTCGAGAATCAGGACGACAGGCTCGGCGCCGAACAGGCGCTCGACCATGTGCTGCACCAGATGTGGACCGACCTGCTCGGCTTTGCCGGCATCGAGATCCACCGGCGCATCCTCGGCCTCGCCCACAATGCCGATTTCGAGACCATTGCCGATGAAGATTTGCGCGCCAGTTGTGAGGCCAAGGCGCTGAAATTCGGCCGTCACCTCGCCGTCAACCGGCGCCAGATCCACAGCATCGACGAGGTCAATCATCTGGCCGCGCTGATCGAACAGGAGAACAGCATTTGAACGTCGGCGACCGCCACTATCGCACCATCTGGCTGAGCGACGACGGGCGTTCGGTGGAGATCATCGACCAGCGCTGGCTGCCGCATGATTTCAGCGTCGAAAGGATCGGCACCGTCGCCGGCATCGCCACCGCGATCCGCGACATGTGGGTGCGCGGCGCGCCGCTGATCGGCGTCACCGCGGCCTATGGCGTCGCCATGCAGATGGCGGACGATCCGTCGGATGCAGCACTTGATGCCGTCTGGGAGACCTTGCACGAGACGCGCCCGACCGCGATCAATCTGCGCTGGGCGCTCGATGAGATGCGGCGCTTCCTCAAGCCGCTGCCAACAGAACAACGCGCCGAAGCCGCCTACCAGCGCGCTGGCGAAATCGCCGATGAGGACGTTGGCCTCAATCGGGCCATCGGCGAGAACGGTCTCGCCATCATCAAGGCCATTGCCGCGCGCAAGCCGAAGGGCGAACCGGTCAACATCCTGACCCACTGCAATGCCGGCTGGCTGGCGACCGTCGATTACGGCACCGCCACCGCGCCGATCTATCTGGCAACCGAGGCCGGCATTCCGGTCCACGTCTATGTCGACGAGACGCGGCCGCGCAACCAAGGCGCCCAACTGACCGCCTGGGAGATGGCCGGCCACGGCGTGCCGCACACACTGATCGTCGACAATGCCGGCGGCCATCTGATGCAGCGCGGCGAGATCGACATGGTCATCGTCGGCACCGACCGCACCACCGCCGACGGCGATGTCTGCAACAAGATCGGCACCTATCTCAAGGCACTTGCCGCCGCCGACAATGACGTGCCGTTCTATGTCGCGCTGCCGTCGCCGACCATCGACTGGACTGTGCATGACGGGCTGGCCGAAATCCCCATCGAGCAGCGCTCGGCCGACGAGGTCTCGCTGGTCTGGGGCAAGACCGCTGCCGGCGAGATTGCCCAGGTGCGCATATCACCCGAGACGACACCCGCGGCAAACCCGGCCTTCGACGTGACACCGGCGCGGCTGGTCACCGGCCTGATCACCGAACGCGGCGTCGCCAAGGCGTCGCGCGAGGGCTTGAAGGCGATGTTTCCCGAGCGCGGCTAAGATCTCACCGCAGGAGCGCCTAATAGAGCGGCTTGCTCATGTGCTTGGGCGTTGGCCACGTCGCGGTCACGCCCGGCTGCACCGGCCGCTCGAGATAGGTCGACAGGACCACGTAGCTGCGCGTCGAGGTGACGCCTGGCGTTTCGTAGAGGCGTGACAGCAACCCTTCGAGCGCTCTGGTGTCCTCGGTGCGGACCTTGAGCAGCATGCAGGTGTCGCCGGCGACGGTGTGGATTTCCTCGACTTCCGGATACTGCGAAACCGCCATCAGTTCCGGGGTCTTTCCCCAACCCTTGGTGTCGATATGCACGAAAGCCAGCAGCGGCTTGCGCACCGCGTTGGGATCGATGATTGCCGCGGTGTTGCGGATGGCGCCGCTGCGCCGCAGCCGCTTGACGCGTTCGTGCGCCGCCGGCGGTGAAAGCCCGACGCGATCACCGAGCTCGGCATAACTGACCGTCGCGTCATCGACCAGGACGCCTAATATTTTTCGGTCGATTGCGTCGAGCTCACGGGCCGCAGACCTGTTCTGCAGAATGCCATCTGTTTCTTCGTCCATGTTGAAATCTCCGGTTGCCGCAGAATTTAATGCGGTCATTATGGTCTTATGTCGAACGCTGATCAAGTTGCACCATTGGCCGCAAGCGCCCGGGAGCCGATCCCGACTCTCGCCTATCTCTTGACCGGATGCATCGCCGTGATCGGCTCGAATTCACTTGTGCTGGGCCCGATCGCACCGGCCGTGGCCTCGTCGTTTGCGACAAGCGTGCCGGTCGTCATGATTGCGGCGGCCGTGTTCGGCCTCGGCACCTCCGCAAGCGCCCTGTTCCTGGCGCGTTACATCGACCGGGTTGGCGCCCGCCGGATGCTGCAGGGCGCATTGCTGTTGCTGGCGATAGCGCTCGTCGCCAGTGCTGCGGCACCGACGGTGATGATGCTGGTCGCGGCGCAACTGCTCGCCGGCATTGCTGCCGGTATCGCCATGCCGGCAATCTATGCGAGTGCGGCAGCCATCGCGCCGCCTGGCCGCGAAAGCGGCACGATCGGCGTCGTGCTGACCGGATGGACGCTCAGCATGGTCGCCGGCGTTTCGCTATCGGCCGTGCTTGCCGATCTCGTGCATTGGCGTGCCGTTTTCGCAGCGGTCGCGCTGCTGGCAACGCTTGCCTTGGCCGGCCTTACACTGTCGTCGCTGAGCGACGTCAGGAAGAGCGGCCCGGCGCCGACACCGCTGGAGGCGCTCGGTATTCCCGGCATCGTACCGCTGCTCATCGCCTGCGCCGCCTTCATGACCGCCTTCTACGGTGTCTACGGCTACCTCGGCGATCACCTTCACAGCGGATTGGGCAAACCGGTGAGTGCCAACGGGTGGGCAGCACTTGCCTATGGCATCGGCTTCGGCACGGCTGCTCTCCTCGACGGCGTCATCGATCGCCTGGGCGCGCGTCGCGTGATGCCGTTTGCCTATCTTCTGGTCGCCGTCGTCTATGTCGCCATGGCCGTGACGAGCGGCAGTTTCGGCCTGACCTTGGCCATGGTGGCGGTCTGGGGGCTTGCCAACCACTTTGGACTGAACGTCCTTGTGATGCGCCTGTCGGCGCTCGATCCGTCACGACGCGGCACGATCATGGGCTTGAACAGCGCCGTGACCTATCTGGCGGTCTTCGTCGGCACCACCGGCTTTGGGCCGCTCTATTCGACCTTCGGTTTTGCGACTTGCGCGACGGTCGCGGCACTGCTGATGCTGGTTGCCGCCGCGGCGGCGGCATGGCGCACAACTAATTGACAGACTGTATTGGCCATCCGCCTTTCACGCGATTGACAGCGGCGCCCTGCCCTTCCATACAAACGGCGTTAATGTTCTCAGGGCGGGGTGAGAGTCCCCACCGGCGGTAAGGGTTTCGGCCCAAGCCCGCGAGCGCTTTCCGACACAATCGGAAAGGTCAGCAGATCCGGTGGATTCCGGAGCCGACGGTTACAGTCCGGATGGAAGAGAGCGAACGGAAGACGGACCGCCTTTGCGGGCCGGATTTTGTATCGTGCGTCCTGATTCTGGTTCGAAACGGAAGGATGGACCCATGAATCAGCATTCCCACAAAGACTATGAAACGACCCGCATCGCCGTCATTCGCGCGCGCTGGCATGCCGACATCGTCGACCAATGCGTGCAGGCGTTCGAGGCGGAACTGGCTGACATCGGAGGCGAGCGCTTCGCTGTCGATGTCTTCGACGTGCCCGGCGCCTACGAGATTCCGCTGCACGCCAAGACCTTGGCCGGGACCGGCCGCTATGCCGCGATCCTCGGCACCGCCTTCGTCGTCAATGGCGGCATCTACCGGCATGAGTTTGTCGCCAGTGCTGTCATCGACGGCATGATGAACGTGCAGCTGTCGACCGGCGTGCCGGTGCTGTCGGCGGTGCTCACCCCGCACAACTACCACGACAGCGCCGAGCATCACCGCTTCTTCTTCGAGCACTTCACCGTCAAGGGCAAGGAAGCGGCCAATGCCTGCGTGCAGATCCTGGCGGCGCGGGAATTGATCGCGGCTTAAGATCACCAAAGAAGCCGGATTTCAGCCCTGCAACAAGAATTGCGATCGACAGGGCCTCTGAAGGTTGCGGTTGGCCTGAAATCCGGCCAGAAGCATCAGGGGCCGACCGGCGACCGGTCGGCCCGCGACGTTGCGCTTGAAACCAGATACGGGAGACTATTGGGTGGCTCGCATAACACTGAGACAATTGCTCGACCACGCCGCCGAATACGGCTACGGCGTGCCCGCTTTCAACATGAACAATATGGAACAGGGCCTCGCCATCATGGAGGCCGCCGAGGAGACCAAGTCGCCGGTCATCCTGCAGGCGAGCCGTGGTGCTCGCGCCTATGCCAATGACGTGGTGCTGGCCAAGCTGATCGACGCGCTGGTCGAAATCCATCCCGACATCCCGGTCTGCATGCATCTCGACCATGGCAACAACGAAGCCACCTGCGTCACTGCAATCCAGTACGGCTTCACCTCTGTCATGATGGACGGATCGCTGAAGGAAGACGGCAAGACGCCGGCCGACTACGGCTACAATTCCGGCATCACCCGCCGCGTCGTCGACATGGCGCATTGGGGTGGCGTTTCCGTCGAAGGCGAGATCGGTGTGCTCGGCTCGCTCGAGAGCGGTGGCGGCGAACAGGAAGACGGCCACGGCGTCGAAGGCGAGATCAGCCACGACCAGCTTTTGACCGACCCGGAACAGGCGGTCGAATTCGTCAAAGACACCCATGTCGATGCGCTGGCTGTTGCCATGGGCACCAGCCACGGCGCCTACAAATTCTCTCGCAAGCCCGATGGCGCGGTGCTGGCCATGAACGTCATCGAGGAGATCCACCGCCGGCTGCCGAACATGCATCTGGTCATGCATGGTTCGTCCTCGGTGCCGGAGGATCTGCAGGAGATCATTAACAAATATGGCGGCCAGATGAAGCCGACCTGGGGCGTGCCGGTCGAGGAGATCCAGCGCGGCATCAAGCACGGCGTGCGCAAGATCAACATCGACACCGACAACCGCATGGCGCTGACCGGCGCCATCCGCAAGGTGCTGACCGAGAACCCGAGCGAGTTCGACCCGCGCAAATATCTGACGCCCGCCATGGCCGCGATGAGGAAGCTCTGCAAGGAGCGCTTCGAGCAGTTCGGCACTGCCGGCAACGCGCAGAAGATCAAGCCGCTGCCGGTCGCCGAAATGGCCAAGCGCTACAAGTCGGGGAGCCTCGACCCGAAGTTCGGCTGAACGCGATCAACCATCCCAGAGCTGCCAGGATGCTCCTGGCAACTCTGGTGGCGGCTATTTCATTCCGGTGTCTCGGTCTCGGCGCGAACCAGCTTGATGTCGGCCCCGGCCGCCCATGAGCCGATATCCTCGCGGCGCAATGCCGCCGCCATCATGTCTGGAAACAGATCCGGCGTGCAGGCAAAGACCGGAATGCCGAGCGCGGCAACCGACCCGGCCATCTTGGGGTCGTAGCCAGGCCTGCCTTGATCGGTCAACGCCAGAAGCACCACGACATTGACGCCGGAACGAACCAGCGCGGCAAGCCGCTGCAGCAATTCCTGACCGTTGCCGCCTTCAAAAAGGTCGGTGATCAGCACCATATGCGACTTGGTCGGCCGTTCGATGCGATCCGCGCAATAAGCGACGGCCTGGTTGATGTCGGTTCCACCGCCAAGCTGCACGCCGAACAGGACTTCGACCGGATCGCTGAGTTCATCGGTGAGATCGACGATGGTCGTGTCGAAGCAGACAAGCCTGGTCCGCACGACGGGTAACGAAGCCATCACCGCGGCGAATATCGAGGCGTAGATCACCGAGCTTGCCATAGAGCCGGACTGATCGACGCACAGCACGACCTCGTCCAGATCGACCAGCCGGCGCTGCTTGCGCAAGAAGCCGACCAGCTTCTCAGGCACGATGGTTTTATGCTCGGGCTGGTAGTGGCGAAGGTTGGCCGAGATGGTCCGCGGCCAGTCGATGTCGCGCTGGCGTGGCCGGTTGGTGCGTTGCGACCGATCGAGCGCGCCGCGGATCGCCTCGGCCGTCTTCTGCTCCAGCCGCCGCATCAGCTTGGCGACGATATCGGCGATGATCGTACGCGCGATGTCCTTGGTCTTGGCCGGCATGACCGAGCGCAGCGAAATCAGGTCGGCAACGAGATTGACGTCCGCCTCGATCGCCTTGAGGAACTCCGGCTCCATCAGCATCTGCTTCAGGTTGAGGCGCTCGAAGGCATCCTTCTGGACGATCTGCACGACCTGCGCGGGAAAGAACGACCTGATATCGCCCATCCACTGTGCCACTCGCGGCGCCGAGCGGCCGAGCCCGCCGCGCCGCTTGCGCGGATCGGCGGCCGCATCGCCGGCACCATCGCCATAGAGCGCATCGAGTGCCGCCGAAAGCCGCTTGTCAGTGTCGGAAAGCGAAGTCGATTTCTCATCATCGGCGCCGATCGCCAGGCGCCAGCGGCGCTCCCGTCCGTCATCGGTCGACGCTTCGCCTATCTCGGCCTCGTCATCCATCGCCATTCCCGCCCATCAGCAAGGGTCCGAGCCGTTCCAGGTGACGGCGCCACGCCTCACCGCCATCCGGCGTTGGTGTCAGTCCGGCCGGCAGGCGTGCGGCGCGGCCGAGCACCGCTTCGATCAACCGCCGCCGCTCCATCGCATCCAGATGCGAAAAGACCCGGCGCAGCAGCGGCAGATGTGCAATGAAGGCATCTTCCTCCAGGGATTTGAGCCAGGCATCGACCGCTCCGCGCAGTGCCTCGTCATGGATGAGCCGTTGACCGGCGGTGCTGAAGAACCCTTCGAAGAACCCTGCAGCCTCCGTGACCGGTGTTCCCGGCGACAGGCGCCGTGCGATCAGGCCCGCCGCGGCGTCGGCGGACAGATGGCCGGCTTCGTAGAGCAGATGCGCGGCACAGCCCGCCACCAGCGCCGTCGAGCGCGATCCATCCAGCACGGCAGCCAGTCCATTGCGCCAGGCGTCCAGCACGTCCTGTTCAGGCTCGACCAGCTTGATCGCCTCGTCGGCCTTGCGCATCGCGCCAACCAGCGCCGAGGAAGCCTGCGCATCGAGGTCGCGAGCGGCATAGGCAAGCGCGATCCCGCCTTCGACGATCAGTCGCTCCAGCAGACCGGACAGGCGGGCCGTTTCCGTCTTGCGCGCCTCGCCATAGCGAATGATGTCGGCGAGCGGCGGCACCGATGCCAGGATTTCCAGGCATTCGCTGCTGCGCGCCGCTCGTTCCTCCAATGCCACGAGACCGGCCGCCGACGCCTCCGACAGGTTTGCCGTGATGGCGCCCTGAACCAGTGCCGCTAGCGCGTCGAGGGATGTCGCCGCGCCGATCATCTGGATCAGCCGGCCATTGGCGGCCTTCTCGATGGTCGGCCCGTAGATCAGGTTCTCGACCAGGCGAACGGCATATTCCGGCTCCCACGAGAGCGCCCATCGCTCGCGAAAGGTGCCGCGGCTGCGTCCGCTGTCGGTCAATTTACCCCAGTGCACGCCAAGCACGTTCAGCCGGTGCAGTAGTGTCGAACGAAACAACCCGCTTTCACTGCGCAAATCGACCGACAGTTCGCGCTCCAGCGCCTCGGGCTTCAGCCGCGCCGCCTTCTGGTTGCGCTGCAGGTCCTCGATCAACGGCGCCAGTGGCGTGTCGGGCGGAATTTCACCGACATCCGCGCCCAGAAGCAGTTCGGCTTCGACCAGCGCCCACAGCAGCGCTTCGCCGTTGAACAGGGCGGCGATCGCGGCGTCGCGCAATTCCTCGAAACCAGGCTTTGGCCGCTCACGGATTGCGGCCAGCGTACGGGCCAGCCGTTCGGCTTCGATCAGCGAGGCGGTCGAGACCATATGTCCCTTCGCTCTCAGCACCGCCGCGATCATCGCGAGCCACAGGGTCGCCGCGTCGTGTCGGCCGCGCGTACGCCAAAGATGCTTGCACCAGCCAGGCGCGACGACGCCCGCGCCATAGCCGAAGCCCAGCGCCAGACGCGGCCCCGTCCATGGCGCCCAGGTCATCGTGCTTTTGCGCCGGGCGAGCCCCTTGAGAAGGGCCTGATCCTCTTTCTGCGGTCGCGTCGCTTGCAACGCAGGCACATGCCAGGCGCCGCAAACGACAGCGATCGGCCCCTCGAATTCCTTGCGCGCGGCGGTGATCTCAAGCCGCATATGCGCTTCCCGCCTGGCCTCGAAGGCGGCAAGTGGACCTTCACCATCCCGCAGCGTCGTCATGGCATCGGATATCGCGGCGAAGATGGGGCCCGGTTGCGGATTCTGCTCGATGATATCAGACCACCAACTCTCGCCATCCTCATAGCCGGCGGCCTGCGCCAGCGTCCCGATCGGGTCACGCAGATGCGGCGCCGTCTCGTTGTCGACGCCGGGCTCCGCTTCACCGGCATTGGCATTTTCCGCGCCGTCAACCGGCGCAACCCGGGCCGATGACGGCAGGTCGATGAACCGCAATGCCGCGTTGTTGCCTACAGCCCACAGGGCGGCCTGGTATTCCGGAGAGAACTCCGCGAAAGGCCAGAAGCTCGTCGAAGCCGGATCGTCTTCCGGATAGCAGAGCAGCGCCACCGGCGGCTGCATTTCGGGGCGGGCAAGCAGCGGCAGCAGCGCGGAGGCATCCGCCGGCCCTTCGATCAGCACCGCGACCGGTTTCAAGTCCTGCAACGCCTGCACCAGGCTGTCGGCGGAGCCGGGCCCGTGATGGCGTATGCCGAAATAGGAAACGTCGCGTTGCGCCATGGCGTCAGATCGCCGCGTTCAAGGCCGCGTAATAGCCGGCATAGTCCGGCCGCTTCTTGAGTACCGTTTCCAGATATTCTTCCAGCACCAACTTGTCCTGCACCGGATCCTTTATGATCGCGCCGACAAGGCTGGCGGCCAGACCTTCGGCGCCGAGCTTGCCGCTGTCGAACCAGGCCGCCTGGCTGAGGCCGCCAACCATGGTGGCGATCGCTTCGGCCGTGGACAGCGAACCGGACGGCGTCTTCAGCGTCACCTTGCCGTCTGATGTCGCACCGGAGCGCAATTCGCGGAAGATGGTCAACACGCGGGCGATCTCCTCGCCGACATTCTTCGGCACCGGCAGGTCGAGACCGCCAGCCATCTCGCCGACCCGCTTCGAGACGATCGCCACTTCTTCCGCCATATCTTCGGGCAATGGCAGCACGACGACATTGAAGCGGCGCTTCAGTGCCGATGACAGCTCGTTGACGCCCTTGTCGCGGTTGTTGGCCGTGGCGATGATGTTGAAACCGCGCTGCGCATAGATCGACGTGTTGAGTTCCGGGATCGGCATCATCTTTTCGGACAGCACGGTGATCAGCGTGTCCTGCACATCGGAGCCCATGCGCGTCAGTTCCTCGAGGCGGCACAGTTTTCCGTCTTGCATGGCGCGGTAAAGCGGCGTCGGCACCAGCGCCTCCTGGCTTGGGCCCTTGGCCAGAAGCTGCGCATAGTTCCAGCCATAGCGGATCTGGTTCTCGTCGGTGCCGGCCGTGCACTGCACGATCAGCGTCGAGTCACCCATGATGGCTGCCGCAAGATGCTCCGACACCCAGGATTTGGCGGTGCCCGGCACGCCGAGCAGCAGCAGCGCGCGATCGGTGGCGAGCGTCGCCACGGCGGTCTCCATCAGCCGGCGACGGCCGACATATTTGGGCGTTATCAGCGTCCCGTCATCAGCCTTTCCGCCGAGCAGATAGGTGAGAACCGCCTTTGGCGAAAGGCTCCACCCGGCAGGCCTTTGCCGGTCGTCGTTGCGCGCGAGCGCCTGCAACTCGGCGGCATAGGCCTGCTCGACCGGAAGACGGATGGCTGCGTTCATTTGCTGTTCTCCGGATTGATCATGTGTCGGTTCAGGGCCCGGCCAGTGACGCGTTGAGACGCAGAAGACCGAGCGAAGGCGCTGCCGGAGCCATACCGGCTGCAACAACGTCCCCGATCAATTTTTCCGCCGTCGCCGCTGTGGCGAGAAAGCCCATCGTTTCCAGTAGCTGGTCGACGCCTCGCCTTACGGCGTCATCGTTTCCCGCAACAGCGGAGCGCAGCGCCGGGAGCGCCTGGCCGTTTGTCAGGTCGGCCCATTCCAGCCAGCTTGCTTCGAGGCCCTCGGCCAGGTTGAGCGCACCAAGATATTGCGTGTCTTTCAGGATCAGCCTGACCAGGACACGCTTTCTGCGGCTGTCCAGACGCGGCATGAGGTGGAGGACGAAGAGCGCCGGCTTGCCGCCTTCGGCGACAAGCGTATCGGCCATATGCGTCACCGCAGCGTCGCTCCCTGACGCGGCAACCATTCGCGCGACAAGGATATCGGCATTGTTGTCGGCGCCGAATTGCCACGCCCCGATGAAATCGGACTCGGTGACGCCGAAGCGCGCGGCAAGGTCAACCAGGTTGCAGGTTTCGAACAGTTCGGCGCGGCGTCGTTCCTGTGCCGGCGATTTGAGTTTTGCCGGCGCGTAGGTGGTGCGGCGGCGGATGAAGCCGGATTTGCCTTCTGCGATGAAGGCGGCGAGTTCGGCTGTCGGATCTTCCGGCCCGCCATCGCCGGGCTGGCCGTGCTCTCCCAGCCTTGCCAGCAGCCGGCCAGCCAGTTCGCGCACCTTGCCGGAACGATCGGCGGAAAGGCTCTGCAGGAACGGCACGTCATCGGCGCCTAGGCCGAAGCGCATCAGTTCGATGAGCGCGAGCCTGACCTCCGCCGGCTCGCCGGGCCCCTTGGTCTCGATCAGCTGCCGTGCCGAAGCCGGTGCGGTGCGACGCATATCGGCCAGCGCGGTACGGCGGGAAGCGGGATAGAAGTCGTCCCAATTTTCCGCCGTCAGATGCTCCTGGCTTGTATGTTTTTCGCCGTCCACGCCTGACTGCCAGTCGATCCAGGGCGCATAGACGTCCGGACCGTTCTGATCCGAGGCGGCAGGCATCCAGTCCATCGGATGCAGCACGAAGCCGCGGCTGGCGACGAGCGTCACCACACGCGTCTTGCCTCTTGTGTCGCTGGCATGTTTCAGCGTCGCTCGCAAAAGCGGCCGCAGCCGCTCCGGTAGCATCGGCAAGGCAAGCTCAGGCAGTGGCGGGCGTCGTTTCAGCGTCTTTGGCGCGGCTGGCCGCAAGGCAATTTCGAGGGCCTGCGCGGCGATTGCCAGCAGCCGGCGTTCGCGCTCGTCGGGACCTGCACTGCCGGCAATCTCCTTCCACGCGGCAGGAGCCAGGTCGAAAGTCGTTCCGCCGGTGATCCAGCAGTCGCGCATGGTCGCCAGCCCGGTCTGCTCGATCTCATTCATGACAGATCAAGCCTTCCGAACCCACTTTGCGCCGCCAGCAGCTCAAGCCGGCTGCCGTTCCAAAGTGCCGCCGTTGCCTTGAGGTCGAGCCCAAGCAGCGTTGGATTGACGGTGTCGGCGATCGGCAAGGCGATGCCGTGCGGATCGCCGGCGGCCTGCCACCAGGCGGCACCCCGATCGTCCAGCAGGATCGCTCCGGGCGGCAGCATGACGGGGCAATCGGTCACCCAGGGCGCGGCGTCCTGGCGAGCAACATGGGCCGCGAGCGTATCCGATGCGCCAAGGCTGAAATCGGGCCAATCACCGGACGGGACGTCGCCCTTGCGGTCCGCCACCAGTGCCCTTAGCGGCTGACGCGCCGGATAGAAGACCAATCGGGCATCGAAGCGATCCCCCGGAGTGAACGCGTTCGACCGGCGACCGGCCGACGCCGGAAAATAATCGAGCAGGAGGGCAAATTGCGAGGTGGCGCTGTTCAGGTCGAGCAGCCAGGTCGAATGGCTGACAAGACCGTCACGGCGAGACTCGATCTTCTCGCCGAGCACCTCCCAGACGCTTTCGACCTGTGTCGCATCGGGATTGGCCAGCACCTGTTCGCGGCCCTCAGAGGTCGAGACGAGCCGCCTCAGTTCCGGGTCGTCGGGTGCCGATCGCCAGGCTTTGGCCAGCAGTACAAGCTTGCCGAGTTCGCGGATCGCAGCGTCCGGCCGTTCCTCGCTGCGCAGCCCCATCAGCCGTGACGGTATCTCGTCGATGCGGCCGGCAAGTGCGGTCGCCTTCATGTCGACCAGCCGCGCGGCGATCCGGCGGCAACGATCGCTGCTGTTGTCGACAAAGCCGGCCAGGCCAAGCCGCAACTGGTCGGCGATCCATTGATCCAGTTCATCCAGCGCCGCCGACACGGAAGATCGCGTGTCTTCTGCCCGCTTGCGCTGCGCTGCCTCGCGGCGCTCGACTGCTGCTGCGTCCTCGATATCTGCGCTTTCGTCGCGCAAGACTTCACCGATGCTCTTGCCTCCCGCACCTTGTGTCGGTTCCACAGGCTGCGACGTGGTCTTCCTGCGACGACCCAGCCAATCGTTCACCCATTCCGGCGTCGAGCCGGCGGCGGCAAAACCGGCCGGCGTGGTGGCAGCGATCCACATCAGCGCCAAGGTGTGCTTGCAGGGAAATTTCCGCGAAGGGCAGGTGCATTTGTAGCCATGGTCGCCGGTGTCGACGACCACACGGTAGGGATTGGAGCCGGAACCCTGGCATTCCCCCCAGATGAGAGCGAGCTGTTCGTTCTTTTCGAGCCGTGGCCAGTTCGATTGCTTGGTCAACTTGGAAGCGGCGCTCAACGACGCCTGGTCGGGCGCAAGCGCCTCGATGGTTTTCAAGTCAAATTCCAAGCCGCGCCTCTCGTCGCTCGAACGAATGCCGGTTGCCAGTATAGATGGCCGTTTGTGAAGAATTCTTGTAGCAGCAGAGGGATAGAGACCGATACAGCGGCCCGCAAGTATTCAGCTCGTGTGGCGCAAAAATTCGATCACCATCGCCGCCGTCCAGGTGAAGCGGCCGCCGCCGAGCGGGTCGCCGGCGAGCGGGTCATAATATTCGGCAAAGCCGCTTTCCCTGATCAAATCCAGGCTGGATTGCGTGATGCGCCGCGCGGCGTCGTGGTGGCCGGCGGCGGCGAGGCCGTCGGCGATCATGTAGTTGACCACCAGCCAGACCGGGCCGCGCCAGTAGCGCTTGGCGTCGAAACGCGGATCGTCGGGATCATGCGACGGCACGACGTAACGCGCCTTGCCGGCAAGACGCTCGACAGTAGTGGCCAGCGTCGCGGCGCGCGCTTCGGGGATGGCCGCGAAGGCTGGCAGGATGCCGCCAACGG
This sequence comes from Mesorhizobium kowhaii, assembly GCF_003253745.1. GTDB lineage: Bacteria > Pseudomonadota > Alphaproteobacteria > Rhizobiales > Rhizobiaceae > Mesorhizobium > Mesorhizobium kowhaii. The sequence goes on from NZ_MZXV01000056.1 coordinate 176,805, forward strand.
AGGCGCTGTCGATCAGTTTTCCGGTGACGCGGTCGAGACAGAGATACTGGCCTTGCGCATCGCTCCACAGTCGCTCCATCGCCGCCAGGCCCTTTTGCGCGCGGGCACGGTTGGCGCCGGCAATTCCGGTTTCGCCCAGCGCTTCCGCGAGCTCGGCAAGATCGGCCGCGGCGCGGATCAGGATGGCGTTGAAGCCGGGATCGACGACCTGGAAGGGCGAGGCATCATGCAGTCTGGCATTGTCCCAGCCAAGCCCGCGAAAATGCTGCAGTAGCCAGATGTAGCGGTCATACTGCTCTCGTGTCGGGCGATGCGCCGGATCGGCATGCAGGGTGTCGCGGCGCGTGTAGGGCTCGACGCCCTCGGTCGGCACGCGCTCGAAGGCATCGTCCCAGTCGATCGAGTTGTCGCGGCCGGACTCCCAGGGGTGGATGATGGCGACCAGCCCCTCGCCCGTGGGGTCGCGGTTTTCGTAGAACCAGCGGTGCCAGGCATCGATCTTCGGCAGCAGCGCACGGGCGCGATCCGCGGCTGACTTCTTGTCCTTGGCACGATCGAACAGGCGGCGCACGGCAAAGCCGGCGACGGCCGGCTGGGTGATGCCGGAGGTGGCCGTCGGGCGGCCGGTCCGCCACACCTCCGGCCCGGGAAAATAGCCGTCGTTCCAGACATGGAAGACGATATGCGGCACCATGCCGTCCGGCCACTGGTGTGCGAACAGCGTCTCGATCTCGGTCCATGCGCGCGCCTCGTCATAGTGGGCAAGGCCGAGCGCGGTCAGGCAGGAATCCCAGTTCCACTGAAACGGATAAAGGCCCTTCGTCGGGATGGTGTAGGCGCCCTGGTCGTTCTCTTTCAGCACCTCGACGGCGCGGGCGATGATGTCACTGGTGGCAGAAGCAGTCATGGATGTTCGTGGGCTTTCGATGTCAAAGGGCATTGGTGGTTTCGGGATCGAACCAGCGGATACGGTCGGGTTTGGGCGCCAGGCGCAGGTGATCGCCGACCTGGACGCTGGCATTCGATTCCAGGATGGCGCGGAATAGGCCGCCCTCGACATCGCAGGTGACCAGCGTGTGCGGTCCGAGCGGCTCGATGACACGCACGGTGGCCTGCAGTCCCTCGCCGCCGGCGTCGACGTCTTCCGGGCGGATGGCGAATTCGAGCTTCTGCCTGTCTGATTTGGGGCCGGGCAGCGTCAGCCCGGCAACGCTCCAGCTGTCGTTCGCGGCCTTCGTCGCGGGCAGGAAATTCATCGGCGGATTGCCGATGAAGGAGCCGACGAAGCGGGCCGCCGGATTGCGGTAGACCTCGACCGGCGACGCGGCCTGGACGATGCGGCCCTGATGCATGACGGCGATGCGGTCGGCCAGGCTCATCGCCTCGACCTGGTCGTGGGTGACATAGATGGTGGTGGTCTTGGAGGCAGCGAGCACGCCCTTGAGTTCGGCGCGCATTTCCAGCCGCAGGAGCGCGTCGAGGTTCGACAGCGGCTCGTCCATCAGGATGACGTCGGGCTCCATGGCGAGCGCCCGGGCGACGGCGACACGCTGGCGTTGGCCGCCGGACAGCTGGCCGGAATAGCGCTTCAGCAATTGCTCGATATGCATGAGTTCGGCGGTGCGGGTTACGCGGCGCTCGACCTCTTGCTGCGGCAACTTCTTCATGCGCAGGCCGAAGGCGATGTTCTCGAACACGGTCAGATGCGGGAAGACGGCATAGTTCTGGAACACCATGGCAGTGCCGCGGTCGCGCGGCGGCAGATGGTCGACGCGGCGACCGCCGATCCAGACCTCGCCCTGGCTCGGCGTCTCCAGCCCGGCGACGATGCGGAGCAGCGTGGTCTTGCCGCAGCCCGAAGCGCCGAGCAGCACCATGAATTCCTGGTCGGCGATGGTTAAGTCGACCTGATGCAGCGCGGTGAAGCCGCCAAAGCGCTTGGCGACGCCCTTGATCGCGATTTCAGCCATGACTTGTCTCCGTGTCGTGCGTCATCGGTTGGCGATCCCCCACATGGCGAACAGATATTTTCGAACGGCGAAGATGAAGATCAGCGCCGGCACGACGAGCGCCGCACCGCCGGCGAATTTGAGATAGAGCGGTGATTCGCCGAGGCTCTGCAAAAGGAAGGCGGTCAGCGTGCGGTTTTCGATGGTCAGCACGGCGGCGGCGAACACCTCGTTCCAGGAGATGGTGAAGGCAAACACTGCCGAGGCCGCGATGCCGGGCAGCGCCAGCGGCAGGATGACCTTGCGAAAGGCCTGCCAGCGCGTGCAGCCGAGCGTCCACGCCGCCTCCTCAAGCTCGACCGGAATGCCCGAGAACAGCGAGAAAGTGATCAGCACGGCGAAAGGCAGCGCCAGCGTGGTGTGAACCAGCGCCAACCCGATGGCGGTGTCGTCGAGGCCGGTGCGGATGAACATCACCGCCAGCGGCAATGCCAGCAGCGGCAGCGGAAAGGCGCGCGTCATCAGCACCAGGAAGCGGAAGGTTCCCTTGCCCGGAAAGTCGAAGCGCGACAGCGCGTAACCGGCCGGCGCGCCGAAGCCGATGGCGAGGACCATCGTTAAGGTGGCAACCAGGACCGAGTTCCACAGCGCCCTGGCGACACCGGCGAAATTGATGAAGAAGGACAGGCTGCCAAAATCAAAGGATGGGAAGAAGCGCTTGGGAAAGGCGGTGACCTCATCCGGCGACGACAGCGCGTTAACGATCAGGAGGTAGATCGGCAGCAGCACCCAGACGCAAAGCAGGATTGCGGTGGCGATCAGCAGCCAGTCGCCGGCCTTGCGCGCATCGGCGGTCGCGGCAGCCGGTGCTTCGCTGACGGCGCTCATATCCGTGCCTCTTTGGGCACGCGCAGCACCCTGAGGAAGAACAGCGTGAAGCCAATCGAGATGGCGAGGATGAGCAGCGCCGAAGCGGCGGCGACATTGCGATCCTGCAGCGTGAATTGCCAGTTGTAGGTTTCGCCCATCAGCACCGGCAAATTGGTGCCGCCAAGGGCTGCGACGACGGCGAAGACCTCGAAGGCGAGGATGACGCGCAGGATGATCGCCGTCTGCAGGCTGGGGCGCAGCAATGGCAGCGTGATGCGCAGGAAGCGCTGCCATGGGCTTGCCCCGAACACTTCCGCTGCCTCGTAATACTCCTTCGGGATGAGGCCCATGCCGGCGACGAGGATGACCATCATGATTGCGGTGGCCCGCCAGATCTCGGCCAGCGCCACGGCGATGAAGATGGTCAGCTTGCTCTGGTAACCGAGGAACATGATCGGCTTGTCGACGACGCCCAGGCTGGAAAGCAACGTGTTGAGGAAACCCAACTGGTCGAAGATGGCGAGCCAGATCAGCCCGGCGGCAAGGTCGGAAATGCCGAGCGGAATGGCAAAGACATAAAGGGCGGCACTGCGCCCGGTTTCCAGCCGCGACACCACGCTCGCCATCAGCAACGCCATGACCAGTTGGATCGGCACGACGATGGCCGCAAGCAGCAGCGTGTTGCGGACGGTGACCGGGAATTTCCAGCTGCCGGCCATGCTGCGGAAATTGTCGAGCGTGAAGGCGCCATCGCGGGTCACCGCCTCGAAGGCGACAAGCGCGAACGGGTAGAGGAAGAAGATGCAGAGGAACAGCGTCGCCGGCATCAGCAGCAGATAGGGCAGAGCCTTGCCGTGCATGGTGGTGTCCTTTGCGGTGGCACGGTCGGGCGCCCGGAGTGCAACAAACTCCGGACGCCCCCTCGGGAGGATTCCTACTTTTGTTTGACCATGATCTTTTCCGAAAACCGGTTTCCACTTTTCGCTGACGCGGTCCTTCGGTTCGGGATCATGGTCTAATCGACCGGGCAAGCGCCGTCAGACGGCTTGTCGGGTGCCCAGCATGGCGCCTTCGACTGGTCGATGATCGCCTTGAGCGCCGTCGCTTCTTCGCCGAGCACGCCATGCACGTCTTCACCGCCGAGAACGATGCGCTCGAAGCTGTCGGTGTAGATCTGGTTGAACTTGCCATCGAGATCGCCGAGCCCCATCGGCAGCAACGCCGGCAGCGCATCGGAAGCTCCGGTCATGATGGCGATCGCCGGGCCGAAGGCCTTGACCGAGGCCGGCATGTCGTCAGGCAATTTGACGTCGACGACCGGGAAGAAATTGGTCGCCTTGAGCGTCGCGATCTGGGTTTCCGGCTTCAGCATATAGGCGACCAGCGCCTTGGCCTTGTCCATGTCCGGCGACGTCTTCGGGATGGCGACCCCGGCCACGACAGGCATGAAGCCGCGACCGGCAGGACCGGCCGGCGCCGGGAAGGCGACGAACTCGTCGGGCTTCTTGTTGAAGGCGTCGGCCAGACGCGCGACATGGTCGAACGCCACCCAGACATCGCCGCTCAAAAGCGGTTCCTGCATGAAGGCATAGTTGGTCGAGTTCGGATTGGTGTACTGCCACAATTCCTTGAACTTGTTCCAGGCTGTCTCGGCCTCGGCCGAGCGGAATTTGGTCACCATCGAGCCGGTGTAGGACGGATAAAGGAAGCCCTCGAAGAAGCGATGCTTCAGCCCCTTGGGACCGGCCGGAAAACCGAACTTTGGCGAACCGGTCTTGTCGGCGATGTTTTTCGACCATTCGATCAGCTGGTCATAGGTGATGGTGTTGAGATCGACGCCTTGCGGCAGGTATTGCAGCGCCTGCTTGTTGGCCGCCATCAGGTAGGTGGCCTGCATCCACGGCAGGTATTTCTGCTCGCCAGTGCCGAGCATGCCAAGCTTCTTGTAGGCCTCGTTGACTTTGACAGTGCCAACATCGACGCCGGACAGATCGACAAGGTCCGCGCCGGTACTGGAGAAGTCGCCATGCAGGCCACCGAGCACGCCGATGGTGCCGGTGTCCGCCTGCAGTTCGGCCTGCAGGCGGGTGAGCCAGGGGCCGATCTCGGCGACCTGATAGTCGACTGCGCCGGCAAAACCCTTCAGCACCTCGTCGCGCATCTTCTGGGTTTCCTCGACCGGGCGCGCCTGCGTCGACCAGAACAGCACCTGCTGGGCCTGCGCGCCGCCTGAGGCGATCGATAACGCCAGCGCGGCGCCGGCGAGTGTCTTCAACGCTTTCATCATGGTCTTCCTCCCTGGATATGCGCCGTCAGGCGGCGTCAGCTTCTTGTCTGCGGTGCGGGTCCATGGCTTGCGCGCGCAACCAGCGTCGGCCGGATCAGCCGCGTCAGCGGTGCGGCAGGCTTGTCGGCAATGACTGTGAGCAGCATGTCGGCGATCGCGCGCGCGCATTGGCGGATCGAGGCATCGAACGTGGTCAGGCCCGGCGGCGCATAGGCCGACGCGGCGATGTTGTCGAAACCGATGACGGAGAGGTCGCGCGGCACGTCGAGACCCGCCCGGGCGGCCTCCTCCATCACCGTCAGCGCCAATTCGTCGAACAAAGCAACGATGGCCGTCGGCCTGTCAGGCCCCTTTAGCATCCGGTTGACGGCCTGGATGCGGGCTTCATGATCGAAGCGCGGCGCCGTCACCACATCGAGCCGCACCGACGGATCGCCGCGACGGGCGATAGCCGCGGCGAGGCCGTCTTGTCTGAGATGCCGGAAGGTCATCGGCTCGGAAATCGTCACCAGGCCGAAATGGCGGTGGCCGAGGTCATAGAGCATGTCGAACGCCTCGCCGAAGGCGTGCGCGCCGTCGGTGTCGAGCCAGTTGTAGCCAAAGTCGCTGTCGAGCAATCGGCCGTGGGCAACGAACGGAAAGCCACGCTCGCGCAGATAGGCAAGGCGCTCGTCGACTTCGGCGATACGCGTGACGACGACGCCATCGGCGCGTCCGGATTCCACAACATGGCGCAGCACCGACAGTTCCGAATGGCCAAAAGCCGCGGTGGCCAGGATCAGGTCGGCGCCGTGCGACACCAGTCCTTCGCCAAGCCCGGTGACGAACTCCCCAAGGAAGGAATCGACAAGGTTTGGTCCGCGGATCGGCAACACCAGGCCGACGAAACCACTGCGGCCGGAAACGAGCGTGCGTGCCGCTGTGTTGGGCACATAGCCGGCCTGACGCGCCGCCTGCGCAACACGTTCGCGCGTCTTGAGGGCGATCTGTTCGTGGCCGGCAAGCGCCCGCGACACCGTCGTGATCGACAGGTCGAGGCTCGCCGCAAGCTCCTTGAGTGTGATGACGCGGGTCGTCATCGTTCCTCCCTCGAACGAATTTGAAACGTTTGTAATCGGCTTTCGTAAAAATGCAAACGTTTTAAATTTCAGTTGGAAGCTTATCAAAGAGAACCTGCCGTCCGTGAGAAGCAGCTTCAGCTAAGGCGCGATGGAGTTGCAGGCGGTCACCATGCGGCGAGCCTGTTCATGGCTGAACAAGCAGCCCACCCGGCAATCCCGGGCTCGGTCAATCCGGATCGAATAAGTCTACTGAAGCGTCCGCGCTGGCGGCTGGCCAACATGGGCCCGGGCGATGCCGGCATCGGCATCCTCGGCCCCAAACGAACGATCGAGCCCCGTCGCCACCACGGAGACCCTGAAGCGGCCTTCCATGCTCTTGTCGAAGATGGCGCCGACGATGATGTCGGCGTCCTCATAGACCTCTTCGCGGATGCGGGTGGCTGCCTCGTCGACCTCGAACAGGGTCATGTCCCTGCCGCCCGATATCGAGACCAGGACACCCTTGGCGCCCTTCATCGACACTTCGTCGAGCAACGGGTTTGCGATTGCGGCTTCCGCCGCCTTCATCGCCCGGCCCTCGCCGGACGCCTCGCCGGTTCCCATCATGGCGCGGCCCATGTCGCGCATCACCGATTTTACATCGGCGAAGTCGAGATTGATCAGGCCTTCCTTGACGATCAGATCGGTGATGCAGCTGACGCCGGAATAGAGCACCCGGTCGGCGATGACGAACGCATCGGCGAAGGTGGTCTTGGCATCGGCGATCCGGAACAGGTTCTGGTTCGGGATGACGATCACCGTGTCGGCGCTCTCGCGCAGCCGCTCGATGCCCTCTTCGGCCATCTGCATGCGGCGCCTGCCCTCGAAGGCGAAAGGCTTGGTGACGACGCCCACCGTCAGGATGCCGGCCTTGCGCGCCGCCTGGGCAATGATCGGAGCAGCGCCGGTTCCCGTGCCGCCGCCCATTCCGGCGGTGACGAAACACATATGCGTGCCGGCCAGATGATCCATGATCTCGTCGAGCGATTCCTCGGCCGCGGCGCGGCCGATCTCGGGAAGCGATCCGGCGCCCAATCCTTCGGTGACATGCGCGCCAAGCTGGATCAGTCGCGTTGCCTTAGACATGGTCAGCGCCTGCGCGTCTGTGTTGGCGGCAATGAACTCGGTTCCCTGAAGCTGCTCCGCGATCATGTTGTTGACGGCGTTGCCACCGCCGCCGCCGACGCCGATGACGGTGATCTTGGGTCTCATCTCGGAGATTTCGGGCTTCTTGAACTCGGCCATGCCTGCTTCTCCTTCGCCAATTGCGCGCACTTCACGATCCATCCGCAGACTGCCTTGGGGAGATTGCAATCGAGCGGCATGACGCGAATCAGTCCGTTCGGATGGGTACCTTAAAAAGCCAGAGAGCGGCCAGAGGTGCAAGTGCGCGCAAGGTCAAGATTTGTGATGACGGTTTTGCACACCGTGGCACAGACGCCGGCCGCCGGGGCCGCCAGGGGCCGGCTTTGCCAACACGGCTTGCCGCGCAATGATCGAAGCGGCTATCATGTGCTTGATAAATCGCTGACTTCGGCGTTCCTGCCGCGTTCGGCCAACCAAGATTATCTACGGCGAATGTCGTCAGGGTAGATTTCAGAACGAATGAAGTAGCGCCCGCGCCAATGGCCGACAAAACACAATTCGGGTTGACCGCCGTCAACACCGTCCCCTTGCATGAGAAGGTCTATCTGGAGCTCGTCAGAGCCTTGATGTCCGGCCAGTTCTTGCCTGGCCAGAAGCTGACCTCGCGCAAGCTCGCCAAGGAACTCGGCACCAGCGACATGCCGGTGCGCAGCGCCTTCATGCGACTGCAGGCGCTGCGGGCGCTGAGCCCGATGCCGAACGGCAGCGTGGAAGTGCCTGTCATCTCGGCCGAACGGTTTTCGCAGTTGACCGCCGTGCGGACGATCCTCGAAGGCTCGGCGACTGAATTTGCGACAAAGCTCATCAACGGCAACAATCTGCGGACGATCCGACGCCACTGCACCGACCTGACTTTGGCGGCCCGCAAGGGCGATATCGACGACTATCTGCGGAAGAACCACGACTTCAAATTCTCGATTTATCGCCATTGCGGCAACGAGCAGATGATCTTCCTGATCGAGACCGTATGGATGCAGGTCGGCCCTTTTCTGAGGAACCTGGCCATGGGATTCGAGGACGATCTCGCCTCCATTCTCGACATCGACTATCACGAGGAAATCGTCGCGGCGATCGAGGCCCAGGACGGCGAGCGTGCGCGTGCGGCCATCGTTCGTGACATCGACGAAGGCGCCACGCATATCCTTCAGCAGGCCAGATTTCCGGAACCGAGAAACCAGGGCGCGTACTCATAAATTCGGTTCATGTCCGCTAAAGCGCGTCGCGTTTGAACGGAACCCATGCGACGCGCTTTAGGTCTTTGTTTTTATGCATGTCGTTCTCCCAAAACCGGGGCCACTTTTGGGCGACATGCATTAGACCACAGCCACGATTACGTGGGCCTGAATTTTGGCAGCAACCTCGCCGCGGCCATGTCTGTCTGCAATCGCGGCGGCGGCATAGTCGGTTGCAGTTTCGAGTTTTCCCGCGCCTTTGGCCTCGATTTCGTTGCGAAGCGGAGTTCCCTGACAATAGGCAACGGCCGGGATGCGCGGCGAGGATGCACGGCTTTGTTCGGCTCTCGTCTCGATCAACACACGGGAGAAGCCTGCGCCCTCCAGCTCGCTGCGGATCAGTGCCGTATCGTGGTAGCCGTGTGGCGTGCGTGCCAAAAAGCGCGGCGGATCGTTCGGAAAAATCCTTGCGAGAGCATTCGTCACATCATAGGCAAATACATTCTCCTCGATGCGATCCCACACGTTGAATAAAAAATGGCCTCCGGGCTTCAGGACCCGCTTTGCCTCGCGGTAGCCAGATGAGCGGTCTGGAAAGAACATCGCGCCGAACTGACAACAAACGAGGTCGAAGGCCGCATCTTCAAACGGTAGCGCCAAAGCGTCCGCCTGGCGCCATTTGATGCGACTGTCGGGAGCTTGTCGCGAAGCGGCGTAATCGAGCATCGGCTGGTTGAGGTCGGTTACGACATAGCTTGCGCCGGGGGACAGTTTTGGCGCCAATGCGCGGGTGACAACCCCGGTGCCCGCGGCGATTTCCAAAACGGCACGTGGCGACAAGGACGCTGCTCGTCGTGCAAGATCCGCGGCGAACGGCTCGAAAATCAACGGCACCATATAGCGGTCGTAGTTTTCCGGAATCGAGCTCGCGAACACCTTGTCCGTTTCCAACATTGCCACCACCCGCGATCCGTTGAATAGCGCGCGAGACTAGCACATTATTGCCCGCATAGATCGTTTTCGACCGAGGCGACCGTGCAAGCCATCTTGGCTGAGCCGCGGCCGTGCAAATGCCACTTGGCTTTCCATCCCCTTGCCTCTATGTTGCGATCGCAGATCGCGCAATTGGTTTTGAAATGCCTCCCGACATCCCGGCTAGTGACTTGAAAAAATAAAGAAAACGCCTGGCGACGGCCGGGTTTTGTTTTCAAGAACTCACGAGCTATTTTTACCAGGGACAGTGCGGCCGATCAGGCTGCGGCACCTTCAAAAACCAGGGGTTAGAAATTGAGCGATGCAATTGCGGACGTTTTGAACTGGCTTGAAAGCAGGAACGACATCCAGAGCCTGAGGGCGGCTGTGTGCGACCTCAACGGTGTCATGCGCGGCAAGCGCATCCCGGTCGAGCAGGCGCGCAAGGCGCTCGAAGGCAAGCTGCGCATGCCTTATTCCCTGATCGGGCTCGACATCTGGGGCGAAGACATCGAAGGCAACACGCTGGTTTTCTCGACAGGCGACGCCGACGGACTTTGCCAATGGACAGGGCGCGGCATTCTCCCGGTGGCCTGGACGGCGCATCCGACGGCGCTTGTCCCGCTCTGGCTCGCCGACGAAACCGGCGCGCCGTATCTTGGCGATCCACGGCGGGCGCTGGCCCGCATTCTCGATCGCTACAAGGCCTTGGGATTGACCCCGGTCGCGGCGACGGAACTTGAATTCTATCTGGTCGATCCACAGTCGCAGCGGCCGGTCGGGCCGGTCTCACCGGTCACCGGGCGCCGGCTCGATTCCGACGCCGCCCTGTCGATCGATGAGATCGACGACTTCGAATCCTTCATCCACGACGTCTACGAAGCCTGCAGAACGCAAGGCATTCCCGTCGACACAGCCATTGCCGAAAATGGCGTCGGCCAGTTCGAGATCAATCTGAACCACGTCGCCGACGCTCTGCGGGCGGCTGACGATGCCGTGTTGTTCAAGCGCACGGTGAAGGGCATCGCCCGCAAGCACGGTTTCGCCGCCTGCTTCATGGCGAAGCCCTATGGTGACCGCGCCGGCAACGGCTTTCACGTCCACTTCAGCCTGATCGACGCCGAGGGGCGCAACGTGTTCGACGACGGCACGGATCAAGGCTCGGAAATCATGCGCCATGCGGTCGGCGGCCTTCTCGCGGCGATGGCCGAGAGCACGCTGGTGTTCGCACCGCACTTCAATTCATACCGCAGGCTGCGTCCGAGGTCCTACGCGCCGACCGCCGTGGCCTGGGGTTACGAGAACCGCATGGTCGCGATCCGCATTCCCGGTGGCCCGACCGGCGCGCGTCGCATCGAGCATCGCGTTTCGGGAGCGGATGCCAATCCCTATCTGGTGCTTGCCGCCATATTGGGCGCAGCGCTGATCGGCATTGAAAGACAGTTATCGCCCGGCGACCCGACCGGCAGCGACGGGCAAGGGCTTGTGCCGGCCAAGCTACCGCCGGACTGGGCTTCCGCGATCGCCAGTTTCGAGAGCGGGACACATGTGGCCGAGATCTTTCCGACGATCCTGCGCGACTCCTTCATCGCCTGCAAACGCCAGGAACTGAACACGTTCGCCCTCAATGTCAGCGATTTCGAGATCGAGACCTACCTGGAAAGCGTTTAGACGCTGGACGCTAGACCTGGCCAAACAAGTTCCTATTATGCAGCCGATGGGGATACTTCGACCGCGACCGAAACCCAGGAAGGTTTATCCAAATAGCGACCGCTTCGAGGAAGATGGTCGGCGCATTTACAGTGCCTATGCACCAGCATCCCCGCCTCGCCGCAAGAGGTCAGCGCAACGCCTCCGCCTTGTCGCGATCGTCGCCGTTTTTGCTGTCGCTGCCGTGGCGACAGCTATCGCGCTTGCGTGGTGGCCAAACTAGCTACGAAGACCCGACCGACAGCGACGGGCAAGGGCTCGTGCCGGCCAAGCTGCCGCCGGACTGAGCCTCCGCGATCGCCAGTTTCGAGAGCGGAACACATGTGGCGGAGATCTTTCCGGCAATCCTGCGCGCGACGGCTTGGGGGGTCTCCGCCTGCTGTCCCGCAGTGCTGGCCGCCCAAGCTTGCGAGATCAGCAACCCGCCGCTTCCGGCCGCAAGCAACGTACGACGTGTAACGTAGCGTCGAGAAATACGCGAACTTCCTAACGAGTAGCGAATAGGTCCGTTACTTCCTACTTGGGCAATCGGTTGGATTGTCAGAACGCCTCGACCCACGGTCTGAGCTCGACTTCGAAGCTCCAGGCGCTCCGGTGCTGACGATGGACCGCGAGATAGGCCTCGGCGATCGCGTCTGGCGACAGGCGGTGGTCCGGCCTGTCGGGATCGGCTGCCTGTCCGGGCGGCTCGATCTGACCGTCAATGATGAAATGCGCGACATGGATGTTTTTGGGCGCAAGCTCGCGGGCCATGGATTGCGCCAGTCCGCGCAGGCCGAATTTCGGCATGGCAAAGCCGGCCGAGCCGGAAAACCCCTTGAGGCTGGCGGTGGCACCGGTGAACAGGATCGATCCCGAGCCCCGCGCCAGCAGCCGCCGAGCCGCCTGCTGGCCGACCAGGAAGCCGCCATAAGCGCCGACCAGCAGCGCCTGCCTGACCGCATCGGGATCGAGATCGGCGATCGGGCCGCGCGTGCGCCCGCTGGCATTGAACACCGCAACTGCAAGCGGACCGGCCTTATCGGCGGCGTCGAACAAATTTGCGACGGAGGCTGGATCGGCGACGTCCGTCTCGACGGCCAGTGCGCCGGTCTCGTCGACCAGGGCGCGCAGCTTCTCGACGTTGCGGGCGGCCAGAACCACACGGAAGCCCTCTCTCGTGAGAAGACGCGCAAGCGAGGCGCTCAGGCCAGCGCCCGCACCTGCAATGACGGCCACATCGGATGTCATGATTTTTTTCCTCCGGTGTTTCGCAACGTCGCGCCTTCGGCGACAAGAGGCAAGAAAAGCCTTTGCTGCGATTTTGGTGTCAGGTGGATGTGGATACCAAAAACCGCACGTGCAAGCCTCTGGCAGGTCGTGGGAGAGGTAGGCTCAATTCAAGATGACGGCGGGACTGCCCCTCCGTCCTGAGGAAACTACGAAGACCGCTCGGCCTTCAGGACCGAGACCGCCACTTCGCTGTTATGGACATACTCGTTGGCGTCGGGCTGCTTTTGCACCAGCAGGATGAACAAAAGGTCGGTCAGCGTCAGCTGCGCGTCGCGCGCGGTGATCGAGGACGAGCGCGCACGCTCCTCGTCGGCGATGGTGTAGAGACAGATGTCGGCGACCCGGCTCAGCGGATTGTCGTGCAGGCCGGTGACGGCGATCACCGTCGTGCCGCGCTTGCTGGCAAGCTCGGCGATGCGCAAGGTTTCGATGCTGGCGCCGGAATAGGAGAGTGCAAACAGCACGTCACCCGGCCCGAGCGTCGAGACATTGGCCATCTGGATGTGGCTGTCGCTGTCATGCAGGACATTGCGGCCGAGCTTCATCAGCTTGTAGGAGAAATCGCGCGCCACCAGCGAGGAAGCGCCGACACCGACCAGATGGATGCGGCGCGCAACATCGAGCAGTTCCAGCGTCCTGGAGATGATCCGCTCGCTGTTGGCGGCGACGGTCCGCTGTATCGACAGAAGCTTGCTGCCGATCAGCTTTTTCAGAATGACCTGGTAGCTGTCGCCAACCTCGATCGAACCGTGGATCACGCCGGCCGGTACCTGCCATTCCTGCGCCTTGGCCTCGCTGACGGCAAGCTTGAGCTCCTGGTAGCTGGCATAGCCAAGCTTCTGGCTGAACTTGACGACACTCGACTGGCTGCGTCCGATCTCGGCCGCAAGTGCGGCCGACGACAGACGCAGCATCTGGTCGGGATTGTCGACGATGTACCGGCCGATCTCACGATCGCCGGGCGCCATGCCGTCGAGCTTCGCATTGATCCTGTTCAGAACGGACACGGGATTCCCTCGCGCTTCTCAGGCCGGCAAGCGCATAGCCGGCAGACGGCTCGCCACGAAGGAATAAATTATTCCAATTTCGATTGACAGCCAAGAACGCAGAATTAATTCTCAACCTGGACCCAAGCCAAATCCGGGATTCGGAGAAGGACTCCGGAGCGAAACGGTGGCCCGGCTCTCCTCGCACAAGGTTTCGGCGCATGGACAGATTGCGGATCGTCGGCGGACAAAGACTGGAAGGCGCGGTCACCATATCCGGCGCCAAGAACGCCGCCCTGCCGCAGATCGCGGCGGCCCTGCTCAGCCCCTACCCGCTCGAACTGACCAACCTGCCTGATGTCACCGACGTCGAGAACATGCTCGGCGTGGTGCGGCTGCACGGCGCCGAAGTGACGCGGTCGGCCCATGCCGCGACGATCGACACCAGTGCCGCCGTCTCCAAGGAGACGTCCTACGACACGGTGCGAAAGATGCGGGCGACGGTGCTCGTCCTGGCGCCGCTGCTGGCCCGGTTCGGCCATGCGCGGGTTTCGCTGCCAGGCGGCTGTGCGATCGGCGCGCGGCCGGTCGACATGCATGTCGCGGCACTCGCCGCCCTGGGCGCCCGGATCACCATCGAAAACGGCTCGATCGTCGCATCAGTGCCGAACGGGCTGACCGGCACGCGCATCGTCTTGAGCTCGCCATCGGTCGGAGCGACGGAAACCGCGATGATGGCGGCGACCACGGCAAAGGGCGAAACCGAGATCCTCAACGCGGCGCGCGAACCCGAAGTGGCGGACCTCGCCGCTTGCCTCAACGCCATGGGCGCGCGCATCGAGGGTGCCGGCACGCACCGCATCCTGATTGCCGGCGGCACGACGTGGCATGCTGCCAGGCACGACATCATCCCGGACCGGATCGAGGCCGGCACCTATGCCATCGCCGCTGCCATCACCGGCGGCCAGTTGGAACTGACGCATGCCCGGCTCGAGCATATGGCCTCGGTGGTGCAATTGCTGGAGGCAACCGGCGTCAGCGTCTGGCCGGGCGACCGCGGGCTCATCGTGTCACGCGACCGGCCGTTGAAGGCTGTCGACGTCACGACGGAACCCTATCCGGGGTTTCCGACCGATCTCCAGGCGCAGTTCATGGCGCTGATGTGTTGCGCCGAGGGTGCGTCACTGCTGCGTGAAACGATCTTCGAGAACCGCTTCATGCATGTTCCCGAACTGATGCGGCTCGGCGCAAATATCAAGCTGCAGGGCACCACTGCGCTGGTGCGTGGTGGCGCGATGCTGCATGGCGCACCGGTGATGGCCACCGACCTGCGCGCTTCGGTGTCGCTGGTGCTGGCGGCGCTGGTGTGCGAGGGCGAGGCGACCATCAACCGGGTCTATCACCTCGACCGCGGCTATGAGCAACTGGACCGCAAGCTGCGCCTGTGCGGCGCCGACATCGAGCGGCTGAGCGCATGAACAGCGGCGCGGATTATTTTCTCGGCGTCGACGGCGGCGGGACCGGATGTCGCGCCCGCATCGAGGACGCCCAGGGAAACGTGCTGGGACAGGGCCTGTCGGGCCCGGCGACAACGCGGCTCGGCATCGATGCGGCCTGGGCCTCGATTGCGAAAGCTTTTGGCGCGGCGATCGAAGAGACAGGCTTCGGACCAGCCGAAACAGCCAGAATTCGCGCCGGCATTGGCCTTGCCGGCATCGGCCGCAAGGGCGCGCTGGAGGCGTTGCGGGCGATCGTGCATCCCTTTGCCAGCATCGATTTCGTCAGTGATGGCGTCGGGGCCTGCCTTGGCGCGCATTCCGGTCAGGACGGCGCCATCGTCATTGCCGGCACGGGCTCGATCGGCCTCGGCTTTGTCGACGGCCGCGACCTGCGTGTCGGCGGTTACGGTTTTCCGATCTCAGATGAAGGCAGCGGCGCCGATCTTGGGCTGAAAGCCGTGCAGCTGGCGTTGCGCGCCCATGACGGCCGGCACGAGCGGTCGGCGCTGCTGGCCGAGGTGATGCAGCGCTTCGAGGGCGACCCTATGGAAGCGGTTGCCTGGATGGACCGCGCCAGCGCCACGGACTATGCGGCGCTGGCGCCGATGGTGATGCGCCACGCCGACCAGGGCGATCCGGTCGGCCGGCGCATCGTGCAAAGTGCGGCCGAGCAGATCGACACGCTGGTGCGGGTGCTGTTCGAACAAGGCGCGCCGCGCGTGACCTTGCTGGGCGGTCTCTCGAGCCCGCTCGAGCCATGGCTTTCACCCGATGTAAGGCGCCGCCTGAAGCCCGCTGATGGCGACGCCGTCTCAGGAGCGATCATCCTCGCCAAACGGTCCTGCGGCGGGCGATAGCGCTCTGTCCGGATAGGAATAATATATTCCACATTCCTGTTGACGGTGCGAATATTAAATTCTAAAAAGTTAACGAAAGAAAACAGGTAGCGACAACGGACCCATCGTCCGTGTGCGCTGGTGCCGGTCAAGGAGCTACGCTCGACGCCGGCCGTGCAGCATGATTTGGAAGCACTGGGATGACCGAACAAGGGTTGATGTCCGAGCTGGACCGGCTGATTTCCGAGGGCCGCAACCCTAGGACGATGGACATCGACCTGCTGCCGACCATCGACGTGCTGCGCAAGATCAATGATGAAGACAAGGCTGTTCCAGCGGCGGTCGAAAAGGTCGTTCCGGAAATCGCCGCTGCAGTGGACCGTATCGTGCTTGCCTTCCAAAAAGGCGCACGCCTGATCTACATGGGCGCCGGCACCAGCGGCAGGCTTGGCGTTCTCGACGCTTCGGAATGCCCGCCGACCTTCGGCGTCCCCGAAGGCATGGTCGTCGGCCTGATCGCCGGCGGTCCTGACGCCCTGGTGCGATCGACGGAGGGCGCCGAGGACGATCCCACAATGGGCGCCAAGGCATTGCAGGAGATCGGGCTCACATCAGACGACGTGGTGGTCGGCATCGCCGTCAGCGGACGCACGCCCTATGTCATCGGCGGATTGAACTATGCCAAGCAGGTGGGCGCAACGACGGTCGCGCTGTCCTGCAATCCGGCCTCAACCATTGCCGGCATCGCCGACATTGCCATCTCGCCGGTTGTCGGCCCGGAAGTGCTCACCGGCTCGACCCGGCTGAAGTCGGGAACCGCGCAAAAACTGGTGCTCAACATGCTGACCACCGCCAGCATGATCCGCATCGGCAAGAGCTACCAGAACCTGATGGTCGACCTTAACCCGTCCAACAAGAAGCTGGTCGCCAGGGCGACCAGGATCGTCATGCAGACCACCGGCTGCGCGGCGCAGCAGGCCAAACAAGCGCTCGCCCAGACCAGCAATGATGTGAAGCTGGCGATCCTGGTGACGATCACCGGCATGGGCGTCGAAGAGGCGCGAGCGGCTCTCGGCAAGGCTGGAGGATTCCTGCGAAAGGCGATCAGCGACACGACGGCATGAGCCGCATGGACATGACGGCAAAGCCGCATGAGACAAGACGGGATGAAGCCGCATGGGACAAGACGGCGTGAAGCCGCATAGACTGGGCCGATACTCCAAAGCATGTGTGTCTTGGAAGCGGTCCGCAGAACTGCAAGGCATCGAGTTCAATCATAATGGGAGACGAGAATGGTTCACCTCACAAGAAAGCTGCTGTCGGGCATCATGTTGGCGGCGATGCTCGGCGTAGCCGCGGTTTCAACGCAGGCGAATGCAGCAACGCTGCATATGGCCTGGTCGCAGGACGCCACCGGGCTCGACCCGCACAAGCAGACGGCCTTTTCGTCGCTGCGGCTGCTGGAGTTGATCTATGAGCCGCTGGTGCGGGTCGACGCCAGCCTGCAGATCATTCCCGCCATCGCCACCTCCTGGGAATTCTCCAAGGACGGCAAGGAGCTGACCTTCAAGCTCGATCCCAAGGCCAAGTTCCAGGACGGCACGGCTGTGACCCCGGCCGACGTCAAGGCGTCGTTCGAGCGTATCCTCGACGAGAAGACGGGCGCGGCCGCCCGCGCCAATTTCCTGTCGATCGCCAGCATCGACACGCCCGATGCGGCCACTGTCGTCTTCCATCTGTCGCAACCCGACGTGCCGATCCTGACGGCGATGAGCGACGTCAACGCGGCCATTGTTCCGGCAAGCGAGATCAAGGCCGGCTCGATCGGCACCAAGGCGGTCGGCTCGGGCCCGTTCAAGCTCGACAAATGGGACCCCAATGCCAAGGAAGTGCTCAGCGCCAACAAGGATTGGGCCGGCGGCGCGACCGGTGTCGACGGCATCGAGATCAGCGTGCTTCCCGACGAAGCCGCAATCCTGGCCGCCATGCGCACCAAGCAGATCGATTTCGCGCTGCTCAACGACCCGCTGGTCGCCACGCTGGTGCCGAAGGAGGCCAGCCTGCAACTGAACCGGGTGCCGGTGCTCGCCTATCACGTGCTGCAGCTCAATCCGTCGCGCAAGCCGATGACCGAGCTCAAGGTGCGCCAGGCCATCTCCTGCGCTATCGACCGGCAGGAAGTGCTCGACACCGCTTCGCTCGGCGAAGGCAAGGTCACCGGACCGCTGACCATCCCGGCTCTGGCGACCGACCCCAGCCAGCTGTTCTGCTACAAGCGCGACGTCGAGAAGGCCAAGAAGCTGATGTCCGAGGCCGGCTATGCCGATGGCTTTTCGGCGACCGTGATCGGCGCCACCGGCGAGCCGCCGACGGCGGCGGCGGAAGCCCAGGTCATCCAGTCACAGCTGGCCGAGATCGGCGTCAAGCTCGACATCAAGATGATGGAGCTTAACGTCTATGTCGACGCCTGGCTGAAGGGCGACTTCGACATGGCGATTGCGCTGAACGGCGGCCGGGCCGACCCCTACACCATGTACAACCGCTACTGGACCAAATCAGGCAATTTGCAGAAGGTTGCGAACTATATCGACGACACGCTCGACAGCCAGATGCAGAAGGGCCGCGCCGAGACCGATCCGGCGGCGCGCAAGGCGATCTTCGCCGAGTTCGAGAAGCACCTCGCCGAAATATCGCCGTGGATCTGGCTCTACACCTCGTACAGCTATACGGCGCAGCAGAAGAACATCGCCGGGTTCGTACCGACGCCGACGGGCACGCTGTTCAGCCTCAGCAAGGTGACAATCCAGCAGTAGCCGCCGGCCTTGGACGAGAGGACTTC
The DNA here is from genome assembly GCF_003253745.1 of Mesorhizobium kowhaii. GTDB lineage: Bacteria > Pseudomonadota > Alphaproteobacteria > Rhizobiales > Rhizobiaceae > Mesorhizobium > Mesorhizobium kowhaii. Next base: position 195,443 of record NZ_MZXV01000056.1, read on the forward strand.
TTCGCGTGAATTATCTGATGCGACGACTGGCGACGTTTCCTCTCGTCCTGCTTGGCGTGTCTATTCTGGTCTTCGTTGCGATCCGGATGGTGCCGGGCGATTCGATCACGGCTATGCTGGGCACCGAGGCCGGCCTGCTGACGCCGGCGCAGCGTGACTCGCTCGCCGCCTATTTCGGCATCGACCAGCCCTGGTTCGTCCAGTACTGGCGCTGGATAGGCGGCATCCTGCACGGCAATCTCGGCATCTCGGTCACCTATGGCAGGCCGGTGCTCGACGTCATCCTCGAGCGCTTCCCGCTGACGCTCGAACTGGCCATCCTGTCGATGATCATCGCGCTTGCGGTTGGCATGCCTGCCGGGATCTTTGCCGCCACGCACAATGAGAAACTGTCCGATCTCGGGGTGCGCATCGTCGCCATGATCGGCCAGTCGACACCGAGCTTCGTGCTTGGCCTGCTGATCATCTACACGCTGTCGGCCGGCTTCGGCGTGCTGCCGGCGATGGGCGAGTTCGCGCCGCTCTGGCAGGATCCTCTGCGCAATCTCAGCCAGCTGATCCTGCCTGCCATCACGCTTGGCTTTGCCTTCGCCGCCTCGGTCACCCGCATATCGCGCTCGGCCATGCTCGACGTATTGAGCGACGACTATGTCCGGACCGCGCGCAGCAAAGGCGCCTCGGCGCGCAGCGTCATCTGGCGGCACGCGCTGCCCAATGCGCTGATCCCGGTCGTCACCTTGAGCGGTATCGAGTTCGGCTATCTGCTTGGCGGCGCCGTCATCGTCGAGCAGATCTACGCGCTGCCCGGTCTCGGCCGCATGGTGCTGGACGCGATCCAGCAGCGCGACTACGCGCTGGTGCAAGGAAGCGTGCTGTTCATCGCCTTCAACTTCATGATCGTCAACCTCCTGGTCGACCTCGCCTATGTCGCGCTCGATCCGCGCATCCGGCTGGGAGAGCAATGATGCGCATCCTGCGCGCCATCTTCGGCCACGGCAGCGGCCGCATCGGCGGCATCATCGTCGGCGTCTATCTGTTGGTCGCCATCCTCGGCATGCTGGGGCTGACGCCGCACAATCCCATCACGCAATACCGGGTCGACCGGCTGCATGCGCCCAACGGCGCCTACTGGATGGGCACCGACCTGTTCGGTCGCGACGTGGCCAGCCGGCTGATGGCGGGCGTCGGTCAATCCTTCACGGTTGCCTTCTTCTCGGTCGCCTTCGCGACGCTTGCCGGCACCGTTCTGGGGCTCGCCGCCGCCTGGCTCGGCCGCCGCTGGGACGGCGTGCTGATGCGGATCATGGATGTGCTGCTGGCCTTCCCGGCGATCCTGTTGGCGCTGCTCATCGTCACCGTTGCCGGGCCTGGCACATGGACCAGCGTCGTTGCCATCGGCATCGTCTACACGCCGATCTTTACCCGCGTTGTGCGCGGCCCCGCTCTTTCGCTCAAGGCGCGCGAATTCGTCGACGCCGCGCGCACTTTCGGCAGCAGTTCGAGCTACATCGTCACTCGCCACCTGCTGCTCAACCTGGTGGCTCCGTTGACCGTACAGGTGACACTGGCCCTGGCCTGGGCGCTGTTGACGGAAGCCGGCTTGAGCTTTCTGGGCCTCGGTACGCAGCCGCCCGCCGCCTCGCTCGGCCTGATGCTGAGCGACAGCCGCAATTTGATGGAGACAGCGCCGTGGCTGATGATCTTCCCCGGGTTGGCGATCATGATCAGCATCCTCGGCTTCAACCTGCTTGGGGACGCCTTGCGCGACATCCTCGACCCCAGGATGCGGAGGGCGCCGGCATGACCCCGTTGCTGTCCGTATCGGACCTGCGCGTCGGCTTCGGCCGCAATCCGCAAGCCAATGAGGTGGTGCGCGGCGTCAGCTTCGACCTCGCCGACGGCGAGACGCTGGCCATTGTCGGCGAGAGCGGCTCCGGCAAATCCGTTACCGCATTGTCGATCAACCGCCTTATCGATTTTGGCGGCGGCCGCATCACCGGTGGCGCCATAAAGCTGAAACTGGCCGACGGCAGCCTCTTCGATCTGATGACCGCGAGCGAACCGCAACTGACCGGCATTCGCGGTGCCGAGATCGGCATGATCTTCCAGGAGCCGATGACCTCGCTCAATCCGGTGCTGACCATCGGCCGGCAGATCGAGGAATCGTTCCAGCTGCACCGGGGCCTCACCGGGCGGCAAGCCACGGCGGCGGCCAGGGATGCGCTCGACCGCGTGCGCATTCCCGATGCGGCACGGCGGCTAAAATACACGCCCAACCAGCTGTCCGGCGGCATGCTGCAAAGGGTGATGATCGCCATTGCGCTGGCCTGCAACCCGCGCCTGCTCATCGCCGACGAACCGACGACGGCACTCGACGTGACGGTGCAGGCGCAGATCATGGCGCTGCTCGCCGAGCTGAAGCGGGAAACCGGCATGTCGATGATCTTCATCACCCATGACATCGGCCTGGTTGCCGGCATCGCCGACAAGGTGATGGTGATGCAGAACGGGCAGGCCGTGGAGCAAGGCGAGCTGAACCAGATCCTCGACAATCCGCAGCATCCCTATACGCAGCACCTGCTGCACGCCGTGCCGCATTTCGCCAATGGCAGCGCGACGCGTTCGGACGGACGGCGTGATAAAGGTGCAAGCACTGAACCGGCCTTGAAGGTCGACGGCCTCGTGGTGCGGTTCCCCCTCAAAAGCAGCTTCTTCAGCCGCGCCACGGGCGCGGTGCATGCCGTCGATGGCGTCGATTTCGACCTGATGCCCGGCGAGACGCTGGCCATCGTCGGCGAGAGCGGTTCGGGCAAATCGACCACCGCGCGCGCCGTGCTGGGGCTGGTGCGGTCGACGCGCGGCAGCTTCTCGGTCGGCGTCCGAAAGGCTTCGGCCGAGCAGAGCGCCCTGCCCGTGCAGATGGTGTTCCAGAATCCCTATGCCTCGCTCAATCCAAGGCTCAGCATCGAGAGCATTCTGGCCGAGCCGGTGATCGCCACCGGCGGCCGGGTGAAGGCTGAAACGCGGGCCAGGATGGTGAGCCTGCTGGAGCGCGTCGGCCTGCCAAAGAACAGCCTGGAGCGCTATCCGCACGAATTCTCAGGCGGTCAGCGGCAAAGGCTGTGCATCGCCCGCGCACTGATGCTCAACCCGTCCGTTGTTGTTCTGGATGAGGCGGTGTCCGCGCTCGACGTCTCGGTCCAGGCCAAGGTGCTGGAACTGCTGGTCGACCTGCAGCGCGAGTTTGGCCTCGCCTATCTGTTCATCTCGCACGACATGGCTGTCGTCGAGCGGATCGCCCACCGGATCGCCGTCATCTATGCCGGCCAGATCGTCGAGATCGGCGACGCGACCTCGGTGCTGTCGAAGCCGAAGCATTCCTACACGAAGAAGCTCATCGCCGCCGTTCCGACCATCGACCGGCGCCACGAACATTTCGAACTCGACACGCGCCAGGTTCCCTCGCTGGTGCGCCCGCAGGGGTTTGAGCCGGCGCCGGCGAGATGGGAGCAGTTTGGGCCTGATCATCGAGCGAGGGCGGAGGCGTGATGGATTGTGCCCGGAAATATTCAGGGTCTGCCGGACAGCACCCCCCTCTGCCCTGCCGGACAGAGGGGGGCGCGAAGGATCGCCAACTTTCGCGTGGAGCCTGGCATTGAGCGCCCTCGCCCAGCTCTTCGATCGCGCGTTCGCACCGCTGAAAGCCGCAGTGGCCGCCAAGCGCATTCCCGGCGGCGTGCTCGGCATTGTCGATAAAAATGGCGAACGCGTCGTCAGATCGGTCGGCTCCGCGCAATTGGTGCCGAAGCCGCGACCCATGCAGGACCAAACCTGGTTCGACCTGGCGTCCCTGACCAAGGTGATCTTCACCACGCCGCGCATCCTGGCGCTGGCGGAAGACGGTGCCATCGATCTCGATGCGCCGCTGATCTCGGTCCTGCCGGACCTTCGCCAGTATGACGCAGAGGCCTGGGAGCGGAAAGTGACCTTCCGCCAGTGTCTCGGCCACCAGACGCCGTTTCCGGCTGTCGAGCCAATCTACACCTATGGGCGCGACCCCGAACTGCTGCGCGCCTTCATCCTGCAGCGCGAATGGCGCGCCCGCGACCCGGTCTATTCCGACATCAACTTCATTCTACTCGGCTTTGCGCTGGAGCGGCTGTCGCGAAAGTCCATCAGGGACATGGATCCCGGCCCCGGCTTTGCTTTTTCCGCCGAACCGGATGCTGCCGCCGCGACCGAGGACTGCACCTGGCGCCATCGCGTGCTGTCCGGCGAGGTCCACGACGACAATTGCTCGGCGCTGCAAGGTGCGGGACATGCCGGCCTGTTTGGAACAGCCGCTTCTGTCCTCGATTTCGCGCAAGGGCTATTGGATGGCACCGGCGCGTCCGAGCGTTCGATCGCGCTGATGCGAACGCCCTTGTCCGCCACCCGCACCCATGGCTGGGAGCGCCCCTATGAGGGCTGGTCCGGCGGGGCGTTGTGCAGCCCGCGAACCATCGGCCACACCGGCTTTACAGGCACGGGACTGTGGATCGACTTCGACAGAGGCAAGGCCTGGACCTTGCTCACCAACCGGATCCATCCGACACGTCATTTCGACAGCGGCATCGTTTCGCTTCGGCAGGCGGTCGGCGACCTTGTTAACGGGGACTATTAGGGAAGTGACCATGGAACCAATCTGGGCCGTCGGCCTGATGACCGGCACCGTGCTTGACGGCAATATCGACGTCGCGCTGATCAAGACCGATGGCGAGCGCATCGACGATTTCGGCACCTATCGGCTGATGCCCTATCCCCCGTCGATCCGCTCTCTGCTGGAAGAGACGCTGACGGAGGCAAGAGCCTGGAATTTCACCGGGCCGGAGCCGGCGATCTTTCGCAAGGCGGAAGAGGCGCTGACGCGTGCCCAGTCGGCGGCAGTCAAGGAACTGGTCGAAGGCTATGGGATGACGATGGCCGACATCGGCGTCGTCGGCTTTCATGGCCAGACCGTGCTGCATCGCGCGCCGCAGGTTGGACGGCTCGGCCAGACCCGGCAACTCGGCGACGGCGAGTTGATGCACGCCATCCTCGGCACCAAGGTCGCCTACGACTTCCGCTCGGCCGACATGCGCGCCGGCGGGCAAGGCGCGCCGCTGTCGGCCGCCTACCACGCCGCGCTGATGCGCAATGCCGGCGCCAGCGGCGACATGGCGGTGCTCAACCTTGGCGGCGTCGCCAACGTCACATGGTGGGATGGCGCCGACAATTTCGTCGCCTTCGACACCGGACCGGCCAACGCCCCGCTGAACGACTTCATCAAATCGAAGGGACTGGGAGAAATGGACCGCGACGGCGCGCTCGGCCGTGCGGGAACGGTCGACGAGGCACGGCTCGCCAAACTGTTGCAGCATCCTTATCTCGCCAAGCCCTATCCCAAATCGCTGGATCGTTTCGACTTCGGCGCCGCCATGGCGGACGGCCTGAACGCAGAGGATGGCGCAGCCCTTTTGACCGCCTTCACCGCCGCCGCCGTCGGCAAGGCGCTCGACCTTTTGCCACGCCGGCCGGAAAAACTTGTGGTCAGCGGCGGTGGCCGCCACAACCCGACGATGATGGCGATGCTCGCCAGCCGCGCCGGCGTCGAGGTGGTGCAGGCCGAGACCCTCGGCTGGAGCGGCGACGCGGTGGAGGCGGAGTGTTTTGCCTTCCTCGCGGTTCGCGTGCTGCGGGGCCTGCCGATCAGCTTCCCCAGCACGACCGGCGCACCGCAACCGATGCGCGGCGGAAAACTTGCCGGCTGATCAAGCCGGCGACAGGTTCTTCCGCAGGAAGATTCGGCTGCGGCCGACAGGGAAATCGGCAAGCGTTCCGAAGGGCTGATAGCCCTGGCGCTGATAGACCTTGGCGGCGTTCGGATTGAAGGTATCGATCCAGGCATTCCGACAGCCGCGCGCCACCGCTTCCTGCTCCGCCGCGTCCAGCATGTTGCCGGCCATCTGCTGGCCGCGCAGCCTTTCATCGACCCACAGCCACTGCACGTAAAGCCAACCCCAGGCCGTGTAGCCTGAGATGCCCGCGACGACCGCGCCATCCTCGCCGCGCACGAACACAGCCAGGGCCTTCCTTTCGGAAGCGCCGACATCACTGTCATTGAACGCCGTCAGCCGTTCGGCGAGAAAGGTGAGTTCTTCCGGCAAGGGATTTGCCGTCGTTTCAAGGGTCGTTTTCATGACTTTGTCCAAAATGCGCGCCTGGATACGAACACAGCGTTACGAGGGGCACGGCGCTTGCGCAATGTCTATATCTGGCCCCGAACAGCGTGCGGATCCGCATCGCCGCCATTGCGAAACTCGGACGCTGCAATGCCGTAGCGCTTGAGCTTGTCGTAGAAGGTCTTGCGCGGCACGCCGAGCGCGTCGATGGCGCTGCGCACATCGCCGCCGTGATCGCGCAGCGCATCGCGGATGAGTTGCGCCTCGTAGTGGCCTACCCGTTCAGGCAGTGTGGCCGCCGGCTCCGGCAAGTGCGCGGGAACCGCTTTCGTCTCGTCGTCCGGGCCGAGACCGAGCGCGACGCGATCGGCAAAATGCGCAAGCTCGCGCACATTGCCCGGCCATGCATGCGACTGGAGATGATCGCTGACCGCTGCGTTGACCCCGGCGACCGGCCGGCCGAACCGTTCCGCGGCCTTGCCGAGGAAGTGCCCGAACAGCATCGGGATGTCGCCGCGCCGCTCGCGCAATGGCGGGATGCGCAGCGTCACCACGTTGAGGCGAAAATAGAGATCCTCGCGAAAATCGCCGCGCTGATCCTGCCGGCCGAGATCGACCTTGGTCGCCGCGACGACCCTGAGGTCGACGCGCCGGGTCTCGTTCGAGCCAAGCGGGGTGACGCTGCGCGTTTCGAGCACGCGCAGCAGCTTGACCTGGAGGGCCGGCGGCATGGATTCGATCTCGTCGAGGAACAGCGTGCCGCCGCTGGAATGCTCGATGCGGCCGATCCGTCGCCGCTGCGCGCCGGTGAACGCGCCCACCTCATGGCCGAACAGTTCGCTTTCTATGACGGTTTCCGGAAGGGCGCCGCAATTCAGCGCCACGAACGGTTTTGCGCGCCGCCGGCCCCATCTGTGCAGCAGGTCGGCCACCACTTCCTTGCCGGTTCCGGTCTCCCCTTCCACCAGCACGTCGACATCCATGTCGGCGATCTGGCGCAACGTCTCCCGCAGCCGCCGGATGGCCAGCGCTTCACCGATCAACGGCAGGCCGTCGGCAGCCTGCGTTGCGGCCTCGCGCAGCCGCCGGTTCTCCATCACCAGCCGCCGCTTCTCGCTCGCCCGTCTCAGTGCCTCGACGAGGCGATCGCCGGCATAGGGTTTTGGGATGAAATCGTAGACGCCGTCCTTGAGCGCGGCCACCGCGAGATCGACGTCGCCGTGCCCGGTGACCAGGATCACCGGTATGTCCGGGTCGATCGCCTTGATGCGATCGAACAGCTGCAGCCCGTTCACGCCCGGCATGCGGATGTCGCTGACGACCACGCCCTCGAAATTCCTGTCGACGACGGCTAGCGCGGCCTCGGCGGCATCGAGCCCAACAACCGTGAAGCCGGCAAGCTCGAGCAGTTGCGTGGTGGCGTGAAGCAGGTCCGCATCGTCGTCGACGAGCGCCACCAGCCCTGATCCCTCTGTCATTCAATTCGCCTCAAGTCGATGGTGAAGGATGCGCCGCCGGCGCTGCCGGGATCGAGCCGCAGCGTGCCGCCCAATTCCTGGGCGATCTCCTGCGAGATCACCAGCCCGAGGCCAAGCCCCTTCTCCTTGGTGGTCTGGAACGGCATGAACAGATTGCCGGCCGCCTCCGGACCGAGGCCGGGGCCGTTGTCGCGCACCGAAATCAGCACCCGGTCGTCGCGCTCGGCAATCTCGATCTCGATGCGGGGATCTGGCTGGTCCTTCATCGCGTCCAGCGCGTTTTGCAACAGGTTGACGAGGATCTGCTCGAGCCGGATGCGGCTGGCCATGACCACCGGCGACGCGCTGCCGCGCGGCTTGACGATGGTCACGCCGGAATCGCGGATGCGGCCGGACAGAAGCGACAGCGCGCCGTCGATCGCCTCGCGCACCGGCAATGGCGAGGCGGCAACGCCGGGCCGGCGGGCGAAGGTGCGCAAGGTGCTGGTGATCGCGCCGATGCGCTCGGTCATCGACACGATCGACGTCAGATTGCCGCTGACCGGCTCGATCTTGCCGGTGTCGAGAAAGCGGCCGGCATTCTCGGCATAGGTCCGGATGGCGGCGACCGGCTGGTTGATCTCGTGCGCCACGCCGGCGGCGATCTGGCCGAGGATGGAAAGCCGGTTGGCCTGGGCGAGATCGTCACGCAGCCGGCGAACCTTGGCTTCGGCATTCTCACGCTCGGCGATTTCGCCCGCAAGGGCCGTGTTGGAACGCGTCAACTCGGCCGTTCGCGTGCTGACCCGGCTCTCCAGTTCGGCGTTCATGCGCGCCAGCGCTTCCTGCCTCAGCCGGCGGGCGCGTCGGCGCCGGGTGAGCACGAAGGCAAGCAGGCCCATAAGCAGCAGCCCGAGCAGCGTGGTCAGTCGCGCCGTGTTGGCGGCGGATGACAGAGCAGCGTCGGCGGGCGTCAGCAGCCACAGACGCCAGCCGGGTACCGCACCGGGCAGGTCCTGCACCACTTCGACGAACTGGCGCGGCTTTCCAGAACTGTCGATCGTCGCCAGGCCGTCGCCAGCGCCACGCCGCAGCGGCAGCGGTTCGAAGCCGGCATCAGCCAGCTGAAGCTGTTCGTGGGCAATTGCGGCGTCCTGCGCCGACAGGGGCGCCAGGGCTCGAAACCGCCACTCGGGCTGACTGGTGGCCAGCACCACGCCGCGTTCGTCAGTGACGAAAACAAGAAAGCCGCTGGAGCGCCAATTGGCCTCGACGCGGTCGAGCTCGACCTTCAGCACCGCAACGCCAAGCGGCTTGGCGGCGTCGTCGACGCGGCTCGCGAGGTAAAGACCCGGCCGGCCGCTGATCGTACCGAGGCCATATTGGCTAGCGGCACCCTTGGCCATTGCCTCCTGGAAATAGTGACGAAAATTATAGTCGATGCCGACAAAGCTCGTCGGCTCACCGGCATTGCTGGCGGCAATCGCGATGCCGGCTGTGTCGATGACATAGATGGCGGACGCCGATGCATCGCCGGCAATCGCCCTGAGCTTGTCGTTGAGGGCCGCCTCTTCCATCGTTCCGGCCCGGCGCAGCGCCCCGCGCACGGCATCATCGCGTGCCAGCACCAGTGGAACCAGGCGCTGCTTTTCGATTTCGCCGGTCAGGGTTCCCGCCGCCAGCGGCAGAGCGGCAAGTGCTCCGTCGCGCAGATTGTCGGCCGCCTGGCCGGTGGCGATGCGCCCGGCGATGGCGATCGCGCCAGCCAGAACCGCAAGAGCGACGACCACGACACGCCAGCGGCCGTCGCGCAGCCGGGCCATTGCCTCGCGCAGCAATTCACGGCCGGCCGCGGAGCCCCTATCGATGTCAGCTTGCAGCGTCTGCCCTCTCCCTTTTTTCCTCGCGGCCTTGCGGCCAGTGTAATGCGAAATTCCGCCCAGGCAAACGCTGCCTGTGCGGAAATCCGCACAGGCATTCGCCGCATGGCCTCGAACAAAGGCCGAAATGCTGGGATTCCGGCCTTTCCGCGATCTGGCACAGCGCTTGCAAAAGTCCTTGCAGCGGCGTGCGACCGGAGCGCCGCGATGGGAGAAGTCACGCAGGGCGGTGCATTTCCGTCCATCCGGCCAGGGAGAGTTCGATGCACATCGCAGACCAATCAGGCGCGCTTGCCGCGCAGCGCAAGCCTTTCTATGCCCAACTCTACGTGCAGGTGCTCGTCGCGATCACCGTCGGCATCCTGCTCGGTCACTTCTATCCGTCGATCGGCGAGAGCATGAAGCCGCTCGGCGACGCCTTCATCAAGCTGGTCAAGATGATCATCGCCCCGGTCATCTTCCTGACCGTGGCGACCGGCATCGCCGGCATGAGCGACCTGCAGAAGGTCGGGCGTGTCGCCGGCAAGGCGATGCTCTACTTCCTTACCTTCTCGACGCTGGCGCTGATCATCGGCCTTGTCGTGGCCAATGTCGTGCAGCCGGGTGCGGGCTTCAACATCGACCCGGCAACGCTCGACGCCTCGACCGTGAACACCTATGCCGCCAAGGCGCATGACCAGTCGGTCACCGGCTTCCTGATGAACATCATCCCGTCGACGATCGTCGGCGCCTTCGCCGACGGTGACATCCTGCAGGTGCTGTTCTTCTCGGTGCTGTTCGGCATCGCGCTGGCGCTGGTCGGCGACAAGGGCACGCCGGTGCTCAACTTCCTGCAGGCGCTGACGGCGCCGGTCTTCAAGCTGGTCAGCGTGCTGATGAAGGCTGCCCCGATCGGTGCCTTCGGCGCCATGGCGTTCACCATCGGCAAATACGGCATCGGCGCCGTCATCAACCTCGCCATGCTGGTCGGCACCTTCTATGTGACGTCGCTGCTGTTCGTGTTCGTCGTGCTGGGTGCCGTCTGCCGCTACAATGGTTTCTCCATCCTCTCCTTGATCCGCTACATCAAGGAAGAGCTGCTGCTGGTGCTGGGTACGTCCTCGTCGGAAGCCGCCCTGCCCTCGCTGATGGAAAAGATGGAGAAGGCCGGCGCCAAGCGCTCGGTGGTCGGTCTGGTCATCCCGACCGGCTATTCCTTCAACCTCGACGGCACCAACATCTACATGACGCTGGCGGCGCTGTTCATCGCGCAGGCGACCAACATCCACCTGTCGATCGGTGACCAGATCCTGCTGCTGCTCGTTGCGATGCTTTCCTCGAAGGGCGCCGCCGGCATCACCGGAGCCGGGTTCATCACCCTTGCTGCCACGCTGTCGGTCGTTCCCTCGGTGCCGGTCGCCGGCATGGCGCTGATCCTCGGCGTCGACCGCTTCATGTCGGAGTGCCGGGCGCTGACCAACTTCGTCGGCAACGCCGTCGCCACGCTGGTGGTGGCACGCTGGGAAGGCGAACTCGATGAAGCCAAGCTGGCCAGGGCACTGGCGGGCACCGCCGACGACAGCCTGCCGGCAGACGTCGTTCCCGCCGAGTAATCCGCGCGCTTCAATATCAATCAACGGCCGGAGGCATGCTGCTTCCGGCCGTTGGCATGTAGGTCACAACGATGTCAGGCGGCACCGGTTTTGCCCAGAGGCGCCAGTGCCTTGCCGTCGGCGGCGAAGAGATGGCAGCGGGAGGGGTCGGCCTGCATGGCGATGGGGCTGTGCAGCGGCGTCGTGTCGATGCCCTCGGTCTGCACGACCAGCCTTGTCTTCTCGCCGATCTCGGCATGCAGGATGGTCAGGCCGCCGAGCCGTTCGGCCAGCACCGCCTCGCCCTTGAACTGGCCCGCATCTGCGATGCGGATATGTTCCGGTCGGATGCCGAGCAGCAACTCGCTGTTCGGCGCAAGCGGGCCCGCCTCGACCGGAACGACCAGGCTGGCCCCGCCCGGCAGGGCAACGGCAACGCCATCCGTGTTGGCGGAGAGAACCCGCACCGGCAGCATGTTCATCTTCGGCGAACCGATGAAGCCCGCGACGAAAACATTGGCCGGTCTCGCATAAAGGTCGAGCGGCGAGCCGACCTGCTCGATGTTGCCGCCATTGAGGACGACGATCTTGTCGGCCATGGTCATCGCCTCGGTCTGGTCGTGCGTGACATAGACGATGGTGGCGGCGAGCCGTTCGTGCAGCTGCATCAGCTCCAGCCGCATGTTGACGCGCAGCGCAGCGTCGAGATTCGACAGCGGTTCGTCGAACAGGAACACCTTCGGCTGGCGCACGATCGCGCGGCCGATCGCGACGCGCTGGCGCTGGCCGCCGGAAAGCTCCTTCGGCCGCCGCTCGAGCAGATGCGACAGCTGCAGCACCTCGGCCGCCGCCTTGACCTTGGCGTCACGCTCGACGACCGGAAGCCCGGCGATCTTCAGGGCAAAACCCATATTTTCGGCGACCGTCATATGCGGATAGAGCGCATAGGACTGGAACACCATGGCGAGGCCGCGTTCGGAGGGATCGACCTCATTGATGCGCGCGCCATCAAGCATCAGCTCGCCGGCGGTGATCTTCTCGAGACCGGCGATCATGCGCAGCAGCGTCGATTTTCCGCAGCCCGACGGGCCGACGAAGACGACGAACTCGCGGTCGCCGACATCGAGGTCGACACCCTTGATCACCTCGGCATTGCCGTAGGATTTGCGCACGCCGCGCAGCTTGAGCTCAGCCATTGAAGTCCCTCCTCGCATCCGGATATGTGCTTGGACCGACAGGCATGCGTGCCGCCAACGTACCTCCGTCATCGAACAGGACAAGGCTGGCAGCACCAACGAGCCCGGCGTGGCGGCCAAGCTGGGCCTGAACGACCGGCACGTCGCGATAGGCACGCATGGCCCGCTGCCTGATGGTCGCCTCGATGGCAGGCGCCATGAGGTCGAGCCCATTGGCAATGCCGCCACCGACGACCAGCACATCGGGCGAATAGAGATGCAAAAGATTGGTGAAGCCGATGCCAAGCCAGCGGGCTTCCTCCTCGAGCAGGGCCAAGGCAAGCTCGTCTTGCAGCCGTGCCGCCTCGACCACGTGACGGCCGGTCACCTCGCCGTTCGCAGAGAGGCGCCGCAGCGCCGAGCCATCCCAGGGCGCTGTCGCGGCATTGGCGCGGCGGCCGAGCGCGGTGCCCGAGGCGATGGCCTCGAAGCAGCCGACGACGCCGCACATGCAACGCTCGCCTTCATTGGTGATGGTCATATGGCCGATCTCGGCGGCGAGCCCACGGCGGCCATGGAGAATGCGTCCGTCGACGACGACACCGCCGCCGATGCCGGTGGAAACCGTGACGAAGACCAGCGAGCGGGCGCCATGACCGGCGCCGAAGCGCCATTCGCCGAGTGCCGCGGCATTGGCATCGTTTTCCAGCCGCACCGGCAGGCCGAGCCGCCGTTCGAGGATATCGGCAAGCGGCACGTCCAGCCAGCCGGCGAGTGTCGGCGGTCCGACGGCGATGCCGGCCAGCGGATCGAGCGGTCCCGGCGCGCCGACGCCGACGCCGACGATGGCGAGCGCCGGGGCCTCGGCATGGACGGTCGCGGCCAGCGCTTCGATCTGGCCGATCACCACGTCGGGGCCGGCCTGCGCCTGCGTCGGCACCGCGGCGAACGCCAGGATCTTGCCGTCGCGGTCGACCAGGGCGGCACGAAGCTCGGTGCCGCCAAGATCGATCGCGAGGGCGGCTTCGTTGTTCATGCCGCGACCTTCAAGCCGTGCAGCCAGCCAATGCGGCCGGCCAGATCCTTGTCGCCGAAGGCGAGCGAGCCGAGAACCACGGTTTCGGCGCCGGCGGCACGCAGCAACGGCACCGTCTCGTGGCGAATGCCGCCATCGGCGGCCAGAACCACGGCCGCCTCGCGGCCGGCCTCTCTCAGGATGGCGCGGGCAGCGCCCAGCCTGTCGCAGGCCTCGTCCGACAGGCTCTGGCCCTTGACGCCGATAGCCGTGCCAAGCAGCGTGACGAAAGCGACCTCCGGGACGAAAGGCGTCACCGTTTCGACCGGCGTCTCGAGCCTGAGCACGACGCCGGCTTCCGCGCCGAGTTCGCGCGCCAACCGAACGGCGCGCAATCCCGCCTCGCCGTTCTCGGCATGGACGCTGATCATGTCGGCGCCGGCCTCGATGAACTGGCGCGTCTGCGCCTCGACAACCGCCGCATCGACCATCAGATGGACGTGGATGGGTTTGGCCGTCAGCCTGGCGATGCGGGCGACGAGATCGGGAAAGAACAGGAAGGACGGGGCGAAATGACCGTCAGCCACATCGATGTGGTGAAGGTCGACATAGGGCTCGATGCGCTTCAGGTCGCTCTCGAAATTGACGAGGTCGGCGGACCACAGCGAGAATTCAGCGATCATGCGGTCGCGCGGCAGTGCGGCGATGGCGGCCGGGCCTGTGAGTGGTTTCGAGATCATGACTGGTCCTGGTTGTTGAAACGATCATCGAGGAAGCCCGCGATAGAAGCGCGGACCTCGGCGAAATGGCGATCCTTGTCGGTGGCCTTCGGCGTCACCTCGGCAAAGGCGGCGTTGGGGATCGCATCGGCGAGGAAGCGGGCGGTCGCCAGCGGATGGACGAGATCGATGCCGCTGCCGATGACCAGCGCGGGGACCTTGAGGCCGGCGGCCGCTGCCTGCGTGACGCCGGGCCCATCGTTTGCGATCGCCTGCATCACCTCGGCGAAGACAGCCGCATTGTCGCGCTCGAAGAAGCCGAGCAGGGAAGCGAGATTGTCCGGTGCTTCCTTGCGAAAGCGGGCGGCGGTGACGGAGGTTGCAAAGGCGTTGCGCGCGTCATCCAGCGGGCGGTCGCGGATGAGCTCCGCCACCTCCGCGTAGGGGCGCATGTTTTGCGGCGCCGCATCGAAGGCCCAGGCAGGGCGCACCAGCACCAAACCCAGGACGCGGTCCGGGTAACGGCTTGCAAGCCGCAGCGCGATCGCCGCGCCCATCGAGATGCCGCTGGCGACGAAACGGTCGATGCCGGCCGCGTCGGCGGCGGCCAGCACATCATCGGCAAACATGGCGATCGAAAAGGGCCGCCCACGGCCGGCGCCGGAGCCACCCTGTGCGCGACACTCGACGGTCAGTCGGCGGTATGACGGGCTGTCGGAAAAGTTCTGCGCCACCTGCGCTGCATCGCCGCCGAGACCGTGCTGGAAAACGACCGGAAGCCTGCCCTGCCCCGTGTCGAAGACACGAAGTGCTGCATCGTCGCGAAGCATGACCGTCGGCGCGGCGTCCATCAGAGGAACCTCCGCAGGAAGGCGGCGACGCCGGGGGCTTCGTCGGCGGACAGCCCGTGAGTAACGAGTGCCCCGTCGAAGCCCACTGCCTTCAGCCGCGCGGCTAAATCCGGGAAGTCGACAATGCCTTGCCCGGCGGTGGCGAAGCGGCCGTCACCATAGCGGTCCTTGGCGTGCGCCATTGCGATGTGGGCGGCAGCCTCGTCGATCGCGGCGGCGACAATGGCGCGCGTCTCGTCAGGCGTCGCGTGCTCGAACAGGTTTGCCGGATCAAGCACGATCTTCAGATGCCGCGACCCCATCTCGGCGATCAGCCGGGTGGCATCCTTGGCCGAGGTGACGATGTTGGCCTGCTCGGGCTCGATGCCGAGATCGACGCCTGCCTGTTCGGCCAGCACCAGCGCCTTCGCCATCTCGGCGGCCATGTCGGACCAGGCGACCGGATCGGCATTGTCGGGATGGTACGCCCATTGATCGGCGGCGTTGCGCGAGCCGGTGCAGAGTGTGACCAGGGGAATGTCCAGGACAGCCGCCGCCTCGATGACGATGGCCAGGCGCCTGAGGCCGTCGTCGCGGACGGCCTTGTCGGGATGCGCCATGTTGTAGGTGCCAGAAATTGCTGCGAGCGAAACACCAGTCGACTGCGCGGCGGCGCGGATCGCCGCGACGGCTTCCGCCGGCACGGCATCGGGCATCGACGGCAGGCCGGCGCAGGCAAGATTGAACTGCGTGGTCTCATAGCCAGCCTGCCGCACGGCGGCCAGCACGGCGGCCGGCTCGGCGCCGGGAAAGGTCTTGGCGAAAATGCCGAGACGCATCAGACCGCCCCCGAAACCGAGGCGAGTTCGACCCGCTCGCCGGTCTCCACCGAGCGCGCAATGGCGACCATGGCGCGGATCGACGCGATGCCGTCCTCGACATTGGCGCCGCGCATCGGCGCGCCTTCAAGCACCGTTTCGGCAAGACCTTCGAGCTGGCGGCGGAAGAAATGGCCGTCAGCGCCGAGCGGCTTATGGGCCGTGGCGGTCTTCTCGTGAAAGATCTCGACCTCGCTGGCGCGGAAGTACCAAGGGTTGAAAGTCTTGGCGATGACAGAGCCGTTCTCGCCATAGAGCTGGAAACCTTCGTGCCAGTCCATCCGCACGGCAACGGTGAGATCGAGATGGCCGAGCGCGCCGCTGGCGAACTCGGTCTCGACGAACCAGCAATAGGCGCCGAAACGCTCGTTGAGGCGGGCGCGCACGGCGACGATCTCGCCGCACAGGAAACGCGCCGTGTCGACGAGATGCGAGCCATGCGCGAGCATGAAATACTGCCGCAGGTCGGCCTTCGGATTTCCGGCCGGCTTCCTCGCCAGTTTGCTGGTGACGGGCAGCGGCTGGATGGCATCGGTGTTGGTATAGCGATGGGTGGAATCGCAGTACCACGCCTTCAGTGCCAGCACGTCGCCGATCTCGTCGCGGACGAAGTCGCGCGCCGCCTCCAGCGCCGGGTCGAAGCGCTTCATGTGGCCTACCTGCAGGACCTTGCCCGAGCGCCTGACCGCCTCCGCCAGCGCCTCCCCTTCTTCCACTGAAGTGCCGATCGGCTTTTCGCACAGTACATGCTTGCCGGCATCGAGCGCCTTGATCGACATCGGCACATGATAGGCGTCCGAGGTGGCGACGATCACTGCCTCCAATTCGGGATCGGCGAGCATCGCGTCATAGTCGGCATACATCTTCCGCGGCTCGTAGGTGGCACCCATGCGGGCGAGCAGGTCGGGTGCCGCGTCGCAGATGGCGTAGAGGTCCGCATTGCCCGCCTTGACGCAGGATTGCAGATGCGCGAACTGCGCGATGGGGCCGCAGCCGAGCACGCCGACCCTGAGGCGTCTGTCCTGTTTCTTGATCATCGTCTCGTTCTTCAGGCGCCGTAGCTGCGCATTGTCTGGCGGTTGGTCTTGACCGCGCCGGCGGGGTCGGCGGCAGCCGTGTCGGATTCCTCTTCGAGCACCAGCCAGCCGGTGAAGTGCGGCGCGGTGCCGGCGATCTCGATGACCGCGGGGGTATCGCAGACGCCCTTGCCAAGCATGGCCCAGGTGCCTTTGGCGTCGACGTCCTTGAGATGGATGTAACGGATGCGGTCGCGGTGGGTGCGCAGCGTGTCGAGCATGTCCTTGTGGCCGCGCAAGATATGGCCGGTATCCGGCACCCAGCCGACCAGGTCGGGGTCGAGCAAGGCAAAGATCGTGTCGTAATCGGCGCGGTCGAACAGCAGCGTGTTGTGGTGCGAGCTCGGATGCACCGCGACATCCACACCGGCCTTGCGGCCGATCTCGGCGGCGCGATTGTAGAATTCGGCTGATATGGCGAACTTGTCTTGGCGCGGACCATCGGAGACGACCGTCGCCGAACCAATCGACACCAGCGCGCCGGGAAAGTTCGCGGCAAAGCCGACCCAGCGCCGGGCGGCTTCGAGGTCACCTTCCAGCGCCTCTTTCAGTGTGAAACCGCTCTTCGAGCCAAAGGCAAAGGAGACGAGGGCGAGGCCTCGGGCGTCGAGCGCGGTAGCGAACTCGGCCGGCCTGTCGGCATAATGGCCGATCATGGTGTCGGTGATCTCGATGCCGGCGTAACCGCCATCGTCTATCGCGTTCAACAGATCGTCGGGGCCCCCGGTCCAGGCCTTGCCCAGCATTTCCCAGGTGAAGGTCTGGCAGCCGACCTTGAGCTTCGTCTTCGTCATGTCGTTCATTCCTTGACGCCGCCCTGGGTCAGTCCTTCGATGATGTGGCGCTGGAAGAACAGCACCAGGAGGATCAAGGGCACGGTCACCACGGCGGAGGCCGCGGCAATATCGCCCCAGGGGACGTAATAGAGGTTGGTGAAGTTGGCGATGCCGACCGGTATCGTCTGCCGGTCGATGTTGGAGGTGAAGGCGAGCGCGAACAGGAATTCGTTCCACGCGGTGATGAAGGCGAGCAGGCCGGTGGTCACCAGGCTCGGCAGCGACATCGGCAGGATGATGCGCCAGAGCAGGCCGGGCACGCTGACGCCATCCATGCGCGCCGCCTCGTCGATCTCGCGCGGCAGCGTCTCGAAATAGCCGAACAGCACCCAAGTGACGAGCGGCAGGCCGAGCGCCAGGTAAGTAATGATCAACGCCGTGTAGGTGTCGAGCAGGCCGAGATTGGTGGCCACCAGATAGAGCGGCCCGACCAGCGCGATCTGCGGAAACATCGACACCGAAAGGATGACCATCAGAATGCCGAAGCGGCCCTTGATGTTCAGCCGCGACAGCGCGAACGCGGCCAGCGAGCCGACGAACAGGCACAGGAAGGTTGTCGCCAGCGAGACCACCAGCGAGTTCCAGACATAGCGGTGAAGCTGTTTCTCGACGAAGGCGTTGTAGTAATGCTCCAGCGTGAAGGGATGCGGGATCAGCGACGGCGAGCCTGACGTCAGCGCCTTGTCGAGCTGGAACGAGGTCGAGAACTGCCAGATGAACGGACCACCCGACCAGACGAAGATCAGCAAGGCGCCGAGATAGATGGCGACTGTCTGCAGCGGCAAGCGCGTATCGTTCATTGCGCTCTCCTGATCTGCCGGATGAGATACAGGCAGAACACCAGCGCGATGATGCCCTCGGTGACAAACATCGCCGTCGAGACGGCCGAACCGTAGCCGAACTGCAGCGTCGAGAAGAGCACCTTGTAGGACAGCGTCGACAGCGTCTCGGTCGAATCGGCCGGGCCGCCGCCGGTCAGCACATAGACGAGATCGAAGACGCGGAAGGCATCGAGCGCGCGGAACAGGCCGGCGATCAGCAAAGTCGGCATCAGGAGCGGCAGGCGGATATACCAGAAGGTGATCCAGCCCTTGGCGCCATCCATGCGCGCCGCCTCGATCAGCGAATTGGGCACGGTCTGCAACCCGGTCAGAAGCAGCAGTGCCATGAACGGCGTCGTCTTCCAGACATCGGCGATGATGATGGTGATCATCGCCGTGTCGGTGGAGCCGTACCAGTTGATGTTCTGGTCGATCAGCCCGGCATGCAGGAGGATGTAGTTGACGATGCCGTTCTGGCCGTCGAACAGCCAGCCGAACATCTTGGAGGTGACGACGGTGGGCATTGCCCACGGCACCAGCATGGCGGCGCGCACAAGGCCGCGCCCCTTGAAGGCTTCGCACAGGATGAGCGCCATGCCGAGCCCAATCACCGTCTCCAGCACCGTCGAGGCGGCGGTGAACCACATCGTGTGCCACCAGGCATTCCAGAACTGTGGGTCGCCCCACAGCTCCACATAATTGGAGAAGCCGGTGAAATCCTGCTCCTGCGTAATCAACGAGGTGTTGGTGAGCGAGAGGTAGAGCCCGTTGACGATCGGGTAGAACGAAACCGACGCCAGCGACACGAAGGCTGGCGTCAGCAGAAGCAAGGCCCACAAGGCGCCCGGAAGCGCCTTGCCGGAGCGCCGCGGCCGGCCGATGCCAGGAATAGTGGCCGCCGCGGACATTCAATCAGCCTACGATCTTGTCGATTTGCGCCGCCGTCGCGTCCATCTCGGCCTGGATGTTGCCAGAGACCAGTGCCTTGGAGATGCCGGACTGCAAGGCCAGCGTCACTTTCGCGTATTCGGGCGTGATCGGCCGCGCCGTGGCGCCGGTGAAGACTTTCTCGAGGCTGGCCATGAACGGCTGTTCCTTCTTGATCTGTGCGTCCTGGAACAGCGCCGGCCGCGTCGGTGCGAGGCCGAAGTTCAGCGCGATGCGGTGCTGGGTCTCGGTCGACGACAGCCAGGTCAAGAGTTCGATCGCGGCTTCGCGCTGCTTCGAGTTGGCATTGACGCCGAGCTGGTAGCCGCCGAGGCAGGCCGAGCTCTTGCCGCCGGGGAACGACGGCAGCGGCGCGACGCCGACCTTGTCGACCACCTGGGATGCCTTGGCGTCCTGGGCGATCGGATAGACATAGGACCAGTTGCGCATGAACATCGCCTTGCCCGAGGTAAAGGGCTGACGCGACGGTTCCTCGTCCCAAGACAGCACGTCCTGCGGGCTGACCTTGTTGGTGGCGATGGTGTCGTGCAGGAACTGGATCGCCTCCACTGCGCCTTTCTGGTTGATCAGCGACGACTTGCCGTCGGGCGCCAGGATGGCGCCGTTGTTAGAGGTGATGATCTCGACCGCGTCGCAGACCAGAACCTCGGCCTGCTTGCCTTGCCAGAGATAGCCGAAATCGATGTCGCCGGCCTTCTGCGCGGCGGCGGCAATGGTCGCCATGTCGGTCCAGGTTTCCGGCACCTTGCCGCCATGCTTTTCCAGCACGTCCTTGCGGTAATAGAACATGCCCGAATCCATGAACCAGGGAAGGGCGGTGAGCTTGCCGCCGTAGGTACAGGCATTGAGGGTTCCGGTGAAGTAGGCGCTGCGCTTGTCGGCCGGGAAATACTCGTCCAGCGGCAGCGCCCATCCGGCGGCGGCAAAGCCGGCGATCCAGATCACGTCCTGGCTGAAGACGTCAGGCGTGCCGGTGCGGCGTGCGAGCTGCTGGACGAGGCCCTGGTAGACCTCGGTGGAGGAGCTCGGCGGCGGCAGTTCGATGTTCTTGACCAGGATGCGGTCCTGCGATTCGTTGAAGGCCTTGATCAGGTCGCCGAAGGTCTCCTTGCCGAAGAAGGCGGCGCTGGCAAACGAGATTTCGGCCCGGCTCTGGGCGCGAGCCCGGCCAATACCGAGCGACGTCCCTGCCCCGAACGCCGCCGCGCCGAGAAGGCCGGCGGAACCGATGAGAAATTGCCGGCGATCGGCAATGGTGACATGCCCAATCGACTTGGAGCCGCTGCGCGGCCCCTTCCTTGACTCGTCCATGTGTAGTCCTCCCAGAGTTGACGGCAGCCACTCCCGCCCGTCCAACTTCGCACATGATTTATAAAAAATTGTCGCGCGTCAAGATTTAAACTGCATAATGATGCATCAATGTGCCCACGACGTGGACGAAGATTCGCCGATCCGGCATGGAATGACGGACCGCAGCCGACTGGAGGAATGATGGAAAAGCTTGGTGTAGGGGTCATAGGTTGCGGCAACATCGCCATGACCTACATGCGCAACGCAGCACTTTTTGCCGGCGTGGAATTGAAGGCCTGCGCCGACATCTCGCCGGACGCCGCCGCCCTGCGAGCCCGCGAATACGGCATCAGGGCAATGGGCGTCGATGCCTTGCTTGCCGATCCCGAAATCGGCCTCGTTCTCAACCTCACCATTCCCGCCGTGCATTTCGACGTCACCATGTCGGCGCTTTCGGCCGGCAAGCACGTCTTCACCGAAAAGCCGCTCGCCACCTCGGCCGCCGACGGGCAGCTTCTGGTCAGCGAGGCGAAGTCGCGCGGCCTGCGGCTCGGCTCGGCGCCCGACACCTTCCTCGGTGCCGCTGGACGCCGGGCGCGCCGGCTGATGGACGCCGGCGCCATCGGCCGTCCGGTCACCGGCACGGCCTTCATGATGGGCCGCGGCATGGAGCACTGGCACCCCAACCCGCAATTCTACTACCAGCCCGGCGGCGGGCCGGTGTTCGACATGGGGCCCTACTATCTGACCATGCTGGTCAACCTGCTCGGACCGGTCGAACGTGTCATGGCGATGGCGACACGCGGCCAGGAGGAAAGGCTGATCACCGCCGATGGACCGTTCAAGAACACCACATTCAAGGTCGGCACGCCAACCAACGTGCTGTCGCTGCTTGAATTCCGCTCGGGCGCGACGGTCACCTTCGGCGCCTCGTGGGACGTCTTTCGCCACTCAAACCACCCGATCGAGCTGCATGGCACGGAAGGCTCGCTGCGTCTGCCCGACCCCGACACGTTCGGCGGCACCGTGTCGCTGTCCGAACGCGGCACCGACTGGAAGGATTTCGCCAGCGAAGGCGATCTCTACGGCGCCCGCAATTGGCCCTATGCGGCGCCCGACCGCGCCAATTACCGCATGCTCGGCGTCGCCGATCTGGTGCGCTCGCTTCAAACCGGCAACACGCCACGCGCCTCCGGCAATCTCGCGCTGCATGTGCTGGAAATTATGGAGGCTGTCCTGCGTTCCGGCGAGAGCCAGGGCTCGGTGATGGTCGCGGGGGATGTCACCCAACCGGCCCTGCTGACAGAGGAAGAGGCGAGCGACCTGCTTGCCTGAGGATATGACGATGACGCTTGACCAGGATGCGCTGCGCGTCCTTGAAATCGGCCGTGCGGCTGGCGGCGAGCCGTTCGAGACCGGCAGCGTGGCGGCGGCGCGGGCCGCCTACAACGCTTCGTTCCCGACGCAACAGGGCGAGCACGAACCGGTCGCAACGACCGCAGAACAGCGGATCGACGGGCCGAACGGGTCTGTGACGATCCGCGTCCATCGCGGCGTCAGTGCGCCGCAAAGCGGGGCGCCGGCGCTGCTCTATCTGCATGGCGGCGGCTGGGTCGTCGGTAATCTCGATTCGCATGACGAGATCTGCCGCTGGCTGGCCAATCTCGGCAATGCCGTCATTGTCTGCCCCGACTATCGCCTGGCGCCGGAACACAAATTTCCTGCCGGGCTGGAGGATTGTCTGGCGACGCTCCGCTTCATGGCAGAGAATGCCGCCGGTCTCGGCATCGCTCGTACCCGCATCGGCGTTGCCGGCGACAGTGCCGGCGGCAATCTCGCCGCCGTGCTGGCGCTGCTTTCCCGCGATGGACTGGCGCTATCCCTTGCCGCCCAGATCCTGATCTATCCCAACACCGATGCGAGGCAGACGGCCGACAGCTACCGGCGCTTCGGCGACGGCCTCGGGCTTACGGCAACCACCATGGCATGGTTCCGCGACCACTATGTGCAAACGTCCGACGACATCGTGGACTGGCGCGTCTCGCCCTTGCTGGCGCCTGATCTCGCCGGCGTCGCGCCAGCTTTCGTCGCGCTTGCCGGCTGCGACATCCTTGCCGACGAAGGGGCAGCCTACGCCGAGCGCCTGCAAGCCGCAGGCGTGCCGCTGGTCCTGCGGCAATGGGCGGGCCAGATCCACGGCTTCGTCTCGATGGGACGCCATATCCCCGCCGCGCGGCAAGCGGTGGCCGAGGCGGTGGCTGCCTGGCGCCAATTCGAGAAGGGTCGCTGACGCTGGACGCTCAGGCCGACTGACGCATCACCAGGGTCGCACCGAGCTTGACCGTGCGTGCCAAGTCCTGCTTTGGCGGATCGGCCTCGTCCAGCAAGGCCAGCAGGATCTCGACGCTGCGGCCGGCCATGGCGGCGAAATCCTGCGCCATGGTGGTCAGTGCCGGACAGGTGTAGCGGCTCAACGGATGATCGTCATGCGCGGCAACGCGCAGATCGCTGTCGGGCCTGCGGCCGATCTTCAGTCCGCGCGAGAACGCAGCCGCCATCACGCCAAAGGCGAGACGATCATTGGCACACAGGATCGTGCGGCCGGGCAGACCGCCAACATCGAGCGTCCTTTCCATCCATTCGTGGCCGATGCGCTCGAAGTCCCAAGTATAGTCGCGCGCCGCGTCGATGACGACGGGTTCCAAACCGGCGACTTGCATCGTCGCGATGTAGCTTTGCAGCCGTTCACCCGAATTGTGGTTGACATGCGGAATGTCGACATAGACAGGCGGTTCTCCGGAGCGGTTGAGATAGTCGACCATGGTCGACGTGCTCTGGTGGTTGTCGTTGCCAACGAAAGGCGTGTCGCCCTCGATATAGGTGTCGAAATAGACGATCGGAATATCCTGTCCGAGCTTGTCGAAAACGCCGCGATCGGAGGCCAGGCCGAGCGGCGCGATGATCGCGCCGGCGACCTTCAATGACAGCAGCGTCCTGACCGACTCCGCTTCCAGCTTCGGCGAGCCATGCGAGGAGATGACGATCGGCCAATAGCCCTCGTCGCGGCAGCGAAATTCGATGCGGCTGACCATCTCGGCATAGAATGGATCGGTGATCGTCGGCACGACGATGCCGATGTTGCGGGTGCGCTTGCGATTGAGATTGCGGGCGAACAGGTTCGGTTGGTAGTCCGAGGAACGCAACGCGGCTTCGATGCGCGCCCGCGTCGCCGGCCTCACGCTCGCCGGATCGTCAAAATATTTCGACAGCGTCGGCCGTGACACGCCACATGCCCGGGCGAAATCATCCATCGTGCGGTGCGTCTTCTCCGCCATCGATCTATCAGGTCCTCTTGCCGCGTCGCCGACCGAAACGATCCGGCCGTCACCAGTCATGCGGCCGTTGTCCGGAAGCGGCAATGCTTGGCCGAACTTATTCAGTCAATTTTCACAGTTTCCAATACAACGCAAAAACATTACGTGCGTCAAATTCTTTATTGGCGCCCTGAAATTGACGGCCCTCGATTAAGGCTGGGGCAGCAGGACCAAGGCTCCCGTCGTGCGGCGGGATTCCAGATCGCGGTGAGCGACAGCGGCGTTGACAAGGTCGTAACGCGTCGGCGCCTCGACCCTGACGACGCCTTGGCGAAGCGCTTGGAAAAACCTGGCGACGTGTGGAGCGAGCTTTTCCGGCGTGTCGGTGTAATGGGCGTAGTTGGGCCGCGAAAGGGTCAGTGACTTGGTGGCGAAGCGACCGATGTCCCAATTGCCGACCGGCCCCGAGGCCTGGCCGAAACTGACGAGGTGGCCGCGCACGGCAAGGGCAGCAATCGAACCGCCGAAGGTGTCGTTACCGACCGCATCATAGGCGATATCGGCGCCCGCGCCATTGGTCAGTCGCATGACGGCCTCGGCGAAATTCTCGCGAGAATAGACAATCACATGGTGTGCGCCGAGGCGTTCGACGATGCGCGCCTTGTCATCGCTCGACACCGTAGCAATCACCGTCGCGCCGAGATGACGGGCCCACTGCACCAGCAACTGGCCGATACCGCCGGCCGCCGCATGAATGAGAACGATGGCGCCGCGCTTCACGACATGGACATCGTGCAGCAGAAAACTGGCGGAAATCCCTTTGAGCAGGCCGGCGGCGGCGATCTCGTCCGAAATATCGTCGGAGAGATGGATCAGCAATTCGGGCGTCATGTTGCGCCGCTCGCAGTAGGCGCCGACCGGCGGACAGGCATAGGCGACACGGTCGCCGACGGCGAAACCCGACACCGCCGAACCAACGGCTTCAATGACGCCGGCGGCCTCCATGCCCGGCACACCAGGCGGCTGCAAGAGGTCGAAAAAACCGGTGCGGCAATAGACGTCGATGAAATTGACGCCGATCACCGTGTGGCGGATCCGGACCTCGGTCGGCGCTGGCGGCGGCAGTCCGATTTCCTTAAGGAGCAACTCCTCCGGCCCGCCATAGCGCTCGATGACGATAGCCCTGGTTGTCGCGCCCTGCCCTGGGGCGAGTGTTGATACGGCACGCGGCAGGCTTGCGGAAGGCACCGGGGCGGCAACGGCCCGAGGTGATCTCGCATCGACCGGCGAGCCGACACTTCCGCGCCGCAGGAGATCGCGCACGGCCGCGAAGCCGGCCTGATAGATGCCTTCGGTGACCAGTTTGACCAGTTCGTCGCGGCGATGCGCCGGCGGGTTGAACTCGGAACGCCATTCCCAGAAGGTGGCGTTGCCGTCGGTCACCGGCTTCAGCCGCACCGAGGCGACATAGCCCATCAACGGCAGCGGCGCCTCGAGCAGGCAATAGCTCAGCCTTCGGTCCTTGTCGGACAGCGCCAGCAATTGTTCGCGCAACTCGCCACCGTCGG
The DNA here is from genome assembly GCF_003253745.1 of Mesorhizobium kowhaii. Classification (GTDB taxonomy): domain Bacteria; phylum Pseudomonadota; class Alphaproteobacteria; order Rhizobiales; family Rhizobiaceae; genus Mesorhizobium; species Mesorhizobium kowhaii. The sequence continues at coordinate 221,021 of NZ_MZXV01000056.1, forward strand.
CGAGCCGGAAGTGTCGCACCGAGCCGACCGCATCGACCGGCTCACCGCCCTCGATCTCGCTGAAGGAAATTGCCGGGTGCCAACGGTCATGGCCGTTGAAATCACGCAGGATCGCCCAGACCTCCTCGATCGGTGCGTCGATGATCGTGCTCTGGCAAACCCTGACCATCGGCTGATGTCAGCGCCCGAACCGGTGTTTCAACGCGGTCAAGGCGGTCTGGAACACGCCGGTGCCGATCTGGTGCATCAAGGCTGCCTCGCGATCGGGCGCACAGTCGAACTCCGCTTGCCATTCGGCGAGTGTCAGATTGCCGTCGGTGATCGGCGTCAGCGACAGGGTGGCGACATAATTCTCCACCGCCATCGGGCTTTCCAGGATCGCGTAGCTGCAGGACAGATCATAGTCGGACAGCGCCAGCAGCCTTTCACGAATGCGCCCGCCATCCCTGAGCGTGAAACTCCTGATGCAGCCGATCTGGTCGGCTTGCGCATTCTGTTCGATGCGGCTTTCGGCAACGAACGGTGCCCAGCCCGGCAATCCATTGAAATTGCGCACGACCTTCCAGACTTCCGCCGCCGGAGCGGGGATGACCGAGGAGACATAGACCTTGGTCATTTTGGGCGACCACCCGCATCACGGAGAACCTGCCGTCTGGCGCAACGCATCTGCAACCGCACGATCGTCTCGTCAGTGATCGCGATCGTCATCGTCGTCCTTGGCGGCCTTGCCCTTGCCCTTCTTGTCGCGGGTCAGGCTCGCAATGTCCTTGGCGTCGCGCAGCACGTCGGTCATGCGGCCGAGCGAGCCGCCCTCGATGCCGATCTCCTTCATCAGATTGTCGATCATCGGCGCCTGCACCCGGTAACGCAGCGCCGAGTCGATGACTTCGTCGGTGACGTTGCGGCTGCCGCCGGTGCCGCCGTTGATGCCGTCGACATGCAGGATCTTGATGCCTTCGATCTTCTCCATCGGCTTGACGCTTTCGCGGATGATGCCTTCCATGTGATCAAGCAGCTTGCCGCGCAGGCGCCCTGCCCGCGCGCCCTCGGAAAGAATGTTCTCGGCCTCGTTGAGCTGGCGATGGCCGGCGGCGTCGACCTCATAGCGCTGAGCCGCGGCAAGGGCGTGGATCTTCTCCGACTCGGCCGAGGCGACGGCTGCAATCTTCTGCGCTTCGGCGAGGCTCCTTGCCGCCTTCATCTCGGCATCCGCGGCGGAGACTATGCGCAAGGCGTCACGCTCCGCTTCGCGTTGCGCGCCGATCAGCTCGGTCAGCTTGCGGCGCTCGGCAATCTCGCGTTCGCGGGCGGTGAACGCCTGTTCCTCGGCCTGGATGGCCTTGGCGCGAACCGCTTCCGAGGCCGCGATCGCCGAAGAGCGTTCCTGCGTCTTCTTGGCGATGTCGATCGCCTTCTGGATCTCGGCGATCTCGATCTTCTGGTCGCGGTCCACACCAAGCTGCCTGATGTCGCGATCCTTGATCAGGCGCGCTTCCTCGATGCCGCGTTCGGTGGTGATGCGGGCGCGCTCGACCTCTTCGCCGGCCGAAATCTCGGCTTCCTCGAAGGCCTGGCGCTTGGCGATCTGCAGCGCTTCGAGGTGACGCTCCCGTTCAATCCTGACCTCGTCGACGACACGTTCCTGCGCGATCCGTGCCGTCTCGGTCGCCTGGTTCTCAACGATCTCGGCGCGGCGCTTTTCCGCTTCTGCCCTGGTCACCTCAAGCGCCTTTTCAGCAAGCGCGATCTGGCGCTCCAGCTCGGCGACCTCGAGCCGCTTCCTGCGCTCGATCTCGAGCTGGCTCTGCGTGCCCTGGCGCTCGATGCGCGCCTTTTCCAGCGACAGTTCGAGCGCGATCTGCTCGCGCTCGGTCAGCTCGCGCATCTTCATCTCGGTCTCATCGAGCGAACGGCGGCGAGCGATCTCGCGGCGCTGCGTGTCCTCCTCGCTCTTGATGCGCTCCTCGGTGATGTTGCGCTCCTGGTTTAGGCGCGACTTCTCGACGGCTTCGCGCGACGAAAGCTGCGCCTGTTCGGATTCCTGGTCGCGTATCGCGCGGTCGATGGCGAGTTCGGAACGCTGCGCGGCACGGCGGATCTCGACCTCACGCTCCTGTTCGAGGCGGGCATATTCGCTGTCGCGATCGATCTCCAGCACCTTGCGCTGGGTGTCGAGATTCTGGTTGCGGATGTCGACCAGCGTGCGCTGCTCGATCTCGTTGCGCATCCGGCGCCGGGTCTCGATCGATTCCGTCAGCTGCGTCAGGCCTTCGGCATCGAAAGCGTTGGACGGATCGAAATATTCGAGGCTGGTCTGGTCGAGATCGACGATGGCGACGCTCTCCAGCTCAAGCCCGTTGGCGGCGAGCGATTCCGAGGCGAGGCTGCGCACCCTGGCGGCGTAGTCGCCGCGCAATTCGTGCATCTCTTCCAGCGTCATCTGCGCGGCGACAGTGCGCAGGGCGCCGGCGAATTTGCCCTCTAGCAATTCGCGCAGGCTGTCGGGCTGCAGCGTGCGACGGCCAAGCGTCTGCGCGGCGGCGGCGACCAGCTCGCGGCTGGCGCCAACACGGACGAAGAATTCCGCGATCAGATCGACGCGCATGCGGTTTTTGGTGATCAGCGCAAAGCCATCCTCGCGGCGCACTTCGATGCGCAGCACATTCATGTTGACCGGGGTGATCTCGTGCAGCACCGGAATGACGAAGGCGCCGCCATTCACCACTACCTTCTCGCCCATGAAGCCGGTGCGCACGAACGCCGTCTCCTTGGTCGAGCGGCGATAGAGCCACCGCAAGATGTAGACGGCGATCACCACGACGACCGCGGCAATGATCAGCCACAGCAGGAAAGCGCCAAAGGTTTGCGCGTCCATGATCTATCCTCCCCAAGACAATACGGTCGGCACGGGGCGACCGGCAGTGTTTTCAAACATCCACCTGCACGGTGGCGAAGTCCAATTCTTCATGCCCGCCTCTGCAGCTTCGGCGTGATCGCGTGAAACGCAGAGATCACCGCGTCGACGAAAGGCGTGTCGTTGATGTTCGCGCGCACGCGCTCGACATGGCGCAGCGGCGTCTGGCGAACCGTCTTCTCGACGGCCTCGAACAGCGCGTTGTCAGCCTCCGGATCGTGAAACGGCTGACCGAGTGCATCGAGCATCGAGACGCCGCCTTCGGGCAACAGGAAGCGCACCGGGCCGTTCATGGCGTTGAGCCGCGTGCCGATCCATTCGCCGAAGGCGCGGTTCTCGTCGCGCGTGGTGCGCATCAGCGTGACATTCGGATTGTGGATGACGAATTTGCGGCTGCGGAATTTCTCCGGCACGCTGTCGCGCGGGCCGAAATTGACCATGTCCAGCGCGCCGGTCGAGCCGACATAGGGAAGTCCGGTGCGGATCGCCGCGCCGAAGCGATCCTCTGTCGCCGGGAACACACCGCCGACGATCATGTCGGCCACCTCCGTGGTGGTCAGGTCGAGGAAGGCCGACAGCAGCCGCGAGTCGCCGAGATTTTCCATGGCCCGCCCGCCGATGCCGGTGGCGTGGAAGACGAGACAGTCATAGTCGGCTTCAAGCCGCCTGGTCACCGCTTGCACGGCGGGCGTAGTGACGCCGAACATGGTGATGCCGACGGCCGGCCGCGCCAGCTTGCGCTTTGCTTCCCACGCCTCGGCGTTGGGCAGTTGCGCGACCATGCCGGCCATCGCATGCGCGGCATTGGACAACACCTGTTCGGTGATCGAGTTCAGCCCCTGCACATCGGCGACCGAATGGAACATCATGATATCGGCGCCGCCGACATATTTGGCGACATCGCCGGCCGCCACCGTCGAGACCATCAGCTTGGGGATGCCGACCGGCAGCACCCGCATGCCGGCTGTCGCCAGCGTGGTGCCGCCGGAGCCGCCGGCCGAGATGACGCCGCCGATGCGTGGCTCGCGCTCGATCCAGCGGGCGAAGGCGTCAGCCATGGCGCTGACCGAGCCGCCGCGATCATTGGTGAAAACGGCGGACGATCCGCGCGGGTGCATGCCGGCCACTTGCATGGCCGGCACGTCGGCGCTTGTCGGCTTTCCCGATGTCGACAGATCGACGGTACGGACCGGGATGCCCAGCGACTTCAGCCGGTCGGCGACGAAGCGCAGTTCCTTGCCCTTGGTGTCGAAGGTGCCGACAACCAGCACGGTCCGGCCGATGCGCTCGGCAAAGGGAATGGCGAAGACCTTCTTCAGGTCGTCCTGCGGCGCGGTCTTGTCGACAGCCGCCTGGCGCAATTCGGTGACCGGTACGTTCCAGCGGTTGGGCAATTCGGTGACGGGACGATAGACGCCATTCCGCGGCGTTGGTTCGGCCGAGCCAGTGCGATCGACGCGATAGACTTCCGCCAATTGCTCCTTTGCCTGCGCGGCTTCGGCCGGCGTGACGGGCGCTTCCTCGGCATGGCGGCCGACACCGAGCAGCCGCTGCTGCAACTCGCGGTCGGCGGCAAGTGCCTTGGCGTCCATCAGCCGGTTGATGCGGCCATTGACCATGATGGCGACCTGGTTCGACACCGCGGTCGCCACGCCGATGTTCTGCTCGATGACCAGAACCGCCATCTCGCCCTCGGCGGCGAGGTCGACCAGCATCTGCTCGACCTGGTCGACAATGATCGGTGCCAGTCCTTCGGTTGGTTCATCCATGACCAGCAGCTTCGGATCGCTGAGCAGCGCACGCGAAATCGCCAGCATCTGCTGCTCGCCACCCGACAATTGCGAGCCGCCATTGGTCCGGCGTTCGGCGAGGCGCGGAAAGGTCTGGTAGACACGCTCGACCGTCCAGCTGGCATCGCGCCTGTTGCCGGCGGCAAGCCGCAGATGCTCGTCGACTGTCAGGCTCGGCCAGACGCGGCGCCCTTGCGGAACATAGCCGACGCCGAGACGATGGATCTCGTGCGGCTCGAGAGACGTGATCTCACGGCCGTCGACACGGATCGAACCGGACTTCGCGCGCTTCAAGCCGACGATGGTGTTGCAGAGCGTCGACTTGCCCATGCCGTTGCGGCCGACCACCGACAGCACGCCGCTTTCCAATGTCAGCGAAACGCCCTGCAGGGCATGGCTTTCGCCGTAGAAGACCTGCAGGTCGTCTATCCTCAGGATGGCCTTGGTCGGCTTGCCGGAGGGGGTCTGGCGCTCAGCCATGCTTGCCCCCGAGATAGATCTCCTGGACTTCGGGATCGGCCTCGATCTCCTGCGGCGTGCCTTCCTTGAACAGGCGGCCATTGTGCATCATCGAGACATATTCCGACACGCGCAGTGCGACATCGAGATCGTGCTCGATGATGATGTAGCCGATATGCTTGGGCAGCGCGTTGAGGATGGCCACGAGGTCGCGGCGCTCGGTCGGTGAAAGACCTGCGGCCGGCTCGTCGAACAGGATGAAGCGCGGTGCACCGGCGAGCGCCAGCGCAATCTCCAGCTGGCGCTGCTGGCCGTGGCTCAGCGTCGCCACAAGGGTGTCACGATAGGCTTCGAGATGGACGGCGTTGAGGATCGATTCCGCCTGCACCATGTTGACGTCGGTCGTGGTCGGGCGCAGCAGCGAAAACCGCCGGCGCGAGACGCCACGGCAAGCGAGAAAGATGGAATCGAGAACCGACAGTCCTTTGAACAGCTGCGAAATCTGATAGGTGCGCCGCAGGCCGCGGCGGATGCGTTCATGCGGCGGCAGATCGGTGATGTCCTCGCCGAAGAAGCGGATGCGTCCGGCGGTCGGCAGGAAGTCGCCGGTCATGGCGTTGAACAAGGTCGTCTTGCCGGCGCCGTTGGAGCCGAGGACCGCGCGCCGTTCACCGGCCGCGATCCTCATAGTGATGCCCGAGAGCGCCACCAGCGCCCCGAAATGCCGCGCCACGCCATCGAGCTCCAGCGCATAGGCGCCGGTGCTCTGGAGACGGTTTGCTGCGAGGCTTTCGGTCACTGGCGGCTACACTCGAATTCCGATGTTACGGGCAGCTCGGATTGTCGCGGTTGACCGCGCCGAGCTTCATGAATTCGTCTTCGGGAATGCCGAGCGTCTGGTTGACCTGCGGCACGACCTTGACCAGCTTGTTCATGAGATTGCCGTCAGCGCCTTCGGTGACCTCGGTCAGGAAGATGTCGGCAATGGCGTTGCGGTTCTTGTCGAGCGACACCTTGCCGGTCGGCGTGTCGAAGGACAGTTTCGACAGCGCGTCCCGCAACTTCTTGCCGCCGTCGGAGACGTCGCCACCGACCTGGTCGAGACCGAGCAGCGTCGCCTTCATGTCGACATAGTAGCCATGGGCGAAGAGCGAGGGCGAGGGAAAGGCGCCTGGCTGCTTCTTGTAGGCCTCGACAAACGTCTTCCACGCCGGTGCGTCATTGGTGTCTGCCGTCGGCCCGGCCGAGGGTGTGCCCTTCAGCACATCGCGCAGCTTGCCTTTCGAGGTCAGCACCGTCTGGTCGACGGTGATCGAACCGCCGATCAGCGGTGCGGAGCCGCCACCCTGCTGGTATTGGGTCAGGAAGTTGACCGCGTCGGCACCGCCGAGCGCGACGTAGATCGCATCGACGTCCTCGGGGATGGCGGCGATAACCGAAGAGAAATCCTTGTTGCCGATCGGCACCCAGGACTTCGACGGCACATGGCCGCCGGCCTTGCAGAACTCGGCCATGAAGCCGAACACCTGCGTGTAGGGGAAGGAATAATCCTCGGCGACGGTGGCGACCTTCTTGTAGCCCTTGTCCTTGAAGGCATAGGTGCCGAGGCCGGCCATCCACTGGGCGCCGTCGGTCGAGAAGCGGAAGAAATTTTCCGCCGGATCGCGCAGCGTGGTGTCCTGCGCGGCCGAGGTGCCGTTGATGAAGGTCACATTCGGCTGCGTCTTGGCATAGTCCTTGACGGCGAGGCCTTCATCGCCCGAAAGCGGGCCGACCAGCACCTTGACGCCGTCCTGCTCGACCAGCTTGCGCGCCGCGCGCACGGCGCTGTCGGGCGAAGCGTCGGACGAGCCCTTGACGATCTCGATCTTCTTGCCGGCGACGGTGCCGTTCATCTCGGCAACCGCCGTCATGGCGCCGCGCTCGCTGTCTTCACCGAGCACAGTGAACGGCCCCTCGAAGGTGGCGAGCAGGCCGATCTTGATGGTGTCGTCGGCAGCCAGCGCCATTGAAGGGGCGGTCAGCCCGGTGAACACCGCCAGGGCAAGTAATGTACGTCTATGCATCCTCATGATTTCCTCCCGTTGATTTCGTTTTTGCAGTGGTTGATCCATCCCGACAGCTAGGGGCCGGGACGCAAGGACTCCTGGGCAAGATGTGGCTTGATCCTCCCCCACAACCCAAGAATTCCATCCGGTGAGACGAAGACGATCACCAGGAACACCATGCCGATCAGCGTGTTGAAACGCTCGGCGCCGACGATGTCGATGGCGAAGGTCTGCATCAGGACGACGACGACCGCACCGAGAAACGGCCCGATCGGATGGCGAAGGCCGCCGATGACGGCAATGATCAGCACGTCGATCGCGGCATCGACGCCGATGGTGCCGGGCGAGACGCGGCCGTTGAACCAGACCAACAACACGCCCGCCAATCCGGCGATGACGCCGGCCAAAGCCCAAGCAAAAACCTTGTGCGCGGTGACGTGATAGCCAAGCGCGCGCATGCGTCGCGGGTTATCGCGGATCGCCTGCAAAGTCATGCCGAAGGTCGAGCGCGAGCCATAGAGCACGGCCGCATAGGACAGCACCGCCAGCCCAAGGCAAAGGTAATAGAAGGGCCGAGGGTCGCGCCAGCTGATACCCCAGAACGCCGGTGCGCGGATGCCGGCATAGCCGGAATGGCCATTGAAGATGGCGTAGTTCTGCTGGGCGAAATAGTAGGTCGCGGTGGCGATCGCCAGCGTGATCATGATGGTGTAGATGCCCTCGGTGCGCACCGAGATCCAGCCGATCAGCGCCGAGGCCAACGCGGCCGCAAGAACCGCGAAGGGCACTGCCAGCCACCACGGCCAGCCGAAGCCAAGGATGTTGGAATTGTTGTTGCCGAGGATAGCGATGGCATAGGCGGCGATGCCGGCGACCGTGATCTGCGCCAGGCTGACCATGCCGCCATAGCCGGCGAGCAGCATCAATGACAGCCCCAGCATGCCGAAGACCAGGGAATACCCCCCGATCTGCGTCAGGAAGAAATCCGACGCCACCAGGGGATAAAGCACCAGCGCGACGGCAAGGATGATGTGGCCGGCGCCCAGTCTCTCCAGCCAATTCTGCTGCGGCGTCGTGCCGGTGGCGATGGTCAGGCTCATCTCGCCTTCCCCATGATGCCTTGCGGCCTGACCGCCAGCGTCACCACCATGATGACGAAGGTCAGCACGATGCCATAGGTCGGGAAGTAGACGAGGCCGATCTGTTCGGCGAGGCCGATCAGCAACGCGCCGATGGCGGCCCCTGATATCGAGCCCATGCCGCCGACGATGACGACGACCAGCGACGCCAGGAGATAGCGGACGTCCTCGCCGGGCGCGACGGACAGCGCCGAACCGCCGACGACACCGGCAAAGCCGGCAAGCCCGGCGCCGACCGCAAAGACGATGGCAAACACCGCATGCACATTGACGCCGGACGCCTGCAGCATGGCGCGGTCATCGACGCCGGCGCGGATCATCATGCCTACACGGGTCCGGTGCAGCATCAGCCAGAGCCCGACGCCGATGACGATCGCCGCCGCCAGCACGACGACGCGGTAGAGCGGATAGGTGAGGAAGACCGAGGCGCCGTTGGAGCGCACCGCCGTGATGATCGGGAGCGTCAGGGCGCCGTCGAGCCATTCCGGCGTGGTGATCTGATAGGTGCCGCCCGCCCATACAGCCAGCATCAGGTCGGCGGCGACGATCGAGATGCCGATGCTGACCAGGGTCTGGCGCAGGTCGTCGCCTTCCAGGCGGCGGAAGACGAAGACCTGCATGACGACGCCGACGATGGCCAGCACGGCAAAGCCGGCAGCGACGCCGAGCAGCCAGTAGCCGGTGCGATTGGTGACCTCGTAGCCGATATAGGCGCCGAGCAGATAGAGCGAGCCATGCGCCAGATTGACGTTGCGCATCAGGCCGAAGATCAGCGTGAAACCGCTGGCGACGAGGAAATACAGGCCGGCCAGCGTGATGCCGTTGAGGATGGCGCTGACAAAGGCCTTCTTCGAGATCAGGATCGCGTTCAGCCAATCCGGCCAGACGGCAAAGACCAGCCATGCGATGACGGCGGCGGCAAGCAGGCCGACGAGGCCCCAGGCCTGCCGGCGTGTCATGCCGCCGCCGGCAAGCGACGACGAGGATGGCTGGTCGAGCAGGCTCATGCCGTCAGCCGCCGGCGCTGCTCGTTCATGCGCGGCGCCTTGTGGAACTTGCCGTCCTTCATGATGGCGAGGATGCGGTTCTTGTCCTGCAGGATGCGCACATCGGAGATCGGATCGCCGTCGACCAGCAGGATGTCGGCGAGATAGCCTTCCTTGATCATGCCGAGCTCGTCGCCCATGTTCATGATCTGGCCGCCATATTTGGTGCCGGCCTGGATCGCTTCCATCGGCGAGAAGCCGAGCATCTCGACGAAGGTCTGGATATCCTTGGCGTTGGTGCCTTGCGGCGTCCAGGCAAAGCCGTAGTCACCGCCGATGCAGACGCGGATGCCGCGCCGGTGCATCTTCTTCATCGTCTCGATGCACATTTCCAGCTCGCGCTCATATTCGAGCGACATCGGCGAACCCGGCTTGATGCCCCATTGCTCGGCATAACGCGCGGTGTTGATCAGCCAGGCAATGCCGGGCGCGACGAAATGCTTGTCCTTGACCGCCTCGAGCATGTCGAGCGCTTCCTCGTCGGCAAAGGAGGCATGGTAGATGTTCTGGATGCCGTGGCGGACGCACTGCTTGACCGATCCGGACGAACGCGCATGCGCCGACAGCACCTTGTTGCGGCAGCGCGCCTCGGAGGCAGCCATGGCGACCTCCTCTTCCGACATCGGCGTCTCTTCGGCGCCCATGCCGGTGATGCTCTCGCCGGACAAATTGAGCTTGATGGAATCGACGCCGTATTTGATCAGCTGGCGCACGGTGCGGCGGATTTCCTCGGGGCCGGAGACGACGATGCCGAGATTGAGGCCTTCGTGCGGAATGTGCGACGGCGCGGAATCGCCGAGGCCGCCGAGCGTGGTGATCTCCGGACCGGCCGCGAGATAACGCGGTCCCGGGAAACGGCCCTGGTTGATGAATTTCTTCGCGACGACATCGAGACGCGGCTTGGCGGCGGCCGCACCCCGGCCGGCGGTGAAGCCGGCATCGAGCACCAGCTTGGCCATTTCCATGGTGACCAGCATGTGCTCTTCGACCTCCATCATCTGGATGGGATCGATGCCGGGCGCGTTGTTCCAGGACAGATGCAGATGCGCGTCGATCATGCCGGGCATCAGCGTCGCGCCCATGCCGTCAATGACCGTTGCGCCACCGCCGTAGGAAGACGACGAGGACGAGCCGAAGCGCGACGAGCCCTTGGTGATCTGCTTGATGCGGTTGCCCTGCACCAGCACCTCGCCGGTGTAGGGATATTCACCGGTGGCGTCGAGCACGCGCACATTGGTGAACAGCGTGCTGCTCGAACCGTTGCTGTTCCAGCTGTCGTCTGCCATCACAAGCCTCCCAACTTGCCGAGCGCGTAGTTCTACGCCCGATCAGAAATTCTCACCTATCAACCCGTCTCAAAAAATCGGCGAGCTTCTGGCTGCTTTCGCGCGGGCTTTCCACCGTGGCCCAGTGCCCGCACCGATCCAGTGACGAGAATACGGCGCCCTTGATCTTGTCGGCAAGCGCCTGGCCGACGCCCGCCGGATTGACCGTGTCGGCATCGCCGGTGACGAGCAGCGCCGGCGCCGAGATCCGGCGCGCATCGACCGCGATCGTCTTGGCCAGCGCCTCGCAGGTGCGGGCGTAGGATTCCGGATCCTGGCGGGTGATCGATTCCCGCACGAAGGCGACGGCTGCCGGCGAGGTTTCCCGGGCGTGCGCCGAGATCGCATTGGCGACGATCTGGTCGGCGATATCGGCGATGCCGCCCGAGCGCGCCAGCCGTGCCCGGTTGGCAAGCCCTTGCCTGGTGGCTTCAGCCGGCTCGGCCAGTGCACCGAACAGCGCCAGCGAGGCGACCAGCGAGGGCTGCGTTGCTGCAATCTGCTGGCAAACGATGGTGCCCATCGAATGGCCGACGAAATGCGCAGTAGTGACACCCATGCCGGCCATGGCGCGGATGACGGCGTCGCTCATCAGTTCCATGGTCAGCGGCTCGATCGGGCGCGGCGAACGGCCGGAGCCCGGCAGGTCGAGCCGGATGACACGATAGGCCGAAAGCGCCGCCATCTGCGGCTGGAACATGTTCGAGGTGCCGCCGAGGCCATGGATCATCACCACGGCAGCGCCCTCGCCGACGACTTCCGCAACGACCTGGCCAACTGTCACCGTCGTCATTGCGCATACTCCGCGAAGCGGTTTTCCAGCGTGCCGATGCCGTCGATCTCGATGCGAACGACGTCGCCGGCCTTCAAATATTTTGGCGGATCAAAGCCGATGCCGACGCCGACCGGCGTGCCGGTGGCGATGATGTCGCCGGGTTTCAGCGTGATGCCTTGCGAGAGGGTGGCGATGATGGTCGGAATGTCGAAGATGAGCAGCGATATCCGGGAATCCTGGCGCAGGTCCTCGTTGACGAAACAGCGGATGCCGGCGGTCGCCAGATCGAGTTCATCCCTGGTCACCGCCCACGGCCCCATCGGACAGAACGTGTCCTGCGATTTGCCGATCAGCCACTGACTGTATTTGCCTTGCAGGTCGCGGGCCGTGACGTCGTTGACGATGGTGTAGCCCCAGACATGGTCGAGGGCGTCCGCTTTCGAGATGCCGCGTCCGCCCTTGCCGATGATGACGGCGAGTTCGGCCTCATAGTCGATGGCCGTCGAGACGGAGGAATCGATCAGCACGCTGGCATGATTGGCGACGACCGATTCCGGAACCTTGGAAAAGATGATCGGGTGTTTCGGGATCGCGCCGGCGCCGGCGCTGGAATCGAAGCCGCTGCGGGCGAATTCATGCGCATGCTCGTGATAGTTCTTGCCGACGCAAAAGATGTTGCGGCGCGGCCGCGGGATCGGCGCCTCGATCTCGACCTGCGCCAACGGAATCGGCGACAGGGTGCGCGGCAAGCCGGCGCCATTGCGCTCGATCAAGGCCAGGATGCCGGCCTTGGCCTGATCGACGGCAAAATCGAAAGGGGCGACGGTCTGGGCATCAAGGTCGACAAGACCCACGCGACGTTCGCCAGCGATCGAAAAAGTCGCGACCCGCATCCACATCCTCCCTGAACCAATACTGAGCCAATTTTTCGCTCTTTCGTTACACGCTATCGCCGATTGGTTTAGGCCGCAAGTGGAATCTGACTTGGTCCTACCAACCGCGTTCGTTGGCTGCCAATGGACTTCCGCGGGGGATGCCGGCAATCTGGCGGAATGGACGACGGCTTCGGAAGCTGATATCTATGGTTCAATACCGGATCAGATAAAAGCTGCCAGACATGCCAAAGCTCGTCGCCAACGATATCGCCACCGCCCTGAAGAAACGCATCTCGTCAGGCGAATGGATCGAGAATGGCCGCATGCCGCCCGAGCGCGACCTGGCAAGCGAATTCGGTGTGGCGCGTAACACGGTGCGGCGCGCCGTCTCCTTCCTCGAGGATGACGGTACAGTGGTCCGCCATGTCGGGCGCGGAACGTTCCTGACCGCCACCAATCCAGGCTCGATGGCGGCGACCGTCAGCCGGATGGAAGGCACCAGCCCGGCCGACATGATGGAGATCCGGCAATTGCTCGAGCCGGCAGCGGCATCCTTCGCCGCCACCAATGCCAGCGCCACCGAACTCAACGCTGTGCGCGAGGCGCACAAGATCGCCTCGGAGTCGCAAGACATGCCGACCTTCGAGCACTGGGACGCGGAGTTTCACCACCGCATCTTCGCTTGCTCGCGCAACGACTTCCTCAAGGAGATCCACAATCTGATGCGCATCCTACGCAACCAGGCGCCATGGTTCGAAATGAAGAAGCGATCGTTTTCGGAAGAACGCCGCAGCATCTATTGCAGCGAGCACCAGATGGTTCTCGATGCGCTGTTGCGGCGCGATCCCGAGAGTGCCAGCCAGGCGATGCTGGCGCATCTGAGAACCGTCGAGCGCAATCTGCTGGGACGGTAGCAATCGGGGGCTCACGCGACGCCTCCCCGATCTGGTCCGTCACTCACCGCGCATGGTCGCCTGGATAGGTTCCGCACAGACGCTTGCCGCTCGGCCATCGGCAAGGGTCCGGCTTGCCAAATGCCGCCATGCCGCCCATACACGGCTGGGCAAACGCCCCACCCCGTTCGCGCCCCACCTGCCAGGGATACTGTCCGATGTCTGCGACGCCGTGCCCTTGGTCAAAGCCGTGACGGATCACGCCACACCATCGCTCGCCAGCCTGGGCTGGACGGATTTCTTCGGCGACCAGCTCGAGTCCGGCGAAGCAAATCTCGTCCCGACGCGTATCGCCACGGTCCATCGCGACCGCCTGACCGGCCTGTCTCAGGCAGGGCCAATCGATCTGACGCTGCCGGCGCAGGCGAACACCGGTGACTATGCGGTCGGCGACTGGGTGCTCGTCGACGCGCATGACCAGCTTGTGCAGCGCCGCCTGACCCGCAAGACGGTGCTGGAACGCCGCACCCAGGGCGGCAGGGTGCCGCAGCTTGCCGCGGCCAATGTCGACACGCTGTTCATCGTCACCTCATGCAATGCCGACTTCAATCCGGCCCGGCTCGAGCGCTATCTGGCGCTGGCCAACGAGGCCGGGACGACGCCGGTGATCCTGCTGACCAAAGCCGATACCGCAGCTGACGCCGAGGCATATCAGCGGGGGGCTGCCGCGCTGCAGCGTGGCTTGGCGGTCGTGACGCTGAACCCCCGCACATCAGATGCGGCATCCGCGCTCGCTGCCTGGTGCGGCGCGGGGCAGACGGTCGCGCTGGTCGGCTCCTCCGGGGTCGGCAAATCGACGCTGGTCAACACGCTGGCCGGGTCGGCACAGCACTTGCCGCAACAGACCGGAGACATCCGCGAACACGACGCCAAGGGACGCCACACCACCACGTCGCGGTCGCTGCATTCCATCGCGGGTGGTGGTTGGGTGATCGACACACCGGGAATGCGGACGCTGCAGGTCAGCGACGTCGCTTACGGCATCGACACGCTGTTTGCCGAAATCACCGAGCTCGCGCCGCTCTGCAAGTTCCGCGACTGCACCCACGTGCATGAACCGGGCTGCGCGGTGCAGGCTGCGTTGAAGGCTGGTACGCTCGATCCGGAGCGTCTTGCCCGCTGGCGAAAACTGTCCGACGAAAACCAGAACAACACGCCGGTTCAGAGCGGACCTCGCGGAGCCAAATCCCCCGGCGGTCGCGGAAAAAGGCGTTGAACGACTGAGGCACGCGCCTCTGGCTTCAAAGCCGCGCCGTGCCGAAAACACGATCCCAGAATATGGACGTCACGCCAAAATTGGCCGTTTCGTCGACATGATGATGCAGCGCGTGGCGACGCTTGAGTGTGTAGAGATAACTCGGATGGGAGGGGTGCCAATGATGAATCATGTGATGGATGCTGATGTACCAGAGGTACCCCAGCATCAGCCCGCAACTGACCGCGCTTGCCGTTGCAAAATCTGAAACCATCCAAACCGGGAAAAACGCGACCAGCGCATGCACCCCCAGACTGAGCCAGGTCGGCGTGCCCACCGAACTGCGCTCCTCGACATGGTGACGATCATGCAAATCCTTGATGTAGGGAATATGGTGAAGGACGAACCGGTGCAGCAGGTATTCGGTCAGCGTCCAGAGGAAGAGACAGGCGACGACAGTGACTATCCAGCCAGGCGCATTGTCTTCGCCGGCCTCGATCAGCCCGGCCACTGCCAGCAAGGCGATCACCAGCGGATACACCACGAAGTCGCTGTAGTAGCCAATAAGACCAAGTTGCATCGTCACGCCCCAACTAGCCTTCGAGCCGCCAAACAAGCGATGGTGCCAGATTGCCGGACTCGCGGGTGAGGAGCAATGCAGCTGCACCTGACATAGCGTCGCAATCATCTGGCGCAAGGTCGGCACCCATGATCCGGGAGAATCGGTAGACCGCCGCCTTCGCAACCAGCTTCACAAACGGACATTAAAAAATGGCAAAACGCAGTGCGGGATTGCTGATCTACCGTCGAGGCGACGGCGATCTCAGGGTGTTGCTGGTTCATCCAGGCGGACCGTTCTGGGCGAAGAAGGACGATGGCGCGTGGTCGATACCGAAGGGCCTCGTCGACGAGAACGAGGACGAGTTGACGGCAGCGCAACGCGAGACCGAGGAAGAGCTCGGCGTCAAGGTCGATGGTCCCTTCGCGCGGCTCGGCGACTACAGGCAACCGGGCGGAAAGATCGTTATGGCATGGTCTGTCGAGGCGCGCATCGACATCGATGTGGCTGCCATCAAGAGCAACACTTTCACCATGGAATGGCCGCCAAGGTCGGGATCCCTGAAGGAGTTCCCGGAGGTCGACAGAGCGGGCTGGTTCACCTTGCCGGAGGCCGAGGTAAAAATCCTCAAGGGGCAGCGCCCGATGCTGTCGGACTTCGCCAGGCAGCAAGACGCTGAATGATGATCGCCGGCGGTGCGGCCCTTAAAGCGCGCCGCGCTTTAAGGCTTTGTCTTTATGCATGTCGTTGTCCCAAAACCGGGACCACTTTTGGGCGACATGCATTAGTAAGGCAGCCCGACATAGTTCTCGGCCAGCGCGGTCGACGCGGCACGCGAATGTACGAGGTAGTCGAGCTCGGCTTCCTGGATGCGCTGGCCGAAATCGCCGGTGTCGGGAAAGCGGTGCAGCATCGTCGTCATCCACCAGGAAAAGCGCACCGCCTTCCAGACGCGGGCCAGCGCCTTGCCTGAATAGGCGTCGATGCCTGCGTGCGATTTCTCGCGGTAGTAGTCGCGCAGGCCGGTAAAGAGGTAGCGCACATCGCTGGCGGCGAGGTTAAGACCCTTGGCGCCGGTCGGCGGCACGATGTGGGCGGCGTCCCCAACCAGGAACAGCCGGCCGAAACGCAGCGGCTCGGCTACGAAGGAGCGCAACGGCGCGATCGACTTCTCGAAGGATGGGCCGGTAACGACGCCTGCTGCCGTCTGCTCCGGCAAGCGGCGACGCAACTCGTCCCAGAAGCGGTCGTCGGACCACGCCTCGACGCGGTCGCCCTCGGGGCATTGCACATAGTAGCGGCTGCGGTGCGTCGAGCGCATCGAGCATAGCGCAAAACCCCGCTCGTGATTGGCGTAGACCAGTTCGTGATCGGCCGGCGGCACTTCGGCCAGCACACCGAGCCAACCGAACGGATAGTGCCGCTCGAAGGTTTTCAGCGCCCGCTCAGGCACCGATTTGCGGCTGACGCCGTGATAGCCGTCACAGCCGGCAATGAAGTCGCAGTCGATGCGATGCGTGACGCCATCCTTGTCATAGGTGGCAAAAGGCGCCTCACCGTCGAAATCGTTCAGCGTGACGTTTGCCGCCTCGTAGATCGTGGTCAGCCCTGCCGCATCGCGCTTGTCCATCAAATCATGCGTCACTTCGGTCTGGCCGTAGACGGTGACATGCTTGCCGCCAGTCAGCGCCTCAAGGTCGATGCGGTGCAGGCGTTGGTCGAAGGCGAGCGAGATACCGGAATGCGGCAGCCCCTCGGCGTGCAGCCGCGCCGCGGCATCCGCTTCCTCCAGCAGTTCGACCGTGCCTTGTTCGAGCACACCGGCGCGCACACGGCCGAGCACATGCTCGCGGCTCGAGCGCTCGAGAATGACCGTCTCGACTCCGATCGTGCCGAGAAGCTGGCCAAGCAGCAGGCCGGAGGGTCCGGAACCGACAATGAGGATTTGCGTGCGCATCAGCGCCCCAGGCTTTCGATCTGCCCGGCCAGTCCGGCGGCAAGCCGAAGCGACGCGGCTGTCGCCACCACCATCTGCGGCAGCAGCAGCCATTCCAGCGTCCAGGCGGCGCCCGACCGCTCCTGCTCATGCACCACGGCCTGATGCATGCCGGAAAGCTGCGTGGCGTTGAAGCGGGCAAGTGCCACCAGCGCTTCGGCCTTCACCGGGTTCTGCTTGTGCGGCATGGCCGACGAGCCGCCACCGCCCGAAAGCGCGCTGTCGGTGCCGCCTTGCGCCATCAGCGCAATGTCCTGGCCGAACTTGCCGAGGCTGCCCGTCACCAGCGACAGCCAGCCGGCAAAATCGGCGAGCGCGTCGCGCTGGCTCTGCCATTGCGGCGCATCGGCAAGGCCGAGCTTTGCCGCAAGTGCGGCGCGTACCGCCGGCCCCTTGTCATCCAACTTTTCCAGCGTGCCGGCGGCACCGCCGAATTGCACCGCCAGCAGGCGCCTCGATTGTTCCGACAGCCTCTCCTGGTGCCGTTGCAGCGGCTCCCGCCACGCCACTATGCGATCCGCCACCTTGATCGGAACCGCCGGCTGCATGCGTGTCATCCCGGTCAGCGCCCTGCCCCCAAAACGCTCTTCGAGCGAAGCGAAGCGCATGACGGTTTCGGTCAACAGCAGGCCGAGATGTTCGACGACGGATTTGAGCCGAAGCATCAGGCCCGTATCGATGACATCCTGGCTGGTCGCGCCGAAATGAACGGAGGCACCATGCGGTTCGCCGACCGCCGTCCTGATCTGGCGAACCAGTTCCGGCACCATGACGCCGTCCCTTGCGACGCCGGCGCGCAGCAGGGCGGTGTCAGGCCGGAACGAGGCCAGCGCCGACACGATGGCTGCTGCCGCCTCCCTTGTGATCAGTCCGTTTTCCGCTTCCACTTCGGCCAGCGCACGCTCGAACGCCAGCATCGCCTCGATTTCCGCCTCGACGGAAAAATGTCGGCTCGCTTCCTCGTCGCCGAGAAGGGCGGAGAGCAATGGATGGTCGAAGGGCGATACGGTCATGTCGCGGCTCTCCTAGCTGTCGAAGAAGACCGTTTCCTTCTCCCCCTGGAGATGGACGTCGAAGACATAAATATCGCCGGTGCGATCGGCGATCAGTGTCGGCACACGAATGCGGTGCTCGATGCGCGCCAGGATCGGATCCTGCGCATTGGCCTTTTCCTCGTCCGAAAAATAGAGCCGCGTGTGCAAGCCGAGATTGATGCCGCGGGCAACGATCCAGAGCGTGATGTGCGGCGCCATCAGGCGGCCATCGCCGAACGGTACGCGGCCGGGCTTGATCGTCTCGAACGCGCACAGGCCGGTGTCCATGTCGGTCGGGCAACGGCCCCAACCGAGGAAATTCGGATCGGCAGCGCCGCGCAATTCAGCCGGCGAATTGTAGAGCCCGTCCGCATCCGCCTGCCAGACCTCGATCAGCGCGTCCTTGAGCGGCGTGCCGGTGCCGTCGAGCACGCGGATGCTCAGGCCGATGCGCTCGCCCCTGGTCTTGTCGTTGACCATGGTCGCACCAAGGTCGCTCGCATAGACGCCGCCGATGCCGCAGAAATTTGGGGTCAGCCCGATATGGACATAGGGTCCCGCGGTCTGCGAAGGGCTTTCCCTGAGCCGGTCGAGCGACTGGGCCATCAATTGCCCTCCAGCCTGTTTTCGAACAGCGAGGAGCGGCGCCCGCGCAGCACGATGTCGAACTTGTAGGCGCGCGCGTCGAAAGGGATCGTCGCCTGCATGTCGAGCGCGGCGATCAGCGTTTCGATGGCTGCCCTGTCGGGGATGCCGCGCGCGATCGGGCAGTGCCAGATCAGCGGGTCGCCTTCGAAATACATCTGCGTGATCAGCCGTTGCGCAAAGCCGTGGCCGAAGACCGAAAAGTGAATATGCGAGGGCCGCCAGTCGTTCGGCCCGTTCGGCCAGGGATAGGGACCGGGCTTGACGGTGCGAAAGCCATAGCCGCCATCCTCATCGGTGATGGCGCGGCCGCAGCCGCCGAAATTCGGGTCGAGCGGCGCCAGATAGCCGTCCTTCTTGTGGCGGTAGCGGCCGCCGGCATTGGCCTGCCAGAATTCGAGCAGCGCGCCGGGAACGCCAACGCCGCGTTCGTCGAGCACCCGCCCATAGACGATGATGCGCTCGCCGATGGCGCTCTCGCCGGGTCTGGCGAAATTGTGGATCAGGTCGGCGTCGAGTTCGCCGAGCATGGCGTGACCGAAGACCGGGCCGGATATTTCCGACAGCGTGTTGTCGAAGGCGAGCGGCGCCTTCTGCGGCGAGCGCAGCACGGAGGTCTTGTAGTTCGGCGTCAGCGCCGGCGGATGCCATGTCCGGTCGCGCTGGAAGAAGGCGCCGGTCTCGGGCCTCCGGTTCGATCCGGACTCAGCGGGCATTCTTGGCTCCGTCCATTTCCGAAAACACGTCCTTGGCGATCTTGAAGGCACGGTTGGCGGCCGGCACGCCGGCATAGATGGCGACATGCAGGAACGCTTCGCAGATATCGTCGCGCGAGGCACCGGTGTTGACGGTGGCGCGCACATGCATGGCGACCTCCTCATCATGGCCGAGTGCGGCCAGCAGCGCCAGCGTGACGATCGAGCGCTCGCGCTTGGTGAAGCCCGGCCGCGCCCACACCGTTCCCCACGCGGCCTCGGTGATCAGCTCCTGGAAAGGCTGGTCGAAATCGGTGGCGGCGACCTCGGCCCGGTCGACATGGCGGTCGCCGAGCACGGACCGCCGCACCGCGAGGCCCGTGCGATATCTGGCGGCGTTGGCGGGGACTTCATCCATGGGTTTCGGCTCCAAGGGCAAGCGATGCGATAAAATTGCGGATCAGGGCGGTCAGCGCTTCGGGCTGTTCGACACAAGGAATGTGTCCGGCGTCGCGGATGATCTCGAAACGCGCGCCGGGAATGAGACCGGCCAGCGAGCGGACGAGGTCGGGAGGCGTCGAGCCGTCCTGGTCGCCGGCGATGCAAAGCGTCGGCACCGCGATCCGTCTAGCGCTATCGGTGAAATCGGCGTCGCGGACCGCCATGCAGGTTCCAACATAGTCGGGCAGCGCTTGCCGGGTCAGCATGTTGCGGCAGCCAGCAAGGTCGGCAGCGCGCGCGACATGGAAATCCGGCGTGAACCATACTTTCATCACGCCGTCGGCGATCGCCTCGATGCCGTCCCGTTCCACGATCGAAATGCGCGTGTTCCAGCTCTCGGTCGTGCCGATCTTGTGGGCAGTGTCGCACAGGATCATGGCCTCGACGATCTCCGGGCGCCTGGCATAGAGCCCTTGCGCGATCATACCGCCGACCGACAGGCCGCACAGCACGACCTTGCCCAGCCCGAAATGATCGATGAGCGCCGAGAGATCATCGACATGATCGTCGATCGACCTGATACCGCCGATGTCAGAGAGCCCGTGGCCACGCTTGTCGTAGACCAGCAGCGGCATTTCACCGTCCAGGATCGACAGGACCTGGTCCCAGATCCGGAAGTCGGTGCCGAGCGAATTGATGAACACGATCGGGCGCGCACTGCCGTTCGCCTCGATGCGACGGTGGTGCAGCGTGATGCCGCCGATGGTGACGAATGGCACGATTTCGGTCCTCCATCTCCACATTGCACAAGGCATTTGGTTCGGTAAAATGATATTTTGCGCCGTTTCATTAACTCAGGGGTTATCAAATCCATGTCCGAGGGCCGCATCCGGTTCCGTCACCTACAGGCATTCCTGGAAGTTGCGCGGCAGGGAAGCGTGGCGAGAGCGGCCGATTTTCTGCATGTCAGCCCACCAGCGGTGACCAAGACGTTGCGCGAGCTGGAAGAGGCGCTCGGCGTGGCGGTGGTCGAACGCGACGGCCGCGGCATCAGGCTGACGCGCATCGGCGAGATCTTCCTTCGCCATGCCGGCACGGCGATCACGGCGCTCAAGCAAGGCGTCGATTCCGTCAGGCAGGACGGGGCGGTCAACCGGCACCCGATCCGCATCGGCGCGCTGCCGACGGTGTCAGCGCGGGTGATGCCGCTTGCCATGACCCTGTTTCTCAAGGAGGGCACCCGGGCGGCGATCAAGATCGTCACCGGCGAGAACGCGGTGCTGCTCGAACAATTGCGCATCGGCGCGCTCGATCTCGTCGTCGGGCGGCTGGCGGCGCCGGAGAACATGACCGGCTTCTTCTTCGAGCACCTCTACTCCGAACAGGTGCTGTTCGTGGTGCGAGCGGGACACCCGCTGCTTGATCCCAATCAGGATGTGTTCGCACGGCTCGACGAATTCCCGATGCTGATGCCGACGCGGGAATCGGTCATCCGCCCCTTCGTCGACCGGCTGTTCATCACCAACGGCATGACCGCACCGGCAACCGAGATCGAAACCGTCTCGGACTCCTTCGGCCGCGCCTTCCTGCGACAGAGCAATGCCGTCTGGATCATTTCAGCCGGCGTCGTCGCCAATGAACTCGGCAGCGGCGCCTTCGTCGCCTTGCCGGTCAACACCGAGGAAACCAAGGGTCCGGTCGGCCTGACGATGCGGACGGACACGGCGCCCTCGCCGGCCTTCTCCATCTTGCTGCAGACCATCCGCGAAGCGGCAAGGCAAGGCAGCTGACGGTCTCCGAGCATTTCAACCGGACGTCATCCCGGCCACGCCGTTTCCTAACCCAGGGGTTAATGAAACACCGCAAAATATCATTTTACCGAACCAAACCGGTGGTGCACTGTGACGATGGAGGACCAAAAATCGTGCCATTCGTCGCCATCGATGGCGGTGGATCACCGTCTCAAGCGGCAAAAGCGTTGAACGAACCGGTGGTTGCCGCGAGGCGCCACCATAGAGGGAGGAACACATGACCCACGCCATCGGCAGCAGATCCACCGTTCCAGGCATATCGCGACGCCAGTTCATCGCCACGTCGATCGCCGGCGGCACGGCGCTCGCGCTTGGCGGCCACAGCGCCTTTGCCAAGGCCGGCGACACGCTCAAAATCGGCTTTGTCAGCCCGCGCACCGGGCCGCTCGCCGGCTTCGGCCAGACCGATGGTTACGTGCTCGACCTGGCCCGCAAGGCGCTGGCCGGCGGGCTCGACATCGGCGGCAAGAAATACAGCGTCGAAATCCTAGACCAGGACACGCAGTCCGATCCGTCGCGCGCCGGCCAGTTGGCCAAGGACCTGATCAACAACCAGGCCATCGACTTGATGCTGGCGGTGTCGACGCCCGAAGTGATCAACCCGGTGGCCGACGCCTGCGAAGCCGCCGGCGTGCCGTGCCTGTCGACAGTCATGCCTTGGGAAGCCTGGTATTTCGGCCGTGGCGCCAAGCCCGGCGCGCCCTCGCCGTTCAAATGGACCTATCACTTCGGCTTCGGCGTCGGCGAGTTCTTCAAGACCTACATCTCGCAATGGAACCTGATCGAGACCAACAAGAAGGTCGGCGTCATGTATCCGAATGATGCCGACGGCAACGCCATCCGCGCCAACCTGGCACCGCTGCTGGCCAAGCAAGGCTTCACCATTGTCGATCCCGGCGCCTATGAGACCGGCACCACCGACTATTCCTCGCAGATCGCGCTGTTCAAGCAGGAAGGCGTCGAGATCTTCAATTCCTTCCCGATCCCGCCGGATTTCGCGGCGTTCTGGCGCCAGGCGGCGCAGCAAGGGCTGATCAAGCAGATCAAGATCTGCCAGGTCGCCAAGACCGGGCTGTTCCCCTCGGATATCGAGGCGCTCGGCGATCTCGGCATGAAGATTTCAAGCGCCGCCTACTGGCACAAGGCCTTCCCCTACAAGTCGCCGCTGACCGGTGTTTCGGGCTCCGAGCTGGCCGACGGCTATGAGGCCGCGAGCGGCAAGCAGTGGACGCAGCAGCTCGGCGCCTCGATGTCGCTACTCGACGCCGGCTTCGAGGCGCTGAAGGCCAGCACCGACGCCAAGGACAAGGCGGCGGTGGCCAAGGCGCTGAGCCAGCTCAAGACCGAGACCATGATCGGCAAGGTCGACTTCACCAGCGGGCCGGTGGCCAATGTCTCGCCCGGCCCGATCATCGGCACGCAGTGGGTCGCCGCCAAGGAAGGCAGCAAGTTCCCGCTCGATTATGTCGTGACCGAGAATGCCACGGACCCGAAAGTGCCCGTCGAAGCCAAGCTTCTGCCTTACAACGGCTGATGGACCGCTGACGAGGATCACCTGGTGACCCATCCGCAACAACAGGCGATCCTGACCGCCGCCGGTATCCACAAGCGCTTCGGTGCACTGGTGGTGCTGGATGCTATCGACTTCACCATAGCCGCTGACGAGGCGGTCGGCATTGTCGGCCCGAACGGCGCCGGCAAGACCACGCTGCTCAGCGTGCTGGCCGGGGCATTTCTGCCGAGTTCGGGCACGGTCAGCTTCAAGGGCGGCGATGTGACTCCGCTGTCGGCAACGCAGCGCTGCCGGCTCGGCCTGGTGCGCACGCACCAGGTGCCGAAACCGTTCAGCGGCATGACCACCTTCGAGAATGTCTTCGTCGCCGCCTCGCATGGCGCCGGCCTCGGCCGCGACGAGGCCTATGAGGAAGCGCTCGGCTCGCTGAAGCTGTGCGGCATGCTGGGCGTTGCCAACCGGCGCGCCGAAACGCTCGGGCTGCTCGACCGCAAGCGGCTGGAACTGGCGCGGGCGCTCGCGGCAAGACCGACGCTGCTGCTGCTCGACGAGATCGGCGGCGGCCTGACCGATGGCGAAGCCGGCGAACTTGTCGACACGATCAAGGAATTGCGCCGGCGCAAGATCGGCATCGTCTGGATCGAGCACATCGTCCACATCCTGCTGCAGGTGGCAGAGCGGCTGATCTGCATGGACGCCGGCAAGATTATCGCCGACGGCGAGCCGCAAGCGGTGATGGGCAATCCCGAGGTCGTGCGCGCCTATCTCGGCGGAGGCCCGAAATGAGCCTGCTGTCGGTCGAGAACCTGGTTGTCCGGCACGGCCTCCTGCAGGCGGTGCGCGGCGTGAGCTTCACGATCGAACGCGGCGAAACACTGGCGCTGGTCGGCGCCAATGGCGCCGGCAAGACGACGCTGCTCCGGGCAATCGCGGGTGCGCATCAGCCGGCAGCCGGCCGCGTGCTGCTCGACGGCGCCGATCTCACCAATATTCCGTCGCACAGGCGCGTCGGCATGGGTGTCGCGCTGGTGCCGGAGGGGCGCAGACTGTTCGTTCAGATGACGGTCGAGGAGAACCTTCTGCTCGGCAAGACCGCCGGCCGGCCGGGCGACTGGAGCGTCGACAAGGTGCTGGAGATGTTCCCCAACCTCAAGCCGCGCCGTCATGCCAAGACGGGCCATCTCTCGGGCGGCGAGCAGCAGGCGACGGCGATCGGCCGCGCTTTGATGAGCAATCCGGGCGTGCTGCTGCTCGACGAGGTTTCGCTCGGCCTGTCGCCGCTGATCGTCGACCGTGTCTATGCCGCGCTGCAAGGGCTGATCGCTTCAGGCACGACGATCATCCTGGTCGAACAGGACCTCAACCGGGCGCTCGCGGTATCCGACAGGGTCATCTGCATGCTCGAAGGCCGTGTCGCGCTTGAAGGACCAAGCAAGGAGGTTTCGCGCGACGAGGTAACGAAGGCCTATTTCGGCCTGCACCGGAAAGGCACCGGGAGCGTTCCCGCATGAGCAACCAGATCATCCAGGGCATCCTTCTCGGCGGCTATTACGCGCTGATCGCCTGCGGCCTGTCGTTCATGTTTTCGGTGATGCGCATCATCAACCTCGCCCATGGCAGCCTTGCTGTGTTCGCTGCCTATGCGCTGTGGCTGCTCGCGTCGCGATTCCACGTCTCGCCCTTTGCCGGCCTGCTCATCGTCCTGCCGCTGATGGCGGCGATCGGCTGGGCATTGCAGCGCTTCCTGCTCGAACGCAGCGCACGCGGCGGCGCCCTGCTGCCGATCCTGACGACGTTCGGCCTCGCCATCGTCATCGACAATCTGCTGTTCGAGCAATTCGGCGCGGACACGCGTTCGCTGGCTCCCTATATCGGCAGCCTGTCCTATGATTCCTGGGAATGGCCCGGCAACATCTATGTCGGCAAGCTCGCCGTGATCATGTTCGCCACGGCCGTGGTCCTGCTGGGCGGGCTGCAGCTGTTCCTCACCCGCACCCGGCTTGGCCGCTCGATCCGCGCCACATCGGAAGACCCCGACACCGCCGGCCTGGTCGGTGTCGATGCGCGCCGCGCCAACGCAATTGCCGCCGCCATCGCCATGGTCACGGTTGGTCTTGCCGGCGCGTTCCTGGGCATGCGCGCCACCTTCGATCCCTATGCCGGCGCGCCGCAATTGCTGTTCGCCTTCGAGGCGGCGGTGATCGGCGGCGCCGGATCGCTGTGGGGAACGCTGATCGGCGGCATCGTACTGGCGCTTGCCCAGACGCTCGGCGCGCAAGTGCATCCGCAGGGGTTTCTGATCGGCGGCCACGCTGTCTTTCTCGTCGTGCTGTTCGTGCGGCTGTCCGCGTCCGGCCTCGGCGTGCGCGGCCTGTTGCGCCTCGGGAGGACGTCATGAGCACTCCCGCCACCATGCCTGTCATCGAGCGCGGCACTGCGACGTCGCGGATCGCCGCAATGGCCGTCGCTATCATCATCACGCTGCTTGCGATTGCTCCGCAATTGCTGTCGGCCGGCGCGGTCGATCGCATGACCGCGCTGTTCATCTATGTGATCCTGGCAGCGATGTGGAATGCGCTGGCCGGCTTCGGCGGCTTGGTCTCGGTCGGGCAGCAGGTGTTCTTCGGGCTCGGCGCCTATTTCGCCATCCGGCTGGCCGATGCAGGCCTCAACCCATTCCTGGCGCTGTTCGCGTCGGGAATTGTCGTCGGCGTGGTGTCTATCCCGCTGTCGCTGTTCATGCTGCGGCTCAGGAACGGCGAGTTTGCCATCGGCATGTGGGTCATCGCGGCATTGACGCATCTCTTGGTCAATCTCGACCGGCTGGTGCAGGGCGAAACCGGCACGTCGCTGATCTCGCTCAATGTCTATGACGCCGGCACCAGGCGGGCGACGATCTACTGGCTGGCACTGGCCTCGATGACCGCCCTGCTCGCCATCCTGTTTGGCCTGCTGCGCGGCAGCACGGGTGCCGCGATCCGCGCGATCCGGGACAATGAGGACGCCGCCGCCTCGGTCGGCGTGCGCGTCACCGGCACCAAGCGGCTGCTGTTCGTGCTTGCCGCCTTCGGCATCGGCATTGCCGGCGCGCTGTGGCTGGCGACCTCGATCACCTTCCAGCCGAAAACCTACTTCAACGTGCAATGGACCGCCTACATGATCTTCATGGTGCTGGTCGGCGGCATCGGCACTTTCGAGGGCGCCATCCTCGGCGCGCTGGCGTTCTTCCTCATCGAGACCTGGTTCGGCGGCACCGGCGTCTGGTACCTGGTCGGCCTCGGCGCCACGGCGGTGCTGTTCTCGCTCTTCCTGCCGCGCGGCTTGTGGGGAACGATCGAGGAGCGCTTTGGGCTTCGCCTGCTGCCGGTCGGCTATCGCGTCAGGCTCGCGGCGGCCTCCGCCGATGACGACGCGATGCCTTCGCCACAACAAACCACGATGCATCAGGAAAAGGCATGACCATGCTCTTCGGCAAGACCATCCTCATCACCGGTGTCGCCTCCGGCATCGGCGCGCGCACGGCGGAACTCGCCGGCCAGCTCGGCGCCGACGTGATCGGCGTCGATGTTCGTGAGCCTGCTGCAGCGGTTGGCAGTTTCGTCAAAGCCGACATCTCGTCGAAGGCCGGCGTCGACGATCTCATCGCGCGTCTGCCGCAGCGTATCGACGCGCTCTGCAATGTCGCCGGCCTCTCCGGCAACACCGGTGCGGCGGCGACGCTGGCCGTCAACTTCTTCGGGCTGCGGGCGCTTTCGGAAGGTCTCGTGCCAAAACTTCGCGAAGGCGGTGCCATCGTCAACGTGGCCTCGATCGCCGGCTATGGCTGGCGCGCCAATCTCAATCGCGCCGCCTCGATGGTCGGCATCGAAGGTTTTCCGGATGTCGCCGAGGTGGTTTGCGACCATGCAGTCAGGAACGAGGAAGGCTATCCCGTCTCCAAGGAACTGCTGCTCTTGTGGACGTTTCGCGCGGCGCACCAGGATCTGTTCAAACGCCGAGGCATCCGCGTCAATGCGGTGAGCCCCGGCCCGGTCGAGACACC
This sequence comes from Mesorhizobium kowhaii, assembly GCF_003253745.1. Taxonomy (GTDB): domain Bacteria; phylum Pseudomonadota; class Alphaproteobacteria; order Rhizobiales; family Rhizobiaceae; genus Mesorhizobium; species Mesorhizobium kowhaii. Next base: position 248,276 of record NZ_MZXV01000056.1, read on the forward strand.
GATCCTGAAACAGTTCCGCACCGTGCTCGGCGACGCCCGCGTCGACAGCGACATTGCCAGGGTCGGACGGGCCGGCACCTCCGGCGACATCGCGCCGGTGGTGCTGTTCCTGTGCTCGGACGGCGCGCGCTGGATCAACGGCGCCAACGTGCCGGTCGATGGTGGCCTCGAAGCATCGATCAATGCCGAAATGTTCGGATTCTAACCCAAAAGAATACGCTCCAAGGGGAGCGATGGAGACAGTCATGGACATCGGACTTCTGATCGACGGCGACGAACGGGCTGCCTCAGGTGCGGTGTCCTTCGAACGCATGGACCCGTTCACCGGCAGGCTGGCGACGCGCGCCGCGGCGGCCAGCATCGCCGACGCCAATGCCGCGGTCGAGGCCGCCGCAGCCGCTTTTCCGGCCTGGTCGAAGACCGGGCCTGGCGAGCGCCGCGCCTTGCTGAGCAAGGCGGCTGACGTGATGGCCTCGAAGGTCGGCGAATTCACCAGGTTGATGATGGAAGAGACAGGCGCCACCGGCCCGTGGGCCGGTTTCAATGTCATGCTGGCGGCCAACATGCTGCGCGAGGCGGCGGCGATGACGACGCAGATTTCGGGCGAGATCATACCCTCCGACAAGCCGGGCACGCTGGCCATGGCGATCCGCCAAGCGGCTGGTGTGTGCCTTGGCATCGCGCCGTGGAATGCACCGGTCATTCTCGGCACCCGCGCCATCGCAATGCCGATCGCCTGCGGCAACACGGTGGTGCTGAAAGCATCCGAGATGAGCCCTGGCACGCACCGGCTGATTGGCCAGGTGCTGGTCGAGGCCGGCCTGCCCAAGGGCGTCATCAATGTCGTCACCAACGATCCCAAGGACGCCGCCGGTATCGTCGAGGCGCTGGTCGCGAACCCTTTAGTCAAGCGCGTCAACTTCACTGGCTCGACCAAGGTCGGCAGGATCATTGCCGAGCTCGCCGGACGGTATCTGAAGCCGGCGCTGCTCGAACTCGGCGGCAAGGCGCCATTGCTGGTGCTGGACGATGCCGACATCGACGCCGCGGTCAACGCCGCCACCTTCGGCGCCTTCATGCATCAAGGTCAGATCTGCATGTCGACCGAACGGCTGATCGTCGACGACAAGGTCGCCGATGAATTCGTTTCCAAGCTAGCGGCACGCGCGTCGCAGCTGCCGGCCGGCGACCCGCGTGGCCATGTCGTGCTGGGCTCGCTGATCAGCAGCCAGGCGGCCGACAAGATGGAGGAACTCATCACTGATGCCGTCGCCAAGGGCGCCAGGCTGGTCGCCGGCGGCAAGCGCAGCGGTACCGTGGTGGAGGCGACTTTGCTCGACCATGTTACGCCGGCAATGCGCGTCTATGCCGAAGAATCCTTCGGGCCGGTCAAGCCGGTGATCCGCGTCAAGGGCGAGGATGAGGCCGTGCGTGTCGCCAACGACACCGAATACGGCCTGTCGTCAGCCGTGTTCAGCCGCGACATCAAGCGTGCGATGGCGGTGGCCGCGCGCATCGAAGCCGGCATCTGCCATATCAATGGCCCGACCGTCGGCGACGAGGCACAGATGCCCTTCGGCGGCGTCAAGGGCTCGGGCCATGGCCGCTTCGGCGGAAAGGCATCGATCGCTGAGTTCACCGATTTACGCTGGGTGACGATCGAGGATCCAGGCCAGCACTATCCGTTCTGAACCGATGGGCCAAGGTCGAAGACCCGTCCCGGATTCAGGATGTTTCCGGGGTCAAGCGCTGCTTTCAGCCGCCGCATCGCAGCGATTTCTGCGTCGCTGCGAACCAGATGCAGCCACTTCTTCTTGTCGAGGCCGATGCCATGCTCGGCCGAAACGCCGCCGCCGGCTGCCGCCACGCCGCGATAGACGATGTCGTATGCCGCCGCCGGATCCACCGTGCGGACCTGGTAGTGCAGATTGCCGTCACCGAGATGGCCGAAGACATAGATGTCGGCGCCGGGATCGACGGCGTGGATGGCGGCGTCCGCTTCCCGCAGGAAAGCTCCCATCCGCGCCAGCGGGATGCTGATGTCGACGCCGATCAGACCTTTGATCGAAAACAGGACGCGATTGGCGTCCTCGCGCACGGCCCACAGCGCCCGGACTTCGCGCGGCGACTGCGAGACGACCACATCGTCGATGACACCGTCTTCGACCGCTTGCATCAGCACTTCGGCAAAGCGCTCGCCGTCGCGTTCGAGCTCACTGCCCTGGATCTCGGCCAGCACGTAGACGGACGAACCCGCAGGCAGCGGCGCCGGGATGTCCATGCTGGCGACCATCGCGTCATAGAGCGGCGCGAAGTTGACCTCATAGGCGGACAAGAGTGGACCGAGCTTTTGCCGGAGCAGCCCGAGCAGGGCGATCGCCGCATCGAGCGAAGACAGCGCGCAGAAGGCGTTCACCTCGGACACCGGCTTCGGATGCAGCCTGAGCGCCGCGCGTGTGACGACGCCAAGCGTCCCTTCCGTGCCGATGAAGAGCTGGCTGAGGTCGTAGCCGGAATTGTCCTTGGGCAGGCCTTTTAGCGATGTCAGCACGCTGCCATCGGCAAGCACCGCTTCCAGCCCCAGCACCTGCGCCCGGTACATGCCGTAGCGCAGCACGCGGATGCCGCCGGCATTGGTGGCGACATTGCCGCCGACCGTGGCAGAACCGCGTGCGCCGATGTCGACGCCGAACATCAGACCGGCGCCGTCGGCTGCCTCCTGCACCGCCTGCAGCGTTGCGCCCGCCTCGGTGACGATGCTGGCAGCCTGACGATCCGGTGCATCGAGACCGGTCATGCGCTCCAGCGACAACACGACCTCGCCCGGCTGCACACGCGCGGCGCCGGTCAGCCCGGTGCGTCCGCCCTGCACGACAACTGGCTGGCCGAGATCGTTGCATGCGGCGAGTGCTGCCGCGACACCCTCGGTGTCGCGCGGGCGCAGCACCGCTTCGGGAAGCGCGCCGAGCTTGCCGTCGGGATCGTCGCGATAGCGCTGGTCCACGTCGGAGCCGGCGAGGACACCGCCCGCGCCCAACCGGTCGTCCAGAGCAGATAGAAGCTGTTGGGTTTTAGGCGACATTGACCAATCCTAATCATGATCGCCCGCCGGTCAAACCCCTGTCCGTGCAAGCACCATCGTCCGCATGACCGGTTGCGACAATGCAGGACAGGCCGACCGTCCAGCATCGATCGCGTTGAGATCGGATCGACGCCGGACGGTAGGTTGTCTTACTGAAGTTTGGCCTGCAGCGCGTTGACGTCGTCGGTGGTCATTTCACCGTCGGTCGTCACCTTGCCGTCGACGATCTTCCAGAGGCGGAACGGACCGGTGATGTCGCCATATTTGTCGAAGGCGACCGGGCCGATGACGCCTTCGTAGCGGATCGGCTTGCCGTCCTTGATCAGGCCGAGTGCCTTGGCGAACTCGTCCTTGCCGGCAAAGATCGGCGTGCCAGCCGGGTCGACCGCCTTGTACATCGCATCCTTGATCTTGGTCGGATCCTCGGAGCCGGCAATGGCAATGGCGAGGCCAACGATGGCGCCGGCATCGTAGGAACGGTCGGCCGCCGGATTGGACGGCTCGATGCCGGAAAATTCCTTGTAGTTCTTCATGAAATAGTCGGTGGAGGCGGTCGGGCTGGTGCCGGACGACGTGCCATAGGCTTCCTTCAGATAATCGGCACCGACGGACTCGATGAAGTCCGGGCTGTTCATGCCGTCATTGAGCAGGAATTTCTGCACGCCGCCTTGCGAAATCCAGGTGCGGGCAACCGTTGCGCCGTCGACCGGCGTGCTGACGAGATAGAGCCCGTCCGGCTCGCCGGCCATCGCCGCCGTCACTTCCGAGGCATAGCTCGACTGCTTTTCGTTGTAAGGCGTGTCGGAGACAATGGCGCCGCCGAGCGCTTTGTAGGCGCGCGAGAATTCGGCCACCATGTTGACGCCGAAGTCGTTGTTGACATGGATGATCGACAGCTTCTTGAAGCCCTTGTCGACGGCGTATTTGGCGGCAGCGACACCCTGCAACGCATCCGAGGTGATGGTGCGGAAGAAGATGCCGTTGGTCTTGCCATCGCGGCCAAGCGCGGTCAGCGTCGGCGATGACGAAGCCGGCGACACCTGGACGATCTTGGCCGGTGCCGTGACCGAGGTCAGGATCGGGATCGACACAGACGAGATGATGCCGCCGATGATGACCGGGACCTTCTTGACCTGAACCAGCTGGGTGGCGGCGTCGACCGCGATGTTGCCCTGGCTCTGGCTGTCGCGGGTGTCGGTCGCCAGGTCGCAGCCGCGCACGCCGCCGGCGGCGTTGATGTCACGGAAGGCCATCTCGACCGATTTGGCGCCGGCCTGGCCGTATTCGCCGGCCGGGCCGGTCAGTTCCATGACGAGGCCGACGGTGATCTTGCAATCGGCGGCCTGCGCTACGCCGGCCATCGTCACGAGAGCGAGCGCGGTGGTGAGTTGGAGTATCGTCTTTCTCATTGTTGTTCCCCTTTGAGCTACACGAACTGGATTACATGTCTCTTTGTCTGCGCATCGGATTTACCTTCGCACTTTTTGGCCCGATGCTCCTGTTCAGCGTTCCGGCACCTGCAGCCAGGTTTCTTGCAGATGTCGCCATTCGACACCGTTGGGCGCCGATGAACTGGTGGTGAAGACGGCACTCGATTGGCGACGGTTGTGCTTGCCGCCGCGCAGCTGCGCCTCGACGTAGAGGACGACGATCGTGTCCCCGCCCTGCCAGCCGGGGCGGATGTCCTCGATCGAAATGGCGAAGCCGTCGTCGCAAGTGGCGCGGCTGGTGCGGACATGATCGACGACCGCGGCGCGATCGAGGACCTGGCCGTCCGGCGCGACCATGGCGAAGCCGTCGCCAATGACGCGCTCGAAGCGGCTGAAGTCGGCCTTGCCGGCGCGCGCGGCGACGAACCAGTCGACGAAAAAGCGATGCAGGTCGACGACCTCGGCGCTGGCGCGTGAAAACAGGGAAGGCTCGCCGCTCATTGTTTCCCCGCATTGAGGTTGTAGTGCATGATCGAACCGTGGCGGCCGTGGCGGTCGCGCTCCAGCGTGTAGACATCTCCTTCAAGCCCGGAGCCCTGTGCGATGACGGCGGCAATCCGCGCCCGGTCCTCGGCGTCGAGCGCAACGTCCATGATGCCAGCATTGGCAAGCGCATGCGCCTGGTTGCGGGCACCGACGATGACGGCCGCCACTTGCGGCTGCTCCAGCACCCAGGCGCTGGCGACGGTGGCGATGTCGACGCCATGGCGGTCGCCGACGGCCTTCAGCGCCTGAAGCAGTTGCTGGAACAGGTCCCAGCCGCCAAAGTCATCGATGATCAGCTTGTATTTGACCAGCGAGCGGTTTTCGAGCGGCGTGGCAGGCTCGGCCATGCCTAGCCATTTGTCGCTGAGGAAACCGCCGGCAACGGAGCCGTAGCAGAGGAAGCTGACGCGGTTCTTCGCGGCGAGTGCGGCAAGGCTGTTGCCCGGCCGCTGGTCGAGCACCGAATATTGCAACTGCTGGCTGACCAGCGGGATGCCGGCGGCGAGGATTTCGGCGAGCCGCGGCGTGTCGAAATTGGTGGTGCCGAGATTGCGCACCTTGCCCTCAAGCCGAAGCTCATTGAGCCAGCCCATCGCCTCGACATAGCGCGGCTGCGCATAGTCCCACCAGTGGAACTGCACGAGATCGAGCCGCTCGGTCTTCAGCCGCCGCAGCGACTGGTCGACGATACTCCTGATGTAGTCGCGGCTGATGCCGGCCAGCCGTTCGAGGTCGGGCACCAGCTTGGTGTGCACCTTCATCCTGGCGGCGGCGTCGAGGCCGCGCTCGCTGGCCAGTCGCAGGCGCGCGGCGCCGATCAGCTCCTCGACGCCGGTGTAGATGTCGGCGCAATCATAGGTCCAGATGCCGGCATCGAAGGTGGCGATCAGATCGGTCACCGCCTGCTGGCGGTCGATGGCGCCATGGCCGCCGGCCAATTGCCAGCCACCGCGGATGACGCGCGAGATCGTGTAGCCGGGGCCGAGTTCGAAGGTCTTGGCACTCATTTGTCGTCTCTCGGCTTCGGCAGCGGCACGGCCGTGGTCTCGGCATGGCTGAACCGCCGCTTGCCGGTCCTGACGATCCTCAGCCGGCTGGCGCAATTGGGATCGGGACAAGCGATCTCGGCGTCCGAGGTCATCCAGTCGTTCGGGTGGCTGGGGCGCTGCTTGGCTGCCAGCAGCGGCAACACGGCCGATATCGAATAGATCGAAAAGCCCTGGCGGGCCGGCATCGACAGCATCTCGCCCTTGAGCTCGAAATAGTCGCCGGCCTTGGCGCCGCAATAGATCGGCTTGCCTTCAGGAATGACCGCCTCGATGCGAAGATCGAAGAGTTCGAAACTATCGTCAGCCATTTCAGACCTCCACCAGGCTGAAGGTGACGTCGCAGGCGCCGTTGCGGCGGATGACGCCGCAGGCGGCGGCGAACCGATCGCGCTCTTCGGCGCGCACTTGCGCCACCACGCTGCCGGCGAGCCAGCCGATCGGGAACAGCAGGCGCGCGCCCTGCCCGTAATAGAGCCCGATGTCGAAGATCGCATTGGGATTGCCGCCCCACATGCGCGGTGGCACATAGGACAGCACGATGTCGCCCGGCTGCGGTGTCAACGTCGCGTTCTCCGCCGGCAAGGGCCTGGCATAGGGCTGGCCCTCGAGATCGGCAGCGGGAACCGGACAGGAGATTTCCGGCCCCGTCCACATCGCATGGATGCCCGGGACGACGCGTGGCGTGCCGAGATATGCCTTGAGAAAGGCGGCGTTTTCCGGCGCCTTCTCCGGCAGCAACAGCGCCGTGACGGAAAGCTGCGAGCGCGGCTCGGTGATCCTGATGGCGGTCATGTCTGGTCTTTCGCGGCGGCGGATTGCAGCTTGCTGCGCAGGAAGGTGAAGGGCCGGCTGATGTCGGCGACCAGCGATTCCCGCGCTGCTTGCGCATCCTGCGTGGCCAGCGCCGTGACGATGCGGCGGTGATACTGGGCGGTGTCGACCTCGCCGGCTTCCGAGAAGGCGTAGATGGCGACACGAATGCAGGGGCCTGATTGCAGCCACAGGCTCTCGATCATCGGGATCAGCACGGCCGAGCCGCAGGAACGGTAAATCTCGAAATGAAAACTCTGGTTGAGCGTCACTTCGCGATCGACATCCTTCTTGTGCTTCAACGCCCGCATCTCGTCCCATTCGCCGAGAATGGTCTCGATGGTGGCGATCTGGCGCGGCCCCATACGAGCGGCGGCCAGCGCGATGGCCTCGCCTTCGATGAGGATGCGGGCACGCAAGAGATCGTCGAGGCGTTCCAGCGTGATCGGCGGCACCCGCACCGAACGGTTGGGCAGCGCCTCCAGCGCCTTTTCCGTGATCAGCCGGCCGAGCGCCTCGCGCACCGGCATGGTCGACGTCACCAGCGCATCGGCGAGCCCACGGATGGTCAGCACCTGGCTTGGCTCGAACAGGCCGCCGATCAGGGCGCGGCGCAATTCCGAATAGACGCGATCCTGCACGGTTTCGCGGCCGACCGGCGCAAGCTGGGCCGCGATCGCCTCATTGTTCCTTTCGATGGCAGCCTTTTGCATGGATTTCCGGTCTTGGCGGTTTTCGGCTTGCAGACGAAATTAAAGCCGAATAGCGTGATCAAAGCAAGTGTGATCACAAATCAAAAATCAGGAGACGGCAACGATCGTCTTCGGCCAGAGGGTTTGATGAGCGAGGCAGCGGAACAGCAGGGGCAGAAGACCCGTGCGCCGGTTCTGACGGCAAGGAACGTCGTCAGGCGGTTCGGCGGCCTTGTCGCCGTCAACGATGTCTCGTTTGACGTCAGGGCGGGAGAAATCCTCGGCCTGATCGGGCCGAACGGCGCCGGCAAGACGACGACGTTCGATCTGCTTGCCGGCAGCACCCTGCCGACCAGCGGCGATATCCTTCTCAACGGCACGCGCGTTTCGGGGGAAGCCGCGCATCTGCGCATCGGTCGCGGTCTTGGCCGCACCTTCCAGATCCCGCGCCCGCTGCCCAATCTGACGCTGATCGAAAACATCATGCTGGCGGCACAGGGCCAGGCCGGCGAGAGACTGCTCGCCAATTTCGTCACACCGTGGCGGGTGGCGGCGCAGGAAAGAGCCGCCAGGACCAAGGCGCTCGAACTGCTGGAGCTCGTCACCCTTACCCATCTTGCGCATGAGCCGGCGCGCGTGCTTTCCGGCGGCCAGCGCAAGCTGCTCGAACTCGCCCGCGTCATGATGGCCGACCCGGCGATCATCCTGCTCGACGAACCGGCGGCCGGCGTCAACGCAACGCTGCTCGAGGTCATCATCGACCGCATCCGCGATATCAACGCGCGCGGCATCACCTTCCTGCTGATCGAGCACAATATCGACATGGTGACGCGGCTCTGCCATCGCGTCCTCGTCATGGCGAGCGGCCAGTTGCTCAGCGAAGGCACGGCGGAACAGGTCGCCCGCGACCCGCGCGTCATCGAGGCCTATCTCGGAGGCGCGGCATGAGCGAAATCGTCCTCGATGTCCGCAATCTCGAGGCCGGCTACGAGCCCGGCGTACCGATCGTGCGCGGCGCCTCGATCACCGTCGGCAAGGGCGAGATTGTCGTCGTGCTCGGCCCCAACGGCGCCGGCAAGTCGAGCTTCATCAAGGCGATCGCCGGCCTCGTCCCGATCACCGGCGGCACGGTGTTTCTGGACGGCAACGACATCACCGCCGCACCGGCGCACACCATGGTGCGCCTCGGTCTTGCCTTCGTGCCGCAGACCGAAAACATCTTCCCGCTGATGTCGGTCGAGGACAATTTGAAGGTCGCCTGCGGCATCCTCGAACGACCCGAAATCCCTGCCCGCATCGAGGAGATGTATGCCGCCTTCCCCGACCTCATCCGCCAGCGGCGAACCGCCGCCGGCAACCTCTCGGGCGGACAGCGGCAGATGCTCGCCGTCGCGCGGGCGCTGATCGTCCACCCCAAGGTGCTGGTGCTGGACGAGCCGTCGGCCGGCCTGTCGCCGAAATTCGTGTCGATGGTGTTCGAGATGCTGGCCGGCATTCGTAAATCCGGCGTCACCATCCTGCTGGTCGAACAGAATGCCAAGGCAGCACTTGCCATCGGCGATCGCGCCTATGTGCTGGTCGAAGGCAAGGACCGGCACGAAGGTGTCGCCTCCGAACTGTGGAACGACCCTGTGGTTGCCGAACTCTATCTTGGCCAGCGCCCCCTCAAGGCAGAAAAGACGTCGCAGACCGGGAAAGGAGGCGCGGCATGAGCCTGCAATTCATCGTCGACGGGTTGCTGACCGGCTCGATGATCGGCCTCGGCGCCATCGGCGTGACGCTCACCTATTCGATCCTGCGTTTTTCCAACTTCGCCCATGGCGACTTCATGGCCTGGGGCACCTATGCGACGCTGGCCGTCGTCAGCGCCATCGGCGCGATGGTCGGCAAGGTGGCGCCGATCGGACCGCTGTCCTTCGGCTGGCCGCTGATTGTCGCACTGGTCATCGGCATGGCATTCACCGCCCTCTTGGCGCTGCTGCTCGACAAGGTGCTGTTCGCGCGGTTGCGCTCGCAAGGCCAGGCCATCATCGTGGTGATGGCGAGCTTCGGCGCCTCGATGGCGCTCAGAAGCCTGCTCGAATTCACCTTCACCTCGCGGCCGACCTATTTCAGCCGGGCGATTCAGATCGCCATGCCGGTCGGCTTCGGCATCCGCATCACACCCGACCAGATCACCTTGTTGCTGCTGACCGCCGTGCTGGTGCTCGGCGTGCATCTGTTGATGACGCGCACCCAGACCGGCCGCTCGATGCAGGCCTTGAGCCAGAACGCGGCACTGGCCCGCATCGTCGGCATCGACGTCGCCAGCGTGGTGCGCGTCACCTGGATCATCGGCGGCGCGCTGGCCTGCGTCGCCGGCGTGATGATCGGCATTCTGGTGCAGATCCGCCCGTTCATGGGCTTCGACATGCTGCTGCCGATGTTCGCCGCCGCCATTCTCGGCGGCATCGGCAGCATTCCCGGCGCCGTGCTCGGCGGCCTGATCATCGGGCTCGCCGAGGCCGGCGCGGTGCAGCTGATCGGCGCCGAATGGCGCGCCGCCGTCTCCTTCATCATCCTGATGGCGGTGCTGTTCGTGCGACCAATCGGCCTGTTTGGTGTGAGGGAACGCTGATGGACCTGCTCGGCTACGGCGCCTTCTTCCTGACCACCGCGCTGATCTTTTCGCTGGTCACGCTGGGGCTCAATCTGCAGTGGGGGCTGACCGGGCTGTTCAATGTCGGCCTCGCCGGCTTCGTCGCCATCGGCGCCTATACATCCGCACTGCTGACGACACCCGACGATGTCGCGAGGCTCGGCGGCTTCGACCTGCCGATCGTCGTCGGCTGGCTCGGCGCCATGGCCGTCGGTGGCATCGCCGCCGCGCTCACCGGCATGGCCACGCTGCGTCTGCGATCCGACTATCTGGCGATCACCACCTTCGGCGTCGCCGTCGTCGTGCAACTGGTCGCGCTCAACGCGCAGAGGCTGACCGGCGGCCCGTTCGGCATCGGTTTCATCCCGCGCCCGTTCGGCAGCCTCGCCGAGACGCCGCTGCTCTTCAACCTGTCCAACCTTGCCGTGGTCTGCGCGGTGACGCTGATCGCCTATCTCGCCTTGGAGCACCTGTCGCGCAGCCCTTGGGGGCGGGTGCTGAAGGCGTTGCGGGAAGACGAGCGGGCAGCGATCTCTTTGGGCAAGAGCGCGCGTTTTTACCGCGTCCAGGCCTTTGCCGTCGGTGGCGCCATCATGGCGCTGGCGGGCGCGCTGCAGGCGCATTTCACCGGCTTCATCGCGCCGGACAATTACCTGCCGATCCTGACTTTCCAGGTCTGGGTGATGCTGATCGTCGGCGGCTCGGGCAGCAATCTCGGCGCCGTCATCGGCAGCATCCTGGTCTGGGCGATATGGGCTGGATCGGGCACCTTGACCAGCGTCCTGTTCCCGCCGGAGCAGCAGGCCCGCGCCGCCGCGCTGCAGATCGCCGCCATCGGCGTCATGCTCTGCGTCATCCTGCTGATCCGGCCGAACGGCCTGTTCGGGGACAGACCGCGGCGGCCATGGTTCGGCAAGCGGGCGAAGGCAGCTGCGGCCAAGAGCAATTCCCAGTCATGAATGCCGTGGTCCGGCAGGAAGCGCGTGACGCTTCGCTCTGGCATGCTGTCAGCCGCAACCACCGTGACCGGCCGGCGCTGCAAGGCGGGCTCGATGTCGACCTCGCCATAGTCGGCGGCGGCTTTTCCGGCCTCTCGACAGCGCTGCACGCCGCCGGGAAAGGGCTTTCCGTTGCCGTTCTCGAAGCCGAATTCATCGCTTGGGGCGCGACCGGCAGGAATGCCGGCTTCGTCGTGCCGAACTTCGCCAAGATGGACCCGGTCAACATACTCGCCCATCTCGGACCCGGGCGCGGCGAGAGGCTGATTGATTTCGCCGCCGGCAGCGCCGATCTGGTCTTCGGCCTGATCCGCCGGCACGGCATCGACTGTGACGCCGTGCAGAGCGGCTGGATCCAGCCGGCGCATTCGCCCGCCGCGTTCGAGAAGGTCAAATCCCGCGCCGGGCAATGGGCGCAGCGCGGCCGGCCGGCCGTTACCCTGGCCCGGCAGGAGGTCGAAGCGCTGACCGGTGCGCGGGGTTATGTCGGCGGCTGGATGGATCGTTCGGGCGGCGTGCTCAATCCAGTCGAATACGCGCGTGGGCTGGCCGATGCGGCCGAGAAGGCCGGCGCGCGCATCTTCGAGCATACGCGCGTCACCTCGGTCGATCGCACGACGGATGGCTGGGCGTTGAAAACGCCATCGGGCTCGGTGCTCGCCGGCAAGGTGCTGGTCGCCACCAACGCCTATGGGGGGTCGCTCAATCCGTTGCTGCAACGAACCTATTTTCCGCTGAAGGTTTTCCAGATCGCGACAGGACCGCTGCCGCAGGAAATCCGCACCCGTCTCTTGCCCGGCGGGCAAGGCGTCGGCGACACCAGGCGCAATCTCTTCACCTTCCGCTTCGACAGCGAGAACCGGCTGATCAGCGGCGGCATGCATATCCTTGGTGCCGGTGCCGATGCGCGCGTGCCGCAGAGGATCTGGCGACGGCTCGCCAGGCATCTTGATTTGCCCGAGTTGCCTCCGCTTGCCTATAGCTGGTCGGGAATGGCCGCGGTCGAGCCGGATTTCCTGCCGCACCTCTTGGACCTTGGGCCGGGGCTCATCGCCGGTCGCGCCTGCAACGGGCGCGGCATTGCCATGACGACGGCGATGGGCAAGGTACTGGCCGACTGGGCGGCTGGAACCGATGCCCGTGATCTGCCACTACCGTTTGCGCTGCCGGCACCGATCCCGTTCCACGCCTTGCTGCGGCACGCACCCAACTTGCTGCTCGGCTGGAGCATGCTGCGCGACCGGATGGACGAGACGGGATAGGCGGACCGTCACGTGGCCGCGCCAAGGTTTGCCGACAGAACAGCAGCCGCTACAGTGATGTCCTCTTCAATGAAAGTCCGGACCGCGGGACCGCCGCGCTGCTCCAGCGCGGCGACGATCTGGCGATGCGCATCGTTCGACTGCGGAACGTAGCGATCGGCCTGCATCAGCAGCTTGAGATACGGCCCTACCCGACCCCAGAGGTCGCGGATCATATTCAAAAGGATCGGCGCGCCGGCATGCTGGTAGATGGCGAAGTGGAAGGCCTCGTTCAGCGCGAGATAGGCCTTTGCGTCACCGGTCTCGATGGCTTGCTGCATACCGGCGAGCGCAGCCTTGATATCGACCAGACCGCTTTCCGTCATCCGCGACGCGGCCATCTCGCCCGCCAGTCCCTCGACGGCGATGCGGATGCGCGTCAGTTCCTCGAAGGCTGGCGCGGACAGCAAGGGCACGATGACCGAGCGGTTGTTCTGCATCTCGAGCAGCCGCTCGGCGACGAGCCTTTGCAGCGCCTCGCGGATCGGCGTGGTGGATATGCCGAACGTCTCGGCGAGCTTGCGGATGACCAGTGTCTGGCCCGGGCTGAAGCCGCCGGAAATCAATTCCTGCTTGAGCGCGCCATAGGCGCGGTCGTTCAGGGTTTGATGTTCGAGCTTCAGCATGCGCGGCCCGCTCCGATCACCTGTTCGACAGTGCGCGATCGAGCGTCTCGGCCAGTTGCTCGGCATTGTCCCTGGCAAAGGGCAGCGGCGGCCTGATCTTCAGCACATTGCCGCGCGGACCGCAGGAGGAGATCAGCACGCCGTCCTCGCGCATGGCTTCGACAACCGCCGATGTCTTGGTGGCGGCCAGAGCCTCGTCGCCCTCCGCCGTCAACTCGACGGCGAAATAGAGGCCGTTGTGCCTGACGTCGGCGACCGCGTCATGCCGGCTCTGCAGGGCGCGCAGCAGCTCGCCCGTATAGGCGCCAACCATGCGCGCATTCTCGATCAGGCCCTCGCCTTCGATCACCTCGAGAACGGCGATGCCGACGGCGGCCGCGACCGGATTGCCGCCGAAGGTGTTGAAGTAACCGGTGTTCGAGCCGAAGGAGGCGACAAGCTGCGGCCGCACGATCACCGCGCCCATCGGATGCCCGTCACCGATCGGCTTGCCCATCGTGATGATGTCAGGCTCGATGCCATAATTGGCGAAACCCCACATGCCCTGGCCGAGCCGGCCGAAGCCGGACTGAACCTCATCGGCAATGACGATGCCGCCGGCTTTTCTAACGAGGCTTGCTGCCTCGCGCATCACCGCCGCATCGGGAAAGAAGATGCCGTCACTGGAAAACGCGGAGTCGAGAAGCAGTGCGGCCGGACGGACGTTCTGCGCGCGCATGTCGTCGATGGCGGTGGTGACATTCCTGGCGAAATCGCGCGCGGCCCGGCCATGATCGCGGAACGTATCCGGCGCCGCAACAGTGCGGTGCTGCGCGGGCACCGCTTTCACCCCGACCGCGGCCGGAGACAATTGTGCAGTCGCGATCGTGGCGCCATGGTAGGCGAAGTCGGTGATGATCACCCCGGTGCCGCCGCTGGAATGCTGTGCTATGCGGATGGCAAGGTCGTTGGCCTCGCTGCCGGTGCAGGTGAACATGGCGTGGCCGAGATGGGCCGGACAGGTGCCGAGCAACTTCTCGGCGTAATCGAGGATGATCTCGCTGAGATAGCGTGTGTGCGTGTTGAGTGTCGCCGCCTGCCCCGACAGCGCCTCGACGACGCGCGGATGGCAGTGGCCGACCGAGGCGACATTGTTGTAGGCGTCGAGGAATTTTCGGCCCTGGGCATCGTAGAGCCAGACGCCGCTGCCCCGCACCAGATGGATCGGGTTGCGGTAGAAGGCGCGGTAGGTCGGGCCAAGCAGCCTGGCGCGGCGCTCGAGCAGGGCACGCTCTTTTGCCGACGCGCCGGCATCGGCAAAGGCATCTGCAGGCGAGGATTGGGGCACGAGCATCTACTCCGGATTGGAATTGTCGAGAAAATAACGGCGGGCGTCAGTGGACGACAGCTCGTCCAGCCGTTCGAGCGATGCCCAGACTTCGGTGGCGAGCCGCAGGACATACTCGCGCTTGGCCGGGAAGCGCTCGGCCTGCCAGCTGGCGATGTTGGCGATGAGCGCAAGGCGGGCGCGGATCAGATCGAAGAGGATGCCGACTTCTTCGGCCTCGAGCGGCTGCACCGACTGGTAACCGGCGACGAAGCGCGCCGCCGGCGCCAGTGGATGACCTTCGGCCGGCCAGCGATAGACGGCGCCGATGGCGAGATCGCAGATTAGCGGCGAGTGGATCATGTCGCCAAAGTCGAGAATGCCGCTGACCACTTCCGGCCGCGACGCATCCATCACCACATTGTAGGAGTTCATGTCGTTGTGGACGATCTGCGCGCGCAATTTCGGGATGACCGGCGCTGCATGCTCCTCGAAGGCGTCGATCGCACGCTCGACCATCGCCCGCCGGCTGGGGTCAGCGATGTGCGCCAGCATCGGCTGCGTCTTGGCGACCTTGCGGATATCCCAGAGCAGGTCGCTGCCGGCGGCCGGGTGGAAGAAGCCGCGCAGCGCGCGGCCAAGGCGGGCAAGGAAGATGCCGAGATTGCGATCCTGCGCCGCCGATGTGGGCGAGCGCGAAAGCAGCTGGCCGGGCAGATAGGTGACCAGCCGGACGATGCGCGGCGCCGATCCACCGACGCCGACCGCGAATTGCGCTTCACCTTGCAGGCTTTTGCGCACCGAGGGAACCGGCAAGGTCGGGTCGACCGCAAGGATGTGATCGAGCGCCTTGTTCTGGAAGTCGGTGAAGCCGGCCTCTTCCGCCGGATGCGAGATTTTGAGGACGAACTCACCCTCACCGTCCGTCTGGATGTGGAAGTTGTGGTCGCGTTCGCCCGGCAACGGACGCGCGGTGCCGGTGAGCCCGTAGTGCCGGCGCAGGATGGCCAGCGCATCGGCTGCAGAGACGTCAGGCGCATCCTCGGCCAGTGTGTCGCCGAAAGCGTCAGGCACAGCCGCGTTCATCGCCTGGCCTCGGGATCGATGGGTTCGAGGCCGCACCAGTCAGCGATGAACAGCGCGATTGTCTGGGTGACCTTGCGCACGGAATCCAGATCGACGGCCTCGTCATAGCCATGCGGCATGCGGCAGATCGGGCCATAGACGATCGCCGGCGTGTCGGCATAAAGGCCAAAGAAGCGCGCATCGGTCGTCGCCGAGGTGACGTGTTCCTTCAACGGCTCGCCCCAGACAGCGGTATGGCTGCGGCGCAGCACGGCTTCCATCTCGTCCGCTCCTTGCAGCACATAGCCCTCGGCCATGAAGCCATTGTAGGTGAGGCGCGGCGGGCGGTTGGCCAGGAACGCGTCGGCGCACGCCGCATCGGCGATGCAGGCCTCGATTTCGGCCCGGGCATCCCTTAACTTCTGGCTGGGATAGGTCGCGACCCGCATCTCGAAGACACAGCGCGCCGGAACGCTCGATGTCCACTCGCCGCCTTCGATCTTGCCTAGATTGAAGCGGATCGGGTGCGGGTGGCCGCAAAAATGCGGGTCATCGACCTTGCGCGCGTTCCAGACGATTTCGAGCTGCTTCAGCGCCTGGATGATGGCGAATGCCTTTTCGATGGCATTGGCGCCGGCGGAAAAAGCCCCTGACGCGTGCTGCGGATCACCGTCGACCTCAACCCTGAACCAGATCGGCCCGACCTGCGCCCGCATCAGCCTTGGTTCCAACGGCTCGGGGATGAAGGCGGCATCGGCGCGATAGCCGCGCTGCAGGCAAGCGAGCGCGCCATTGCCGGTGCACTCTTCCTCGACCACCGACTGCAGGAACAATTTCGCGGCCGGCTGATAGCCGAGGCTGCGCAATGCGGTCAGCGCATAGAGGCAGGCGGACAGGCCAGCCTTCATGTCGCCGGCGCCGCGGCCATACATCCAGCCGTCCTCGATCGCCGGATCGTAGGGATCGCGCGCCCAGCGGTCGAGCGGTCCTGTCGGCACGACATCGATATGGCCATTGAGGATCAGCGAGCGGCCGGTCGCGTTTCTCGGCGTATGAGTGGCAACGACATTGAAGGCGTCGTCATAGGAAACCGCCACAGGTGAAAAACCCGGCAGGTCGCGAATCGCATCGACATCGACGCGCCACATGTCGACCGCATAGCCGTCAGCCTCATAGGCGGCCGCCATGAACGATTGCGCCGCGTGTTCCTCGCCGCGCTGCGAGGGAAAGCGCACGAGATCGGCCAGGAACGCGACCTGTCGCGCGAAGCCGTCGTCGACCGCGCTGAGAATGGCCTCGTCAGCAATCCGCTCAGGCATCATATTTCACTTCCATTCGAATGGTGTATCATATCTCATATGCCATTTCTGTGAAATGCAAGAGGCAGCGGCGCCAAAAAATCCGATCCACGCCCAGCCGCCTCTGGTCAGTTCATTCGCGCTGTTGGCATCAGCGGCCGCAAGCCGATACTGCTATCGGGCAGACACCAAGAGGAATGCGTTGATCACCGAAGATACGATGCCCGCCGAAATCACCGATCTCGCCATTGGCTACCGGCGCCTGCCGGCGGGCAAGCTCGCCAATGCCGTGACGTGGATGGAGGCGCGCGCGCCGCAGCCCGCTCTCGCAAAACCCTTGGCCATGACCCGCATCACCATGCCCGACTGCGCTTCGTATCGGGCGATGTTCCTGGAGATCGGCGCGCCCTGGCTGTGGGACCGCGTGTCCGAAATGTCCGACGCCGAGATCGCAACTCAATTCGCCGATCCGCGTCAGCATCTCTACTACGGCTACGATGAAAGCGGCGTGCATCTTGGCATGGTCGAATTCTTCGTCGCCGACAGCAACGAAATCGAGATCATCTATTTCGGCCTGTTCCCCTCATTGACTGGCCGCGGTTTCGGCAAGCGGCTGATGGCCGGGGCGCTCGAGCTGGCATGGCGCCTCGATCCGAGCCGCATCTGGCTGCACACAAGCAGCTTCGATCATCACAGCGTCATCGGTTTCTACAGCGCCTGCGGTTTCGTGCCCTTCGCGACCGGTTTTGAAATCGTCGACGATCCCCGGATAAAGGGAACCTTGCCGCGCAATGCCGCGCCGCAGATTCCGCTGATCGAAGCCGAGTGGAGCACCCGCGGTCCAGAGAACCGACAGGTTGCGCGAGCCTAGATGAGAACAGCTCCGCAACCCACTCCGCACGCGTCGCCGCATCACCGCCGATGGGTCCGTCGCGAGACCATCCTGTCGACGCTGGAGCGGCATATCGATACCCGCATCGTGCTGTTCGCCGCGCCCGCCGGCTTCGGCAAGTCGACGACGATGGCGCAATGGGCTGCGGAAGCCGCGCGCCTCGGCCGGCTGACCGCATGGCTGTCCTGCGAGGTATCAGACAATGACGAAGGCGCCTTCCTGTCGCATCTGGTGGGAGCGCTGCGCCACCTCGTGCAGAGCCCGGCGGAACTCGACCTCGCCTTCCAGTCGAGCCCGATCCCGCAGTTGGATGTGGTGCTCGCCGCGCTGGTTGCGGGGTTGGCGGCGCGCGACGCCGACATCACCTTGTTCTTCGACGACTACCACGCCATCGAAGCGCCGGCGGTGAAGCGGTTCATGGAACGCCTGACGCGGCAGGCGCCGGCAAACGTCGCCTTCGTCATCGGCTCGCGCAGCCTGCCCGACCTGCAGCTCGGCAAGCTCAGGGTGCTGGGCGACGTCTGCGAAATCGGCCCCGACGATTTGCGCTTCGCCTCCTCCGAAGCGGAGGCGTTCTTCAACGATAAGCTGGGCTTGAGCGTCAGCAGTAGCACTGTGGAGACCTTGTGTTCGCGGACGGAAGGATGGGCCGCCGGCCTGCAGCTCGCCTCGCTGTCGCTCGGTGCTGCGCATGCGCCCGAAACTGTCATCGGCAATTTCACCGGCGCCAACCGCAACGTTGCCGACTTCCTGATGGGGGAAGTGTTTTTGGAACTGCCGCCGGCGATCGCAAAATTCCTGCTCTACAGTTCGATCTTCGAACGATTCAGCGCCGAGGCCTGCCGAGCGGTGATGCGGGCGGCGGATGCCGAGGCGGCGATCACCGAAATCGAGACGCGCAATCTGTTCCTGGTGCCGCTTGACGAGGAGCGTCGATGGTTCCGCTATCATCATCTGTTCCGCGACTTCCTCAGCCGCGAGATGGAACGGCGCGAACCGGAGATGATCGCGCCGCTGCATCTGGCGGCCGCCGAATGGTTTGGCGAACGCAAGATGCTGACCGAGGCGATCGGGCATGCGCTCGCCGCCGGCGACCAGGCCCGCGCGGCGGTGTTCGTCGAAAACAACGCGCTCGACCTCATTGCCCAGTGCCAGCTTCTCTATGTGCGCCAGTTGCTGGCGCTGCTGCCCAAAAAGCTGATCGACCAGCGCATCCGGCTGCAGTTGGTCGTGCTGTGGCTTGCGGTGCACAGCAGCCAACCCGAGCTTGCCCAACAGACGCTGAACAATGCGCGCAAGCTGGTCGAGACCGGGCCGGCTGACAGCAATGACCCCGGCACGCTGACCGGCACCACGATCGAGGCCGAACTCGTGGTGCTCGCCGCTGCCGTGCACAGCACGCTGGAGCAGTTCGATCAGGCGCGCGACACGGCACTGGCGGCCCTGCGCGTCATCGCACCCGATGCCTGGTTCATGGAAGGCGCGACGGCCAATGTCATCGGCTACAATCTTTATGCGCTGGGCGACCTCGACGGCGCACGCGCGGCGGTGGACGCGGCGCGCAAGGCGCATGAGCGAAGCGGCAGCCTGCTCGGCGTCACCATTGCCAATTGCTACATGGCCGTCATCGAGCGCTCGGCCGGTCGCTTGCCCGCCGCCGAACGGCTGCTGCGCGACGCAATCGCCGAGGCCAGGGCGCGGATCGGCCCGAATTCCTACGCCGAAGCGCTGGCCGGCACGCTGCTTGCCGAACTCGCTTACGAGACCAATGCGTCGGGCGAGGCGCTGACGCTGGTCGAGAATCTCGGGCCATTGATCGAGGGGGCAGCGGTCATCGTCTATCCGCTCGCCAGCGTGCCGACCTATGCCCGCGTGCTGCAGCTGACCGGTCGCACGGAGGCCGCGCTCGATATGCTGGAGCGCGTCTACCAACGTGTGCGCGGCTCCGTGTATCGCCGCCTCGCTTCGGTGCTCGTGCATGATCGCGTCAGGCTGCTGCTCGACCAGAACCGCAGCGCCGAGGCGCGCGCCTTGTTGAATGAGCATCGCAGCGAACGGGCCGAGACCACTCCCACTGTCGCCAACGAATTCGAGTTCTTCGCCGAGGGCAGACTGCTGACGGCGGAGAAATCCTATGCCGCGGCCGCCGGTGTCTTCGACGCGCTGCTGGAGCGAACGAAAAACAGCGGGCGCATGCGCCGCCATATCCTGGCGCTGATCCTGCGCGCCAAGAGTGCCGGCCATGACCCACACGAGGCCGACCGCTATCTGCTCGAGGCGCTGCGCCTCGCCCACCCCTCTGGCTTCATCCGCTCCTTCGTCGATGAGGGAAGGCCCGTTATCGATGGGTTGATGCGGCTGCGTGCGGCACAGGCAAAGACCGATCCGGCGCTGTCAGCCTACGCCACGCGCATCATCGATGCCGCGCAGACGACGCCTGTGGCGACGCGCAAGCCGGCCACGCCAGCCGCCGAGAAGGAACACCTCACCCAGCGCGAGGCCGAGCTGCTGCGCTATCTCACCGAAGGCATGTCCAACCGCGATATCGCGCTTGCCCTGTCGGTCAGCGAAACGACGGTGAAGTGGCATCTCAAAAACATTTTCGGCAAGCTGGCGGTGAGCAACCGGGTCCAGGCCGTGCGTGCCGCGCAAGGCTCCGCAAACCTCCACACCCCTCCGAAAGGAGGGGCATAGATAACTGGCACAACCCCTCTTTCGGGTCGGGCCATGTCATCGTTAGCCTGCTAGCGTCACCTGGTTTTTAGAGGACGCTGCGGATGGCGACAGGCTACGTTTTTCACGAACAGCTGATGTGGCATGACACCGGCTCCAGCGCCGACATGATGCCTCCCGGCCGTTTTGTGGAACCTGGCCGGCATCTGGAATCGCCCGGCTCGAAGCGTCGGCTGAACAACCTGATCCAGGTCAGCGGCCTGTCGCGCCACCTCGTGCCGATCATTCCCGAGCCGGTCTCGGTCGAGGACCTGCTGCGCGTGCATACGCAACGCCATGTCGACGATATCAGAATGCTCAGTGAGCGCGGTTCCGGCTTCGCCGGCCCGCAGGCGCCGATCGGCCTCAACAGTTTCGACATCGCCCTGCTGTCGGCCGGCACCACCTATGCCGCCATGCGCGCCGTGCTGACCGGCCGGGTCGACAACGCCTATGCGCTGGCGCGGCCGCCGGGGCACCATGCCGAGCCAGACCAGGCGATGGGCAATTGCCTGTTCTCCAACATCGGCGTGTCCGTGCGCCGGCTGCAGCATGAAGGCTTGCTTGGCCGCGCGGCGGTGGTTGATTGGGACGTGCATCACGGCAACGGCACCGAGACGGTGTTTTATTCCGACCCGTCGGTGCTGACTATGTCCGTACATCAGGACAATCTCTATCCGACCGGGCGCGGTGCGCTGGCCGACAACGGCAAAGGCGCCGGCGAAGGCTACAACATCAACATCCCGTTGCCGGCGGGCAGCGGCACCGGCGCCTATGAATTGGCTTTCGACCGCGTCATCGCCCCTGCGCTGCGCGCCTTCAAGCCGGACCTCGTCATCGTCGCTTCCGGTTTCGACGCATCGGGTTTCGACCCGCTCGGCCGCATGATGCTCAACAGCGAGTGCTTCCGGCGCCTTGCCGCACGCATGGTGGCGCTGGCCGCGGAGACGTCGAACGGACGCCTGATCATGAGCCATGAGGGCGGCTATTCCGAAGGTTATGTGCCGTTCTGCGGCCATGCCGTCATCGAGACGCTGGCCAATCATCGTACCGAAGTGGTCGACCCGCTGTCGGACCATATCGACGAATGGGCCGGGCAGAATCTGCAGCCGCATCAGGCCGATGTGATCGATGCCGCCGAAGGCCTGCTCGCCGGCCTGCGCCAACGCCTCGCCGGCGCGGCCTGACGCGATGGATTTTGTCGTCACCACGCTCCTCAATGCGCTGACGCTGATCAGCATCCTGATGCTGGTCGGCCTCGGGCTGGCGATCAGCTTCGGACTGATGAACGTGACCAATCTGGCGCATGGCGAGTTCGTCACCGTCGGCGCCTTCGCGGTCTATTTCGTCCAGAGCATGGGCGGTTCCTTCTGGCTGGGGCTGGCCGCTGCGCCCATCGCCGGCGCGGTTGTCGGCTGCATCCTCGAGTTCGCCATCATCCGCCATCTCTATTCGCGGCCGGTCTCGACCGTGCTCGCCACCTGGGGCGTCAGCCTGATCCTGCAGCAAGGGCTGGAACTGACCTTCGGTCTCGGCGCCAAGCCGGTGACACCGCCGATCGAAGGCACGCTCGATCTCGTCTTCACCGTCTATCCGGCCTACCGGCTGATCCTGATCGCCATCGCCGCGCTGACCCTGCTCGGCGTCGTCCTGCTGATCAGCCGAACGTCCTTCGGCCTCGATATCCGCACCGTCATCCAGAACCGTGAAATGGCCGAGGGCGTCGGCATCAACACGCGGCGCACCTATGCCATCGCCTTCACCTTCGGCGCGGCAATCGCGGGCCTCGCCGGCGGACTGGTCGCGCCGCTGGCGATCGTACTGCCGCAGATGGGGGTGAACTATCTCGCCAATGCCTTCTTCGTCGTCATCGTCGGCGGCGTCGGCTCGATCGGCGGCCTCGTCGCCGGCAGTGTTTTCGTCGGCGGTCTGACGAGTGTTCTGAACTACCAGATATCGCCATCGCTGGCGCAAGCGATCGTGCTGCTGGCGGCCATCGTCGCCGTGCGGCTGCGGCCCAACGGCCTGTTCAACGGGGCGTCGCGATGATCGCCCGGGACCGCAACTGGCTGCTGATCTTCGTCGTCTGCGTGGCGCTGGCTATCCTCTATCCGTTCATTGCCGACGGCTATCAGCTGACGGTGATCCGCGACGCACTGATCTTCGGCCTGTTCGCGGCAAGCCTCGACTTCTTCTGGGGTCGCACCGGCATTCTGTGTTTCGGCCACGCCGCCTTTTTCGGCATTGGCGGCTACATCATGGCGCTGGTCACGCTCAACGACGCCATCCCCTTTGCCAGCCTGCTCGGCCTTGCCGGCGCGGTCGCTGGCGCGGCTTTCGTCGCCGCGATCATCGGTTACTTCCTGTTCTTCGGCGGCATCCGTGGCAGCTATTTCACCATCGTCACGCTGGCGATGGGCGTCATCTGTCAGCAGGCGGCGGTCTCCTGGAGCTCGGTCACTGGCGGCGACAGCGGGCTGATCGGCATTCCGCCGATCGAGTTCGATGTTGCCGGGCTGCCTGTCGATCTCAGCCAGGACCTGCCCTCCTATATCTTCGTCTCGGCCATCGTTGCGGTGGCCGTGCTGGCGTTGTGGTCGATCAGCCGCGGGCGCTGGGGCACGGTGCTCACCGCCATCCAGGACAATGAGGTCCGGGCGGCAGCACTTGGCCACAACGCACCCTTGCGGCTGCTCGTCACCTTCGTCCTGTCCGCGGCCATCGCCGGACTTGCCGGCGCCCTCTATGTCTGCATGGCGGGGCTGGTGGCGCCGGACCTTTCCGGGCTGCTTCTGTCGACGGAAGTCATCGTCTGGGTGGCTGTCGGCGGGCGCGGCACGCTGCTTGGTCCGGTGCTCGGCGCCATCTTCATCCAGCGGGCGCAGCAGACGATCAGCAGCTTCAACCCGAGCCTGTGGCCGCTGTTGCTCGGCTGTGTCTTCGTCGTCATCGTCTTCGTCTTACCGGACGGCATCCTGTCGATCTACGCGCGGCTGAAGAGCCTGTTCAAAGGCCGGAGGCGCGCGCAATGAGCGACGTCCTGCTCCAGGCCGAAAATGTCGGTATCCGCTTTGGCGGGCTGCAAGCGCTGGAGGCGCTTGATCTCACCGTGCGCGACAAGGAGCTTTGCTGCATCATCGGGCCGAACGGCGCCGGCAAAAGCACGTTCCTTAACGTGCTGACCGGCACGCTGCGCCCGACCAGCGGCAGCGTGCGCTTTCGCGGCCGCGATATAGCCGGCCTGCCGCTGCACCGCATCGCCCGGCTCGGCATCGCCCGCAAGTTCCAGATCCCGTCGGTCTTCCCCAGCCTGTCGGTGGAGGACAATCTGAAGGTGGCGCGGTGGGGCGCGCCCTCACCGGTCCGCCCGGTCGCTGAGTTGCTGGAGCTGGTTGCGCTCACCAATCGTGCCGCCACACTGGCCGGCGAACTCGCGCACGGCCAGAAGCAATGGCTGGAGATCGGCATGGCGCTGGCGATCGAGCCGCGGCTGCTCCTGCTCGACGAGCCGACCGCCGGTATGACGCCGCAGGAGACACTGGCGACGGCCGAGATGCTGCTGCGGCTCAAGGGCGAGTTCTCGATCGTCGCGGTCGAACACGACATCCGCTTCGTGCGGGCGCTGAATTGCGAAACGCTGGTGCTGCATCAGGGGCGCCGGCTGCGCAGCGGTCCTTTCCACGACATCGAGACCGACGAGATGGTCCGCGACGTTTATCTGGGGAGGCGCTGACCATGCTGCGGACACTAGCGATCTCGGCCGGCTACGGCCTGCTCCCGGTGTTGAACGGCATCGACCTCAGCGTCGCGCCGGGCGAAGTCGTCGGCCTGCTCGGCCGCAACGGCGCCGGCAAGACGACGCTGCTGCGCGTCATCGCTGGCGCCTTGCGGGCAAGTGGCGGCGCCGTGGTTCTCGGCGACCAGGACCTCACCAATGCTCCGGCCTTCCGCCGGGCGCGGGCCGGCATCGCGCATGTGCCGCAGGGTCGCGGCATCTTCAACCAGCTGACCGTGCGGCAGAATCTGGAAGTCGGCACCCGCGCCGCCAAGGAGCGTGGCGACGGCGGCATTCCGACCGACATCTTCGGCTATTTCCCGATCCTGCGCGAACGCGAAGCGCAGGTCGCCGGAACGCTCTCGGGTGGCCAGCAGCAGATGCTGGCGATCGGCCGCGCGCTGTGCGGCCTGCCATCGGTGCTGCTGCTTGACGAACCCTCGGAAGGCATCCAGCCGAACATCGTGCAGTCGATCGCCGAGCTGGTGCCGCGCATCGCCCGCGAACGCGGCATCGCGATCGTTCTCGTCGAGCAGAATCTCGATCTCGTTCTCAAGGCGGCGGACCGCTGCCTGGTGATGGAGAAGGGCAGGATCGTGCACGAAGGCGCGCCGGAGGCGTTCGCCGACGAGACCCTGCTCAAGGATTTGTTGGCTTTATAAGGCGCGCCTGAAGCGCGCCTGGGACCTGTTGGCTTTGTAAGGCGTGCATGGGGCGCGCCTGGAACTGGAAGGGAACACAAAAATGATAAGCAGAAGAACTGTTTTGAAATCGGGCGGCGCCGCGGCCGCCTTCGCAATGGTCGGCGCGCCGTCAATCCTGCGCGCCGCCGACACCGTAAAGGTCGGCCTGTCGATCCCGATCACCGGACTGCAGGCGATCCTCGGCGAGACGCTGCTCAATTGCTACAAGCTGGCCGCCGCCGAACTCAACGCCGCCAATGGCATTGGCGGCCGCCAGGTCGAATTGTTCATCGAGGACAACCAGACCACGACCAAGGGCGCGATCGACAAGGCACGCAAGCTCATCAACGAAGACAAGGTCGACGTGATCATGGGCACGATCATCTCGCCCGAGCGTAGTGCCACGCTGTCGGTGACCGCGAAGGCCAAGAAGCTGTTCTTCTACCCGACCAATTTCGAGGGCGGCGAATGCAACCGCTACTTCGTCGCCACCGGCCCGATCCCGATGCAGCAGGTCGACCCGATGATGCCGTGGGTGGCCGAGAACCTCGGCAAGACGATCTATGTCATGGCCTCCGACTATGCCTGGCCGCAGAAGATGACCGAAGCGATCACGGCGGCCTATGAGAAGGCCGGCGGCAAGATCATCGGCGCCGACTATTATCCGTTCGGCACCACGGATTTCGGTCCGGCCTTCCAGAAGATCAAGTCGCTGAAGCCCGATGTCGTCTGGTCGATGGTGGTGGGCAACGACGCCGTCACCCAGCTCAAGCAGTATCGCAGCTTCGACATCAAGCAGCCGCTGATCGCACCGCTCGACGAGGTCTTCAACAAGGATGCACTGCCGGCCGGCGTGGCTGCAGGCACCTACGCGCCACAGCCCTACTGGATGGCGCTCGACAACCCGGTCAACAAGAAGTTCATCTCGAGCTTCCGCGAAAAGTTCGGCCAGGAGAAGATGGTCAACGGCATTGGCGAGGCCGGCTACAACGGCCTGCACCTCTACGCGCTGGCCGCCGAGAAGGCCGGATCGCTGAAGGACGACGATGTGCTGGCGGCGTTGCCATCGATCGAGTTCGATGCGCCGCAAGGCAAGATCCGCGTCGACGCCACCAACAACCACACGCTCTGCCATTCCTATGTCGGCAAGGCGGTGGCAGATGGCATCGGCTACGAGATCGCTAGGGATTTCGGCGTCATCGCACCGGTGACGCCTTACTGCAAACTGTAGCGAACTAGCTGCGCAGCTCAGGCACCGCAAGGTGGCCTGAGCCGCGCAGAACTTCCGATGGCACCGCTGCGGTTAGGCCATCGATTTCGGCAAGGCAGCCGCAAGCGCATCGACGGCAAGCCGGACCTTCAACGGCAGATGCGGTGTCTGCAGCCAAAGCGCATAACAGTCGTAGAGATATCGCGGCTGATCCGGCAACAGTGCCGCCAGCGCGCCGGCCTCGATGCGCTCGCGAACCAGCCAATAGGGCAACCAGGCAAGGCCCATGCCTTCGACCGCGGCATCGGCGATGGCATCGAGATCGTCGAGCCGCAGCCGGCCGGTCGGCATGATCTCCTGCGCGGTTTGCCCCTCGCGGACGAACAGCCACGGCTGAACGACCTGGCCAAGCCGGCGGTAGACGATGGCCTGATGGTCGGCGAGATCCTCGATCCGCCGTGGTTCGCCGTGGCGCTGGAGATAAGAGGGTGCAGCGCAGACGACCATGCCCTGGCGCGCGACGCGGCGCGCGATCACTCCGGCCTTGTCGTCCAGGGCACCGGTCCGGATGGCAAGATCGTAGCCGTCGTCGGCGAGATCGGCGAAGCGATCATTGAGCGATAGGTCGAGTTCCAGCATCGGATATTGCCGTGCCAGCCGCAGCAGCACGGGTGTCACGCAGTGGCGACCGAAATGCGCCGGCATGGTGACGCGCAGTTTTCCCCGCGGTTCGGTGAACTGGTCGGCGGCGAGCGCATCGGCCGCGTCGGCCTCGGCCAGCACGACCCGGCAGCGTTCATAGTAGGCGCGGCCGAAGTCGGTCAGGCTCTGCCGGCGCGTGGTCCGGTTGAGCAGCCGCACGCCCAGCCGTTCCTCGAGAAACCGGACATGCTTGCCGACCATCGGTCCGGACAGGTCGAGCGCGATTGCCGCGGCCGCGAACGAGCCGAGGTCGACCGCCTTGACGAACACGGCCATGCTCTCAAGCCGATCCATATTCGGAACTCCTGGTTTTTACTGTTCTATCTGCACAGCCATTTATTGCCGCGAATCTTTGTCTGCATAGCTCATTCAGTTCAAATAATTTGGAGTAGACCGAATGGCACGTCTTGTTCGCTTCCACCAGCATGGTGGCCCCGAAGTCCTGCGCATCGAGGATGTCGAGCTTCCCCGACCGGGTTCGGGCGAAGTTCAAATCCGCGTCAAGGCGCTCGGCCTCAATCGCGCCGAGGCGTTGTTGCGCGCGGGTGCCTATATCGAGACGCCGACGCTGCCTTCGGGGCTTGGCCTCGAAGCGGCTGGTATCATCGAGGCGGTGGGCGAAGGCGTGAAGAACTTCGCGCCAGGCGACAGCGTCAGCATCATCCCGCCGCAATCGATGATCCGCTGGCCCGCTTATGGCGAGCTTGCAACCTATCCCGCCGGGCTCGTCGTCAAGCACCCGTCATCGCTCGACTGGCAAACGGCGGCGGCGATCTGGATGCAATATCTCACCGCCTATGGCGCGTTGATCGATATCGCCAGGCTGCACGCCGGAGATGTCGTGGTGATCACCGCGGCATCGAGCAGTGTCGGGCTTGCCGCGATCCAGATCGCCAACAGGGTCGGCGCGATCGCGATCGCAGTGACGCGGACATCGGCGAAGAAGCAGGCCCTGCTCGACGCCGGCGCGGCTTATGTCGTGGCCTCGGCGGAGGAGGATCTGGCGGCACGGCTGAACGAGATCGCCGGGCCGCAAGGCGTGCGCGTCGTGTTCGATGCGATCGGCGGGCCGATCTTCGAGCCGTTGACGGCGGCGATGTCGCCGGGCGGCATTCTCATCGAATATGGCGGCCTCAGCCGCGAGCCGACGCCGTTCCCGCTGTCCGTCGTGCTGGCCAAGACGCTGACGCTGCGCGGCTATCTCGTCCACGAGATCACCGGCAACACGGCGAAGCTGGAGGCAGCAAAGGCCTTCAT
Organism: Mesorhizobium kowhaii; assembly: GCF_003253745.1. Classification (GTDB taxonomy): domain Bacteria; phylum Pseudomonadota; class Alphaproteobacteria; order Rhizobiales; family Rhizobiaceae; genus Mesorhizobium; species Mesorhizobium kowhaii. The sequence continues at coordinate 276,348 of NZ_MZXV01000056.1, forward strand.
CCTCGAAGGCCTGGAGACCGGCGCGCTGAGGCCGATCATCGACAGAACTTTCCCGTTCGAGCAGATCGTCGAGGCGCATCGCTTTCTGGAATCGAACGAGCAGTTCGGCAAAATCGTTGTGACGGTTTGAGCGCCAACCTTCCCCGTCATCAGCTCAGGCATCAGACCGCCGCGCTCAAGACACGATCATGTTGCGTGGCGGCACTCCGGCCGAATATGCCGGCCCCAGCCGCACTCCGACAAGACCAAAGCCTGCGATGGCGAAACAAATCATTCTTGCAGGCAACATCACCCTTGAAGGCGCGGCTCTGCATTCCTAGTTGTTGCATGCGGGCCGGGCCCCTCTGACTATCGCTTTTGGGCGATTGTGATGTCGGACCGCTGTAACGGGCCCGTTTCCATCCTTTTCGGTCAAGCGGGCTCATTCCTTTTCGGTTCGGAGCCCCGCATGACATCTTCCCTCCTTGGTTTGGTTTGCCCCTCCTGCCGCGTCGCGCTCGTGATGAGCGAACGCCAGGGTATCGAGATCGATTACTGTCCGCAGTGCCGCGGCGTCTGGCTTGATCGAGGGGAACTCGACAAGATAATCGAGCGTTCCGGCAGGGACGCGGCGCCCGCACCGCAACCTCACCCGGCAGCATTCTCCCAGCCGCAACATGGCCACGGCGGCGGCGACGATTATCCCCGTTCGCAGAACCACCGCTATCCGAAGCGGAAGAAATCATTCTTCGAAGAGTTGTTCGATTGACCGCATGACGCCCGGTACCCGGGCACCGTTTGCTGAAAACTTCCGAAACCGCATCGATAAAGGTCCATCCCAGATGACTTCCCGCACAAGCCGATTTGCCGCCCTCTTTGCAGGCCTGTTCCTTGCATTCTCCATGGTCGCGATGGATCATGCCGAGGCTCGTCGCGGCGGCAGTTTCGGCAGTCGTGGCACGCGCACGTTCCAATCGGCACCGCCGACCAGAACCGCACCGGCGCCGACCGCCCCGGTCGAGCGTTCGATGACGCCCAACACCGGTGTGAACACTCCGGCCCGGCAGCCGCAGGCCGGCCTGCAGAGGCCCGGCTTCATGAGCGGCTTCGGTGGAACAATGATGCGCGGCCTGCTGCTCGGCGGCCTGATCGGCCTGCTCGTGGGCCAAGGCTTCGGCGGCTTGGCCGGCATGTTCGGTTTCTTGCTTCAGGCCCTGCTCATAGGTGGCGCAATCATGCTGGCCATTCGCTACTTCCGGTCGCAATCCGCGCGTGGTCCTGCCCCTGCGCTCGCCGGCGCCGGCAATGCCCAAGCTTCCAATGCCCAAGGTTCGAAATTTGAGAACCTCGCATCGCCACAGCAGCAGACGGACACTGCACGCTCCTTCACAATTCCCGGCTTTGGCGGCGGTTCGGGCGGAGGCTCCCCGGCCACCGGTTCTGATGAGATCACGCTGGCCCAGACCGACCTCGACGCATTCCAGCAGCTGTTGACTGATGTCCAGGAAGCATTCGGGCGCGAAGACCATGCCGCTCTGCGCCGGGCGGTGACCCCCGAGATGGTGTCCTATCTGTCCGAAGAGCTGGCCGAAAATGCCCAGAAAGGTCTCAGGAACGAGGTAACGGACATTACCTTACTGCAGGCCGACATCGCGGAAAGCTGGCGCGAGGATGACCGCGATTACGCCACGGCCGCATTGCGCTACGAGTCTCGTGACGTGACGCGCGAACGGGCCAGCGGCAAGGTCGTCGAGGGCGACGATGATCATCCGACAGAGACGACCGAGCTGTGGACATTCATGCGTGAGAATGGCTCGAGCTGGAAGCTGTCGGCAATACAACAGGCTTGAGCCCGGCCAGTTTTGTCCGAGGCTTCGATGCAGATGTGATGGGTGGTTGCGGGCGTTCAGCGCACGATCTTGACGCACATCGGCGTCGCTTCGTCGAAGCTGTAGACACCGAGACCGACGCCGCGCGCGCCCTGAAAATACGGCGCCTCACGGTTCAGGCTGCCGACGAAGACCAGACAGGCATTGCCCATGTTTTCCTCCCCTGCCCGCCGGCGCTGCGGCGCGCGGGAACGGCCAAAATTTCGCCTGTTCACGCTTGCAACGCAACCCCATATGTGAAAATACTATTTACAAAAGAAGATTGACGGGAGGAGACGTCGTGCTTTCAGGCGCTTTGATGCGTGTTCCAACGGTTGCCGGCAATCTCCTGCTGGCCGTACGGGGCCAGCCATGAATGACTTCGCGCCCACCGTCGGCGTCGCCTCGACGCACCCCAAAAATATGCCTGAGGAGCACGCCGCGCTGCCGGTTTGGAACGCCGAGAACTGGTTTTACGAGGACTGGCCGGTCGGTCAGAAGATCCGCTCGCTGCGCCGCACCATGGCGGAGGGCGACAGCCACCTGTTCAACACGCTGGTGCTCGACATCCACCCCTATGTGCAGGACCAGATGTTTGCCGAGACCGAAGGCATTTTCGGCAAGCGGCTGATCGCCGGCGCTTTCGTCTTTTCTGCTGGTCTCGGACTGGTCGCCACCAATTGTATCAATGCCTTTTCCTATGGCTACGACAGGCTGCGTTTCATAAAGCCTGTCTTCATTGGCGATACGATCTATTCGATCCGCTCCAACCTCGACAAGAAGCCCCGCTACAAGGAGATGGGGCTGATCCGCGCTAGCTACGAGGTGTTCAAGGGCGAAGGCGAACTCGTTCTCTACTGCGAGCATCTGCAGACGGTGAAGTACCGCAACCCTACCGACTTCGTCGGCAAGACGGAGAAATAACGATGCCGGCAGTAGCCGAATTGCCGCTCGCCGGTCTCGTCGTCGTCGACATGAGCCAATTCCTGTCCGGGCCTTACTGCTCGCTCAGGCTGCTCGATCTCGGCGCTCGCGTCATCAAGATCGAGCGTCCGGATGGCGGCGACCTGTCGCGCCGGCTCTATCTCAGCGACACCGAGATCGGAGGCGACTCGACGATCTTCCATGCCATCAACCGGGCCAAGGAAAGTTTTGCCATCGACCTCAAGAACGAGGCCGATCTCAAGGTGCTGCGCGGGCTCCTGGCCAATGCCGATGTGCTGATCCAGAATTTCCGGCCGGGCGTCATCGAACGGCTGGGCTTCGACTACGAGGCCGTCCGCAAGATCAACCCGCGCCTGGTCTATGCCTCGATCAGCGGCTATGGCGAGGACGGTCCCTGGGTCAAGCGGCCCGGCCAGGACCTTCTGGCCCAGTCGCGCTCCGGTGTGATGTGGCTGAACGGCGACGAAGACCAGGGACCGGTGCCGTTCGGCCTTGCCATCGGCGACATGCTGGCGGGCGCTGCCTGCGCGCAAGGCATCCTGGCGGCGCTGGTGCGGCGCGGCATCACCGGCCAGGGAAGCCATATCGAAACCAGCCTGCTCGAAGCGCTGGTCGACTTCCAGTTCGAGGTGCTGACCACGCATCTCAATGATGGCCGCCGCTTGCCCCGGCGCTCCAGCTTCCGGAGTGCTCATGCCTATCTGTCGGCGCCTTATGGCGTGTATGCCGCCAAGGACGGTTATCTCGCCATCGCCATGACGCCGATCCCCAAGCTGGCCGACCTGCTGTCGCTTGGCGAACTGGCGCCCTATCGCGACAGGCCGGCATCGTGGTTCACCGCGCGCGACGACATCAAGGCGATCATCGCGCAAAGGATCGCCACCAAGACCATCGACGAATGGCTTGATATCCTCGAGCCTGCCGACATCTGGTGCGCCAAGGTGCTGACCTGGCCGGAGATGCTGGCAAGCGAAGGGTTCCAGTCGCTCGACATGCTGCAGACGGTGACGCGCGAGGACGACGTGTCGATCCTGACCACCAGCTCGCCGCTCAGGGTCGACGGTATCAGGGCCAAGGTCGACCGGGCAGCACCGCGGATCGGCGAGCACAGTGCGGCAATCCGTGAGGAGTTCGGGCTGTGAGCGTGCGCACGCTCGTGCCCACCCTCAGGGGCATGACCTGGAGCCATCCGCGCGGCTACGATCCGATGGTCGCCTGTTCGTCGCTCTGGCAGCAGAAGACCGGCGTTGCGATCGAATGGGACAAGCGCTCGCTGCAGGATTTCGAGTCCTTCCCGGTCGAGGAACTGGCGCGGGCCTATGACCTTATCGTCATCGACCATCCGCATGTCGGCCAGATCATAGCGGAGGGCTGCCTCGAGCCGCTCGATGTCGCCGGCCGCGAGGCGGAGCGCACAGCCCTTGCCTCAGGCAGCGTCGGCCAGTCCTATCCGAGCTACAGCTGGCAGGGACGGCAATGGGCGTTTCCGATCGATGCGGCCAGCCAAGTCCAGGCATGGCGGCCGGATGCGCTCGATGCGCCGCCGGCGCGCTGGAGCGACGTGCTCGATCTCGCCCGGCAAGGCCGCGTGCTGTTGCCGCTGCGCCCACCCCACTCACTGATGGTGTTCTACACGCTTGCCGGCAATCTCGGACACTCGTGCGCGACCGATCCGTCCCGCGATCTCATCGACATTGCGACCGGCGGCGAAGTCTTCGAGGCGATGCGCGAGATCGCGGCACTGGTCGACCCGGCCTGCTTCGAGATGGATCCAATCGCCGTTTCGGAACGTATGGCAGAAGCCGATTCCAAAATCGTCTGCGCGCCGCTGATCTACGGTTATGTCTCCTATGCGGTGACGGGTTTTCGGGTGAACCGACTGGCCTTTGCCGACATCCCGGTCATCGGTGCCAGTGGTCCCATCGGTTCGGCGCTTGGTGGCACCGGCATAGCGGTTTCAGCCTTTTCCAAAGCAAAAGATGCCGCGATCGACTTCGCCTACTGGGTCGCCAGCGGCGATGTCCAGCGCGGCGCCTATGCCGCCGCCGGCGGCCAACCCGGCCACGCCGCGGCCTGGGAGGACGAGGCCGTCAATGCCGCGACCGGCAACTTTTATCGCGATACGCGCGCGACGCTGGAGGGCGCATGGGTGCGACCGCGCCACGATGGCTCCATGGCGTTCCAGCAAGCGGCGTCCGATCGCATCATCGCCGGCCTGACTTCCAGGCATCGGGCTGGCCAGGTCGTTGCCGATCTCAATCGCCTGTTCCGGGAGAGTGTTCCGGCGCCCGGCGCTGACGGTGGAGGAGCCTGAACGAGACCGGCTAATCGAGCTGCCACAGCTTGCTGGCGTTTGCGAACAAGAGCCTGTCGCGTTCATCGACGCTGCTACCTGACAGCAGCGCATGGGTCGCCGCCACCCAGGTCGAGAGGCCGCCGCCGAGCGTGCAGACCGGCCAGTCGCTGCCCCAGACGACGCGGTCCCAGCCGAACGCACCGATGGTGTGTTCGACATAAGGCCGCAGTGTCTCGGCCGTCCAACTGCCGGGCTCGGCATAGGCGACGACACCGGAGACCTTGGCCGCGACATTCGGGCGGCGCGCGATCTCGCTCATGTGTTCGCGCCATGGATGTTCGCCATTGCCCTTGATGTCAGGGACGCCGCAATGGTCGAGGACGAACTGCACATTGGGCGCCAAATCAGCAAGCGCTGTCGCCTTGGGAATCTGGTGCGGCAACACGACAAGATCGAAGCTCAGGCCGGTGCCGCCAAGCCGCTTGATGTTGTCCCGGAACAGTGCGCCTTCCGAGAGATCGTCGGGCACGACATGAAGGACGCGGCGGAACCCTTTGACGAAGGGATTTGTTCGCTGCCGTTCGAGATAGGTTGCAAAATCCGCCTCTTCCGGCCGGCAGGATGCGATCACTCCGGCCAGCATGCTGCCGGGCTGCCGCGACAGTCCTTCGACACGAGCGGTCTCGGCCTCGATGTCGGCGGGATCGACATCGACCTCCATATGCAGCACGCGTTCGACGCCGACGCGATGGGCCTCCACGGCGTATTCGTCGTAAGAAAAATCGCGATTGAGCGCCGGCACACCAGCAAGCCAGGGATAGCGCAGCACCGAACGATCGATGAGATGCAGATGGGTGTCGACGATCACTGTAGCTCCTCCTCTTGGGCGGTTAAATCATCTCACGGAGGAATTCTTCATTCAAATAAGAATTCACGTCGACGAGCCGACCGCCGATCCGGCTAGGTGCGAAAGCTTTTCGGCCGTGACCAGCAACAGTTCGATGGTCCTGGTGATGTCGGGCGCGGAAGGCGCGTTGACGACGGTGATGTAGGGAATCGACAGTGCCGCAATGGCCTTGCCATCGGAACTGCGCACCGGGGCCGACAGGTTGAAGACACCGGCGGTCTGCATCGAAGCCATCATCTCGTAGCCGCGGTCGCGGATCTGGTCGAGGCGGGCGAAGAACTCGGCCGACTGCGCCGCCTTGTCAGTGCTGCGGATATGTTCCGATATCATCATCTGCCGCTCTTCCTGCGAACGGAAGGCCAGCAGCACATGTCCCGAACCGGTGTCGAACAGGCTGATGTGTGAGCCGACGCGGATCGAAATGCCCCAGTAATTCGGCGCCTCCTGCTGGCCAATCACAACGGCGGAACCACGATCAAAAACAACGAGTTGGTTGGCCTGCTGCGATGTCTCGGCCAGCTCGCGCATCAGCGGCGTGGCGTAGGAAACCAGCCGCCGCACCGGCGCGTGCAATTGCGCCAGGCCGAACAGCTTCAGCGTCAGCGAATAACGGTCGCCATCCAGCCTGGTGACGTAGCCGCGCCGCACCAGCCGGTCGAGCATGCGGTAGAATTCATTGGGACTGCGGTCGAGTTTCTTGGCGATTTCGGCCTGCGTCAGGCCGCCGTCGACGCCGGCCAGCAGTTCGAGGATGTCGAGCCCCTTGTCGAGCGCCGGGGCGCGATAGCGCTCGTCTTCGCTGTCGTCCATGGCTCATCCCTCCAGTGAATTCGATTCTTCATATACGCAGGAATGCTGTCGACGGAAACAAATTTCGCCTTGACGTATTCGTGAATGTTTTGTTTGTATATGAATGTAGCACTTCTTGTCATCAGACGAGTTGCGGTCGCCGCTGAGGCGCACCAAGGGAGGATACCAATGAACAGACTGCTTTCCGGCGTGTCCGCCGGCGCATTGTTGCTTGCATTCGGTGCAGGCACGGCCCTTGCCGGCGACCTGCCCGGCAAGTTCGAAGGCGTCACCATCGACGCCAAGCTGATCGGCGGCCAGCAATATGAAAAGCTCTATGAGCGCATCCCTGAATGGGAGAAGCTGACCGGCGCCAAGGTCAACATCCTGACCAAGAAAAACGGCTTCGACATCGACAAGGAGCTCAAATCCGACATCGCCTCGGGCAGCACCAACTGGTGCGTCGGCTGGAACCATTCGTCGTTCGCGCCGCAGTATACGAGCCTCTACACCGACCTCAGCAAGCTCTTGCCCAAGGAGGAGATCGACGCCTTCGTGCCTTCGACGATCAAGGCGGCGACCATCGACGGCAAGCTGGAGATGCTGCCGCGCGCGCAGTTCGACGTTTCGGCGCTCTATTACCAGAAGAGCCTGTACGAGAACGCCGACAACAAGACCAAGTTCAAGGCGAAATACGGCTATGATCTGATGCCGCCGGACACCTGGAAGGAAGTCACCGACCAGGCCGAGTTCTTCGCCAACCCACCCAATTTCTACGGCACGCAGTTTGCCGGCAAGGAAGAGGCGATCAATGGCCGCTTCTACGAGATGGTCGTCGCCGAAGGCGGCGAATACCTCGACAAGGACGGCAAGCCGGTCTTCAACTCCGAGGCCGGCATCAGGGCGCTCGACTGGTTCGTCAACCTCTACAAGGCCAAGGCCGTGCCGGCCGGGACGACCAACTATTTGTGGGACGATCTCGGCCAGGGCTTTGCTTCAGGCACCGTCGCCATCAATCTCGACTGGCCGGGCTGGGCCGGCTTCTTCAACGATCCGAAGTCGTCGAAGGTCGCCGGCAATGTCGGCGTCAAGGTTGCGCCGAAGGGCTCGTCGGGCAAGCGCACCGGCTGGTCCGGTTTCCACGGCTTCTCGGTGACCGAGAACTGCCCCAATAAGGAGGCCGCGGCTTCCCTGGTGTGGTGGCTGACCAACGAGGACAGCCAGAAGCTCGAGGCGGCCGCTGGTCCGTTGCCGACCCGCACCGCGGTGTGGGACTGGGACCTCCAGCAAGCGGCAAACGATCCTTACAAGAAGGAAGTTCTCGCCGCCTTCCAGGAAGAGGCCAAGCACGCCTTCGCCGTGCCGCAGACGCCTGAGTGGATCGAGATCTCGAACGCTGTCTATCCTGAATTGCAGGCGGCTATCCTTGGCGACAAGACGTCCAAGCAGGCTTTGGATGAAGCCGCCGCCAAGGCGACGCAAATTCTCGAAGACGCCGGCAAACTCTAGCAACCGCTCCCAAGGCTGCCTCCCCCATCAGCAATGGGGGAGGCGATCGCGCCTTGCGCCATGAGGGCAGCCGAGGATTCACGATCGTCCTTAGCTGCTCCTGGCTCCATCACTCAGTTCACTTTACCTGACAGGATCCTGATGAAGGGCTTCAAGCCATCTGCGCCATTCCTGCTGCTGCTTCCGGCCATGATCGTGCTGGCGGCGGTGGTCGTGGTGCCGCTGCTTTTGTCGCTCTATTCCAGCTTCACGCCGTTCCGCCTGACGCGGCCCGAGACATTTTTCGTCGTCATCGGCATCAGGAACTATCTTTCGATCCTGTCCAACACCGATTTCTGGTGGGCGTTCGGTCGCACGGTGCTGCTGCTGACGATCGCGCTCAATCTCGAGATGCTGCTTGGCCTCGGCCTGGCAATGCTGGTCGAGAAGGCGACGCGCGGCCAGCGCATCCTGCGCACGCTGATGATGTTTCCGATGATGTTCTCGCCGATCCTCGTCGGTTTCCAGTTCAAGTTCATGTTCAACGACAATATCGGCCTGGTGAACAATGCCTTGCAGTCGCTCGGCATCACGCAAGACGCCATACCGTGGCTGATCGAGAGCCACCTCGCCTTCATCGCCATTTCGATCGCCGAAATCTGGTCGTCGACCGCGATCTTCGCCATCCTGATCCTCGCCGGCCTGCTCGCCATGCCCAAGGAGCCGATCGAGGCGGCACGCGTCGACGGCTGCACGCCCTGGCAGACATTCCGTTATGTGACGTGGCCGTTCGTCATGCCCTTCGCCTATATCGCCATGACCATCCGTTCGCTGGACGTGGCGCGCGCCTACGACATCGTCAAGATCATGACCGATGGCGGACCGGCGGGCCGCACGGAACTTCTTTGGACGCTGGTGGCGCGCACCGCCTATAGCGACGGGCGCATGGGCATGGCCAACGCCATGGCCTATGTCTCGATCCTGCTGTCGATCGCCTTCACCGTCTACTTCTTCAACAAGCTCGCCGCGGCGCGCACGCAGATCGGTGCTGAGTGGTGAGAATGGACGAGAATTCTTCCGCCCGCTTGAAGCGCCGGCTCGTAGGCGTCGTCTATCGCATCGGCTTGTTCCTGGCGATGCTGACCATCTGTCTGCCTGGTCTGTGGATCGTCCTGTCGTCGCTGCGACCGACCGTCGAGATCATGGCCAAGCCGCCGGTATGGATCCCGCAGGAGATCTCGTTCGACGCCTATGTCGCCATGTTCAGCGGCATCGGCAAGGGCGGCATCCCGGTGATCGAGTACTTCCGCAACTCGCTGATCATCTCGGTGACCTCGACGGTCATTGCCGTGGCCATCGGCATGGCCGGCGGCTATGCGTTTGCGCGCTACCGCTTCCGCGGCAAATCGAGTGTCTTCCTTGGCCTGATGCTGACACGCACGGTGCCAGGCATCGCTCTGTCGCTGCCGCTGTTCTTCCTCTATGTGCGGCTTGGCATCATCGACACGCATTTCGGGCTGATCCTTGCCTATGTCGCGCTCAACGTGCCGTTCACGATCTGGCTGATCGACGGCTTCTTCCGCCAGGTGCCGAAGGACCTCGCGGAAGCGGCGCAGATCGATGGCTGCACGCGCTGGCAGGCGTTCTGGCAGGTCGAGTTCCCGCTCGCCGGGCCGGGCATCGCTTCCGCAGCGATCTTCGCCTTCCTGACCTGCTGGAATGAATTCGCGCTGGCCTCGCAGCTGACCCGCTCGGTGAGCGCCAAGACGCTGCCGGTCGGCCTGCTCGACTACACGGCCGAGTTCACCATCGACTGGCGCGGCATGTGCGCGCTCGCCGTGGTGATGATCATTCCGGCGCTCACCCTCACCTTTATCGTCCAGAAACACCTTGTCGGCGGCCTGACCTCCGGCGCGGTGAAAGGCTGATCCATGGCAACTGTTTCCCTCACCAAGCTGACCAAGCGCTACGGCAATGTCGGGATCGTGCACGGCATCGATCTCGACATCGCCGACCGCGAATTCATCGCGCTGGTCGGCCCCTCCGGCTGCGGCAAGTCGACAACGCTGCGCATGATCGCCGGACTGGAGGAGATCAGCGCCGGCTCGATCGAGATCGGCGGCCGCGTCGTCAACGACCTGCCGCCGCGCTCGCGCAACATCTCGATGGTGTTCCAGTCCTACGCGCTCTATCCGCATATGACGGTGCGCGAGAATCTCGGCTTCTCCCTGAAGATCGCCGGTGCGGCCAAGGAAGACATGGACCGCCGCGTCGCCGAGGCCTCGGCCATCCTCGGCCTCGACACGCTGCTGGACCGCCGCCCGTCGCAACTGTCCGGTGGCCAGCGTCAGCGCGTTGCCATGGGTCGTGCCATCGTACGCGATCCCGACGTCTTCCTGTTCGACGAGCCGCTTTCCAACCTCGACGCCAAGCTGCGCACACAGATGCGCACCGAGATCAAGAAACTGCATGCCAAGGTGCAGTCGACGGTGATCTACGTCACCCATGACCAGGTCGAGGCGATGACGCTTGCCGACCGCATCGTCATCATGCGTGACGGCTACATCGAACAGGTCGGCACCCCCGACGAGGTTTTCCGGCGACCGGCGACGCGCTTCGTTGCCGGCTTCATCGGCTCGCCGCCGATGAACTTGCACGAGGCCACGATCGACGGTGGCCAGATGATTTTCGGCAGTGGTGAAAAACTGCCGCTGCCAGGCCAGTTCAAGACCAATGTCGCTACCGGTGACAAGGTCGTGTTCGGGCTGCGGCCGGACGACATCTATCCGACCGGCCATGGCATCAGTTCCGGCGGCGTCGCCGACGTCCACCAGATCGAACTGCCGATCACGGTGACCGAACCGCTCGGCAACGAGACGCTGGTGTTCGTCGAATTCAACGGCACTGACTGGGTGTCGCGCATGCTGAATCCGAGGCCGCTGAAATCGGGCGAGCGGATCGCCATGAGTTTCGACATGTCGCAGGCACATCTGTTTGCCGCCGACACCGGGAAGACATTGCGGAGCTGACGGACATGGCCAGAATCGAGAAAGTCGAACTGCGGATGGTGGACCTTGTCCCCAAGGTCAAGCGCACCGACGCGATCCAGAGCTTCGTCAGCCAGGAAACGCCGATCGTGACGATCACCGATTCCGACGGCGCGGTCGGCACCGGCTACAGCTATACGATCGGCACCGGCGGTTCGTCGGTGATGCGGCTCCTTTCCGACCATCTCGCGCCGCGCCTGATCGGCCGCGACCCCGACATGATCGAGGCGATCTGGCACGATCTCGAATTTGCCACCCATGCCACCACGATCGGTGCGATCACGGCCATAGCGATCGCGGCGATCGACACGGCGCTGTGGGATCTGCGGGCGAAGAAGCAGAAGCTACCACTGTGGAAGCTGGCCGGCGGTGCCAAGGACCGCTGCCCGCTCTACACGACCGAAGGCGGCTGGCTGCACATCGAGACGCAGGCGCTGGTCGACGATGCGCTGGCCGCCAAGGCCAAGGGCTTTCGCGGCTCGAAGGTGAAGATCGGCAAGCCGCACGGCTCGGAAGATCTTGCCCGCCTGTCGGCGGTGCGCAAGGCGGTTGGCGACGGCTACGAAATCATGACCGACGCCAATCAGGGGTTCTCGGTCGATGAGGCGATCCGGCGCGCGGCCAGGTTGCGCGAGCTCGACCTCGCCTGGATCGAAGAGCCATTGCCGGCCGACGACATCGACGGGCATGTGCGGTTGTCGAACTCGACGCCGACGCCGATCGCCATCGGCGAGTCGCTCTATTCCATCCGCCATTTCCGCGAATACATGCAGAAAGGCGCCTGCTCGATCGTCCAGGTCGATGTCGGCCGCATCGGCGGCATCACACCCTGGCTCAAGATCGCCCATGCGGCGGAGGCCTTCGACATTCCGGTCTGCCCGCATTTCCTGATGGAACTGCATGTCAGCCTGACCTGCGCTGTTCAGAACGGCCGCTATGTCGAGTACATTCCGCAGCTCGACCAGTTGACCGGCAAGCACATGCGCATCGAGGATGGGCAGGCGCTGGCGCCCGACGAGCCGGGCATCGGCATCGATTGGGACTGGGACGCGGTCAAGGCCATGAGCATCGCCGAATTCACCACGGCGATCACCAGATAGGGAGACGGACATGCAGCGGATGGGGATGGTTCTGGGGCTGAAGCTGGAAAAGGTCGAGGAGTATGTCCGCCTTCATGCCGCCGTCTGGCCCGACGTGCTGACCATGATCTCGGCCTGCAACATCAAGAATTACTCGATCTACCTGAAGCGACCGGAGAACCTGCTGTTCAGCACGTTCGAATACCACGGCACCGACTACGCGGCCGACATGGCCAGGATGGCGGCCGACCCGAAGACGCAGGAATGGTGGGCGGTTTGCATGCCTTGCCAGGAACCGCTGGCGACGCGCGGGGAAGGCGAATGGTGGGCAGCGATGGACGAGGTTTTCCATCATGATTGAGGGCGGTTTCGACCCTGCCTCACTCGTCCAGTCCTGGCCCAAACCCTCGACGCCCCGGCCGATCGTCACCTTCGGCGCCGGTTCGATCGTCGGCGATGCGCATTTCCCGGCTTACAGGAAGGCCGGCTTCCCGATCGCCGGGCTTTACGATCCCGATCATGCCAAAGCGGAAAAGCTGGCCAGCCAATGGGGTGTGACGGTCTTCCGCACGCCCGAGGAAGCGGCCACTGTCGAGGGTGCGATCTTCGACCTCGCGACGCCACCCACTCACCATGCCGATGTGCTTGACGCATTGCCTGACGGCGCGGTGGCGTTGATCCAGAAACCGATGGGCAGCAACCTTACCGAGGCGACCGCAATCCTCGATATCTGCCGTTCCAAGAAGCTGCAGGCGGCGGTGAATTTCCAGGCGCGTTTCGCGCCGATGGTGCTGGCGCTCAAGGATGCCATCGCCAAGGGCTGGCTCGGCGAGATCGTCGACTTCGACGCCTGGCTGGCGCTGGCGACACCATGGCAGCTGTGGGAGTTCCTGCTCAAGGCGCCGCGCGTCGAGATCGCCATGCATTCGATCCACTATCTCGACCTGATCCGGCAGTTGCTCGGCGACCCGCATGGCGTGCACGCCAAGACGCTCGGCCATCCCAACCATGCCGTAGCGCAGACGCGCACCAGCGCCATTCTCGACTATGGCGATACCGTGCGCTGCGCACTGTCGATCAATCACGACCACAAATTCGGCCGCCGGCACCAGGCCTCCGAGTTCCGCATTTGCGGCACCGAGGGCGCGGCCTATCTCAAGCTTGGCCTCAACCTCGACTATCCGCGCGGCGAACCGGAGGTGCTGGAAATTTATCCGAAAGGCGGAACCGATTGGATCGCGGTGCCATTGGCCGGAGCATGGTTCCCCGATGCCTTCGTCGGCCGCATGGCCAATGTCCAGCGTTTTGCGGCCGGCGAGGACGCGAAGCTGATCAGTCCGGTCGAGGATGCGTGGTACACCATGGCGCTGGTCGAGGCCGCTTATCAGTCGAGTGCGGCACCGGCGACGCCGATCGCGGAAAGACCCTGATGGAACAGATCCAGTATTTCGAAGACTACGAGATCGGCGCTTCGCGCCTCACCAGCGGCCGCACCATCACCGAGACCGACTTTGTCGTCCATGCCGGCCACACCGGCGATTTCTTCCCGCATCACATGGACGCCGAGTTCATGAAGATGACGCCGTTCGGCCAGCGCATTGCCCATGGCACGCTGGTGTTCTCGATCGGCATCGGGCTGACGGCGACCATCGTCAATCCCGTCGCCTTTTCCTATGGCTACGACCGGCTGCGCTTCATCAAGCCGGTGTTCATCGGCGACACGATCCGCACGCGCACCACCATCGCGGCCAAGGAGGACGATCCCAAGCGGCCGGGCTCCGGACGGGTGATCGAACGCTGCGAAGTGATCAACCAGCGCGGGGACGTGGTGCTGGCAGCCGACCACATCTACATCGTCGAACGCAGGCCGGCGCGGAGCTGAAACTCGGGGCAATTCCTATGAGCCGGTGGCGCGCGGTGATGCGCTCCAGCCCGAGCAGCAGGACCGGTGTTGCCGCCACCAGGATCATGCTGTGCGCGGCACCCGCCACTGGACTCCGAGCACGCCTTCACCACGGCCTAGGATTTTCGCGACAGACCATCTCCCTCTATCGCGTTGACCAGCGTCTCGCTTCCTTCGCGAAGATGCTGCATCAAAATGCTTACGGCCTTGTCGCCGTCGCGCCGCCGGCAGGCAGCCAGCAGGTCGCGGTGCTCCGTCTGCGAGCGGTTGCGATAGTCCAGGTTCGACAGCAGGATACGGACATAACGATCAGCCGCGTTGTGATGCGCCTCGATCAGGCCGAGCAATCGCCGGTTGCCGCAGGCATGGTAGAGAGCCAGATGAAAGGCCCGGTTCAGCGCGCCCCATCGGCCGACATTGCGCTCCGCGTCGATCTGGTCGAGCACCTGTTCAGCCTCCTCGAGCTTCGCGCCGGCGAGGCCGGGTACAGAGAGCCGGAGCGCCTCGCTTTCGAGCAGCTCGCGCAATGCATAGATTTCGCTGATCTCGGCGCTGTCCATCCGGGCGACATGCGCGCCCTTTGTCGGGTGGATGGAAACAATACCCTCGGCTTCAAGCTGGCGAAGGGCGTCACGAATGGGCATCCGGCTGAAGCCGAACTGCTCGGCCAGCTCGTCCTGGCGAAGCGGAGTGCCTGCCTTTATCGTGCCATTGGCAATCGCCTCGCGCAGGACATTGGCGACCTGCTCGGCCACGGTCCGCGGGCCCTGCATCACGCTTTCCGCAAACCCTCGCAAGCGATGCTCCTTTTCACACGTCGCCCAGCCTAACCGAAGACTCCCTGCATGGATATAAGTATGCCCGTATACGCGCCGTCAGACAGGCGGCGGCGGCAAGGATCGGCACGGCGCCGGTGGATCATGGCAAGGAGAGCATGCCTCGAAACTGGCTACGCCACGTCCGTCGCCTTATTTGCGAGAACTGCCCTTCCGAACGTGACCGCTGACCTGCACGCCGTCCTCGGCACGCAGATACAGGAAGCCGGGAATGGACAGCAGCGGGATGATCGCGGTCAGCAGGAACACCTCATGAAAGCGCTCCGGTGTCACGATGTGGGTTTCCCCTGCAACCAGACCCAGCACCATGGCGGCGATTGAAACGCCGAGCGAAACGCTGAGCTGCTGCAGGACGCCGCCGAGGCTGGTGGCGCGGCTGAGCTTGTCCGCCGGCAGGTCGGCATAGGACAGCGTGTTGGAAGTCATGAACTGCGCCGAACGGATGATGCCGAACACAAAGACGTAGAGGCCGATCATCCAGTGCGGCGTGTCGGCGCCGATCAGGGCGAAGCCCGCTACGGCGGCGGAGCCGACAAGCGCGCTGCCGATCAGCACGACATTGAAGCCGAAGCGCCGCAACAGCGGCGACAGCAGCGGCCGGATGAGCAAGGCGCCGAAGCTGCCGACGAATGTCAGCGAACCGGAGGTGACCGGGCTCATGCCAAAGCCGACCTGCAGCATCAGCGGCAACAGGAACGGCACGCCGTTGAGGCCGACGCGGCACAGGCCGCCGGCCAGCGTGCCGACCCAGAACGAGCGAAACCGAAACAGCGTCAGGTCGACTGCCGGCGCGACGACGCGGCGCGCATAGCGCCCGAAGGCGAGCAGCAGCAGGACCGCCGCGGCCAGCACCAGCACTGTCGCCGAAACAGGGATGATCGGCCGGCCGATACTCTCCAGCCCGAATTGCAGCAGTGCAACGCCGCACCCCACCATCAGGAACCCGGCGAAGTCGAAGCGTTGCACCGCTTGCTCATGGAAATCGTCGACGAAGCGCAGCGCGGCCAGAATGCCGAGGCAGCCGAACGGCACGTTGACATAGAATATCCAGCGCCACGAGGCATAGGTGGTCAACAGGCCGCCGAGCAGCGGCCCGATGACAGGTCCCATGATGGCGGGCAAGGTCATGTAGGTCATGGCGGTGATCAGCCCGCTGCGCGGAAAGCTGCGCAGCAGGATCAGCCGCCCGACGGGCGTCATCATGGCGCCGCCCAGCCCCTGCAGGGCGCGCATCGCCAGCAGCATGCCGAAACTGTTGGCGATGCCGCACAGCGCCGAGCCAAGGGTGAAGGTGAAAAGCGCCAGCGCGAACACGCGTCGTGCGCCGAACCTGTCCGCGAACCAGCCGCTGACGGGAATGAACACGGCCAAGGTCAGAATGTAAGTGGTGATCGCCAGGTTCAGCCTGACCGGCGTCGTGTCGAGGCTGCGCGCGATGGCCGGGATTGCGGTGGTGATGATGGTGGAATCGAGCTGCTCCATCAGAAAGGCGATGGCGACGATTGTCGGAATGATCAGTCTCAGCCTCGGGTCACGCTCGGTGGCAAATTGAGGCTGTTCCAATGCTGTGACCAATTCCGGCGGCTGTGTGCGATCAGTTGGGACCTGATCACGCGGCCTGTCTTATGATCCGACAAAAAGCGGAACGGTAGTCATTTCTGCCTGGATGGAGGTCAACAAATCTTGACTGCAGGCCGCGAGTTCTGCGGCGAAGACGGCAGTGATTGGCTACGGCTTGGCCGCGAAGTCGAACCGGCAATGGTCGTGCCGGCCTTCGCAAGCGCAGCATGTCTCCTCGCATTCGACTTCCGTCGCTGTCGCAAGACCGAGCAGGAACGAGGAGGCGCCGGTGACAAAACCCTCGAACATGTAGCAGACGCGCTGGCCAGGCCCCTGCCCGGCCTCCAGCGCGAAGATCGAATTCCTCAGGCTGATGCTGCCATGACGGCCGGCGACATCCAGCGCGTCGATCGAGAACTGGCCCCAGCCGCGTTGCGACAGACGCTGAAAATAGTGGCGGAACGTCGCCTCGGGATCGAGGCCCTTACCGCGCACCTGCTCCTCGCACCATTCGATGGCGGACTTTGCGGTCGCCGCTCGCAGGATGGCGCGATAGGCGTCGCGGCCAAGCGCTGCCTCGACCGCGAGATGATTGTTCACCAGGAAGTGCCTGGGCATGTAGACCATCGGCAGCCCGTCGGTCCGCCAGATGCCGCTCGTCTCGTCGACATCGATCGGAACCGCGGGCTGCATGATGCCTAGGCCGCTTGACGCTGCGCGGCGACCGACGCCGACTGGTCCTTGTAGAGCTCGCCGTCCTTCATGATGACGACGAGGTTCTTCTCATGCACCATCATGTCGAGGTCCTTCAGCGGGTCGCCATTGACCAGCAGCAGGTCGGCGATGAAGCCTTCCTTGACCATGCCGAGTTCGTCGCCGAGGCCCATCACCTGGCCGCCGAGCCGCGTGCCGCATTGCAACGCCTCGCTCGGCGAATAGCCGAGCAGGTCGACGAAATGCTTGAGGTCGCGCGCGTTGGTGCCTTGCGGCGTCTGCGCGAAACCATAGTCGCCGCCGATCAGCGCACGCACGCCGCGCTTGCGCAGTTCGGTGTAGACCTTGCGGCTGTCGTCGAGGATGCGCTGCATGCCGAACTTGACCGCCATCTCGTGGGTGAAGCCGAAGGGCTCGCCCTCGTACAGCGTGCCGTAGATGATGCCGATGGCCGGGCCGACGAAGATGCGGTCCTTGGCCGATTCCAGCGCGTCGAGCGCTTCCTCGTCGGCGGATTCGCAGTGGTAGATGACGTCGACGCCGCACTTCACCGCGCGCTTCACCGAACCGGCGGCGCGGGCATGGCAGTTGATCTTCTTGCCGAAGTCACGCGCGACCGACACCGCCGTCATCACCTCGGCCTCGCTCATCACGGTGAGGCCGCCATGCGCCGCAGGGCTCAGATCATCGCCGGAAATGTTGATCTTGATGTTGTCGGCGCCTTCGCGGCAGCACAGGCGCACCGCCTTGGTGATCTCCTCGACGCCGTCGGCGATCATGCCGAAGCTCTCGTGATACATATGCTGCTGGCGCTCGTCGCCAAGGCCGCCGGTCACAGTGATCTCGGGGCTGCCGGCACGCATGCGCGGCCCCGGCAGGCGGCCGGCATTGATTTCGTTGCGGATGACGATGTCGAGCCTGAGCTTCGAGGTCGCGGCGCTGTAGGCGCTGGTGAAGCCATGGTCGAGCAACGTCTTGGCATTGCGCATGGTGAGCAGAAGGTGCTCCTCGGGCGGGATCAGGCCGAGGTCGGAATCCTTGATCGCGCCGCCGAAGGAGATGTGGGCATGGCCTTCGACAAGGCCCGGCATCAGCGTCATGCCGCGGCACTCGACCGTCGTCGCGCCGTCGCCGGACAATTGCCCGGGCGTGCGCGCGATGGTGACGATGCGGCCGTTGTCGACCAGCAGATCGGCCGGAAAGGCATCGGCGCCGGTGCCGTCCCAGATCATGGCATTTCGAAACATCACTCTTGTCATGACATCGTCCTTTCGGAGTTGACGGGTTTTATTGGTTGACGGCTTGCGCTGATATGACGTCGTCGGCAACGACATTGGACAGGATGCCGACGTCCTCCAGCTCCACTTCGCAGACGTCGCCATGCTTCATGAACAGCTGCGGCTTGCGCGCCATGCCGACGCCGGACGGCGTGCCGGTGACGAGGATGTCGCCCGGCTCGAGCGTGATCGCCTCGCTGATGATCGAGATCAGCGACGCGACATCGAAGATCATGTCGCTGGTCGAGGCGCTCTGGACGATTTGGCCGTTGAGGCGTGTCTGGATGCGCAGCCCCTTGCCGCCCGGCGGCAATTCGTCCGCCGTCACGAAGATCGGCCCGAAGGATCCGGTGCCGTCGAAGTTCTTGCCGACGGTCCATTGCGGCGACTTGGTCTGGAAGTCGCGGATCGAGGCATCGTTGAAGATGGAGTAACCGGCGACATGGCTCAGCGCCTGGCCGGGGGCAATGTGGCGGCCGGCCTTGCCGATGATGGCGACCATCTCGCCTTCGTAGTCGAGCTGGATCGAGGCCTCCGGACGGCGGATGGCCGCGCCATGCCCGATCAGGCTGGTCGAGAAGCGGGCAAACAGCGTCGGATAGGTCGGCGGCACGAAGCCGCTCTCGATCGAATGGTCGACATAGTTCAGACCGACGCAAATGATCTTGCCCGGCGCCGATATCGGCGGCAGCCATTCGACCGATTGAGGATCGATCCGTCGTCCGCTGGCCAGCCGCTCGCCGGCCGCCTGCAGCGCCTGCGCGCCTTCGGCAATCAGGTCCTCCAATCGTCCGGGAAACATCGCATCGCTTTCGTCGATGCCGCGGAACTCACCTTCCGGCAATGCGATTGCCAGTCCGGGTCCCCGCGACGATTTATAGGCTGCAAATCGCACTGGCCACATCCTCGCTTGTGAAGGCTGGACTTTGTTCAGAAATTATATATCTGTCAACAGAGAATATATTATTTTGCATTCTGATTCCTGCCTGGGATAATGTATGAGGGGCATTCGATGGACAGATTCGGCCGCGGGCGAACCAATGGCTAGGGAAGGCTCGATCAATCTCACCCAGGGCGCGTATGAGGATCTGCGCGCCGACCTGTTGTCGTGCCGGATCGCGCCCGGCAGCCGGCTCAAGGTGCAGGAACTGTGCGACAGGCTGTCCGTCAGCCTCGGTGCCATCCGCGAGGCACTGTCGCGGCTGACGTCCGAGGGCCTTGTCGTGGCCGAGCCGCAGCGCGGCTTTCGCGCCGCGCCGATTTCGGCCGAGGACCTGCTCGACCTCACCAAGACCCGCATCCAGATCGAGACGCTGTGCATCCGCCGTGCCATCGAGGTCGGCGACGTCGCCTGGGAATCGCAGTTGGTCGCCGCCCTGCATCGGCTGTCGCGCACGCCCGAGCACACACCGGATGATCCGGTGCATTCGAGCGATGAATGGGCGACCGCGCATGCGGCCTTCCACAAGGCCCTGGTCGGCGGCTGCGACAGCCGCTGGCTGCTGCGCCTGCGCGACCAGCTTTACGATCAGAGCGAGCGCTACCGCCGACGTTCGGTCTCGCTGGCGCCCAATGCCCGCAACATCAGCAAGGAACATCAGGACCTCGCCAATGCCGTGCTCGACCGCGATACCGAGAAGGCAGCCGAACTGCTGGCGGCGCATCTGGCGGTGACCACCGACATCCTGCTGGCCGCCGAAGCCGATGACCTGCCGGCGCGCAAGACAATTGTGCGGGCATAGCGTTTCATTTTCGAGTTCCTCGGACAGGATGTAAAAACGCCGCCCGTACAAACGGGCGGCGTTTTGCGTCACGGGCCTACTGGCGCAGATTGGTCCAGATCCGGTCATAGGCACGGATCGCCTTCTCGTCGCATGACGGTGCAAACGAGATTTTCAGGTCGGCCGGCGGGTTGAACTCCGGCGAGCCGCCAATATCCGCCGCCAGATATTTGTTCGATCCAGCGATCGCACTCTGGTAGCCGGTGTATTTCTGCTGCAACGCGATGTTTTCCGGGTCCATCAGGAAGTTGAGGAACTTCTTGGCGTTCTCGACATTCGGCGCCGTCGAGGGCACGGCGACATTGTCCATCCAGC
This sequence comes from Mesorhizobium kowhaii, assembly GCF_003253745.1. Lineage (GTDB taxonomy): Bacteria > Pseudomonadota > Alphaproteobacteria > Rhizobiales > Rhizobiaceae > Mesorhizobium > Mesorhizobium kowhaii. The sequence continues at coordinate 297,132 of NZ_MZXV01000056.1, forward strand.
CGACAACGCCTTCCTTGGGATAGACATATTTGACCGTCGACTTCTGCTGGCGTGTCGCCAGCGCCTTGCCCGACCACTGCTCGTGCATGACCGTCTCGCCCGCAACCTGGCGCTCGACTATGCCGTCGGAATTGTAGACCTTGACGAAAGGCTTTTGCGCCTCGAGCAAGGCATCGAGTTCCTTCAAGTCCGCCGGATTGCTGTTGCACTGGTCCTTGCCGAGATAGACGAGCGCCAGCGACATCACCTCGGTCGGCGAGCCGAACATGCCGACCTTGCCCTTGAGCTCCGCCGGTGGATCGAAGAGTGGCTTCAAGCTGTCGGTCGGACCCTTGTAGACGGCGGTGTCGACCGAATAGGACGTGGTGCCCCACACCCATGGCACGGTGTATTTCGCATCCGGATCCCAAGACCGGTGCTGCCATTTCGGATCGACGTTCTTGAAATTCGGCATCGCCCCTGCATCGACCTCCTGGAACAGCTTCTGCTTGACGAAGATCGGCACGAAGTCGTTGCTGATGATCATCACATCGTAGCCGGCAGCGCCCGAGCTCAGCTTGGCGAGCGCGGTCTCGTTCGAATCGTAGGTGTCGATGGTGACCTTGACGCCGGTCTCCGCCTCGAATTTCTTGATCATTTCGTCCGACGTGTAGTCGGTCCAGTTGTAGATGCGCAGTTCGCCGGCATCGGCGAGCGCGGTGGTGGTGATGGCCCCCATGATGGCGGTGGCCAGGGCTATTCCTGAAAGTCCTTCTTTCCATTTGGTCACGGTCGTTCTCCTCTGGTTTTGTTTTCTTGTTGTGACCATGATCTTTTCCGAAAACCGGCTTCCACTTTTCGGGATCATGGTTCAGGCAAATCTGTTGCGCCGTCCGACGAGCAATGCCGCCGCAACGAAGACGATGGAAACGGCAAGAAGGATGGTGGAGATGGCGTTGACCTCCGGCGTCACGCCAAGCCGCATCATGCCGTAGATGTAGACCGGCAAGGTGGTCGAGCCGGCGCTCGACACCATCATCGAGATCAGGAAATCATCGAGCGAGACGACGAAGGCCATGATGGCGCCGGCCGAGATCGCCGGCAGCAGCAAGGGCAGCGTGACGCGGCGAAACAGCCGCCACTCGTCGGCGTAGAGGTCACGGCCGGCCTCCTCCAGCGTACCGCCCATGTCGCGCAGCCGTGCCTGGATCGGCAACAGCGCGAACGGGATGCAGAAGACGGTGTGGGCGATCATCAGGTTGATGAGCCCGTGATGCATGCCGAGCCCGGAGAAGAAGATCAGCGTGGTGATCGCCACGACGATCTCCGGCACCACCAGCGGCATCGCGATCAGCGCCGTTGCCGCGCTGCGTCCGAAGCGTAGCCGGCCGCGTTCCAGCGCCAGCGCACCGGCCGTGGCAATGGCCGTCGAGGCGATGGTGGCGACGATGGCGATGATGACGCTGTTGAAGGCGGCGTCGCGGATCGAGTTGTTGTTGGCGACCGCCACGAACCATTTGAAACTGAAGCCGGCCCATACGGTGACCAGCCGGCTCGAGTTGAAGGCATAGATCACCAGGATCAGCAACGGCGCGTAGAAGAACACGAATATCAGAGCGGTGTAGGCCGACAGGCCGGGCGTGTGCCGCCAGTCGAAGGGTTTCGCTCCGGTCATCGCCGTTCCTCCTGTGCCTTGCGCGAACGGATGACGAAGACGGTCAGCACTACGACCGTGACGACGGTCGACAGCGCGGCCCCAAACGGCCAGTTGCGCGACGAGGTGAACTGCATCTGGATCAGGCTGCCGATCAGCAGCTTCTTGCCGCCGCCAAGCAGGTCGGGGGCCAGGAACGAACCGAGCGCCGGCGCAAACACAAGCGTGGCGCCGGCCAGCGCACCGGGTCTCGCCAGCGGCCAGACGATGCGGCGGAAGACGGCGGCGCGGCTGGCGTAGAGGTCGTGCGCGGCCTCGATCAGCCTGGGGTCGATGCGCTCCAGCGTCGAATAGATCGGCAGCACCATGAAGGGCAGGAAGGTGTAGACGAGGCCGAGCAGGATCGACCCGTCATTGTAGAGCAGTGGCAGCGGATCGGAGATGATACCGGCATGGCGCAGCGCGCCGTTCGCCAGGCCCTCGTCGCGCAGGATGAGGATCCAGCAATAGGTGCGGATCAGTGTGTTGATCCAGAACGGCAGCGTGACGGCAAACAGCAGGATCCGCCGGCGCTCCGGCGTCTGGCAAACGATGTACCAGGCAACCGGCAGGCCGAGCACGAGGCAGATAGCGGTCGTGGCAATGGCAAGGTAGATCGAACGCAGGATGATCAGCGCATAGCTCGGCGAAAAAACCAGGCCGTCGTCGAAGTCGCGCTGATACAGGAACTGGAGATAGGCGTCGAATGTCGCCGGCGCCGTGACGCCGCCATAAGGGTTGGCGGTCATGAAGGAATAGGCGACCGCCAGGAAGAGCGGCAGCACCATGAAGATGCCGATGACCAGCATGGCCGGTGCAATCAAGAGATAGGTGCGGTTCGGACCCATCGCCGTCTCAGTTCGCCAGTTCGCGTTCGACGTCGCGGGCCCAGTCGACGACGACCATGTCACCCGTCGCGAGTGCCGCACCACCGCGCGAGCGCGAATGCAGCCTTGCTCCCTCTTCCAGGACAACCTCGTAGAGCGTGTCGGAGCCGAGGAAGGTGATGGCTGAAACGGCTCCCCTGGCGTGACCTCTGGCGCCATCCGATGCCGGTGACACGACGATGTGCTCCGGACGCACGACGATCGTCTTGGCCGGGTCGCGGCCAAGCGCTGCACCCGGCAGCAGGTTGGACTCGCCGATGAAGTCGGCGACGAAGCGGTCCTGCGGATTGTCGTAGATGTCCCGCGGCGTGCCGACCTGCAGCACGTCGCCGCTGCGCATCACCGCGATCCTGTCGGACATGGCGAGCGCCTCTTCCTGGTCGTGGGTGACCAGCACGAAGGTGATGCCGGTTTCGCGCTGCAGGCGCTTCAACTCGCTCTGCATGCCCTTGCGCAGTTTGAGATCGAGAGCCGACAGCGGTTCGTCGAGCAGAAGCACACTAGGCTTGGGAGCGAGGGCACGCGCCACCGCGACGCGCTGCTGCTGGCCACCCGACAATTGCGCCGGGCGGCGCGTGGCAAAGCCCTCGAGCCGCACCATTTCCAGCGCTTCCCTGACGCGCTCGTCGATCAGCGATTTCGGCGCGTTCTGCATCTCGAGCCCGAACGCGATGTTCTCGGCGACGCTCATATGCGGGAACAGCGCGTAGCTCTGGAACACGGTGTTGACCGGCCGCTTCTGCGGCGGCAAGGCGGCGACATTGCTGCCGGCGATGCGGATGACGCCCGAGCTCGGCGCCTCGAAGCCGGCGATCAGCCGCAAGAGGGTCGTCTTGCCGCAGCCCGACGGGCCGAGCAACGTGAAGAACTCATTATCGTAGATTTCCAGGCTGACTTCGTTCAGCGCGTGAACCGGATCGGCGTCCCTGGTCACGAAGGATTTTGACACGCTTTGGATGTCGATCATGACCGGCAAATTCCTGGGACTGCGGTGAGATGGCCGGGCGTGTCGAAGGCCATCGCGGTCTTTCGGAACCGCGCCTAAAAATTCGCTCCAAAATTATATTTGTCAACAAATAATATATTGTTTTTGCTTTCTGACACACGAAAGTGTGGCAGGGAACCATCATCCCCTAGGCCGGGCCCTTCGCAGGTCGTGGCGATACGCCGTGGCGCTCAGAGCACCTTGCCGCTGTCGGGATCGAGCAGGTGCATATGGGCCATGCCAAGCGAGAGTGTCGCGACCTCGCCGGGCTTCGGTGTCGAAGCTGGATCGATGCGCGCCGTTGCCTCCGCGCCGGCGATCAGCACATGCAGCAGCGTCTCCATGCCCATCGGCTCGACCACCTCGACCGGCGCCTTGATGTCGACAACGTCGGGCCGCTCGCGCTGCTCGGTGATGTGCTCGGGACGCAAGCCGAATTCGAGTTCGCGCCCGACATGGCTGGCATAGCGTGCGGTACGGACAGCCGGGACGGCGAGTGCTGTGCCATCGACGAGCACGACCGCGAGCCGGTCGCCGCGTGCTTCCAGGCGACACTTGAAAAAGTTCATGCCGGGGCTGCCGATGAAGCCGGCGACGAAGCGGCTGGCCGGCTCATGGTAGAGGTCGTTGGGCGGTCCGATCTGCTCGATACGCCCCTTGTTCATCACCACGACACGGTCGGCCAGCGTCATCGCCTCGACCTGGTCATGGGTGACGTAGACTGTCGTGGTCGCGACCATCTGGTGCAGCTTCTTGATCTCGGCGCGCATCTTCACCCTGAGCTTGGCGTCGAGGTTGGAGAGCGGTTCGTCGAACAGAAACACTTTCGGCTGGCGCACCATGGCGCGGCCCATCGCAACGCGCTGGCGCTGACCGCCGGACAGTTGGTGCGGCTTGCGTTGCAGCAGTTCGCTGAGGTCGAGGATGTCGGCGACACGGGCGATGCGTTGCGTCACCTCGCCATCCGGCACCTTGCGGATGCGCAGGCCGAAAGCCATGTTCTGCGCCACGGTCATCTGCGGATAGAGCGCGTAGCTCTGGAAGACCATCGCGATATCGCGATCCCTGGCCTGAACGTTGTTGACCAGCCTGCCGCCGATATGGATCTCGCCGCCGCTCGGCCTGTCCAGTCCCGCCACCATGCGCAGCGTCGTCGACTTGCCGCAGCCGGATGGCCCAACGAGGACGACGAATTCGCCCTCGGCGATATCGAGATCGATATCGTGCACGACCTTCAGATTCTGGAAGCTCTTGGAAACCTGCCTCAGTTCGACATCCGCCATGGCGCTATTCCTTTCTGGCCGGCGCGAACATGTCGAGCGCCAGCGCCGCGGCACCAATCACGCCGGCGTCGTTGCCATGCTCCACCGCCACGATCACCGGCGGGCGGCCGGGCTTGAGCAGCACGAAATCCCTGACATTGCGGGCAATGCGGTCGGTGAAGAACGGGCCGGCCAGTGCCAGACCGCCGCCGATGATCGCCGCCTCGATGTTGAGCATGTTCGACATGATGCCGATCATCTGGCCGAGCCAGCGTGCCACCTCGTCGACAACCTGCAGCGCGATCGGCTCACCCTGCTTGGCAAGATCGCAGACCGCCTCGGCGTTGGTGGCGTCGGTGTCCGGCTTGAGCTGGCGATAGCGGTTGACGAGCGCGCGGGCGCTGGCCAGGTTCTCGACCATGCCAGGCACCGGATCGGCAATGTCGGTGCGGGCCGGATCGAGCGAGATGCAGCCGAGTTGTGGCGGCAAACCGTCCGGACCGTCGATGACCTTGCGGTCGATGACCATGGCGCCGCCGATGCCGGTGCCAAGCGTCAGCAGCGCAAAGCGGGAGAAGGGACGGCCGGCGCCGTGCCGCATTTCGCCATGGGTGGCGCAGACGGCATCGTTGCGGACGATGGCCGGGACGCCAAAGCGAATGCCGAACAGTTTTGACAGCGACCCCTTCAACAGCGCCGGGATCGCCGGGCAGCGACCGTTCAGCATGCCGGTCTCGGGATTTGGCGTGCCCGGCACACCAATGCCGATGGCCGCGATGTCCGGAAACTGCCGCGTCAGCTCCTCGGTGGCCTTGGTGACCAGATGGACGAAATCCGAAAACTCGATATCCCGATGCACCGGGACAGTACCGCGCGCCAGCACCTTGCCCGATCCGTCGACGGCGCCGAGCTTGACCAGGCTGCCACCAATGTCGATTCCGATCGCGGTTACCATCAGGCCTCCTTGCGGATGCGCACGTTGAGCCTGCGTCCGAGATTGGGGTAGATCATCTTGTCCGGATCGATGCCACGCGCGATCGCCAGCTCGCAGCCATACCATTGCAGCGGGATCGGCGCCCAGCAACCGGCGAGCCATTGCTGTTCCGGCGCCGTCGGCCAGCTGACATTGAGATCGAAACGGGTTGGACGGCCGGAGAGGTTGAGCACGACCGTTCGCGGTCCGAGTTCGGCCAATGCCTCGCCAAGATTGGCGGCGACCTTCGCTTCGGTCGCGGTCTGTGCGATGGCGATCACCAGGCTCTTGTCCGTCGTGCCATAGACATGACCGTGCAAAGCCTCTTCGGTGTCGAAGGCGGCTGTCGGCACGCCGCTGATCTCGGCGATCTTGAGCGACGCCTCAAGCGCGGTGCCAAGATGCGTCGCCTGTCCGGCGACCAGTATGTAGTCGGGGACGCCGAACCGCGTGATCAGATCCTTTGCAGCCGCCAGACCGGTTTCCGCTGTCTGCTCCAGTTGCGCAAGCAACCCCGACAGATCGACCGCCTTGTTGGCGAGCTTGGCCGCGACCGCCAGCACCGAGATAACGGTGGCGGTATAGCCCATGGTCTTGGGGCCGACCGTCTCCGGGCCGATCGGCATGACGATCACCTCGGCGCCCGCCTCCGTAATCAGGCTGCCCTCCTCACCAGTAATGACAAGGGTGGGAAACCCGCGCGCAACGGACAAACGCACCGCCTCGATCGTGGTGATGCTCATGCCGGACTGCGAGGCGGCGAGAACCAGCGTGCGTTGGCCCGATGCCTTGGGCGGCAGGCGCAGGAAAGCCTCTGGCTCCTTGGCGATCACCGATGCGCCCGTCCCCTCCTCCAGCGCTTCGGCGCCGGCCAGCAACGCATTCATCGAGGAACCGGTGCCAAGCAGTACGATCCGCTCCGGCTTCTGGCGCAGGCTGGCGAAACTGTCGAGATCCGCGCCGATGGCGGCGGGCAGCCCGGTCAGGGTCGAGGGCTGCCGGCGGATGTAAGTGCCTATCTGCATCTTGGTGTTCCATCAGTTCGAAATTGGAGGGTCTTCTGAAAATCTGCCTGTCGGCCGTCCGGCTATTTGCTGTAGCCCTTGCTGAGGCCGCTGATGAATTGCCGCGAAAACAGGGTGAACAGCAGCACGAGCGGCACCGCGCCAAGCGTCAGCGCGGCGAGAAGTGCCGGATAGTCGTTCATGAACTGGCCGACGAATTGCTGCACGCCGAGCGTCACCGTCTGGTTCTGCCGGCTTGGAGCCAGGATCAGCGGGAACCAGAGGTCGTTCCAGACCGGCAGCATGGTCAGCGCGGCCACCGCGGCGAGCCCCGGCCTGACCAAAGGCAGCACGATCCAGAAGGTGCGCAGCTCGCTGGCGCCATCCATGCGCGCCGCCTCCTTGAGATCGGTCGGAACGGTGCGGAAATAGGTGACCATCAGCGTCACCGCGATCGGGATGCTCATGGCGGTGTAGACGAGGATGAGGGCCGCCAGCGTATCCATCAGTTTCCAGGCGAGCATCATCTGAATGAGCGGGATCGTGCCGAGCCGGATCGGCAACATAATGCCGAGCACGAACAGGCCGCCGAGCAGCGAAGCAAGCCGCACACGGTATTCGACCAGGGCAAAGGCGGCGAGCGTCGACAGCACCACCGTCAGCACGATTGTCGTCACCGTGACGATCAGGCTGTTGCGATAGTTGACGATGAAATTGCCACGGGTGAAGACCCGCTTGTAGCCTTCGAGGCTGAAGGTCTTGGCCGTCGGCAGGTCGAACGGGCCACCGAAGATCGCCGGTGTCGTCTTCAGCGAATTGATGATGACGATCAGCACCGGTCCGATGGCCAGCACGACAAAGAAGATCAGCAGTGCGTGGACGATGATGCGTTCGAGCGTCCAGGGTTCGCGGTCCTGGCGGCGGCGGGCAACGGGTATGGTGAGGTCCGGGGCGCTCATGTCCGCTCCTAGACCGAGTATGATTTCAGGCGGCGCTGGATCAGCCAGAAATAGGCTGCGGTCACCAACAGAACCGTGAGGAAGATGATCGTTGCGACCGCGGCGCCAAGGTCGAGATCGGCAAGCTGTCCGCTCGAACCGAAGAAGGTCCGGTAGAAATAGGTGCCGAGAATATCGGTGCTGTAGTTCGGCCCGGGCGCCGAACCGTTCAGCGCGAACACCAGGTCGAAGCCGTTAAACGTCCAGATGTAGGTGAGGATCGCGATCAGGCCGAATTGCGGCGCGATCAGCGGAAACTTGATCTTCCAGAACGTCGTCCAGCCGCCGGCGCCGTCGATGTTGGCGGCTTCGACAAGCTCGTTGGGCACCGCCAGCAGGGCGCTGTAGAGGAAGACCATTGGGATGCCGAAATATTGCCAGACCGACATCAGCGAAATGGTGGTCAGTGCGGTCGATTCCGTGCCCAGCAGCGGAAAGCCGACCAGCCCCCAGAGCGGATTGATGATCAGGCGCCAGACGAAGCCGACGATGACCACCGACAGTGTCGCCGGTATGAACAGCAGCGTTCGGTAGATGCCTTCCGACCGCGCCAGTTTTCCCGACGTCAGCAACGCCGCCAGCAGCAGCCCCATCGGGACTTCGACAATCAGATGGATGGCGAAATACTGCATGTTGTTCAGAAGCGCATTCCAGAAGCGGCCGCTGATCGTCGGGTGAGTGAACAGGCGCTCGTAATTGGCGAGGCCGACAAAGGTGTCACTGGAGGTGCCACTGGTCTGGAAGAAGCTCATCACGATCGAGGTCGCCAGCGGCAGCACGGCAAAGACCAGATAGACGGCCAGAGCCGGCAGCACGAACAGCAACAGGTTTCTGTAGGCGGCAGCGGGAGATATCAATTGATGACCTCATGTTCACGCCGGCATGGATGTGCCGGCGTGCCCGAAGGCTTCGCGCATGCCTCGCCGGCTGGCAAGGCATGCACAAGGCGTTCCCGGATTACTTCTTCTGCGGCCCGTACCAGGAGGCGAGCCCGGTCTGAAGCTCGGTGGCAACCTGCTGCGGCGTGACGTCCGACTTGGTGAACATCACCTGCAGCAAACGCCAGGTCTCGTCGTCGAGCGGCGGCGTGCCGGCGCTCAAACGATCCAGCGCCAGCCGCGGTGTCAGCTCAGCACCTTTCTTCAGATCGGCGAAATCCTGCGCCAGCTTGTTCTTGTAGGTGACCGGCTTGCTGCTCATGGCAAAGAAGCCAGGCGCGGCATTGACGTAGAGTTCCTGGAATTCAGGCCCGGCAACCCAGTCGAGGAAGGTCTTGGCGGCTTCCTTGTGCGCGCTCTTGGCGTTGATGCCGATGCCCATGTCCGGCATCTCCTGCAGGAAGCGCTGGTCGCCGGCCTTCGGCACCGGAGGACCGAACACGCCGACATTGAGGCCGGTCGAGGTCGCCTGGTTGATGTCCCATGAACCGTCGGGGAGGATCGCCGCCTTGCCGAGCGTGAACAGCTGCGTCATGTCGGCATAGTTCAGGCTCTCCTGTCCGGAGGGCAGGAACGGCTTCCAGGCTTCGAACGCGGCGATGGCATCGACGAATTCGGGGTCGGTCAGCTTCTTCTTGCCGTCGATCAGGCCGAGCCGGCCCTCCTCGCCTTTCCAATAGGCGGGGCCGATGCTGTAGAGACCATTATAGGCGAGTTGCCAGGATTCGGCCGAGCCGTAGGCCAGCGGCGTGTAGCGGCCGTCCTTCTTGATCGCCTGCAGGACATCGATGAACTCGGCGCTGGTGGTCGGCACCTTCAACCCCAGTTCCTTGAAGATGTCGGCGTTGTAGTAGAAGCCGGCGAGCACGGCGGCGACAGGCAGACAGTAGGCCTTGTCATCGGCGCCCGACCACGCCGCGCGGGACGTCTTATCGAAGTTTTCCAGGCCCGGCAGCCCTTCCAGCGGCTCGAAATAGCCGCGCTTGATCCATTCGCGGTTCACGTCGAAGGGGCGGCAGGTGATCAGGTCGCCGCCAGCGCCGCCTTCGATCTGCGACTGGACGGCGGCGTTGTATTCATTGGTGTTGATCGGCGCGAACTCGACCTTGATGTCGGGATGCTTGGCCTCGAAGGCGGGCAGGATGGTGTCCTGCCAGACCGCGATGTCCTCGGTGCGCCAGCTGTTCAAGGTGATGGTGACGGGGTCTGCAAACGCGGCGCCTACGCCGCCTGAAAACATCACGCCAAGCGTCGCCGCCAGCGGGATCGATACACGTATGGAACGCATTTTCCTGCTCTCCCTCAAGATGGTGCCTCGTGTGGATTCACGATTTTGCACTGTTGTCTGGGACCATACCTACTGATACATGTTGTGACAAGTGGTATTGTGTTGTCTTTTCCTGTTGAATGGCCTCGTGTCCCGACCGGGCATGGCAAACAGACAGGGCACAAGGTCTGGATTTGGGAGGACTTGATGATTGGAGTTGGAATTCTGGGCGCGGGCTTCATTGCCGAGACCTATGCGGACTCGCTGCTCGACGTACGCAACGCCGAACTCGTGGCCTGCTCCTCGCGCAGCTTCGAGCGCGCGGAAGCCTTCGCCAAGAAGTGGGGCCCAAAGGTCACTGCCCACAGGGATATCGATGCCCTATGCGCCGATCCGGCTGTCGAGCTGGTGGTGATCGCGCTGCCCAACGAGATCCATCTCGAAGCTGTCAGGATCGCAGCCAGGCACGGCAAGGCCGTCATCTGCACCAAACCGCTGGCGCGCACTGGCAAGGAAGCGCAGGAAATCCTCGATATCGTCCAGCGTGCCGGCATATGGCACGGCTATGCCGAATGCGCCGTGTTTTCCCCCAACATTGCCAAGGCCCATCAGATGATACAGGCGGGTGGCATCGGCAATCTTCTCACCATGCGCGCCCGGGAAGCGCATTCGGGGCCGCATGCGCCGCATTTCTGGAACGCCGAGCTCGCCGGCGGCGGCGCCTTGCTCGACATGGGCTGCCACACCGTCGAAAGCGCCCGCCATTTCTTCGGCAAGGACAATCTGATCACCGAGGTGATGGCGTGGGGCGCAACGCTGGTCCATGGCGACAAGACGACCGGAGAAGACACGGCGATCGCGTTGCTGAAATTCACCGGCGGCCAGCTCGCGACGATCGAATCGTCGTGGATCGAGAAAGGCGGCATGCAGCTTCGCCACGAACTGGTCGGCTCCGCCGGCCGCATCGTCACCGACACGTCCGTCGGTCCTGTCTGGGGCTTTATCGAAAAACCCGTGGGCTACCTCGTCGAAAAGGCGGATTCCGAGACCGGCTGGGTCTATCCGGTGCCCGAGGAGACCCGGGCCTACGGTTTTTCACAACAGATGCGGCATTTTGTGGAACACTTCGCGGCGGGGACAACGCCACTGGAAACCTTCGAGGACGGCGTCATCGTCAACCAGGTAATTGATGCCTGTTACCGTTCGATGCGAACGGGCGTCTGGGAAAAGATCAGGGCGGATGGATAACTGAGATGGAGGGCTCGCCACTGCAGTCGGACGGACCCGAACCGCTCTGGCGGCAAGCGGCCGATGCGATCCTGCAGGAGATCGCCGCCGGCAAGCTTGCCTCGGGCGCGCGGCTGCCGGCCGAGCGCGATCTGTTCACGCGCATGTCGATCAGCAGGGTGACCTTGCGCAGGGCCTTGCAGAGCCTTGTCGACGAGGGTGTGCTGACGCCTTCGCATGGGCGCGGCTGGTACGTCTCGGCCAAGGTACCGAAGGAGTTTCCCAACACGCTGGAATCCTTCAGCGAGACCGCCAGGCGTCTCGGCCTGACACCCTCCTCCGACGTGTTGCGCGCCGAGGAAGCGCCTGCCTCGCTGGACGAGGCCGAGGAGCTTTCGATCGCGCCCGGCGCGACGCTGTTTCACCTGGAGAGGATCCGGCGCCTCGACCAGGTTCCGGTCGCAGTCGACACCTCGTTTTTTGCCCTCGCCCTCGTCCCCGATCTCAGCCGTGTCGACTTCCGCACCGCGTCGCTGTTCGGCCTGCTGATCGATGCCGGCGTTGATCTTGCGCGCGCCGAAACCACGATCGAGGCGCGCGGCGCCGACCCAATACTGGCGCGCCACCTCGACATCGACGTCGGCAAATCCACCCTAGTGATGCGTCAGCTCATCGTCGATGCGGCCGGCCGGCCGCTGCTCTCCTCAACGATCCGATATGCCGGCGACCGCTATCGCCTTCGCACGTCGTTTTCGCGGACAGGGAGGTCCGCAGGCCGCAATCCCGGCTAGCCCAAGTCTTTTCCGAGACCATAATCGTCGATGCTGGCGCAGTTCACGCCAGCCACTCTTTCACCGCCGGGCGAGCAAGAACCGCGCGCATCCGGTCGTCGGCGTCGGCAACAGCCGGTGCCATCGGGGCGCGGGTCGGGCCGCAATCGACGCCGATAACGCGGAAGGCCGCTTTCATGCCCGGCAACACGCCGGTCTCCAGCAGCACCTCGACGAAGTCCTGCGATACCATCTGCAGCGTTTTCGCCCGTTCCAGGTCGGCGGCGCGGATCGCCTGGTCCACCGCCACATACAGCCTGCCGAGCAGGTTGTAGGTGGTGCCGATGCCGCCATCGGTGCCGAGCATGCCGGCGGCGGCATAGATCTCGTCGAAGCCGTAATAGAACAATTTGTCCGGCTGACGCTTGCGCAGCAGCGAATATTTGAACAGGTCGGTGGAGGTGAATTTGATGCCGACGACATTGCCGAGATCGAGCAGCCGGACCAGCAAGTCGAGCGGCAGCGGCCGGCCGGTGCGCAAGGGGATCTCGTAGACGATCAGCGGCAATTCCGTCGCCGCCGCCAGCGCCTGGTAGTAGCCAAAAACCTCCTCGTCGGAGAACGGATAGGAATGCGGCGGCAGCGCCGACAGCGCGTGATAGCCGAGCTTTTGCGCCTGCCGCGCCAGGCGGATGGAATCGCGCAGGTTCGGCATGCCGACATGGGCGATCAGCCTGGTGCCGGTGCTTGCCGCGCCGGCGAAGACCACCTCTTGCTGAGCCAGCAACTCGTCCACCGTCAGCAGACCGGATTCGCCGCTGCTGCCGCCGACATAAAGCCCGGCCAGACCCTGGCGCAGGACATAGTCGTTGATGTTGCGCTGGCGCTGCGGATCGAATTCGCCGGCGTCGCTCAGTCCGGTCATCAGGGCGGCATACATGCCCACCAATTCCTTGGTCATTTAGGGATCCTCAGTCTTTCCAGGAGTGTCATAGGGTGGCCTCGCCGGCGTGGTGGCAGGCGACGAGATGCTGGCCGGAGACGGGCGAGCCGAAATCGCGCACCTGCGGCTCCACCTTGGTGCAGATGTCGCTCGCCATCGGGCAGCGCGGATGAAAATGGCAGCCGGGCGGCGGCTTCGACGGATCGGGCACCGCGCCACCCAGCACGATGCGCCGGCGTGTTCCGCCAGCCTTGGGATCGGGCACCGGGATCGCCGACAGAAGCGCGCGCGTATAGGGATGCAGCGGGCTGCCGAACACCGCCACGGTGGTGCCTATCTCGACGATCCGGCCCAGATACATCACCGCGACGCGGTCGCTGAGATAGCGGATCATCGACAGATCGTGGCCGATGAACAGATAGGTCAGCCCGAGGCGCGCCTTGAGATCGTCGAGCAGGTTGACGATCTGTGCCTGGATGGAGACGTCGAGCGCCGAGATCGGCTCGTCTGCAATGATGAATTTCGGATTGGCAGCGAGCGCGCGGGCGATGCCGACGCGCTGGCGCTGGCCGCCGGAGAGCTCGAACGGGTAGCGGTTGCGCAGCGCTTCCCGCAAGCCGACCAGCGCCAGCAATTCGCTGACGCGGGCGTCACGCGTCGCGCGCGTGCCGATCTTCTGGGCGCGCAGCCCCTCGCCGATGATGCGCCCGACGGTCATGCGCGGGTTGAGCGAGCCGAATGGGTTCTGGAACACCATCTGCATGGCGCGCTGGCGCTGCTTGAGCTGTTCGCCTGTTGCCCCTGCATAGTCCCTGCCCTCGAACAGGATGCTGCCGGCGCTCGGACGCTCGAGGCCGAGCACGGCACGGCCGGTCGTCGACTTGCCGCAACCGCTTTCACCGACCAGCGCCAGCGTCTCGCCGCGCAGCACCTCGAAGCTCACCCCGTCAACGGCGTGCACCGCGCCGACCTGCCGCCTGAGCACACCGCGCCGGATCGGGAAATGCACCTTGAGATCGGAAACGACGAGCAGCGGTTCTTGCTTTGGCGCGGCAGCCCGCGTCATGCCTGGTGCTGCCGCCTGAGGCCGCGGCAAATGCTCCATTTGCCGCCAGCGCCAGCACGCGGTGGTGTGGCCGCCGCCGACCGTTTCCAGCGGCGGCTTTGCCTCGCGGCAGCGCGCCTCGGCATAGCCGCAGCGCGGTGCGAAGGCACAGAAGGTCGGCGCCAGGGTGACGTTGGGCGGCGCCCCCTTGATCGGCACCAGCCTGGTGTTTGCCGCCGTCAGCGACGGAATCGAGTTCAACAGGCCGATCGTATAGGGGTGCGTCGTCGCCGAAAACAGCTCATCGACCGGCGCGCATTCGACGATCGATCCGGCATACATCACCGCGACGCGATCGACGAAGCCGGCAACCAGGCTGAGGTCATGGCTGATCCAGATGATCGCCATGCCAAGCTGTTTTTGCAGGCGTGCGACCAGCTCGACGATCTGCGCCTGGATGGTGACGTCGAGCGCCGTCGTCGGCTCATCGGCGATCAGGATCGACGGCTTGCAGACCAGCGCCATGGCGATGCCGATGCGCTGCAATTGCCCGCCGGAGAACTGGTGCGGAAAGGCGCGCATGCGCTGCGGCGCGTTGGCGATGCCGACGAGGTCGAGCATGTCGAGCGCCTGGCGTTCGGCTTGCGCCTGGCTCAGGCCTTGATGTTCGCACAGCGCCTCGGTCAGTTGCAGGCCGACAGTCAGCACCGGGTTCAGCGACGACATCGGATCCTGGAAGATCATCGCAATGTCGCGGCCGCGGATATGGCGCAATTCGCTGTCGGGCACGGCCAGAAGATCGTGGCCGCGATAGAGCGCACGGCCGGCGGTGACGCGGCCGGGCGGCTTGCGGATCAGCCCCATCAGCGTCTGCACGGTGACCGACTTGCCGGAACCGCTTTCGCCGACAATGGCCAGCGACTCGCCTTCGGCAAGCTGGAAGGAGACATCGTTGACGGCATAGACGGAGCGGCCTTTTGGGCCGAACTCGACGCTCAACCCTTGCACGTCGAGTACGGGTCCCTGCCCCGGCGCTGCTGTTGGCTTGCGACCGGCGAGCACATCGAGACCGGTCATTTCGCACCCCCGCCCATGATGTGCTGCGGGTCGAGCGCGTCGCGCAGGCCGTCGCCGACGAAATTGATGCTGAGCACGGCCATCGCGATCATCGCGCCGGGCGGGATCCACATCCAGGGCTGGCTCTCCAGGATCGACAGCGTGCGCGCATCGCGCAGCATGTTGCCCCAGCTGGCCGCCGGCGCCTGCGCGCCGAGGCCGAGGAAGGAAAGCGACGCCTCGAGCAGGATCACGGTCGCGACGTCGAGCGTGATCGCCACCAGGATGGGGCTCAGCACATTGGGCAGGATATGCTCGAGGATGATGACCGAGGGCGAGGTGCCGAGCGAGCGCGCGGCAAGCACGAATTCCTGGTTGCGCAGCGCCAGGATCTCGCCGCGCGTCAGCCGGGCGATCGACGGCCAGCTGAGCAGGCCGATGACCACCATGGTGTTGAAGATGCTGGGTCCGACCACGGCGACGAAAGCGATGATGATGACCAGGCGCGGAAAGGTCAGCACCATGTCGATCAGACCCATCAGCAGGAGGTCGACCTTGCCGCCGAAATAGCCGGAGACGCAGCCAACGAAGATGCCTATCGCCGCCGAGATCGCCACGGCGACGAAGCCCACCGTCAGCGAGATGCGGCCGCCATAGAGGATGCGAGCAAAGATGTCGCGGCCGGTGCCGTCCGTGCCGAGCCAGTGGACGCCGCCTGGCGGCTGGTTGCGGCCGCGCAGGTCGATGTCGTTGGGGCCGTAATGCGCGATCAATGGTGCCAGCACGCAGGCGAGCACGATGATGGCGAGCATGACCAGCCCAAGCGTCGCCAGACGGTGATTGAAGAAACGGCGCGACGCCTCGCCCCACAAGCCGCGCGAGGCGCCGGCGGCAATCGTCACATCGGCGGCGGTGATGTCAGTCATAGTTCACCCGCGGGTCGAGCACGCTGTAGGCAAGGTCGGTCGCAAGGTTCGCCAGCATGACGATGATGGCGGTGATCAGCACATAGTCCATGATGACGGGGCTATCCCGGTTCACCACCGCGTCGATGAACATCAGGCCGATGCCCGGCCACTGGAAAATCGTCTCGATCACCACCGAGCCGCCGAACAACGTCGGCAGAGCCAGGCCGAAGACGGTGACCAGCGGGATCAGCGCGTTGCGCAGGCCGTGGCGCAGCGTGATCGTGCTGGGACGCAGGCCTTTGGCCTTGGCGGTGCGCATATAGTCCTGGTTCAGCACGTCGAGCATGCCGGCGCGGGCATAGCGCATGAAGATCGCGGCGCGGAACAGAGCGAGTGCGGCGGCAGGCAGGATCAGATGCCTGAGATTGTCGAGGAGCGAGAAATTGTCGCCGGCCGTCGAAATGCCAGACGACGGCAGCCAGCGCAGCTCCAGCGCAAAGACGTAGACGAGCAGCAGCCCCATGAAGAAATCCGGGATCGACACGCCGACAAAGCCGCCAAGCGTCAGCGAATAGTCGGTCAGCCGGTATTGCCTGAGCGCCGAGATCACGCCGAGCGTGGTGCCGATGATGAAGGCGACGAGCAGTGCCACCCCCATCAGCTCCAGGGTCATCGGCAGGCGCTCGCCGATGATCTCGCCGACGCTGCGGCCATTGACGAAGGAGCGGCCGAGATTGCCGTGCAGGATCTGGCCGATCCAGTTGAGGTACTGGATGTAGAGCGGCTGGTCGAGGCCGAGCTCGCCGCGCCGCATCGCGATCAGTGCTTCGCTCGACGGCGCCTCCGCCGTGATCATCGCCAGCACGGCATCGCCAGGCATAGCGTGAGCGATGGCGAAGACGATCACGGTGACGCCAAACAACACCGGAATGCTGAGCAGCAGTTTTCGCAGGAGATAGCTTAGCATCGGCTTCTCCTATGGCTGAAGAAGGCTCTTGAGGCGGTGGATCATGAGGCTCCGGCGGAGCCCCATGATCGGTGAATGAGGTTTTTTCGAACGGCTATTTGGCCACTTCCCACTTCTCGACTTCGTTGTAGACCGGGTGGTTGAAGATCACGAGCGGCTGCTCCTTGAAGTGCTGCGCGAGGCCGACGATGCGGTTGTTGAAAGCCAGCGGCCGCACCTCGTTCCACAGCCAGGCCTTGGGCAACTCCTTGTTGAGGATGCGCGAGGCCTCCTGATAGCTCTCGGCGCGCACGGCGCGGTCGGCCGATTCCAGCCCCTTGTTAAAGAGTTCGTCGACCTTGGGATTGCAATAACCCATGCTGAGAGGCTTTGCGCCGCAAACGACGACCGGCGAGCCGAGCGATGGATCGAGCCCCATGCCATTGGCGAAAAAGCCCATCTGGAAGCTGCCGTCGGCATAGGTCTGGTTGATTGCCGCCGGATCGAGCAGGCGCGGCTGGATGTTGACGCCGACAGCGGCCAGATAGCTCTGGATGGCAGTGACGGTGTCGACGTTCATCTGGTCGGAATAATAGTAGATGAAATCGACCGGCTGGCTGCCATCCCAGCCCGCTTCGGAAAGCAATTGCTTGGCCTTGTCGGGATTGTAGTCGTAGGGCTCGAGGTCGTTGGCGCGCGCCCAATCCTGCGGGAACAGCGTGTTCGACAATTCGCCGGCACCTTGCTTGATCGTCTCGATGATGGCTTTGCGATCGATGGCATAGAGCATCGCCTGGCGCACCCGCACGTCGGCGAAGCGCTTGTTCTCCAGGTTGAACTGCAGGTAGGTCGGCAGGCCGGCGGAGAATTTCGGCAGTACCGTCAGATAGTCGAGTTTCTGCAGGCGGGCGAGCTCTGAGATCGGCACGCCGCCGCCCTCATAGGACATGGCGTCGACCTCCTGCGTTTCGAGTGCCGCGATGATCGGCGGCACGTCCTTGTAGATCTGGTAGATGATGCGGTCGAGTTTCGGCGCGCCGAGGAAATAGTCGGGATTGCGGTCGACCTCGACATACTGGTCGCTCTCGTATTTCTTCCAGATGAACGGGCCGGTGCCGACGCGGTTGACCCAGAAGGCATTGCCCTTGATATCGCCGGGCGCGACCTTGCCCAGAATGTGTTCGGGAAAGATGCTGATGGCGATAAGCTGCAACTGCACCCAGAGCGGTTTGGCGCTGTCGAGCTCGACCTGAACGGTCATGTCGTCAAGCGCCTTGACCCCGGCAAGCGAGGCGGCCGAGCCATCCTGGAACGCCTTGTATCCGGCCACCGCCGAGAGCTTCTGCGACCACGGCGAGTTGACCTTCGGATTGGCGTAGAGGTTGAGGCTGAACACCACGTCCTTGGCGGTGAACGGGGTGCCGTCATGCCATTTGACGCCATGGCGCAGGCTGAAGATATAGGTCTTGCCGCCGTCCGGCGTCTTCCAACTTTCGGCCAGCATCGGCTGCACGTCGTCGCCTGTCCACTTGATGTGGACCAGCCCCTGCAGCACGGTCTCGTCGAGCCTATGGCCACACGTAGTGTGCAGCGTGCCCATCTCGATGCAGCCGGTGCGCATGGCCGAGCGGAACGTGCCGCCATCCGCGGCCTTGGCGAGGCCCGCGGCAAACATCAGCGCCAGCGCCGGCACAAGGCTCATCAACAGTCTTCTCATGGAATTCTCCTCCCGTTGCTTTCCGCCGGCCGAAATCGGGACAATGCCCCTGCTCCAGGCCGATTTCCGCGCCAAGCCCTCGCCTGTCGCGCCGACCGCCGCGCCGTCAGTCGGCGGCGGCCTCATCCAACCCTTCGGTCTCGCAAGTCCTCGCTTGCGGCGATTGGTCTAATAGCTTAAAAGGTAGACCATGCACAATATGCCGGTTCGAAAAAAATTGTCCGACGAAGTCCGCCTCCGCCTGGAGGAGATGATCCGGGACGAGGTTTATCCGGTCGGCGCCTCACTGCCGTCCGAACGCGACCTGATGTCGATGTTCGATGTCGGCCGCCCTTCAGTGCGCGAAGCGCTGTTTGCGCTGGAGAAGATGGGCCTGGTGCGCATCAACAGCGGCGAGCGGCCGAAGGTGACGCGGCCAACGCCGCGCAACATGCTGGAGCAGCTGACGGGCACGGCACATCTGCTGATGGACCAACCCGACGGCATCGGCCATTTCGAGCAGTTGCGGCTGTTTCTCGAAGTCTCGATCGCGCGCCATGCCGCCGAGGTGGCGACGCGCGCGCAGGTTGACGCGCTTGCCGCGGCGCTGGCGGAGAACGAACGCGCCATTCCCCGCGCCCGCGCCTTCGCCGTCACCGACGTCGCGTTTCACCGCGTGCTGACCGCAATCCCCGGCAACCCGATCTTCCTCGCCGCGCACGAAGCGCTGGTGGAGTGGCTGATCAACCAGCGCATCCACATGGCCAACACCGAGGTCGAAAACCGCAGGAGTTTTGCTGGCCACCAAAGCGTGTTCGAAGCCATCGAGCGGCACGATCCGGAAGCGGCCGGGCGAGCGATGCGCGAGCATCTCGAAAACGCCCGCCGCAAGTTCAATTCGGGCCTGGCAAAACCGGACTAACCGCGTCCGCCCAGGCATGCTTGTCAACAACGGCGGCGCGAGAACACCGCAACGCGTGAAATACTCGCAGCCGGGTGGAAATCCCGATAACACCCGGTACTATCTTTAAAAAATATCGAAATCGGGAGGCTGCCGGTGCAGACCAAGAAGATCATCAATGACGGCAACCGTGCCGTCGACGAGATGCTGGAAGGCATCCTGGCCGCGCATCCCCGCTATCTCAAAAGCCTGGACGGCAGTCCACGCTCGATCATCGCCCGCGACGGACCGCGCCAAGGCAAGGTCGGCCTCGTCATTGGCGGCGGCTCGGGCCACGAGCCGAGCTTTCTTGGCTTCGTCGGCAAGGGGCTGGCCGATGCGGCGGCCATCGGCAACGTCTTCGCCTCGCCGCCGCCCGATCCGATCCTCGAATGCGCCAAGGCGGTCAGCGGCGGCGCCGGCGTTCTGTTCATGTATGGCAACTATGCCGGCGACGTGATGAATTTCGACATGGCCGCCGAGATGGCGGCGATGGACGAAATCGAGGTGCGCACGGTGCTGAGCACCGACGACGTCGCCTCGGCACCGCGTGACCAGCGGCACAAGCGGCGCGGCGTCGCCGGCAATTTCTTCATCTTCAAGGCGGCCGGTGCCGCCTGCGACCGGATGCTGTCCTTCGACGAATGCGAGCGTATCGCTGGCAAGGCCAACGACCACACCTTCACCATGGGCGTGGCGCTGTCGCCCTGTTCGCTGCCGCAGACCCGCCGGCCGAATTTCGAGATCGGGCCGGACGAGATGGAGATCGGCATGGGCATCCACGGCGAACCCGGCACCGTGCGCGGAAAGCTGAAAACAGCCGACGAAATCACCGACGAGATGCTGGACAAGATCCTCGACGAGATGGCGCCGGCGCGCGGCGACAAGGTCGCCGTGCTCGTCAATTCGCTGGGCTCGACGCCGCTGATGGAGCTCTACATCATGAACCGGCGGGTGAAGCAGAGGCTTGATGACATCGGCGTATCCATTCACGCGACCTGGGTCGGCAATTATTGCACCTCGCTCGAAATGGCCGGGGCCTCGATCACTTTGCATCGGCTGGACGGGGAGTTGCAGACTATGCTGGACCACCCCTGCGACTGCGCCATGTTTCGCGCCGGCTAAACCTGCTCAGCGGCAAGGGACAAAGACATGACGACAATCGACACTGCCCGCCTTGCCAGCATGTTCGCGGCCATCGCAGACGCCATGTCCGCCGACAGGGACCGGCTGTGCGCGCTTGACGGTATCATCGGCGACGCCGACCACGGCATTGCGATGGAGCTGGGATTTTCCGCGGCACGCGATGCGGTGGCGGCGCTGGACACCGGGGCCACCAATCCGACCACCTTGCTGAACACGGCGGCAAAATCGTTCCTGAATGCCGTCGGCGCCTCCTCGGGTCCGCTCTATGCCACCGCGTTCATGCGCGGCGCGGCAGCCGTCAAGGGCAAGGCAACGCTCGACGACGCCGACGCAGTCGCAATGTTCCAGGCCATAGCCAAGGGCATTCAGGATCGCGGCAAGGCCGAGCCTGGCGAAAAGACAATGATGGATGCATGGGCGCCGGCAGCGCAGGCGGCGGGCGAGGCGCTGGCCTCCGGCAAGGGTCTGGCGGGCAGTCTCGAGGCAGCAGTGCAGGCGGCAAAGGCAGGCGCGGAAGCGACCAAGGCGATGATCGCCACCAAGGGCCGGGCCTCCCGCCTCGGCGAACGCTCGCTTGGCCATATGGATCCAGGCGCCGCGTCCGCCGTAACCGTGATCGAGGCGATGCGCGTCGCCTTGACCGACTAGGTCAACTGCGATCCCCTCGTGTCTTCAGCGCTTGCTGTCGAGCTTGTCGATGGCCTGGACGTTTGCGGCGGAGGGGCCGTTCGGATCGAACTCCGAGGCCAGCCACGCGTCGGCGATCGATTTCGCCAGTTCGGGACCGATGACGCGGGCGCCCATGGTGATGATCTGGGCGTTGTTGGACTTGGCGGCACGCTCGGCGGAATAGGTATCGTGGGTCAATGCGGCGCGAATGCCCGGGACTTTGTTGGCGGATATGCTGACGCCGATGCCGGTGCCGCAGAACAGGATGGCCCGGTCGTAGCTGCCGTCCAGAATTTCGTGGCCGACCTTGGCGGCGATATCGGCGTAGTATCCGGCCTGGCTAAGATCAACGACCTGCAGCTCCGGCTTGGTGGCGAGATGCTTGGCGATGACATCGAGCAGCGGCTTGCCGGCGCTGTCGGCTCCGAGTGCGATTTTCATGCAATGAACTCCTTTGCTTCGTGTCTTAGAGCTTGTTTTGACGCAATTCCCTAGGGAAAGTGCTACGCGCTTTTCCCGGGAAAACCGTTTCACACTTTTCCTGGAATTGCTCTGACGGTCAGCGCCCGATGGCGGCCGACGCCTTTTTCAGGATGTCGATATAGCCTTCCGCTTGCCACGCCGAGCGGCCGATGAATAGGCCGTCGACATGCGGCTGGCCGATCAGCTCGGCCGCGTTGCCGGGATTGACACTGCCGCCGTAAAGCACAGGCGGCGCGTTCGGCAACCGGCTTGCAGCCACCTGCTTGATCAGCGTCTGCTGCTTGTCGGCATAGTCGGCGCTGGCCGGAATGCCCTTCTCGCCGATCGCCCAGACCGGTTCATAGGCAAAGAGGATTTCTGCCGACAGCTCGGCGTCCTTCAGACCTTGCAGCGCACCGAGAACCTGGGCGGTCAACACCGCATCGGCGCGTCCGTCTTCACGCTCGGCCAGCGTCTCTCCAACGCAGATCAGCGGCACGAAACCGTGCCTGACCGCTGCGGCCGTCTTCAATCCAACAGTCGCATCCGTTTCGCCGAAATGCTCGCGGCGCTCGCTATGGCCGAGTTCAATCAGGTCGAGCCCGCAATCCCTGAGCATTACCGGCGAAACCTCCCCCGTCCAGGCACCGGCGTCCGCCCAATGCATGTTCTGGGCGCCGACTTTCACGCGGGTCGCAGCCAGCGCCGCCTTGACCTCGCGCACGGCGGTGAATGGCGGAATGACGAAAGGTTGTATCGCCTGATCGAAACCAGGCACGAATGCCGCCAGTGCATCGGCAAACTCCAGCGCCTCCGCCAGCGTCTTGTTCATCTTCCAGCTCGTGCCGACCCAATATGGGGTCATTCTTTTTCTCCTTCGATACTTTTCCGGCCGACGTCGGCGCCGGCTTTTAGGCGACGTATTCGTTCACGCCCGAGGCTTGAGACTATCGCGGCCGCTGTCGATGTAAGGCGCCCAGAAATCCACCGACTCGCGGATCATCTCGATAACCTGATGATCGACCGGTTCCCTCTCCCTGAAGGAAAGTTCAAGGCAAATTTCGTTGTCGGTTCCGCCGCCCTGCCGCACCGTGTCGAGCAACTTCTGCGGAATTATGCGGCCGTCCTTGTTGTAGGCAGCCGTGAACGGCCAGTGCCCGCCCTTGTTCATCGAAGACTGCTTGATGTGGATGATCGGCGATTGCAATGGAAACGCTTTCGCCCAGGCATAAGGATCGGTATCGGCGGGATTTGGCGAGGTGACGTCGCCATGGTCGATATCCACCATCATCTTCATCGGGATCAGCAGCTTCGCCGCATCGATGGCGCCCTGCAGCGTGACGCAGCTTTCGATCGTGTGGCCAAATTCCCTGCCCACCGACATCGGCTCCCAGAACAGATATGTCAGGCCCGCCGCCTTGGCGTGTTCGGCGACCTCGCGCCAGCATTCAAGCGCGATGTCGAGAAGCACTGCCCGCCGCTGCGGATCGTCATAATCCTTGTAGGTAAATATGGCGAACTGCGTGCCCATGCTTGGTGCACCGAGTTCGGCGGAAATGTCGGCGAAGGTCTTGAACCAGTCGACATAGTAGCGCCGGACATCCGGGTCCGGATGGCCGAAATGATTGAGCCGGCCATAGGGTCCGGTCATCCCGGAGGTGATCCTGACACCGGTCCGCGAAAGCGCGCTGTTGAACTGGCGCAGGAATTTGGCGATCGTCGCCGCCGGCCAGCCCGGATTGACGAATTCGTGCGTCAGCTGCACGTCGCGGATGCCGATGCCATAGGCAATCGCGTCGATCAGGTCGTCGGGATCGGCGAAGCGATTGACCAGCGGATTGGTGTTGAGGGAAAGCGTGAAGGCCATCAGTCTGCCACCGCCATGATGTTGCCGAACCAGTCCTCGAATGTCTTCCGCTCGGTCGCGTTGATATGCAGGCCATGTTTGGTACGACGTTCCAGGATATCGGCTGATGTGCCGGCCCATTCGGTCTCGACCAGGAACTTTGCCTCCCGTTCATAAAAATCGGGGCCGAAGCGGCGGCCGAGATCCGCCTCGCTTTGTGTGCCGGCGAGCAATTGTCTGGCACGGCTTCCATAGCTTCGAGCGTAGTGCTTCACCAGCGACGGGCTGAGCCACGGAAACTCGGTATGCAAGTCGCTCAGGAACTGTTCGAAATCTGCGTTCGGCAGGTCGCCCCCCGGCAAGGGAATCTTGGCCGTCCAGGCCTTCCCCATTGTCGGAAAGAACGGCTGGATTTTTTCCAGCGCATGTTCGGACAGCTTGCGGAAGGTGGTGATCTTGCCGCCGAATACCGAAAGCAGCGGTGCGCCGCCGCTCGGGGCGTCGAGTTCGAAAATATAGTCGCGCGTCACCGCGCTTGGATTGTCGGCGTTGTCGTCATAGAGCGGGCGCACGCCGGAGAAGCTGTAGACCACGTCCCGCGGCGTCAGCTGTCGCTTGAAATAGCGATTGACCACCTTGATCAGATAATCGACTTCGCTTGGCTCAGCAGCCACTTCCTCAGGCCTGCCTTCATAGGGAATGTCGGTCGTGCCGATCAGCGCCAGATCGTTCTCGTAGGGGTTGACGAAGATCACCCGCTTGTCGCTGTTCTGGATGAGATAGGCCTGCCGTCCCTCCCAGAATTTGGGCACGACGATATGGCTGCCCTTTACAAGCCGAACATTGCGGGTGGAATTCTGACCGGCGACGCGGCTTACGATGTCATTGACCCACGGCCCTGCCGCATTGACCAGCGCCCGCGCGCGGACTTTGGTCACCGCGCCTGAGCGGCCATCCTGCATGTCGATCGACCACAGGCCGTCTTCGCGGCGCGCCGCGACACAAGCGGTGCGCGTGAGCACCCTGGCGCCGCGCTGCCTGGCGTCCAGGGCGTTGAGCAGCACCAGGCGCCCATCGTCGACCCAGCAGTCGGAATATTCGAAACCGCGCTTGAATTCGTCCTTGATCGGCGCCCCTTCCGGCGCTGTTCTCAGATCAAGCGTCCTCGTTCCCGGCAGCCGTTTGCGGCCGCCAAGGTGATCGTAGAGAAACAGCCCGAGCCGGACCAGCCATGCAGGCCTGTCTTCGGGACTGTGCGGAAGAACGAAGCGCATCGGCCAGATAATATGCGGCGCCGCCTCGAGCAGAACCTCGCGCTCGATCAGCGCTTCGCGAACCAGCCGAAACTCGTAGTATTCCAGATAGCGCAGGCCGCCATGCACAAGCTTGCCGGAGCGCGAGCTGGTGCCTTGCGCGAGATCGTCCTTTTCGCACAGGATGACGGACAGCCCGCGACCTGCCGCGTCGCGCGCTATGCCGGCCCCATTGACGCCGCCGCCAATCACGAAGAGATCGACGACATCTGCTGTATTGCTCAAGATTTTGCTCCTGTGCGGTGTGCCATGCCCTTCCACACCGGCCGAAGTGCCTGATGCGCCGCAACGAACGAAGGGAAGAGCGCATCGTAGGTTTGCGATAGCGCCTCGTCATAGGCATCGCAGTCGCCGAGAAGCGGCGTCACCCATTCGGCAGCGCAGTCGTCCATGGAGCGATAGACGCCAAGGCCGACGGCGGCCATCATCGCGGCACCCGCCGCGCCGGCTTCCTGGCGGCTGCTCGTTCGCACTTGCGCCCGGGTCGCCGCTGCGATGATGCGACGCAGAGACGGGCTGCGCGCAGCACCCCCCGACAGCCGGATCTCGCTCGGCACCGTGCCCATCGCCTGGTAGCAATCGCGGGCTGCGAAGGCCAATCCCTCAAGAACGGCGCGCGCCAGATCGCCAAACCCGTGCTTGACGGACAGGCCGATGAAGCCTGCGCGCGCATTGGGGTCGACGAATGGTCCGCGTTCGCCGGCCAGCGATATGTAAGGCTGGTAGACCAGCGATCCCGGCTCCGATCCCTCCACCCAGACGTCGAGCGCTTTCAGCAATTCGTCACGCGAGAGCTCGGCGCCGCCGGCGGTGAGCACGTCGCGCGCAAGGCCAAGCAGCCAGTCTATGTTGAGCGTCGCCGCCATATTGGATTGCAATTGTGCAAAGGCACCCGGAATAGGCATGGCGATCGTGTAGCCGGACCCATCGTCGTTGAGCACGACATCGCCGGGTGTGCGGGCGAAGCGCGTGTGTATGCCGGTCGAGCCGATGACCGTGCAGCCGACATTGCCGCTCGGATCATAGAGGCCGGCTCCGAGCGCTGTCATGACCATATCCACGTAGCCCAGGACCACCGGCGTACCGTCAAGCAGGCCGGTCTCTCCTGCCGCCGATCGCGATAGCGGATGATGGTCGGTGGTGCCTTCAAGCATCGGAGGCAACAGGCGGCGATGCGTCGTCAGATCCAGGATGTCGAAGACTTCGTCGCAATAGCTGCGCGAGCGAAAATCGCCGAAGGTGAAGGTTCCTTCTGACGGATCGGTGGCGCGTTCGCCCGTCATCTTGAAGTAGAGCCAATCCTTGCAATGCAGCGCGGTCGCCGCCTGCTTCAGCATGTCCGGATTGTTCTTTTTCATAAAGGCAAGCTGGGCGCCCTGCTGGCAGGAATTGAGCCCCGTGCCGGTCAGTTCAAACCGCGTGCGATCGCGGGGATCGGCGCGCATCTCGTCCACCAGATGTCCGGCGCGGGCGTCGAGCCACAGCCAGGCGCGCGAGACAGGCAAGCCGTCGCCATCGATCAACCAGGTTCCGTCGCCCTGCCCGGTGATGGCAACCGCCGCGGTTCGTTGCGCGAGGTTGGGAATTTTGGTCGCCAGGTCGCGAACCGTCAGTGCCATGTCGCGCCAGGTCTGATCGAGGTCCTGCTCGGCGCCGCCACCTTCCAGCGTGACGAAGCTGTTGGTCACCGACGTCATGGCGAGCTGCCGACCGGACAGATCGAAAGCGACCGATTTGATCACCGACGTTCCCGCGTCGATCCCGATCAGCAGATCTTTCATGCCGCAAATTCCGGTTGGTTACGAAGGCAGTTCACAAGGACAGTCTTGCTGTCTCAGCCGTAGAAGAGGCAGGGAGTGTCCGCAAGGACACCCCCTGTGCAGGTTTCATTCCGACAGCACGAAGGGTGCGGTGTACTTGTCGACATTGTCCTTGGTGATGAGAAGGCAATCAAACAGCTGCTTCTCGGTCGCAGCACCTGTGGCGCCCGACTTGATGAACGAGTCCGCCTGCTGCACGGCCTTGGCCGAGAAGATGGCCACTGGCTGAAGCACGGTGTACTGCAGTTCACCGGACTTGATCGCCGCAACCGCGTCCGGAGAGCCGTCGAAGCCGCCGACCTTGATGCCGGCAAGCTTGCCGGCTTCCTTCAGCGCCGCAACCGCGCCGAGCGCCATTTCGTCATTGCCGCTGATCACGGCGATGATGTCGGGATTGGCCTGCAGCATGCTCTGCATCTTGTCATGGCCCTTGGTACGATCCCAGTCGGCGACCTGCGAGGCAGCCTTTTCGAGATCCGGATATTGGCTGAGCACGGTCGCGTAACCGTTCGAGCGCGTGGCGGCATTGTTGTCCGACGGAGCGCCGAGCAGTTCGACATATTTGCCCTTTTCGCCAACTGCCTGCACCCATTGCTGGGCGCCCAGAGCAGCACCCTGGGCATTGTTGGAAACGAGCTGCCCCTTGGCGAGACCTTCCTGATTGATCTCGGCGTTGACGAGGAAAACCGGGATATTGGCGGCAATCGCCTTCTTCACCGCGCCGACGGAGCCGTCGGCGTTGGCCGGATCAAGGATGATCGCCACGGACTTGTTGGTGATGGCGGTGTCGATCAGGTTGCTTTCCGTGTTGGTGTCGCCCTTGTGGGCGGCGACGTTGGCCGTATAGCCGAGCTTCTCGGCTTCGGCCTTGGCAACGTTGCCCTCGGTCAGCCAGTAGGGGTTGGCCGGATCGTTGACGATGATCGAGATCAGGCCTGCGGCCGACGCGGCGGCCGTAAACCCGACAACCATCGCGGCGGCAAGCAGACTTTTCAGCATGGTTTTCATGTACATTTCCTCCAAATGATTTACGCGGTGTTGCTGCCAGTCACCTGGCAGTCTTCCCTTGGGCAGGATTGGCCGGCTCGGCCTTCCCCCGTTGCTGAGAAGTCGGTTGGCCACCTGTCGAGCTTGGGAGCTTGCTGCGGCGGCGATACTGAACGGCATTGAGGAGCACGGCGAGCACGATGACCGCGCCGGTGAACACAGTCTGCCAGTAGGATGAGATGCCGATGATCACCAGACCGTCGGAAAGGAAGCCGATGACGAAGGCGCCGAGCAGGGTTCCACGGATGTTGCCGCGCCCGCCGGTCAGCGCCGCGCCGCCAATGACGACAGCCGCGATGGCCGTCAATTCGTAGGTGGTGCCGGCGGTCGGCCCCGCCGAGGTCAGCTGCGAGGACAGGATCAGGCCGGCAATGGCGGCACAGATACCTGAAAGCACATAGACGGAAACCTGCACCGTCTTGACCGGAACGCCGGACAGTTCGGCCGCACGCTCGTTGCCGCCTGATGCGTAAAGCCAACGCCCGAAAGCGGTGCGGTTCAAGACGATGCTGCCTATGAGCGCGATAACCGCCAGAACCACCACGCCGGTCGGCACGCCGAACAGGCGGTTGAAGCCAAGCGCATCAAATCCGGTGTTTCCCAGCTCCGGTTTGCCGCCGAGATTGTTGTAGGTCAGGCCGCTGGTCATCAGCAGCGCCAGGCCGCGCGCCATGTACATGACGCCCAGCGTGGCCACGAAGGCCGGAACCTTGAAGCGCGCGATGAGCACGCCGTTGATCAGCCCGACGCCGGCGCCCAGCATGCAGGCAATCACCGCGACCACCCAGACCGGCGGGTAGAGAACGACGCCCAGCCAGGTCAGCGTCACGCCTTGCATCAGGAACCCGGCAACGACGCCGGCAAGCCCGAGCGTCGAGCCCACAGACAGATCGATGCCGCCATTGAGGATGACGAGAAGCATGCCGACCGCGAGAATTCCGAAGATGGCGACATGCGAGGCCATGGTCAGGAAATTCGCCACCGAGAGGTAGTAGGGCGACAGGATCGAGAAGACGACGATGATGACGATCAGGGCAAAGAAGGCCCGGCCCTCGAGCAGCAGCTTGGCAAGATCGAAGCCTTCGCCGCGCGCGCTTGGACTGGACTGTTTTCTGGCCTGGCTGACGTCGGTCATGATCGGGGCTCCGAAATTCCTGGTGATCAGGCGACCACGGCTTCGCCGGAGGCGGCCATGATCTGCTCTTTGGTGGCGCTGGCGCCGAACTCTGCTGAAATCCTGCCCCGGCGCATCACGACGATCCGGTGCGCGATGCTGAGGCACTCGTTGACCTCGGAAGTCGAGAAGACGACCGCCAGGCCTTGCGCGGCACGCTCGCTGAGCAAGCGGAAGACCTCGGCCTTGGCGCCGACATCGATACCGCGGCTCGGCTCGTCGAGGAGGATGACTTTTGGGTTTGTCGTCAGCATCTTGCCGATGACGACCTTCTGTTGATTGCCGCCCGACAGCGATCCGATCATGGCATTGCCGCCCGCGGTCTTGACGGTCACCTTGCGGATCGAGTCTTCGACCAGCTCTCGCTCCCTGGAGCGGGACAGAAACAGCCCTTTTGCAAACGCCTCGATGCTGGCAAGCGAAAGATTGCGGCCGACGGTCATCGTCTGCACCAGCCCGTCGCGTTGGCGGTCCTCGGGGACGAGCACAAGGCCTTTGGCGATGCGCTGGGCAATGCTCAGTCTCGAGACGTCCTCGCCCTCCAGAAGCGCCCGGCCGCCCGCCATCGGCATCCGTCCGGCGACGGCTTCCAGCAATTCCGTGCGCCCGGCGCCCATCAGCCCATAGATGCAGACGATCTCGCCCGCCCTGACATCCAGCGACAGGTGATCGACGACGGAATAGCCTGAACCCGAAGCGTCTATGACGCTGACATCCTCGATCGACAGGGCGACCTCGCCGAACTCATGGCCGGTCGGCGGCGAGCCGAGATCGAAGTTTTCGCCCACCATGTTGCGGACGATCCACTCGAGATCGATGTCCCTGGCTTCGGCCGTTGCCGTTATCGCGCCGTCGCGCAGGACAACGGCGTAGTCGGTGATCTGCAGCGCCTCTTCGAGGTGATGCGAAATGTAGACGATGGAGACGCCGCGGCTGGTCAGGTCGCGGATAACCTTGAACAGCACCTCCACTTCCGTTGCGCTGAGCGCCGAGGTCGGTTCGTCCATGATGAGGATGCGCGAGTCGACCGACAGCGCCCGCGCGATCTCGACGATCTGCTGCTGCCCGAGGCGCAAATCCTCGACCAGCGTCATCGGGTCGATGTCTTCTTCGAGATCGGCCATCAGCGCGCGCGCCTGGCGCGACTCCTCGGCGAAGTCGAGGCCAGTCCTGGTGCGCAGCTCACGGCCCATGAAGATGTTGTCGCGAACGCTGAGATTCGGCGCCAGGCTGAGTTCCTGGTGAATGATCGAGATGCCACGATCGCGCGCGTCCGAGGACGAGGAAAAACTGACAAAATTGCCGTCGAGCACGATGTCGCCGGATGTCGGCGTGACGACACCGGACAGGATCTTCATCAGCGTCGACTTGCCGGCGCCATTCTCGCCAAAAAGCGTAGTAACCTTGCCGCGATGGATGTCGAAATTGACGCCCTTGAGCGCATGAACGCCACCATACGACATGACGATGTTGCGCGCCGAAAGCACGGCGTCGCCAGTCGCGGGCGCGGTCTCGGCAGCCGGTTTCATTGCACCTCCAGCCTCACCGGAGTGACGAGCCAGCTCTTCGGATTGACCAGCTTGAACGCGCCCACCACCGATATGGTCTTGCCGGTCAGGGCGCTGGTATCGACCTTTGCCAGGACTTCCTTCTTCATCTCGTTGTTCAGCGCCGAGCCGGCGTCCTGGTATTCGATCTGATTGGTGAACTGGCCAAATGTGATCTTGCCGGTGGCGTCGCGCAGCTCGGTGCCGTTGATCGCCGGCCCCGTCTGCACGCGAACCTGCAACGTATCCGGCACGCCCTCGACGGCGATCTTGTAGATGCCCGATTTTCCCTCGCCGACGACGCCATTGAACTTGACCGAGATGACCGGTCCGACGCCCGCAGGCATGCCGTATTCCTTCTCGGCAGTTGTCCTGTCCTTGGCGATCGCCGTCGCCACCGTCACCGCGTCGGCGGCGCGTGCTTCGACATCGGCCTGAACCTTGGGAAACTCCGACTTGCCATAGTCGGCCGCGGAAAAGACGGCGCTGCGAACGTCGCCCGCGGATCCGATCTTGATGACCTTGGTGTCGAGCGCCATGGCGCCGAGCAGAACCAGGGCCGCGGCGGCAGCGATGGTCCGCCGCAGGCCAGGCGAGGCCTGACGGGTTGGCGCCGTGGTGGCCTTCGCGCTCATGACGCAATCGCCAGCAAAGCGGATTTGCCGTTGTCACGCATTCGACGATCCTCCGTTCACATGGTGCTTCGCCACGCCGGGCGTTCCATTGGATTGGTTCAGTTCGACAAGGGCACGGGCGGTGCATTCATCGGTGATCAGGCCGCTCAGGTAACGGCTTTCGAGCACCGCTTTGATCGCCCGCACTTTCACCTTGCCGCCAGCGACGGCGACGATCCTGCGGCCTTTCAATTGGTCGCGCGGGAGCGCCAGGATTCGTTCCGACAGCGCTGTTTCCACCGGGCGCCCCTTGTCGTCGAAGAAGTGGGCGAGCAGCTCGCCGACGCCGCCATCGCGTTTGACCTCGTCGATTTCGGAATGTTCGATCATGCCGGTTGCAACCAGCGAGGCTTCCCGCTCGGCGGTACCAATGCCGACGAACATCAGGTCGGACCGGCTTGCAAGAGCGAAGACGTCACTGATGCCGCGCTGGCCAAGCAGCACCTCGCGGTCCTCCGTCGTGTTGGCGACGAAAGGCACCGGCATCACATAGGCCTGCGCGCCGGTCCGCTCGGCCAGCCGATGCATGACGTCGTGCGGGTTGGCCGCAAACTTTCGCGTCACGCCACCGAGCAGCGAGACGAAACGGATATGGGGGGCTGCGGTGCGCGTCAGATATTCGACGCTTGCGGCCAGGGTGCGGCCATGGCCGACGCCGATCAGCATGTCTTCGCCACGATCGATCTCGCGCTTCAGAAACTGCGCGCCGGCGATGCCCAGCCCCCTCAGTGGCAGGTCTTCCTGATCCAGATCCGGAACCACCTCGCAATAGTCGAGCCCGTATGCGGCGGTCAGGCGCTGCTCCAACTCCACACACTCGGCGACGTCGCCGTCGATGAAGACCCTGACCAGACCTTCCTGGTTGGCTTTGGTGATGAGCCGATGCGCCTTGAGGCTGGTCAGGCCAAGCCGCTTGGCCACCTGGGCCTGAGTGAGACCGCCGGCATAGTGAAGCCAGGCCGCGCGCGTGGCGAGACTGGACTCGTGGTCGCGGTTAGCGGTTCCGCCGGATTTCAAGCCATCTCCTCCCTGAGATGATATTATTATCTTTGTGTGCAAAAATTTTCACATCCCTGCATCGCTGTCAATCCCTCCGCGGATTGGCCCCAAGCCGCGACGGGGGAATTAACAGGCCTCGCCCTCCCCGATCCCCGCCTGCCGGCGCATCGGCAGTCAGCCTCGGCCTATTAGGAGGTCAGCATGTTAGTTGATCATATGGTGATGTTAATTTAACGTCAATCTATGTTATTTAACGCCGCCGACGGCGGCAGCACAAAGGTCATCGCCGCCGAATTATCCATTAAGCATCTGTTTTTAATCACATATATCCGATGGGATAAAAATCCCAATCCGGCTGTGAGTTGGAACGTTTTTGCGGATGCGACGCAGCCATGGGCAAACCGATCGGATTGCCTCAAGAAAGGGCATTGGCCCTGTCGATGGCGCGATCAGTCCAGCCGCATCAGGTTCCTGCCTTCAAGCTCCACAACAGCGGCTTCGACTTCCTGCGCAATACGCTTGGCGCTCCAGCCCAGTGCCCGCCCGGCGATCGCGGCAATCTCCTGCAGGTCCCGGCATGTCAGGGTACCGCCTATGGCCAGGGTGCTGCGACGCATGACGATGTCGGCCAGGTGTTCGACGAATTCGTTGCGGACGATGTAGTCGATCTCCGATTTGCTGTAGCCGTCGGAGTCCGGCAGATGGCCCACGCCATCCAGCCCGTGCCTGGCGATCTCCAGGGCTTTGGTCCCGTAGCGCGACAGCAATTGGTCGAGACGTCGTTCCTCGATGCCTGTTTCCGCCCGAGCCAGCCAGTCCGTGCGCGCCGCCGCATTGGCTGGGAAGTCCTTGCCGCCGCCGATCGGCATGGATTGCGTCGTTACCTTGCGGCTGCGTTGCAGACGGTCGAGTATGGCGTTGGCGACTTCCTCGGCAAAGCCGCGGAATGTCGTCCATTTGCCACCGACCAGCGAAATGACCGCGAAGGGCCTGTCCCGGTCCGGCTCGGCGACCGGGGCAGAATGATCGCGGCTGATCAGGCCCGGCAGCGCTGCATCCGAGGCCGGCAGCGGCCTGATACCGCTATAGGCATAGACGATCTGGTCGCGTTCGAACGCCATGCCCGGCAGCAGCGTCCGCACACTCTCGAGCAGATACTCGACTTCGTCGGGTTCGCAGCGGACCTCGTCGGGGTTGTCGGCCTTGATGTCGGTGGAGCCGACCAGCGCCAGGCCGAGATAGTCGTAGACAAGGCAGATGCGGCCGTCATCGGCCTCGAAATAAAGCATCCGCCCGGCCAGGCTTTTTACCAGTTCGTCATGCTGCAGCAGGATGTGCGAGCCCTTGGTGCCGCCGATCATCTTCGACGGTGCACCCAGCAAGGCGTTGACATCGTCGATCCAGGGGCCGGCGGCATTGACCACCAGTTTTGGCCGCACCGAAAATGCGCCGCCGTTTTCCGGCTGGAAGGTCAGGACGCCATCGGCCGAAGTCACCAGCGTCGTGTAGTTCGCGCTGGCGGAGGCTGCATTTGCCTGCAACCCATCGAGGATCAACTCGAGCACCAGCCTTTCAGGATGGCTTACTTTGGCATCGTAATAGGTGCCGGTGGCGACGATCGAAGGGTTGAGCGCCGGCATCTCACTGAGCGCCTGCCGCCGCCCGACCATGCGGTGGCGCGGCATGACCTGGTTTCGCGAGCCATAGAAATCGTAGATCATCAGGCCGATCTTGATCAGGATGGCGCCGCGGCTGCGCGGCGCGCTGGTCGAGCCGAACAGCGTTCGCAGCGCCGCCAGCATGCCCTTGCTCCAGGAAAAGATCGGGATGACGGTTGGCAGCGGGCTGACATAGTGCGGTGCGGTTTTCAAAAGCAGATTGCGTTCGAGCGTCGACTGCGCCACCAGCCCGAACTCGCCGGTTTCGAGATATTTCAGGCCGCCATGGATGAGCCGCGATGGCGCGGCACTGGTGCCCGAGCCGAAATCCGCCTTGTCGACGATCAGGCAGCTGACGCCTTGCGCGCACAGGTCGCGAAACAGGCCCGCTCCGTTAATGCCGGCGCCAAGAATGACCACGTCGACCTCGCCGGTCCCGGCCATGGCGGCGAGACGCCCGGCGGCATTTTCCGCGCCTGCTCCGTCAGTTGGGCTCATTGTGCCGTCGTCTTGACGATGCGCAGCTTCACGCCAGCCCGTTCGAGGCTCTGTGCCTGTGCATCGCCCAGGCCCTCGGTCGTCAGCACGGCATCGAAACTGGTCAGATCGTCGAAGACATGCAGTGCGATCCGGTCGAACTTGGCATGGTCGACCAGCAGGATGCGTTTCACCGATGCGGCCATCATCGCCTGCTTGACCCGCACGACATTGGGATCCTGGATGAAGGCCGTGGTCCCGGTGATGGCGGAAGCCGAACAGATCAGAACATTGGCACGAAGCTGCGCCACGGCGTTCTCGCAGACGATGCCGATATAGGCATTGTAGGTGCCGTGGTACTTGCCACCAAGACAGATGAAGTCGATGTCGTCGACATTGGTCAGCAGCGAAGCCGTCGCCACGCTGTTGGTGATGACGGTCAGCGGCTTGACGTCGAGCAGCAGCGTGGCGACGGCGTTTGCCGTCGATGAATCGTCCAGCATGACCACCTGTCCGGCTTCGACATAATCCAGTGCCGCCCGCGCCAGGGTATCCTTCTCGGCTCTGTTGACCGTCACCCGGTAGCGGAAGGCGCTTTCGTAGAGGCCGGAAGGCTGAACCGTCACCGCACCGTGCAGCTTGCGCAGCACGCCCTGCTGCGCCAGCCGGTCGATGTGCCGGTGGATGGTCATGCGCGATACGCCGAAATGCTCGACCAGATCGTCGATGCGCACCTGGCCGAGCTTGATCACATACTCGGCGATCTCTTCGCGTCGTTCGTCGGCCTTGATCATGCAGTCCCCCTGGTGTCTGGCCGTGCCAGTCTTTCGATCTCCGGCCATTGCGGCTTCAGCTGCTCGGCGATGCGGCAGTAGAGGGAAAACCGGTCGCTGAACACAGCACTGGAGGCAGGCACGGGTTGATACTGGCGCGCCGTCATGCCGACCTGCCTGGCACCCTGTTGCGGCGTCGCGAAGATGCCGACCGCGGCACCGGCGCAAAGGGCAGCACCCAAGGCGGCGGCCTCATCGGTCGAGGTGATGGTGACCGGGGCGTTCAGCACGTCGGCAAACATCTGAACGAAAGCCGGATTGCGCGAACCGCCACCGGTCAGGCGTATCTCGCGGACGGCAAAGCCCTCACGCAGGGCTTCGACATGGGTGCGATGATTGAAAACAATGCCTTCCAGAACCGCCTTCAGCATGTCGCCACGATTGTGCCAGCCGTGAAGACCAACAAAACTGCCGCTGGCAACGTCGCCATAGGGAGAGCCGAACAGATAGGGATGAAACAGGATGGTCGAAGGCTTCTTCAGCGCCGCGTCGATCTCTGCTGCCAGCAGTTCGTGGATGGAGCCGCCATCCGCGTTCGTCCTGTCCTGCTCCGAGCGGCAGAAATTGTCGAGAAACCAGTCGTAGTTTGCGGTCGAGGCCGGCGATATCGACATGTTGTTCCAGCGGCCTGCATCGATGGCGTTGCGACAGAACCAACGCCGGTCGACGCGCGGTTGCGAAGAGACGACTTCGTTGATGGAATAGGTCCCGGCGACGATGCTGAGCACGCCCTCCTCATGGCCGCCCATGCCAAGCGCCGAGGCGGTCACGTCGTGCAGGCCGCACGCGACCGGCGTTCCCTTGCGAAGGCCAGTCATTTCGGCGGCATCGGCGGTGACGTGGCCGACGATGTCGGCCGAATGCGCCACCGGCGGCAGCGCGTCGAAAAGGTCGCCCAATCCGAAGAGGCGCATCGCTTCCGGCGCGTAGGCCTGCGTGCGGAAATCCGTGAACGACGTGCTCGCCTCCGTACAGTCGGTACCGATCGTGCCGGTCAGGCAA
This sequence comes from Mesorhizobium kowhaii, assembly GCF_003253745.1. GTDB lineage: Bacteria > Pseudomonadota > Alphaproteobacteria > Rhizobiales > Rhizobiaceae > Mesorhizobium > Mesorhizobium kowhaii. The sequence goes on from NZ_MZXV01000056.1 coordinate 333,316, forward strand.
AAGCGAAGCCAGTCCTTGCAGGCCAGCACGTGGCCGATGCGACCATAGCGATCCGGATCGTTCTGCTTGAGCCAGGCAAGCAGCGCCGACGGCGCCGAGACATGCGGCGCCTGGCCTGTGCACGCGAGCGCTTCGTCGAAGACCAGATCCGCCGACCATCTTTCGACAATCTCGCCGGCGCGGCTGTCGAGCGACAGGATCCCGGGCCCTAGCGGCCGACGATCCTTGTCGAGCAGATAGAGGCCGTCGCCATGCGCGGTCGCCGCCACCGCCCCGATGTCGTCCGCCGGCCGGCCGCAGAGCGCGATCGCTTCCTTGATTGCGTCGGCGGTCGCTTGCCAGAGGCCTGCCATGTCGCGCTCCACCCAGCGCGCATGGGGCATTGACTGCGGCACCCGGCGACGCGCCACCGACAACTGCGTGCCATCGGCATCGAAGATCACCGCCTTGGTAACCGTGAGACCGTTATCGATTCCGAGCAAACTGGGCATGATCACCGCCTCTTTCAGCAACTGGCGATGCGCACTGCACGACAATCCTGCAGGCTGGGGCAAGGGCGACAGATATAACGACAATCAAGGGGCAACAGCGATACAAAGCGGCGGGTACCTTGCGGACTGAACGAACCATATAGAGTTGTTAATTTAACGTCAATATGTGAGACAACACTACGAACATCGTTGAAATCTGACATGATCAAAGATGCAAAATTTCCAAACTATTTGATTTAGTTGATTTTTTTCGTCACCCAAATATCCCATCCGGATCGTTCATTCAGTCGGCTCGCCCGACAAGCTGAACCCATAAACGCCGCGGCCCGGACTGGGCGGCCTCGAAATCTCCGCGAACGCCGCCAAAGCGCGTCGCGTCGAAACGGATTCATGCGACGCGCTTTAAGTCTTTGTCTGTATGCATGTCGTTGTCTCAAAACCGGGGCCACTTTTGAGCGACATGCATTGAATCAAACCGACGGGTTCAAGACTTCATGAATTGCTTCGACAATGAAGTCCTGCGTGGCTTCGTCCAGGTAGGGGTGCATCGGAAGGCTGAAGACTTCATGTGCCAGCCTTTCGCTAACAGGAAGCCCAGCCTCCGCTACTCGAAGGAATAGGTGAAGCCCTCCTTGGAGGCGCCGACGGTCACCTTCGTCATCTTTTCGCCCCCGAGCGACCGGTTCAGCACGCCGCGGCTCAATTCCGGCAGAAGCGTGTTGGTCAGGATGGCATCGATCATCCGGCCGCCGGATTCGATCTCGGTGCAGCGGGCCTTGACCAGATCCATGACACCGTCGCCGATCACCAGTTCCGCGTCGTTGGTTGCACGCAGCCGGCGAGCGATCTTGGCAAACTGGTGGCGGGTGATCGCTTCGATCATCGAATCCGAGAGCGGATAGTAAGGAATGGTCACCACCCGGCCGAGAAAGGCCGCAGGGAAGACCTTCAGCAACGGGCTGCGCAGCGCGGTGTCCAGATCGTTGAGCCCGGCCCGTAGCGTGCCGTTCCTGGTCCGGTCCATGATGACCTCCGAGCCGACATTCGAGGTGAGCAGGATCAGCGTGTTCTTGAAATCGATACGCCGGCCTTCGCTGTCGTCCATCATGCCCTTGTCGAAAACCTGGAAAAAGATTTCGTGCACGTCCGGATGGGCCTTCTCGACCTCGTCGAGCAGGATCACCGAATAGGGTTTGCGGCGGACCGCCTCGGTCAGGATTCCGCCCTTGCCATAGCCGACATATCCGGGCGGAGCGCCCTTCAGGGTAGAGACCGTATGTGCCTCCTGGAACTCGGACATGTTGATCGAGATGAGGTTCTGCTCACCACCATAGAGCGTTTCGGCCAACGCCAATGCGGTTTCGGTCTTGCCGACGCCCGAGGGACCGCAGAGCAGGAACACGCCCACCGGTTTTTCCGGCGCGCCGAGCCCGGCGCGGCTGGTCTGCACACGCTTGGCGATCATCTCCATGGCGTGATCCTGGCCGACCACGCGCTCGGACAGGGTCGCAGCGAGCCGCAGCGCCTTTTCGGTCTGGCTCGACAGCATCCGCCCGGTCGGGATTCCCGTCCAGTCCTGAACGACCGCCGCCACCGCATTGCGGTCGACCGACGGCAGGATCAGCGGCGTTTCGCCTTGCGCCTCGGCCAGTTCGGCCATCAGTTCGCGCAGCCGGGCGAGATCGGCGGCCGGATCGGGTTGAGGGACATTGGCCGCCGCCGGTGCCACCACGTCGATCTTGGCCGTTTTGGTCTTGGCCGTTTTGGTTTTGGGCGTCTCGGTTTTTGTCGTTTCGGTCTTGGGGGGCTCGGTCTCGGCTGCGTCCGCGCCTGCTGTCTCGGTATCGGTCTCAGGCGTCTCCACCGCATCGAGCGGCACACCTTCGCCGCGCAGACGGGCACGCAATTCGAGTATCTCGGCAACCAGGGCTTTTTCCCGATCCCAACGTTGTTGCGCCGCGGCCAGCGTAACCTCGGTTTCGGCAAGTCCGGTGTCGACCCGTGCCTGCCGCTCGGTCACCTCGATGCCGATCGCAGCCTCGCGGCTGATGATACCGCGCTCGACCTCCAACGCCTGGCGGCGGCGCACGATGTCTTCGACCTCGGCCGGCGTGGCGTGCTGCGATATGGCGACACGGGCGCAAGCGGTGTCGAGAAGGCTTACCGCCTTGTCGGGCAGTTGCCGCGCCGGGATGTAGCGATGCGACAGGCCGACCGCCGCCTCGATCGCCTCGTCCAGTATCTGCACCTTGTGGTGCTGCTCCAGAACGCCGGCCACGCCGCGCAACATGAGAAGGGCCACGGCCTCCGACGGCTCGTCGATTTTTATCACCTGGAAACGGCGGGTCAGCGCCGGGTCTTTCTCGATGTGCTGCTTGTATTCGGCCCAGGTCGTTGCCGCGATGGTGCGAAGTTCGCCACGCGCCAGCGCCGGCTTCAGGAGATTGGCGGCATCGCCCGTTCCTGCTGCGCCGCCGGCGCCGATCAAGGTGTGGGCTTCGTCGATGAACAGGATGACCGGCGTTTCGGACGATTGAACCTCGTCGATAACGGCCTTCAGCCGTTTTTCGAACTCGCCCTTCACGCTTGCACCCGCCTGCATCAATCCGACATCGAGCATGCGCACGCTTACCCCTTCAAGTGTAGGCGGCACATCGCCCTGGGCGATACGCAAGGCAAAGCCCTCGACGACCGCCGTCTTGCCGACCCCGGCCTCACCGGTCAGGATCGGGTTGTTTTGCCGGCGTCGCATCAGGATATCGACGATCTGCCTGATCTCCGGATCGCGGCCGACGACCGGATCGATCTTGCCGTCGCGAGCGCGCTGGGTCAGGTCGGTGGCGTATTTCGCCAGTGCCGAATCCCCGCCTAGGGCCCGCTTCGGCGTTTCGGCTGCGGGAACCGCGGTGGCGGCGCCGGCTTCGAGCGAACCTTCCATGACATCGGCGAACCGCGCGATGACCGCATCGGCGTCGATCTTGTCAAACTCGCCGCTGATCTTCGACAGCAGGCCTTCCAGCACCGGCGTCTTCAGGCAGGCAAGGAGAATATGTGCGCTGCGGACTTCCTCGACGCTGAACTCAAGCGTTGCCAGGTTCCAGGCTTCCTGGATGGCATGGAAGATATGGTCGGAAAATTCCTCGATCGACGTTGCGCCATAAGGCAGCTTGTCGACGGCGCGGGTCATATCGGCGGTGAGCCGGCTCGCATCCAGTCCCGCATCGGCGATCATCATTTGCACATCCGAGCGGTCGGAAAGCACCAGTTGCTCGATGAAGTGGACGAGTTCGACGTAAGGATTGCCGCGCAGTTTGGCGGTGTCGGCCGCAGCCTTGAAGGCGCGCACACCGACAGGATTGAGCTTGCCGACCAGTTCCTTGCGTTTGAAGGTCTGCGATGACCGGCGCGGTTCCATCGAACGTGCTCCTGCAATCTGCCAGCCGATAACCTGCCACATAAGCCGTCACTTGACAAAGCGCGTGATGGGCGGGGGCTCGATGCACGGGTCAGCCGGCACTCAGGGCGGTCGCGTTTAGCTTCTGTTAATTTTTGAGCAGTCGTTGAATTGTGGTAAAGTACAACGGTGTGATAACGTTGCGTCACGTACGGTTTGAGGGCCGGTCGCTGGGGGTTGGTGTGATTGATCTCGCACTCTGGCTTACTCCGCTCGACGGTGAAAATCCGTCAGGGGAGGATTTGCGCAACGACCCGGCTTTTCATGAGCTGGAGCGCCTGACCGAAGCCCAGGTCAAGGTCGTCCACGACGGCAACAACAAGGCCACCTCGCAAAGCACCATTCCGGTCGACTGGGCTGCAGTGCTCGCAAAGGCGGAGGAATTGCGCGCGCATGGCCGGGACCTGCGCCTGCTCGTCATCGTCACCCGCGCGCTGGCCAATGAAGAAGGACTGGCCGGGCTCGTGCAGGGCCTGACCCTCATTGCGCAGACCTTCGATCAGCATTGGGAAACCATGCATCCGGCACTGCGGCCCAACGCTTCGCCACGCGATGCCGCCTTGCGTCGTATCAATGCGCTGCTCGACCTGCAGAATGGTCAGGACGGGTTGTTGGCGAACCTGCGGCAAATGACGTTCTTCGCGCCGCGCGCAATCGGCCCGATTCAGGGCATAGACTTGGAAAAGGGTGCGCTCGACGACCGGGTCATGCTCCAGGAAGCCGCCTCGGGTTTGAATGCGGCAGAAAAGGCCGCATTGGCCAGTGCGCACGGACAACTCCTGAACCGGGTGCGTGCCGGATGTGCGGCACAGATCGATCAAGCCAACGCAGAGATGGTCTTGCTTATCGCCGACGCCCGGGCAGCGATCGCGGCCCTTGATGCGGTCGAGACCGCGCTCAACGCTCGCCTCGAGGGCGGCGGCGCTCCTGTCCCGGAATTAAAGCGGTTTCTGCAGCGTTTGCTGACGACCCTCGAACGGAATTCGGCAGCCGGCGCCGTGGCGAATGGCGCGGCCAAGCCACCCCCGCCGGCAGAACCGGCAACGCCTGCTCGAAACGGTCATGGAGCCGATACGATGGCAAGTATGGCAAGCTACGCGGACTCGAGCACGGGGCTTCCCGACCGGATTTCCTCGCGCGACGACGTGGTGAAATGCCTCGACCTCGTCGTCGCCTTCTATGATCGCACCGAGCCGTCGAGCCCGATTCCGCACCTGGCGCGACGTGTGCGCCGGATGGTGCACATGGATTTCGTTGAACTGATGGAAGATCTCGCCCCGTCGGGGCTGAAGGAATTCCGGCTCCTTGCCGGGGTTCCCGATGTCAAGAAGACGGCTCAGAAGGATGAAAGGTAACAACACATGCCAGCCGAAAGCAAAGCGAAGGTCATCGAACGAAATCGCGCGCCGCGGGTGCAGATCGCCTACGACGTGGAAACCTACGGCAGCCCGACGACGATCGAACTGCCGTTTGTGATGGGCGTGATGGCCGACCTTTCCGGTGCTTCGCAAACCAAGGAAGCGTCAAAGTCGGTGCTGGACCGCTCCTTTGTCGAGACCGACGCGAACCGCTTCCCCAAGTTCATGGAGGCGCTCGGGCCCCGCGTCAAAGCCCGGGTGAAGAACACGCTGCCGCAGGCCGAAGGCCAGGAGCGCGACGAGGAACTGGCGCTCGATCTGACCTTCACCAAAATGGGTGATTTCGCCCCTGACAAGATCGCCGCGCAAGTTCCGCAACTGGCCGAGATCCTCAAGATGCGTCGTCAGCTCGAGGAATTGCTGGGCTTCATGGATGGCCGCGTCGACGCCGAAAAGCGCATTGCGCAGCTTCTGAACAACGAACCGCTGCTTGGAAAGATCGCCGGCCAGGCGCTGGCCGACGACGACAAGGTTGGGGAGTAAATCATGGCCGAACAGCAAAAGACCGCCGCCGTCGCCGCCGAGGCCGAAGCCATAGACCTTGGAGAATTCAGCGGACTCCTCGAGAAGGATTTCAAGGTCAAGAAGGACGACAGCGAGAAGCTGCAGCAACTCGTGCGCAATCTCGCGCTCGCGGCGCAGTCCCGTTCCGACACCACGACCATCTCGTCCAATGCGATCAAGTCGATCAAGTCGCTGATCGCCGGCATCGACAAGATGCTGACGACACAGGTCAACGAGATCCTGCACGCGCCGGAAGTGCGCGAAATGGAGGGCACATGGCGTGGCCTCTGGTATCTCATCAACAACACCGAGACGGATCAGAAGCTAAAGATCCGGGTGATGAACATTTCCAAGGAGCAGCTGGCCGATACGCTCGAAGACTATGAAGGCCAGATGTGGGATCAGAGCCCGATCTTCAAGAAAGTCTATACGGACGAGTATTCGATGCTTGGCGGCGAGCCGATCGGCTGCGTGATTGGCGCCTACGAATTCTCCAACCACCCGCGCGACGTCGGTCTGCTGCGCAACATCTCCGGCATCTGCGCCTCGGCGCATACGCCGTTTATCGCAGCTGCCTCACCGCGCCTGTTCCGCATGGACAGCTGGCAGGAATTGCCGAACCCGCAAGACCTGCAGCAGATCGTGTCCAATGCGGCCTATGCCTCGTGGCAGTCGCTGCGCGAGAGTGAGGACGCTCGCTACATCGGCCTGACCATGCCCCGCGTTCTGGCCCGGCTGCCATATGGCACCGACACCGTTCCGGTGAAGGGCTTCACCTTCGAGGAAGAGGTGCAGGGCGACCACAACAAATATGTCTGGATGAATGCTGCCTTCCCGATGGGCGTCAACATCAACCGCAGCCACAAGCTGTTCGGCTGGGGCACGCAGATCCGCGGCGTCGAGAACGGCGGCACGGTGCTAAACCTGCCGGTGCACAGCTTCCCGACCGATGATGGGTCGATAGCAATGAAATGCCCGACCGAAGTCGCCATCGACGACCGGCGCGAAGCGGAATTGGCCAAGCTCGGCCTGATGCCCATCCTGCATCGAAAGAACACCGATCTCGCGGCCTTCATCGGGGCACACTCACTGCAGGATGACGAGACGCGGGCGGGACGGCTGGTCGACCCCGACGCGCAGTCGAACGAGCGGCTGAGCGCCAACCTGCCCTATCTCTTCCCGGTTTCGCGCTTTGCGCACTACCTCAAGGCCATTGCGCGCGACAAGGTCGGCTCGTTCAAGGAGCGCGCCGACATGCAGATCTGGTTGACCGAGTGGATCAACCGGTACGTGCTGGCCAACCCGGCCTTTGCCGACGACAAGGCGCGCGCCAAGCGCCCGCTTGCCGCCGCCGAGGTTCAGGTGGACAGCGTGGAGGGGCGGCCCGGCTATTACGCTGCCCGCTTCTATCTGCGCCCGCATTACCAGCTGGAGGGCATCAATGCCTCGCTCCGACTGGTGTCGGAACTACCGTCCGTGAAGACTTGATTTGCAGCAACCAGACTTTGTTTTGTTTGAAAGCGGTGGAGAAAGACAATGCCAGTGAAGATTGATGGTTTTCTGAAGGTTCCTGATATCAAAGGCCCCAGCACCCGCGACGGCCACGATGACGAGATCGAAATCCATGGCGTCGACTACAAGATGGTCGCACCTTATGATCCGAATTCGATCTCACGCCGTGGCCGCGTGTCCATGGGCATGATCAAGTTCACCAAACACTACGACAAATCCTCGCCCTACCTGAAAAAGGCGTTGTTCGATAACAAGGCCCTTGATGAGGTGGTGTTTTCGGCACGCCGGACCATCGATGGCGAAAGCAAGGATTATCTGGTCGTTACCCTGACCGACGCCTTCGTTATGGAATACGACATGTCGCAGGCGCAGGATGAGGAAGACCTGATTCAGGAAGAGGTCAGCTTCGCCTACAAGAAGATCAAGTTCGTCTATGACGGCAACGATGAAGCCGAAATGGATGTCTATGTCGGCAAGTGAGGTTCGGCGACCCGGCGCGGGCAAGCAGCAGACTACCGGCAGCTTGCGGGCAAAAAGCGAGGCCGTCCAGCCGTCACTTTGGGATCGCCTCGTCAATGACCTGCCGGGCCTGACCTCGGAGATAGATGGGCTGCGCCAAGTCCTGCACGACGAGCTTGGCGCGGACCGTCTCGACACCCTCGTCGCCGGCAGTGCGCGGACCATCGACGCCGATGCGGAGCTGACACCCGATCAAAAACGGCGTCTGCATCGATTGGCCTTTCAGACCCAGCACCGCGTCGAGATCGAAAGCCGCGGCGTGGTCGTATCGGCCCGCGTGCTCAGGGAGGCGGTACGGCGTGACATCGAGGCGCTCTTCAACACCGAGCGCTTCGAGGCCACACCGCTTCTTTCCGATCTGGAAAACGAACAGGTGTCGGACAACCCGCCGTCGCTCGCCGATTTTCCGGAGGTGCGTCGAAGCGTGGTCAATTACGGCGTGCCTTCCTTCTCGGGCCGGTCGTCCCGCGACTTTGATCGCGACGTGCTGGCGCGTGAGATCCGCGCGGTGCTCGCCACCTTCGAGCCTCGCCTTAGGGAAAGCGCAACAAAGGTTACGGTCACTCTTGGCGACAAGACCGTTGGCCTGAAGATCGAGATAGACGCTGTGCTGATCATGACGCCGACGCCGGAACGCATGCGCCTGCGCACCACGATCAATCTCGATAACGGCTTGGCGCGGACCGAAATTAGGGACGCCTGAGATGGATCGGGTCTTCGTCGAATATTACGAGGAAGAACTGACCCATATCCGCGGCCTCGCGGCGGAATTTGCCGACATGCATCCAGCGGTGGCGCGCAACCTGTCGCTCGACACGGTCCCGTGTCCGGACCCGTATGTCGAGCGGCTGCTGGACGGCGTCGCCTTCCTCGCCGCGCGCACCCGGCTGAAGGTCGACGCCGAGCGCTCGCGATTTTCACGCAGCGTGCTCGATGTTCTCTATCCCGATCTGGTCACGCCGGCGCCGGCAACGGCGATGGCGGTGCTGAAACCCGGCCAACAGGTCCAGACCATGCTCGGCGGCCACGTCGTCAAGCGCAACACGCGGCTGGTTTCCAGCCTGCAGCCCGGCCTGTCGACGCGCTGCACTTTCTCCACCGCGCAAGAAATGACCCTATGGCCGATAGCGATCACTTCGGTCAGCTATTTTCAGGATCGCAGTGCGCTGGCGATGGCCGGCATAGGGCCGATCGGCGGCGTCGGCGGCGAGGCGGCGCTCCGCATCACGCTGGCCCGGACCGGAAAAGGCAAGCTCGACGAATTAGCGCTCGACCGGCTCGACCTCTATTTTGCCGGGCGCACCAAGGCGCCGCTTCTGTTCGACGCGATTTTCGGTGCTTGCTCGGCTGCAGGCGCACGACCGGAAGGCAAGGCCAACCCGCTGTCGCCCTTACCGGCACCCGAAATGGTGGGCATCAGCGACGACGAAGCCTTGATGCCGCGTACTCGCCCGACATTCGAAGGATACCGCCTGCTGCGCGAATACTTCATGATGCCCGAGCGCTTCCACTATGCGCGGGTTTCAGGGTTGCAGCCCGTCGTGCGCCGATGCGGGGCCGGGCTCGAGATCATCTTCTTGTTCAGACGCTCGGTGGCCGAACTGGCCGACCTGACGCCGGCGGACTTCGAACTTTTCGCGACGCCGATCATCAATCTGTTCGAACGTGAGTGCAACGTCATCGAGGTCGATACGCGCAAGACGCGGCAGGTTTTGCATGCAGACCGAACGCGGGCGCGCGACTTCGAGATCTATCGGGTCATCCGCGTCGAGGACGCCGACACCGAAGGCAACGACGCCGAAATTCCCGAACTCTTCAGCCTGGGTCAGAATCGCGGCAGTGGCTGGGTCTATTCAACCGAGCGGCGCCCACGCCGAGCGACGGAGGAGGAGCGGCGCGACGGCCTGACCCGCACGTCATACACCGGGGACGACGTTTTCCTGGCCATATCCCGGCCGCTCGCAAGCCCGGCGAACCGGCCGCTGAAACGTCTCGACGTCATGGCGCTTTGCACCAATCGTGATCTGCCGATCCTCGATGACAATCCGACCTTGACGCTGGAGGCCGGCGACCCGGTCGAAACTGTCAGGCTTCTTGGCGCGCTGCGTCCGCCGCAGCCGGCTATCCCCGCGGCACTGCCGACTGGGGCAGACGGTGAATCGCGGGCCGACGATCTCGCCTGGCGGCTGGTGGCGCAACTGGCGCTCAACTTTCTCAGCCTTGCCAAGGAAGGCCGCGGCGTCGACCCCCTGCATGCGCTGCTCGACCTCTATGCCGACCGCGGTGATCCGAGCCTTGCCCGCAATGTGCATTCGATCGTGCGTATCGACTCGCAGCCGGTCATCGAACGGCTGCAGATCGATGGGCCGATGTGCTTCGGACGCGGCACCGAAGTGACGTTGCACGTCGATCAATCGGTCCTGGCCGGCCAAAGCGCCTTGCTGCTTTCGGCCTTGCTGGCGCGGCTATTTGCCCGTCATGCCGGAATAAACGGCTTCGTGCGAACCCGCACGCGGCTGCTGCAGAAGCAGGAGGATGTGCCATGGCCGATGACGCCCGGCAATCGCTACCTGATCTAGACAAGCCCAGCCCGAACCGGGCCGAAGATCTGTCCGAGGCGTTCGACTTCTTCGAACTGCTGCGCCGTCTCGAACAGCGGAGCGGTCTGTTCGGCCATTCCGGCCGCCCCGACCGTGAGCCGGCACGGCTCGGCCAGCATGTGCGCCTCGCCTTTTGCGCGCGGGACCTGGTTCAATTCCGCGAAGCCAGTGACGAGGCGCCGGCCCGGGTCACGGTTGCAAATCTCGGCCTGTTGGGACCCGAGGGGCCTATGCCGCTGCATTTGACGCGCTGGGTGCTCGACCGCCTGTCGCAGCGCTGGTTCGCCGGCGCCGATGCACAGCTGACCAGCGACACGACATTCGTGGACTTCGTCAACATTCTGCAGCACCGCATGATCGCCCTCTACTACCGGGCCTGGGCGGATGCGCATCCCGCGGTACAGGTCGAGCGCGAGGTCGGTGGGCGCGTTCGCGCCATGCTCGAAGCCATGGCCGGGATCGGACTTCCCGGCACCCAGAACACCGATCTCGATACGGTGAAACTTCGCCAGGCGGCTTCGCTCGCCAGCCAGGTCGACGGTCCGGAACGGCTGACGCTGTTCCTGGCGGAAGCGTTCAAGGTGCCGGTCCAGATCAAGGAGTTCATCGCCGCCTGGATAACCGTGCCAACCAGCCTCCAGACCCGCCTTGCAAAGGCCTATGCAGGGCTCGGCCGGGGGGCGACGATCGGCCCGCGCGTTTTCAATCGCCAAAGCAGGATCGAACTGCGTGTCGGCCCGCTGGGGTATGAGGACTTCAAGGCGTTCCTGCCTGGCGGCCGGCGGCTCAAACTGTTCAAGCAGGCCGTTCGCGACATGGTCGGGGAATCGCTCGACGTCGACCTGCGCATCGTGCTTGCGCGTGAAGCAGTGCCGCCGCCCCGTATCGGAGCGGTACAGCTCGGCCGAACCGCCTGGCTTGCGCGACCCGCGGAAAGGGGCGATGCTGACGACATGCGGCTGCGGACAATCGTCGGATGGCGGCCGGAAATGGCGGGGGTCGCGGCATGAGTCTGCTGCTGACGCTGGAGCAAGGGCCACGCACCCAGGCGGTACGGCAGACCCGGCTGGACGAGGGTGAGCTGGTGATCGGCCGCAGCGCGGACGCGGGCTGGCAGATCGACGATCCCGACATGTTCGTTTCGCGCGCTCATTGCAAGATCTCTGGCGGGCGAGATGGATATTTCGTCACCGACACGTCGAGCAGTGGACTGTTCATAAACGATTCCGACAGCCCGCTCGGTGCCGGCAAGTCGACACGCCTTCAAAGCGGCATGCGGCTGAGGCTGGGCGACTACACCGTCCATGTCGACCTGACGCCAACCGCTCAAGCACCCGCAGCCGGCCAGCCGGTTCCGGAACGCCTGCCGCCGGCATCTCGAGCGCCGGTGAGCATCGGCCGCGATGACTTCTTTTCCGCCACGGTCGAAGAAGAGCCGCGACGGCCACGTCCGGCCGATCTGCCGAACCCGTTCGAGCAGCCCGTTGCGGGCGCGTTCGAACGTGCCACCTCCAGCCAGCGCAGCTCGCCTGCTTTCGATGACCCGTTCAGCCTCGATCCGGTTTCAACGCCTGTGTCGAAAAATGCCGCTCCTTATCCCGAGCCGGGCAGTGCGGCGAACCGGGCGGACCCATTCAGCCTCGACCCGGTGCCGTCCCCCAGTCGTGGAGCCGAGCCCGCTGCTGGGAAGCCGTCCGATTTCAATGATGATTTTGGTTTCGGACCAGCCGCGGCGCCCGCTTCGGCAAACGGCGCCGCCTCGACCGGACAGCGCGAGCGCATCGCCCAGCGACCACAATCCGCCAATCCCTGGGATTTGCCCGTGCAAGCGGCGGATACCCCTCCCCCACCACGTACGGGCGCTGCTCCCAAACCCGCCCGCCCGGCGGCAGCGGCGCAGCCCGGGGAGATGGCGCTTCGCTCCGCATTCCTGCACGGCATGGGCGTCGAGGAAGCCGATTTCCCCGGACGCGACAGCATCGCGGAAATGGAGAAGTTCGGTCGCGAATATCGGCTGATGATGGAAGGCCTGATGCAGCTTCTGCGCAAGCGGGCCGAGGAAAAGGGAAACGCTCGCGTCGCCCAGACCATGGTCGGGGCCTCCGAAGTCAATCCGCTCAAGTTTCTGCCGACGGTCGACGATGCCATCGTGACGCTTATCGCCGAGCGCAGCCCCGGATTTCTCGCCGGCGAAGCGGCGATCGCCGACGCGGTTCGCGATCTCGCGCAACATCACGTGCGCGCCTGGCGCGGCATCCAGGCCGCTTTGCGGCGGATGATCGACCGTTTTGATCCGGCCGCGATCGAGGAAGAGCTGAAGTCGAATTCGGCGATCGGCACCCTGCTTTCGGGCGGGCGCGGCGCCAAGCTGTGGGAGCTTTATCAGAAACGCCATCGTGAAATCGCCGAGAGCGCGGAAAAAAGCTTCCTTGGCGAAATCGGCGCTGATTTTCGAGATGCATATGAGGAGGAGTGAGACATGATCGATCGACGTGAATTTGTGGTTGCCCTGGGCGCGACGGGGCTGCTTGCGGCTTGCCAGAGTGGTCCGCCAAAACCATCGGTGATCACCGTCAACGTGACCGGCGGGACCGGCATGAACCCGGGGCCAGGTGGCGGCGACCGCCCGGTGACGGTTCTCGTGATGCGGCTGAAAAGCACCGGCAAATTCAATTCCGCCGACTACTTTGCGCTGCAGGGGGATGCCGGCACGGCGCTGGCAGGTGATCTTATCGGATCCGACCAGATCGCTGTCGGGCCGGGAAAATCCGCATCCAAAACCATCACCGTCGAGCCGGACGCGACGGCGCTGGGCTTCGTTGCACTGATCCGGGAGCCTGGCGGCAGGAACTGGCGGACAACCAAGTCGGTGTCGCCGGGATCAAAATTCACGATCAATGTCACGCTTGGCAGCGGCGGTATTTCCGCCTAGCGGCCAGGGCAAGGGGAGCTCAATGCAGAGAGTAGCGGCATGAGCGATGCAAACAGGGTGCTATGGTCCGAAGGTCTTTTCCTGCGGACCCAGCATTTCCAGCAGCAGGATCGCTTCTTCGAGGCGACGGTGCGCGGCGCGTTGCAGGCCGGGCAACTGCATACGTTCGGCTTTCAACAGCTGACGCTGGACCAGGCATTGCTGGACGCCGGCCAGATCTCGATCCTGTCCGCACGGGGCATCTTCCCGGACGGGACACCTTTTTCCATTCCAGACATGATGGACGCGCCGCGACCTCTGCCGGTGACCCCGGACACGAGCGCCGGACCGGTGCTGGTCGCCTTGCCGCTGGAGCCTGCCGGTGGTGTCGGCTTCGATCCGGCGCACGCCGCCGCCTCGGGAGCGCGATATCATGGGCGGATCGTTTCGGTGCGTGACGCCGTCCAGGGCGGTTCGGATCCTGAAGAAATCGAAATCGCCCGTCCGCAGGCGCTGCTGCTTGCGCCCGGCAAGTCGGTCGGTGGTTACACAGCCTTGCCGATAGCCGACCTCAAGGGCGTTCGAGCCGATGGCGGCGTTTCTTTGGACGACACCTTCCTGCCACCGACATTGATTACCGGCGCGGTGGCCTGGTATCGGCAATTGCTTCTGGAAGTTGTCACGGGCCTCGACCAGATCGCCGAGGCGCATGGCAAGATGGTCATGGGCGGGCCTGGGCGCAGCGTCGAAGATTTGCTGATGCTCAATCTCGCAAATGCGGCGCGTCCGCGGCTGGCCCACATGCTGGCGCAGGACGTCTTCCATCCGGCCGAGCTTTACCTGGAACTTGCCGGGCTCGCCGGTTCGATGGCTACCTACGGATCGAGCGCGCGGCGGCTGGGCGAGTTGCCCGCTTACGATCACATGGCGCCCGGCCCTGCCTATTCGGCGCTGGCGGATGCGCTGCGCTCGCTCATCCTCAGCCTGCGTTACATCGAGCCTAAATCGCGTGCGCTGCCCGTCATGCGGCATTCGACCAATGTCTGGAAAATCCGCATCGACAACCCGAAGCTGCTGGTGGCCAGCCGGATCGTCATCCGGGTCGGTTCGGAGCTGTCGGAGGACGCGCTGCGCAAGATATTCGTCAACCAGGCGACTGTCGGGTCGGCCGACCAGTTCGAGGGCCTGTGGAAATCGCGTTTGCCCGGCATTCCGCTGAAACCGCTTCATTCCCAGCCGCGCGAGATCCCTTACGATGGTGATCGCCTATGCCTCGAGCTGGACCAGAAAAGCGAGTACTGGGCGTCGCTGCTCGATGCTCCCGGCTTCGTCATCGGCGTTTCGGGCGTGTTGCCAAGCGAGCCGCAGGTGGACTGCTATTCGGTGAACAGGTGAGATCATGAGCCGCGATGATCCTTTCGGACTGTCGGAGGATCGCGAACGCACTCGCATTCGATTGACCGGCGCGCCGATGCCGCGGCCGATGGCGCCACTCCTGCCAGGCGCGGCGGTCAAGCGATCCCGCACCCACCCGAACGCGCTTGTCAACGCATTCGCGCCCTTGCTCGAGTTCGCTCCCGAGCTTGAAAGCGCGCTGGCGCCGGACAATCCGGAAGCATTGCGTACCCGGTTGCTCGAAGAACTGGTGCGGGCCCGCGACACGGCAATGACGGCGGGTTCGTCCATGGAACGGGCCGACCAGGCAGCCTGGGTCGTGGCCGCGCTGCTCGACGATCTGGCCCTGAACACGCCATGGGGCGGGGCCAGCGCCTGGCCGCGGCAGCCGCTCGTGGTCATGCTGCGCGGCGATGTCGATGCCGGCACGCAGTTCTTCACACGTCTCGACGAACTCGAGCGGCATCCGAACCGGGATCGCGAATTGCTGGAACTGCAGTATCACTGCCTGGCGCTTGGCTTCCGTGGCAAATATCGTGTGCCTGACCGGTCAGGCGACCGCTCGATCAATGCCGTTCGCGTGGCGGCGGCACGCTTCCTGCGCGATGTCGACGCCGAAGGCGCGCCATTGTCGCCAAACTGGAAGGGCGTGATCGCATCCGACGAGCCGCAGCGCTTCATCGTTCCGATCTGGGTCATGGCGCTCGGCGCGGCGGTTGTCGCCACGGCAATCCATGTCGGGCTCTCGACGGGACTGAGCAGCCAGGCGGTCGAGCTTTCCGCACTTGTTCGCGCGTTGCCGCCGCCTGCACGCGGCGACATCAGCCGTATTTCGCCCAAGGTCGATGCCCCGCCACCGGAGAAAGTGGATTTTGCGCTGTTGCCGGAATTTCAGGCCGGGGTGCCGGCCGACCTCAAATCTGCTCTCAGCGGCACCGAGAGCGTTTCGCTGGCCAAGCTGATCATCCAGGCCTCCAACCCCGAACTGTTCCAGTCGTCACGGCCACAACTGACCGAAGGTTTCGAGCCCCTGATCGGGTCGATCGCCAAGGTGATCCTTGCCAATCAGGAGCTGATCGGAAAAATCACGGTGATCGGTCATACAGACAGCGTTCCGCTGCAAAAGACCAATCCGCTGTCGACCAACCAGCGACTGTCCGAGGCTCGCGCCCAGACGATTGCCGACATGCTGGTCCAGAACGGAGTGCCGCAGGATCGCGTCCGTTCCGAAGGCCGCGCAGCCACCGATCCAGTAGCCAGCGACAGCACGCGCGAGGGGCGAGCCTTGAACCGCCGCGTCGAGGTGCTCGTCGAAAAGAGGCTGTGAGATGTTCATCCTGCGCTTCCTCTGGGCGGTTCTGACATCGCGCTGGCTGTGGACGCTGATCGGCATCACGCTGCTTTCGCTGGTCATCTGGGTGTTCGGTCCGATCGTCAGGGTCGGTCCCTACGAACCGTTCGCCTCTGAAAATGTGCGCATCGTCATCATCGCGCTGCTGGTCATCTTCTGGCTGATCTGGCTGATCGTCGCCCAGCGCCGGGCGATCCGCGCCAACCGCATGTTCGTCGCGGAGATTGCCGCGCCCGCGGTGGAAAAGCCGCTCAGCCCCGGCGAAGAGAACGTCGCCGCCGTGGGTGCCAAGTTCGCCGAGGTGATGGCCGAGCTGAAGCGCCGCAAGCTGGGCGGACGCAAGTTTCTGCGCGAGATGCCATGGTATGTGATCGTCGGGCCGCCGGCCACCGGCAAGACCACCGCCTTGCGGCAGTCCGGACTGAATTTTCCGATCGATCTCACCGACGACCTGCAAGGGGTCGGCGGCACGCGCAACTGCGACTGGTTCTTTTCCGAAAACGCGGTTCTGATCGACACCGCCGGCCGCTATGTCCAGCAGGAGAGCCAGCCCGATGCGGACGCGGCGGAATGGCTGGGCTTCCTCGACCTTTTGAAGAAGCACCGGGGCCGCCGCGCGCTCAACGGCGTGATCGTCGCGCTTTCGATCGACGTGCTTTCGGAGGGCGACGAAGCCATCAAGGCGCACGGCCGCAAGATCCGCCGCCGGCTGGCGGAGCTCAACGACCGGCTCGAAATCCGGCTTCCGGTCTATCTGATGCTGACCAAGGCCGATCTGATCAAGGGTTTCGAGGCTTTCTTCGGCGGCTTGTCCACCGCCTCGCGCGAGCAGGTCTGGGGAACGACCTTTGCGCTGGATGCGCGTGTGGATGCCAAGACCATCGAACGGGAAATTTCGACGCTGGCGACGGAACTCGAGCGGCGGCTGGTGCCGCGCCTGGAGGATGAGGACAAACTCGCCGCCCGTGCCGAGATCTTCAGGTTTCCCGCCCAACTCGCAAGCCTGTCCGAACCGATCCAGGTGCTGGTCGAGGCGATGTTCGGCGAAAGCCGGTATGAAGAGGTCGCCTGGCTGCGCGGGCTCTATCTGACATCGGCGACGCAGGAAGGGGCGCCCATCGACCGGCTGACCGCGGCGCTGTCTTCTTCCTTCGGCCTTCCGCCACGGCGAACCCTGCCCGCGCCGAGGGTCGAGAAACGCAGCTTCTTCCTGAAGAACCTGCTCACCGAAGTCATCTTCAAGGAAGCAGGCCTCGGTACGTTCGACCCGCTGGCGCAACGCCGCCGCGCCTGGATCTGGCGGGGTGCGGCGGCTGCATGTGCCGCAGCAGCTTTGTTGGCCAGTGCGGTGTTCACCTGGTCCTACTACGACAACCGCAATGCGATCTCGGCCCAGGCAGGCCAGTTCGAAGCGCTGCAAACGCCGCTGACCTCTGTCGCCGCAACCCCGGCATCAGTGGAGCAGCCTGCCATGGACGGCGCGCTCGATGCGATGGACGCAGTCGCAAATGCCCGGACAGCACCGCCGGGCGCCGCCCAGAACCTGCTGGGGCCATCGGCCTCGGCGGAACTGGTGCGGGCACAGACCGACACCTATGACCACGCCCTGCGCAACGTCCTCGAGCCACGCATGGTCGCACTGCTCGAGGCGACCATGTGGCGGCAGATCCGCGATCCGGATTTCATGCTCGGGGCACTGAAGACCTATCGCATGATGACGGGTCTGTCGCAGATGGATGCCGATTACGCCCAGAACTGGTGGGTCAACAGTCTGCCCGAATTCGCCGCCGCGGCACCATTTCCGACCGCCGATGCCGAAGAGCATCAGCTTGCCGCCATCCGCCGGATGACGGTCGACGAAAGCTATATCGCGCCCGACCAGGCCCTGGTTGCCGAAGCGCTGAAAACGGTGTGCACGATTTCGTTGCCGGCGCGTGCCTACAAGCAGTTGCTGGCCGATCCGGCAGTGGCCGGGCTGAAGGAGTGGATCCCGGCCAATTTCGCCGGCCCCAACGGGGGCAAGGTGTTTGCGCGGCGATCCGCCAAGACACTTCGCGTCGGCATTTCCGGAGCCTTCAGCTATTCCGGCTTCCACGACGTCATTCTCGACCGCATCGACGATGTCGCCGCCCAGGCAGCACTCGATCGTGCCGTTTTCGCCGGCGGCTGCTCGGAAAACTCCGAAACCTCGGTCTCGGCGCTGTCGGAGGATATTCTGAAGCTCTACTATGACGATTATATCGCGCAATGGGACAGCTTCCTGCGAGACATGAGGCTGGCACCACTGACCGATCTCAATGTCGCCAGTGAAAATCTGAAAGACCTATCGAGCGCCGATTCGGCGCTGAAGCGGCTGCTTACGGCTGTCGTTCAGGAGACCGAGTTGACGCGCTCCGACGAGGCGCCCGCCAACGACAAGTCGGCAGCCAAGGGCGCTTCGAAACTGCTCGGCAAGCTTGGCAAGCTCGGCAAGCTGGCGACAAGCGGTGCGAAACTGCTTCCCCGCGCCGGGTCGGCCAGCGAGGTAGACCTGACCGGCAATCTGGTGGCCGAACATTTCAAACCGCTCAAGAGCACCATCGCCGAAGTCGACGGCCAGCCGCCGGCACTGGATGCCGCGGTTGTCGCGCTGACCGCGCTTTCGAACGTGCTGCAGACGGTCACCGCGAACCCCAATCCGCAAGATGCCATCAAGAAGCAGGGCGGTCTTGCCGAACTGACGGGCGCGGTCGCCAGGCAGGCACAGATCCTGCCCGACCCTATCAACACCTGGCTGGGCGGGATTGCCGGCGACACCAGCAATCTGACCCAGAAAGCGGTCACCTCGGAGCTCAACGCCATCTGGCGGGCCGACATACTGCCTTTCTGCCAGGCGGCGCTGACCGACCGCTATCCGTTCAGCGCCGAGAGCGCGGTGGACGTCAATGTGCGTGATTTCGCCCGCCTGTTCGGACCGGCCGGGCTGATCGACGGTTTCATCAACGACCACCTGATCAACTATGTCGACACGACCAGCCAGCCATGGAAATGGCGCGCCGATTTCGGCCTCGATCCCGCGGCGCTGGCGGCGTTCGAGCAGGCCAGGCATATCCGCGACGATCTCTTTCCCGGCGGTACCGGACCGGTGATGAGCTTCACGCTCGAACCGAAGGACCTGTCTCCCAACGTCACGCGCGTCACGCTCAATCTCGATGGCCAGAGCCTCGTCTACTACAACAACGCGACGCGGCCGCAACCAATGACGTGGCCCGGCAAGGACGGCACCGGGGTCATTTCGCTCGCCTTCCAGCCGATCGACGGATCGCCGGAAATCCTGCTCAACGAGACCGGCAGCTGGGCATGGCTGAGGATGCTGCGCAGCGGCCGTTTCGCCGGCACTTCGCTGACCGATGTCTACAGCCTGCGCCTGGGGACGAAAGGCATGTATGCCGATTTCGAGCTCAAGGCCGCCAGCGTCGAAAACCCCTACAATTTGGAAATGTTCAAGAAGTTCACATGTCCGCCGCAGATATGAGCACTGGCTTCTTCGGCAAGATCCCGGCGACCGGAGATTTCGTCGCCGCTAACCTGCCGCGGACTTTCATCGACCGCTGGGACCGCTGGATGTCGATGGAACTGCGCGCGCGACCGGATGAGCACGAGGACCTCGACGATCGGGTCTGGCGCTTCGTCGTCCAGGACGCGATTTTTGGCGAACAACCCTGCGCCGGCGCCTGGCGCATGAGCCAGGACCGTGTCGGCCGCCGCTATCCGTTCGCTGTTGTGGGCGTCGGCGCGATGCCAGAGGCAACGGATCCCTGGTTCGAGGGCATGGCGAACATAGCCAGATTGACTGTGAAGGAACATTGGGACCAGCAGTATGTCGCGGCGCACCTGCGGGCGCTGGAACCGCCAAGAGAGTTCTCCACAATGAAGCGAATAGTCTTCTGGACGGATGACTGGGAGGTGCGTGAATTCGCCTTTGCTGACATTCATGACCTCGCGGACAACGCCCTGCCAGCGATGCGTGCGGCGCGTGCCGTGCCGCAGGAGTTCTGACCATGGGCCTCAGCGTCTATGCCGAGAAGATGGGCTTTTTCCATAAGGGCAGTAACGGCAAAGGCATTGCGCCCGGCGATGTCTGTCTCTCGCCGCCATCCCCGCCCGCGGGTCCGGTTCCGGTACCCTACGTCAATATGCTGTCATCATCCGACCTGACCAAGGGCACCAAGAGCGTCAAGATCGATGGCGAGCCGACAGCTATCGAGAATGCGTCGGAAATCTCGACCAGCACCGGCAACGAGCCGGCCACCCAAGGCCTCGGCGCGGGCGTCATAACCCATAAGATCAAGGGGAAGGGCGTCTTCAAGCTGTGGTCGTTCACGGTAAAGGCGGAAGGCAAGGGCGTCGACCGTCATGGCGATACGATGGACCAGAACACCGCCAGCGACCCGCCGCCCAATTGCGTCAACCCGGCCGCGTTCAACAAGTTTCTGGCGACGTTGACCCAAGGCCAAAAGACCACGAAGTGTGAGGTCCCTTATGACCGTGTCGCACACCGCCCAAAACGCACCGATGATCAAGCCGCCAAAGTGAACGGCAAGCCCTGTTGGCAATGCGGCAAGACCAGGCGGGGCCGCTACTCGAAACTGGTCCCAACTCCTCCCAAGGACGAGATGAAGCAGGAGATGGTCCATGATCATCAACCGCCGCTCTGTGTGGCGTGGGAGATGGGCGGGTGTAACATGAAGGAGTCGCCCCAAAAGTTTTTGGATCATTTTTCGACACCGGCGTCGGTGATGCCCCATTGCGGTAGGTGCTCAACGTCGCAAGGCTCTCCTGCCGCAAAATATGCTAAGAACTTTATGGACGACATACCAACAGCCGTTCCGGTGTAACTGGCGATGCGCAGTATCGAAGAAATCAGAGACAGCTACATCGGCGAACTGCTCGCCATCCAGCCCGAGTTGGAAGAGTGGTGGGAGGACATGGTCGCAGACGAGGGGCAGGCTGTCTGGAAGCGCTGGCCGACGGGGATCGCGGGGCACCCGCGAGTGTTGGCGATCTTCCGCAAGCACTATCTCGAGATAGTAGCCTGGAACAACGAACAGGTGCCCGAAGGCGATGAGCCGGACGAGAAATGGGGTATCGACAGCAGTGGCCAAAGCCAGAGTTTCGAGTGGCCTGTCGAAATACTCATCATCAACGTTCGGCATTTTGCCCCGGAGCTCCAACCTCTTGTTGACGGATTGTGCTTCGTGCCGATGGCCATGGATGAAGCCGGCGAGGTCGAATAGTGGCGCTGATCACACTCTATAGCTCCGAACTCGGCATCAGGCGTCTGCTCGCGCAGCCTCGTGATGTCGCCCCGCCGTCCGATATCCGCGTTGCTCGTAAGCACGACGATGCGAGCCCGATGCACAGAACTTTGTTCGTCGAGTATGTGGCGGAGCTGAAGGATGCCTATGACATTGCGACCGAGTGGTGGGCAGATATCATTTCCACCGAAGAAGGGCGCCAGGGCAGCCGCGAGAAAGCCCTCGAGAAAGCCTTCAATGACCGTGTAGCAGGTGCCGCAGCCAGTCCAAATGTGGTCTGGGTGATACGCCGCCACTGGCTGAAATGTGTCACGGCCAACTTCAGTGCGGGCGAGGAGGCTGGCGTCGCGGCCGAGACCTTCCTGCTGCAATGGCTGATCGACGCCGGCGAGGAGGAGTTGGTCAAGCTCGTCGCCTGCATGCCCTATTGGCCGATCGGCCAGGACGAAAAAGGCAATTGGTGCTGATCCATGATGTTTGCGGTCTGGATCGAGAATCGTACGCCGTTCGTTGCCGGCACCTTTGTCCAGGCAAATGCTGACGGTAACGAGGTTTTCCTGGCGGTTTTCTCGGCCAGCTTCGATATGTCGGAAGATGCCACACAGTTTCAGCCGGCCGCGGAGCAATTGCCTGTAAGCTTTGGCGACGTGCCGTTCGGCGATCCTGCCTGCTCGTCAACCCGTTATGAAGGAGAGATTGCGTGGACCAAGCCGGGGGTCGACGTGATCTTGAACGGCCAGGCACATGCGCCGAGCGAAGGGCGCGTGCATGAAATGCAGGTCGGGTTGAGGTTCGCCAATATCCGCAAGGTGCTCAACGTGACTGGCGATCGCCTCTATGATGCGGGCGGCTATAGTCAACCACATCCCTTCGCCAGGATGCCGATAATCTACGAGCGCGCTTATGGGGGTACCGATGATAACGGCAGGACCGACCCGCGCAATCCGCTTGGCGTCGGCTTCCATCATGCCCGCTCCGCGGACAAGACCGTGAAGACGCATGCACCCAACGTCACGTATGCGAGTGAGCCGTTCCGTAGCCCGTCCGATCAGTCAAGGCCGGCTGGGTTTGGGGTGATCGGCCGCGGCTGGCATCCAAGGCTGCAGTTTGCAGGTACTTACGATCAGGCTTGGATCGACAATCAGTGGCCTCTTCCGCCAAGGAATTTCGATCCGCGCCACAATCTCTGCGCGCCCGCCGACCAGCAATTGCAGCAGTTGAACGAGGGCGAGGAGGTCAGCGTCATCGGCATGACGCCGGATGGCCGCTGGAACTTCCGCATACCACGTGTCGTGGCTCCGATCCGCCTTCTTTACGATGACCGCGCGGAGGATCATCCGTTCCACATCGACACGGTCGTCATTGAGCCGGACTTGCGCCGCGTCACACTCAAATCGCGCTTGTCCATGGTCACCAGGCGCAACACGCCCGCGCTCAGGGAGATCATCTTCGGCCATGTGACGCCGGCCTTTCTCCTCGCGCGGCGCAAGCGCAAGGTCTATCTGAACCCGCGCGGCAACAACGGACTGATAGTCGAGAGGGCGACATGGCTGGCCTGAGGGCGCCGATCTATGTCACGGGCGGGGGCGCCGTGACGCCAGCCGGCCTCAATACACGCCAGACTCTGGCGGCAATCCGGGCCAGCCTTTCCGCGTTCGAGCAGCGTACCCTCGCCGATCCGCTCGGCGAAGAACAGACTGTCTCCCGCATCCCCTCGCATTATTCGCTGCGCCACACCGAGAATATCTGGTTCACCAGCATGGCCACGCGAGCGGTCGCCGAGGCGCTGGAGGCAGGCGGCGTTGCCGCCAGCACCAGCGCGCTACTCCTGGTAGCGCCGGAGGCTTTTCGCGAGCACGCCGCCTTCGCGGAGACCCCGGCTGCGGAGTTCCTGACCGGCCTGCAGGACACGCTGGGCGAAACCTTCCATCCCACCTCGCGCATTGTCGATGGAGGCGCGGCGGCGTGCATCGGGCTGCTGGATCGGGCGGCGAAACTGCTCGCCACGCCAGGAGTCGAACAAGTGCTGCTAGGCGGCGTCGACAGCCTGGTGAACGACAAGGACATCGCTCGTCTCAGGGCGGCCAACCGCCTGAAGGCCGAGGATAACGCGCAAGGCCTTGTGCCGGGCGAAGGCGCCGTCGTCGTCTGCCTGCGCCGCGCGCCAAGCCGCGACGTGCAAGCGCAATGCACTATTCACGGCGTCGGCGTTGCGTTGGAGGAAAACTCCGTGCTGGCTGAAAACTACAGCCAGGGCAGAGCATTGGTCGCTGCCTGCCGTGCAGCGATTGAGGGCAAAGGCCCGACTGAGTCTGACATCAAGTTCATTATTAGCAACGACAATGGCGAGCGTTATAGTGCCTGGGAGGGGCTGATCGGCCGCTCCCGCTTTTACCGGACGCGCCGCGAGACCCTTCCAATGGCCTATCCCGCGATGACGATCGGCGACATCGGCGCCGGTGCCGGTGCACTCACACTGCTCATTGCCGCCGACAGTTTCACCAAAGGCTATGCCCCCGGCCGTGTCGCCATGTGCGAAGCCACATCGGAAGCCGGCATGCGCGCCGCCGCGCTTGTGAGCGAGGTCGTCAGAGCCTGATTGCGTGTCCTGAGTACGCGGACGGGTCTTCACATCCACGCCGGAATTGGGCGTGAACGCCTCCAGTTGGTCAGCGCGATCTCCGCGTTGGCAAGCGCCCCCTTCATAGCGTCCAGTTTCAGCCGCCGCATCGACTGGAATTTGCCGAACCTCGCCGGCCCCCTCCCATTGTCCCACCAGGCCTGTGCCCGCGAAGGGCAAGGCAGCGGCGTCGCCTCTATAGTCTCGAACTTCGGCCCGAGCTTGGCCGGGTCCGTGACGAACACGTCGGTGTCATTGAAGTCAATCTCGATAAGGTCGCGCAGCGCGAGCCCCGCCGCATAGCCAAGTTCCGGCGACTGCATCCTCTCGATCAGCCAGGGCATGATCGCCATGTCGCCCAGCAGTCCGCTCGCCGCGACCGCCGCCTCCCGCGTTGCGGCGGTGGATACGAATTGCTGCCACCACGACCGCGCCGCAATCGACGGCGTGGTGAGCAACCTGATTTCGATGACGGCTCCCGCAAGCTCCGGATTGCTGGCCATCATCTTGTCGAACATGGGATGCGCCAGCCGCGCCTCGCCCAGCAGGCAGGCCGCCACCGCCGCCTCCAGGCGCTCCTCCACGCTGCGTGCCTCCAGGCATACCCAAACCTCGGCGATCACATCCCTGCGCCGCCGCGCTCCTGCGAGTTTGAGCGCTCTGCGGCGCACCTCAGCGTCGCGGTCGGTCAGCAATCCCGTGAGTCGAGGCCCTGGATTGACCCCATGGTGGTGAAGCGCGCCGACCCCCAACGCACGCTCCATTGCGACTGTCGAATCCAGCCAGCGCGCCACGAATGGCTCCAACTTGCCCGGCGAACTGCGCGCAACCGCGCCAGACAGCGCCGACAGCCCGGACTTCCCGAGCCGGCCCGCGCTCTCCAACACAAACTTGATCTCTGGCGTGGATTGCCATTCAAACGCCAGCGCCCCGAGCAGAAACAGTTCGGGCGGCTCCTGGTAGTCGGCGAAGCGCGCCGACGCCAGGTCCCAAGCCGCCTGGCCGGCCGCGAAGAGCCCATCGAGATTAGCATCGAGCCGCTGGTCGATGCGGCCGATGTCGAAGGCGCCCATCACGGGGCCGTCGATCTCCCGCGAACGACGGTGCCACAGGAACGCGGCATCCTCGACATGTTGCTCGATAATCGCCGGGATCGTTGCAATCCGCTGCATGGACTTCTCAGTTGAGGTGAACAGCCGCGCCCCGCACGCGGTTGACGCCGCTTGCCTGGCTGCTCAATTGACTGCCGCGGATCGAGATGCGGCCGTTCTTCTCCAGAATGATGGAGGCTAGGCCGCAACGTAGCTCGATGCGTTCCCTGGCGTTCAGCGTCACCGTTTCGCCGTCGCGGACCACCTGCACTTGTTCGCGCGTGTGAGCTGGGTCTACAATGCGTCCGACGACGAGCGGGCGGCCGGGATCGCCGCCTTCGAAAAGCAGCGCCACCTCCGCGCCTACTGCCGAGGAGTCGAGTCTCGCCAGGCTGCGCGCCCTGAGTGCCGTGTCGCCGGGATTGCCTACGAACACCACTAGCGGCGCACCTTCCTCGAAGCCGATCAACAGCCCGATGACGACCCCGTCGATACCTTCAACCGATTCGTCGCGTCCGGTCATTTCAGTTGTTGAAGACATTGCTACCCTTGATCTTGACGTCGCCGTCAGCTTTGACCTGGACATCGCCGCTGCCCTGGATGCGGATATCCTTGCCCTTAATGGAAATCGTGCCATCCTTCTTCATTGAGATGACCGCGTCGCCGCACTTGATCGTGATTTCGTCACCTGCGTCGATCACCAGCTTCTTGCCCACCTTGATCGAACTGTCTTCGGCTATCTCGATGCCGCTGGCCTTGCCGACCTTGAGAGCATGCGCGCCAGCGACGTCGGTGGCATCATCAGCGCCGACTTTGGCTGTTCGTGCCTTGCCTATCTCGGACGACTGTGCCCCGCCGACAGCGAAACTCTGATCGGCGCCGACATTGACGCTCTGCGCCGCCCCGATATTCCAACTGTCCGAGGTGCCGATATTATGGCTCTGGCTGATACCAACGGTAACCGACCGCGACGCGCCGATGGTGTTCGTCTGAACCGCTCCAACGCTTCTCGTCTCGGCAGCACCAACCGTATCGATGCGTGCTGCGCCCACTGTGATGGTCTGGACGATCCCCACCGTCTGAGAATGATTGGCGTCGATGTTCTCTGTCGAGTTCGACACGACATGGATCGTCTCGTTGGCCATGACCGTGAGCGAACGGTTGGCGCCCACTGTCTCGGTGTCGTTCGAGCCGATGTTGGTGGTCTGGTCGACGCCGACCTTGACCGTCTTGTTGTTGCCGACGTCCTCGTCGAGGTTGTGGCCGACGGAGTGCTTGGCATCGTGGTCTATGCGGTCGGACTGGTCGTGCTGGACCAGTTTGGTGCGGTCGTGCTTGATCAGAAGGTTGTGGTCCTTCTGCGCCTGGAAATTGACCAGTTCGGAGCCGGCCTTGTCCTCGAACATCAGCTCGTTGTAGCCGCCGCCGCCTTTGGAGGAGTCCGATTTCCAGCCGGATTGCGTGGCACTACCGGGCAAGCCGTACGGCGGCATCTGGGAGGCGTTGTAGACCCTGCCGGTGATGATCGGCAGGTCCGGATCGCCCTCGATGAAATCGACGATCACCTCCTGGCCGATGCGCGGTATCTGGATGAACCCCCAGCCGCTGCCGGCCCAGGTCTGCGAGACCCGCACGAAACAGGAGCTGTTCTGGTCCTTCTTGCCCAGACGGTCCCAATGAAACTGCACCTTCACCCGTGCATATTTGTCGGTGAATATTTCCTCGCCGGATGGACCAACCACCGTCGCCGTCTGCGGCCCGCGCATGATCGGCCGTGGCGTGATCCGCGGCGGACGATAGGGCAAGGCGGTCGGCGCCACGCCGAGGATCACCTTGAAGTTCTCGCTGTCGACGTCGGCATGGGCTCTGTAGCCCGGGTCGAACAGCCTGTATTCGGCGCTCACCACCAGATATTCCTGGTTCTGGTCCTCGCGCGGAAAGCTATCCAGCTTGAAGGTGCAGCCCGAATACAGGCCGCGCACGGTGCCGACGGCGGCAATGCGCTGGTGCACGGCCTGGATTTCCTCGCGCCGGATCCCGGCCAGGCTGTCGCCCCGGCCCACTTCGAGATGCGCGCCGGGCTGGCGGTAGTTCTCGCCCGCGGCCAGCTTGTGACTGAACGGCTGGGCCGACTTGGCCATCAGGTCGGCGCCCGGCTTCTTGAAATCATAATCGGTGTGGGCGTAGGCGCCCGGGCGCACCGAACTGCCCGGTATCCATTCGGTGATGTACTCGACATCGCGCCGGGAACCCTGACCTTCAAAGTTATAGAGCACTTTCTCGTAGCCCGGCGCAGGCTTCAGCTTGCTCATCGCGTCAGCCAGGACAAGCGTATGCTTGCCGTCATCGTGCTCGAAGAAATACAGGATGCCTTCATGCTCGAGCAGCCGCTGTACGAAATCCAGATCGGTCTCGTCATACTGCACGCAGTATTCGCGCGGGGGATAGGATCCCTGCAGGCGCAGATCGAATTCCGCCGTGCTGTATTTCTTGAAGATGTCCTTGACGATGTCGACGACGCTCTTGTTCTGGAAAATACGGCAATCGGTGGTGTTGCCGAGAAACCAGAGCCACGGCCTGATGACCGCCTCGTAGTAGGCCAGCCGATCCTCGATGCCGGTGAGCCGAAACTCGGACACGATGCCACTGAACCAGCGCTTCGGATCGGATTCACCTTCGATCGAGACCGGCCCGCCCAGCATCTTCAGCGGATCGATATTGGCGTCCGTGCTTACGAACCCGGCCGTATAGGCGAAACAACGGCTGATCTCATCGCGCCCGACAAGATGCGTGAACGTCAACAGCTCGGCGCCAACCGGTGTCTGCACAACCGTGGCACGTTCGTTCGGCATGGGTCGTGCCCCTCCTGGACGCGGCCGCCAGCGCGGTGGATTGAAGTTCCAGTTATCTCAGGAACTTTTTCGACCCGCCGCACAAGGCCAAGTTGAGCCTAACACATGTGCCCCGCTGACCAAAGAGGGCGGGTGGCGCGACTGAACTCACCCTGCCAGTTCATCGGCTCGAAACGCGGCTGTCCTGTTTTACGCGCAAACTGCTAGAATGGTGGCGTATCGATCAACGATCGACGGCGACCCTGGATGTACATCAGTCTGCAAATCAACAATGCCGACTCCTTGCCTGCTGGCATCTCGGCCAGCTATGCAGCCCGTGATCGCGGCTTCGAAATCGGACGCGATGCTTGCGACTGGACCTTGCCCGACCCGGACAAGTTCATCTCCGGCCGGCACTGCGAGGTTCGCTACGAGGCGGGCGCGTTCTGGCTGCGCGATGTCTCGCGCAATGGCACCTTCATCAATGGATCGAGCCAGCGCATGACCGGCCCGCATCGGCTGGGCCATGGCGACCGGATGCTGATCGGCCGTTACGTCATCGTCGTATCGATCGACGCGACAGGCCGATCGCTGGAATTCGGAGACGGGCCCTTCTTCGATCCGGCGCAGCAACGGCCTGGGCAGCGCGTTCCAGCGCCGACATTCTCGTCGCCCCCCCTGCCCTCCACCAAGGACGAGGTGCTGCGGGAGATCGCGATCGGAGCCGGCATTTCGCCGGAATTGCTGCAATTGCGCGACCCGCATGAGGTTGCTGCCGAAATCGGCGCGGTCCTGCGGGCGGTGGTCGAGGAACTGACCGTGCTGCTGAAAGCACGCGCGGCCGCGAAAATGTTGGCCAAGAGCACACAACGAACGATGATCAGCGCTGCGGACAACAATCCGCTGAAGTTCGTTCCAGGAACCGACGACATCCTCGAAATCATGTTCGCCCGTCGCAGGGCCGGCTATCTTGATGCCAGGCGCAGTATCGAAGACGCATTCCGCGATCTCAAGACGCACGAATTTGCCACCTATGCAGCCATGCAAGCGGCGCTCTCCCGGCTGCTTGACGACCTGTCGCCCGAGGCGATCGGCAGGAAACTCCCGCCTACGTCGTTTACGTCGAAGAAGAGCCAGGCCTGGGACGCCTATGTCGCGACATGGCGGACCATGGAGGAAGCACACGAAAACGGCATGCTGGATATATTCCTGGCCTATTTCAGCGAGGCCTACGCCAAAGCCGACAAGCAAAAATAGGCGATCCAACAAACGCATGGCCAGGAAACACATGGCCAGGAAACGCATCGCACACCAATCGGCGAAGAAAGTCTCTTCGACGCCCGGCATCCGGTTCCAATCGGCAGTTTCTGAGATTACGATTGCATACGACAATTCGCCAAGCGGGTAAGACTCATTGAGCTGGGGGTCTGCGGCAAATGTCATGTTACGGCGGGATAGCGTTTTCTAGCCAATCTTCCTCCGGAGACTGCCACGGCAGGCAGCGGCTGCCTTTTCTTTACCTGACCAGAAACCGGCCTATCTCGCCCAATCGCGGGCACACCGCCTGCACGGACGATCGGCGATGAACTCGAAGGACGACCCCTTCGGCCCGGCGGGCAAGACCGTCATTCGCGCAAGTCCACGGCGCGAGAAAAAATCGCCGCCAGTTCCCGAGCTACCTGCCACTGACGGAGGCCAACCCTCTCCGGTCAAGGATTCAACGGTATTCGATCCTGGTGTCGGGCGGCATACACCGCCGGGCTGGGCATCCGGAACCGTGATTTATCAAGGTGCGGCTTTGGGTGCCGCGGCAGGCGCCGGCCCTTCCGCCGCCGCGCCGCCACCGGTCGTAGAGCAGGCGACCCTGCTCAGCGCCGCGGACACAGTCAAATACTCCGCGGCAAACCCTATTCTCGCCGCGGCAGCACCCTTGCTGATGCTGTTCGGGCAGCTCAGGCTTATGCCCGTCGAAAGACAAGCGGAGCCACTGGCGCAACATGTCGCCGACGCGATTGAAAAATTCGACCGCGCAATGGAGAAATCCGACGTTCCCGAAGAGGATGCGCGGATTGCGAAATTTGCTCTGTGCGAAACCGCCGACGATCTCATCGGCAACCTGCCTTGGCCCAAGAGTGACGACTGGGCGCAACACAGCATGCTGTTGCAGTTCTTTCACACCGAGACAGCCGGCACAGGCTTCTACGAAGCCCTGAACACGATACTGGCCAATCCCGAGACGCACTACGATCTGCTCGAACTGATGCATGCCTGCCTGTCGCTGGGCTTCGAGGGCCAGTATCGAGGCGTGAGGCGCGAAGACAACAATCTCGAACGCGTTCGACGCGACGTCTACGAGACGCTTCGCTACTTCAGGGCGCGTGCCGGTGAAGACATCTCGCCGCGCTGGCAGGGCCTGGCGGCGACGATGGCGCAGCCGTCGGCCCGCCTGCCGCTTTGGGTGGTTGCGGCGGCGGCGTCGGCGCTGCTGACAGCGGCCTTCTTCGCATTGCGGGTCTTCATCACCAATGAAGGCGACGCCGCCGCCGGTGAATTGCTGGCACTCAACCCGTCGACACCGGTCGCCATCGAGCGCGCCAGCGTGGCGCCGCTGGCCGAGCCGGTCAAAGTCACCCCACCTGCAGCCACCGCGCAGATCGATCGCATTCGGTCGGCACTGGCCAAGGAAGTCGAAGGCGGTGGGCTGACCATCGGCACGAAGGGCGACTTCATCGTGGTGGAAATCAACAATCTCCTGCTGTTCCAGTCCGGCAGGGCCGAGGCGAAGCCGGAATTCCAGGCCATTGCCGCGGACATCGCCGCGGCCCTGGAGCCCGAGCCTGGACCAATCCGGATCGTCGGCCACACAGACAATGTGAAACCGCGAAAGTCGAGCCCGTTCAAATCCAACTTCGACCTTTCCGTCGCCCGGGCGAAGGCTGTCGAAACGATGATGGCATCGAAATTCAGCGATCCCTCGCGGCTGACGGTCGATGGCAAGGGCGAGGACGAACCGATCGCCGACAATACGACGCCGGAAGGCCGCGCCAAGAACCGCCGTGTCGATGTGATGATCCCCAGGGAGGAGACATTGTGAGCACGGCCTGTTGGAAGCGCCCATGACGCGTTGGCTGCTGCGGATGTTCAGCGTGATCGCGCTAGCCGGCTTCGCGGCGGCAGTGTGGTTTGCCGGGCCCTTGATCCGCTTCGCCGATACCCGCCCGCTGGGACCTGCCTGGCTGCGCGCGACTATCATTGGTGTGATCGTGGCGACGCTGGCGCTTTTCTACGGGCTGCGTTTCTGGCAAGCGAGAAAGGCGCAAAAAGCGCTCGAAACTGTCGTTGCACACAATGACGACCGCGATGACGACTCGCGGGTGCTCGAAGCCCGCATGAATGAGGCCGTGGCGGCGCTCAAACGGTCGAGCGGCAAGCGCAACTTTCTCTACGAAATCCCGTGGTACGTCGTCATAGGCCCGCCGGGTGCCGGCAAGACAACGGCACTGGTCAATTCGGGTCTGAGTTTTCCGCTTGCCGGTTCGGGGGACGCCCAACCGGTGGCTGGCGTTGGCGGAACACGCTCCTGCGACTGGTGGTTTACCGACCAGGCCGTGCTGATCGACACCGCCGGACGCTACACGACGCAGGACTCCAATGCTGAGAGCGACAAGAAGAGCTGGCTCGCCTTCTTGTCGCTGCTCAAAAGGTACCGCACCAGACAACCGATAAACGGCGTTATCCTGGCCATCAGCCTTGCCGATCTGATGAGCTTCGACGAGCAGCAGCTTGATGCCCACATCGTCGAGATACGCAGCCGCCTGAGGGAAATCCACGAGACGCTGAAAATCCAGTTTCCAGTGTATCTGCTTTTCACCAAGGCTGATCTTGTTTCCGGGTTCATGGATTACTTCGGCGATTTCGACGAGCCGCGCAGGCGAAAAGTGTGGGGCGCGACATTCCAGACCGCGGAGCGCGACAGGAACATGGCCGCCGAGGCCCCTGCCGAATTCGATGCGCTGGCCAAACGGCTGGCAGACGAGATGGCCGACCGCCTGCAGGAAGAAACCGATCCGGTCACGCGCATCTCCATCTTTGGCTTTCCGGCACAGTTTGGCGCGCTGCGAGGTCGAATTGGCAGTTTTGTCGCCGGCCTGTTCGATCCGGGGCGCAGCCAGGTGAATGTCAGCCTGCGTGGACTGTATTTTTCGTCAGGCACGCAAGAGGGGACGCCGATCGATCAGGTGCTGGGCGCGATTGGCCGCAATTTCGGCGGCAATTCCCGCCCTCACCTCTCCGGAACCGGCAAAAGCTTCTTTTTGCACGATCTGCTGACGGACGTCATTTTTGCCGAATCCGGATGGGTTTCTTACGATAAATCGGCGGCAAGGCATGCGGCGATCGCCAGATTTGGCGGCCTTAGCGCAATAGCTTTGATCGCTGCCGCTGTACTGGGTACGCTCGCCCTGAGCTTCGCGGCCAACCGGTCGCTGATCGCCTCCACAAGTCTGGCCATGGGCCAGTATCGCCAAACGGCGGCCCCGCTGCTCAAAAGCACGACGGTCACCGATGTCGACCTTGAAAACGTCATCGGCCCGCTCGACCAACTGCGCGATCTGCCGGCCGGGTTCGAAACCGGTGACTTACCGACACCGATCGACGAGACGTTCGGCCTCAGTCAGCGGGAGAGACTTCTTTCGGCATCCAAAACGGCTTATCGGCAAGGGCTGGAACGAATGTTCCGATCGCGCCTGCTGATCCAGGCCGAGCGGACGATCCAGGCCAAGATGGCCGATCCCATCGCGCTCTACGAACCGTTGAAAATCTATCTGATGCTTGGCGGCAAGGCGCCGAAGGTCGATGACGCGTTGATCGTTTCCTGGATGAAGCAGGATTGGGAGCAGAACCGATATCCAGGCGAAAACAACCGTGAAGGACGCGAGCAACTCGAAAAGCACCTGCGCGCCATGCTCGCATTGGACGACGCCTATGATCCCGTCTTCGAACTTAACCAGCCGCTTGTTGAAGCCGCTCAACGCTCTCTCGGGCGTATGAGCCTTGCCGATCGAGCTTCCGCATTGATCAGGTCGGCGATATACGCGGCAGCGCTGGACGATTTTTCTGTGTCCCAGAAGGGTGGCCCGGAAGCGCAGCTGCTGTTCGAGCGCATCGACGGCAGCGATCTGTCAGGCCTTCGTGTTCCCGGTATCTACACCTATGCCGGCTTCAACACCTTCTATCTCGGACAACTTTCGCGCATTGCGCAGATGCTTGTCGACGAGCAATGGGTTCTCGGCGGCGGCGGCGAGCAAGGCGCCATCGATCAGCAATTGCTCAAGCTCGGTCCCGAACTTCTCGATCGCTACGGGAAGGAGTTCGCAGCCGCGTGGAACAGCGTTCTCGACCGGTTGAAATTCAAAGCGATGCTGACGGACAAGCCACACTACATCGCGCTTTCTGCCGCTGCCTCGCCAACCTCACCGATAAACCAGCTCTTTGCGGCGATCGCCAACGAAACAGCGCTGACGCGAGACCCTGGTGACGGCAACAGTCCTGGCGCCGAGATCGAAGCAGGCACGGCTCAAAACCAGCCGCGGAACGCCGCAGATCTGGGCAGGGGCCTGGCCCGCATTGGTATACAAATCGCCACCGGCAAATCGCAAAGCCGCGCCGGCACAAGACCCGCCGACATGCAGAACCTGAATCCAGGTGCGAACATTGAAGCGCAGTTCAGACCATTCCAGGCCCTGGTGAACGGCCCTGCTGGACACCGCCCAATCGATGCCCTGACCCAGAACTTCAGCGATATCTATCAGAGCCTGCAACTGGCGGCCGAAGTTCCTTCGCAGACGGAGCGCGTCAATACGAACCTGCAGCTGCAGATAGCCACCCTTCGCGCCAATGTCTCGCGTCTGCCCAAGCAACTCGGCCGGATGGTCAACGCGACGGCGGATGAGTTTGAAGGCAACGTCGCCGAAACCTCGGCGGCAAACTTGAACCAGATGCTCGACCAGACGGTCACGGCCCCCTGTGAGGCGGCGATCAACGGCCGTTATCCCTTCGCCGGCGACGGCACCGAGGACGTTGCCATGGCGGATTTCGCGAAACTTTTCGCGCCGGGCGGGTTGATGGACCGGTTCTTCGCACAAAACCTCGCATCGCTGATCGATATGACCGGCCAGGACTGGAGCTGGAAACAGGATGCGCGCTTTGGACGCGACCTGTCGAAATCGACCCTGAAAGACTTCCAGCTGGCTGCGGAAATCCGTAACGCCTTCTTCCCATCGGGCGGTTCGGTGCCCTCGGTCAGCGTCACCTTCACACCATTCTCGCTGCATGGCGATGCCGATACGGCGATACTCGATGCCGACGGTCAGATCGTCCAGAGCAACCAGACGGGCAACGCGCCAAGCACGGTGACGTGGCCAAGCGGTACGGCTTCCGCGTCCGCCAGTCTAAGCCTGACGCCGGAAATGCCAGGCCGCGAATCCGCCATCAAGTTCGAAGGGCCGTGGGCATTGAAGCGGCTTCTGGACAAGGCTGCCATCACCGGCAGCGACAGCAACGTGCAAGCACGCTTCGTGATCGGCGGACGCGACGTTACCTATACGATCCAGGCAGGCTCCGGCTCCAACCCCTTCTTCCTCCCCGCGCTTTCCGGGTTCAGCTGTCCTAAGGCGTTTTGAGATGAGGTTGATCTAGTCGGCACGGCGCCGATCCGCAGACCACACATGCCCAGACCTTAGTTTTCGATACTTTAATGTTCGAGCCTGTGGCAAAGTGACACGAGCGAGCGCCCGAAAGTGCGCCGCAGAGGACGCTTGAGAAGCGCTTGGTGGCAAATTGAACAATGTCGCCCTTCCCTTTGAGAGCTTCGGCGTGAGCCACAAAGGCTGTGTCCGTGAGCTCAATGAAGACAACTATCTGGTCGAGCCACAAACTGGCCTCTGGGTGGTAGCCGACGGAATGGGTGGACATGACGCGGGAGAGGTCGCTTCAGCCAGTATCGTCGATCACCTGGCAACGATCGGCATTGCCAGCTCAGCACCTGATCTTCGGGCGCGCTTCGAGGACAGGCTGAGCAGGGCCAATGCCGAGATCCGCGGCATATCCGAATCTCGCGGCATAACCATCGGCTCCACTGTTGCCGCCCTGCTGGCGATGGATGGGCGGTTTGCCTGCCTGTGGGCGGGTGACAGCCGCGTCTATCTGATCCGCAACGCCTCGATCTCGCAGATCTCGAAGGACCACACCGAAGTTCAGGAGCTCGTCGACAGGGGCATGATCAGCGAAAGCGAAGCGCGCACCTGGCCGCGCCGCAACGTCATCACGCATGCGGTCGGCGTCAGCGACGAGATCGTCATCGATTTCCAGCAAGGCGAAATCATGCCGGGGGACATTTTTGTGTTGAGCACCGATGGGCTGACGGCGCATGTCAGCGACGCCGAGATCGAGGCGGCGACCGTGTCCGCAACACCCCAGGCGGCCTGCGAAAACCTGCTGGAAACGGTGCTGGCGCGTGGCGGAACAGACAATGTGACTATCGTGCTTGTGAAGATCGGCGACGGGGGCGATGGGCAATCGCCCCGTCCGGATCTCTACAAAGCGGAGGGTTGAGGCCGATGAGCGCCGACGACAAGACGCGAATATCGGGGGGCATGGCCAACACCGCCGTAGGCACGCAACTCAGCGGCATCTACGAGCTTGACGAGCGGATCGCATTCGGTGGCATGGGGGAGGTCTACCGTGGTCATAACATCCAGACCGGCGACCACGTCGCGATCAAGATCGTCCTGCCCGAGTTCGCCCGTGACCAGACGATCCTGTCCCTGTTCCGCAAGGAGGCATTGATCCTCAATCGCCTGTCGCATGATGCGGTCGTGCGGTATCACGTCTTCACGATCGATCCCGGGATCGGCCGTCCCTACCTTGCCATGGAATTCGTCGACGGCGAGTCGCTGTTCGACATCATGCGACGTGGCGCGATGCCGACGGAAGAGGTGCGCAAGCTCTGCCATCGCCTCGCGTCCGGCCTGAGCGCGGTGCATCAGGCGGGCGCGATACATCGCGACCTCTCCCCGGACAACATCATCCTGCCGGGGGGCCGGGTCGACCGCGCAAAGATCATCGATTTCGGTATCGCCCGGTCGGCGACCGTGGGCGGTGAGACCTTGATCGGCGGAAAGTTCGCGGGAAAATACAACTACGTTTCCCCCGAACAGCTTGGGCTCTACAGCGGCGACGTCAGCGAGCAGTCCGACATCTACAGCCTGGGGCTGGTGCTGGTTGCCGCTTTGCGCGGCAAGCCGATCGATATGAGCGGGTCGCAGTTCGAGGTCATAGAAAAGCGCCGGACCGTGCCTGATCTCTCCGACATCGATGACGATTTTCGTGACATTGTCGAAGCCATGCTGCAACCGGATCCGCAAGACCGGCCCGTCAGCATGGCGGAAATCGCCAGGATGACGCGTGACGACAACGAAGGGACAACGCCACCGACGTCCATCACACCCCGCGATCGGACGGGTTTGCCGCGAGCCGGGCAAACCCTTGTGCCTGATACCAAGACCCAGGCCCGGCCATCCAATGTCGAGAGGCACGATGCCGCAACCGCAGCGGGTTCGGCTGGGCAGCCCTTCGTCCCGCATGTGCGGCCCGCGCATTTGTCCGAACCGCGGCCTCCGGCGTTCGCCAATCCTCCACGCGCGGTCACGGCTGATGTGCCTGGAAAATCCACAAAGACCCGAACCATCGCGATCGCTGCCCTGGCGACGCTGGCTGTCGCCTCCGGCGCGGGCCTGTATCTGAGCGGCTTCATGACGCCTGCGATGCCGACGGCCGGCAAGACGTCGCTTTCCGCGCCAGAGCCATCAAGGCCTGCACCAGAACCTTCAAAGCCGGCTCCTGCAGACAATGCCGCGAACGCCCCTGAGCCGGCAAAGGCAGTTCCGCCCGCGCAGGCAGTTCCGCCCGCGCAGCCGGAGGCCAGCGCACCGCCGGCTGAAAATCAGCAAGATGCCGCGGCGGCTCAAAAGCCGCAGCCGGCCAAGCCCGCCGAAGTCCCCTCGCAGAGCGCGGAACCCCCGAAACCATCCGCAACGGACGCGCAGCCGCCGCCCGAAAAGGCATCGCCGGCAATCCAGCCGGATAAGATGGCCAGCGACAGTCAAACGCCGGCTCCGCCGCCTGACACGACCGCTCCAGCCCCGCCAGCAGCCGAGAAGGTCTCAACGCCACCGCCGGCCCAGCCAGAGGTTGTCGAGAGCCAAAAGCCCGAACCGCAGACCAGCCAGCCGCCAGCGACCGCGCCGGCGCCCAAACCCACCGCAAGCCAGACGGATGTCGCGAACGCAGAGACCCAAAAGGCTGTGTCACCGGCAGCCAAAGAGCCGGACCAACCTGTGGTCACGTTGAACGTGCCCAAACCGGAGGTTCCCCCGGTCGTCGACGACATCGCGCAACGAATCTCCTGGGTTCGCGACTTCGGCGGCGGCGACTGCTTCTATGCCACCATGACGTCGGCAACCGACAAGGCCGCCGCGATCGAAGGATTTGGAACGGAGGTTCAGCCATTCGAGCGGATGCTTGGCGATTTCCAGGCAAAATTCCATGTCGAGCCGGATATCAGCGTCCGCCTCATTGAACCAAGCCAATGCGAAGTCACCAACTTTCTGCGCTTTCTGGGGCAGACTGCGGCCGACAAGCCGCAACTTGTTCTCGATCGGACATCGGTGCCGAACGGTACGCCGATCAGCGGCACGCTGGTGACACGTGGCGGGCTCATTTCCACCGTGCTGTTGATCGATCACAAAGGCATGGTGTTCAATCTCGACGACCGCGTCGTCGCAAAATCGGACACGGCTACCTTCAGAATCCCGATTGGTCTCGGCACCGCCGACAAGGCCGCCGGAAAGGCAGTGCCGCAGATCATAATGGTGATCACCGGCCCCAAGGATATTCAGGCGGCTGCGTTCTCCACGCCAACGCCAGCCTCGGTGGTGCTCCCCAAAATTCTCGAGGAAATCGAGACCGACGGATCTCAGTTCTCAGCCACCGCCAAGTATTTCCGGCTCGGCGGATAGCATGGGCGCCCGATGGAACGCCGCTCGTGTTTGCCCCACTCGTCTGCCGACCTGCCGATAAAGCAGCGTGATCCGGTTCGAGCCCTGTTTGCCCTGACTGGCCGCATGAGGCTTGCGGTCATTTCGGGCGCCGCACTGCTGGCCGTGCTGTCATCCAGCGAAGCGCGCGCCGAATTCACGGTCTGCAACCAGACGCTCGACGTCGTCAATCTCGCTGTTGGCCAGAAGGTCGACAATACGGACCAGACCGACGGCTGGTGGACCATCGGCGCAAATCAATGCGTGAACGTCATCCGTGAGGAACTGACGAACCGCTACATCTACATCTATGCGACGGACGTCTTCGGCCATGCGATTCTCACCGGATCGACCGAAATGTGCATCGAGCGGCGACGTTTCTCGATACGCGGCATCGACGAATGCTGGCAGCGCGGCCACATCGCGGCGCAATTTCTCGAAGTCGATACACTCGAGCAGGTACGGTGGACCTTCTTCCTGACCGGAAGCAATCCGTGACGCACAATATCGACACGAGCTTCAGGCAGAAAAAGCAGGCGCGCGCTGCCCTTCGCAGGCGCACGCTTTGGCGCCGGCTCTTTGCCGGTCTCGCAGTGATTGTCCTGTTTTCGATCGCTGCCGGTTTCTACCTCACCGCGGACTATTGGTCGTTCGGCGACGAAGACGAGGAGTTGCACGCGGTCGAAGGCGTGGACGATGTGCCGGCCGATGCGTCGGTCTATGTACCTGCCATTATCGACCTGGCCGGGGACCCGATGTGGATCACGCTTGCGCCCGATGCCGGCGCCGCAACGAAAGGCCGCGTGATGCCGCGCCCGGCGGAACTCGATCAGGCCGGCGTTTCGCCCCAGATCGAAATCCTGTCCGACGTCATGCTTAGCGCCAGCGAAAAATTCATGACGACGATACCCTCGACGCAGGAGGATTTCGCATTCTTCCAGGCGCAACGAAAGACCACTGCCGCACCATCCGGCGATCTGCAGAACGATCTTGAGCCATCGCCCGCCGCCGGGGAACCTGCGGCGGCTTCGGACCAGAAGGCGGACGCCGACGATCCCGAAGCCGGCTGGGGCGAAACGATCGATGCGGGCGATGCGGCGCTGCCCGCATTCCAGAAGACCCAGATCGAAAACAACACCAGCGTCGCGGTCGTCACGAATGAGTATCAGCGGTTCGAAGCGACCGAAGACACGTTCGTGAAGATCCTCAACGACCGCAGCCTGGACAGCGTTGCGCTCGATGCGCATTTCTCCGCCGACGATGCCAAGCTGGCAGGCGAGGCCCTGAAGGCGCTTTTCAACCGGGACGGTCTGGAACCGGGCTATGTCGTTGCCATGCGCGGTTTCAGGCCAACGCGCGAGGCGACCACGATGTCCCTCATGCAGGTTTCGATCTATGCCAAGAACGTGTTCGTCGGGACGCTGACGCGCAACGCCGCCGGCGGGTTCGTGTCGGGTGTTGATCCCTGGGTCCGCGAAGATCTGTTCAACTATTCGGGTGCACAGGCGGAAGGCACGCACAAAAGGCAGTACCGTCTGCTCGACGCGATCTACTCGACGGCAGCCCGCAACAGTGTTCCGACCGGGGTGATCGGCGAAGCGATCATGTATCTCTCGAGAGGACAGGATCTGGACGCCTTCGCAAGCGAGGACCAGCGTCTTGTGCTGATCTATTCGCAGACGCCGCGCGGCAAGGACGAGGGTGCCGGGCGGGTGCTGTATGTGGGCGTCCAGGGCACCGAAAAAAGCCTCGACTGTTTCGTCTTCCAGCAGAGCGACGGCCAGTTTGCGTGCGTTACGGGGGACGATCAGGTTCGTTCGCTGACAGTCACCAACGGCATGGTCACGCCGGTCAACGGGGTCATGACCTCCACCTTCGGGCCACGCAAGCATCCAATCCTCGGGACCGTTCGCATCCATAAGGGCGTCGACTGGGCGGCGCCCGTCGGCACGCCGATCGTAGCGGCCTTCGATGGCGAGATCACCTTCCAGGGCGATGGCGGCGGCTATGGCAATCTGGTGAAGATCTCGCACGGAAATGGGCGCGAGACGCGCTATGCGCATATGCAGAAATTCGCAATCGCGGCCGGTGTCGGCACCAAGGTGAAAGCCGGCGACATCATTGGCTACATCGGCACCACCGGCCTCTCGACCGGGCCTCACCTGCATTTCGAACTTTATCAGAATGGCGAGGCCATCGACCCCCTGGGCACGGTTACCGCGGTCGCTTCGGACGATTCCGCTGTCGAAACGCTCACCGACCGTATCGTTCATGTCGAAAGTGGTGGCAGCGCTCGCGCCAAGAATCCAAATTCCTCAGCGACCGGCGCCGGCCAGTTCATAACCAAGACCTGGATCAGGATGATGAATACCTACCGTCCGGAACTTGCGCGCACGCTGTCGACCGCCGACCTGCTCGCTCTGCGCTACGACGCCACGATCTCGCGTGAGATGGTGCGCAATCTGGCGCGCGAAGGCGAGGCCTATCTTCGGGCGCGCGGTCACCAGATCACGGCCGGCCGGCTGTATCTCTGTCATTTCCTGGGCATGGAAGGCGCGCATCAGGTGCTGTCGGCGACAGGTTCGGCGCAACTGAGCGCCGTGCTGGGGTCGGCCGTCATCCAGGCCAACCCGTTTCTCACCGGCAAGACAGCCAGCTATGTGGTGGACTGGGCCGAAAGGAAAATGGGCCAAAAGCTGAGCCGTGTGGCCACCGACGCCGGCCCACTGACAACGACCACGGAGATCCGCCAGACATCGCCGGAGTTCGAAAAATACAAGCAGGCCGTCACGGCTCTCATAAGCTCAATTCAGAACACGCTTTGAACCTGCCCGCGCGGCATGAGTCTCCTAAATTACTGGTGCCCCCCATCCCAATTCCATCGGGATGGGACAGGCTCCAAATCTTTGTCTTAGCGTTCGCCATCCCAAGACCGCCGTGCGGTTTTGGGCGGCTATTGCGTCTTTATCCGCATTTCCACGCGGCGGTTCACAGGATCGTACGGGTTGGGGCTGCGCGGATTCTTTTCGCCCATGCCGATCGGGTTGATGCGTGCCGTCTCGATGCCGCTAGCCGTCAGGAAGGCTGCCACCGATTGCGCTCGTCGTTGCGACAGGCCCTCATTGTAGTGCACCGTGCCGGTGGCGTCGGTGTAGCCTTCCACGACGAAGTTGAACTTGCTCAGCCGGTTGTCCTTCAGGGCCTTGGCGAACTCGCCGAGTTCAGCGCGCGCAGTCGTGTCGAGTTCGGCCGAATCCAGGCCGAAATTGATCATCATGTCGAGGCCGGTTTTTCCTCCTGGCGCGTCACTTGCCTTGCTCTTGCTTTTGCACTCCTCCTCGGAGCCGACACAAATTCCTCGCGACTTGCCGAGATCGGCCGCACCGGCAAAAAACTTCACAATGTCTTCTGATTTCTGAACGGGGTCGGCGAAAGCGTGGGTCGAGCAAAACACGACCGCCAACACAAAGGCTGAACTGCTCCACTGCATAGCGGCTCCTCCTGTTTGAGCACCAGATTTCGAGCGGCTGCGATCATACCAAATTCCCAGGCAATTGTCTGTCTACAAACGCTGGGGCACGACAGTGTCGACCGACAGTTGTTGCCATGCCACGGGTTGAGACTTGACCCGCGCCGCGCCTAGGGCTTGAGTGGCCAAAGCTCCTCGATGAAAGCGTGGCGGTCATGGCCAATAATGGGCTCCGATTCAAAACGGCACGGGATCTTTTCATGGCTTGTCCCGCTATTGCCCGGGACATGAGAACCCTTCCAACCGAACAGCACTCGATCGCGTTTTGCCGCGAGCTCCTCGCCGGACGCGTTCCCGAGGAAGCGATTACATTCTGTGCCTACCTGCTTCCCGAGCGGGCCGCGGTCTGGTGGGCCCATGAATGCCTGAGCCACCTGACCGACCTGTTCGATGAGAACGATCACGAATTGCTCGCGCTTGTCCGCGACTGGGTGGGTGAACCGGACAGTCCCCGCCATCGGGCAGCCGTCAGCACAGCCGCGGCGACACCGCCAACAACGCCGGTCGGCTGGATTGCCCTGGCCGCGGGATGGCGTGACAATGGTTCGGCCGCGACGATGGCATCGGCCTCGCAACCATTTCCTGCTGCCCATGCAGTCAATGCCGGGATTCTGGCCGGACTGGCACGTGTCGCACTCGCGGACCGGTTTTCCGTTCTTTCGGCATTTGTCGAAATGGGCATCCAGATGGCCGAGATCGAGGCGCTGCGCCAATCAGCGGATGCATATTAGAGCCTAAAGCGCATCGTGTTTGATCGGATTCAGGCGATGCGCTTTACTTGCAGCCACCTTGAGCCCATTTGGCCAGCGCCACCTTGAAGCGCGTTCCAAGCGGATGCTGCAGGCGCAAGACGGAGACATCGTTGGCGGCGAAATTTTTCGCCTGTTCGCACAGCCGGGCCTCGTTCCATTGATGGCAGCCGTCGCAGTGCTTGCCTTCCCATACCGACTTGTCCAGTCCCTCCACCGGACTGAAACGCGGCTTGCTCTTGATGAGCTCGGCAATGCTCTTGCCGTCGATTTCCGGATCGCCGAAATCGATAGGGTGGTCGAAAAAGATGGGGTCGTCCGAGGCAAGCTTTGGGATTTTCTGACGAAGCACATTGAGTGCCAGTTGGGCGTCGTCAGCGGAGCCCGGCGGATTTGCCGTGGCGTTGCGCACGTCCGAGCCGCCTTCCGGTTGCGGAGCGGTCGCCTCGCCGACGATCAGCGGCGCGTTGAGATCGATCTTGTGCAGGACGACCTCGGTGGTCAGCGAGACATTGATCCAGGGGCGCTGTTTGCCGGCGGTTGCCTTGAAGACATCGGCGGTAACGCGGTTCATCGCTTCGGTGATGGAAACATTTGTTTCGCCCATATGCGCGAGCAGCGCCGAAGCGAACGGCGAATGTTCGCCCGATCCGTCATAGGCGACCT
Source organism: Mesorhizobium kowhaii (assembly GCF_003253745.1). GTDB lineage: Bacteria > Pseudomonadota > Alphaproteobacteria > Rhizobiales > Rhizobiaceae > Mesorhizobium > Mesorhizobium kowhaii. Next base: position 376,348 of record NZ_MZXV01000056.1, read on the forward strand.
GGTTAGGACTGGTGGCGAACGCGACAAGCGTGCCGGCGCCACCGTTCTCGATCGGGATTTCGGCAAGGCCGCTTTTTGCTCCCGTGACGCCGGCGGTCCTTGCCAACACCTCGGCAAGCGGATTGTCACGACAGGCATCGAGGAAAATCAGCCTTATGCTGGTCTCGCGCGACATCTGCCGCAGGACGAAATCCACAGGCACCGCCTCGAAGTCGAGCGAGGTCTCGTCCTCAAGTGCCGCATCGACCGGAAGCAGGTAGTTGCTGCCAGAAACCTGCAACCCGTGGCCGGCATAGAAGAAAAGGGCGATGTCGGCGCCGCGCACCTGCTTTGCGAACTGTGCAATCGTCGTCTGGGTCTGCAATTTGGTCAGATCGAAGCCGGAAACGACCTCAAAGTCCAGGTCCTTCAGGCGTTCGGCCATGGCCTGGGCGTCGCGCACCGGATTGGGCAGCGCCGGCGCATGCTGATACTGGGAGTTGCCAAGGACCAGCGCAACACGGCGTTCGGCACTGGCGGCCGACAAAGTCAAAAGCAGTGCCAGCGCTACAAGCCCGATGCCGCGCATAAGGCCACCGCAACGGGCAATCAGATCGAAACTCACCGGGACAACGGATCCTTCCTCAGTTGACGAGCTTGGTGGCGGAAAACTCGATCCGCCGATTGAGCGCCTTGTTCTTCGGCGTGTCGTTGGCAGCAACCGGGCGATCCTCGCCGTAGCCGGTCGCCGTGATCTGCGTGCGAGGAATGCCCGCGGCGACAATGGCGTCGGCAACCGCCTGGGCCCTGCGCTCCGACAAATGCTTGTTCTCGACAGGCGACCCATCGGAATCGGTGTGTCCGGAAACCTCGACCTTCAGGCCCGGGCACTTGCCAACGACACCGACGACCTCCGCAAGCAGCGGGCGGCTTTGGGTATCGAGCCGCGCGCTCGCCGTTCGAAAGTAGATAGCCCCGGTACGCGACAGCACCGCGAACCGGTTGAGGCACTCCTCGTCGCTGAAGTTGGTCTTCGCCGCATCGGTGGCGACGGGTCCGACATCGGTCGCGCTCGCCGCGACGGTTTGGACAGCAGCCGACTTGCTGCCGTCAGCGGTGAACACGAAATCGAACGACACCGAAGCCGTCGGAACAATATTGGTCACATTGGCCGCCTGCTGGAGTTTGTCGACGTTCGGCAGCAGCCCGAAGTCTTCCACGTGCACCGCGACAGGAGCCTCCGAAGCGACCGATACCATGTTGTCGCTGATCATGGTCACCACGATGTTGGCCTGAAGATCCTTGTCGACCCCATGCAGGTTAAGACGGAATGGAAGAACCGCCTTCACGCGTCGCTTGGTCGCCAGGTCGGCAAATGCCGCCGGATCCACCTTCGCGGTCAGTTCGGCGGACGGAAACTTGAATGTCTCGAAGAAGAGGAACCGCATACGGACATTGCGAAGGTCGACCCCCGTATCGACCGAATTGAGGTCGAAGGTGACTTTGGCATCACCCGCCGAAGTGAGGCTGCCGGAAATATTCCTGATCTTGTTGGTCTCGACGATCGTGTTCTTCTTGACCGACTGATAGGTGAGCACCGAAGCGGTCGGATCGAGCGTCCAGTTCGGCTGTGCGTTCGCGGTTCCCAGTCCGGGTAAAAGCAACACGGACAGCGCAACGATCAAGCCAAGCGTCTTTATGGCGAGCCAGCTTCTTCGTGTTTTCCACCAGAATCCGACGACTTCGAACATGGAACCCCCCTGCCTATGACAACAGACTTCCGTATCGACATCACGACCATGCGGTGCCGATCGAGAGCATAGAACACTTGCTCTCGCTTGGCGAGCATCTCCGCTGATCGCGCGGTGCGCCACTCAAGGTGACAGGAATTTCGGATTCGCCGCACTGGCTAGAAGGCGATCTTCACCCCGAGCTTGGCGCCGATGATGGAACTGTCGGACGACGCCTTGCCCCGGACTTCGCCATTGACGGTGATCAACTCCGACACCTTCAGGTTGAAGCCGGTCGACAGCGCGGCGTAAAAATCCGCATCGTCGAAGGCGATCTCCCCCGAAACGCTGCTGCAATTCGCCGCGCGCATAGGGGTTGAGCAGCATGCCGTTGCTTAGCGTGTAATCGCCATAGATGCCGACTCGAACTTTATCGCGCCAAATGAAAGCTGGCTCTTGCCGAATTCGTTGCCGATGATGGTTTGGAGAGGATCGCACAGACGTTTTGTTGGCTGGCGCATACAAAACACGCAAGACTGCGGAAACGTCGCCCTGCATGTGTCCGGTTTTCAAAGGGCCGGTATTGGGCTAAATTGCTGCGCAAGCTGATACCGTTCAGGCCCGGGAGTATTATTATGCCTTGGGATAGAAATAAGGCTATTTCCTTTGCACAAAGCCATGCTCAGCCCTTTAGCACTCGCTACTGTGCAAAATCTGTAAGAGAGGCAATAGAAAGTGGTGGAGTAACATTATTCCCAACTAATTACGCTAAAGATTACGGAAGGAATCTAACAAACGCCGGATTTGTTGAGACAAATACAATCATGCCAATGCCTGGCGACGTTGTAGTTATACAGCCAATAGATGGACATCCGGCCGGGCACATGGCTATCTATGACGGCAGAACTTGGATCTCCGATTTCAAGCAAAATCATGGCTTTTACCCAAATTCGGCTTATCGCCGAATAAGGCCTAAATATAAAATTTACCGTCACCCCTGAGAGTAACAATGAAAAGGTTACTCATCTTCCAAGCTCAAAGCGCGTCTGCGAGCAAAGGCTATCCGAACCATCGACGCCCTGCGGCAGGCCAAAGGCGGTATCTGCAATCTCTTCTCTCTCCAAGAGAATGCAGAAACTACATCACAGCCGCAGGATATGGATTCACATGAAAAGCCGCCGCTCTAGATGTGAGGTTTCAATAGGTTGTTCATTCGGTCCTGAGCGAGGAAGCTGAAGTCGCTGAAGCTTTAGCGATTCTCGGAGGACCGAACGAACGTCCATAAGAATTCCGGAGGGAAAACCGTTCGCACTTTCCCTGGAATTGCTTTTAGCTAGAAGGCGATCTTCACCCCGAGCTTGGCGCCGATGATGGAACTGTCGGACGACGCCTTGCCGCGGACTTCGCCGCTGACGGTGGTCAACTCCGACATTTTCAGGTTGAAGCCGGTCGACAGCGCGGCGGAAAAATCCGCATCGTCGAAGTCGATCTCCCTGGTGTCGATTTCGGTCGTGTTCTTGTAGCCGAAACGCTGCTGCAATTCGAATCGCGCATAGGGGCTGAGCACCATGCCGTTGCTTAGCGTGTAATCGCCATAGATGCCGGGCTCGAACTTGATCGCGCCAAAAGAAAGCTTGCTCTTGCCGAACTCGTTGCCGCCGCTGTCGGTGTAGGGATCGCCGCGGAACGAAACGCCAAGCAGGCCACCACGCAGATCGAAACGGGTACGCTCGCCCAGCTTGAAGATGTGGCCGACCGATGCCGTCACCGCATAGCCCTCGGTGTCATAGCTGCCGGTGGTGCCAAGCACGCCGTTCGTCACATCACTTCCGCCGATGAAGCCGGAGGCGGAGACCAGCGCGTAGTCATAGTTCTTGCGGAACAGCGCGTAGCCGCCGAACATGCCAGCCTTGTTGGTGCCTTCTCCGATGGCATCAAATCCCCGGAACGCGCCGAGGTTGACATCGGTCGAGGCATAGCCGGCGAAAATACCGATGTTCAGGCCATACTCATTGTCGAACTGGAAGTGTTTGGCCGCATTGAAATCCAGGCTGATGGCGGCCGAAAAATCATTGGCATCGAAGCTCGGGCCGGGGCCATTCAGACCACCGCCGCTGATGTCGTAGCCGTCATGCTCGGTATGAGCGAACTGGCCGGAGGCGAAGACGCCGAAGCTGGACGAAACCGGCACCATTGCACCCCCGGTTGCGGGCGACAGGTTGAGGTCAGAATCGAGCGCATCTCGGTTTATGCCGTAGAGAGCGTCGATTGCCACAGTGACCGCGCCGGCGTTGGTGGCGCTGGTGGGCGCCGCGGCAATACCGAAATTGGCCGGCGTGGCACGCAGGAACAAGCCGCCCGGGCCAGTTACGAGCTGATAGGTAAAAAGCGAACCGGGCGTGCCGGGAATGCCTTGGACATCGAATGTCCCGGTAACCGGCCCGCTGGCCGAGACAATGATCGGGATATCGGTCGCCTGGGCGAATTGCGGCGTGCCCAGCAGATTGACGATGATGGTGTTGGCGCCGGTGGCCGAAAACGCGCTGGCAATGAGTTGATCCGACTGCACCGTCTGCTGGTTGATGTCGAGGCCGATGCGGGCGCCGTTGAGGGTGAGGCCGCCGAGCCTCAGCACGTCGTTGGCGACGCCGTCCGTCATGTCGATCAGCGAATTCGTCGCGATGATCGAACCAGACATGGTGAGGTTGCCGTTGATGAACAGCGTTGAATTCGTCGCGATGATCGAACCCGGCATGGTGACATTGCCGTTGATGAACAGCGTCGAGCCGTTGCCCAGGTTGAGCTGGTTGATGCCTTGTGTGCCGCCGCTGAAGCGGAGCGTAGAAGCGTCGGCCGAGAAATTGTCGAAGCCGGTGAAGTTCTGGCTCTTGCCGCCGGCCGCGAGGTCGGTGTCAGTGACGGTGCCGTTGGCGCCCGTACCGCTGAACAGGACCCCGTCGGCAAGGTTGAGCGGATCGACCGCGCCGGATCCGTTGATGATCAGCGTATTGGGGCCGAGGCCGGTGATGTCACCGTCGATCGTGCCGCCGGAGAGATCGACGTGATCTGCGTCGATGCCGCCCTTGATGGTGCCGCCGGAAACTGAAACTTGGTCGAAGCCGGCGCCGCCGGTGACGCTGCCGCGGATGGTGCCGCCGGAGACGGCTACGATATCATCACCGTCGTCGCCAGTTACGTTCCCAGTGATGGTGCCGCCGCTGACGGTCACTTTATCGTCGCCCGCCCCGCCGACAACATTGCCGGTGATGGTGCCGCCGGCAACGCTGACCACGTCCGGGCGGGCCGAAAGCAGGATGTTGCCGGTAATGACGCCCCCCTGCTGGTTGATTGTGCTGGCACCCGCGCCGGTGAGATCGATTGCGGTGCCGCCAGTGCCGGTGATTGAACCGGCGTTCGTGATCGTGACCGAGCCCGCCGTGTTCGCGAGGATACCCGTTGCACCTGCGATTGAACCGGCATTATCCACGCCCGCTGCGCGGCCGGTGCCGGACACAAGCTCGACGCCGACCGTGGCGCCGCTTACCGTCGCGCTATCTTGCACCGTAACCGTAGTAGCCGAACCAGTGGCGGCGGAGTCGTTGCGTGCGTAAATGCCCGCGCCGCCATTGCCTGTCACCGTACCGGTGGCGGTAATCGAAAGCGCGCCGGTGCCTCCGTGGAGGGCACGGATGCCATAGGTTCCGCCGCTCACATCCGCCACTGCAATTGATAGCCCGGTGGCGTTGTCGAATGTCTGGGCGAAGATGCCGCCATCGATTGTCCCGGTGACTGCACCCGTGGCGGTTATGGAGAGCGCGCCACCACTACCGTGGAGTATGGCCAAGATGCCGTAGGCCCCACCGCTTACGTCTGCCGCTTGAATGGCCAAGCCGGTCGCGTTGTCATACGCCAGTGCAAAGATCCCCCCACCATCGACCGCTCCCGTCACCGTGCCTGTTGTAGTGATGGAGAGCGCACCTGTGCCATGGTGTTCGGCCTCGATGCCGATGACGCCGCTCACATCAGCAACATTGATCGTGAGGCCGGTGGAGTTGAACCCCGTAAAGGCAAAAATGCCACTCGCATACGTCCCCGTCACCGTGCCGGCGGCGGTAATCGAAAGCACGCCAGTGCCCTCCTGGTCGGCGCCGATGCCCAGACCGCCGCTCACGCCCGCCGCGACGATCGTGAGATCGCTGCCATAGTTTCGGGCGTAGATGCCTCCAGTCAATGCGCCGTTGCCCCCTGTCACGGTACCGGTGGCGGTAATGGAGAGGGCGCCGGTGCCGTGGTGTTCGGCGGAGATACCATAGGTCCCGCCGCTTACAGTGGCCGCATCAATAGTCAGATTGGTGCTGGAAATAACATCGGACAAAGTACGGGCATAAATCCCGTCTCCCGCCGTTCCCGTTACTGTACCGGTTGCGGTGATCGACAGTGCGCCTGTGCCGTAGTGTTCTGCGTGTATGCCGGATGTCCCGCCGGACACATTTACCGCTTCAATCGTCAGATCAGTGCCACCGGAGTTGTTGGCATAGATGCCGTATCTGCTCGTCCCCGTCACCGCACCGGTAGCGGTAATCGACAGTGCTCCGCTCCCGTCTGTTGAGGCGCGGATGCCGTATGTCGCGCCGTTCACACCGGCCACGTCGATCGTTAGATCGGTGCCATAGTTGCGGGCGTAGATGCCGCTGGCACTCGTCCCCGTAACTGCACCGGTGGCGGTGATCGACAGTGCACCGCTCCCGAAATTGCGGGCAAGGACGCCGGTGGTCCCCCCGCTCACGCCGGCCACATCGATCGTTAGATTGGTACCACTTTCGTTGAGGGCGTATATGCCGTTATTGGTCGTCCCCGTCACTGCACCGCTGGCTGTGATCGACAGTGCGCCGCTCCCGTAGTTTGAGGCGCGGATGCCGTATGTCGCGCCGTTCACACCGGCCACGTCGATCGTTAGGTCGGTGCCGTTAAAGTTGCGGGCGTGGATGCCGTTGGCACTCGTCCCCGTCACCGCACCGGTAGCGGTAATCGATAGTGCTCCGCTCCCGTCGTTGCGGGAGTAGATGCCGGACGTTCCAGTCACTGTACCTGCGGCCGTAATTGTTAGATTTGTGCCAGCGTGGTTGCGAGCGAAAATGGCGGGAAAGGTCGAGTCAGCCGCCGTCCCCGTGACGGCGATCGACAGTTCGCCGCTTCCGTAATTATGGGCATTGATCTGATTTGTCGCATTCGCCACCACGATCGACAGATCAGTGCCAAAGTTCGCGGCGGAGATGCTGGAATAGTTCGTGCTCGTACTCGTCACCGTCCCGCTGGCGGTAATCGACAGCGCTCCGCTTCCCTGGTTAATGGCGCGGATGCCGTTTCCCGCACCGCTTGCGTCCGCCGCCTGGATCGTCAGGTCGGTGGTTCCGACGTAGTTGTGGGCGTAGATGCCTATTCCGCCGACTCCGGGACTCGATTGGTTGTTTCCTGTGACGGTCCCTGTCGTGGTGATCGACAGTGCACCGCTACTGTAGTTGCGAGCGGCGATGCCACTAATATAGCCAGTGATGGTCGAGAAATTGGGGTCTCCAGAAGCGTAGTCGCTAAATGTGAGTCCGCCAGTGCCCGTGAGGGTAAGGGCGTTGCCCGCGGCTGTGCTGATACTGAAGGTGTTGTCCGTTGTCACGTTGAGCACAGCGGGAGGCGACCCGAGCGGAGGCAGCCTCTGCGTCATCGTCGTCACGTTGCTGCAGGTGTAAATGCCGCCGGCGCCGCTGCAGTCCGCAAAGGCACGTCGCACATAGCCGCGATAGCCGCCGAGGAAGGCACTCGCCGCGAGCGCGGTGCCGAGCACCAGGCGGTTGCGCAGACCGAGCGCCGACTCCTCCGTATTTCCCAGTTTCGTCCCCTGCCTCATGATAGCCCCCGCTGCGTGGCAGCCTTGGTCATTGGCTTGCCGGGGCTGGCACGACAGCCTCGGCAAAAGAATCGTTCGATGGCAATTGTGGCCGCCCGCCGCCGGGCGCATGGCTGACGAAGCCCGCCGCCTCGGGCGAGCGTGGACTCACCGCCATGGGGCAGGCAAAGCCGGGGATCACGGCGAGGTCGTAGAGCTCGGCTACCTGGCCGTCGATGCGGAACCAGTCGACGCAGCTACCCTTCTCAAGATCGATCACCTGGATGCCGCACCACGGCTCGGAATCGGCGGCGGCGAGGCGAGCGTCGAGCGCCAGCCCCTCGAAGCGCTTGTAGCGCGGCTTGGAAAGACCGACGAAAGCGTAGCGGCCGCAAAACGCCAGCCCGCGAAGGAAGCCTGGACAGAATGCGACCGGCTCGAAGTGACCCATGCCGCCGTCCTTCGGCAACTCCACGAAGCCGAGCTCGCCTGTGCCGGAGTTGAGCAGCCACAGCGCTCCTCGATGGAGACGCGGCGAATGCGGCATGGAGAGCCCCTCGCATACGACCGTGCCGGTCCTGACATCGATCACAACGCCGCCGTCGGCGCGCCGGTCGCGCCAGCCGTCGATCGTGTCGGAGCGGCTGACAGCCGTGGCATAGGCCGCCTCACCGTCGCGCATCGCCAGACCGTTCAGGTGGCAGCGGTCCTCGTCCACCAGCGCCGAGATGAAGGGCGGCCGCCACACTTCCTCGAAGCTGTAGCGGTCCGACACGGTGGCGAGGCAGTTGAAACGTGTGTTGACGAATATGGGCCGGCCGGCCGCGCCGATGCCGACGTCATGCGCGTCGAGTTCCCCGGTAACGTGCACTGTGCGCGGTACATAGCAGGCGTCAAAGATCTCATTGGCCCGCTGGTGTGGTTCCAGCGCGTTGACGAAGCGCACGAGATGGAAGCCCGCCACAAGCATGAGCGTCCCGTCGGAGGCGTAGGCGAGTCCCATCGGCCGTAGAATCGGCGTCTGGTGAACGTTGAGCCCGCCGGTCATCGGGTTGCGGCCGATGAGATAGAACAGGCCGGACTGGTAGGAGGTAACCGCGAGCGCAACGTCCAGCGCCTTCAGCCGCGTCACCAGCCCGGCCGACATCGAATAAGTGAGATCGGGCGAGGCCTCGGCCGGTTCGCTCTCTTCCGGAAGGGGCTCGCCCGCAGCTTCGCCGCTTCCGCGCGCAGCCATGGTGCCGATCTCCACAAATCAACTAATTAGGAATGTATGATCTCAGCTAACTAGGAATTTAGGAATGTATGGTCTCCAGCTAATGTATGATCTCAGCTTGACCCACAGGCAATCCTTAAATGGACTTACAGAGATCATGATGCGAGGAACCTTGGCCTCTGTTGCTGTTCGGCAACGCCAATAGTGATCGAGCAGCGACGTGAACCTGGAGCCGCATCTCGAAACGCGGCAGCACGAAGTGCGAACGCTGTTCATCCAGGCGGCAAAGGGACTTCAGCTTTGACCGGCTCAATCACATGTATCTGCCGCCTTGAGCGCTTCGGCGCGGTGAGCCTTGTCTAACGCTCCGATCCGTCGAACCGACGCGAAGAACCGTGGATAGTCGCCCGAACACAAGTCGAACAAGCGGAGAAACGTCGCCACCTGATCACCGTAAACGGAAGTCGCGGCGAGTTTCGCGTTGTTAATCGGAGCATCGAACCAGACATCATATCCCCGGTATCCACCCCAGCGCCTGTCGCGCATCGCTCGGTAGCGCATCCGCAGCCGTTCGATCGCGGCTGTCTTTGCGGCCCGCTTTTGGTCCATGGTGGTACCCGAGCCTCTATAGACATGCGTTAGCTCGTCCCGGGTGTGCGAATCCAGCGCAAGAAATTCGGTCTTGCGCTTTCGGTCGGCTTCGTAACGGCGCAATCCGGCGGTATCACCAGCCGCGCGCAGCCATTTCCTCACGCCGGTTGTTTCGACGGCGACAGCGAACGCCTCGTTGAATGCGGAATCGTCGCTCACATAGACGCGCTGGTGGGCCAGCTCATGGAAAACTAGCCCTGCAAGATACGTTTCATCGTGGCTGAGCATCGTGCTTAGCAGCGGGTCACTTGACCAGCCAAGCGTGGAATATGCAGTGATGCCCGTCACATAGACGTCCAGGCCCTGTCTTTGAAGTTCGACAGCGGTTTCAATCGCAGACCTTTTGGAGAAGTATCCTCGGTAGGGAACGCATCCGAACACTGGAAAGCACCATGTTCGTGGCGTCAGCGAGAATTCTGGCGCGGCGAAGATGGCCCATGTCACCGAGTCCCGACCAACGTCAACATAGCTGCGGTAGCTATTGTTGTCCGGCAGCGCTAGTTCATCTGTCGCAAACTGTCGTATGGCGCTCGCCGATGCCATTCGAGCGCGTAGTGCCTCAGGGGTCGAACGATCCTCGATCAGCTCTCCGACATCCTGGCGCGCCGTCATGATCTCCACATGACCCTTCAAGGATTGCGCGTAGTAGGAAATGTTGGTGCAACCTGTCACGCCGGACACCACGATCATCGCCGCCACCGACCGAAAAAATGCACCCATCACGGTTTGCCCCCAGCACTGCTCACGCGTCCCGACAGGGCATGGAACGCAGGCAAGAAGGTGGGCGCCAAGCGTGTCTGCATGTGAGCGGCCGGTGCGGCCTTCAGGACCACGTGGCCTCGTCCAAAACCCACTTATGGAACGCGGCGATACGAGGGTCGGTCCAGCAATCTCTTCTGCCACACAAATGATAGGCCTCCCTGTCGTCAGAGATCTGCATATCCTTGAACGGCTGGACCAGTTCTCCCCTAGTGATCTCCTCGTGGAGCACAGAGAGGTCTCCGACCGCGACGCCCTGGCCCATAGCCGCGGCACGATAGGCCATATCGCCACTGGGAAAGACCTCACCCGAGTTCACGTCAAAAGGTTCGGCGCTTTTGTAGGCTGCTCCATAAACCGGCAGCGCAAGGTTGATCTTGATCGGCATCGTGTCCTCCACAGTCCGGTGACTGAGCATACAAATCCCTTTTCCCTATCTTTGACATGATTCTTGGTATAAATTTTTGCTGGCCTTCAGCGACACGGGGTCCATACGCTCGGGCATGATTGTGTCGCGTCGTGGTGCGCTTCGAAGGTTGCAAGACCAGGATTGACGCAGACCGGAACGGGCATGTTGATATGACCCATTGCCACAGACTCCTGTTTCGCATCCCGCTGCTTCTGCTTCTCGTGCTTCTTGGCTCGGTTGGCGCTCTCGCCGCGGTCGAGCAGAACCCGTCGCCGCAGCCGCGCAACCGGCTGGCGATCGTCATCGGCAATTCGAACTATCAAAGCACCCGGCTCGAGCATCTCCCCAATGCGGCAAACGACGCCACAAGGCTTTCAGAGAGTCTGAAGCGGCTGAATTTCGAAGTCCTGACGGGAACCGATCTTTCGACCGAGGGTTTCGCCAAACTGCTTCGAGACGCCGATGCAGAACTGCCGACCGCCAGTGCAGTTTTGATTTTCTATGCCGGTCATGGCGTGCAGCTGCATGGCGAAAACTACCTGCTCCCGGTCGACACGCCCGATCCCGAAAGCCTGGAAAAACTGACGGCCAGCGCCATCAAGCTGAATGATGTGATCGCCAGGTTCGCGCGCCGGGACCGCCAGACATTCATATTCCTGGACGCCTGTCGCAACAATCCGCTCGGTCCCGGCGCCGGCGCCGGCGATGGTCTGGCGCAAGTTGACGTCGGTGAAAACACGTTCATTGCCTTTGCCACTCAGCCCGGCAATGTCACGGCCGATGGCGGCGGCGAAAACAGCCCGTTTACCGTTGCGTTGCTGAAGAATCTCGAGATCCCCGGGCTCAGCGTCTCGGACATGATGATCCGCGTCCGCAACGAAACCGAAGCGTTGACGGTTGGCCGTCAAGTGCCGTGGGATCAATCGAACCTGCGCGAGCAGTTCTATTTCACGGAGCAGCAGGCACTCGATCCAGCACAGTTGAGCGCGAGCCTTTCGCGAATTCTGGCGGACCCCATCGCAAAGAAGAGATTGCAGGTCGAGCTCGCCTCCAACGACCTGCAAACTGCCGTGCTTGTCGTCGGGCAGACGTTGCGGTCGGTCGAGATTCCGGCACCGTCAGCCGGTTTGCCGGCGCCGGTTGGCACCCAGGTCGCCAATCTGTCTCCAACTGAAAGCGTTGAAGACGCTCGCCAAAGCGTCGTCTCCGGCCTCGAAACCCTCATTGTCGGCGCATCGGCGGGCGAAGCGGAAAAGGGCAAGGCGGGCGATCTTGCGCGCAGCATCCAGACGGAACTTCGTCGCCTGGGTTGCTACCGGATGCAGGTTGATGGCGATTGGGGCACGGGCTCCATCCGCGCCCTCACCGACTATTACAAAAATACCAAACAGGTCGCATCGACGACCGAGCCGACCGTCGGACTGCTCGGCGATCTCTTTCTGCGCTCCGGCAGAATCTGCAAGCAGCCGGTCATCGTAAAGGCCAAGCCGGCTAAAGTTGCGTCGGAAGCCGGCCCCTCGCAAACCAGCTCCGGCCGCAAGGCTGCGAAACGCTCACAGGCCGCCCCGCAACGCCCCGCAGCCCCGCCACCGGACATTGGTGCGGGCATAGGCATTGGTGGTGTATTTTAGGTCCGGGCTGACGACACCAGCCGCAGCACGACGTGTCCATACCGACCCCACCATCAGGTGTTGCGCCTAGATAACCCAATCGTGCAACGAGTAGGCGTGGATGTAGTCGATCTGCATTTCCGCCGGCGTTGCAAGCCCATCGGCGGGCGCTCCCGCGATGCCACCAACCGCGAGATCGACCAACATGTACATCGGCTCGTGCATGTCGGTAGGCGTTGCGGCATGCGCAACTTCGACGTTGTCGAAATACCAGACGAGTTCGTCTGCCGTCCACAGCACCCCGTATGTGTGGAACCCTTCGGTATCCGCGACATAGGGCGTCGAGGACACTGTTGTATGCGTTCCCGTCTCGTTCGTGTGGCTTGTCATAAGGAGCTTGTTTGGATCCTGACCGGTCATCTCTATAGCGTCCAGTTCCGGTGGCCAGGAGCCGTCCTCGGGCAGAAGCCAGAAGGCCGGCCATGCGCCTTGTTTTTCGGGCATGTCGGCCCGAATTTCGAAATAGCCGTAGGTCTGTGCGAAGGATTCGTGGGTCGTCAGCAAACCTGACGTGTATTGGTAGTTGTTTATGTAGGGCTTGATAGCCTCAGGGGCTCGGGCGGCGGTAATCGTGAGAACACCGTCCTCGACGCTGAACGGGTGGACGGAACTCGTCGGGGCGTAGCTGGTGTCGATATACCATTGAAGCTCACCGTTGCTCGTGAGCGTGCTACCGTTCGCGCCTCCCCACCAAAAGTTCGAGTCCCAGGTACCGCTCGAGCCATTCCACAGGTTCAGCGTGTTGAACTCGTCCGAGAAGGTGAGTTGCAGATGCGACCTGTCCAGGGCCAGGTCGAACTGGCTTGCGGTGAACTGGTCGATCGTCTTGTTGGCGAAGACGAGAAACTCGGTGCCGGATAGATCAAGTCGGACGTTCGCTCCCGACTGGACCATATTGGCGTGCACCTGCTCGAAGGAGGTGAAGCCGTAGCTCCCGACGCGCACCGTATCGTCCACGCTAAAGTCCAGGATCAGGTCACTGCCGTTGCCGGGGGCCACGACGAAAATGTCCGCCCCGGATCCGCCCTTGAGAACGTCGTCGCCCTTCAAGCCGTCGAGCGTCTGTTGGCCGGAGCCGCCGGTAATGATGTTGTTTAGCTCGTTTCCGAAAGCATAGTGTTTGTCGCCCGTGACCGTCAGGTTCTCGAAATGCGCCGGCAGCCTGTAGCTCATCCAGGTCGAGATGGTGTCGACACCCTCGTTGGCCAGCTCGACCGCCTTGTTCTTCGTGGAATACAGATAGTAAATGTCATCGCCCTTGCCGCCATACATCGTGACGCTGACGCTGCCGTCGCCGTAGAGCGAGTCATTGTAGATGCTGCCATAAAGTGCCGGGCCGGAATTCGTCGCCGAGTACCACTTTACCGAGGAACCGCTGTAGGGGAGTGGAACGCCCTTGGCGTTCAGGACGGTGGTCATTGGTCTTACTCCTCGGCTCGATGCCAGCCCTAGCATCTATGGAGGGCACCAGAAGCCAAAGTCTTTTTTGGTCTTCGACTTAGGAGGGTTACCAAAAGCTTAACGCCAGGCCAGCTGCCGTTTCGGAAGCGCCCGGTCACCATCTCACGCGCATCCGAGGATCCGAGCCCGTGTAGCAGCCACCTGCTACCAGCGACCCGAACTCTGGTGCTATGGGATGGGATGGCGAACCTCACCGAGGCGGTGTAGGGTTCACTTCAAAAGAAGAGGTGTAGGGTTCACCTCAAAAGAAGAAATGAGCCGTACCATCGGCCAAGCTGAGCGAATCTGGGAGGATTCATGGTTGAGATCATCTCCAAGCGGGATGGCCCGCGGCGCGAGGACGTCCAGGTCAAAAGACTGATCGAGCAGAACCGCTCGACCATCGTTCGCCTCGCCGACCAGATCAGCGGCGGCGGCTACTCGGCTTCCAGGCAGCCGCGCCAGCAACCCAAGGCGGAAGGCCTGATCATCCATGTTGGCGGCAGCGCGGCAACCGCCTCCGAAGCGAGCCCGTCCATCCGTGTCACCATGAACGGCCGTGTGATCTCCAAGGATCAGAACACCGGCCGCCAGCTTCATCATATCGGCGATGTCCGCAACCGGAATGGCGACCAGATTTTCGTGCTGGCGACGAAGCAGAATGGCTTCTTTTCGCCGGTCGACGAAACCATCGCCGAGGCGCTTGTCGAGTTGGATGGATCCCGGCTGACCGCGACCTATACCGAAGAACAGCTTGCCGCCGACATCGGTGCGAAACTCGGCATCGACTGACGACCGGTATTCGGGCGTCGCTATGCGCGCCCAATCCGCGAGAGCATACAGAAATGGCATACCTCAAAAGGTACTGTGATGGCTGAATGAGACACGCGAGCGGCCCCAACCCGATGAAAAGCGCTGCGCTTCCGACGCGTGCCTCGATGGCCACCGGACAGCTGGTTCTAGACAACATCGACTATGACGAGCGCGCCACCATGCGCGCCTGGGAAAGCTTTCTTTCCGACGAGCCGACAAGCGCCCGCGATCCGGTCCACGTCCGCTCGCTGATCCACGATTCCTGGTACCGCAGCGCCACCGGCGGCATCAATGCGCAGGGCATCGAAGCGCCGCTGAATAGTGACCGTGACGAGATCGAATACCTGACCCGCGCCAATGCCGAGCTGCTTTCGGCGGCGCGGCGATCGTTTGCGTCGCTTGGCCAGTTGCTGGAAGGGACGGGAGCGATGCTGGTGCTCGCCGACAGCGACGGCGTGCTGATCGATGCCATCGGCGACAAGAAGACCTTGCATGACGGCATGGACATTCATCTGGGCATCGGCGGCAAATGGAACGAGGACGCCGTCGGAACCAACGGCATCGGCACAGCACTGTGGACCGGCGAACCGATTTTCGTCCACGCGGCTGAACATTTCTGCGCCGGCATCAAATCCTGGACCTGCGCCGGTGCGCCGATCCGCGATCCCCTGGACGGCAAGATCATCGGCGTTGTCGACCTGTCAGGCTATTCGCCGATCTTCCGGCCGCACAATACGGCGCTCGTCGCCGCCACCGCCAGGCAAATCGAAAAGGCGCTCGCCGAGCAGCAGCAGGAGCAGCGCACGCGCTTGCTCGAAGCCTTCATTTCCTCGGCCCCCAGCTACCGCCGAAAAGACGGGTTGGTGATCGTCGATCATCGAGGCCGCGCGATCTTCTGCAACAACGTGCCCAACGGCGACACGACGGAGATGATGGACGGCCCGATGGAGCCGGGGCGCGGTCGTTGGCTCATGAACCTGCCAGCCTCCGGCTCGGAGACCGATCTCGCCAACGCGTTGCCGGCGCATTTGCGATCCTGCCATGTCACGCCGCTGAAGCTCGATGGCGACCTTCGTGGCGCGGCTCTGGTGTTTCCCTCGGTGCCGGCCGTCTCCAGCATGACGGTGATACGTCGGGAGGGGGACAAACATTTGCGAACAGCCGCGGCGATGATCGTCGGCGAAAGCGAAAAACTGTTGGCCGCCGTTGATGTCGCCTCCCGGGTGGCCGGGTCGAACGGTGTCACCTCGTTGCTGATAGAAGGCGAAACCGGCGTCGGAAAGGAGCTGTTTGCACGGCTTGTCCATGCCGGCAGCCGGCGCACCGAAAACGACCCGTTCATCGCCATGAACTGTGGCGCAATCACCAAGGAGCTGTTCGGCAGCGAATTGTTCGGCCATGTCGCCGGCGCCTTTACCGGAGCTTCGCGTGACGGCAAGCCGGGCATCTTCGAACTCGCCAATGGCGGCGTGCTCAGCCTTGATGAGATCGGCGAGTTGCCGCTTGAAATCCAGCCCTTCCTGTTGCGTGTCCTGGAGGAGCGCGTGGTCCATCGCATCGGCGACTCAAGGGGCCGGCCGGTGGACGTACGACTGGTCGCCTCGACCAATCGCGATCTCAGGCAGGAAGTCGCGGCCGGACGCTTCCGCAGCGATCTCTATTACCGCATCGGCGCGGTCTCGATTCATGTCCCGGCCCTGCGCGAGCGCGGCGATGACGTGCTGTTGCTGATCGAGCATTTCAATCGTCAGATCGCAAAGCTGGCAGGCAATGACCCGCTGGAGTTTTCAAACGAAGCACTCGACGCGCTGCTGGCCTATCGCTGGCCGGGAAATGTGCGCGAATTGAAGAACCTGGTCGAGCGCCTGCATATACTGGCGCGCGGCGGCACGATCGAACTCCAGGATCTTCCCGGGGAAATCAGTGTGGGCGATCGCAACACCATCGCCTTGCACAGCGACCATCCGGCAACGATGCTCGAAGCACCCGTATGTACGTTCGAGGATGGAGAACGTCAGGCGATCAAGAATGCGCTTGTCGCGGAGGGCGGCAATCTCAGCAAGGTTGCGCTGAGGCTCGGCATTTCGCGGCCGACGCTCTATCGCAAGCTCGGCCAATACGGGATCCGGCGCGGCTTCCTCTAAAGCGCGTCGCGTCTGAATGGATTCAGACGACGCGCTTTAGGTCTTTGTTTTTATGCATGTCGTTCTCCCAAAACCGGGGCCACTTTTGGGCGACATGCATTAGTCCTCATAGCGATCTGCAATGCCGCCAGAGGTTTTGCGCCGCCTTTGCGAACAGCTGTGCACGGTCAGACCTCCTGCCTGCCGGTGCCAAAGCGTAAACCAGTCCCGAACACGACCAGCATCGGCATTAAATGAACTACTTGGGTACGGTGTAGAACTCGTGGGTGTTCATCTGAGCATTGATCCCCGGCATGCCGTCGGACTGGAAGGAGCCACCGGCGACATGGAACTCGCTGCCAATGAAACCGGCAACGAAGCCGTGGCGGGCAATCTGCATGTGCGGTAGGGTCTGCCACGTGTCGGTTGCGGGATCGTAGGCCTCAAGGGCCCAGAATGTGCGCTTGCCCGCCGGGTCCTGGTACTCGCCACCCGTCACATAGATCTTCCCGCCATAGGCACTGCCCGAGACCCCGCCCCGCGGTGTGGGGGAACGGCCCTTGTAGGTCCAGGAATCGGATTTGGGATCGTATTCCTCGACCAGATCGGTGACGTCGCTCTTGGTCACGAAGGGCAGACCAATTCGACCGTCGATCGCATAAATCTTCCCACCGACGGCAGCGGCGAGAAAGTGATTGCGGCCGGTCTGCATGGGAGCCCGGCTTGTCCAGGTGTTGGACGCGGGGTCGTAGGCCTCGACAGTCCTGCCGACGATGTTGGGAACGTCGGCCCAAAGGGGCTCCTTCATGTCGCGGCCATCCTCATGGGCATGCGCCCCGCCGGCGACGTAGATTTTTCCGTCGAGCACCACAGCCGCAGCCGCTCCGCGGGCAGTTGGCATGGGTGGAAGCTTGGACCAGCTGTCAGTCTTCGGATCGTATACAAAAGCATCAGCGGTCGGTTGCCATTCCTTGGTGCCCGGCTCTCCGACGAAACCACCGAACACGTACACCTTGCCGTCGCAAGCCACAGTTGCAGTATGATGGGCCGGCTCAGGCATTGCCGCTCTCTTCGACCAGGTCTTGGTATTTTCGTCATACATCACAACCGTGCCAACGGGCATGACCTCGGGCACGTCGATGCCGCCAATGACGAACCACTGATTGCCCACCACAGCGCTGGAGTTCTCGCTCTGAGGCTCTGGCATCGGCATTCCCATCTGCCACGTGCCCTCCTGGGCGAACGCTGGCGCAAGATTAAGTGCCAGACCGATCAACGCAGCGGAAACCAGCAATTTCGTCTTCATCGGAAGCTCCTTGGTTGCGGTTGGGCGCCGACCTGGAGTTGCCCGAGCGCCTTCGTCTCGCAACAGGAGGTAGCTGAACGTATGAACCGTTAGAATTATCGATTGCGGAATGGGCCCTTTGGGCCCACCAAACAATGTCGTGCTTAACCTTGCCATTCCGAAGCGCCCTGGGCAGAAGGCTCGGCCTGCGACGCTGCACCGGGCAGCCCCAGCGAGGAGGACAAATGCACAAGCCGGAATTGCGGGAGCTCATCGCCTTCGCGGAGGCTGCTCGGCAGTTGAACTTTACCAGGGCCGCCGCGGCACTGGGGGTGTCGCTACCCAGCTTCAGCCAGACGCTGAGGGGTCTGGAAGAGAAGCTTGGCGTGAGACTGCTCACACGAACCACCCGCAGCGTGTCGTTGACCGCGGCGGGCGAAGAGCTTCTTGCCAACATAGGCCCGATATTGAGCGGACTGGACAGTGTCCTCGACGGATTGAACAAGTTCCGCAGCGCTACGGGTGGAAGGCTTAGAATTCTAGGTTCACGGACGGCAACAACCGTCCTGATAGCCCCTCTTATCGGCCGCTTCCTGACAAAGCACCCCGAAATCGAGCTCGAAATCCTCGTCGATGATCTTCACCTTGATCTGGTGGAACACCGCATCGACGCGGGCATTCAGGTCGGAGAACGCATCGAGAAGGATATGATCGCCGTTCGGATCGCCGATCCCTTCAACGAAGTTCTTTTTGCCACGAGAGACTACCTGCTGGCTCATGGCGAGCCCAGCGAGCCCAGCGCGCTCGTGGATCACTGGTGTGTTCGCCTTCGATCCCCGTGGGACGGCACAATCCGACCCTGGACACTGCACAAGGGGGCTGAGAAGGCCGAACCCGTCGCCGGCACGCAAGTTGTGGCCAACGATCTTCGTGCGGTTGCCAGTGCGATTGCCGGAGGCGCCGGAATCGGCTTGGTGCCAGCCGTTCTTCTGCAGGATGAGCTGCGCTCGGGGCGCGTCGTGACTGTCCTCGATGGGTGGGGTTCCCAGATCTCCGGGATCTACTTGTACTATCCCAGCCGCCGACAGCTTCCTGCAGCCCTTGCTGCCTTCATCACGTTCATGAAGCAGAACAGGCCCGCCCCAACACGTGCCTGAAATGCGACGGTCGCAGGCGCACTGGAACCTTGGAGGGCAGCGGCACCCTTTTGGGTGGCCGCCGCCCTTCAAAGAAAGCGGTGCTCAGGGCTGCGGAACAAAGATGTCGCGGGAATAGACAGGCAACGATACGACCGCGACAAGGCTCTCGCTGCCGTCGAACATCGCGGTCAACTTTCCACCTTCGGCCTTCAAGGACAGGCTGCGGAGATGGTTTGCGTCGCCGGACTTCACAACGTCAGTAGCCTCATTGTAGCGATAGATGCGCGAGAATTCTGGCTTGAGTTGCGAGTAGACGTGGCTGTCGCCCTTCTCCAGGGTCACCGGGCCACGTTCGAATTCCGTTTCAGTGAAACCTTCTCACCGCCACCTTCGAAGTTCCAGGCCTCGCTCACCGCCGTCGGGCTCGAGCTGTAATGAACCCCACGATTGACGTCGTCGGCAGCGGTTTCGGCAATGCCGTAAGGACCGGCTCCGCCTCGCGAAAGGCCATCGAACAACATCAGCACGTTCTCACTGCTTCCCGTCTTGTGAACAGGGATGCCGAAAAGCACGTAGCGGTACGGAGCCCCGACGGTACCCTTGGGATCCACCGCATAAAGCTGGTCCACAAATTCAATCTGGAGGTTGGCGCCGGCGGAAGGTGCTGTTGTAAACGGGCTGAGCTCCCAGCCCGCTGGCAGGAATTGGGAGAGCGCAGCCGTCGACGCCTTGTAGTAGAGAACCGTGCGAACATCGGCATTGCTTCCGCTGTAAAGCTCGGCGGCGTTTGCGAGGGAAGGCAATGCAAGCGCAACGGAGAGCGCGGCCGCCGCGGCAAGACGGCTGCCCAGCGATTTGAGATTCATCATTTCAATAATTCCTTTGGAGTACGGCAGCTCCGTCCGGAGCCGTCGCTAAAAAGAGGATCAAAAGCCGGCAAGGCCGGCCTTGGCGCACTGCTCGTCCTGCGCACCCGTGCCGCCACTAGCCGAGATCGCACCGATGATCTTGCCGTCCTTCATGACCGGAATACCGCCAGGCGCTGCGATGACGTGGTCCATGTTCAGCATGAATGGACCCATCTTGGCCGTCACGTCGAAGAAGTCGCGTGTCGGACGCTTGTAGACGGCTGCCGAAGTTGCTTTGTCCAAGGCGATCTGGGCGCTCGCCACCTCGGTGTTATCAGCCTTTTCGTAGTAGACCAGGGCGCCGTGCGTATCGACGACGGCGACGGCCATGAGCCACTTGTTGGCTGCGCATTCCTTGACAGCGCCGGCGGCAACCTGCTTGGCCTGCGACAGAGTGATATCGGGACCATAAACATCAGCGTCGCTGGCAAATGCGGAGGTGGTAACCGAGAGAAAGCCAATGGCCGCGGCGGTGGCGGCCCATTTTGACATAGACATTTTTGAAACCTTTCGTTGGTCATGCGACCTTGTTTCGTTGAAACGAAGCGAAGGTCGCAGCCGCCTCACGAGAAAGACCAGAACGGGCGCTCATCAATCCCTGATGGATTTGAGAGTGAATGCCGTTGGTCACTGGGCATGGATATGTCTGCCCATCCCGCGAATGAATGACGAATTCCGAAATGGAGTATTTGGGGATGTGAAAGAATGGGCTCGTACGGACAATAGCCAAGTCCGTTGGCGCTCAGCGGAATTCCCGCGTCTGCGTGACTCGGCGAACCAGGCCCAGCTCCTTCGCAACAAAAAACCCGCGGCATTCGCGCCGCGGGGTTGGGGAAATTCGTCGCCCGAAATTGCCTTCAGGCAGCGGTCGCGGACATGCTCAGGCCTTCACGACGGCACCAGTCACTTTCTCCGAGACGTAGCCGAGGATGTTGCCGATGATCAGCGAGATCACCACGGCGGCAGCGACCTTGATGATGCCGCCGGCACCTTCGCCATAGGCGGCGGCAGCAAGCAGAAAAAGTGCTGCGGTCGTTGCGTAGCCATAGACCGCTGACGGAATGGCGCTCAGCAATGGCAGCTTGGCGGCGAGGATCAGGACTATGATTGAAATGCCGACGCAAATGCCGGCCATGATCGCGGTAACGCCAATGGACGTCAGCGCGATCAAGGCGCCGGCCGCGCAGATCGCGCCCCACAGGTTTGCAACCGCTGAGTTCTTGAACCCGGCTTCCTTGCCGCCACAGTGATAGAAACTTCCCCAGCCGACAAACACCGCCCAGATCAGCAGATAAGGATTGCCGATCGTGATCGCCGCCCATGTCGCTATGCCACCCATAATGCCGATGACGACGGCCAGCCCTGTAACAAGATCCATGTTGTCCTCCCGTTTCACGAAGCAAGGAAACTCGTGCGGGGATCGCGCTTCGCCGACGTCCCGACACGGAATTGCCATGGCATCGGCCACGGAGCTCAAGAAGGAGGGCTTGCCGGTCCGGCAAGCAGCCCGATCGAACCGCACGCGACACCCGTTCCATGCCGCGCGCGGTGCAAGGGCTTTCAGGGCACGATGACGCCACGGCCGGTGAACCGGCGGTTCTTGAAATCGTCGAGCGCGGTGTTGATGCTGGCGAGGTTGTATTCGGTGTAGTGCATCTTCACCTTGCCGTCGGCGTTGAGCTCCATCAATTCGACAAGCTCGGTGAAATTGCCGACCAGGCTGCCGCCGATGTTGATCTCCTCGATGACCAGATGCGCGGTCGGTACGTTGATATTGCCGCCATAGCCGACGACGAACAGTTGCCCGCCCTTGCGCACCATCTTCCAACAGATGTTCTCGACACCGAGTTCGCCGACGAAATCGATCACCACATGGGCGCCGCCGCCGGTGATCTGGCTGACCTCCTCGACGACGTTTGGCCCACCATCAAGGATGAAGTCGGCACCCAGGTCCTTGGCCAGCACCCGCGCCGCCGGCTCGCGATCGACGGCGATGATGCGGCAGCCTGAAATCGCGTGCAACGATTGCAGCGCGATATGACCGAGCCCGCCTATGCCGAGCAGCACGCAGTAACTCCCCGGCCGCAGGAGCTTTGCGGCACGCTTGGCGGCGCGGTAGGCGGTGATGCCGGCATCGGCCAGCGGTGCCACCTCGATCGGCGTGATGTTGGCATTCAGCTTGATCAGCGAGCGTTCGCTGGTGATGAAATATTCGGCGAAGCCACCATTCATGCCAAGGCCGGGGAACTGGCCGTTGTCGCAATACATGTCCTCGCCATGGCGGCAGTTAAGGCAGATGCCGCATGAGCGGAAGGGATGGCAGATCACCGCGTCGCCGCGCTTGACCGATCTGACGCCGCTGCCGACCTCCTCGACCCAGCCGGCATTCTCGTGGCCCATGATGTAAGGCAAAAGCGTGCCTTCGGGATCCATGGTCGGCTTCCACACGCCCTCGATGATGTGCAGGTCGGTGCGGCAGAGACCGGCGGCGCCGACCCGCACGATTACCTCGTCGGGAGCAGTGATCGTCGGCGCCTTGACCTCCTCGATCCTGAGCTGGACGTTCATCTTCGGATCGTATTCGTAGAGTCTGGCAGCTTTCATGGCTGTATCCTTTCAAAATGTCTGGATTGCTTCAGGCGCGGCCGAGTTTTTCGGAGCCGCCACCACGCGCCGGTCCGGCTGTCGGGTCCTCATCCTCGGCGAGATCGCCAATCAGCGTTTCGGTGGTCAGGATCAGCGTCGCCACGGAAGCCGCGTTGGCGAGCGCGGTGTAGGTGACACGGACGGGATCGATGATCCCTGCCTCGAACATGTTCTGATACGCGCCGGTCGAGGCGTTGTAGCCGTAGCCGCCGTTGATGCGGGTGACCTCGACCACCACCGCTTCGGGATCGGCGCCGGCATTGGCGGCGATGCGCCACAGCGGTCGCGACAGGACCGAGCGCACCAGGCGCACGCCCTCGGCGACATCGCCGTCGACGCCAGCCGCCACCTTGTCGAGCAGCGGCGCGATCTGGGCGAGTGCCGAGCCGCCACCGGCGACCACACCCTCTTCGGATGCGGCGCGCACCGCATTCAAGGAATCCTCGATCAGCTGGATGGTCCGCTTCTGCTCGACCGGCGTGACGCCGCCGGCATAGAGGATCGCGGTGCCGCCGGAGAGCTTGGCCAGGCGTTCGCGCAGCTTGTCCTGATCGATGTTGGGCTGCGAGGCTTCATACTGCCGCTGCACCTGGGCGCGGCGCGACGCGATTGCCGCATGGTCGCCGCCGCCACGGATGATCGAGGTGTAGGACGAACTGGTCTTCACCCGGTCGGCCGTACCGAGATCCTCGGCAGTGACGTCCTCGAGCCGGCCGCCGAGATCGCGCGCGATCACCTTGCCGCCGGTGATGATGGCCAGATCCTCCATCATCGCCTTGCGCCAGTGGCCATATTCCGGCGGATGGACGACGAGGTAGCGCCCCGGTCCCTGCTTGCCGAGCAACGTCACCACCACTTCCGGCGACATTTCCTCGGACACGATCAGCAGCGGCCGGCCGGCCTCGTCGGCAATGCGGCGAACCGCATCGAGTTGTCCGGGCTCCTTGATCTTGAGGTCGGTCATCAGGATGTAGGGCCGTTCAAGAACAGCCTCCATCTTCTCCTGGTCGGTCACCATGTGATGCGAGAGATAGCCGCGTTCGAAGGACATGCCCTCGACGACATCGAGCGTGGTCTCGGTGGTGACACTGAAATCAGTGGTGATGACGCCTCCGGCGCCCACCCGCCGATGGGCTTCCGCCACCAGCGCGCCAAGCGTGGTGTTGGTCGCCGCGATGTTGGCGACCGAGGCCAGGATGCCGTTGCCCTTGGCGGGCTTGGCGGAAGCCTTGAGCGCGGCCACCACCGCCGCCACGGCAAGGTCGATGCCCTTGCAGAGATCAACGGATTTCACCCCGCGCTCATTCGCCTCGACGCCGCCCTGGATGAGCGCGTTGGCGAGCACGATGGCCGTCGTGGTGCCGTCGCCGGCGATCTCGTTGGTCTGCATCGACACTTCGCGGACGACCTGCGCGCCCATGTTCTCGAAACGGTCGTGCAGCTCGATCTCGGAGGCGATGCTGACACCGTCGCGGGTCACCATCGGCGTGCCGATCGGCCGGTCGATCATGGCGTTCATGCCTTTGGGGCCGAGCGTCGGCTCGACCGCGGCGGCGAGCCGGAAGACGCCACGGGCGAGAGCACGGCGGGCCTCGGAATTGTGAAGCATTATCTTGGGCATGATTCCTCCTTCCGCCTTACGGGCGGGTTGTTGGTTGGGGGCCTCGTGCGAGGGAGGCCGTTGCTGTCAGTTCTGCTTCAGGCGGTCGGTGCGGTCGTGGCCGGCACGCGATCCAGAATGAAATCGACCAGCGTCGGTTCGCCGTCGATCACATCCAGTTCCTTGTATCTGGTCTGCTTGAGCCCGCGGCACAGCGCGCCGTTGAACTCCATGTTGATGCGCACGCCGCGCAGCTCGGCGAGATGGGCACTGAGTGCGCCAGGCGGTATGCGCTGCCCTTCCCAGGTCACGAAGACGGGCTCGTCCGCCCGGCGATCGGGAAACCGCTCGAGCAGAGCCGCCCTGTATCTCGGCTTCTGCTTGGCCGCCTCGCCCGGCTCGAACCGCGAGACGTCGTATGCCGGCAGGTCCATGCCGAAGATTTCGCGATCGGTCAGACCGTGCAGCCGCAAGCCGCGCAAAACGGCCTCCTGGCGCCGCTTGAATGCCTTCATTGCGAAGGTTTCACGCAAGGCGCCGAGATCCTGATCCTCGGCAAGCACGGCGAAGATGTCGCCGAATGTCTTGCCGGCCTCCATGCCGCGATTGACCTCTTCCGCGAACATGTGGTCGTGCAGCTTGACGCGATAGGCCGGCGCCCAGGAGAGCTGGTCGAGCGCCTTGCGCACGCCGTCCAGCATCAGGAACGCAAAGTTGGGCGAGCACCAATAGGTCGGCAGGCGGAAGTCTATCTCCACGCTGCCCTCGCCCGTCACCTGCGCCCGCTCGACGAAGCCCATCTCGGTGATGGGTTCGTCGAGTTCCGGGTCGTTGACCTCACCAAGGCGCCGCCAGAGTTCCTTCTCGCGGCCGCCGGAAACGCTGGCGGTTGCCATGGCTCCTACTCCGCCGCGATGCTGAAGGGCGTGCTGGCGAGCGCCTTCTTCTTGGCTTCGACATCGATGTTGTAGAGACGCGCGGCGTTGAGGCCGAGGATCTTCTCCTTGATCTCGTCGGTCAGTTGCACGCCCCGTTCGGCGGCGATGTCCTCAGGGATCTGATAGGCCCAGAATTTCTCGACCAGCCAGCGCGGCGTCCAGATCGCATAGTCGGAACCGAACAGGATCTTCTCCGGCCCGAGCCAGAACAGCAGCTCGGCGATGACCTCGCCGAAATAGCGCGGCCGCGCGTGGATGAACGGCAGCGCCACCGCCAGCCCGCCATAGACATTGGTCTCCTGCGTCGCGATCCAGCAGAAATCGTCGAGGCGCGGCAGGCCGCAATGCTCGATGATCCAGTTGAGGCCCTGGAAATCCGTCGCCGCATGATCGACGTCATGCACGTCGAACGCATCCTTGCTGAGCGGCAGGATCGTCGGGCCCTTGTGGACGTGAATGTTCCCGATGCCGAGCTTGTCGCAGAGTTCGAAGCATTTATAGGCATCGGGATCGGTGAGCTTCCAGCCCTTGGAAGCGCCGTTCCATTCGGCCGTGTACATCTTCACGCCCTTGACGTTGTAGGTCTCCTTGAGGAAGTGGATGTATTCAAGCGCCTTCTCGCCGTCGCGCGGATCGAAGGCGCCGTTGACGATGAAACGCTCGGGATAGCGCTTGGCCACCTCGGCGTTGCGCTCGATCGTGTTGAAGCCGTTTTTGTAGAAGTCCTTGAGATAGGTCGACTGCACGATCGCCACATCGTCGGGACCGTCGATGAACAGATCGCGATAGAGATCATCGGCGCTGTATTTCTCGAACTTGCTCTTCTCCCACAGCTGGTCCTTCGGGCTCAAGCCGGTGTGATAGGCATAGAAGCACTCGATGAACTGCTTGCCGTGGATATTCTTCTGGTTTTCCGGGCTGCCGTCCCAGAAATGGGTGTGGCCGTCGACCACGAAAATGTCCTTGCCTTCCGGTGTCCTGTACATTCTTGCCTCCACAATGATCGCATTGACGGGTTCGGCGCGCCGCAAGCAACGGCGCGCCAGATTTTTGGCGGCTATTCGATGTATTCGAACATCTCGTCCATGTTGCCGAACAGGATCACGGTGTTGTCGTCGACGCGAACCATGCGGCCGTAGTGGGTGGAGGTGTTGACCTCGAAGGTCTCGGCTGAGATCTCGCGGCCCAGATATTCACCGATCGCATCCATCTTGAAGATCAGCTTGCCATCGCCGTCGATGCGGATCAGCGCCGGCTGGTAGGTGATCGTCACCCCCGGCTTCTGGCCCATGAATTCGGCGATGGCGCGAGCCTCGACCGAGTCGTTCATGGTGACGCCGCACTGATGCGAAATCGTCTGCTCGAAGGTGATGTCCTTCATCGCCTTGAAGATGTTGGAATGCGTTGCGTCGCGTGCTGCTAATGACATGACAAAATTCTCCTGTTTCAGCGCTTGAGGCCAAGTTCGCCGAGGATCTGGCCAATCCGTTCCTCGGATTTGGCGCGGACATCGACGAACGCGACGGGCTTGGAATGCGGCATCGACCAGATCGGCTGCAGGCCGATGGCTGCCTTGTCGGCGAGCGCGCCGTGTTTCTTGACCCAACCCTGGAAGAGCTTGCGGTTGGCAGCGCCATGCGTCTCGTCATTGGCGAGCATGTGGATGAGGTCGATCGTGTTGGCGAGGTTGCGCTCGTAGTCGGCCTCGGCGGCCGAGATCACCGCCGGCGTGATGAAGTCGTGGTTGGCGGCGGCGATCTGCATCAGGAAGCCGGAGCGGAACACTTCGCCCACCAGCGGCTCGAAGACGATGTTGATGGCGAAATACTGTTCGAGGTAATCGGTCGCGCCCATGATGGTTTCGACCGCTTCGCGCGTGCCTTGCCAGTTCTTGTCCTCGAGCCAGGCCTTCTTGCCGAGTTCGTCGTCCCAGTCGGGAAGGTCCATGCCGATCTCGGCAAGGTAGAGCGTGATGTCCTGGGCAAGCCTGAGCTTGTAGGACGAGTTGGTCAGCGTCGCGTTGTTGATCATCTGGGTGTAGCCGTAGCGCTGCGCCTGCATCAGCGAGGTGCCGAGCCCGAATTCGGCATGCTTCCAGGCGCCGAGCTGCGTCTGCAGGATCTTGACCCAGGCCTTGTCGAAGGTCTTCGGCGCGCCCGACTTGCGGGCATTGTTGATGACGCTCTGCACCATCGTCTCGATCTTCGACTGGCGCTGGTAGTGCGTGCGCTCCCACTCCTGGTCGGGGGCGCGGAAGGCATGCCAGTTGGAACTCTGCGCGGCGGTGTTCTGCTTGACATAGGCGCCCTTGCCGTCGGCGAAGGAGATGATCCAGTCCTGGATCAGGTAGCGTTCCGGGTCGGGCTGCACGTCGACCGTCATGTCCTCATAGTGGGTGGCGCGCTGGCCTTTCGGGTCGAAATACCGGTATTTCCGGCTGTCGGAATCGGCGAAGATCGCCGCGCCGGCGGCTCCGGATCCGACTGAACTCGAGGTTGCAGGCATAGTCTCTCTCCCTTGTTGCAGTTGTGGTTGGCTTGGCACGGCCGCCCTCAATGGGCCGGCGTTGCACCTGCCGATGTGGTGAACTTGTCGAAGAAGATCCGCTCCGTTTCGAAGCCGTTCATGAACAGGACCGGCTGCAGCGCATCGATCATCGGCGGCGGGCCACAGGCATGGACATCGCCCTGCCCGTCGACCGCCAGTTGCTTGAGCTTGGCGTCGACGCTCTGGTGCACGAAGCCGCGTTCGCCTTGCCATTCGGCGTCGTCATTGGCGTGCGACAGCACGGGAATGAAGGTGACGTCGGAATGATTGCCGACCAGCTCGGCGATCCTGTCGAGATAGAACAGGTCGTTGCGGGTGCGGGCGCCGTAGAAGAAATAGACCGGACGTTTCTCGCCGCTCTTCAGGTGGTCGTTGAGGATCGACCAGATCGGCGACATGCCCGATCCGGCCCCGACCAGGATCAGGGGTCCTTGCCGTTCGTCGCGGCGGAAACAGGTTCCGTAGGGTCCGACGACGGTGACTTCGGCTCCGGCCCTGATGCCTCCGGAATCGAGTTCTCCCGAGAACTTTCCCTCTGGGTATTTTTTGATGATGAAGGAGAGTTTTTGGGTTTGGTCCGGCGTATTTGCCATGGAGAACGAGCGCGTAATCGTCTCCCCTTTTTGCGTGGTAACCGTGATGTCGACATATTGCCCCGCCCAAAACTTCATCGGGGAGCCGAGTTCGATTTCGATGCCGCGAATGTCGTGGGTCAGCTGCTCGATCCGAGCAATCCGGCCCTTGTACGTTTTCACGGCGATCGCTTTCGCCAGAATCTCCTCGTCGTAGTTGAGAAGCTCGACTTCCAGGTCGGAGTAGGCGATGCAACGGCACAACAGGACGTGCCCGCTTTCCTTCTCCATGTCGTTCAGTGCGAAGGTCGAGTATTTCAGCATGTCGACTTCGCCTTCGAGCAACACGCTCTTGCAGGCCGAGCACTGCCCTTCCTTGCAACCGTGCGGCAGCGCGATGCCCTGGCGGAACGCGGCGTTGAGCACCGTTTCGCCATTCTCGACCTCGAATTCGACGCCGACTGGGCTCAGCCTGACCGTGTGGGTTTCCGACATACGGACCTCCAGTGAAAGGTAGGGGCGGGACGAACCCGCCCCCCCTTTGGCCTGATCAGTTGCAGGGATTGACCGTGAAGCCGGCCCGGTATTCCGCCAGATGCTTCTCACGGTCCGAGGGCGACATGGCACGTAGCGCGTTGAGCGGCGATCCGAGCGTGTTGCCGCGCACATCGTCGAGCGTCCACATCTCCTTGTCGTCGAAGCGCAGATGCGGCTGCGGAACCAGCGTCTTGCCGTCGGAGCGGACGAAGTTCAGGTCCTTGATGGCATCGGCCAGATCCCAGCCGTCATAGAGCGTCTCCCACTCGCGCTTGCCGCTGAAGCGGCCCATCGCGGGCGTCGGACGGCCCTCATACTCGTCGGCGAAGGCGACCGTGGCAGTCCAGCGGTCGAGCTCATGGGCGAAGGTGTAGAGTTCGCCATTGATCTCGCCGACCACCATGTCCTCGCGGATCAGGCAGGGAACGAGGCAGGACCAGCAGCGGTGCGGATAGACGTAGCCGACGTCGCTGTTGAACAGCAGCACCTTCTCGCCCTTGTGGCTGAGCTTGGCGTACCATTTCCAGAAGTCGCCGAATTCGGCGTACCAGCCCGGATATTTGTGCTCGAACCACTCGAAGTCCTTGTCGGTCTGGGCTTCGATGCGCCAGAAATTGACCGGCCAGCCGACCGCGAAGAACTGCCCGACCTTGTGGACGTAGTTCTTTTTGGTGATGCGTTCCCAGGCTGCCTGGACGTCGTCGTGATGGACTTTGATGCCGTATTTCTCGAGCGGCAGCATGTAGGTGCGGTAGTAGTCCTCATAGATCCAGCGGTGCCACATTTCCGCGTAAGACTCCTTGTTCTTGTCGCGGTTGGTGGTGCCGTATTCGATGAAGGTGCCGATGGCGGCATCGACGATCGCGTGGTTCTGCCAGAAGGCGTAGCGCAGGTCGCGCTCGAGCAAGAGATGGTTCTCCGGCTCCTTGAGCGCCGCCATCAGCAGCGAGTGGCCGTTGCCGATATGCCGGCTCTCGTCCGATTGCACCGACAGGAAGACGGTCGGAAGCGCGTAGTCACCGTTGCGGGCGGCCTCCGAAGGCATGGCGACGAACAGCGTGTTGGTGAAGGCGGTTTCGGCCACCACGGTCAGGTACATGCAGGCGGCGGTCATCGTGTCGCCAGTGATGAAGCCCTCGGCGAACTGTCGGCCGATGGTGGTGGCGTAGCACTTTCCGAAGGCTTCCTCGGTGATGTCGAAGCCGGCCGGATCGATGTAGTTCTCCATGTACCATTTCTTCAGGTTCATCTGGATCGTCGAGTGACGGAACTCGTCGATCATCTGCATGGTGAAGCCGGTCCGGAGTTCCTCGCCAGGTGCGATGCGGGCGACCATCGCCATCGAGCGGGCGGCGGAGATTTCCGGGAACGGAATGATGGCCAGGAAGAGCTTCATCCACTCGACCCAGCGCGGTTCGACGTTGCGGAACATGTCGCCGCGCAAGGCCGCATCGAGCGCGCCATAGACGCGGTTGTCCTTCTCTTCCTGCATCGGGAAGTAGGACCGCAAAACCTGCTTCATTGGATCGCGCGGCGTCTTGTTGATCTTGTAGTCGGTCGGAAATGTCATCGCTTCCTGCACGTAGGAAGGATTCCAGCCGAGATCGGCAATCTTCTTGGTCGCCTCGCCGACGGAAATTCCGCGTTGCGAGGTAATCTTGTTGAGCGTCAGAGACGTCATGGTCATAAGCCTCCACCAGGTTTGAGCCGCGGGTCCCTTGACCCCGGCATGAAGCGGCACAAAGCACCGCCAGTGAGAGTGCGAGCGGCATGACAAAGGGTTGCGCATCAAGGCGCGACTCATGGTCCGGCCATTCAAGTGGATCGCGGCAAAGGTTTTCGAGGCGTTTTGGCAGAGACCCCGCGGCGCCAACCGCAATTGCGATGGGCGTATCGAAGCGGAATTTGTCCCTGCTTCCTCCGTTCCTTCGTTCTTTTGGCACCGCGCCAAGCGCGATGGGCTTCTTGTGAAAATGAACAATGCAAGCGTCGTGCCAGTTTGAAAACGAAGTCCGCGGTTAACGCTTAAAACAAGATCGCCATCTTTTCGGCGCATGAGTGGACAACAAACTGTAACGTTATTTTACAGATGTAACTTACGACTGTAATACTATCTATCCGTTCGCAACTGCAACATATCTAGTTAGCAGTCGCAACAAATACCAAATTTCTCAAGCCATCTATTTAATTATTCGTCTTTCTCTACTATTTGAAGCGCGGCCCATGGGCGGGCCTGGCGCTGGAGAAAGACCATGCCGAACGATAAGGATAGGAGCGGGCCACCCCGGCCAATGTCCAGCCATGCCGACGGCGTCACCGGCGATCTTGTCAAGCTGATGCCCCGCGATCTGGTCTTTGTCATGCGCTTCATGGGCGAAAGCCAGCACCGCCTGCAGAGCCATTTCCAGGACTTCATCCGGGCCGAGCTTGCCGCCGGCGGCGTCACCACGGAGACGCATCCGATGATCCATCTGTTCATCGAAAACCATGCGATCCTGCTGCGCGACTTCGTGTTTTCCGGCGTTTCGCTGACACGCCAGTTCCGCGTCGACGAGATCGAGCGCCTGACCGGCGACACGACATCGATGATCCGCGTCGACATCTGGGATCAGCTCAAGAGCCACATCGAGACGGCCGAAAAACAGTTCCATTCGCAGGCCGGCACGTTGCCAAAATTGCTGTCGGCTTTCGAAAAACCGCAGGGATTTTTGGGGAGCGAAAAATGACCGGAGGATCCGACAGGCGTGACGCGCTGCTTGCTCGCCGGCTCGATCTCGTCGCCAGCGTCTCCGCCCTCACCGCCGAAGCGCTGCGGCTCAATCAGAAACGCGCCGGCATCGAAATGGACGTGCTGCGCCTGGAGTTGGAAATCGGCAGAAGCGGCGCCAATGCACAACTGGTGCAGGATTTGCATGAAGCAGAGCGAAGCGGTGCGGCGATCATGCAGGCATGCATGGCTTGCGAGGATCGCATCGTCGCGGCGGAAGGCGACATCGAGGACGTTGATCGCAGGCTTGCCGCAACGGCGAACGAGGACTGATGGGAGAGATAGCATGAACCAGCAGACGATGCAGAACCTGACCTTGTTCGATCTTTTGGCCCGCAGTTGGCAGCGACCGTCGGCGATCGCCGATCTGCGCTTTAGCGCCGACGGTTTGGCTGTCGCCTTTACCTCCGTCGACGGAACCGTCGCCATTGCCGCGGTCGCCGATCACGAGCCGCCGGAGTCGCGGATCAGGGTGAGCAATGATCTCGGCCAGACGACGATCCGCCCCAGGGAAAAGCCACCGGTGCCATTGATCGCCACGGCGGCATTCGGAGATGGCGACGTCCCGCTCTGCGCCCATGCGCATTCCGGCTTTCTCGTCGGCGCGGCCAGCGGCGAAGCGTTGCATCTGACCGCCGGCGGTGAAGTCGCGGAACCCCTGGTCAGGATCGACGGGCCGATCATTGCCATCGATTACAGCGCCCGGGCGACGCTGACAGCCGCCGGCAACGGAAAAGATGTCTTCCTATCGAGTGGCCAGGGCGATGCGGTGAAGCTGAAACATGCCACGACATCGTCCATGGACGCCCTTGCGTTCTCACCTGACGGGAGACGCCTCGCCTGCGGCCTTGATGAGGGGCTGTCGATCTGGTCGGTCGAAGGCGACGCTGCCTTGATACGAGACATTTCTCTTTCATCGCGCCCGGTGTCGATCCGCTGGAGCGGCGACGGGAGTTGGTTGGCCTGCGGGCTGGAGACCGGCGGCTTTGCGCTGATCAGCCTGGCCGATGGCCGAGCCGATATCGTCGCGGGATTTCCATCGCCCGTTCGGACAGTGTGCTGGAGCCCGTCGACAAATGCGCTGTTTGCCTCGGGCGCGTTCCGGATCGCCGGCTGGTCGATGACCGCCCCGCCATTTGGCGGCGAAACCTCGGGCGCACTGGAGACGGGTCGCGCCGGGCTGGTTCTGGTCGAAACAGTGGCGGCGCACCCCGAGAAGAAGCTGATTGCCGCGGGTTACGCCAACGGCCGTATCATCGTCGCCCAGATCGGGTCACGCGACGAACTTCTCGTCAGGCCCTTGGGCAGCGCTGTCACCGCTCTCGCCTGGTCCGGCGACGGGCGGCATCTGGCGATAGGATCTGTCGACGGCACCGCCGCGATCGCCACCTTTCCCGCACAGATGTTCAAATAGCGGACACAGTCCGTATGAAACAGGAGGATGAGATGCAGACCGAACTTACGGCCGAAGACGAGAGCAAGGACGAATTTTTCGAACGGCTGGCCAAACTGTCGGAAGAGATGGTGGCCAGGCATGGCAAGGATTTCAGCATGGGCGCGCTGGTGCTCGCCGCCCGCTGGATCGCCGAAAACCGCGTTGGCAAGCTGAAGACCAATTAATGCATGTCGCCCAAAAGTGGCCCCGGTTTTGGGACAACGACATGCATAAAAGCAAAGACCTAAAACGTGTCGCATGAATCCGTTTCGACGCGACGCGCTTTAGACCAACGAGACTGTCCGTTCCTGCGCTGCTCGCGAATTCCGCGCTTTCACAGGCTATCGATAGGACCGGTCGGGCCACAATTCGAGCGGTTGGATTTGGATGCTTCTTTGATTATTGCCTGATAAACACGCCCGTATAGGTCTGGCCGGCGAGCATATAGGTTGCGGCCAGGGTTCCGTCGGGCAGCATCATGAGACTGACGTCCGCACCATTCGGAAGGCGCCCAAGCTTCAACGTAGTCCCTACAATTTTTCCTGCTCCGGCGGCCTCTCCCGGATTGTTATCGCCCACAATTCCCCACGCAAAGGTGACCGTCACTTTGCCGTTCGGAGAAATCGTCTGCACAGCGACTTTGGCTTCAGACGTCCCCTCCAATCGTCCAGCCCACATGCCCGAAAATGCGGCGTACTTTGCTGGAACGCCCTTCGCAGGGGGAGTGATCGTCACGGATTGATCCATGATTGCCGAGCCAGGAGAAACTGCGGCGGGATCCAAGGCAGCAGGAACAGCAACAGGATTTGACGCAGGTTCGAGAGCGGCCGATTGCGGCGCTTCAGGAGCCGATTGACACGCAGCCAGGGCAAGTGCCGCGAAGCCCAGCATCGTGTTCCGCATCATATTCTCCCCCTCGTCCGCAAGCTGTCGGTGGCCAGCAGACCCGCCCAATTGCAGGTCATTCTATGCCACCGCCCTATGCATTGCGTATAGCACTTTACTTCAGCACCTGACCGCGTTTCAGATCGGTCAATCTGTTTAGGAAGGAGTCCGAAGCCGAGAGCATCGAGGTGTGGGTGGGACGGAGGCCCGCCGAGTGTTTGTTATTGCCCGCAGCCCCCTACTCCCACTCGGTTGTTTCAACCCATGATAACCGCCTGATTTTGAAAGGCAATTCATTTTCACTCGACACGGATACCGTCGAACCGCCTTTCAGGTCGTCTGCTGTGCTCGAGGAACGGGCGCGCCAGGTTCGATAAGCCCCTCTCGCTTGAGATCGGCCCACAGAGCCGGCGGAATATCCTCGCTGAGGTAGGCCAGGTTCTGTTTCAGTTCCTCGACCGATCGCGCGCCCGGAATGACACTCGACACAAGGGGGTGGCCAAGCGGAAACTGAAGGGCGGCAGCCGGCAGCGACACCTTGTGAAGAGCGCAGATCGCCTCGATGCGGCGGACGCGCTCAAGCACCGGCTCCGGTGCCAGCCTGGTGTTGAAGGTTGCGCCCTTGACGGCGCCCGTGGCCAGGATGCCGGAATTGTAGGGTCCGCCAATGATGATCCTGGTGCCGCGTTGCTCGCACAGCGGCAGCAAGGTCGCCAGCGGCTCCTGCTCGAGCAAGGTGTAGCGGCCGGCCAGCAGGAAATAGTCGAACGCACCCGCCACGACGAAGTCGGACAGCATCTGCCATTGGTTGATGCCGACGCCGACCGCCTTGATGACGCCTTGCGAGCGCAAGTCGTCGAGCGCCGGATAGGCGCCGTCCATGGCTTCCCGGAAGCGGCTTCTGGCATAGGGATCCTCGCCGGGGCCGAAATGAATGGCTTCGTCCGGATCATGGATCGAGACCATGTCGACATAGTCGGTGTCGAGGCGCTTCAGCGTTCCCTCGAGCGAGCGCATCACGGCATCGCGCGAATAGTCGAACTCGGCTCGGAAGGAACCGGGCTGGTCCCACAGCGCCGGCTGAAGGTCCTCAGGCGGGATCGGCACGAGGTCGTAGCCGATCTTCGACGAGATGACGATGTCGGCGCGCGGCAGCGACTTGATCGCCAGCCCAAGCCGGGTCTCGCTGACGCCGAAGCCATAGACCGGCGCGGTGTCGAAATAGCGGATGCCGTTGTCATAGGCCGCGTGCACCGTCTTGACCGCGGCGTCGGTGTCGACGGCGCGGTACATGTTGCCCAGCCCGGTGCCGCCGAGCCCGATCGTCGTCACCCTCAGACCGTTCTTCGCGACAGCCCTGAATTCGATTTCAGCCATTCTCTCTTCCTGTGATCCCTGCTGTTTTTCGTGCCGGCCAAGCGGCAGCCTTCCCGCACCGCGCTCGGGCCGCGAAAGGCCCGACGTGAACCGGTGTCGAAAAAGCATTGACACAAAAGTTGTCATATAACAATGTAACCAGACGACAAATGTGGGCAAGCCCGCAAAACGACGAGGGAGGAACCAAGTGGACGACGAAACGAAAAATCAGATGGGGATGGTGAATGCCGCCATCAGCCGGCGCAGTGCTTTCGCACTGGCCGGAAAACTCGGTCTCGGTGCCGCCGGCCTTGCCAGCGGACTGGCAGGTGCAGGTCTTGCCGGCGGTATCAACGCTGCGAAAGCCGCGGATTCATCGACCGGACTGCCGAAGAAGCCCTACAAGTTCCACTTCGTCTGCCACGTGACGCTCGACCAGTTCTTCACACCGACCGTCTATGGCATCCAGGACGCCTGCGCCGCCTTTGGGTGCAGCTACCAGTGGACGGGTTCGCAGAAGAACGTCGTCTCCGAGATGGTTAGCGCCATGCAGACCGCGATCGCGCAGAAATCGGACGGCATTGCCGTCTGCCTGGTCGATCCGACCGCCTTCGACGCCGCCACCGACATGGCCGCCCAGGCCGGCATCCCGGTCGTCGCCTTCAACGCCGACGTGCCGGTCGGCAGCCCCAACAAGCGGCTGTCCTATGTCGGCCAGCCGCTCTACCAGTCCGGCTACAACTCGGCGCTGAAGTGGCTGAAGCTGATCCCCAAGGGCGGCCACGTCATGCTGTCGATCGGCGTGCCCGGCTCGCTCAACACGCAGCCGCGCCTCGATGGCTACATCCAGGCGATCAAGGGCAGCGGCAGCGGCGTCACTTACGATGTCGTCAACACCGGCCCGGATCCGGCAACGGAAATCTCGCGCGTCGAAAGCTACTATCTCAGCCACAAGGACGTGAAGGGCATGTTCGGCACCGGTGGTTCCGACACCTATGCCTGCGGCTTCATCTCCAACAAATACGGCCTGGTGAAAGCCGGCGGCGCCGTTGCCGGCTTCGACCTGTTCCCGCAGACGCTGGACTTCATCAAATCCGGCGACGTCAACTTCACCACCGACCAGCAGGCCTATCTGCAGGGCTTCCTGCCGGTGCAGCAGATGTATCTCTACAAGCTCTCCGGCGGTCTTGTCGGTCCGGCCAACAGCGACACCAGCCAGGCCTATGTGACCAAGGACAATGTCGACGCCTATGTCGGCAAGTCCCGTTTCGAAGGCCGCAGCGACGTCGAGCCGACCTGACACTGTTCAGCCAAGCGAAACGCCTGCCCTCGCCACGTCATTGTCCGATGGCGCGGCGAGGGTGCCGGCTGCGCCCATGCAATCGGCTCGCCCGGCGCCGATCCGTCTCTTCGCCCAGAATTCGAAATCAGGAAGACAAGAGTGCCGCCAATCGAACCCTTAAAAGCCGGGAAGAACGCCGTTGGCGTCAAGGCGCCGCACACGATGACGGAAAGGCTGCTCATCCTGCTTTCCCGTTATCGCGAGGCCAGCATCGCCGTCGTCGCCATCGTCCTGGTCATCTATTTCCAGGTCGGCAGCGATGGCGGGTTCCTGTCGCCGCAATTCATGAGCGTCGTGCTGCGCGACACCGGCCGGCTTGGCCTGATCGCCGCCGCCGAAGTCATGCTGATGATCACCGGCGAGATCGACCTTTCACTGAGCGCCATCTTTTCGATCGCGCCCTATGTCATGGCGCTGATGTCGGTCACCTGGGGCGTGCCGCTGGCCGTCGGCGCCGTGATCGGTGTGTTGATCGGCGTGCTGGTCGGCGCCATCAACGGCATCATCACGGTGCGTTTCCGTGTGCCCTCGCTGATCACCACGGTCGGCATGCTGTTCTTCCTGCAAGGCATCGTCGTCTCGATCTACAACAGCCAGCCGATCGTGGCGCCGGTTGAACAGCCGTTCAACGCGATCTTCGGGCAGAGCCTCTACCAACCGTCGGATGCTCTGTTGTCCTGGCATGGCGTGACGGCGTTCACGCCGTTCCTGTGGACGGTGCTGATCGTGCTGGCGCTGGCGCTGGCGCTGAACCGCACCACCTTCGGCCTGCACACGATCGCGACGGGAAGCAACATCATCGGCGCCCGCGAGATTGGTGTGCGCGCCGACCGGATGAAGATCTACAATTTCATGATCGCCGGCGGCTGCGCAGCGTTCGCCGGCATCATCAACACGGCCCAGTTCACCTCCGCCGACCCGCAGGCCGGCAGCCCGTTTCTCACCTTGCAGGCGATTGCGGCGGCGGTCATCGGCGGCACGTCGCTGCTAGGTGGCTCCGGCACCGTCATCGGCGCGCTGATCGGCGCGTTCGTGGTCGCCTCGCTCAACAACGGCCTGGTGATGATCGGCGCCCAGGCCACCGTTTCCGACATCTATCTGGGCGCTGCCATCATCGCGGCGATGATCCTGAGCATCCAGGTCGACCGGCTGCGCACAAGGAGGCGCCTATGAACACGCAGACCATTCCGCCGCTCGCGGCCGACGCGCCCGTCGTGCTGGAAATGTCAAACATCTCCAAGAGTTTCGGCGCCGTCACAGCACTTGTCGACGTCTCGATCAAGCTGCGCCGGGGCGAGGTTCTGGCGCTGGTCGGCGACAATGGGGCGGGCAAGTCGACGCTGATCAAGATCCTGTCAGGCTTTCACCAGCCCGACACCGGCACGATCGTCTCGCAAGGCAAGGAGGTTCGTTTCGCCTCGCCGCGCGATGCCCGCGCCCAAGGCATCGAGACCGTCTACCAGGACCTGGCGCTGATCGGCGACCTCAGCGTCTTCCACAACATGTTCCTCGGCCGCGAATACCACAAGCGCATCCTGGGGCTGAACCTGCTCGACAACAGGAAGATGCGCGAACAGGCGCAAATCTACCTGGACACGCTGGGCATCTCGATCCCCAGCGTCAACAGCACGGTCGACCTCCTCTCGGGCGGGCAGCGCCAGTGCATCGCCGTTGCCCGCTCGATCTATTCGTCGCCCAAGATCCTGGTCCTCGACGAGCCGCTGGCGGCACTCGGCGTGCGCGAAAGCGCGCATGTGCTGGGCCTGATCCAGAACCTGCGCCAGCAGCGCCAGGTCTCGGTGATCCTGATCGTGCACAACTACAATCAGATCTTCGAAGTCTGCGACCGCATCAACTTCCTGCATTCGGGCGAGGTCGCGCTGGACGCGTCCACGGCCGACACGAGCGAGGAGGAATTGATCCGCATCGTCAAGTCGGGCCTCGGCCGCAAGGCGATCGACGCCGCCGCGGCCGAAGTCCGGCCGGGCATCGTATGAGCCTGCCAAACACCACGGCTGCAAAAATCCCCGCCGGCCCGACCATCCATTTGCCGGCCCCATACACGGAGTATTCGTCTTGACGTTCTCACCCACCGAGCTGACCAAATCCCTTGGCCGCGGGCTCTTGTCCTTTCCGCTGACCTTTTTCGACGATGCCGGCGCGTTCAACGAAGCAGGCTATCGCGCCCATGTCGCGCAACAAGGCGCTGCCGGAGCAAGCGGGCTTTTCGCCGCCGGCGGCACGGGCGAGTTCTTTTCGCTGACGCTCGAGGAGTACAAGCGCGTCGTGCGGGCAGCGTCGGATGAAGTTCCCGATCACCTGCCGCTGCTGGCCGGCGTAGGCTACGGCACGCATATGGCGGTCGAGTTCGCCAAGGCCGCCGAGGCCAATGGCGCCGACGGCCTGCTGGTGCTGCCGCCCTATTTGGTCAAGTCCGAACAGGAAGGCCTGCGCCGGCATCTGACGGCCATCTGCCGCTCGGTCGGCATCGGCGTGATCGCCTACAACAGGGACAATGCGGTGCTGACGCCCGAAACCCTCGACCGGTTGGCGCAGGACTGCCCGAACCTGATCGGCCTCAAGGACGGCGTCGGCGACATCGAGCTACTCACCGCCTTGCGCTACCGCATGGACGACCGCCTGATCTTCATCGGCGGCATGCCGACGGCCGAAGTCCATGCCAGTGCCGCCGCGGCAATAGGTATGACGACCTATTCGTCGGCGATCTACAATTTCGCGCCCGAGATGGCGCTGCGTTTCTTCAACGCGCTGCGGGCCGGGCGCACGGCGGAAGTCGGCGACATCATCCGCAGCTTCTTCCTGCCTTATCTCGCCATCCGCAACCGGCGCGCCGGCTATGCCGTCTCGATCGTCAAGGCCGGCGCCCGCATCGCCGGGATCGACTGCGGGCCGGTCCGGTCACCGCTTCTCGACCTCACAGTGGATGAGGAGCGGCAGCTCGCGGCTCTCATGCAGTCCTGCCGCATGCCGGTTGGAGAGCTGGCGTGAGATCGGATGGGCTGCCGGGACGGATCGAAGGTCAGGTTTGACGCCGTGCTACGGTCTGGCCGAACCGTCGACCATGCGGCGATAGCGCTCGCGGCCCGCCTCGAGATGTTCGCGCAAGGTGAAGCGGGCGGCTTCGACATTCTGCCGCTCGATGGCCTGATAGATGCGTCGATGCTCCATCTGCACCTGCTCCAGATAGAGCCGCCGCTGCTCCGGCGTCTCGGTCCGCGGGCGGATCGACTGACGCGGAATGATGACCGGTCCGAGAAAATGCATGAAGCGCTCGAAATAGGGATTGCCGGTTGCCGAGGCGATCGCCCGGTGAAAGGCAAAATCCGGTTCGATGGCGCTGTCGCCGGCCGCGATCGACGCATCGATGGCATCGAGGCAATCGCGCATGCGGGCAAGATCGTCGTCGCTGCGCTTCTCGGCGGCGATGCCGGCCGCTTCGAGTTCCACCGCGAGCCGCAGTTGCAGCACGTTCTGGACTTCCGTCAGCGAGTGAAGTTCGTCGGAGACGATACGAAAGGTCGTGTTGGCCTCGTGGTCGGCGACGAACACGCCCGAACCCTGGCGGCTGACGACCAGCCCTTCCGAACGCAGCGAAGCCATGGCCTCGCGGATCACCGTGCGGCTGACACCGAATTGCGCGATCAGTTCCTGCTCGGTCGGCAGTTTCTCGCCACTGGTCAGATGGCCGGCGCGTATTTCGCGCGCAAACCAGTCGGCCACCTGCGCCGTGCGGCTGATCTGAGGGGGAAGGCCAAAGGAACGTTTCATCGCCACCAAGCAATAAACGAACCGCTGTTCTTGGCAACCCATTATTTATATGGTGATATGATGACATTCACGGGGCGCTTGAGGCGCGCAATCTCCGTTCGCCTTGCCAGGCCGGCGCGAACATGTCTCCCGGTTTCCTTACCATGAAAGGACAGGGATTGGCTCTCTCCGACAAACCGGTGCTGTTGACCGGGGCATCCGGTACGATTGGACGCCTGCTCTCAGTCAGGCTGGCGGCGCTCGGCTGGACCTTGCGGCTCACCGATGTCGTGCCCCTGCCGATCGAGCTGCCGCACAACGCAAGCTTCGACATTGTCGATCTCGAAAACCAGCAGGCGGTGAACGATCTCGCGCGGGGATGCGGCCTAATCCTTCATTTCGGCGGCGTTTCCACCGAACAATCCTTCGAGACGGTGCTCGGGCCAAATCTGCGCGGCAGCTTCCACATCTACGAGGCGGCGCGCAGCCAGAAGGCGCGCGTGATTTTTCCTTCTTCGGTGCACGCGGTCGGCCTCTACGAGCGGACAGAGATCCTCGACCAGGACTGCCTGCTGCGCCCGGACGGCTATTACGGCCTGTCGAAGGCCTATGGCGAAATGCTGGCGCGGCTGTATTGGGACAAGCATGCGGTCGAAAGCGTGCTGATCCGCATCGGCTCGGTGCTGCCGGAGGTTCCGGACGAAAGGATCCTGTCGACCTGGATATCGCATGACGATTTTATCAGCCTGATCGAGCGCTGCGCCGAGGCCGAGCACGTCGGCTGCTCGGTGATCTGGGGGCAGTCCAACAACAGCCGCGGTTTCTGGCGGCACGATGCCAGGCACAAGATC
Organism: Mesorhizobium kowhaii; assembly: GCF_003253745.1. Taxonomy (GTDB): domain Bacteria; phylum Pseudomonadota; class Alphaproteobacteria; order Rhizobiales; family Rhizobiaceae; genus Mesorhizobium; species Mesorhizobium kowhaii. The sequence continues at coordinate 417,595 of NZ_MZXV01000056.1, forward strand.
GGCTGGGCGCCTCTGGACAGTTCCGACAGCCAGGCCGAGCGCGTCCGTGGCAAGGTGACGGACAACCCGGTCGTGGAGCGATACCAGGGCGGCAAGTTCATCGTCGTTGACTACAGCCGCGCCGACTTCCCGCCGCGCTCCATGTTCCCGGACGATTAAGCTCTATCTCTTTGTTTTGACGCAATTCCGGACGGAAAACCGTTTCACACTTTTCCTGGAATTGCTCTACGCCGGCAACGGACTCCGCCCCACGATCATGTCGGCTGCCTTTTCGGCGATCATGATGACGGCGGCATTGGTGTTTGACGACACGATGCTTGGCATGACCGAACTGTCGCAGACACGCAGCCCCTGAAGCCCGCGCAGGCGAAGCTCGGGATCGACGACGCTTTGCGCGTCGCCGCCCATCCGGCAGGAGCCGACCGGGTGGTAGGCGCTGCGGCCATGCTCGCGGGCGAAGGCTTCGAGCGCCGCGCGTCCCTTCATTGCCGCACCCGGAAGGTGTTCCCGGCTGATGTATTTGGCGAAGGCGGGCTGAGACAGGATCTCGCGGCTGATCTCGATGCCGTCGACGGCGCGCTCCAGGTCGTAGCGTTCGGCAAACGGGTTGGGATCGATCACGGGCGAGTCGCGCAGATCCGCCGATCTGAGCGTGACGCTGCCGCGCGAACGGGGGCGGACATGGTAGGAATTCAGCGTGCAGCCATTGCCGCCGGGAACCGAGCCGATGCCTTCCTCGACGCCGGCGCCGGGCAAGAAATGGAACTGGATGTCGGGCGTCTTCTCCGCGCGGTCGCCCCACCAGAAGCCGCCGGCTTCGACGATGTTGGAGGCCACCGGTCCCTTGCCGAACAGCGCGTATTCGAGGCCGGCGACGGCCTGCCAGCGCTTCTTCTTGTAGCGGTCGATGCCGTGCGGCCCGTTGAGTTCGGCGACGACGTCGACATCCATGTGATCGTGCAGGTTCTGGCCGACGCCGGCGAGGTCGTGGATCACCTCGATGCCATGCGTGCCGAGATGGGCGGCCGGGCCGATGCCGGACAGCATCAAAAGTTTGGGCGAACCGATGGCGCCGGCGGTGACGATCACCTCGCGCTCGGCGCGCAGCAACTCGGCGCGGCCATTGACGATGATTTCGACGCCGATGGCGCGGCCATTTTCGACAACGATGCGGCTCCCCGTGGCGTCGGTGCGCAGCGTCAGGTTCTTGCGGCCAAGCGCCGGTCTGAGATAGGCGACCGCGGTGCTGCTGCGTTTCCCCTGTCGGGTCGTCGTCTGGTAGAATCCGGTGCCTTCCTGCTGGCCGGCGTTGAAGTCGGCCCTGAAGGGAAGACCCGCCTGCTGCGCCGCCTTGACGAAGACCCGGGTCAGCGGATGCGGCGCGCCGCTGGAAACGCCGAGCGGGCCATCGGTGCCGTGCTGCGGGCCGGCGAAGGTGTCGTTGCCTTCGGAGCGCCGGAAATAGGGCAGCACGTCGGCATAGCTCCAGCCGGCGCAGCCATCGTCAACAGCCCATCCGTCGTAATCCTCAGGGCAGCCGCGGGTGAACACCTGGGCGTTGATCGAGGAGCCGCCGCCGAGCACGCGCGCTTGCGGATAGACCATGGTGCGGCCGTCGATCGCCTTGCCGGGCGCCGTGTCATAGCCCCAGATCAGCGGCCCTGCCGTCATCTTGAAGAAGCCGACCGGCAGATGGATGTAGCGATCGGTGTCGGGCGGGCCGGCCTCGAGCAGGACGACGGACAGGTCCGGATCCTCGCTCAGCCGGGCGGCCAGAATGCAACCGGCCGAGCCGCCGCCGACAATGATGTAATCCGACATTCTCGCTCCCATGCATGGGCAAAATCAGCGCCCTGCCCTCCCGCGTGCGACGATCTCAAGTCGCTTGTGCCGCGTCAAGAGAAAGGGTATGGTTATCGTGTTGAAGGGTTGTCGTACAAGTAGAGGAGCTTGACAACCCGTCGATCGGAGGCCCGGCCGCGCTCCCCGCGCAAGCCGCCGGGCGGGAAACAGATTTCAACTGGGAGGTTTGATAATGAAGGACAGGACAAGTTTGACGCTTTCCGGCACGGTCAGCCGCCGGACGCTGATGATGGGCGCCACCGCTGGAATGGCGGTGCTCGCCATGCCGAGGGTTTTGCGCGCCCAGGAAAAGCCGACGCTGGTGACATCAATCCGGTCGTTGTCCAACCCCTATCACGCGGTGTGGAAGACCGGCGCCGAGGCCTACGCCAAATGGGCCGGGCTCGAACACGTCACGCTGGTTTCGGAAGGCAACAGCGAGAAAGGCATCGCCGACATCAAGGCAATGCTCGCCAAGACCGGCGGCAACATGGTGCTGAATTCCGATCCCAACGACACGCCTGATGCGCGGCCGATCGTCGAGGCCTGCGCCAAGGCCGGCGCCTATGTGGTGACGCAATGGAACAAGCCGGGGGATCTGCACCCCAAGGACTTCAACCCGAACTATGTTTCGCACATCGAGTTCGACGGCATCGAAAGCGGCAAGACCATCGCCGAGATCCTGTTCAAGACCATCGGCGGCAAGGGCGGCATCGTCGCACTCGGCGGCCTGATCTCGACCACCGCGGCGATCGAGCGCAAGAAGGGCCTCGACGCGGCACTCGCCGCCAATCCCGACATCAAGCTGCTCGACTTCCAGGTCGCCAACTGGAAATCGACCGAGGCTTTCGACCTGATGGGCAACCTGCTCACCCGCTTCGGCGACGACATCAAGGGCATCTGGGCTGCCAATGACGATATGGGCTCCGGCGCGCTCGAGGCGCTGCGTGCCGAGAACCTCGCCGGCAAGGTGCCGATCGTCGGTGTCGACGGCATCAAGACGGCGGTCGACGCCGTGCGCACCGGCGAGTTCGCCTGCACCGTCACCTCGGATCCGTTCTGGCAGGGCGGCATGGGACTGGCCATCGGCTACAACGCCAAGATCGGCAAGTTCGACCCGGTCAAGGAGCCGCCGGAGCATCGCGAATTCTACGGCAAGGCGGTGCTGATCTCGCACGACAATGTCGAGGAATATTACAAGACCAATGTCGACGCGAAACCGGAGATCGACTGGAACGATCTGTGGGGTCGGGTGACTGGAGCCATCCGGACCTGACCACCGGGGCGGGCTGCTGCTCCCTGGCGGCCCGCTCCCTTTTATCGTCGTCGTGCATTGCATCGGCGACTGTCATCAGCAGACGGGAAGCGGTTTCTTGACAATCCATACAGAACCCCTGAAGTCCGTTTCGGACATCGAGCGGACGACGCTTATGACATTTCTCCCCGGCCGCATCGCCACCGTGTTCGGTGGCAGGCGCTGGCGCAGCCTGGCGCCGCTGGCGGTGCTGATCGTGCTGTGCGTGCTGATCGCCATTGCCAATCCCAATTTCATCGAACTGCGCAATCTGGTCCGCCTCGCCAACTCTGCCGCCGTGCCGCTGACGCTGGCGATGGGGCTGACCTTCATCATCCTGATGGGCAGCATCGACCTCTCCGTCGAAGGCACCCTGTCGGTGGCGGCGATGGTGGTCGTGCTGCTCGCCGCCAATGACGGCAATGGCAATGATTATGGCTGGTGGGCGGTGCTGGCCGCCGTCGTTGCCGGCACCGCCATGGGTTTCGTCAGCGGTCTCGTCCAGACCATGCTGCGCATCCCGTCCTTCATGGCGACGCTCGGCATGTGGTTCATCGGCCTTGGCCTGTCGGTCTATATGCTCGGCGGCTCGGCGATCCGGCTCAACGACGCCTCGATCCGCGACCTGGCATTGACCCGTTTCCTTGGCCTGCCGCTGGCGGTCTGGGTTGCGACCGGGGCGTTCCTGCTCGCCGCCATCATCCAGTATCACACCAAGCTCGGCCGTCACATCCTGGCCATCGGCGGTGACGAGGACGTCGCCAAGCTCTCCGGCGTCAACGTGGTGCGCGTGCGCATCACCGCCTTCGCGCTGGCCGGTTTCTTCTTCGGCATATCAGGCGTGCTTGCCGCCGCTCAACTCGGCCAGTCGCATGCGGTCATCGGCGACGGCAGGCTGTTTGCCGCGGTCACCGCCGTCGTCGTCGGCGGCACGGCGCTGACCGGTGGCGAAGGCGGCGTCGTCAACACGCTGATCGGCGTGCTGATCGTCACCGTGCTTGCCAACGGCATGATCCTGCTCGGCATTTCGCCCTACATCCAGCAGACGGTGCAGGGGCTGATGATCATCGCCGCGGTGGCGCTGTCGCTCGACCGCGTTCGCCTCAGAATAGTCAAGTGAACGCCATGCTGAGCGCTTCCGGCATCATCAAGAACTTTCCCGGCGTCCAGGCTCTGCGGGACGTCAGCATCGAGGTCCGGCCAAACGAAGTGGTCGGGCTGATCGGCGAGAACGGCGCCGGCAAATCGACGCTGATGCGGGTGCTGGCCGGCAGCTACCGGCCGGATGGCGGCAGCCTCACCCTCGACGGCGAGCAGCTTCGCATGCGCAACCCGCGCGACGCGGCCCGGCATGGCATCGGCATGGTGTTCCAGGAGCAGTCGCTGGTGCTCAATTTGACGGTCGCCGAAAACATCTATCTCGGCGAGGAAGACCGCTTCACCCGCTTCGGCATCGTCAACTGGCGCGCCATGAACGCGGCGGCGCGCCGCCAGTTGGCCAAGATCGGCATCGATATAGACGTCACGGCGCGCACCTCCGAGCTCACCTTCGCCGCGCGCCAGATGGTGGAGCTCGCCAAGGCACTGACGCTGGAGGAAGTGGTCGAGCGACAGCTGCTCATCCTGCTCGACGAGCCGACCTCGGTGCTCAACGCCGCCGATATCGAGGTGCTGTTCGCGCGCGTGCGGTCGCTCAAATCGCGTGCCAGCTTCGTCTTCGTCTCGCACCGTCTCGACGAGGTGCTTAATATCTCCGACCGCGTCTACACCATGAAGGACGGCGCGGTCGTCGCCGAACACCGCGCCGCGCAAGTCACTGCGCCGGAGCTGCACGAGATCATGGTCGGGCGCGGGCTGCAGGCGGAGTATTACCGCGAGGCTCGTCAACAGCAGCCGCGCGAGACGGTCATGGTCGAGGCAAAAGGGCTGGGCGCGAGCGGCGCCTATCATGGCGTCGACCTCAAGATCAGGGCCGGCGAGATCGTCGGCATTGCCGGCGTCGTCGGCTCCGGCCGCGAGGAGGTCACGCGCACCATCGGCGGCTTCCTCCAGCACGACGCTGGCGAAATGAAAATCGCCGGCGACGCGGTGCGTTTCGGCTCGCCGGAACCCGCGGTGCGCAGGGGTATCGGCTATGTGCCGCGCGAGCGCAGGCTCGAGGGGCTGGTGATGTTCCTGTCCATCGCGGAGAACATTTCGCTGGCCGACCTGTCGAGCGTCATGCGCCATGGGGCGATCGACTATGGCAAGGAGCGCCGGCTCGCCGCCGACTGGATCAAGCGGCTGCGCATCAAGGCGCCCGGCCCAGACGCCGCCTGCCGCAAGCTCAGCGGCGGCAACCAGCAGAAGGTGGTGCTGGCGCGCTGGATGACGGCGGGCTCGCGCATCCTCGTGCTCGACCACCCGACGCGCGGCCTCGATGTCGGCGCCAAGGAGGAGGTCTACGAACTGGTCCGCGATCTCTCGGCGCAAGGCGTGGCGATCCTGCTGATTTCCGACACGCTGGAGGAAACCATCGGCCTGTCGCACCAGGTGCTGGTGATGCGCGACGGCGAGATCACCGCGCGTTTCGACGCCAGCCCCGGCAACAAGCCGAACCAGGTCGAACTGTTGCGGGCAATGGTATGAGAGACCGTTTGGAAACTCTACTCTGGCGGCCATCTGAAGGCGTTTTCTGCGCTTCCGGTGCTCACGGACCTATGTCCGCTGCGCTCCGGTTCTCGAAACCACCATCATATGACTCGCCAGAGCGAGTTTCGAAACAGTCTCTGAGGCAGGCCGATGAATGAAGCTTTTTCGCTGAGGCGCATCTTCGAGGGCAAATGGACGCAAGGCGCCATTCCGCTGGTCCTGCTTGTCGTCCTGCTTTTGATCATCGAGATCGCCGCACCCGGCTTTCTCACCGGCGAGACCGTGGCGCTTTTGTTTGCCAACACCGCCGTGCTGTTCATCCTGGCGACCGGCGTCACCTTCGCCATCCTGCTCGGCGGCATCGACCTGTCGATCCAGGCGGTCGCCTCGCTGGCCAGCGTCATCCTGGCGCAGTTGCTGCCCTCGCTTGGGCTGGCCGCCTTTCCGGTGGCGATCCTGTCCGGGCTCGCCTTCGGAACGTTGAGCGGCATCGTCCATGTCAAGCTGCGCGTGCCGTCCTTCGTGGCGACGCTCGCCACCGGTGGCGTGGTCACCGGCATCGCGCTGTGGGTATCCGACGGCCGCGCCATCACCATCGAGGAAGGCGGCCGCGAAAACACCGCCTGGATCAACGCCACGGTCGCTGGCCTGCCGGTGGTGGTGCTGATTTCGGCGGTCATCGGCATCGCCAGTTTTCTTGCGCTGCGCTACACGCGCTTTGGCCGCCAGGCGATTGCGGTGGGCGCCGGCGAGCCGGCCGCATGGGCGGCGGGCATCAATGTCGACCGCACCAAGATCATCGCCTTCGCCGCCTCCGGCATGCTGGCCGCCATCGCCGGCGTCGTATTGGCGGCGCGGCTGTCGAGCGGCTCGCCGGTCCTCGCCAACCAGCTGCTGCTGCCGGCCATTGCCGCCGTCATCGTCGGCGGCACCGCCATCACCGGCGGGCTGGGCGGCGTTGCGCGCACGGCGGTCGGCGCGCTGATCATCTCGATCGTGCGCATCGGCATGACCTTCGTCGGCGTCAACATTTTCCTGGAAAACATGGTGTTCGGCGCGGTGCTCATCGCCGCCGTCGCCATCACCATCGACCGCAGCAAGATCGCGGTCATCAAGTGACAGATCCATCCGCACCGCCTCCCAAGCAAGCGCGGACCGGACGGGGTCGCATCAAAGGCTCGATGCGGCCCCGCCTGACCAGGTCGCTACATCGTGTCGAGACCGATCAGCTCGATCTTGTAGCCGTCCGGGTCCTCGACGAAAGCGATGTGGGTGGTGCCATGCTGCATCGGTCCGGGCTTGCGCGGAATCTTGGCGCCGCGCTTTTCGAGCTCGGCGCAGACGGCGTAGATGTCGTTGACGCCGAGCGCCAGATGGCCAAAGCCGGTGCCGATCTCGTAGGGCTCTTCCCTGCCCCAGTTCAGCGTCAGCTCGACGACGGCCTCCTTGTCCTCCGGGCCATAGCCGACAAAGGCGTTGGTGAACTTGCCGCCGGGATAGTCGTCGCGGCGCAGCAAGGTCATGCCGAGAACCTCGGTGTAGAAGGCGATCGACTTGTCGAGGTCGAGCACCCTGATCATGGTGTGCATATAGCGAAAGCCCGGGGCGTCGCTCATTGGGAAAGTCCTCCGAATTTGCTGATTGGCTGGTCTGACCGTCCACATCAAACAGCTGGCGGGAACATGGCCTCGCTTGATGTTCTAAATCAGGGTTGTATGATAACACGACAAGCAAGGTGGTTGTCCAGTCGTTTTCCCAGAGGGTCCAGAGCCAGCTCATGAATGTCGTGCCGCCCACCTCCGCATCGCTGATAGCGGCCCTTGCCGGCGTGCTGCCGAATGGCGGATTGCTGACCGAGACGCAAGACCTCGCGCGCTACAGCCGCGATTGGTCCGGCGACCATTTCGGCCGCCCGCTGGCGGTCGCCCGTCCGGCCTCGGTCGAGGAGATGTCGGCGCTGATGCGGCACTGCCACGCGGAGCGCATTCCCGTCGTGCCGCAAGGCGGCCTGACCGGGCTCGTGGGTGCTGCGGTGGCGGCGGATGGCGGCGAAATCGTCATCTCGCTGGAGCGCATGAACCGTATCCGCTCGATCAGCCCGATCGACTTCGCCATGGTGGTCGAGGCCGGCTGCATCCTCGAGGACGCCAAGCGCGCCGCCGGAGAGAGCGACTGCCTGCTGCCGATCACCTTCGGGGCACAGGGAAGCTGCCGCATCGGCGGCAACGTCGCCACCAATGCCGGTGGTTTCAACGTGCTGCGCTACGGCATGACGCGCGACCTGGTGCTCGGCCTCGAAGTGGTGCTGGCCGATGGCCGGATCTGGAACGGGCTGAAGGTGCTGCGCAAGGACAATCGCGGCTACGACCTCAAGCAGATCTTCATCGGCTCAGAAGGCACGCTGGGCATCGTCACCGCCGCGGCGCTAAAACTCTTTCCCAAGCCGACGCAGATCGAGACCGCGCTGGTGGGCCTGCGTTCCGTCGAGGACGCGATGGCGCTTTATGCGCGGGCACGGCGCGACTGCAGCGATCTTCTGACCGCCTTCGAACTGATCCTGCGCCAGGGCATCGAAATCACCATGCGCGAGGGCGTGGATTTTCCCGATCCGCTGACCAAAGCCTATCCGGCCTATGTGCTGATCGAGGTTTCCTCCGGCGGGCTGATCGACCTGTCCGCCATGCTGCTGGGTTTTCTCGGCGGCGTCGCCGATATCGTCGAAGACGGCATCGTGGCATCGACACGGGCGCAGGCCGAGCGGCTGTGGCTCTATCGCGAAATCATGGTCGAGCGCCAGGGACGCGGCGGCCGTTATCTGCGCACCGACGTTTCGGTGCCGATCTCCAAACTTGCCGATTTCGTCACCGACGCGCTGGCGGCGCTGGAGGAAGCGCGACCGGACGCGCTGGCCGTCACCTATGGCCATGTCGGCGACGGCAACATCCATCTCAATGTGGTGCCGCCGGAAGGCATGGAACCGCAAGCGGTGGAGCATCTGTTCGAAGAGGCGGAAGCCGAGATCTTTGCCGTCGTCGACCGCTATGGCGGCTCGATCAGCGCCGAGCATGGCATCGGCCGGGTCAAGCAGAAGGCGTTCCTCGAACGGATCGATCCGGTGACGCTTGATCTGGCGGCCGGCATCAAGCAAGCCTTCGATCCGCGCCATCTTCTGAGCAATGGCCGCATTCTGGCAAGCAAGGCCAATCATGGTCTATAGGTGTGAGCGATGACGCTGAAGCTCGACAAGGTCAATCGCGGACCACACCTCTCCACCCTGGTTGCGAGTTCCATCTCGCGCGAGATCGCGCAGGGGCGCCTGAAGCCCGGCGATCAGCTGCCGACCGAGCAGGCGCTGGCGACGACGTTCGGGGTCAGCCGCAACGTGGTGCGCGAGGCGATCGCGCGGCTGCGCTCGGAAGGCCGCATCTGGTCGCAGCAGGGGCGCGGCGCCTTCGTGGTGGAGAGCAACAACCCGACGGTGCTGACCATCGACTACGAGGCGCTGCAGCGCGCCGACTCCTTCCGCAACCTGTTCGAACTGCGCGGCATCCTCGAGGTGCAGGCGGCGGCCTTTGCCGCAAAGCGGCGTACCGAAGCCGATCTCACCGCAATGGGCGATGCGCTGGCCGGCATGCGTGCGGCCCCCTATGGCAGCGTCGCCTGGCTGCGCAGCGATCTTGAATTCCACCGCACCGTCGCCGAGGCGACGCGCAACAACTATATGGGCCAGTTCCTGGTCTTTGTTTCCGAGCGTGTCCGCGAGAGCATTCTTGCTGCCGGCAACCAGCAGAAATCAGACGACATGGCCCGCATCACGCTCGGCGAACACGAGCGCATCCTGGCCGCCATCCGCGCCGGCGATGTTCAGGCGGCGCAGGAGGCCATGCGCGACCATCTGGCGGGCGCGGCGTTGCGTGTTGGGCTGCATGATGGTGGTGAGGCGGAGGCAGAGGCAGCATCTCCGGTGCGGCACACACGACTGCGGAAGGCTATTCGTAAGCAGGCCGCCGGATAGGTCGTGTATCAGCTTGAAATTTGACCCTGAGCTTTTTGCTCGGCTTGGTTCTTTTGCGTGCCGCGATGCTGATTGCAATGAAAGCAGGCGGCGGCGAGTTGCTCATATCGTCAGTGCCGCCATCCATACGGGCTTTCTTGTGTTCGATGATAGGGCGTGTCGGGCCTCGCTTCGTAAACGGGGGGCGACAATGTAGCACAATCCGCCTTGGAGCTTAACCAGATGGCGGCGCACCCACATTCGATACAGAGGATTTCTTAGATGCTTCATGTTCCCCGCAAAATGGGAACATGGGAGCGGGCCAGGCGTCGATCCGCTTTTTATAGGGACCGCGTTTGCCCGGCTTAGGCGCAACAGTTCAGCTATTTTTCAACGATTGAAAGCGTGGGTGTCGGACTTCTCTCAGCTACTTCGATTGATCTGCCAAAATGGTCGCTCAAGACGTCCAGCGAAATTCCCAAGGTTTCGTCTGAGTCCAACTTAGGAAGCAGTCCCCGTTCAACCAATTTCTTCCACGCATTGAAGAGTAGGCCGGGCCTCTCAATCGGAATTGTATCGTCTAGAGGTTCCTTCGCCAGTTGCTTTGTTTTGGTCATTTGAATGCGGAAGGAAACGTATTGGTTTTCATCAATAGCGCCTATGTCGCGCGCGCGATGGGCAATCGCCTGCATTGACACCAACCAGCGCTGTTTGAGCCCCTTCAAATGGCTCGCCCTGGTAGAATAGAACTCACGGAATATGGACGCGCGCGGCAGAAGAAATGCCCCGGCAAACCAATTGGCTTCGCGCTCGATGCGATCCCGGGTTGCCTTAGACTCCATGTCGTCCTGGGAGATGTCGCGGTGCAGGATTAGGTGGCCAAGTTCATGGGCGGCATCAAATCGAGACCTCACCGCAGAACCTTTATCTGATCCCAACAGCACATATGGTCGACCATTAATCCAACAAGAGAATGCGTCGATCTTTTCGGAGCCAAGCGAAAACCTGCTAACGATCACGCCCTGGGATTCGAGCAGGGCCACCATATTGTTTATGGGGGCGTCACCCAAGTTCCAATGACGCCGTGTCCGAGCGGCAATATATTCGATCTGCTCCAATGAATATTCGCCGTCATGATCCATATCGTCGAAGAATGGAACGTTGGGTGTCGGCAGCCTAATTCCTGCGTCCAGAAGTGTTTGGACAAACTCCCAAAGCCAATTCGTCCGAACGTCCAGAGCCATGTTAATTCTATTGCTCTTCGGTCCTACGCTTCTGAAGAACCGGACCTTTTTGTTGATCGAATTGGCCGGCGTTTCCTTTAGAAAAAACGAAACGGGTTGGTGCAGGAGCCGAGCCAACTGCATCAAGATATTCATGTCAGGGCGACGGTCGCCATTCTCATAATGGCCTATGGCTGTGCCGGTGATGTTAAGCGCTCGGGCTACATCGGCGCGCGACATCTGTAGCGCCATGCGCGCGTCGGCGAGGCGTTGAGGAACAACGCCGGATGCGCGATCTGGAAAATGGAAAATATCGCCAGTCATTCTTCGTCGTGAACTTTCTTGATTATCTCGTCTATCAACTCGGCGTCCGGCGACTCCGTTGGTCCTTCGCCTCTAGCGCCAGTCGTGTCGGTGGCGACCTCGTGAGGCAGCTTGAGCAAGTCGTCAGTGAACCAGATCAGCTTGTTTTCGGTCGGGTGTGGGACGGATAAATTGGCGAAACGAAGATTGCCGTGGCCGTGAAGGAGGAGAATGTGCTTCCGAGTATCGTCCCTGGCGCGCTCTGCGTTCATTTCTTCGAAGAGATATTCGGCGTTGGGAACGTCAAGCTGGTCGCGGAACTTCGCCCATCTCGGTTTCTTGTGAGGATAGTCGACCTGGTTAATGGTGATTTCAGCGCCGGGCGACCGCATCACCAAATGTTTGCCTGTCGGGCAGGCATAGTCTTCCCACGAAGGATCGAATGGAAGATGTCCTTCCCGTATTAGCCTTATGAACTCAAACTCAGCGGCCAGCACGATCAGGTCACCGCGTTGGAATTTTGCGCTTGGCGTTCCAAGGAATTCCAGACGCTCGAACGCATCGTCTGCGCTAGCGTAGGCGCGCTTGAGTGCAGCGGGGATCAGCGGCCGATATACGGCCGGGTACTCTTCATCGATCAAATCCTCTGCGGGATTGCTCGCGGACATACGAATCTCCGTTGGAAAAATGGACTTTCCAACAAAAGCGAGTATTCTTGGAAAAAAGTCAACACCTATTCGGGCGCGACAACTACTTTGTTCCCCACCGCTTCGCCGCTGCCTTCTTCTCGGCGCGCCGGGTCGCGCGGGCGCTTGGGGTGCCTATCAGTCATGATAATGCGTCCGGATGCATTGATTTAGTACCGGAAAATGTTCGCGGTTTTAGCGAGCATCCATCATGACCTTCGATGTGCTCGAAATGAGCGCGCATCCCGTTGTTGCCCTCACGGTGAGCGCGGACAGCGCCGTGGCACTCGGGGCAACGCTTCCGGCGATCAGGGTTTAGTTCAAGCGCCTGATAAACCTCAATGGGCGCCCAAACACCGATCCCCGATTCCATTTCGCAAAAGTCTTTTTCCATTGACCGAATATGGCATTCGACGTCGGCCATTCAAAGGCTGAATTTCAAACTGACCCGAACTCCTATATGCTTAGCGGAAACCATCGGAGGGATCGAAATGCAGCCTTATGAAAAGGTCGTGTACATATATCGTGGCGCTCCGGGAAACTCGTACGTTTTGACGCTACTTCTGGATCCCGTTAATTGCGAACTCAAGGTGAAAGATTACCATACCCGATACAAAGGTACTCGCCGGTCGACAATGATGTGGAGCGTCCCCGACTTTCTCAACCTCAAACTTTCCACATGGCCCTATCTGTACAAGCTATCGCTGCCGAAAGTTCGCCAAGCGGTTCTTGATTTGATGATCAAGGCCGGCGCCGAACAAGTCGATGATGTCAACGCCTATAGGACCTAAAGGCCAGAAGCGCCCGGCCGACGTAATCGGCAATGCTGTCTGCGTCATGCGCATTGCTGAATGCGAGGAAGCTGCAGTACCCTCCAAATTTTTCGACTGGTCGGAGGACCACTCTCACGGCAGAGTGTGACCATGTGCAATCTTTACAACATCACCACGTCGCAAGAAGCTGTCCGCCAGTGGACTAGGACCTTGCGGGACATCTTGGGCAACCTCGAGCCGTCCATTGACATCTATCCCAACCAACCCGGCCCGGTGGTGCGCAATGCGCTGGACGGGGTGCGGGAGCTTGCCAATCTGCTGTGGGGCATGCCGACGCCCATTGAGCGGATGAAGGGCAAGGCCGACTACGGCACCACCAACATACGCAATCCCCAGTACGGCCATTGGCAAGAGTATGTCGGTGTCGGGAACCGCTGCGTGGTGCCCGTGACGAGCTTTGCGGAGCCGAGCCCGACACCCGGCGACAAGGACCCTGAAACAGGCATCCAGCGAAACTATTGGTTCGCGCTCAATGAGGACCGCCCGCTGTTCTTCTTCGCTGGCCTCTGGACGCCGTGGCATGGGGTGCGCAAGGTCAAGGACGGCCCCGGCGACTTCGAGCTTTACGGCTTCATGACGACCGCGCCCAACGCCCTCATCAAGCCGATCCACGAGAAGGCCATGCCGGTTATCCTGAGGACGCAAGAGGAAACGGAGACCTGGCTGACAGCACCGTGGTCGGAAGCGAAGCGGCTGCAGCGCACGGCGCCGGACGATGCCCTTGTGATTGTCGAGAAGCCGGCCACGCAGATCAAGTTTCCGCAGCAGGCACCGCAGGCGCCGGCTCAGGGCTCACTGTTCTAGGCTAGCTGTCATCCCGCCAAATCACCCGCCGCACCATGCGGATTTCGACAAGCCGCCTCACCCGTATCTTCATGCCCTCCAATGCACTTGGCAGCAGGATATCCACGTCAAGCTCGCGGCGTCTGCACCGCTCGCAACGCATGTGCCGGGCCACGTCCCAAAACGGAATGTCCCCGACGAGCCTGGCGAGGTCCCCTGGCAGATAGTGGCGAGTGATGTTGCAGTTGATGCACCGGACACGGACTAGCTGACCAACCTCATGCGCTCGGCACAGGGTCTGCACAAGGCGGCGCGGTCGTCTGCTCTGTTCCGGCATGGCTCAAAAATAGGAACCCATTCCTCTCCGAGTCAATTCGCTCTTGACAATTATGTTCCCTTTTTGTTCTATGCGACCATGCAGCTTTTGGAGCAATCGCCATGGACCACATTGTGACATTGGACAGCCGCAACGAAGCCGCCCTCCAGGCAATCGCTGAGAAGTTCATTGCCCAGCACAAGGGCGACCCAGTGAAGGCGCTAAAGGAGATGATCGTTCTCAACGGGCACCTTCAGGACCGCCTTGACACGCTCTCTGCGCCGCGTCGGGCAACCCGTTAGGAGAAACGCTATGGCCACGATGCATTTGGACGCCGAATCCAAAGCCGAACTGCACGCCGAAGCGGAGAAGCTCATCGCCCGCTATGAGAGCCCCCTTGAGACCGTCAAAGCGCTCATGGCCTACAACTGCGAGCTTGAGACCCAAATTCTCGCCCTCGCCCACAGATTTCCGGGTATCGTCGCCATCAGCTACGATCCTACGCCGCCTGTACTGGGGTGATTGCGAATGACCGAAGTCGGTCAGGTCATATCGGCTGGCATCGCGTTGCTCGCCAACAGTGACGATCCGATGTCTCCGTCGAGCGCAAAACGCTCGCAGCGCTCGCCGTCGGACTCATCGATGAAGCTCTCGCTATGTTTGAAGCCGAGCTTCGCCAATATCCGCAGCGACGCGAAATTGCGCGCCGCCGCCTCGGCCGTCACCTGTTCAAGCGCCAGAGTTTCAAAGGCGTAGCGGAGGACTTCGCGCGCCGCCTCGCTGCCCAGTCCGTGCCCCCAATGCGCACGCGCCAGCACAAATCCCAATGCGGCTGCCTTGGCGTCGGTTGCGCCGAAGGACAGGGTTATCGTCCCGATCGCGTCCGATACTCCTGCTTGGTCTATGGACCACTGGATCGCCTTACCGTCAGCGAACCGCTGACGCGAACGGGCGAACCATCGCTCGCCTGCGCTTATGTCGTCGGGAACGGGATCGCCGGCAAGGGAGGCGGATTCGACATCCGTCGCGCGCGCAAACCATGCTGGGATATCCCGTTCGCTCGGCGCCCGAAGCACGAGCCTTGGTGTCGTGAGCTTGGGAAATCGGACTGCTTCCATGGGGGCATTTTCGACCTGAGACGGCGCCAATGCAACGGCGCTGCCAGGCCGCGTTCGCTAACCACCAATCTCGGTCATTCCGCATTTATGTGTCGCCCCGCCCTCTGGCGGCTCAACCAGAGAAACACCGTTCAGCCGGCGATGATATCGGACAAAGCCGGCACGAACTTCTCGCCATGGCCGGTTGCAACCGCGGTGGCAAAGCCGTTGCGCACCACCGCACCGATCGGATTGGCGACATCGGAGGCTTGAGCGAAAGAGGCGAGATAGGTCATATCCTCAGCGCATTGACGATGGTGAAACGCTGATCGGGCTTGCCTGCAAGCCGTTGCTGGCAGGCACCTGTCGATCCGTGCCAAATCGCAAGATCGGTCGAGCGCGACATATCTGGAAGGGCCTAGCTGGTGTCGCCACGGAGGAAGAGACGGTGAAGGCGGCACTTGAAAACTACCATGCCCGAATGCAGCGGGTGCTGGACCACATAGACCAGCATCTGGACGACGATCTGGGCCTGGAAGCATCGAGCGGCGTCGCGGCGTTCTCGAAATACCATTTCCACCGGCAGTTCACGTCCACCTTCGGGTTGTCCGTGCATCGCTATGTTCAGCTTGCCCGCATGAAGCGCGCTTCGTACCGGCTGGCCTACAGAGACGCCGAAAGCGTCACGGACATAGCGATGGATGCCGGTTACGACGCACCGGATGCCTTCGCCCGCGCCTTTCGGCAACGGTTCGGGCAATCGCCTTCGTCGTTCCGGAAGTCTCCCGACTGGGAGCCGTGGCTTGCGGCCTTCGGGCCTCTCGACAACGCCAGGAGCAAGCTCATGCAGAAGACTTTTACCACTGACGACGTGACGATCCGCGATGTGCCCCCCACGCCGGTGGCGATCGTGGAGCATCGGGGCGACCCGGCGACGCTCGGCGCCACCATCCAGAAGTTCATCGCGTGGCGCAAGGCCGCTGGCCTGTCGCCGAAGACAAGTCCGACCTTCAATGTCTGGCGTTCCGAGCGGCGTCCTGCGTCGCCTGCCGATTACAGCGTGGACCTTTGTGTCGGGACGGACCAACCGATCGAGGCGAACGGCGAGCAGATCAAGGCCGGCGAGATCCCCGGCGGACGCTGCGCGGTGCTGCGCGTCGTCGGCAACACCCACAATCTGGAGCCTGCTGCGCTCTACCTTTATCGCGAGTGGCTGCCGGTCAGCGGCGAAGAAGCAAGGGATTTCCCTCTCTACTGCCAGCGCCTCGCCTTCTTCCCGGAGGTGCCGGAGCATGAGACGGTCGCGGAGCTGTTCCTGCCGCTGAAATAGTTCTGCTGGACGGCGGCTTGCAATGGTTCGGGACAGGTCCGCCCCGGTGACCAAGGGACTTCAGTCCTAGTTGAGCCATAGCTAATATGCCTATAGCGTTGGCAGTGCGGGGGGGACGATCCCAAATCGAAGCCTATCCCGCAGTGGCCGGTGCGGCACGCTTCACCCAAGCATCCCTGCACCGGCCATTCTTTCGCTATGACCGGTTAGGCTCCCCTACCGCTGGGTAGCCTACGGCCCGCTTGAAATCGTAACCTGGGTGCGCGATTGTCGCCGCTTGGGGGAGATAGGTGATCGATGCGCCGCACTACAAAGGCTCTGCCTTTCGTGCCGACCGAGATTCACGTCAGTACGTTCGAGGATGAGAAGGGCCTTCTAGGCATCCTTTCGATTCAGACAACGGAGGGCATCCTGGACCTGGCCCTCGACCTCACGACCGCAGACGCCGTCGCAAACGCCGTCAAGGAAATCCGGTCGAAGCTGGCCCCCGAGCGTTAAAAGAAAGCCCGGCTTGAAACCGGGCTTGGGAGGTCAGTTGGGAACACCGAAAGTGAGAGGATCGTGCCCTTTCGGTATTGCTAACTTTGCATCGCCTTCATGACGACTGCATGAAGCCATATGTCGATTGGCTAAAATACGGAACGTCCGATAGAGTGGCCATTCGGCTCGTCAACGGCCGGGTCTGTCAAACATACAATCGCCTAATAGCACGCCCTGCGCCGCGCCTTATCGGTCCGGCCCCGTCACATCTCTGGCGGCTCGACCAGCGAGACGCCGTTCAGGCCGGCGATGACATCCGACAAGGCCGGCACGAACTTCTCGCCATGACCGGTCGCGACCGCGGTGGCAAAGCCGTTGCGCACCGCAGCACCAATCGGGTTGGCGACATCGGCGGCCTGGGCGAAAGAGGCGAGATAGGTCATGTCCTTGAGCGCATTGACGATGGCAAAACGCTGGGCGTTCTCGTTGCGGTTCAGCACGAAATCGAAGAAGGCCTGGTAGAAGCCGCAATCCATGCGGCTGCCCGAGATGACGCTGTTGAAGACCTGCGGCGTCAGCCCGGCCTTGGCGTCAAGCGTCAGCGCCTCCGAATAGATGGCGGAGTAGCCCATCGAGACGAAATTGTTGAGCAGCTTCATGGTGTGGCCGACGGGGCGGGATGTTCGCCCAACCTCCACGTGAACTCACGAACGTTCGTATCTCGGTCGCGTCGCACCGATGGTGCGTGGCTACGATCAGGCATTCGTGGTATACTTTTGCCGCCTTGAAAGCGTGACGCCGTACGGCGGTTTGCCTTGGGAGATGCCAAATGCGCATGTCCTTGCTCTTCATTCCACTACTGCTCGCACACATCCCGATTGTATCGCATGCCGCCGACATTCATGACGCCGCCATGAACGGCGATGTCGCGGCGATCGCGGCGGCGCTCGATGCAGGCGCCGGCATTAATGAGAGTGATGGAACCGCAACGCCGCTCTATTTTGCGGTCTGGATGGGCCACATCGAAGCGGCAAAACTGCTCATAGAACGTGGTGCGGACGTCAACGCCCAGACGGCTTTGGGTCCCCCGCTGATGGCGGCTGTGGGGGTAGGCAAGATCGATCTGTTAAATCTGTTGCTGGAGCGCGGTGCAGATCCAAATTCCGTCCGTGGCGGCGAATTCGCCCTTCATGTCGCCGTCACTCTCGATTGTCTCGACTGCGTGAAGGCACTGGTTGAGGCCGGCGCAGACGTGAATGCGAAGACAATGGACGGCAAGACGCCGCTCCATCTGGCAAAAAGCAGGGGGCAACGCGAAGTTGCCGACTATCTCTTGTCGCACGGCGTCGTCTTGCCAACACCAGCCCCGATCTCAATGAAGTTGGCTTCTGCCGATGTCGAGAAAGGCCGAACCTACTTCACCCACGCTTGTGACCGTTGCCACAACGCCGAGCCAAAGGGAGTGACCAAAACAGGACCGAACTTGTGGAGCGTCGTCGGCCGCGACAAGGCATCCATGGCAAATATGCGTTACTCCGACGCCTTGCTGGGCTGGGAAGGTGTATGGACGTACGAGGACCTGAACAGATATCTCTTCGGGCCCATGCTCACCACGCCGGGCGTTAAGATGGAGACGCCTGGTGTCCCGGACGAGACCGAACGGGTCAACGTCATCGCCTACTTGCGCACACTCAGTGACAAGCCGATCCCGCTGCCCTGAATCGATGATCTCTCGGGCCGCGCTTTATCGGTCCGCCCCCCTCACCTCGCCGGCGGCTCAACCAGCGAGACGCCGTTCAGGCCGGCGATGATATCCGACAGTGCCGGCACGAACTTGTCGCCATGGCCGGTCGCGACAGCGGTGGCAAAGCCGTTGCGCACCGCCGCACCGATCGGGTTGGCGACATCGGCGGCCTGGGCGAAAGAGGCGAGATAGGTCATGTCCTTGAGCGCATTGACGATGGCAAAACGCTGGGCGTTCTCGTTGCGGTTCAGCACGAAATCGAAGAAGGCCTGGTAGAAGCCGCAATCCATGCGGCTGCCGGAGATGACGCTGTTGAAGACCTGCGGTGTCAGCCCGGCCTTGACGCCGAGCGTCAACGCCTCCGAGTAGATCGCCGAATAGCCCATCGAGACGAAGTTGTTGAGCAGCTTCATGGTGTGGCCGCTGCCGGTCGGGCCGGTGTGGACGACGCGCGCGGCAAACGCCTCGAGCACCGGTCGCGCGCGGGCGACGGCCTCCGCCGGGCCGCCGACCATGACGTCGAGCTTGCCTTCGGCTGCTTCCTTGGGAGTGCGCGCCAGCGGCGCGTCGATCAGCATCACGCCTTGCGGGGCGAGTTCGGCGGCAAGCGCGGTCGTCGAGGACGGGTTGGAGGTCGAGCAGTCGATGACCAGCAGCGGCTTGCCTGCCGCGGCTAGTCCATCCGGCCCCTTGACCAGCATTTCGACCTCACGCGAGCCGGTGACGCACAGGATGACGACATCACAGGCGGCGGCGAGCTTGCGCGGGGTTGCCGCCTCGGTGGCGCCGGCTTCTATCAACCGGTCGGCAGCGGTGCGGCTGCGGTGCACGCAGACGGTCAGCGGCCAGCCCTTGCGCATCAGATTGTCGGCCATGCCGGCGCCCATGCTGCCCAACCCGATGAAGCCTATGCGTTCTTTCATGCAATCCTCCAACCATGGTCCGCGCCGGCGGGCCGCATTTCGTCACCTTGCGGCGGGCACCTGTCGATGCAATCCTTTGCCGGAGAATCGGACCGGAGTCCCCCGATGGCGGAGCCCATGTTTTTCGACGCCATACCGCAAGCGCCCAATCTGCGGACCGGGCTGGTCAACACGCTGATCGCGCAGATCGAATCCGGCGACCTGGCGCCGGGCCAGAGGCTGCCGACCGAGCAGGAGATCGTCGCCGCCACCGGCGTCAGCCGCACCGTCGTGCGCGAGGCGCTTGCCGCACTGCGCGCCCGCGGCCTGATCACCACGCGTCAGGGCCTCGGCGCCTTCGTCGCCAAGGATCCGCTGCCGAGGACCTTTTCCATCCTGCCGGACGATCTTGAATCGATCGACGAGGTGCTGCGCGTATTGGAACTGCGCATGGGTATCGAGGTCGAAGCGACCGGGCTCGCCGCCGAACGGCGAAGCGACGCGGCGCTCGAGCAGATGAACTCGCGGCTGGACGCGCTGGAAGCGGCGGTGCGCGCCGGCGGGTCGGGCTCGGAAGAGGATTTCGGCTTCCATCGCGCCATTCTCGCGGCAACGCAGAACGCCAATTTCACCCGGCTGTTCGACACGTTCGGCAGCGCCATGATCCCGCGCCAGTGGACACGGCTCGACCGGATGACCATTCCGGAGCGGGAAAAGTACCTGGCCCGGATGCAGCGCGAACATCGCGCCATTCTCGCGGCGATAGAGGCCAGGGATGTCAACGCGGCGCGGCGCGCCATGCGCAGCCATCTGACCAAGAGCTATGCCCGCTTCGAGGAGTTGCGCGACAGGGCAAGTCACGACTGAGTGCTTGCTCATACCGTGGCTCCCGTGACGCCGCCGAGATAGAGTTCCCGCATCAGCGACATGTCGCGCAATTCGGCGATTGCGCCTGAGACGACGATGCGGCCGTTCTGCATGAGATAGCCGCGCGACGCGACCGAGAGCGCCAGGCCGGCATTCTGCTCGACCAGCAGCACCGAAGCGCCGAAGCGTTCGCCGATGCCGAGAATGATCGCCTTGATCTCCTTGACCAGCAGCGGCGACAGGCCGAGCGACGGCTCGTCGAGCAACAGCACGCGCGGCCGCGTCATCAGCCCGCGCGCGATGGCCAGCATCTGCTGCTGGCCGCCGCTCAGCGAGCCGCCCTTGTCGCGCCGCTTGGTGGCAAGGATCGGGAAGAAGGCCAGCATCGTTGCGAAATCGGTTTCGACGGCGGCATCGTCACGACGCGCATAGGCGCCGAGACGCAAATTCTCCTCGACGGTCATGTCGACGAATATCTTGCGCCCTTCCGGCACCAGCACGACGCCGCGCCTGGCCATGACATCGGCGGCAAGCCCGGTCACCTCAGTGCCATCGAAAGAGATGCTGCCGGAACGCGGCCGGATCAGCCCGGCGATGGCCTTGAGCAGCGTCGACTTTCCGGCGCCGTTGGGGCCGAGGATGGTGACGATCTCGCCCTCGCCCAGCGTCAGCGAGACGCCGCGGTTGACGATCGTCGGCCCGTAGCCGGTGACGACATCGGAAACGGCGAGCAGGTTCACAAATCGCCTCCCAGATAGACTTCCAGCACCTTGGGATCGGCAAGCACCGCCTCGGTCGGGCCGTCGGCGATCTTGGACCCGAAATCGAGCACGGCAAGGCGCCGGCACAGCATCTGCATCAGCTTCATGTCGTGGTCGATGACGCAGACGGTGATGCCATGGCCAGGCAATTGGCGGACAAGCCCGACCAGGGCCGTGGTCTCGCGATCATTGAGGCCGGCGGCAGGTTCGTCGAGCAGAAGCAGCGAAGGCCGCGTGGCCAGCGCCAGCGCAAGGCCGAGCAGGCGCAGGCTGCCGAACGGCAACACGCCGGCCTTCTCGTTCGCAACCGCGCTCAGCCCGACGAAATCGAGCAGTGCCTGCGGTGTCGGCCACGGGTTGGCGGTGCTGTCTGCCCTCGCCCTTACGTGTTCGCCGGCGATCTGCACATTCTCCAAGACGCCAAGGCCGGCAAAGGCCATCGCCTGCTGGAAGGTGTAACCGATTCCGGCCCGCGATATGGCATGCGGCTTGAGACCGGTGATGTCTTGCCCGCGAAACAGCACGCTGCCGCCGCTCGGCCTGTGGACGCCGGTGACGACATTGAACAGCGTCGTCTTGCCCGAGCCGTTCGGACCGACGACGCCGAGGATTTCGCCCTCTTCGATGGCGAGGTCGACGCCGGCCAGTGCGGTGACGCCGCCGAACTGCTTGCTCAGGCCGCTGATCGCCAGGATCGGGCTCATCGCTGCGCCTCCGCCGCGCCGCGCTGTTGCGTCTCCTGTTTCGGCTTGCCCGAAAATGCCGCGCGAAGCGCTCGCACGATGCCGCCGATCAGGCCATCGGGCAGCAGCATGATCACCGCGATCAGGCAAACGCCGTAGACGATGCGCGACTGGACCGGGTCGAGGTTGAGCACTTCCGGCAGGAAGGCGACCAGGATGCCGCCGGCGAGCGGTCCCTCGATCAGGCGGGCGCCACCGATCATGACCATCAGCGCCAGGTAGATGCTGGGGAAGGAGGAGAACTGCGACGGCGAGATGTGGCCGAGGAAATAGGCCAGCAGCACGCCGGAGATGCCGGCAAAGATGCCGCTGACGACGAAGGCGCCGATCTTGTGCCGGCCGACATTGATGCCGAGCGAGGCGGCAAGCTTCTCGTTCTCCCGGATGGCGCGCAGCGTGCGGCCATAGGACGAGTTGATGATCGCCCAGCTCGCCACCGCCGCTGATGTTACGAACGCCACCACCATCAGATAGTAGCGCGTCAGGTCGCTCATATCGGCGCCGAACAGGGTCACCGGGCCGGCCAGGTCGAGGCCGGTCGCCGCACCGGTATAGTCGCCGCCATTGGTGAGCACGATGGCCAGCAATTGGCCGAAGGCAAAGGTCATGATGACGAAGTGGTGGCCGCCGACACGCAGCGACGGAATGCCGACGATCATCGCGAACACGGCGCTCGCGAGCGCAGCCGCCGGCAGCGCTGCCCAGAAGCCGACGCCGAAATCACGCGCCAGGATCGCCGCCGCATAGGCGCCGACGCCGACCAGTGCGGCGTGCCCCATCGACAGGATGCCGGTCTGGCCGAACAGCACCGAAAGGCCGTAAAGCGCAATCACGTTGATGCCGGCCGAGATCGCCAGCGACAGGAAGCGGTTGCTTGGCGAGAACAAAGGCACAGCTGCGATTAGCGCCAGGATGACCAGCACCGGCAGCAGGGATCGCAACGCCTTGAAGACGGAACCGGCGCGATCCTGGCGGAGGCCTTCCTTCATGACGCCATCCTGGGTCCGCTGGTGCCGCCGAACAGGCCGTGCGGGCGAACGATCAGCACCAGGATCATCAGGGCAAAGGAATAGGCATCGGTCCATTGCGAGAAGCCGTAGCCGGCGCTGAACCCTTCGACGATGCCGAGGATGAGCCCGGCGGCGACGGCGCCGTAGATGTTGCCGAGCCCGCCGATCAGGGCGACGGCGAACCCCTTCATCACCATGGTGCCGCCGGTGAACGGCGTGATCGGAAACAGCGCGATCAGCAATGCGCCGCCGAGCCCGGCCAGCGCACTGCCGAGCACGAACACGCCGGTGATGTAGCGGCGCACCGGAATGCCCATCAGGGCCGCCGTATCGCGGTCCTCGACGCTCGCCCGCAGCGCCCGGCCGTAGCGGCTGGCCGTGATCATCCGGAAACTCAGCGCCACCACGGCAATGGTGATCGCGATGACCATGACGCGCACCGAGGCGATGCGCACACCGCCGACCTCCCAGACAGTGGTCAGCGGGCGCGGAATGCTCTTCTGGTTGGGATTCCAGAACAGCACGACGACATGCTGCAGCACGACGATGAGGCCGAGCGAGACGATGAAGCCGTTGGTCGGCCGCTCCAGGGTGAAGCGGAAAAGACCGCGCTCGAGAATGTAGCCCATCAGCCCGACCGCCAGGATCGCCAGCACCACCGCCAGCGGGAAGCCGAGGCCGGCGCTGACGGCAAGCCAGGTGACGATGCCGCCGATCATCAGGAATTCGCCATGGGCGAAGTTGATGATGCCGGTCAGGCCGAAGATCAAGGTCACGCCAATGGCGATCAGCGTGATGACGCTGGCGATCGAAAGCCCGTTGAGGATCTGCTGTATGAAAATGTCCACGGCTCGCATTCGCTGTTTAAGTGGTGGCGCTGTTGACGTGGAGGCCGGCGATCGAGACCCGCCTGTATTCCGAGAATATTCTGGAAATATTCTGGGAAGGATGAGTTGGCGGCGGGTGACGCCGCCAACTCGAGGGTCGGTTCGCCTGATCAGCTCTTCGGCGCTTCAGCCGGTGGCTGCTGCATCGAGCAGGAGATGGCGCCGCCGGGTGCCGCGGCGCAGACCTCGGTGGCATGGGTGACCTGGTGCGTTGGATTGAAGGTCAGGTCATCCGAGACCACGCCCTGATGGTGGAGGGTCAGCAGCGCCTCGACCGTCTTGTCCGGATCGAAGCTGCCGGCCTTCTCCCAGGCTTCGGCGAGGAAGTGGACATAGTCGTGGTAGAGCAGCGACACCGACGAGGTCACGCCGTGCGGCGCGCCGGCGGCGAAGTAAGCGTCGAAATAGGCCTTGGCTTTCGGGTTGGACGACTCGCCCCAGCAGACCGGAACGCAGCTCATCGCCACCGGCACATCGGCCGAAAGCTGCTTCTCCTTCCAGATGCCGGGGTCGACGCCGAACAGGAAGTAGCTCTTGGCGGCACCCAGTTCGAGCGCCTGTGGCAGTGCCGTCAGCGTTGAATCGCCATTGTACCAGAAGTGGATGATATCCGGATTGAGGCTCTTGGCGCGGGTCAGGAACGGCGAGAAGTCGGTTGTGTCAGGCGGATAGAAGATGATGTCGGGAACGTCCTGCCCCTCGGCCTTCAGCGCCTTGTAGTAGTAGGACGACAGGAACTGGCCGGTGGCGTCGTTGCCGACGATCATGACCGACTTCTTCGGCTTGTACCCTAGCAGCGGCTCAAGCAAGGTCAGCACGCCGCGCGCGGTCGATCCGGACCGCTGGAACTCCTGCGGCTCGGACTGGAAGAGATAGTGATCCTCGCCGCCCGGCTTGACCGAGTCTGGTGTCAGGATTTTCGCCAGCGTCGAATTGCCGGCGAAATGGATGATCTTGGCCGGCTGCGTGATCTTGGCCATGGCCAGCGTGAAGTCGTGCGTCTCCGATCCGAAGATCGCCTGCACCTTCACGTCGCGCACCAGTTCCTGTGTGGCGGCTATTGCGGTCGCGATATCCGTGCGGTCGTCGCGCTTGACCATTTCCAGTCTGTAGGTCTTGCCGCCGACCTTGATGCCGCCGGCGTCATTGATCTGCTTCACGGCAAGGCCGACGCCTGCCGGCAAGGTGTGGCCGGCGGAAACGAACGAGCCCGACTCCGCCGCGACGACGCCGATCTTGACGATGTTGTCCTCGGCGAATGCAGGATGAGCAAGCGCGCCAAGGCACAAGGCCGCCGACGCGCCCATTTTCAGAACGGTTTTCAACTTGAGATCCTCCCGACTCCAAATCATTGCAGTCTTACCGGGTTGTCATACAACCCTGTTATCTGGTAAATCTAACGAACGGGGATGTCAATCGCGTTGCCATGCGATAAAAGGCGACCCGCAGATCAGGAAACAGCACCAAGCCGCGGTTAGGAACAGGACATGCAGTCACGGAAATTCGGCCGTACCGGCCGCGATGTCAGCGAGATCGGCTTTGGCTCATGGGCCATCGGCGCCGCCTGGGGCGAGGTCAATGACGACGATGCGGTGGCCGCCCTGCACGCGGCCCTCGACGCCGGCGTCACCTTCATCGACACCGCCGACGTCTATGGCGACGGCCGTTCCGAAAAACTGATTGCAAGGGTGATGAAGGAGCGCGGCGGCGAGCGGCCATTCATCGCCACCAAGGCCGGAAAACGCCTGCCGGCGCAGAGCGTCGAGGGTTTCAGCCAGAAGAACCTGACCGACTGGGTCGACCGCAGCCTGAGATATCTCGAGGCGGACACGCTCGATCTCGTGCAACTGCATTGCCCGCTGACCGACCTCTACTACCACCCGGAGGTTTTCGAGCGGCTCGACCGGCTCGTCGAGCAAGGCAAGATCCGCAATTACGGCGTCAGCGTCGAGCGCGTCGAAGAGGCGTTGAAGGCGATGCAGTATCCCGGCGTCGTCAGCGTCCAGATCATCTTCAACGCCTTCCGCCAACGGCCGGCGGAGTTGTTCTTCGACCTGGCGAAAAAGAACGATGTGGCCATCATCGCCCGCGTCCCGCTGGCCAGCGGTTTGCTGTCGGGCAAGTTCAAGGCCGACACCAAATTCGAGGACAGCGACCACCGCAAATTCAACCGCAACGGCGAAGCCTTCGATGTTGGCGAGACCTTCTCAGGCGTGCCCTATGAGGTCGGACTGGCGGCGGTCGAGCGCATCCGGCCGCTGGTTTCCGGCGACACGACGATGGCGAAATTCGCCCTGCGCTGGATCCTGATGTTCGACGCGGTCACGGTCGTCATTCCGGGCGCCCGCAATCCGGCGCAGGCGATATCCAATGCCGAAGCGGCGCACCTTGCGCCACTGTCGGATCAACTCATGGGCAAGATCCGGGATATCTACGACCAGGACATCAAGCCCTATGTGCACCAGCGCTGGTGATCGAAAGCGAATAGCATTTCGACCTTCTCCGCCACGGCGAGATCCTTCATATTGCCTCTGCCGCTGTCTGATGCCAGGCGGTTCGCCCAAACGCCGCCATGGAACGTCGAGCACGGACCCGCGTGGCGGAAACGACGGCAAGTGCGATGAAGAAGAGGATGCCTGGATCGGCGCTGCCACCCGACACTGAGATGGCAATTATGCCGGCGAGCGAAGCATTCCTGACGCTCGTCGCGACCGCATCCGTTTCCGGGTCCACCCATTCCCGCATCCGTCCCATTCCGGCGACCAGGACACCGAGCAGGATCGCCATCATCAGCGATCCGAACAAGCCAAGTTGGGAAAGGACCGCGATCGGCCAGCTCGATGCCCTCGAACTGCCGAAACCGACGCCAAGGCCGCTGGTGTCCAGGAAGGACTGCAGGCTCTTGATGTTCCAATAGGTGCGCTCATGGCCTGAGCCAGAATCCGCTTTGTTGATGATGGTGCTGTTGATCAGCCTGACGAAAGGCTCCAAGGCTCCGGCGTCGTAGAGGCTGACGCCCATAATGGCGACCACGCCTATCGCCATCAGAGCGGTTACCAGTATCTCCTCGCGCTCAACCCGCCCCCTGAGGACTGAAACCAACATCGAGAAGGCGACCGGAAGGCACAGGAGAGCCAGACCGACGTAAGCGGTCGATGAAGTCGACAGAATGGTCAGGAAGAGCAGGATGCCCGCCAGCC
The DNA here is from genome assembly GCF_003253745.1 of Mesorhizobium kowhaii. Classification (GTDB taxonomy): domain Bacteria; phylum Pseudomonadota; class Alphaproteobacteria; order Rhizobiales; family Rhizobiaceae; genus Mesorhizobium; species Mesorhizobium kowhaii. Next base: position 444,521 of record NZ_MZXV01000056.1, read on the forward strand.
ATTGGGCAAGGCGTGACTTGGTCTTTCTCCAGTACGTGTAGCAGAATGCCAGGCAGGCGAGGGAAGCGCTGGCGAACGAAGAGGCTTCCGAAAAAGGTCCCGTGATCCGTACGAATCCTGCCTCGACCGCTTCCGTTATGAGTGCGTAATTGGCGGTTTTGATCGGGCCCAGCAAGTCTCCCGCTCCTGCATTCTTGCCGATAAAATCGACCAGCCCCATGCCCGCATGCAGACCGCACCACAAGAAGAAGCCGCGGCGGACCTGGTCGATCCTGTTGGAGTGCAGCAGCAGCACACAAAGCGCGATGGCGGTGAGCCCGCCAAGAATGAAGTAGCCCGTCTGTGAAGTGTTGGCCGAAACCGGGGCCAAGGACGCTTCTACGACGGCGCCTCGGGTTTTCGACTGCACGAAGACGGCGGTCTGTCCTGCGAACAGTCTTGGAAATAGCCATGCCCCGATGATTGCGTAAGCCATGAGGCTTGTGAGAACCCAGACCGGGCGGATGCTCCCGAACACACTTCCAAGGTCGAGCCAGATGCGACGCCTGACTGTGGTGGCCATGACGAGCAAGGCCGCAAACATGGTGTAGATCAGCGGAGACGACCCACCTAAAAAGGTCAGCGTCACGATGGCCGTCGCACCGAACGCCTGCGAAGCGATCAGGCCGATGATCAGCATTCCCCTGGAATAGCGGGCAACGACCAAAATAGCCGCGCACACCAGCAGCCCCATCAAAGAGACCTGCATTGTTGATCGAGCCTCCCGCTTGGTTTGGCCCTGGACTGTGCGGACTCAGGAAGCTGTCCGACGGCTCATCTTTCGGCAGATGGATATCCCGGGCAAGAGAGCCAAAGGACGTAGCCTGACACCCACATCCGCAGGACCCGGTCACGGCCGTTGCGTTGTAAAATGCACGGCGGCATCAGAGGATATGAAGCCTTTTCGTCTTCGAGCGAGGGGTGACCAAGCGGGTCGGTGGGCTTCTTGAGCTGTTTCGCGATGGCGGTCTTTTCGCAATCCGGCCCTCCTGCAAACGGCTAACCCTCAATCCGCGAACGCCTACTAAAGAACGCCTCGACCAAGGAAAATAGTAATCTTATAGTACGGGTGCAGGCTTGTTTTGGCTTTCAGTTGCAGAACCCTGTGTTAATGTTGAAATCGTGGGAGCGCTGGGCGACGGGCGGGTTGTTTGAGTTCCAGCACCAGGAGGAGAAGCGGTATGACCACTCAGGTTGTACATGGCGTATTCGGTCCCAAGCAGGTCAGGCAACTCAAGGAAGTTTACGAGCGTGCCCGGGTAGTGGAGGCAAATTACCCCGAGTCCCACATTGCCAGCAAAGCCGCCAAAAGGCTGATAGAGGCCTTCGAAGCCGTGATCCAGGCTGACGGGACGGTTCTGGATGTGCAGTGGCTAAGCGAGGCAAATCCCCAGGGAAACGCCTGAGACCAGGCCTTCATCTGGCGTCCGCGAAAGCCTTACGGTGAACGGCTTCATTTCTGCCGACGTTAGCCTTGCCCTGCAGGCGGATCCTGCTTGCCGCTCCAAAATCAACTTCTTTGGGAACTGGCCTGACGGCGGGTGGGCGGGCAGTGACTCCCCTATCCTGTCTCCACGTTTTCTCCGCGGACCGGCCGCGTAAGCCTTGAGCAGACGCCGGATGGCCGAGCCTTGCCGTTCCTGCGTCTCACAGCGCTTGGGGCCATTTGTGTGCGGTCCTTATAGCGACTTAAAAATTTACCGAAAATTAACTTAAGTTAGAGACCGCTTATAAATAGGCCATACACTGCCAGTGCTGCTCTACATGTCAGCAGCCAAGAACTGCTCAAGGCTCCAGGTTGGGGCAATCCGGCTTTGAGCTTTGAAATGGGTTGGGTATCAAACTTTCAATTCTAGAGAATGAGGGGCTCTGTTGGGCGCCGCAAGGCGGCCTTTGTTGGGGAAGGGTGGGTATAAGTATGGGTTCCACAGTAGGACTGCATAATCACGTTTCGACAAGTCAATCAGGAGTTCCGTCCAGCGGAACTGAAAATGTCCACGAACAAGCAGGCAAGCAATACCTCCTCATGCTGGATGGAAGGGCCTTAGACCGCGAGTGTCTCGCATCGGCCCTTGAGGATCATGAACTGGGCATGGCGGTCGTCGCCATGGGTTCGATCGAAGAATGGCGCCTGAGGAAGGGTTCGGCCCCTCCCCTTGCAGCCATACTCTTCAACCTTGGTGGCCGGAAGGTCACCGATCATGGCATCGCAGACGAGATCAGGCATATTTCGTCCGAGTTCAAGGCAGTCCCTGTGGTCATCCTGGCCGACACGGAAGACCTTGCACAGATACTGACGGCTCTCGAATGCGGCGCACGCGGCTACATTCCGACTTCGGTCGGGATCGATGTGTGTGTCGAGGCGATCAACCTGGCGGCAGCGGGAGGCATCTTCGTTCCGGCGAGCAGTGTCCTTTCCATGCGGCACCTGATCAATTCAGGCAGTTGCGACACACGGCCTTTGACGGGCATGTTCACGCTCAGGCAGGCTGAGGTCGCCCAGGCGCTGCGGCGTGGCAAGGCGAACAAGATCATCGCCTACGAACTGAACCTGCGCGAAAGCACCGTGAAGGTCCACATCCGAAACATCATGAAGAAGCTGAAGGCGACCAACCGGACGGAAGTCGCCTACAAGGTCAACGATCTCTTCGCAGAAGGAGCTCTGGCCGAAGAGTAATCGCAAACAATAAGACGGCCCGCCCTGGGTGAATCCTGGCGGGTCGTATTTGTATCGTACTACAGACTCATTCAGTGAAGGTCGATGGATCTCCGTCGCCGCGAATGGCATCGGGAGCCGCCCGAGATAGATGACCCCGCTCCGATGCGGTTCGTTGCCCCGAACTCCTGACCGTGTGCTGCAGGTGGATATTTGCGGAGTGCTCCGAAACGCCCGGATTCGTCGCGATGATCTGGTTCTGTAGTTCCCTGAAATGCTGTTCCATTGCGCGGTATCAAAGTCGGTGCCCGCCTGGGTATCCACCATAAGTGCTAACCGCTGACCTTATGGAGAACGCGAAATCCTGAGCCGAGCATGTAGACTTGCTGCCGGAATGGAGTGGTTGGCATGTCTGAGCAAAACCTTCGTTTTCGCAAATCCGTCCGCCTGCAGGAACGCGGTCGTGAACTGATCCCGGGCGGTAGCCACACCTACGCGAAAGGCGAGGACCAGTATCCCGTCCTGGCGCCCGGCTTCATCGAGCGTGGTTTGGGATGCCATGTCTGGGACGTCGACGGGAACGAGTACATCGAATACGGCATGGGCAACCGCTCCGTCGGGCTGGGACACGCCTACCCGACCGTGGTCAGAGCGGTGGAGACGGCCCTCCAAGGTGGGTCCAATTTCACGCGGCCAGCCAGGATCGAGGTCGACTGCGCCGAGACGTTCCTGGAGCTCATCGGCGCGCAGATGGTGAAGTTCTGCAAGGACGGATCGGATGCGACTTCGGGGGCCGTTCGCCTTGCCCGCGCCTACACGGGTCGCGATCTCGTTGCCTGCTGCGCCGACCATCCTTTCTTTTCGACAGACGATTGGTTCATCGGGACCACACCGATGAATGCCGGAATTCCGGAGGCGGTCCGAAAGCTCACCGTCACTTTCCGGTACAACGACATCGCCAGCGTAAAGGATTTGTTCGACAGGCACCCCGGCAAGCTGGCAGCCCTGATCCTCGAGCCTTCCCGCGGCGACGATCCGGTGGACGGGTTCCTGCATGAAGTCCAGCGTCTCTGCAGGGAAAAGGGCGCACTGCTCATTCTCGACGAGATGATCACCGGGTTTAGATGGCATGCGGCCGGGGCGCAGAAGCTCTATGGCATAGAACCGGACTTGTCGACATTCGGCAAGGCGCTCGGTAACGGGTTTTCGGTCTCGGCCCTCGCGGGCAAACGCGAATACATGCGGCTCGGCGGCCTCGAGCATACGGACCGCCCAAGGGTGTTTCTGCTGTCGACCACGCACGGCGCGGAGACCCATGCGCTTGCGGCGGCGATCGCGACCATGCGGACTTACCAGAACGAGTCCGTGATCGAACACCTGCACCGTCAGGGGACGAAACTGAGGATGGGGATCGCAGAGGCTGCCAGACGGCATGGGGTGGATGGGCACTTCAAGGTTGTCGGCCGTTCCTGCTGTCTGGCATATGCCACGCTCGACCCCAACGGCAAGCCGTCGCAGGCATACCGCTCGCTGTTCCTGCAGGAGACGATCAGGCGTGGAGTGCTTATGCCGTCTCTCGTCGTCAGCTACACCCACGACGACGCGGCCGTCATGAAGACGATAGAGGCCGTCGACGGTGCACTGGCGGTGTATGCGCAGGCCCTGGAATCGGGAACGAGCCGTTTCTTGGTAGGCCGCCCCACGCAGGTTGTTTTCCGCCGTTTTAACAATGGTGATGGCCGAGCTGAAATAATGACGACTCCAGAGAACCCTCAAGCCGCGAATAATGCGACCATGGGGCAATCTGAAACCCAGCTCGCGGCGACATCTTGACGCCACGAAAGCGTTGCTTTCTCATTCTTTTGGACCAAAGCAGGACCGTATACGGCAATCCCACATTGTTTCCACATGAGGCCATGGGACAGGATCTCACTTCGGCTGCAGAAACAGCAAGGTGCAGGCTGTCAAGGCCCCTCAGGCGAGGGAGATACAGGACGCGGGCCGAAAGGCATCGCTGGCTTGCACAGGCGCCTTGCTGCCGCGGAATCCGCTGATCGATCTGCAGTGGCAACAGGCTCGGGGAAAGTGTGGTTGCCCACCCATCTTACGGCTTCTTCGATCGTATCGAAGTTCTTGTGCAGCCCGCTCAGCAGCCCGAAGCCTGTCTCGAGGAACCATTTGCCTTTCATGCAGTAGGCTTCCTCGTCGATCTGGGTAAGGACGGCGACCAGTTGGTCGGATTTCCACACAAGAACCCCGGATTCTCCGCCCTCGACCGTTCCGATCCGAGCTTCGCTGAAAGAATATCCAGGCGCAATGTTTGCATTGCCCATTTTGACAAAAAATCCCTTCAACTTCAAAATGGATGGCAGAAAAGGCAGAAAGGAAAACCTTAGGATTGATGGCCCGCTCTGTCGGTGTTTTTTACCCCGCGACAGCGAATTTAGTAACAGATCGCCGGGTCAGTTCAACCCCCCTTTCACCCGATTCATTCGGTCATCCACCGCTCGTTTCTTCGCCAGAAAATGTGTGCAAACCGCTACAGAATTTTGGCCTTTCGAAGCGTGAACGCCTCGGCAAAATGCTCGGGCGCCCGGCATTCCATCCCGCGCAACCGCGCAAGCCCGGCGAATGTCTCGCGGTCGAACCAGTCCTTTGAGCGCTGCGTCCCGAAGTGCTCGTGAAGGAGTTCGATCTTGCGTTCCAGCACCTCGGCCGTAAGCGGCACGTAGGCATTGGGTTGGCAGAGATCGCCGTCCCATTTCGGAATCTCGTATTCGAGCACAAGATGATCGCGGAAGACGTTCCAGGTCAGTTGGTTGACCTCCCGGTGGTCTTGATGGGCATCGAACCTGGCGTGGGTTAGCACCACATCGGGATGAACCCGCGATCTTAAATCCATCAGCCACTTCTTTATAGATCGGCTATGAGCCGGAAAGTAGCTGTCTTCGAAATCCGCAACGTCGACCGTGGACGAGCGCGATCCTTCGAGGAAGGCCTCGGCCGAAGCCCTGGCCTCGGCCGACCGCTGGCCGCCGGCGCTCAGTACGCACCAGTCGACATGCAGTTTGACCCCCGACGCAATCAGCCCGAGTATCGTACCTCCCGCACCGATCTCTATGTCGTCGGAATGGGCACCAAGGCAGAGGATCGAGAGTTCCTCGCCGCGACGTGCGAGGCCAAGTCCCCTCATGATGCAGCCATTACCATGCTGCGCCTGATTCTCTCTGCGGTGACCCTTCTATTCCAGGGCATGTCACCCTTTTCGACCATGTCTTCGAGCGATTGCCAATCACGCAGCGTGTCCATCGAACGCCAGAACCCCTCGTGCTTGTACGCCATCAGCATGTTGTCATCGATCAATCGCTTGAAAGGTTCGACAACGAGTTCCTCGCCGTCACGCATGTAGTCGAAGATTTCGGGACGGAACACGAAGTACCCGCCGTTGATCCAGATCTCGGACGTCTCCGTCGTGCGGAACTCGCGCACGCGACCATCTTCGGCGATGTCGGCCAAATGGTATGTCAGCGGCGCGCGCACGGCGAGGAAGCAGCCGATCTTGTCGCTGGCCTCGAACTTCGCGATCACATCGTCGAGGTCGACGTTGGTCAGGCCATCGGAGTAGTTGGCCAGAAACATCTTCTCGTTCCTGACGTGGTCCTTCGCAGCCCAGAGGCGTTCTCCGATGTTGCGCCAGATGCCCGTATCGAGCAGGGTGATGCTCCAGTCCTTGACCGTGTCGCCGAGCAGCTTCACGTCCTGGCCTCCTTGCGTGACGACGCAATCGGAAAAGGTCTGCGGCCGGGTGTTCAGGAAGAAATCCTTGATGACGTTGGCCTTGTAGCCCAGACACAAGACGAATTCGTCGTGCCCGTAGTCGCTGTACCACTGCATGACGTGGCGCAGGATCGGCTGGTGGCCGAGCGGAATCATCGGCTTCGGTATGCTGTCGGAATAGTCGCGGATGCGGGTCCCGCGACCGCCGCAGAAAAGGACGACTTTCATCTCCGTAACTCCGATGGATCGATCACTGTCACGAAAGGAATTGGCACCACGAATTTCGCACCCCAGGCGGCGACATGGTGCATCTGCTGGATGATCTCGTCCTTCAGGTTCCACGGAAGGACCAGGATGTAGTCTGGCTTGGCCTGCTCGATCGCCTCGATGGACTTGATCGGGATGTGCATGCCCGGCGTGAAGCGGCCGTGCTTGTAGGGATTGCGGTCGACCGTGAAGTCAAGGAAGTCGGTGCCGATGGCGCAGTAATTGAGCAGCGTGTTGCCCTTGCCAGGCGCGCCGTAACCGCAAATCGTCTTGCCCTCGTCTTTGGCCGAAATCAGGAACGCGAGGAGATCGCGCTTCGCGCGCTGCGCCTTGTAGCCGAAAGAGGTGTAGGTCGTCATTTCCGTAAGCCCATGCCGCTTTTCGCGGTCGAGGAGTTCGGCGATACTGTCATCCGTAGCCCAGCTGCTGCCCTCGTTGGCGAGATAGACACGCAGCGAGCCGCCATGGGTGGGCAGTTCCTCGACGTCGATCAACCGCAGCCCGTGGCGGGCCGCCATCAGGTCGATCGTCAGCAGCGAGAAATATGAAAAATGCTCGTGGTAGATGGTGTCGAACTGGTTCTCCGTCATCAGCCGCTCGACATGCGGGAACTCAAGAGTGACCACGCCCTCCGGCTTGAGCAGGATTTTTATTCCCGCGACGAAGTCGTTGAGGTCGGGCACCTGCGCCAGGACGTTGTTGCCAATGATGAGATCGGCGCGGAGTCCTTCGGCCACCATTTGAAGTGCCAGCCGCACCCCGAAGAAGTCGACCCGGGTTGGCACGCCCTTCTCGACCGCAGCGCGCGCAACGTTGGCCGCCGGCTCGACGCCAAGCACGGGAACGCCGAGCGGCAGGAAGTGCTGCAGCAGGTAACCGTCATTGCTTGCGAGTTCTACCGCGAAGCTGTCGGCGCCAAGCCCAAGTCGCTCCGTGATCGCCCCGCAATAGGCTTTCGCGTGGGCCACCCAACTTGTCGAGAAGGAAGAGAAGTAGGCGTATTCGCTGAAGATGGTCTCGGGGCTCACATACTCCTTGAGCTGCACCAGATAGCAGCGGTCACAGACCAGGACATTGAGCGGATAATAGAGTTCCATCTGGTCAAGCTGCTCGGCCTGCAGGAAGCTCTCGCAAGGCGGCGACATGCCAAGGTCGACCAGAGTGTGGCGCAGGCGCGACCCGCACAGCCTGCAGCTGACATTCCGGCGTGCCGTGTTCTGGTCGCGAACGATTTCGACAGCCTGAATATTCATTCCGTACTCCTGTCGCGCTGGTTTGAAAAAACGGAGACGCGGTGGCCTGACGATGAACCTGTGCCCGCCGCGCTCCGTAGGGAGTGCTTCCTTTTCAACGCAGGTTAGGACGGGACGCCCCCCGAGTTCGATTTGCCAATCCGTCGGGTGCCTTAATCCTTATAGGGAAACGGCAGGGGCAATGACTCAGCAAAGACCTCCGAACGGGGTACTGCGGTCGGCCTGGCTTACCGCGATCGGAGAGGCCACCTAAGGCTTAGGTAGCTCTTCCAGCCCGGGCGCGCGGTGCCGACAATCGGACCGCCGGCCCTTGCCCGGCTGCTGGGGATTTAGGGAGACATGCAGTTTACCGAAACGGAGCTGAAGGGTGTCTGGCTGATCGAGCCGACACCGGTGGTTGACGATCGCGGTTCCTTCACCCGCCTATTCTGTGAAAAGGAGATGGCCGATTGCGGGCTGGCGACCCGCTTTGTCCAGCACAGCCGCGCACATTCGGTCAAAAAGGGAACACTGCGGGGGTTGCATTTCCAGGACGACCCGTACGCCGAGGTGAAGCTCGTCTCCTGTGTCCGCGGCGCGATTTTCGATGTCGTGGTGGATCTGCGCCCGAACTCGCCGACACGCCACCGCTGGCTGGGCTTCGAGCTGACGCCCGAGAACATGAGGCAGGTCTACATCCCTGCCGGGTTCGCCCACGGGCTCCAGACCCTTACGGACGATGCCGAGGTCTCGTATCTCATATCGCAGTTCTATACGCCCCATGCGTCGACGGGCGCCCGCTACAACGACCCTGCCTTTTCGATAGCCTGGCCTTTGATGCCGACGGCGATGTCGGAAAGGGACAGGACGTGGCCGTTGCTCATGCAGCGAACGGCCGCTGGAGCCTTATGAAGCCGTGGCCAGCAGACCGTGATCCGACAGCAATCTCGCGGCGGCAGCCAGTTCCCTGAATGGCAGACCCGAGCGCTCCGCCATGGAGAGCAGCGAATGCTGGCCGTCGGCGAGATTGAGCACCCAAAGCAGGGACATCGAGGTTGCTCCCGAAGACGCCTGCCCCCCCAGGGCAGCGTAGAGGCCGCGCCTGCCGAGTTGTGGTTCGCCCTTGGGACAGAGGCTCAAAGGCGTCCAATCGTCTTCGACGATGTCGATCACGTCCGTCAGGATGCGGAAGGAATCCTCCAGGTACTCCGGCTTGATGAAGTCGAGATTGTCAGCCGACGTGTGGTATTCGGGGAAGGTGCCGTGGACGCTCCGCTGGAACATGCCGACCGGAAGATTGAAGCCCGGCGAACAATATTGCCTCTCGTCATAGCCGTAAGGGGAGAAATCCATCAACTTTGCCCCGGCTTCACGCCCCAGCACGTGAGCCATGGCGCGATCGATGAAGGCGTCGCCACGGCGGCTGCGCTTGTATGCAGGGCTTCCCGCGTCCCCCACGCATGACAGCACCAGACCGTGGTCGATGAGATGTGTCCGGTCCTCGTTGCGAGACAGCCACGCGATCGAACCGATCGTGCCCGGAGCGAACAGGAAGCGGTAGCTGTATCGTGTTTTTCTTGCCCTCAGGCTTTTCGCAAGGGTTGCCAGCAGGGCCAGGCCTGAACAGTTGTCGTTGGCCAGCGACGGATGGCAGATATGCGCCGAAAGAAGGAATTCCCGATCGGTCTGGCCGCAGTGCAGGTATTCGCCGTAAGTGAGGCTGCCGTCCTTGAGCTCGGCATCGATCTCCACTCGGTAGAGACCGTCAGGCATTTTGGCCACACGGTCGTAGGCCATGCAGAAGCCCCATGTCGGGGTATAGTAGCAGGTGCGGTAGGGGATCACTTGCGGCTGTTCAGGCAACGTATGGATATGCGCCTTCAACTCGTTGAGCGGCAGGATCCCCATGAAGGGTACGCTGTAGTTGACGATGTGCAAGTTGGAGTCGGCAAAATCCACGACCGTTTGCCCGTCCGGGCCTGTGATGCTGGCCGAGCGGATGTTCCATTCCCTAGGAACAGTCCAGTCGAGCACCTGCGTGCCGGTGGGCACCTCATGCCGTTCCAAGTCAATGTGCCCCGACAGGATATCCAGCGTTCGTCGCACGCCGTCTCCGGTGATGCTCCTGCAGAACGGAAAGAGACGTTCGGCCAAGGCATAGATTTCTTGGCCGACGCTGATGGACGCCGGCGGCGAGCCGAGTCCGCCGGGGTTCACGTGTTCCATACCGGTTATCCCGCCGCTGCCTCCAGTGTTCTCGAGGCTTCGGCGAGCCGCATCCGCTGGTCTAGAAGTCCGTTGGCCAAAAGATACCTGATGTGGCCGATGCGCTGGAAGCGTGGCCCCTCGAATTCCTCGAGAGTGACATTCGACTTGCCGTAGGCTTGGTAAAGCTGCTCGGCGCCCCTGCGCGCATCCCATTGCGGCTTGAAGGCAGGAAGGGAGCGCGCGATCTTGTCGAAGCTGACGCGATAGGACCGCTTGTCGGGCCCGGCATCGGACGCGAATTCAAGCCGGCAGCCCGGCACGACCTCGGCGACAATCTCGGCGATGTCGCGGATCCTGTAGTTGTGATCCGTCCGTCCCACATTGAAGGCTTCGTTGTGGATGATCTCGCGCGGCGCTTCCAGTCCGGCGATGAACGCCCTGGAAATGTCCTCGATGTGGACGATCGGCCGCCACGGTGTCCCATCCGACTTCAGGAGGATCACGCCTTTTGTAACGGCCCAGGCAACCAGATTGTTCAGCACGATGTCGAAGCGGAGCCGGGGCGACAGGCCATAGGCCGTGGCGGGCCTGAAATAGGTGGGAGAGAAGCTGCTGTCGGCCAGTTCGGAAATGTCCCGCTCCGAAAGCACCTTGGACCAGCCGTAGGGCGTGACCGGGTTCAACTCGCCCGTTTCGTCGACCATCCCCTCGCCCGCCTGTCCGTAATTGCTGCACGACGAGGCGAAGAGGAAGCGCGACACGCCGGCCTCCTTGGCCGCCTTCGCGAAACGGACGCTGCCCTTGTGGTTAATCTCGTAGGTGATGTCCGGATCGAGATCGGACAGCGGGTCGTTGGAAAGGGCCGCCAGGTGGATGACGGCATCGAACCCTTCGAGGTCGCGCGCATGCACGTCCCTGACGTCCTTTTGGATGGACGGAACGGAAGCCCGCTCTCCGCCCGAGGCAAAGGTGCAGCGCCGGTAGAGATCGCTGTCGTAACCCGTCACCGAATGCCCTGCGCGCAGCAGCATCGGCACCATCACCGAGCCGATATAGCCTTGATGGCCGGTTACCATGACTTTCATCGCACACCTTTTCCCCAGCGGATATGATCGCGCAGAGGCTACTTGGGCTGAAAACAGTGAGGGAGAACGCCAATAGGCGATCAGGGTGCCCCGTTGGACGAAGCCTTGCCGCCCGCTACCGCTTTCGGGTGGTCCGCGCCTAATCCTTTCGGAGGACTTTCTTCAGAGAACCGTCGAGAGCAGGAATTCGTCCTGAGCCTCGGTGCGCGCGGTGCGCTTCACCCAGCAATGAATCGACCGTCCCGCCGTCGAATTCCAGGGTTCCCACGTCGGCAATTCGCTGCTGGGCCAGAGCGTGCTCGTACACCGCGATCTCCTTGCGCCGCCTCACCTTGTTGACGAGATAGGAGATGCCGTGGTCGTAAACCCATCCGGGGCCGGGGAGGCCTGTTTCTCTGCTGATCGCGCGCAGCAACGCGTGTTCCCTTGGATCGCACGTGCGGGCGCGCACGGGAAGGAATTTTCTAGGCCCGGTGTAGTGCCTAACCGTGGCCGTCCGCCAAGCGTGCGTGTGGAGGGCGCACTTCTGCACGTTGAGCGATATGGGCAGCAGAAGGGTGTCGGAATCGAAAGTCATGTTGAAGACGCATTGGTCGTGCGTCGGGCACGCATTCATGTACGGGCAGTGATCGAGGTGTTGTTGGAGGTTTTCTGAAAATCGCCTTTCGGCTTCCGTCTCCCGCCACTTGCGGGAGTTGATCAGCATCAGGCCGGAATTGAAGTAGCGGGGGGACAGGCCGTATACGTTGCACCGATCGAAAATCAGGGGGTCGTCGATGCCCGTGCCGATCGAAAGGTCGAGGCAGGCAGCGGCGATCTCATTGAACCCGGCAACCTGTTCGCAATGAACGTCGCCGAACGCGAGCATGTCTCCGTCCAGATAGAGCACATAGTCGTAGGCTTCAGATAGCTCCCCGATCGCACGCTCCTTGAGAAGGGCCGTTTCGGTGATGTGCCGATGCTTGCCCGGCCGTTCCCTGATCTCGAAGGCTGGTCGCGCAAAGGGGGCGTCTATCACATGGATCGTGTGGTTGCGCGACGCCAGGAAATCCTTGAAACGGGCGGGCACGTCTTTGCGGTAGCCGACCTGGAAGAAGTGAAAATCCAGCGGGCGGCTGTGGCTGCGGGCAAAGGAGGCCAGGGAATAGAGGGTTATGTCATGATAGTTCGAATCGCAAAGGTAGGCGGCAGCAATCCTTGTCCGGGACGGCCCTGGCGAAGCAGCGTTCGCATGGATCAACATGGAGCTGGCTTCTTTTCATTGTCCGCCCATTGATCGTCCGTCCATTGATCGCATTTCGCCCGGGCAGGCAAAAGCTGGCAGAAGGAAGTAAGCGCGCGAGATCGGACGTAACTCGTTTGGGGGTTCGGTCATCCGAAAATGGCGGGTTCCGGCTACCCCTGATTCAAGGCACACCAAGATCGTCCCGTCGGGCACCGGTCACTACGCGAATGCCTAAGGTCGACATAGCCATCCCCTGCTACAATCACGGGCGATTCCTCCGGCAATGCGTTGCCAATGTGCTCGGCCAGGGAGCGGAGATGCGCGTCCTCATCATCGACAACGCGTCAACGGACGGAAGCGAAGAGACCGCGCGCCGCATCGCAGCTGAGGATAGCCGTGTCGAGTTGCTCCTGCGGGAACGGAACATGGGTTCCCACGCTTCATTCAATTCAGGGATCGATTGGGCGGAAAGCGAGTATTTCATGATCCTTTGTGCCGACGATCTCCTCGCTCCGGGCTGTCTTGGGTGGGCTCTGTGGGTGTTGGAAGCCAAAACCTGCGTGGCTCTTGCCTACGGGGGCCAGGTCATCTGGGAGGAACCGAGTCCGTGTCTGTCCCAGCGGCTGTTGGCGGCGCAATCCACACTAGCCTTGTCACTGGACAACAACTTGCAGAGACATTGTCGATGCCGCACAAGCCAATCGGAACCGGTTCGTTTGTCGTCAGAACGTCAGTCCAGAAGCAAGTCTGCGGCGTTCATTGGCTTTGCTCCACAGGGTCTTGAGGCATCAGTTCCAGAATCCAGTCCGGGTATCCCCGGCTGTTGAGCTCTGGCGGCTTGAAAGCTGTGCGCTCCGCCTTGAAAGGGGAACCTTCAACATCCGTTACTTCCCCGCTTGTGGGATCGCGCCAGCGGGCGTGGACGGAAGTCGCCGAAAGCTGCGCGAGGTCGACGGTGACGCCCTCGTTGCCGGGCATGTAGACGACGGCGTAGGAGCCGTCCTTGGCCATCGCGGCGACCGCCCTCCCCATCTCCTTGCCTATGCCATCGACAAGCAATCTGTTCTTGCTGTCGGGCTCGAGCAGCCACCATTTTATCGACGATATGAAGGTTATAAGCACCTCCATGCTCTTTGCGCCGGGACTGTTGAGGGCCTCCTTCCACTGCATAGTCTGCCGCTGGACACCAAGTCCCCCGAAATGCCATATCGGGTTGTTGCCATAAAGATGCCCGAAAGCGCCCGAGAGGATCGCCTGGTACGCCTGAATGCGGACCCGGTACTCGTCGGCACCATGTTCGAATTCGTAGACGCTCTCGATCAGGAAGAAGGGCATGCCCCTGCCGATATCGTGCTCCCTGAGCGCGCTCGCATAGACGGGGCCGTGTGTGTAGACGTTGTTCACCTTCAGCCAGGGTTCGTGACCCCAGAATTCGAGCGGTGCCGTTTCGGGAGCGCCGTGGACGGTGCCAAGAGCATCGGGATCCTCTTCCAGAATACCCTTGGCGACGGCCCTAACCAGATCCTTATCCGCAGGATTGTAATCGCCGCCGTTGACCCACATGATGTTGTCGAAGCGCCGGTAGCGGCGTCCAACAAAACGACCATAGGCGTCGAGCCTTTCTGCTCCTGCTGCCGCCATTTCCTGATACCAACCCTCATCGCCACCGCCATATCCGAGATATGCCGGGGCGAGCAGCACAAGGAAACCAAGCTCGCAAGCCTTCTGCAGGATGCGGTCGGCATGGGCGAAGTATGCCTCGTTCGGAACGACGAAATCTCCGTTGTCGGCGAATGGTCTGTCGCCATATGCGTTTGCCGGCGCGTTTCGGGAGAACCGGTGCTCGAGAAGGTTGACCAGGACGGTGTTGAACCCGCGAGCCTTGCGGTCCTCCAGGTAGAGGTCTGCTTCCTCGTCCTTCAGGTCGGCGATCAATGACCAGGCCGAGTCGCCGTGCATGAAGAACGGATGGCCCTCGCTGTCGACAGGATAATTCTTTCCGGATTCGATCCGCAGCGGGAACTTTGTCCCGCCGTTGCGCTCGCAGGCCAGGGTTCCCGTCGACATGGCCGCCAAAAGGGCGCCGGCCATGAAAACAGACGCGAGGCTCACTGCCTTGACACTCCCTGTTGCCAGCGTTCCTGCTCAGCCGGGGGCCGGCACCGCGGAAACTTCGCGGGTGGCAGCGTGCCCGGATCTGAACTCCGATGAATCGACGATGCCGAAGGCCACGTCCTCGCGGGTCATGGTCCCCGCGCGCAGCTGCCGGGCATAGGTTTCAATCCCGTAATCGTCCGCGGGACGGTCAAGAAGCAGCAAATATAGGAAACTGATATAGCTGCGGTCCGTCAGGCCGATCGTGGCATATCTGGTTTCGAAATCGTCGGTGCGCATCATTTCCATGATCATGCCGGCGAGTTTGCTGTCTCCGCTTTCAAGCGCCGCCGACCAATGATCGACGCTGGACGTGTCGCCCTCGTGGCCAAGCACGAGGCAGTAGGCGAAGCTTGCCTGCCGCACATATATGGACTTGTCTGCGGCGGTGGTCTCGGGGTCGCAGTCCCGATGCGGCTTGGGCAGCGGCTGCGGTCCGCGGGTGAAGTCACGCACCGTCTTGTAGGCAGGCTTCGGCTCGCCGATCCTCCATTTGCCATCAGATGCTGCGGCGAGCCTCACCAATCCCATATTGGCTTCGAAGCCGGGGGCCCAGTAGGTCTCGTCGATCAGTTCGTAGATGTGCGCAGCCTCGACCTTGTACTTCTGGGTGAGTTCGCGAAGTCGCGTCATTGTCTGCTTGATGCCGTCGGCCTGCTGCCGCTCGCTGCGTTGACTTCCATAGGGATTGTTGAATTCGGTGACCCAGATCGGCTTGCCGTAGCCCGCGATTTCGCGGAAAGCCCATTCCGGGTCGTCGCCGTACATGTGCCACACAGAGATGTCCCAGGCGATCCCGTCCCGCTTCATCCGCGCGAACGCTCCGGTGTGGCCCCATCCGGCGGTGCCGATCGCCTTCCTGATGCCCGGATCGACCTCGGTCATGCCGTCGGACAGGCCCTTGAGGACGGCGCTCACCTTCACCCAGCGCGGACCGTAGTAGTCGAGTGCTCCCGTTCCTCCTGCCGGCCCCCATCCACATGGATATTGCGAGCCGTCGTCGCGTTTCTCGCATGGCTTGATGATGGCGTAGTTCTCCATCTCGTTGCCGAGTTCCCAAACGCGGATGTCGTTCTTGAACCTGGTGCCGAGGGTGACCGCCAGTTTCCGGGTCTTCTCGTAGAGCTCTTCCGGACTATCCTTGTCCAGATCGATGGCCGCAGGCGTGATGACGGGCAGGATCTCGATTCCTCGCGCCTTCCCGGCGTCGACGAGGTTGGCAAGCGTTTCTGCGTTGTCCTCGCTTGTAACGTTGACCCGGTACGATTTCAGGCCGAGATCCCTAATGAAATCGAGCTGCCTTTCGAGCGGGATGCCCGGATAGGCAGTTATTGGATGGCCGTTGACGCCCCAGAGCAGATCGGCGGCGGAAGTAGGCACGACTGTCGCCAGCAGGCAGGCCGCGATGGTTGCGAAACGAAAGGACATGGACGAGCCTCCCTGTCGGGTTTCAGATTCAGGCTGGATAGTCGGGACTGCGGCCGCTGGAAGCAATCTGCCCATACGGGTGAACGGAGTGCTCGCGCTACCCCTTTCGGCGGTCGCGCTACCACCATTGGGAAGCACACCTCTGGTCCGCGTCTACCCTGGCAGGCCCGGAGCACGCACCATTGTGCAGCCGAGGGACGAAAGCCGGACCAACCCCTTCGGGCCGCTCCTCGGTTCTGCAAGTTCATGACGCTGGCGCGCCGGATCACCTCGGATAGGCTTCTAGCTTCTGGCTTCCAGTGGCCGCCGTCCCGACTGGCGTCTTGTGACCCTCCGAACGAGGTCGAGAGCTGGCCTTTCCACAAATACGTGTGTCAGCACACCAACAATAAGGCATAAGAATATAATTACAGGAGCGAAGACAGCTTGTGACATTCCTCCCACAAATGTCGACTTAATGACCCAGCCATATGCCATCATGACGAAGACGTGCGTTAAGTAGAGGGCATAGGATGCATCGCCGAGCAGGACAGTTGCGCGGCCAGCTATTGATTGCGGTCGCTTAACCTCGAGAAATGCAGCCACTATCAAAGTTGCTGGAAGGCCCCATACGATGACCCGCGAACCGGGCAAAGCATCGGGATGGGGTAGGAAAATCGGGGACACGATTATTATAAGAAACCCGAGCGCGCCGAGAGCTAACGGGGCTTTCCATTTCTTGCCAGCGGAAAAAAACAGTGCCAAAGCGATGCCGAAACAAAACTCCAGAACGAGGGGGCTAGAGAAGAAATCAGAGTACGTCGAATTATGAATTTCTCTTCCTAACACAATTCCACCGATCATCAGCAATATCACAGAGATCGATGTCGAAAACATTTTTCCAATATTAAGACATATCGAAAAAATTATATAAAAATATATTTCATAAGAAAGTGTCCATGCGACATAAACTAATTTATCTCCAGGGAGTATCAGCGCGGAGTTCAATATGGTATATAAATCTATATTTTTGTTCTTTAAGAAACCTATAGCAGAGATTGCAGCAATGGTCGCACTGCAAATCCAGCACCATGGGAATAGTCGCGTTGCGCGCTTGATAATGAAACGTTTGGGAGTGTCAGCGGCCTGACCGGGGTGAAAGCGCACGTACACCACAATAAACCCGATAATCACAAAGAAAAGAACAAATACCGCGCAGCCAGATGCCGTTACCCCGTCGGAA
>NZ_MZXV01000002.1 GCF_003253745.1 Mesorhizobium kowhaii
CGTCGCGACAGCCCCTCCCGCTCAACCGACGCAACAACCCGTTCGCGAAGATCCATCGAATAAGGCTTGCCCATCCTTACCAACCTCCTTGCCTAGCAAGAAGGTTGAATCAGATTTGCCACCCTAGGGGAATCCCTTCGATTCAGCCTCAATTCATCCCGCTCTAGGGCGCAAAAAAGCCCGCCACCTCGGGTCAGGTGACGGACTCTTGGAGGATCCAGCGAGGACGTTTGCTGGCCTGAAAATGATCCGACTGCTCTGTAGCAACATCGTGTCGGGCTCAACTCGATCAGGTATCAGCCAACATAAAGAGCCCACGACCTTCCTTTCGGCTGACGGGCCAGCTTGCCCTATGGAAGCATCCTCGTCAGAACGGCATCGCGACGGATGAAGTGATGATACAGCGCGGCCAGTGCATGCAAGCCGGCCGCGATCAATATCCCGTTGGCGCACAACGAATGAAGTTCGCGGATGGTGCGCGCTGTGGGTCGATCCGGTGCAAACGGAGCCGGAACTGTGAAGAGCCCGAAGAAGGTCAGCGCGTCCCCTCTGAACCAAGTCAGTAGAATGCCTAGAATAGGTATCGCTATCAACAGAGCATAAAGAACCAAGTGGCCGATCTTGGCTGCCGTCCGCTCGGGCGCTGACATTTCGTCAGGAAGGCCTGGAACTCCCCTCAGGCCGCGCAGGACGACCCTCCAAAGCACCAGTCCCGCCAATAAAAGGCCGAAGGAAATATGCAACCGCCAAATGACATTCACCGTCGGGTCGCCACGGGGCAATAGGTCTTCCCCGTAGGTCAGCGCGGAGAGCAAAACGACGAGGAGAAACAAAGTCCAATGCAAGAATTTCTGGATCGAGGTGTATGCGAAAGGGACCATTCGACGAGGGTTCCTAATTAAGGCAGTCCACTCCCTCTTCGATGGCCTTGGAGGCAGATTTGCGGCTGCCAAATTACAAACTCGTAAGATAAGCCCGCGTCGCATGCGCCGGCCAAGGTTCGGCAACTAGACAGGCCGCCATCTGCCATCCTCTCTGATCGATGCGAAGATGGCGCCGACCGCTATCGGCTCGCCTCCGTGTGCGACGCAAAGAAGCAGCGGATAGTCAAATTCGGGGAGGACGTGCAGATGTGATACTGGCCGTCTTCACTCTCTATGACGCGGTTCTTGGGGATGAAATATTGGGTCTTGGACCCCGTGTGGATAATGAAATCTCCGCCCGGCCGCGGCTCGACATAGCGCGGGCTGATGACCTACAATCCTTCTTGTCGTCGCAGCATTCATAGCCGGTGACCGGATCATGGTAGCCGGGATACCAGTTATGAGCGACGACAAGCGCGATCAAAAAGAGCCTCATGTCAGCCTAACTTAACATGGCGGCTGGGTGGCAGGCCAACGAAAGGTATCGGCACCCAGTCGGCCGGCAATGACCAACCAATCTCGCACTATCGTTTGCAACACTTCAGGCCGCGTCAGCTTCAACTGCGCTGCCAACAAGTCGATAGCCTCGTCAACCTCGGCCTCCAAGGCAAGGCCCGAGGTGTTCCTCAGCCGCAGGGCTGCGTTCATCAACAAGACTTGCAGGTCCGCGCGCGAGACCTCCGAAATATGCGCGGCAGCAACCTCGAGTCTCTCGGCGAACGCTCGGTGGGTCATGGGTCCCAACCCTGTGTGGAGCTATTGTGTTCGACCTCTCCGCGAAAACAGCTCGGCAGTGATTTCGTCTCTGTCCCCACTATGCCTAGCGATCAAAGCCAGCGCTTCCTGGCGGCCAATGTTGCCGAGCTTCATGAGGTACGGAACCTCAAACGTTCTCTTGTTGAGGCGCCATTCCGGCACGTATCGTGTTGCTGCTTTTCGCGCTGTTGTTCCATCTTGACGCATCATTTGACTCCTCTCCTGATATGATGATGCAGTCGCAAATTCCGTGCCTCTTGCTCCCGCGCTCGACGGTCCGTCCTCTCACACGGCCTCGGATGAACCAAACAGGGCCGATCAGACCTTTGCCTCAGCATCTAAGACCTTGGCCCTAGCAGCTTTTAGGTAAGGAGCGTCGCCAGCGCGCGACTCTGCCGGCTAATGCTTTGCACACCACTCCTGCCAGGCGCACTCTGCGGCTTGCCTATGACCCGCTGGCATAGGTTCCCAATCGGCCGGCGGGAGGCGCATACACCACTTCGGCTCGCGAAATCCCCAAGGGCGAGACCGACCAGTTCGGAGCCGTCGAACCAGGCGCTCGTGTTCAGGTTCGGGAAGTGCAAGACCATGGCTTGCCACCAGACGCCCGCGATCTCGTATTCACCGACGCCCTCCGCCCATCGCGTCCAGCCGCGGCCGGGGCGCTCGGTAAGCTCGCTGTCGCGGAAGCCCGGATGTTGAAAGGAAGCCATTGCGCCCTTAACTATGCGCCCTTAACTAAAAGCGTATCCGGCAGCCCCAAGATTCGCGATAAGGGGTCCGGAGCCGGGTTCGGAGCACGAAGACCGTCGTCGCCCGCCGTTCCAACTCGTCGAACAGAAGGCTCAATTGGGAGTCACCTAGCCATGCACTAGCAGGGTGACGCACGCGCTGATGTCCGCGCTGATGAAAGATCGGAACCTGCTAAAGTCGGTAAAGACACCAGTTCGATTCAATAACCCCGTTCGAGGTCGATCTTGTTGGACAGAGGCTCTCCTCTTGCGACTTGACCGCAGAGATCGGCGGTCTGGTCGATTCCAGAATCCACCCAGAAGCTCGCGACATGAGGTGTGATGGTCACCCTGGGATGAGTCCACAACGGCGATGAAGCCTCCAGCGGTTCACGCTCAAACACGTCAAGACAAGCACCAGAAAGCTGACCTTCGTCGAGAGCGCGGATCAGGTCGGCTTCGTTGACATGCGCGCCCCTGCCGACATTCACAAGGTAGGCACCTCGCTTCATTTTTCCGATGGCACTGGAGTTCAGTATCCCACGAGTGTCGCCAGTCAGGGGAAGTGAACAGATAATGTAGTCCCGACTTGTGAGTGCGTCCGCAAGCTGGTCATGGCCAAAGTAACTATGTATACCAGGAAGCGTCTTTTGATGACGAGACCAGACTGCCGTGTCGTAGCCCAAGTCCGCAAACAGCTTTGCGGCCCAGCCACCGATCCGGCCCGCACCCAGCACAACAATTCTTGTCTCGGAGATCTTCCGCGGCGCGATCGGATCCCAAAACTTGCGGGCTTGCAGACTCATGTAATCCGCAACATTCCGTTGCTGGCAGAGAACGCGAAGGACTATGTACTGCACCACTTCCGAAGCCTGCTCACGCGTTGCGAGCCTGATGAGCGGAACACTCTTGGGAAAGCTCTGAAGATCAATACCCTCGACACCGGCCCCCAAATAGACGACGGCGCTTAGCCCCGTCATGGCGTCAAAAAAGCCAGGACTGGCGCCCTTGTCGATCAGCACAATATCTATGTCACTTTTGTTCCCGGCGTCTGGCCAAAGCCTGAACTCCAGCTGCGGCACACGGGTTTTCAGCTCAGCAGCCCATACATGTGCATCAATGTAGTCAGGATACTCATTGACCATCAGAACGGTAATGGGCTCGCCTAACACTTCGCCCTCCCAGATTCAGGTAATTTGGCATCCACCGGATGACCGGTCTGAGAGTGAGGTTCGCGCAAACTGGCACCTGTTGCAAGACCAGACCCCGACAAAGGCCGCTAGCCACCCCCGACCAAACGCTAGCCGAGCTTCGCAATTCTGGTGCTCTCACTCGGGAGGAATTTGAGTCAGAAAAAGCGCATTCTTTCCAGTTAGATGGACGCATCGGAGGGGCCGGTCCCGATTTGCGGCACGGGAGGATAGGCTTCGACACATTAACTGACCCGAAACCACGTATCCATTCCAGAAACCGAATGCTCCAGCACGTGGCAATGGATCATCCATTTACCCGGTTTGGCTCCTACTTAGGCTTGAGTAAGGATCCCGTGGACTTCCTCTCCGATCGAAATGGACCGCGAGTGCTTGGTCGACTGCGCACAATACGGCGTAACGCTCGATCTGATCGTCGGACAGCTCGCAATCGGGGACTTTGTCTCGCACGGACTGCACTGCTGAAAAGGTTGAAATGATGCGTCCTGGAGCACAGCAACCGACGTACCCCTGCACGGCGTCTATGACGTCGTCAGAAATAAGAAAGTTAAAGTGCCGCGAGTTAGGTGTGGTGGAAGCTACGGTCCGGTTTAGCATTTCGCCTTCAGCAAGCCCCATTCAAGGGTAGCAGGTGGACGGATGTATCGGCAAGGACCGATCGATAACATGGGGTCGTTGTTCACCGAATTCTAATATACTCGCGTAGGCGCCTTCCGATCCTTGGCTAGGCCATTCGCGCCCCACCCGCATCCCTCACATTCGCACCTCGCTGCGGTTGATACCTCCATGGCATCAAACACTCTTCGTGCCGGCGGCATGATCCCGCGCTTCTTGCACCGAAGCTTGGCGACAGCCTTCGCTCACGAACAATAATACGACACCTCATGGAACCTTCCCCCGAGACACTAGTTTCGTGTTAACTGCGAGCTCCGCAGCCAGGGGACTTCTGATAACATGCCGATTTTGCTGCTCATGGCCCGTTGATGGCCGTTATCCTCATCGTCGAAGACGAGATATTCATTCGCCAAACCGCTGAGTGGACAATTGGCGACCTGGGTCACACCGTCCTCCTGGCTGGCGATCTTGCCGCCGCACTCTTGCACCTGTCGACGCCTCCACAAATTGACGCGCTCTTTGTCGATATCCGCCTCAGTGCATTCGCCTTCGGCGGATACGACGTGGCGAACCAGGCCATCAAGCTTCAGCCGGGATTGCGTGTACTATACACGTCCGGCAGCCCTCTCACCGCCGATATGACAGAGATGTTCGTCAGCGGGGGTCAATTCCTTCAGAAGCCCTATTCTCCCACTCAACTTGAATATTCCGTCAAAGAACTTCTGCACTAACATGGTTTCGTGGCCTTCAACATTTGAACGAGTTGCAGCCGAAAATTCTTGTGAGGAAACCTGACCTCGAATTTACCCACGGAGAAGACATCGAGAACCGACTTGCCCTGTCCCCTGACAACGCAGCACATCATCAGACGGATGAGTCCATCGTTAAAGCGGGCGCCCTGCAGAGCGCGATCTTTAACAGTGCGAACTTTTCAAGCATCGCAACCGACGCCAAAGGTGTGATTCAGATCTTCAACGTCGGCGCCGAGCGGATGCTTGGCTACACGGCTGCCGAAGTGATGAACACGATCACCCCGGCCGACATCTCCGATCCGCAGGAGTTGATTGCGCGTGCTCAAGCCTTGAGCGCGGAGCTTTCGACTTCGATTACGCCAGGCTTCGAGGCCCTGGTGTTCAAGGCCTCGCGCGGAATCGAGGACATCTATGAGCTGACCTATATTCGCAAAGACGGAAGCCGGTTTCCGGCAGTGGTGTCAGTCACAGCCCTGCGCGACGCGCAGGACGGCATCATCGGATACCTCTTGATCGGTACCGACAATACCGCGCGCAAGGAGGCTGAAGAGGCGCTCCTCCAGGCAGGCGCGTTGCAGAGCGCGATCTTCAACAGCGCCAACTTCTCCAGCATCGCCACCGACGCCAAAGGTGTGATTCAGATCTTCAATGTAGGCGCCGAGCGGATGCTTGGTTACACGGCGGCCGAGATGATGAACACGATCACGCCGGCCGACATCTCCGATCCGCAGGAGCTGATCTTGCGCGCTCGTGCCTTGAGCATCGAACTCGCGACCACGATCGAGCCGGGGTTTGAGGCCCTGGTGTTCAAGGCCTCGCGCGGAATAGAAGACATCTACGAACTGACCTACATCCGCAAGGATGGAACGCGCTTCCCTGCGGTGGTGTCAGTCACGGCGCTACGCGACGCACAGGACGGGATCATCGGATACCTCCTGATCGGCACCGACAATACCGCGCGCAAACTGGTCGAAGAAGAGCAGAAGAAGTCCGACCAGCGTTTGCGCGATCAGCAATTCTACACCCGCTCGCTGATCGAATCGAACATCGACGCCCTGATGACGATCGACCCAGCCGGCATCATTACCGACGTCAACAAGCAGACGGAGGCGCTCACTGGCTGCACCCGTGACGAATTGATCGGGGCGCCTTTCAAGGACTGCTTCACTGATCCGGAGCGGGCGGAAGCGGGCATCAAACGTGTGCTCAGTGAAAAGTCGGTGACCGACTACGAGCTTACGGCTCGCGCCCGAGATGGCAAACAGACCGTCGTGTCCTATAACGCCACGACTTTTTATGATCGGGGCCGCACGTTGCAGGGCGTCTTCGCCGCGGCGCGCGACGTCACGGAGCGAAAGCGCGTGGAAGTGGAACTGCAGCAAGCCAAGGCGGCAGCTGAAAGCGCGAGCAGAACCAAATCAGATTTTCTTGCCAGCATGAGCCATGAGATCCGCACGCCCATGAATGCAATCATGGGCATCGCCGACCTCCTCGCAAAGACCCCGCTTTCACCCGAACAAGACAAGTACGTGCAGATCTTCCGCCGTTCCGGCGACAACTTGCTGAACCTCATCAACGACATCCTGGACCTCTCGAAGGTCGAAGCCTCTCAGCTCGATCTGGAACGAACAGGCTTTTCGTTGAGCGACCACCTGGAAAAGGTGATCGAGATGGTGGCGCCTCGTGCCCATGAGAAAGGACTAGTGCTGGCGTGCGAAATTGAAACCAGTGTCAGCAATGACCTGGTCGGCGATCCGACGCGGCTGCGGCAAGTGCTACTCAACCTGCTTGGCAATGCGATCAAGTTCACCCAATCAGGGCGCGTATTTTTAAAGGTTGAGCCGGATGGAGATCGCTCGGTTCCAACCGCCCTGCGGTTCACCGTTTCGGATACCGGTATAGGCATTGCTGCAGAGAAATTGGGGCAGGTGTTTGAACGGTTCACGCAGGCCGACTCATCGACCACCCGCAGGTTCGGTGGATCGGGGCTGGGTCTCACGATTTCGAAACGCCTGGTTGAGTTGATGGGTGGACGCATCTGGGTGGAAAGCGAAGTTGGGAAAGGAAGCGTGTTTGGCTTTGCTCTCCCATTCGAGGTCTGGGCTGAGGCCAACCGGCCGGCGGCCACGCCCGCCGGCATGGGGTCAGAGGCACCGCTGCCCGCGCTGCGGATCCTTCTCGCCGAGGACTCACCCGACAATTGCACGATTGCTCTCGCCTATCTCGAGGATACTCCCTACCGGATCGACGTGGCCGAGACGGGAGTAGTAGCCTGCCAGATGTTCACTGCGGGCCACTACGATCTTGTCCTGATGGACCGACAGATGCCGGCCATGGACGGTTTGACCGCAACGCGAACCATTCGAGCGTGGGAGAAGGCGAATGATCGGGCGCCAACACCGATCATCGCCCTGACGGCCTCTGCTCTGAAAGGGGATCGGGAGACATGTCTCGCGGCGGGGTGCACGGCCTATCTAAGCAAACCCATCAAACAGCACGTGCTGCTGCAAGCGATAAAGGACTATTCCGTGATGGCAGTGCCGTCGGTACGAAAGGATGGCGAGCCGCTGCGCACGACCTCAAGGGCGGACCAAAGATTGATGGAACGCACACCCGCCTATCTCAGGAATTGTCGGGAGGGCGTCATTGCGATGGTTGAAGCTCTGGATCGGTTTGACTTCGAGGCGGTCTTGATCCTGGGGCACAATATGAGGGGATCCGGTGGCGCGTTCGGATTCCAAGCCATTACTGACATTGGTGCAGGCCTTGAACAAGCGGCGGAAACCGCCGACGCCGAAGCGTCGCGGAAATGGGTAAGCGAACTGTCCAGCTATCTCGATCGTGTCGAGGTCATTTGATAGGCCAGTTGGAAAGATCAGCGAAGTCTGCGATTGGCGCCAAGGCGTGAGCGCGATGACCCCTCCTCCGAATCCGACGAGTTTCCCCAAGCGGCGGACCGTCACGGGCGACCCGCAGCCGGCGTCATCTCAGGCAATCGCGCAAATGCGGGCGCCGGCTTCCTTCTTCCACATTGACACCCTGCCGCATACGACCGACGTCGTCATATTTTGTTGTGCATATCGAAGACGTTGAGCGCAGCCGCGCTTGGTGGTGGGCCTTACCAGACGTTAGATTGGAGTCGCGGCGGACCTAAGAGGGACCGTCCAGGCCGGCGCCTTCAAGCACCTCCCCAGAGTGGTGCCGGCCTTCAGTTAGCTCAGAAGGAACGCTTCCGCGGCCGAAACGATCAACACCGCCTGCAGGTGCGCGAAACACGCTCACCAGTGATGGATGGAACAGATTTGTAAATTAAATCAGGTAGTTATGACAGTTCGTGTGCAAAAACTGCACACGAAAGTTCCCCTCCTATTCCTTTTCCGTTCATGCGATGGGCTGGCCGTTTGGCCGCGCGGAGCGCATCTTTTCGACCGTGCTCTTGCCAGTGCGGCTACGATCTACGCCAGCGTATCCGCATTCACGGGGAGCGACATGCTTCGAGGTGAAAGTGAGCCGCTCTCAGGATCTGACGGCGGGTATCTGACGGCGGGTCTCAACGACATCGAGCGAACATCTCATCCCGTTGAGGAAATCGCCTTGGAAGCCATGCTGCAAATCTAGTGTCGCTAACACGCCACTGAGTTCGAACGATATCACGACTCGGTAAACCGGCGGACTTGGAGGCAAGCGCCTCGCTCCCATTATCGTCACCGATCTTCTGGCGGGATTGCTGCTCATACTCGCCTTCACGGTTTTGTGCTCGCGAAAAAGGACGCTGCTCAAAAGACCATGCATCGGCGCCACATTTCGAACACAAACGTTATATTGTTACTGTTATACAGTTACACGGCACCGACAAAGCCTCGCGGCGGGCCTTCCCCCAAACAATCCAAAGGAGACCAAGGATGCGTTCCGTTCCCTTTCTGGCCGCGCTGCTGGTTGCGGCACCACTGCTGACCGGCACTACGGCCCGGGCCGAAGACAAGCTGAACATCGTGGCAGCCGAGAATTTCTATGGCGACCTCGCTCGCCAGATCGGCGGCAGCCATGTTGCGGTCACCAGCATCCTTGCCAACCCCGACGACGATCCGCATCTCTTCGAAACCAGTCCTTCAACGGCTCGCACAATCGCCGATGCAAAGATCATCATCTACAACGGCGCCGACTACGATCCGTGGATGGACAAGCTGCTGTCGGCGTCGTCCAAGCCGGACCGCACGACCATCATCGCTGCCGACCTGATCGGCAAGTAGTCGGGCGACAATCCGCATCTCTGGTACAATCCGGCGACGCTGCCGGCGATTGCCAAGGCGCTCACCGCCGATCTTTCGAAGCGTGATCCTGCCAATGCCGTGCACTACGAGGCCAATCTGAAGACATTCCAGTCTTCGCTGGACGTCATCGACAAGGAGATCGCCGACGTCAAGAAAACCTATGCCGGCACCGAGGTGACCGCCACCGAACCGGTGTTCGGCTATATGGCGGAAGCGCTTGGCCTCAAGATGCTGAACTACGACTTCCAGGTGGCGCTGATGAACGACGCGGAGCCGAGCCCCACTCAGGTCGTGGCATTCGAGAACAGCCTGAAGGATGGTTCGGCCAAGATCCTGTTCTACAATTCGCAAGTGACCGACGAGGCGACGACCCGGCTGCTCGACCTCGCTAAGCAGAACAAAGTCACCGTCATCGGCGTCACCGAGACGGAGCCGGCCGGGCAGACGATCCAGTCCTGGTTCGGCGGACAGCTCGACGCGGTCCAGAAGGCACTTGCAGCCCGCACGCAATGAGCGCCGTCGCATTCGAGCGGGTCACGCTGACCTACGGGGGACGCCGGGTTCTTTCCGACGTCTCCTTTTCGATTCCGCAGGGCGCGTTTGTCGGCCTTCTCGGCGCCAACGGCGCCGGTAAGACGACGATGCTGCGCGCCATTCTCGGCCTGATCCGGCGGACCGGCGGCGCCATTTCGGTGCTCGGCAAACCGCCGACGCGCGGCAATCCGTCGATCGGCTACATGCCGCAAGCGCGCCGCGCCCTGACCCATGCCGGCATCAGCGGCCTCGACTTCGTGCTTACCGCCGCCGGTGGACATCGCTGGGGCTGGCCGGTCGCTTCCGCCGCCGAGAAGGAGGCCGCCTGGAAGGCGCTCGAAGAGGTCGGCGCGACCGACCTCGCCCGCCGGCCACTGGCCGAACTTTCCGGCGGCGAGCGCCAGCGCATCCTGATCGCACAGTCGCTCATCGGCGATCCACAACTGCTTCTTCTCGACGAGCCGCTTATCAGCCTTGACGCCGCACATCAGCGCTCGATCATCGATCTGGTCCACGAGGTCGGAGAGCGGCTCGGCATCGCGGTGCTGTTCTGCTCGCACCAGATCAACCCGCTGCTGCGCGCTGTCGATTCCGTGCTCTATCTCGGCAACGGCAAGGCCGCGATCGGCAGCGTCGACGAGGTCATCAACGGGCCGGTGCTGTCGAAACTCTACGGCACGCATATCAATGTGGTGCGGGTCGCCGGGCGCATCTTCGTCATGGCTGACGATGTGGAACTGGAAAGCGGGGCGCATGTCCACGATCTTTGACTATGAATTCATGCGCAACGCCTTCTATGCTTGTACGGTGGTCGGCATCGTCGCCGGCACGGTCGGCTATTTCCTCGTGCTCAGGGGCCGGCCTTGGCCTTCTGTTCCTGCATTTCTACACCGCCTTCGCCTCGCAGGCGACGAACGTCCTGTTCGGCAATGTGCTCGGCATCAGCATCCGCACCGTCGTCGTGCTTGCCGTGCTGGCCGTGGTCATCCTTGTCGCCCTGGTGCTGATCGCGCGGCCGCTGCTCTTCGCCAGCCTGCAGCCGGAACTCGCCGAGGCAAGAGGCGTGCCGCTCAACCTGGTCTCGACCCTGTTCATGATCCTCGTCGCCGTCGCCACCGCGGAGGCGGTGCAGATCGTCGGCGTGCTTCTTTCGTCTTCGCGCTGATGGTCGCCCCGGCTGCGACTTCGCTGCGGCTGACGCGCGGCGTGCTCGCCGGCATCGTAGTCTCGATCGCGCTTGCCGTCGCCATCGCCTGGATCAGCCTGTCGCTCGAGGTCAGGGACGATCATTGGCTATCGCACGCTGGACCATGCCGCTGATGAGATAGGCGGCGGCACCCAGCGCCGTGATCCAGAAGCTCGTCGGCCAGTCGGTCAGGAAAGCAGAAGCTGGTGCTGGAGGCCATTTCCCATGCCGGCAAGCCGGTCAGCGCCTATGACATCCTCGATGAAATCAGGCCGTATGGCATCCGCTCGCCAGTACAGGTCTATCGGGCGATCAAGAAACTCATTGAGGACGGCACCGTTCACAAGGTCGAAAGCTTGAATGCATTCGTCCTTTGCGTCGGTCCGCACGCACATCGTCGGGGAAGTGCGATCCTGGCGATCTGCGAACAATGCGGCCGAGTGACCGAGTTTTGCGACGACAGTGTCGATCGCCGGCTCGCCGAATGGGCACGGAGCGAGGGTTTTCAAATCGGGTCGGTGAGCATCGAGGTCAACGGCCGCTGTGCCGACTGCTCTGTCGGCATTGCGTTTGTCGATGCAAGAATAAGATAGATCGCTACCATTTCCGTTCAGGTCGTTGCGCTTTCGTCGTGGCGAAAATCGCTCTGCGCAAAGTTATCGTTGGAGGCCGCCGCGTGAAAATCCTAGCAGCTTTGCCAGCAGCTTGTTCACGGGAGCAAGGTCCGAGCGCCGGACTTTGAACGGTCGCGCGGTCGATCGAACTCCGGCAATGGTGTTTCGAAAGGACGCGCATTCGTGAGGCCGTCGTCCAATGGTGCCTGCGAGGGCGGCGGCGCGAGCATCGGAGGCTTGGTGGCGATCGCCGTTCCTCCAAGAAGAAGGCCGATCGCAATCAGCCAGCTGCCAAGGATCCGCGCAGCGATCGGAAACCATTCCAGCCAGAAGGCATGCCCACTGAGCCCGATGATTGCCATGATCCACAGCGCGATAAGGACGGCGATGAGCGGGATTGCCGGATCGGGCAAGGTAGGGTCGGTGAGCATTGTGGCGACACCAAGCATTGCACCGATCAACATGGCGGCGAAGGGAAGAACCCATGGTCTGGCGCGAGCTGGGATGATGAGCAGCAGACCAGCCGCAACCGCCGAGAACGGCCCAGTCAGGAAAAGGTGTGTCGTCGCCCCGGGGACGCCTGCCATGAGCGCGAGATACTGATCCTGAAAGAGCATCCCGAGTGCTGCGCCCAGAAGAAACGTCATCGATGCGACAACGGCATGGCGAGCGCGCACCAGAGCGATCGCGACACCCAGTCCGGCAAGCGGAATGACCCGTTCCAAGGAAAGGCCGCTGTTGAGAATCCACCATGACGTCATCGTCCGCTCCGACGACGTCGCCAATGCGAGAGCACCGATCGCAGCGGCCCCGGCGACTGCCAACACGGGGCCGGACCACCGCAGCAGGTGCCCGGCGGCGGGTCGTTGCGAGCCTATCTCAGGCGACAAGGAAATAGATGCCTCCGACCGCGATCAGCCCGCCCAGCGCTTGCGACAGCCGCCCGCCAAACGGCTTGCCGAGAACAAGCCCGACGCCGATGCCCAGAAGATGGATCATGCCGGTTGCGATCACAAAGCCGATGGCAAAGTCGGCGGGGTCGGCCGCGTTGGGCAATTCTGCGCCATGAGCATATCCATGGCAAATCGCAAACACCGCGATCAGCAGCAATGCGATCCATTCCGCCGGCCGCCAGGCGCATGCGACGGCAAGCCCCAACGCGATGATCGAAAGCGCGATTCCGATTTCCACGCCGGGCAGCGGCAGTCCCGCAATGCCGGCGACGCCGCCAAGCACCATGATCAGCGGGAATGCAACCGGCAGCGTCCAGATCGATCGTCCGCCGATCTGGGCGCCCCACAGTCCAACGGTGAACATCGCCAGAAAGTGATCGGGACCTGTCAGCGGATGTTCGAAACCGCTGCCAAATCCGCCTGTTCCCGATTGAATGATATGGGCTTGCACCGCTGTCGGCACAGCCATCAGCGCCAGGCTCACCGTCAAGAAACAAACGAAGAAAATCACCCCGACCGGACTGCCTTCACGCCGCCTCGGGGGTAGCCTCGTTACCTCTAGACTATGCACCGATCAAACCACGCATTTGACACGACAGAACCGTTTCGCACTGCGCCCTACGGATAAAGTGTGCGACGCCTATTTGCAATTCAGCCTGCCAACGGCCTCATGCCCTGCAAGGTCCTAAGTTGCTGGCCAAAGTGGCGTAGTTTCCTCAACATGACGGCCACGAGTACTGACGGTCGCTCCGGCCGGGTCTTTTCTGCTAGCCTCCCCTGATGTTCCAAACTCTTGTCGAGTTTCAACGCACGATCTATCTGGCGCTGGCCGAACAGATCAAACGGTACCGTCGCCTTAACTCGGCATGAAGCGGGCGGAGGCTCGATGGCCGTTTTCACGCGGGCGTCGGCATGGCAATCCGGGTCCACGTTTCCATGGAGGCCGTTCGAAGCTCGCGATGTTGGGCAGCGGTGATATAGTTGTGCGGATGGTGGAACAGATTGGCGATCGGGCCGTGGATGGAAACGAAGCGTTGGCACTGCCGGCTCGACTTGAAGCGCTTCATCGTCTGTTCCCGCCTTCGAACGGCAAGATGAGAATTCTCCGCCCTGTTGTTCAAGCCCTTGTGGGATCGATGTTCCACGCCGGGCATGAGTTCGTTCCTTGCCGCGCCATATGAACGGAGTTTGTCTGTAATCATGACGCGCGGAGCGATACCCTGCTTCTTCAGCAGCTTTCGCATCAGCCGAAGCGCGGCTTTCTTGTTTCTTCGGCTTTGCACAAGAGCGTCGAGAACATAGCCGTTTGCATCGACCGCTCGCCATAGCCAGTGTTTCTTTCCCTTGATGGAGACGACCATTTCATCGAAGTGCCATTTGTCGGCGAAGGCGCCTTTGGACATCCGTCGGATTCGGCGTGCATATTCACCTCCGAACTTGCCTGCCCACTCCGCGACGGTCTGGAAAGAAACCCCAATGCCGCGGACGGCGAGCATCTCCTCGACATGGCGCAGGCTGAGCGGAAAGCGGAAGTAGAGCCACACCGCATGGCTGATGATTTCAGCCGGAAAGCGATGGCGCTGGTAAAGGTGACTGGTGGGGTCGGCAGGAAGTTCGGTCATGGCGCGACCTACGACGCCACGCTTCACATCTCGTTAAGGCGACGGTGCCAGTGAAAAGCCTGGGCGAGGCTGCCGTAGCGAATTCTTGTACCAGATAACGACATGAAAGGGCTCCGAAACGGTATCGGAGGCTATTTTCTCCGAAGCCGGCTTTAATATGTCTGCCTAGCAATTGTTCACAACGACGTTCACGATGCGGCTGAGCCGACAAGGAAGAGCGTGCTCAGCGATCGTCGATTGGCCACGTCGAGAGCGTTCGGCGGCGCGCAGGGCAGTATCCAAGAAAGTTGTGGCCGTCCAAGAGCGCCCCCGGGATGCGATCCTTTGGAATGAAATGGCGGTATCCTTGGAGAGTGGGCCACCTCCTGGTCTGCTTTTGCTGGTGCGGGATCGCAGGCCCTTAGTTTGCTGCCTCCCCAGCATCTCTTGCTGCAAGCGAACCGAGCGCCGACCAGTCGAGATTGTCGCCGCCATGGGCGAGCAGGCTCAGGAAACGGTCACGCAGAAGGCTGGCGATGGGAAGCGGTACGCGCAGCTCTTCAGCCGCGGCGAGCACCAGCCGGATGTCCTTCTGGCCGAGTGGTGCCGCGAACCCTGCCGGCTCGAATTTTCGATCGACGATCAGCCCGCCATAGGTCTTATAGACAGGAGCGCCAAACAACGTCGAGGTGAGCATATCGAGATACTGGTGTCGATCGACGCCGCCCTTACTCACAAGCGCAATCGCCTCGCCGAGGGATTCGATAACCGAAGCGATCAGGAAATTGCCGCTGAGTTTCACGAGATTGGCGGCCTTGGGCGTCTCGGAGACAACGAAAGTCTTCTGCCCAACGGCGTCGAAGAACGGAGTTGCGGTCGTGACCGCCTCCGACTCGCCGGCGGCAACGACAAAGAGCTTTCCATCCGCCGCAGCCTCAGGCCGACCGAACACGGGAGCAGCGACGAAGCGTTGGCCGGCTGCGGCGTGATCAGCTGTGAGCCGCTCCGCGAAGGCAACACTAATCGTACTGGAGGAGACATGGATCGCGCCTTTGGCCAGGCTCGCTAGCACGCGTTGGTCGCCATACACCAAGCTTTCGACCGCGTGGTCGTCTGCCAGCATCGTCACGACGATCTCGCCATCGCAGGCTTCCGCAACCTCAGCGGCAGACCGGGCGCCCATCTGGACGAGTTCCTCGTCCTTGCCGGGCGTCCGGTTGTAGACCGTAACGTCATGCCCGGCCTTCAAAAGGTTGGCTGCCATTCCAGCACCCATGCGCCCGAGTCCAATGAAACCAACATTCATAAGGGTCTCCTTTGTCGGTGACCCCGCCCAGATCCAGTTCGCTCCGTCTTGGAAAAGCGCTCTGAAGCGGCTGCGGGGTGGGGATCGATGCTGCCTCGGACTCTGGCCCGATCGCAGGGATCATCCAGCATGCGCTGACGATCCTACTCCATTTCTTCGTCGCGACGGCTGTGCTTTGAGTTCTCGGGTGCCGTTTTGCCCCCAGGACGAGCGGAGCGAACGGCCGGTACTCCCACAGGGCGCCAGCGCCACGTCAGACATATTTCCGCCAGTCATGCTCCTCGCGGAATCCGAGTACCTCGCGCGCCTTGCGGTTGGACAGCGGCGCTTCGAATTCGCCCATCGGGCGGGTGACCGGTACGTCAGGGCACCAGCGCCTCAAGAAGGCCTCGGTCGGCTCATTGGCGGTGATCGTGTCGTTAACGGCGTTGAAGACCTGGAAACCGAGCCCGTCCTTGTGCAGACAGCGATGGACGATCTGCGCAAGGTCGCGTGCGTCGATATAGCTCCAGGCATTGCGCTTGCGCGACAACGGTTCGGCGACGAAACTCGGGAACCGATCGTATTCATGCGGCTCGATCACGTTGCCGATGCGAAGCGCATAGATGTCTGTACCGAAGCGCATGGCGAAGGCGCGCGCCGTTTTCTCGTTCACCACCTTGGACAGGCCGTAGCTGTCCATCGGGTCGACATCGTAATCCTCCTCCAAGGGAAACTGGTGGAAGTCCTTGTCGCCTTCTGCGAAGCAGACGCCATAGGTCGTCTCACTGGACGCGATGACGATCTTGCGGATGCCGAGCTTTGTCGCCGCCTCGATGACATTGTAGGTCGAAGCGACATTGGCCTGGAAGGTGACGTTGTCGGGGCGCAGCAACAAGGCGGGGATGGCGGCAAAATGCACGATAGCATCCACCGGCGCAGGCCCCTTGCCGGTGGTGAGCCCGCTGCTGTCGAAATGCATCGACAGCGCGTTGAAGGCCTGCCCGCTGTCGGTGAGGTCGGTGATCAACGTCCTGACACCGGGATGGGCGAACGGTACCAGATCGAGGTTGAGCACCTCGTGGCCGCGCTCCAGCAAGTAGGGAATAGCGTGCCGGCCGGCCTTGCCGGTGCCGCCGGTAAAGATGATGCGCTTGCCTGGGGTATCGGATTCGGACATGCTGAGATTCCTTCGATGTTTATCGATGCGGTTCGCGTGCCGCCAAAGTCAGCGGCCACCCTCGATCTTGCGGTGGCGCTGGCTTATGCCGCCCGCTCCATAGGGATATTCCGACATTTCCGGTTTGCTCGCCGCGTTGAGTTCGGCAACGTTTTCGTCCGTTAGCGTCAGCTTGGCCGCACCAAGATTGTCGGCCAGTTGCTCTCGTGTCCGGGCCCCGAGAATAACCGACGTGACCGCAGGCTGTGCGGCGACCCATGCCAGCGCGACCTGCGCCATGCTCGCCCCAAGCGCTTTTGCGGTATCTTCCACCGCCTCAATCACGTTCCAGGTGATCGGCTTGGCGTTGCGGGCAGCGAACGCTTCCATGCCGCGGTTGGGATTTTCGCCAAGGCGCGTGGCGCCCGTCGGCATCTGGTCGCGCTTGTATTTGCCGGAGAGCCATCCGCCGCCCAGCGGCGACCACGGCAGCAGGCCGATACCGGCGTCGAGCGAGGCCGGCACAAGCTCATGTTCGATGTCGCGGACCAGCAGGCTGTACTGTGGTTGCAGCGTCACCGGTGGTGTGTAGCCATTGGCTTTGGCCATCCACGCCGCCTTGGTCAGATGCCAGCCCAGGAAGTTCGAGAACCCGTAATAGGCGATCTTTCCGTTACGGATCGAGTCGTCGAGAAAGCGCAGCGTCTCCTCCAGCGGCGTCAGCGCGTCCCAGGCGTGCATCTGGTAAACATCAACCTGCTCGACGCCCAGGCGCTTGAGCGAGGCATCGAGCGCTGCCCCAAGATGCTTGCGCGACAGGCCGAGATCGTTCGGTCCTGCGCCCATGGGGAAACGACCCTTGGTGGCGATCACCAGATCCTTGGCGTTTCCTGGCTTGCTCTTGAGCCAACGGCCGATGATTTCCTCTGACACGCCGGCACTGTAGACGTCGGCCGTATCGATGAAATTGCCGCCGGCCTCGACATAATCATCCATAAGCGCGAACGATGTAGCTTCGTCGGACTCGTGTCCAAAAGTCATGGTTCCAAGGCAATAGGCCGAGACGACGGCGCCACTATTGCCGAGCTTGCGATACTCCATATTCTTGCTCCTTCAGGGATCTCAATTGGGCCTATCGCGCTGCGGGCCCGATGCCATCGTCTCTTGGCCATTGGCGGCTGCCGATGCATCGCGCAAGCGCAGCGTCAATTGATGCGCCGGTGATGCGAACTGCCTTGCCGTAGAGATCCGGTGTTGCCAATGTTGTCTGTGCATGTCGTCATCCTCGGATGCGCTATGAAGGCGTGTGTTTTGTTTGCTTTCGCCCTTCCGACATTGCCGTTCGTCAACGACCGTGCGGCTCGGCACCGAGAACATTGCACACCATCCGACCGTTCAGGCTGCCTTTGATTGAGTTCGCCAGAGGTCGACCCCGCCCTCGGTTGCGTACCCGTCGATTTTGCGGAGTTCTTCGGCATTGAATTCGAGATTCTCCAAAGCGCCGAGGGAATCATCGAGTTGAGCCACGTTGCGCGCGCCTACCAGCGCGCTCGTTATGCGCGGATCTCGCAAGGTCCACGCGATCGCCATCTGGGCAAGTGTCTGCCCGCGGTCGACTGCGATCGCGTTCAGTTCGCGGACACGCTCTATGTTTGCATCACTCAGCAACTTTGTGTCGAACGAGCCGCCACGCGCTGCACGGGCGCCGTCTGGGACGCCATTCAGATACTTTGATGTCAACAACCCCTGAGCCAAAGGCGAAAATGCGATACAGCCGGCACCGAACTCTTCCAGCGTATCGAGCAATCCATCCTCAATCCAGCGGTTCAGCATGGAGTAGGAGGGTTGGTGGATAAGCAGGGGAATTCCTTCCGCGCGCAGGATGCGCTCGGCTTCCCGAGTCCGATCTGGCCCATACGATGAAATGCCGACGTAGAGCGCCTTGCCTTGCCGCACCATCTGCACGAGCGCGGCGATGGTTTCTTCGAGCGGAACATCTAATGTCGGGCGG
>NZ_MZXV01000008.1 GCF_003253745.1 Mesorhizobium kowhaii
TAGCCCTGCTGTCGCCGAGGATCAGGTGGCGCTTGCCAGCCCGTTCCTGAAATGCCTCGTGCGGCTAATCCGTGCTCAGGACTCCTACGGAGCGTGGGAAGGCAAAGCGGACCCCGAGCTGCTGGCCGCCTTCATCATCACTAAGGAACAGCGCCGTGCAATCCCGATCATCGGCGATCCCGATCCGGACGTGCTGTGGAGGCTTGATATGTTTTACAGCGCTGTTGGGCTTGCGATCGAGGAGCGCTGCGGGCTGATGGCATCGCCGATGATGGAGATGAGCCATGAGGGATTCGGGCGGGTGCTGTTCACGGCCGGGCGGTTGGTGGTTCTGTCGAAGACCCTGCGCGACGTCCACCGGTTCGGCTTCGAGACGTTCCGGAAGCTCACTCAGGCCGGCACGAAACTGGTCGACGATGCGCTCGCGGCCATCGAGACCTATCCCGAGGTGGCGCGTGCGTGATGGAACCGGTTCGAGGGAAAGAGATCATGTCAGACCTTGAGGCGCTGCATAGAACGTGCCGAACCTGCAGTCTCTCGCGTGCAGCGAAGACGACAACTGCACGACCTCGCCAAGAGCCTTCCCATCAAGCTGTCCGAGATCAAGGCCGTCGGCGGGAAAACGTTCGACATTCTTGCCGAGTGGACGCTGCAAGGAGAGTGTTCGGTGCATTGGAGAATTCATGATGACGAGCCCTTCCGTCACCCGCGACGTCCAGAAGGATCCCGGAATATGCGACCGCTATCAACGCGACGACCTGCATCGGTTGCTGTCGCCGCCTCAAGATCTGCTGACGCGAGGTCATGCAACTTCACGGCATGGCTCAGGCGGGTGAAACCGTCGGCATCTGCGCCGCCCAGGGGGACGACTTCTATGTCGAGCTCAATCAATCCATGCGGCCGAGGCAGAATTAATGTCTTTAGACAACGCAGCACCGATGAAGCCACTGGTCCTGATCTGTTCGCAAGATCCGGAGTTCATTCATAACTACGGACACATCCTGGAGGCGGATGTCTTCAGGTTTGAACTGGCCAGCAGCGTGGATGACGTGCTTAAATTGACAGTTGAGCGGGAGCCGAAGGCCGTGGTGCTGGACTGCCAGCCGGCAAGCGCGACACGATCCACCATCTGCTCCCAGCTCAAGGGAGACCCCCGGACCGGCCGGCTGCTCGTTATTGCCCTGATCGCGCCCGGCGCCCAGAACCAGCATTTCGATCTATTGAAGGCAGGCATTGACGAAAGTTTTGTGCGGCCATTCGCACCGGGCAAGCTGCTCGACTGTCTACGGACGAAGCTGGCGCTGGCGAAGCCCGGTTCAAACGGGATTGTAAACGGCAGATTGCTCCGCTGTGGCAGCCTTGAGATGAACGTCGATGCCCGCCGAGTCCGCGGTAACGGCCACGACATCCACCTCGGACCGCTCCAGTACAAACTGCTGCAGCATTTGCTCGAGAATCCCGGCAAGGTGTTCAAGCGGAAGGAGTTAAAGGACGCAGCTTGGGGGCCCAACATCCACGTCGAAGAGCGCACCGTCGATGTCCATATCAGCCGGATCAGAAAGGAGCTGAAGAGGACGTCGGCCGGCAGCGTCATTCGTACCATCAGGTCCGAGGGCTACTCGCTCGAGGAGGCGCACGCTGAACCTGAACCTGACGGTGAATAGGCATCGGTGCGCTGCCACTCCCCCTCCGTCGTGCTGAGGGCAAGCTAAGGGCGTCGAACGCGCTTAAAGGCCCGACATATTCGAAAAGAAAGAAGCAGTCAGATGGCTTTTAAAAGCGTACTCTGTGTCACGGGTTCTGACCACTCCGATCAGGACGTCAGACCAGCTGCCGGCTTATGTGCCGAGGTCGGCGCATATCTTTCCGTATTGATTATGTCGCCTCCGCCGCTCGTTATGTCGTCTCCGCTGCTCGGCGATGGCATGGCCGAGTGGCCTGGACAACGCGGACAGGCCATTGCCAGGCTGGACAAACGGTTTAGGCAGATCGAGAGATTTTCGCAGGACATGGCCAGCCTGGAAAAAACATCCAGGGAAATCCAGAAACTGCTGAGAGCCACGTCGCTTTGCTATGACGTCGATACCGATTACTGCGATCAGGCCAACGTTGGTGACGCGGTGCGACAGCGGGCGCCCTGCACCGACCTGACGATCGTCGGCCCCGCACTTCTCAGCGATAATAATCTTGGACCTCTTGTTATCAATGGCAGCTTGTTCGATACGGGAAAGCCGGTGCTTGTTGTGCCGAAGGGCGCTGAGGCGACACTGTCGCCGCGGCGCGTGCTGGTCGGCTGGGATTCGCGGGTCGAGGCGTCCCGCGCGGTTCGGGAAGCGCTGGATCTGCTATGCGGTGCTGAGGAAGTTCGTGTCACACTGGTCGACTGGTCGGTCCGAAGACGACCTACAACGGAAACGGTTCTGAGCCGGGAGCCGACATCGCTGCCTATCTTACTCGGCACGGAGCTCAGGTGTCGGTTGACCGGCTGCCGAGCGCCGACAAACCGGTGGCAACGGTCCTCGCGCAGCACGCAATCGACACGTCCGCAGACATGATCGTCATGGGCGCTTATGGCAGCCGCCGGCTGCGTGAGCGGCTCTTCGGCGGTGTCACGAGATGGATAGTTGGGAGGCCGCCATTGCCGCTGTTTTTGGCTCGCTGACTGGTTCCAGGGGAGCACCGAGCTGTTCGAAGCTCTACTCCCTTGGGTCACCGATCCTGATGCTAATTGGGAGAAAGGTCGCGACAAACGCGGGAAATTTCGCGAGCCTCCTCGCAGCCAATCCGCACGCGCCCTCGTCGAAACCATCACGGACCTCTCTAGCGTTGTCGGGGGTTCCGCTCGGCCCGAGATGATCCGCAACGCGGAGGCCGGCCGCGCAGAGGTACAGCGCACCTGAATGCACTCAATGCCACGGCTTCGCAGGTCGGCGTCAGGTCCAGAAGGAGACTCGTTTCAGCACGGCAGATCGCGTTCGGATCCCACAGCGGCATTTGCATGCGCGCGACCAGATCTCTTGCTCACTGCGGCTGGGTGGTGAACAACGCAATGACCGTGCCGTGGCCGAGGCCCTCAACGTCGGGTCGGGACGGTATTGCTCTTGGCCGTCGTCGGCGGGAATCGATGGCATCAATCACGTTATCGTCGCCTGGGTCTGTAGGCGGATTGGCGGCGAAGGCGGCCGCATCCTCAGCGTGTTCCGTCGGTCCGCCGGGCCGCGTGGAGACCGGGCGGCCTTTGGACGGTCAATTCCGACAAGGCTCACATTCGCACCAGGCGGTCCCGTCGCGCCTGAGTCCAGGGGACACAGAAGATAACGTCACAAAGGAGGAATGCCGGGGAGTTCGCCGGACGGCACGTGCCGGCACTCTTCCTGGGCCTTTTCGTCATCATCATCGCCAATCTGACGATGATGGCATTCGCGAGCCGCGGCTGGACCGGCTTCGCGAAGAACGCCCATGTCGCCAGCTAGGAATTCAATCGCAAGGCGGAAGAGGGCAGGGCATAGGCAGCGCTCGGATAGAGCGCCCCCTTGAAATCGCAAATGGCGAGATCCGCTGACCGACAGAGACCAGAATGGCTGGATGCTCAAAGCCCGGTGGCGTGGCGCGGACGATGATGACGAGCCTGGCGGTAGCCAACGCTGTTATGATGTCTATCTGCTCGTCCCTCAGCCCGAATACATGTGGAGTCGTCCGTGGCCACGCTTTTTTGGCGACGCGAGGCGCGTGATGCATGTCTGGAACCTGACGGAGGGAGAAAAAAGTGTCGGGTTCAATACAACCGGCCCAACTTTGGCAGGTGGAGGTTTTTCAAAGCCTAATCATCACTTACCGCGTGTAGTGCGCGCTGGCACGGCCTTTGCGAATTGAGATGCGGCAACACGGAGTGAGGGCTGACTGAATGCAGACGCGCGAGACGAGCGATGCTCTCCTTTCGTTGAATCCTCGTGCCCCGTCTCTAAGGGGGAAACAAGCTCGCGCATAAAGCGCGCAAACTTGGCAATAGCTTTGGAGAGCAACATGGTATTGCAGATGGAGTCCCCGGCTCCTTCAATCAAAGTGGAGGATTGGCTAATTGGCGAGCCCCTCGCGAACTTCCAGCCCGGCAAAGTGTACATCGTCGAATTTTGGGCAACCTGGTGCGGACCATGTTTGGCGGCGATGCCCCATCTGGACAGCGGACTTGAGGTCATCGGCGTCGCGGCTGATGAACAGGCTCCAACGGCCGATGAGGCCCGAACCAAGCTGGATGCGTGGTTGAGCGAAAAGTGCTCGAATCTGAACTATCGGATCGCGTTCGACCACACTGGCGAAATGAACAGGCTTTGGAGGGAACCCAGCTTTTCTGGCGGGATTCCAGCCTCGTTCGTGGTCGACCGGGACGGCCACATCGCCTTTATCGGCCATCCGATGGAACTCGATGACGTTTTGCCGAAAGTGCTTAACGGCAGCTGGCGCACTAGCGATGAAGCGAAAGCCGCCGATACGCAGCGGATCGCCAGAAGCGAAGCCATGGCGCGCGAACAAGCGTTGAAGAAGCCGATCAATGACAGATTTAGGGCGGCGGTGGAGAAAGAGGATTGGAAGACGGCGCTCTTGGCGATCGAAGAGGGCATCGCCTTGCTGCCGGACAACCTCAATTTCCGCCAGGCTCATGCGCATCTGGTGCTTCACAGAATGCACGACATGTGGACCGGCTTGCCCGTCATGAGCCAATTCGCTTGCGACGCGATCGACAGAAACTCCGAGCATTGGATGATTGCAGCGCTAGACCAACTCTTCCATCCGAACCTTGACCATTCGCGCTTTCCGTCTGCTGAGCGCTTTGCGATGGGCAAGGAGCTCTCCGAACAGATCTTGGCACTGAATCCCGCGCAAGGCGACAGCCCTAAGTTTTGGTCTTATCCGGCGGTCGCCCGGTACTACCATGAGAGCGGCAACAAAGATCGCGCGATCGAGATGGTCGAGCTGGCACTGAAATCGCTGGACGGTCCGGAGCCTGTCGCGGACGAATTGAAACAGCACCTTCTGCCAGAATTGCTGCAGGCCCTGGCCAACTACAAGGGTGAGGAGGTTTGTTGCGGCGCTCTCTGTGCGGCTCCGCAAAACAATTTCCCGAAGGGGCCAAAGAGCAGCCGGACGAGGAAAAACACAAAACCGAGGAGAAAACAGAAAAAGGAGTGATGGTCGGAATGTCGTCGGCTGCGCAATTGTGCCCGAAGTAGGCGTCCCCGAAAACAGAAATCGTCCATCGAGGAAGAGGACTGATGAGGAGAAAGCGAAGTGCCTGACGCCGCGGTTGGAAGGGGCGGCCGTATGCGCAGAGTGCGCTCTAAGGCATGGAACCGGTTCTTGTTGCTGCCGAAGGGACCTGCAACACCCAACATGCTATGCTGTATGTGCCTGTCACACATGAGCCGCTGTTTGCGCTAAGCTTTTGATTTTATTGACTG
The DNA here is from genome assembly GCF_003253745.1 of Mesorhizobium kowhaii. Classification (GTDB taxonomy): domain Bacteria; phylum Pseudomonadota; class Alphaproteobacteria; order Rhizobiales; family Rhizobiaceae; genus Mesorhizobium; species Mesorhizobium kowhaii. The sequence continues at coordinate 5,457 of NZ_MZXV01000008.1, forward strand.
GCAGGCGCTTCGTGGCGATGAGCAGATGCGTCAACTACCAGATGCCGTGGTATCGGCGCTCAGCCGACAACTCTAGAAACGAGCTCGTGTAAACGCATTGACCGAGAGGTTTCGGCATGCAGAGCAACGTGACGATGCTGGAGGCATCGAAAAGCATCCGTGTAGCAGATGAGTCAGCGCCCAGGTCCGGTCTCTATTTTACGGCGAAACTATTGAGGAGCATATCGCTATGACCAGCAGACTTCCTGAATATCAGGGAAATCACCAACCTACCCAACACCGCCCGGACTTGTCTGAACCAAACTGAAGAACAACCCCACCAAAGGCATTTAATCGCTCTCTCGCTCGACGCGACGCCTACATCAGAGGGACCCTAAATGAATACCGACGCTTTCACGGCTCACGAGTCCAACGTTCGTCGCTATGGGCGGTCATTTCCCACGGTCTTTACGAAGGCCCTTGGGGCGACAATCTGGGATGAGGCCGGTAACCCATATATCGATTTTCTTGTAGGGTCTGGTGCACTCAACTACGGACACAACAACCCGAATATTATTGCGCCAGCTATCGAATATCTCATCGGTGAGAACATTCTTCTGTCGCTTGATATGTATACGGCGGCGAAGCGTGACTTCATTGAAGCGTTTGTCGATTCGATCCTGAAGCCTAGAGGCCTTTCGTACAAGATACAGTTTCCTGGGCCGACCGGCACAAACGCCAACGAAGCGGCGCTGGCGCTGGCGCGAAAATATACCGGCCGCTCGAGCGTCATGGCCTTCACAAATGCGTTCCACGGCATGTCACTCGGCTCTCTGGCGGTGTCGGGTTCGGCGTCAACCAGGGAGCTGGGCGGCGTTGCTCGCCACGATGTGGTCCGTGTCCCCTATGACGGCTATCCGAGCCAACATTTCGATTCCGCCAGTTACATCGACTGGGTTTTGGGCGATCCAGGCAGCGGCATAGAAAAGCCTGCCGCAATCATTCTGGAGACCATCCAGGCAGAAGGCGGCATGAACGCCGCATCCGCAGCTTGGCTCACAGAAATTCAGCGCATTTGCCGTAAGCACGGCGTTGTTCTGATCGTCGACGACATTCAGGCAGGTGCAGGACGAACGGGCGATTTCTTCTCCTTCGAGTTCGCAAAAATCGAACCAGACATCGTGTGCCTTTCAAAATCCCTAAGCGGTTCAGGTAGTCCATTCTCCATTGTTCTGATCCGCCCCGACATAGACATATGGAATCCCGGAGAACATAGCGGAACCTTCAGAGGCAACAATTTCGCCTTCGTGACTGCAGGGGCCACGTGCAAACTGTGGTCCGACAGGCAGTTTACTGCAGGCGTCGAGCGGACAGCCGTCAAGCTGCAACGACACCTTGACCGCCTCGTTGCGAAATTTCCCAAGTGCATTGAACAAAAGCGCGGCCGCGGTCTGATGGCGGGCCTCAAGTGCCGTTCATCGGCCGCTGTGAGCCGTGTGCACGATGTCGCGTTCGAAAATGGCCTGCTGATCGAATCTTCAGGGCCAAATCGCGACGTCATCAAAGTCCTCCCGCCGATAACCATAACCGATGACGAACTCGATCATGGGATCGCCATCCTTGATCAGGCACTTAAAGGAGCAAGCCAATGACTACTCATCAAGCGCCAGCCATCTCGCCTGTTGCGATCAGAGAACGCACCGGCTCGATCAGCACTGCGGAGATCATCTCAGTCCTGAAAGGTGAGATCACAGCTCTGCACATCAGCCGAGCTTTCAGCACCGAAATAGCCGAGGAGATCACCGCGAACTTCAGTGGCAGTCCCGCTCTCAAGGAGCGTAAGGATGGCGTCCCCGGACAATATGTCGGCGCATCCCACTACAGGAAGGATGCAGCCACCTATTTCGCAGAGGCGAAAACTGCGCGACCGTACGTCGACGCCCTTTTTGAGAATTTGGTTGATCCGGTCCGAGCATTGTTCGACGCGTTGAAGCGCGAGCTTCACAAACAGGGCATTGAATTGCGGCTGGCCCGTTCGGAACATGGTCAGGCTAATATTTGTCGCGCTCTCAGTTGGTCTGGCAGCGGCACATTCTCCTTGGACCCCCACGACGATGTCGCTCAAGTGTTATGTGCTGGGATCGATTACGAGCTTTCTGCGGTGGCGCACAACACCGTCGCAGCACTCAACTTCTATCCCAGCATGCCCGAGGAAGGTGGCAATCTGCGGCTCTGGAACCACAAGCCGACAGTCATCGATCGAAAGTCGCAGGGCGTTGAGACCACGGGCTATCCCTATTCGGCAGCTTATCTCGAGGCCATACCTTGTCGCGACTTCCAGCTCAAGGCCGGGGATATCGCCCTGATTGATGGCGGTTTCGTTCACGGTGTCACCGGTCAATCAGGCAACGGAAAGCGTCGAGTACTGCTGAACAGCTTTTTCGGGTTTGCGCGCCCGGATCTTGTTCTCTGGTGGACCTGAGATAGATGTCGTAGCGGCTGACTGGCTTCCGCCGGCAGGGCAGTTAAGGCCTCGACGTCCGTCGTAACGGGTGAGTTGCCAAGGTTAATTGATCCACGTAGCAAAGGAGGAAACAAGCATGAAGCACGGGTCAATCTTGTCACCGCCAATTGGGTCTCTTCGCGCGCAAACCCACACTGGTGATCGAGGTCAATGGTTGCTGGTTCGATCTTCGTGGGCTCCCTGTTCGGTGAGAGCGGGACCATCATACGGTTCCCGTTCAGGAGCGGGGCCTTCCTCATCAATGGCGACCCGCAGCCACGCCCGCAGGCATGAAGGACAAGGACGCGCTCGCCTTCTGCTATGCGCCGACCATCTGGCCGGGAAAGCGCCAGCTCCGAATGGGTGGACGAGAACAATACCGCGAGGCCATTCCTCCCTGGGCTATCAGACCGGGCAACCTATGCCGGAATTATCATCGCAAACGGCTTCGACGCTACGCTGATGAAGGCTCCGCGCCTCGTTCGAAAGTGGAGTTTTCCGCGGTAAAATCCCTTGGCTGGGAGGAGCGGAAGACGATGAAGGCATCGAAAGCAGGGAGCGGACGGAATCCCCGTCGCGGAGATCTGTCGTCGGGCGGGGATCAGCCAGGCGACGTACTTCAACTGGAAGAAGAAATACGACGGACTGCTGCCGACCGAGATGAGCGGCTGAAGCAGCTTGAGGACGAGAACGGCAAGCTCAGGAAGCTGGTGGCCGATCTGTCCTTGGACAAGGAGATGCTGCAGGACGTCATTCGCCGAAAACTGTGAGGCCTGGTCGCAAACGCGAGCTGGTGGCGGAGACGTGTGATGAGTGGAACGTGTCGATCCGGCGGGCATGCCGGGTTCTGGAGTTCGACACGTCGACCTATCACTACAAGTCCCGCCGCCGCGATCAGGCCGGCATCGAAGCTCGGATCAAGGACATCTGCGCCACACGGGTCCGCTACGGATACCGGCGCGTGCACGTGATGCTCACGCGCGAGGGCTGGGACATCAACATGAAGCGAACCTATCGAATTTACAGGGACTTGGGCCTGCAGCTCAGGAACAAGACGCCGAAGCGGCGTGTGAAGGCGAAGCTGCGGGAAGGCCGGGAGGAAGCCGTCGGCCCGAACGACGTCTGGGCGATGGACTTCGTCCACGATCAGCTCGCCACCGGCAAGAAGATCCGTGTGCTGACGGTCGTCGACACGTTCTCCCGCTATGTGCCTGTGCTCGACCCGCGGTTCAGCTATCGGGCGGAGGATGTGGTCAGGGCACTGGAACAGGTCTGTCCGAAGATTGGCTATCCGAAGACGATCCGCGTCGACCAAGGCTCCGAGTTCGTCTCCCGCGACCTCGACCTATGGGCCTACGCGAAAGGCGTGACGCTCGACTTCAGCAGGCCGGGAAAGCCCACCGACAACGCCTACATCGAAGCCTTCAACGGCCGCTTCAGGGCGGAGTGCCTGAGCGCCCACTGGTTCCTGACCCTTGCCGACGCCGCCGAAAAGTTGGAGGATTGGCGCAGATACTACAACGGGTGCGCCCGCATGGGGCGATCGGGCACAAGACCCCGATCTCGTTGCTTGATCCCGATGGCGCCGCCAGCCCGCCATCGTGAGAAAGCCGGGAAATTCTACCTTCCGGCCGGTCCAAAGAATGGTATCGGAGCACTGCGGGCCGAGACTCTAATCGCCGCCTGATGAAAGTTCAGTGGCATGTCAGCCGCTTCTTTACAATTCGATAATTCCGAAGTTTATGGCTTTTATAGCAGTGACCGTTCTGCATTTTTATATGGAAATTGACCGTGTTTACGGATATCCCTAGAATTTGTCCTATCTCCCACGACAATTTCCCTCTCGCCGTCCACAGTATACACTCTTGTTCTCTTAGAGAAAGATCAGGAGCTTCCTCGATACCACTCAAGTTCGCGAACTTCGCAAGTTTCAGATGGAAATGAAACGCGGCAAATTGCAAGTAGGTGATTGTTCTATTTTGGAACTTGCGGTCCGAGGCTTGAGCAAAGCTCATGATCGCAAACCTGCCACCGGGGCCGTGCAATGGAACGCTAATGCCTGACCTTAAGCCGAACGTCGCAGCCTTGTCGAAAACGCGCCGTTCATCTTCAGTCGTGCTTGCGTCGTTGTACACCTCGCTCCATCGAAAGGCGCCTGCGCCTTTCGACTCTTCTTGATGAGGGGATCTATCCGGTCATAACCCCTTTTGAAATAGCGCTCCTGCCACTCATCAGGATAACTCAGCATGAGTGCCGGATCGCGTCGGTCCGGCTTCAAGAAGTTTTGGTCGGGCGTCAGAGAGCCATAGGCGATCCACGGGCAATCGAAATTCAGGGCAAAAGCAGATAGCAGGTCGAACAACTGTTCAGATTGAGCAACGCCATCAGTGTTGGCGAGAAATCGGCCGAATTCGACCGCAAACGCCTCCCCGGCTGCCGTGGGGAAATGCATCGATTGTACCACAGAAAACTGGTCGGACGCTCTGGTTGCCAGCCCTCGAAGCTGAGAGACCGCAGTCATCCGCGAGCGTTCCATAGTCTCTCCTCCGGCCATTTGCGTTTGATGTTATCACTGGCACACAGATGCATAACGCTGTCCGACGGCCATGGCATCCTCATAGACCTTCGCTCGCCTGCTCTCGATTGCACCAATCCTCGGCGACGATCACCTCTTACTTGGCGCGATCTGCGCTGGTGCGCGAACATGAGGGGCTGCTGATTGTTCCTGTTCGCCAACGGCCGGAAATGGTGTAATCGACCAACCGATTAAGTCGACGGCGTGCTGAAGTATCGCCTTAGTCCGAGCAACGGTGGGCGAAGCGGCGATGACATGTCCGATATAGTCCCGGGAATCGCTTTTCCTGACGATCGGCGTCTTGGGTTCAACATAGAATTTGACCTCGGCGACGCCTGGGATGGCAGCCGCCCGACTGTCGCCGTCGATCCAATCGAGGATGCCATCGCGATCAGGCAGTAGGAACTGCGCGACCGCAGTCTGCGAATGCCTTCTGCGCAAATCCCATTCCTCGCCGATGACAAGCTTGATGTGCTCGGCGACGAGGTCGACACCATAACCCAGCTGAGTCACTCGAGGAATGATCCCACCTGGAAGACGCGGATTGACTTCAATGACGACTGGGCCACGCTTCGTCCACCGGAATTCAATGTTCGTTGGCCCCCAGCCAAGGCCGAGAGCTGGCAAACAGCTCAGCGTAACATCGGTGATATGTTTATAATCGTCATCAGTCAGCGGGGCCGGAAAGATGCTCTCACGAACGACGAAATGCGGTGGGAGGCTGAAGTCGGTGGCGGTAATTCCAACGACCTCATTTCCCATTATATGAGCGCTATAATGCGGGCCTTGTGCGAATTCTTCGACCAGAATCCTCGGCGAAGACCCCCGTGTCGGCTCCCCAGCCAGCAGATGGGCCGTATGTTCGCCCAACTCGTCGACGTTGCGGCACAATCGGACACCGCAGCTGCCGCTCCCAAGGGCTGGCTTAACAATCACCGGTAGGCCGATCTCCGTTGCAGAGCTTTCCACCTCCGTGGCATCCGCTGCCAAGCGATAAGCAGGCATTGGGACGCCGGCTTCCGCGAGAAGCTGACGTTGAACGAATTTGTCGCAGCATCGTTCAATGGATTCGGGGTTCGGTCCTGGTACATCGAAATGCCGGCAGAGCTTGCCAACTGTCGCATAGATCGACTCGTCGAGGCCCGAAAAGCCAGTAATGCCAGCAATGTCAAAGGTCGCAAGTAGCCGGGAACATTCGCGGATCAGCGCATCGAGATTGTCTGTATCGACACGGACTGCCTCAAGCCTTTCCGCCGCAAGATAGTCGTACTGAGCTGGATCAGCCGACAGGGTAATTGGATCAAGCCCAAGACGCTGGGCCGCTTTCACGTACAGCAGACCAATACTCCTGTGCCCTTCAAGCAGGATGAGTGCTCTTCGTGCCATTGCTTTTGATCCTCCGTTGCATGCTGTTCCGCGGTCGAGCGTGAATCGGCATCAGCTTTTTTGCCGTGCCTGGCATCAGGCTTTGCGATGGAAATACCATTGCCAGCGATCTGCGGTGCAAAGAGTCTGTGAATCTTACTTGATGGCATTGTTGCAACGTCTTCGATACCGGCTGTGTGGTAGGGAAGCGTCTCGACGAATTTCGGAGCATTGCGATATCAAGGGACGTCGGTTTTCAGTCAGGGCGCACGCTGGTACCCTGGCCCTGTGTAAATGCGCCGAGGGCTCTGCACCGCGATCAAAATCTTTGGCGATAGTCTTTGGATACGCCTTGACCATGTTGAGGCGAGCCTGTTCGGTCGAGATATCCAATTGATCGAGGGACCACGATTTAGGCGGGATGGGGACGGTCTCGCTGATCGCGACGTGAAGCCTCCGACGTGCCGACCTCCATGCCCAGCTGTTAGCGCCGCCCGCCCGTTTGACGCGGACGGCAATGATGACGGAGACGGGGACGATACGTCCGGGCGGCAATCCTTCAGATAGGTGGTGGAGATTTGCCGTCGATCTCTCCACACAGGCGGAGAGACTTGGTTCCAGGAACCCCCGCTCATGATCATGGCTTGACCTTTGACCAGATCGTCAACCGAACGCGTCGAAGTCCCTTAGACGTAGACTTGCTAGATCACTGCCGTCAGCGCCTTCTCCGGTCATCCGCTTCCGCACCAAGAAGCTCTGAAAGTAGGACCTGCCTGAGCTTTTGAATGCGCAGTTCCTCCGTATCTGCGCTCGTCTCCCAATCCCGGGGCCCGAGCCACTACCCCGCATCCCCTACAAGCCCTCTCGTCATAACCCACGCGAATGGCGCGCTCCCCGCATTTCATGAGGCGCTCGGCGGCAAAATCAATCCTCTTCCGCAGTGGATCGGTATTCTTCTCCAGGAGCGCGCGCAGGTTCATCATCTCGGCGGACATAGGTGTCTCTCCGGATTCGGGTTGGCTTCGACAACAGACCCGACGGCAAAGCGCGGATGACCACCGTGCTGTCGAGCTACCGCAAGGTCTGGGATGTCGCCCCCTGTCGCAGCGATGTCCGGTTGAAGACGTCCGTGTTCGGAGCCCGACACACCGCCGAAGCGGCGCGAAATATGGTTTTTGCGACTCTTGCTCAGACAACCTCTCGGTGGCACGCCGATTGCATCGGACACGATGAAGGATCCGTTATGACCATGCGGTCTCGCAGTCCCCGGCCGAGGAGATCTACATGAAACGTGCTCGAACAATCCATATCAACGCGATGGACGCTGCACTGTTGGGTGCGGTCCCTCCAATTGAAGCCTTGCCGCGTCCGTCTCGGGTACCGCTGTCGCTTCCCCAGCAACGGCTTTGGTTCCTGTCACGTCGGAAGGGCGGGAGTAAGGCCGATCTCATCTATGTGGGGCTTCGGCTTCGCGGCGAATTGGACGAGGCGGCCCTGCAGTCGGCCTTGAACGGGGTGGTGGCGCGTCATGAGGTGCTGCGCACCACCTTCGGGGTCGAGGACGGCGAGCCGTTCCAAAGGATTGGACCGGCGGACGTCGGCCTGCCGCTGAAGCGAGACGATCTGACGGCGGCAGCGGATGTGGAGGCGACCCTTGCGGAGCTGATGCGTTTTGAAGGGCAGGGGGTGTTTGACCTGGAAGCCGGGCCGCTGATCCGCACACGACTGGCGCGCTTGGCGGAGGACGATCATATGCTGCTGATCATCATGCACCGCATGGTCTCGGATGGCCGGTCGGGGGAGATTCTGGTCTGCGAGCTTAGCGAGCTCTACGCCGCGGCCCGGGAAGGCCGCGCGGATCGGCTGAGGCCATTGCCAGTGCAGTATGCGGACTACGCGATTTGGCAGCGAGGTCGACTGGCAAAGGAACTCCTGCAGCGGCAGTCGGAATACTGGCTCCGAATGCTGGATGGCGCGCCAGAAGTGCTGGAGCTGCCGACAGACCGGCCGCGGCCGGCGCAGCGAGACTACAGCGGCAGTTACGTCGAGTTCGTGTTGCCCGAGCGGCTGAGTGCACAGCTCAAGGAACTGAGCCAGCGCGATGGGACGACGCTGTTCGTGACCCTGCTGGCGGGCTGGGCGCTGGTACTGGCGCGGCTGTCGGGTCGAAACGAGCTGGTGATCGGCACACCTCGCGCCAACCGCACTCGCTCCGAGATCGAGGGGCTGATCGGCTGCTTCGCCAGGACCCTGCCGTTGCGGATTGATCTGTCGGGGGATCCGACACTGGAAACATTGCTAGAACGGGCGAAAGCCGCCGCGCCTGGGGAACAGGATGATCAGGACCTGCCATTTGAGCAGGCGGTGGAACTCATCGATCCGCCCCACAAACCGGAGGTTATACTTACGTGGCAAAACAATCCTGGTGAGTCGGTCGAACTGCCGGGGCTCGAGCTTGAATATGTAGGCGTTGGCGATCGTGTCGCGCAACATGATCTCGCGCTTAACCTTTCCGAGGTCGGCGAGGCGATCTGTGGGAGGCTGATCTATCCGACGTCTCTGTTTGAGCGGAGCACGGTGGAGCGGTTTGTGAGCTATTTGCAGCAGGCGCTGAGCCAGATGGCGGCCGGTCCCGGGCAAAGAGTCTGGTCGGTACCGCTTCTGTTGGCGGAGGAACGTCGATTTGCGGTTGAATCGAACCCGGCGGAAGAGGCCTGTCTCCAAGACCGCGGGGCTCACGAACTGCTTGGGGCGCAGACGGAACGGGATCCGAAAACGATCGCGGTTGTCTACAAGGACCAGAGCCCTAGCGGTGGAGAGCTGAAGGCGCGGGCGACCGCCGCGGCACCTCTCGCTTGCCCTCCTCAAGCACCACCCGCCCACTCGGCCCCTCGGCCCGACACAACGGTGATGAATTTCATCGAGGGGCCGCGCGTCGTTACCGAGGGGGAACTGCAAGCCAGTAGCATCATGCGCTATCACGTCACGAAGTCTTACCGTGAACAGATCACCAACAGCGGTTATTACGAACAGCTCAAGTACATCGTGGAGCCTTCATTCCAAGAGTTCGAAAGTCCCGGAACCCTGGACACGAGCGGCGAGCTAGATAACACGGTCTTTCCCGGGTTTCAGCACAAGTACGCCCAAACCGGGTTGGTGATGGCAACGGACCGTTGCGCCTCATATTGCCGGTATTGCCTTCGCAAACGACTTGTCGGAAAGGATTCCGATGAAATCGCAGCTGATTTCGCGCAAATTGCGCAATATATTCGCGACCATTCGGAGATAACGAACGTGCTGATAACAGGGGGTGACCCGCTGGTACTCAGCACGGCCAAGCTCGACAAGATGCTTGATCGGCTGCTGCCAATCCCACATTTGGATTCGATTCGATTCGGTACAAAAACACTAGCCTATCAGCTCAAACGGTTCGAGGATCCCGCTTTACCGGCTTTGTTCAAACGGATCGATGAAGCGGGTAAGGCCGCAGTGATCGTCACACACTTCGACCACATCGGCGAAATCTCCGTTGAGGCGGAGCATAAGGTTCGCTCCTTGCGCGATCTGGGCGTGCAGTTCCTGAATCAAACCGTGCTTCTGGCGAAAGTCAACGATGATCCTGAGATCTTGGCTGCCACATTCGCCAAGTGTCACCAAATGGGTATCCGCCCGTATTATCTCTTTCAGGCCAGACCGGTGAAAGGCGCTTCCCATTTTCAGGTTTCACTGCGCCGCGGAATAGAGATTGCTCGCGGCATCAACCAACGCCTCAGCGGCATCCAAAAAACCTTCAAATACATCATGTCCCATCACACAGGAAAGATCGAAGTCCTCGACCTTGGAGCCGACGGCCGTATCTATATGCGGTATCATCAAAACAAGAGTCCCGAAAAGATCGGAAAGATCTTTTCCCGGCCTCACCTTGAGGGCGCCTGCTGGTTGGACGATCTGCCCGAAGATGAGATCCAAAGGCGCCCATGAAATACGGCGTTCTCAAGGCTCCCGCGGCCGCAACAATCTCTCCAAGGCCGGTGTCCGTAAAACTCAACCAAGAACAGGTTCTGTCGCTCTAGCCGCCGGCACCTGGTCACCATGGAGAACATAATGTTTCCCAATAGTATAGATTCGCATCTCTCCCAGTTGGAAAAAATAAATCCGGTGGCCTTCAAGGCCATTGAGCCCCGAATCGCTAGAGAGTCATTCGACTGCCTTGCCAAACTGTCGCGCAACGAGTTCACCCCGGAAGGGCGTGGTTCGGATTACCTCGATAGCATCCAATTGTCCCTGCTGGCACGATCGGAGGGTGTGATGGATCTCCTGGGAAAAATGCACCCCAATGGTCGCGACGGACTGTGTTCATCACTGATCTTCTGCGATCTTCTCGCCGGTGACGGCTATGTGAACAAGGTAGCGCACCAACTCTTAGGCGAGGCGCGCTGCCCGAGTTTCATCAACTCTGACGTCTCAAAGTTCATGGTGGACCGTTGCATCCGAGATGGTCTGTTTGCGACCTGGCAGGGCGCGACCGATCCGTTCTGGATAAAAGATGGATCGGTGGATGGTGTGTTGATGGCGTACGGCACGCACCACATCCCGCGCGCTGGGCGCGCCACTGCTGTCCGGGCGGCTGCGCGAATTCTCCGGCCCGGTGGCATCTTCGTTCTTCATGACTTTGAAGAGGGCTCCCCCACTGCCCGCTGGTTCGCTGACGTGGTGTCAACTCATTCCGTGACCCCACATGACTATCCTCATTTTACCGCAGGCGAGGTACTCGATCTGTTCGCCGCTGCGCCGTTCGATGACGTAACTGTGCAGCGAATCTCAGACCCGTTCGTCTTTCACGGAGGAGACGAAGAGAGCGCTCTCCAACTGTTAGCGGAATACGTCGTGAAGATGTATGGGCTGGAGAAGCTCCGGAGCCGCACGCAGCGCGTGCTCGCCCTCCTTGATGAGTATTTCGGGGTCGTCGTGGCACGAAACGCTCACGGCGAGTGCGAAGCGCGGATAGCGCGCAATGCCTTGGTCGGCAGCGGGCGACGGGTGTGAAACACGTCGTCGCTGGTCCCATGCCGACCTCCACTCGCTCTACGTGTCGTATCCGTCTGCTATGCCCTAATCTAAGATCGTTAACTTTGAGAGATAAATATGGAAAAGAACATGGTTGATCAACTGTCCTCAGAAGAACTTGAGGCATACTTCAGCGAAGATTACCTCTATTTTGGCGATGTTGTAAAACCGCCGGAGGAAAGTGACCGAGAAGCGGCAGCAATTTGGAATCTTCTTTCATTGAGACAAGATAACCAAGTTCTTGAACTTGGATGCGGTTATGGGCGGATTACCAACCGATTGGCGGAAAAAGGGGCGCGAGTAACCGGACTTGATATCTCGCCTATCTTGCTAAAAAAAGCCGAAGCGGATGCGGCTGAACGCCGAGTGAATGTTGAGTATGTCCCTGGCGATATGCGCTCACTCCCGTGGCGAGATCGTTTTGACGCCGCTCTTCTGTGGTTCACGAGTTTTGGCTATTTCGATGACGCTGAGAACGAAAGAGTTCTTCATGAAGCCGCTTGTTCACTTCGAAAGGGCGGACGTCTGCTGATCGATCACCTCAATCGCTTCGCTTGGCTGCGCGACAAGCCTGCCTGCTTCGTTGTTCAGCGCGACAACGATGTAAGGATCGACATAGTGGACACCGACGCACTGACGGATCGTATCAACTGGAAGAGGATTATCGTCCGCGATGGATCCGTTAGACGAATGCGCTTTTCTTTCAGACAGTATGGGTTTCCCGAATACGTTCGCATGTTGCGCGACGCGGGGTTCGACGCTGTTGAAGCCTATGGGCAGGATGGCGGGGTGTTCACACCTGATGGCCCGCGTATTGTTGTTGTCGCGCACAAATAATGAACGGTCGATGGCGATCGGGTACTGATACAGGCCTGATGGCCGAGCAATCCGAACAGGGAGGCGGGTTGGATCGGTTGTTGTGTGTGCAGGTAGCTGTTGGTCGAGAAACAGTTCGACTGCGGGCAACGCCCGCTTGCCTACGGAACAGGCATAGGCGCACAGGCGTCTCCATGGTGAATGGAAAGAGCCGTGACGCAGACTAACGTCGAACTGTTTCGGATGGCCCTCACACAAGCATTTGCGCGGTAATGTCACGTTATCTGGCTCTGACCGCGCTGAGGCCTGTATGGCGGATGTCAGTTGCCCACGGTGACGACTTTCCACTCTGCCATGGCTTGCAGGCGGTGAAGATGGATCTGAATGGCGGAGC
>NZ_MZXV01000073.1 GCF_003253745.1 Mesorhizobium kowhaii
TTTCATGCTGCGCTTCCTTTTCTGATGCTTGTGGCTGTCCACACAGACCACGTTTTATCATCAGCTCGAAGCGCAGCACCTCAACCCATTTAAGACGTGGGGCAGAGCCGAATACCCCATCTAAACATCTAGGCAGTTCTTCGAAGTGCGTTGTGCGCCCGGTTTCAGGTCGATTTACCCGCAAGTAACGCCGAGAAGCATTGACCAACCGGCCTTAAGATTGGGCGGAAATGCATTGTCAGTGCGGGCTGTAAACATCACGCGGACGGCGCTTGATTGGATCATGCCAATTTGACATTTGACATGCATCGCCGCTGCTGAAAATGTAAGTATCTGACCCCGGAAGTGAAGTCTTACGCTCGACCTTCATCCGTATGGGTGTTCGCAAGATTGCCACCAATAGTACACAGAAAAAGTGGGGAACAAGAAATGAAGGGCCATCAGTCTCCAAGTAATGAGTGGACGACAAATCGCCGTGTGCTTTTGAAGGGAATGCTATTGGCATCGGCTGCCTACGTGGCCATGCGCTCAACGGCTCATGCCTCGTCCTGTGCCGACCATATCGTTCGCATTGGTACCATTAATGCCCCAGACACGATGAATCCTTTTGCGACTTGGGGTTCATTCTGGCCGCTAGTTTTTTCCTATGACTTCTTGGTTGGGGTTGACACACAGCGCCACTCAGATCGGAAGGGATTTGCCAAGGAGTGGTCTGTTGCCGACGACAAACTTACATGGACCTTCAAGACCTGGCCAGGCATGAAGTGGTCGGACGGCCAACCGGCCACAGCTCGGGACGTGGCATTCACTTATAACTACTTGCGCGGTTCCATTGGCAAACCTGACGAGCTGAATGTCGGTTGGAATAACACTGACGGTTTGAAAAACATCGAGTTCGTAACGGCCGTCGACAACGATACGTTGCAAATCAAGACGAAGGAGCCCTCCCGCTGGCCAACCGACAATACTACGATGATTGTCCCCGAACACATCTGGAAGGACATCAGCTACGCAGACGCGCGTAGCACCTTCCACAATGATCCTCCGATCGTAGGCAGCGGACCTATGATAATTTCGGAATTCCAACAAGGTCAGTTTGTACGCTTCACACCAAATTCGCATTTCCGTACAGGGCAGCCTGGGACGGCAGGCATGATCCTCCAGATCTTCGCTACGGCCGATCCCATCGCCCAGGGGCTGAAGAGCGGTAGCCTTGATTACGGCGTCAGTCTGACAGCGGCGCAGTGGGCTGACCTTGCCAAAGATCCTAATATTCTCGCCGGTCAATCGCGCGTTGAGCAGCGCGATTTCTTGGCCTTCAATACATTATCGGGGAAGGGGGTCGGTAGCACCAAGGCCCTGCAGGATCCGAAGTTCCGCGATGCAATCGGCTATGCGATCGACCAGCGGGCTATCGTGGATCGGGCTTACCGAGGTCATGCCGACCCTGGGGTTGGGTTGGCAATGCCGGCAGCGACGGATTACTACTCGGATCTGAGCGATATCAAGCGCCACTTCGATCTCGCGGAGGCGGCTCGTCGGCTCGATGCTGCGGGATATCGGGACACGAATGGCGATGGCGTCCGAGAGGACAAGGATGGAAAGAACTTCCAGCTCGAACTGATTACCGGGACAAGCTCAGGTACGCTCGAGATACCAATCGCGGCGGTACAGCTTATTGCAGGCTGGCTGGGACAAATCGGCGTGCCCGTCTCGGTAACCCAACTGGACTCCGGGGCTTTGGGTGCCCGCGTGGCATCTCCGGAGAAGGGCGGCGGAGGATGGGATCTCCTCGTGGCAAGCACTTATCTCTCCTCTTCCCCTCACGACATTCTAATCACGGGTGCCGGGAATTCCCTTGGCACCAACAACAGATCTTACTGGAAGAACGATAAGTTTGACGAACTCCTAGCGGAGGTCGACGCCACGGTTGACCTAAAGAAAGCCCGGGACCTGGTCAATCAAGCGGTGGGGCTCGTTTACACCGAAGCGCCCTACATCATGCTGTGTTACCCCTTCGTGCTCGAAGCCCATCGGAAGGACTGCTTTCAAGGCTGGGGGACGAACGATGCGGTGTCGCAGTGGGGCTATTTCCCGTTTGATCGCCTGAAGCCGGTGCCAGCGCCGTGAGCGGAGGCGGGGCGGGCCGGCACATCGGGCGCATCCTGATCAGGGCGATTGTGACGATTTTGATGGTGGCGGTCCTGAATTTCATCCTGTTCCGGGTTATTCCAGGTGACCCTGCAGCGCTTCTGCTTGGCGGGGCGCGCACCAGCGTCACCGCTGAGCAGATGGAGGCGCAGCGCCAGAACTGGGGCCTCGATCGGCCGCTATTCCCAGACCAGATGGTCGACTACTTGACGGCGACTCTCCAGGGCGATTTTGGCTACAGCTTCAAGTTCAGGGGCAGGCATGTCGCTGAACTGATCCTGGAACGCTTGCCGGCAACCGTTGTCTTGGTCGGGCTAGCCCAATTCGTCGCCATCTTATGCGGAGTGATGCTTGGCTTATATGCGGGTTGGCGCAGGGGAGGAGCGATCGACCATATCGTCACGGGAGCCTCTCTGGCGCTCTACTCTACGCCCTCTTTCTGGCTTGGAATGCTCCTGGTGGTGACCTTCAGTACCGCATTGGGCTGGCTTCCCGGCTACGGCGCATATTCACCCGGCGCAACCATCGGTTCTCTTGACTCGTTGCTCGATCACCTACGGCATCTAGCGCTACCGGTCACCGCGGTGGCCCTTGGACTCATCGGCCAATACGTCGTGGTCGCTCGTGCCGCAATGAGCGACGTCGTCACCGAAGACTACATGGTGACTGCACGGGCCAAAGGACTCACCAATGGTCAGATGCTCGTGCGTCATGCATTTCGCAATGCAATGCTGCCGGTCGTTACCTTGATTACCCTCAATCTCGGCTACGTGGTCGCCGGTGCTATTACCGTCGAAGCCGTCTTCGCTTGGCCGGGGATCGGTGGCCTCACGGTCGAGGCGCTCAACGCGCGAGATTATCCAGTCCTTCAGGGGATATTCCTGTTGCTTGGTGCCTCGATTGTTGTCGCAAACCTCATAGCTGATCTTGCCTACGGCCTTCTCGATCCCAGAGTCCGACAATGAGCGAAAGTATTGTTCAATATTACCCACGTAGCCGGACGCGAGCCATTAAGGCCTTTCTAGGCCAGTTCCTTGGCCATGGCGGTGCTCGGCTCGGCCTGTTGTGTCTGGTATTCTTTGTCGCTGTGGCAGCGGTCCCCACTTTTCTGGTGGGACCGCTGCAGACTGCAATCAATGCAACCGGCGATTTCCTCATGCCACCATCAGGCGAGCATCTGCTCGGCACGGACGAAGTCGGGCGCGACGTGCTCAATCTGGTCGTCCATGGTGCCCGGATCTCGCTTGTGATTGCGCTATTGGCGACTGTGATCAGCCTCGTCGTCGGGACTACGATCGGTATGACGGCTGGCTACTATGGTGGCAGGGTTGACGTCTGGCTGATGCGCTTGACGGATTTCTTTTTCGTCATGCCGTCTTTCGTGCTGGCGCTGGTCATCACCCCCGTGGTTCTTGAGGTGATGGGGCGCGGCGGAGAAATCCTCGGCTTCCGTCCTTCTCTTTTCGTGATCATTGTCGTTATCGGCATGACAAGCTGGGCGTTCGTCGCGCGTATCGTTCGCAGCCAGACCCTATCGCTTAAGGAGCGAACATTCATTGATCGCGCACGTGTTGTGGGCAGCAGCAATTCCAGCATCATGGTGCGGCATATCCTGCCCAATCTCGTGCCGCAAATCGCAGCCAATGGTGCGCTGGTCGTCGCCGGCGCAATCTATGTCGAGACGTCGCTCTCGTTCCTCGGGCTTGGCGATCCGTTGCAGCCTTCATGGGGCACTTTGCTGTCGCTCGCTCAACGCGCTGGAGCCGCTAGCGCCGGAGCCTGGTGGTATCTCGCCGCCCCCGGAGTGTGCGTGCTTTCGGTTTCCCTTAGCTTCGTCCTGATTGGCAATGCCCTCGACGATACGTTCAATCCACGGCGGAGGGTTATTCCATGACAAACTCCTCCCAAGACAAGGCACCGCTTCTGGACGTTAACTGCCTCTCTGTTGACTATGGGCTCAAGGGTGTTTCATTGCGAGCAATCGACCGCGTGAGCTTCGCGCTCCAGGCCGGAGAGGCCGTGGGCCTCGTCGGAGAATCGGGCAGCGGGAAGACGACCACTGCAATGGCAATCGCGGGTCTGCTGTCGCCCAATGCGCGGGTCAGCAGCGGCGAGGTGCGTTATCGCGGTAGCCGACTGCCGATCGACGATGATGCGGCGATGCGGCCGCATCGCTGGTGCGAAACGTCTGTAGTCTTCCAGGGCGCGATGAATGCGCTCAATCCTGTTCACCGCATCATCAAGCAGATCGCCGAGCCGTGTATGCTGAAGCTCGGCATGTCGCGTGGCGAGGCGACCGCGCGGGCAAGAGAGCTGCTCGGGCTCGTGGGTATTCCGACTGACCGCGGTTCCGCCTATCCGCACGAGTTGTCCGGAGGCATGCGTCAAAGAGTGATGATCGCCATGGCGCTCGCATGTCGCCCCTCGATCGTCATCGGCGATGAGCCCACCACGGCGCTGGACGTCATAACACAGGCTCAGATCCTTAAGCTGCTGGGGGAGTTGCGATCGAGGCTTAGCCTTGCCCTCATTTTGATCACCCACGACCTTTCTGTGGTGGCTGAGTGTTGCGATCGCGTGATGATCATGTACGCGGGGCGGATCGTCGAGGATGGCACTGTCGCCGAGATCTTCGCCCAGCCTAAACATCCCTACACGCGCCTGCTCATCGAATCGATCCCGAACCCAGCGAGCGGCAAGAAGATGATCCGGCCCATTCCCGGAGATCCCCCCAACCTGGTGAATCGACCCTCAGGCTGCGCTTTCCATCCACGTTGCCCGTCGGCCATGGGGGTCTGCGGGACCGAAGTCCCCAGCCTCGATCAGTTCGGGCGGGGGCGCGTCGCCTGTCACCTTCACCGGTCCTCGCGAGGAGACAAGGTTGCAGTCCATGCCTGACACCGCCGATATCCTCCGTCTTGAGAGCCTACAGGTCCATTTTCCTATCCAGCGCGGGCTGTTCGACCGTGTCCTGGGCCGACCTGCTGGCGCCGTGCGCGCGGTGGACGGAATCGACCTCAACATCGGACGGGGCGAGATCGTCGCCCTGGTCGGGGAATCGGGAAGCGGCAAGACGACCGTGGGCCGCGTCATCACCAAGCTTGCTCAGCCAACAGGCGGCAGGTTGCTGTTCGAAGGCCGCAACATGACTGCGGAGCGAGGCTCCTCGGCCCTGCGTCCTTACCGGCATCGCGTGCAGATGATCTTCCAAGACGCTTATCAGGCACTCAACCCCCGACACACCGTATTTGATATCGTGGCGGAGCCATTACGCTCACTGCGGCTGGTCGACAACGTCACTCAACTCGCCGAGCGGGTGAGCAAAGCGCTTGCGGCCGCCGGGCTCAATCCGGCCGGTGATTTCTTCTCACGGTTCCCACACGAACTATCTGGCGGGCAGCGCCAGCGGGTCGTTATTGCCGGTGCGCTTGCCGTGAAGCCAGAGCTCATCATTGCTGACGAACCTGTGTCGATGCTCGATGTTTCGATACGCGCCCAGATTCTTCAGGTGCTGGTTGACCTGCGCGACAAGCACAACATGGCGCTGCTGTTCATCACGCACGACTTGCCGCTTGCGTGGTTGATCGCCGACCGGATTGCCGTCTTGTATCTTGGGAAATTGGTCGAGATCGGTAGCGCCGACGAGATCACATTCAACCCTCGCCATCCGTATACCGTCGCCTTGCGCAACGCCACCCCGCAGATTGGCGGCAATGCAGGTCGCGCCGTGCTGCCAGCCCTGCAAGGCGAAGTTCCAAGCGCCGCGCGCGTGCCGAAGGGCTGTCGTTTCCATCCGCGCTGCCCGCTGACCTTCGATCGCTGTAAGAAAGAGGAGCCGCCACCCATCGAGGTTGGACCGCAGCACCTGTCAGCCTGCTGGCTCGCGAAATAAAGTCGCTCCGTACTTCTCAGATTTGCCCCAGTTCTCTCGAGGCAAAACAGCCGGCTCTCGAGAGAGTTGCGATCGGCCACGTGGAAGCATTCGAAAGCCATTGTCGGTAGCAGCAAATCATCTCTGATGCCGGAGGTGGGAGAGCCAGGGAACTCTATTCCACATTATGAGGAGAAACGATCATGAACCAACAACTTCACGCTGATGCGTCTGCGGCGGCGGTTGAACAATCAACGGCCATCGACAAGTACTTAATTCCACGCGTCTTCGAGATCCAGACGGGGCAAGGGATGACCACCCGCGCCTATGAAGTCGGGCCGCCCGACGTTCCGCTTGTGATTGGGATCCATGGCACCCCCAGCACGGGGCTCGGCCATGTCGTGAATTATGTAGCCAGCGGAGCAATTTTCTGTCGGCTTGTGACGTTTGACCGTCAAGGTTATGGGGGCTCAACGCCGCAACCTGGGCGTAAGGTCCATCATATCGCGCCGATGGTGGAGGCTATCCTCGACCATCTGGCGGTCGATACTGCCGCAGTTTACGGACATTCCGGAGGTGGAATGCTCGCGCTTGCCACCGCAGCGCTGCTGCCTAGTCGCGTTTCGCGGGCGGCGTGCCTTGCCGGCAATGGCCCGAACTTCGGGGCAAGGGGCTTCGACTATGCCGATGGCTGTTCTCCCCTCATGCTCGAGGAGATCTTGGAGGCACGGAAAGGCCCAGAGGCATCACGCGAACTCTATCAGCGTTATGTCGATCCCAAAGTGTCCGACCCTGAACATGAGAAGCTGCTGTATTCGGAAAATGACCGCCGCATAATGCGCTTGTTGGCACCTCTAAGAGAGAAGATCGCGCAACAACTCGCGTTGCCTGAAAGCCTTTATGCGACTGAAGATGCTTACGTTGATGATGCCCAATCCTGGGTGTCGCCGTGGGGGTTCGATCTGGGATCGATGACCGTACCTACACGGATATATCACGGTATCGAGGATCTCCAGGTGGCTCCGCGGCATTCCGAGTGGCTGCAAAGCCAGATCCCGAATTCGACATTAGAGCTATTTCCCCATATCGGGCACAACTTGAGCCAACTCATGCCGCACATCTTCGCTTGGCTTGTAGGGAAGGACTGATGAGGGTGGTCATCGGGTGAGCACCTGCTTCGCCAGAAGGCCGGCGGCTCGCTCCTGGGCACCGACAAGGTGGCAGAGCCGTTATCTAGAGCACGGAAGCTGTCCATCAACGGCCCGATGCAGTCAACCGGCGCACACGAATTTCCCATCCTATCGATGCTAGTTGCAATTAAGCAACTTCATTGAATCCGAGATTAAGAGGTCTTTGATATGAGCGCCCGCAGTAATTCCTTTCTGTCCAATGAGGAACAAGATGCCATCATTGGGTTACGTCATGCCATGCATCAAGAGCCGGAACTCTCAAACCACGAATGGAAGACCCAAGAACGTATCCTGGCGACGCTAGATCGCTTCGGACTAAGCGGGGCGAAAACATTCCATAGGACGGGTGTCTACATCGATATTAAGGGAAAAGCGTCAGGTCCTCAGCGATCAGTCGCGGTCCGTGGCGATATTGATGCATTGCCGATTAACGAGGCGCGTGAGGACCTTTCCTACCGCTCTCAGGTGCCCGGCGTCATGCACTCCTGCGGCCATGACCTGCACGCTTCGATCGCGTTGGGTACAGCGCTCGCTTTCCATCGCATGCGCGACAATTTCGCCGGCACCGTGCGTGTCTTTTTCCAGCCGGCTGAGGAGGCGGAGCCTCTTGGTGGGCGAACAGTTGAGCAGGAGAAATTGCTCACCGGGATTGATCGGGCCATCGGCCTTCATGTGGATCCTAGCATGCCCGCCGGCACATTCAGCGCCAGAGAGGGCCCGATGAGCGCGTCGGCTGATCAGTTTAAGCTCACCATCAGCGGAATAATGGCCCACGGTGCATCGCCCCACAGAGGTGTCGATGCGATCGCCATCGCAGCGGCTTTCATCAATGAAGTACAGAAGGTGGTTTCGCGGGAAATGCCGTCCGACGACGGTGCGGTCGTCACGGTCGGCACCATCCACGGTGGCGAGGCGACCAACATCATATGCCCGCAGGTGGTTATGGAGGGAACGATCCGAACCCGAAGCCCGGAGCGCCGAGATCTATTATCTCAGCGCGTCTGCGAGATTGCTGAAGGCATTGCAGCAACGCATCGCGGGCAGGCCGAATGCGTCGTCAGCACGGGCGAGCCGCCCATCATTAATGACGCCGAGATGGTAAGACGTTTCCGGCAGGTTGTGGCGGAAGCTGCAGGTCGGGACGCTTTCTTGGACCGCACACAGGGGGCTGGCAGCGATGATTTCGGCTTTTACTCGGCAGCTGTACCGTCAATTTACTTCTGTTTTGGCAGCGGAGAACCTGGGAACGAATCGTACGTACATACACCGACCTTTGGGGCTTCCGACAGCCTTCTCGTTCCGACTACGGAACTCACGATTAGGTACTGCCTAGAGCTACTGAAATCTTGAATCAGTGAGGTGGCCACGGGACAGATGTGAAATTGCCTCGCGGCCAACCGCAGGAAGGACAACGCCATGCTGCATGCCAAATCGCTAACTTCGGTCACACTTGCTAATTTCTCCGACCGCTGCGGAGCGGCGCGTTTGTGGGGGGTGCCTGGGCCGAGGCGGAGGACGGGGCAACTTTCGTTGTACAGATCCTTACGAAGGCGCGACGCTCGCCGCAGAGCGCCTTGGGCGCGACAGCAGCGACTCGCGCCGTGGATGCGGCGGCAGAAGCGTTTCCAGGTTGGAAGGCACTCATTGCGTTTGCTTCGCAAATGATATGAGCTGATCGTAGGTGCCCGCGATACCTCGCTTTGATAATGACGCTGGAGCAGGGCAAACGGTAATGTCACGTTATCTGGCTCTGACCGCGCTGAGGCCTGTATGGCGGATGTCAGTTGCCCACGGTGACGACTTTCCACTCTGCCATGGCTTGCAGGCGGTGAAGATGGATCTGAATGGCGGAGCGTTTCGGACGGGGTGGGATGAAGAGATTTCGGACGGCGGAAAAGATCGACATGAAGCGCTGCAGACTTCCTGGTGATCGGAAGCCTTGCATCATTCGCTCCCGTTTTCGCAGCGGTACGTGCGAATTCTCGGCGCGGTTATTCAAGCCTTTGTGCGAGCGGTGTTCGACATTCGGCATGACCTGACGCCTGGCGGCAGCGTAAGAACGCAACTTGTCGGTGATCATGCGCTTTGGAGTGCCGCCCTGCTTCTTCAATAACCGGGTCAGCAAGCGCTTGGCAGCCTTGGTATTGCGCCGGGCTTGCACGATTTCGTCGAGCACATACCCGTCCTGGTCAACGGCACGCCACAACCAGTGTTTCTTGCCCGCGATGGTGATCACCACCTCATCGAGGTGCCAGATATCGTCGCGGCTTGGCTGCTTGCGGCGCAACCGGCGGGCGTAGTCGGGCCCGAACTTCTTTCCCCATCGGCGGATTGTCTCATAGGAAACCACGATCCCGCGTTCCAGCAACATTTCCTCGACCAGACGCAGGCTCAAGGGGAACCTGTAGTAAAGCCAGACTGCATGGGCGATGATCTGCGGCGCGAAACGCTGGCGCTTGTAGCTGACGGTTGCGGTGTTCATGCCGTCGCGTTTATGCCGCAAATCCCTGACCGCGAGTTAAGTTGATAACGCCGTCGGAAGGGTTGTTCCGCCATTTCGACAACCGACGGCAAGTGGCGGCCTACGCCGGCCTTGCGCCGACGCCTTGGCAAAGCGGATCAGTCGATCGTGAGCAAGGCGTGTCGAAATCCGGCAATCCGCGCCTGCGAACGACGATGGTTCAACTCGCCTGGCTATGGCTGCGTCATCAACCGCAATCGGCGCTTGCTCTCTGGTTCCGTGGACGCGTCGAGCAAAACGGCGGGCGGATGCGTAAGACAATGATTGTGGCGCTCGCCCGCAAGCTGCTAGTCGCACTCTGGAAGTATGTGACCGCCGGCATCGTGATCGAAGGCGTCGTGATGAAGGCTGTTTGACCCTAATCCCGTAATCCGCCAGGACCCGATCAGTCCTGGCCGATCCAGGTGGATGAACCGATACCTGGCATGGCCTGAATGCCGTTTTGTAGAATGGTCTCATCCTCCTGAGCCCTTGCCCGCCACAAGCGGGATATTGGTGCAGCCGTCCTGAACGGCGACCGCATGTGAGGTTGATCGTGCTCGGAGATGGCCGGTCATGCAATCGGGCTCAGACCTTGGATGCCGAAACAGTCCTGAAGTTCTGCTCATGCGTTGCTAATTTAACCCTTGACCCCAAGAAGCCCATGTGAGGCCAGATACCAGCGAACGCACAGCAGGATCACGGATCGATCAAAATGGCGGCCTTTGAACATGACAAACTCCCGGAAAAAAGAGCAAGCGTCATGCAGCAAATGACCTTTCCGAAAAGTTTGCGACAGAACCCAGCTAAGCGCTTACGGAGGGCACCCCATTGATGCTCCAGTAACAGGGTTCCCTTATCCAGCGTGCCGCCGCGATCTTTTCCCAATAGCTCTTAAATATCTCGGGGCGTCAATCACGCTGTCACTGAGCCGACGACACGTCTTGAGCCCACGGGGCCGCTTCAGCTCCCACTTAAGTGGGTCGACCAGAAGCTATCGGGAAGGCCACTCAACCCTTGGCTTCCGAAATACTCAGATTGACCTGCGGCCTCGACCGCCACCAAGTGAGGTAAAGAGCAATCATCCAGAGAACTGGGAGAAGCGTCAGCAGGGATGCCACTGCGGCTACAGTCGGGTCTACCTCGTTTCGTATATTCTCCCACATCTTAAGCGGCAGTGTGTAAACCGAGAATCCGCTTACCAACGAAGTGATTACGACCTCGTCAAACGAGTGGACGAATGCGAATATGGCTCCGCCGATGATGCCCGGTCGAATCAAGGGCAAGGTAACCCTCATGAAAGTCTGCAGCGGTCCGGCCCGCATGCTCTGGGCCGCCTGCTCAAGGCGTCGGTCGAAATTCGCCAGGGTCGCTGAGACGATTACGGCGACATAGCCCATCGCGCCAATGGTGTGCGCAAAAACGATGCCGGTCTGGGAGCCGACCAGACCAAGATCGATCAGCCCGAGATAGGTCGCCACGCCCACAACTATGACCGGAATCGTGATCGGCGTCAGGATCACCATCGTCAAGAGGCGGCGGGCCTGCGGAGCGGCGCGGCTAAGACCGAGGGCGGCAAGTGTGCCAAGAACGGTCGACAAGATTGTAACCGCTACGCCGATCTGGATGGTGGTCCAGGCGGCCATGTACCAGGCCGGATCGCCGAAAAAGGAACGGTACCATTGCAGCGACAAACCAGAAGGCGGGAATTCTAGGAACGCCCCGGCGCTGAACGACATGATGATGACGACGATTTCAGGAAAAAGCAGGAAAGCCATGACCAACGCGATGAACGCCGGACCGACAATCTTCAACCAGCGCTCCTCGCCCCCCGCCTTGTATAGGTGGGCAGCCCAGCGCTTTGCCCGATATGGCATGGGGAGCTCACCGAATTTGCCTTTCAACGCGCCAAATGGCGGTGGCCGCGGCAGCCACGACTTACGCGCAATTTGACCCGAGGGAGCACTTCCGGAAAGGTCGAGCCCGAGCATCGACAGCACGACAACGGCTATTGCTAGAAGAACAAAGGACGCCGCCGCGATCCTAGCCACGTTGAAAGACGTTTGAACCTGGGCAGCGATAAACGTCGACAGCATGGCGTCGCCCAAGCCACCAAGCGCAGCAGGCGTGATGTAGAAGCCGAGGCAAATCACAAACACTAAGAGTGAGCCGCTGCGTACACCCGGCAAACTGAGTGGGAAGAACACCCGCCAGAAAGCAGTGAACGGCCTCGCACCCATGCTGCGCGCCGCCGACATCAGCGACTTGTCGATGCCTATCATGACGCTTACGAGAGGTAGGATCATCATAGGCAGCATGATATGGACCATGCCGACATAGACGGCCATGCGATTGAAGATCAGTTGCAGCGGTCCGGATATGAGCCCGAAATAGAGCAACAAGTTGTTGATCAGGCCCGTGTCCCCTAGGATCACAATCCATGCATAGGTCCGCGCTAGGAAGCTGGTCAGGTATGGGATGACGACGAGCACCAGAAGTGCCATTCGCACAGGCTTCGATGCCGCTACCATTACATAGGCAGTAGGATAACCAATCACCAGGCAGACAAATGTGGCGATGGCACTGATCTCAACCGTTTGAAAGAGGACTCGGATATTAGCCGGCTGGCCTAAAAACATTTGGTAGTTAGCGAGGGAGAATTCTGGCGCGTTAAGACTGGTCAGGAACAGCCGTACGATCGGTATGCCGAAAACGACGAGCAGGACTCCCAGGGCCGGAAAAGCGAGAAGGACGGGCAAACGGCCCAGTCTCTGAAGCAATTGCATTCGTGTTGTCCTTCCTTGCGCTTCAGGTGGCGACGAAGCGCACGTCCGAGCGTAACCAGTCAAGTTTTACTTCATCGCCTAGTCGGAAGATCTGCTGCCCCGAGGCAACATGCTGGCGTACGACGAGCAGGCTGTCGCCAACGCGTACATTGTATTTCCGCAGCGGTCCGGCGTAGATCATGTCGTCGACCGTACCGATGGCGAACTGGCGTCGATCGGCATCAGCGCGTTTGGGCTCCCCGGTTGCAGCTATACAAACCCGCTCGGGGCGGATCATGCCTACAGTCCCCGAGGGTTGCGCTGCGTCGGATTCAACTTCGAAACCGAGATCTTCAAGGATGTTTGCCTCACCGAGGAAATTCGCTACGAAGCGTGTCATCGGCCGGTCATAGAGAGTCTCGGGCGTGTCTGTCTGCTCGATCTTTCCGGCGCGCATGACGACGATACGATCTGAAAGCGTGAGCGCCTCCTCCTGATCATGCGTGACGCATATGGTGGTCTTGCCAAATTCCCTATGCAAGCTCTTAATCTCGCCTTGCATTTGCTCGCGCAGATTGCGGTCGAGCGCGCCGAGTGGCTCATCGAGCAGGAGGATCGGCGGATCGGCGATTAAGGCGCGGGCAAGCGCTACACGCTGTTGCTGGCCGCCGCTCAGTTGTGAAGGCATGCGACTGTCAAATTCTCTGAGATGAACGCGCTCAAGGATGCTGTCCACCCGCTTTGCCCTTTCGGCGGCACCTATGCCGCGCATCTCCAGCGGGAATTCCAAGTTTCGGCGGACTGTTAGGTGTGGGAACAGCGCATAGCTTTGGAACACGATACCCTGGTCGCGGCGGTAGGCCGGCACCGCGGCTACGGACTTACCCGCAATGAGGATGTCCCCCTTCGTCGGCGCCACGAAACCGGCGAGTAACATCAGCGCTGTGGTCTTGCCTGAACCGCTGGGGCCGAGGATAGTCAGAAATTCGCCACGACGGACGCTCAGCGAGAGATCATTGACCGCAGTGGCCTGACCATACGTTTTGGTGACGCTGCGGAATTCGATTTGAGCGGGGATTGAGCTCGGCTCCAATCTGTCATCCTCCAGGTGTGACGGTCCCGACGGCGTGGCCGTCGCCCCTGCGGTCGCATGGGTTGTTGGCCAGATCTTCAGCAAAGAGTTCTGCTTCTTTAGAACGGAAGAGTCGGACATAGTTACTCCAATATGATCAGAAGGTCGGCAAAGCCGACCTTCTGAATTGTAGTCGGCTGGCAGTGACTACGTGGTCTAATTAACGCAGAACCCAATCACTCCATCGCGCGGCTAGAAGTTCTGCATTCGTCTTGCCATCCGACCCAACCTCCGCATACCACTCGCTATTTATCCGCAGGTTATTCTTCAAGTAATCAGGATGGCTGGCGAGTTTTCGGGCCAGCTTGTCGGGTATCGGCTTGAAAGCGTTGAGGTTCGTGGGGCCATAATTCGTGAGTTGAGCGTAGGCCGCTTGGCGATCCGCGCGAGTCGCAAACTCGATGAACTTTTGAGCATTTGCCGCGTTAGGGCTGCCTTTTGGGATCACCCAAAAGTCCCACGTGATCTTGGCCTGATTGCGATTGATTTCGATCGGATCACCCTGATCGATCAGCAGTTGCGCGCGGCCGTCATATGAATTCATGACCTCCCCGACTCCGCTACGCATCAATTGCTGGCTCTCGGAGCCGCTCGTCCACCACTTGCGGATGTTCGGCTTTATCTGGTCCAGCTTGGCAAAAACTCGATCGACATCCATAGGATAGATTTTGTCGGTTGGCACACCGTCTGCCATCAAGGCCTCCTCCCAAGGCCCTTCTTCTCCCAACTGACCCGACACGAGTAAGCGTGCGCCGGGGAACTTCTCGACATCCCAAAACTCGGCCCAAGTGTTCGGTCGAGGCTTGTCCACAGGGAACTTCTTTATGTTCCAAACCATGACATAGCCATAGACAAAGATGCCGACCCCGAAAGGCTGCCGAACGAAATCCACGATACCGTCGAGTTCCTCCTTTCTGTAAATCGAATAGTCAATATTCTCGAGGAATCCTTTTTTCGCTGCTGGAATCGCGGAGCCGCGGCCCAAAGGCGCCACGTCAACTGTCACGTTGTTCGACTTCACCATCAACTCGAGCTGAGCCGCCTGGAAATCCTGCGTGATCGCCGTCACCTTAATCCCTGTCTCGGCTTCGAACGGCTTTGCGAACGCTTCGATGGCTGCTTTGCCCACGGCTCCCCCGTAAACAAGAACCCGCACTTCCTTCGATTGCGCGGAAGCTCTTTTCGCGAACGAAGGCAGTGCTCCTAACGCGAGTGCGGTCCACGCGGTCTGGACGAAACGCCTGCGATTAATTGAGAATTTCATTTCGTTCACCCTCTGCTGTTCCCAGACCACTGGCGGCTGAGACTTTTGAATATGTCTTCGGACGGCCAGCGCCGTCTCGCTCGCCATCGTTTCTCATCTACTTTGAGGTGGCGTTCAGCGCTGCACTGATGCTCGGCCCGATCGATTGCACGTCAGCATGGTCCCAATCCATCTCGAAGCCGGCCACATTCAATGCGCCAATAACGACGCATGTCAATTCTCAAATTGATATGATCCACTAATGGGCTGAGTGCGATGCATCTTTCGGCGCTTGTGGGAAACGGGCGGTTGCTCACATTGCTGGATCGCGGGCGGAGGGCATGCCCTCCTTCAATCGTTCTGGAGTTCAGACACCACGCCTCTTCCTACCGAGCGGCTCTTCGCTATGCTCAAACGCCTGATCCGAACGGCCGAACCGAGAAACCATCGAAGCAAATGGCGAAAGCGCGGCGACGTTCTCAAAGTCTTCTCCCCGACCGAATGCGCCAACTATCTCAACAAAAACACACGATGTTGATTTCGTCTAAATGTAGCATGCTCCTGATTAGATCAGATCAACCAGCAGCGTCTGTAGAACGTCAGGGGTTCGGTTTGGGGATACCGGATCCGAAATATCGCGTGTGGGCAAGATCAAGAATTCGATTGATCAAACTTGAGAAGCTGTGTCCGGCGGTTTTCGCGGACACGGAAAATGATGTGCCTTTTGCGAGGTCCGGATTCGCATTTATCTCCAGGACAAAGGGCTGGCCGGAGCGGTCGATCCGGAGGTCGACGCGGGCTAAGTCGCGGCACAGGCACGCGCGGAAGGTTGCAGTCGAAATTTCCCGCAGCACCGTCGCAAGCTTGCTGTCGAGTTGCGCCGGGCAAACTTTAACGGGGCTCCCGAGCCCGATGTGCTTCGCCTCCCAAGTGAAAAGAGGAGTTTCGCCATCGCCGAAGTCCTGCTCTACCAGAGGAAATACTTCGAGTTCTGCATTTCCCAACAGCGCGACAGTGATTTCTCGCCCATCGATATATTCTTCCACGAGCGCATCCTGCGCATAGAGTGCGACGATTGCTTCGACGGCCTGCCGCAACTGAGAAGGTTCATGAACCAGTTGCAATCCGTAGCTGCAGTCTTCGCGACGCGGCTTCACTACCACTGGGAACTGCAGGTCGCCCGTACTCTCGGTGCCGTGACGCATTACGCGAAAGTTCGGCGTCGGCACGCCGCTAGCGCGCATGATCTGCTTGGCGACGACCTTATCATTGGCAAGCGCATGCCCAAGAGGGCTTGATCCAGTGTACGGCACACCGGCCATCTCGAGCACGGCAGGAAGGTGAGTGTAACGGGATTCGCCCTGAATCCCCCCGGCATAGTTGAAGACAATTCCCGAGGGGCGGGCTTGCAGATCGGGGGGCATGAACCGCTCAAGCGTCGCAAGCAATCCCTTGTCGCCTTCACACAGCAGCGTATCGTGGCCGCCTTCTTGCAGTGCCACGACCAAATTCTCGCAGCACTCGCGATCTTCACTTCCCGGACAAGCCTGACCGAACCGGTTGATCACGCCCGCATGGTCATTATCTAAGTTACACACTACGGCTACCCGCATGAGTTTACTCCTTCGATGTTTGCCCATGGTTGTGTGGAATTGCTCGCGTCTCTGTCTACGAGGGGTAATTCGAGGGTCCTTCACCCTTCCTGAGCAATTGCCGTGCCACCGAAGGTCTTGCGAGGAAGCAGGAAACCCGATGGCTTCGCGCCAGCGGAATACAAGCGCGTTGGTGTATCGTTCCGAACATCGGCGTCTTCAATCGCACAAGGGTGTGGGAACGTCGAACGTCGAAACACCTCCGTCTCGCTATCGAAGAAGGTTACCGGGGCAATTGGCGCAAACGTCTCCTCCCACATGATCATGGCCTCATCGCTGACATCGACCAAGACGGTCGGTGCGACTAAGAGAGTGTCACCGGAGGGGCGGCTGCCCGCCACTAGCCGGGCACCACGCGCAAGGGCGTCATCGATATGGCTCGCCGCTTTAGCAACCGCGCCCTTGTGCATCAGCGGGCCAATGTCAGTCCCCTGCTGACGTCCATCGCCGAGCTTCAACTCGCTAACGCGCCGGGCAAAATGCGCTGCAAAAAGGGTCGTGAAGCCGCCGCTGCACGTAGATCCGGTTTACGGCGAGGCAATCCTGGCCAGAGGTCGCGAACTCGGCGGCAATCGCGATCTCTACCGCGCGGTCGAGATTCGCGTCGTCAAACACGACCAGTGGTGCATGGCCGCCAGTTCCACTTCAGTGTCGGTGCGCACTGCGCCGCTATCCGGCGGCCGACCTCCGTTGAGCCTGTTAAGCTCACGACGCGCACGCGCGGGTCCGTTGTTAGCACTAGACTTAGACTAGACCGAGCGTAGCGGCATCACCGTGAGGACGTTAAACACGCCAGCGGGAAAGCCGGCACGCTCCGCCAGTTCAGCGAGCGCCACTGCGGACAGGGGTGTATGGGAGGAGACATGTGCCACAACGGTGCAGCCGGCAGCGAGGGCCGCTGCCGCCTTCCGAGTAAGCATGGCGGAAGGGAAGTTCCAAGGTGTGAAGAGCGCCGCGACACCCAGTGGTTCTCGCGACATCGTCATATGTGCGTCCTCGAGATGGGAAGTTATACTCTCCACGTTGAGACGCCGGCTTTCTTCGGCAAACCACTCGACGAAGGAAGCGCTGTAGTCGATTTCGCCGCGGCTTTCGGCTATCGGTTTGCCCGGCGTTATCAACTTAACTCGCGGTCAGGGATTTGCGGCATAAACGCGACGGCATGAACACCGCAACCGTCAGCTACAAGCGCCATCGTTTCGCGCCGCAGATCATCGCCCATGCAGTCTGGCTTTAC
>NZ_MZXV01000030.1 GCF_003253745.1 Mesorhizobium kowhaii
TCACCACCGAGCTTTCAAACCAGATCCGGGGGCTCATGAAGACATTTGGATTGCTCGTTCCCGCGGGCAAGGGAAGCACATTCGAAAAGAATGTCCGAAGTCTTCTTGTCGATCAGGACGGGCTCGCCCCTATCGTGCTGCCGATGCTGGAAGCCTGGCGCAGCATGCGCATCCGTGCCACCGAGCTCGGACGCCAGCTTGTCGCTGCTGCGCGCCAAAACCAAGCGTGTCAGCTCCTCATGTCGATCCCTGGCGTCGGCACGATCACCGCGACCTCTTTCGTCACCGCCATTGAAGATCCCAACAACTTCAAGAAGTCCCGCTCTGTTGGCGCCTGGCTTGGTCTGACGACCCGTCGCTACCAATCAGGAGAGGTCGATTATGATGGCCACATATCCCGGCGCGGCGATCGTCATTTGCGAGGGCTTCTCTACGAAGCCGCCACGGTGATCCTGACCCGCAGCTCGGCCGACAGCGCCCTGCGGACATGGGGCCTCAAACTCCGCGAGCGGATCGGCTTCAAACGAGCTGCTGTTGCCGTAGCCCGCAAACTGGCCGTGACGATGCACGCGATGCTGAAGGCCGGTGAGTTCTTCGATCGGACCGCCGGCGCCACGTTCGGTCCCCGAGCGCGCTGAGACGTCCCTGCCGGGACGTGGGCAGAGCCATTCCGCTTGATGGGGTGCATCGCTGGCTCCGCAGAGTGCGTCGTCCACATTTGAAGGCTCCTCCCGCGAAGCTCCATCATGCGGCGACCGATGTCGACCGCGAAGACGACCCTGCACCCGGCATACGCGTCTCAGAAACTATAAAGGTGCTTGACTCAACGATCGCGATTAGACGACCCCATCAACCTGCCCGCCCACAAGGCCGCCGGCGTGCGCGACGCGATTGAGGCCGCAGGCGCGAGTCTGCTCTACCTGCCGCCCTACAGTCCCGACTTCAATCCGATTGAGAACGCCTTCGCCAAACTCAAGGCGCTGCTGCGAGCAAAGGCCGAGAGAACCATCAAGGCTCTGTGGGACACGGTCGGCGCGGTCGTCGACCTCTTCACCCCAGCCGAATGTGCCAACTACTTCAAAGCCGCAGGATATGAACCGGATTAAACAGGACGTGCTCTAGGCCTCAGTGCAGAGGGCAATCTTACTGCCAGGCTCCGAAGGACTACTGCGACCGTTACGAGAGCTCACCGGGCGTTCCCTCAGGCAATGCCCGGCCTGTCGTCAAGGGCAGACGATCACCATCGAAACCTCCGCGGCGTCACCGGACCACCGCCTGCCATCGGCCTCGGAGCGCTCGTCAACGTCGATACCCGCGACCCCACGCTAAAAACGCTCCGCATTATGTGATGCGCCACAGAACCCTATTGTGATGACGTGTTCGTGTTCCGGCCCAAGCAATGCGATCGCCTGCGATGCATTTTATGGGGTGGCTATGGCATGATCCTGGCGACGAAATGGCAGGAGCAGGGCAGAAATCGTCATTCTGGAATATATATCTAAATATATTTTTGCGATTATATTCTGAAGTGCAAGTCATGTATTGGGTACTTCGATAACATCCCCCATACCATCTCTCGTGGCGATATATATATATCGCGATATATTCTCATAAACCCCTTGCTTATCGAGGTGGTCTGTCTCATATCTCGCTCTATGAAGGAGTGTGACGCTCTATGAAGGAGTGTGACAATGATTAATTCTTCAACAGGAGAGATTACCTCACAGGGAACGAAGGAAAGGCATGCGCGACCGGCATCCGGGATCGCTGCGTTCATCCCTCCCCAGTCGCGGCAAAGGTGCCGCTCATCGGAGGCATGTGATAATGGAACCCAACCAGAAGAAGAGCTGGGGCAAGCGCATCGCCATAGGCGGCATTGCGATAGTGGCGCTTGCCGGCGTAGGCGTCCCTAGCGCGCTCAGCCAGGATTGCGGGGGCATGCAGCGCCTCGGCATGGGCGGGGGCGGATCCGACATGCACATGCAGGCCAAGGTCCGCGACGAGATGGGGCTCGTCGAGCGTGAGTTTAAGCGCATGCTCGAGGAGATTGACGCCACACCAGAGCAGGAAAAGAAGCTGGAGGCGATCAGGGACGAGTTGTTCTTCGATGTCAGCGTGATCACGCTCGGCTTCTTCGATACCCTGGAGGATTTCGACAAGCTGCCAACCATCGACCGCGAGGCAGCGGAGAAGCTGCGGGCCGA
Source organism: Mesorhizobium kowhaii (assembly GCF_003253745.1). Lineage (GTDB taxonomy): Bacteria > Pseudomonadota > Alphaproteobacteria > Rhizobiales > Rhizobiaceae > Mesorhizobium > Mesorhizobium kowhaii. Next base: position 2,205 of record NZ_MZXV01000030.1, read on the forward strand.
ATTCGTCGCGGTGTTCGACAAAGCCTCACGCAAGCTGAAGGAGGCGCTGATCGATGACTACGAGGTGCTGACGCCCGAGCAGCGGGCGAAGCTGGCCGAATAGGATCGTAGCTGGCACCCGCTGGTAAGCTTTTGTACCGGCACAGTTTCGATCGGAGCAGACAGCGAGCATGGCGGACCAGGTTCTCATCGTCGACCACGATAGGCGCCTGTCCGCCCTGCTGAAGATGAAGCAATCTGCAAGGAGATTAACATGAGCAGATTCACTGCAATTGGCAATGGCGGCTACCACTGCCTCTTCCCATCCATCGTTTGCGCTCCGCAAATGGACAAAAGAAGGAAACCTATAATGTCAGGTCTGCGTCAGATCGCGTTCTACGGCAAGGGGCATCGGGAAGTCGACGACGTCTTGGCCCGCAACGGCCGAAACGTTGCGCTCGTAATTTCCCCAGTCGCGGCAAAGATGCCGCTCATCGGAGGGATGTGATAATGGAAACGAACCCCCAGAAGAGCTGGCGCAAGCGCATCGCCATAGGCGGCATTGCGATAGTGGCGCTTGCCGGGCGTCGGTGTCCCTGGCGCGCTCAGCCAGGATCACGAGCGCATGCACAGCTTTGTGGGCTGCGGCGACGGCGGGCCCGGCATGCACATGCAGGAGTTCTGCCGCGCGATGGAGGTCGAGAGGCGTGAGTTTGAGCGCACGCTCGAGGAGATCGACGCCACGCCCGAGCAGGAAGAGAAACTGTGGAAGATCAGGGGCAAGTTCCTCAACGGTGTCAGCCCGATCATCCTCGGCTTCCTCGATACCCTGGACGATTTCGACAAGCTGCCAACCATCGACCGCGACGCGGCGGAGAAGCTGCGGGCCGAGGTCGTCAAGGTGGTCGACAAAGTCTCGCGCAAGCTGACGAGGGCGCTGCTCGACGGCCGCGACGTGCTGACGCCCGAGCAGTTGAAGGAGCTGCTGCTGGAGGAGCTGCTCGAACAGGATCGTAGCTGGCACCCGCTGGTAAGCTTTGTACAGGCACAGTTTCGATCGGAGCAGACAAACGAGCATGGCGGACCAGGTTCTCATCGTCGACGACCCTGTCCGCCCTGCTGAAGATGAAGCATCTGCAAAGGAGATTAACATGAGCAGATTCACTGCAATTGGCAATGGCGGCTATCATTGCCTCTTCCCATCCATCGTTTGCGCTCCGCAAATGGACAAAAGAAGGAAACCTATAATGTCAGGTCTGCGTCAGATCGCGTTCTACGGCAAGGGGCATCGGGAAGTCGACGACGTCTTGGCCCGCAACGGCCGAAACGTTGCGCTCGTAATTTCCCCAGTCGCGGCAAAGATGCCGCTCATCGGAGGCATGTGATAATGGAACCCAACCAGAAGAAGAGCTGGGGCAAGCGCATCGCCATGGGCGGCATTGCGATGGTGGCGCTTGCCGGCGTCGGCGTCCCTGGCGCGCTCAGCCAGGATTACGGGGGCATGCAGCGCTTCGGCATGGGCGGGGGCGGATCCGTCATGCACATGCAGGCCAACTTCCGCGACGGGATGGGGCTCATCGAGCGTGAGTTTGGGCGCTTCCTCGAGGAGATCGACGCCACACCCCAGCAGGAAAAGAAGCTGGAGGAGATCAGGGACAAGCTCTTGTTCGATGTCAGCGTGATCATGTTCGGCTTCCTCGATACCCTGGAAGATTTCGACAAGCTGCCAACCTTCGACCGCGAGGCGGCGGAGAAGCTGCGGGCCGAAATCGTCGCGGTGTTCGACAATGCCTCACGCAAGCTGACGAGGGCGCTGCTCGACGTCCGCGACGTGCTGACGCCCGAGCAGCGGGCGAAGCTCGCCGAATAGGATCGTAGCTGGCACCCGCTGGTAAGCTTTGTACCGGCACAGTTTCGATCGGAGCAGACAAACGAGCATGGCGGACCAGGTTCTCATCGTCGACCACGATAGGCGCCTGTCCGCCCTGCTGAAGATGAAGCAATCTGCAAGGAGATTAACATGAGCAGATTCACTGCAATTGGCAATGGCGGCTACCATTGCCTCTTCCCAGCCATCGTTTGCGCTCCGCAAATGGACAAAAGAAGGAAACCTATAATGTCAGGTCTGCGTCAGATCGCGTTCTACGGCAAGGGGCATCGGGAAGTCGACGACGTCTTGGCCCGCAACGGCCGAAACGTTGCGCTCGTAATTTCCCCAGTCACGACAAAGATGCCGCTCATCGGAGGCATGTGATAATGGAACCGAACCCCCAGAAGAAGAGGTGGGGCAAGCGCATCGCCATAGGCGGCATTGCGATAGTGGCGCTTGCCGGAGTGGCGCTTGCCGGCGTCGGTGTCCCTGGCGCGCTCAGTGGCGTCGATCTCCTCGAGCGTGCGCTCAAACTGACGCCTCTCGACCTCCATCGCGCGGCAGAACTCCTGCATCTGGGTTTTCATCGCCCACATCCGCCTGCTCACGCGACGCCTCGCAAGACCTTGAAATTGCACTAGTCGTTTTGATTCAGACACTTACCAGGCAGAAGAGGCCAGACATAATGCAGACCGCCAAGACGGTGCTTAAGTTTATCAAAGATGACGACGTCCAATACCTCGACTTCCGTTTCACCGACCCGCGCGGCAAGTTGCATCATATCACTGTCGACGCCTCGAAGGCCGACCAGAACACGTTTGCTGACGGCATTATGTTTGACGCTTCGTCCATTGCCGGCTGGAAGGCGATCAACGAGTCCGACATGACCCTTATGCCCGATCCGACGACCGCCCAGATGGACCCGTTCACCTCGGCGTCCACCCTGACGATCAACTGCGACATTCTCGAGCCGGAGACGGGCGAGCCATACAACCGAGATTCGCGCCGCATCGCGAAGAGGGCCGAGGCCTACCTGCAGTCCACGGGAATTGCCGATACGGTCTATGTCGGCCCCGAGTCCGAGTTCTTCGTGTTCGACTCCGTGGAGTTTACGTTTGACCCCTACGACACCGGCTTCAAGCTCACATCCTCCGAGCTGTCGGTCAACGGCTATACGCATCGTGAGGGCGGCAACCACGGTCACTGCATCCAGACCAAAGCCGGCTACCTTCCGGTTCCGCCGCTGGATTCCGGTCAGGACATGCGCAGTGAGATGCTGGCAACCATGAAGGCCATGGGCGTGATAGTCGAGAAGCATCACCACGAGGTGGCTCCCGCCCAGCACGAACTCGGTATAAAGTTCGACACCCTAGTTCGCAGCGCCGACGCGATCCAGATCCTTAAATATTGTGTTCTCAATGTCGCGAAGTCCTATGGAAAGACGGCGACCTTCATGCCTAAGCCGGTATTTAGCGAGAGCGGCTCGGGCATGCACGTGAACCAGTCGCTGTGGAAGGGCGGCAAGCCTCTCTTCGCCGGCGACAAGTATGCCGGCCTGTCCCAGGAATGCCTGTGGTACATCGGCGGCATCATCAAGCACGCCCGGGCACTCAACGCCTTCACCAACCCGACGACGAACTCCTATAAGCGCCTCGTCCCCGGCTACGAGGCTCCGGTTCTGCTGGCCTACTCAGCCCGTAATCGCTCTGCCTCCTGCCGCATTCCGTTGGCGACCTCGCCGGAGGCCAGGCGAGTCGAGGTCCGCTTCCCTGATTCAGCCGCCAATCCTTACCTCGCCTTCGCGGCGGTCCTGCTGGCCGGTCTCGATGGCATCCTGAACAAGATCGATCCCGGAGTACCGATGGATCAGGATCTCTACGAATTGCCGCAGTGCGAGCAGCAGAAGATCCAGACTGTCTGCGGTTCGCTGCGCGAAGCTCTTACCAGTCTTGACGAGGACCGCGCGTTCCTTAAGGCTGGCGGAAGCTTCGATGACGACTTCATCGATAGCTATATCAAGCTGAAGATGGAGGAGGTCACCTGCGTCGAGAGGACCCCGCAACCCATCGAGTTTAAGATGTATTACTCCGTCTAATGACCTTCACGAGAGCGGTGACCGGCAACGTTTGGCGCATCTAAAGCCGGAGCAGTTCGAGGGCGCCATCCGTCGGCAAGTACAGGCACCGTGCATGGGGTCAGCTCGCAACGGACCGTCCTCGTCGAGGTTTTCGGCGAGGACGGCTTGCTGGACGATCGGACGATCGGACGATCTGAAGAAGGCGCTGTCGGAGCGGATTTTGAACGCGGAACTGGATGAATACCTCGAGGGCGAGCGCCGTGAGGGTGGTTCTGGCAACTGTCGCAACGGGTCTTCGAGGAAGACCGTGCTGACCGGGACGTCGAAGATGACGCTAACCGTGCCAACCAGTCCGCAAAATTCGATCAGCGTGTGCCAGTCGCGTCCATTGCGCGCCAGACGCGACACTTCGATCGCAAAGACGGCACCGACGCGGCCTTCGCAGATCGCTGCCAACAGCTTCTCGAAGCCCGGACGACTGACGCCCGACCCCGAGCGGCCAAGGTCGTCGTCGATGACTGTCACATCCGTCCAGCCAAGAGTATGGGCACGGTCGGCAAGTCCATATTGACGCCGCCGGCTCTCATGATTGTTGGCAAGCTGATCGACGGTGGATTGCCGAATGTAGATGAAGGCGCCGCGCGCCTGGTGGTCAGACGTGATCTTCATCGCCAGCCTCCGTCACTGCGGGGACGCTGAGTGTTCTTGGGCACGAAGAGATCGAATTGGCGGTGACAGGGTTGCCGTTGCTTCATGCTTGTCTCCTCCTTCGTGACGGGAATCGTCACGCAGGAAGGTTAGACAGGCATCGAGCTCAAGACGAAGTTCGTGTAGATACGCCAGCGGCAGACGGGGACGCTCCGTCATCGTAATCGCCGTCGCTTGATCTTCCGTCATCCAGATCGGCAGATGCGCCAGGGTGCCGTCAGGCTGGCGGATGGGTCAGACTGACCTCGTCACCACGACGATTGCGCCCGGCAACAGTAACCGTTTCCCCGTAACGGGATGGAATGGGTAACGGATAATCGTCTCGCCCGACTGATAGCGGGTATTATGAAGCTGTTGCCCCGATGTCGGGAACGCTCATGAGACGCCGGCAGACCTCTTCCTTGCGAACGAGATCGAGAACCTGCTTCGGCGGGCGGGCGAACTCTGCGAGCATCGTGCCGAGGATCGTCAGCAGCGGCTCGACCAGCGGCATGACGACCGGATCTGCAGGGCCACGTCGCGCACGCGATGGGCGAAGGCGGCTCGCGACGGCGTGCCCATCAGGGCCACAACAGGATTTAATGCGCCTTCGACGGTCCGGCTGTGAGCCGGCCTATGGAGGCGCACACGGTCCGGCGCATGGATCGCCCTGTGCTGCGCTTGCACTTGTCATTCGAAGCGACAAGAACCGGCCCCAAAATCTGCTCGAGGCCTATGCTCGGCTTGTGCCGACCATCCGGCGCACGAGCCAGGGGCCAGCACGTCGCACGGGCCTGTCATCGAAAGTGACGGGCGTGACAGCGAGATCGGGAGGTGAGCAATGACCGAGGCGCGATGTGCACTTTATGCGCGGGTGTCGAGCGAGGCCCAGACGCCACGAACGCATTGCCGCCGATGGCTTCGTGCTTGAGCCAGGTTACAGCACCGGTTGCGCGGGGATGCGCTGATCCGTTCCGGCAAAGTCGGTACGGGCTGGAGCTGAAAAACGAACACCGAACTTGCAGCCGCGCTAGTCACCATCGTCAGGCCCAATGCGCCGTTCGCCAAGGCCCTGCCGCGGAACGCCTATCCCGGCGCGCGATCAGCCTGTCGTTTACGTCGACATCGCCTATCGCGGCCGCACCGGCGGCGGCATGTTGCGCCATTCGTCGTTCAAAAGTGTTGCTGGCATTCAGCGAGGCGCGCGCCGGCCAGCTCGAGGAGCGCGTAGGCTATCTCGTCCTCGGTCCAGCCGGATTCGCTGCGCGCTCAGCCAATTCCTGCAAGGCCGGTTCCAAGGCGAGCTGGCATTGAAGGCCGCGATCCGGATAGTCTGCCGGGCAGCTTGGTTCTACGATCGCAACGCTTGATCGCTTCATTGCAGGCCATGGGCTCTCGCCCTTCTCCTTTTACCACACGAGGCGCGCCAGTTCACGTGTTGTTGTTGGTGTGCGCCTCGGCGCGTTCCAACTCCACAAAGAAATAATGGGTCGTGTCCCACCGCGTGGTGTAGGTCGGCGGTAGCGAAGCCGCTCGCGAGCCCTCAACAGAAGGGGTATTCGGCTTGAGCCCCATCTTCAACGGTGATGCAGGAAGGTGGTAAAGGTCGTCAGCCATCCGGACGACCTCGTTGCGGCTCTGAAGGATCCTGCCTGGAACATAGAGCGGTTCGGGCTCGAGGCCGGGCCCATGTCGCAATGGCTGTTCGAGAGGCTGGCCAGCGCCGGATTGCCGGTGATCTGCATCGAAACGCGTCATGTGAAGGCATTGCCGAAGGCGCCGTAAGACGGATCGCAACGACGCGCGCGGCATCGCATAGATGATACGGGTCAACCTGTTCCGCCCAGTGCATGTGAAGACGCTCACGAGCCAGAAGCGCCGGGTGGTCTTGACGGCCCGCAAGCTACTGCAGGGGAAGGCAATCGCCATCGAGAACGACATCCGCGGTCTGCTTCGCAACTTCGGGCTCAAGGTTGGTGCCGTGGGAACGATGAAGTTCGAGGACCGCATCCGCGGGCTCGTCGAAGGCATGCCCGATCTTGAAGAGATCATGGATCCCGCTGCTCGCGGCTCGGCAGAAACTGCGCTCCGAATTTGCCCGCCTGCACAAGAAGCTCTTGGCGATCGTCAGGGACGATGCGAATTGCCAGCGCTTGATGACGGTCCCCGGTGTCGGGCCCGTGGTGGCGCTCGCCTTTACCGCGACAATCGACATTCCGCAGCGCTTCAGAAACTTCAAGGCGGTGGGGCCGATCCTGGGGCTGACGCCAAAGCTGAACGAGTCCGGGGAAAGCAAGCGCTTTGGATGCATATCCCTCTGCGGCGACGGCATGATGCGGACGTTGCTCTACGAGGCCGCGCAAGGCCTTCTGACGCGCATGACGAAATGGTCGTGGCTGAAGGCCCGGGCGATGAACGTCACCAAGTGGCGTGGGTGCGCAAGGCAATCGTCGCGCTCGCACGTCGCCTGGCCGTGATCATGCATCGCATGTGGCTGGACGGCACCGACTTCCGCTGGACGCGGGAAACCATGACGTCGGCTATCTGACAAAAAGGCCGGGAAGGAGAAGCAGAGAGTTCCGCCAAACCGGCGGAAAGATGTCCTTCGCAGGACGATGGATGCGGCGCGTTCGCTACAGCGCTTGTGCCGATCGCAAATACGCGATCAGGACGCTCAACAGATTGGGCCGCCCCGTTCTTCTGATCCCATGGTGGGAGGGCGAATGCTGATCCCGGAGAGAAGCAAGGACCGAGAGTACCGATCCGCTTTTAGACGTCAGACAGCTTCTCCTCTGCCTCGTCGTCGGCCATGCCGCTTTCGATCAACTCGACAAGCTCGTCATATTACGCCTGTGCGGCATCAAGCCGCCTGATCCTCCTCGGAAAGAGGAAGAGCCTCCCCATACGGGCCGGCGGCATTGTCAGAGCCGCATCAGAGGCCGGACACATGTCAGCACCCGACACGCTGCGCGCTTTTCGAGAGAATTTTCTTGCACGAACGGGCTGTCTCGCGACCTCATTGAGGGCCGTTGTTCCAAAGCCAAGGTTGCGGGGACATGCGGGGTAACGGCGAAGGTCGTGGCGCGTGTTTCCTGAAGGACCCGTAGGCATCCATCCTTCGTTCCGGCCGAAGACGAGCTCACGCCCGACCCTGGCGCGGATCGCCGAGGAAATGCCACTCCGCCCCCCGACATGAGGCTGACGAAAGGCTGCTCCGATGGGAGCCGGTAAGTTTGATAGCGGCAAAATGCTTATTGCCCGTTGACTGACATACACAGAGAGTCTAATCCGTGACGGAAATATAGCGATATGTAGGATAAAAACCGTCATGATGCTAACGCGACAACCTGTTAGTCCGCCATATGAACGCGCGCGCGGCGCAGGTATCAATTATCCTTTTCCAGACCACATAACCTTGCGCCCTTTCTCGTTGGGAGAGGTCGCCGAGATTCTCAGGGTGTCGCAGAGTTATGTGCGCCAGTTGTCAATCGATCGTCTGGGGGCAACAACGGAGCTAGGGATCGCAGGGTGACACTCCTATACGCTTCGACAAATCAACGAACTTCGTGCTTATCTCGCTTCGGCCCGTCCGAAAGAGGCTCTGAAGTTTTGCCCGCGAGGCGCGAGGGTGAGAAACTACAGATCATCTCAGTAGCCGCCGGCCCCGCAAGAACCACTACAGCGTTCTATCTGGCTCAGGGCCTTGGACTTCAAGGATTCCGCGTTCTCGTCATAGATCTCGATCCGAAGGGCCCATTGTCGGAAATGCTCGAGTATCATCCGTCCACAATGCCAGCATGTATGCCGCGATACGCGATAGAGGAGAAATTACACGCCAACGCCGGGAGTGGGTCTGCAGCCCGAGCTTCTTTGAATAGCAGAAACCATGGTCCGAGGAGAACCCATGTATAAGCAGCACGAAGATAAACTAGGATGGGCTCAGTCCAAGACCAATCGAGTCTATAAAGCATTGAAGAAGCTTGTTGTCGATTTTACGATGCCTCCTGATACGCGATTCGATATGCGTAGAATCGCCCGGGTCCTGAAAATAAGCCCGACCCCGATACGCGAGGCATTGATTCAGCTCGAAGCCGAAAAGTACATCATGGGCTCTCCGCGCAACGGTTACTATAACAAGAAACTGGATACAAAGCAAATCTCAGATGAATATAGATTTGCCAACATAATCCTCAAGCATGCCATCAGAGAAAATCTAGATGAGTATTCTAAGCCGTGGCCAGTGCTTCCAACTAATCCCAGCTGGAACGACAATTACTTGATCAGGGACTTTCTTGAGGGATTTTCCGAAAGTATCGCAGAGTCGTCGAACAACGAAAGAATGCTAGACAGCGTGCATGAGTCCAACATTCGGACGAGATACGTTCGTTTGTTGGACTTGCAACGGCCGGAGCGTCTATCATGTATCAGAGCTGATATGAGCGAGCTTCTGGAACTTCTTGATAAGCGAGACAAGAATGGGGCGATCGCAAATGTTGATCGGCAATTCAGTGCGATGATTGACACTGTTCCCGAGCTTGTGCTGGAGGGCAATCATCGTGCCGGGAGGACGAAAGAGAGCTGGTTGGAGACATTGTCGCTGATTTGGGCTGAGAGCTGACGGGCGGTTTCCACCGAGATGTGGCTCTGGCTCACATTTGCCGCGGTTGCGGCCGGCGCTTTTGCTGATTTTACAATACGCTCCGCCTTTCGCCATCAAGGCCCAGACGATGCAAGCCATCTTGTTGGCCGGGGCGCCGATCACCAGCATGGGCGGTTTGCGGTCCATGAGCTTTAACGCTTTGACCAGCGGGCTCGCGCCGAGGATCAACAGGCTCAAGGTTCGTTCGCCCGTGCGGACGTCGCGCCGAGCTTCTGCTTTCCGCCCGTGGGATGCTGCAGTGGTGTGAGTAGCGTGCGAAAAAGGAATTCTTTATCCACTCGACGCGTGACAAGCTGCGGGTCGGACCCCGATAGATGTCAACGCTCGGCGGTAACACACTCACTCTTACCGGCAGAAAGGTTCTCCGAGCGCAGCGGCGAACTGGCTTCATGTACATGCGCAAATCAGTCCTAGAGAAGATCGAGCGCGCGATGATCGATCTGTCCGTATTACGACTGCGAGGCGTTTTCAGACGTGCAAGAAGAGCCATGACGGGATAAACCGACATGCAGGAGAATAGCTGTCGCGAGGCCCGTTATGCCACAACCTGGGAATCCGCCGTATGAAAAGGAGATAACGTCGGAGCGCATTCAGCGTCATGGCAAAGAACTCTGGGATCACGTACGGGCGCGCGGCACAGGTATCAATTATCCTTTTCCAGACCATATGACCTTGCGCTCTTTCTCGTTGGGAGAGGTTGCTGAGATTCTCAGTGTGTCGGACAGTTATCTGCGCCAGTTGTCAATTGATGGTCTGGGGCCCACACCGGAGCTAGGGACCGCAGGGCGACGCTCCTATACGCTTCGACAAATCAACGAACTTCGTGCTTATCTCGCTTCGGCCCGTCCGAAAGAGGCTCTGAAGTTTTGCCCGCGGAGGCGCGAGGGTGAGAAACTACAGATCATCTCAGTAGCCGCCGGCCCCGCAAGAACCACTACAGCGTTCTATCTGGTTCAGGGCCTTGCACTTCAAGGATTCCGCGTTCTCGCTGTAGATCTCGATCCGAGGGGCTCATTGTCGGAAATGTTCGGTTACTTCCCGGGTATCATTCCCGTCCACAATGCGAGCATGTATGCCGCGATACGCTATGATAACTACCGGGCCAGTATACGTACTGCAATCCGATCGACCCATTTTGATGGTCTTGATCTCGTGCCGGGCTCTTTCGAGCTCGGCCTGTTCGAGGAGGAAAGTTCGCGGCGCTACCACAGCGAGAACTTGAGGTACCCCGATGCTAGCGTCAGAATGGTGTCTGCGATCAAGGAAGTCGAGGCGGATTACGACGTCGTCGTTATCCACTGTACACCTGAATACACCTTCTTGACCGTGGGTGCGTTTGAAGCAGCGACCGGCGTGCTGGTGATGGTCCGCCCGCAATTGGCTGATATTGCGTCAATGGCCATGTTCCTCAACATTTTCTCGCATTCCGTCTCCCTGATCGAAAAAGCTGAGCGGCCCGTAAATTATGATTTTATCAAATTCTTGCTGACAAGGCACGACCCGCGCGACGTCTCACAGCAGGAGGCTGTCGCACTACTGCGGGACTCCCTGGGGGATGATCTCTTGACTGCGACCGTCTGGGAATCGAACGCGATCCGGGAAGCGCGGCTCAAAAAAAGATCGTTGTATGAGCTGTCAGCGGGAGCGGTAGGCCGATCGGCATACGAGCAAGCGATGGAATCGCTGAATTCCACCAATGCGGAGGTAATGGACATCATATCCGAGGTTTGGGGCCGTCCCCCGATTTATGTGTCGCAGGCTTCGCGTTTGACGACTGCAGGTAAGGCGAAATCCAGGAGGCTTAGCAAATGAGCTCAAGCACGCAGCGCATGCGCTCGATGTTGTACAAACGGCTGAGCTCTTGAAGGAGGCAACGCCATGGCCGACGCGGGGACTACGACGCAGGCACTTTGTGAGATCGCACTCTCGCGATTTGCGAGAGCTACAAATAACCTCGCGATGGAGTGCCTCCATCGTAAGCGGGCAGGCCATCCCACGTAGCTGTCCGCGAATTAGCGGAATGGGTGTCCGCGAATTTCTGAAACACGCAGGGAGTGATTTGGGCAGGCAGGTTCTTGGACTTGATCAGAACCCGGTAAGCCGCCATATTCCGATCCGGCTGCCAATTTCAGGTGACCCATTCCATGGACGAGGCCGATCCGGTCGAATCGACGCTCATTTATTTGATTTGCTGGGAGCGCCAGGCGCTAGGACATGCGGCCTTCAGCCTATCTCAGCAAAGCCGCCGCGACCGGAAGGACTTTGCAGAAGGCATCTCTCATGGCTTCTACACCTGCCTGAACGCCAGAACCGCGTTCGTGCCGCCAAAGGCGAAGGAGTTGCTCAGTGCCACGCGCACCGGGCGCTCGCGGGCCACGTTCGGCGTGATGTCGAGATCGCAGTCGGCATCGGCTTCCCGATAATTGGCGGTCGGCGGCACGATGCCTTCGCGGATCGCCATGACGCAGGCGATCATTTCCAGCGCGCCGGACGCGCCGAGGCAGTGGGCATGCATCGATTTGGTCGAGGACACCGAAAGCTTGTAGGCATGGGCGCCGAAGACGCGCTTGATCGCCGCCGTCTCGATCTGGTCGTTGGCCTTGGTGCCGGTGCCGTGCGCGTTGAGATAGTCGACATCCTCGGCATTCAGCCCGGCATCGGCAAGGCAGGCGCGCATTGCTGCCTCCGGCCCCTCGACAGTCGGCGCGACGATGTCGGAGGCATCGGCGGAAAGGCCGGCACCGGCAATTTCGGCAAGGATGGTGGCGCCCCGAGCCACGGCATGCTCGTAGCTTTCCAGCACCGCCATGCCGGCGCCTTCACCGAGCGACAGGCCCTGGCGGTCGGCCGAGAATGGCCGGCAAGTATCGGGCGAAAGCACGCGGATCGCTTCCCATGCCTTCAGCACACCCCATATGAGCGGCGCTTCGCTACCGCCGGCAAGCATCACGTCTGCCCGGCCGAGCCTGATCTGGTCCACCGCGGAAGCAATCGCATGGTTTGCCGAGGAACAGGCGGACGTGACGCCGAAGACCGGCCCGCGCAGGCCGAGACTCATGCTGACCTGGCCGGCAGCGGCGCCCGGCATCGCCTTGGGTACAGTCAAGAGGGCGGCACGCTTACCACTCAGAAGCAGGGCGCGGTAGGTTTGCTCTATCGCATCCCAGCCGCAGCCGCCAACGCCCACCGTCGCACCGAAGCGATAGCTATTTCCCACTTTGGAGGAAAGTCCGGCCTGACGCATGGCTTCGCGCGCCGCAATCACAGCGAGCAGGCTGAAACGGTCCATGGAGACGAGCTGCTTGCCGACGATGTCATGCTCCGGCAGCGCCTTGATCTCGGCACCGATCCTGACCCTCAATTCATGGAGCTCGGAGTTGACGATTGGGCCGATGGCGGAGCGGCCTTCGCGCATCCCTGTCCAGATGGAGGCTGCGTCGGTCCCAAGCCCGCAGAGCCCGCCGATCCCAGTAATCACGACGCGGCGGTCCATTCACACCTCCTGAGCAAGCAAGCCGCGGATGGCTTCCACCAAGTCGCCGACAGTTTGGAGATCAGACCACGCCTCGGCCGTGTTCATTTCTATCCTGATGCCGTAGGCCTGCTCCAGGTCCCAGAGAACGTCCGCTAATCCCAGTGAATCGATGCCGATCCCAGTCACTTCCGTCGCAGTCGTTATTTCGCCGACGGATGGTGCAGTCGTCCCCTCGGCGCGCTCCGATTCGACGCGCTTCCTGATTATCTCTATGATTTCCGTTGTGAGTTGATCAGCCATTTCTGTTTGTTTCCTTTTCAACTTGTTTTGACGTGGACGCGACTCAACTCCTTGAGTGGCGCCGCGTCGCGAAAATTAGCCATTAGGCTTGTGCAACTTGAGCCGGATGAGTCCGGCCGGTCTGCGGAGTAGGCTCCGATGACGAGGAACGTCGCTGGGCCCAATTTTGAGCAAGCACATCAATGATCTGCGGCACGAAACGTGGATTGGTACCGTGCCGCCCACGCAGCCACTCGGGACAGATATGCAGTCCCGGAGTTTCATAGCTCCGGACCGTTGCGGTCGATCAGGGTGCCGGAGGGCCACTCGTCCATTGAGCGTCCAATCGGCGAAACAAAGACGAGCAGGTCCTTCAGGCGCGTGGACGGCAGGTCGGGATGCACATCTGGGCAGCTCGACCGTACGCGAACGCCCGACACTATGGTCGCCACGCCCCCCTCTGCAGAACCTCTCCACATGGTTACGCATTGCGTGCCGAACCGTGCCGAAAGCAAATGGAACGGCCAGCTTCTGCAGCGATGGGTACAGAACGCGCATTGAAAAGCTGAGTCCGAGCTTCTCAAGATTCGGACGAACGCCGTATAGCCCCAGCTCAGCCACTAAAAGCTTCGCCAACCTTGATGAAGCGGCGTAGTATGCCGATGTGTGCTGACTACACCATCCGCGTCGCTGGCGATTAGCCGAAGTTCCTACCTCGCGCCAGCCCAACTGCGACCGCCTTCGAATTGCTTTGCGTGGAAGGCGCCAGTCCGTCCATAGGTGTTTCGCAAGAAGTCGGAGAGTTCGATATGGTCGGCCAATTGCAGGTCGTTTTCCCAGCATAACCTCCACCGCACTTCAGAGCGCATGGAAGAATTTCTCCTTTCGTGTTGTCCTTAAGACGCTCATCACGGCATAGAGGCAGCGGGTGATCGATGCGTCAGGTGTTTGTCCATGCAAGATTTCAGAACGATGATAAAATTGTTTGTTTCGATGGAAGGTATCCACTCTATGGATAGCTGACGACATGCGGTTCAAAGGGCTGGATCTGAACCTTCTCGTCGTGCTCGACGCGCTGCTGAGCGAGCGCGGTCTCACGGCGGCGGCACGCCGCATCAACCTCAGTCAGCCGGCCATGAGTTCGGCCGTCGCCCGGCTGCGCGATTTTTTCGGCGATGAACTGTTCAGCATGAGCGGCCGAGAACGTATTCTGACATCA
>NZ_MZXV01000058.1 GCF_003253745.1 Mesorhizobium kowhaii
GCGTTGGCGACGGAGTAGGTGTAGGAGCCGTCGGCGGCCAGGACGAGGGCGCCGAGATTGCCGGCGCCGGGGGTCACGGTCGTGTTGAAGTGGTTCTCGCCGGTGTCGACATCAGTGATCGAAATCGAGCCGGTCGCCGTCAGGGTGGTCGGCGAGCTGTCCTCGGTGACGTCGGCGACGGTCGGATCGCCGATCACGGCGGCGTCGTTGGTGCCGTGGATGGTGAAGCTGACGAGCTTGGAGGTGCCGTCGGCCGCGGTCACGGTGAAGGTGTCGACCTGGGTGGCGGTGCCGCCATTGGCGGTGCTGCCGGCGAGGAACTGCACGGCGGCGTTGGCGACGGAGTAGGTGTAGGAGCCGTCGGCGGCCAGGACGAGGGCGCCGAGATTGCCGGCGCCGGGGGTCACGGTCGTGTTGAAGTGGTTCTCGCCGGTGTCGACATCAGTGATCGAAATCGAGCCGGTCGCCGTCAGGGTGGTCGGCGAGCTGTCCTCGGTGACGTCGGCGACGGTCGGATCGCCGATCACGGCGGCGTCGTTGGTGCCGTGGATGGTGAAAGTGACATTCTGCGTGCCGGAGTTGGTCGTGCCGTCATTGACCTGCACCGTGTAGGTGATGGTCAGGTTCTGGCCGGCGCGCAGGAAATCGAGGTTGGCGGCGGTCGGATCGTAGCTGTAGCCGATGTTGGCCGCGCCACCGTTGGAGGTTGTATCCGTCAGCGTGAACGCGCCACTGGCGATCAGCGCGGCTGCCCCGGCGGGCAACGAGAACGGACTGCCATTGAGCTGTACCACTGGGCTGCCCACTACCGACGCATGCAGCGTGTCGCCGATATCGAGATCGCTCACCGAGAAATTGCCCGTGATCGCCACCAGGTCCTGGGCCGATGCATTGACCGCTTCGAGCACCGCGGCCGGATCACTCGTATCGCTCAGCACCGGCGCATCATTGGTGCCTGTGATGGTGAAGGTGACATTCTGCGTGCCGGAGTTGGTCGTGCCGTCATTGACCTGCACCGTGTAGGTGATCGTCAAGCTCTGGCCAGCGCGCAGGAAATCGAGGTTGGCGGCAGTCGGATCGTAGCTGTAGCCGATGTTGGCGGCGCCACCGTTGGAGGTTGTATCCGTCAGTGTGAATGCGCCACTGGCGATCAGCGCGGCTGCCCCGGCGGGCAACGAGAACGGACTGCCATTGAGCTGCACCACCGGGCTGCCTACTACCGACGCATGCAGGGTGTTGCCGATATCGAGATCGCTCACCGAGAAATTGCCTGTGATCGCCGCCAGGTTCTGGGCCGAGGCACTAGTCAGTTCGAGCACCGCCGTCGGATCGCTTGTGTTGCTCAGAACCGGCCCGTCGTTGGTCCCCGCGAACTGAATGGTCGCGGTTGCCCAGCTGAGCGTCCCGTTGCCGAGCCGGATAGAGTAGATAAAGGTGTCCGTCAAATATTGGCCGGCATTCAACCCCTGTAACTGCGACCTGAAAGCAGTCGACAAGAACGCTGTATCGTATCCCACCTTCCCGTCGGCCGTAATCCAGATCTTTGCGCCGTTAGCACTTGTATCGGAACCCGCGGATTCAATCCGACCTAAGTCCTGCGTCAACAAATCAGCCGCGATGTAGCCGCTCATCGCGCCAATGTTGTTCGTGCCGTTATCGATCGACCACAATGATTTGGCGTTTCCGCCTAGATCGTTGGCCATTACATTGAGGAAGATGGTCCCGAAACTGTCTTCAGTGAGCCCGGTGAAAACGCTGGTGAAGAAATCATCCGCTGCCTGCGGCGTATTTGAAAAAGACGTCGTTGTTCCACCCATAACAGTTTCCCCTAGTGCCCGTGGAGCGCTTGCCCGAAGCGCAAGTTTTTATGCGAAAACATTCAACGTCGGCCGGACGCGTCAACGCCCGTCGGCCTGCAACGTCGCCAGTCAAGGAAATCCCGTGCGAATGGCTTGCGATCGCCAGCCAGGGAATGATCGGCGAGAGCGCCAGGATCAAAGGAGTTCCCATTCAGACCAATGGCAGTTGTACCGACGCCACGCTCACACGCCCGCGGAGGCATCGGACATAGCTTGGCGCCGGCCGGATCCCCATGAGCAACCGAGCGTTTGTTTGTATCGATCGAGGCGGAAAAATCATTATAGATGGGGTAGGGTGTCTTTGCGTTTTCGCCTAAATCGTTGCTCATCTGGTCGAGGGAAATACTGGACCGGGGCGGCAAAAGGAGGATCGCCGTGTCACGGGTAGAACTGAAGACGTCGTCCCCAGCCTGCCTTATATTGGAACGCGATATCGCAGTTCCACTGGCGCCTGTGAATTCAGAAGAAGCCATTTTACCCACCCCACCTTTTACTCGTACACGAGACAGATGCCCCCACATCTGTTCACTGCCGCATTGACAGATTAGTCACTCTCCATCTGAAACAGCTACGATCAACATGCGAATTTTGGCGTACGGCTACTGTCAGTGCGTAGTCCAGTCGCAGCAAGGCCACAGTGCCGCGATCAGCCAGACATCAACATGGCCGTCCACGTGTAAGTCTTGGCTACAACATGTAGCCGCGACGACTCTGGTAGTTGCGCTGCGTTCCCTTTAGTCCCCATGACGCCCTTTGCCCGACTGCGCTGGTCAGGATCTTTTTTTAGGAGGCGCTTATATTAACATATTCTTAACGCCAATGAAGAGTGAGCGTCAACATCCAAAAGGATGAAAGGTTAACGCAGTCGATGTGATTAGCGTTGCGGGCGAGATCGTCCAGGACGACGCTGATCGCTTTTACGATCTCACTAAGAAACGTGGGCGCCATCGTTATCCTGCAAAGTCCCGGCGGGTCCGATTGAGGAAGCCCTCCAGATCGGGGCAAGAATCCGGCTCAACAATTTTGTGACGTCTGCAGGTGCAAACGGAGAATGCTATTCGGCATGCGGCCTAATTTGGGTCGCTGGTGTCCGCCGCTACATGTCACCTAGCTCGAAAATCGGTTCCATGCGGCCTACACGGATACCAGCGAGCTGCCGCTTCACCGCAGCCGGAGTACTGCCCGCCGGCGCAGACACGCGCCGTCCATCTGCCAGCTCGATCGCCATCATGCCGTCCGGCGACTGCACCAGATCGCGCAACGCCGCGAGCGCGGGCAGCTCATTCTCCGCGCCGTCGGCAAGCACCACCGTCGCCAGTTGCGGCGCCTTGCGAGCGGTCAGGCCTAACTCAACCGCCAGCGGAACACCATGCTGGTGGCGACGCCATGGCGGCGACAGACCTGCGCCACGGCGACGCCAGGCTTCTCTGTCTCCTACACGATCGCCCGCTTCTGCGCGTCGCTGAACCGGCGACAGTCCGAGTGCGGCCGCATACTCCGCATGCCCCATGCCGCTCTAGCTCATCGCCTCGACATGGGTGGTCAATTCATACATGGGCAGGGCGTGCTCGTCGTGGGTCCGTTGGTATTCGCCCATTGCTTCGGCGAACGAGCGAGCCCCGGTGAATGTCTCATCTGGCGCAGCAGCGACCAACTCGGCATCGCGGAAGGCGTCGATGATCTCTTGCGCAGTGATCGGGTCCTTGTTGTAGCCCGCGTCGCCCACCAGCGCCCTGCCGAGGCCAAACGACGGCATCTCCTTTTAAGGTAGGCTGCGGCCTGTAAAGACAAGCGCAAGTACGAGTCCTGGCCGTGTGGTAGCGGTGAGGTTTTGAACCCCCGAGGCGAAACGTCTTTATTTATCAATCAGTTGAGAGCTATCAAGACCGCCGGTGCTGCATTCCGGACCGTTCTCGCCAAAAAAACTATAACAATATCATATCGTTAGATGACTGTAGTGGTAGAGGGAAGGGCGCTGGAAACTAACCTTCTCCATTTTCGGCAATTCGCCGACCGTCGCGATCTCGCGATCGAGCAGCGTCCTCCAGTCACTCATAGCCTGTCATCTCGAGATAGCCGCGCCCGGCATGGGTGCCCTCAAATCGGATCGGGCCTTCCCAATAGGGAAAGCGTGTGTCCATCCAGGCTTCTGGGTTTAGCGCCCTGGTGGTCACATCCACCCCTTTTTCCGGCAATTGCACCCTCCAACGGATCGGCACGCTGCGTCCCGCGACTGCCGCCGTTTCGAGCGGCGTCACCCTTAGTGCGCCGGGGGCTTGCGGCTGCGGCCTGCCGTCGGCCCCGATCCATGTGGCCGATGTAAAGCCCGCGCCTCCGCCGCGCAGGCGAAAGCCCATCATCTTTTCGCCGCTGTCGAAATGCAGCGAGAACCAGTCCCACCCGGTCTGATCCTCAGCCAGCGGCTGCGAGGACCATTCGTGGTCCAACCACGCCTGACCGGACACCGCAATCGCGCCCGCCGGAAGGGTCAGCGTGCCGATCACGTGATAGAATGGTTGCGAGTAGTAATAGCTCGCCTGCCCCTTCTCGGATTTGACCGAATAGCCCTGCACTCCCTGCGGCACCAGAGGGCCTTTGGCGTCCAGCGCCAGTTCGTAGGAAAACGCCTGTCCCGCCGCACGCAGATCGAGCGCCGACAGCGCATCCGCCTCTGGCAGGGCCCGGCCTGCCATCTGCCAGTTGTCAATCCAGGCCGCAAAGGGCGCAGCCGTAACCCCCGCCTGGCCGATGCCGCCCCGTGCCAGCCGTTCGGCCACGAATTGGTGCGCTTGCGTCGTCAGCCCGGCATGGCCCATCCAAAGCTGCGGACTGGACCAGCCGGACCGCTCCACCGGGGCCAGGGCGGATCGGAAAAGAGTCCATTGCACGCCATAGTCCGTTCCATCCGCAGCTTGCAGGTTGGCGGTCAGATACCACCATTCGATCCGGTAACCGGGGTGCGGGCCGTGGTCTGCCGGGAAGTTGAATGCAGTCCCCGGCTGCGGCACTGAAAACCCGTCAGCCTCTGTGCCAAGCCCAGCAAAACCTTGGCCAAAGGCAGGTGCGGCCAAGCACATGTAGATCAGCAATGCTCTAACGCTCATGTGCAAATACCTTCAGCAAATCCGATGGCGAAAGACGCGCCAGCCGCCAGGCAGGCACGGCGGCTGCAAGTCCGGCCGCCAGCAGCGCGAGCGCCGCCAGCCGCGCCCAGTCACCGGGAAAAAGGTGCATCGGCAGACGCCAGCCAAAAGCCTCCACATTCACCACCGCCAGTAGAACAAAGGCGAGTGCAATACCTACAGGCACAGCGGCCAGCATGGTCAAGGCTGCCAACAGCAAGCCGCGCGAAAGCTCCAACCATGCGAGGTGGCGGCGGGTCAGACCCATGGCCCAGACCGGCGCCAGTTGCGGCAGGCGCATCCCCGACAGGGTCATGAGGCTCGCAAACATCGCCAGCCCCGCGACTCCCAGCGTCAGCACATTCAGCGCGGCTGTCACGTTGAATGTGCGCTCAAATACTTTGAGCGAAAAGACCTTGATCCCGGCCTGGTCAATCACGTTCTGCGCGGGCAGCCCGAATTCCGCCCGCAAACCCCTAGCCAGTGCTTCGGCCTTGCCGGGGGCAATCCGAATGGCATAGCGCAGGCGGGAGACGTCAGGATAGTGCTGGACCAGTGTGTCGATCCCGATGATTACCTGGCCGATCGGGTTGCCATAGTCGGCATAGACGCCGACGATGCTGGCCCGCCAGCCACCGGGCAGCGTGATCTGGTCCCCCAGGCCCAACCCTTGGCGCCGCGCCAGTTGTTCGTTGATCAGGGCGCCCTCGCCTGTGGCGATCCGGTCCCACACCTCCGGCACTGCAGAGAGGATCGGCCAGTTGTCGCGATAGGTGGCATGATCGGCCACGCCGTATATTGCCGCGGGCTGACCTGCGACCCGGCCCTCAATGCTCCAGATCGGCAGGACCGCGTCGCTGCGCTGGGCCAGCCAGTCGTGTATCGCTGTGGCCTCTGCTTCGGTGCGGGCGGTCACGTAAAGCTCAGAGGAGAGACGCTGATCGAGCCAGCCGATGAAGGTCAGCCGAAAGCTCGACACCATCGTGCTGACGCCCACATTGGCGGCCAGCGCAAGCAGCAGTGCCATTAGCGCGAATGACAGGCCGGGAAGCTGCTGACGCGTGTCGGCCCAAAACCATTCGGCCAGTGGTCCACGCGCCAAGCGGCCGCCAAGGTGCAATATCCCCGTCAGCACGAGCGGCAGCGCCAGTGCCGCCCCCAACAGCAGTGCCGCCAGAAGCGCAAAGCCCGCCTCGAGGCCGGATCCGAACTGTGCAATTCCCGCCGCCGTCAACAGGAGCACCATCGCAGCCACGCCTTGCGCGCGCAGTGCCCGCTCCGAAGCCCGCGCCCAGGCCCGAGGCTGGGCCGCTGCAAGCAGCGGCAGGTGCCATAGCCGCCAGAGGCTCTGTGCGGCCGCCACCAGCGTGCCGATTACCGCGATGGCCAGCCCCGCTGCCCACACAGCGGGGCGGATCGACAGCGTTCCCGGCACATCGGCCCCGTAAAGCCCGCGCAGGGTGGCGGCAACGTCGGGCAAAAGGGCCGAGGCGACTATATAGCCAAGTGCCACGCCCACCAGCCCCGCGAGGAGGGCGAAGATCAGCAGCTCGGCGATCAGCAAAAGGACCAGCACGCGGGCCGGCAAGCCCAGTGCGCGCAGCGTGCGAAACACCGGGCGGCGCTGTTCAAAAGCCAGACCAATGGCGGAGTGCACGATGAAGAGCCCCACTGCAAAGGCAAGAAAACCGAAAGCCGTCAGGTTCAGGTGAAAACTGTCGGTTAGCCTGGCAAGATCCCCCGTTTCGCTCGGCTCGCGCAGGGTCAGGCCGGGGGCTATCAACTTTAGAGGGGCACGGCCAATCGGTTGGTCCGGCCAAAGCAAAAGACGAGAGATCTTGTCCTTTGCCCCAAGCAGGACCTGCGCCTGCCCGATGTCGGTGAGGACTGTGCCAGGCGGCAAACCCTCGGCCACGCGCACGGGAGGTGTCGCTTGCTCTGTTAGTCGTGCCGCGGTTTCCGGGGCTGCATAGAGCACACCGGGCGCCGTGATGAACGGCAATAGCTGGTCACCCGCCGCAATATCCACCTGCTGCGCCTGCGGCGGCAAAGTCAGTGGGTCAATGCCAAGGACGCGCAACCGCACATCCCCAAACCGCATTTCACCTTCAATCACCGGCGAAACCAGCCAGCCTGCTCGCCGCAGTCTCACAAACACCTGTTGATCAATCCGGGCCCCGTCCTCACGCACCAGTTGCGCAAGCCGGTCCTGCCCAAGGATCGCCGCTGCACGATCATAGCTTGCCCGCGCCTCACCGTTGATCGCCTGAACCGCTGACCACAGCGCCGTTGCCAGCGATAGCCCCAAAAGCAGCATCGCTAGTTGCACAGGCCGCATGCGCCAGTGAGACAAGAGCGCTGTCAGCCCGGTCCACACCATCACACCAGCCGTCCCGCTTGCAGGTGAACGTGGGCGTTCAGCCGGTTTGCCAGACGGTTGGAATGGGTAACCATTAACAGGGCGGCACCCGTTTCGGTCACCAGCGATAGTATCAGATCGAGGACGGCATCCCCTGTTGCTTCATCGAGATTGCCCGTGGGCTCATCGGCCAAAACCAGCCGGGGCCGAGCGGCTAGGGTCCGCCCAATCGCCACCCGCTGTTGTTGCCCACTCGACAGCTGTTCAGGGTACCGCGTTAGGACCTTGGCCAGGCCCAGCCGTTCAGCAAGGACCTTCAGCCACGCCGGATCAGGACGGCCGGCAAGTCGAGCCTGAAAGGCAAGGTTGGCTGCCACATCAAGCGAAGGGATCAGGTTGAACTGCTGGAACACAAGTCCGACTGTTCCCCGCCGCAAGGCGGCAAGGGCTGTATCGTTCAGCCCCACAATATTGGTACCGCCAAGGTGGATTTCTCCCGCATCAGGGCTGTCGAGCCCTGCAACGAGGTGCAAAAGCGTGCTCTTGCCGCTGCCCGACTCGCCGGTCAGCGCAAGGCTCTTGCCCGCCTCCAGCGAAAGATCGATCCCGTGCAGAACATGCAACGGCCCCTCGCCAGTGGAGTAGAATTTGTCGATCTGGTGCAGCCTCAGCAGCATGTTAATATGTTTCTCCCCGGAGGTCCGCGTGCATCTGACACGGCGGGTGGATCGAGTGAGTGGTCGAACCACGGTGGCGTGGCGGGCGTTACTGTGACAGACGAACAAGGCATAAAGCTATCTGGCAGCAGACTGGTTGCGGAAAGCCCCACCGTCATGAAGCCGATGAACGAAGAGCACCTTGCGGTTCTACGCAGGCACATGGTCGAGGTGATTGCAATCCATGCCGACCTTGCAAGCGAAGAACTCGGCAAGGCGACGCTCGATGAGCGGGTGATGGCAGCGATGCGGCGGGTGCCACGGCATCTCTTCGTTCCAGCCGTGGTCGCGCCTTATGCCTACCAGGACATGCCGCTGCCGATCGGCTTCGACAAGACCGTCTCGCAGCCCTTCATCGTCGCTCTCATGACCGATCTCCTTGCTCCCCAACCGCACGAGGCAGTGCTCGAGATCGGCACCGGCCTGGGCTACCAAACCGCAATCCTCGCGGAACTCGCCGGGCAGGTTTGGAGCGTCGAAATCATCGAGGAATTCGCAAGCGATGCCGAGGCTCTCCTGCAGGGCCTCGGCACCTCCAATGTCGGCATTCGTGTCGGAGACGGGTCTCGTGGCTGGCCTGAGCACGCCCCATTCGACAAGATCCTGGTCACGGTGGCGGCTGAGCCGACGCCGCCGGCTTTGCTTGAGCAGCTCAAGCCAGGGGGACGCCTGGTTCTGCCTGTGGGATCTGAAAAAGTACAGTTGCTGACTGTCATCGACAAGGATGCGGCAGGGCAACTCAAGACTCGGAAACTCATCCCAGTTCGGTTCAGCCGGCTCGAAACGGTCTAATGAGGGGTGCGGCTGCGCGGAGCCGTGCTGGAAGATCAGGATAACGCGCGCCGCATCGATCACACGGGCGCTGGATGGCATCGTCGATCTTTTGACATCCACGCCGCAACGCTACTCGTCGAGCACGCCTGCAGCCGCCGGTCGTAGCCAGGCGCCAGGTCATGCCGGAAGTCGTACACTGGAGCCACAAGGGCCTAACGACCGGGCGGAGAACTCGCATCGGCCCCGGCCTTCGGCGGTTTCGAAGCTAAACTGCCACTCCCTTGATCCCGCCGCCCGGCCAGCAATGGAGCCGGGCTACTCCAGCACAGACTCTGCCCGTCGGTCACCTCGATCGGCACGGACTCCAGACCAACATCGTCGAGCAGCCGCGCATTTGACCGCGTTCGCCAAATTAATGGCCGGATCTTTGCGAAGCCTCCACATCTGCGTGAACGAAGCCCTCCAGGCATCATCGTGATTGGACTTCATGATCCGTTGGAGTCACCCTGGCTGCAGGCATACGAAGGATATGGGTGGACCAACTATCGTCCGAATAGGAGGCCAACATGAAGCACCAAACGATCGAGCAACTGCAGATCGTCGCCGAGATCGATCAGGCCTACCCGCGCCAGGCCATGTCGCGCAGCCAACGTCTTGAACGCTGGGCAGAGCTCCTCGAACGGAACCCTGACCGGCGTCTCTCGACACTGCCTCAGACCGAGTATCAGCCGGTTAGAGCACGCGGGGCCATGCGCGGCGACGGCTCGCCGATCTCAGTCGCTTTCGAGGATCCTGTCCTGCGCGCCGCCGGGTTGGAAAACGACAACTACGGCGAAGCGAAGCGGTTCTTCGAACTGACCGACAGGCAATTGCATGAGATCATCTGCTATTGTCATTTCGGCGCGACGGTGAGCGCCGTAACGGCCGCCCGTCACATCCGTGCGGCGATTGCCGGGAGACAGCCCGGCATGTTCGCTCGGATGCGTGAGGCGTTCGTCGGATACGGCGCCGTTTCGCAGCATTTTTGAAGCGGCTCGCATGGAAAGCCGCCGCCGTAGCGCAGGCAAGCGCTCCCGACGCGGGGAGGCTGCGTTGCATCAAAGCCCGTCACCCAAATCACCATCGTCGATTCTGAACCGGACAAGCAGGCCGAGGCGCCTTAGCTGCAGGATTTCAGGGAGGACGGAACCAAACGCGCTATCCGAGCTTATGTCCGCGATGAGCGCGCGATGGACCGAAGAAGCTATGGCCGCTGCTTTGACCGCCAGGAATGAGGACGCGCAAATCCTTGGCGTGTTCGATATCACCAACAAAACCGTTGCCGGAATTGACTCCCGTCGGTTAGGCGAGGCCATCCAGTTTGTCGCCAATGCGGCGATCTTGGGCTACGATGTTCGTGCCGCTGTGGTCATGTACGGCGAACCGGGGACGCCAAGCCTAAGGGTCACGGACTGCGAGCGGCTATGGGCCCGATATGGAGAGTCCCTGCTTCGATAGCTCGGCAGGGCCGGAAGCGCGATCCGCTTGGTTAAATCCGTACCATCGAAGGCGGCCGTGTGCTCGGCTCGGCGCCGTGATCATGACTGCCTACTGTTTAACACGCAGTTGTGTCGTGGCGGTATGCGGTAGTAGCGGCACTTCCGGAAAGCTAGAAGCCCCGCTTCGGCGGAGTTTTTCGTTGAGGGAAGCGTTGAGGCGAAATTGAAGGGTGATCCGTGGGTCCGGTAGGGAGAGTGGCGCCAGATACCAGCGATGCGGCTTGCTCTGAAGAAGAAGGCGGTAGGCCAACCTCGCCAAGCCATTCGTCATATCCGTGGTTTAGCGCCAACAACAATTCGTCTGGCTTATCCACGCCGCCTTTGAATAATTTGATAATTTGACGGCCAACACGATCCCTGGCCGGATCGCCAACTGCTATGCCTGCCTGGCGGCAGTACTCATCGAGCACGGTGGCCGGTATTGAAGGCTTTCTTGATTCCGCTGAACCGACGAAGGTCGCCATCTCGCTTCTCCCTTATTTGGGCGAAAGCGCGATCGACTCTTCCAAGCGCCGGCTGCCATGAAGGTCGTCCCGGCGACCCTCCGCATATAGTGTGTCGGTTCCGTATATACGAGTCAAAAAACCCGCTGCCGGGAGGGGGCAGCGGGTTCGATTTAAGCTCACCACGGGAGAGGGGACGTGGCTAGCTTGGCATCGGCATCAGATCTTGGGAGGAGTAGATGGCCGACAGCTAAAAACTACCGACAGCCAATGCCATTCCGCAATTGCACAAGGGTCTTACCGCACTATACGCATTGCCCGGGTTGCCGAGCTTAGTGCCTTGCATCTTGCGCGACGCGAGGGCTGACCGAGTGCGCTCGGAGATTTGCCGCTGCTCCGATGGCCCGAACTGGTCGAATGATCCGAGCGAGCCGCAGGAGGGGCCGCGCTGGCACGGCCATTTCTGACTTTCCGCTTCCGAAACAATATTGGCCCGCTGCCTCACGGTCGCGGGCCTTTTAACGGGCACATGGGAACAAGAGACCGGCGATCCGGTTTCTCTGTTGTAGCGATTGTCCCCTCAATCTGCTGCGGGTCCATCTGATTCCACAGGCCGCGCCTACTCCCGCGGCCGGCAGGGATGGAGAAACTGGATATGCCAAACAAATTCAAAGATCCACCACCCGACCCGAAGAAGACCTGTCCGTCGTCGCGACAAGGAAGCACCGTCAGAGCTTGAACATGTCGATCCGCCACCGCGAGACGTGCGAGAGGCACCGGCACCTAATCCAAACGGCGATAAGAATTCTAATCGCAGGCACGCGCGACGAAGCGCCCCGCTGCCTCACGGTGGCAGGCCTTTGCATTCGCGATAACAGTGGCTTTAGCGATAATGGACATAACCCCGATCCACGCGGTAGCGCGGCACCACGGCTGCGATTCCGCTAGGCTATTTCCCCTCTATAAAAGCAGATTCGCAGGAGATTGCCGCGCCAAGATGTTGCGAACGTTCGACACCTGCCATTGGCCATTGCGCGCTGTGCGGACGCCGCGATTGTTCAGGGCGATTGCCAGGCCACGCAGGCTGGTGATGCCAGAGCGCTGAATGGACGCGATGATCGGCAGAACAGACTGCGCAAATCGGTCAGCTTCCACAATCGATATTTTCCGGCCCTTTGCCGCGGCCTCTGTGGTGTTGGTTGGGTTACCGAGTTTCATGCCGAACGCCTTGCGAGAGGCGAGGGCGGCTTTGGTGCGCTCCGAGATCAGCCGACGCTCCTTTTCGGCGAGCGCTGCGTACAGATGCAGCATGAACGGGTCGGCATCGGCTCCGAGTTCTGCCACGATGAACGGAACGCGCTGAACCATAAGACCGGCAATGAAGGCGACATCGCGTGAGAGCCGATCGAGCTTGGCCACCACGACCGGGCATTTGGCCTGGCGGGCGAGGGCAAGGGCAGCCGACAGTTGCGGCCGGCGGTCCAATGCATCGGCTCCCTTTCCGGTCTCGACCTCGGTGACCTCTCGAATGATGGCAATGTCCTCGGCTTCGGCAAAGCGCGCAACCGCGGCCCGCTGTGCCTCGATGCCAAGTCCCGAACGACCTTGCCGTTGGGTGGAGACTCGATAGTAGGCGACCGCGCTCGGCATGTTGCTATTTCCCAGGGTGTTCAAACTGCAAACCACCGTTTGCAGTGTGCTCACAACGCCGAGCGTTGCAAGATAAGTGTCTGATTCGGTTCATTATTCGTACAGTTAGCCGCTCTTAGGGAGCTGCCACTATCCAAGCAGGAAGCATTCCAATAGCCTTTGCTCGACGAGGTTCGATGAGAGAACTTGTACACAACTGGAGGCTTCCATGACTTCCACGTTCAATGTCGGAAAAGCCGCTGGATATGAGCAGCTCATGGGACGGTGGAGCAAACAGCTCGCCCCTCTATTCATCAATTCGCCGGGTTGGCAGAGGGAGAACGCATTCTGGACGTTGGATGCGGCACGGGCAGCCTGACGTTCGCGCTACCGAAAGTGGCAAATGTGCGTGAGATTGCTGCGATTGATTTCTCACCTGTGTTCGTCGAAGAGGCTAACCGGCTCAACACTGACCCGCGTATCCACATTCAGCAGGGCGATGCGACCTCGCTGTCGTTCCCCGACGCATATTTCGATCGAGCACTAGCGCTGCTTGTGTTGCACTTCGTTCCGGAAGCAGGCAGGGCCATCGGTGAGATGCGCCGGGTAGTCCGGCCAGGAGGCGTTGTCGCTGCCGCCGTTTGGGACCATCTGGGCGGCATGCCGGTCATGCGCATGATGTTGGACACGCTCGCAGTGCTCGATGAAAACGCGCGGGCACTGCGAAGCCGATACTGCTTCCAGCCGATGATGCAGCCGAATGAATTGAAGCAGAGCTTCATCGAACAAGGGCTTCAAGATGTCGAGGAAACCCAGCTTTTGATCCGAATGGATTATGCATCCTT
The DNA here is from genome assembly GCF_003253745.1 of Mesorhizobium kowhaii. GTDB lineage: Bacteria > Pseudomonadota > Alphaproteobacteria > Rhizobiales > Rhizobiaceae > Mesorhizobium > Mesorhizobium kowhaii. The sequence continues at coordinate 13,286 of NZ_MZXV01000058.1, forward strand.
CGATGACTATTGGGGACCGATCACTTCGGGAGAGGGGCCGCTTGGAAAATACGCTGCGGGCCTGGACCCGGTAATGCGAGCCAAAGCAGACGCGGCCGTTCGGGACGCTTACGAAGCTGGCCGTCCAGATGGGCCTCGTTCATTCGTTTCGGTCGCGTGGGCATGCTGCGGGACTGTCAAGTAAGGCCCTAGGTTGTGCGCCGACCGGCTCCCACTCCGGCAGAAGCGCGTTCCAGTGCTTGTGGTTGGAACCGCGGCCTACGGCTATTGCGGGGCTGACTATGCCGAGCCGTTTTCAAAGATGTTCTCCGAGCTAGCGACCAAGCATGGAGACTTGCTCTACGCCGACTTCAAGGAGGGCGTGACTGGGCATCCGCTGCAAGCGGACAACGACCACCCAAATGCAGCGGGTGATGCGATCATCGTTAGAAACATGCTCCCTATGGTTGAGGCGCTGCTCGCGCAGGTCCAACCGCATTGACCCGTCTGAAGAACGAACGGCGTCTATGGAAGCTGGGCCGTGTTCTCAGTAGCGAATTGGCAGGCGTGACCAAGGCCCGAAGAAAGGGTCTTTGTCCACATCATGAAGGTGATGTGGCCGCCGGCAAGTTCCTTCTCTTAGGATGCCTCCAACTCCCGAATACTCATGTCCAGCACGCGGGCGATGCCCCCGAAGACCGCATCCAGCCAACGCCTCGACCTTGGAGGCATAGAGCAGGGATCCAAGATCCTCGACGTCACTCATGAGGGTTCGTCATTTGGCCAGTTCGGCACCATGTTGATCGCCGCCGTCACCAAAGCGCTCGCGCCAGGCCGGATCATAGCTGACCCCATAGGGTGGATCCGTCACCAATAGGTGCGGCTTGATACCTGGGCGGAGGCTCTCGCCGCCGAAATCCGCCGCCTCGCCGCATCGGGAGAACCCGACACCGAGGAGACTTATTATCAGGCGGTGCTCGCTGCTCTGGAGCGCTTGGTTGGCGAGAAGTCGCCGGAGACTGGCGGATCGCTTGTCGCCCGCGTGGAAGCTTGGCGGCGGGCTTACCTCAACACGCCGCACGGCCAGCCCGTAACTCTCGCTGCGGCCACTGGTCCAGCTGTCGATCACGAGCCCGACGACCATGAAGACCACCATCACGCTCGCTAGTCCAGGCGCTCGACGCAATCGCCGGAAGAATCAGGCGCGGGAGTTGCGGCCCACCCCGCAACGCAGCGGCTATTTCCCGCCTATAAAAGCAAGTTCGCAGCAGATTGCCGCGCTAAGATATTGCGCACGTTCGACACCTGCCACAGTCCGTTCCTGGCTGTCCGAACGCCGCGATTGTTCAAGGCCATTGCCAGGCCACGCAGACTGGTGACACCGGAGCGCTGAATCGACGCGATGATTGGCAGCACTGTCTGGGCAAATCGATCAGCTTCGTTGATCGATTTCTTCCGACCCTTAGCCGCGGCCTCCGCCGTATTGGTCGGGTTGCCGAGCTTTATGCCGGTGGTCTTGCGCGAGGCGAGGGCGGCCTTAGTACGTTCGGAGATCAATCGCCGCTCTTTCTCGGCCAGCGCGGCCTAAAGGTGAAGCATGAACGGGTCGGCGTCGGCACCGAGTTCGGCGACGATGAACGGCACGCGCTGCACCATCAGGCCGGCGATAAACGCCACGTCGCGGGATAGCCGGTCGAGCTTGGCGACGACGACAGGGCATTTGGCCTGGCCACGCCGCGAAGGGCAATGGGTGACCTCCTCGGTCACGCCGTCCGCTTCGGCGTACCCGGCAGCGTCATGGCGGCAGGCGAGGGCATCGAGACGACGCTGTCGCTCAGATGCGTCTTGCCCGACATGGCAATGGCGGCGGCTCTCTCGGCGGCTCATCTCGCCGCCATCCTGTTCCCGCCGAACCTGCAGCGGCTCTATGTCATCCGCGACAACGACGAGGCCGGATCCAATGGTCGATCGAACTCCGTCGTGGCGCATCGGCGGGCGTTGCAATGCGGGCAGGGCTGCTCCGTGCGATAGCGCCATGTCGGCCGTTTGCATGGGCGAGTG
>NZ_MZXV01000039.1 GCF_003253745.1 Mesorhizobium kowhaii
GATTGACCGAGCCGTGTCACGCAATCGGGCCCAGCTCTGGATTCCGCCGCCAAATTGGGAGCAACCACGATGCCGCCCTAACACACCTCTTGACCTCAGCATCGTCATGTGAGCCTGGGATCAAACATCCTAGGTATCAATAGCGGCTTTGCGGGGATATCCGCCAATGTTACCGAACATCGCGCGTCATTCTGGCGGAGGGTCCGTTCACGGTGCTCACAGAGCCCGGCCTCGCGCCGCAACCGCGAAATCTCTGAGAGCGATATTATTGCTCATTCGCGATTGATCTATCCCCAAAAAACACTGGACGTGTTATAATCTTTTGTACGAAAAAGGTGCGAATACCGCCGCGCTTCAAGCTTGCTTTTCGTCAAACTGCATGAGGATCTGGATGGCGAGCCCTTTTTCACTAAGTGACGCACAGAAACCCGTTCTGCCGAGGAGACGAGAAGAGCACTCGTTAGCCTTAGGGCGCGGGCGGCTCCCTAGGATTGGGATGTCACAATCTTGGAACCCAACGCACCATTCAGTGCGGACAGCAACGGACCGGGGGAACTTTGGCCTGCGCTGAGCTGGAATTATCTCAAATCCAGATGTCCTAAATACACAATCTGAATTTGACGTAGGTGCTCGGGCGGTCGAGGGTTGATCGATCAAAGGGCTGCGAGTGGCCAAAAGATGGCGGAGCTTCAGATGCATAGTGTTGAGACTTTCCGGGATCTGCAGCGCGAAGTCACCGAGTGGCGCCGGTATCTGCATGAAAATCCTGAGCTCGACTATCGGGAACACAACACGGCTAGGTTCGTAACCGAGAAGTTGGCGTCGTTCGGTATCAACCACATCGAGACCGGCATAGCTGAGACCGGCATCGTCGCAGTGATCCAGGGCGAAGGCGGAGACGGGCCGACGATCGGGCTGAGAGCGGACATGGATGCCCTGCCAATCGTCGAGGCCTCTGGCAAACCTTGGTCGTCTAAAAGCCCAGGCGTGATGCATGCATGTGGCCACGACGGTCACACGGCAATGCTGCTGGGCGCTGCCAAACACCTAGCTTCCACGCGGAACTTCAAGGGATCGGTCGCATTGATTTTTCAGCCGGCGGAAGAGGTGGAACTGCCAACGGGCGCTTTCAGGATGGTTCAGGAAGGGATCTTAGATCGTTTCGGCATAGCGCAGGTTTTTGGCATGCACAGCTGGCCGGGCTTGGACGTCGGCAAATTCGGCATCCGCCACGGCTACTTTATGGGATCGCAGGACGACTTCGATATCGTCGTGAAGGGCAAGGGAGGGCACGCGGCGCACCCTTATCGGACCATAGATCCCGTGGTCATTGCAGCACAGATCATTCTCGGCCTGCAAACCTTGGTCTCGCGCAGAACCGATCCTTTGGAAACACTGGTAATCTCCGTCACCAAATTGAGCGCCGCACAGGCCTACAACGTTATTCCCGACGACGTTGAGATAGCTGGAACCTGCAGGACACTTTCATCCAGCCTGCGAGATTTCGCGGAGCAGGAGATTTTAGCCTCCGCCCAGGGTATCGCGCGTGGGTTCGGCGCAGATATCGAGTTCAGGTACCGTCGATCCGCGCCCGCGACCTTTAATCACACGAAGGAGACCGATCTGGCGATCCAGGCAGCGCGCAGTCTCGTCGGGTCTGAATCCGTGGATGTTAAGATGAGACCAAGCATAGGAGCGGAGGATTTCGCCTTCATGCTCGAGGCCCGGCCGGGCTCTTACATTTTCCTTGGCAATGGACCGACGGCTCAGTGCCATAACCCGGCATATGACTTTGACGACGAAGCCCTGCCTTACGGCATCGGCTATTGGATCAACCTGGTCGAGACTATTCTGGCTGCATGACGGTTGCATAGTTCGGACTTTGTTCGAAAGCATCAAGACATCAACGAGCAAAATAACATAGGGAGGTAATAATGTCTGAGAGGAACAAAGGAATGGGCCATTTACACACTTCTCGCCGCGAATTCCTCAGCGGCGCGGCTGCCTTGGCTGGGGTCGCTGGCGTCAGCTCCGTCCTGTCGAAGCCCGGGATTGCCAATGCGGCGGGACCGACCAAGGGCGGCTTCATGAAATTCGGCATGGGCGAAGGATCCCAGACCGATTCACTCGATCCCGCGACCTGGCCAAGTAACTTCACAATTGCAGCGCTCGGCGGGTCGATGTGCAACAACCTGACGGAGATTCTCCCCGACGGCTCCGTCGTGCCCGACTTGGCCGAAAGCTACGAACCTTCCGAGGGCGCTACCAAGTGGGTGTTCAAGCTACGCAAAGGCTCTACTTTTCACAACGGCAAGGATGTCACCCCTAAGGACATTGTCGAATCGATCCGACACCATATGGGCAAGGATAGCCGGTCCGCCGCGAAGGACATCTTGGCACAGGTTGCATCGGTCGAGGCCGACGGGAACGACACTGTCATCTTTAAGCTGGCTAGCGGCAGCGCCGATTTCCCATTCATGCTCGCCGATTGGCACCTGGCAGTCATGCCGGCTAAGGCCGAGGGCGGCCTGGACTGGACGGCGAAGATCGGTACCGGCCCTTTCGTGCTTGAGCATTTCGAGCCTGGTGTGAGCGCCAAGCTGACACGCAATCCGAACTACCACAAGGAAGGCAAGCCTTATTTCGACGAGGTCGAGTTCAACGTCATCAGCGACGTCGTAGCCCGCACCAATGCCCTTGTCACCGACGTGGTGCAGTATATGGATGAAATCGATATCAAGACCATCAACATGCTGAAACGCAACCCGGACATCGCGATCCAGGTGATCTCCAGCACGCGGCATGATGCGTTCGATATGAACACGCAGGTGGAGCCTTTCAACAATAATGATGTTCGCTTGGCTCTCAAGTACGCCATAAATCGCGAAGAGATCGTAAGTAAGGTCTATTTCGGCACGGCCCGAGCCGGCAATGATAACCCGGTGGCGAAGTCGATGCCATTTGCCATCGATCCGCAGCCGCAACATACCTACGATATCGAAAAGGCTAAGGAGCACCTGAAGAAGGCTGGTTATGACAAATTAAAAGTCGACTTGTCGGCCGCTCCGAATAGTTTTCTTGGCTCCATTGAGGCCGGCACTCTATTCAAAGAGCAGGCCGCCAAGGCGGGCATTGAAATCAATGTGATCCGTGAGAGCGACGACGGCTATTGGGACAAGGTCTGGCTAAAGAAGTCGTTCGTTTCGGTTGGCTATTTCGGCCGGCCAACTCCTGACTGGCTTTTTACCCAATTCTATCAGGAAGGTGCTGCGTGGAATTCAACCCATTTCAGGCACAAGCGGTTTAATGAACTCCTAGTCTCAGCCCGCGCCGAAACCGACCAAGCCAAGCGCGCCGCCCAATATTCGGAAATGCAGCAGATTCTACACGACGAAGGCGGCGTGATTGTGGTTGCGTATTTGAACTACACCAATGGCGTCTCGAAACGGGTTGGTTTCAATACCGTTGGCGGTGTGTTCCCGATGGATAACGGGCGCGCATCCGAGCGATGGTGGTTGAACGCATAGTATAAGTCGATCGGTCGCGCGAGCGCCTGAGGTTTCAGGCGCTCGCCAAACAATAGGGTGAGTCGATGACACGATTGCGCAAAGCATCCATCTTGAGATTCACTGCTTTAGTTTTGTGCCGAAGGTTCCTTCACCACCTGGTATTTACCACATGATGTCGCCTCTTGTCCGAACGATCATCTCTCGGCTGCTCCTTGGCGGTTTGACGCTGGCGGCTGTCTCGGTGATCATCTTTTCGACCGTCAGCATGCTTCCAGGCAACTTTGCCACCGCGATCTTGGGTCAGTCCGCCACCCCGGAAACAGTTGCGGCTTTTGAGTCTCACCTCGGCTTAGATCAGCCCGCTGCGACACGTTATTTCAAATGGGTCGGTGGCTTCCTTTATGGTGATCTTGGCGAGTCTTTATCGTCCAATCCAGGTGAGCCTCGGTTCGTCGCCGACATCGTTTCTTCGCGCCTCCGCAATACTTTGCTGCTGGCCGGCGTGACCGCGCTCATTGCAGTTCCACTTTCGATCGTCCTCGGCGTCCTCTCCGCACTTTATCGGGGCACCACCTTCGACCGCGTAGTGAATGGGGTTTCGCTAACGACGATCTCAGTTCCGGAATTCTTTATAGCGTATATCCTGATCCTTTTCCTGGCCGTAAGACTGCGCTGGCTGCCGACTCTATCCAACGTTAACGACGGCATGGGCTTCGTCGAGGGGGTCCGGCTTATGATCTTGCCCGTTTCGACCCTGACGCTGGGAATTATTGCCCATATAATGCGCATGACCAGGTCGGCGATTATCGGCGTGTTAGCCAGCCCCTATATACACATGGCAAAATGCAAGGGTGCTTCTCCAGCACGAGTCATCCTGCGCCACGCCTTGCCCAATGCTTGGGCCCCCATTGCCAATGTTGTTGCCGTAAATCTGGCTTATCTAGTGGTGGGGGTCGTGGTGGTGGAGACGGTCTTTGTCTATCCCGGGATTGGCCACACAATGGTGGATGCAGTGCGCACACGCGACATACCGGTGGTACAAGCATGCGCACTGATATTTGCGAGCGCCTACATCCTCCTGAATCTCCTTGCGGACATTATCGCAATTTCGACTAACCCTAAGCTGCTTCACCCGAGGTGACGGATATGGTGGAGATGCCCCACACAACCGAAGGCTCTTCGCGCGCCGAGCGCACCTCCGGCCGGCGCAGCAGGTTCAGCTATGCGCTCCGAAAAGCGCCCCTCAACGTCAAGCTCTGCTTCGCCGTCGTCGCGGTCTACCTTTTCGCCGTTTTTTTCGCGGGCCTGATTGCTCCTTTCGGAGAATCCGAACTGGTCTCTCCCGAGCCATTCGGGCCGTGGAACAGCGTGAATCTGCTTGGCACGGATCAGCTCGGCCGGGACGTCCTCAGCCGGCTGATCTACGGCGCGCGTAATTCCATTGGTATCGCCGTGGTGACAACCGCTATCGCCTTTTTGCTGGGCGGCACGCTAGGCATCATCGCCGCACTGTTCCGCGGCTGGGTGGATCAAGTCGTCGCACGGGTGATCGATGTCTTTATGGCGATTCCGCAGCTGATCTTCGCGCTGATGCTGCTGTCCATCTTCGGAACATCGATCCAGAATCTAATCATTATCATCGCGGTTCTCGATTCAACCCGGGTTTTCCGGCTCGCCCGCGCACTGGCCATGAACGTGGCGGTGACAGACTACGTCGAGTCCGCGCAGCTGCGGGGAGAGAACCTGCTATGGCTCATCGCTCATGAGATCTTGCCCAACATTCGCCCGATCTTGGTCGCGGAATTCGGGCTGCGCTTCTGCTTTGTTTTCCTGACGATCTCGTCGCTGTCATTCCTGGGCCTTGGCGTCCAGCCGCCAACGGCGGACTGGGGCTCGATGGTGCGTGAGAACGCCAGTCTGATCACCTTCGGCGACCTCACACCGCTGGTCCCGGCGACAGCCATCGCTGTGATTACCGTAGCTATCAACTTCATCGTCGATTGGTACTTGCAGATCAGTGGTGCTTCCAATGGCTGAGCGGATGGCGACAAGCTTGCAGAGGGAATCTTCACCGGGCGGGACGGAACGCGGTCCCGCGCTGCTCACCATACGCAATCTCGTCATCAACGGCCTCGTCGACGATACCGTTGTTCCAATTCTGCGTGGCATTGACCTTGACGTTAATCGGGGGGAGGTTGTCGGGCTGATTGGTGAGTCCGGTGCCGGAAAATCGACCCTTGGATTGGCAGCACTGGGCATAGTGAACGAAGGCTGCATACTCGTCGATGGAAGCATCACTTTCGACGGTATCGACCTCCGCAACAGCCCAGAATCGGCAAAACGTGACCTACGCGGCGCACGCATTGCCTATGTCGCGCAAAGCGCCGCCGCATCCTTCAACCCCGCGCACAAGCTGATCGACCAGGTGGTCGAAAGTGCGGAGATTCACAAGACAGAACCGCGCAAGCGAGCCGTTGAAAAAGCGATAACCTTGTTCGGTTCGCTTGCCCTCCCGGACCCCACTCGTATCGGCGAACGATACCCTCACCAAGTCTCAGGTGGCCAGTTGCAGCGCCTAATGACGGCGATGGCAATGAACTGCCGGCCGGACCTCATCATCTTCGACGAGCCGACCACAGCCCTGGATGTGACAACGCAGGTAGAGGTTCTTACCGCCATTCGCAATGTCGTCCAAAAGTTCGGAACAGCGGCCATATACATCAGCCACGACTTGGCCCTTGTCTCGCAAATGGCCCACCGCATCGTGGTCCTGAAAGATGGTGTGAAGGTCGAGGAGGCCGAGACGCGACGCATGCTGGCGGCGCCCGAGCATCCCTATACGAGGACCCTATGGGCGGTCCGCTCTCTTGAAAAACCGCCCGCCAGCGCGGCTCCCCCGATACTCGATATCCGGCATATCAACGCGGCCTACGGTCAGCTCCGGGTACTGGAGGACGTCAGCCTTACGGTACAGCGCGGCCACACTGTTGCGGTAGTCGGCGAGTCCGGTTCAGGCAAGACAACCCTGGCTCGGGTAGTCTGCGGTTTGATGGAAGTACAGCAAGGCGAGGTAGTGTTTGATGGCACTCGGCTGCCACCTTTGCGAGGAGCGCGTAATGCCGATGTCCTGCGTCGTATCCAGCTAGTCTACCAATCGGCCGACACCTCACTCAACCCCAGCCATACAGTTCGCAAGCTGCTCTCGCGTCCGCTGCGACTCTACTGCGGACTGAGGGGGTCAGCCGGCAATCGGCGTGCGAACGAGCTGCTCGACATGATCGAGTTGAGCGGAGCGTATATCGATCGTTACCCTTCGGAGCTCTCCGGCGGGCAGAAGCAGCGCATCTCCATCGCTCGCGCGTTGGCGGCCAATCCCGACTTGATCGTCTGCGATGAAGTGACTTCGTCCCTCGATCAAGTGGTACAAGAGGGCATCCTGAAGCTGTTGATGTCACTTCAGAAGGAGCTGTCGATCTCGTATCTCTTCATTACGCATGATCTCGCCACCGTGAATGCGATTGCGGACGAAGTCGCTGTCATGCACCGTGGTCGAGTGGTTAGAGTCGGAGAGAAGAATACCGTTCTCTCGCCGCCCTTCGACGGCTATACGCAACTGTTGATGAGTTCAGTGCCGCAAATGAATCCGGACTGGCTAGATGGCGTGATCCAGAATCGTGTAGGCGTAATCACGCCGGCGCGATTTGCAAAGTAAAGCGGTGTTCGCTAGAGTCCTTCATGTTTTGACGGGAAGTATCTCCAGCGTTGCTGAAGTCTTTTTCGCATTCGTCTGGCTTGACTGGGCGCGGGCGTTTCCCTCGGAATGGGATTTCGCGATCTTGGAACCCAACGGACCATCCAGTGCGGCAGCAACGCACCTTTGGCCTGCGCTGGGCTGTATCTCAAATCCAGGTGTCCTGAATACACAATCTGAATTTGACGTAGGTGCTCGGGCCGTCGAGGGTTGATCGATTAAAAGGCTGCGTGAGACCAAAAGACGAGCTGCAAAGGGCAAAGTTGGCGGGATAGTCGTACTTACATAGAAATGGCAGGTAGCAACTCCTGTGTTTCGGAATATTTGTCTTCGGAGTGGCGCTAGGTTAATGCGCATCGAAGAAGCTACGGGGCTCTTGCGGAAACCATTACTCTCCTGAGGGTGTGGCACAATGAAAAAGTATGCTGTCCTTGGGGCCGGTTGGGGGGGCTAGATTTCGGCCCAGATATCTACGCGGCTCCCCACGTCGATGGAAGTGGTTTCGAGCCATGGTTGGCTGTCGTGCCAGACAGTCACCATCAGGGCGCTTGATTTTAAAACTGGGTTGGAGCGGTTCTGTCGAAGAGGAAACTAGGCAAATTGGAACGCACGGAAGGAAAAGAGCATGACCGATGTACCAGTAAAAGAGACACGTGCTTCTTCATCGCACCGTCAAGTTCCGGATCATCTATCAGCCTTCTTCTCTAGACAAGAGCCTGAGTTTGCGCAGATTTTTGAAGCGGTGGATGTCATGCCACTGGACGACACCCACTGTCATCTAATTACTGATCGAGATGCGGTTACGACGCCACAGAGGTATTTGGAGCGGATATCCCTGGCGGGCTTTCCGATACCGAGCTATTTTCCAAAGGGTGTTTATGCGCAATGGCTGAATGGCGACGAGGCGGTTAGACATGATCTTAACAAAAAGTTCGACATCCAAAATAAGGTTGAGGGAATAACATATAATTTATCCCAGAGTATTTTTATTAAATTTCTTGTGAAGGAACTGGCCGAATTCTTGAAGTGCAATCCAACGTTGGAAGAGGTCATCGAAGCTCGCAACGATCGAGGGAGAGACTATTGGTCGTACATTAACAGTTTGTTTGCAGAGGTCGGGTTTGAGAATATCATGCTAGATACAGGGGTGTTGGAAGGCGGGGGAGCCGAGACAATATCTCAATTCGAAGATGCAATTATACCGTGCAAGTCACACCGTATTAGCCGGATCGATCAAGTGGAAGGCGAGTTATTCAAGTTGGATGTTGGCTTTGACGATTTCGAAGCGCTTTATATCGATAGATTGCAAGAGATACTTGACGGAACTGGGAATTTCGGTAAGCGCTCGGTCGGAATGAAATCATATTTGTTGCCGGACATCGGTCTTATCCGTCCACTGTATGATCGCAAGCCCGCCGCGTTGTCTTGGGGGGCGATGAAACGTTCGGTCCGCAATGCTACTGACGGCGTGGATCGAGAGGAAGTAGCATCTGTTAAAAAAGATCTTCGTCGCTACACCTTCACCTTGGCGCTTGAGGAATGCCTGAAGCGAGATATGCCCCTACAAATCCATACAGGAGATGGTGAAGCCCCGTGGGTAATACTTAGAAATCAAGATCCATTCTATCTGGAGGAGGTATGTAGGTTCGATAAAGGCGGCATGATGCGGATGCCGAAAATAATTCCGCTTCACGCAGGCTATCCGTCCGTTGGCAAAGCAGCTTGGCTGAGTCACCTTTATCCCAATTGCTATTTTGAGTTGTCCATCATGACACCGCTCGTTCATCAGAACTTGTGCCACCGATATACACAGGTGATGGAGGCGGTTCCGCTTTCCAAGATTCTATTCGCAAGCGATGCATTTCACATTCCCGAGCTCTACTGGCTATCCGGCCTCTGGGGTAAGCGGTACTTGTCGCAGGCGCTCACAAACCACGTAGTGGGCGGAAGCCTCGATTTCGAAGAAGCGATCGAAGCGGCTCGAATGATCCTCTATAAAAATAACAGAGTGGTTTACAACCTCAATCCTGTATAACTGTTGATTTTCGCTGAAAGCTGACCCGGGATTTTCACCGAGAAGTGACCCGCCTTCATGTATGTTTCGGGTCTCAGGTTTTCGTCAAGGTTGGGGTTTTCTCCTTCTTTGCGACAGTGGTCTGGGCTGAGCTGTTTTTGAAGCGGAAGCTGTCGTTTCCGGCCCACTCGCTGAAGCTGAGGTTGGCGGTGATGACGACGCTGGTGCGCTCCTAGAGGGTGCTCAGCAGGTGGAACAACAGCGCCCCGCCTGAGGCGCTGAAGAGCAGGTATCCGCGCTCGTCGAGGATGACGAGATCGGAGTGGGCGAGCCGATTGGCGATCTGGCCCTGGGCCTTCTGCTGCTCGAGCGCGTTGACGAGTTCGACAGTTAGAAGAAGCGCACGCGCTTGCGATGATGCTCGACCGCCTGCACGCCGAGAGCTGTGGCGACATGAGTCTTTCCGGTACCCGGACCGCCGACGAGCCGACGTTGTTGGCCTGGTCCATGAACTCACAGCGTAAGCGGCGCGCCAAGGCACCTTGCAATAGGCCGATGAACATGGAGTTTTCGGGCCATGACATTGGAACATGGCAGCCCACCTCATCATGACGAATTCCGTAAAATCCAACTCGCCGATACCCCTTGTCGGCACCAAGACAACGGTGAGTTTCTGGAGCCCGTGTTTTCCACTGAGATCGACGCAAGTTCCGTGAATTCATCGGCCGCAGATGCGCATTCCCGTGGAAACGTGAGTTGTGTCCGTCGGTATAATCATGCCTTGACGAGCGGCTGACCGAGTGTTCTCCGCCGAGGGATGAAGAGGACAGGGGCGACGAGCCTGACCAATCTAGGAAGCGCAAGGTTAAGAACTTTGAGGCAGTCCGAGCAACAGGCCGCCCGACATAGCAGCTGGCAGGAAAACATGCGCGCAACCGAAATTCCAATCACGGGCTATCTCGACCGCTTCTCCCATCGTCCGATGGGGACATTCGTCGCGCATGTGAGCCTAAGGGAGCCCGGCCCCTATCGCACGCGTCTCCTGCGCGTTATCAGCGCCGACCCTAATCCTCATGGCCCAGGCATGCGCTTCGAGGACTTGTCGCATCTTCTCGACAAAAGCCATGAGGGGCGCTGGCAGGAGGCCAGACTCGGCTCTTATGGCATCATTGAGACCGGACCCGAAAGGGATCCGCGAGGGGCCTGCTCCTGGACGCTGCTGGTCCAGCCGGGCGTGATCGATCCCTCGGCTGCCCTGTTGGCCGAGGAGGCGGGCGACCACGCCGTCGTTCTTTCCATCGGCCCATCTGGCGCTGAGGCCTCAATCGCATGGCCGGAAGGGTCGCTTGAGCTTGCAACGAAAGTGCCACTCAAACCGAAAGCGTGGTATCGCCTCTGGCTCGCTATTGACCCAGCCTCCGGACGCGTGGTGTTAGGGCAGCAGCCCCTCGACAAAGGCGAACCTGTTAAAGTCAATTGGCATGCCGTAGGGGTGAGCCTGCCTTCTTCTGGCACAGTCCTCTTCGCGGCCGCGCGCGCTCGCGCCGCAACGCCATTTCACAGGCAAGCTCGAGGATCCGGCGATCTTGCGCGGCTTTATCGAGGTCTTCGCCAATCCTTTGGCGGAGGTGGAACGGCTGGGTGGCGAAGTGCTCGCCGCCTGGGACTTCTCGCAACGGATCGCCAGTTCAAGCGTGATTGACGTGGGGCCCGGGAAATATCACGGGCGGCTCGTCAACCAGCCGATGCGCGCGGCGGTCGGCGCGAAATGGAGCGGGCGCGAAGTTTGCTGGCGCAACGCACCGCGCGATTACGCAGCCATCCATTTCCATGACGACGATCTCGGCGTTTGCCAATGGCAGGCTGATTTTAACTGGACTGTTCCAGAGGATATGCCCAGCGGCGCCTATGCGTTTCACCTGACCTGTCTTGACGGCGAGGACTGGCTGCCCTTCTACGTCCTCCCAAAAAGGCAAGGGCCTTTCGCGCCGATCGCATTTCTTGCTCCGACGTTCACCTATCAGGCCTACGCTAACGATCGGCGAGGTGGAGCCGATGCCGATTATCACGAGCGTGTCCGGCAATGGGGTGCCTATCCGCACAATCCGGATCAGCATCCGGAGTATGGAGGCTCGACCTATAACTTCCATCGCGACGGAAGCGGCATTGCCTTCCCGTCGCGCCGTCGTCCCATGCTGACGATGCGACCAGGCTTCGTCAGCATCAATGATAAGCGCGGCTCGGGCTTGCGGCATTATCCTGCCGATACGCATATCCTCGCGTGGCTCGAGGCTAAAGGCTTTCCCTTTGACATTGTAACGGATGAGGACCTCGACGATGAAGGTGTCGCGCTTCTCGCCTCTTATCGCACCGTGCTGACAGGCACGCACCCCGAATATCACACCCTCGGCACGCTCAATGCTTTGCAGGCGTACACTGAGAACGGCGGGAGGCTGGCCTACCTCGGTGGCAATGGCTTCTATTGGCGCATCGCGCGCGACAAGAAGGCACCACATCTCTTCGAACTCAGGCGCGCCGAGGGCGGCATGCGCGTCTGGGCCGCAGAGCCGGGCGAATATTTTCATGCGTTCGACGGCCAGTAGGCGGGCTGTGGAGGCGCAACCGGCGCCCGCCGCAGATGCTCTTCGGTGTCGGTTTCGTGGGGCAAGGCGATTTTGAGGGCACGCATTTTCGCCGCCTGCCGGCATCGCGCGATCCGGCCCATGGCTGGATCTTCGAAGGAATCGAGGAGGACGTTGTCGGAGATTACGGCCTTTCAGGTGGTGGCGCTGCGGGCTACGAGCTCGACTGCACGGATCCCGCGCTCGGGACGCCGGAGAATGCTATTGTCCTTGCTCGATCGGAGGATGAGCCTGCTTCTTTCTTGCTGGTCCCAGAAGAGTACATTGCGCGTCGGGGTACGATCGAGGGCGATCCGCCTAAGAAGGTTCGGCCCAATGAGCCTCAGTTGCGGGCCGAGATCGTTTATTTCGACAAACCTAAGGGAGGGGCAGTGTTTTCCGTCGGATCGATCACTTTCTGCGGCAGCCTGTGGCGAAACGGCTTCGAGGGACCGGTTTCGCGCATCCTCGAGAATGTTGTACGCAGGTTCAGTGGCTCCGGCTGATAGGTGAGGCGGCTACGCCCCACGAGTCGTAACGCGTTCCGGTTTTTGCGCGAAGGCAAACTGCCATGATCGTTCTCAGCACGCCACCTTGCGGAATGAATCTGCGCCACAGAGATTTGCCGTCTGATTTGTGCGGAGCGCAGGCGGATGGAGAGGCCCGATATCATTCCCGCGCTTCCCGCGTGATCAGAACGATCCGACCCAAATATGCCCTCACATGGGGATTACATGGTCAAGTGTGATTTTCCTCCTTCGCAGTTTCGGTCCAAGGTCTGAGCCCGATCACGTGACGCGGCCCGGTCGCCGGGCCTCATCCACCTCACATGCGGTCGCCGCTCCTGGCGGCAGCACCAATATCCCGCTTGCGGCGGGCGCAGGCTCAGGAAGACGAAACCATTCTGCCGATCGGCTGTTGAGGCCATGCATATTTTCGGATCGCCCACCTGGATCCGAAAGGCTGATCAGGGCCTTTGCGGAATGGAGGAAAAGGGTGGTGGAAGCGGTCATGCGGTTTTCATGAGCGCTCCTTCGATGATGACGCCGGCGGTCGCGTATTTCCACAGCGCCACCAGCAGCTTGCGGGCGAGCGCGACGATCATCGCCTTCTTGAGGCGACCGCCGTTGCGCGCCACCCGTTCGCTGAACCAGCGGGCCAGGCCCGAGGCCGGCTGATGGCGCAGCCACAGCCAGGCAAGCTCGACCATCGTCGTTCGCAGCCGCGGATTGCCTGCCTTCGACACGCCTTGTTCGTGATCGATCGTGCCGCTCTTCCATGGGGAAGGTGCCAGGCCCGCGTAGGCGGCCACCTGCCTGCGGTTGTTGAAATGCCGGAACAGCCCTTCGGCGTGGAGGATCGTCGCGAATTCCGGCCCGATGCCCTTCAGCTTGAGCAACATCGCCGCCGGCGTCGAGGCGTCCACCGCCGTCGCGGCGAGCAGCGCATCGCGCTCGGCCTCCACCGCCTTGATCTGGCCGAGCAGCAATTCGAGACGGTCAAGCTCGCGGCCGATCTGGGCCTTCATGCGGGCCGGCAGGGCGCGGCCATCGCCGGTCCGCAGTTCTTCCAGGCGATCGCGCCGGTCGCGGCGCAAGGCTCGTAGTCGCGGATGCCCTGGCTGAAGAGCAGGCCTTTTATGCGGTTGACGTGCTCGACCCGTTCGGCGACCAGCACCTTGCGCTCGCGGTTGGTCCGGCGGCGATCCTCATTCTCGGGCGTCGGCACCCGGACCATCGAGCAGACGCGCGGCTCACCCCGCTTGACGACCAGCAGGGCGCGGATCAGCGCCTCGCCATCGAGCCGATCCGTCTTGGCGCGACGGTGGCGGCGCGACACCGCGATCGATGCCGCATCGACGATGTGACTTTCGATCCAGTCCTCGCGATTCAGCACCCGGTCGATCCAGAAGCCGTCCAGCCCCGCCTCCTGGATCACCACCAACGGATAAAGCGTGCCCGTGCGCGCCTCGGCCTTGCTGCGCAGCCCGGTGAGGCAGACGAGCAGCCCGGCACTGTCACCGCCGGCGACCATGTGGCGCGACATCTTCTCGCTGCCCGGTACAATCGAGGTGACTAGCTCGTGCGCGTCCATAAACGGCTGTTTTCCCGGAGTTTTCAGGGGTCTTTGGCCTGCTGAGGCGATGTTTTGGGGACGGGTGATGGTACAAGTGCATGGAGGTCGCTGCCGGGGGGCGATCTGGCGGCAA
>NZ_MZXV01000004.1 GCF_003253745.1 Mesorhizobium kowhaii
GATGCCAAGGCAGATAACCCGTTCCGGTAAATGGGTTTGGTGTCATTTCCCGATGGGCAGAAGCGCCCCAGAAATCAGAATTCCGTCCTTCCATTTCCGAAAACATTTCCGAAAAGGGGAAAATAGGTCCGTAGCAAGTATCGTTCAGCAGGATAAGTTCGTCATACTCAGAAAGAGCATCAAAGCCGATGGCTTCCATTCCGGCCTTGTATCCCCCGACATCGAATCCCTCGTTCTCACGGATCAGAAGCTGGTCACATACCTTTTCAACCGCGACTTCCGAATGCTTGGTCAGGTCTCCGTTGGAAACGACAACAATCCTCTCCACGAACTCTCGCAATTTTTCGAGCAGAAAGATGACATAGTCATCCACAATTCCGCGTTCGTTGTAGAGAGAAAATACGGCAATACGATGCACCTTGATGCTCCTACAATTTATACCGTAAACTTCATGTCCATGATAATTATTATTGTCACCGAATGCGCTATTCATTACGCTGATAGTTTTGTTTTAATACGCCCCTCGCGCCGCGATAGAATGGCCTTAGTATTGTGAATAGTATCGGCATTCTAAACTTCAGAGAGCTTTTGGTCGCCAGATTGAGTTTAGCCAGAGATCGTTTTACCGACGGCGACGGCGACGGCGGCGGCACTGGCGCCTGCGACATTGGCGCCTGCGCTCCCAAGGGATAGCCGGACTTCTTCCACTCAGACAACATATAACACTGGTTCAGGAATTCGGCCGACGGCATCATGCTTGCAAGCTTTTGCAGTTTGAACTCCAGCATCGTGTAATCGTGCGCCGCCTGATGCGCGCACACAATGTGCTGCGTTGTGTAACCCGCATCCTGGGCCGCGTAGGCCATCAACCGCTCGAGCGCATGAGCCAAATCGCCGTCGTCAAAATACGGTTCGGGATCGAACTCTTCCCATCTCCACTTGTGTTCGAACAATTTGCGCAGGGCGCGCGGCCGGAACCAGAACATGCCGCCATAGGCAGCCACCGGAGTGGTGTCATCGAACTTGACGTCGATCTTCAACAGGCGCGCGGTTTCCTCAACCTTGGCCTTGTTGCCAAACCATGAGTGCCCCATGGTTGGAAATGAAATATGAATCATCGGCGGAATGGCGAACCCGATCGACGGGTTGTCGTGAAACATGTCCAGCACATTGTGCACGTAGCCGCTTGTATTCAGCAGATTGTCAAACATATGCCGTTTGAAAAGGTTGCCCTTCGACGCCTGCACCTGAGGCGTTTTTTTGCTATGCACGCGGCAGACAAGGTCATAACGATCGTCGACCAGCAGATCGCGCGTGGAGATGAAAAACGCCGACATGTCGCGACCGCGGTTCTGTTCGACAACGCGGACGATGGCCTTGTTTATGCCAGGGCGCTTTGCCAAGGCGGCGTCAATCTCGGCCTTCTTTTCAGGCGTATCCGTGGTGGCAATGAAATCATAGGCAACCGGAATGTTCTCGGTCAGATCCAGCATCTCGTCGAGCATATCGGTGTAGTAAATATGCGCGCAGACAGCGACCTTGCCGTAGTCGGCGGCATCGTCTTTGATCCGCTTGTCCGGCAGGACGCTCATCAGCGCCGCGTTGGTATTGAGATTCCTCAATTCCGAAGTGCGTAAAACATTGCGCCAAATCAAGTTGAGGTCGTAGTCGGATGTCTCTTTAAGTATCCGCAATGCGCGTGGCAAATCGACCGCATTATGCTCCAAGAAAATCGGATCATTAAAAAAGAGACGCCGCTTTAGCAGAGGAAAGCGATTGATGATTGTTTCGTCCACGTCGATAAATGCTGGATAGTGCGAACCATAGTCATTTGGGTCAACATATGCTTCTGCTGAATAGCCTAGATCAGTAAAATGCTTGGTAAACTGTGACTCGTGAAGCAAAACAGCATCGACGTAAGTTTTTATCTCCGGCAGATTCTCCCAGTATCTTTTGAAGGCGCGTGACTTCAACATATCTTTCCGGATAGCGACCAAGAACGTCTGGAGATGCCAAGGCAGATAACCCGTTCCGGTAAATGGGTTTGGTGTCATTTCCCGATGGGCAGAAGCGCCCCAGAAATCAGAATTCCGTCCTTCCATTTCCGAAAACATTTCCGAAAAGGGGAAAAGAGGCCCGTAGCAAGTATCGTTCAGCAGGATAAGTTCGTCATACTTGGAAAGTTCATCAAAGCCGATGGCTTCCATCCCGGCTTTGTATCCCCCGACATCAAATCCCTCGTTCTCACGGATCAGAAGCTGGTCACATACCTTTTCCACAGCGACTTCAGAATGTTTTGAAAGATTCCCATTGGAGACAACAACGATCCTCTCAACCAATTCTCGCAGCTTTGTAAGCAGAAATATGACATAGTCGTCTGCGATGCCACGTTCATTATACAGCGAAAACACAGCAACCCGACGCAATACAGAGCTCATTCCTCGTCCCCTCAAGAAATCCAGATCGCCAAACCAATTCTAGGAGGCCCAGTCTTAGCCGAGCTGTGAATCTATCCATTCGGAAAGCTGGCCGATCCCCTCGTCCACACTTTTCAAAGGTCGCCATTCCAGTTCGCGGACCGTCCTGTCAATGTTGGCGACAGCGCAGCGCACGTCGCCGTTGCGGAACATGCCGTTGACGTGCGGCTCCGGCGCTCCATACCGCTTTGCGATGATCCTCGCCAGATCGAGAACCGTGGTCTTGGAGCCAGTGCCGACATCATAGGCGAACGATTGCGACAGATCTGTTCTCGTGGCCTTGTCAATCGCCGCGGCGACATCGTCGATGAAAACGAAGTCCCTTCCGATATCCCCGTCTTCATAGATCGGGATGCTCTTGCCTTCCTTGGCCATCCTGATGAACAACGACACAATTCCCGTGTAGCTATTCGTCAGGGATTGGCCGGGACCATATACGTTCTGAAGGCGCAGCACGTTGACGGTTGTTCCGAACGAAAGAGCCCAAGCTCGCAATATCTGTTCCTGGGTTAGTTTGGTTGCTCCGTAGATGCTGGTTGGATTCGGTATCGTTTTTTCCGCGTCCATGGGGAGAGGTTCGAGCCCGGGAAAATCCCACTCCGCGCGTTCAAGCTGCTGCTTCGATCTCTGACCCGGATAGGTTACCTCTCCTGGATTTCTGGACCGCCATGCCCCTTCTCCGTAGACGGCGCGGCTCGAAGCCAGGACAAAACGCTCAGGAACATGCGATGCCGTGGCGAAGGCATCCAACATGCGGGTTGTGCCAAGGACATTTGCTATCGCGTGGCGAGAGGCCTCTGTGAGCGACTGTCCCGTGCCCGTTTCAGCCGCCAGATGCACCACAATCTCAGGTCGGGCCGTGTCCAATGCCTGCGCCCAGGTAGAAGCCTCGGTCACATCGGCAACCATCAGTTCAACGCGAGGATCAAGTTCGGCGGGACGCTTTCGCTCAGCGTGAATCTGCGGATGCAAACTGTCGATGACAATTACACGCCCGAAACGATCCGCCAATTTGGCGGACAACGCGCATCCAATGAAACCGGCTCCACCGGTCACCACACATGTTTTGGACATTCAAGCCGCATTCCATGTTCCATTAACCAGGCTGTTCGTTATCAGCGTCGATCTCATTTGAACAGGTATAGAGCATCCGCTCCAGTCGAATTGGATTTGAGGTGTCGCATTCGATAGTCACGCGCAATACTATGCGCTCTAATCTGGTTCCGCGGTCCATTTTCGATAGCCAAACTCCCCAGCCGACAAGAGAACATCGCCCAGAAGAGTGATGACCCGATGCGCAACTGCAACGGCGGTGGCCGCAGCCGCGGGTATGCCGATCGACGAAAGACCAGCGATAAAAACGGCTTCTCTCACACCCAAACCGCCGGGAGCCCCAGGTACAACAAAACCAAGCAACCAACCGGCGGCTGAGACCCCGATCACCATCTGCCACTCAATCGTGGGTCCGTACAGCACATGGACAAGGAGGACGACGATCAAGCCATTGGCAAGGAAAAAAAGGCCATAGCAAGCGACACTGATCGCAGCCATCGAAAATGCGAGGTGTTTTTGGCTCTGCTTGAAATATCGGCCCGCGACAAGGGGGGCAAGCATGAGGGCCGCCAGGCCGGCACCGATATAGACCGCGGAGGCAAGATAGCGGCTTATTCCGTAGTCCTCACCGATTTTAAGCAGGAAAGAGAACGAGAAAAGGAGTGCTACGCTTCCGGAAGCGAGGACCATCAAAACGATCTCCATCACCTGCGCGTAAGAAAGCGCATCCTTTGCGGCACCATATCGAGCCGCCAGGACAAAGCGTCCGACGAGATGGATTACGTTGGTTGGCAGATATTTGTAGACTTGGGTACGCGCGAAAACGCGCATTGCACGGATCGGAGAGATTGCCTTTTCTCCGACCGAAACCAACAGGGTGAACCAGGCGAGCCCCACAAGCTGCAGAGCGAGTGCATAGAGAAGCGCACAGGCCACGACCACGACAATGAACCGAGGACGCTGCAGCATCTCGGCGAGCTGGTCAGCGTATCCGTAGACGGAGCGTATGACAAAGAACATTGCCGCGACGGCAATGACAGCGCCGCCGGCACGAATGATCCTAGAGTTCGGCACGAGCGCCGATCGGCTTCACAGGCAGCCTGCCGTCGGAACTTGCAATTTCGGCGACAATGCCCGGGTCGCGATCGCCACGGGTCGCAACAATCAACTCGGCGACCATGCCGAACAGCGTGAACTGCACACCGACGATCATCAAGAGCGTCGAAACAAGCAGCAACGGCCGGCCGCCAATGGCTTCACCGCCAAACCACCGCGCGCAGAGAAACAAGAAAATCAGAAAGCCGATCGAGATGACGGCCACACCCAGACCACCGAAAAGATGGCCGGGGCGCGAATTGAACTTCGTGATGGTCACGACTGTAAGCAGGTCCAGGAAACCCTTCAGGAGGCGACCAACCCCATATTTGGATTTTCCAAATCGGCGTGGGTGGTGCTGGACGACGATCTCACTGACCTTGAAACCAGTCGCATAAGCCAAGGCTGGAACGAAGCGATGCAGCTCACCATAGAGGCGAATGTTGTCGAACACCTCGGAGCGGTAGGCTTTGAAGCCGCAGTTGAAATCGTGCAAGCTGACGCCGGTGACCTTCGCCGTCACTCGATTGAACAGCTTTGAAGGCAGCGTCTTGCCGAGCGGATCATGGCGCACCTGCTTCCATCCCGAAACGACATCGGAGCCCGCTCGGATCTCGTCCAGAAAACGTGAGATTTCCTTCGGGTCGTCTTGCAGGTCTCCATCCATCGTGACGATGACATTGCCCGACGCATTGGAGATCCCTGCCTGGAGCGCGGCTGCCTTGCCGAAATTCCTCCGAAGCCGAACGCCTTTCACATGGGGGTAAGCCTTGGTGGCGGCCAGAATCTCCTTCCAGGTATTGTCCCGGCTCCCGTCGTCAACAAAGATGACCTCCTTGAGCGAGGCGGTATCGATCTGCTCAAAGGCCGCCTCGATTTGGCCAATCAAAGCCTGAACAGTGTCTTGCTCGTCCTTTACAGGCACCAGTATCGATACGGTCTGCACGTCAGGCCCTCTGCGTCAAAATGGAGGTCTGGCTGGGGAATGGCAATGCAGGCGCAAGCCCCCGTGTCACGCGCTCCTGCAGGCCGCAAGAATTGATGGCCTGGCGATATTCGGGCCTGTTGCTGTTGTCGAACAAAATCATACCGCCCGGAGACAGGCGGCTAACCGATTTCGCCAGGCAGGAAACCCTTGCCCGGCCGTCGATCACAATGAGGTCGAAGGTGCCGTCGACCCGATCAATCGATGACACGTATTGATCGAACGAGCATTCCGTATATCCCTTTCGATTGGACCTGGCCTTGCTGGAAGCGGAAGCGGCTACTGGCTCCACAACTCGCACGGCGATGTTGGGATAGGCGCCAAAAATGCCGCCCATGGTCTGCGCGAACGGAGCGTCATGCTCGACGGAATCGACGGAGCCGCTTCGTTTCGCCAACCAAACGGTGCTGGCGCCAGCACCAAATTCATAGATACGAGCCTTGTGATTGCGCGAGGCCAGAAAAACATTCACGGCATCAATCGCGGAGAATGTCCACCATGGCATGTCAAGCCGAACCAGGTCGGCGCTGTCGTAGATGCCGAACAGACTTCTGATCCAGAGGGCAAAGCGGCTGTTCGACCGCTCCAGCGCCGCAAGTAATCCGCAGCGCTCAGCTACTTTCCTGGCGAATCTTACGACGCTTACATAGGTATTTTTCAAAACTGGATTCCAACCCCAGGGGCCTGCAATCTCGTCCACCCGGACGGCGTAGGCAAAACTGCATATATCAATCGAGAAGCGGGGCTAGCCGGCACACGTCGAAGATCTATGTAGCCACTCCAGCCATAGTCGTCACGCCCTCGCCCGAGGAACTTTGCCACGTCCGGCCGATGCGCTCCTCCCAATCCCAACCCTACGACCGTTCCCGTGCCGTCAACGAAGGCAATGCAGCGGTAGGTGGAAAGAATATCGCTGCCCAGCAGTGGGGGCCATCTGTTCGACGTGTCCGCGGCCCAACCGGAGACGCGTCCCCACTGCGGATCTTGTATTTTGGACACGGCATCGATGTAGCCCGTCAAGCTGTTCGGCTGGGTGGGGATTGCCAGCTCCGCGCCGAGCGCGGGGCAGCCAAAATCCCTGCCGTCGAACGGGACATGATTGAATTTCCTCAGATTGTCTTCGACATTATAGTAATCAACCCCAGCCCATGTAACGTATTGCATCATGTCGGGGTCTTTGACGCCGAGCGACAATGCCAATGTTGCGAGATCTTTTCCTTCAGCCCTGACAAGAGCCGCCTGCACCCGCGGCATGCCGTTGACGACGATTACCGCGGCTGCCGCCACGAATATCGCGATCGACAGACGACGATTGAAATCAACGCGCCACACCAGACATGAAACTGCTCCAAACAGTCCGACCCAAAAAAGCGCTGGAAGGGTTGCATATCTGCTGGCTAAGGCTGCCGCGTCTCCTCCCATATTCGATCGACCAATAGCCGCCAACACACTCGACATTACGGCATAGGCCATGATCGCAATCCAGAAGGCTGATCGATACCTGCTTTCGCCAGGCCGCAAAAGGCAAACCCCGACGATCAGAGCGGCCGCTCCAATTCCAATCGCGCCCAACGGAATTGCGGTTGACTCGGTTGTGACGATGCCGCCACCAATGAATGTCAGGCAAAACAGTGCAATCTCTATTGGATTGAAATCGCGTGCGGGGTGATAGTCGGGGACCTTCTGATACACTGCGATATAAATCACGAAGGCCAAGCCCACCGCGAAAATCAAAATACCGAGCCGCCGCGTCTTGGCGGTGCAAAATCCCTGGATGCCGATCGCACACAATGCGGTCAGGCCCGTGCTGTAAAATTGCGTGGCAATGACAGCCAATGCTATCGCAGCCAGATAACCCAGCGGCATATCTTTTTCGGTCGACTGCCAAAAAGCCAATACAGCCAGCACGGTGAAGAAATTTGCGCCGATCCAGGCTACCCCACTCATGCCAACAAAGAAATTGTGTGCGGCGAGTGGACTGAACACAAACACCGATACGGCTATCCCGACGACCAACGCTTCAAACCAGGACCGCGCAGAGAGCGAGAGTGCGCCTGAAAAAACCAGCGCTATGAGAAGGGAGAACGCGACAACAGTGACCGAGAGGCCGATATTGTCGCCGTGGGTAAGATGAAAATTCAGCAGATAAAACAGTTTTGCGCCGGCAATGATATGCTCGTTTGCCGTTACATACAGGTCCGACAGCGTCGGTACCCCGTCCAGCGATCGGACCATTGAAGCGAAAATGCCCCAATAGTCGTTATCCGGAGCACCTCTCGCCTGCACCGTCAGCAGGAGCGCAACCAGGAACACCGCGATCGGACCAACAGACGCGATCGCGAAAGCGGGGGTTGAACGGCTGACAGAGAGGGTGCGAACGGTGGCCGACATTAGTTCTGCAGTCCTGCGTTTGCTGTGTATTGCCTTGCGTTGGTGTAGGTGGCACCTCGCACACACCGCCAGACTGCGCAACCAGAAATTCGACGGCTTGGCAAGCAGACTGCTGGATAGGTCCGGTGTGCGTCCCAAACGCCACAAGCCGGCGCGACTGGAACGATCAGCCGTCGCGCAAACGAGAAAGCATATCCGGTGGCTTGATGTTGGCCTGTTCTGAAGAAACGGATTTCCGATGGAGAGGCTAAGAGCAGAGCTGCCTATCTCCAATTCAATTTCGCTTTCAACGAAAAACCGCAGCGACCCTTTTCAGTAGCCACCTGATATTCACGGATAGCGCTCGCAGGGGGCTGGTTATTCGCCAGCTCGTTGAGTCCTTGAACTCTTGAACGACCCGTTCGTTTTGCTCTATTCTTGCCTGGAGCGCAGTTGTCACCGCTTGCGCTCGTGCGATTTCGTTGTCGCGCTCGGCCCGCAGCACACTCGCAGTCGCGTGCGCAGCCGATATTTCTCCTTGCAAAACCTGGATCTCTTCAACTCTCTCGACGAGATGTGCCTCCATCCGTGCGATCTGGTCGCGGCCTCCCTGGAGCTGTTCGCGTATCTCGGCTACCTCGCGGGAGAGTTCCTCTATGCGCGCCCCGCGGCTCGTCACCAACGCCCGGTTGGTCTCGATTTCCTCCTCCATGGTCGTCGACGCTAGGGACCATGGGTTTCCGGTTTGATCGCGCGCTTTGCTTGTCGTGCCGTCAAGAGAAACCATTCCCCTGTCGGCAAGTGCAACCTGGCCTTGCACATCGCGAACCCCGAGAGAATTTTCCTGACTTGGCCGCTTGGTTACAATACAGAGCGAGTTCAAAAACTCGACGGAATGAATGGATGCCAGCGAAGCTTCCCCGAATACGATTTTATACCTATCGGAGAAAGTGGCTAAAGCATCCGCCCGAAAGCGGGGCAGTCCCCAATGCTCATGGTTGACCACATCGAGCAGGCGCTTGAAGAACGACATCGACGAAAGAGGATCATAGAGACCGCCCTCGAATTCCTGCCAGTAACTGCAATGCAAATCTTCCGCTATGTAAACCCCTCCATCAGAAAGATGAGGGAAATAACGGGCGAAAGAGCGCACTATGTCTGACGATGTATGCGATCCGTCATCAATTATGATGTCGAATGTCGCGGATTTTGTAACAATTTTTCTTTCTATCTCATCAGTATTGGCATCGCCGATGACCACAGCGATCTTCTGATCGTCGAAAACCAGGCCGCTGCAGGCAGTGTCGATATCGCAGCCAAGAATAAGCTCCGAATTCGGGAAATATCGCGGCCAAATTTCGAGCGAACCACCGTTTTGAACGCCAATTTCCAGCAGTCGAACCGGCTTGTTCCGATAGTCCAAGAAAACGCGGTCATATGCGTCCAGATAGGTAGACCATTTGTCCGACACTTTGCCGCTATGGGCATTGTACAGGTCGCGAAGTGAAGGGGTAAGCGCTCCAAACGGCGCGGCATGCGCCTTGGCCCGAACGCTCGCCGGCACTCCGTCGACCGCCTCTGGGCCGACCGCCTCTGGGGCGGCTGCCTCTGGGCCGACAACCTGTGGGCCGGCCTCTGCATCGCGCATGTTTTTCGGTGACGGGTCCTTCTTCATGCCCCAGGCCCATCCCGTCTCTCAGACCAGGACACGACGCGCCACCGCTTCAGTCGACAGCCGCCAGTCCGGCGCATTCCATCCGAAGACGGAGGCGAATTTCGCGCTCGATAGCCGGGAATTGGCGGGGCGTCGCGCCTTGGTCGGGTAGTCCATCGTAGCAATGTCCCTTACCCGCGCCCAAGGACCACCAGACACTCGGCTTGTGTCCAGGATATGGCGGGCAAAGCCGCTCCAGTTGGTCTCGCCTGTGCCGGCCAGGTGATAGACACCGAACGCAGTGAAGCTCTTGTCGCCGTGCAGCATCGCCGCCGCATGCAGGATTGCGTCGGCGATATCAAGCGCGGAGGTGGGATTTCCCCACTGATCGGCTACCACCGAGATCTCATCTCGGTCGGCGGCAAGCCGCAGCATGGTCTTGACGAAATTCTTGCCGAACGGGCTGTAGACCCATGCCGTGCGCAGGATCAGATGGCGGGGGTTGGCGGCTGCCACCGCCTGTTCGCCGGCAAGCTTGGAGGTACCATAGACGCTGCGCGGTGCGGTTGCGTCGGTTTCGACATAGGCGCCAGAAGCGCTGCCATCGAAGACATAGTCGGTCGAAAGATGGATGACGGGAATGCCAAGCTGCGCTGCGGCTTCGGCCACCTTGCCGGCGCCGACAGCGTTCACTGCGAATGCCAGATCGGGCTCATCCTCGGCCTGGTCCACGGCGGTGTAAGCGGCAGCCGACACGACGATATCCGGCTTCGCGGCCGCAATGGCGTCGATGACGGTGTCGGGGTTTGCCAGGTCGAGCTCCGGACGGCCAATGGCGACGACTTCCACGCCGGCACGCCCCTGGCCGGCCTCCAGAAGGCTTGTCGCGACCTGGCCTTCGCGACCGGTGACAACGAGCCTCACGCGGCACCCTTGCGCGCTTCGCCCAACCTCTCACCGGCATAGCGCTCTTCGCGGATCGGCCCCCACCACCATTTGTTGTCGAGAAACCAGTCCACGGTTCTCGCCAGGCCGCTGTCGAAATTCTCCTTGGGCGCCCAGCCAAGCTCGCGACCGATCTTGGAGGCGTCAATGGCATAGCGGCGGTCATGGCCCGGACGATCGGTGACGAAAGAGATCAGATCTCGATAGCTCTTGCCGCCGGCCCGCGGACGGCGGCGGTCGAGCAGATCGCAGATCGTCTCGACGACGCCCAGGTTCGTCCGCTCCGAATTGCCACCGACATTGTAGCTCTCGCCTGGCGTGCCCTTGGTGGCAACCAGCTCCAGCGCGCGCGCATGATCCTCGACGAACAGCCAGTCGCGCACATTGGCGCCGGCGCCATAGACCGGCAGCGTTTTTTCGTCGAGCGCGTTGAGGATGACCAGCGGGATCAGCTTTTCGGGAAAGTGATACGGTCCATAATTGTTCGAACAATTGGAAAGCACGATCGGCAGGCCGTAGGTTTCGTGCCAGGCCCGCACCAGATGGTCCGAAGCCGCCTTCGAGGCGGAATAGGGCGAAGACGGCGCGTAAGGTGTTTCCTCAACGAACAGACCGCCGTCGAAAGGAAGATCGCCGAACACCTCGTCGGTCGAGACATGATGGAAGCGGAAGCGGTTTTTCTTGTCGTCCGGAAGGCCGCGCCAATATTCCAGGGTGGCATTCAGAACCTTGTAGGTGCCGACGATGTTGGTCTCGATGAAGGCGCCGGGTCCGTCGATCGAGCGGTCGACATGGCTTTCGGCGGCAAGGTTCATGACGATGTCGATTTCGTCCCGATGCAGAATGTCGAGCACCGCCCTCTCATCGCAGATATCGGCATGAGCGAAGCGGTAATTGTGTGCATTCTCGATCGGCCGCAACGAGGCCAGATTGCCCGCATAGGTAAGCTTGTCGAGATTGGTCACGCGATAGGCCGGGTTGGCGCACAGATGCCGGCACACCGCCGAGCCGATGAAGCCGGCGCCGCCTGTCACTAGAAAATTCATGCTGCTGTCCTCATACAACCCATCAAGCGAACACCTCGGCGGCGGCCAACACCGGCGCCTTGAGGTCCTTGTCCGAAAGCTGGAACCCGCCAGCCAATGACGGCCAGTCGATGCCGATGGCAGGATCGTCGAAACGGATCGAGCGGTCGTGTTCGGGCGAATAGGTATCAGTCACCTTGTACAAGACTTCGGTGTCCGGCACGAGCGTCACGAAGCCATGCGCAAAGCCCTTTGGCACCAGAATCTGGTTGCCCTTTTCAGCGGTAATTTCGAGCGCAACCCATTTTCCGAAGGTTGGCGAGCTACGGCGAATGTCGACTGCCACGTCCAGCAGCGCACCCCGAGTGACACGCAGCAGCTTGTCCTGAGCTCGCGGCGCAAGCTGGTAATGAAGCCCGCGCAGGACGCCTGCCGCGGCGGAATAAGACTGATTGTCCTGTACGAAACGCAAGTCTATGCCGGCCTGCGAAAAGCGTTCGGCATGATAGGTTTCGACAAAGAAACCGCGGGCGTCGCCATGTCGTTTCGGAATGATTTCCAGCACGCCTTCGATGCCAAGGGACCTGACCTCCAGCATTTACTCCTCCAACCGCTCGACGACACGCCGGCGCAGATAGGCGGCATACTCGTTTTTTCCCAGTCGGGTGGCGCGCCGGAGGACATCGTCCGCCGTCAGCCAACCCTGTTCGAAGGCGATTTCCTCCGGGCAGGCAACCTTGATGCCCTGCCGATGTTCGATCGTGCGCACGAAGGAGGACGCTTCGTGCAAGCTGTCATGGGTGCCGGTGTCGAGCCAGGCGTAACCGCGCCCCAACCGGTGCACATGCAGCTGGCCACGATCGAGATAGACGTTATTGACCGCCGTGATCTCGAGTTCGCCACGCGCCGACGGGCGGATCGCGGGGGCGATGTCAACGACATCGTTGTCATAGAAATAGAGACCGGTGACAGCCCAGTTGGATTTCGGCTGGGCTGGCTTTTCCTCGATTGTCAGGGCTGTTCCGGTGACCTTGTCGAAGGAAACGACACCATAACGTTGGGGATCCTCGACATGATAGGCGAACACCGAAGCCCCCTTTTCGCGCGATGCCGCTGCACGGCAGAGCTGCGACAGGCCTTCGCCGAAATAGATGTTGTCGCCCAGGATCATCGACACGCTGTCCTTGCCGATGAAGTCACGGCCGATGATGAAGGCTTCCGCGAGCCCGTTGGGTTGCGGTTGCTCGGCATAGGACAGCTCAAGCCCGAAGTTCGATCCGTCGCCAAGCAACTCGCGGAAAACCGGCAGATCCCGCGGCGTCGAAATGATCAGAATTTCACGGATACCCGCGAGCATCAAAACGCTCAGCGGATAATAGATCATCGGCTTGTCGTATATCGGAAGGATTTGCTTAGAGACTGCCAACGTTAGCGGATAGAGCCGCGTTCCGCTGCCTCCAGCAAGGATAATTCCTTTCAAGAAGTTCTCCTTGACATGCCTAAACCCCCAGCCCCTGACATAAACCGCTCGTGCTTAGGTTCCATGCAATGGCTTGTCAATCTCGGCGCTGGACAAACGGCCGGACTATTTCGCGCCGAGATGCGACCTCAGCTAGGTCAGTCCAAAATACGCCTGGTACCAATCCACAAACCGCCCGACCCCCTCGGCCACCGTCGTCGTCGGGCGGTAGCCGACCGCCTGCTCCAGCGCCGATGTATCGGCAAAGGTATCGGGCACGTCGCCGGCCTGCAGCGGCAGCAGTTCGATGATGGCCTTTCTGCCAAGCGCGTTTTCCAGCGCCTCGACATAGGCGGCCAGCTTCACCGGATTGTTGTTGCCGATGT
>NZ_MZXV01000052.1 GCF_003253745.1 Mesorhizobium kowhaii
GGCGAGAACCACTTCAACACGACCGTGACCCCCGGCGCCGGCAATCTCGGCGCCCTCGTCCTGGCCGCCGACGGCTCCTACACCTACTCCGTCGCCAACGCCGCCGTGCAGTTCCTCGCCGGCAGCAACGCCAATGGCGGCACCGCCACCCAGGTCGACACCTTCACCGTGACCGCGGCCGACGGCACCTCCAAGCTCGTCAGCTTCACCATCCACGGCACCAACGACGCGCCGGTCAATGGTGTGCCAGCTTCCCAATCAACCGACAGCAACATGGCAAAGGTGTTCAGTTCGGCGAACGGCAACGCGATCAGCATTTCCGACGTGGACAATTCAAGCCATACGGTAACGCTGACGTCGAGCAATGGTACACTAACGCTTAGCGGCCTCGCCGGCCTGTCCTTCTCAGTGGGCGACGGCAGCGCAGATGGGACGATGACTTTCAGTGGTACGGATGCGGCCATCAACGCGGCGCTGAATGGCCTGAACTTCGCACCTACGAACAACTTCCACGGTTCGGCGTCGATCCAGATCACCACGAACGATGGAAGCCTGTCCGATACGGATACGGTGAACATCACGGTCGTTGATACGGTCGCACCGAATGCGCCGGTCATCACCTCCGTCACGGACGACGTGTCTCCGGTCACGGCGACCTATGCGACCTCCGGCGTGACAACCAATGACACTGATCTGACCGTCAAGGTTACGCTACCGACCAGTGGTTCACCGGCCGAGGCGGGCGATACGATTTGGCTCTATAACGGCACTGACACAGGCATCCCGCTGGGAGGCGCCTACACACTGACCGCAGCGGATATCGTCAGTGGCTTCGTCAGCCTCCAGACGGGCACGCTGACCAATGGGACCACTTACAACCTAACGGCCAGGATCACCGATGCAGCCACCAATCAGAGCGCGGCGTCGAACACCTTCGTGGTCACGGAAGACACGACCGCTCCGTCGGCGCCGACGGCCCTCGATCT
Organism: Mesorhizobium kowhaii; assembly: GCF_003253745.1. GTDB lineage: Bacteria > Pseudomonadota > Alphaproteobacteria > Rhizobiales > Rhizobiaceae > Mesorhizobium > Mesorhizobium kowhaii. The sequence goes on from NZ_MZXV01000052.1 coordinate 987, forward strand.
GGCGGCAGTCGATGATACCGGCTCGCTCAGCACCGACAACATCACCAAGAACACCTCGGCCCTGACCATCAGTGGCTCGGGCGAGAACGGTGCGACGGTCACGCTGTTCGACGACGCCAACAACAACGGCATAGTCGATGGAGGCGAGAGCCTCGGGACCACGACGGTGAGCGGCGTGGCATTCAGCCTCGACGTCTCTCTTGCGCAAGGCACGCACAATGTGCGGGCGATCCAGACCGATGTCGCAGGCAATGCCAGCGCGGCCTCGACCTCGCATGCGCTCGACATCACCGTCGATACGACCGCGCCGGCGGCGCCGACAGCCCTCGATCTGGCGGCAGTCGATGATACCGGCTCGCTCAGCACCGACAACATCACCAAGAACACCTCGGCCCTGACCATCAGTGGCTCGGGCGAGAACGGTGCGACGGTCACGCTGTTCGACGACGCCAACAACAACGGCATAGTCGATGGAGGCGAGAGCCTCGGGACCACGACGGTGAGCGGCGTGGCATTCAGCCTCGACGTCTCTCTTGCGCAAGGCACGCACAATGTGCGGGCGATCCAGACCGATGTCGCAGGCAATGCCAGCGCGGCCTCGACCTCGCATGCGCTCGACATCACCGTCGATACGACAAACCCGTCGACGACCCTGACAATCGGAAGTGGCCGGAGTTCCGCGTCCGGAACAGCGTCGGATTCGGGAGGCTCCGGCCTTTGGAAGGTGGTGCTGACATACGACTCCACTACTGTAGCTATCACCAGTTTCACGGCTGGAGCGTGGAGCCAAAACTTTGGAGGTTCTGGCAACCCACCGAAGCCCGGCGTTGGGAGCACAGTTACCGCAACGGTCTTTGATATCGCTGGCAACAGCTTTGGCGCAACTGCGACGGCCCCTGCCGGCGTCGCCGGAGAGGCCATCAACCTGGCACTCGCCGACCTGGCGTCGGACTCCCATAGCAATATCCACATCACGATCGGTGGAGTCCCGGCCGGTTGGGTCCTGAACACTGGCACGCTCAACGCGGACGGTATCTGGACGGCGAACACCGCCGACCCGGGAGCCCTGACCGTCACGGCGCCGGCCGACTTCACCGGCGCCGCCGTCCTCAATGTGAGCGCCGATTGGACGAACGCCGACGGCACGACGGGCAGCATGGCTATAGCCGACAACGTCGAAGTCTTCGCACCCGGCAATCCGATCTACGCCCTCTCCTCCGACGACCACCTCACCGGCTCTTCCGGCGCCGATCTCTTTGTCTTCGGCCAGCCGATCGCGGCCGACACCCTGCACAATTTCGATGTTGCAGCAGACAGGATCGACCTGATCGGATTTGACGGTGTCAGCGGCTTCGGTGATCTCGCTATCGCCAACGATGGTAGCGGCAATGCCCTAGTCACCGTCGGGGCCGGTGAGACGATCACCGTGCAGGGCGTCTCGGCCTCCGAACTCGGCGCCATCAACTTCCTCTTCAACCAGGAGCCGGTCACCCACAACGGCGGCACGATGTCGATCGCCGACGGCGCCATCATGCCGCTCGGCGGCGCGGTCGACAACACGGGTACGATCGCCCTCAACGGTGCGGGCGCGACCACGCAGCTCGAAGTGATCGCCAGCGGCATCACGCTGCATGGCGGCGGACAGGTCGTGCTCTCGGACAGCGATGCGAACGTGATCTCCGGCACGGCTGCCGACGTCACCCTGACCAATGTCGACAACACCATCTCGGGCGCCGGCCAGCTGGGCGGCGGGCTGTTGTCCTTGAACAACCAGGGCACGATCATCGCCACCGGCACCCACGCCCTGGTGATCGACACCGGAGGCAGCACTGTATCCAACTCCGGAACGTTCGAAGCGACGGGGTCCGGTGGCCTGGCAATCAACGGTGCCGTCGCCAATTCCGGATTGATCTGGGCCAATGGCGGCGACGTCACGATCGGCGGTCAGGTTACCGGCGACGGCGATGCCATCATCGGAAACATGTCGCAGCTGGAGTTTCACGCCGCCTCTTCCGCAGACGTCATTTTCGGGGCGGATGCAGCTGGCACATTGCGGCTGGACGATTCATTCGATTTCAGCGGCAGCATCGCGGGGATAACCAACGACGACAGAGTGGACCTCGGAGATATCTGGTTCAGCACCGGAACATCCGCTGTCTATCAGGCAAACCAGGATGGAAGTGGAGGAACGCTGCTCGTTTCGGACGGCACTCATGACGCCACGCTCCACCTGGTCGGCGCTTACGATACGGGCACCTTCACGCTAGCTGACGACGGCACCGGCCGAACCGTGGTCGCGTATAATCCAGCGGACGACTTCCACTTCGTCTGACGTTGAAGGCCGCAGGGCTCCAAAGTGAAGCGGGCGCCGGATCAATCCGACGCTCGCTTCACATCTGAGCTTCCGATATCCAAGAGGCAGGCGGGCCTACCTCTCCCGGAAGGCGCGTTGGAACGAATCCACCAGGGGCTTGGTCAGATAAGCCAGAAACGTTCGTTCACCGGTTGAGATGAATGTTTCGACCGGCATGCCTGGATAGATCTGCTCGGGCTTGACCTGCGGTGGCAGCTTGTCGGCCATTTTCAGCCGGACGGTGAAGTAAGGCAGGCCCGTGCTGGGTGTGATCAGCCGGTCCGCCGAAATGTAGAACACCTTTCCGGGCACTTTCGGAGTTGTGCGCGCGTTGAGCGCCGTGAACATCATGTTTGCGTCCTGCCCCACCCGGATTGAGTCGATGTCTTCGGGCTTTATCCTGGCCTCGACGATGAGCTCGTTCGTGGTCGGCAGAAGCTCCATCACCACCTCCCCCGCTCGGATGACGCTGCCTTCGGAATTGTAAAGCGATCGGACGATGATGCCGTCCACCGGCGCCCGGATGGTCGTCCGCTCCAGGACCGATCGAGCAGCGTTGATTTGTTCCTCGAGGTCCGCGACCTGTGCCCGGGCTTTGTTCAGTTCCGTGACGGCATCCTCGACCCGGCTGGTTGTAAGCCTTTCAATCTGCTGACGCGCTTCTACGGTCTGGGTCGCCGAGCTGGCAATCTGGGCTTCCAGAGATCCTGCCTGGCCGACCAGCTCGGCAGTGCTGCGCAGAAGATCGGTATATTCGGAACGATTCGTGAGTCCTTTTTTCAGCAGGTCTTTTTTTCTTTCTGTCTCCTCGTTGACGATCGCAAGCTGATTTTCCGCTGCCTCCTTCTGAGCCTTTAACCCGACAACGGCGTCCTGAAGAGCTGCCACCCTTTGCTTCAGAATCCCCTGTTCCGCACCGTAACGCGCTAGCCGCGCCTGAAATTCTTTGTTTTGTTCTCCGAAGACACCGCTATATTCGGAAGCGCCTGAATAGGCTCCGAGGTCACTGGACAAGACAATTTTCTCAAGGCCGTCCCGCTCTGCTTCGAGCCGCGAAATTTCGGCCTTTAGTGCAACCCACTGCTTGAGAACGCGGTTGAGCTGGGACTGCGCCACCGTCGGATCGAGCACGATCAGGGCCTGGCCTCTTAAGACCCTGTCACCCTCGCGAACTCTAATGCTGCCGACAACACCTCCTTCGAGGTGCTGGATCATGACATTCTGCCCTGCTGCTGCGACCACACCCGGCGCGATCGTTGCTCCGCCAATCGGTGCAGTGGCTGCCCAGAACCCGAAGCCGAGCACGAAAACGGCCACGCTTGCATATCCCGCCAGCGTGATCCGATCCGTGCGTGTATCGATGTTGCGCTGCCAGCGATACACCTTGGCGCCCATCTGGATGGTTTGGCTAGGAACCGTCATTAGCGACCTTTACCTCCACGCGAGCAGGTGACGGGAAAGGCACCACTCCTTCGTTGTCATGCGACTGAGCGGCCGCGGTCGCCGCCGCTTGGCCCCGTCGCTGGGCAAGTTGGTCGAGCACGTCCTTGGTCAAACCGTAGATCTCGACCTGGCCATTGCGCAGCATGAGTATACGATCGCATTTGGAAGCGAGGGAGGGACGGTGGGTTATGACGAGCACGGTCGTTTTTCGTGAACGCGCCTGGATGATCGCCCGCTCGAGTGCGGCTTCGCCGTCGGAATCAAGATTTGCATTGGGCTCGTCGAGAACCAGGACCTTGGGATCGCCGTAAAAGGCGCGTGCGAGCCCAATGCGCTGACGCTCGCCACCCGAGAGGCGAACGCCGGTCGGGCCTATCACCGTCGAATATCCATCCCTCTGACCCAGGATAAGCTCATGCACCTGCGCCTGCTGGGCTGCTTGAATCAATTTCTCATCAGGCGCATATGGCTCAAAACGCGCGATGTTCTGGCCGATGGTCCCTGGGAAAAGTTCCACGTCCTGCGGAAGATAGCCAATATGACGGCCGAGTTCCTCCGGATCCCAGTTTCGAATATCGCCGCCATCGATGCGGATTGCCCCGGAACGGGGCTCAATGGCACCGACTATGAGGCGCGCCAGCGTCGATTTTCCAGCCTGGCTTGGCCCGACGATCGCGACCGTTTCGCCGGCGCCTACTTCAAAGGTCAAGCGTTTTATCAGCGGCAGCGACCCGTCGGCCGAACCTGGAAGATGATAGACTATTTGATCTGAGCTCAACGCCCCTTGAGGCGTTGGCAATGCAATATTGTCCTTTGGTCCGGACCTTGATTGGGCAGCTGAAAGCCGCTTCCATGCAAGATTGGCGTCGATGACCTGCCGCCAACTTCCAATGATCTGATCAAGAGGTTGCAAGGCGCGCGCCGAAATCATCGACGACGCAAATATCATACCGGCGGTCATCTCGTTGTGGAGAACCAGATAAGCGCCGACGCCCAATATCGCGATTTGCAGTACCGATCGTGTGGTGCGGGACACACCGCCATAAAATGCGTTGGTGCGAGCGAGCCCATCCGAGGCGTGCAGAGAGCCGGAAAAACGGGTGCCCCAGAACTCTATCGCGTTGGACACCATGCCGAGTGCGCGGACCGTTTCGAAGTTTCGCGCGAAGGCTTGCGCCGAATTCATTGAGGCGCCAAGGTTCTCCGCCGCCTCCTTGCTAGGTTGCGAACTCGCGACCTGGTTCAGCACGGCGATGGAAACCATGAGAGCCGCTCCGACGACCGTTACAAGGAAGAGCAACGGGTGGATGAAATAAAGGAGGCCCACGAAGATCGGCCCGAAAGGAAGGTCGAAGAGAATGAAAATCGTTCGTGAAGCAATGAACCCCCGCAGGGTGGCCAAGTCGCGCAGGGCCTGGACATCGCCGAGCCCAGCGCGGGGGCCAGTCATTGCGGCGAGAAAAGACGATGTGCCCAAAGAGACATCCAGTCGCGCGGCGAGTCGGCTTGCATACACGCCCCGCACGACTTCGAGCACTCCGAAAAGCAAAAGCGACGAAAGCGCAAGCAAGGTTAGGTAGGTGAGAGTGTCCAAATTGGCCGCGGGCAAAACCCGATCATATACCTGCAACATATATAGAGGCAGAATTAACGTCAGGGTGTTCATCACCGCGGAGAAGAGGCCCATTTCGACCACGCTCCTCGACAGCACCTTTCTGTTTGTAGAACTGGACATCCCCAAAATTGGCTCCCCCCCGGGATAAGCGGTCAAATTAGACAATCTTTATATATCATACGGGGTTGCCACGCTATCGGTTGGGATTCTTTTGATAGCCATAGTAAAGACCGCCAGCGTGAGCCGAGGCCTCACGTCATAGTGAACCCCTTGCGACTGTATCTCCTGAACCTCGGACAAACGAGTACATACCGTTTGAACGGACTCACTGGCCTGCTGAAGATCACAAAGCATCGAGCACCGCGGCGCGATACCAGCCGTAACCGACCTTCACGAGCAGACCCTCCTCGCACATCCGGGACAGGTAACACCGGGGATCCCGGCGTCAGTCAGATCACGGGTCCGCACTTCAGCTCTTTTGCGAACAAGAGCCACAGCTCGTTCGCGAAACGACAGCGGGGGCCACCGACATGGCGTAGTGCTTCTGCGCGGTCTGGGGCGCGCTTTCGAATCTTGGGGTTCTTGCGGCGTATCCTGGCGAAGGGTTATGGAGAATTCGTATTTCGTTCATCGATCCCGGGGAGCTCGAAGAGATTCGAACTTCTCACCCCGTAGTTAGATGGCGCCAAGTCGCTCAGCCGTAGCAGCGAAGCCTGAACTGGCCGTTCAATAGGTGTGGGGAAAGGCGGTAGCGCTCTCCCGCTACCACCACTGCCACCTAACCATATGATATTGTTGTCGATTTTTGGCGAGCAGGGTCAGGAGTGCCGACTCCGGAACGTCTGGTTCCTCTCAATTGGTTGATAATAAAGCCGTTTCGTCTCGGGGGTTCAAAACCCACCCGCTACCATATAGCCTGAACTTGCAATTGCGGCAGCGTTTGCGAGCCGCAGGCTTCTCCTATTCGTTGCGGAGCTTCGAAGACGTTTAGAAGTGGAGGGCGATACACGGGTAGATGTCCATCACGGCTTGAGCAGGATCGCTCCGGCCGACTGGCCGCCTTCCAAGGCAGCATGCGCCGCAGCCGCATCGGACAGGGGAAAGGCCTTCCAGGTCGCGGGCTTGATGACGCCGGCTTTCACGGCTCCGAAGACCGCATCGGCGCGCTGGCGGTACTCGACGAGGTCGGTAGCATGTGCCCCGAGCCCGGGTCGGGTCAGGAACAGCGAGCCCTTGGCGTTCAGCGTGCCGACCGCGACGGGCTCAGGCGAACCACTGGACGCGCCGAACGAGACCATCAGGCCACGCGGGCGCAGGCTGTCCAGCGAGGCGGCGAAGGTCAGCTTGCCGATCCCATCATAGACCACATGCGCCTTCTGCCCGTCGGTGAGCCTTGCGACCTCCGCCGGGAGATCGCAGGCGCCCCAGATGAGGACCGCATCACAACCGAGGGCCCGCGCGCGTTCGACGCTGGCCTCCTTTGAGACCACGCCAATGACGAAGGCGCCCAGCGACTTCGCCCAGGGAACCATGATCTGGCCCAGGGCGCCCGCCGCTCCGTAGAGCAGGACGATCGTGCCGGGACCGACGGCATAGGTGCTGTGCAGCAGATAATGCGCTGTGACGCCCTTGAACAGGATCGCTGCGGCATTGTCGGCGCTCAGCACGTCAGGCAGGCGGACGAGACGTTCAGCCGGATAAAGACGGCCGCTCGCGTAGCTGCCGATCGGTCCGAGAATATAAGCGACGCGATCTCCGACCGCGACGTTGGCGACGTCGAGTCCGATAGCAGCAACGCGACCGGCCGCTTCCAGACCCAAGCCGCTCGGCAGCAGGATCGGAACGGAGCCGTTGCGTTGGGTCACGTCGAGGACGTTGACGCCGATCGCCTCCTGTTCGATCCAGACCTCGCCCTGGGCGGGTCGCGCCTCCGTAATGGGCTCAACTATCAAAACATTCGGGCCACCGGTCTGTGTCAGGCGGATTGCGATACTCATCGTCGCCTCCTTTTCAACTATTGTTCGATCCAAGACTGGCTTTCGCGCCGACCGCCGGCGATCAGATTTTTTCGCATCGACGTCGCGGCCAAGAGCCGGGAATGACGCCGCCCGGCAACTACGTCCGTGCGGCCGACAACAGTCCCCGCGAGCGCCCACCCAACAGATACTTCTGCGTGCGACGGTCTCGTGGACCACACGCCTAGATGTCCGGGTGCAGGTTGCGAACCGGGCTCACGCCCTCCAGCAGCGAAGCTACGTGCAGGATCGTGGACTCCGCCTGCCACTTGCCGACAATCTGCACATTGATCGGCAGCCCTTCCTTGCTCGTGCCGAACCGCATCGCGACACCGGGCAACCCGGTGATGTTGAGCGGCACGGTCGCGCCCTGGAGGTAGGTGGCATCCACGGTCTGGCCGTCGATGGTGAACTTTTCGACGCCATGCTTGTGGGCCGGGATCGGCAGCACATGCGTGATCAGCGCGTCATAACGCGAGAAGTAATCGGCATAGCCGTCGCGCAGCCGCTCGGCCGCCTGCTCGGCGTCGATATAGTCTTTCATCGACGTGTCGGGCAGCGAGAGCATGGTCTTGGCCATCTTGTACATTTGGTCCTCGTGGCCGGCTGTCACCTCCGCGAACGCGGGCTTCATCTCCATCACATGCAAGCGGTTGAACACGTCGAGGGCGAAATCGCGCTCCAGTGCCGGGATGCCCACCTGCTCGACGAAGACGCCGACGTCCTTCAGCGCCTCGGCCGCGGCCTTGACGGTCGCCGCCACCTCGGGGTCGACTGGCCCGAAGCCGGGGCCGACCATCCAGCCAACCCGGATCTGGCGGTAGGGTGAGCGGCCGATGCCGGCATCGAACTCGACGGTGCTCGTGGCAAACCCGTCCTGGCCGTCTGGCCCGACCAGTTGCGAGAAGGCGAGCGCCAGGTCGCGAACGGAGCGGGCCATCGGCCCCACATGCCAGAAGCGGCGCGGCACGCGCGGCCAGATGCCGGTCATGGGCACACGGCCATGCGTCGCCTTGAGCGATGAGATACCGGTTTGTGCCGCCGGGCCGCGTATGGAGATAGCGAGATCGGTGCCGAGGCCGATCGGCGACATGCCCGCCGCGAGCGCTGCCGATTCGCCGCCGCTCGAACCGCCCGGAGTGCGGGTCACGTCCCAAGGGTTGTTCGACCGGCCGGAGAGCAGGTTATCGCTCTCGATCCAGTAGGAGAATTCGGGAAGGTTGGTCTTCGCCAGCAGGATGCCGCCTGCCTTTTTCATGCGCGCGACGCTGGTCGCGTCGACGTCGGGGATGCGCCCCTTGAAGATCGGCGAGCCGCGCTGGGTCGCCACGTCCGCCGTGTCGATCGAGTCCTTCACCGTGAACGGGACCCCGTGCAGCGGGCCGAGGTCGTCGCCCGCCAACACCGCTGCCTCCGCCGCCTTTGCGGCCTTGAGCGCACCGCCCGCGAGTGTGACGATCGCGTTGATCTTTGGGTTCACTGCCGCGATGCGATCCAGGTGCGCCTGCACGACCTCGACCGGCGAGACCTCCTTGGTGCGGATCAGTTCGACTAGCTTGGTCGCGTCGGAAAAAATGATCTCGTCGGTCACGGCTTATCTCCTGGCTGTGTGGTTATTGCGACGAAGACTACCTACCACTTGGTAGGGTGAAGATGGGCCTTTATTTCCCTCAGTCAAGACCCTATCTATCACTTGGTAGGTGGTCCGGCGAAAAAATAGTTCCCGGCGAAGATGGAAGGCATGAGATGAGTTTAAGTTCCAAGGAAGCCATCTTGGCGGCAGCGAGACGGACCGCGCAGGCGCATGGCTACAGCGGCTTGAATTTCCGCGAGCTCGCGAACGAAGTGGGTATCAAAGCCGCGAGTATCTACCATCATTTCCCAAGCAAGGCTGATCTCGGCGCAGCGGTAGCCAAGCGCTATTGGGAAGACTCAGCGGCTGTTCTGGAGGCACTGTGGGCCGAATCCTCAGATCCCGTCCGCTGCCTGCGCCAGTATCCCGATACGTTTCGTGAGTCGCTCGAGAATGGTAACCGCATCTGCCTCTGCAGCTTCATGTCTGCCGAGTATGATGACCTGCCAGAGCCGGTGAAAAAAGAGGTGCGGGCATTTGCCGACGTCAATGTGGCATGGCTGACCAGGGTTCTTTCCGCCGCCACCGAAATGAACACCGATGAGAGCAAGCTGCGGGCTCGCGCTATCTTCGCCGCCGTCTCCGGCGCTCAGCTTATGGCGCGGAGCCGCTCAGACATCTCAGTCTTTGACGAGTTGATCGATAGCTATCGTGGAACTGGTCTACTGCCAGCGTAACGGCAGCGATGGAAATGCGACCCGTTGAGTGCCTCAACAATACTACGAGAGATGCATTGAGAGTTTTAATGGTTCTCATGTCGCACGATCAGTTGGGAAAGACCGGCTTCTGGCTTCGAACAACTGTCCGCGCCTTACTACGTGTTCAAGGACGCTGGCGCAGAGATCACACTCGCCTACTCGATATGAAACTCTCGGGAAAGAGGCCTAGGGCGCGCGCGGCGCGGAAGCCCACGTTCCGGGCGTAACAATTCAGCCTCGATGTCGGAATGCGTCGGCGCCGTTCGTCCTTAGGGAGTGAAAGAGGAACCCTATCTTATCCTCAAAAGGAAGGAAGAATTGGGCCATGTCCACTGGATCGAAGCCTTCGCATGGCGGGCCTTCGATCCCGTCCGGCCGCGATAGTCTCAACGACACTACGGCGCCGCTCGGTCCGGCGGCGCGGACAACCTTGGCGAAGTGGCTCGCCATGATCGCAAGCGGTGACTTTGGCGACCTGGCCTCTGTCATTGCCGCCGAGGCGGTCTACCATTCGCCAGTCGAATGGCACCCCTACCCGGGACACGATTTGGTGTGCCTTCTGGTTCGGACCGCGGCGGGGGTTTTCGAGGACTTCAAATATGAGCGCCAGATGGCAGGCGGCGACAGTGCCATGCTCGAATTCACCGCGCATGTAGGCGACATCCAGATGAAGGGCGCGCACCTCATCCGCTTCAACGCCGATGGCGGGATCATCGACATCGACCTGATCGCCCGGCCGGCGAAGGGGGTCATGGCGCTCGGTAACGGGGTGGGCGACAAAATCGGACCACAGATCAAGGCGGCACTGATTGCCGCCAGCGGGGCGCAAGCCTGATGTTGGATATGGAACTTCCGACCGCAGCCAAGGTTTAGCACCTTGATGTTCGAAGGTTTTCAACTTGAGACAATCCAGTTGCCCAAGGCGACGCTTCGGGCGAATGGAGAAGGGAGCGTCCCAGCGGTGGCCTATATGGTGATTTGGTACGGGAAAGAGGGCGTCGTTGAAAGGCGCCCTTCGATGCCGAGAAAGCCGCAAGAGATCACGCGTTGGCGACATTTCTTGCTCGAAAGCAGAAAGACGGGATCGTAGCGGTGGAAGTTCGCAAGGACGATGGCACGGTCGTATTCAGTCAAGCAGGAGCCGGCTAAGTCGTCTGGATCGCCGTCGCAATGCTTCAATGGGCCGCCTGGCTACAGGTCGAAAAGATCGTCCTTCAACTGGTCGAGCAGATACGAAACAAAAAAGCCCGCGCCTCTGGCGGAGGACGCGGGTGCTTGGAACCCGATCGAGCAGCAACATCCGGGAGATATGACTGCCATTGCCCTTTAGCTCACGCCAATGCTCCTGAAGGGCTCGAAGGATAACGGCTCCTGAAGGGCTCGAAGGATAACGTGCCAACTGACACCGTTCAGGCAAAGACGAGCCAACAGGACCGTGAGAACAAGCGAAAGCGGCACGGCTAGAAGCCAGCGAGCCTCCAGAATGCTGTTGTGCTGATTATCCATTGCGGGATCTAGTACCAGCGTCCACGGCCGTAGAAGCCGCCGCCGCCTACCAGAAAAACTATCAGAACGATGACCAGAATTGTGGTGATATTCATATGCGCTCCTATGAGCGCGCCCGGCGGTTCTCGCCGTTCGTCGCTCTTGCCCTGTAGGGCATCAATTGTTCATGTCACTTGACGTTCACCAACGTTCATACGGGTATTCTTGTTCCAGTGGATCCAACAGGCATGACAGCCCAACGGAACCGCTGGCCTCGCACCTCGGCTGGAAAGGTTTCAGAAACTATGTCCGGGTTCATCAAGGAACCAACTGGCCTGACGATTTCTTTAGCTGCATGAAAAAACCTGGCACGCTCGGAACGGAAGATCACGACCACACCGGTTCAGTCCGTACGCC
>NZ_MZXV01000006.1 GCF_003253745.1 Mesorhizobium kowhaii
TTTCATGCTGCGCTTCCTTTTCTGATGCTTGTGGCTGTCCACACAGACCACGTTTTATCATCAGCTCGAAGCGCAGCACCTCAACCCATTTAAGACGTGGGGCAGAGCCGAATACCCCATCTAAACAGCTAGGCCGCCCGCCGCACAAACAGAGCAGGAAGTCGTGCTCATAAATGCCGACAGCATCTCAGCCGTGGTGCGTCGCAGTGCCCGCACGCCAAGAGGGCGTTTTTCCGTGTGCCGGATTTGGGGGACCCGCCGAATGCCACCGCTGTCGCCGGCGGGCCGGCTCGGATTCCCGGCTTGCTGCCAAGTTGCGATCAGCTCAGGTCCGCCAGGAGACGCGCCACTCGCGGACTTGAGAATATGACGCGCAGCTTGAATTTATCTGACCTGAGAGTTCAAACAGGAGTACTTGTGCCTACACTGTTTCGCCGATTCCTACACTGTTTCGCCGAGATTGGGGTCGGATCATCATTCACCCATCTTGTTCCGTTCGGGATTGGGAATCCATGTCTCGCGCCTTGTCGTAACATGTCCATGAGAATCTCTGCGGCTGGAGGACGAGTTGTCTGCGGATCGTAGACAAGGCAGATCTCGCGTTCGACTAGGGGGTTCACCAACCTTTTCTGGATAAAATCACCAAACTGCATCATAGGCAGGACAAGGCTCGGCACCACGGATACGCCTATATCGGCGGATACGAGGCCCGCAACCGTGCCGATGTCCCGAGCTTCTGTGATGGTCCCGGTTTGGATTTCTGCAATTTGCAGAGCGCGATCCACCGAAATGCGAATGCTGCTCATGGGATCAAATGCGACGAAGTCTTCGCCAGTCAAGTCGTTCCAGGACACCATTTCCATGCCCGCGAACCTGTGAGATTTCGAGCAGATGCACACCAGAATATCCGCCGCTATCTGTTCGCAAACCAAATGTTCTTTCGCCTTTGGAAAGGAAGTGATCCCAAAATCGACGTGTCCGTCGGACACATATCGAACAACCTCGTTCGCGAAACCATCCTTTACCGACATTCTGACGTTGGGCCTGGTTTTCCTGAATTCGGAAATGACCGTTGGCAGCATAATTGACGCAACCGACGAAAGTGCAGCCAAGCTTACGATTCCGTCGAGTCCGTTTTGGTAGAGGTGGAACCGTGATAGCGCGCTGTCGAATTCCTCGAGAACACGGCGCGCGTTCATCAATAGCTGCTCGCCGGATGCCGTAAGGACGACCCTCCTTGTCGTGCGCTCGAAAAGGCGGGTGTCCAGTTCCTCCTCGATCTCCATTATCGTTCGGCTTAAGGCCGATTGAGCGATGTTCAAGGAGCGGGCCGCGGCGGTATACCCACCGAAATCCGCGATCGCGACGAACGCCCGCAAATGCCTGAGGGTGATATTGTTGCTCATTCGCGATCAATCTATGCCAAAGAAATGTTGGACGCAATGCTGCGGGAGGCGCCAGCATTTCGATCATCAGGACAAGCCCACCTGCGGATCGGACGTGAGAAATTCGATGCATTCGGGAAAGGCCGTCGGGATAAGGAGAACTACATGAGCTTCCCGTTTCAGGAAATGTCAAATTCCATTGGTTTGGCTTTGATCTCGTTGGTGCTGCTAACAAGGCCTATGAGAAATCGACGTTATGCGACTAGGCGCGATGTGCCGCATGACCTTGCCGTGGTGGTTGGGGATTCTCGCGGCACCGGTGCATCTTTCTGTGTGTGGCCTACCATCGTGCGCGCGCCGAACGCCGGATTGCAGTGAAGTGCTTGACTGGATCGTCGCACAACCTGGTCGACAGGCCGAGTGGTCAACTGCGGCTGTTCCTACACCGCCAACAAGGCGGACAGGGCGTAACAAACGGGTACGCAGAAGATGATTGCGCAAAGCCCCAAGCCGGAACTCCGGCTGCTCGCCTACCAGATTTTCATCCCGCCAACCCGCAATCCCGCTGAGCGCGACAGGCATCTGGCACGCGCCGCCGCCATGGTCTCAGATCGACTGTCGCGTGAGCCGGAGCCCATCGATCTCGTTGTCCTGCCCGAACTGTCCAGCATCGAATACTCTCGCGAAGCCTTCGAAGCCCTGGACCTTTTGGCGGAGTCGCTTGATGGACCGAGCTTCAAGACCTGGCGCGCTGTGGCGGAGCGTTTCGGCGTAACGATCGCTTATGGCCTTCCTGTCTTCACCGATGGCCTCCTCCAGATCACTCAGGTCGTCGTTGGCCCGGACGGAGATCGTCGCGGCGGGTATGCAAAGCTCCACACTGCCCAGTTCGGTGCCTCGATGGAAAAGGAATTCTTCAGCAGCGGCGACCATATTTTCGTCTTTGACGTTGCCGGGTTTCGCGTTGCGCCGATCATTTGCTACGATATTCGAATACCGGAGCTGAGCCGCACGCTGTGCGTCGACCACGGCGTAGACCTACTACTCCACTGCGGCGCCTATGCGCGGGATCTAACCTACTTTAGCTGGCACCATTTCGTGATAACGCGCGCGCTCGAAAACCAGGTTTATGTACTGAGCCTCAACCGGGCCGGCCAGGATTTTGGGGGTTCGATATTCTGTCCACCCTGGATCGACCAAACCCAGCCACCGCATCACTTCGGCGACGCCGAAGTCATCGAGACGTTGACAGTGACCCGGTTCGCGATCGCAGCGGCGCGCCGGACCTACCCCTTCCTCGCCGACCGGTTGGCCGACTATTCCAGCCTTCCTTTGCAGCTTGGATAACCGACCCATTCACCGGCATTGTGGCTTCCGTTCGCGCATCTGGCTCGCAACGCGTCGCGATGCAAAGTGTGGCAAGGCCCTTTCTGACGCCACGGCGGCTCATTTCGAAGACCAGCGTGTTGAAGACGCGGGCGCCGGACGCACCAATCGGGTGGCCGATGGCGATGGCGCCGCCATTGACGTTGACGATCGAGGGATCCCAGCCCATGCCCTTGTTGACCGCACAGGCTTGCGCCGCGAAGGCCTCGTTGGCCTCGACCAGATCGAGGTCCTTCACCGACCAGCCGGCCTTTTCCAAGGCCTTGCGTGAGGCCGGACTCGGGCCGGTGCCCATGATCTGCGGATCGACGCCGGCGGTCGCCCAGGACACGATGCGCGCCAGCGGGGCGATGCCGCGCCGGACTGCTTCGGCTTCGCTCATCAGCAGCGCGCCGGCGGCGCCGTCATTGATGCCGGAGGCGTTGGCGGCGGTCACCGTGCCGTCCTTGTCGAAGGCCGGCTTCAGCTTGGTCATGGCCTCCAGCGTTGCGCCGAGGCGGATATACTCATCCTGGTCGACGATGGTGTCGCCCTTCCTGCCCTTGATGGTGACGGCGACGATCTCGTCCTTGAATTTGCCGGCCTTCTGCGCGGCTTCAGCCTTGTTCTGCGAGGCGAGCGCGAACTGGTCCTGATCGTCACGGGTGATCTGGAACTGGCGGGCGACGTTCTCGGCGGTGTTGCCCATGTGATAGCCGTTGAAGGCATCCCACAGCCCGTCCTTGATCATGGTGTCGATCAGCTTGAAGTCGCCCATCTTGACGCCGGCGCGCAGGTGCTGGGCATGCATCGAAAGCGACATCGATTCCTGGCCGCCGGCGATGACCACCTTGGCATCGCCGGTGGCGATCTGCTGCATGCCGAGTGCAATGGCGCGAAGCCCCGAGCCGCAAACCTGGTTGAGGCCCCAGGCGGTGGTCTCCTTGGGCAAGCCGGCATTGATCGACGCCTGGCGGGCGGGGTTCTGGCCCTGGGCTGCCGTCAGCACCTGCCCGAGGATGACCTCATCGACTTCGCCCGGCTCGACACCGGCGCGCGACAAAAGCTCCTTGATGACGATGGCGCCAAGCTCATGCGCCGGCGTGGCGGCGAAGGCGCCGTTGAAGGAACCGACAGCGGTGCGCGCAGCGCTGGCGGCGACGATGGAAGTCTTGCTCAAGATGGCTTCCTCTGTGTTAGAACTGAGCCTTGGTTGGGGCACCGAACCTCAATTGACGATCGTTGCCTCGGTGGAATTGCGGAGTTCACTATCGGTGACGCCTTCCGCCAGTTCCATCACCTTGAGCCCGCCCTCAACGACGTCGAGTACGCCTAGGTTAGTGATGATCCGATCGACTACGCGCTGACCGGTCAGCGGCAGGGTGCAGGCCTTTAGCACCTTGGACTCGCCTGCCTTGCTGGTGTGATCCATGACCACGACCACACGCTTCACCCCAGCGACCAGGTCCATCGCCCCGCCCATGCCCTTGACCAGCTTGCCCGGTATCATCCAATTTGCCAGATCGCCGTTTTCCGCAACCTCCTTCGCGCCGAGGATCGCCATTGCGATCTTGCCGCCGCGGATCATTGCAAAGCTCTGCGTCGAGTTAAAGAAGGCGGAATGCGGTAGTGCGGTCACCGTCTGCTTGCCGGCGTTGATGAGATCGGCATCAACCTGATCGTCAGTCGGAAACGGACCGATACCCAAAAGCCCGTTCTCCGATTGCAGCGTTACCCGAACTCCCTCGGGAATGTGATTGGCAACCAAGGTCGGAATGCCGATCCCGAGATTGACGTAAGTGCCGTCTTCCAGTTCGCGCGCCGCCCGTGCCGCCATCTGGTTCCTGTCCCAAGCCATTCGTCTCTCCCCGACCTTACGCTGCCGCGCGCGTTGTGCGCTGTTCAATGCGCTTCTCGTGCACACCTTGGATCAGGCGATGCACATAGATGCCAGGCAGGTGACGTGGCCAGGGTCGAGGCTGCCGACCGGTACGATCTCCTCGACCTCGGCGACGCAGATTCTGCCGCAGGTTGCGGCCGGCGGGTTGAAGTTGCGCGCCGTCTTGCGGAAGGCGAGATTGCCTGACGTGTCCGCCTTCCACGCCTTCACAATCGACAGGTCCGCGACAATCCCGGTCTCGAGCACATAGTTCTCGCCGTTGAAGGTCTTGTGCTCTTTATACTCAGCGACCAAGGTGCCTACGCCGGTCTTCGTGTAAAAGCCTGCGATACCGGCGCCCCCAACGCGCATGCGCTCGGCGAGCGTCCCCTGAGGATTGAATTCGAGGTCCAGTTCACCGCTCAGATACTGACGCATGAACTCGGCGTTCTCACCGACATAGGATGAGATCATCTTCTTGACCTGCTTCGTCTTCAGCAGCACGCCGAGCCCGAAATCGTCGACGCCGCAAATGTTCGATGCAATCGTCAGCCCCGTCGTGCCAGCGTCCCGGATCGCGCCGATCAAAAGTTCCGGGACCCCGCAAAGGCCAAACCCGCCCGCAGCGATCGCCATCCCCTCAAACAATAGACCTTCCAGCGCAGAACCGGCGTCGCTATAGACCTTGTTCATGAATTTCACCCCAAGTGTTGACCACTACTCTGCCGTTGACACCGATCGCCTTGTGCGATGAACAACAGGCCGGATTCATAGTCTTAGCAGCGTTGTGACTGGCAGATAGTGCGACATTGCAGTTGTGTGAGCTGCGCTGGTCACCACGCACGTTCTCGCCGGACGTGCGGCTGGAGCCCATCCGGCGATCATCATGGCTTAGCGCTTGCTGACATCGCGATCGAGCGCACCTCACCAACTCCAGTCCGCCCACACACTCAAATACCCAATACCGTCTCGACCAGGTTGACCCAATAGCCGATGCAGTAAGGCAGGGCTTCGTCGTCAAAGTCATAGGCCGGGTTATGGCACTGAGCCGTCGGTCCATTGCCAAGGAAAATGTAAGAGCCCGGCCGGGCCTCGAGCATGAAGGCGAAATCCTCCGCTCCTATGCTTGGTCTCATCTTATCATCCACGGATTCAGACCCGACGAGACTGCGCGCTGCCTGGATCGCAAGATCGGTCTCCTTCGTGTGATTAAAGGTCGCGGGAGCGGAGCGACGGTACCTGAACTCGATATCCGCGCCGAATCCACGCGCGATTCCTTGGGCGGAAGCCAAAATCTCTTGCTCGGCGAAATCTCGCAGGCTGGATGAGAGGGTCCTGCAGGTTCCAGCGATTTCAACGTCGTCGGGAATAACGTTGTAGGCATGTGCGGCGCTCAATTTGGTGACGGTGATTACCAGTGTCTCCAGAGGATCTGGTTTTGCGCTAAGGTTTGCAGGCCGAGAATAATCTGTGCTGCAATGACAACGGGATCGATGGTCCTATAAGGGTGGGCCGCGTGGCCCCCTTGCCCTTCACGACGATATCGAAGTCGTCCTGCGATCCCATAAAGTAGCCGTGGCGGATGCCGAATTTGCCGACGTCCAGGCCCGGCCAGCTATGCATGCCGAGAACCTGCGATATGTCGAAACGGTCCATGATCCCTTCCTGAACCATCCTGAAAGCGCCCGTTGGCAATTCTACCTCTTCTGCCGGCTGAAAGATCAAGGCAACCGAGCCCTTGAACTTGCGCGTAGACGCCAGGTATTTCGCAGCGCCTAGCAGCATGGCCGTGTGACCGTCGTGGCCGCATGCATGCATTATGCCCGGGCTTTTCGACGACCAAGGTTTGCCTGACGCCTCAACGATTGGCAGGGCATCCATGACCGCTCTCAGACCTATCGTCGGCCCATCTCCCCCTTTGCCCTGTATCAATGCAACGATGTGCCGAACGAGGCTAGTTTCTCGGCTACGAACCTAGCTGTATTGTGTTCCCGATAATCGAGCTCAGGATTTTCATGCAGATAGCGGCGCCACTCGGTGACTTCGCGCTGCAGATCCCCGCCGAAAGCTTCAACGCTTCTCATGTTGCATTTGCCCCCTTTTTAGACACATTCCGCCGAGCCGTTTCGGTTGTACTTCTCCGACGGCGATCTGGTGGGAAGGGACAGCGGGATCAATTGAATCCCTTTTGAGTGCCAGATGGCGATCAAACGTCAATTCTTCACTTCGTTCAATCGCCGTTAGAATTCTTGATCCGAACCTGGCGATGATGACACACCAGAAAGAGAGATTTGCGCCAAATATGCCCTTGCTGTTGCAACATGGATGCCGCGAGGCGGCGCGGTTTGAAATGTAGCCAGCTTTTTGAGACGCACTTCGAGAGGCTGCGGATGACAGACAGCATAGCCGTCCGGCAGCGACCACCGAACCGTGGTCCAACGGAAAAGCCGAGCCAGGCTCTCCATCGATGCCCCCATAATGCTGTTACCCGCGCCAACGAAACAGAAGCCAGACAGAGGGTTTCTCGTTGTCAGGATCGTCGCGCTGCTTACGATAGATCGACATGGAGCGGACGCGCTCTGTCCCGCAGCTGAGCAGCAGCGATCGCGATCCGCTTGCAAGCCGATAATCTTCTCACGGCGACCTGCCGCGTGCGAGGTTCTACCGTCCAAAGTGGTTGCCGGATAAGTCCCCGCCGAGGGTGAGCGGCCAGCCGCAAAGATGCGCCGGCGGCGTTGGCAATTCGACGTTTGTCGCTCCTGCTAACCACGAACGGCTCCCGGGCCAGCACTACGCCTGCCAACGCGGCCTGCGGCGATCGAAGAAGGCCGCGATTCCTTGCGCGGCATCGGTCGTTTCCCACGCATTGGCCAGAAGTGCGACCGTCTCGCCAATGATCGCGTCGTCGATTGCCGGCCCAAGTCGACGTGCGAGCGCCTTGGAGGCGGCGACCGCCTGCGGCGAGGCCGAGCGATAGGGCCGAACCTCGGCTTCGACCGCCGCCTCCAGGTCGGCCGGTGGCACGGCACTGGAAATCAGTCCAAGCTCGCAGGCTTCGTTGGCGTCGAATATTCTGGCGGACATGAACACCCGCCGCGCTCGGCCCTCTCCCATCCGAGCCAACACATAGGGAGAGATCGTCGCAGGGATGAGACCGAGCCGGACCTCGGTGAAGCCAAACTTCGCGGTGTCGACGGCGACCGCGACGTCGCAGACGCTCATCAGGCCGAGACCGCCACCGAATGCCTGACCGTTGATGCGACCGATCAGCGGCTTGGGCAGTTCGTTGAGCGCGCGAAGAACCCGCGCCAGCTTGCTGGCCTCGGCGATTCGCTCGTCACGCGCGGCGGAGGCCTGCGTCCGCATCCAGGCGAGATCGGCGCCGGCACAGAAGCTGTCGCCCTCGCCCGTCAGCACCACCGCTCGCACCTTGTCGTCATTGGCGAGCACTTCAGCGGCGCCCGCGAGTTCGGCGATCATCTGTCCCGACATGGCGTTGTGCTTGTCTGGGCGTGCGAGCGTTAAGGTAGCGACGCCTATCTCGTCCGTCGTGACGCGGATGGTCTCGAAGTTCATGGCCGCTCCTTTCTCAAGCCGCGCGCGAAGCGTGCCGCCTCATCCAGTCGCCCCATATCGAGGCCTGTTTCATAACCCCTCCCGGCGAGCATGGCGGCCACGGCGAGCGTGTCGACATTGCCTTTGGCGCCCGGCGCGAAGGGGCAACCGCCAAGGCCACCGACCGCCGCATCGAAGGTGCGCAGGCTCCTTTCCAGACTCACCAGGATGTTGTCGAGCGCCCATCCTTTTGTGTCATGGTAATGTCCGGCAAGATTTTCGGGCGGTACCTCTTTTAGCACAGCATCGAGCATGGCCCCGATGGTTGGCGGCGTCCCGTGGCCGATTGTGTCGCCTAGGCAAATCTCATAGCAACCTATCTTAAAGAGTTCGGCCGCAACCCTCGCGGCGGTTGCCGGTGGTGTCGGGCCTTCGTAAGGGCAGTCGGTGACGCAGGAGACATAGGCTCGCACCGGAACGCCGTCGGCGGCAGCCGCAGCGAGCACTGGACGGAAACGCTCGAGGCTCTCGGCAATCGAGCAGTTAATATTCATGCGGCTGAAGGTTTCGGAGGCCGACGCGAAGACGGCGACCTCATCAGCCTTCGCCGCCCTCGCCGCCTTGTAGCCCTTCAGGTTGGGGACCAGGACAGCGTAGACGACGCCGCGCGCACGCCGAATGCCGGCCATGACCTCCGCCGCATCGGCCATCTGCGGCACCCATTTCGGCGACACGAAGGAGGTCGTCTCGATCTTTTGTAAGCCGCAGTCCGACAGCATGTCGACGAGCCGAGTCTTTTCCGCGGCCGGCACGAGGCGCCCCTCGTTCTGCAGACCGTCGCGCGGCCCCATCTCGAAGATGCGGACGAATTCGGCCATCGGGTCAGGCCTGCCGCTCGAGACACGTAAACGAGGAGCGGTGGCGCTTGCAGCTGACCGGCCAAGTCTTCATACGGCTAGTTGATGTGATGTCACCTGGCAAGGTATTGCCCTCCATTGCTCTAAGCGAACACGCCATTTGGTGCTTCATATATTCGCCAATGAGGCTGATCCAGTAATCATGAACAACAAGAAGAATGTCGACAGCAATCTTTCCGAGCGGGACGCCCGGAAGTTCTCTTTTGCGGCGTTAATCTTTCGTATGCAAAAAATTGAATCCATTAATATCGCCTCTAGAGCTGCAGCCTATTTCCCGACCAGCCTCACATCGACGGGGTAGATACCGCCTTCGGTGGCGATGATTGGATTGATGTCGAGTTCGGCAAGATTCTCCAGGCTCATTATTGCGTTGGACACGGACGAGATGAAGTTAGCTAGGGATCGCTTGTCGACTTTCGGATAATTCCTGAAACCGTCGAGGAGTTTCGCGACACGCGTCTCGTTGATCATGTCCAAAGCCTCCAAAGGAGAAAGCGGTGCAGCGCGAAAGGTCACGTCCTTGACCGCCTCGACCAGCACGCCCCCGGAACCGAACACAATCACCGGGCCGAAGACAGGATCGTTGGTGGCACCTACGAATAATTCTACGCCGCTATTCACCATCGGCGTGACGATGAAACCGAAGTTCGTCACTGGAGTGATCTGGGATGACATAGCATCCGCGATGTCATCCGCGGCAGCGCGCGCAGATTCTCGCGTTATGCCGAGATGCACGCCGCCGATATCGGATTTGTGCACGACCACGGACGAATCCAGCTTGACCGCACAAGACGTGGCAAAATTGGATACAGCCGCTTCTACCGACTTAGCATCGCTTGCAGCCGACCATTCCCCAGTATCGACCCCCAGGACCTGCAACATCTCACGGGCTGTTGTCTCTGCTGAGAGCCCGCTGGGAACGACAATGCGTTTGCTTTCAGACGTCACCCCGTGATCACGGGAGTTCTGTTTGGAAAGCCAATTCGCTCTTTCAAACAATGCCCTAGAGCCAGCCACGGCCCAATCTAGCGAGGGGAAAACCTGGATCCCGCCATCTCTCAAAATGTCGTCACTCTTAAGCATGCGATTGGCATAGCAATTATGAAATACCAGAGGGATGCTGGTGGTTTTCTTGAAAGCCACGATCTGCTCAGCGGCTAGATTTTCGCCTTCCAGGAGAGCCTCATTGAACCTGATATGGTAGCCTCCGAACATTCCTATTGTTAAAACAAGCCCCACTTGTACATCCGATGCCAGAATTTCGATGCATTTCGGGAAAACATCGGGAAGGGCATTGATGGCGCTGTACACGTCAATCGGATTTCCGACGGTTGCCTCCTCGCCAAGCACTTTTCGCAACCTAGCCTTGGTGTCCTCCGACAGTGATGCAAGCGGCACCCCAGCACGGGATAGTGCGTCAACGGCAAGGGTCGCGTGTCCACCGCCGTCAGTTAGAACCGCTACTCCTGTTTGCAGTTTGGGAAGGGAAGTAGTCGCGAGAAGTGCAGCAATAGGTAGAAGTTCATCAGATCGATCGACTAATATAACGCCCTTTTGAGGCAACACTCTCGACGCGATCTCATCCGCCCCGGCAATTGAACCAGTGTGAGAAAGCGCCGCCTTCCCACCTTCGATGGATCGTACGCCGCGGAGCATCACAATTGGGCAGTTTTGACTGACTAGCTCGGCCGCTTCGATAAAGCGCCGGCCGTTAGCGAAACCCTCATTGTAAATAGCAATCGATCCGGTACTTTTACGCCGCCCAAGCTCTTCAATCAGTTCGTCATATCCGACATCAGCTTGGTTGCCGAGTCCCACGATAACATCGAAACCTGGGCCATTGATCGAGCGATTATCCTCTAGTAGCGTCAAGATCATGCCGCCACTTTGCGTTAGGACACTAACCGGCCCTTTTGGCGGCAGTTCCGGCAAGCCGATTAGATCCGCTTGCGCTGTGCAATTCACCATTCCTGATGTGTTCGGCCCAATAATACGGACACCGCTTTCCGCTAAGGCATTACGCAATCTTTTTTCCGTTGCAGATCCGTTGTCTCCCCACTCTCCAAATCCATGCGCCACAACCACCGCGCCCGCGATGCCCTTTTTGCCGCACTGAATAAGGATATCCGGCACTTCTTCCGCCGGCCTAACGATCACCGCGATGTCCACACCGTCCGGAAGTGCACCGATGTCATTAACGACCGGCAAACCGAGGATCGTCCCTCCCCTCGGGTTGACCGGCAAGATCGGATGGCCG
>NZ_MZXV01000025.1 GCF_003253745.1 Mesorhizobium kowhaii
CAATGCCATCTTCGCAGCGCTTGGCGGCAACGGCACGCTGACGGCCGCACAGTTCGTCAAGAACACAACTGGCCTTGCCGGCGACGGCAACGATCACATCATCTACGAGACCGACACCGGCTGGCTCTACTATGACAGCGACGGCAATGCGGCGGGCAGTTCCACCCACTTCGCCACCCTCGCCGCCAATTTGGCGCTGACCAACGCCGATTTCGTCGTGGTGTGAAGGAAGGCTTTCAGACCGGTTGGAGCGGTTCATCGTTTCACGGAAACGCAGAACCGCTCTTTCTCTTTGTTTGACGCAATTCCCCTAGGGAAAGCGCTATGCGCTTTTCCCGGGAAAACCGTTTCACACTTTTCTGGAATTTCCCCAGGTGTAGCGGACACCGTTGTCGGACGGTGGATACACATTGCTTTGATTTGTCCCGATTTAATCCCCCAATCGCCAACCAACCGGAACACCATCGGCGTCAATCCGGCGCCTTCGAAACTCCACGTTACCGGGCGTAGGATGCAAACCTGCGAACGGTCCTTGCCGCCCGTCAACTTTTTTTCGGGCAATCTATGATCCATATTGTCGCCGGATATATTATCGTCCAACAACCATGGGGGGGCGCGATGACTTTGACAAATGTAACCGTGGCACAGGCTCGGAATGGGCTCGTTGACCAGGACGGTGCGAAGTGGTTCGGCCCGACGATCACTTACTCAATTCCGGGTGCCGGTTCACTCTGGGAGACAGATTATGGGTCGGGAGAGCCCTTCGACGCTCAGTCCGGAGCTTTCAACGGCACCCAGGCGGCGAATTTTCGGGCCGTCTTGTCTCTTTGGGACGCTTTGATCGCGCCTTCGATAACTGAGGTATCGGACACAACCCCCGGGCAAATCCGCGTCGCCTTCACCGACGTCACAGCGCGCCAGGGCTCAAGCACAGCCGCCTATGCCTATGGCCCGCCCTCGCCCGGCTTCACAACAATTGCCGAAAACGGCGACATCTGGGTCGGCGAGAGCTACAAGTCATCCAATTTCACCCAGCATACCTCTGATTTCCAGATTCTCATCCACGAATCCGGGCATTCCCTGGGACTGAAGCACCCCTTCGAGGCGCCGACTGTGCCCGCGGCGTACGACAGCACAACTTACACGGTGATGAGCTACACGTCGGAAGACAATGTCTTCACTTGGTCAGACAGCGGGGGCGGCATCTCTTATAGCGTCGAGGGAACGTCGTCCTTTACGCCAATGGTGCTCGATATCATGGCGATTCAAGATCATTACGGGGCAGATCCGACCACTGCCACCGGCAACACCGTTTATGCTTTTACAGACAGCGACCTGAATGGCAGGCAGGCGATCTACGATGCTGGCGGCACGGATACCGTAGACCTGTCCGCGCTTTCCCGAGGCTCGACCGTCGATTTGCGCCCCGGCGCCTATTCGGACCTCGACTACTACAATGTCGAGGATCAGATTGCTGACCTCACCGCGCAATATGGCTTTGCAGACTTTATTCGAAGCACCCTGACAGATCCGAGCACCCCGGCCTATGAATGGGAGCGAAATCTGGGCCTCGCGTTCTCGACAACAATCGAAAACGTAATCGGCAGCGCACATGCCGATACTGTCATAGGAAATAATGCCGCCAACGTCATCGACGGCCGCATTGGCGCCGACATCATGCAGGGCGGCATCGGCAACGACACCTACTATGTCGACAATGCCGGCGACCATGTCATCGAAGCGAACGGCCAGGGCACCGACAATGTGCAGGCCTATGTCTCCTTCAGCCTCTCCGGCCAGGAACTGGAGAACCTGGCGCTGCGGACCGGCGCCTCGATCAATGGCACCGGCAATTCGATTGCCAACATCATCAATGGCAACAGTGGCAACAACATCATCGACGGCCTTCTCGGCGCCGATACGATGAGTGGCAGCACCGGCAGTGACACCTACTATGTCGACAATGCCGGCGATCATGTCATCGAGGCCAATGGTGGCGGCACCGACAATGTGCAGGCCTACGTCTCCTTCAGCCTCTCTGGTCAGGAGCTGGAGAACCTGGCGCTGCGCAGTGCCGCATCCATCAACGGCACCGGCAACTCGATCGCCAACATCATCACCGGCAACAGCGGCAACAACATCATCAACGGCCTTCTCGGCGCCGATACGATGAGCGGCAGCACCGGCAGCGACACCTACTATGTCGACAATGCCAGCGACCATGTCATCGAGGCTAATGGCGGCGGCACCGACAATGTGCAGAGCTACGTCTCCTTCAACCTCTCCGGCCAGGAGCTGGAGAACCTGGCGCTGAGAGGTGGCGCCTCCATCGATGGCACTGGCAATTCCATTGCCAACATCATCACCGGCAACAGCGGCAACAACATCATCAATGGCCTTCTCGGCGCCGATACGATGAGTGGCAGCACTGGCAGCGACAGCTACTATGTCGACAATGCCGGTGACCATGTCATCGAGGCCAATGGCGGCGGCACCGACAACGTGCAGGCCTATGTCTCCTTCAACCTCTCCGGTCAGGAGCTGGAGAACCTGGCGCTGCGCAGCGGGGCTTCCATCAACGGCACCGGCAACTCGATCGCCAATGTCATCACCGGCAATACCGGCAACAACATCATCGATGGCCTTCTCGGCGCCGATACGATGAGCGGCGCTCAAGGCAATGACACCTACTATGTCGACAATGCCGGCGATCACGTGATCGAAGCGAACGGCCAGGGCACCGACAATGTGCAGGCCTATGTCTCCTTCAACCTCTCCGGTCAGGAGCTGGAGAACCTGGCGCTGCGCAGCGCGGCCTCCATCAACGGCACCGGCAACTCGATCGCCAATGTGATTACCGGTAACAGTGGCAACAACATCATCAACGGCCTCCTCGGCAACGACACGCTGTCCGGCAGCACCGGCAACGACAGCTTCGTCTTCACCACGGCGCTCAACGCCTCGACCAATGTCGACCACATCACCGACTTCTCCGTGGTCGACGACACCCTCCAGGTCGACAATGCCATCTTCGCAGCGCTCGGCGGCAACGGCACGCTGACGGCGGATCAGTTCATCAAGAACACCACCGGTCTTGCCGGCGACGGCAACGATCACATCATCTACGAGACCGACACCGGCTGGCTCTATTATGACAGCGACGGCAGTGCGGCGAGCGGTTCCACCCACTTCGCCACCCTCACCGCCAATTTGGCGCTGACCAACGCCGATTTCGCCGTGGTGTGATCCGCTCGAAAGATAGAGCGCCCCACGCAATCGCAGGCGCCCGATCACGGCGCCTGCGATTGCGTGGGCATGTCTCCTGCGCCGGTGATTCAAGCGTTGAACGGCACCGTTTTTGAGCAGCCTCGCTCCGAGCCAACTGGCGTTTCGGCAGTATTTTGACTAATAATACTCGGACAATACCCAAATGGAGAAAGGCCGTGGCCAATCAGAGTGCTGTCGAGCAGGCAATCCTGGAATTGGTCAATCGAGCGCGGCTCGATCCCGCCGCTGAGGCCGCACGGTACGGCATAAGCCTCAATGAGGGGGTCCCGGCCGACGAGACCATCTCCACAGCGATGAAGCAGCCGCTGGCGATGAACGACACGCTGCTCAGCGTGGCGCGGGCTCATAGCCAGGACATGATCGACAGAGACTACTTCGCGCATGATGAACCGGGCGGGAGCGATCCATTCGAACGGATGACAGCCGCCGGCTATAACTGGGATAGGGCAGGCGAAAACATCGCGTTTCGATCTACTTCCGGCTCCGTCACACCGGCGATGTCTCTCCAGCTTCATCAGGATCTGTTTGTCGATTCGGGCATCACTGGCCGTGGCCACCGCGTCAATTTGATGAATCCGGACTTTCAGGAGATTGGCGTCGGTCAGGCCCAAGGTGTCTTTCAGGGCTCCAATGCGACGATGCTGACCGAAGATTTCGGCCGGCCAGGCGCCAACCACCAGTTTCTCACCGGTGTCGCCTTCAACGACACCGTAACTGCAGACCAGTTCTATTCGATCGGCGAAGGACGCGCTGGCATAACGGTCTCCGTTAGCGGCGGACCGAACACAGCCAGCGGCACCGCCGGCGGCTATTCCGAGGAATTGACGGCCGGTCTCAAAACCATCACGTTTGCCAGCGGCGATCAGGTGACAGCTGCGGTTCTCACCGCGACGATCGCGGCCGGCTTCAACGCCAAGATCGATCTGATGGGCCAGTCGACCATCCGCACGTCGGTATCGATGACAGCGGTGAGCGGCATTTCATCTATCGTCGGGCTTGGCACGAATGCCTTGACGCTGACCGGTGCCGACGGCACCCAAGCCATCTATGGCGCCTCGGGCGGCGACCACCTCGACGGCAAGGCCGGCAATGACACGCTGGATGGCAAGGGTGGCGCCGACACCATGTATGGCGGGGCCGGCAACGACGCCTACTATGTCGACAATGCCGGCGATATCGTCAGTGAAAGCACTGCCGGCGCCAACGGCTCCGATATCGTCAATGGCTATATCTCGATCAACCTCAGCGACGGCAACCACTTCACGGGCAATATCGAGAACGTCGCACTGCGCAGCGCGGCCTCGATCAACGCCACCGGCAACAGCCTGGCCAATGCGCTGAACGGCAATTCGGGCGTCAACACGCTGATCGGCCTGGGCGGTAACGACACGCTGGACGGCAAGGAAGGCGCCGACACCATGCAGGGCGGCATCGGCAACGACACCTACTATGTCGACAATGCCGGGGATCATGTCATTGAGGCCAACGGCCAGGGCGCCGACAATGTTCAGGCCTATGTTAGCTTCAATCTGTCCGGCCAGGAGTTGGAGAGCCTGCAACTGCGCAGCGCCGCGTCCATCAACGGCACCGGTAACTCGATTGCCAACATCATCAATGGCAACAGTGGCAACAACATCATCGACGGCCTTCTCGGTGCCGACACGATGAGCGGCGCGCAAGGCAACGACACCTATTATGTCGACAATGCTGGTGATCACGTGATCGAGCTCAACGGCCAGGGCACCGACAATGTCCAGGCCTACGTCTCCTTCAACCTGTCGGGTCAGGAGCTGGAGAACCTGCAACTGCGCACTGGCGCCTCGATCAACGGCACCGGCAATTCCACCGCCAACATCATCACCGGCAATTCGGGTGCGAATGTCATCAACGGCCTCCTCGGCAACGACACGTTGTCCGGCAGCACCGGCAACGACACCTTCGTCTTCACCACGGCGCTCAATGCCTCCACCAATGTCGACCACATCACCGACTTCTCGGTGGTCGACGACGCCATCCAGGTCGACAATGCGATCTTCGCAGCGCTCGGCGGCAACGGTACGCTGACGGCCGCCCAGTTCATCAAGAACACCACCGGGCTTGCCGGCGACGGCAACGATCACATCATCTATGAGACCGACACTGGCTGGCTCTACTATGACAGCGACGGCAATGCAGCAGGCGGCTCGACCCACTTCGCCACGCTTGCCGCCAACCTCGCGCTAACCAACACGGACTTCGTCGTGGTGTGAGGGAGACCCTGCCGGTCCGCCCGAAGCGAATCGGGAAAACATCTAACTGACCATCAACGCAATAATGCTTTCGAATAACTGCGGTCTGTTTCAAGACATATTACAAAAAAATTTGGGCGACATCTGTCAGATACAAAGCGTACGTAGACCGCATCGCAACACATGATTACGACCCAGACGATCTGGCCAATATTCCTGCAATAAATTTCACGGAGCCGGCGTTTGCGGGGGCAATGTTCAGCGCCAGCCAATTTGGCCCAGGAAAAATCTCAAATTCGGTTGCCATTAACGGACCGCGAATGTCCTGGAGGAAATAACCTTGGCTACAGTCAGCTTTGCCAACAATGATCAGCATTTCGATATTAGCACCGACATAGTCGACTATTCGGGCGGCGCATTGGACATAACAACTTCCAGCGCATGGAGCTGGGTCAGCCCTTTCGGCCATGACAGCGACATCATCGGCGCGGGCTTTACCTACGACGCCGCCCACGTCCCCACCGGCGGCACCGTTACCGAGTTGGTGCTCGACCTGGACAACGACAACAGCCTTGCCGAAGTGCACATTACGGGGCTTTCCTTCAATGCAACACTGCTGGCGCCGCTCGTCAACGGCGGTCTCACGCCAGAGCAGCAGAATGATCTTTACTGGCGGACCTTCCTGTCCGGCAATGACACGGTCGACCTGGGAAACGCCGCTACCCCGGGCAACTTCTTTCTTTCTTTCGCTGGTGACGGCCGTAACGTCGCATCTGGCCAGACGTTTGTCGGCGGCAACGACATCATCACTGGCGACGTAGGCTCTGGTTTCGCCATGGGTGACTTTATGTCGATCAGTGCGGGCGGCTCGGTCTTCGGGGGCGACGATACGATCACCATTACCGGAAACCTCGGCATGGGCGACGCATATGTTGTCGACGGTTTCTTGTCCGGCGGCGACGACAAGCTGTCTGTCAAGACGGGTGGCAGTATCGATACACTGGCTGGCGATGCATACCGAGTCGACCTTGGCGGCACTGTTGTTGGGGGCAATGACACGCTGACGCTATCCGGCGCCGCATATGCCGTGGGCGACATAGTGCAGGTCATCGGAAATCTTGTGGGCGGCAACGACATCATCAATGGCGGTGCCGGCGGCGATCATCTCATTGGTGATGCAATAGCAGTGTTTACCGGCGGCGGGGCACAGGGTGGCGCCGATACGATCCATGGCGGCGGCGGCGCCGACAAGATCTTCGGCGACTGGCAATTTTTGAATGCGGGCGCTGTCGTGATTGGCGGCAATGACCAGCTCTACGGCGATGCCGGCAATGACACTATTTTGGGGGCTGGCGGCAACGACTTCATTGACGGCGGCGCGGATGCCGACACGATGGAAGGTGGCACCGGCAACGACACCTATTGGGTCGACAACGCCAGCGACCAAGTCATCGAGGCCAATGGCGGCGGCACCGACAATGTGCAGAGCACTGTCAGCTTCAATATGGGCGGTCAGGAGATCGAGAGCCTGGCGCTAAGAGGTGCCGCCTCCATCAACGGCACCGGCAATTCCATTGCCAACATCATCACTGGCAACAGTGGCAACAACGTCATCGACGGGCTCGGCGGCGCCGATACCATGAGCGGCGCCCAGGGCAACGACACTTACTGGGTCGACAATGCTGGCGATCACGTGATCGAGCTCAACGGCCAGGGCACTGACAATGTGCAGAGCACTGTCAGCTTCAATCTCTCGGGACAGGAGCTGGAGAACCTGGCGCTTCGCACTGGCGCCTCGATCAACGGCACCGGCAATTCGATCGCCAACACAATCAATGGCAACAGTGGCAACAACATCATCGACGGCCTTCTCGGCGCCGATACGATGAGCGGCAGCACCGGCAACGACACCTATTATGTCGACAATGCCGGCGACCACGTCGTCGAAGCGAACGGCGGCGGCATCGACAATGTGCAGGCCTATGTCTCCTTCAACCTCTCCGGTCAGGAGCTGGAGAACCTGGCGCTGCGGACCGGCGCCTCGATCAATGGCACCGGCAATTCCATTGGCAACACCATCACCGGCAACAGTGGCGCCAACGTCATCAACGGTCTCGGCGGCAACGACACGCTGAGCGGCAGCACCGGCAACGACACCTTCGTCTTCACCACGGCGCTCAATGCCTCGACCAATGTCGACCACATCACCGACTTCTCGGTGGTCGACGACACCATTCAGGTCGATAACGCGATCTTCGCAGCGCTTGGCGCCAACGGCACGCTGACGGCCGCGCAGTTCGTCAAGAACACAACTGGTCTTGCCGGCGATGGCAACGACCACATCATCTACGAGACCGACACCGGCTGGCTCACCTATGACAGCAACGGCAATGCGGCGGGCGGCTCGACCCATTTCGCCAAGCTGGCCGCCAATCTGGCACTCACCAACGCCGACTTCGTCGTGGTGTAAGGTCATACCCGTCCGTCCGAAGCGGACCTGGCCGCCGCCGCCAAAGTCCATCGCAACGATTCCGTCCCGACCCCTCGCTAGCTAACTGCAAGTAAAAACGGTCAGTTGTACTGTTTCAGGAAACCTCGTAAGTATACGGTGGGGTATTAATCTTGGGTGGGAGAACGTCATGGCTGTGGTCAGCGGTGGTACGGTTTTTGGACTGAATTTCGATACGCTGCAGGTGGGAGCACTGCTCGACTACGACTTCGAGGACCCGCAGCCTCTATATGCAAGGTTTTTTGACGACGCGTCGAATTACACGCTCTTTCAGGGCTCTGGATTCACTTATAGCGCCGGCGTCCCTACCGGTGGAACGATCACATCCGTCCGGTATGTGGTGGCTGGCGGCACGGTGCTGCAGATCACGGGCCTGAACGTAGCAGCCGCCGACGTTGTGGGCTTCGTCCTGACCAATGACACGATGGGCCTGCTCGATCTTGCGCTGGGTGGCAATGATACGCTGAACGGAACGCCGCTGCACGACGTGCTCTATGGGTTCGGCGGCGCCGACACCATCAATGGCGGCGCCGGCGCCGACACGATGAGCGGTGGCACCGGCAGCGATACGTATTGGGTCGACAATGCCAGCGATCTTGTGATCGAGGCCAATGGCCAGGGCACCGATACAGTCAACAGCGCGATTTCCTTCAATCTCTCCGGTCAGGAGCTGGAGAACCTGACGCTGAGAGGTGCCGCCTCGATCAATGGCACCGGCAACTCGATCGCCAACATCATCACCGGCAATTCCGGCAACAACATCATCAACGGGCTCGGCGGCATCGACACGATGAGCGGCGCTCAGGGTAGCGACACCTACTACGTCGACAATGCCGGCGACCATGTCATCGAGGCCAACGGCGGCGGCACTGACAATGTCCAGAGCTATGTTTCTTTCAACCTCTCCGGTCAGGAGCTGGAGAATCTGGCGCTGAGAGGTGGCGCCTCGATCAATGGCACCGGCAACTCGATCGCCAACATCATCACCGGCAACAGTGGCAACAACATCATCAATGGCCTTGGCGGCGCCGATACAATGAGCGGCAGCACCGGCAACGACACCTATTATGTCGACAATGCCGGCGACCATGTCATCGAGGTCAACGGCCAGGGCACCGACAATGTCCAGGCCTACGTCTCCTTCAACCTCTCCGGTCAGGAGTTGGAGAACCTGGCGCTGCGCAGCGCGGCCTCGATCAACGGCACCGGCAATTCCATTGCCAATATCATCACCGGCAATTCGGGTGCCAATGTCATCAACGGCCTCCTCGGCAACGACACGCTGTCCGGCAGCACCGGCCATGACAGCTTCGTCTTCACCACGGCGCTGAACGCTTCGACCAATGTCGACCGCATCACCGACTTCTCGGTGGTCGAGGATACAATCCTGGTCGACAATGCGATCTTTGCAGCGCTTGGCGGCAACGGCACGCTGACGGCGGAACAGTTCGTTAAGAACACCACCGGCCTTGCTGGTGACGGCAACGATCACATCATTTATGAAACGGATACCGGCTGGCTCTACTATGACAGCAACGGCAGTGCGGCGGGTGGCTCGACCCATTTCGCCACGCTGGCCGCAAACCTGGCGATGACGAATGCCGATTTCGTCGTAGTCTGAACGTTAAGCGGGGGCACGTGGCAATTCAGATACAGAACCGGGGCGGCTCCCGGACTGCCCCAACGGGCCTCTCCGCGCCCAGCCGCGCGCTAAGGTCGTGCGCCGCAGCACTGTTTTGCGTTGCCGTTTTCTCGGGAATGATCAATCTGCTTGGTCTGACCGGCTCGCTCTACATGCTTCAGGTCTATGATCGCGTCCTGCCTTCGCATAGCATTCCAACCCTGACAGTGCTCTCGATCGCCATGGCGGGTCTTTATATCGCCTATGGTTTGCTTGACCTCCTGCGGCTCAGGCTCCTTGCCCGGATCGGCAGGCGTTTCGACACCAGCCTGCAACCCGCCGTCTTTGCTCTCTCGGTCTCGCTCCCTCTCAGGTCCGGCCAGGAAGGCACACGGCTTCAGCCGATCGGCGATCTCGACCAGATACGCA
>NZ_MZXV01000062.1 GCF_003253745.1 Mesorhizobium kowhaii
GAGCACCCTCATGTGCAGGCCTTCTGTACTTGGGTCAAACAAGAGGTGGCCGCGCTTGACTGGACGCAAGTGCACCGGACCGGCGGGTCGCACGTGCAGTCTTGAATGCAGCAACAGTGCGCCCCCGGCCGAATGAGGTGAGGATTCTGAGAAGCCGTCGACGTTGATGCGATCCGCCTCCGTT
The DNA here is from genome assembly GCF_003253745.1 of Mesorhizobium kowhaii. GTDB lineage: Bacteria > Pseudomonadota > Alphaproteobacteria > Rhizobiales > Rhizobiaceae > Mesorhizobium > Mesorhizobium kowhaii. Next base: position 185 of record NZ_MZXV01000062.1, read on the forward strand.
GGCGCCTGGAGCGATCACAAACGGCGGCATCCGGACGCTGCGAAAACTGCGAGAACCGCGCGATCCTCGCATTTAGTGTCCTACCGGCAAAGTATGAGAGCGGACCCTCTGGCCCCGCGGCTCAGAGACCGAGACCAGAACGCAGGTGCTATCGTTGAGTGGCCTACCCTGGCGCCCGCGAAAAAGACTTTGTAAGCTGGGCGGCATGCCCTGGAAATATGGAAGGCGCTATGGAGCTACGGCACCTTCGTTACTTTGTTGCCGTCGCCGAGGAGGGCAGCCTGACGCTGGCGGCCGAGAAAAGGCTGCACACGGCGCAGCCTTCCCTCAGCCGCCAAATCCGCGATCTCGAATACGAGGTTGGCGCCCAGCTCATGATCCGCAGCGTACGAGGCATCGAACTGACTGCTGCGGGCCGCGTCTTCCTCGATCATGCCCGGTTGGCGCTGGCCCAAGTCGAGGCGGCCCGGGAAGCGGCGCGCCGTGCCGCGGAACCAACCAAGCCATCGTTTGCCCTTGGCTTCCTGACCGGACAGGAAATGGACTGGCTGCCCGAAGCCATGCACATTCTTCGCGATGAACTCCCCAACATGGAGGTCACTGTCTCCAGCCAATATTCGCCGCAACTTGCCGACGCGCTCACGAGGGGCAGGCTCGACGTCGCCTTCATGCGGCCGGAGGCGCAAACACCCGATCTAGCCTACAGGCTGGTCACGAAGGAGCCGCTGGTTGCCGTCTTGCCGAGCGATCACCGTCTCGCCGCATGCGATGCCATAGACCCGCACGCCATTGTGGGCGAGACATTTGTCAGCGTATCGAATACGGCTCCTGCCCTGCGGGTCGTCATCAACGATTATCTGGAACGGTCCAATGTCGCTATCAGGCCGGACCACGAGGTGGACAATCTCGCAATGGCAATGTCTCTGATCGCCTCGACTCGGGGCGTAGCGTTCTTGCCTGCCTACGCACAGAACTTCATGCCATGGTCCGTGGTAAGCCGTCCGCTGGAGGGTGAAGCGCCAACGATCGATCTGGTTATCGGCTACAACAAGGCGAACGCATCGTCGACCCTGAAGCTATTCCTTTCAAGAGTGGACGAACTGATCGCTCGCGTATCGAAAAAGCTAGGCGATCACGCCGATGGGAGCGAGGGAGATGCACGTTGAAGGACGCAGAGACTACTTTGAATAACCGTAACAGCGTCATGATAACCAACTCGAAGGTCCGTTATCCGGCGTGGACTTGGCTAAAGAGAGTCTGCAAAGGGTCAAACATCGAACAGCACGGTATGTCAGCAACGCATCAAGTAAAGTCCAGTCTCATCCGAGCTCGTGGATCGTTACGCCCGGCACAACAGTCTTGGCGATCTCGCATAGGTGCTGGTGATGCGTAAGGTAAATGACCTGGCCGGCACTTGCCATTTCGCCAAACAATCGGAAAACCTCCTCTGACCGGACATGGTCGAAGGTTTCCATGATGTCGTCGGCGATGAATGGCACCGAGGGTCGAAACTGTGCGAACTCGTAGTACCCAGCAAGCCTGAGCGCCAGGTAGAGCTGAAAACGCGCCCCCTTTGACAGCGCGTCGGCGACCTTGGATGGCCCGTCGCGTTGCAAAGCGATGAGCACTTCCCCACCCTTCACAGGTTGAGTTGTCAGGCCAGAGTACTGGCCGCGCGTCATGTGGGCGAATGCGTCTGATGCCCGCTCCATCATTCCGGAGCGATGACGCTCGCGGTAGACGCGCAGAGCATTTCCAGCCGACATTATTCCCAATTTCAGCTCGATAAAGCGGACGGCCTTTTCATCGATTTCCAGAAGGACGGTGCGCCGTTCGGCATCTATGCGGGCTACAGCGCTGTCGCCGCCAATGGCGTCAAGCTTGTCGGTCGCGCGCGTCTGCCGAATGAGCTGTTGTTGTAACGCCTCGTCAAGGTCGCGAAGCCGTTGCTCGGCTTCGGCCTTCTCGATTGCGAGACTGTCGAGATCGACAGGATCCAATATCGAACGCGCCTGCTCGAACCCTTCCACCGCGAGCTCGGACGACACCTGCTCCTCAAGTTCGGCCACGGTTGTGCGTAGGCGATCCCTGTCGCGCAGCAGTTCGTCGCGTTGCACGACTTCGGATAGCGTGGCTACGCCAAAGACGCTCAGGACCTCGTTCTTGCGGCGCTCGTGTGCCGACATCTCGGCATCGAGTATCTCACGCCCATCCTGCAGGCGCTGCAGGTCATTGACGAGGCTTACCTTGGCCTCGCGCGTGCGCTCGGCGCGCTCCAGGCGCTCGGCAAGCCAAATCGCCAGCTGTTCCGGTTCTTCGTCGTTGGTCGCCTCGCCTGCCTCGGCTGCAATGGCGGAAACCTCAACTAGAAAATTGTCTCTGTCGGCCTCCATCTTCTCGATACGGAGTTGCATGGCGTCCCGGTCTTGAAGACATTTGGACAGTTCAGCCAGTTGATCGAGGACACCGCCGACGCCGGGCGTCGAGATGCCGCTCTCGAGCCAGGTGCCCTTGAGCGCATCGGCAACGCCGGCTAGCCATTCATCCTCACGCCGCTCTGCGACTTCGATGGCTCGGCGCCTGGCGGCCAAATCCTCTTGCCTTGTGCCAACGGTCTTGAGCGCCTCGGTGCGCTCAGCGTCCACCTTGAATTGCCTGTCAAGGAACAGCTCTGCCACAGCCATGACCGTTTCCAGGCTGTCACCAGGATCCGAACCGACGCCAACGCTCGCCAGCGCGCCACTCAGCTCCAGGCGTATTCGGCCTTCCTCATCAACCGCGCGCTCGGCCTTCTTGCGGGAAAGCTCGATCTCCTCCCAGGCCGCGAGCGCATCGATCCGGGCAGCAATGCGGTCCTCGATCAGTTCGATCAGCCGTTCGGGGGAAGTTTCCTGACACTCTCCGAGCAGATCTCTTGAGACTGCGAGAATTTCCGAGAGCACAGCCTTTCGATCTGAGCTGTTGCGTGCAAGTTGGTCGCGCGCATGCGCGATGGTGGCCGCGGTTTCCGCGAGGTTGCGGTTTGTGCTGCGAATCTCAACCAGCTCCCGGGCGTTGGCCAGACGGCCTGCTGCGACGCTGTCGTCTCGGGCCAGTGCTGCCGCGAAATCATCCGCCGTTTCGCCAGTCAGGTCATCGCGATGCCTTGCCCAGGCCTGGTCCCGGGCGCGCCGAATGGCGTCCGCCGCATCATCGTCGGTGACATCGACCGAGGCACGAAGGGCATCCAGCCGCGCCGAAAGCAAGTCGTGATGGCCCTGGTGCTCGGCAAGACGTTCGGAAAGAACGCCCCTGCTCTTCCCGAGCTCTGCGGCAAGCGCCTTCCATGCGCCAAGCTGTCCAGCATTCGGAATGGCGACCCTGGCCAATCCCTGAGCATCTCCCGACCAGGGATGCAAGCGCCCGATCGCGGCCTCCCATCGAATTGCATCTGCATCTGCGGCCTCGCGTGCCGCCTTGGTCTCCCTCAGGTGCCCGCTGGCCCTTGCCGTCGACAAAGCTGAAACCAGCCTTGCTCTGACAGGCTCGGGCACCGCCCTTTCTTCGCCGACCCGCTCCCGTGCCGCCTGAAGCGCATCAGCAGATGCCACCGCCTCCTCGCGCGCAACGCGCACGCTGGTAACGATCCCGGATCGCTGCTCGACCATGGTGCGTACAGCGCCAATGGTTGCAGCAGGCAAAAGCAGTTTGGCAGGGTCGGGCTCGGAGGATCTCCCCAGGGCGGCAAGGCAGTTCGCCACGGCATTGTCTAGGATTTGCAGCTCCGTCCTACGACTTGGCAGGTCAAGGCCAGCCGAGACGTGGCGCACCTTGCGGTCGGCCAGGCCGCGAACCCGTTCGGAGATCGCAAGCATCTCCGCGTCCACATCGATCGAGGCGATTTTCGTTGTCACCCGCTCGAGCTCGTCCACACTCGCCGATAGCCGCGTTCTCAGGCTGGCGTCGGTCTCGATCATGTCAGCGACGCTGCCCGTCCAGGTCCGTGAAGGAGAAGCGATCTCAGGCAAGTCGGCTAGTTGGGCTTCCTTACGTCTGATATCGGCAAGGATCGGGATCGCATGAAGATACTTCGCGATCGTGTCGAGCCGAGCCGACAGCACCGACCGTTCGGCGATGCTGCGGTTGTATTTCTCTGTCGCATCCAGGCGCTCTGTCTCGAGGGTCTCGAACGTCGACGCCAAGGTGTCGATCGCCTCCTTCCCGGACTTCAGTTCCGCAAGCCGTTTCTTGAGCAGCGCAAGCTCGGTCCCGTGTGCCTGCTTGCGATAGAGCCTGTCCGCCTCGGCCTCCAGCACGCTCAATGTATCACTTGCGTGCCCGAGGCCGGCGCTGGCCGTGAACAGCAGCTTGCCCAGGTCGCCGCGCGATTCCAAGATTGATTTTCCACCTGCTTCCAGCGTTTCGTCGTCCAACGAAAACATGGTCTCGTATGCGTCGCGAGACAGCCCGGCGAGATGCACTGATATCGCCATCTCGCTGACCGGTTGACCAGTCGCGTTCAGCAATGAGTTGGTGCGCTGTTTCGTGCGTGTGAACGTGTGCTCAGCGCCGCCGAGTTCGAGCATCCCGCCGATGCGCATCGCGCTGTACTCGTGTAGGAAATTGTAGCGGCTGCGTTCCTCGATGCCGAACAGCAGGTCGAGATAGCCGGAAAGCGCGGTCGACTTGCCGGCCTCGTTCAGGCCGAAGACGATATGCAGGTCGGGACCGGATTCCGGTTTCGGCCCGAAGTCGATCGTCCTGTCGGTGAACTTGCCATAACGGATGAGATCAAGTCGCCGGAGCCTCATTGTGGTCCACCGGCCTTGAGGCGGGCGGTGACCAGGTCAGCGCCGTTGGCAAGCACCCTGTCGAGGAACAACTCCAGCTCAGCCTCGTCCTTACCGGCGAAATCGCGCCCGTCAGGCGGGAGATCCGCGATCATCTTCTGGACCAACGACCTCGCCTCGGCACGGAAAGCTTCCGAGCTGGCATCCGCGCGCATGGATTGAGCGAGTTCGAAGATCGGATCAGCGACGCCCTCGGATGTTTCGGCTGCGGATGGAGAGACGTTAAGCTCGAGCTTCTCCACCCAGGTGTCCCCGGTGTGTTCCGCGATTTGCTCGGCTTCTGCGAGCAGCAAGTCGCGGTCACGTATTAGCGCCCAGGATAAAGGTGACGCTCCAGTCAAACCGAGACGAACCACAACATGGCGGGACCTGACGGAGGCGCGCACATCTTCGAGCGCGGAGCGGACTCGTCCGACGACCTCAGGCCATTCAACCGTCCCGGTCAGGTCGACGTTCAGCCGCTCGAATTGCGCGATACTGGTCAGCCGTTCCTCGATCTCAATGGCGCGGTCGTCGCGTATCGTCACCAAGGTGACGGATTTTTCGCCAGCCTCGTTGATGTCCCTGCCCTGTGGAATTCCTGGCATCACCATGGTGCTCGCCCCAGGATGGATTTGGCGGACATGGATGTGTCCAAGGGCCCAGTACTCAAAGCCATGGCTGTGCAGATCAGCGACGCTGCAGGGGGCATAGACGTCGTGGCCGGGCGATCCGGCCAGGCTCGTATGCATGATGCCGACATTGACCGCGCCTTCACGCGGCCCTGAATACTTGGGAAGCAGGCTGTCCGGCGCCTTGGGGCTCGCGAAGCTCAAGCCATGAAACATGACGTCGAGCCCGCCGGCTGTCTGCAGCACTGACTGGGGACGGCCGCCGAAAATCGTGACCGTGTCCGGGAATACGAGCTGTTTCGATATCCGCGACATGGCGTCATGATTGCCACGGATCTTGAAAACCTTGATGCCGGCCTGGTGAAGTCGTGTCATCTGTGACGCCAGAAACCGCGCCGTTTTCATCGACGTCTGATCGCCATCATAGAGATCGCCGGCAATGACCAGGGCATCGACACGTTCCGCAAGGCAGAGATCCACGATCGAGACAAACGCCTGACGGCTGGCGTCTCCGACAAGTTCGGCAAGGTCGGGGTTTCGCATCGCCAGCGAACGCAATGGCGAGTCGAGGTGGATGTCAGCGGTGTGGACGAATCGAAATGCCATTGAGCGGTCTCCGGCCACAAACATACCGGGATTTGACTGCGGCTCGATAGGAACAATATCATGATAGCCGATGCTGGCGCCCGAGGTGGTTGCAATTGAGCAAACTGGGTGCGATGTGTCGGGGCGTTCCATATCGCGTTGAGAAACCCAACACCGACCGAAAATGGGCCGTAAAGCGGACTGTCGGCTCTCAGCGTCCGAGCAGCCGATAGCTGACGCTCAGGTCGGCGAAAACGTCCTGAAACTGCACTCGAGGTAGATGACCGCTTTTCCCGCTATCGCGGCAGAGCGCAAGCCGGTGCGGATAGTCTTCGTGCTGCATGTAATGGACGTACCGGATATCTACGGACTTGCACATCCGCAAAGGTGCGACGGCTCCCGAGATCGTCGATGTCAATGCAGCTCCACCCACGGTGCGGCACGCCTGTTTCAGGCCATTTACACCTGTTGGCATGTATGAATGTCGACGCTCATGGCGGGACTCACGCAATCTGATACTTCAGGCGGCGTTTCACGAATGCAGGCTGCGACCCTTCCAGGACCATCACGATTCGATTGTTGATGGCGGGGTCCTCGATTGATCCGCTTTCATATGAGAATTTGTAGTTCCTCGCTTTGTCCAGCTTAACGTAGACGATCTGTTCAGCGTCGGCACCTACGGCTAGGTTTGGGTTGTGGGTTACCAATATGACCTGCCGGCTCTTCTTAGCATGCCGGATGCAATTCGCCAGTATCGAGAAAATGCTGTCATTGTCTAGGTTGTCTTCCGGCTGGTCGATGATGAGGGGCGTATTGTCCGTGTCCAGTTGGAGATAAAATACCAAAAGCAGTAGGCCCTTCTCCCCTGGCGACAGCTCGTCGAGGTTCTTGCTGCCCAACCTTAATTCATACGACGCTGAGAAATAGTCCAAGGAGTATAAAAAGTCGTAGAAATCTTTGGGATCGACTTGCTCTTCGAGCGAATAGGCGCCGTTGTCGTCGTTGCCCTTCATGATCTCTACGATCTTGGCGGCGAAAGCATCAATGGTCGAGAATTCATTCCAGTTCACGTCGTTCAGCAAGGTGCGCAGGACACCCTCGGGGTTCTTGCTGCCATGGAATGGACCGCGTCTTGACTTGTTGATTTTGCCGAGGAGCTCATCAGCAAATTCCCGATCGGGAACGAACGCCGCGTCTATCTGGACAGAAAAGTCCTCAGTGCGCACCTCACTTAGTTTCGTTTCAACACTCGACTTAACGTCAGTATAGAACTTCAGGATTTTCTTTTTGCTTGAAAATATCAGGTCCGCAAGCTCGGTTCGCGCCTTGCGCACTTCGTCAATCTTATCACCCACTTCTTCTTCGATGTACTTGATTTGCTGATCAAGCGCGTTAATGGTGTCTGGCGCGGGATCGCTGTCAGCTCCGGTGATCGCAAGTTTGAGTCCGTTCCAAGCGGCGAGCTTGTCCAGATATGTCTGATATCGCCGTTGTGGCGCGCTTAGGAGGGTACGCAATTCCTCAATCCAACTTGTATGCAAATCAATCGCGGCGCGAATATCCGGCAGACTGGCAAGGGTCGTGAAGTCTGTTTGCTTGTTGATCTCGGTTGTCGTGCGGCCTTCGAGCAATGAGATCTCGGCTCTTACCGAAGTAATCGCTGCGTCAACCGCTGTAATGTCGATCCGCGTGTGGATAATGGCATTGATGTCCAGCCCCAACCCTTTCGCAGTCTCGTTCAACGTCTGCGTGCTAGTCGTGATGGCTGTGCTGAGGTTTGACAGGCCGTCCTTAAATGATATCAACCGTTGATGTCGGTTCTTCTTCTGAGAAATTTGTTCAACAACCTTCCCTTCGGCCGCTTTCAAGACCTCCAGTGCGCCCGTTCTTTCCTCGATTATTTTTGCCTGTTGCTGGTGTTCGGGAGTCTGTGCGGCTGGCTTCGGCACTTCCGCCGGAGCGGCAGCTTCCAAGGCCCGGAGTTCCTCCTTCTTGGAAGCCAGCTGCGCCCGCAAGCCTTTCATAAAGTGTGGAGCGGACTTGCCCTCAAGCTCAACGATGTCATTGTTGAGCTGCCGGACACGGGCCTTCAAAGCACTCGTTTCATCCTTGCTTTGGAGGGTCTTAAGGTCCTGGAGTTCCTTGAAGGATGCCATCTCCATTTTCTCGGTCTCCTCAACATGCGAGAAGACGACATCCTCAATTTCCTTACGGAATTTGTCTATTTCGATCTCGTTAGTTAGTTGCTCGAAATAGTTCTGGGGTAGGTACCGGACCGTTTCGGGCCTCGTCGTGTCGACGCTCTCGGCAAGGTTCTTTTTCGACGACGTATTGCTGTGCCAGGTCGCCTCGGCCTCGAAATTCTCGGCATACCCTTTTTGCTTGAATTTCTTGTTACGGGGGGAGTCGCTTAGGAACCCAAAGTGCGATTCAAGCCTGCTTTCACCGAGGAGGCCCAGAATGTCGACCAGCGCACTTTTGCCGCTGCCCTTGTTTCCGATGATTGCTGTCAACTCAGGATTGAGAGGGATGTCGACGTTTTTGAACCAAATGCCCTTTTCGCCTTTGTAGCCAGGTTTTTGCCGGATGCCGAGGCGCGAAAGAATCTTTGTTGGCTGCTCAGCCTTGCGGCGCTCGACAGGAGGTTCATCACCGATGAACACTCTCGATTCCGGCTCGTAGCAGATCTGGCTTAGACCGCGAAACGTGAGATCCGCCTTGATCCATGTCGCGGGAAAATTCGCAACATTACCTTCCAAACGCTCGATGTCTGCAAATGAATGGGCGTCACTGCCGGCCATGACCGGTTTAGGAATTGACCCGTCATAGCGGTTCGTTTTTAGGAAATACTCGCCGCTCTTGGCATCCCCGAAGAACGCGTGACATCCCTTGTCGATCTCCTCGGTGATCGCCATTTTCCGAGGAGAACCCTGGTCGGCACTTTTGACTCCGTCGTTCTTGGCGGGGAAGACCAATAGATATGGCTTATGCTTTCCGAAGACGGTCTCGAGCGCTTCGACAACCGCGCGGAACCCCACTGACGCGGCTTCGAAATCGCTCAGTGTTACCAGGTCGGCACATGTAACCGGTGCCCCGGCGCTGTTGGTACGGCTGGTGACGAGTTGCGACAGGAATTTGGAGACTTTGTCTGCAGTACAGTGTTCCTCGTCATTATCGAAAATGACATGGAGATGTGGGCTTTTCCCCTCAGCGCTGATGGCTTCGGAGAGCCTTAGTTCGACGTTGACGAAAAAAACCTTCGACGACTCCGGGTATCGCTTCTTGTACCGGGCGATAAGCTCAAATGAACTGTCGCAACTGAAGTAATCCGTAATCCCAAAAGCTGCAGTTGGTGCGGCTTCTAAGAGGTCGATGTAGCGGTCCCAGACATCGTCGGTCGTTCCGCCGAATGCGTTCGACATCTTCGTACCTGGCGTATGGATGTGAAGGTCCCACCGCCTCCAGAGAGATCCAGGCTTTGCTCCCATTGTACCCCCGTCTCAGCAGCTACCATTGTCCGGCGAGCTCTCGGCCTCCAGCTCGCCCACCTTGCGCATCCGCTAATTCTAAAGCAGGGATTTCCAACATCGATCGACCTGCGATTCTCTTGCAATCCTCTACATGCCAACCGTAGAGTAAACAACGCCCTGTATTTACGCTTCCTGCTTGGGCCAGAGCCGTACCGGTTCAAAGAGTCGATCGGAAAGCGCGCCGCGAGCAGGTTTTCCAGCTCCATCGCTTCGCCCTGCAGCTCCTGAGATCCCTGCAGGTCCTCGATCTGGCGCCCTGTCGCCGCGCGTTCCTTTCCTAACAGAGCCGCCACCTAGTGGATTCCATCTGACATAAGAGTCCGATTAGGGATTCCCCTGTGTGGGGTGCGTATGCGAGTCTGGCTTGTGCGCACGGGGATTTCCTTCACCGTTTCGCCGACCGATCGCCAGCGACTGATGGCGCTCGTCAAGGATCGCAACACACGACAGAAGCAGGTCTGGCGTGCCGAGATCATCCTATTGAGCGCCGAGGGCTTCGGCACAGTCGACATCATGCGGCAAACCGGCAAGTCGAAGACTTGCGTGTGGCGCTGGCAAGAGCGCTTTGCAGCGGAAGGCTTCGAGGGGTTGCTGCGCGACAAAACGCGGCCCTCGCGCATTCCCCCGCTTGGTCCTGAAGTGGCCGAGCGTGTGGTGGAGCTGACGTTGCAGGACCCGCCCGGCGAGACGACGCATTGGACCGCTGACATGAGGGCGCAAGCCGCCAGCATCAGCGCTAGCGCGGAGCGCCGCATCTGGAAGGCGCACGGCCTGCAGCCCCACCGCTGGCGCCAGTTCAAAATGATCCGCAGTTCGTCGACAAGCTGCGCGACGTCGTCGGCCTCTACGTCGATCCGCCGGCCCACGCCATCCTGCTGTCGGTCGACGAGAAGAGCCAGATCCAGGCGCTCGACCGCACCCAGCCCGGCCTGCCCCTCAAGAAGGGAAGGCTCGGCACCATGACCCACGACTACAAGCGCAACGGCACGACCACCCTGTTTGCCGCCCTCAACGTGCTCGACGGCACGGTCATCGGCCGCAATATGCAACGCCATCGTCATCAGGAGTTCATTCGCTTCCTCAACGCCATCGACGCCGAGGTGCCGGCCGGCAGGGCCGTCCACGTCGTCCTCGACAACTACGCCGCTCACAAGCATCCCAGGGTGCGGGCCTGGCTCGACCGCCATCAGCGCTTCACCTTCCACTTCACGCCGACCTCGTGTTCGTGGCTCAACGCCGTCGAAGGTTTCTTCGCCAAACTGTCGAAGCGCCGTCTCAAGCGTGGCGTCTTTCATTCCGTCGTCGACCTCCAGGCCGCCATCAACCGCTACCTCGCCGAGCACAACCGGCAACCCAAGCCGTTCACCTGGACCGCGAACCCCGACGACATCATCGCCGCCGTCAAGCGTGGGCACCATGTGTTAGATTCAATCCACTAGGCAGCCGTCGCCTTCAGGCTTCGAACAGCGCGGCGACCTCCTGCTCTGCCGCAGCAGTGATCCGATCCTCCGCGCTGATTTGAACAAATGCCCCAAATCGAACCGGAATCACGAGAATGCTCGCCAATGGACCGGGATGCTGTCAGGTATAGCCTTGACGGTTTCCCGGATGTGGAGCAGGCAGCATGGAGTCGATCGTAGACAGCAACCTGCCGGCGAGCGCACAGCCAGGGTCAGCCACAAGCGTGCCGTACCTATCCCGGTTCATTCTTGAACGCTTGGGGATAACGACGCACGAGGCCGTCGACAGTATCGAGCATCTGATCCGCGGTCAGCGGGCAGGCAAAGTCTGGTGCGCGCCGAAAGTAGTCGTGCTTCCGGGTGATGAACGCTACATCATGGCGACCCTTGCGGTCGCAGACGAGCCGAGGATGGTGGCCACGAAGTCATTGGTCCTGAACCCGCGCAACCGTAAGCGTGGTATCGCGGTGATCAATTCCCTCGTCACCCTGCATGACAGTGAAACGGGCCTGCCGCTTGCTGTTGTCGAGGGTAATTGGGTGACAGCTCGGCGCACCGCCGGCCTGAGCGCCGTTGCGGCAAAGCGCTTGGCGCGGTCGGACTCGGTCAGCATTGGCTTCATTGGCTGCGGTGTCGAGGCGCGCAGCCATCTGGACGCCTTCTGCGACCTCTTCCCCGTGCGTCAGATTTACGCCTTTGGACGCGGCAGCGAAAATCGGGATGCGCTGTGCCGGGCTGCCGAGGCGCGCGGCCTGGTCGCCATCGCCAGCAAAACCCCCAGGGAAGCAATCGGCGACGCAGACCTCATCGTGACCTCCGTGACTCTCCTGCCGAATCTCGACCCGTTTCTGGATGCGCGGTGGTTGAAGCCTGGCGCTTTCGTCACCAGTATTGATCTTGCCCTGCCCTGGCTACCGGAAGGCATGGGTGCTTTTCAGCGCATCGTAATTGACGACCTGGAGCAGGAGGCCAAGATGATTAGGCCCATGGTCGCGCCCGCGCTGGTCGCCGGTGACCTGTCGGGCTTGGTGTGCGGCGAGATTGCAGGCCGGGAGGGTGCCCAGGAGCTAACGGCCTTCGTGTTCCGAGGTCTCGCCGTCGGAGACCTGGCGCTGGCTGCGCTGGCATATCATCGTGCCAAGACGACCGGCACGATTTCAGGATAGCCTTTGAGCTGGGATCAGGAGCATCAGCAATTTCGCCCTGCGGGTTCCAACGGCAGCGGCGTCGCGTCCGATGCGTTTTCAGGGCAGAAAGGTCAGCTGTTGGCGCTGCTTGCCCATTCCGACGGCGGGACCGATCGACACAGCACCTCCCGTTTGCGGTAGTTCGCACAGGGTACCAAGCGTCCGGTTTTCACCACTAGTCAGCTATCGCTGCCGAAGCGGGTAGGAAATCGTCGGCTCAATCACAGGTACATTTCCACGTTTGAGAATACTCTTACTCGAATCGGATCGGCATGGGAGTGAGAACGTCAGTTGCCGAATTGTACTCACTTGCCGCAATCGTACTCGGCAATATTCACCCGGTGTCTTGTAACTCGGCGTCTGCCGAGCGATTTCGGCATTCAGCCACGTGCGGACGGCAGCTTACAGGATTGGCGACGATGCCGACGAATGGCCGACTTAGGGCGCAAAGCGGTCATCATCGCCTGAGCCTTTCATTGGCAGCTTCGGGTCACGACGAGAAGTCCGCAGTGACGGCGCCGGCATTCTCCTCAGGTCTCGATCCGACGGGGTCGCGGGTGCAACAAGCTGTTGCATAACTCTGCTATCCATAAAGCCCATGCCTGACCCGAACTACCTCACCCCTGAAGAAGTCATCGCTCGCTATCGCGGACAGGTAAGCGAAGGGACTCTTCGCAACTGGCGTTGCATGCGGATCGGGCCATCGTTCCTCAAGATCGGCAAGGCAATCCTCTATCGGAGCGGCGAGTTGGATCGCTGGGACAAATCGATCCTCGTTGTCTGCAGACCCACACGCGAACTGCCGCGGGAAAAGGCGGCACCGCCAGAGTAGCAGAGAGGCAGTTCAGTCGTTCCGAGGTCGCTGGCTAGATAGATAAGCGTTCGGAATCCGTGGTTGATTGGGACGTCAGAGTACTGAGCAAATGCGATCATGCCCAAGCGTGGAAGATCACCAGTGGTCACTCGACACACGCCCCAATTAACGGCCCCACCTCTTCAGCATGGGCACGCAAGCGTTTGATATATATGATGAATCTGATCATAGTATTTTGATCCACAACGATCCCGCTCAATACCCCACGGGCATTCTGGATCACGCCTGAACACGCCAGGAGTTGTCCTTGCGCACACCCTCGGTCCCGCCCGCTGTGGGGCTGCGACAAAGACGTTCATGTCGCGACCAACAAGCCGCCGGTGCTTTACCCGTTGCTCTGCACCAGCGGCAAATTCATTCTCAAAACAGGGCCCGACTTAAGCAGGCGAGCTGGGTCCGAATGACTTTGCCTCACTCGAACCACCATCTTTCGGAGAATTTCTGCCCGTCCATGTCCCAGTTGGAAGCGATTTTGTCGTGCTTGATCTTGTTGGATGTCGCAAACAGATAGTCTGCAAACATCGGGACCACCGTGCCGCCATCGTTTGAGAGGATTTCCTGGGCGTCGAAATAGATCTGAGCCCGCTTCTTCGCGTCGAGTTCGGCGCGTCCGGCAGTGACGAGTTCCACAAAACGCGGGTTTTTCCAATTGGTGTCGTTCCACGCTCCGTCCGGCAGGTACGCCAGGGACAACATGGCATCGACCGTTGGCCGGCCGGCCCAATAGCACGCACACCACGGTTTCTTCGTCCACACGTTTGCCCAGTAACCATCATTTGGAACGCGTTCGACGTCTATTTTGATGCCGCCTTTTGCAGCGGCTTGAGAATAGAGCTCGGCCGCGTCCACGGCGCCGCTGAAAGCCGCATCCGCGGCGGAAAGCTGGACATTCAGGCTCGTCAGGCCTGCCTGTTTCAGATGCCATTTTGCCTTGTCGAGGTCCTGAGTCCGTTGCGGCAACCCGGCTGCAAAGAAGGGCATTCCGGAGCCAATTGGATGGTCGTTTCCGACCGCTCCATGCCCCTGCAGGATTGTTTTGACCATCTGTTCGCGCGGGCACGCCAGTTTCAGCGCCATCCTAACGTGAGGATCGTCAAAGGGCGCCTTGTTGGTCAGCATCGGGAATGTGTAGTGCTGGTTGCCCGAGATCGACTTTACGCTTACGGCCGGGTTCTTCTCGAGGAAGCTCACCGTCTTGAATTCGCAGCGATCCATGACGTCGATTGTGCCGCTCATCATCGCCGCCGTTCGCGCCGTCGCGTCGACGATGGCTGTCATTTCGATCGCGTCGAAATGCGCGCGGTCAGTCTTCCAGTAGTTCGGATTTCGGGTCACCCGAGCCTGGATGCCGGGCTGCCACTTCTCCAGTTTGTAGGGGCCGCAGCCGATTCCGTTGTCGGCAACGATCTTGCCATCTTTCGAAGGCAGGATCGGAATATGGTAGTCGGAGATGATATACGGAAAATCGGCATTCCCTGCATTCAACGAGAAAACAACCTTGTCGGGTCCGTCGATCTTAATGTCCTTTATCGGCTTCAGCAGCGCGAGGGCCGCCGACTTCGAGCCCTCGCCGCGGTGGTAGTTGACCGATGCGACCACGTCCTCAACCGTCAGGCTCCGGCCATCATGATAGACGATCCCCTTGCGGATCTTGAACGTCCAGGTGGCGGCGTCCGGCGTCGGCTCCCAGCTTTCAGCCACTTCCCCTATCAGCTCACCGTTGGCGCTGATTTCCGCCAGGTGATTGTTGAGCATGTAACCCAGCGCGATGGTGAAATTGTTGTCATAGGTACCAGGGTCGAGGCTGTCGGTGCTTGACCCATGCCCGACACCGAACCTCAGCGTGCCGCCCTGCTTGGGCGTGGCGGCCCTGACCGTTGGAACCATAAGGACGGATGCGGCCGACAATGCGGTCGCTCCAACCGTTGCTGCAAGAAACTGCCGGCGCGAAAAGCTGCCGCCCTGAGCCTTGGTCATCTGCCTTCTCCCCTTGAAACCCGACTTGCCGAGCTTTGATTTCCAATCCATATTGTATGAACATGAATTCGAATTCAAGTATTTTGTTTCGAATCGGAACCGACCGATCCTTTGGCTGCCTCAACAGGGAAAATGCACATGAAAGACGCGAAAATTGACGAGGCCGCGAAGGCACGCGTGGCCGAAATGAACGTAGCAGCGGCGGCAAGCAATGAATTCGATTGGGCGGACTTGAGAGATTTCGAGGATGCCCGACGCGGCTTGCTGAGGGACCTTCCCGACCTCGTTATCAAGGACGAGGCCGGACGCATTGTTTGGGACAGTCGTCCCCATGATTTGATGCTTGCCAAGGAACGGCCCGATACGGTGCATCCGAGCCTTTGGCGTTTGGCCCAACTCAACAACATCCGAGGTCTTTTCGAAGTCGCGGACGGGGTGTGGCAGACCCGCGGTCACTCATTGGCGAACATGACTTTTGTTGCAGGGGAGACCGGCTGGATCGTCATTGACCCTGCCAACACGGTCGAGACTGCGCGTGTTGGGCTCGAACTCGCGAACATGGTGCTGGGCCGACGGCCGGTTGTCGGCGTGGTCTATTCCCACACCCATTCGGATCACTGGGGCGGGGCGAAAGGCGTCGACCCGGAGCCCAATGCCCGCGTGGTCGCGCCGGCCGGATTCGAGGCGTTTGTTCTAGCGGAATCCTTAGTGGCATCCGAGGGCCTCGCCCCTCGCAACAACTACATGTATGGCGAACATCTTGGTGTCGGGCCCTATGGCCATGTTGATTGCGGGCTAGGCAAGGCGACCGAAGGCGGAAAGGTCAGCTATCTTCCACCAACAGACCACATAGGGCGCGAAGGCGGGCGCCTGACCATAGATGGCGTGGACTTTTTATTCCAGCATGCGCCAGGCGAAGCGCCAGCCGGCATGCATGTCTACCTGCCTGCGAGCTGTGTGCTGCATGTAGCCGACAACTGCTATGCATCGCTTCACAACGTCTACACGATCAGGGGATCGCTCAGCCGTGACGCGTCCCTTTGGAGCGACTCGGTCGATCGCGCTCTGCAATTTGTCAATGCGGAGGTCGTGATTGGCGGCCATCATTGGCCACGGTGGGGCCAGAAAAATGTGCGCAGCTTCATTGCTCAACAGCGCGATGCCTTGAAATTCATGCATGACCAGGCTGCCCGGATGATGAAGCTGGGATATAGCGCTCACGAGATCGCCAGCATGGTGGAATTGCCTCCCAGTCTCGCCCGCCAATGGCATCTGCGTGGATACTACGGCACTGTATCCCAGAATGTGCGCGCGATAGTTCAGCACTATCTGGGCTGGTATGACGGCAGTCCCGCGACGTTGAATTCGTTGCCGCCGCGAGAAGCGGCTGCAAAGATGATAGATTACATGGGCGGCATCCCGAATGTGCTCAAGCGCGCGCGGGACGATTTGAATGCCGGCAATTTTCGATGGGTCGTCCAGATTCTCGACCACGTGCTCTGGTTGGATCCGCACTGTGCCGAGGCCCGTTCCCTGGCCGCAGTCGCCCATCGGACGCTCGGCTACACCTGCGAAAATGCGACCTGGCGCAACGCCCATTTGTCGGCTGCGAAAGAACTGGCTGGGGATGTCCAGCAGGCCGGTGCAATCCGTGACTCGGCCGATCTTTCCACGAGGATTCCCTTGCGGGCCTTGTTCGATTACCTGGCTATCCGTGTCATTGGAGCGAAAGCTGCCACGATGGACATATTGCTATCCTGGCAGGTGACCGATACCGAAGAAGAGTTCACGACACATCTGAACAACGGGGTTTTGAACCTCGTGAATGGCGTAACAGCAGAGGTAAAGGTGGCATTGACCAGAGATACCCTCACAAAGCTGATTTACGAGCAGGTGCATCCGACGAAGCTACCCATGGCTATAACGGGAGATCGAGCGACATTCGATGCCATGTGGTCGGTCATGGAGACCTTTCCAGACAACTTCTCGATCGCTGGCCGTGCGTTCAAAATCGGAGAGCGATCATGCGCGCAGCCCGGGTGAACCGTGAGAGGCCGTACTTGCAAGGCATTACCGGCGTTCATCCCAGCAAGCAGCCCCGAAGCCTCGCCAAGCGCAATGCGCTGGTTGCGGCCGGTCTGCGGTTGCTCCGCACCAAAAGCTTCGATGAGATGACGATCGGGCACATCGCCGAGGAGGCAGGTTGCTCGGTGGGAACCTTCTATGCTCGTTTCGAGGATAAAGAGGCGTTCCTTATCCTGCTGCAGGAGTATCTTTTCAGCGCACAGGTCGAGGACGCCCGACAAAAATTCCTACCCGAGGCTTGGCAACAGATTGAGGCCGAGGACGCCATCGAAGCCATTGTACGTTTTGTCATCGAGACGTTCCGCGGTGACGCGGAGGGCGTGCTACGCGCTGCCTTGGTCCACTCAGCCGCGAAGCCTGAAATCTGGGAGCCGGCGCGCCGCACCGGGCGGGAACTCGTCGACATCATTGTGTCCTTGCTGTCACCAAAACTTGGCGGCGGCGCCGACGAGCAAATACGGCTCTCGCTGCAGATGTTATATGGCGCGCTCATCAACATGATCCTGCACGAGCCCGGGCCGCTCAAGCTCAACGACTCCGGCTCACACAGCTCTCTCGTTGGTGTGGTGAAGGCTATTCTACTCTACAGACACCCAGCCTGAGTGAGATCCGGATCGAGGTTGCCGGGCTTGTTCGATTGTCGGTTCGCAGCCCTATCGAAAGTCGATGACAAACCGGCCGGCCGCGCGCCCATTGGCCAGAGCCTCCAGCGCCGTGGACGCTTCCTTGAGCGTGATGGGCACAATCTCGTTGCGCAGCGGGCGAACGGCATGGATTGCAACCGTCTCCTGCATTTCAGTACGCGTTCCCACACTTGTTCCAGTGATTGTCACACCCGTAGCCGTTAGCCACTCCTGATTTAGCGGAACTGCCTGCGAGACCATGGCGGCGGCCACAATACGTCCGCGCGGCCTGACGGCAGAGACCATGGCTTTCCATGTGACGGCCGTTGGCGCGAAATTGATACAGGCGTGGGCCCGATGCTCCGCGTCGAACGCTGCTTCGAGCATCTCATCGGCGAGGAACGTCGCAACCGCGCCCAACTCCCGGGCACGGCGAAGCTTTTCGGGATCGCGGTCGATGCCGATGACCCGGGCTCCTGCCCGTGCAGCGATCTGAACCGCATAGAGCCCAAGTCCGCCGCAGCCGAAGACAGCCACGGTCTCGCCGATGCGGACGTTCGCGCGGCGTACGGCGCCAAAGGCGGTGACGCCGGCGCACATGACCGGGGCGGTTTGCAGAGGGTCTACCCCTTCCGGTAGACGCACTGCAAAGCGGGAATCGACGACAACGTATTCCGCGAAGGCGCCTGGAACATTGAGACCATGGGCGCGCTGTGCCTGGCAAAACGGTTCGGCCCCGGCGATGCATTCGTCGCAGGTCTGGCAGGTGTCGTGAAGCCACGGCACGCCGATGGATTCACCGATCTTCCAATTATCGACGTCTCCGCCGAGTTCCACCACCCTACCAACCCCTTCATGCCCCAGAACAAATGGCCTCGGCTCATCAGTTGGTCGAACATCGCCTTGCCAGATGTGGACATCCGTATGGCAAACGCCACAGGCCTCCAGCCGGACCAGGATCTCTCTCGGACCTGGCTTGGGAACCGGCAGACAAGCCAATTGGAGCGCTTTCCGATGTGCTACCAGAACGGCCGCGCTCATCATGCTGGGGTTCATGTTCTCTCCTACCGGCCGCTTGCGGATCTAGGCCTGAGGCCAAGCTACAGCGGTGCAATTTCTTATCAATATAAGAAATTGTTAGCGCGTACAATTTTTTGTTGGAATAAACATAAGGTATGGAATCTGCACCAAAGACCAAAACCCGAATCGAAGATATCCGCCGCGTCGAACTGATCGAGGCGGCGCACCGCGTGTTCCTCAAGAGCGGGCTGAATGGCCTAACAACTACAAGGATCTGTCAGGAAGCCGGCATGTCGCAAGGCATCCTGACCTACTACTTCAAGAACAAGGATGAGGTGCTTTTCGAAATGGTGCGCTATGCAAACCGGGTTCTTATGGACGATGTTGTTGTCCGGTTGCGCCAGGCGAAGACCAACTGGCAGCGTCTGATGGCCATAATAGAAGGCAATTTTCCTGAAGCGTCCTATAACGCAAATACCGCCAACGCCTGGGTATCTTTTTATGCTGCTGCAGCGTCGAACGCCCGATACAACATGCTTCAGCGGCTCTTCTACCGCAGACTGCGGTCGAACCTTTCCTCCGCACTAAACAGTGTTCTGACTCCAAATCGTGTTGATCGCTTCGCCCAGGGCTTTGCGGCTATGATCGACGGACTTTGGCTTAGGCGAGGCCACAGCGAAGATTTGACCGCGGCTGAAGCGATCTCGTTGCTGACGGAGTATGCCGAGCAGGCGCTCGGCGTGGACATGGTGGATAAACTTCGCAAACCGACTGCGGAGCTACTCTAGGTCTGATTGATCCCAGCTATGATGCACGGCATCGTGAGCGGAAGGTCCGCGCCTATCAACCATTTTGACGAGATTCTTCCACGGAATATTCTCGACAATAGGCCGAAGCATTATAGGTGATGACGATGACGAACAAAGCTCCTCGTCCGTGGCGCCTCGATAGAGAAGGCGATTATTCCTCGCTCGTGGACGCCAACGGCGAACCAATATTTCAGGTAGATGATGATGGCGGCATCCTCGCCGATCCCGACGTGTGGATCTTCATAATCGAGGCTGTGAATGCCCATCCAAGGTCTAAAAGCTTCGGAAGCGGTGATTGATCGGGACGTCAGGGTGCCGAGAAAATACGGCCATGCCCAAGCGTGGAAGATCACAACCGGTGACTCGGCACATACCAAGTGTTTGATTAATATAACGATTTAGTCCTTGATGGTTTGGCTCACAACCGTCCGGATCGACACCGTCGAGGTCGGACCAGCGGCGCAAACAGGCACTCTCCGCGGCACTGATCACTGTGCAGCGCCGCAGGCGGCGAACTTGCCGAGGTTGCTTCGCGAAAGATGATCAGTAGTGCATCTGCATATCCATCAAATCGGCAGGCATCATGCTGCCGTTCAGGTTGGTCATGATCACCAGGGAACCGGCCATCACCAACAGGACGATGAGCACGCCAAACGCGAGCGCCATCACGTTGTTGGTGTTGTCCGGGCCGGTCGTGATGTGCAGGAAGAACACGAGGTGAATGCCCATCTGGGCGATCGCGAGGACGGCAAGGCCGAGGGGGACACCGGCTGCCCAGAGCAATGATGTGTTGGCCACCCAGAACGACAGGGCTGTCATGATCACCGCCAGTGCCAGCCCGAGCGTGTAGACGAGGGCGCCAGCGGAGATTGGCTCTTCCTTGTCGGTTACTATCGACCGGTCTCCGGGAGCGCGATTGTAGCTCGTTGCAGTCATGGGGTGACTCCCATCAAATAGACGACCGTGAACAGCCCGACCCAGACGATGTCGAGCGCGTGCCAGAAGAGCGAAAAGCATTGCAGGCGACGCAGTACGGCAGGCCGAAACCCTTTCACCGCGACCTGCGCCATCATCGCCGCAAGCCAGACCAATCCAGCGGCGACGTGCACTCCGTGACAGCCAACGAGAGCGAAGAACGACGATAGAAATGCGCTGCGTTGAGGGCTCGCGCCTTGCGCAATCATGTCGGCGAATTCGCGGATCTCGAGAGCGAGGAACGCGGCTCCGAGGACGAATGTGAGCAAAGCCCCCACATAGGTGCCGAGGCGGCTTCGCGAGTTGACCGCCAATGCCATCAGCCCGCATGTGTAGCTCGACGCTAGGAGACAGGCGGTTTCGATAGCGACCCTGGTCTGGTTGAACAGCTGAGCACCGCTCGGGCCACCCGCGGTGGCATGCCGGAGGACCGCATAGCTCGCAAAGAGCGCCGAGAACATGACGATATCGCTCAGCAGGAAGATCCAGAAGCCGTAAGCAACAACAACGCGCTTTGGGGCCGGACCGGCTTCGCTCGCGCTCGGCAGTGGTTCACCGGCCTCAACGGCAGCGGTAACATTCATATCGCGACCTCCGACTGGTGAGCCCGATCGAATTGGGCAAGCTGCGCTTCCGGCACCTCGGTCTCGTCCTCATCGCGAAACGCAAAGATGAGGATCGTCAGGAACGTGCCGAATAGCCCCAGCCCGGCCATCCACCAGATGTGCCAGATCAGCGCGAAGCCGATGGCGACGGCAAAGAAGGCGTTGACGAACCCGACTGGGCTGTTCTTCGGCGTTTCGATCGGCTCGTATTGGAGCGGCGGCACTTGTTCAGCGTTGGCGCGTTGCTTCGTGACCCAATAGTTGTCCCGCTCAGCGACTTGCGGGAGTACCGCAAAATTCCAGGCCGGCGGCGGCGACGCGGTCGACCATTCCAGCGTGCGGCCGTTCCACGGATCTCCGGTCACGCGAAGCCGGTCGCGGTGGCGGATCGAGACGACGAGTTGCACGATCTGGCTGACGATGCCGCCCAAAATGATCACGGTGCCGATCGCTGCCACGACCAGCCATGGCTGCCAGGCGGGATTGTCGTAGTGCTGCATGCGCCGGGTCATGCCCATCAGGCCCAGCACGTAAAGCGGCATGAAGGCGACGTAGAAGCCGATCAACCAGCACCAAAACGATGCCCTGCCCCAGCGCTCGTCGAGCTTGAAGCCGAATGCCTTGGGGAACCAGTAATTGTAGCCCGCCATAACGCCGAACACGACACCGCCGATGATGACGTTGTGGAAGTGGGCGACGAGGAACAGGCTGTTGTGCAGCTGGAAATCGGCCGGAGGCACCGCCATCAGAACGCCGGTCATACCGCCGATGACGAAAGTCACCATGAATCCGATCGACCACAGGATCGGCACCTCGAAGCGCACGCGTCCGCCATACATGGTGAACAGCCAGTTGAAGACCTTCACGCCCGTCGGCACCGCTATGATCATGGTCATGATGCCGAAGAAGCCGTTGACGTCGGCGCTGGCGCCCATGGTGAAGAAGTGATGCAGCCAGACCAAGAACGAGAGGACGCAAATCGCCATCGTCGCGGCAACCATTGAGCGGTAGCCGAACAGCGGCTTGCCCGAAAAGGTCGAGACAACCTCCGAAAAGATGCCGAATGGCGGAAGGATCAGGATGTAGACCTCGGGATGACCCCAGACCCAGAACAGGTTGACGTACATCATCGCGTTGCCCTGTCCGTCGACCGTGAAGAAATGAAAGCCGAGATAGCGGTCGAGCAGCAGCATCCCCAGGGTGGCGGTCAGGACCGGGAAGGCAGCAACGATGAGCAAATTCGCCGCAAGTGAAGTCCAGCAGAAGACGGGCATGCGCATGTAGCCCATTCCCGGTGCCCGCAATTTCAGGATCGTGGTGACGAAATTAATCCCCGTCAGCAGCGTGCCGACGCCGGATATCTGCAGCGACCACAGATAGTAATCGACACCCACACCTGGCGAGAATTGCAGCTCGCTGAGCGGCGGATAAGCGATCCATCCCGTTTTGGCGAACTCACCAACGACCAGAGAGATGTTGATCAGCAGCACGCCCGAGGCCGTCAGCCAGAAGCTGACCGAGTTCAGCGTCGGGAAGGCGACGTCGCGCACGCCAAGCTGTAGCGGCAGGACGAAGTTCATCAAGCCGATGACGAACGGCATCGCCACGAAGAAGATCATGATGGTGCCGTGCGCCGAGAAGACCTGATCGAAATGCTCCGGCGGCAGGTATCCTTGAGCGCCGCCGGCGGCGACGGCCTGTTGCGCCCGCATCATGATGGCATCGGAAAATCCACGCAGCAGCATGACCAGCGCCAGCAGGAAATACATGACGCCGATCCGCTTGTGGTCGACGGATGTGATCCATTCGCGCCACAGATACGGCACATAGCCTTTCAGCGTGACCCACGACAGGATGCCAACGATGGCGAGCACCATGAAGGCCCCTGCTCCCATGATGATCGGCTGGTCGAAGGGGATGGCGCTCCAGTCGAGCTTGCCAAGTAGGTTCATTTGTCTGTCCTCTGTGTCGCCAGATCTGCGAGCCGCGCGGGATCGTTCGGCTCCGCCGCTAAGCTCACGATTTGGTTGAATAGGTCGGAAGCGACGCCTCGATAGGTGAAGGGCGCAATCGCTTCGCTTGGCTTGGCCAGATCGTCATAGGCTTGCGCGTCCAACATCGGACCAGCGTCGCGCGTTGCGTTCACCCACTGTGAGAAGGCTGCTTCTGGCACTGCATCGACGGCGAACCGCATGTCGGCGAAACCCTCGCCGCTATACTGGGCCGACAGTCCTCGGTAGGTTCCAGGATGATCGGCCTGCAGGTGAAGGCGCGTCATCATTCCCGCCATGGTGTAGATCTGGCTGCCGAGCTGCGGCACGAAGAAGCTGTTCATCACGCCCGAGGAGGTCAGTTCGAAGCTGACAGGAGTGCCAGCCGGAATGGTCAATCGATTGACGCTTGCGATGCCCTGGTCGGGATAGATGAACAGCCATTTCCAGTCGAGCGAGACCACCTGGACCCTGACAGGGTCGATCGTGGAGGCAATCGGCTTGCCCGGATCGAGGTCATGTGCCCCGACCCAGGCAACGCCGCCAACCAGCAGTACGGTCATGGCAGGGATCGACCAGACAAGCAGCTCGAGACGGCCCGAATACTCGAAATCGGGCCTATAGCGAGCGCGCCTATTCGACGACCGAAACCAGAAGGCGACCCCGAGCGTGGCAAGGATGGTCGGGATCACGATCGCGAGCATGATGCCGAGCGAGTTGAACAGAACCTGCCGCTCGGCAGAGGCAATAGGTCCTTGTGGACTGAGAACGCCTTCCGAACAGCCCGCGAGTGTTAGCGCACTGATCAAGCTGGTAGCGAGCAACCTGAGCCGCATATCAAACCTCATCTGTGCCGATAGTGATGTATGTGCCTGCGGCTAGGGCTGCGCGGGGCAGTCCTTCGGCATGGACAGTCCGGGAACCGGACACAGGCGTGGAGCGCTGCGGCTGATCGGCGTGATCGACCAGAAGCGCTGCAAACAACACGAACAAATAGAAAATGGAGAACGCGAACAGGCGGCCAGGAGCGCGGCGGTCGGCCTTGTCGCTGCTATACAACCGGATCGCGAGTGCGACAAGATTTGCGCCGCATGCGATGGCTGTCGCGCCGTAGATCGGGCCGGCAAACCCGAGCGCCCACGGCAGCACGGAAGCCGCGGACAAGAGCGCGCAATAGATCAGAATCTGCCGCGTCGTTGCGGCGCGTCCTGCAACGACCGGCAGCATGGGAACGCCGGCACGCGCATATTCATCGCTGCGGTTGAGGGCCAAAGCCCAGAAATGCGGCGGCGTCCAGAGGAAGATGATGAAGAACAGGACCAGCGGTTCGATCCCGATTTGAGCAGTTGCCGCGGCCCAGCCGATGACCGGAGGCAGGGCGCCGGCAGCACCGCCGATGACGATGTTCTGGGGCGTGAGCCGCTTCAGCCACGCCGTGTACACAATGACGTAGAACAGGATTGCGAGCGCGAGCAGCGCGGCCGCTGTGACGTTGGTCGCCAGGGCAAGTACCGCGATTGCCGCTACCGCAAGAACAATCCCGAATACGAGAGCTTCGATCGGCGAGACCTTGCCGCGGGGGACTGGCCGCATCGCAGTGCGCGTCATCACCGCGTCAATGTCTGCGTCGTACCACATATTGAGCGCGCCGGCGGCGCCGGCCCCCGCAGCAATCGCGAGAACTGCGACGAACGCGTTGAGCGGATGCAGGTTACCCGGGGCGATGGTCAATCCAACGAACGCGGTGAAGACAGCAAGAACCATAACGCGCGGCTTCATGAGCATGCAGAAATCAATTGCACGAATGTGCAATATGCCGGCCTCGTCGCGAGCCTGGCTAAACTGGTCAGCAATGGTCTTGACACTCATTCCTGCTGCTCCGAGTTCATTCGAATAGAGGCCGTTAATATCGTCATCGCTGTCGGTCTCCGTTCGTCACACTTGCATCGTCCAAGTGAGTTATGCTTGTACGGTGCTGCTGAACCGGGGCCGATCGTGCTCAAAGAAGGGGCTGCAATGGCACTTCTGCTTTGGTCGTCGGAGACGTGCGTTTGTCGGCGAGACAGACGCACCCTGTCTCGGGAAAGGCTATTCGCCGCGCTCACGCGGTTCAGTGCCATGACGATCCAGTGGAAAAAACCGGCGCCAAGCCCAACGCCAATTCCGTAAGCCGCTGGGCTGTCGACATCATCGCCGACAGCAACAGAGCCGGATTTGCTCGGCATGGCGAAGCCACGTCAAAGGAAGTTTTCCCTGACCATTTCCCAGACATCCCCTCCTCGGCCGTGCAAGACGGCGCGAGCTGAATAAAGCGCCATGCCAGCTGTTGGGGCCGCGGCCATGAAGGGTGGCATGACCAGTTGCAACGGGCTGACATGCACGTGCAGCAGCGCAGGCCCCGGTTGCGCAAGCCAGTCTTTAACGCTGCCTTCGAGGTCGTCCGCCTTGGAGACGGTTTGGCCCCAGAGACCCAGCGCGCGCGCGACGCCGCCAAAGTTCGGGTTCTTCAGCCGAGTGAACGTGTCGAGCATGCCCTCGGCCTTCTGCTCGATCTCCACGAAGCCGAGCTTGCCATTGTCATACACTGCAATCTTGATGGGTAGTTGCTCCTGGACCACGGTCATCAGGTCACCGAAAAGCATTGAAAGTCCGCCATCGCCGGCCAGACAGATGACCTGGCGGCCTGGCTGAGACTTCTGCAACCCAAGGGCTGACGGCATCCCGCCGGCCATGGTTCCATGCAGCAGACTGGCAAACGTGCGCCGCTGACCATTGGTTTCGATGTATCGAACAAGCCAGGCGGCCGGCGTGCCGTCGTCCGCGGAAAACAGCGCGTCCTTTGCGGCATGCCGGTTGATCGCTTCGGTAAGATAGGTTCCGGGAATACAGCCGCCGTGACCCGCGACAGCTTTGGTCTTTTCCGATTGCCTGGCTTTCGCGTAGCGCCGCACATATTGGTCACGGAAGGAGGCGTCGGTGCGCTCGACCAGTTTCGGCAGCAACGCCTCCAGGGTTGCTCTCACGTCGCCAACAACACCCTTTGTGATCGGATGCCGTCGCCCCAGATGTGTCGGGTCGATATCGACCTGAACGATCTTCGCCGAGTCGGGATAGAACTGCCGCCAGGCAAAATCGGCCCCCAGAAGAAGCAGCGTGTCGCAGTCGAGCAAGGCGTGATAGCCGGCCTCATTGCCGAGCATCCCGGTCATGCCGATGTTGTAGGGATTGTCGAATTCGAGGAAGTCTTTGCCGCGCGAGGTATGAGCGATCGGGGCCTTCAGCCTCTCGGCGACGGCCAGGACTTCCTGATGCGCCCCCTGGCAGCCGGATCCGCCATAGATGGCAAGGTTTCCGCTGCTGTTGAGTATCCCCGCGATTTCGTCGAGATCACCATCACTCGGTCGAACAACGGGCTGTGAAAGATGAACTGCGTACGGTATGTCGTCGGGTACAGTCGACGCCGAAACGTCCGCCGGCACGATGAGAACGGCAACACCCCGCTTCGACAAGGCGGTCTGGCAAGCGATGACGGTTTTGCGCCGCGCCTGCTCCGGCGTATAGATCATATCGCAGAAGACGCTGCAGCTTTTGTAGATTTGTTTAAAATCGACTTCCTGGATGAAATCGAAGCCCAACTCATCGCGAATGATCTGGCTCGCAATGAGAATGACCGGCGCGCGGTTTCTGTTTGCTTCAAAAATCCCGTTGATGAAATGGAGGCTACCAGGACCGCAACTTCCGGCGACGGCCGTTAAGTGGCCCGTCAGCTGCGCTTCGGCCTGAGCGGCGAAGGCGCCGGCCTCTTCGTGCCTCACCGATACCCACTCGATCTTGCTTCGCTCGAGCGAACGCGCGATCAGATTGAGAGTGTCCCCCACGACGCCATAACAATGTTCCACGCCTGCGCTCTGCAGCGTTTCAACGATGATATCTGCTACTTGCCTGCTCATGCCGTCCAACACCTGATGAGACCCCTCTAGGGTCTCAATATGCGGGGTTCGCCCATGGCTGATCTTGGTTGGGACTGCGAGGACTTGGATCAGATTGCTGCTGTGGTTTGGCAAAGACACGCGTCACAAAAAAATGCGCCACGGTGCTGCGATCCGTGATCCGTCCCGTCGACCATTGAACTGCGTTCGGCGAAAAGCCAGACACCGCCCCGCTTCACGAGTTTCTATGCAGCGGATGGTCGTCGCCCAGAATCGATCGCAGTTCCTCTCTTCCCCCTGCAATCCGCGACGCAAGCGTGCCGAGCGCAATGCCAAGCACATTCGCTGCGTCGGCATAAGAAAGGCCCTCAACAGCGACCAGCGTCAGCGCGGCGCGTCGCTCTGGGGCAATCTGCTGCAGGGCCGACAGCACCTCGGCCGCAGCGACCTTATCGGGCTGCCGCGCCGGAGCGGCGCCCGCGTCAATCGTCTCGGGCATCAGCGCCTCGGCATGGACATGGCGCCTGGTGCGACGCAGCTGATCGACGAAGAGTTGGTGCATAATCGTCAACAACAGGAGTCGCGGCGGCTCGCCCGATCTCCAGCTCTCGAAACGAGACAGCGCCATTTCCAAGCAGTCCTGCACGAGGTCGTCAGCCGCGTCGCGGTCGCGCAGCAGCGAGCGCGCATGGCGGCGCAGCCGAGGAATCTCCTCATTGATTGCCCGCCTCAGCGGCGCCACAAGGTTTCGCGCTCGCGACGCCAGTTAGCCGGGCTTTGGCCAAAGGCATGCCTGAAAAGCTTGGACAAATGTGCCTGGTCGGAAAACCCGACGGTCAGGGCGATTTCGCTGAGCGAAGCTGGGCTGGTCAGCATCAGGTGAGAGGCCTCCTCCAACCGTCGCCTCACAATGTAGGCGTGCGGCGGTTCTCCGAATGCCTGTTTGAACGAGCGTGAGAAGTGGGCTGTACTCCGCCGCGCAACCTCGCTGAGATCACTCGCGTGGATCGTTCGATGCAGGTTCCGGTCGATGAAGGAACGAACCCGGGCGATCTGCCAACCTGCCAATCCACCCGTTCTGGAATTGTTGACGCCTGAACGACGCTCGATTTCCAGCTGGAGAATGGATGACGCGGCTGCCAGCGATGTCCTTGCCGCGTCCTGGTCATGCTCGATCTCGCTTTGGGCTGCTTCAAGCAACAACACGAGGCTGTTTGCCAACGAGCCAAACTCGAGATCCATTGGAGATGAAACATCCGCGGCATCGCTGTATGGCCGTTCCATATCCGAACCCTCGACAAACACTGCGTACCAGCCGGGGCGAGCTTCATGCAGGCTCTCAAGAGAGCCGAACACGAACTCGGCCGTGGTGACAGGCAGTTTGATGGTTTGGAGTGGCGCGATCTATTGCACGCGGGTGGCGCGGAATAGGGTCATGGTTTCACTGGACTGAACTTTGGCTTACACCGGGAATAACCGCAGACCGAATGTCGTTGGAACAACCCCGGTCGACGCGGCTGCGCCTCAGGAGTACTGCGGTTCCTCATCAGGCACGAGTTGCAGTTTTTCCGCCATTCGGCTGAGCGCGAGAAGCGAATTGGCCTTCATCTTTCGCATCAAACGGCTGCGGTGCACCTTCACAGTGGCTTCGGCGATGCCGATATCGCCGGCAATCTGTTTGCTGAGCCGACCGCGCGCGACCTCGATCATGATCTCGCGCTCCCTGGGACTCAGCGATGCGAAGCGCTCCCTGAGGACGACCAGACCCTCTTCATTCTCCCGCCGGGCTCGATCACGCGCGAGGCCGAGCTGGATGGCGTCGAGGAGTTCCTGATCGCGGAACGGCTTGGTCAGGAACTCAATGGCGCCGCCCTTCATCGCCTGCACGGACATGGCGATGTCGCCATGTCCGGTGATGAAGATGATCGGGATCTCCCTGTTCACCGCGGCGAGCTGGCGTTGAAGATCAAGGCCGCTTCGTCCGGGCATTCTGACGTCGAGCACCAGGCAGGTGGGACCATTCGGTGGGTCCGACTCAAGAAACTCGGAAATCGACGCAAACAACCGAGCCTCTAGGTCGAGCGATCGCAACAGACGCCCGATCGAGGCTCGCAGGGCTGCGTCGTCGTCGATGACAAGGATGGTAGCGTTCGCGTCGGACATTGGTGCTGCTCGCGATCAAAGGGCGGACAAGTGAGCCTTTGTCTCGGTCTGCAAGGTTCGCGTGCTCCTTTGTTACAAGTTTAGTCCCGGCCAGTGGGCGTGAACAGTCTCATTCTCCGTCAGCGATGCGCGCGGGCGTAAACGAAAGTTTATGGCCTCTGTCATCTGCCCGGTGGGCATCCAGCAGTACTGCTGCGGAATTCGCTTTCTGGCATAAACCAAAGTTTACAAAGACCAGTATTGCTCCAGCATCGTTCTTTGGCGCAGGCTGACCCCAATCGCATGGGATGCGGGGCGTTGTCGGGGCGCCCGCATTGCAGGTCGTGCGCAATCCGGAGCAGACCTATGCCGGTGGCGTCGTTGGTCTCAGTCGTCGATGACGATCAATTCTTTCGCGAATCCATGACGAGGCTCATGAGATCGCTTGGCTATGACGTAGCGGCCTTCTCTTCGGCGGCCAATTTCCTCGCGTCGCCTCGTCTCGGCGAAACCGCCTGCCTGATCGCCGACATCAATATGCCGGTGATGACCGGGCTGGAACTCCATGAGCATCTGATAGAAGCGGGTCATGCGATTCCTACGATCCTCGTTACGGCCTACCCCGACGACCTTGACAAGGCTCGTGCGATCAACGATGGGGTCGTTTGTTACCTCCGTAAGCCGTTTGATGAGCGGCATCTGATACGGTATCTCCGTGAGGCTCTCCAGTTCGGTCAGCCGAGCGGCGAGAATTCGTGAGGTTCCTGCCGGCGCCGGGCAAGGAGAACCGAAATGCGGCCCCACCTGATGCGATCGTTTCTGCCCATAGCTGGCCGCCATGGGCATCGATGATCGAACGGGAGATCGACAGTCCCATCCCTACGCCGTTCGACTTCGTAGTGTAGAACGCTTGGAAAACCCGCTCAAGATGGTCCGGATCGATGCCCGGCCCTGAATCGCACACGGACACGCGAACGTCACCGGTCTGGGTTTGCTCGGCGCTGATCAACAACTCGCGCGGCCCCGCCTCGACCGTGCTCATGGCTTCGACAGCGTTCAGGATCAGGTTCAGAACGACCTGTTGCAGTTGAACACGATCACCCTCGACGGGAACCAGTGCCTCCGCGAGGCGGGTTCGGGCTGTGACTCCATTCGTGGTGATAGCGCTTCGTGCCAATCCGATCACTTCGTCGATCGCCTCGTTCAGGCCGAAACGGGACTTTCGAGGCGGTGCTTTCTTAATGTGATCACGGATACGGTCGATGATACCTCCGGCCCGGTCGGCATCGTCGACGATGGAGGCGAGCGCTTCGCGGATTTCGTCCAGATCCGGCGGATTTCTGTCCAAGAAGTGTATGGCCGCACGGGCGTTGTTGCGCGCCGCAGCAATCGGTTGTGTGATTTCGTGAGACAGCGAGGCAGCCAGTTCTCCCATAACGCTCACGCGGTTCATGTGGGCGAAATCCGATTGCATCTGATCCAGTCGCGTCAGCGCTCGTATGCGATCCTCGATGTCAGTCAGCAGAACGTACCAACGCACGATTCGCCCGGAGTCATCGCGAATTGGGACGCCACGGTTGTCAAACCACCGATATTCGCCATCGAAGCGCCGCAGACGTACTTCGTAGCTGAAAGGGATTCCGGAGACCGTCGCTCTCTTATAAATTTCAAAAATACGGGGAAGGTCTTCAGGATGTACCACATCGTTTGTCCCCCAGTTCTTCAGCCATTCCAGCGAGCGGCCAAAATACTCTAGGACCTGGCGATTGACGGTCTCAAGGTTACCGCTGGGGTCGTTGACCGTGATGAGACCGGCTATCCCGTCAATTGCTGAACGTGCACGTCGTTCGCTCTCAAGCAGCGCTTCCTGCGCGCGCACCATGGCTGTCACGTCTGTACTGGTGCCTCGATAGCCAAGGAATTCTCCATTGGAGTCAAACAACGGTTTGCCGCTGGCCCTCACGTGCATCGGAGCGCCATCGCCGCCCACAGCGCAAAATACGAAGTCACGAAACGGCTCGCGGGCATCAATGGCTGCCAAAGCTGCCCGCCACTTCTCCGGTTCCGTTTCTAGGTCGAGCACGTAGTCCAAGCTCGACGTTCCGATTCGACGCGCCGCGTCCGAGCCAAACGCGTTCTCGGTCAGCATCGTGAACTTGTAGTCTGCATCGATCTCCCAAAACCAATCGGAGGCGGTCTCGGCGAAGTCACGGAACTTCGCCTCGCTCTGCCGCAATCCTTCCTCGGCGCGCTTGCGCTCCGTCACGTCGAGCTGCGTCGTGACAATCTCGAGAAGTTCCCCGCTGGGGGAGAACATAGGATGGCCAATTGTTTCGAGATGCTTGACCGTCCCGTCGGGCAGTATAATTCTGTACCCGATCTCATAGCCTCTTTTCTCGCCCACCGCGCGTTGAACCACGGCGTTCAGCCGGTCGACGTCGAGCGGGTGGACTCGTTTGAATACGGCTTCGCGGCTCGGAACCCCCTCGGTCGGATCGAATCCCCAGATGCGGTAAGTCTCGTCCGATCCGTAGAGAATCTTCGTCTCGTTGTAGGCCGACACACCACTGTGACTCAGCCTCTGCGCTTCAGCCAGATAGGCCTCGCTGCGGCGTAGCTGCTCTTCAGCTTTCTTGCCTTCATCAATGTCGACAGACAGGCCATACCACTGGACTATGTGTCCCTGCCGGTCGCGTAGAGGCTCGCCACGCGTATGGTGCCAGCGAAACTCGCCGTCCGCTCGACGAAGGCGATGCGTTGCCTGGTACGAGGTTCCGGTCTGAACTGAATTTTGGAAGGCCCTTGTAGTTTCAGGAAAGTCGTCGGGATACAGGAAGGCCTCCCAGCCGCCATTCATGAAATCCTCGAATCGCATGCCGGTATAGTCCAGCATGCGCTGATTGACCTGAGTCGGTTCGCCGACGGGATCCGTTGACCAAAGCAGACCTGGTACCGTTTCGAAGATCTGACGAAGCCTATGCTCGCTTTCCCGTAAGGCCTCTTCGGCCCGCTTGCGCTCCGTGACATCCATCTGTGTGGCGACAACCTCGAAAAGCTCTCCGCTGGCGGACAACACAGGTTCACCGATCGAATCGAGGTGTTTGACAGTGCCATCGGGCAGGACGATTCTGTAGCTGTGCGAGTAGGCCCTTTTCTCGGTGAACGCGAGTTGAACCCCTGCAAGCACCCGGTCCCGGTCGTCTGGATGAAGCCGTCCGGCCATCGTTTCAAAGTTCGGAATACCCAGCGACGGATCAAAACCCCAGATGCGGTAAGCCTCCTCCGAGAAAAAGAGGACCTTCGACTTGTTGGCTGCCGTCGCACCGATGCGACTGAGTCTCTGTGCTTCAGCCAGATGGGCTTCGCTGCGGCGGAGGCGCTCTTCGGCCTTCTTGGCTTCATCGATGTCGACCGACAGGCCGTACCACTGGACAATGCATCCTTGTTCGTCGCGCAGAGGCTCACCACGAGCATGATGCCAACGATATTCGCCGTCGGCCCGACGTATACGATGCACAGCTTCGTAGGAAGTTCCGGTCTGGATTGCGTGAGAGAAAGCCTTTGCAGTTTCTGCAAGGTCATCGGGATGGAGGAATTTCTGCCAACCAAGACGCACGAGATCCTCAAATCGCACACCGATATAGTCCAATGCGCGCTGATTGAGTCGAGTTTGTTCGCCTTCGGGCCCCAGTGACCAGAGCAAGCTCGGCACGGTTTCAATGATTTGACGGAGCTTTTGTTCGCTTTCCCGCAGCGCTTGCTCGGCCTGCTTGCGCTCCGTCACGTCGAGCTGCGCAGAGACGATTTCGAGAAACTCCCCGCTCGCGGAAAACACGGGCTCGCGGATGGATTCGAGATGCCTGACCGTTCCATCGGGCAGAACAATTCTGAACGCGTTCGAGGAGCCTGTTGGGTCGACGAGCACGCGGTCGATGTCCGCACGCATCCTGTCCCGGTCGTCGGGATGAACCCGTTGAAACACGGCTTCGCGATCCGGAATGCCTTGCGCCGGGTCAAACCCCCAGATGCGGTACGCTCCCTCCGACCAATAGAGAGATGCCGAGCCGTTGTAGGCCGAAGCACCGCTGTGACTGAGCCTCTGTGCCGCGGCCAGAATGGCCTCGCTGCGGCGCAGACGGTCTTCGGCTCGTTTGGCTTCGTCGATGTCGACAGAAAGGCCGTACCACTGGATGACGTTTCCCTGTTGATCTCGCATAGGTTCGGCACGGGTATGGTGCCAGCGATATGCGCCATCCGACCGACGCAGACGGTGCACAATCTCGTAGGAAGTTACGTTCTGGATTGCCTGCTGGAAAACTTTTGCCGTTTCCGGACGGTCGTCGGGGTGTATGAATGTTTCCCAACCACTACCAATAGTTTCTTCAAATGGCGCGCTGATATAGTCCAAGATGCGCTGGTTGACATAGGACATGTTGCCGTTGGGTTCGGCCAACCAGATGAGTCCTGGCACTGTCTCAAAGATCTGACGGAGCTTGTATTCGCTCTCCCGAACGGCCTCCTCCGCGTTCTTTTGATCGTCAACGTCGATCAGGACGCCGTACCAGCGGAGAACGCGGCCATCGCTGCCCTTCAGTGGTGCTCCACGAACATTGAACCAGCGATGCTGGCCATCCGCTCCGCGAAATCTGCAGACCACATCGGAAGGACTCTTGGTCTCGAGATTTGCGAGCCAGTTCTTCACCTTGAAAGCGACGTCATCGGGATGAACTCTATCCACCCATCCCCAGCCGGTGATTTCGTCCAGCGGCGCGCCAAAATAGTCGAGCACACGCTTGTTGACGTACTCGATATTGCCCTCGGGCTCGGCTTGCCACACCAGCGTCGGAAGCGTTTCCACCAACAGGCGAAGCTCTTGCTCGCTGCGGAACGGAGCCGCTTCGGCTCCGTCACCGTCCTTTGACACGGGTCGCTCCATGGCCGGACTCCAGATTCGGACCTGCCTGTTGCCGGAGACGGCCATGTCGCAGAGGACCGCTAACGATCCGGCAAAGGTGGCACGGTCATCTTACCCGTTACGTCGGAAACGGACCATATCCCCTCGCCTCATTCGGGCGATTGGCGAAAATTCCGGGGGTCTCACCTCATCCTTCGAGACCAACGCTCTGCAAGGCTGGTGTGGGCAAAATCGTGCGAATGCACTTGAGCAGGCGAGTTCACCCCGCCAATCCCATGTATGCGATGATGAGGGCTTGTCCGAAATGCAGCGAACCGGTTCATCTGCTGCTCGCTTCTCATGGCGGAAGTGGGCCCGAAAACGGCCTGTTCGCTGTCGGTATATTAGCGAGAAGCTTAGCCGGGAGGGATACCCGTCGCTTGCATCTACCTGCTGCTATTTGGTTGTTTCTGCGCACTCCATCGCCACGCGCAAGGCGGCCCAAACAGTCCTCGCCTGTCCCGGGTTGCGATAGCGTGCAGCGCGTTCTGCGCTTCGGCATCCGTGGGTGCGACTATGCGTCAGTGTTCGCCGTATTGCTCTCTAAGCTTTTTCTTGTCGAACTTGCCGACGCTTGTCTTGGGCAGCGCATCGACAAACAGGATCTTGTCCGGAATTCCAAATTTCGAGATCACGCCGGCATCGGCGAAGGTTTTCAAATGCGCCTTTATTTGCGTGTCGCTCACATCGCCGCCGGTGTGTGCGTCCCGGATGATGAGCGCCAGCGGCCGCTCGCCCCATTTGTTGTCCTTGACGCCGATGACGGCGGCTTCCGACACACCCTCGCATTGCGAGATGAGATCTTCGAGCTGCAGCGATGACACCCATTCGCCACCGGTCTTTATGACGTCCTTGATCCGGTCGACGATGCGGACGTATCCGCCGGGCTCGATGACGCCGATGTCGCCGGTGTGCATATAGCCGCCGGCCCACAATTGCTCTGACGCTTCGGCATTGTCGACATAGCCATGCGTGAGCCACGGCGCGCGCACGACGATTTCGCCAGGCGTTTTCCCATCATGCGGCAGCTCGCTGCGGTCCCTGTCGAGCAAACGGATGTCGGCCAGCGGCGCGGCCATGCCGGCCTTGGTGCGGATATCGATCTCCTCATCGGAGCCGCCTGCCAGATCCGCGGATTTCACCTGCGCCAGACAAAGCAGTGGTGCACTCTCCGACATGCCGTAGCCGGCATAGACATCGACGCCGAGCGCCAGCGCCTGCCTGGCAAGCCCCTTCGGCAGTTCGGATCCACCGATCACCATCTTCAAGCCGGCGAGATCGGTGTTTGCCGCCGTGGCCGCGCCAAGCAGCATCTGCAGGATCGTCGGCACACCGTGGGTAAAGGTTACGCCTTCGGTCTTGATCAGCCTGAGGAGCACGGCGGCATCGTAACGTCCCGGATACACTTGCTTGACGCCGGACAGCGTCGCCGTCCACGGAAACCCCCAGGCGTGGACATGAAACATCGGAGTGATCGGCATATAGACGTCGTCGCGGCAAAACCGGCCTTGTTTCGCAGCGCTGCCGAGGAAGGCCATTTCAGCGAGCGAATGGAGAACCAGCTGGCGATGGCTGAAGTAGACACCTTTCGGCGAACCCGTTGTGCCGGTCGTATAAAAGGTGGTGGCAATCCTGTTCTCGTCGAAGTCCGGGAAATCGTAGTCGGGCGAAGCGCCGCGCAGCAGCTCCTCATATTCGCCGGCGAAGGAAAGGTTGCCTGTTTCAGGCGCCGTTCTGTCCGACATCAGGACCAACGTCTTCACTTTGGGCAGCTGCGGCTTGATGCCTTCCAGAACCGGGACGAAATCGTCATTGACGAGAAGCACCGAAGAGCCCGCGTGATCGATCGTATAAGCGATCTGTTCCGGCGACAGACGCACGTTCACCGTCTGCAAGACAGCGCCCATCATGGGGACGGCAAAGTAGGCCTCCAGGAACCGGTTGCTGTCCCAGTCGAGCACGCCGACGGTGTCGCCGGCGCGCACACCAAGCCTGTCGAGGCTGTAGGCCAGCCGCCCGATGCGCTCGCGCAGCTGTCGGTAGGTGAACCGCGCCCTGTCGCGATAGACGATCTCCTGATCGGGCGCCTGCAGGAGCGGTGTATGCCACAGTTGCTTGATGAGCAGCGGATAGTGATAGGCGGACCCGGCGACTTGTATGGGCGTTCCTGCCATGGCGGCGTCCTCGATGTGTGTCACGCGTCGGCGCGCGATGGCGAGGACGCCGGCCAAATGGCTTGATGATGGCGGGCCTCACTTGGCCCGCCTCGGTTCTAGGCGACGCGGTTGGCCTTGCTCGACCGCGCCGCTTCCGCATCCGCCTTGTTCCGCAATTCCAGAAGTCCAAGCAGGACCTCGTCCCGCTCCGCGGCCAGATCGTCGATCGACCGCGAGCCGACCTCGGCGTGAACTCCATCGACCAGCTTCTTCTGCAGCTCCGGCGTCAGTTCCGGCGAACCAAGCACCTTCCACCAGGCCGACATCGGACCGGTGAACTGCTGCAGGAAATGCTCCATGCCGCCCTGGCCGCCGCCGAGGTGATTGAGCAGAACCTGGCCCATGATGCCCCACCGCAATCCTGGACCCCAGGAGACCGCGGTGTCGGCGTCGGCGACGCTGACGACGCCCTCGCCAACCAGCCAATACACCTCGCGGGCAAGCGCTGCCTGCAGGCGATTGGCGACATGCCCGGGCACTTCCTTGTGCAGGCGGACCGTTTTCTTGCCCAGACCCGTGTAGAATTCCGATGCGCGCCGGATCGTCTCCTCGGATGTCTTGGCGCCGCCGACGATCTCGACCAATGGCACCAGATGCGGCGGATTGAACGGATGCGCGATCACGCAGCGTTCGGGGTGGTTCGGGCACCCCGACTGGATCTCGCTCATCGTCAGGCCGGACGAGCTCGAGGCGATGATCACATCGGACGGCAGCAGTTCGTCGAGCTGGCCGTACAGCTTCTTCTTGAAGTCGATCCGCTCCGGTCCGTTCTCCTGGACGAGGTCGGCGCCCTTGACGGCCTCCGCCATGTCGGCGCTGAAGGTCAGCCGCATTGGCGATGCCCCTGGGGCGAGCCCCAGCCTGTCGAGCGCCGGCCAGGCCGCTTCGACGAAGCGCCGCAACGACGCTTCCGCATTGGGGGCGATGTCGGTCGCCACGACATCGAGGCCCTTTGCCAGGAATTGTGCCGCCCAGCTCGCGCCGATGACACCAGTACCGATAATGGCGACCTGAGAGATCTGTTTGCTGCCAGCCATGGTTCATTTCTCCTTCGAGGGGATTTCGGCGTAGGCAATGCCGGTGAGGTTACCTTGGGCGAAGAGAAACGCCCGGTTCTTGGAACCATCGAGCTGTGCGACATAAACGGAGCCGCCGAGGTCGGTGAAGAACATCCGATTGCCGGGAACATCGAGCGCGATACCGATGCCTTCCATCAGATCGCCGACGAGGAGCTCCGGTGCGTAGCCATTTCTGGCGGGCGCATCGATCGAGGCACGATTGACGGTATTGCCAGCCGGCGGATTGCCGCGATCCGTCCAGTAGAGAAAGCGGCTTTCGAGATCGAGCTCGAGATCGATCGGCTCGGGCAACTCATCGAACCATGTTTCGATGTCCGTGCGACTGGCGGCATCCTCGCCCTTGGGCATCTCTATGCCTGCCCGGAAGATGCAGCCGAGGCCGGCATTGTCTGGACCCTTCTGCGTCCAATAGATGTGCCCACGCACCGGATCGATCGTAATACCGACGCACCATTTGGTGAGATCTCGGCTGTCGTCTTCGCCCTCACCCGTCTGGACCAGCGTCTCGACATTGGTGCCATCGAGGTTTGCACGCATGACCCGCATGCCCTCGCGGTCGCACCAGTAGAGCTTGCCGCTCCGCTTCTCCAGGTGGATCTGCTTGGGTGTGTGGGTGATGCCCTGCGGAATGATGACCTTGCGATTGCTGCCATCGAGGTCGGCGCGTTCGATGGTGCCGTCGTTGAGGTTGGGCACGCCCATATTGGTCCAGTAGAAATGGCCGGCCGCGACATCGACGACGATGCCATCAGGAACTCGACAGCCGGTGACGATGACCTCCGGGCTGGAGCCGTCCGAGTTCATCGCGTGAATGCGCCCACCACTCGCCTCGAGAACGAACAACCGGCCAACCGTGTCCTTGCTGCCCGATGTTGATTTCGACTTCGTCGCGGAAGCGTCGTTCATGGGTCTCTCCTTTTACGGCCTGGGGGCCTCGATACCGAAGTGCGGCATCCTGCAAATTCGATCGTCGCCAACGGCGCTACGCGGCCGCTGGAGGTTTCCTGGTTTTGGTGAAGTCAGGAGGGCGCTTTTCCACAAAGGCCGTCAGCGCTTCCTTCGCCTCCTCGGAGCGGACATGGACGCTGAACGCCTCGTTCTCGGCCTGCATCGCCGCCTTGACCTGTTCGCGGAAGGAACGCTTCAGAAGTCGCTTGGACGCTTGCAGCGCACCAGCCGGTTTCGCTGCCAGCTTGCGCGCCGTTTCGGTCGCCACCGGCAGCAGGTTCTCATCGAGCACGACCTGCGTGACCAACCCCAACTCCGCGGCGCGCCTGGCATCGAACGCCGATCCCAGCAGAATGAGCTCAGCCGCACGGATGTGCCCGATCGCAGCCGGAACGGCGTAGCTCGAGCCAAATTCCGGCACCACGGCAAGGTTGATGAAAGGCATCTGGAACCTGGTGCTTTCGCCCGCATAGACGAAATCGCAGTGCAACAGCACGGTGGTTCCGCTGCCGACTGCGGCGCCGCGCACGGCCGCAACGATCGGTTTGCCGAAATCAGCCAGCGCATTCATGAGTCGAGCCTGGGGAGATTCTCCAGCGCCTGGAGGATTCTTCAGAAAGTCCTGGATATCGTTGCCGGCGCTGAAAGCATCCCCTGCGCCGTGCCAAAGCACGACGCGGACGCTGTCGTCCCTGCCCGCCTCATTGAAGATATCAGCGAGCTTCGCGTACATGGCCGAAGTCAGCGCGTTCTTCTTTTCCGGCCGGTTGAGTTCAATGCGAAGTATGCCTTCGGACCGTTCCGTCACTATCTCATCCATCGTCTTCAACTCCCGTCCGTCCAGGATCTGTTTAAGCTCGGCAAAGCTCGAGCAGCTGCGGTGCTTTGCTCTAGGCGGCACGCCCTGGCGCCTTCGGAACGGTGCCGCCGGCGTGCAAGCTGTCTATCTCGCCGGCGTTGAAGCCAAGCTGCTTCAGGATCTCCTCGCTATGCTCACCAAGCTCGGGCGCGCGTCGGGCCGGAGCCTTGATGACGCCATGCACCTGCAGCGGGCTGCCGATCGTGAGGTTGAGGTTGCCGCCGGCGCCCTCCAACGGCACGACAATGTCGTTCGCCTTGAGCTGCGGATCCTTGATCACGTCGGCAGGCGCCTGCACCACGCCAAAGGTGAGATGGGCGTGTTCGAAGACTTCGATCCAGTGCGCCATCGGCTGCGCGGCGAACGTCTGATCCAGGATCGCGGTGAGCTGCCCCGAATTCGCTGCCTGTTTCGCAGGGTCCGCGAAGCGGGCATCCGCCAAGAGATCCGGACGGCCGATCGCATTGGACAGAGCCGGCCATTTGTCCGGCGTCAGCACGATCAGGAACCATGTGTCGTCAGCTGCCCGATAGACGTTCAACGTCGCGTTCGGCGGGTTGGCGCGATCGTGCAACGGGAAGAACGTGGCTTCGGCGAGTGCTGCCTGTGCCATGACTCCGGAAGCCCAGACGCCTGCAGAGAGCAGCGAGGTGGTAACGTACGAGCCCTTTCCGGTGCGTTCACGCCGGTAGAGCGCGGTGACGATTGCCGAATAGAGGCTGACCGCCGTGGCATGATCGCCGCTGCCGGTAACCGGGAATGTTGGTGGGGCACCGGCATCGCGCGTCAGCGACAGCAGGCCGCTTCGCGCCCAGTACGCCGTGAGGTCGAAGCCCGGGAGTTGGGCGTCGGGTCCGCTGTCGCCATAGCCGGTGACGTCGGCATAGATCAGGCGCGGATTCCACGGCGCGACATCGTCATAGCCGAGCTTCAGTTTTTCGCGGGCTGGGTGCGGCGTGTTGACGATCAGAACATCCGCCCACACGACCAGCCGCCGCAGGACTTCCTGCGCTTGCGGCGACTTCAGGTCGAGCGACAGTCCACGCTTGTTGCGATTGTTGAGATGCCAGGGATAGTTGTCTTTTGACCGCGGTTGCGGCGGAACCTTATAGCCAATGCGCCACGTGTCGCCGGTTGGTGGCTCGACCTTGATCACGTCGGCGCCGAAATCGGACAGGATGACCGCAGCGGCCGGCCCCGCGATAAAGCTGGCCAGGTCGACCACCTTCAGTCCGGCGAAAATGTTGTCGGTTGCCATATGGGCTGTCCTTTCTGAATTCGTATGCGTCGGGTTCGTTCAGCGTCCACGGAACTGTGGCGCGCGCTTCTCGAGGAAGGCGGTCGTGCCCTCCTTCTTGTCTTCGGTTGCGGCGCACAGCCCGAAGTAGGAGGCCTCGAGCAGCAGGCCTTCGCCCTGGCTCGTCTCCATCCCCTTGTTTGCCGCCTCGAGCGCGAACCTGATGGCAATCGGAGCGTTGGCGGCGATCTTCTGCAGGATCGCCTCGGCGCGTGTGATCAGCTCAGGGGCCGGAACAATCTCGTTGACCAGACCGATGCGATACGCCTCCTGTGCTGTGATCATCTCACCCGAGAGGATGAACTGAAGGGCGCGGCCCTTGCCGACAAGCCGCGGCAGTCGCTGCGTTCCGCCGCCACCGGGCACCAGGCCCAGTGTGACTTCCGGCTGGCCGAACCGCGCTGCTTCCACCGCGATCCTGATGGTGCAGGCCATCGCCGTCTCGCAGCCACCGCCGAGCGCAAATCCGTTCACGGCCGCAACGACCGGCTTGCCGAGATTCTCAACGAGGTCCAGCACCCCTTGCCCGAAGCGACTGGACTGTTCAGCCTCGAACGCAGAGACCCGCGCGAGCTCGCTGATGTCGGCGCCGGCGACGAAAGCCTTGTCGCCGGCGCCCGTCAGAATGACGCCGCGTATCGCGGCATCGTCGCGAGCGTCCTCGAAGGCCTTTCTCAAATCCGACCATGTCGGCGTGTTCAGCGCGTTGAGGACCTTTGGGCGATTGACGGTGACGTAGGCAATATTGCCCTTCTTCGCATAGAGGACGTTTGCGAGCGCCAGGCCCGCCGTTTCCACGGCCATGATGATACTCCTGTTCAGGAAAGGGGGGGCGAGCCAGGGCGGGGGGAGCGACCCTGGCTCGCCGCTGCTCACACGAATGCGCCGAGGCCGGTAATGGCTTTGCCGACGATCAGGTTTTGCATCTGATAGGTGCCTTCGTATGAGTAGAGCGCTTCGGCGTCGTTGAAGAAGCGCGCGACATTGTAGTCGGCAACGATGCCGTTGCCGCCGAGCAACTCGCGGCCCCACGAAACCGTCTCGCGTGACTTTGCCGTGCAGAACGCCTTGGCCAGCGAGGCGTGGTGGTCGGCGAGCTTGCCTTCGTCATCCATCTGCGCCAGGCGGACCATCAGGCACTGGCACGCGGTCACGTTGGCGAGCATCTTGGCGAGGATGTCCTGCACCATCTGAAACGAAGCGATCGGCTTGCCGAACTGCAGACGTTCCTGCGTGTATTTCAGCGTTGCTTCGAACGCGCCCATCTGGATGCCGGTCGACGCCCAGCCGACCATGTAGCGCGTCATCCGCAACACGCGGGCGGTATCGCGAAACGAATTGCCGCCCTGCAGGCGGTTGGCTTCCGGTATGCGGACATCCTTCAGTGTGATCTGGCCGTTCTGGACTACCTTGAGCGCAATCTTGTGCTCGATTTTTTCGACGCTGAATCCGGGCGTCGTCTTGTTCTCGACTATGAAGCCCTTCACCTGATTGTCGGCAAGGTCACGCGCCCAGATGATCGACACGTCGCACCACGTCGCGTTGCCGATCCAGCGCTTCTGGCCGTTGAGCACCCACGTGTCGCCCTCGCGCTTGGCGGTCGTGGTCAGCCCTCCGCTCGTGCCCGAACCGACTAGTGGCTCGGTCAGGCCGAAGCAGCCGATCTTTTCCCAGCGCGCCATCGGCGGCAGCCACTTCTGCTTCTGCTCCTCGGAGCCGTCGAGATAGATCGAGCCCATGGCGAGACCACTATGCACGCCGAAGAAGGTGCAGAACGAAGCGTCGACGCGAGCCAACTCCATTGCGACGAAGCCGAAGAGCTTCTGGCTTCCGCCGGCGCAGCCGTAGCCCTCGTACCCAAGGCCGCCGAGTCCCAGCTCCTTGAACGAAGGCAGCAGCTCGAAGGGAAACGCGTCTTCGGACCAGTATTTGTTGATGATCGGCTGGACCTTGCTCTCCATGTAGGCCCGTACCTTCTTGACCACGGCCAATTCGTCGGGGGTCAGGACATCGACAAGTTGATAGAAGTCGCTGTTCGGCGCTGGCAAAGGCTTCGCCTGCTTGTCCTCCTTGCTTGCGGTCGCCACTGCCATCCTCGTTCTCCTGCTCGATTGTCCGATCTCTCGGAATGAAGTGTGTGAGCAGGACTATGGCTTCGGCGGGCGCTTTCTTCTTGGAGAACTCTGCCGCGGGTAGGACGCCTGTGCCCGATCTTACGGATCCGGGGTTCGTGCATGGAGCGGCGTGAATTGCGGCCCGGAGCGGGATCAGAAATCAGGAATGACCGGTGATTTTGTAGCGCCCGGCGAGCACGGTTTGGCCGTAACTGCCAAATGGCAGGGAACTGCGCCCGGCAATTCGCTCAATTTCGACGAACACATCGTAGCGCTGCTCCACGCAGAGCCTCGCAAGCGGCACGGCAAGGAAGGTCGCCGGAGCCAAGCGACGTCACGTCCGACACCGGCGCGGCCGCTTCGAGAGATCGTCGCTTCGCGCAGCAGATGGATTACGGCGCCGTGGTTTGTTTGGTCGTGACCGCCGCATCTGCGGGTCGCGGCGCTTCAGAAATTGTAGAGCGCGGCGCCTCGGAGATCAGCCGCGAACTGCGCTGACCGGTCAGATACGACCACAGCCATTGTGATTGAACCCGCCAGCGGTTCTGAAGCTGGGGGAGAGCCAACAGATGAACGAAAGCCCATATAAACCATGTCAGGAACCCAGCCGTCTTGAGATGACCGGACTCCAGGATGGCGAAGTTCTTGCCGACAACCGCCATGTTGCCCTTATCCCGATACCGGAACGCCCGCTTTGGTTCGCGCCCCCTGATTTGATCGGCGATCAGACGCCCGACATAACGCCCTTGCTGGATGGCCGCCTGGGCAACGCCGGGCACGGGTCGTCCGTCTTGCTGTATGGAAGCAGCGTCACCGACCACGAATATCTCTGGTTGACCCGGTAGATTGAGGGAAGGCTCGACCAGCGCCCTGCCCGCGCGATCCGTTTTGGTACCGAGCATCTGGATGATCGGTGATGCAGCCATGCCTGCCGTCCACAACACGGTCGCGCTTGGAATTCTTTCGCCTCCCGCGATCACACCCTGTGCGTCGACACGGTCGACCTTGACGCCGAGCAAGATCTTGACGCCGAGCTTGGCAAGGTGTCTGGCAACCTTTTTCGACAGTGACGGAGCAAAGCTCGGAAGAACCCGGTCGCCTCCCTCGATCAAGGTGATGGTGCTGCTTGCCGGATCGATCTGCCTGAAATTCCGACGCAGCGTGACCCTCACCATCTGCGCAATCGATGCCGCGAGTTCGACACCTGTCGGTCCAGCACCGACGAGCACAAAATTCATCTGGCGGGCGCGTTCATTCTCGTCATCGGTCGCCTCTGCCATTTCGAACGCGCTCAGGATCTTGGTTCTGATCGTCTCGGCGTCGGTGAGATTCTTGATCCCCGGTGCAAAGGCGGCGAACTCGTCGTGACCGAAATAGCTCGGACGCGTGCCTGTCGCGACGACGAGGAGATCGAACCGCACCTTGCGAGTGCCTATCCCGGGAAGGATGACATCGACCGTGCGATGGGTCGTATCAACATCAACGACGTCGGCGAGCATCACATCCAAATTGGCTTGCGTCGCTTCCAGCTGCCGGATCGGCGCGGCGATCTCGGACGGTGAAAGCACTGCGGTCGCCACCTGATAGAGCAGAGGTTGGAAGATATGATGATTGCGGCGATCGATCAGAACCACGTCGGCATCGGATTTCTTGAGGGCCCGCGCTGCGGCAACTCCGGCAAAACCGGCGCCCAGGATAACGACCCGCGGCCGCGCGGTGCGTGAACCTTCACCGTCAACGGCGTTTTCAGAGGCTTCGGTCACAGCCAACATTGCTCATCACCTCATGGTTCGGGTCGTGCAACAGGCCGATCTGACGACCACGCAATGGAATAGCTCGCGAGAGGCAGGCTTTCTTGTAAGGACTTGCTGCGACCCGAAGCGGGCTGCCACATTCAGTCGCGCCGATTCAAAAGCTGTTCGCCCGGCAGGAAGCCTTGGAATTGCCCGAGGCTGGCAGAGCCAACTGGGGATCACGTGGCGCGCTCGCGTAGCTTGTTCGGCGAGGGAAGCCGACAACCCGCGGAATAGCGCGCTGATAGACTAAGCTCAGCGCTGGCGAGACGAGTGCGAGCGCGTCGCCAGGACAGGCTTACGCTGCACTTCACGCAGCGCAATCGGCAGTTGGCGCGCCTGAACCATGACGGCATGGCGAGCAGTAGCCGGTCCAGCCCCCCGCATGTAGTACAGCTCCGGCCGGTAGCGCGGCCAGAAGAAGTCGCGGGCGGTCGAACCAACTTTGATGATCAGAGTGCGGACATCCATTGTACGTCTCCTTTGGTCCTGCTGATCGGCAAGGTT
The DNA here is from genome assembly GCF_003253745.1 of Mesorhizobium kowhaii. GTDB lineage: Bacteria > Pseudomonadota > Alphaproteobacteria > Rhizobiales > Rhizobiaceae > Mesorhizobium > Mesorhizobium kowhaii. The sequence continues at coordinate 45,184 of NZ_MZXV01000062.1, forward strand.
AATAGGCGAATGACGCTGACATCACCGGCAGCCATAGGTCGATGGTGGTGCCGCGACGAGGCGCGCTGGCGACCGACAGCCCGCCACCTTGGCGTTCCATGATTTGCCTGACGGTCGCCAGGCCGAGGCCCGTTCCATTTGTCTTGGTCGAGAAATGAGGCTCCCCGGCCATTTTCAGGGTCGCCTCATCCATGCCGATGCCACAGTCTGAAATTGTTACGCGGATCATCGAGCCGCTTGCGTACGTTCGACTGGGGGATGGGCGATCCTGCGCAGCAGCGATCGTCACACGTCCCCCAGCCGGCATCGCGTCACGGGCGTTCAAAACGAGGTTGAGCAAGGCCCGCTCGATCAGCTGCTGGTCGATGAAGGCCTTGGGGAGATCCTCAGCGATGTCGAGGTCAAGACGAATATGCGTCGACAACAAGCTTGCAAGCGGCGCCTCGAGTCGTTCCAGAAGCCGACCGACATCGACCGCCGCAAGCTTGACCGGTCGGGGGCTCGCAAAGTCGAGCAGTTGCCGTGCCAGCGTTTTGGCGCGAAAAGCACAGTAAATCGCGCCGTCAATCTTTTTCAGTTGCCGCGCCGTTCCTGCCCCGCGACCTTGCATCTCCTCCAGGACGGACACGATCGGCGTCAGCAATATGTTGAAATCATGAACAATGGAGGCAAGCAACACGCGCGGATCAGGAACTGCTGGCTGGGCTATATTGTCGTCAGTGGCGCGCTGCCCGGACGTCATGTTGAGATTGTCGGCCATGACTTCTCTCCATCGAGAGTGGAAATTGTTTCCGTGAGTTGCATTTGATCACGTCTCAAGATTCAGGGCTTGTACGCAGCATCTGATCTTTTGACGTTTCTCGCGGGATCTTTCCGGCCTCTCGGCAAGTTCGGCGATGCTCCAAATGTATCGACGTCGCAATCGATACCCTGACGTGGCCGGCCACCCTTCGGCAAAGCATGCCCGACCGATGCCTTGGCGCGATGACATCGCTGTTCGGAGCATGGACATGCAGCCGACGCAATGCCGATACAATCAATTCAGGCTGGCACCGGTAAGCTCTCGGCAGAACGATCGAGCGACTGAAAGCCCGGACAAACGATGTCCGGGCATCGAACTGAATACGCGTCGCCGTCGAAATCAGCACGAATGGAGAGCATCTATGAGAAGTATCGCGACGCTTGTTGTAATGAGCATTCTCACCACGCACGCAGCAGCGATTGAGCGGCACAACATATCGCAGATGTCATGTGGTGCGATTGATTCAGCCCTTAAGTTGGAGCAGCACTCCATTCTTCGACACCCCTCGTCAGGTGTAGAAAAATTAGCGCTTTACGACCTATATGTGCGTGATCGTCAGTCTTGCAGTGCCGATCAAACAGCTGTGCTGACGCAGGTGCCTGCGGAAGATGGCTCGTGCAACGTCTACCGATGCGCAACGGTCACCAAGACGTTTAAGCGCCTCTGACGAAGGGGGCGGAACCACCTGGGGACCCGCCACGGAGCCGGCCGCATCGCGAGACGGCAGCATTCCTCTCCTAGAGCGAAACCATGCGTGAAGCCTTTGGCCGGCTCGTCGGGAGCGTCTGCTGTTGCCTCAGGGTACCGGCCATCACCTCCACCCTCTTGGCGTCATTGCGATAATTCCGAAGAGCGTCATCAATGCGGGGGCAGATGCCGCACGCGCGTTGATCAGCGACACGATCGGACTGGCGACCGCGGCGATCCCCATAACTGCGGCGATCACGGTCGGCTTATAGCTGGCACTCGCCGCCCCGGCCGTGACCTCAACTGCAATCAACCGACCCGACCGCAGCGCTATGATAGCTCTTTCGCGCGTTAATCGGGATTGGTCCTACAAACTCAGAGCTTGAACAACTGTCTGATGCGCGCGCGCAGGGGCGGTATCGTCGCCGCCGCGTCCGCTCCGTCGCCCCGGCCGAGTCGCAGCTGCTCCGATGCGTTCCGCTTTGACAGAAGCAAAGCCAGCTCGTCGGCGATTGCAGGGCGATCTCGCATCAGCGGCGCCAGGCCCTCCTGCGTGACCTCATAAACGACCACGAAGGTGAGAGCCTTGACGCTGCCTAACTCACCGGCGTCAGTCAGAAGGCCGCCTTCGCCGAGGCAGTCACCCGGCGCAAGACGCTCCAGTTCCGTCTCGCGCGCGCCCTCGTGCCGTTTTACAGCCACGACGCCGCTGCGAACGATCATAAGCGACTTCAGCACCTCGCCCTGCTCTGCGAGGGTCTCACCTTTTCGGAAGGTCCGGCGCGTCATTGTCGAGGCGAGCGCTTCCTTCTCATCCTCCGTCAGCGAGGCAAACAGGGGGATCGCGTCCAGAAGCCGCCGTGGCGTGGTGTGGAAGCCGAACGGCAGTTCGACCCCGTTCGGTTCCGGGGATGCCGGACCACCTGCTCCCAAGGGCGCAGCAAGAGTGAGTCCGGCCGCCTTTGCATGACGGAAGATCAGGTCGAAGACCTCGCTCTTTGCCTTGCCGGCAAGGGCTCTGTCTGCGACCCTGAAAGCAAGCTCCAGTTCCACCGCGCCTCCGTCCAGCGACACTGTTTGTACACTCGGCTCGGGTTGCGCCAATATCGAATTGCTGCTCAGGAGAACCGAGTGCATCACATCGGCCATCGTCGACGGCGCTGTGGTCGGCCGAAAACGGACCGTGAGCGTCACGCCATGGCTCCGCTCGGGACTGCTGAGATTGGTCAGCCTTGCTTTTGCAAGGTCGCTGTTGGGGACAACCACTAGATCGTTTGTACCTGTCAGAAGATGGGTGGCCCGCCAATTCGTCTCGACCACCTTGCCTTCGAAGCCGTTGCTCAGCACCAGCCAGTCGCCGATTCCGTAGGGCTTGGCGAAGTTGAGCGCGACACCCGAGAAGACGTCGCCCAGAGTGCTCTGCAAGGCAAGGCCAAGCACAATGGCGACCGCGCCTGACGTGGCTATCAGCGTGCCGACCGGGACGTTGAAGACATAGGCGATGATCGACAGGACTGCTGCCACGTAGATGACGCCGACAACAAGTTCCTGAAGAAGCCGACCCTCTCGCGGCTGCCGTTCGAAGATCAGAAAAACCCGAACAATGCTGATCAGGGACCATGCGGCGTTGATCCACCAGATCACCTTGACGATGCCTATGAAGACGCGCCGCACGCTTGAGATGTTGGCCGGATCGACCTCGTACGGAATGATCCCGTGATACAGCAGCAGCACCGTGAGCGCCAAAAAGAATGCCAGCTGACCGATCAGACGCAGCGTCGGGCGGCTGCGGAGCAGAATGCGCGTGACCAGCGCGCCAAGCGTGGCGAGCACGCCGGTCTGGACGATGGGATCGGCGATGATTTCGGAAAGAGGTGCGTAGGTGATCATGGGATTGGGAGCCAAATATTGTTCAACGATAAGAGGACCCGGTGTGAAAGCCCCGCTGTGCGGGACTTGCCGCGAGATCGGCGGTGGCGGACGAGACTGCCGCCGCAATTGAGTTGGAAGTTGTGTTGCGGGCTGCGAAGAACTGCTTGTTGAAGAAGACGGTGACGTGCGGCTGCCGCCCGCGCATGATGTCGCGCTCGAGATTTTCAGGAATGTAGACTGCGGCGATGGCCTTGCCGGAACGCACCGCAGTCTCGGCCCCACAGAGATCGCAGGAGCGCATCGTCGCCTTGACTCCGGGTGCCGAATGGATCGCGTCAACGAAGCTGCCGGACGCTTTCGATCCATCCCAATCCACCACCTCTACGGGAAGGTCGCGGACGATTGCCCTTCTGAATATGGCGCGCAAAGCCGACGGCAGCTTTGCGGGTCCTCCTGCCGCGGCCACGACCGACTTCATCCGACGACCTCAAGTCCTACGGTCGGGCGGTGAGCCAGACAGTCATGCCGGGCTCCAGTCCTTCGGCACTGCTGTTTGGATCAAGGCGGAGACGGAAGGAATTGAGATCATGGTCGCCGACGGCACGGGCCGCGCGCCAGGTCGCGAACTCCCCCAATGGGCGCAGTTCCGTCACGCGAGCATCGATTTGGCGCCCGCCCTGCACAGTTAGCGCTACCGTTTTGCCGAGCGTCATTTCATGAAGATCGTCTTCACGCAGCGTGAAAGCGAACCAGGTCTGACCATCCGCTTCCATCGTCATCACCGGCTTTCCCGGGCCGATGACCTCGCCGGGCTCGGCAACGCGGATGCCTATTGCACCGTCCGTCGGGGCCGTCAGTCGGGTCTTGTCCGACTGGGCCTGCAGATCGGCGACTGTCGCCTCGGCCAACGTTACCTGGGCATCTGCCAGAGCACGCTCCTCGGCGGTGGGACCAGCACTTGCCTCTGCAACCTGCGCCTGCTTGAGATCAAGGTCAGCTTTCGCCTTTGCAAGCGAGGCCGTGCTGTCGTCGAGCGTCTGTTTGCTGGCGAAGTCCTTGCCGGCAAGTGCCGATGCGCGATCAAACCGTTGCTGGGCGAGCAGAAGATTGGCTTGCGCCGTCTGGACGGCCTGGGTCGCAATTGCCACCTCTTCCGCCCGCAGGCCGGAATAGACCCGATCCCGCTCTGCCTTGGCGCTCGCCGCGGCGGCTTTGGCTTCACCAACGGCTGCTGTCAGTTCCGGGTTGTCAAGCACAGCAAGAAGATCGCCCTTGTGGACATGCTGGCCTGGAATGACGGCTATCGTCGCCAGTCGCCCCGTCGTCTCGGGTGCGATGCGAATCTCGGTCTGCCGGACCATGCCGGCGATCGGTGGCTTTGCCTGTTCTGCCGACGCTTGCCAGGCACTGCATAGTATCGCGCCTGCCGCAGCCAATGCGATTGCAAAACCATATCGCGGTCTAGCGAGCATCGGACACCCTCCAACCCGCGGCAATTCTGGCTGAGGCGACAGCAAGGACTGCATAAACGCCGGTCAGCACCCACAGCCCTATCCAGTCTTTCCAGACGTCCGTCAAAGTCGCTCCCATCTGGTTGACCCGCACCAGCCCATCGATCCCGAAGGTGCTTGGAAGGATAAGGCTGGCTGTGCGAAGCATCGCCGGGATCGCTTCCAGCGGCCATGCGACGCCGACCAGAAAGAAGATCGGAAGACTGATCGCAACGAACAGCAGAACCGCCGTTTCGCCCCGCTTGAACCAGTTGCCAACGAACTGGCCGAGCAGGCTGATCGAGAGGATGAAAGGGATGGCCAGGACGATCAGGTCGAGCACATGATCGGTTGCCGAAAAGCCGTAGACCCTCGGCAGCACGATGAGGAACAGCGCCAGACCCGGCAACGCAAGCAGCAGGTGCGCGAGGCTTTGACCTAACACCGCCGACAAGGTGCCACGACGGCGGCGAGCGCCGCGGCCGCCCTGCTCGTAGGCCACCCCGGCCACCGTAGCCGCCCCCATCAGCCGGGTCTGCTGCAGGATCAGCATAAAAGCGGCTGGAACGACATAGCTGCCATAACCGCCGGTGGGATTGAACAGCGGCTGGTTCAAAATCTCCACAGGCGAGCTTTGCGCGAGAGCCGCGCGGTAGAGGCTTCCATCCGGGCGGGCGCTGCGCGCCGCGAGATCCGCCGTGACCGCCCCCACGCCTTCCTGAATACCCTGCAGCGTCCGGTTGTAGAGCAGGAAATAAGCTGAATCGACATAGGCAGGCAGTCTGGCCTGATCGCCCTTCAGGATCTCGCGTTCGGTTCCCGCCGGAATACTCAGGATGCCGAACACTTCCCGGCGTGCGAGCGCGGCCTGCGCATCGGCCAACGTCGTCGGTCGAAGCACCACCTTGACCGCTTCGTCGGCATTGACCGCCTGGATGATCGCACGGCTGACATCGGAGGAATCGTCGTCCACGATGGCAATGGGGATGTCCTTGATAAGTTGGCCTAGATAGGGTTGCGGGTAGAACACACCGTAAACGATGGGCGCCACAACGATCAGACCGAAGGCCATGCGGTCGCGGATGATCCAGCCATATTCGTCGGTGAATGCTCGAACGATTCCGATCCTTCCTTCCGACCTGTCTTGTTCGGGGGCTTCGACCGGCTTTGGCCGCGGATGCCGAGCAACAGATCGCAACCTCAGCCAGGTCAGGCCGAAATAGATGACCGCCAATCCGCCCAGCATCATGAAAGGCTCGGCGGAATCGCCTGCCGGTACGCCACGGGCCGCCTGGTCGAACAGGATCTGGATGTACCAGCGCAGCGGCAGCATTGCCCCCCAGGCACGGGAGAAGATGTTCATGGCCAACACCGGAAAACCGACGCCGGCGAAGCCGAACGCCGGCGAACAGATGATGCCGGTCAGGCTGAGACCAAAGGCAAGGTTCCTGACGAGAAGCTGCAGCAGCGCGCCCAACGACAAATAGGCAATGATCAGCAGGCAAGCGCCGGCGGCCACCAGCATAGGGTCGCCGCGGAAGGGTATCTCGAAAATGCCGTGAATGATCCCGAGCCCGACAGCCATCATGACGAGGAAGATGACGAAATAAGGTGCCAGCTTGCCAACGAGCGCGATCAGCATGCTGTCGCCGGCCGTCGCCAGCCATTCCCGCATGCTGCGCGACCCGAACTCGGAGCCGACCGCATAGCCGGCGGAGATTGCGATCACGATATGGAGCACCGTCGGCAGGATCGCTCGCAAAAGGAACTGCGCATAGTTCAGCGCAGGGTTGGTGAGAACGTATTGCTCGACGACAAGCGGACCCAGCTTGAAGGCGGCGGTGTGTGGTCCGGCCGGCAGGTCAGCGATGGCTGCCGACAGCGCCGCCTGCAGCGAACTCGAGGCGACGTTGCCAGGCGTGAAGAACTGCTTGTTGAAGAAGATCACGACCTGCGGCCGGCGCCCGCCTGCGATGTCGCGTTCGAGATTCTCGGGGATGTAGACCGTGGCAATGGCCTCGCCGGAGCGAACGGCATGCATGGCGCCGTTGAGATCGGAGGAACGTCTCGCCACGGTGACGCCCGGCGCAGCGCTGATCGCCTGCACAAAGGTCTCGGACGTCTTCGTCCTGTCCTGATCGACCACGTCGACCCGAAGATCACGGATGACCGCATTGCTGAATGTGGCGGCAAGGATCGCAAAGGCAATCAACGGTATGAAGACGACGAGCAGCAGGGCAACCTTGTCGCGGCGAATCCAGGCCACCTCGCGGACAGCGACATCGACAATGCCGAAACGACGCACACCCGGCATCAGTGCGCCCCCTTCCAATCGGCGTAAGCACTCATGCCGGGCCTGAGGTCGGGGAGCTTTTCGACCGGATAGGCCCTGACCTCGAAGGTCCTGAGATCGAAGTCGCCGGTCGCGCGCGTTGCGCGCCATCCGGCATACTCGCCACGCGTGGCAATGGTCCGCACCTCCACAGTTGCCGGCATGTCACCGAGTGCAGGGATCCTAACCGTGAACCGGTCTCCCACCTTCAGATCCTTGATCAGGTCCTCGCGGAGATCGAAGCCCACCCAAACATCGCTGAGGTCCACCAGCGAGAGCAACGGCACTCCGGGCGAGACATATTCGCCAAGCTCCGCGCCGACCTGATAGACCTGCCCGGCAATCGGTGCTTTGACGGTCATCTCGTCGACCTGCGCTTGCAGGGTTGCAATCGCCGCCTCGGCCTTGGCGACCGCAGCTTGCGCCACGCCGTGCTCCTCGGCGGTATAGCCAGCGACAGCCTCCTGATAGGCGAGCTTTGCTTGCTCCAAGGTTCGCGTCGCCACGTCGAGCGACGCGGTCGCCTCGTCGAGCTTGGCGACCGGCTCGAAGCCGCCCTGGGTGACCTGCTTGACCCGGTCGTAAGTCTGCTGGGCAAGCGTCAGATTGGCCTGTGCTGACGCGACCGCAGCCTTGCGTTCCGCAACCACCTCGGCGCGCGTGCCGACCTTGATGCGCGTGAAGTCCGCCAGAGCGACGACCTTTGCTGCCTCCGCCTCGCTGAGCTTCATCAACAGCTCCGGATTGTCGATCGCCACCAGCAATTGCCCGGCTGTGATATTGTCGCCTCGCGAAACCGGTCGCTGTCCGACCCTGCCATCGATGCGAGCCGCGATATCGATGCGCGTGGCATCGGCTTCGCCTTGCACAAGCAGCGGCTGCGGCTGAACGAGATACCACAATGACAGACCGACGATCGCCAGCGCCGTGAGCGCAACGATGGCCGCCGCCATTTTCGAGGTTCTGGACGGCTCGGCGGCGGCGAGTTGGACTGGCTTGGACGCGTCAAGATCCGGTTGCAGCAATTCAGCTTGAGGGCTTCCAAGGCTTCGGTCCGGAGTTCCAAGACCGTCAAGACGCGCCACCGGCGCGCCGGTCCCGGGCGGCAATGACTCGCCACTCGAATCCGATGTCTTGCTTATCGGGTCACGCGACATGTCCGACACCTGGGTCTCCAATCGTTTGGTCTGGACAATGCCTGATGGCGATTGTCATCGGGTCGTTTCAACAGCAGGCTCATCTGGAAAATCCAGGCGGTGTCTTTTTCCACGGGACGCCGCCGCGGCCCATCTCGTAGCCTTCAGCGTAGAGCGCTCGCATGAACCGGTTGTCGAACGGGCTCTTCGCTTCCACGGTGAAGTCCGGCGGGATGTCTATGGCGTTGAAGTCGATCCCATCGCGCTTGGCGATTGCGTAGAGCCGATAGAGATCGCCGATGCCTTGCGTCTTGATCAGCGATGACACCGCCTTTTCGGCGATATCCGGCAAGCTCGCCTTGACCGAGCTGTACTCCGGGGTGGTTCGGCCGTTGCGGATTACATACAATCGCGCCTTGACCTTAGTGTGGAATGTCTTGTCGAGCTTGCCCAGCGTCAGTCCGGCTGGCATGAGGAAGACCTCGTTGGCGGTGCCGCCATCGACGTGCATCTCGTGATAGGTTCTGCCGGCCGCGGTCACTTCCAGGTTGACGGGTGGAAAGATGCCTGGAATGGACGTGGAGGCGAGGATAACCTCGTTGAACAATTTCTTGCGATCCGGCCGCCCGCTCGCTGCGATGGCGCCCATGTCCCAGATGACGGCCCGGTCGGCGTCGAGGTTGGTCGTGCCGATAAACAGGCGACGTCCCTTGGCGTACTCGTTGGCGATCGCCGTAAGCATGTCGTCGGTGATGTGTTCGTCGAGCATCTTAGCGAGCGGCGCATTGCTGGTGAACGAGCCGCTTGAGAGCGCTCCGAGAAGGCTGTGCCTTGTATAGATGTTGGCGTCGCTGACCTCGGTGAAACCATCCTTGAGCACACCGTCATAGGCTGGCCCCAGAAAAGCGAAGGGTGCAATGAGCGCGCCTGCGCTGATCCCGGTGACGATGTCGAACTTTGGCCTGGTCCCGGCTTTCGCCCAGCCGGCAAGAATCCCCGCGCCGAAGGCGCCGCTGCTGCCACCGCCCGACAGCGTCAGAGCGTTGAGCTCTCTCATGTTTATGGACGGATCGGCCTTCGACGCTTTCAGTCGCTCGTCGTGGAACCGGACAAGTCGGCCGGCCGGATAGCTGGCGTAGGAATCGCCCCAGATCCGAATGTCGCGCTGATAGCCTGGTGGCTCGGCCGCCGACGCAAATTGCTGTGGGACGCTATCCCTGGGAAAGGCTGCAATGCATGCGGTGAGCTGGCTAGCGCACAAGCTGAGCGCAATTATTCTCGTGAGCCTCCCTGCCCTATGGGGGCGCGGTACGAGGTTGCTGACACGATGAAGGATGCCTGCGGCCGCAGAACAGCCTGCATAGGCGAGGCAGAAAGAAAATGACCGGGACGAGCCGCCTTCCGCTGACCATGAGGTCCGGACTGTGGTCATGGATCCTTCCTCTCTAAGGCCGCTGGCGTCGAGCGAGAGGGGCTTGCGGCAAGTCACCGCTCACCGTGTCGCGCTCGCGCTGCTTACGAGGGACCTTTTGACCACGGGTTGATTGTCGGCGCTTGTACAAAGCACCGGCTATTTTGACGTCTCATGCAGGATCGGCGTGACCAATGGCAGAGATTTCCAGCGCGGATCACCTGTCAAGCAAGGCGAACGGCGTATTGACCATGCCCAATTTCTGTAATAGTAGCATTGACACACTTACAGGTCAGGTCATGCCAACAAGCACACGTTTCGCCGTAGCAGTTCACATCCTCACCGCGCTGGCGGTCGGCGATGGCAAGCCGATGCGTTCCGACGCTCTCGCTTATTCCGCCAATACGAGCCCGGTCGTGATCCGGGGGCTGCTGTCGCGCTTGAGCGATGCCGGCCTGACCCGATCGCAGCTCGGCGCTGGCGGGGGCTCGATGCTGGCAAGGCCCGCGAAGAAGATCAAGCTGCTGGAGGTCTATCAAGCGGTTGAGGACACAGAGCTGTTCTCCCTGCATCGGACACCGCCTTGCGAGAACTGCGCGGTTGGCGGCAATATTTTGGAGGCAATGAATCCGACATTGATGCGCGCTCGTGAAAGTCTCGAGAACGAACTGGCGAAGGTGACGATCGCCGATATCGCTTCTGAGGTGGCGCGCCTTGGGAAGTTCACTATGCCGCTGGTGTGGTGAGAGTTTTTTTGGATCAAAATGTAATTGTGTCAATTACATACTATCATCGCCAAAATGCAGAGAGCGGACGGTGCTGGGCTTTGCCGTCTCGAAGAAACCCGGCCCTACAATCAACAGGAGAAACAAAATGAGTATCGGCATTATCGGCGCAGGCGCTCTCGGTTCCAACGTGGCGCGATTGCTGGCAAAGCATGGTATCTCGGCCACGATCGCAAACAGCCGCGGTCCGGAGTCATTGGCGGGCCTTGTCGCGGAGCTTGGCCCTTCAATCAAGGCCGGGACTGTGAAGGAGGCCGCGAGCGCCGATATCGTCCTGGTGGCGCTGCGCTGGGTTGATCTTGAGAAGGCGCTAGCCGGCCTGCCCGACTGGGGCAACCGCATTGTGATTGACGGCACCAATCCTGTCGCGTTTCTTGACCCGGATTCGCCCGACGCGAAAGACCCGAACAATCCGCTCGCTGCCTATGGCATCAAGGCAATCGATCTCGGCGGCAAGCATTCAAGCGAAGTGTTCCGCAGGCTCGTTCCGGGTGCGCGCGTTGTCAAGGCATTCAACCATCTCGACGTCAACGCCTTGCCGGAACCAACGGCGTTGGGTGCCCAGAAGGTTCTGTTCTACTCGGGCGACGATACCGGCGCGAAGACTGAAGTCCGCAAGCTTCTTGAACAGACCGGCTATTTCCCGATCGACCTCGGGGGGCTCGACATCGGCGGACCACTGGCTTCGCTACCGTTCGGTGCACTTGCGGCCATTAACCTCGTCAAGATCTAAACATCGCGGTTCCATCAGTCCAGACCAAGGTGGATGACACCGGATACGCAGGCCGCCCCGCAATCGCGGACAAGGCGGTCGGCAATCCTGCGTGAAACGTCAAAAGCGCGGACGCTTCCTACAAGCCTTGAATTTCGAGGCGTGATCAAGTGCGCCTCACGGAAAACGAGGCTACCCGACGCTCTCGATAGAGAGAAGCGCAAGCGCAGAATGCTTGCCGGTCAAGGCTCTGCACCGAACGTCAATCCATTTGTAAACGAGGACGACCATGCCGTTGAATGCCACTCCGACACCCGGTTCAGAGCTGATTTCGCCGAAGGACCACACGCTGATCATGATCGACTTCCAGTCGCAGATGTCCTTTGCCACCAAGTCAATCGATGCCGTCCTGCTGCGCAACAACGCCGCGCTGGTCGCCCATGCCGCTGCCGGCTTCGGCGTTTCGACGATCCTGACCACGGTTGCCGAGAAGACCTTCTCGGGACCGATGTTCGACGAGATCACCGCTGCCTTTCCCGGTCAGCCGCTGCTCGACCGTACCTCCATGAATACCTGGGAAGACGCCGCCGTCATCAGCCGAGTCAATGCGATTGGCAAGAAGCGTCTGGTCTTGTGCGGCCTCTGGACCAGCGTCTGCATCGTCGGTCCATCGCTTTCCGCGCTCGATCAGGGCTTCGAAGTCTACGTGATTGCAGACGGCTGCGGCGACGTCTCCGACGAAGCGCATGAGCGCGCCATGCAGCGGATGATCCAGGCCGGTGTACGGCCGATGACATCGCTGCAATACCTTCTGGAGCTGCAGCGCGACTGGGCACGCGGCGATACCTACGAACTGACCACCGGTATCGCCAAGAAGTTCGGCGGCGCCTACGGCCTCGGCGTCATCTATGCCAAGACCATGCTCGGCGCGCACGAAGGCTGAACTGTCCGGAATGGCGCTGGCGATTTCGCCGGCGCCACAACCCTTCCATTCTCCCGGAGCGTCCGATGAAACCCTATGTCATCTCGCTTGCCGCCGGCCTTCTCGTGGGCGTCATTTATGGACTGTTGAACGTCCGCTCCCCGGCCCCGCCAATCATCGCGCTTGTCGGTCTTCTTGGCATTCTCGTCGGCGAGCAGCTTCCGCCGCTTATAAAGAACATGTGGCGCAGCGAGCCGGCGGCTCTTTCGTGGCTGCATCAGGTGCGTCCCCATGTCTTCGGGCATTTGCCGCAAGGCGGCTTGCCATCCGGGCCGTCGGAAGCCCTGCGCGCAAACAAGAGCACACAGGGCTGAATTCCAACATTTGCGAGGCAATGAATCATGGTTGAAGGCGACACAGCAGACCTGATCCTGCATCATGGGCTGATCACCACCCTTGACCGTTCCAATCCGACTGCGAGCGCTGTCGCCATCAGGGACGGAAAGGTCCTTGCTGTCGGCCACGACCAGGAGGTCATGGCGTTGGCTGGCGCCAGGACGAGGATTGTCGACCTGAAGGGCAAGCGCGTGCTGCCCGGGTTGATTGACAACCATACTCACGTCGTCCGCGGCGGCCTGAACTTCAACATGGAACTGCGTTGGGACGGCATCCGCTCGCTGGCCGACGCGATGGCGATGCTGAAGCGGCAGGTGGAAATCACCCCACCGCCGCAATGGGTGCGGGTCATCGGCGGCTTCACCGAGCACCAGTTCGCCGAGAAGCGCCTGCCGACAATCGAGGAAATCAACGCGATTGCCCCCGACACCCCGGTCTTCATTCTCCACCTTTATGACCGCGCTTTACTCAATGCCGCGGCCCTTCGTGCTGTCGGATACACGAAGAGCACGCCGAACCCGCCCGGCGGCGAAATCAGCCGCGATGCGGCCGGCAATCCGACCGGCTTGCTGCTCGCCAAGCCGAACGCCGGCATTCTCTATTCGACACTTGCCAAGGGTCCCAAGCTGCCCTTCGATTACCAGGTCAATTCCACGCGCCATTTCATGCGCGAACTGAACCGGCTCGGCGTGACCGGCGTCATCGACGCCGGCGGCGGCTTCCAGAATTATCCAGACGATTACGCGGTTATCCAGAAGCTCGCCGATGACGGCCTCATGACGGTGCGGCTTGCCTACAATCTGTTCACGCAGAAGCCCAAGGAAGAGAAGGACGACTTCCTGAAATGGACTACCTCGGTCAAATACAAACAGGGGACAGACTATTTCCGCCATAACGGCGCGGGCGAGATGCTCGTCTTCTCGGCCGCCGATTTCGAGGATTTCCGCGAGCCGCGTCCGGACATGCCGCAGGAAATGGAAGGCGACCTGGAAGAAGTCATTCGAATCCTTGCACAGAACCGGTGGCCCTGGCGGATGCATGCCACCTATGACGAGACCATCAGCCGGGCGCTCGACGTCTTCGAGAAGGTCAACCAGGATGTTCCGCTCGATGGCCTGAACTGGTTCTTCGACCACGCCGAGACGATTTCCGACGAATCGATCGACCGGGTCGCAGCCTTGGGTGGCGGCATCGCCGTCCAGCACCGCATGGCCTACCAGGGCGAGTATTTTGTCGAGCGCTACGGCCAGGGTGCCGCCGAGGCGACACCGCCGATGGCAAAGATGCTGGAAAAAGGTGTCCGCGTTTCGGCCGGCACCGATGCCACCCGCGTCGCGTCCTACAATCCGTGGGTCTCGCTTTCCTGGATGGTCGCCGGGCGCACTGTCGGCGGTATGCGGATCTACCCGCGCCGCAACTGCCTCGACCGCGAGACGGCTCTTCGCATGTGGACCGAGAATGTCACCTGGTTCTCGAACGACGAAGGCAGGAGAGGCCGGATAGAAAAGGGCCATCTCGCCGATCTCATGGTTCCCGACAAGGACTTCTTTGCCTGTGCCGAGGAAGAGATCTCTTTTCTCACCTCGGAACTCACCATTGTAGGGGGCAAGGTGGTCTATGGCGCTGGTGACTTCGCCGCCCTCGACGAGAGCGACATTCCGCCAGCGATGCCGGACTGGTCACCGGTCCGCGTCTTTGGCGGCTATGGCGCCTGGGGCGAGGCAAACGGTGCCGGTCGGCATTCGCTGCGCAGGACCGCGATTACCTCCTGCGGCTGTTCATCCGCCTGCGGCCTGCATGGTCACGATCATGCCGGTGCCTGGACTTCGAAGCTGCCGGTGATCAACCTCAAGGGCTTTTTCGGCGCGCTGGGCTGCAGTTGTTGGGCCGTCTGATAGAGGGAGCCACTCATGAACACGAATGCTATCCCTGCGATTGAACAGAGTTTCGTCGGCAGATTGCTCACAGCACCTGTCCTGCGCTTACTCGCGCTGCTCGCGCTGTGTGCCGCCTATGTCCAGGGTCCAATCGTCAAGCTGCTCGATTTCGGCGGCGCCATTGCCGAGATGGCGCATTTCGGACTGCAGCCAGCACCGTTCTTCGCCCTCGCCGTCATCGTCTTCGAACTCGCGATGTCGGCGCTGATTCTGACCGGTTACTGGCGGTGGATCGGAGCGCTGGCGCTTGCCGCCTTTACGCTGGCCGCGACATGGATCGCCCTGCGCTTCTGGGAACTGCCGCCCGGCCTCCAGCAGTCAATGGCCATGAATGCTTTCTTCGAGCATGTCGGGCTTGCCGGAGCCTTTGTCTTCGTTGCCAGCAACGACCTCGCAAATCGCCGGACTTCAGGACCGACCCAATACCGTTCTTTCGGAAGAGATGCCGCTCCCACAAAGGGTAGTTTCAAATGATGGCGAGGGTCTGAGAACGATCTTTGCTTGCACACACCCCGACTTCGGCGCGAATCGTCAGAGGAAATATATCGTAAGCGGAGATCTTCATGGCCAGACCATCGCTCGGCGTCCTTCTCAGTTTCAACGGCGGCTACGTCGACACAATGGGCTTCCTGGCCCTTGCCGGCCTCTTCACTGCCCATGTCACAGGGAACTTCGTGACGCTGGGTGCCGCGCTCGTCTTCGGAACGACAGGAATTATCGCGAAGCTGCTTGCATTGCCGGTCTTCTGCATCGTCATCCTGCTCACCAGTGTGCTGTTCCTGCGGCTCAAGCTTTCGGGACGAAGAGCCATCGTCACTCTCCTGTCCCTCATGTTTGTGCTGTTCGCGATCGCCGCCATCGCAGCCTACGTTCACGGCCCTGTCTCGAATGGTGACTCGGTGGCCGCGATAGGCATCGGGATGACCCTCGTAACGGCTATGGCAATCCAGAACGGGCTGCATCGGGCCCATCTTTCCAAGCTGCCACCAACGACGCTGATGACCGGCACGACGACGCAGATCATGATCGATCTCGCTGACCTCATATCGGGCACGGCAACCGATCACATGCGTGAGGTCAAGGAGCGGCTGAAACGCATGGCAACCAGCCTCTTCAGCTTCGCAATTGGATGCGCGGCCGGAGCACTCGCCTTCGTGGCTTCCCCGACCTGGTGCTTCGTCGTGCCACCAGTGCTGGTCGGCCTTAGCTTCCTGGCCCCTTCGGCCGAGCCCTCCAAGGCGTGATACGCGAACGTCAAGATTCCCCCGAGAGCGGCCGGATGTCCGCCCTTACAACACCAGGAACTGTCTCATGAACACGACCGCCAAATCACGCATAGCTTACGACCTGAAAACTCCGACCGGCCTCGGTGCGCAAGCGACGAGGGACATCGGCGCCGCCGCAACTGCGCTGCTTGCCGACATCTTTGCGCTCTATCTGAAGACGAAAAATTTCCATTGGCACACGTCGGGTCCCCATTTCCGCGACTACCACCGTCTGCTCGATGACCAGGGCGCGGAAATCATTGCGATGACCGATCCGCTGGCAGAGCGGGCGCGCGCGCTCGGCGCCTGCACCATTAGGTCGATCGGAGACATCTCCCGCCGGCAGCGGCTCGAGGACAACGATGCGGATTTCGTCCACCCGCACGAAATGCTCGCCGAACTGCGCGAGGACAATGCAACACTCGTCGCCAGAATGCGCGCGACGCACGATCTCTGCGACGAATATGGCGACGTCGCCACCGCAAGCCTTCTGGAGAACTGGATCGACGAGGGCGAGAAGCGCGTCTGGTTTCTGTTCGAGACGCTCCGCGACACCAACAGATGACCGCAGCGGAGTCATTAATTCTCGGCTAGCAACATTGACCGTAAGCAAGGTCGACCGCCGGGTTTCTAGGTGTGGAGTTTGACCTTTCTCGAGGTCCGACCGACGCGGCAATCCGAACGCCGGTTGCGTTCGGAAAACGTGGGGGATTTCTAACGTTGGTAAAACAAAAAGCGAACGAGTTGAGCCGGAGGCACCGACAGTAGAGCGTTGGCAAACGGACATATTGCCAAGCACGGGTACCCCGGTGCGCAAGCTCGTGGAATTGGGTCATAGCCGCCAGCAATAAGGCTCCTAATGAGCCGAAACGGCCACTCTTTCGCAGCCCTGAAAATAGAAGAGAAGCAGAACTTTCGAGTGCAGTTTTTGCACACAATCTTTCATAACTATTTGATTTAACTCAGCTGTCTGCCCAGTCCATCAATGGACGCGTTAAGCTTTGTTACACTGGATCGGCTAGTCCGAGCCTCGGTCAAGGCATGCTATCTTGGTTGCGGACCATCCGATTTCTATCCAGCGATATCCTCCAGCACTACGCCCTATGCTTGACCCCTTCCATCTTCGCGCAACTGATCCCATTCATTTCCGTGTGGCCGGGTGATTGAGAATTCGCGATCATTGTCGTGCCTGATTGAATCGAAATGCCAGGCGGATCGCCCCCAGAGCGTTGCCCTCTGAGACGCGCACAGTAGCGATAGCTGACCATATGGATGGAGAACTCAATGGATGAGAGGAAATACCTAACTGCCGAGGAAGTCTCTGACCGTTATCGCGGCGGTGTCTCGGTTGGAACACTGCGAAACTGGCGAGCGATGAAGGTCGGACCGACCTTCATGAAGATTGGCAAAGCCGTCCTCTATCCCGTCGAACACCTTGAAGCTTGGGATCAAAAGAATACGGTAGCATGTCGTGCGCCAAATCGACTTGCAGTGGGCTCGCGTGACGAAGAGTGAAAATCGCTGATGAGCATTCAAGTTCGGAAATGCTGATGGGCTCAAATGAGTCGTTGAAATGACGCGCCTGTCGGTTGCGGAAGAGCTTGAAAGCGCCGCAGATCGTATCGCGGACATGTCGCGCGCGGATCTGCAAATCATTCTGCGTCGCGCTGCACTAATGCTCCGAAACATCGCCGGCGTGCCGCTGGAACCGGCGACTGAGGACGCGCTCAACTCGATCGCAGCTGAGATGGAAATTGGCAAGTCGGACCTCATTCGGATCGTTTGCGCGAGTGGTTGGAAACCAACGCGTATCTGCCAGTGCGTGTGATCGATGAAGAGAGTGAAACGGACGGAAGCGCTTAGCGGCTACGATCATTCGTCTTTCCAAATCACCGACCGCTCCGTTGTGAGGACTAGGTGCCTAGCGGATCAGTTTGGCGCGCGTGGACGAGTTTCGCCGGTGCGGGAGCCATGCCGAAGATGTGCGAAGGGTCGCAACCAGCGAGCATCGCCGCCGATCCTCGGGCGGGCTGTCGTAGAACCAAGCCCGTGCGATCCCTGATGCAGCCGGACCACCGCGGACGGGGACAGTCGGTCCCGCGTCCCGTCCTGCGGCCGGCGCTATGCTGACGCTCCTACGGCTGCCCCGTTCACCGCCCGCGGCGGGGGCGAATTTCCTCCGTCCTACGCGCGCCAATCGTCCGCTGTTGCGGACGCGCGCAGGACTGCGGTTTATGCGCCGTTCTGTCGTTGGAGCGCCGGCGCTCGCCGGCGCGGAGCGATAGGTTAGGAACCCGTGATTGACCGGGACTTCAGGATACTGACCAAATGCGATCATGCCCAAGCGTGGAAGATCACACGTGGTCACTCGATTCACACCCCACTTAACGGTCCCAGCCGTCGACGATCTCCGTGCAAGCGTTTGATAAATATAACGATTCCAATCAGAGTCTTTTGACTCACAACGATCCCGCTCGACACCCTACGACCACGGTGGATCACGGTTGGTCACGCTTCGATCCAATTTCCCCTGAAATCATAGATTTGCGAGTTTGCCCAACCGTCGTGCGACGGGTGATAGATCGCAATATAACCAGCGACCTGCGAGGGCGTTGTCGGCGCAAGACATGCGCCCTTCCCTCCCCCCACAACGCAGCGTCGATTTCGCGTCACTGCACCCTTTGACGAACCTGCTGAGCGCCGGAGATATCGGCAATCGCCGCTCGCTGAAACGATATATTGCTCTCAGAAACGGCCCCACTGGCCCGCGATCGGGATGACTGAAATGGGCCGTGTATGGACGGCTCTCCGTTGGCAAGGGGTTCGTTCGGCTTTTGCAGTTGCTGGTTGGTGCGGCCATGTATCCGACCTGTAGGTGCGGCCTTTCATGTGCCGCTGGCCATAATGCCATTCGCGCGGCTCAGGTCCCGATCGTAAGCTCGCACTCGAGGTGCACGGCCCAAGTGGGTTCTCCTGATCCGGCGGTATCAACCGGCTTTGTGCATTAGCTCCTGTCCGCCCTTTCCAACCTCGTCAGCGATCGCTCGCCTTTGGCTCGGTTTATGCGATGAGCGGCTCCCTGTAGCGCTCGCCGTTCGTCATCAGTGCCCAGACCATGCGGGCAGTCTTGTTGGCCAGCGCAACTGCTGCAACCTTGGTCGTTCGCCGCGCCATCAACTGCACAAGCCATGGCCTCCTGGTCCCGTTCCGCTCGGCATAGCGGATGACCGCCATCGCGCCGACCACAAGCAACTGTCGTAGATAGCGATTGCCGGCCTTGGAGATGCTGCCGAGCCTCTCCTTTCCCCCGCTTGAGTTCTGCTTCGGCACGAGCCCGATCCATGCCGACAGACTGCGCCCCGACTTGAACGCATGCGCATCGGCGACCGTAGCCACGAATGCACTCGCCAGCAGCGGGCCGACGCCCGGGATCTCCATCAACCTCCGGCCAAGCTCGGTCCCTCGCGCACTCGCCCGGACCCGGCGATCGTTCTCAAGGATCTGTTCCTTCACGACCTTGAGCTGCGCCTCGAGCATGCGCAGGCATAGCCGTGCGTCAGCGGGTATCCTGGCGTCGTTCTCGTCGTTGATGACCACGAGCAGTTGCTCAATTCCATTACGCCCGATCGGCGCCACGACCCCGAACTCAGACAGGTGTGACCGCAATGCGTTCGATATCTGAGTGCGCTGGCGGTTGAGCATCAACCGGACGCGGTGCAGCATCATAACGCTTTGCTGGTCGGGCGACTTCACTGGCACGAAGCGCATAGTCGGCCGTGTCACGGCCTCGCAGATGGCTTCTGCGTCTGCAGCATCATTCTTCTGCCGCTTCAGATAGGGCTTCACATACTGTGCCGGCAGCAGTCGCACATCGTGGCCACGTGCGATCAGTTCGCGAGCCCAGTAATGCGATGAACTGCACGCCTCGATCCCCACCAAGCATCGCGGCAAGCTCTCGAAGAACGCCAGTACGCGCCCACGCGTCAGCTTCCTGCGAACGGAAACCTCACCAACCGCATCCACGCCGTGCACTTGAAACACGGACTTCGCAATATCCAGACCGACCGTCATAACGTTGCTCATCATAGCGCTCCTCCATCTCTGATCCCCCGAACATACCGCAGGGAGGGAGGAGAGCCGTCCACCGCATCAGAAGCGGACTGACTGCTTGAAGGCAAGCATCATAGGAAAGCTGACGTTGGTGCTTCACTTCCCTCGGTGGCGAGATGCTGTAGAAATGGGGTCAAGAAATTTCAGGGAGTGGGATAAATGAAGGGTCGCATCTCTGGATGTGGACGAAAGACTACTGTCAACAGCACCTCGGCCCACCAGAGGCCGAGTCTCAGAGCTGGCGCGGTAGGTAAGCGGCCCTCCACGGCGGACGTCGCTGGCCTCGCGCAATGCCGCGTCTGGCGCGACGTTTCAGTTCGCCGTATGCTCGCATCAAAAGGCCCTCCGTGACCTCGATCGTCCGGCGGTTGCATGTTTTCGGCCTCGGTTGGATGGATTGACGAGCAGGAGCAAAACTAGTCACTGTACCAAAGGGTGATGCTGAGTACCAAAGGGGCTGACAGGAGGCCCTGTTGACGGAGCTTTCGGGGTATGTATTCTCGGCGTTGCGGAGGGGCGAGTTCGCACTCTACCGCGGCTCAGGCGACGGCTTGGACCCGATCTTGCTGGTCGCGCCCATCGGGGAATACTCCGCGCGAGAGTCTGTCAAGCGGCTCGAACATGAACATGAGCTCAAGGCTGAACTGAATCCCGACTGGGCAGTCCGGCCGGTCGACTTGTCCCGCCACGAGGGCCGCACCGCGTTGGTGCTGGAGGATCCCGGCGGCGAGCCGCTCGATCAGACGCTCGGCCAGCCGATGGATGTGACACAGTTTCTGCGCATCGCCATCCCGCTCGCGGCCGCAGTCGGCCAGGTGCACGTGCGCGGGCTGATCCACAAGGACATCAAGCCGGCCAACATCCTGGTGGACTCTGCAAGCGGCGGCGTCTGGCTCACGGGCTTTGGCATCGCCTCGCGTCTGCCACGCGAGCGCCAGGCGCCCGCGCCGCCGGAGGTGATCGCCGGAACGCTCGCCTACATGGCCCCCGAACAGACGGGCCGGATGAACCGCTCGATCGATGCGCGCAGCGATCTCTATGCCCTTGGGGTCACCCTCTACGAGATGCTCACAGGTGCACTTCCCTTTACCGCCTCGGATCCAATGGAATGGGTGCACTGTCACATTGCCAGGCAGCCGAAGCCCCCCCGCGATTGGATCGCGGCCATCCCGGAACCGCTCTCGGCAATCGTGATGAAGCTCCTCGCCAAGACCGCCGAGGACCGCTACCAGACCGCCGCCGGTCTCTCGGTCGATCTGCGCACGTGCCTGGCACAATGGCAGTCGCATCGTCGCATAGAGCCGTTCCCCCTCGGCGTTAGCGACGTGTCGGACCGTCTGGTGACGCCGGAGACGCTCTACGGCCGAGAGCATGAGATCGGGACGCTGCTTGGCGCCTTCGACCGGGTCGTGGCGAATGGCACAACCGAACTGGTGCTCGTCTCAGGGTATGCCGGCATCGGCAAGTCGTCGCTGGTGAATGAACTCCAGAAGGCGCTCGTCCCGCCACGCGGGGGGTTCGCGTCGGGCAAGTTCGACCAGTACAAGCGCGACATTCCGTATGCCACGCTGGCCCAAGCCTTTCGGAGCCTCGTGCGGCCCGTTCTGGGTGAGAGTGAAACCGAACTTGGCCGTTGGCGGGACTCGCTCAGCGAGGCGCTCGGCCCCAACGGCCAGTTGATCGTCAACCTCGTTCCCGAATTGGAGCTCGTGATCGGGAAACAACCGCCGGTCGCGGACTTGCCTCCACAGGATGCACACAACCGCTTCCAGTTGGTCTTCCGGCGCTTCCTCAGCGTGTTCGCGCGAGCAGAGCACCCACTGGCGTTGTTCCTAGATGATTTGCAATGGCTGGATGCCGCGACACTCGACCTTCTCGAGCATCTGGTCACCCACACGGAGGTACGGCATCTGCTGCTGGTCGGGGCTTACCGGGACAACGAGGTCGGCCCCGCGCATCCGCTCATACGGACGCTCGACCGGATACGCGAGGCGGGAGCAAGGATCGAGGAGATCGTGCTGACGCCTCTGGAGCTCGACGATATTGGCCGACTGGTCACCGACGCGGTGCATTGCGAGCCGCAACGCGCGCGACCCCTGGCGCAACTGGTGCATGAGAAGACCAGCGGCAATCCATTCTTTGCGATCCAGTTCCTGACGGCGCTGAACGAGGACGGGCTGCTCGTGTTTGACCCAGTTGGGCCAGCCTGGCAATGGAATATAAACCGCATGCAGGCCAGGAGTTACACCGACAACGTGGCGGATCTCCTTGTCGAAAAGATGAAGCGGCTCTCCCTCCCCACCCAGGAAGCGATGAAACAGTTCGCCTGCATTGGTAACGCCTCCGATGTCGGCACCTTGGCTCTTGTTTGCGAGAAGACAGAAGAGGCGGTGCACGCGGCGCTGTGGGAGGCCGTCTACGTGGGCCTCGTCCTGCGGCAGGAGAGCGCCTACTCGTTCCTGCACGATCGGATCCAGCAGGCGGCCTATTCGCTGATCCCGCAAGAGCGCCGTGCCGACGTCCACTTACGAATCGGTCGCGCGTTGCTTGCGAGCATGACGGCGGACCAACTCGTCGAGAATCTGTTCGATGTGGCGAACCAGTTTGGTCGAGGCGCCGCACGGCTGATCGACCAGAACGAAAAAGCGCAAGTGGCGGCGATCGATCTGCGCGCCGGGCGAAAAGCCAAGGCGTCGGCGGCCTATGCGTCGGCGCGCGTGTATCTGGCGGCCGGCATGGCGCTGTTGGACGAAAGCGACTGGGGCAGCCGGTACGAGTTGACGTTCAGCCTGTGGCTCGAACGCGCGGAGTGCGACGTTCTGAGTGGCGGCTTCGAAACAGCCGAGCAATTGATCGCGGAGTTGATGCGACGATCGGTGTCGAAGGTCGACCGGGCGGCTGTCTACGTTCTCAACGTTTCGCTCTGTACCGCGAGGTCCGAAACAGCGCATGCCGTGGACAGCGCGCTCAGCGGGCTGCGATTGCTGGACATTGACCTGCCTGCACACCCGGCCTGGGAGCAGGTGCAGGCCGAGTACGAGTCGGTTTGGCAGACCCTGGACGGGCGGCCGATCGAGAGCCTGATCGATCTGCCGCCGATGACCAATCCGGAACTGCAGGCTGCCATGCGGGTGCTCTCGGCCCTAACCCCGGCCGCCTACTTTACCGACCTCCACTTATATTGCCTGATTGCTTGTCGAATGGCGAAGTTGGGGATGCAGCACGGAATTAGCGACGCATCCCCGCTCGGCTATGCCCTTCTAGGACAGATCCTCGGCCCGTTGTTTCACCGTTATCCGGATGCGCACCGTTTCGCCAGCCTCGCCTGCGCCCTCGTTGACAAGCGCGGCTTTATCGCCGCGCGGGCGAAAGTCTACGAGACCGCGGGAATCGCCGCGCTCTGGACCCAGCCAATCGGGACCGCGATCGATTTCATGAGTGCTACTTTTCGCACTGCGATTGAGGCGGGGGATCTGACCTACGCCTGCTTCAGCATGGTCGAAAGTATCACAGATTTTCTCCTGCGGAACGATCCGCTCGACGCGGTGTGGCGCGAAACGGAGAAGAGCCTGCATTTCGTCCGGAAAGCCCGGTTCCAAGACGTCGCCGCCGTCATTGTGAGTCAGCAACGCTTCATCGCAACCATGCAGGGACGGACTGCGAGCTTCTCCACCTTCAGCGACGAGCAGTTCGACGAGACGGCGTTCGAAGCGCAGCTAGTGGGGACCTTAACGCCCACAACCGTCTGCTTTTATTGGATCCTTAAGCTGAAGGCGCGCTTCCTCTCAGGCGACTACGCTGAGGCGCTCGCGTCAGCCGACAAGGCTAAGGCCCTGCTTTGGGCCTCAGCCATCCATATCCAGCGGCTCGACTACTTTTACTACTCCGCGCTGACGGTGGCGGCATGCTACGAGAATGGCTCGGCCAACCAGCAGCAAGAATGGCGCGAAGTCTTGACAGCGCACCAGGAGCAGCTGCGCGAATGGGCTGAAAACTATCCACCGACATTCGCCGATAAGCAAATGCTCGTGTCAGCCGAGATCACCCGCCTGGAAGGGCGGGACGCCGATGCGATGCGCTTGTACGAGCAGGCGATTCAGTCGGCTCGGGAGAACGGTTTCGTGCAGAACGAGGGGCTGGCCCAGGAGCTGGCCGCGCGGTTCTATGCCGCGCGAGGCTTCGAGAGGTTCGCGCACGTCTGTCTGCGGGACGCCCGGCACTGCTATCTCCGATGGGGCGCACTCGGCAAGGTCAAGCAACTCGAAGACCACTATCCGCACCTGCAGGAGGAAGGGACCCCGGCCTCGCGCGCCGCGACTATTGGCGCGCCCGTCGCGCAACTGGACGTCGAGACGGCGGTCAAGGCTTCTCAGGCGGTGTCTGGTGAGATCGAACTAGACAAGCTCATTGAAACCCTGATGACGATCACGCTCGAGCATGCGGGTGCCGAGCGTGGCCTGCTCATCCTTCTGAGGGGCGACGAGCCGCAGATTGTGGCGGAGGCCATCACCAGCAACGGCAGAATTGAGGTCTCTGTTCGAGAGATGGCCGTAGGGCCAGTGGCTCTCCCCTTATCCGCACTTCACTACGTGCTCCGGACGCGGGAAAGGGTGGTGCTTGATGACGCTTCGGTCAGGAACTTGTATTCGGACGATCAGTATGTCCGGCAAAAGCACCCCAGGTCCGTCCTGTGCCTGCCCGTCGTCAAACAGACGAAGCTCGTCGGCGCACTCTATCTTGAGAACAACCTGACGCCGTACGCCTTCACCTCGAGCCGGGTGGCGGTGCTTGAGTTGCTGGCCTCGCAAGCCGCGATTTCGCTGGAAAATGCCCGCCTCTATTCTGAACGCAAGCGAGCGGAGGAGGAACTGCGACGCAGCGAGGCCTATCTGGCCGAAGCTCAGAGATTGAGCCGCACCGGCAGCTTCGGCTGGAGCATCGCCACCGGCGAGGTCATCTGGTCGGACGAGACTTTCAGGATCTTTGGATACGACAAGGCTCCTTCCGTCACCACCGAGATGGTCGTTCAACGTACCCATCCGGACGATCGTGCTGCCGTGCAACAGACCATCGACAGTGCGGCCAGAGACGTGAAGGATTTTTCTCATGAGTATCGATTGCTGATGCCGGACGGCGCGGTGAAACAAGTCCACGCCGTGGCTCACGCGGTGAAGGACTCACCGGGCAACATCGAGTTTCTTGGCGCGGTGACGGACGTCACCGCAGCCAAGCGGGCCGAAGAGGCGCTTCGCGAGAGCGAGCAGCGCTTTCGCGACTACGCCGAGATTGCCTCCGATTGGCTTTGGGAGACCGGACCGGACCATCGTTTCATCCATCTGTCGGAGCAACTGGCGATCTTCGGTACCAGCCCCGCACGCCGGATCGGCCTGACGCGATGGGACTTCGCTACCGACCTCGATGAGGAGCCCGAGAAGTGGCGCCGGCACATCGCCACCCTCGAGACCCACCAGCCGTTTCGCGGTTTTGTCTTCCGCGTTGCAGCCGACGATGGTTCGGCGCGCTACATTGCCACTAGCGGCAAGCCTATGTTTGACGCCGACGGAGAATTCCGTGGCTATCGTGGCACCGGCACCGACGTGACAGCACTCGTCCGCGCCGAGCAGGCGCTGCGTGAAAGCGAACGAAGTGCACGTTCAGCACTCGACGGGATAGTGGGTCTCGTTGCGATCATGACCCCGAACGGTGAAGTCGAAACCGTCAATCGCCAATGCCTCGAGTATTTTGGCCGGTCGCTGGTCGAGCAAAGGGACTGGCAAGCAACGGATATGGTGCATCCTGAAGACCTTCCCCAGATGCTTGAAAATTTCAAAAGAGCGATGGCTTCCAAGATTCCATACCATTTCGAACAACGCTTGCGCCGCTTCGACGGCGAATATCGCTGGTTTGAGACCCGCGGCGGGGCTGTTCGCGATGACACCGGGCGCATCATGCGCTGGTACGTTCTACTAACAGACATCGAGGATCGCATACGAGCCCTGGCGCGATTGGATCAGATGCAATCGGATTTCGCCCACATGAACCGCGTGAGCGTGATGGGCGAGCTGGCCGCCTCACTGTCTCACGAAATCACACAACCGATTGCTGCGGCGCGCAACAACGCCCGTGCCGCGATGCATTTTCTGGACCGAAAATCGCCGGATCTGGGCGAAATCGGAGAAGCGCTCGCCTGTATCGTCGACGATGCGGATCGAGCCGGGGATATCGTCGACCGCATCCGTGACCAGATCAAGAAGGCGCCTCCGCGAAAGTCCCGTTTCGATCTGAACGAGGCGATCAACGACGTGATTGTCTTGACGCGAAGCGCATTCGCCAAGAATCGAGTCTCGGTCCAGACTCGCCTTATGGAGGGGCTAGCTCCCGTCGAGGGGGATCGTGTCCAACTGCAACAGGTCGTTCTGAACCTGATCCTGAACGCGATCGAAGCCATGAGCACGGTCGAGGAGGGGCGGCGGGAGTTGTCGATCAGCACTGAGCAAACCGGGACCGGTGGCGTTCTCGTGTCCGTGCGCGATACTGGGCCGGGCATTGATCCGGAACACGGCGAGCGCGTCTTCCAGGCTTTCTACACCACCAAGGCGAGCGGAGTAGGGATGGGCTTATCGATCTCCCGATCGATCATCGATGCCCATAGGGGCCGGCTGTGGGCTGACGCGAACGAGCCCAGAGGCGCCGTATTTCAGTTCTCCTTGCCCGGCGAAGGCAAGGAACTCACGAATTCTCGTCGCTCGGCCGCCCAGACTGGAGAGCCGCGCAAAGACACCGTATCAAATGCCGCTCATCAAACGGCTTACGAAGGTAACAAACGACCCCATCGTTCAATGCGCGGGCGTGGTCGAGGTCGTCGGGATAAGCGGTAACGAGGATCGTCGGAATCGCGCAACCGGCCTCCTTGAGGTGCTCATAAAGTTTGAACCCCGTCATCGCCGGCATATTGATGTCAGCGATCAGGCAGGCGGTTTCGGCGAGACAAGGCGATGCGAGGAAATCAGCTGCCGAGGGGAAGGCTGCGACGTCGTAGCCAAGCGATCTCATGAGCCTCCTCATGGATTCGCGAAAGAACTGATCGTCATCGACGACTGAGACCAACGACGCCACCGGCATATGCGCTCCGGAAGTGCGCAGGACTGCAATGCGGCGCCGCGACAATGCCCCGCACCCCCATGCGACAAGTTAGCGTGCGCCCAAGAGTGATGGTGGAGCAATACCGGCGATTGTAAACTTTGGCTTATGCCAGGACGCGAATTCCGCAGCTGTATGGGAGGATGCTCACCAAGCGGATAGTAGAGCGCATAAACGCTCGTTTACGGCCGCGCGCACCCTTAAGGAAAAATGTGACTGTTCACGTCCATCGGTCAGGACTAAGTTTGCGGAGGAGGAGTTACGCGAACCTTGCAGACCGAGACAAAGGCCCATTTGCCCGTCTTTGATCGTGAGCAGCAGCAATGTCGGACGCGAACGCTATCATCCTGGTCATCGACGATGATCCAGCCCTGCGAGCCTCGATCGGGCGCCTGTTGCGATCGCTCGAACTCGATGCCCGGCTGTTTGCGTCCATCCCCGAGTTTCTCGAAGCAGAGCCGCCGGATGGTCCCACTTGCCTGGTGCTCGACGTCAGATTGCCGGGCCGAAGCGGCCTTGATCTTCAACGTCAGCTCACCATCGCGAACAGGGAAATCCCAATCATCTTCATCACCGGCCATGGGGATATTCCCATGTCGGTGCAGGCGATGAAGGGTGGTGCCATTGAGTTCCTGACCAAGCCGTTCCGCGACCAGGAGCTCCTCGACGCCATTCAGCTCGGCCTCTCTCGCGATCGTGCCAGGCGCGAGGATGAAGAGGGTTTGGTCGCTCTTAGGGAGCGGTTCGCGTCGCTGAGCCCCAGGGAGCGCGAGATCATGATTGAGGTCGCGCGCGGTCGCCTAAACAAACAGATTGCCGGCGACATCGGCATCGCCGAAGCCACGGTGAAGGTCCACCGCAGCCGCCTGATGCGAAAGATGAAGGCCAATTCACTTCTCGCGCTCAGCCGAATGGCGGAAAAGCTGCAGCTGGTGCTCGAGGAGCCGCAACACTCCTAAGCCTACGGCGCGCTGGCAGTGGTGATTTTATTGGCATTCGATCTGCCGTCCTTCGCGTGTAATCCAAAGTTCAGCGCAGTGAACCATGACGCTATTCCGCGCCACCCGCGTGCAATAGATCGCGGCATTCCAAATCGTCAAACTGCACCTCACCACGGTCGACTCCGTGTTTCGTCTCTTTTGGAGAGCGGCACATGAAAATTCGACCCGACTGGTGCGAAATGTTTGTCGAGGGTTCGACATGGACAGGCCATACAGCGAGGCTACAGATTTCTCGTCTCCAATCGATCTCGAGAACACGGCGTCGCACGCGCTCAAAGTAGAGAGCGACTGGCTGCCTCCCGGCCATGGAGGGACGTCGCACGGTCTTGGCGGCGCCCGCGTCGTCGCGGTCGCGGTCGAAGCACCGCTCAGAATTTCCATCAGCCACGGCGCCCCTCGCTCTGACGCGTCTTTGGAAGAGATCCTCGACACCGTCCAGCGACAGACGCTCCGATATTTCTGGGATTTTGGCCATCCGACGAGCGGCCTCGCGCGAGAGCGGAGCAACGCGACACTGCATGTCGTCGCGACCGGCGGTTCCGGCTTCGGCATCATGGCGATCCTTGCTGGCGTCGAGCGCGGGTGGATCGGGCGGCGAGCTGCTCTCGATCGCCTGATGACAATAGTGTGCTTTCTCGGCGAGGCCGAGCGCCACCACGGCGCCTTTCCTCACTGGATGGATGGCGACAGCGGCCGAACCATTCCGTTCAGTCAATGCGACGACGGCGGCGACATCGTCGAGACGGCATATCTGATGGTAGGGCTGCTTTCGGCGCGGCAGTATTTCGGAGGCCCGGAAGCCAAGGAGCGCGTCTTACGCAGCCTAATCGATACGCTTTGGCGGGACGTCGAATGGGACTGGTTCACCCGTGGCTCCGACTCGCTTTTTTGGCATTGGAGCCCGGTGCACGGATGGGCGATGGACCACGCGATCCACGGCTGGAACGAATGCCTGATCGCATTCGTCCTCGCTGCTTCCGCCCCACGCCATTCGATCAACCCGAGCGTCTATCACCAGGGCTGGGCGACCGGCGAGGCCTTCGCCAACGGGCGGAGCTTCGATGGCATACCACTCCCCCTTGGACCCGATCATGGCGGCCCCCTGTTCTTCGCGCATTATTCATTCCTCGGGCTGGACCCCAGGCGGCTTCGCGACTGCTACGCCGACTATTGGCGGCAGACCGTCGCCTATACCCGCATCAACCAGGCGCACTGCATCCGCAATCCCGAGAAATTCGACGGCTATAGTGCCGAGTGTTGGGGTCTGACCGCGAGCGACAGTATCCACGGCTACGTTGCGCACGCTCCTGACCGGGACCATGGCGTGATTGCTCCCACAGGTGCACTCGGCTCCTTTCCCTACGTCCCGGCGGAATGCAAGCGGGCGCTACGCCACTTCGCTTCGCGGGGCGACCGGCTCTGGGGCGAGTACGGCTTCAGGGACGCATTCAGCCCGGCGATGGATTGGTACGCGGACTCCTATCTCGCCATCGACCAAGGGCCGATCGT
Source organism: Mesorhizobium kowhaii (assembly GCF_003253745.1). Classification (GTDB taxonomy): domain Bacteria; phylum Pseudomonadota; class Alphaproteobacteria; order Rhizobiales; family Rhizobiaceae; genus Mesorhizobium; species Mesorhizobium kowhaii. The sequence continues at coordinate 74,691 of NZ_MZXV01000062.1, forward strand.
CGTCATGATCGAGAATTACCGGAGCGGGCTCCTGTGGCGGCTATTCATGAGCTGTCCGGAGATCCGGGTCGGCCTCGCCAAGCTCGGCTTTTCTCAGCGGGCGACGGCTGCCGGCGGGTAGGTCTGCCGCATCAATGATCAACTTCTCCGCGATGGTCTGGATATGGAACACACAGTGCCCGAATTCGCGACGCACTCATCCCTCAGCACCGGGCAGGCGGATGTGCGGTAGCCGGCGTTCGATGTCAACGCGCGAAGGCTCGAGCGAGGGCGGCAGCTTCAACGACGTACCGAGACGATCGGCCGTCTCGTCAACTGCAAAACCAGGTAGATCAGTTGCAATTTCAAACAGGACCCCGCCAGGCTCGCGGAAATAAATCGACCGGAAATAACGGCGATCGAGAACCGGAGTCACATTGAAGCCAAGCGCGAGGATTTGTTCCCGCCAGATTTTCTGCTCCTCGTCGTTCCGCGCGCGGAACGCGACGTGGTGGACCGTGCCGCCGCCCCGCTTGTGGCGCTGAACATCGGGCTGGCATAGGATATCTACCGCGGTTCCGATCGCGGTGTCGGCCTCGCCAGCCGCGCGGAAACGGACGCGGCCGGAGCTTTCGCCGGCATGCCGATAACCGAAGGTTTCAGTCAGCAGCCGCACCGTGCGCTCCGGCGCCTCGACGCACAGAGTCACGGCGTCGAGCCCCCGAATGGCATCGGGCGCGTCGGCTTCACTGGGCGCTCCGAGCGCGGCCAGCTCCAGAGCGAGCCCATCCGGATCACGAAAGGCGATGACCTGGTGGGAGAAGCGCTCGAACGGCCCGTCGAACTCGATCGCATGCTCGGCCAGCCGCGTCATCCATCGTTCAAGCGAATTTTCCGGAACGGCGAAAGTCGTGGTTTCGACCATGCCGGTTCCCCTGTGCCCACGGGCACTCGTAGCGACTGGAAAGAAGGTGAGGATCGTTCCGGGGCGTCCCGCGTCATCGCCGTAGTAAAAGTGATAGCTGCTCGGATCGTCGAAATTGACCGTCTCCTTGATGAGGCGCAGTCCCAACACTCTGGTACAAAAGTCGATGTTGGCCTGCGGATCGATCGCGATCGCCGTAACGTGATGCAAGCCCGCGATGGTTGTCGTCATCGTATCACCAACTGCGTTGAATAGGCCCGACCTGGAAGTTGCCGAGGTCGCTCCGCGGTCTTCAGGTCGTAAGCTCTGCGTGATTTGATGGTCGTGTTCATGAGACAGTTCCTGGTGTGTAGGAGCGGACATCCGCCATTCGGGGATTGATGCGAAAACCGCCCAGTCCTTTGTTTTGCATGGCGTGTTTCATTGACACTGTCGGACTCACGCCTGGGAGGGTTCGCCGGAAGGGTTCAGGAAACTGAGGGCGACCAGAACCGGAGGCACGACGAAGCACCAGGTCGGGGAAGCCACGAAGGCGACTGCTGCGGCCGCACATCCAATTGCAAAGCTCAGCAGGCTGGTTGCCATGCGCTTCAACCGCTCCTTGACCTCGCGCCCGTGCTCGGCTGCCGTGCCGGACATGAGCTCGGCGAGATCGATCATGATCTGCGTCGTCGTGCTGGTCATCAGCGTCGTCGGCGGCAGCTTGGAAAGATGGGCGCGATGCAGCGTGTTCTGGATCGCCATGGCCGTTACGAGGGTTATCCCGATGGCGATGGCGGCCGGCGAGTGAGACGGATGTGTTGGCGTGGGCATGCTCAGTTAGAGTGTCCCATCGGCCGTGCGGCCGGGCTGCGTATAGACGAGGGGGCTGACGCCGCTCTGATAGTCCTTTGTCGGCAGGGCCGGCTGAGGCGATGCGTAGAACATCGGCTCGCGTGTATCGAGACCGGCGTCAGTGCCCTTCATCTTCATTTCTACCCCGGTGCCGTCGGCTTCCGCCTTGCCCATCGCATCTTGCAGTTGTTGCGCGGCTTGCTGGCTCCATGGCAGTACATAGAAGCGCGGCTCAGTCGAGCCGGGCGTGGTGAGCCACACGTAGATGGCTTGGTTCTCAACCGGGACGGCGCCCACCACCTGCGCCTTTGCCGTGTCGCGCCACTCGAGCGTCAGCGGCTTGGGACGGCCAAGAAGCTCGCTGGCGCCGACATAGACGACGGTGATCAGCGCCAGGAAAATGCCTACCGAGAGGGTGCGGCGGGCAATGCCTGCATGCGGCAAGATGACGAAGATGAACGCGCCCAGCAGCAGGGCGAATATGACGGGAGCGATCATCATTGGGAGGCCGCCACGCGTAGGGGTTTGAAGATGCTGTTGATGCTGCCCGGCACCAGTTGGCCAGTCGAATCGAGCCGGAATCTCAAGGCGGTAAGCTCCTGGTTGGGCTTGCGCAATTGGACCCTCGTTGTGGCCAGCGGCGCTGACGACTTGGTGGAATCGGCCTTCACATTGACGCTGATCTTCACCGGGACGGGATATGTGACGTTGACGCCGCGATACATGTGAACATTGACGACGTATTCGCCCGCGGGAGCGCCCCGGGAATAGGCGACTTCATGGTTGGAGTCGGTCATGTCCTGCGCCATGCCGAGGTCGTCGCGCAGCAGATCGAATACCTTGCCGCTCTTGTTGGAGTAGCCGACCGGCACATCGCCGGGCGCCTGGACCCACAGATCGACATCGGCGTCGAGCTTGTCGGGCCATTGCGTCTCGACGGTGACGTTTCCGGGCGCCGTGACGCCATCGGCCTCGCTGGCCTTGGCAGGCGGGTTCATCACCGTCATCATGAGCACCGTCATGAGGACGAAGCCGCCGAGCATCAGGAGAGCGGTGTCGAGCCAGACGGTTAGGGTTTCCTCATCCATCGAAGTTGCCCAGCAGGCGAAGATTGATCTTCAGCCACAGGTTCGTGGCTATGCCGAGCAGCGTCGCATAGAGCGCGACATACATGCCGTCGATGACCGACGCGATCATCGGCCGGATCGCATTCGGGTCGGCCGAGCCGCCGGTACGCGCCGCCGAGAAGGCGACGATGAGCCCAACCACGGTTCCGAGCAGCCCGATCCGCACCACATGGGTCGCCAGCCAATCGACATCGCGCCAGCGCCGAAGGAAAACGCACAAAATGCCCAGGGCGCCGATGGCTGCGATCAACCAGCACAGAAACGCGTTGTTGCCGGCGAAGGGTCTGCCGGCAATACCGACGGCCCAAAGCCCGGCGATTCCAGCGACGCCGATCGCCTGAAGAACGATGAACCGCGATAGGAACGCCTTTGGAGCGCCGTGGTCGGAGTGAGTTTCCGACAGCCTGCGGGCAATGGGGTGCGATCCCAGGTCAGCTGCCTGCTCTGGCCATAGCCTCTGAGCAATCGGACCGGGCCACGGCTTCTGCCGCGGTGCGCTTTCGCGGGAATAGATATCAACCATCTTGACGTTCCTTCTTTTGCGACCCACGCGATGCAGGCGATCAGGCGCCGCGCTCGCCCTTGGCGCCGACCCGTTTCAGTTCTTCCCAGCCTTCGCCGACCGCGACGAGGCAGCTTGGGCCATTCGGCTGGCTGACCATGATCGTCCAGGTCTCGCCGTCTTCGCTGGTCAGCACTTCAATGACCGAGCCGTTCTTGGCCAGGCCGAGAGCAACGGGCGCTTCCTTGAATCGGCTGGAAAGTTGTTTCAGGAGTTCCGGCCGCGGGGCGCAAGAAGGCGACCCGCTCTCCGTGGCCGCTGGCGTTGCCGCCGCCGCCGCCGGTATGGCAGCGATGGCGACCAGCGAGACTGCTGCGCCCATCGCTTTGATACGCGTCAACGCAAAACGTGTTTTGATCTGTAAGGGAGCTTCGTTGGACATCGGGACCTCCGAATTCGGGCGAAGGCCGACCTCTCAGCCATCGCTGCGGTTGAATTCAGTGCAATACGCCGACCTTGTCCTGAGTTTGGCTAAACAGCTCAGCAATGGCCCTGACGCCATCATGCTGCTCCAAGCTCATGCGAATAGAGCACAATATAGTATGGTCGTCAGGGTCGGCGTCCATTCCTCAACGTTACATGCCCCAGGGGAATTATGCTTGTACAGTGCTGCTAGATCGGAGCCGATCATGCTCAAAGAGTCCAGTGCGCGGGCATGGCGAGTGCGACGACCTGTTGTGCCGCGCTGTGACCGCCGATCTGGTCGACGGTCGTGCGGAAGACCAATTCCTCACGATAGGCGATGCCGGCGGCGGCCAGAGCTTCATGATAGCCACGCAGACGCTCGCGGCCGGTCGACGTGTCGTCAGCGTCTATGACATGCCCGATGTCACCATGGCCTTGGCGATCAGATGCTCGACCAGCTTGCGCGTGCCCGCCGCACCGTCGGAGACGACCAGAGCGCAATCGAGATTGAGCAAGGCCCGGTCCATCAGGACAGGTGGGAAATCATGGCGTGGAAATGGAAACACACCATGCCGGGACTCGTCGTTGGCTGGCGCCGAAGCCCTTCGACCCGGTGTGCGATCAGATCCTCGATGAAATCGCGCTCCAGCCTCAGGTCACCTTCGGTGTTGCGCGACAGCACGCGGTAACCGGCTTTGCGCGCTGTCATTTCGGCACCGCACGCCGCCGGCGAGAAGAAGGGGTTGACCACGTCCGGCCGATCGATGCCGGCTTAGTCAGCGAGAATCGTAAACTGAAAGAGAGCCCCCCGCGGCTCGCAGCTGGTGGCCCACAGCCGCCCACCATGAGCTTCGACAATCGAGAGGCATATCGAGAGGCCCATGCCCATGCCGTCGGGCTTGGTCGTGTAGAAGGGTTCAAAGAGACGCGGTAGGCTCTCTGGGCGCAGTCCTTGGCCGGTATCCCGCACGGCGACGCCCACGCCCTCCGGCCCCATACTCACGGTGCTGATGTGTAATTCCCGCTTGCCGTCCTCAACGGCATTCATCGACTGGATAGCATTGACGATCAAGTTCAACATCACTTGTTGCAGCTGCACCCGATCGCCTTGGATGTATGGCAACCCGCCCGCCAGTTGCGTGGCCACCGTGACGCCGGCATTGACCAATTCACCGTGAATTAGGGCGATCACGTCCAGGATCGCCGCATTGAGGTCGACGGTCTCCTTCCGAGGTGGTGCCTTTTTGATGAGGGACTCGATCCTGTCAACGATGTCGTTGGTTCGATCGTTGTCGTCCAAAATGCAGGTGAGCGCCTCCCTCACCTCCGCCACATCGGGTGGGCTTCTGTCTAAAAACCGCAGTGCAGCAACGGCGTTGTTGCGTGCCGTTGCGATGGGCTGCTTGATTTCATGAACAATCGAGGCGGTGAACTGGCCCATGGTAGCGACGCGGTTGGCATGCGCCAGAGCCATCTGCGCCTCCCGATACTGCCGCTCGCGACGGGTGCTTTCCAAGGCAATGGCGGCTTGCGCAGCGAAGTCCCTGAATAAGCAGATCTGCCTGTCGGTGAACGGCTGCACCTGTTTGCGGCCCAGAGTAACTATCCCGACTATCTCGTCGTCTTTGAGCAACGGCACGAACAGGCTCGTTCGAAAACCTGCATTCACCACAGCTTTCCAGAAATCATCCCGAAGATCGCCGTCAACTACTGCGAAGTCGGGGATGTGGGTGGGTAATCTGCTTGTGGCTATTTGACTCAGATGGCTCCCGTTTTCTGCGAGCGCTGGAAATGATAACGCCTGGCTGACCAAAAGGGGGTCCCCTCGTATCGCCACGCGACGAAGGCCGCTTTCTTCGGAGAGACGTAAGCTGCATATGTCTGCTCGACAGAGACGTGTGGCGCTGTCGAGGATGGCATCGAAGATGGGCTGCATGTCGTGAGGCGAGTTGGCAATGGCGCGCAGCAATTCCGAGATCGCCGTCTGTTGCTCGATAAGTTCGGTCACCCGATCTTCGGGCTCAGGAGCGGTCCCTTCTCCGTGGATACTCTGGTTCATGAGCAATTCCTCGGCTTAGGCGATGAGGGAGCATAGTAGCACCAGCCGCAGTTCGCGATAGCAAGAGCGCGAAGTTCAGCCGAGGGGAAGCTACTTCCGCAAGGGGTCGATGCGCGACAGTTCTGATGGCGATCCGTAGGTCTGGACATGGCGCCAACCGCGAGCTCAGCGTCGACACCAGCAATGTCCGCTTTTAGTAAGCGGTCAAGTCGGCCGGGGTGACCGAAATGTGGCGCAAAGCGGTCATCATCGCCTGAGCCCGTCATTGGCAGCTTCGGGTCACGACGAGAAGTCCGCGGTGACGGCGCCGGCATTCTCCTCAGGTCTCGATCCGACGGGGTCGCGGGTGCAACAAGCTGTTGCACAACTCTGCTATCCATAACGCCCATGCCTGACCCGAACTACCTCACCCCTGAAGAAGTCATCGCTCGCTATCGCGGACAGGTAAGCGAAGGGACTCTTCGCAACTGGCATTGCATGCGGATCGGGCCATCGTTCCTCAAGATCGGCAAAGCAATCCTCTATCCGAGCGGCGAGTTGGATCGCTGGGACAAATCGATCCTCGTCGTCTGCAGACCCACACGCGAACTGCCGCGGGAAAAGGCGGCACCGCCAGAGTAGCAGAGAGGCAGTTCAGTCGTTCCGAGGTCGCTGGCTAGATAGATAAGCGTTCGGAATCCGTGGTTGATCGGGACGTCAGAGTACTGAGCAAATGCGATCATGCCCAAGCGTGGAAGATCACCAGTGGTCACTCGACACACGCCCCAGTTAACGGCCCCACCTCTTCAGCATGGGCATGCAAGCATTTGATAGATATGCTGATTCTGATCATAGTCTTTTGATCCACAACGAACCCGCTCGATACCCGTCGGGCATGCTGGATCACGCCGCGTCACGCTCGAATCAAAATCGCTTTTAAAATGCGTGACTTGAGCATCTCTGTCGCGGGCCAAACTTGGCGCGCGACGGATTGATAGAAAACGAAATTAGCCAGTTGTCCTGTGAGGTCGTTATTTGGGGGAAGAAATGCGCCCTTCCCTGCCCCACAATGCAACGCCGATTTCACGCCTCTGCCTGTGATCGGATGACTGAGATTGGCCGAAAGCGGACTGGCAGCTTCTGGCGTTCAATAGGTAAGAGCGGACGTGTAGGTCACAGTCGTGATAGCCGCAGCTGACACTTAGCAGACGCTGAAATCTCCGGCGGGTATAGCCACTCGCGCCATAAGATCATCAGGTTCTTCACGTTGATACTGCCAATTCCTGTAAACAAATTCGGGGCCGTCCGGGTCTTGGACCGGCGCAAAGCAATGGCAGGGTAGATTTGAGGCTGTGGGTCGGAGAGAATTTCTTGTCGGCTTCGCGGCCTGTTGCCTCCCGGCGGAGCGGCAAGCCTAGGGCCGGTCGACTCATTCGAGATGAGCGTCGATGCGAACGATCAGCCCATCGGCATCGATGGACATCTCCAGAAATCCGATCTCGTGACCGAAGTCGCCGGTAAAATCGACCCGCACGCGAGCCTGGGCCTGGCTGAGGAACTCCACCGATTGGACACGGGTGACTGTGTGATAGCCGACAAAGAACCGCTCCAGGTAGTCCCGGATGCCGGCATGTCGGAGGAACCTCTCGCCCACCGATGGATCGTCGATAACCGCATCCTGCGTGAACAGAGCCAGGGCGGCTTCAACGTCGAAGGCATTGGTGGCGCCAATTAACGTGTCCACCGTTGCGCGCAGAGCGCTGTTTTCGGTCATGGCATTCAACTCCCATGCTGCCAGTTCTTGTGGACGAACTCGAGGCTGTAGCCGTCCGGATCCCTGACTTGGGCGGCGTAGTAGCGGGGATCGTAGTGAAGTTGCGGTCCGGGTGGATGGATCTCGGTCGCCCCAGCGGCCAATGCGGCGGCATGGGCATCGTTCACCATCGCTTCGGAATCTGCCGCGAAGCCGACATGCACAGCGCCGGGCGCAGCTGTCCCTTGCTTCAGCCAGAAGAACATTCGCCCACTGGCGCCAAAGCCCTTGAGGTCTGCATGACCCGCCGGGCCATCCTTGCCGTCATAGTCGAGGGGGTTGGTGATCCGAGGATCGGGACTACCTTCGCGTAAAAGGCGATCGAACGATCGGTGTCACTGACCGTGAGAAAGATGTGATCGAGCATAAGGTTCTCCCGATTTAGATGATGTATCCGCCGGCCACTTCGATGTTCTGCGCATTGATCCAGCGATTGTCGTCGGACAAAAGGCTGGCGACCATGCAGCCAATATCGTCCGGTTCACCGACGCGTCCGAGGGCGGTCTGGCTGGCAAGCAGGGCTTCGAACTCGTCGTTCAGCCCGCCGCCAAGCTCGGTACGTATGGCCCCCGGCGCGATGGAATTAGCGCGGATTCGACGTTCTCCGAATTCCTTGGCCATGTAGCGCGTCAGAACTTCAAGCCCGCCCTTGAAGGAGGCGTAGGGCGCAACGCCGGCGGTGGCGACCCGGCTCGTAGCACTGGCCACGTTGATAATGTGTCCGCCCTCGGCCATCAGCGGTAGCAGCGTCTGCGTCAGGAAAAACGGCCCTTTGAGGTGGATCCTGAACAGCCCGTCGAACTCATCCTCGGTCACGGTCGCGATCGGGTTGTAGAGACCGTAGCCGGCATTATTGACGAGGAAGTCGAAGTCCGCGCGACCCCAAGCCTTGAAGGTCTTGAGGACTGCATCGCGAAACGCCGGGAATGTCGCGCTGTCGCCGACGTCGAGCTTCAAGGCGACCGCCTTGCCGCCATCCGCTTCAACCGCGCTGACGACCTTCGCGGCTGCGTCCGGGTTACTGTTGTAGGTCAGGATGACGTCGATGCCGCGTTGGGCGCACTGGACCGCTACACTTGCGCCGAGACCGCGGCTGCCGCCAGTGATGATGACGATACTCATTTGGTTCTCCTTGGATTGGAATGATCAGTTAATAGCCGTAGACACCCCGCGACCGCTCTCACGATTCTCTTCGAATGTTGCCTATTCCTGCTTCGTGATTGATTGCGGCACGCTGCTGTGAAACAACGATGCTTATGGACACACAGCTTCAGGAACTCCGGCAACTGGCCTCCAGAGCAGAGAACCGCCTCACCGAAACGGGTATTCCGCGCGTCGCAATGGTGCAGGGCGAGATCCCCGAGCATCAACTCGCCGCCGTCTACGATCCTATGGTCAACCTGATCCTGGCGGGATCAAAGACCATGACAGTGGGCGACCGGACGTTTCGGTACGATCCCGCGACCTACTTTGTAATGTCAGTCGACTTGCCGGCGGTCGGCTCAGTGTATCCATCCGAAAACGGAGAACCCTATCTGGCGATCAGTTTGACGCTGGAGCCAGCCATCGTCGCGAATCTGCTGGCCGATCTGCCCAAACCTGCCGGGGGCGAGCTCTACAGCCCCGGTTTCTCTGTCGCACCGGTGACGCCCGCACTTCTGGATGCCTGGGTTCGCATTCTCCGGCTAATTGATCATCCGGACGAGGTCGCGGCCCTTGCACCGGCCTACGAGCGCGAGATCCTATTCCGTGTGCTTCAGGGGCCGCTTGGCTGGATGCTTCGTGATATCGCGACTCCCGACACCGCTCTTTCGCGGATCGGTATCGCCATCCTGTGGATCAGGGAGAATTTCGCCAAGCCGCTTCGCGTCGAGGCTTTAGCGGATATGGCGGCTCTCAGTGTCTCCGCCTTCCACCGTCACTTCAAAGCGGTTACCGCGCTCAGCCCTCTACAATACCAGAAGCGTGTGCGCTTGCTTCACGCTCGATCTCTTCTCATTGCCGGAGAAGGCAGCGCCACATCCATCGCCTTTGGTGTTGGCTATGAAAGTCCGAACCAGTTCAGCCGAGAGTATGCGCGTCAGTTCGGCTTGGCCCCCTCCCGGGATGCCGCGCGACTACGCCGGAAAGATCCACTTCATTCCGAATGCGTGTCCCCGGTCGCGAGTGGGTGAAGGTGATAGCAACGTAACTCCAAGTCCCTTGGCGACGAGACTCCAAAGGCGGGGCCTCGCAGCCCCACACGGCATCAACTTAGAACGGCATTTCGCTGCGGCTCTGACGGCGATTCCTGATTCCGCAACAAGCCTTCCCGAGGAATGAAACTCTATCTTCGATGCTGGTTCGTCGATGCCCGGATTTTTCAACACTAGCGGCGCGACCACGAACCAGAGTGATCACTTGGGATGTCGGCTTTCAGTGAGCGGCAAAGCTGATCTCAACGGCCGACATTAGGCGCAAAGCGGTCATCATCGCCTGAGCCCTTCATTGGCAGCTTCGGGTCATGACGAGAAGTCCGCGGTGACGGCGTCGGCATTCTCCTCAGGTCTCGATCCGACGGGGTCGCGGGTGCAACAAGCTGTTGCACAACTCTGCTATCCATAACGCCCATGCCTGACCCGAACTACCTCACCCCTGAAGAAGTCATCGCTCGCTATCGCGGACAGGTAAGCGAAGGGACTCTTCGCAACTGGCGTTGCACGCGGATCGGGCCATCGTTCCTTAGATCGGCAAAGCAATCCTCTATCCGGGCGTCGAGTTGGATCGCTGGGACAAATCGATCCTCGTCGTCTGCAGACCCACACGCGAACTGCCGCGAGAAAAGGCGGCACCGTCAGAGTAGCAGAGAGGCAGTTCAGTCGTTCCGAGGTCGCTGGCTAGATAGATAGGCGTTCGGAATCCGTGGTTGATCGGGACGTCAGAGTACTGAGCAATTGCGATCATGCCCAACCATGAAAGATCACCACTGGTCACTCGATACATGCCCCAGTTAACGGCACCACCTCTTCAGCATGGGCATGCAAGCATTTGATAGATATGACGAATCTGATCATAGTATTTTGATCCACAACCATCCGTCAGGCGACCCGACGCCGTCGCGCGCCGACATCGAGATGACGAAGGAGATTGTCGACGCGGCCAAGCGACTGGGCATCGCCGTGCATGACCACATCATCATCGGGCGCAAAGGCCATTCCAGCATGAAGGGCCTGCTGCTGATCTAATGCATGTCGCCCAAAAGTGGCCCCGGTTTTGGGAGGACGACATGCATAAAACAAAGACCTAAAGCGCGTCGCTTGAATCCGCTCAAACGCGACGCGCTTTAGGTCTTGTTGCTGCCCTGAATGAACCGGGCTAATGCGGCAGTCCCCGGGGTGCGCTATTGCTGCCACGTCTGAAGAGCATGCGTTCGAGCAGCTCTTCCTTCAGCACGAAATGATGCACCAGCGCGGCCACGGGAATGGCCGAAGGCGGGGATAGCCCAGTCGACCCAATCGTGCCAGTCAAACGCCGGGTCTGACACCTAGCTGGCCGCGCGTAGACGCCGAGATCGAACAAAGGCCTTTAGGCCATCGGAATCCAACGCCTGCCCGAAGGCATAGCCTTGCAGTATGTCGCAGCCCAAGCCCTTGAGTACCCGTGCGTGCTCCATCGTCTCGACGCCTTCCGCAATGACCTCGATACCCAGGGACTTGCCGATTTCAATGATCGACGAAACAACCTGCCTTCGTTGCGGCGAGTTGACAATTGGAATGACCAGCTGCCGATCAATCTTCAGTCGGCGAGGCTGTAGCTTGAGTAGGCTGACTATGGAGGCATAGCCCGTACCAAAATCGTCTATCTCTATATCAATGCCGAGTTGCTTAATCTGATCGACATTCCAAGTTACCAAATCATCGTTTTCGTCAAGGAAAATTGACTCAACAAGCTCGAACGAAACTGTTCCCTTCTTGATATTTAGTTCTGTCAAGCTCTTTATAAGCTCTTCGTCTTGGAGGCGTCGCGCCGAAACGTTAACTGATACACGCGGTATATGAAGATTCGCAGCAGACCAGTCTTCAAAATCTGAAAGAGATTGGTTCAGTATGGTTCGATCGATCATCGAGACGACATTTAGTTCTTCTGCAATTCTTAGGAATACATCCGGCGCTAAAATACCCTTCTTTGGGTGTCTCCATCGCGCAAGCGCCTCGACTCCGACAATTTCGAGCGTTTTTGCGCTAAATTGGGGCTGGTAGAAGGCTATGAACTCGTTGCGCTCAAGGCCGCCGAGAACTTCGTCGGCAATCCGCTTTGTGTCGACGATTTCGCTTTGCATCGCCTCAGTGAAGAATTCGTGTCGATTGCGCCCACGACTCTTGGCTTGGTAAAGCGCGATGTCGGCGTTCACCAGCAGGTGCTTGGCTTCGGCGTCTTTTCCGTTGTCGACTGCAATTCCCACGCTAACACCAAAACGGCATCGATGGCCCTGGTAGTAAACGGGTTCGCTCATCTGGCTGATGACGCGGTCAGCCAGCAGCGCCAGTTGCTTGATATCGTCATACACCGTGCACAGGACGACGAATTCGTCTCCTCCGATCCGAGCGACGAATCCCCCATCCTCGACCTTGGATCGGAGGACGGCAGATGCGTGAACCAACATCGCGTCACCCGCAGCATGGCCAAGCGTATCGTTGATGTGCTTAAACCGATCCAGGTCGATGTGAAGCAGGGCCGCATAACCGCCGTCGCGCCTGGCGTTTGCTGCGTACTCTTCCAACAGCTGGTCGAGGTAACGACGATTGGGCAAACCGGTCAGCGAATCGTGAAGCGCGATATGCTCTATGCGCGCCTTGGCCGCCTCGAGTTCTGCATTTTTCGACTCGGACAATTGTTTCGCGCGAACCAGATCGCTGTTTAGCAGGACGTCAGCTGTCACGTCCCATTCCGCACCAATCATTTTGGGCGTCTCGTTTGGGGCTTGGTATATGGTCGCCTTGGATCGGACATGACGAATCTCGCCATCCGGACGAACAATCCGGTACTCCGACGAATATGTTCCGCGGCTGGCCACAGCACTGTCGAAATCTGCGTTGGCGCCGGCTAGATCCAAGGGGTGAATTGCGCCCGCCCAATCCGAGTAGCCGCGACGTCCTCCATCGCTGGGTTTGCCATATATTTCATTGACGCGGTCGTCCCACGACAGGTCATTGGTCGCGAGATCGTGTTCCCAAACGCCAATAGCCGACGCCTCCAAAGCGAGTTCTAGGCGTCTCGACAATCGACGCAGTTCCGCATAGTTGCGCTGTCTCTCGCCAATCAGACGACCTGTGACCAAGAATGGGATCACAACCAGCGCCCCGGCCGCGGCCATGATCGCGCGCAAGAACCACGCGTTGCTGGGCGTCGAAGGCCAGCCATTTTTGGGGATGGCTGCGATCTGCCACGAACCTGACGGGAGCAGAACTTCGGCCGTCACTGGATTGCTTTTGCGGACGCCCGCATCGCCGTAGAATTGATCTCCGCTTGGGCCGAGGGCGTCTTTACCGATGAGCGCGATGTCAATCCCGAGATCATCGTCAAACAGGCCGCTCGCCTTGTAAAGGCGCTGCACGTCGACAACGGCGGAAATGATGCCCCAGAACCTTTCCGTGTTGCCCGCACTCCGCACGAAAGCCGGAAAACGGCCGACGAAGCCTTGGCCTCCCTGCTTCAGGTCGACGGGACCGGCAAGAATCAACTTGCGCTCGTCTCGCGCCCGTAGCGCGGCCTCACGCTGCCGATCGTCCTTTCGGTAATCGAGGCCCACCGCTTTCTCGTTGCCCTTTAGCGGGTACATCAAGGAAACGACCAGATCGGGCGCGCCGGCAATATTGTTCAATTGCGAGTCCCCGCCAAACAGGTTGCTCGCGAGCGAAGCGAAGCGTTGCTGTCCCATATAGGGTTCTGTCACGACCGTCGCGACTAGCCCATGCACGAGTTGAAGGTTTCCGTTGATGTTCCCTTCTAGCTTGGCGCGGATCAGATTGACCTTGACCAGGACATCCGCGCGGGCGGCTTGGTCCGAGACGATTTTGTTCTGATGGTCGGCATACGCTGCGCTGATGACAATAACCAAAACCGCCACTGCGGCCGGAATATTTGCCGAGGAAAAAACGGCATCCTTTATGCCGCCGAACCTAGCGCCGAAAAGAGCCAATAGGGTGAAACTCCCCTGTGTTATTCAGGTTCTCGGATCGACCCGCCGATGGAACATTAGCTTTCATTAATTAATTTTGAACTTCACAGTCCTGAAAACTTTGCACTTTCCGACCGTTGATGTCGTTCCCGGTCCCTCCGGAATGGTTGGAACTAATGCATGTCGCTCAAAAGTGGCCCCGGTTTTGAGGCAACGACATGCATGGAAACAAAGACTTAAAGCGCGCCGCATGAATCCGTTTCGACGCGACGCGCTTTAGCCGCCGGCTCCACTTGACATCTTCACGCTGCCTCGGCCACTGACGCAGCTAAGTTGTCGGCACCATAGCTGGGCGATACTGAAGGACTACGGGCTGCACTTCAGAGAATCGATGGGATCACCGTTCAGACGAGAAGCCTCGGCGATGGTTGCTTGTCAGGAGTTTCTGCCGGTTGTCCAGCCGCTTCTGACCATTCACGAGCAGGTCTGCCTCAAGCAGAGAAGCTCAGGCGACGGGTCTGTCGTCCATGCTCAACAGTGCGGCTAGTGGCCCTCAATCGCTTTAGGAGCAACAAGATATGGTACCTTGCCGACGCTACGCTTCGTCGCGCCAATAGAATAGGCCATTGGGATCTTGGGAGAGGTCTTTGGCAAGCCGTACATATCCTTGCCGGCCCTCACTGCAAATGAAAAGTGCTGCCACGAAACCGTGTCATGCTCATTCAGAAAATCGAGCGTCAGCCCCGCTGAAATCAGCGCGTTCACCACGTCACTGATCGGATGAATCCACTCATAATAGCGAGGATGTTTCAAGACGCGGTCGTCGCCGGTATAGGTCCGTTCCTCGTTCCAGGCGAGTGGTCGAGCTGTTGGCGTCCGCCAGTCGTGCTTCAACTCCAGCGCCGCAGCTTTGCGATCGCACTGGAACATCAACGGATGGCCCTCGGCCATATAGAGCCGGCCTCCTGGTCGCAGAAGATCGGCAACAACCCGCGCCCAGCGGAACACGTCATCCAGCCAGTTTACCGAACCCCAGGTAACGTAAGCGATGTCAAAGGTCCGGCCGAGCGCTTCGACCGCCTCGAATAATGGCGCTTCCACGAAGCGTACGTCAGTGCCTGCCTTCGCAGCGAAATCCCGCGCAGCTGCGATCGCCATCGGTGAAAAGTCGAGGCCGGTCACGCTGCCCGCGCCGAGATTCTTCAAGCTGATCGTGTCGAGCCCGATATGACATTGCAAATGGACGACATCCTTGCCGACAATATCACCGACCTCGCCCGTTTCCAGTTCATAGAGATTGGACCCGCCTGCCAGCACATTTTCGATCTGGTAGCTGCCTGTTGTGTCGGTCGAATGCAGTTCGGCCCGATCATCCCAATTAAGTCGGTTGGCACCCAGAAACGGTTCCAAATTTCCCCCAATTCCCAGCCATGACTGACGCTGGTAAACAAATCGTTAATATACCTTTGCAGCGAAAGAGTCGCGCGTCAATCCGAGGCCGGCGAGCGGTGCGCCTACGTCGCAAAGCCCATACCCCGAAGAGGTGGCACCGGTTTCCAAGGTGAGTGGCGCCGCGCTGGATCGCGCCCACCGACTTCCTTATTTCAACGCCTTTCCGACAGACCACTCGACGATCGTCACCGTGCCGCTGGTTGGCAGCTAGGACTATGGTCTGGCAGGCATGGGACTTCAGTGCCGCAGCGGTCGATTTGTATGGAATATCAAATAATTATGGCGCATGCAGGCTGCCAGATCGCAGATTGAAACCGCTTTTGTCTAAAGTTTACTCCGCACAATTAGCGATTTCTCATACGACGCTGCTTTAGCGGTTGGGCGGAGGTGGCGATTCCCGAGGAGACACCATGACAAACCGAAAAACTCTGTTCGCGGCGCTTGCCGCATTGGCGCTTCTGGCGTCTCCGGCGCTCGCTGGCAACGGGCACGGCGGTGGCAATGGCAACGGTGGTGGCAACGGCAATGGCGGCGGTGGCAATGCCGGCGGCAATGGCAATGGCAAGAGTGGGGCTTCGCATAGCAAGAGCGGGGCGTCGCATGGCAAGTCCGCATCGGCCCCAGGGCATGTGGCCAAGGCGGACACCACGGTCGATACGACTACCAAGGTCGCGTCCGTACCCAAGGACAAGAACATCCATGCCAAGCTCGGCCGGCTGAACTCGCTGCAGCGCAACATCAACGCCTATATGAACTCCAAGAGCAAGAAGTTCGCTGCCATTCAGGCCTTCGTGACGCAGTCCGCGAAAGCCAAGAACGCCCAGGCCGCGGCTGACGCGGCGGCCGCCACAGCGGCCGACGCGCAGGCTCAGCTGAACACCCTGAATGCGCAGTTGACCGCGCTGCAGGCGAACCCGTCCGCCACGCCTGCACAAATCCAGGCCCTGAAGGATCAGATCACTGCTCAGCAGGCCATTGTCGACGCCGACAACGCGAAGGCCGCCCAGGCCCAGGCGGACGCTGACGCGGCAACGGTCGGCACCGATCCGGCATCGCTCGACGCGGCGCTGACGGACATGGCCAACAAGCCTGTCGACGCCGATGTCACGGCTTGGGCCGAGGGTGTCCTGGCCGACAAGATCGACCAAATGGCCGCCGCGCTTCAAGCGGCGGAGACACCGTAGGCATCGCGACCCAAACTGCGGTAGCAGTCAGAGAAAGATGCCGCCGGGCTTTGCCCGGCGGCATTGCCGTTTCCAGGCCATTGAGAAGAAAGCCGGTCGCTAACGCGCCCCCGGCGTGATCCATTGCCGATAAATCGGACCTGCGCCGAACGCCCGATCGGCCACGCCGATCGAATAAGATGCAGAAAATTCGTATGCACAATCTCTTTGCTGAAAATTTGAAAATTGTTCAATTTCGGAAAGAGCGATCCAGAAATCAGCTTCAATTCAGGACAGTATTCCAAGTGTGAAGAATAATCTCCCATTCTTTAGAAGATAATTTCGTTGAGGGGCGGCATATCCGCTGCTACCGTTTGAAACGCTTCAATCGGAACCAGGCAATTGCAACGCAAGCGCCCAACCATAGCGGATGTCGCACGAACCGCCGGTGTTTCCATCGGAACGGTGTCGAACTTCATCAATGGGACGGCCGGCCTCAAGGAAGGCACGCGCGACCGCATCGAGAAGGCGGTTGCCGCACTGATGTACCGGCCGAGCTCGTTTGCGCGCTCGCTGCCGGGCCGCGCGCCACGCAGGCCAAAAAATCTGGACCATCTGCCAAGGCTTCTCGTCGCTGGCCGGGTGAGCGTCGACTTCCTGTGCCGGGTCGACGTATTGCCGCATCGCGACGACCGGATCACCGCCAGCCACATCGAAAAGGCGTTGGGCGGGCCAGCGGCCAATCTCGCGGTTGCTGCCGCCGGCGTCGGAGCGCCCTACGCTCTTGACGTGGAGTTGGCGACAGCGGTCGGCGAGGATGCCGAGAGCGACTGGGCGCTCGGCGCGCTTTCGAAACTGGGCGTCCATGCCTTGCCGATCCGCAGCACGCCCAACAACCGCCTCTCGCAGGCGATCGTGATTATCGAGCGCAATGGCAGCCGCACGATCATCAGCGAACCGTTTGAGCTTGGCGAGGTCGATTTGACCGCCAATCTCGATATCCAGCCCGAGCAACGTCCCGCCTGCCTTCACATCGAGGGCTTTCACTATGAAACGATGACCGCTTCCATCGCGCGCTTTCATCAGGCCGGATGGAAGGTGAGCCTGCATTCTGCCGGCCTGCCCAAAAGCGCGCGCACGCCGGAAACCTTCACGCAGATGATCAGACAGATCGACCTGACCTTCATCAACGACGTGATGATGCGGGAGATTTTCGACTTTCGCACCCGGATGGCGACAATGATCGAAGAGGTGCGGCTGATGCTGTCACGCATCAAGCGGCGCGGAACGGTTGTGCTCACCCTCGGCGAATTTGGCGCGGTCGTATTTCCGGCAAACGGCGGCCCGCAGATCGAGGTGCCGGCACTGCCCGTCAATCGCGTCGATGCGACGGGCGCTGGCGACAGCTTTGCCGGAATCTTCCTCAGCCTGTGGCTGCACGGCGCGTCGCTGGACGATGCCGCCCGCCATGCGGCGATTGGTGCGAGCCTGACGACAACGGTCGAAGGCGCGCAAGGATACATTGCGGACTTTGCAACATTGAAGGCTGCCGCCTTGGAGAACAAGGCCATGATAGCAAGCTGAATCAATGGCTTATCGACTTTTCGACCTATAGCAGACAGCCATCCCATCTGGCGACATCAGGAGAGTTTGGTCATGACGAAAACGAAAGTCCTTCTGGTCGGCGAGAGCTGGGTGAGTTCGGCGACCCACTACAAGGGGTTCGATCAGTTCGGCAGCGTCACCTTTCATCTCGGGGCAACGCCTCTGGTTGACGCCTTGAAAGACAGTGAATTCGATCTCGACTACATGCCGGCCCACGAGGCTGTCGAGAAGCTGCCTTTCACCATGGAGGGCCTGTCGCAATACAAGGCGATCATCCTGTCCGACATTGGCGCCAACTCGCTCCTGCTCCATCCCGATGTCTGGCTGCACGGCAAGACGGTCCCCAACCGCGTCAAACTCTTGCGCGACTGGACGCTGGCTGGCGGCGGCCTGATCATGATCGGCGGCTATTTCAGCTTCCAGGGCATCGACGGCAAGGCCCGCTGGCATCGCACGGCAGTCGAGGATGCCTTGCCGGTGACCTGCCTTCCCAACGATGACCGGCTTGAAATTCCCGAAGGCTTTCGGCCTTCGATCATTGGCCCCAGGGATCATCCGATTTTTGCCGGCATCGAAGGCGACTGGCCGCTGCTGCTCGGCGCCAACGAGGTCGTTGCTCGCGATCGGGACGATGTCGAGGTTCTGGCGCGGCTGCCGCAGGACCAGGGCAGCCATCCCTTGCTGGTCACCGGACGTCATGGCGAAGGGCGCACGCTGGTCTGGACGTCGGATATCGGTCCGCACTGGCTGCCAAACAGTTTTGTCGAATGGCCCGGCTACGCGCGCCTTTGGACCAACGTGCTCCGCTGGGTCAGCAAGGCCGTCTAGCCAACCGCAGTCGCCGGGGGAACCGCCATGACAGAACCGTTTCTTGTGGCCAGGAACATCGCCAAACGCTTTGGCGCGCTGACCGCGCTTGCCAATGTCGACCTGGAAATCCGCTCCGGCGAGGTGCTGGCGCTGCTCGGCGACAACGGCGCGGGCAAATCGACTTTCATCAAGATCCTGGCGGGCGCCCATCCGCCCAGCGATGGCGAACTGGTCATCGAGGGCAGTCCGGTGGCTTTTTCCTCGCCCAAGGATGCAGCGTCATCGGGGATCGCGACGATCTTCCAGGAACTGGCGCTCTCGGAAAACCTGTCGATTGCCGAAAACGTCTTTCTCGGCCGTGAATTGAAACGCTCCATTTTGGGCATACCCTTTCTCAAGCGCAAGGAAATGCGCCAGCGCGTCGATGGCCTGCTGAAAGAACTCGACGCCCATATTTCCGATCCGGAAGCACCGGTCGGCAGCCTGTCGGGTGGCCAACGCCAGGCCGTGGCCATCTGCCGGGCGCTCAATCTCAATGCCAGGTTGGTCATCATGGATGAGCCGACGGCAGCCCTTGCCGTCGCCGAGACCCGCAAGGTCCTGGCGCTGACGCGGCGGCTCGCCGCGCGTGGCTGTGCCGTCGTCCTCATCAGCCACAACATTTCCGAAGTTTTCGAAGTTGCCGACCGGATCGTGGTGTTCCGGCGCGGCCGCAAGGTGGCCGAACGGCTGGCGGCCGAGACCAATCACGAGGAAGTCGTTTCGCTCATAACAGGCGCTCATCCCGACGTGCGGGCGCTTGAAAAACCAAACTGAAACGCACGTCATTTCCAGAGAGGATCAAACCACAATGCTTTCACAGTTCAAGAAAGTGCTCGCAGCCTCCGCACTGTCACTCGTCGTTGCGACGGCAGCGCACGCCGCGGACAAACACAAGGTCGCCTTCGTCCCGCAGCTGATAGGCATTCCCTATTTCAACGCCATGGAAGCCGGCGGCAATCGCGCCGCCAAGGATCTGGGCGTCGATTTCATCTATTCCGGTCCCGTCGACACCAACCCGGTCGACCAGTTGCAGATCGTCCAGAACCTGATCGATCAGGGTGTCGAGGCGATCTCGGTCAGCGTCCTTGATGCCTCCAGCATCGCCCCTGTTGTCGAGAGCGCCAAGGCGAAGGGCATCAAGCTGTTCACCAGCGACAGCGATGCGCCCGACAGCGGCCGCGCGGTCTATGTGGCCCAGGCGACCGACGAAGGCCTCGGCACGACGATCATCGACGAACTCGTCAAGCGCGTTGGCGAGGACGCGACGATCGGTATCGTCTCCGGCGAAGCAACGGCGTCCAATCTCAATGCCTGGATCGGCTTCATGCAGAAAGAGGCAGCCGCCAAATATCCGAAGCTGAAGCTGCTCGCGCCGCAATTCGCCGGTGGCACCGCTGAGCGCGCCGCGCAGATCTCCGGCGATCTCATGGCCGCCAACCCCGATATCAAGGCCATCATCGCAGTCGCATCCTCGACATGCCCGGGTGTTGCCCAGGCAATCGAGACCGCCGGCAAGATCGGCTCCGTCATCGGCGCGGGCTACTGCAGTCCGAACACGGCACGCTCCTACCTGAAGAGCGGCGCCTTCGGCTTCACCGTGCTGTGGGATCCCGAGCAGCTTGGCTATCTCACCGTCTGGGCCGGCAAGCAGCTGATCGACGGCAAGGCATTCGAGGCGGAAAACAAGATTGCCGGCCTCGACAAGCCGGTCACCTACGATGCCGCGAAGGGCATTCTGCTGCTCGGACCGCCGGCTGTCTTTACCAAGGACAACGTCGACAAGTTCAACTTCTGAGCTCCGGCATGTACGCGGTGCGACAGTTTGGAAACGGTATCTTCTCCATGAACGGGCGGGAGTGGTCTCTGCTTGTCGCCTGTTTGCTGGCGATCATCCTCTTTTCTGTCGTATCGCCCCATTACGCGACCTCTGGCAATGCAGCCACGGTCCTGCGCAACAGCGTTGAACTGCTGCTGATCGGCCTTGGCATGACCTTGTTGCTCGCCATGGGCGGCATCGATGTGTCGATCGGCATCGTCATGGGGCTCGCGGCGATCGCCATCGGTCGCGTGCTTGGTGCCGGCGGCAATCCGCTGCTGGCGCTTGTTGCAGGCCCCATGGTCGGCGCGCTGCTGGGGTGTGTTACAGCCACCGTCGTCGTCCTCGGCCGCGTTCCGGCGATTGTCGGAACGCTTGGCCTGCTCGGCGTCTACCGCACCGCTGTCTTCGTCCTTCTCGGCGGGCAATGGCTTTCCGGCCTGCCCTCGAGCCTCACCAATCTGCTTGCAACCACCGTGCTTGGCGTCCCCGTCCCTGCCCTGGTGATTGCGATTGCCTATCTGGCCGTTTGGCTGGCGTTGCGGCGAACCCCTTATGGGCTGCACTTGCTGGCGATCGGCAATTCGGAGGAAAAGGCGCGGCTGTCAGGCATCCCGGTGATCAAGACCCGCTTCATGACCTTCGTCATCAGCTGCGTCCTGACCGGCATCGCCGCCACTTTCTATGTCGCCACCTACCGCAATGTGGAAATGACGATCGGCAGCACGCTGGCGCTCGATGCCATTGCCGCGGTCATACTCGGCGGCACAAGCATATTGGGCGGTAGATGCAGCCTGATCGGCACCGTGCTCGGTGTGCTTCTCCTGCGAATTCTCCAGAACGGATTGCTTCTGATTGGTGTCCCTTCTCTCTGGCAGCCTGTCGTCACCGGCATTCTCATCATTGGCGTGCTTGGCTTCGAAGCCGTTTCCAATCGCTTCCCTCTGGTCCAGCTCCTGCGAGCCCGCGCATGAAGACGCTCAGGAATCTGCAGGGCCCGGCCCTCACCCTGGCCTTGCTGTGCGGGCTGTGGTTGATCGTGATCTTGGGCCTGCTGGTGCTCAAGCCTTCGGTCTACAATCTCGGCACCGTCACCACCATCCTGCAATTCTCGACGATCCTGGCCTTGGTTGGACTTGGACAGGGGTTGGTCATCCTGGCCGGCGGCGCGGGCATCGACCTGTCGGTCGGCGGCGCGGTCTCGCTCTCCGCCATCGTTGCAATGCTTTCCGTCAAGTTGGGCTTGCCGCCCGTTCTGCTGCCTGTCGTCTGCATTCTTGCCGGCGCGATGCTCGGCGCCTTGAACGGATGGCTGGTCAACGGGCTCGCCCTCCTGCCCTTCATTGCGACACTGGGCACATTCTTCGTCTATTCCGGCGTTGCTCTTGCCGTCACCGGCGGCGCGGCGCAGGCGGGCGTGCCCTCCTGGCTGCTCCTGTGGGGGCGCGGCGTCGTCATGGGCATCCCAGTGCCCTTTCTCACCCTTGCGATCCCGTGCTTCGCGCTTGCCGGCCTGGTGCTGCTCTCGACCGCCTGGGGGCGCTGGATCTACGCGATGGGCTTCAACGAACGCTCGGCCAGACTGGTCGGCATTCCGGTCGACCGGGTTCGCTTCATTCTCTACTCCTTGAGTGGCGCACTTGCCGGCGCCGCCGGTCTCGTCTCGATCGCCTGGCTCGGCAGCGGCAGGCCCAATATCGGCCAGAACCTCGAGCTCGAATCGCTGACTGCCGCCATGCTCGGGGGCATAGCCATCACCGGCGGACGTGGGGGCGTTGGCGGCGTGTTCGCGGCCGTCCTGCTGCTGGTCACGCTGAAGACCGGTCTTCTGCAATTGAACATCAACACGGTTTGGCAGGTGGGAATTGTCGGCGCCCTTCTTGTTTTCGTCCTTCTCGCCGACCGACTTTCCCAACGTTGGAGATCATAATGCCGTCCATGGAAGAGATCATTGCCGCGCGCGTCGAGGCAACCGCCGATCGCATCGTCGAAACGCTGAGCGATCTCGTCGCCTTCCCCTCGATCGTGAAATCGAATCCCAGGGATGCCGGCCCCGGCGAGCGTGATTGCCAGCTGTATCTGCAAAAGCGCCTAGAGGCGCTCGGCTTCTCGACCGATCTGTGGGATCCGGACGGCCCGGCGCTCTACGAAAAATACAAGGGGCGCGCCGGCGCCAACAAGGGCCGGACGTTCGAGGGCAGACCCAATCTCGGCGGCGTCTTGAAGGGCACGGGCGGCGGACGTTCCATCATGCTTACCGGCCATATCGACGTCGTCCCGCCGGGCGCCGCCAGCCATTGGACGACCGACCCGTTCCAGCCAGTCCTCAAGGACGGATTTCTGCACGGCCGCGGCACGGTCGACATGAAAGGCGGCGTCGCCTGCATGCTGATGGCCCTCGAGATCCTGAAGGAGCTCGACATTCCCCTGTCCGGCGACGTCGTCTTCACCACCGTCGTCGATGAGGAAATCGGTGGCATGGGCTCGCTCGCCATGGTCGATCGCGGCTTTCACGCCGACGCTGGCATCATGACCGAACCGACGGCAAACAAAATCGCACCGCTTTGCCACGGCATTCTGTGGGGAAGGATCATCATCGACGGCATAGGCGGGCACGCGGAACTGACGCCGAATGCCTGGTATTCGAGCGGCCCGGTCGATGCTGTCCAGCTTTGCCGGCAAATCCTCGACGGCATCGATATTCTCAACCGGCGCTGGATGTTCGATCCGAAGAAGAACCATCCTTTGATGGACCTGCCGAATCAGATCATCGTCACCCAGATGAGTGCCGGCGAACATCCCTCCTCCATGGCGGGGCGCGGCGAGATCATCATCGACGCGCAGTATCTGCCAAGCGAGCATGACGAGTTCAAGCTGGGCGGCAACGTCAAGCGCGAAATCGAAGAGCATATCGCCAATGTCTGTCAGGCAGATCCCTATCTGCGCCAGCATCCTGCCCGGGTCGAGTGGATCCTCGATGCGGATTGCGCCGAGATTCCGTCGGACAATCCCTTCGTCGGCGTCTTC
Organism: Mesorhizobium kowhaii; assembly: GCF_003253745.1. Taxonomy (GTDB): domain Bacteria; phylum Pseudomonadota; class Alphaproteobacteria; order Rhizobiales; family Rhizobiaceae; genus Mesorhizobium; species Mesorhizobium kowhaii. The sequence goes on from NZ_MZXV01000062.1 coordinate 98,446, forward strand.
CAGCAGGCCGTCAAGCAAGCCAATCTGTCGCCGGTCCTGAGTGGCTTTGGCGCGCACAGCGACATCGGCCTGCCGACCGGCCTTGGCAACACCCCGACCGTCAACTTCGGTCCTGGCGATCCGGCGCAAGCGCATCAGCCGAACGAACGCGTCTCGGTGCGCGATCTCGTCGATTGTACAAAGGCAATTGCAATCGCCGTCCAGAAATGGTGCCGCTAGCGGCGGCAACATCATCGGGCGGAAAGGCCAATCCAGCATGAACGGCCTGCTGCTGATCCGGAAACGGGCTTTTCGAAGGGTCGCGGCGGCAAAAGACGGCATTTTTCCCGTCAAGATAGTCGGCTCTGGAATTCCGATCGCAAATCAAGCATGATGACCTTGGCATTGGTCGGGACAGCTTCGCGCGCCCTCGAATGCCGGGAGGACGGGACATGGCCGTAGCGCTTGTACTCGTTTTGGTCGTCGTGGGCTCGGTGTTGTTTCACCTCCTGAGCCCATGGTGGTGGACGCCGATTGCCTCCAACTGGAGCTATATCGACAACACCATCATCATCACCTTCTGGATCACCGGCGTCGTCTTCGCCGCCGTGGTTCTATTCATGGCCTATTGCGTCTTCCGCTTCCGTCATCGGGAAGGAAACCGGGCCGCCTACGAACCGGAGAACAAACGGCTCGAATCGTGGCTGACTATCGTCACCGCGGTTGGGGTCACGGCGTTGCTGGTTCCCGGCCTGTTCGTCTGGAGCCGGTTTGTCAACGTCCCGAGCGACGCAACCGACGTCGAAGTCGTCGGCCAGCAGTGGCAGTGGAGTTTCCGCCTGCCCGGCAAGGACGGCAAGCTTGGCACATCCGACACCCGCGACGTCACCGCTGACAATCCGCTGGGCGTGATCGCCAGCGATCCCAATGGTCAGGACGATGTCGTGGTCGAGGCGGCCGATCTGCATCTGCCGGTCGGCAAACCGGTCAAGATGCTGCTCCGCTCGATCGATGTGCTGCACGATTTCTATGTGCCGGAATTCCGCGCCAAGATGGATATGATCCCGGGCTCGGTCACCTATTTCTGGTTCACCCCGACCAAAACCGGAACCTTTCAGGTCTTGTGCGCCGAACTTTGCGGCCAAGGCCATCCTTTGATGCATGGTGTGGTCATGGTCGACACCCAGCAAGACTACCTGGCCTGGCTTGGCCAGCAGCAGACTTTCGCCCAGTTGTCGGCACCCCAGCAAACGGGCTCGGCAGACCAGGCGCCGGGCAACACGGCGGCGTCAGGTTTGAAAATTGCAGCAAAGCTCGAAACGGTCGGGTCTCGCTGAAAAGGACACGGAGGTGTTCCTATGGTCGACATCACGCCTGCAGATGGCATCCCGCCGGCCGAAGTCGCGGAAGTCGAACTGTACCATCCGCACAGTTGGTGGACGAAGTACGTCTTCTCGCAGGACGCCAAGGTCATCGCCATACAGTATTCGGCGACGGCGACGGGAATAGGCCTGGTCGCCCTGGTGCTGTCCTGGCTGATGCGGCTGCAGCTCGGCTTCCCCGGTACGTTCGACTTCATCACACCGGAAGCCTACTACCAGTTCATCACCATGCACGGCATGATCATGGTGATCTACCTGCTCACCGCCCTCTTCCTCGGCGGCTTTGGCAACTATCTGATCCCATTGATGGTCGGCGCGCGTGACATGGTCTTTCCCTATGTCAACATGCTGAGCTACTGGATCTACCTGCTCGCCGTGCTGGTTCTGGTGTCGAGCTTCTTTGCGCCCGGCGGACCGACCGGGGCCGGCTGGACGCTCTACCCGCCGCAAGCCATCATGAGCGGCACACCAGGCGGCCAGGACTGGGGCATCATCCTGATGCTCTCCTCGCTGATCCTGTTCATCATCGGCTTCACGATGGGCGGCCTGAACTATGTGGTGACTGTGCTGCAGGGCCGCACGCGCGGCATGACAATGATGCGCCTGCCGCTGACCGTCTGGGGCATCTTCACCGCGACCGTCATGGCGCTGCTCGCCTTCCCGGCGCTGTTCGTCGCTTGCGTGATGATGCTGCTCGACCGCGCCCTCGGCACTAGCTTCTTCATGCCGGCGATCTCCGAGATGGGCGAGCAACTGCAGCACAATGGCGGCAGTCCGATCCTGTTCCAGCACCTGTTCTGGTTCTTCGGCCATCCCGAGGTCTACATCGTGGCGCTGCCGGCGTTCGGCATCGTATCCGACCTGATCAGCACCCACGCACGCAAGAACATCTTCGGCTACCGCATGATGGTCTGGGCCATCGTCGGCATTGGCGCGCTGAGCTTCGTTGTCTGGGCGCACCACATGTATGTCAGCGGCATGGACCCCTATTTTGGCTTCTTCTTCGCCACCACGACGCTGATCATCGCCGTTCCGACCGCCATCAAGGTCTACAATTGGGTGCTGACCCTATGGCGTGGCGACATCCATCTCACCATACCCATGCTCTTTGCCCTGGCGTTCATCGTCACCTTTGTAAATGGCGGGCTGACCGGGTTGTTTCTCGGCAATGTCGTCGTCGATGTTCCGCTGTCCGACACGATGTTCGTCGTCGCCCACTTCCATATGGTCATGGGTGTCGCCCCGATCCTCGTGGTTTTTGGCGCGATCTACCACTGGTACCCGAAGGTCACCGGCCGGATGCTCAACGAGACGTTGGGCCGGTTCCATTTCTGGGTCACGTTCCTCGGCGCCTACCTGATTTTCTTCCCCATGCACTACCTCGGCCTGATGGGCGTGCCGCGGCGCTACGCTGAACTGACCGACATGACCATCATGACGGAGTCGGCCCACCACCTGAACTCGTTCATCAGCATCATGGCCTTCATCGTCGGCTTTGCCCAAATGGTGTTCCTGTTCAATCTGATCTGGAGCATCCGCCATGGCCGCGAGGCCGGCGGCAATCCGTGGCGGGCGACGACCCTCGAATGGCAGACCCCGCAAACACCGCCGGCGCACGGCAATTTCGGCAAGGACCTGCCTATCGTCTATCGCTGGGCCTATGACTACAGCGTACCGGGCGCCAAGGAGGATTTCATCCCGCAGAACATGCCGGGCTCCTTCGGCCCCTCGAGGGAGCAGGCATGAGCGTCATCCTGGTCTTCCTGCTCGTCATCGCCGGTTTTGCCGGATGGTGGCTTTCGCACCAGAGGCTGACGAACAAGCCATGGCTCGAGCAAGGTCTGGCCGGCGATCTTGTCGGCCTCGACCGGTCGGCGCTGCCCACCGCCAAGATCGGCCTCGGCGTCTTCCTCACCGTGGTCGGCTGCCTATTTTCGCTGTTCACCAGCGCTTACTTCATGCGCATGGGCCTGTCGGACTGGCGGCCTCTGCCGTTGCCGCGCCTGCTCTGGCTGAACACAGGCGTGCTGGTCCTGAGCAGCATCGCGCTGCAATGCGCCGTGGTGGCGGCACGCAACGGTCAGATCGACATGGTCAGGCTTGGCCTTGCCACGGCCGGGCTCACGGCGCTTGCCTTCCTGATCGGACAGCTCATGGCATGGCGGCAGATGACCGAAGATGGCTATCTGCTAAGCTCTAATCCGGCCAACAGCTTTTTCTACCTGATCACTGGCATGCATGGCCTGCATATACTGGGCGGGCTGGTGGGCCTGGGCAGAACAACCGTCGGCGCATGGAACGGAGCACGACCCGAGCGGCTTCGCCTCGGCGTCGAACTGTGCGCCATGTACTGGCATTTCCTGCTCTTCGTCTGGCTCGCCATCTTTGCCCTGCTGGCCGGTTGGGCCGCTACGTTCATCGACATTTGCCGACAGTTGCTGACCTGAAGGGATCAAGCGGATGGCAGAGACACTGACGCATATCGGCAAGACGGAGCCACGGCCCTCAGGCTGGCAAGGCATTGCCGCCGACTGGTCCTCGGATCAGCGTGCGTTCAAGAACGTGTCCTGGGGCAAGGCCATGATGTGGATCTTCCTGCTCAGCGACACCTTCATCTTCGGCTGCTTCCTGCTCTCCTACATGACCGCGCGAATGTCGACACGCGTGCCGTGGCCCAATCCGAGCGAAGTCTTTGCGCTTCGCATCGGCGGCTCGGATATCCCGCTGATCCTGATTGCCATCATGACCTTCGTGCTGATCTCAAGCAGCGGAACGATGGCCATGGCGGTCAATTTCGGCTATCGCCGCGACCGCCGCAAGACGGCAATCCTCATGCTTCTGACCGCGGCACTCGGCGCGACGTTTGTCGGCATGCAGGCCTTCGAATGGACCAAGCTCATCACTGAAGGGGTACGGCCCTGGGGCAATCCCTGGGGCGCCGCACAATTCGGTTCGTCCTTCTTCATGATCACCGGTTTCCACGGCACTCATGTGACGATCGGGGTGATCTTCCTGATCATCGTGGCGCGAAAGGTCTGGCGCGGCGATTTCGACACCGGACGACGCGGCTTCTTCACCAGCCGCACGGGCCGTTACGAGAATGTCGAGATCATGGGGCTGTACTGGCACTTCGTCGACCTGGTCTGGGTGTTCATCTTCGCATTCTTCTATCTTTGGTGAGAGGCAGACATGGCAGAAGCAACCGCAAACGGCCTCGGACAACACGCGCTACACGCTAGTCATGCACATGAGGCGCCGGCGGCCGTCGCCCACGCCGACGAGCATCAGGAACATCCCATCAAGCTCTATCTGGTGGTCTGGGCTTGGCTGTTCATCCTCAGCACCTGCTCGTACCTGGTCGATTATTTCGGCCTGCAAGGCTATCTCAGATGGTCGCTGATCCTGATCTTCATGATCCTCAAGGCAGGGCTGATCGTCGCCGTCTTCATGCACATGGCCTGGGAGCGGCTGGCGCTGGCCTATGCGATCATCCTGCCGCCGATACTGGTGCTGGTGTTCACGACAATGATGGTCTTCGAAGCCGACTACACCCTTTTCACCAGGCTGGCGTTTTTCGGATCCGGGCACTGACGCGCAAACCCGTGCGTCGCTCACTCCGGCAAGGGAGGCCAAGATGACGATCGCAACGAGACTGAAGGACTTCATCGACGGCAAGGGAATTTCCTATGACACCGTCGCTCATCATCGCACGTCAACAAGCCGGCAGTCGGCGATAGCCGCGCATGTGCCCGGCAGCATAATGGCGAAATCCGTGGTTGTTCACCACGAGCTCGGCTACACGCTGGCCGTGGTTCCCAGCACCCACAGGATCGAACTTGGCAGGTTGCAAGACGTTATGGACAAGCGTCTCGGGCTCGCCTCCGAAGACGAGGTGATTTTGCTCTTCGCTGATTGCGACACCGGCGCCATCCCGCCGATCGGCGCAGCCTATGACGTGCCGGTGATTGTCGATGAAAGCCTTGGCGATGCCGCGGATATCTACTTCGAAGGCGGCGACCATAGAACGCTGGTGCATGTCAGCGGCAAGGATTTCCGAAACCTGACCATGGGTGCATACGAGGCCCGCTTCAGTCACCCGGCTTACTGACGGCTTCGATCAGACTTGCACCGGCATCCTCGCCGGTGCGGTGAGGCAGAATTCCTCAACTCGCCGGTCTGGCGGGCGACTCCACGACCTTGCGGTAGACATGCCAGGTGGCGTGACCGAGGATCGGCAACACGACGGCCAGCCCGGCGAACACCGGCAGCGAGCCGATGATCAGGGCTACGGCGACAATCAGTCCCCAGACAGCCATGGTGATCGGGTTCGCCAGCACCGCACGCACCGAGGTGTGGATGGCTTCGTAGGCGCCGACGTCGCGGTCGAGCAACAATGGGAAGGCGACGACCGTTGTGCACAACACCACCACGGCGAAGACGAAGCCGATGACGTGCCCCAGGATAATCAGCGTCCAGCCGCGTCCGGTGGCAAATATTTCATTGATGAAGCCGGATATCGATTCCGGCGGCGCAGGGCCGAAGAGAAACTGGTAAAATAGCTGAGCGGTCAAAAGCCAGGCGATGAAGATTGCAAACAGCATGATCCCGACCGCCGCGATGGCCGGCAGGGCCGGAGAATTCCTGACCTCTAAAGCGTGCCTCCAGGAGGTGTCGAGCCCGGCTTCCCGTCTGCGGCTGATTTCATAGAGGCCGATCGCCGCGAATGGACCGATCAGCGCAAAGCCGGACACCAGCGGAAACAACAATGGCAACGCATTGTTGCCCGACGTCCACGCGGCGAGAACGACGCCCACGAGCGGATAGATCAGGCAGAGAAAAACGATGTGCGACGGTTTGACCATGAAATCGTCGACGCCCCGCTTGAGCGCATCGAAAAGGTCGGAAACACCGATTTTTCGAATTTTGGTATGTTCCAGCGTCTCGCTGGCGCCTGCTATCACGTGAAAGCTTGCCATGACCATTCCCTCCAGACCAGGTCCGGTAAGGTCGCGGTTTCGCGGTGCTGTCGTTCTGCGTGACTGGCCACGCAAAACCGCGACCTGCACCGGAATCAGCATACTCTCTTGCCAGAGACTTGTCGCCCTTTGTCAAAAGAGCTCCGGCGTCTGGCTAGCTCTGGTGGTCTTTTTTCGATATTCTCCTGAGATCAAAGGTGAAGGTCATGGACGGAAGGACGCTTCTCATACTCGGCCTTGGCATAGTCGCTCTGCTGATCCTGGGATTCTGTGCAATACCATCGTGATGTTCGAGCCGATCCTGGTCTGCAACGTCTTCAATGCAGCAATTACAGACCGGCCGTCGCGGCGAGCAATCCGACAACAGCGGTCATGCCGTCAACCTCCGGTTGACGTGAACGCCCGCATTGCAATGGTGTCGGCAAGCAGTATAGCAAAGATCGCGAAAAGATAGAAAATCGAGAAGGCAAACAGCGCCTTTGCAGGCTTCATCTCCTTGTCTGGAACAACCAGAACCTTCCAGGCATGCCAGATGAAACCCGCGCCCAATGCAGCCGAAACAATTCCATAGAACCCGCTCGCGAATCCGAACACCCAGGGCAGCACGCCGATTGGCGCCAGCAGCAGTGAATAGGCGAATATCTGTTTTCTGGTCGAGGCCTGGCCGGCCACGTTCGGCATCATCGGAATGCCGGCAGCGGCGTAGTCGCCGACCTTGAACAGCGCGAGCGCCCAGAAATGCGGCGGCGTCCACAGAAAGATGATCAGAAACAGGATGAGGCTCTCAACGCCGATGGCGCCAGTTGCGGCCGCCCAGCCAATCATCGGAGGAAGGGCACCCGCCGCGCCGCCGATGACGATGTTCTGCGGCGTCGAGCGCTTCAGCCACATCGTATAGATGACGACGTAGAAGAAGATGGTGAAGGCCAGCAGCGATGCGGCAAGCCAGCCCACCAGCACGCCGAGCGTCATGACCGAAAGCGCGGAAAGCACCAGGCCGAAGCCGAGAGCTTCACCTGGCGTGACGCGGCCCGACGGAACCGGCCGCTTTGATGTGCGCGACATCAGCGCGTCGATGTCCGCGTCGTACCACATGTTGAGGGCCCCGGCCGCTCCTGCTCCAATCGCAATCGCACCGATTGCAATCACGGCGATGACCGGATTCATCGCGCCAGGCGCCGCCATCAGGCCGACGAAAGCAGTGAACACAGCAAGCGCCATGACCCGCGGCTTCAAGAGCGCGAAGAAATCACCCGCCGTCGCTTCCGAGAGGCGAATGCCGGTATCCTTGAGGCGGTTTTCCCTAGTCGACATCTCAGACCGATGGAAGCAGGCAAGCCAAGCCGTGACCCTGAACTGAAGGCGCGCGAGCGAGCCAGGTCACTTGGAGAACGTTTTCAGATAGGCAATGACGTTGGCCACGTCCGCATCGTTCTTGAGGCCGGGAAACGCCATCTTGGTCCCTTTGACCATGGCCTTGGGATCGTGAAGATAGGCCGTCAGTGTTGGTTCGTCCCATTTGACGCCGGATTTGCCAGCCGCAATCATGGCATCGGAATATTTGAAATCCGGATGCGTACCGGCGGTGCGGCCGATGACGCCGTGCAGCGATGGACCGATCTTGTTCTTATCCTCGTCTGCGATGTGGCAGACCTTGCATTTGGTGAAGACCTTCTCGCCAGCCGCAGTATCCTGAGCCTGCGATGGATTCGCGACGAAGCTTGCAAAAGACACGACGGCGAAAAACGCGACTAGGCGCATGACTTTCCTCCCTGATCGTCAAATGTGCCTGAGACGATCTGCGCATGCCGGTATCACCGGCAATGCGCCTTGCACGGCAGAACAGATTATCCGCTTCTCCCCCCAAATCGAATTGCGGCACCTGTATACCACTGAATCTGGCCGGCAGATAGAAGAAGTCGACTGTACAAAGGTTTAGGTGGTCCGCAGTGGCTCAAGGTACGTCGGTGTTGCAGCTGCCGGCAACCTGGTTGACCGCTTCACCGAACCCGGCGAGGTTGAAATCGGCCTCGCCGCGCCCCGACAGCAGCCCGAACCGCCAGGAAAGCCGGAGCCGGTTGGCTGCAACAAGCCGTTTGATGCCGTCGGCGCCGTCGCGCACCAGCATCCGGCCGCGCGTCCCGACCGACCAGCTTTCATCGAACTTGTTGCCCTGGTCGAGCGTAATCGACATGGTGATCTTGCGGCTGGCCGAGACGGCGTCGTTCAGTTGCAGCCATTCGGTCCAATGCGGTTCGCTGTTTGCCCGGCAGGCGATGGTCAAGACCGGGCTGTAGCTCAACGCGCCGCCACCGGTGATCAACTTGTTGGTGGCATAAAGCGACGCCGTGACGAGACCATCTTCGGCCGTTTCGAACCGCCAATTGTCAAGCGTATCGGCTCGGGCAATGCCGCAGACCGAGACAAGGACCAGCGCCATTGCCGCAGCGTGTCCCAATTCGACGAACAGTCTCAACACGCCCTCCAACAACCCAAGCGGCTTGCGATAGAAACGCAGATAGTGATCAAAGTTTCGTATCGCTACGGGCCGTCGCTCGCGAAGCGTGCCGGCTGTTGCAGTTTCGCAACGAAAAAGGCCGCCTTGAAGGCGGCCTTTCCTGTTTCAACGAAATGCTCGTGTTATTCGGCGTCCTTGGCGGCCTTCTTTTTCGGCGCTGCCTTTTTCTTGGGCTCTTCCGCGTCGTCAGCCTTCTTGGCGGCGGCTTTCTTCGCCGGCTTCGCCTTGACCGCGGTCTCGGCCTCCTCGTCGTCGGCCATCAGCTCTTCCTTGCTGACCTTGACGTCGGTGACCGAGATCTGGCCGAGCAGATGGTCGACCACCTTCTCCTCGAACATCGGCGCCCGCAGCGTGTTCAACGCTTCCGGGTTGCTGCGGTAGAACTCGAAGACTTCCTGCTGCTGGTTGCCCGGATAGCGGCGCACCTGCTCGAACAGGCCGCGCTGCAACTCCTCGTCCGATACCGTGACGCCGGCCTTCTCGCCGATTTCAGCCAGCACCAGGCCAAGACGCACGCGGCGCTCGGCAAGACGCAGATATTCGGCGCGTGCCTCTTCTTCCGTCGTCTCTTCGTCGGCGAAGGTGCGGCCGGCTGCTTCCAGGTCGCGATTGACCTGAGCCCAGATGTTGTTGAACTCGGCGTCGACGAGCTTCGACGGCGCCTCGAACGAGTAGGACGCGTCGAGCTGGTCGAGCAGCTGGCGCTTGACCTTCTGGCGCGTCATGGCGCCGAACTGGTTTTCGATCTGGCCACGCACGACGTCGCGCAGGCGCTCAAGCGACTCCAGCCCAAGGTTCTTGGCGGTCTCGTCGTTGATTTCCAGTTCGCCGGGCTGGGACACTTCCTTGACGGTGACGTCGAAGGTCGCTTCCTTGCCGGCAAGATGCGCCGCCTGGTAGTTTTCCGGGAAGGTTACGGTGACCTGCTTTTCGTCACCGGCCTTGGCGCCGACCAGCTGATCCTCGAAGCCGGGGATGAACTCCTTCGAACCCAGCACCAGCGGCTGATCGGTACCGGCGCCGCCATTGAAGGCCTCGCCGGCGATCTTGCCGAGATAGTCGATGGTCACGCGGTCGCCATTGGCGGCCTTGCCGGTCTTCGGCTCATAGCTGCGTGCGGATTCGGCAACACGCTGGACCTGCTCGTCGATCTCGGTGTCCGGCACGTCGAACACCTGGCGCGTCACCTTGATGTCGGAGAAATCCTTGATCTCGATCGTCGGAATAATCTCGTAGTTGAGACGGAATTCGAAGTCGGCGCCGCCGGCCAGGATCTTCTCGGCTTCCTTCTCGTCTTCGGTCATGATGACTTCGGGCTGCATGGCAGCTTTTTCGCCACGCCCGGTAATGATCGTGCGGGTCGAATCATTGAGGATTTCGTTGACCACTTCAGCCATGAACGACTTGCCGTAGACCTTGCGCAGGTGCTGCACTGGCACCTTGCCGGGACGGAAGCCGTTGATGCGGACCTTGTTCCTGGCGTCCGAAAGCCGCGCCATCAGCTTGGCTTCCATGTCACCGGCCGGCACGGTGATCTTGATCTCGCGCTTGAGACCGGAGTTGAGCGTTTCGGTGACCTGCATCGTATAACCTTTGTTTTCACCAATGAGACTGCCACGGCCTCTGCCGTTCACAGCCTGCCGGTATAATCTTGCCGGGAATGGCTTTTGGTACGGAACCTGGCAATTTGACCGAAAATACGGCTCAAATTCTCCCAAACTGCGTTCCAAAATGTGAATAAGTTCTTGTTTTTCCTACTTCTTATCACATTTTGCAGAAGCGGATCGTCGCGTCCCGTCACATTCGACACGCCTTTTGTCACAGGCGGGGCTATTTTTCAACCATCTTCGCATTTCGGCGAACAACCAACATTTTGGCCCTGACCCGGACTTGTTCCTGACCCCAACCTTGTTCCTGACATTGACAGAATGATGGCTACATGGGATTGCCGGTCCATGCGGATGTGGCGGAACTGGTAGACGCCCTGGATTTAGGTTCCAGTGCCGAAAGGCGTGGGGGTTCGAGTCCCTTCATCCGCACCAATTCACCGGCCACGACTTTCTTCCTGGCATCGGTGCCTACGCCTCGAACACTCTCCCTGTGAACCACGCGGCTAGGTTCGCCAGTTCAGGTCCCAGCACACGATCGTCGCCGACAGGCGGCACGATAGCTCTGATTTCATCGACGAAGACCTGAAGCGCTGGCGGCGGCGCGCGTTCGGTAACGTGCAGCGCCTGCGAGGCCATCATCGCCAGCATCGCCATTGCCGCATCGACGCAGCGGCCGGCGGTCGCCTCCTTGGTCCATGCGAAGAACGCCGTGGTGGCGACATCGTCCTGTCCGGCACCGGCTGATTCCGTTCCCGGAATGAAGGTACGCTGCGCGGCGAGCTTGGCCTGCTCGAGATAGCCGGTGATCGCCATCGGCACATAGCCGACACTGCCGTGGCCATCGCTGTCGGCCCAATGCCGCCCGGTCATCAAAAGATCGGGTAGCAGCGACACCTTGCCGTTCAGGAGCTTGGAGGCATGACGGTCGCAGAGAAGGCAGATATCGGCCCATATCGCCGCCAGATCGTCCAGTGCCGGTGTCGCCATGGCATTGTGATAGCCGCCGGTGCTGATGCAGCGGCCGAGCGGATGTGCATCGTCCGGCGGGATATAGACCGGATTGTCCGATATCGAGGCCAGCGACACGGTGGCCGCCCGCTCGGCAGACGACAGCGCACGATGCGCCTGGCCGAGAACGCGGGGCACGATCCGGTAGCTGACCGGCGCCTGATAATTGCGCCGCCCGTCTCCGGCGCCAACCAGAAATTCCCGCAACCCCTGGAGGGCCGCGGCTTCATGTTGATCACCCCAGAGCGTGTCAAGCGCCGCGTCATAGTGCTCGAGCGGGGCGCGAAACGCTTCGATCGACAGCGCGAACACCTTGTGCGCCATCCGGATGCGGCGGCGCGCCGCAAGCGCCGCGTCGGCCACCAAAGCGGCGGCGCAGGGCGAGCCGTTGATCAACGAGCCCCGTTCCTTGACTTCCAGATCGAAGCGCGCCGAAAGCTCGGCGAACAACGGATAAAGCGCCAGGATCTCGCCGGCGCCGCCCTGGCCGGAGGCCGGTACCGTTGGCATCGGGCGGCCGTCGAGCATCGCGGCAACAGCGAGCGCGATGCGTGGCGTGGTGGCTGCGTTGCCTTCGATGAAGTTCGTCAGTCGGGCAAGCGTGATCGCCCGGACCACCCGATCGGGCAAGGGATCGCCGAACGAGGTCGCAGCGGCGAACGCCTTGATGCGCGCATGGCGATCCCGCTCGTCAAGTTCGAGCTTGCGGCTCGCCAGCTCCCCCATGGCAGTGGTTACGCCATAGATGACCGGCGGCGGGTCGGATTCGATGAGCTTCAGGAACGAGGCTCGGCATTCGGCGATGCGCTGCAAGGCCTTCTCGCCGATCTCCACGGTGTCCTTCTTCCAGGCGACGCGGAAAACGGTGTCGAGGTTGATGTCTTCACGCGTCGACAGGGTGATTGGCATGCTTCTTACCGGGCTGAGGGCTTCCGTCGACCATCGCGGTCGACATCACTAGAGCAATTCCAGGAAAAGTGTGAAACGGTTTTCCGTCCGGAATTGCGTCAAAAACAAAGAGATAGAGCGCTTCGGCGTTTCCGTGAAATGATGAACCGCTCTATCCTAATAAAGCGGTTCCTCGAACAGCGTCTTGTCGCCGTCCACCAGCGCCTTGATCTGCGCGGTGCCGTCGCCCGCAAGTGCGATGCGAATGCCGAACGGGCGCACCCGCATGTCGTTCTGGATCGCCATCCCCTCGCCTTCCGGCAGATAGAAGCGCTCGATGCCATAATCCGGCGCAATAGTCATGCCTTCGCTGCGAAGATCCCAGCCCTCGGCGACATGGCCTGATATGTCGGCCTCGTCAGCGGTGGCCGGCGTCGGCGCCTTGCCGAACCAGGCGGTGGTCGGCTGCCAATAGCCGTCGGCACCCTTCTTCAAGCGGACGACAATCGACGTGTCGTCGCTGGAGAGCTTGTCGGCCGGGACGTTGGCGATCATTTTCACCGGTATCCGCGAAATCCCATAGCCGAGGATAATGTAGTCGCCGCGCAGGAGATCGCGGGGATCGACGGGTTCGATCTTCAGCAGGACTTCCTTGCCGTTGCGCAGGATCGCTGCCCGGCCGGCGATGATCCAGCTCAGGAAACCTATCTGGACGAGCGCCAGCACCAGCGCCGATATGATCAGCCTCTTTCCGGTCATCATGCCGTGGCTCCCTTGGCGACTGGGCTCTTCATGCGTTTTTCGATGCGGATGATGACGATCGCAAGGATGCCGAGCAGCACCGCGGCGGCAAGGAAGAAGCCGGCCGTATCGAGCATCGATTGCAACGTCACCACATAGATGACGGCAAGTTCGAAAGCGAAGCCGGCATAGGCAAGCCAGCGCAACCCGCGGCTTTCCCGCCCTGCCAGCACGATTGCAGCGACGATGCCTGCCAACGCAATCACCGAAGCGATGGCGAATCCGCTGTTGTAGGTGCTTTCATCGGCCAGTTCGAACTGGACCATCGCCAGGCCGGTGAGGAAGCCGAGCAGCGCATGCAAGGGCAAGCGGCCGCCGAGCTGCACGATCTTGTCGACCGGCTCCGGCGCAAAGACGGAAGCCGCAAACAGCAGCGCTGAGACGATGACCAGGGGGATCGCCACCTGCAGTGTCGCGTGATCCATGGCAAACAGCACGAGGTAGAAGAGCAGCGACAGGATGATCAGGTGCCGCGCCGGCTGGCTGCGGGTCCAGAACGAGACGGCAAACAGCACGATCGCCATGACCACGAAGAGATGCGGAAATTCGCTGCGGCCGTAATAATCGAAGCCTTTGAGGAACAGCCAGGCATCGGCAATGCCGACCGCAGCCACGGTCAGCGGGTTCGAACGCAGGGCGACCGCCGCCAATGCCGTGCCCGCGCCCCAGGTGACCAAGGCGGACGCCTCGTCGCCGGAGAGATGATACATCTGCCCGATCAGCGCGATCGAGCCGCCGAAGGCCGCTGCGGCCACGATCCACAGCGCCTCGCCGATCGCCGCATGGTCGCGCGTCTTCAGCAGCGCACCGCCGACATAGCCGCCAAGGATGATGGCAAAGAGTGCCACGACCCGCGCCAGCCGCGGGATGGCGTCCCAGTTGGCAGCGACGAAAATCAGGATGGCGGCGCCGAACAGCAAGGCAGCCATCATCGCCAGGATAGAGCCGAAGCTGAGCGATTTGCGCTCGTTGGCCTCGACATCGCGCGTCAGGGAATCGGCGGTGGCGGCATCGATCAGGCCGGCCTGCCGCCAGCGCGCGATATCCGCCCTCACTCGTGACGAATAGCCCGCCATCACGCTTCTCCCCCAGTTTGGTCTTTTTTTCAGCCGACCCGGTCAAACCGTTGGCGCAACGGCATTTTCCGATTCGGGTTTCTTTGTGTCAGGTCCGTGAACGCGCGTTAATGCTGCATTGCACAATTTGCATTGCTGCCATGCAGCCATAGCGCTTTTAAATCGATATAGGCCCGCCTATCTATGGTTCGTACACAAAGACGGAATGATCCGAAAGAAAGACGAAACGAGAAATACCATGAACCTGATCCGCAACTACCGCAACTGGCGCCGCTACAGGGACACCGTGTCCGAGCTGAGCCGCCTGAGCAACCGTGAACTGACCGACCTCGGCATCAGCCGCAGCGACATTCCTTACGTCGCTCGCAAGGCGGTCTAATTCTTCGGACCGCAAATGGTCCGAACAAGTTTTGAAAAGAGAACGACAATGAACCTGATCCGCAACTATCGTAACTGGCGCGTTTATCGCGAGACGGTTACCGAGCTGGGTCGCCTTTCGAACCGCCAGCTGCATGATCTCGGTATCGTCCGCGACGAAATCAAGATCGTCGCTCGCCGGGCGATCTAACTAACAGAATTTCGCCAGGGTCGACCTCCTCCCCGACCCTGACGGATCCGGTCAACCTTCACCTCCTCCCGAGGGTTGACCACCAAAACGGCGCCCGCCGCACCTCCTCCCGCGGCGGGCGTTGTTTCCCAAAAGGGTTTCGCCCCTTTCAAAAATGGCGAAAGAGATTTCGTCAAAGCCGACCTCCTCCCCGGCGATGACGAATACGGTCGGCCTTCACCTCCTCCCGAGGGTCGACCCCAAAAACGACACCCGCCGGACCTCCTCCCCCGGCGGGTGTTGTTGTTTTCAGGGTTTGGTTGCGCCCGCAGCCGTTTGCCCCGCGCCACGCACGGCAATTGCAATCACGGCTCCAAGCGATTATTCCGGCGCTCATGAGCAAAAATCCAATCCACATCATCGGCGGCGGCCTCGCCGGTTGCGAAGCCGCCTGGCAGGCAGCCGAGGCTGGCGTGCCCGTCATCCTGCATGAAATGCGGCCCGTCCGCGGCACCGATGCGCACAAGACCGACTGTCTGGCCGAACTGGTCTGCTCGAATTCCTTCCGCTCCGACGACGCCGAAAACAACGCCGTCGGCCTGTTGCATGCCGAAATGCGGCTGGCCGGCTCATTGATCATGAGCGCCGGCGACGCCAACCAGGTGCCGGCCGGCGGCGCGCTTGCCGTCGATCGCGACGGATTTTCCGACGCGGTGACGAAAAGGCTCGAAGCGCATCCGCGGATCACCATCCAGCGCGAGGAAGTGCCGGGCTTGCCGCCGGCGGACTGGGATCAGGCGATCATCGCCACGGGCCCGCTGACCGCACCTTCGCTTGCCCAGTCGATCGCGGAGGCGACCGGCGCCGATGCGCTGGCCTTCTTCGACGCCATCGCGCCGATCGTCCATTTCGACACGATCGATATGGACACCTGCTGGTTCCAGTCGCGCTATGACAAGGTCGGGCCCGGCGGCACCGGCAAGGACTACATCAATTGCCCGATGGACAAGGAGCAATATCTCGCCTTCGTGCAGGCGCTGGTCGACGGCCAGAAAACCGAATTCAAACAATGGGAAGGCACGCCCTATTTCGACGGCTGCCTGCCGATCGAGATCATGGCCGAACGCGGCGTCGAGACGCTGCGCTACGGGCCGATGAAGCCGATGGGGCTGACCAATGCGCACAATCCGACGGTGAAGGCCTATGCCGTCGTCCAGCTGCGGCAGGACAACGCGCTGGGCACGCTCTACAACATGGTCGGCTTTCAGACCAAGCTGAAGCATGCCGAGCAGGTGCGCGTGTTCCGCACCATTCCGGGCCTCGAAAACGCCGACTTCGCCCGCCTCGGCGGCCTGCATCGCAACACCTACATCAACTCGCCGACCTTGCTCGACGCCTCGCTGCAGCTGAAGTCGCGCCCCGGCCTGCGTTTTGCCGGCCAGATCACCGGCTGCGAGGGTTATGTCGAAAGCGCTGCGATCGGCCTGCTCGCCGGGCGCTTCGCCGCCGCCGAAAGGCTCGGCCATGCACCATCCCTGCCACCGCTCACCACAGCCTTCGGCGCCCTGCTCAATCACATCACCGGCGGCCACATCGTGTCCGATGACGAACCGGGAAAACGCTCCTTCCAGCCGATGAATGTCAATTTCGGCCTGTTCCCGCCGATGGAAGCGCCGAAAATCGAAGGCAAGCGCCTGCGCGGCAAGGACAAGACCGTCGCCAAGCGACAAGGGATAACCGCACGTGCACGCGCCGACTGCCGGCAATGGCTGGGATTGGCGGCGCAAACGGCCGAAGCAGCGGAATAAACAATCTTTCCGTCCCTGGTTGGACCTCAGGTATAAAGTAGGATAGTATCCCACTTCAGCCTGAGAGAGACACAGTCATGGAATCCGCCGAGAAACTGTCCGTCACCGTCACGCCTGCCATGGCGCGTATGATCCGCGAGAAAGTCGAGGACGGCTCCTTCGGATCGGCCAGTGAAGTCATCCGCGCCGCGCTTCGCGCTTTCCAGCGCGAAGAGGAAGAGCACGCCGAGCGCATGGCATCGATTAGGGCGCGAGTGAAGGCGTCGATCGAGGACACGAGGCCAAACCTTTCAATGGAAGAAGTTGATACCCGGCTACGGGAACTCATCGCCCAGAGGTCAAGCGCAAGTGGTTCTCCAACTGGCGGTTCGAGCGAGCCAACCTGACGACAAGGCTACTCCGCTGGCTCGGCACTCGCCGCCGGCAGCCCAGGCTTGCCGGCCTCGTCAGGATTTCTCCTGACATAGGCAGCTTTCAGGCTCTCCGAGGTTTCGCGCGAGCCGTCGTGACTCCAGCCCGGCGGCTTGATCAGGTAGTTCAGACGATCGCTCAAGGTCAGCCCCGGTGCAAAGGCATCGCTGAACATGCCGATCCATTCGTGGAACGCCACTTTCAGTGGATTGAAGGTGCCGAGGTTCCTGACGATGCCGTAGCGCGGCCGGTCCTCTTCCAGCTCCTCGACGAAGGTGCCGAACATGCGATCCCAGATGATCAGCGTGCCGGCATAATTGGCGTCGAGATAGCGCGGGTTGGTGGCGTGATGGACGCGGTGGTGTGACGGCGTGTTGAAGACGAATTCGAACCAGCCCCACATCTTGCCGATCGTCTCGGTGTGGATCCAGAACTGCCAGACCAGATTGAAGCCGAAGGTGAAGGCAATGACCGCCGGATGGAAGCCGAGCAGCACCAGCGGCGCCTACAGCACGAACATGAAGGTGAACAGGCCGGTCCAGCTTTGTCTCAGCGCTGTCGACAGATTGTAGTGCTGGCTGGAATGGTGGTTGACATGTTCGGCCCACACCCAGCGCACCCTGTGCGCGATGCGGTGATAGACATAGTAGCGCAGGTCATCGAGCAGGAAGGCGGCCAGGAACACCCAGACCGACAGGCCGAGATTGAAGACGCGGAACTGCCACAGCCACAGCAGCGCCCAGTAGGACACCACGCCCAGCAGCAACCCGGCGATGACATTGCCAGTGCCCATCATCAAGCTGGTCAGCGTGTCGCGCGTCTCGAACGAGCCCTTGGCGCGGCCGCTGCGCACCAGCCAGAGCTCGATCAGGATCGCGGCAACGAAGAACGGGATGGCAAGCTGGGTGACCTGCGGAAAGTTGTAGCTGTCCATCACGCCGCCTCCCCAGTGGAATTTGAACGGTGCGGCTCAAGCGCGTTCAGCAAGCCTTGCGCATCTGTTGCGCTGGCAAAGTGGAAGCGGCCACCCTTCCAGGTGCAGTCGGCAAGCTGAAACGAGACCGAGTTTGCGTCGCCGGCAGTCAAAGCCGTGACGTCCCGAGGCGTGACGATGCGGGTCAAAAAACAGCCGCCGATACTGTGAACGATCCCGATGCGCCCTCGCCCGAGATCGAGGAACGCCGTCCTGGCATCCGCCGTCAGGCGCACCATCGTCGCCATTTCATCAGGAAAATCCTCGGCGAAACGGCTCTGCGCCTGACCTGCGCTAGTAAGCGTGGACGTCTTGCTGCCACCGGTGAAATGCACCGCGGCAACCGACAGCGCAATGCCAAGGGCGACGATCGCGACCAGCAAAGGCAAGCTCATGGATGGGTATCTCCTCCGGCCGGTCTGTTGTCTATGGCAACAGTTTTGGCTCGGAGACTCCTAGCATGATTGACGTTTACGTCAAAGTATCGGCCAGCCCTTGCTCGCGCGACGCAGCAGCAGCCAATGCCGGCGCAAGGCCGACAGCCGCGCCACACCGTCGAGCGGCGAGCCACTTTCCATTTTCGTGAGATAGGCACTCGACAGGGTCAGCGGCAGGAATGCCGGATACAACGAGACCGGCAAAGCCGATGCGCCTTGTTCGAAGGCTGAAAGATGATCCCGCGCCAGCGCGATCATTGCCGCCACCGCGCGTTTGGCGCCAGGACCGCCGTCGCCGGTGACGAACTCCTGCGGCGACGATCCGGCCGCGGCAAAGATATCGGCCGGGATAAAACACTGTCCGCGCTTGCGGTGCCGCGGCAGCAGAAGCAGCAGGCCGGTCATCGCCTGTGCACAGCCTGCCCTGCCCGAAAGCTCGGCAAAACGCGGCGCCTCGGCGGGATCGAGCACCATCGCCGCAAGCTGGATGAGTGCGGCTGCCGTCTCGCCGCAATAGCCTTCCAGATCGGTGCGCGACGGCATCGGATCATCGTAGAGGTCGAAAATGCGGGCTTCGAGCATGTTGTCGAGGGCCAGTTTCGGCAGATTGTACCTTGCTATCGTGGCATTCAACGCTTCGGCGACAGGATGGCCGGCGCCGGCCTCCCCGCCGGCGGCAATGACATCGCGCCACCATTGCAGCCGCACTTCGCCCGGCAGCGCTTCGTGGATGCGATCGCGAATGCCTGCGATCTCGGCATTGAAGGCGTACAGCGAAAACAGCGCGTCGCGTTTGTCAGCCGGCGCGTAGAGCGCGTTGAGATAGCGGTCGTGGTCGGCGGCGCGCACCGTGTCCATGACGATTTTGGCATTCTCGGACATGTCAATCGACGGCGATGAGCGCGGCGGCCACGGCGCGGTCTTCCGCCAACAGGACATTGTAGGTCCGCACCGCGGCACCCGTCGACATCGGGTCGGACGCAACGCCTGCCGCCTTCAGCGCGGCCCGCAGTGCTGCCGGCAATGGCCTGAGGTCCCTGCCCATGCCGACCAGAAGGATTTCGACCTTGTCGGCTTCGGCCAGCAGTCTGTCGAAATCGGCCACCGTCAGCGCCAGAGGATCCGCCGGCTCCCAGCCATGGATGCCGGATGGCAGGCAGAGCAGTGAGCCGCGATGCGACATGTCGGCGAAGCGGAACCCGCCATTGCCATAGGCCTCGATCGGCGCGCGGCCGGGGAAATGCGCCTCGCGGATGACGATGCCTTTGCCGGTCACCGTTCTGTCACCCCTTCGGGGCCGCGCTTCAGGTCGCGACCGTCTTGCCGCCGCCGACCGGCTTTTCCTCATCCGAGGTCGAGGCCTGCGGCCGCAACTTGAACAGGATGAGCAGCGGTGCCGCGATGAAGATCGACGAATACGTTCCGAACACGACGCCGAACAGCATGGCCATGGTGAACGAGCGGATCACCTCGCCGCCGAACAGCACCAGCGCCAGCAGCGCCAGGATTGTCGTCACCGAGGTCAGCGTCGTTCTCGACAGCGTCTCGTTGATGGCGTTGTTCAAGAGTTGCGGCAGCGGCATCCGCTTGTATTTTCGCAAATCCTCGCGAACGCGGTCATAGACGACGATCGTATCGTTCAGCGAGTAGCCTATGATGGTCAGGATCGCCGCCAGCGAGGACTGGTTGAACTCAAGCCCGGTGATGACGAAGAAGCCAATGGTCATGACCACATCGTGCACCGTCGCAATGATGGCGCCGACGGCGAACTGCCATTCGAAGCGGAACCAGACATAGACCAGAATGCCGAGCAGCGCGATCACCATGGCGATCGTGCCTTGCTTGGCCAACTCCCCGGAAACCGTTGGCCCCACCACTTCGACGCGGCGGAAATCATAATTGTCCTGCAGTTCGCCGCGCACCTTGTCGATGACCGTCTGCTCGGCATTCTCGCCGCCATCCTGTGTACCGACGCGGATCAGCACATCGTTTGGCGCACCGAACTGCTGCACCTGGACCTCACCGATGTTGAGGTCCGAAAGTCGGCCTCTGATGTCGGCGATATCGGCGTTGCCACTTTTGGCCTGCACCTCGATCAGCGAACCGCCCTTGAAATCGATGCCGTAATTGATGCCGACGGTTGTGAACAGCACCACCGACAGGATCGAAAGTGCGCTCGAGAGCGTGAAAGTCCAGCGACGGATGCCCATGAAGGGAATCTTGGTGCCCGGCGGAACGAATGTGACCGGAGCACGCGGCAGTTCCTTCGGGCGCGCCCGACGCAGCCAGATCGACACCAGCATCCGGGTGAAGGTGAAAGCGGTGAAGACAGTCGTCAGGATGCCGATGGCGTAGGTGATGGCAAAGCCCTTGACCGGTCCCGTACCGAGATAGAACAGCACCACCGTGGCGATCAACGAGGTGACGTTGGAATCGACGATGGTCGCCAGCGCCTTGGTGAAACCGGTGTCGATCGCCTGGATCACGGAGCGGCCGTTTCGTCGCTCCTCGCGGATACGTTCGTAGATCAGCACGTTGGAATCGACCGCCATGCCGATGGTCAGCACGATACCGGCGATACCGGGCAAGGTCAGCGTTGCGCCAAGCAGCGACAACAGCCCGACGATCATCGCCACGTGCACCGCCAGCGCGATGTTGGCGAGGAAGCCGAGGAAGCCGTAGGCAACGAACATGAAGGCCACGACGAGGATCGAGCCGATGATGCCGGCGACCTTGCCGGCATGGATGGAATCCTGGCCGAGCCCCGGACCAACGGTACGCTCTTCGATCACCGTCAGCGTCGCGGGCAATGCGCCGGCGCGCAGCAGCACGGCGAGGTCGTTGGCACTCTGGGCGGTGAAATTACCCGAGATCTGGCCGGTGCCGCCGAGGATCGGCTCGCGGATCTGCGGCGCCGAAATCACCTGATTGTCGAGGATGATGGCAAACAGCTTGCCGACATTCTGCGCAGTGGCCTGGCCGAAGCGCGCCGCACCTTTCGAATCGAAGCGGAACGAAACCACCGGCTCGTTGTTCTGCGAATTGTATGTCGCCTGGGCATCGACGAGATTTTCGCCCGAAACGATGACGCGGTTTTCGATCAGATAGGGAACCGGCGGATCGTCCTGCGAATACAGCACCGACGAACCGGCGGGCGGACGGCCGTTGAGCGCGTCCTGCACCGGCATCGACTGGTCGACCATCTGGAAGGTCAGCTTGGCGGTCTGGCCAAGGATCTCCTTCAGCCTTTGCGGGTCCTGCAGACCCGGCACCTGGACAAGGATCCGGTCGTCACCCTGCCGCTGCACAATGGGTTCAGTCGTGCCGAGCTCGTTGACGCGACGCTCGACCACCTCGATCGACTGCGTCAATGCGGTCGATGTGCGGTATTTAATGCCAGCGTCCGTGACGTTGAACTTGAGCAGGCCGGGCTCGGAATCATCGAGCGTCATTTCCTGGATGGAGCCGCCGGTGAACAGGCCGGCAGCGACCGGATCGGTCAGCGGCTTCAGCGCTTTCTTGGCGGCATCGAGCTGGGCAGGGTCGGTGATGCGGACCTGCAAGGTCCGCCCCGTGCCGGCAAGGCCGGTATAGCCGATCTTGGCGTCACGCAGCAGTGTGCGGATTTCGTCGCGCGTCGTCTCCAGCCGGTCCTTGATCAGATCGTTCTGATTCATCTCCAGCAGGATGTGCGAGCCGCCCTGCAGGTCGAGGCCGAGCGTCATCTGCCGCTTCGGCACCCAGCTGGGGAGTTGCGCCAACGTGGTGGCGGGAATGAGATTGGGCGCGGCGAGGATCACTGTGATGGCCACTGCCACCCAGATCAGGATCATCTTGAAGCGCGAAAAATACAGCATATGGCGTCGTCCGTCAGAGCGTGTCCGCGGATCGCTCCGCCTGAAATTCGGTTATTTCTTGGCGTTCTGGTTCGCCACCGGCTCGCCCTTGACGCGCACATCGGCGATCGTCGAACGCAATGCGGTCACCTTGGTGCCACCGCCGAGGTCGATCTCGAGCTCATTGTCGTCGATCACCTTGGTCACCTTGCCGACGAAGCCGCCGCCAGTGACGACCGTGTCGCCGCGACGAACCGCGGCCAGCATCTCGCCGCGCTTCTTCAGCTGCGTGCGCTGCGGCCGGATGATCAGAAAATACATGATTACGAAAATCAGGACAAACGGCAAAATGCTGATGAACATATCGGGAGAGGCGCCGCCGATGCCTTGGGCGTATGCCGGTGTCACGAACATCGAGGTACTCCTGAATTTTGAAAACAGCCGCCAACCGTCCTGTGGAGTTTGGCGGCCCCTTGAAATTTGGCCGGAATATAGTCGGTAAAGTTGTCAATGCAACTGCGTGGCCGGCCAAATCGGCTGCTTTTCCGGCCTGTTGAGCCGTGTTAGAGCATGATCGCGAATAGCACGAGCTGGTTTTCGAAAAAGATCACGCTCGAACAAAAGGTTGCAACCGGTTTCGAACCCGACGGAATCGGCACGCTCCCCACTTCAGAACGCGAAAAACAAAAGACTGACATGACCGACAGCAGCATTGACGCCCTCAACAAGAAGCTCGACAGCCTGATCGAGGCGGTTAGCCGCCTCGCCCCGCCGCCAGTGCCTGAAACGGACATCGGCGAGGCCGACTGCTTCGTCTGGCAGGCCGATCCGGGCTATCTGGAGCCGGTGCGCAAGGTCAACCGCGTCGATATCGGCCTGATCCGTGGCGTCGACCGCGTCCGCGACATCCTTGTCGACAACACCGAACGCTTCGCTGCCGGCTACGCGGCCAACAACGTGCTGTTGTGGGGCGCGCGCGGCATGGGCAAATCGTCGCTGGTCAAGGCCGTGCATGCGGAGATCAATGCCAGGGCCAAGTCCGACCTGCCGCTGAAGCTGATCGAAATCCACCGCGAGGACATCGACACGCTGCCGAAACTGATGGGCCTGCTCAAGGCAGCCCCCTTCCGCTTCATCCTGTTTTGCGACGACCTCTCCTTCGACCACGACGACACTTCCTACAAGTCGCTGAAGGCGGCGCTCGAAGGCGGCGTCGAGGGCCGCCCGGCCAATGTCATCTTCTATGCCACCTCGAACCGCCGTCATCTGTTGCCGCGCGACATGATCGACAATGAGCGCTCGACCGCCATCAACCCGTCCGAGGCGGTCGAGGAAAAGGTCTCGCTGTCCGACCGGTTCGGCCTGTGGCTCGGCTTCCACAAATGTTCGCAGGACGAATATCTCGACATGATCGACGGCTATATCAGCCATCACGACCTCGCCATCGACCCCGAGCAGCTGCGCGCCGAAGCGCTGGAATGGGCGACGACGCGCGGCAGCCGCTCGGGCCGCGTCGCCTGGCAGTTCACCCAGGATCTGGCCGGCCGGCTCGGCAAGCCGCTCAAGGATTAGAGCAAGCGGCGAAAGCGGAAGTCAGGCACGAATGGCCATTGCCGGCGGCGGGTCGAAGTCGTCAGGCACAGGCGGAGGAACGGGAGCGTATCCGGAATAGCCGGCACTCAAGCGTGCCTGCCCTTTCGAAAGCGACCGGAGCGTATCCTCCAGCTTGAACATGTTGGCGAGCGGCACTGTCGCATTGACAACGACTGTCAGGTCGCGGCTTTCCTGTCCTCGAATCCGACCACGACGGCCGTTCAGATCGCCGATGACACTGCGGACATAGTCTTCCGGCGTCACCACTTCGACCTTCATGATCGGCTCGAGCAGCTGCACGCCAAGCTTGGGTGCGGCTTCACGGAAGCAGGCGCGGCCGGCGATCTCGAAGGCCAGAACGCTGGAGTCAACATCGTGGTAAGCGCCGTCGATCAGCGTCGCTCTGACGCCGATCATCGGGAAGCCCGCGAACGGACCCGAGGTCATGACGCTGTTGATGCCCTTTTCGACGCCGGGGATGTATTCCTTCGGAACGGCACCGCCGACGATCTTGGTTTCGAACTCGAATTCGCTGCTGTCCGGATTCGGCTCGAAGACGATCTTGACGCGGGCGAACTGACCGGTACCGCCGGTCTGCTTCTTGTGCGTGTAGTCCTGCTCGTGCCGGCGGGTGATGGTTTCGCGATAGGCCACCTGCGGCGCGCCGACATTGGCCTCGACCTTGAACTCGCGACGCATGCGGTCGACGATGATGTCGAGGTGAAGCTCGCCCATGCCGGAAATGATCGTCTGGCCGCTTTCCTCGTCGGTCTTGACGCGGAAGGACGGATCCTCGGCGGCCAACCTCGACAAGGCGACAAGCAGCCTCTCTTGATCGGCCTTCGACTTCGGCTCGATCGCGATTTGCAGCAAAGGCCATGGCGCAGTGGACTTTTCCATCATGGCGACAGGATCGCATGGTGAGCAGATGTCCGCAACCGGCCGAACTCACTCAGCATGATGGGTTTTGTCCCTGCTGCACGTTACCAAAAGTGGCCCGGTTTGGGACAACGACATGCATGGAAAGACGTAAATTCCGGCAAACTGAAAAAGCCCGCTCCTTGCGGGGCGGGCTAAGCCGGCGGGCCGGACTGGAGGTCAGGCGGCCCGCAAAATCGCTTTTTTCTATTCGAGATAGCCCGACGGATCGACCGGGGCGGAGTTCTTGCGCACTTCGAAGTGCAGCTTCGGCGAGTCCGTCGTGCCGCTCATGCCCGACAGTGCGATTTCCTGGCCGCGCTTGACCTTCTGGCCGCGCTGAACCTCGATCGAGCTGGCATGGCCATAGACGGTGACCAGGCCATTCTCGTGGCGCACCAGCACCGTATTGCCGAATTCCTTGAGGCCGTCGCCGGCATAGATGACGACGCCGTTCTCGGCAGCCTTGACCGGCGTGCCCGTCGGCACGGCGATGTCGACGCCGTCCTTGCCGGACCCGAAACCGGAGATCACCCGGCCGCGCACCGGCCAGCGCATCTTGCCGATGCCGGTTGCATCCGGTGCAACCGCGTCGTCGTCCTCGGCCTGCTGGATGACCTTCGAATCTTTCTTTGGCGGCGTGTAGGACGCCAGCGTTTCCGACGGCGTCGTCTTTGCCGCGGGCTGCGTGGTCGCCGTGGTCACCGGATCGATCTTCGCCGGCTTGGCGCTGGCCACGGTCGCGGTTCCGCCGGCCGGCACCTTCAAAGTCTGGCCGATCTTGAGCAAGCCGTTCTGCATGCCATTGGCCTGCTTCAGCGCAACAGTGCCGACGCCTGTCTTCCTGGCAATCGAAGAAAGCGTGTCGCCTGACTGGACCGTATAGGTGCCGGCAGCGCCGGTCGCCTTGGCCGCGGCCACCTGAGGTTTGGTCTTGGGCTCCTTGGGCTGGCTTGCGGCGGCCGAAGCATCAACCTGAGCAGCGGACTTGCCCTCTTTGAGCTTCGGCTGCTGCGGCAGCACGGCGACCTTGTCCGGCGCAGTGGCCGGCAGGTCGTGCTTGCCGTCTTTCGCCGGCTTGGCATCGGCGACTTTCGGCTCGGCCTTGCTCGAATAGGCATAGGCCGGGATGACCAGCTTCTGGCCCGTCTTCAGCCCCTTGGTCGCGCTCAGCCCATTGACCTTCATGATCACGTCGGCCGGCACCTTGTAGTGCTGCGCCAGTCCGGAAATCGTTTCGCCATCCCTGACGACGATCTCGGTTGCATGCGGAGTGCCCGCCGCGGCCACGCGCGGTGCGTCGGGCTGCGCGACCTTGAACGGCGATGCCGCCGGAGCGACGGTGCCGGTCGTGGTCCTGTCGACATGCGGCGCCGGGGCCAATGCGGTGCGTACCGGTTTTGAAGCAGGCGCCAGTGCGGGAGCCGGCTGTGCCTGGGCAACGGGCGGAGGCAGCGGCCTCGTCGAGACCGGCTCGAGACTGGAGCGGCTGACCGACTGCGTATGGCTGCCGTCGACCGGAGCGGCCGCGACATCGCCCGGATAGGGCTGCACGGCGTCCTGCTCTTGCTTGTTGATGATGGCGCGCTGATTGTTGGTCGACGAGGTAAAGACGTCATCGACACTGTTGAAGCGTGAAGCCTGGGAGCTGCACCCCGCCGCAGCACCTGCGACCATGAGGACGGCGCAACCACGCATCAGATTGCGGCCGTTTGTCTTCAAAACACTGAGTTGCATCGCACTGACCCGCACATACCCGGTACAAACTAGGTATGATTAAAGCGCGTTAATGTTACTCGTCGGTTAACCTCATGGAATCCGATGCAATTTTTCTTAAAATATTAGAGGACGAACTTAAATGACGGCGGCGACGCTGCGCAGGATCGGCTGCAGGCGCACAAGGCCGATGTCCTCACGCTCGAACCGGCTGCCGACCTTGGTCAGCTTGGCCAGCACCTGCTCGCCCTCTTCGGGTCCGATCGGAGCGATGACGATGCCGCCGCTCGACAACTGGTCGAGCAGGAAGCGCGGCAGGCTGTCGAAGGCAGCCCAGGCGACGATGCGATCGAACGGCGCTTCGTTCGGCAGACCGCCGGACCCATCCGCATGGCGCACGATGACATTGCCGATGCCGAGCGCCTCGAAGCGCTGCCTGGCCTGCTCGACAAGCGTCTTGTAGCGGTCGGCGGTGACCACCCGCGCCGCCAGCCGCGACATCACCGCCGCCGTGTAGCCCGAGCCGGTGCCGATCTCGAGCACGCGGTTGCCCTGCTCGATGGCGAGGGCTGCGATCACCGCAGCTTGCAGATCAGCACCTTCGATCGCCTCGCCGCATTCGATCGGCAGCATGTGGTCCGACCAGGCGATCGAATGGAACTGGGCGCCAAGGAAACCGCGCCGCGGTGTCGCCTCAAAAGCTGCGATCAGCGCCTTCGGCACCGTCCCCCTGCCGCGCAAACGCAGCAGAAAGGCGGCGAAACCTTCGCGGTCATCGATTGGGAGGCCCTGGTTCATGCAAGCGCCTTGCTCAGTTGGTCACGGATTTCATGCGCGGTGAGGTCGAGCTGCAACGGCGTCACCGACACCAGCCTGTTGCGCAAGGCATGGAGGTCGGTGCCTTGCTTGCCTTCGACCGGCTCGCGGCCGAAGCGCAGCCAGTAGTAAGGCAGGCCGCGCCCGTCGCGGCGCTCGTCGACCCACAGACTGTGCACGAGCTTGCCTTGCGAGGTCACCACTGTGCCGGCGACTTCTTCGGGAAGGCAGTTCGGAAAATTGACGTTGAGCAGCACGCCGTCCGGCAGCGGCGTGGCGACAAGCTTCTTCAGCAATGCCGGCGCCAGCACCTCGGTCGTCTCGTAAGGGACGACACGATCCTCGCCGACATAGCTGTAGCCCTGGCTGAGCGCGATCGAGCGGATGCCGAGCAGCGCGCCTTCCATGGCTCCGGCGACGGTGCCGGAATAGGTGACGTCGTCGGCAATGTTGGCGCCGGAATTGATGCCTGACAGGATCAGGTCGGGGGCGCCCGGCAGGATCTTCTTGACGCCCATGATGACGCAATCGGTCGGCGTGCCGCGCACGGCAAAATGCTTCTCGCCGATCTTGCGCAACCGTAGCGGCTCGGAGATCGACAGCGAATGCGCATAACCGGACTGGTCCTGCTCCGGCGCCACCACCCAGACATCGTCGGACAGCGTGCGCGCGACGCGTTCGAGCGACGCCAGGCCCTCGGCATGAATGCCGTCGTCATTGGTCAGGAGGATACGCATTATTTCGATTCGATCTTTTCCCGGCCGCCCATGTAAGGCCGCAGCACTTCAGGAATGGTTACGCTGCCATCCTCATTCTGGTAGTTTTCGATGACGGCTATGAGCGCGCGGCCAACCGCAGTGCCCGAACCGTTCAACGTATGGACAAAACGGTTGCCCTTGCCGTCCTTGTCCTTGTAGCGGGCGTCCATGCGGCGCGCCTGGAAATCGCCGCACACCGAACAGGACGAGATCTCGCGATAGGCGTTCTGGCCGGGCAGCCAGACCTCGATGTCATAGGTCTTGCGCGCGCCAAAGCCCATGTCGCCGGTGCACAGCGTCATGGTGCGGAACGGCAGCTCAAGCCGCTTCAGCACTTCCTCGGCGCATTGCGTCATCCGCTCGTGCTCGGCGAGCGACGATTCCTGGTCGGTGATCGAGACCAGCTCTACCTTGTAGAACTGATGCTGGCGCAGCATGCCGCGCGTGTCGCGCCCCGCCGAGCCGGCCTCCGAGCGGAAGCACGGCGTCAGCGCGGTATAGCGCAGCGGCAGCTTTTCATGCGTGGTGATTTCTTCACGCACCAGGTTGGTGAGCGGGACTTCGGCGGTGGGGATCAGGCCAAGCCTGCCCTCCCCGTGCGGCGTGAAAAACAGATCTTCCTCGAACTTCGGCAACTGGTTGGTGCCGAAAAGAACGTCGTCCTTGACCATCAGCGGCGGGATGACTTCCTCATAGCCATGCTCGGTCGTGTGCAGGTCGAGCATGAACTGGCCGAGCGCGCGTTCCATCCGTGCCAGACCGCTCTTCAGCACGGTGAAGCGCGAGCCTGACAGCTTCGCCGCGCGCTCGAAATCCATCATGCCGAGCGCTTCGCCGATCTCGAAATGCTCCTTCACCCAGTTCGGACGCGTCGGCAGCTTGCCGACGATGTGCTTGACGACATTGTCGTGCTCGTCCTTGCCGACCGGCACATCATCGAACGGCACGTTGGGCAGCACCGACAGCTCGTCGTTCAACGCCTTGTCGAGCTCGCGTTCGCGGGCCTCACCATTCTGGATGAAGGTTTTTATCTCGCCGACTTCGGCTTTCAGTCTTTCGGCAAGCGCTGCGTCGCCCGAGCGCATGGCATTGCCGATCTCCTTCGAGGCGGCGTTGCGGCGCTCCTGCTTGGTCTGCAGCTCGGTGACGTGTTCGCGCCGTGCCTCGTCCGAGGTGATCAGCCCATCAACCGTGGACTGCGCATCGTCGGCCGACCACGAGCGCTTGACCAGCGCCTCGACAAGGGCCTTCGGGTTGTCGCGAATCCACTTGATGTCAAGCATGGTCTGGAAGCTCCTGCGGTAGCATGTCGCCCAAAAGCGCATGGCGGTTTTTGCGCTACGATACGCTCAAGAATAAAGCCTGAAACACATCGTCGATTTCTCGACGCGTTTCAGGCCAGAGGGCGTAAACCGCATCTTTGATCGATGCAAGATCGGGCGTGCTGAAGCCAGGGCTCGAGCTCGCTTTAGCGAGCTTTCGACCGGGGATGGCGAGAGCCTGAAATAAAAAACCCGCCTCTGCGGCGGGTCGCTGGCGCAAATCAGCACCATACCCACATCCATAGCATAGTTGCCGTCACAAAGCAATGATTCCAGGCCCGCCGATCCCGGCGGGTCGCCGCGCAATTAGCCTACGTGGAAGATGCGTCCGCCGGCTTCTCAGCGACCTCTTCCGCCGCGGCCTGCTTCTCGCGCGCCACCCGCTGCTTTTCCTGATCGCGTTCGATCAGTCGGGCAGCCCAGATGGAGACCTCGTAGAGCAGGATGGTCGGAATGGCTAAACCGATCTGGCTCATCGGATCGGGTGGCGTCAGCACCGCCGCGACGACGAAGGCAATGACGATCGCCCATTTGCGTTTTTCAGCCAGCGCCTTGGACGACAGCATGCCGACGCGCGTCATCAGGCTGGTCACCACCGGCAACTGGAACACCAGGCCGAAGGAGAAGATCAGCGTCATGATCAGGCTGAGATATTCAGACACTTTCGGCAGCAGCGAAATCTGCACCTGATCGTCTGTGCCGGCCTGCTGCATGGCGAGGAAGAACCACATCACCATCGGCGTGAAGAAGAAATAGACCAGCGATGCGCCCATCAGGAACAGGACCGGCGATGCGATCAGGAAAGGCAGGAAGGCGTTGCGCTCGTTCTTGTAGAGGCCGGGCGCGATGAACTTGTAGATCTGCGTGGCGATCAGCGGAAAGGCGATGACCATGCCGCCGAACATGGCCAGCTTGACCTGGGTGAAGAAGAATTCCTGCGGCGCGGTGTAGATCAACTCGACCTTGTGTGGATCAAGGCCGGCCCATTTCGTCGCCCATTTGAACGGGACCACCAGCAGATTGAACAGCTTCTTGGCGAAGAAGAAGCAGACCAGGAAGGCGACGAAGAAGCCGCCGATCGACCAGATCAGCCGCCGGCGCAGCTCGATCAGATGCTCCATCAGCGGCGCCGACGATTTCTCGATCTCATCCTTTTCCTTGTCCGAAACGCTCACTTGACGGCTCCCGCCGTCTTTTTGGCCGCCGGCTTCTTCGCCGGTGCAGGCTTCGGCTCGGCTTTCGCCACGGTCTTGGTCGCGATCGTCTTGGCTGCAGCGGGCTTCTTGGCTTTGGGTGTTTCAGGCTTTGCCGCCGTCACCGCCTTTGGCGACGCCTTCGACGTTGCGTTGGCGGTCGCCGCTTTCGCCGACGCGGAAGCCTTTGCGCCATTTGCCGACGCCTTGGCAGGCGCTTTTGCAACTGGTGTCGCCTCTGCCGGCGCAGCCTTGGCCACTTTCTTCGCCGCCGACACCTTCGCCGTCACAACCGGTTCTGCCGGCACCGATGCCGTAACCACTGATTCATCGGTCATTGCCGGGAAAATCGGCGCTGCTGGTGCCGCTTCCGGCCCGTTGACGCCAGGCATGGTCGTAGCGCCGTTCTTCAACGGTTCGGCTGGCTGCAACGTCGAAGCGGCAGGCGTTGCAGGATCATCGGCCGGCTTCGGCTTCATCGCCGCGTCGACGCCTGAGCGCACATCGGCTGCCGCCTGCTCGAACGGATTGAGCTGCTTCCTGATCTCGGCCATCGGACTGAGACCCCTGAGCTCGTCGACCGACTTCTTGACGTCGTCGAGCTCGGCTTCCTTCAGGGCTTCGTTGAACTGCTTCTGGAAATCGGCCGCCATGGCGCGCAGCTTCGCCGTCGTGCGGCCGAAGGTCCGCAGCATATTGGGCAAATCCTTGGGTCCGACGACCACGATCATGACGATCGCGATGACCAGCATTTCGGTCCAGCCGACTTCAAACATGGCTATCTGTTCCGACTAGAACTTTTTGGCTCAGCTCTTGCTGGCTTTTTCCTTCGCGGCCGAAACGGTCTCGTCGGCGCGGTGTTCGACGGTGCGCTTGTCTTCGGCAACGTCGTCGTCCGCCATGCCCTTCTTGAAGCTCTTGATGCCCTTGGCCATGTCACCCATCAGCTCCGGAATCTTGCCGCGGCCGAACACCAGCAGCACGATCACGAGCACGATCATCCAGTGCCAAATCGAAAATGAACCCATAGCAAATCTCTCTCGAATGTTTTCCCTGGCGATGATCTATGCGTTTTCGCGTTGGGATTCAAACACAACTGCGACAGAGTTTATGAAAGGGTGGCGGATGTCACGCATTTTCGGCGTGACGGCCCGCTACGAATCCGCGCATCCTCGACAGATTGGCCGCTATTGCCAGTCAATCTTCCGTGACGCGCGGCGTCAGCAGGCCGAGTTCCTCGAGATCGATATCGGTCAGCGCATCCTCGTCGTCGGTCAGCGCATCGGGGTCGGCCGGCGGCTGCGGAATGGAGAAATTCGACGGCATGCGACCCGAAAGCAGCCCTGCCCCCTTCAGTTCCTCCATGCCGGGAAGGTCGCGGATTTCCTCCAGCGCGAAATGGTCGAGGAAGGTCTCGGTCGTGCCATAGGTAACAGGGCGTCCCGGCGTTTTGCGTCGGCCGCGCATGCGCACCCATTCTGTTTCCAGCAGCGTGTCGAGCGTGCCTTTCGAGGTTTCGACGCCCCGGATGTCCTCGATCTCGGCGCGCGTCACCGGCTGGTGGTAGGCGATGATCGCCAGCACCTCGAGCGCCGCGCGCGACAGCTTGCGCTGCTGCACCGTGTCGCGGCTCATCAGGAAAGCCAGGTCGCCGGCGGTGCGGAACGCCCAGGCATCACCGACGCGCACCAGATTGACACCGCGCCGCGCATAGATCTGCTGCAGGTCGGCCATCGCCAAGGCGATGTTGATGCCGTCGGGCAGGCGCGCCGCAAGCTGCTTTTCGCTGACCGGCTCAGTGCTGGCGAACACAATCGCTTCGGCCATGCGCACGGCTTCCGCCATATGCAGCCGCTCGGCCGGGTTCTGGACCTGCTCGGCCGGTTCCTGGGAAAACAACTCCCCTTCCGATTCATCATCGACCTTGAACGGGAGAACCGAAGCGTTGGCGCGTTCGCTCATGATGCCACCTCGACTGCCTTGATTGTCTGCACGCGGCCGCGCAAATAGATCGGCGCGAACACTTCGTCCTGCCGCATGTCCATGCTGCCTTCGCGCACCAGTTCCAGCGTGGCCGCAAAGGAGCTGGCGATCGCCGTGCGCCGCTCCTCGGGGCTGGTCATGTACTCGATCAGAAAACTTTCCAGCGTCGCCCAGTCGCGCAGCGACCCAACCAGGCGGGTCAGGATATCGCGCGCGTCCTTGAGCGACCAGACACCGCGCCTGGCGATCGTCACATTGTTGATCGCCTGCTTCTGCCGCTGCTGGGCGTAGGCCGTCAGGAGATCGTAGAGCGACGCCGAATAGGCATTGCGCTTTTCGACGATGACCATTTCCGGCATGCCGCGCGCAAACACGTCGCGGCCGAGCCGGTTGCGGTTGACCAGACGCGCCGAGGCGTCGCGCATCGCCTCCAGCCGCTTCAGCCGGAACTGCAGCACCGCCGCCAGTTCCTCGCCGCTTTCGCCCTCGTCGCCCGGCTGCTTGGGAATGAGCAGCTTCGACTTGAGGAAGGCCAGCCACGCCGCCATCACCAGATAGTCGGCGGCAAGCTCGAGCCTGAGCGCCCTCGCCGTCTCGACAAAGGTCAGATATTGCTCGACCAGCGCCAGGATCGAAATCCGCGCCAGATCGACCTTCTGGGTGCGGGCAAGATGCAGGAGAAGATCGAGCGGACCTTCGAAGCCGGCCACATCGACGACCAGCGACGGGTCGCCGGTGACGCGGGAATCGTCATTCTCGGCCCACAGACGGTCCATCGGTGCGGCCTTCGCGGCCTTGCTTTCCAATGTTTCCGCCACTTTCTCTCGCTTCCTTTGTCAGGCCACCGCATCGAAATAGGTGGCGAATTCTGCGCGTATCTCGGTTTCTTCAGCCGCGTCGTGTTTCCTGATATAGGTCAGCGCCCGTTTGGCGCGCTCCAGCGATTTGCCCTCAAGCCCCGTGGTCCGCGATGCGATGCCGGCCATCTCCTCGAAAACGCCGTTGCAGTGAAGGACCAGATCGCAGCCCGCCGCAAGGATCGAGGCCGCCTTTGTCGGGAAATCCCCAGAAAGTGCCTTCATCGAGGTGTCGTCGCTCATCAGCAACCCGTCGAAGCCGATTTCACGACGGATGATCTCGTCGATGACCTTGCCGGAGGTCGTCGCCGGGTTCTTCGGGTCGATGGCGCTGTAGACGACATGCGCCGTCATCGCCATCGGCAGATGGTTGAGCTCCCGGAACGGGGCGAAATCATGCCGCTGCAGGTCGCTGAGCGATGCGTCCACCGTCGGCAATTCGAAATGCGTGTCGGCAAAGGCGCGCCCATGACCCGGAATGTGCTTCATGACGGGCAGCACGCCGCCCGACATCAGCCCCTCGGCGGCGGCGCGGCCAAGTTCAATCACCGGTCGCGGCTCCTTGCCATAGGCGCGCGCGCCGATGACGTCGCTGGCGCCTTCGATCGGCACGTCGAGCACCGGCAGGCAATCCGCCGTGATGCCGTAGCGCAGCAGGTCGAAGGCATGCAGCCGCGCCATCAGCCAGGCCGCGCGGGCGCCGGCATCATGATCGTCGCGCCACAGCGCGCCGAGCGCGCCACCGGCCGGATAGTTCGGCGCCAGTGGCGGCCGCAGCCGTTGCACCCGGCCGCCTTCCTGGTCGATGAACACCAGCGCGTCCGGGCGCCCGATACAGTCGCGCATCTCGGCGACCAGATCGCGGATCTGCTCGGTCTCGCCAATGTTGCGCGCAAACAGGATGAAGGCCCACGGGCATTCATTGCGATAGAAATTGATTTCTTCGCGAGTGAGCGATTTCCCGGCACAGCCGAGGATCATGGATTTTGATTCGGTCATGCCGGGAGTTTAGGGCTTCGCGCGATCAAAGGGAATCGTCCCCGGCCGCATGCGCTTGAAGACATATCTCTTCCATATGAAAAAGGCCGGCGCGGTCTGAGACCGCGCCGGCCTTATTGGTTGGTTCGGCCGCTAGCGCGAGACGAAGCAGTTGCCGCCGGCAGCCTTGTAGCTGGTGCACAGGTTGATTGCGTCGTTGCGCGACTTTGCTGGCACGCGCACACGGTAGAACGTGCCCTTGCCGGCAATCTCCGCCTTGACGATGTTGGCGGTGCGGCCGGAAAGCACGCTGCCGTAGCGGCGCTGCAAATCCTGATAGCTGGACTGGGCGCTTTCGACCGTCGGCTGCGAAGCGATCTGCATCGACCACGAACCACCCCCGGTGGCGGTCGACGCCGGATCGATGGATGCAACCTGGTCGGGCTTGACCTCGCCGACGACATCAACCGGCTGGTCGGACGGGCGCTGCGGCGCGACCGGAACCTTGGCCGGCGTGTTGGCCGACTGCGTGCTGGAAGATTGGGCCTTGGCCTCGGCCTTTGGCGCTGCTGCCGGTTTGGCTGCCGGCTTGAGGGCCGGCTCGTCATCTGCCTGGGCGGTGGCCGGCGCCACGGTGCCGGTCTGGTCCGCATCGGCCTGGGCCGACGGGGCAACCTGCTGCGGCGCCGGGTCGGCCGGCTCAACGGCCGCCACCTGTGGTGCAGCGGGCGCCGGATCCTCACGTGGCACCAGCGAACCGTCTGACTTGACCACCATGGTCCTCACCTTGCGCGGCGCAACGGCGACGACATCGGCGTTGGTGCCCTTGTCGGCATCCTGCAGCACCTGCGCGATGCGATCCTCGGATTTCGGTGCCGGCGCTGCATTGTCGGCCGGTGCAGCGCTGGCGGCCGGCGCGGCGTTGCCGTCATCCGTTCCAGCTGCCGCAGCATTTTGGTCAGGCGAAAGATCGATGGCGCGGGCGGGATCCTTCGCCTGCACATCCACCGGCTCTTCGACGTTGGTGACTAGTTTTTCCTGGACCGGCTCGGCGGGCTTCGTCCCCTTGACCACCGCGTCGTAAACCTTGTTGTCCTGGTTCGGCACCACCGTGCCGCCCGGATTTTCCGGCTTGACCTTGATCGGTGCGTTGTCGGCCTTGACGATCACCGGTGCTTCGCTGCCACCCTTGCCGCCGAAAGACAGCGCAAAGGCACCAAGGCCGCCAGCGACCGCCACCGCGCCGACAATCGCGGCAATGAATAGGCCACGCCGGCGCGAGGGCCTCGCGGCGTCCCGCTCGCCGAGACCCGGAACAGCCATCGCCTCGTCCAGTTCAGGATCGTAGTCGAGTTCGTCGACGGTGAAATCGTCCGCCTGCGAAACCGGCTGGCTGCCGGGCAAATTGCCGAGGTCGAAGCTGGCGGCATCGGCATAGCCGGCCGACGCAGTAGCGCGGGCAGGCACTTCCATTGGCCGCGCCGCATAGGTCCGCGCTTCCGGCTGATAGGCCGGCTTGACCCCGTCATAGCCCGGCTTGATATCGTCATAACCCGGCTTGGGCTCCTCATAGCCCCGATTGAACCCAGCATTGTAGGATTCATCGCTGTAAGAGGCGCTGCTTGCGGGAGCGGGGGCGACCTCCACCGCGTTCATTTCGGTGAGAAGACTCGAGAACTCGGCGTCGAGATCGTCATAGCCAGGCGTCGCCGGCTCGTCTTCCTCGAAGTGCAGTTCCGGAATGTCGAGATCATCCGCCAGCGCCACGACACGCTCGGGCACGTCGACTGTCTCGACATCAGGCATGTCTTCATAGCGCGGGGACTGTCGCGGTTGCGGCACCGATACAGGGGCTGCATGGGCGACGGTCTCGACCGGCTCGCTCGAACGGTAGGACGGCGCAGCAGTGACTGCCGGCGCTGCGGCCTGGGGCGTTATCGAAGCGGTCGGCTGAGCACTAAACGCCGGCTGCGGAACCGGCGTCACGCGGCTCCACGAACGGGTCGGCTCCGTCGCCTCGGAACGTTCCGCCAGCCAATCGAGAGAATTGTCCTGATCGTGCCGGGAAGCGGCCGCGTCGCGCGAATCCAGGCTGTTGGCCAAAGCTGCGTCGAACGCATCATTGTCGAATTCGACATCGCCATGCGCGGTGACATCCGAGCCCGGATCCTGGTCCTGAAGGTCATCGAGCTGCAGATCGTCGAGATCCACATCGGCGGCTTGGGCAGCGTCAAGGCGGTGCTGCTCCTCAGGCGCGTGTTCGTCGAGATCCCATTCGAGGTCGCCGGCAAGATCGGCCGGCTCCTCAATGGTCTCCGCAGCTGCGGCGACAGGCGGCTGAGCGGCGACAGCCGGCTGAGCCGTGACAGGCTCCCTGGCCACCGGCACCGGGCGTGCGGTCATGGCACCCAGCAGCGCATTCAACTCGTCTTCCAGGCTTCGTTCATCCGCGATCGGCGCGTGCACCGGCTCGGCCGCAACGGCGGCTGGCGCCACAGGCTGGGCCGGAGCGGCGGCAACCTCAGCGACCGGCTCTTCGGCCGTCTCGGCAAACGTGTGGTCCAGGTTCAGGTCGAACCCCACGTCCGACGCGCCTTCAGGGCTGGAAATCTCGCCCTTCGCGTCCGCCGTATCGGCAAGCACATCATGCGCTTCCGGCTCATCGAAGGCGACCGGCTCATCCACGCGACTGTCAAAATCCCCGCGACTGGCAAAATCCATGTCGACATCAGCCATGGCGTCGTCGAAATGGCCCCCAAAATCCTCGTCGGAGCCAAAATCCTCGGCGGAGCCAAAATCCTCATCGGAGATTGCCTCGGCGTCACGCGCAGTCGCTTGAGCCGGCATGGGGTATTCGACCGATTCCGCAGCCGTATAGGACTGCTCGTAGGACTGTTCGGCCGCAGAATGGTCGTCGAGCATCAGCTCGTCTTCGAGCGAGATCGCAACCGCATCGTCGAATTCAGGATCGGAGGCCGGCTCGACAGCAGCAGGAGCGTCCGCAATGGCCGCGGCGTGCTGGACCTCGTCGGCTTCGTCGTCAATCCGGAAGTCATGATCGAGCGACGCGGCAAGCTCGTCCTCCATCGGCTGATCGTCCTCGAAGGGCGAAACGTCTTCGAGCGAACTGGCGACAGCATTGTCGAAATCAGAATCGACAGCCGGCTCGACAGCTGGCACGGTTTCGGCAGCGCCAAAATCCGCATAGCCGGCGACATCCCCGTTGCTGGCGACATCCCCATGGCCGGCGACGGGTGTGTGGTCGTCGACATCCGCCATGTCCAGATGGAAATCGTCGTCGAGAGATGCCGCAAGATCGTCGTCGATCGCGCCGGCCTCAGCCGTTTCGAACGTCGGCTCATGAGTCTCGGCGACCGGGGCGGCGTCGCTGTCATCAGCGCCGAAATCACCCATCAGCTCCTTCTCGAGATCGATCTCGAAATCGTCCTCCTGCGCCGGCTGATCGGCGACGGGGGCCTTCGGCTGGGCGGGCGCTTGCGGCTTGACCGGCTGGCGCGGGTCGAATCCCATGATCCTGGTCAGTTCCGCGAACGGATCATCTTCAGCGATGTCGTTGTTGTCGGCTGCTCTCAGCTGGGTTCTGTCTGCCATTATTGTTCCCGAACTCGCACTCATTCGGACGCCATGGACGTCGCGTAGGGTTGGCCCTTACCAGCGCAATGTGGGCAAAAGGTGACAGGTTTTTTAGTCAAACCTAACGCATTTCGGTGGGCGCGGCGGCTCCGATCAACGTCAGGCCGGACGTCAGAACGTCCGAAACAGCCTGCACCAGCCCTAGTCTGGCATGCGTCAATTGTCGGTCGTTAACCTTAACAAAACGTAAGTCCGGGTTATCAGTGCCACGGTTCCAGTGTCCGTGGAAACTAGAAGCCAGATCATAGAGGTAAAATGCCAGCCTGTGGGGCTCCAGCGCAAGTGCCGCGGACTCGATCAGACGCGGGTATTCGGCAAGCTTGCGGATCAGGCCGATCTCGCCCTCGTCGGTCAGCAAAGCGACAGCGGACGCCAGGCTGTTGCGGTCGAAATTGGCCTCGCCCAGCTGCTCGCTCGCTTGCCTGAACACCGAATGGCAGCGTGCCGAGGCATACTGCACATAAAACACCGGGTTGTCCTTGGACTGCTCGGTCACCTTGGCGAAGTCGAAATCGAGCGGCGCATCGTTCTTGCGATAGAGCATCATGAAGCGGATCGCGTCGCGGCCGACCTCCTCCACCACTTCGCGCAGCGTCACGAAATCACCCGACCGCTTCGACATGCGCACCGGTTCACCCTCGCGAAACAGCTTCACCAACTGGCAAAGCAGCACGGTGAGTTTCACCTTGTCGCCGGCAATCGCCCGCGCCAGCGCTTCCAGCCGCTTGACATAACCGCCATGGTCGGCGCCCAGCACGTAGATCAGATCGACGAAGCCGCGATCGATCTTGTCCTTGAGATAGGCGACGTCGGCAGCGAAATAGGTGAACGAACCATCGGACTTCACCAGCGCCCGGTCCATGTCGTCGCCGACGGCGGTCGAGCGGAACAGCGTCTGCTCGCGATCCTCCCAATCGTCGGGCTTCTCGCCCTTGGGCGGCGGCAGCTTGCCCTTGTAGATATGGCCCTTCAGCGTCAGGTCGCTGATCGCCGAGCGGATCTTCTTTGCGTTGTCGGCGTGCAGCGTGCGTTCCGAGAAGAACACGTCGTGATGCACGTTGAGCATCGCCAGATCCTCGCGGATCATCGCCATCATCGCATCGATGGTGCGGTCCTTGACGATGGCCAGCGCCTCGTCTTCAGGCATCTGCAGCAGCGAGCGGCCAAACTCCTTGGCCAACGCCTGGCCGACAGGAACCAGGTAATCGCCAGGGTAAAGCCCGGCCGGAATCTCGCCGATGTCATCGCCAAGCGCCTCGCGGTAACGCAGCACGACCGAACGGCCGAGCACGTCGATCTGCGAGCCGGCGTCGTTGATGACGTATTCCTTGGTCACGTCGTAGCCAGCGAAGGCCATCAGGTTGGCAAGCGCGTCGCCAACCACGGCGCCCCGGCAATGGCCGACATGCATCGGACCCGTCGGATTGGCCGAGACATATTCGACATTGGTTTTCCTGCCACCGCCAACCGTCGAGCGGCCGTAGTTGCGGCCTTCGCCGAGCAGCGCGGTCAGATGCGCTTGCCAGAAGCCATCCTTGAGCCTGAGATTGACGAAGCCGGGACCAGCAACCTCGGCGGCGGCAACGTCCTTGTCCTCTCGCAGCGCCTGCGCCAGTCTTTCGGCCAGCACGCGCGGATTCTGGCCGGTCGGCTTGGCCAGCACCATCGCCGCATTGGTCGCTAGGTCGCCATGGCTGGCGTCGCGCGGCGGTTCGACGGCAATGCGCGACAGGTCCGGCGAAACGCCGTCATTGTCTTTCAGATCAAGCGCTTCGACGGCTTTGGTGATTCGCGCGGTGAAATCGGCGAAGATGTTCATTTGTGTGACTCTGGGGACTGACTCTGGCGGCTTTGTAGCGAATCCGGCTCGTTGGCCGGCAAAATCGAGCCCGCCCTAGCTCAAATCCGGAGTGCGGTCAAACAAACGCCGATGTTCCTTGAGCGCGTAGGTATCGGTCATGCCGGCCAGGAAGTCGGTCACGCTGCGCGCCTTGATGCGATCGTCGGCCCGATCCAGCCCTTCGCGCCAGCCGTCCGGCATGGCGCGCGGATCGGCGAAATAGACGTCGAACAGGTCCCTGACGATCTGCTCGGCATCGGTGCGCACCCGCATCACCTCAGCGTGCCGGTAGAGGTGCTTGTAGAGAAAGGCCTTCAGTTCCTTCTCGAAGGCAGCCATTTCGGTCGAAAAAGTCACCATCGTCTCGCCGGCTGCCCTCACCGCGTCGGCGTTCTGCGGCCTGATCCGCTCCAGATTGGCCGTGGTGGAAACAATGACATCCTCGACCATCGCGGTGATCTGGCGCCGCATCAGTTCGTGGCCGGTGCGCACGTCATCGAGCGCCGGGTAGCGGGCGCGCACGCCCTTCAGGATCGTTCCCGGCAGCGAGACCGTCTCCAGCATCTCCAGCGTCAGCACCCCTGCCCTCAAGCCATCGTCGATATCATGTGTGTTGTAGGCGATATCGTCGGCGATCGCCGCGCATTGCGCCTCGATGCCGGCAAACCGGTCCAGCTCGAGGTCGTGCAGCTCAGAATAATCGCGGATCGCCTGCGGCACCGGCCCTTTCAAACCCTGGCCATTGCTGTCGATCAGCGGTCCATTGTGCTTGACCAGGCCTTCCAGCGTTTCCCAGGTCAGGTTGAGCCCGTCGAATTCGGCATAGCGCGCCTCCAGCCTTGTCACGATGCGCAGCGATTGCGCGTTGTGGTCGAAGCCGCCCCAGGCGGCCATCTTCTCGTTCAGCGCATCCTCGCCGGTGTGGCCGAAGGGCGTGTGGCCGAAATCATGCACCAGCGCCACCGCTTCGGCGAGATCCTCGTCGCCGCGCAGCGCTCGCGCCAGCGCGCGCGCGATCTGCGCCACTTCGATCGAATGGGTCAGACGGGTGCGATAGTGGTCGCCTTCATGGGCGATGAAGACCTGCGTCTTGTGTTTCAGCCGCCGGAACGCCGTCGAATGGATGATACGGTCGCGGTCGCGCTGGAACGGCGTGCGCGTCGGGCTTTCCACTTCGTCGAAAAGCCGCCCGCGCGACTTTGCCGGATCGCAGGCATAGGCCGCGCGCGGCCGATAGCCGAATCCGATGTCGCCCAACTCGTTGCTCATGATCGATGCCGCAGTTGACTTCGTCTAGTTGGCTTGGGCCTGGTTGACTTGGCCGCTCGCGCTTCATACCTATCATGTGAAACCGAAAGCAAGGTGACGCCCATGGGCGCGGATGCCAAGACTGCCATGAAAGTCGATATGACCGAGGCCGCCGCCAAGCGGATCGCCAAGATTGTCTCTGGGCAAGCCGGCAAGACGGCGCTGCGCGTTTCGGTCGAAGGCGGCGGTTGTTCCGGCTTTTCCTACAAGTTCGACCTGGTCGACACGCGCAACGACGACGACGTCGCCATCGAGAAGGATGGCGCCACGGTGCTCATCGACGATCTGTCGCTGGTCTATATGGGCGGTTCGGTGATCGATTTCGTCGACGACCTGATGGGCCAGTCGTTCCAGATCCGGAACCCGAACGCCGTCGCCTCCTGCGGCTGCGGCACGAGCTTTTCCATATAGAAATGTCTGCAATCGGCGCGGTCCGTCAGATCGCGCTGTCGGCCGGACGTGACCTCGATACCACGCTGGCTTTCTGGCGCGACGTGCTCGGCATGAACCTGCATGCGCGCTTCGATCCGCCGGGCATCGCCTTCATCATGGCCGGCGACGTGCGCTTGCTGTTCACCGACGGCATACCGGCCGGAACCGTCTATCTCGACATATCAGGCCTCGACGATTTCCACGCCGAAGCAAAAGCCGCAGGCGTCCCCTTCACCGCGCCACCGACGCTCGTCCATCGTGACACCGAAGGCCAGTTCGGTCCGGCGGGGGAATGCGAATGGATGGCCTTCCTAAAGGACCCGGCTGGCAATACGATCGGCTTGGTCGAACGCCACCCGCCGCAAGAGCCCCACTGAACAGCATCGAGACTGCCATGAAAATCGTCACCTGGAACATCAACGGCGTGCGCGCCCGCATCGGCAACCTCACCCACTGGCTGACGGAGAGCGCGCCCGACATCGTCTGCCTGCAGGAGAT
The DNA here is from genome assembly GCF_003253745.1 of Mesorhizobium kowhaii. Taxonomy (GTDB): domain Bacteria; phylum Pseudomonadota; class Alphaproteobacteria; order Rhizobiales; family Rhizobiaceae; genus Mesorhizobium; species Mesorhizobium kowhaii. The sequence continues at coordinate 140,562 of NZ_MZXV01000062.1, forward strand.
CAAGACGGTCGACGAGCAGTTCCCGCGTGCCGAGATCGAGGCGCTTGGCTACAATGTCGAAACCCATGGGCAGAAGGGTTTCAACGGCGTCGCCATCCTGTCGAAACTGCGCTTCGACGAGGTCAATCGCGGTCTGCCCGGCGACGATGCCGACGAGCAGGCGCGTTTCATCGAGGGCGTTTTCTCGACCGACAAGGGCGCGCTGCGCGTCGTCTCGCTCTATCTGCCGAACGGCAATCCGATCGATGACGAGAAGAAGTTCCCCTACAAACTGTCCTGGATGGCGCGGCTGGAGCGCTGGGCGCAGGAGCGGTTGAGGCTGGAAGAGGCGCTGGTTCTGGCCGGCGACTACAACGTCATTCCCGAGCCGATCGACGCCAGGTTTCCGGAGAACTGGCTGGGCGACGCGCTGTTCCAGCCGCAGACGCGACAGGCCTTCCGCCGGTTGCTCAATCTTGGTTTCACCGAGGCGGTGCGCGCGGTCACCGACGCGTCCGACACCTACACGTTCTGGGACTATCAGGCCGGCGCCTGGCAGAAGAACAACGGCATCCGCATCGACCATCTGCTGCTGTCGCCGGAAGCCGCCAACCGGTTCTCTTCCGCCTCGATCGAAAAGCATGTGCGCGCCTGGGAAAAGCCGTCCGATCACGTGCCGGTGGCGATCGATCTCGCGCTGCAGCCTGCCTGACAGAGGCGGCCTTTCTGTAGCCTGACGCCGGTCATCCCTGCGCTTGACCTCATATAGCCACATTCCGGCGCATGATGAGGGATCATCATGGCGGCCGGGGTTCCCATGACCATCCGAATTGCTCTTTGTCCGATCGGCTTGGCATTTGCCATGGCCGCTCCTGCAGCGGCCTTTGCCGATCAGGAATGCCTGGCCAATGGAAAATCGTATCCGGTTGGTCAGGTCGCCTGCCTGACGATTGCCGACCAGAGCCATCTTGCCCGCTGCGACATGGTGCTCAACAACACATCGTGGACAAAGGTCGGGGATAGCTGCCCTGAAAACACGATGGCGCCGCATCTGCATGTGACGCCGATCTCAACGCCGGACCCCAGCATGGTGCCGACGGAACCGACCGAGAACTGATCAAAATCGAGCGCTTCTGGTGAGGCCGGCGCGGTCGCGAGACTACTGGTCTGCGTTGCCGCCCTTGGTGAGGATGTCATCCGCCAGCGAGATCGCGGTGCGGCGGTCGGCTTCGCCGGCGGTGGCAAATGCCTCTTCCTGCATGCCGCGGATCCACGGCTGATCGGCCGGCGAAGCGCGTTCGAGCGCCGCGGTCATCATCGCCAGGCCGCGAACGATCTTGCCACTCTGGAACAACAGATGGCCGAGCGTCGCCTGGGCGCCGGCATGGCCCTTCTCGGCGGCAAGCTGGAACCAGCGCCCGGCCTGCTTGACGCTGGCCTTCACGCCGCCCTCGCCCTTCAGGAACATCTGACCCATCTCGAACTGTGCGTTCGGATTGCGGTAGTTGGCGGCGGCGCGCATGTAATATTCCTGGGCCGCCACCTCGTTCTCGGTGACCGGGCTGCCGGGAATGCCCTTGCGCAGATAATCGCCAAGCGCCACCAGCGCGTCGGAGACATAGCTTTCCTCGGGCGAGCCGGGTTCGACATCCTGGTCGACGATCTCCGAGAAGAACTTGAACGCCTCGTAGTCGTCGCGCGCCACGCCGTCGCCCTCGGCATACATGCGGGCAAGCTTCCAGGTGGCGCCGATCTGGCCGTTCTCGGCCGCGTATTTATAGGCTTCGGCGGCCTGTTCCTTGTGGCCGTTCTTGTAGGCGGAGAAGCCGAACTGGAACACCGCCCATGGGCTGGATTGCGGCTTCACGCCGGTCTTGTCGTCGAACACCTTGTCGTCGAAGGCCATAGCCTGGCCCACGGCGCCAAAGGTCGCGCCAAAAGTGGCGAACACGACCAGTGCCGAAAAGACAGACGACCTCAACAACTCAGATGTCCGCATAGCAGTGTGTTTCTTTCGCACCGCCCGGATGGGTGACCGCGCCATCGCGCGCCGGCCCAACCGTCTGTGCATATTTCCATATCGCGCCCGACTGATAATCGGTCGTGCGCGCCTTCCAGGTCTTGGCCCTCGCCGCCAGTTCGCTATCGGACAACGCCACCTCGATCGTGCCGTTCACTGCGTCGATCGAGATCACGTCGCCATCCCTGAGCAGCCCGATCGGACCGCCCACGGCTGCCTCGGGCCCGACATGGCCAATGCAGAAACCGCGCGTCGCGCCCGAGAAGCGCCCGTCGGTGATCAGCGCCACCTTGCCGCCCATGCCCTGGCCGTAGAGGGCTGCCGTCGTCGACAGCATTTCGCGCATGCCCGGGCCGCCGCGCGGCCCCTCGTAGCGGATGACGAGAACCTCGCCTTCCCTGTAATTGCGCTGCGTCACTGCCTCGAAACATTCCTCTTCCGAATCGAAGCAGCGCGCCGGACCCGAGAATTTGAGTTCCGACATGCCAGCGACCTTCACGATCGCGCCTTCGGGGGCAAGGTTTCCCTTCAACCCCACGACACCGCCGGTTTTGGTAATGGGTCTGTCGGCGGGATGGACCACGTCCTGATGTTCATTCCAGGCAACGTGCTCCATATTTTCGGCCAAAGTACGGCCGGTTACGGTCAGGCAGTCGCCATGCAGATAGCCGTGGTCGAGCAGCGTCTTCATCAAGAGCGGAATGCCGCCGGCCTCGAACATGTCCTTGGCGACATACTTTCCGCCCGGCTTGAGGTCGGCGATATAAGGCGTCTTCTCGAAGATTTTTGCCACGTCGAACAGGTCGAACTTGATGCCGGCCTCGTGGGCGATCGCCGGCAGGTGCAGCGCGGCGTTGGTCGAGCCGCCGGTGGCCGAAACCACGGTCGCCGCATTTTCCAGCGCCTTCAGCGTGACGATGTCGCGCGGCCGGATGTTCTTGGCGATCAGTTCCATAATCTTTTCGCCCGAGGCGAAATTGAAACGGTCGCGCATCTCGTAAGGTGCCGGCGCACCGCAGGAATAGGGCAGCGCCAGGCCGATCGCCTCGGCAACGGTGGCCATGGTGTTGGCGGTGAACTGGGCGCCGCAGGAGCCGGCCGACGGACAGGCTGCCTGCTCGATTTCAAGCAGCTCGGCATCACCGATCGTGCCGACCGAATGCTGGCCGACCGCCTCGAACACATCCTGCACGGTGATCTGGCGGCCGCGATAGCTGCCGGGCAGGATCGAGCCGCCATAGATGAAGATCGACGGCACGTTGAGACGCACCATGGCCATCATCATGCCGGGCAGCGACTTGTCGCAGCCGGCAAGCCCGACCAGTGCATCGTAGCAATGGCCGCGCATGGTGAGCTCGACCGAATCGGCGATGACCTCGCGCGACACCAGCGACGACTTCATGCCCTGGTGGCCCATGGCGATGCCGTCGGTGACGGTGATGGTGCAGAATTCGCGCGGCGTGCCGCTGGCGGCCGCGACGCCCTTCTTGACCACTTGCGCCTGGCGCATCAGCGAGATGTTGCAGGGCGCGGCCTCGTTCCAGCAGGACGCAACGCCGACCAGCGGCTGCGCGATCTCGGCCGCCGACAACCCCATCGCATAGAGATAGGAACGGTGCGGCGCACGCGCCGGACCGACGGTCACATGGCGGCTCGGGAGCTTGGCCTTGGAAATAACTTTGGCGTCCATACTCTTCCTTGCCGCAGGCGGTGCGGCCTGCCCCATCGCCGAGCCTTTTGGTGCGTGTCCCGAGGCAAGATCGAGTTGCGCCGGGTTTATGGCGGGAAATGGGCAATTTCCTTGGCGGGATTTGTAGCGCAGGGGTTGTTCAGAAAGTGTTGCCAAAACGTCACAATCGCACGAGGCGAAAGCGGTGCGGCTTATATGCAACGCAGCTTGGATGACGGAGCCGGCGACAACATCGGCACAAACGAAGAAGGCCGGGCAATGCCCGGCCTTTTCATTCGATTTTCCAGAGACTTAGAACTTAATCTTGAGACCACCCGAAATCGCCGTGACCAGATCGTTGCCGAAGTCATAGCTGACTTCCTCGCCGGCCACAAAACCGTTCTCGCCAGCCACCGTTCCCGAATGACCGCTGGTCATCACGCCGATCGCGCCAGCCAGACGCACCTCGATGTTGGGCTTGGGCGTGTAGGCGACGCCGCCGCCCGCTGTCCAGGTATCAGTCTGCGAGCCATAGCCATGCGAAGTGCCACGATCCCAGGAAAGCTGGCCGGCCGCACTCCACGCATCGTTGAACTTGTGGCCGATGCCGCCGGTGACGGTCCAACCATCACGGTACATCAGGTCCAGCGATGTGATCTGGCCTGAATGCAGAGCATCACCCGTAACGCATGCCGCGGCGGGAGTACCTACGACGCAAATCGGAACACTTTGCAGCAGGCTCCAATTGACCCACTTCAGCGAACCAAAGGCGAGCCAGCCGGGCGCGATGCCCGACTGCAACTTCAATTCTACAGTATCCGGCATGTACTGCGTTGAGCCATAGATCGGCAGCACGACACTGCCAACATGCGTCAGGTCCAGTGTGCCTGAGATGTTGTCGAGCTTGACCCGCGAATTGTAGACCAGGCTGGCGCGCAGCGCGATCTCAGGGATTTCATAGGCGAGGCCGGCGCGCCAGCCCCAGCCGGTACCTTTGAGATCAACACGACCGGTGCCCTGGAAGTCCGGCACCAGCGGCGACACCAGGTCTTCCTTGAAGCCATAGACTTCCTGGTAGTAGACGCCGCCGATGAAGCGAATCTGGCCTTTGCCGGCATCCATCTTGTAGGAACACGTGCCGGCGTAGTTGTTGCTCTTGATGTCGGTTTCCATATTGGACTCGGCACCGGCCCACAGACCCGGATTTGTGTGCGCGCCCCAAGGTTGGGAATAGTCGAACATACAGTCGATCCCCTTGACCACCTCAGCCTTGACGCCGATGCGCGGCACCCAGTAGCTCTCGCTGTCTTTCGTCGAACTGCCCAGGAAGGTCAGATTGCCATCGCTCGGGTCGGTATCCACACCATTCTTGAGTTTGCGTTGCGGCATCACATAGGTCGATTCCGCTTCGGTGGCGAACGGAGCCGGATCGAACAGAAGATCGATGTCGTAGCCGCCGCGCTCGATGCCGCCGGCATGCGCCGAGTTTGTCGCCGTCCCGATCAAAGCCAGCGAAAAGCACCCCGCCCCCAGCAGTGCTTTCAGTCGCAAAATAGTCATGAATGTCCTCCCCGAATTCGAGTGCGGCAAGCTAGAACCAATTCAGGTTAACGGTGCAATAACGAATTCATGGGGCGTACATGTACATGTTCGCCAAGCGCATTTTTGACATAATGCAAGCTGGTCCCGTTAGGCCGAAAAACAGCATCTGGTGCGTGTGCCGCCCTCAAAACGGGAGAAAAAACGGCCCAAAAGGTTCAAAAATAGTAGGTTTTGGGGTTCCAGGGCCCCATTGTTACATTATGGCAACAATGGGGCCAAAACTTTCCGTTTACGTCAACATTAACGCAACGGAATGCCTATTTTCGAGGCAAAAAGCTCCGATTTCGAGACGGGTCGAAGCACCACGAATCTGCCCCTCAACCCGCGTCGCGAACCATGGTCAACGCCACCGAAAGCTTGTCTTGCGCGTCGCGATATTCGGTGAGCTTTTCACGCTCGGCATCGACGATCTCGGCCGGCGCGCTGGCGACGAATCTTTCGTTCGACAGCTTCTTGTGCAGGCGCGCGATTTCCTCGGTCACCTTGGCCAGTTCCTTCTGCAGCCGTGCCGCCTCGGCGGCGAGGTCGATCAGGCTGCCAAGCGGCAGACAGATGGTCGCCTCGTTGAGCACGATCTGCGCCGAGCCTTTTGGCGCGACATCGGCCAGAGAGATGTCGCCGACCCGCGCCAGCCGCTTGATCGCCGAATCCTCGCGAACGAGCCGTTCGCGTGTCACCTCGTTGGCGCCGACCACGACGAGCGGCGCGATTGCAGCCGGCGGCACGTTCATCTCGGAGCGCACCGAGCGGATGCCGGAGACGAGGTCGACCAGCCAGTTGATGTCGGCGGCAGCGTCGGCGTCCTCGAAGTCCGGCGAAGGCCACGCCGCATGGCACAGCAGCGACGGCCGCTCCTTGCCTTCGCCAGCGGTCTGCGCCCACAGCTCCTCGGTCATGAACGGCATCATCGGATGCAGCAGCTTGTAGATCTCGTCGAGCACGAAGGCGACGCAGGCGCGGCTTTCGGCCTTGGCCGCCTCGTCCGTGCCCATGAACACCGGCTTCAGCAATTCCAGATACCAATCGCAGAACAGGTTCCAGACGAAGCGATAAGCGGCTCCCGCCGCCTCGTTGAAGCGGTATGAGGTGATGCCGTCCGTGATCTCACGCGCGGCCCGCGTCAGTTCGGTGAGGATCCAGCGGTTAACCGCAAGCTTGGCATCGTTCAGCCAGAAATCGTCATTGCGCGCGACTTCGTTCATCTCGGCGAAGCGCGTCGCGTTCCACAGCTTGGTGCCGAAATTGCGATAGCCGGCGATGCGCGCCGGATCGAGCTTCACGTCGCGGCCTTGCGCTGCCATCACCGTCAGCGTGAAACGCAACGCATCGGCGCCGTACTCGTCGATGAGGTCGAGCGGGTCGATGACGTTGCCTTTCGACTTCGACATCTTCTGCCCGTTCTTGTCGCGCACCAGCGCATGGACATAGACGGTGTGAAACGGCTCCTCGTCCATGAAATGCAGGCCCATCATCATCATGCGGGCGACCCAGAAGAAGATGATGTCGAAGCCGGTGACCAGCACGTCGGTCTGGTAGTAGGTCTTCAGCTCGGGCGTCTCATCCGGCCAGCCCAACGTCGAGAACGGCCACAGCGCCGACGAGAACCAGGTGTCGAGCACGTCCTCGTCGCGGATCAGGATCTCGCCCGGCTTGAAATTCTCGAGCTTGTCCTCGACCCAGGCCTTCCACGGCCCTTCCAGCGCCAGATAATATTCGATCGCAGCACTCAGTGCCTCTTCCTCGGTCTTCTCGACGAAGACGCGCCCGTCCGGCCCATACCAGGCCGGAATCTGGTGACCCCACCACAGCTGGCGCGAGATGCACCAGGGCTGGATGTTTTCCATCCAGTCGAAATAGGTCTTCTCCCAGTTCTTCGGCACGAAATTCGTGCGGCCTTCGCGCACCGAGGCGATCGCCGGCTTGGCGAGTTCGGCTGCGTTCGCATACCACTGCTCGGTCAGGAACGGCTCGATCGGCACGCCGCCGCGGTCGCCATGCGGCACCGCGTGGCGATGCGGCTCAACCTTTTCCAGGAAGCCGCCTTCTTCCATCAGCTCGACGATCTTCTTGCGCGCAATGAAGCGGTCGAGGCCGTCGAGTTCATCCCAGACCGCCTGCCGCTCCGGCGTCACCTCGAGACCGGCAAGGAAATCCTCATTGTCCTTGAGGCTTACTGCCGCCCCGACAGTGAGGATGTTGATTGCCGGCAGCTTGTGGCGCTTGCCGACCTCGAAATCGTTGAAGTCGTGCGCCGGCGTGATCTTGACCGCGCCCGAGCCTTTTTCCGGATCGGAATATTCATCCGCCACCACCGGGATCTTGCGGCCGACGATCGGCAGGACGATGTTCTTGCCGACCAGATGCCGGAAACGCTCGTCGTCGGGATGCACGGCGACGGCGGTGTCGCCCAGCATCGTTTCGGGGCGTGTCGTCGCCACGGTGATGAAGGTTTTTGGATTCTCCGGATCGAAGACCTGGCCCTCGATGGGATAGCGGAAGTGCCAGAGATTGCCGTTGACCTCCTGTTGCTCGACCTCGAGATCGGAGATCGCAGTGAGCAGCTTGGGATCCCAGTTCACAAGGCGCTTGTCCTTGTAGATCAGCCCTTCCTTGTAGAGCGTGACGAACACTTCGAGCACCGCCTTGGACAGGCCCTCGTCCATGGTGAAGCGTTCGCGTGACCAGTCGGCCGAGGCGCCGAGCCGCTTCAGCTGATTGAAGATCGCCCCACCCGATTCGGCCTTCCACTCCCACACTTTCTCGATGAACTGCTCGCGCGTCAGGTCGCGGCGGTGGATCTGCTTTTCCATCAACTGGCGCTCGACCACCATCTGCGTGGCGATGCCGGCATGGTCCATGCCTGGCTGCCACAGCACGTTCTTGCCGCGCATGCGCTCGAAGCGCACCAATATGTCCTGCAGCGTGTTGTTGAGCGCGTGGCCCATATGCAGCGAGCCGGTCACGTTCGGCGGCGGGATGACGATGGTGAAGGCTTCCGCCCCCTCCTCGGCCCCGGCACCGGCGCGAAACGCGTCGGCCTCTTCCCAGACTTTGGCGATCTTCGGCTCGACGGTTTTTGCGTCGTAGGTCTTTTCAAGCATGGGAAAATGGTCCGCGCTGTCGGGAGTTTTGCTGGTCCGGTGTAAATCGGAAGGTTTTGGCCAAGTCAACCGCAGGGGCTGCCTCGGACCCTCAACGTCAAATAGACACGGCCTGGATCAGGTCAAGGAAGACCCATTTGCGATTGATCGATCAGAATAGCAGGCGCCTGTTCCCCGGGGAAAGGCGTGGCGCCGCGCCTTGACCGGCAGGTGCCGCCGCAATACGCTGCCAACGCTGCTGTAGGGCGCATCGGCTTCCGGCCGGAGGGGCATTGCCCGCCTACGCCACCTCAACCCCGCAATGCGCCCATGCCGACCCTCGAACACCACAAGAAACAGGCCAAGCTCTATCTCAAATGGCATCGCGAACGGTACTATCCCGTCGCCGATGCGATTGGATCGATATTGCCGCGCTTCCGCCATCTGACCGACAGCCAGATCCTCGATCACGGCTTCAAGCTTGCCGATGCCCAGGAACTGGTCGCCAGGAAGTCAGGTTTCGAGAGCTGGCAGGCGCTGAAGAAAGGCCTTCAAACCGTGACCGACCGCACAGCAACAGATGCCGCAAGACCGTTCCTGGCCTTTGCCGAACCACAGCTCTTTGTCTCCGATATCGAAGCGGCCTGTGATTTCTACCGGCAAAAGCTCGGCTTTCAGACGCGCTTCACCTATGGCGAGCCGCCCTTCTACGCACAAATCATCCGCGATGGCGTGCGGCTCAACCTGCGCCATGTCGACAAGCCTCCGTTCGCCGCCAATCCGGCCGATGACCTGCTGGCGGCGACGATCGTTCTCGACAACATCAAGGCGCTGTTCCTGGAGTTTCAGGCAGCCGAGGCTCCCTTCCACCAGACATTGCGAACCGAACCGTGGGGCGCCCGCACGTTCATCGTCAGGGATCCCGACGGCAACCTCATTTGCTTCGCGACCAGCGTGAACTGATCCTGTCAACAGAAACGCCGCCTCCGTCCGGAATTGCGTAAAAACAAATGGTTAGAGCGGTTCAGCGTTTCTATCGAACACTGAACCGCTCTAAGGGCGGCGTTTCAAGGGTGATCGGTGTGGGAGACTACTGCGCCCCGCGCGCCACGCGTTCGATCTCCTCGCGCACCAGCCTTTCGACCAGTGTCGGCAGATTGTTATCCAGCCAATCCTGCAGCATCGGCCGCAGCATTTCTTCGGCCATCTCGTCGAATGTCTTCTTGCTGCGGCTGGCAAACGCATCGGAAAGCTCACCAAAGGCGGCGGCAACCTGCCGGCCCGTGTGCTCGGAAACGATGGCCACGCGCGGCGCATCGCTGGCCGCCGCCGGTTGCACAACGCCTGCGCCTGGACGAGACGGCTCGACGGCTGCTTTCGCAGTCGGTTCGTCCCTTGGAGTCTCCACCGGCGGCTGGGCAACCGGCTTGCGTGCCTCGCTCCTGTCAGGCACCGCCCTCGCCTGCTCACCAACCGCGGCAATCTCGCGCCGCCAGTCGGCAACGGGGGTATCGGTTGCCGCGATAGGACGCGCTGCCGGCGCGTCGGCCGTGGCCGGCGGGGTCGGCTCGGCGGCGACCCGGGCGCTAACCTCTGCAAGTGTCATCGATGGCTTTGCCGGGGCGGGCTCGGGGCGCACAGGCGTTTCCGTCCGCGCAATCACCGGCTCGGCCTTTGGCAATTGTGCCTGGACTTCCGCCAGCGTCACCGGCTTCTTGATCTCCGGGGCGGCATGCAGGTCGGCACGGAATGCGTCGACATCGGCAACTGGATCGGCGCTTGACGCCGGCTCCAGGTCCTGGCGCAACTCATCGGCGTCGCCCGGCTGCTTGCGGCCGCCGTCGCTGTCCTCGATGATCCTCCTGATGGAAGCCAGTATCTCTTCCATGGAAGGTTCGCGCTGTGCGCTGCTTGCCGTTGCCATCGTCACATCCGCCGCCCTTGTGACCCGTTGCAGATTCCCGCTCCGGCAAGCCGGATCGAATCATGACGACAGCGTAACCGACGGATCGCCGCACGAGAATCCCCAATCTGGGGACTTGTGCGATTTCAACAGATTGGACCAGATCCCGAACCGACGGGCAGCGAAGCCAAAGAGCACGCTCAAGCAGAGGGCCGAAAAGTCCGAGCCGAACCTCTCAGCGGCCGTCCGGCGTGCGCAAGCCGATCCATTTGTCCTTGACCGCGTTGTAGTGCTCTTCAGGTCTGTATTTCGTCACCTGCAAGCCAAGGCGGTCGACGGACAGGCGGCCGGTCGCCTGCAGGATGGCATAGCTCGCCACGACCACATCATGTTCAAAGCCGGCCTGGTTGATCTCGGCGGTGATGACCGTCGCCTGTGCGTTGAGGACATCAAGCGTGGTGCGCTGGCCGACATTGCGTTCTTCGATGACGCCGCTCAGTGCAAGCTTCGCGGCCTCGATCACCTGCCTGTTGGCTGTCAGCTGCTGCTGCGCGGCGGTGTACTCGGTCCAGGCGGCGGTGACGGCCTGGCGCACCTGGTCGCGGCTGACATCGACCTCGATGCGGGCCTGGCTGAGCGATTCCTTGTCCTGGCGCACGATCGCCGAGGTGCGGCCGCCGGAATAGATCGGGATGCTCAGCGTGGCGCCGATGCTGGCCGAATTGGTGGTGCCGTCCTGCGACGCGAAGACGCCCGGCACAGTGTTGCGATAAGCGCTTGAAACGCCCGCATTGGCAGACAGCTGCGGCAGCAGCGCGCCTTCGGCCGACTTCACCGAAAACGCCGCAGCGTCGACCAGATGCTGGGTGGCAAGGATGGCCGGGTGCTCGTTCGCGGCCGCCCCGACGGCAGCGGCGAGGCTCGACGGCAACAGCTTTGCCACTGGCGAAGCGGCTTTGAGCTTGCCCGGTTCGTCGCCGACGATCTGGCGATAGCTTGCGGCACTGGCCAGCGCCTGCGCCCGGGCGGCGCTCAGCGATGCCACGGCGGCGGCCCGCGAAGCGTCGGCCTGCGCGACGTCGGTACGCGTGCCTTCACCAACCTCAAAACGCGAACGCGCCGCGCGCGCCGTCTCGGTCAGGAATTGCAGGTTCTGTTCGGTCAGCACGGCGATCTGGCGGTCGCGAATCACGTTCATGTACGCCTGGGCCGCGCTGAACAGGGTGTTCTCTTCGGTGTTGCGCAGGCTTTCGACAGACGCGCGGACCTGCGCTTCGGCGGCGGCGACATTGTTCTTGGTTTGAAAACCGTCGAACAGCGTCTGATTGATCTGGACGCCAAAATTGCCGGTGGTCAGCCGCTCGCTTGAGTTGGTGCCGTTGAGATGGCTGCTGGAATAGTCGATGTTCGCCGACCCGTTGATGGTCGGGCGCCATCCCGACTTGGCGATGGCGACGCTCTCATCGGTGACGCGGACGCCGGCGCGGGCCGAATTCAGCGAAGAATTGTATTGATAGGCCTTTGCAAGCGCACCAAGGATGGATTCCGCCGAGGCCGAGAAAGGAGAAAGCGCGGTCGCGGAAACGAGGACGGCGGCGAAAAGACTCTTGCGTATAGGCAGGACCATGTATCCCTCATTCGTTTTCCATAGGAACCACGCCACGCCAGCTTCTCCTTTTGAGCAGCCGGCGCCGCGTGTTCAATGTTCCCTGCTGCTCAGCCTCAAAGCGCCCCCAGTTTGCGGATCAGCAACAATTTCAAATGCAAGCGACCATGACAAAGCCTCTCCTGCAAGGCAAAATCATTCAGAATTCGAAGGCACGAATACGTTCAAACCCCGGTAGTGGCTTAATTGCCGCATTAAACGCGCGTCTTCCGGTTACAACCCCCCCGGCCTTAAAAAAAAGTCGGGCCACGCCGGAATTGCCTTGCCCTTCGACGGCGACGAGTCGGCCGCCTTCGGCAAGCTGGTCGAGCAGCGGCGCCGGCACGTCCGCGACGCTGCCGCCGATGAAGATGACGTCATAGGGCGCCTGGGCGGCATGTCCTTGCGACAACGTCCCCTGGACAACGGTCACATTGCCGCAGCCTAGCGACGAAAGCGTCGATCTGGCCGTTTCGGCCAGCGCCGAATCGCTTTCGAGCGCCACCACGGACTTCGCCAGCCGAGACAGGATGGCCGAGGCATAGCCGGTGCCGCAGCCGACATCGAGCGCCGAATCGGCCGGGCTGATCTCGGCCAGTTGCATAAGCTTGGCCAGCGGCGAGGCTTCCATGAGGTAGCGCGCGCCGTCCGCGCCGGCGGCAATGCGGATGTCCTCGTCGATATAGGCGAGATCGCGCTGGTCGGCGCCGACAAAGATTTCTCTTGGCACGACAAGCATTGCGTCGAGCAATGGCGCGCTGGTCACATCGGTGGTGCGAACCTGGCCATCGACCATCTTGACGCGAAGCTCGGAGAAATCAGCGCTCATGTTCCAACCAATCCGCTTGCCGCGCCAGAACCGCGGTTCATTACGATCGGAACTTCAGGCCCCGGCGCTGGTGCGCAGGGACCCGGGCATTGGAGGCCTCGCCCGGAATCGAACCGGGGTGCAAGGATTTGCAGTCCTCTGCGTAACCACTCCGCCACGAGGCCTCATTGCTCCCGGCGTTCCACCCGGTTCCAATAGGTTGCGGCGAAAATGCCGTCAAGCGGCCACCGTGCATTCCGAGCGGTTTCCTCCGCGCCGGTTCGGGCAGCATCCCGTCAACTGCCAGGCCCAGGCCTCACGACGATACGTTAGCTGGTCGTTAAGCATGGCTCGCCGCCGGAAGAAACTTATCAACGGCCCATACGTTGAGCACGGCGGGAGACAAGCCATGCGTCCGACAGTGGCAGCAAAAGATACGACAGAAGACAAGAATGCGGCGTCGGCCTGTCGCTGCCGCAGTGCGAAGAGCTTTTGCGCTACGCCATCGACCGTCTGTGCATTGGGTGCGCGAGCAGCCTGTTGCCGCATGACCGGGCGAAGCTCGCTTCAGCCGCGGCGATTCTCAAGCAGATCCGCGAAGCGCTGGAAGAGCACGCCGGCCGCTGAGACTGCGCTGTCGGCCTCAATCCGGTCGGCGGCGTCGTTGCCACCAGACAACGAAGCGGCGCCGGTGGCGGCGGACCATGGCGAATTCATAGGACAGCACCAGCAATCCGAGCGGAACCATCCAGAAACCGAGGATCGGCAGGAAACCGAGAATGCCGCCAATGGTCAGCAGGATGCCGATGGCGATTCTGAGCCCGCGCGAGCGCGGCATTTTGAACTCGCGCCCGAAAACCGAGATTTTCCGCGCCGGCATCTGGTTGTCTTGTGCTGTCATCGTCTCGAAAGATTGACCCGTTTGACCGTTTAGGAGCATCGTTGAACCAAAGCCGCAACCGCGCTTTCGGTTCCATATCACCAGCAAGACGGCTAATATGAGGGCATCCGCGAACGATTGCGAGAAACGCCTGAGCGAAAAAGCCTCGGAAAAATGCGAAATGCTTCTTTGCAAAGCGGAAAAGGGTTTGCTATAGGCTGCGCCACTCACATGAGAGCCTCTGTTCCCCGGTAGCTCAGTGGTAGAGCAACCGGCTGTTAACCGGTTGGTCGCTGGTTCGAATCCGGCCCGGGGAGCCACTATCATCAGAAATGTCTTGAAACCCAAGGATTGCAAGGGTTTCCGCTTCCCCAGAGATACACCGCGCGATACACTGCGGGGTACCCTGAGCATAAAGATTGACGTGAAGCACATAAAGAAACGCGGCAAAGCCGGATGGCGCTACAGACGCAAAATCCCTGAAGAACTTCGGACCGTTTTGGGCAAGCGAGAACACCTCGTGCCGCTTGGGGCCACCGAGCAGGAGGCCCTCAGGAAATATCCGAGAGTTCACGCTGAGGCTGAGAAACTCTTGGCCGATGCGATCAAGCGCGCCAATGGACCTACCCCAACTGAATGGGGTCATTTCCGCGACGGTATAGCCGCTGCCCGCAAGATGGGCTTCCGCCAAGACCGCGACTTCCCGTCTGTCGACGAGATCGAGCATGACACGGACTGGCAGGCCAGAATGAAGGCTGTCGAGAAGATTATCCGCAAGTACGTTCCAGATTTCGACAGCGTCGAGGATGACGACGACGACGACGACCTCCCCCTCCCCGATTTCCTCCCAACCGAGGCAGACACCGCATTGGCGCGCGCGCTGATGCTGAACCCATCGGGTACGCCAGCCCCGACCCTTGAGGATGCCAAGAGGCTCTATCTTAAGGAGCGCGTTGGGGAGGACGAGACGAAGCAGATGGAGCTTGAGCGGGTCTTCAAGCTCGTCGTGGAGGCACTTGGCAAAGACCGCAAGCTGGCAAGCCTTAAGCGCGAGGACGCCAAGGAAGTTCGCGATCACATGCTCGATGGGCGCAAAGCGTCCTCCGTTGACCGCTACCTGAACGTGGTCCGCGCGGTCATCAACCACGCCATAAGGGAATTTGACTTAGCCGGCGCCACCAACCCCTTTATGAACTTGGAGGCTGCGCCGAAGGACCGGGCTGAACCCGACAAGGACAAGCGTCGGCCATTCACCCTGGACGAGGTTGCAGCCATATGCGAGCGATAGATCAATCGCGCTTTCTCTGCCTCATCGGTGACCTGACTGGATGCGACGACATTGACGGGAGGACAGATCAGGAGCAAGTTGAGCGCACCGACCGAGCCCGGGCGGGCCCGGCCGAGACCGCGTGTGCGATGAAAACCTCGAGCAGCACGGAGACTGACGGGAGGAAGAAATGAGCCGGGTCAAGGACGTTTGCGATCGAGCACGATCGCTATGGCTGCGGGTGGTGCGATCGACCCACCCTGTCGACGATGTCGAGAACGACGAGCTGTATCGGCTGATCGACGGCAAAAACAAGGTCATCACCGGCACCAACTTCGAGGCGTCCCGCTTCGACATCGAGACCGCTCTATCGCGGTGGGAGAGCTACACGCCGCCGAACGTTAACTGAAAACTACCATCGGCCTCGAAATACTGTACAGCGCGTACCAAGAGTTGCCTCGAATAATCATAGAGTGCGCCCTCGTTTGCCGAGGACAGTGTCTCTGCTCTGGCGTCCATGTCTTCAAGCATGGCGTCCCTGAGTTCATCAAGTTGTACCCTCATCCTGCTGCGCAATGCCTGTACATGGTCATCAGCCACCTGCAGACGCCAACTGACAAAGAGGTAGGCACCGCCTATGAGCGCCAATAAGACGAACGCACCAATCACGACAGGAAGCGCGGTAGTCATGTCGGTGACTATAATCACGGTCCTATCCCCCAATAGTATCCCCAGCGCTCCTAAATATGCATCAGTTCTAACAAACTCGCCAGTGGCCGGCCCGGGGTGGTCAGGAATGTTTGATAGAAATCTCTGAGCGGGGGATCGGATACCCAGCCCGCGCGAAGCCCCCCCGTACCCCCCACGGCTCCACCACACCCCAGTCTCAGGAAATCCGGAGAGCTTCGCCTAATCCGGCGGCCTTTGGGTTGCCGTTCCGGCCAGCTACCACCTCGGCTCGGGCTGATAGGCCATTTGTGAGACCACCTTCGTCGCGTCGCCGCGCCGTCCGTACTTCCCAATCAAGGCTTTCTCGTCGTCCTCCGAGACCGAACTAACTCGGTAGAGGTTCCACATTTTGTCCTTCGTTGGCGAAAGGCGGTATGTCCTGCCATTGGCCCGGCAAAACCAATGAGGAGATTTCTGGAGCTGGGTCCACTGTTCGCGAGCCATCCGGTCCTCTTCACGCCATCTCTTATACCGTTCCTCCTGCTCAACCCGAAGCCGCTCCTCCTCCCGCTCCACGTGGTCCCTGAGCAAGCCGATGATGGCCGGAAGCTCGGTACCGTCGGCTCTTTCCTTCTCGTAAAGCGCGAGGCACCGAGGGCGAAGCTCCTCTTTTGGGTACGAGAAGTATTCCTCGTCCTTGAACGCTCTCCCATACGCTGGAGGGACCAGCAAGCGCCATCATAGGGGCTGTTTAGACCTCATCAAGAGACCAAACGCTGGCTATCCATCGGCGCTCACCGAGTGGCGGAACCGATCTTGACTGAGAGATACACCGCTGCTACCCCTTGAGATACACCAAGGCGGTAGATGCTTTGTGGAAGCGGTCGCAACAAGCGATTGTAAATAAAGACTTTTCTCGCACTTTGGCGCCCGGTTCGATTTATCTAACTTGTCCGGCCCGGGGAGCCAAATCTTTTCAAAGACTTATGCTATTCTAAAGATTCAGCAAATTTGCTGATGGCCTTGGCTGGGCGGCTGTGACATGGACGCGACATGGAGGGGTCGTCATGCGAAGTGCGGTTCTGGGCACAGTTGTGGCTGCCATCGCCGGATGCTCAAACAGCGAACCTCGCTATCAGGTTTCACAGGGATCGATCGCGGCTTACATGAACCCGAGCCAGTCGCAATCAACAACCGTACTACTCGACCGGCAGACGGCACAGACATGGTTCTTGGTGCGTACCGCGACCGGTGAAATCACATGGTTGCCTCTTGCTGCACCAATGATATTGAAAAAATGAGGTTCTTCCGCGCCGTGGTACTGGTTTCAGCCGTGGCCGGCTGCGCGCCCATGGCGGACGACTCCGTTACCTACACGCTCTACCGAAGCTCTGCTGCCGCCGAAATGCGGATCCATGTGGCGACGTTCGATGCGATGGAGGCAGAGGCCTACAACCGCGAGAATTGTCAAATTGCAGCCGTTCTGTTTCAGGCGCAACCGGGTGTCGTTGTCCATTATTGGTGCGAGAAAGGGCGATACAGAAAATAGAGAAGCCCGCCACCACCGGCAGCGGGCTTTAAGCGTGGTAGAAGGTTAGTCTGGGGCCGCAGACACGAACGGAGGCCGCTATGAAAATCTCGATGTCTCTTGTAGCGATGACAGTACTCTCTGTGCTCTGCCTTCCGGCCAACGCCGCTAAAACCAACACCGGCCACAAAAGGCTGACACCAGAGCAATTTGCCAATCTCACCCCAGATCAACAGGCCGCAATTAGGATCTGCAGAACTAGAGTGAGAGCTGCAGGAAATGGGCCTAACCCCGCTTTTATGCAAAGCTGCCTGAAGAATCCTGGGAACCTTAAAGCCAACAATGGCGGCAGAGGTTTCGCGAGTCCAAAGCGCAAGGCGTTAATGAAAGCGCATCGCTATCAGGCAAGACTGCGTTACCAACGGTTACATGGGATGCCCCAAGAATGAGCCCGCCACCAAGCGGGCAGCGGGCTTGATCGTTTCGCATGCGGAATGATTAGAGACCTTGCCCGCCCTCAATAAAGCCGGGGAAGTCATAATCGCTGGCGTCAAGTTCCCGCACGGTGGAAGCCATCCGCCGCGCCCTCGAATCCGCCGGCGTCGAGTTCATCCCCGAGAATGGCGGCGGCGCTGGGGTGAGGCTGGCGAAGGGCGGCGGGATAGGTAGCGGAGGCTGAAGGCTATGGTCGAACAGGTAATTCTTCGGAGATGGTGTGGGACGGTGCGCACTCAGATGGCTGCCGAATACTCGCGCTACGTGGCAGGGACTGGTGGCGACGAGCTTAGCGCCACCAAGGGCAATCTCGGTCACCAGATCACGCTGCGCGACCTTGGCGACGGCGTTACGGAGATATGCGCTCTGAGTTGGTGGACCGATATGGAAGCCGTAAAGGCCTATGCGGGCGAACAACCTGAGCGGGCCCACTACTATCCCGAGGACGATCACTACCTGATCAATAAGCTGGAACTCGTCGAGCATCACGTCGTCGTCTATGGCAACCTGGTCAGCCCGTAGGACTGGGCAGAATGTCAGAACGACTTAGGCGGATCGTGTTTTGAAAGCTATTGTGATCGACCTCTTTGCGAAAACAGCTCGGCAGTGATTTCGTCTCTGTCCCCATTATGCCTAGCGATCAAAGCCAGCGCGGCGGCCAATGTTGCCGAGCTTCATGAGGTACGGAACCTCAAACGTTCTCTTGTTGAGGCGCCATTCTGGCACGTACCGTGTTGCTGCTTTTCGCGCTGTTGTTCCGTCTTGACGCATCATTTTGACTCCTCTCCCTGATATGACGATGCAGTCGCGAATTCCGTGCCACGTCCCGCTTCGGAGGGGTTGAAAAACCTTTGGGTTTCGCGGTGGCAACAATTGGCCAAGCGCGTCGCGCTTTGATTCCCGGACGGTTTCCTGCGACTATCGGCAAGTCTTGTGCGACCTGGGAGCCGGCAAGAATGGATCCAGTGATCCCGGCAGTGATGATTTTGCTTTTATGCAGCCCAGATGCCTCGGTCTGCCGGCCTATTAATTTGGTGCCGGCAATGTATTCATCGCTTGAGGAATGCCAAGCATCCCTACCGACAGGCTGGCAAACTCTCCCAACGGTGAAATCGTCGGCCGATGCCAACTTGTCGGCTCGACCGCGCCACACGAAGGGGACTAGGCCAGCCACCGGGCCATCGTTGCGGAAACTTTACCCGACACTTACGTCAATGGCCTACCTATAATAGTACCTGTGGTGGTAGTGGTGCCTGTGATGGTGGTGGTAATGCCTGTGGTGGTAGTAGTAATGGTGGCGGTAGTGATACCGGTGTGGATAGTAATACCGATGGTAATACCTGTGGTGATATCGGTAGTACGGGCGGTATGGCGCATAATACGGGTCGTAATATGGGTCGCCGTAGTAATCCCGGCTATAATAGTGGCGATATGGCAGGGGGAAATCTCCGTAGCCACCATAATAGCCCCCGAAGGGCGAGAAGAGAAATTGCGCTTGCGTCGGTGAAGTGACAGCGGCTGTGGTGGCAAATGCGAGCACGGATGCGAGTATCAGCTTCCTCACGGTTACCTCCATCGGTTCGAATCGTGAATAACGCGAACGCTGGCCGACTCGTTCCTTTGCGCTTTTATGCAGAAGCCCGCCGCCGTGAGGCAGCGGGCGAAATTGCCAGGTCATCGCACCCCTTGCCCCCTACTTCCAATGCATGTGCCGATTACCCCCAATCTCTAATTGTTCGGACGACCCTGTTCTTTTAGTCTGCCAAAATTAGCGCTCGTAGCTCAATCTAGGACAGAGCGGGACCTCTCCCGGGCAGATGCAGGTTCGAGCCCTGCCGAGTGCACCAAAGTCCTAAAAGCCCGCCACCGTGAGGCAGCCCGCCTCTAGGGTCTGGCCTATTCCAAAGGTGTTTCTTCGGGCGGCGGCGCCAAGACTGTGATGTCCATTCTGGCGATCTTCGAAGCGGCGTTGCCCTGCGAGTTCGGATCTGTGTCGCCCGTTTCGGCAACCATTGCCTTGGCACGATGTCCAACGCTGTCGGCGCTCTTGCCTGGCGCAAATCCTTCACCTGTTTCTGGCTTTGCCGCTTTCAATTGAGTTTCCGGTACCTGCCGATGCTGACTTGCAATAGCCGAAACCATCGATCCCTCCTTTGGTGAGGGCACCATGGTATCTGCCATGGCTGTTGCGAGACTTACCATACGGAAAGCCCGCCACCATGCGGTAGCAGGCGAAAGTGCCAGCTCACCGCACCTTGACCTACTTCCAATGCATGTGCCGGATACCCCAATCTCTAAATTGCTCGAACGACCCTGTTCTTTTAGCCTGCCAAAATTAGCGCTCGTAGCTCAATCTAGGACAGAGCGGGACCTCTCCCGGGCAGATGCAGGTTCGAGCCCTGCCGAGTGCACCAAAGTCCTAAAAAGCCCGCCACCGTGACGCAGCCCGCCTCTAGGGCATGTCGCTCAAAAGTGGTCCCGGTTTTGAGCGACATGCATTAGCCACCAGTTATGGCCGAATGCCCTTCGACAGAGTGAAAGTCAAAAGCCAATTGTGAACCACGGACTGGCTTCGTATCCGAGACGCGGCTTTGCCGGCTGTGCGCCATTGTCTGACGACGTGGCAGTTCCGGTCAAACTGCAGTCCAACTCTGGAACCGGCTTCTTGGCCGAATGTTTGGTCGAGCACAAGGCAGCAGCGTCACTGACTGCCACCTTCTTCTCCTTGGCAACGGCGACACCACTCGCAGCGATCACGATAGCAGCGCAAAATATAGCCACTTTCATTGGAACCCCTCCATTGCGCATCCCCAGACGCGCGGACATGACGTCACGTCATTTTTATATTAGCATTGGCGAATATAATAGATAGCGCCATCTTGCGCATGACGACGCCGCCAGCGGAAAGGGTGAAGGCACGCTAGGCAGCAGCCTTATCGACCATTGACGGACCTCATGGCGTCTTGAATGCCAAGAGCTGTCTGTCTGCGCATCTCTGCCTGACTGGCCGGTGATGGCGTGACGCCAACGGAACGCACATTTTGCATATGGTGGATGATGATTGGCTGCTGTGGCTTTTCGGCCTTGGTTTCGCGCATCGCGTCCATTTGCTTGGGCGTAAAGATGCCCAGGCCCAGCGGCCACCGCGCTAGTCCCCTAGCAAGTTGCTGGACCGCCCCGGTAAAAAAAACCGGTCCCGTCAGCGCTTTACCTTCGGCGTGATCTCACCAACTCGGACTTAAAAGGCAGCGCCGATCTCGGTATGCGGCGCAAAGAAACAGCGGGTGTCACCCTTTCTGAAACTTCCCTGATCCAGGTTGAGAAATTCCGATTGATAGATGCAACGGTGGAACTGCCGATCATGGCTATGCTGTACGCGAAGATACGGGATGAACTCGCCGGTGGGGAGATAGATATAGCCGCCCGGCATTTCTTTGACTTCAGATTCCGGGATCGGTGCGCACTCTGACCCTCCGCAGCAGTCGAAGCCTGTGACGGGGTCCGTCTTCCCCGTATACCACTCGTGAGCCATGGCCTCAGTCGAAACGATGGCCAAGGCTGGGATGAGAATTTTGACAGACCTGCGCATATATCCCCCGCGTAATCCAGCTTTGGCAGTTCGATCCTCTTGCATTCCTTCATTCATGCTTCACGTACATTAGCATTGGCGCATATGTTTGCCAGCCGCGCCGCCCTCTCAAGAGTAGTCACGCAATTAAGACTGATGTCCTTGGTTTGCCGGCCCTAAGACCCGCTTTCGCGGTGTGCGGACTTCGCGCAAAAAACGACCGGCTTCTGTCTGATGATGACGGCGCCAAAGTGAGCCACGACATCGTCACACAGCGGGTGCTGCGATCCCCTCGAGCGCAATGATTCTGGTGCTGGCGCAACGCTTGCGGATCTCGATAAGGCGGGCGTATTCCGGCGAATTGTACCAGCCCATCAATGACGTCATGTCGGGGAATTCGATAATAACCAAACGGTGTGGCTCCCAATCACCTTCCAGAACCTTAGTCGCACCGCCACGACCCAGGTATCGCCCACCGTAGCGCTCCTCGGTGGCCGGCACATCCCGCCGGTATTCCTCGAACACGGCAGCGTCCTTTATGTCTACATCCGCGATCAGATAGGCGGCCATTTGTGCTCCCTCCCTCTCAACAGCGGCCCGAACCTTTGCGCGCTCCAAGCTTTAGCCCGGCACAAGAGGCCGCCCCGTGTCGCTGCATGCTTCGCTTACATTAGCATGAGTGCATATTAATGCCAGTCGAGCGCGCGTCTAGCACCGCTCTCTTGGTGTCTTCGGATGGCTTGGTGAACGTCGTAATGAGCTAACCGAAAGTCGGCTTCCAGTCGCGATTCCGCTCCGACTTGCGCCCTGCGCGGACTATCGCCCGAGCAATGTTAAAAGCAGCGATTTCCGCTTCCTGCCCCTACTCCAATGTGACACCCCCTTAGTCAAACGGATTATATTAGCAGTCTCTTGACTAACGGGCCGGCCGGGTCAGAATCCTCTGCTTGGCGCCGGAGATCGATACCGATGACAGGTTGGCGATCAACGCCACCGTGGTAAGCGCATCGAATGGCGAGACGGTGGAGCATATGGCTGGGAAAGAGGTGATCGCGGTCAAAGACTGGGCTTGCGCCATGAGCGACGAGCTCGGCCGTGTGGTCCTGACGATCAACCCGACTGAGGGCGAGGCTATCTTCGTTTTGATGACATCTTTCCAGGCAGCAAAAATGGCCCAGGAACTGCGGTCGCCGAAACTCGTCCACCTATCCCCTCAATGACACTAAGCGCCATCCCTAGATGCGCGTAGTGCCATTCTCCCGGCTACCAAAATGGCGTGCCGGCGGCGGGAGATCGGCACTTCGCGCTTGGTCTGATCCGCAACCCACCTCAATGATCCCGACCAGTGCGCGAACAAATGCAACCATATCGTTTGCCGTGATGGCTGCCTCGTCGGGACTTTGCCCAATGTGCTCGGCGGCCGCGCAACATGAGAGGCGAATGAGATCGTAGTGTGAATCCCTCTCATCCTCCGGCAACGCCGCCAATTTCATGGCTCGGCGATAAATCAACCGCAGCAATTGTTCGAGAGCTGTTCCGACACTCATGCGTTTGCTCCGCATTGGTCAAGCGTCCCGCTGCTCCAAGGGCGCGTTGGAACGTCGATGAGGAGGTGTTTCCCGTCCCCTTGGGGAAAGGCTGCATCACAGCCGTTAATATATCGTTTCTAGCTAATATAAGGCGCTTGGCAGAAGCCGCCTGCACAGGCCGGGCGGCCCCCGGTGCCTCCTGGCGAGCAATAGCCCTGGCGACAATACCGTTCGTCACATCCAATGCCCGCAAAAGCTATTCAGCAATGAAACTGTGGTACACGCAGATCGCCAAGCGAACTCGGCCCTGCGACGTGAGAATCCCATGCGAATATTGTTGCGCACCCTCTTCCTCGGCCTCGCCGTTGCCGGTCTGTCGCCCGGCTGGGCCACGGCCAGCGATTGCGGCGATGTTGTCGCCCTGGTGCTGCAGGCCTATCCCAAGGCACAGAGGAGCATCGACGGCGCTTCGTTGACCCTCGAACCCCATATCAGCATCCCGCTGACGCTCCCAGACGGCGAAACGCCATTTGGCCTGGTCTGCAAGATCTGGCCTGCCCATGATGAGCTGCTGCTGGTCGCAGTGCCGCTGATGGACAGCGTCGAAGCCAGCGAAGACAGGCATGTTGGCGATATCGAGCTTCTGGTCGTCGACAGGAAGAGCCTGGAGGTGCGCCAGCGCCTGCTCCAGCCCGGGCTGATGACCGATGATGCCATCGCCATCCGCAAGGTTGAATTCGATACCGGTCGCTATGGGCTGGCGCCCGACGTCACGGCCTTTGGCCTGCGCATCGAACTGGCAACCCATTCGCAGGCCACTCCTTTCAACGAAACCGGCTTGCGGCTCTATGCCCTCGCCGGCGATGCCCTGCGTCTGGTGCTCGGTGGCCTTGCCGTGGCCGGCAATGGCGGCGAAGGCGACGCCAGTTGCGCCGGATCCTTTCATTCCAGCCAGGTCAGCCTGGCGATGGGCGCGGCGAGCCATCACGGCTATCGCGACATCATCGTGGTCGAGCGGGCGGATACCGACGAACCCTCCCCCGACAAGAATGGCGAGTGCCAATCCCATCCCGGCAAGTCCGTGAAGCGGACCTACCGGCTGCGTTACGACGGCAGCCGCTATCCGGTTCCGGCGGCGCTCAAGGCAATGGAGCCGTGAGAAAGCCGCTCGCATCGATGGATCGTCGTTCCAATCGGACGAGGCGCAAGCGGAGTGAGGGGCATGCCTTGCATGCGGATGGCCGCCGAGCGATGCTGGCGCGGGGGTGGAGTGAATCATGCGAAAAATTCTGATGTCAGGGCTGCTGCTGGCGGTCGCGTCATTTGCACCCCCCGCCCTCGCGCTGGACAGCAGCGGCACCCCCGTCGTCGTGACGCCGCTGGCATCACGCACGACAACCGCATCCGGCCAGCCGATCACGCTGCCGCAGAAGAACGTGCAGGTTCTGGTGTCGACTTTTGACATCGCGCCGGGTGCGACCTTGCCGGTCCACAGGCACCCCTTCCCGCGCTATGCCTACGTTCAGGCCGGGACGCTGAAGGTCACCAATGTCGAGACCGGCAACAGCAATACCTACAAGACCGGTGATTTCATCATCGAAATGATCGGCCAGTGGCACCAGGCCACCAACATCGGCGATGGTCCGGTCAAGCTGCTGGTGATCGATCAGGTCGAGGAAGGCGCCAAGAACACGGAGTTGCGCCAGTAGCGGCCAAGGGTGATCCGCGACCGGTTGGGCCGGGAGGTGTGCGTCGCGCACAACCACCCGACCCGGGGCTCACCCCCAGGCGCCGACCATCTGCCGCGTCGTGGCGTTCAGCCGGTTGAAGGCGTTGATCAGGGCGATCTGGATGACCAGGGCGGCAAGCGCCTTTTCGTCATAGTGCCGGGCGGCTTCGTCCCAGACATCGTCCGGCACCGCATCGGGCCGGTCGGCGAGCCTTGTGCCGGCCTCGGCCAGCGCCAGGGCCGCGCGTTCGGCATCGGTGAAGTACGGCGTCTCTCGCCATGCCGCGAGGGCAAAGATACGCTCGTCCTTTTCGCCGGCCTTCCTCAACTCGCGCGCATGCATGTCGACGCAGAGGCTGCAGTTATTGATCTGGCTGGCGCGCAGATGGATGAGCTTGCGCGTCACATAGGGCAATTCGGCCGCCTCGGTCGACTTATCCAGCGCCAGCAGCGCCTGCAGGGAGCCGGGAATGAGCACCACCGGATTCTTGATTCTTGCTTGCATGGTCTTTCTCCTTTTTGAGGTGTTTCGTCAGGGCGTGTCTTGTCGGTCCGGATGCCGCGCATCCAGGCTTTTGAGTTTGATGGGTGTCGTCTGGTGATGTCGCGCTTCAGCCCTGTTTTGCGGCGACCTGTTCGAGCCGCTCGAGGATACGCGGCCAGCCGCTTCCCATGCCGACATATCCGCGCTCATCGGCGGGCCGGAATCCCGACTGCTCCATCCGCACCCGGGTTGCTGCGCCCTCGGGCGTGAGCGACCAGGTCACCACCGTTTTCAGCCCGCTGTCCGATTCCGTCCCGTCACCCCAGCTGTAGGCCAGCAGGCGCGGCGCCTCGACCCGCAGCACCACACAGTTTGTCACGCCGGACCAGCCGGGCACCGGCGTCGCCCGCAAGGTGACCCGATGTCCCTCTTCCGCCACGAAGTCATTCTGCATCAGCCATTCGGCGACGAGCTCGGGCACGGTCAGCGCCCGCCAGATCTTTTCGGCCGCATGCGGGATCAGACGTTCGACGACGATCGATTTGGTTTCAATCATGGCCACTCTCCATGTCGATCAAGAACGAAACCGCGTTGTCCAAGCGAGATCAATAACCCGCCGATTATGGGTAAATCCATAACTTATTGGTTATGAGAGTGTCAATCGGGGAAATGCCGCCTGGCCCAAATAGCGGCGCGCTGTTCGCGCTTTCGCGCCAACCGGCCTGATGCTAGGGCTGGCGGCGATATCATGGAACTGGATCGCCCCCTTGACCAAAGAAACTCGCCTGCCGCTTATCGAAATCTGTGTCGAAGGCATTGACGGCCTGCTGGCCGCACAGGCTGCCGGCGCTGACCGGGTCGAACTGTGCGCCAGCCTCATCGAAGGCGGCGTCACGCCGAGCCTCGGCACGGTGCGCGCCGCCCTCGACCAGGCGACCGTGCCCTTTCATGTCATGGTGCGGCCGCGCGGCGGCGACTTTCTCTACAGCGACACCGAATACGCCTCGATGCTCGCCGATGTCATCGCGTTGCGCGACCTCGGCGTGCCCGGCGTGGTGTTTGGCTGCCTGAACGCCGACGGCACCATCGACGAGGCGCGCATGAGTGAATTGACGAAGGCTGCCGGCTCCTTGAACGTCACATGCCACCGCGCCTTCGACATGACGCGCGACCCGGTCGAGGCGCTCGAAGCGCTGATCCGCAGCAAGGTCGGCCGCGTGCTGACCAGTGGCCAGCGCGATACGGCGGTCGAGGGCATGTCGCTATTGGCGGATCTGGTGCGACAGGCCGGCGACCGCATCGTCATCCTCGGCTGCGGCGGGCTCGACCTCAGCAACATCGCCGAGGTGCGCAGACAAACCGGGCTGGCCGAAATGCATTTCGCCGCCCTCAAGGACGTACCGAGCGCCATGGATTACCGCAACCCGCATGTCGGCATGGGCGGCTCCGACCTCGACCGCGAATACCGCAACACCTTGACCGACACGGACCTGGTGGCGGCCACCATTGCGGCTGCGAAGGCATGAGCGCGACCCCTGCTCCGATCAGCCGTGTATCGGCGCAAGACGAAGCGGCGATCCTTGCACTCAACAACGAGCACGCGGCCGAACTGTCGTGGCTGGAGCCCGAACGGCTGTCCTTCCTGCTCGGCGAGGCGTTTTACACGCGGCGCATCGGCGATCTCGAAGCCTTCATCATGACCTTCGACCAGGATGCCAATTACGACAGCCCGAATTTCGTCTGGTTCCGCGAACGCTACCCCCGCTTCGTCTATGTCGACCGTGTCGTCGTGGCGGCACAGGCGCGCGGCCGCGGCCATGCGCGCCGGTTCTATCAGGATCTGTTCGGCCATGTTGAGCGCGCCGGCCACACGCTGGTCACCTGCGAGGTCAACACCGACCCGCCGAACCCCGCCTCGGATGCCTTCCACGCCGCACTCGGCTTCGCCGAAGCCGGCGACGCCGTCATCCACGGCGGCAAGAAGGCGGTGCGCTATTACGTCAGACGAATTTCCGTCTGATACGTCAGGCAGATCTCCGCCTGACCCGCTGGCGCTGGCCACACAAAGAAGCCGCAGCTAATATGAATGTTTCCGCCAACCGGAGGAAATGCGATGCCGAGCAACGTCTTCCGCTTCGACGAAAGCTGGCACATCCCCGAGGGCACACCGCAGGAAGTGTGGGAGGTGCTCTCGGATGCCGAATTGCTGCCGCTCTGGTGGGGTGACGTCTACAAAGACGTGGTGCCACTCGACAGGAAGGGCAAGGCGACCATCGGTTCGCGCGCAAGAGCACGGGCTCGAGGCGCCCTGCCCTACGAACTGAACTTCATCATCGAGGCCGCTGAACTCGAACCCGGCCGGCTGGTGGTGGTGAAAACCCTTGGCGATTTCGACGGGCTGTGGCGGGCGGAATTGTCGCCGTCCGGCACCGGCACTCATGTGCAATTGACCTGGCAGGTCACGGTGCTGAGACCGATCCTCAAATTTCTCGCACCGCTGCTGCGGCCGGCCTTCGCCTGGAACCATCGCTGGACAACGCCGCGCGGTGAAGCCGGCCTGCGGCGGTATCTGATCGAGAAAAAGAGCCGATCGGCTTAACCACGGCCTCTAAATTCCAATATACGACTGCCGTGTAGACGTCACCAGTTGCGGTTAAGCCATTCGCGTGCCGGTCGCTCGATGATGTAGTAGCTGCAGAGCGCACAGACAAAGACCCCGGCCAGCATCGGGATCGGCGCGCTGCCTTGCTCATAGACGAATTTGTAGAACGGCTGCTGCCACAGATAGAGCGAGTACGACCACAGCCCGAGCGTCGCCATCGGCCAGGAGGACAACAATCCGCTCAGATAGCGCGGGCTGAAATCGAGCGCGTTGACGGCCAGCGCCAGCAGCGGCACCGCGAAGAGATAGTGGATTGGCGTCGGCACCCGATCGAGGAACAGCACAATGGCGCAGATCGATGCCGCCAGCGCCACATGCTTGCCGCTGAACACCGCCGGCAGCCTGCCGTCGGCCTTGAGCAGGCAGATCGAGGCCGACAGCAGGATCGACGCGATATGCACATCGGTGCGCCAGTAGGTGGTTTCGTAGTCCATCCCGAACACCCAGTACGAAACCGCGCCGTTGGCCATGGCAAGCAAGGCCAGCGCCAGGAGCAGCACGACGACGCGAGAGCGGCTTGAGACGACGACGCTGATCAGCGCCAGGATGATATAGGCGTGCTCCTCGATGCAGAGCGACCAGATATGGTCGAGCGCGCCTGCCCGCGTAACGAGAATGCCGGCATAATTGTAAGTGAATGTCAGCGCCGTCAGCGCCGCTTTCCATTTGAAGGCGATGAATGTGCCGGAGAGCGCAATCATCACGACGACCACGAAGACCAGAAGTGCGGGATAGATGCGGGAGAAGCGGCGCTTGAAGAATTTCTTCAGCGGGTAGCGCTCGATGAACAGGATCTCGCCCATCAGCCGGCCGCTGAGCACGAAGAAGAATTCGACGCCCAGCACGCCCAGATTGATTCCGGGAACGGGGAAAAAATGGCCGATCAGCACCAGGGCGATCGACAGGCCGCGCCAGCCATCGAGATAGGCCAGTCTTGTTCTGGCCGCTCTGTCGGCGACGGGTCGGGACGGGACGACATGCGTCGCGGAGATGTCGGTCATGCCGCTCCCTTCGCATTGAAATATGCGAAAAGGGTCGCAGGTCGTGATGACACTCCGAACCCGGCTCGCGCTTGGTCACCGGTATAGTGCAGTGCAATATCGCTTTGTGCAAGTGCGAGATTGCCGCTGGCGCTGGTCCACGGGAAGTATCGGTCCGGATTGCTTGAAACAAAGGGTGGTGCGCGGCAGTGCTTCTATCGGGAACGGGACAGCTACAGGCCGCCGCACGCGAGAAAGGGGCCGCTGCGGCCCCTTTCCTTGTCCGCAACTGCTAAGCAATTCCAGGAAAGGTGTGAAACGGTTTTCCCGGGAAAAGCGCATAGCGCTTTCCCTTAGGGAATTGCGTCAAAACAAAGAGATAGAGCGGTTCGGCGTTTCCGTGAAACGGCGAACCGCGCTAGCGTCAGGCGTTGGCGGCAGCCACCGCGCGCTTGGCCATCACCGCGATCAGATTGGCACGGTAGTCGGCCGACGCGTGGATGTCGGTCATCAAGTTCTTCGCCGGTACCTTCACGCCATCGAGCGCCGAGGCCGCGAAATTCTTGGCCAGTGCTGCCTCGATCTCCTTCGAACGGAAGACGCCATCATCGCCGGCGCCGGTGACGGCGACACTGACGCCATCCTTGCCCTTGGCCACGAACACACCGACGATCGCATAGCGCGAGGCCGGGTTGCGGAATTTTTCGTAGGCCGCCTTGGCCGGCGCGGTGAAGCTTACCGCGGTGATGATCTCGCCGTCCTTCAACGACGTCTCGAACAGACCCTTGAAGAACTTGTCGGCGGCGATCGCGCGCTTGTTGGTAACGATGGTGGCGCCGAGCGCCAGCAACGCCGCCGGATAGTCGGCCGCCGGATCGTTGTTGGCGATCGAGCCGCCGATTGTGCCCCGGTGGCGCACCGCCGGATCGCCGATCAGCGACGCCAGATGGGCAAGCGCCGGGCAGGCCTTCTTCAGCTTCTCGTCATTGGCAACGTCAAAATGCGTGGAGGCAGCACCGATGGTGACCGTCTTGCCCGACACCTTGACGCCCTGCAGCTCCTTGATCTTCGACAGGTCGACAAGGTCGGAGGGCGCGGCAAGCCGCGTCTTCATCGCCGGGATCAGCGTCATGCCGCCCGAAAGCAGCTTGGCGTCACCCGCCTTGATCAGCTTGGCGGCATCGGCGACCGAGGCGGCGCGGTGATAGTTGACCGAATACATGCTCTTCCTCCTCAGTGTTTCGTCGTCGCACGAATCGCTGCCCACACGGTGGACGGCGATGCCGGCATGGCAAGATCGTTGCTGCCGATGGCGTCGGTGATGGCGTTGATCACCGCCGGCGGCGAGCCGATGGCGCCGGCCTCGCCGCAGCCCTTGATGCCGAGTGGATTGCCCGGGCATGGCGTGTTAGAGGTCGAGACCTTGAACGACGGCAGGTCGCCGGCGCGCGGCATGGTGTAGTCCATGTAGCTCGCGGTCAGCAGCTGGCCGCTGTTGTCATAGTGGGCGCCTTCGAGCAGCGCCTGGCCGATGCCTTGCGCCAGTCCGCCATGCACCTGGCCCTCGACGATCATCGGGTTGATGATGTTGCCGAAATCGTCGGCGGCGACGAACTGGATGATCTCGGTCATGCCGGTTTCCGGGTCGACCTCGACCTCGCAGATGTAGCAGCCCGCCGGGAAGGTGAAGTTCGACGGATCATAGAACGCCGTCTCCTTCAGCCCGGGCTCCATGCCGCCCGGCAGATTGTGGGCGGTGTAGGCGGCGAGCGCCATCTGGAACCATGGCACGTTCTTGTCAGTGCCGGCGACTTTCAGCGCGCCGTTCTCGATAATGATGTCGCCCTCGTCCGCCTCGAGCAGGTGGGCGGCGATCTTCTTGGCCTTGGCCTCGACCTTGTCGAGCGCCTTGACGATGGCCGACATGCCGACCGCGCCGGAGCGCGAGCCATAGGTGCCCATGCCCATCTGCACCTTGTCGGTGTCGCCATGGACGATCGAGACGGAATCGAGCGGCACGCCGAAGCGCTCATTGACCAGTTGCGCGAAGGTCGTCTCATGGCCCTGGCCATGGCTGTGCGAGCCGGTCAGCACCTCGATCGTGCCGACGGCATTGACGCGCACTTCCGCCGATTCCCATAAGCCGACGCCGGCGCCAAGACTGCCGACAGCCGCCGACGGCGCGATGCCGCAGGCCTCGATGTAGCAGCTCATGCCGATGCCGCGCAGCAGCCCCTTCTTGGCGGCGGCGGCCTTGCGCTTGGCAAAGCCGGCATAGTCCGACGCCTTCATCGCCGCGTCGAGCGAAGCGGCATAGTCGCCGGCGTCGTAGCACATGATGACTGGCGTCTGGTGCGGGAATGAGGTGATGAAGTTCTTGCGGCGCAACTCGGCGGGTGAGACGCCGAACTGGCGCGCAGCGGTCTCCATCATGCGCTCCATGACGAAGGTTGCTTCCGGCCGCCCTGCCCCGCGATAGGCATCGACCGGCGCGGTGTTGGTGTAGATCGCCTTCACATTGGCGTGGATGGCGGGGATGTTGTACTGGCCCGACAGCAGCGTCGCATAGAGGTAGGTCGGCGTCGCCGACGAGAACAGCGACATATAGGCGCCGAGATTGGCCTTGGTTTCGACCTTCAGGCCGAGGATCCTGTGATCGTTGTCGAAGGCCATTTCGGCATGGGTGTGATGGTCGCGGCCATGCGCGTCGGTAAGAAAGCTCTCGGTGCGATCGGCCACCCATTTGACCGGCACGCCGGTCTTCTTCGACGCCCACAGGCAGACGATCTCTTCGGGATAGATGTAGATCTTCGAGCCGAAGCCGCCGCCGACATCGGGCGCTATGACGCGCAGCTTGTTTTCCGGCGCGACATTGTAGAAGGCGCTCATCACCAGCCGCGCCACATGCGGGTTCTGTGACGTCGTCCAGCAGGTGTAATGATCCTCGGCCTTGTCGTAGTGGCCAAGAGCCGCGCGCGGCTCCATGGCGTTGGGCACGAGGCGATTGTTGATGATGTCCATCTTGACGACATGGGCCGCCTTCTTGAACGCCGCGGCCGTCTCGTCGGCATTGCCGATGTCCCAGTCGAAGATCAGGTTGTTGTCGGCCTCGGGGTGGATCTGCGGCGCGCCCTTGTCCATCGCCTTCGACGCATCGACGACGGCCTTGAGCTCCTTGTAGGTGATCTCGACCGCCTCGGCAGCGTCGCGCGCCTGGCCCTTGGTCTCGGCCACGACGACCACGACGGCATCGCCGACATAGCGGACCCGGTCGAAAGCGAGTGGCGACCACGCCCCCATCTTCATCGGCGAGCCATCCTTGGAATGGATCATCCAGCCGCAGATGAGGTTGCCGATGCCGTCGGCCTTGAGCTCCTTGCCGGTCAGCACGCCGATGACGCCGGGCATGGCTTGCGCCTTTTTGACGTCGATCTTCTTGATCTGCGCATGCGCGTGCGGGCTGCGCACGAAGGCCGCGTGCTTCATGCCGGGAACCACCATGTCGTCGACATAGCGGCCGGCGCCGGTGATGAATCGTTTGTCTTCCTTGCGCGCGACCCGAGCGCCAACACCTTCAATACCCATCAGAAATTCCTCCCGAAATTTTAGGGGAGCAGGTGAGTAGGGCAGTAAGGCAGTAGGGAAATTGGCTGCTGGTTCCCTACTGCCTTACTGCCTTACTGCCCTACTGCCTTGTCTATCTCACGCAGCCTGTTTCGCTTTGCCCTTCGACCCCTTGGACATCGTCTTCGATGCGGCGAGGATCGCCTTGACGATGTTGTGGTAGCCGGTGCAGCGGCAGATGTTGCCTTCGAGCTCGGTGCGCACCGTCGCTTCGTCGAGGCCTTCGGGGTGGCGGTTGATCATGTCGGTCGCCGTCATGATCATGCCCGGCGTGCAGAAGCCGCACTGCAGCCCGTGATGTTCCTTGAAGGCGGCCTGCACCGGATGCAGATCGGCGCCATTGGCCAGGCCCTCGATCGTCACCACGGTCGAGCCCGAAGCCTGCACCGCGAGCATCGAGCAGGACTTGACCGCCTTGCCGTCGACATGGACGACGCAAGCGCCGCATTGCGAGGTATCGCAACCGACATGCGTTCCGGTAAGGCCGAGATTCTCCCGCAGGAAGTGAACCAGAAGTGTTCGGTCCTCGGCAGCACCGCTGACCCGCTTTCCGTTCACCATCAACGAAACGTCCGACATGGTTCCTCCCTGGGTATCAACCTTGGTCATCACGCTGCCGACGCGGTGTTGGCGCTTCGGCCATGCGTTATTCGTACACTGCACAACGGACAAAAAACAGCACGTCTAAAAATCGTTACATTGTACTTTCGGTCATGGCCGAGCCCAAACGTGAAGCCCCGGTCGCCCCATTGCCAAAACATGGTTTGAGGGCAACAATGTTGTCAGACGCCCGCGCGCCCGACGCGCATAAAACAGCGTCGGAGGAAATGCGGAGAACGCAGCTGGCTAGTTCACGGACGCGCTATGCATGCGGCCTGTCGGCGCTCACCACGGATGAGCCCGACATGGACGCGTTCGCCACTGCGATCGCGTTGGAGGCCGCGGCAATCGATGCCGGCTTCGCCCTGCTGTTCTTTTCCCAGAGCCTTGTCGAGGCCGACACTCTTTCCCAGGCGCTCATGACTCACGCGCCGGCGCTCCACCACGCGGGCTGCTCGACCGCCGGCGAGATCACGCCGCAAGGCCTTGAGGACGGCCATGTGCTCGCCATGCTGCTTCCATCCGCCGCGTTCACCGCCGTCAGCGTGATGGTCGACAACCTGTCCTCGTCGGGCATGGACAGCATCACCAGCGAGGTCGAGGCTTTGCGGCGGTCGCTGCGCGCGCACCTGGGTTGCGACCGCACCAAAGGCACGTTCGCACTCTGCTTCATCGACGGGCTCTCCTATGCCGAGGAAGCGGTGAGTTCGGCCATCCATTGGGGCCTCGACGACATACCGCTGCTCGGCGGCTCGGCCGGCGATGACCTGAAGTTCGAGACGACGCGCCTGATCTGGAACGGCAAGGTCACCTCCGACAGCGCCATCATCGTGCTGATCGCCACCGAAATTCCCTTCCACGTCTTCAAGACCGACAATTTCGTTCCCACCGATGAAAAGCTGGTGGTCACGGCGTCCGATCCCGATCACCGCATCGTTAGCGAGTTCAACGCCACCAATGCAGCGGAGGAATATGCGGCGTCCGTCGGCATTGTCCCGCAGACGCTGACGCCGCTGAGTTTCGCCTCGCATCCGGTGGTGGTGAAGGTGGGCGGCGAATATTATTGCCGGTCGATCCAGAAGATGCATCCCGACGGCTCGCTGTCGTTCTTCTGCGCCATAGACGACGGCGTCGTGCTGTCGATCGCCCAGCCCAAGGACATGGTCGAATCGACGCGCGCGGCACTGCGGGATGTCGAGGAGCGGCTTGGCGGCATCGACATGATCCTCGGCTTCGACTGCGTGCTGCGCCGGCTGGACGCGCGCAACCGCCAGGTCTTTCGCGACATCTCGGAGCTCTACCGGGTCAACAATGTCATCGGCTTCGGCACCTATGGCGAACAGTACCGGTCGATGCATTTGAACCAGACCTTCACCGGCATCGCCTTTGGCCAACGACAGGCGGCGGAATAAGATGCCGCTGAGGGACATAAACGACCTTGAAAAGCTGAAGAAGATCAACGCCGCACTTGTCAGCCGCGTCGAGCGCTCGATGGACCAGCAAGGCAATGCCTTCTCGCTGTTCCAGACCGCGATTTCGCTGGAAAATCGGGTGCGTACGCGCACCGAGGAGCTGCACTCGACCCTGCGCCGGCTGGAGCAATCGAACATCGACCTCAGCGCCGCCAAGGAAAACGCCGAACTGGCGAACCTGTCCAAGACCCGCTTCCTCGCCGCCGCCAGCCACGACGTGCTGCAGCCGCTGAATGCCGCCCACCTCTCGGTTTCGGCGCTCGCCGAAGTGCAGACCAGCGACGAAGGCAGGAAGCTCGTGCGGCAGGTCGAGCGCTCGCTGGAGACGATGGAGGACCTGCTGCGCACGCTGCTCGACATCTCCAAGCTCGACGCCGGCGTGGTGCAGGCCGAGACCGGCGACGTCAGCCTGGAGGCGCTGTTCTCGTCGCTGCGCTCGGACTTTCAGCCGGTGGCGGAACTCAAGGGACTGTCGCTGAAATTCCGGCCGGTCAACGCCGTGGTCCGCTCCGACCGCACGCTGCTGCGCCGCATCCTGCAGAACATTCTCTCCAATGCGCTGGGCTATACACGCTCGGGCGGCGTGCTCGTCGGCACCAGGCATCGCGGCGACACCATCCGCATCGACGTCGCCGACACAGGCTGCGGCATTCCCGAAGACCAGCGCGAGGCGGTGTTCGAGGAATTCCACCGCGGCACCTCGTCGGCCAATGCAGAGCTGGACGGCGGCGGTCTCGGGCTCGGGCTTGCCATCGTGCGCCGCATGGCCAGCGCGCTCGGCCATCCCGTGACATTTTCATCGAAGGTCGGCCGCGGCACGATCTTCCACATCGATGTTCCCGTCGGCATCGGCGCCCCGGCCGACGCCATCGCCAACAGCGCCGACATGGAACGGCCGCGCGGCTACGGCCTGTTCGGCACCAAGGTGCTGCTGATCGAGAACGATGTCGAGGTGCTGCAGGCCATGACCTTCCTGCTCGAGCGCTGGCAATGCCTGGTGCGGGCCGCGACCTCGACCGACGACGCCCTCGACATGCTTGGCGACACCGACTGGGTGCCCGACATCGTCATTGCCGACCAGCATCTCGACGGCGGCGATCTCGGCACCGCCACCATCGCCGAGGTCCGCGACTATCTCGGCCGCGCCGTGCCGGCGCTGATCGTCACCGCCGACAGTTCGGAAGCCGTCGCCAAGGCGGCGCGCGCGGGCGGCATCGAACTGATGCGCAAGCCGCTGAAGCCGGCACAATTGAGGGCGCTGCTGGCGCATCTGCTGGCTTAGATTCCCTCACGAAGGAGCGGTGGGACCGGAATGACTAATACAATTCTTAGCTATCTGGGAAAGCCGGTATCGTTACTTTTGACGTCACCACCGTTTAAATCCTGGAAATTCAAAAAAACTGTTGATGATGACCTTCCAGAAATCCGTATAAATTACGTTTCTGCACGTAATAAGTTTTCTATCATCTGCGATGATGATGAAAAGATAGACACCATATTCATAGAATCTGGCAATTTGGATCGAGATCTCTTTAGTATCCCATTTTTATGGAGTCGCGACGACGTGCTGAGTAACCTTGGTGCGCCCTCGAAAAGCGGCGAGGCGCGGAGAGATCCTATTTTGGGCGAATATGGCCCCTGGGACCGATTTGACGAGGCGCATCATTCAATACATGTCTCATATCAAGCCCATGCAGATCGGATAAGGATGGTAACGCTGATGCGCGCTGACGTGGTGCCCTGAGCAACCGAGGAATACGCGCCTCGCGCGACCTTCGTTGCGAATTACGAACTACAGTTACAGTGCACTTTTACCATACCCCGCTCGACCATCGTTGCACTCCACCCGCACACTTTGCGCGAAAAAATAGTGCACTGTCACCGTATTCCGGGCGGACGCCCGCCGACAGCTGGACCTATGTCTATGACGGCGCCGACCGGCTGACCTCATCCAACAATGCCGGCAACAACGCGCTCGACGAAAACTTCGTCTATGCCGCCAACGACAACATGACCTCACGGACGCGGGTGGGCACCTATGTCTACCCCTCGGGGGGCGCACCTCGTCCGCATGCGCCAACCTCGGTCGGCACCAAGACGCTGGCCTATGACGCCAATGGCAACATGACATCAGACGGCTCCAGAACGCTGGTCTGGGACGAGGCCAATCGGCTGAAGACCATCACGCTCTCATCCAACACCGTCAATCTCGCCTATGGACCCGACGGGGCTCGGGCGAAGAAGACCTCCGCTTTCGCCACCACGCTCTATCCCGACGCGTCGGTCGAGATCGATCCGAAAACACCGGGGGCGGAAATCTACACCCGGTATCCCCATCCTGACGTCAAGGTTGTCAACGGCGCCATATACTTCCTGCACCGCGATCACCTGGCCTCGGTCCGCATGGTCACCGATGCCGCGGGCGCCATTTTCGAGCAGACCAACTACGCCACCTATGGCGAACGCCTCAACACAGGCTTCCAGACGCAGAAGGGCTACATCGGCGAGCGCTTCGATCCCGAGACCGGGTTGCTCTATCTCAATGCACGATACATGGATCCGGTGCTGGGGAGGTTTATTTCGCCGGACGATTGGGACCCGACATTGCCGGGCGTCGGTACCAATCGGTATGCGTATGCCGGAAATGATCCAGTCAATAAGGCGGACAACAATGGGCACGCAGACGGCGATCCTGGGTACTGGGGTGGGGGCCCAATTGGGCCATTCGACACCGGCTATCGCAACGCAGACGTAGCGCTCAATTCAGTCGCGTCTGCGATGAACATGGTCGCAGGTCCCATCGTTGAGGTAGGCGCCGCGTATGACCCATATGCAGACGTCGTCACAAATTTCTCGAATACCACACCCACCGCTTTCGATGACACATTCGCAGCATTCGGAAAATATACCGCAACCGCTGCGGTTTCCGCAAGAATGGGATGGCCGGCAAGGATAGACGATCACCACATCATATCCAATACATTTAGAAACCATCCTTTGATAAAGGCCCTGGATATTAACTTAGACGCTAAGGAAAATCTTATGCCTGCTCTTCAGAGAGGATTTACTGACGCCCATCGCGTGTACAATGCCGATGTTCGCCGCCAGCTAGATACGATAAATCACTTGCTGGAGACACGCCAAATTACACCTGATAAAGCACGTCAAGAAGTGGCTGCGCTTCGATCTCGGATGAAAGAGTACGTTGAAAAAAATCCTGATGCGTTGACAAAGGCAAAACCAGAAACGACAACAGATAAGCAAACAACAACAGAAAAGTCGGATGGGAATAGTGGGTTCGGTGTAAATGATTCAGTTCCAAATAAGTAGTTAATGGTAGAGAACGAATATGGCATGGGTATGGTACGATAGACTGGATACGGATTTTGAGCCAGCGGAGTTCGACTACAATTCTCCAGTGAGAATGGCAGACACATTGACGTCAGTTCCAATTGATCCAATTTTGGGGCGCCCGCTGTATCGGGCTAAATCAAACTTGAAAAATTTCGAGAGCCTCCATTGTCCACCCACTGGAGACCCCCCGGCCGTTGACTTAATATGGCAAGAAATCATTTTACGATTTGTACCAAAGGAACTTGTTCAATTTTTGCCGATAACACTGATGGCTAGAGATGGCGAAACTCAAAAATTCTCCTGGGTTCTTCCATTCGGCCGGGTGCGCTGTATAGATCCTGATCGGTCTGGCGTAACAAGCAAAATAGAAAAGCCGGATATAACTCTTATAATTTCATGCAACTATTATGTTCACTATGAAAAATGCTTGGGAAGCACGCATTTGGCTCGGGATGAACAGCAGCTAAACCACATAGTAATTTCGGACGAATTGAGAAACGCTCTGGCTGAAACTGGCGAATCGGGTATGTTTTTCCGACCAGAAGACATCCCAACAATGGGTCGACGAATTGTCAACTAGCTGCTTTATTTTTGCCGCCCACCACCGAATTCGGATTGGATCGAATTATATACTCTGCCATCACTGGGGTGTTTGACGCTGGGCGAGCGTATTTCAGAGAGCAACCGACCGCCCCGTGCATCTCTTAGATTGCAGTGACAAAATTATGGTGACAGTGCTGGACTGCACCCCGTAAGTGAGACACGTCAATTTCTGTGACAGGTTATCGTGGACGATGACCAATGACAGACAAAATGACGTTTAGAACGTCTCCGACGCCCTTTAACTTGGCGGCGATCAAGCGGCTTGAGGCGGGGAGGCTGTGTTGCCTTTGCCGCGCGAGCTCGGTGTTTCGCGCAAACTTCTGCATAACTAGCGCAAGGCATGCGGCCTGCCGCGCCACGTGAAGCATGGCCAGCGCTGCCCCCACCCCGCTCCACTTCGCGTATCGACCCTCCCCACGGTGGAGAGTAAACCTCAAAACCCCGCCTGATCGCGAAACAATTCCGCATTGTCCAGCTTCGACACCTCGATCACCGCTTGCGTTCGGCTGTAGACATTGAGCTTGCGCAGGATTTCCGACACATGCGCCTTCACCGTGGTCTCTCCCACCTGCAGCTCGTAGGCGATCTGCTTGTTGAGCAGGCCCTGGCGCAGCATCTGCAGCACGCGCAGCTGTTGCGGCGTCAGCGTCGACAGGCGCTGCACCATGTCGGCGCGGTCGATGCTGTCGGCGTCCGGCGTGCGGCCTTCATAGGTTTCCGGCACATAGATCGCGCCTTCCATCACCGAGCGTATGGCGGCGGCGAGGTCGCTTTTGCGCGCCGATTTCGGGATGAAGCCGGCAGCGCCATAGGACAGCGCTTCGGAAATGATCTTCGGCTCCTCGTATCCTGAAACGATCACCACCGGCAGGCGCGGATAGCGCGTCCGGAGCTGCAACAAGCCTTCGAAGCCGTGCACGTCGGGCATGCTGAGGTCGAGCAGCGCCAGATCGAACGGCTTGGCGCCGGCCAGAAGATCGAGCGCCTCGGTGATCGAGCGCGCCTCCACCGTGTCGACTTCCGGATAGGCCATCTGCACCGCGCTGTGCAGCGCCTCGCGAAACAGCGGGTGATCGTCGATGATCAGGAACCGGGCGCGATCGTGGATTGCTGTCATGGGGTTCATTTCAGTTCAGGAGCGGTTAATGCATGTCGCCCAAAAGTGGCCCCGGTTTTGGGTGAACGCCATGCATGAGACAAAAACCTAACGCGCGGCGCCTCAATCCGTTTCAAACGCGACGCGCTTTAGAATAACCTCGCCACCATGGCCAGATTATTGCCAAATAGTATATCGCCATCTCCGTCGGAAAGCGCCGCCGGCGCTTTCTCGATTGCCCGGGCGCCCAAATCGGTCGAATGTCCCGGCAACCAAGCAGAGACCCGCATGACAAAATTCGTCCTTCCCTCGCCCGCAATTTCATCGGTGGCCGTTGCAGGTTCGCCTGAACGTTTTGCGGTGCGCCGCATCTTCTGCGTCGGCCGCAATTACGCCGCCCACATCCGCGAACTCGGCAATGACGAGCGCGATCCGCCCTTCTTCTTCACCAAGCCGGCCGACGCGGTGGTCGATTCCGGCGCCACAATCCCCTACCCGCCGCTGACGGCCAATCTGCACCACGAGATCGAGCTGGTTGCCGCGATCGGCAGACCGGGTTTTCGCATTGGCCGCGAACAGGCACTGGATCATGTCTGGGGCTATGGCGTCGGCATCGACCTCACCCGCCGCGATCTGCAGGATGAAGCCAAGAAGATGGCGCGGCCCTGGGACTGGTCGAAGGCGTTCGACCGCTCCGCGCCTTGCGGCCCGCTGGTCCCCGCGGCGAAATCCGGCCACCCGCAAAAGGGCCGCATCTGGCTCGCCGTCAACGGCGAGGTCAGGCAGGATGCCGACCTCGCCGAGCTGATCTGGCCGATCGCCGATATCGTGTCGATCTGCAGTGAGGCGATGGAGCTCGAGCCCGGCGACCTGATCTTCACCGGCACGCCGGCCGGCGTCGGCGCGGTCGGCCCGGGCGACACGATGACCGGCGGCGTCGACGGCATCGGCACGATCGAAGTGACCATCGGCCAGCCGAAGTGAGCGCATGAGCGACATCGTCCTGCACAACTACTATCGCTCCTCCACCTCCTATCGGGTGCGGATCGCGCTGGAGATGAAGGGGCTGAGCTACGACTACGTCCCCCATCATCTGCGCCATGGCGAGCATCTGGAGCCAGCCTATCTCGCGGTCAATCCGCAGGGTCTGGTGCCGGCGCTGGTCTGGAACGATGGCACGCTGCTGACGCAATCGCTGGCGATCATCGAATTCCTCGACGAGACCAGCCCCGAACCGCCACTGCTGCCGAAGGACGCGCTTGGCCGGGCGCGGGTCCGGATGCTGGCGCAGATGATCGCCTGCGACATCCATCCGGTGAACAATCTGCG
The DNA here is from genome assembly GCF_003253745.1 of Mesorhizobium kowhaii. GTDB lineage: Bacteria > Pseudomonadota > Alphaproteobacteria > Rhizobiales > Rhizobiaceae > Mesorhizobium > Mesorhizobium kowhaii. The sequence goes on from NZ_MZXV01000062.1 coordinate 181,137, forward strand.
CGTGCTGACCTCCCTGCGCACCCTGTTCGGCGCCGGCGACCAGGACATCACCAACTGGCTCCGCCACTGGGTGAACGAAGGCTTTCAGCCGCTCGAAAAAATCCTGGCTGCCTCGGCCGAGACCGGCACATTCTGCCATGGTGAGGCGCCGGGCCTGGCCGACATCTGCCTGGCCGCGCAGGTCACCAACAATGCCCGCTTCGGCGTCGACATGACGCATTACCCGACGATCGCGCGCATCAACACCGCCTGCATGGCGCTGCCGGCCTTCCAGAAGGCAGCACCTGAGAACCAGATCGATGCCGAATAAGGCCGCCGACGCCTAGCGTCAGCGCGCCGGCGCGACCGGCCGGTCCGTCTGGCGGAATCGATTTCCGCTTGACCGGACAGGGAATCGGCTATCGTTTCCTGCAGGGCGTGTGAAGGTGGGAGTTGCCAATGAAAGCCGTCGTGTTCGAGAAATTCGGCGAAGCGCCGACGATCCAGACCGTTCCCGATCCGAAGCCGGCCGCCGATGGCGTCGTCATCAAGGTTGAGGCGACCGGGCTGTGCCGCAGCGACTGGCACGGCTGGATGGGCCATGACGACAGCATCCGGCTGCCGCATGTGCCGGGCCATGAGCTGGCCGGTGTCGTGGTGGCAGCCGGCAAGCATGTCACCCGCTGGAAGGCCGGCGAACGCGTCACCGTGCCGTTCGCCGTCGGCTGCGGCCGCTGCTTCGAATGCTCATCGGGCAATCACCAGGTCTGCGAGCATCAGACGCAGCCCGGCTTCACCGGCTGGGGTTCGTTCGCCGAATATGTCGCCATCGAACACGCCGACACCAATCTCGTGCGCTTGCCCGACGAGATGGAGTTCGCCACCGCCGCCAGCCTCGGCTGCCGCTTCGTCACCTCGTTTCGCGCCATCGTCGACCAGGGCCGGGTTACACCCGGCGAATGGGTGGCGGTGCATGGCTGCGGCGGCGTCGGCCTGTCGGCGATCATGATCGCCAGCGCCATGGGCGCCAATGTCATCGCCATCGACCTCACCGACGAGAAGCTCGATTTCGCCAAAAAGATCGGCGCGGTCGCCACCATCAATGCGTCCAAAACGCCGAATGTGGTCAAGGCCGTCAAGCAGATCACCAATGGCGGCGCCCATATGTCGATGGACGCACTCGGCCACCCCACCACCTCGTTCAACTCGATCGCCAATCTGCGCCGGCGCGGCCGCCATGTGCAGGTCGGCCTGATGCTGGGCGAGCACGCCCGCCCGCAGGTGCCGATGGACAAGGTGATTGCCTTCGAGCTCGAAATCCTCGGCAGCCACGGCATGCAGGCCTACCGCTACCAGGCGATGATGGAGATGATCCGCACCGGCAAGCTCAAGCCCGAACTGCTGGTCGGCAAGAAGATCAGCCTCGACGAGGCGCCCGCGGCCTTGATGGCGATGGGCGGCTTCGAAGGCATCGGTATCGGTGTGGTGACGAAGTTCTAAAGCAATTCCAGGAAAAGTGTGACGCGGTTTTCCCGGGAAAAGCGCGTAGTGCTTTCCCTTAGGGAATTGCGTCAAAACAAAGAGACACTGTGACGGGAGCCGCCCTCCCGAACTATCTCGCAAACTTCTTCGCGCCGAACACGCACAGCACCACGCCGAGCGTGACGACGACCATCAGCGAACTGACCTGCTCATGCAGCAGCGTCGCCGCCAGCATGAGGCCGAAGAAGGGTTGCAGAAGCTGCAACTGCCCGACGGCGGCGATGCCGCCTTGCGCCAAGCCGCGATACCAGAAGACGAAGCCGATCAGCATGCTGAACAGCGACACATAGCCGAGACCGATCCAGGCGTTGGAGCCGACGCCGGCAAAGGATGGTGGCAGCGTCGCGAAAGTCAGCACCAGCATGATCGGCAGCGACAGCACCAGCGCCCAGCAGATCACCTGCCAGCCGCCGAGCTTGCGCGACAGCGCGGCACCCTCGGCATAGCCCAGGCCGCAGGCGACGATGGCGGCCAGCATCAGACCGTCGCCGACCGGCGAGGCCGTCACGCCCTGCATCAGGGCAAAACCCGCGACGAGCGCGCTGCCCACGCACGAAAACAGCCAGAACGCCGGGCGCGGACGATCACCGCCGCGCAGCACGCCGAAAATGGCCGTCGCCAGCGGCAGCAGGCCGACGAAGATGATGGAATGGGCCGTGGTGACGTGCTTCAGCGCCAGAGCGGTCAGCAAGGGAAAGCCGACCACCACGCCAAGGGCTACGATCGCCAGCGACAGCAGATCCCCGCGCTCCGGACGTTTCTGCCGGAACAGGAACAGCATTGCCAGACCAAGCAATCCGGCAATCGCCGCTCGGGCCGACGTCAGGAATATCGGATCGAAATCCATCACCGCCACACGCGTCGCCGGCAGCGAGCCGCTGAAGATCAACACGCCGATGAATCCGTTCACCCAGCCGCTCGCGGTCTTGTCCATTGCAGGCTCCATTTCTTCCGCCCTCTATCGGGCCGCCACCTATGGCGTCACCAGAGACAATGGAGTACAATTTCACAAAACTGTAATGGTAGATCGAGCAGTACGGATGACGGAACTCACGCTGGAAACTGAAGGCACACTCACCCTGGTCGAGAGCGTGATGGCGACCATCCGCCAGCGGATTGCCGCGCGCAGCCTGACCCCCGGAGCGCGATTGCCGTCGATCCGCGCCTTTGCCAAATCCATGCAGGTGTCCAAATCCACCGTGGTCGAAGCCTATGAGCGGCTCGCCGCCGAAGGCGCGATCCGTTCCCGGCCGGGCTCAGGCTTCTATGCCGCCGGCTCGCTGGCGCCGCTGTCTCTGGCCGAGATTGGCCCGCGGCTCGACCGCGCCGTCGATCCGCTCTGGATCTCGCGCCAGTCGCTGGAAGCAGGCGATGACAGTCTGAAACCCGGCTGCGGCTGGCTGCCGGCCGCGTGGATGCCTCAGGCAGGATTGCGCCGCGCGCTGCGCACGGTGGCGCGTGCCGATGATGTCGCGCTCGCCGACTACGGTACGCCGCTCGGCCTGCCGCCGCTGCGGAACCTGCTGGCGCGGCGCATGGCCGAACATGGCATCGAAGCCTCTCCCGAACAGATCATGCTGACGGAATCGGGCACGCAGGCCATCGACCTCCTGTGCCGTTTCCTGATCGAACCCGGCGATACAGTACTGGTCGACGACCCCTGCTATTTCAATTTTCACGCTTTGCTGCGCGCCCACCGGGCCAAGGTCGTCAGCGTTCCCTACACGCCGTCCGGGCCTGATATCGACCTGTTCGCGCAGGCGTTGGCCGAGCACCGGCCGCGCCTCTACATCACCAATTCCGCCATCCACAACCCGACCGGCGCGATCCTGTCGCCGGTCACGGCGCACCGGCTGCTGAAGCTCGCTGACCAGTCGGAATTGACCATTGTCGAGGACGACATCTTCGCCGATTTCGAACATGCGCCCGCCCCCAGGCTGGCGGCGTTCGATGGCCTGAGCCGGGTCGTCCAGATCGGCAGCTTCTCCAAGACGCTGTCGGCGTCGGTTCGCTGCGGCTACATCGCGGCGCCCCGCAACTGGATCGAGCGCCTGACCGACCTCAAGATCGCCACCACCTTCGGCGGCGGCCGGCTGGCGGCCGAACTGGTGCTGACCCTTTTGAAGGATGGCAGCTACCGCAAGCACATGGATCTGCTGCGGGCGCGGCTTTCGCGCGCCATGGGCGAGACGAGCACCCGCCTGAAGGCAATCGGCATCACGCCCTGGATCGACCAGCCGGCCGGGCTGTTCCTGTGGTGCGGCCTGCCGGATGGCGTCGATGCGGCCGAAGTCGCCCGCCGCGCCCTGGCCGACAACGTCGTGCTGGCGCCCGGCAATGCGTTCAGCCTGTCCCAGACAGCCAGCCGTTTCCTGCGCTTCAACGTCGCCCAGTGCGCGGACGAGCGGATTTTCAAGGTGCTTGAGGCGGCGATGGCGCGGTGATGTTGCGCGGTGTCGGTCAGCGGGCCGCACAAACCTCACGCACGCAGTCGCGCAACCACCGCTGTGCCGGATCGGCATCGAGACGCGGGTGCCAGAGCATGGAGATGGTGACCCCCACGGTGGCGACCGGCAGCGGAAAACTGTGCATGCCGGTGCGTGCGCCTTCCGTATGCCGCTCGGGCACGCTGGCGATCAGGTCGGATGCGCGCGCCATGGCAAGCGTGGCCGAAAAGCCGGAAACCATGCACACGACTGTCCGCTGGAGGCCAAGCCGTTCCAGGGCTTCATCGATCGGCCCTTTCTCGCGGCCACGCCGCGAAACACTGATGTGGCGGCCGGCGGCGTAGCGCTCCGGCGTCACGACGCCCTCGCTCAGGGGGTGGCCAGATCGAACGGCACCGATGAAGCGGTCGCGAAACAGGGCCTGGATGCGCATCTCGGGTCCGGTTTGGCCGGCGACGCCGATTTCCAGGTCAATCGCCGCCTCGCGCAGCGAAGTGACATCCTTGTCGAACTTCGGCGCGAAACGCAGCCGCACGCCAGGCGCCTCCGCTTCGATGCGGGCGACAAGGCGCGGCGCGAACTCCTCGACGAAGCTTTCATTGGTGCGCAGCGTGAAGGTCCTGGCGAGGCCCGAAAGGTTGAGGAGCTTGGCAGGGCGCAGCAGTGCTTCCGCATCCTGAACGACGCGACCAGCCTGCTGCTGCAACTCCTGCGCATGCGGTGTCGGAACCAGACCGCGGCCGGCGCGAACCAGCAGCGGATCGCCCGTTGCCTCGCGCAGCCGCGCCAGCGTCCGGCTCATCGCCGAGGGACTGAGGTGCAGCCGGCTGGCGGCGCGCGCCACGCTGCCTTCGGTTAGCAGTATGTCGAGAGCGACGAGCAAATTGAGATCGGGCGATACCATCGGCCGATCATAGCATGGGATATGGCGTTTGGTGCATGAATAAGATGCAAATGCTGCGCCTTCCGCCACATCAGCCAAGAGACTAGATCTCGCATAGCTCCGGTTCTGGAGGCCGATGAAAAGGAGGTCGCCTTGGCAATCGCTGAGCAAAATCGGCGCGTATCGGCGCCGCCACAAGTCCAATCCGACCGCTGGGCGCTGGCAAGCCTTTCGCTCGCCACGCTGCTGTCGTCGCTTGGAACCAGCATTGCCAGCGTCGGCCTGCCGGCGCTGATGCAGAATTTCGGCGCTTCGTTCCAGTCGGTGCAGTGGGTTGTTCTGGCCTATCTGCTCGCCATCACCACATTGATCGTCAGCGCCGGACGGCTGGCCGACATATTCGGGCGCCGGCCGTTGCTGCTTGGCGGCATCGCGCTGTTCACGCTGGCATCGGTACTCTGCGGCCTCGCGCCAACACTCTGGCTGCTGATCGCCGCGCGGGCCGTGCAAGGACTTGGCGCGGCGCTGATGATGGCGCTGACGCTGGCTTTTGTCGCCGAAACCGTGAGCAAGGCAAAAACCGGCAGCGCCATGGGCCTGCTCGGCGCCATGTCCGCGATCGGCACGACACTTGGGCCGTCGCTCGGCGGCATTTTGATCGCCAGTCTCGGCTGGCGATCGATCTTCCTTGTCAATGTCCCGCTGGGTGTCCTGACCCTCGCTCTCGCCTATCGTGCCTTGCCGGCCCGCAGCAAGGCAGCCCAGACTGATCGAGGCAAGTTCGACGCCGTGGGCACCGCCTTGCTGGCCCTGACGCTGGCCGCCTATGCGCTGGCCATGACGCTTGGCAGAGGCGATTTCGGCGCGCTCAACCTCGGCCTGCTGATAGCTGCCGGCATCGGCGTCATCCTGTTCGCCGCTGGGCAGGCGAAAGTGAAAAACCCCTTGATCCAGTTTGCCGGCTTCCGTGACCTCCAGCTGAGCGCCAGCCTCGCCATGAGCCTCATCGTCGCAACCGTGATGATGGCGACCCTGGTGGTTGCCCCGTTCTATCTGTCACGCGCGCTTGGGCTTGATGCCGCAATGGTCGGCGTGGTGCTGTCGACCGGTCCGCTTGTCTCGACCCTGGCGGCGCTGCTGGCCGGACGCCTGACCGATCGCTTCGGAGCCCACAGGATGATGGTCGCCGGCCTGCTCTGCCTCGCTACCGGCACTTTCCTCCTGTCGCTCGCCATGACGAAACTCGGCATTGCCAGCTATGTCGTTCCGATCACTGTCACCTGCATCGGCTACGCGCTGTTCCAGACGTCCAACAATGCAGCTGTCATGACCGGTGTTGGCGCTGGCGAGCGCGGCGTCGTCTCCGGCCTGCTCAATCTTTCGCGCAATCTCGGCCTCATCACCGGCGCGTCATTGATGGGTGCCGTCTTCGCCATTGCATCGGCCGAGGAACGGCAAGGCATTGGCCAGGATATTCTGAGTTCAGAGGCCGCCGCCCACGGGATGCAGGTCACCTTTCAGACCGCAACGGCGCTGGCGCTGGTCGCGCTGTTCCTTGCACTGCTCTCGGCCCGCGCCGCTGGCCGCGCAGAGTCCAGAGTTTCGTAACGCACGACCTGACTGCCGGCCGTTCAGGCCCCTGCCCGCTTGCGGCGCTCGTAGAGCATGACCAGTGTTTCGGCTGTCAGGGCGGGCTTTTCCTCGCCTTCGATCTCGACGGTATTGGCCGCCTTCATCAGATACTGGCCAGGCCCCCTGTCCTCCATCGAAAGAAGAGTAGAGCGCAGCCTGATGCGCGCCCCGACCTTGACCGGCGCCAGGAAACGCACCTTGTCGAAGCCATAGTTGAAGGCAGCCTGGGTGTTTTCGGGCACGATGCCCATGTCGAGTGCCAGCGCGCCGATGATCGACAGCGTCAGGTAGCCATGCGCGATCGTCGTGCGGAACGGGCTTTGCCGTCTCGCCCTCTCGGGATCGACATGGATCCATTGATGGTCGCCGGTGCATTCGGCGAACTGGTCGATACGCTTCTGGTCGACCGTCGTCCACTCCGACACGCCAAGCTCCTGCCCGACCATCGCCCTCAATTGCTCGTAGGTCGGCGGCGTCTTGGGCCGTATTTCAGTCATTCCTGGTTTCCCGATCGCTTCCAACGCCTCCGGACCACGAACTGGCGGCCCCTGTCAATTCGCTCTGCGCGAATCCGTTCCGCCCATTTCGGCCGCAATCGTGCCATGCCGCCCGCGCAGTGGCAGGGCAAATCGGAATTTCCTGGCTTTTCGGGTTGCCGGCGGCAAACAAAGCCACCTTGGCTGGAGACCGCTACTTCTTGTCGTAGCCGGCGCGGATTTCCTCCATCGCCTCCTTGATGCGCGTGCGCAGGATGTCAATCGATTCGGTGCCGGATTTTCTGACCAGTTCAGCCACTTCGCCGGCATTCTTCAACGCGGCCTCGAAGGACTTCTTGGCGAACTCCGTCTGTTTGGTCATCAATTCCTGCGGATTGCCCGGCGCTCTGTAGCCTTGCGCCATCTCGGTGACTTCGCGCAGCGTGTCCTGCAGCATTTCGCGCTGCCTGGACAACAGCGAGGATGCGCCGGCGGCACTGGCTCGGGCCGATTTCTCCAGCGCTTCGAGGTTCTTGCGATGATGCGCGAGGATTGCCTCGACATCGACGTTGGGCACTTTCAGGTCTCGGCCGAACTTGCCGAACATATCCATGAAGGAATCGGATTCCGGTTGCTTGGCCATGATGGTATTCTCCCCCTGTCGCCGCCGATTGGGCTCCCGGACGGGAGAATAGCACCGAAGTGCCGGGTGTCCATTCGAACGCAGTGGAATCGGCCCAGGCTCGAACGCGTCAGCCGACGAGGAACAGCCGCTCAGCAACATAGAGCACGACACCGGCAAGCCCACCAATGATCATGCCGTTGAAGCGGATGTATTGCAGGTCCCTGCCGATGTTCATCTCGATCAGCCGCGTCAGCTGCGCCAGGTCCCAACGCTTGACCTGGTCAGCGATGAATTTCGACACGCCGCTCTTCTGGCTCTCCACGAACGAAGCCAGCGCCACCACGAAGCCCTGGTTCATGTCGGCTCGAATCTGCGCATCGCCGGCAAGATGGCGGCCGACCTCGACGAACATGTTGGCGAGATGCGAACGGATAATCGACTCGGGCGCCTTGGCGTCCTGCTCGATGAACTGGCTGAGGCTCGCCCACATGTCGCCGGCCAATCCCTTGACCTCCGGCCGGGCGAGGAAATCGCGCTTCAGCTTCTCGGCACGTTTGGCATATTGCTTCGATGTCCTGAGCTTCTCGATGAAGGCCCGCGCGAAACGGTCGAATTCGGCGCGCATCGGGTGGTCGGGATCGGCCCGCACCTCGTCGAGCAGCGAGCCGGCCGAGGCGACGATCTTCTTCAGGAGATAAGCGTCGGCGCGGAACAGGTTGAACAGCGACGGCAGTTCCTCACGGATCTTCTCGCGCATCGTCGCCAGCGCCTGCTCGTCGTTGAGGAACCGGCCGATCACCTTGGTGAATTCGTCGAACAGTTTCTGGTGACGGCGATCGTCGGTAAGCGCCGACAACAGCTCGGCGGCCAGCGGCGCCAGCGGCACCTTTTCGATCTGCTCGAGCATGCGGCTGGTGACGAAGCCACGCAGGCCGGATTGCTCGACAGCGGCGAGCGTCTGCGGCACCAGCCGCACGACGAAGCGCGACAAGCCGGCGGCACGTTCGGCGTCGGCGAGCCAGTCGGCGACGAGCGCCGAGAAATCGACCTCGGCAAGCTTTTCACGCACCGGTTCCGGAGCCAGGAAATTGACCTCGATGAAGCGGCCGAGATTGTCGGCGATGCGGCTCTGGTTCTCGGGGATGATGGCGGTGTGCGGGATCGGCAGCCCCAGCGGCCGCCTGAACAGCGCCACCACCGCGTACCAGTCGGCCAGACCGCCGATGGTCGCGGCCTCCGCAAAGGCAGCGACGAAGCCGAGCCACGGATAGGTGGTCTCGAACGATTTGGCGACCGCAAACACCAGCACGCAAACCGCCAGTGCCGCCGCCGCGACGAACTTTGTCCACCGCAAGGCGGAAAGCTTGGCATCCGCGTCGGCATCGAAACGGACAGACGCCAGGGACTGGGCCGATTGTGACATGGATGAGCCGCTCCTCGTCAATCTCGGGCCTATTTAGTGTTTCATCAGGCAAAATGCCCGTGACAGCCGGTTTCGCCCGCGCCTTGCCCGGCTGCGCACACAAAGTTGACGAGAATGTTCATCTATTGTGCCGGCTAGTCTGGAATTGTTCCAAGGTATAGGCCATATTCCGCTCAGGCCAATGTGGCGAATCCGAATTTCGGGTCAAAGCCGCATCAGCAAAGTTTTGAAATCTGGCGTGGTTCTACCGCACCAGCGCCTTGTGAGGACAAAATGCGGCTTACGCGCCAGACCAACTATGCCATGCGCATCCTGATGTATTGCGCCGCCAACAATGACCGATTGAGCCGCATCCCCGAGATCGCGGCCGCCTACTCGGTGTCGGAGCTTTTCCTGTTCAAGATCCTGCAGCCGCTGGTCGAGCACGGCCTGGTCGAGACCGTGCGTGGCCGCAATGGCGGCGTCAGGCTTGGCCGTGCCGCCGAATCCATCAGCCTGTTCGATGTCGTGCGCGTGACCGAAGAGAGTTTCGCCATGGCCGAATGCTTCGAGAACGATGCCGCCGAATGCCCGCTGGTCGACAGCTGTGCGCTGAACTCGGCATTGCGCGAAGCGCTGAACGCGTTCTTCGCGGTGCTGGAGCGCTACACCATCGCCGATCTCGTGGCGGCGCGGCCGAATGTGCGCAGCCTGCTCGGCATCGACATGCTGGCAGAGCGCCGCGCGCCCGCTGCCTGATTCCGGCCATCCCGTGTCTGGGGTCAGGCCTAAGCCGCTGATTGCGGCAATACGAACGGCATGTTGCCGGCCGGCAGCACGCCGACCCTGAGCCGGCAGTCGAACACTTTTTCGATCAGGTCGTCGCTCAGCACGTCCTGCGGCGACCCGGTGGCGGCAAGCCTGCCGCGATGCATGACAAAGATCCGGTCGGCGAACATGGCCGTCAGATTGAGGTCGTGCAGGATGGCGACCACGCCGCCGCCCCGTCTGGCGAAGTCGCGGGCGATGTTCATGATGATCAGCTGGTGCTTGATGTCGAGGCTGGAAACCGGCTCATCGAGGAACAGATAGCGCGGCTTGCCGTCAAGCACCGGCGCCCAGACCTGGCACAGCACGCGCGCAAGCTGGACGCGCTGTTGCTCGCCGCCCGAAAGCTCCTGGTAGAAACGTCCGGCAAAACCGTCGAGGTCGACGCGCTCCAGCGCCCGTTCCGGCAGTCGCGCATCCTCGCCCGGCAGGACACCCGAGTGGCCGCCGACAAGGCCGAGCTTGACCACCTCTCGCACCGTGAACGGGAACGACAGCGTCGTCGCTTGCGGCAGCACCGCTCGCTGTGTGGCGATTTCGGCCGGCTTCATGGCCGACAGATCGCGGCCGTTGAGGGCGACACGCCCGGTGTAAGCAAGCTCGCCGGACAGCGCCTTGAGGAAGGTCGTCTTGCCGGACCCGTTGGGGCCGACGATTGCCGCCACTTCGCCGGGGCGTGCAGTGAAATCGACACCGGTAACGATGCGCTTGCCGGCGATCGCCACCGAAACATCCCTTGCCTCGATCATCCAAGCCTCACAGGTCCCAAATCTCACAAATCCCAAAATTTCACAAATCAACGACGCCGCGCTTGCGCAGCAGGATCCACAGGAAGAACGGCGCACCGGCAATCGCGGTGACGATGCCGATCGGCAACTCGGCCGGCGCCACGATGGTGCGCGCGACAGCGTCAGCCAACAGCAGCAGCGACGCGCCGAGCAGCGCCGACGCCGGCAGCAGGTAGCGATTGTCGGGACCGATCAGCAGGCGCAGCAGATGCGGCACGACAATGCCGACGAAGCCGATGCCGCCGCTGACGGCGACGGAGGCGCCGACCGCCGCCGAGACGCCGATGATTGCCGTGTACTTCAGCCGTTGCACCGGTATGCCGAGATGACCTGCGGTCGCCTCGCCCAGCGCCAGTGCGTTGAGGCCGCGGGCCAGGAACGGCATTGCCGCCAGCGCCAGCACGATGATCGGCCCGACCGAAGCGATCTTCGCCCAGGTCGCGCCGCCGAGCGATCCGAGTTGCCAGAAGGTCAGGTCGCGCAACTGGCGGTCGTCGGCCATGAAGATGAGGATGCCGGTCAGCGCCATGGCAAGCGCCGCGAGCGCAATGCCGGCGAGCAGCATGGTGGCGACCGAGGTTTGTCCCCGCCGCGTCGCAACCTGATAGAGCACCAGCGTCGTGGCAAGCCCGCCACAGAATGCCGCCAGCGGCAGCGCAAGCGTGCCGACCCAGGCCGTCACCGGTGCCAGCACCGTGGCGCCGAGCACAATGACGGCAACCGCGCCGAGGCTGGAGCCAGCCGAAACGCCGATCAGACCGGGGTCGGCGAGCGGATTGCGGAACAGCCCCTGCATGACCGCGCCGGAGACGGCAAGCGCTGCGCCGACCAGCATGCCGAGGATGACGCGCGGCAGGCGGATGTCGTAGACGATCAGGCTGTCGCGGGCACTCAGCGCGGCGTCATCCGGCACGGTGCCGAACAGCCAGTCGCCGATGACGTTGACGGCCGATGCGTCCGACGCTCCCGACGTGAGCGACAGCAGCACGGCAGTGACGAGCCCCAGGCACAGCAGAAGGATGACGATGCGGGCGCGGCCTGAGCGGTCGCCTTCGGATGTGCCGGTCATCCCCTTCACCGGGCCGGCGATCGATTGATCGACCATCATCTGCCCGCTCAGTCCGTGACCTGCCCGCCATAGAGCGAGACGGCGAGGTCGTGGATGGCGTCGGCCGTGCGCGGCCCGAAGCCTAGCAGATAGCCGCCGTCGATGCGGATCAGCTTGCGTGCGGTGCCAGCCGGCGTCGAGGCGATCGACGGGTTGGCGAACAGTTCGTCGTCCGATACCGGAGGCCCGGCATTGCTCATCATCAGGATCACGTCCGGCCTGGCGGTGATGATCGCCTCGTCGGACATTTGCTTGTAGCCGGAAAAGCCTTCCACGGTATTGACCCCGCCCGCCAGCTTGACCATGCCGTCGGCGGCGGTCTCGCTGCCAGCGGCCAGGATCTTGCCGCCCTGTATCGACAGCACGAACAGGATGCGCTTGCGCTGCTTGATCGATGCCGTCTGCTGTTCGGCGGCGGTGAGCTTGGCATCAAGCTCCCTGGCCAGCACCTCAGCCTTGGCGTCGACGCCGAGCGCCTTGCCGACGATGCGGACCTTCTCCAGAATGCCTTCGTGGCTATAATGCTCCGGCACTTCGATGAACGGGATGCTCGTCTTCTTCAGCACATCGACGGCTTCCTTGGGACCGCTGCCGTGCAGCGCCAGGATGCCGGTCGGATTGACCGACAGGACACCCTCCGGCGACAGCTGGCGAATGTAGCCGACATCAGGCAGGTCAAGCGCGGCTTTCGGATAAAGGCTGGTGGAATCGCGAGCCACCAGATGTTTCTCCTCGCCGAGCGCATAGACGATCTCGGTGATGGAGCCGCCAATGGCCGCTATCTTCGAGGGATCGGCAAAGACGGTCGCGCCCTCGGTGGCGTTGCTAGATTGCAGCGCGACAAAAGCCAGGGAAAGACCGATCGCCGGCCCAAGCGCCAACCTGAGAACAGGCGCCAGTCTGGAAAAGGAAACCATTTCTATCGTCCTCAGGCTGCGGTCGGGCTTGGGATGCGCGGCAGGTTTTCTGCCAGGAATCGCCAGTCGTCGCGCTCGCTCTCGCCCTCATGGCGCTTGCCGAAGAACTGGATGATCATCTTGCCGTCGACATCATAGATTTCGAGCGAGGTGACATGACCGTCCTTGGTCGGCTTGCGCACCGCCCAGACCTCGTGGATGTGGTCGGTTCGCAGATGCAGGTGGAAGGTCTCGTCCAGCACGTTGATCCATGGTCCCATCGGCTTGATGGATTTGATCGGACCGGAATGGATCTGGATGCAGCCGCGATTGCCGACAAAGCACATGATCGGCATCTCGCCCTCGGCGGCATGATGGAACATGGCGCGGACGGCATCGTTGTCGAGCAGCCAGGCATAGTCCTGGCCGACCATGCGCACAGCCTGCCGACGGCTGAGCTTCAGCGTCTTCAGCATACCGAAAAACTGGTGCACGTCGGTCAGCCGGCTCCAGCGGTCGCGCAGGTCGTCGAGATTGGCGGTGGTTTCCCCGCCATGGACCTCGTCGTCTGGGATGTGCCCTGAAATATCGGCCGTCGGCTCCTGGTTCGACGATTCGAGCGCGGCGACCAGCTTCTGATAGGCATAGAGGCTGGAGGCCGGCCGCAGATGCACCTTGTGCACCGCCTCGCCGGCCGCGTCGAAGAACTGCAGGCTGCGGCGGATGTCGTCGCCATCGCGCTTTTCCACGGCAAAGCCATGCGCCCAGATTTTTGGGAAGATGCGCAGGTCGATGTTTTCGCCGAGCACCATGGCATTATGGTTGCCGGTGACGACCTTGTCATAGACGCCGATCTTCTCGTGCACCGCACTTTCATTGCGGGTCAACGCCATGACTTCGCCGACAGCTTCGAGGCCGGTCAAGAGATCGTTGACGCGCGGCTCGATGCGGACGACGCCGTCGCCGCAATGCGCGGCGACTAACTCGGCCTCCGAAATGCCGAGCTGAGCAGCCAGATCCCGCTCGCGCGTCTTCGGATTCTCTGTCCGTGCCCGCCGGATTTCATGCGGGGCGGGTTTTACGCGCTGGTCCATGTCTCGTCCCTACTGCCTTACTTGTTGAGAATGAGCTTGCCCTGGCGGGTGATCTTCAGCCGGTAGAGCGCACCCTGATGCTCGATGCCGATCTCGTGCTCGCCCTGGAACAACGTGCTGCTGGAGAGGGTTCGCACCGCCAGCGGAACCCGGTCGAAACGGGCGGAGGTATCGTCGGAACGGCGGACGCGATAGCGAAAGTCATTGGGATTGTGCGTGTTCATCTGGATCGATCCCTTTCCTGTGCCGGGCGTCTGGCTAGGCGTTGCATTAATGCCGATTCATTTCTTGACTTGAATAATCATGTTTATTAGTCAGTGCAATACCGGAGCAAACGAGTCAAGATTTAAGACGCCGGACACGATCAAAAATGCCAGCCAGCCCCGGGCCAGCCAGCATCGAACCTGGACTTTGGAGTTGGGGCATGGGGTTGATGAATTGGGAATGGCGCGGCCGGTTTGACATCGGCCCGTCTGATCAAGGTCTTGGCGGGCGATCCACGACAAGAGGAATGGCGGCCTTGCTGGCAAGCGTGGCAGCAGTCGCTTTGCTGACGCCACCGGCCAGCGCCCAGCAGGCGGCCGAGCCGACCGCGGAACAGCAGGCGGCGCAATCACAGAAGGCTGAAGAGGCCAAGCCTGCCCCGGCGGGCGCAACGCTGCTCGACAAGATCCTGGTGCTGAGCCGCACCGGTGAGACGGCGATCGAATCCCTGGCTTCGGCCAGCCATGTCGACCAGATACAGCTCGACCGCCGCATGGCGACGACGCCGAACGAGATGCTGCTGGGTGTGCCCGGTGTCGCGGCGCAGGCCGACGCCAGGCGCGTCAGCACCAGCATCAACATCCGCGGTCTGCAGGATTTCGGCCGCGTCGCGGTCATCGTCGACGGCGCGCGACAGAATTTCCAGCGTTCCGACCACGGCACGCAGTCGACCTTCTACATCGATCCGGAGCTCGTCAAATCCGTCGACGTGATCCGCGGTCCTGTCGCCAACACCTATGGCTCGGGCGCCATTGGTGGCGTCGTCTTCTTCGACACCAAGGATGCTGAGGATTTCCTCAAGCCGGACGAGACATGGGCTGGTTCCGTCACCGGACGCTATGAGAGCAACGGCAAGGGCTGGACCACCAGCGCCTCCGGCGCCTATCGTTTCAACGAGAACTGGGACGCGCTCGGCAACATCGTCTACCGCAACTATGACGACTACAAGGATGGCGGTGGCGACACCGTCAAGGGCACCGGCTTCGATGTGCTGAGCGGCCTGCTCAAGACCACCATCCGGCCGACCGACAACAGTGAACTGAAGCTCGGCTGGGTCGGCTCAAGCGATGGCTGGAACGAGATCAGCCGCGGCGTGCCGGTGAATGATGTCGACCTGAAGTCGAACACCTTCACGGCCCGCTACAACGTCACCGACGAAGACAAGAGCTGGCTCGATCTCCACATCAACACCTCCTACAACAAGACCAACCTCGACCTGACCAGCCTTGTCCCGCAGAACCGCTTTGACCCAGTCACCGGTCTTCCCGTGGTACTGCCGACAGGTTCGACGTCGACCTTCGATGTCGGCACGACCAGCATCGACATCTGGAACACGTCCAGATTCGAGACTGCCAGCGTCGCGCACGAACTGACCTATGGCGGTGACTGGGTAGGCGACAACGTCAAGACCGGCGGCACAGCCGGCGGCGACAGTTTCTACACGCCTTCGGGCAAGCGCAACGTTTCCGGCGCCTATGTCCAGGACAAGCTCACCTGGGACTGGCTCGAAGTCATCGCCGGGCTGCGTTACGACAATTACAGCCTCAAGGATGACACCCACGAGACATCGGGCGACAGGGTGTCGCCACGCATCACCGTCGGCGTCTCGCCCTTCGAAAGCGCTGGCCTTGCCGGCCTGCAGTTCTACGGCACCTACGCGGAAGGCTACCGGTCGCCCTCGCTGACGGAGACGCTGATCAGCGGCAACCATCCGGCGGGCGTCTCTTTCCCGTTCCTGCCCAACCCCAATTTGCGGCCTGAAACCGCCAAGACGACGGAATTCGGCGTCAACTACAAGCAAAATGACATCCTGGAGGCCGGCGACGCGCTCCGTCTCAAGGCAGCCTATTTCAACAACAACGTCGACGACTATATCGAAGGCGTGACGCTGTCGCCGTTCGACCCGACCAGCGGCTGTCCGTTCGGCCCGGGCATCCCGATCTGCTTCCAGTACCAGAATTTCGCCAAGGCCAAGATCAACGGCTTCGAGATGGAAGGCGTTTACGATGCGGCGTGGGGCTACGCCGGACTTTCCGCCTCGATCATCAATGGTCACACCATATCCTATGAAGGTGACCGGGCTGATCTGGCCACCATCCCGTCCTCCCAGGTCACCGCCCAGCTCGGCCTGCGCTTCCTCGAGGACAAGCTCACCGTCGGCGGCGAGGTGCAGTACAATGGCAAGCCGAAGGGCAATGCGGTGGCCAAGGACTATACGCTGGTCAACGCCTTCGCCAGCTATCAGGCGACCGACAATCTGAAGGTCGATTTCCGCGCCGACAATCTGTTCGATGTCAAATACGCCAACCCGTTGAACGGCAGCACCACGGTTGCGGTCTACGAACCGGGCGTCACGCTGAAGCTGGCGGCAACCATGCGCTTTGGAGGCTGACGGCAATGACGAGCTTGACGACATCGCTTCGTCTGCTGACCTCGGCGTTGGCGATGTCGCTTGCGATGGTTCCGGCGTGGGCTGAGCAGTCCGTGCCGGTCCCCGCACTGACCCTCGAACTCAATGGCGCGCAAGCCTCCGACAAGGGCTGCCGCCTGACCTTCGTGGTCAGCAACAATCTTGGCGCCGACCTTTCCAAGGCGGCGTTCGAGATCGCATTGTTCAACCAAGCCGGTGTCGTCGACCGGTTGACCGTCCTCGACTTCAAGGAACTGCCGGCGGGCAAGACCAAGGTGACACGTTTTGACCTGGCCGGCACCGACTGCGCCAAGGTCAGCCGCGTGCTGATCAACAGCGCAACGGAATGCGCTGGCACCGGCGTTGAACCGAATGCCTGCATGCGCAAGCTGAAGACGGACACCAAGACCGGTATCGCTTTCGGCGTCTGAAGTGGGACTGCATCCCGCATTCCTGCAAAACGCAGTGGCATGGCCTCGGCCGGCTTGTCGTTTGGACCAAGCGATCTTGATTTGACAAATCCGCACGGGTCGCTGCAGGTCTCGTCCCGCGACATGCGTGACATCAGTCCTCTCCCCGAAGCCGGCGCTGAGCTGGCGATAGTACCAGCCGAGCCGCTTGCGCCGCCGCGGCCATCGGCCTGGAACCGCAAATGGACGGCGGCGATCGTCGCCTCCTGCCTGCTCCATGCCGCGGTGGCGGCGGCTTTTCTGATTTCGCCTTCAGGGACATTCGATACCCAGGGCGCCATGCAGTCGGAAGGCAGCGATCAGTCGGGCACAAATGTTGTCGGCAGCGCACTGGATCGGGAACCGGCAGTAATGAAGGTCACGCTGGTGCCGAACCCGCAACCGACCAAACCAGAGCCGGTAAAGGCAGCCAGGCCGACGCCACCAACCGAACCTTCCCAGCCCGCGAGGGACGCGACAAAGCAGCCCGTCGAGCCTTTGCCGGAAGCCGTTAAACAACCAGCGGTGACGCCGGACATACTGGTGGCCGGCGCCCCACGCTCCGATGACCAGAGCGTGGCTCCGAAGACTGAGACGCCGGCACAGCCGACTGTTCAGGCCGAAAGTACCGAGGCGCCTGCCGCCGTTCCAGAGCAGCCACCGATCCCAAGCGCCAGGCCAAGTCCGGCAGCCGCGCCGCCCAGAACCAGCCAATCGGATGAGAAGCGCGGCACGGCGGACGGCCAGGACCGGTTGGCGCAGGCAGCCAGCAAGGGCAAAAAGCAGAAAGAGGCAGGCCGCGCCGCGGAAGACAGCTACCGCGGCGACGTCATCAGAAAGCTCAGCCGTGTCAATCGTGGCGTTCCGCCTTCAGTGCAATTGGCCGCTCGCAACAATGCCGTTGTGACATTCGCCATAGGCAGCCGTGGCGGCATCGATGACCTGCGCATTCTGCAGAGCTCCGGATCGCCAAACTTCGATCAAGTCGTGCTCGGCATCGTCCGCAAGGCTGCGCCCTTCCCGCCAATTCCATCACAAGCCGCAAGCAATAGTTTGGTGTTCGAGGCCGAAATCGGCCCATTTTGAATGTGCACAGAACAAACTGCTGCGGCGCCAACCATCAACATCCGCATGAAAGGAACCGCCATGTACATCGCCATGAACCGCTTCAAGGTGCAGAACGGCTCGGAGGCTGACTTCGAAGCCGTCTGGAAGAACCGCGATTCCAGCCTTGCGGAGATGGCAGGCTTCCGGGAATTCCATCTGCTGCGCGGCCCGGTCAACGAGGCTGAAGGCTACACGCTGTTTGCCTCGCACACGGTGTGGGCGAGCCACGATGATTTTGTCGCCTGGACCAAATCGGAGAATTTTCGCGCCGCCCACAGAAATGTCGGCACGACGAAAGTCCACTATCTCGGCCATCCGCAATTCGAGGGCTTTTCCGTCGTGGAAGGTGCCTGAGATGACAAAGCCTCGCGAGGACCCCGCGCGCAGCATTCCGGTCCTGCCCTCACCCGACATTGTGGAGACGCCGCGATTTCTATCGCGACGAGCTCGCCTTCGGTGTCGTCGAGCCGGAGATGGACGACTATCTGATCGTGCGCCGTGGCGACATCGAAATCCATTTCTGGAAGAGTGACGACCGCAAGCTTCCAGAAGTCTCGTCCTGCTACATCAGGGGCGGCGAGGTGCCGGCACTGCATGCCGAATTTTCAGCGCGCGGGGTGGGGCAGCTCAGTCCGTTCACCTTGCGGCCGTGGAACATGAAGGAATTCTATATCCGGGACCCGCACGGCAATTTGCTGAGGTTCGGCTGCGCACCCGAAGAGGTGTGAGCAGCCGGCCATTGGAGCAATTCCAGGAAAAGTGTGAAACGGTTTTCCCGGGAAAAGCGCGTAGCGCTTTCCCTTAGGGAATTGCGTCAAAACAAAGAGATAGAGCGGTTCTGCGTTTCCGTGAAACGATGAACCGCTCTAGGAGCCGGCCAGCAGGCTGGCATTGCCGCCTGCCGCGGTGGTGTCGACGCAGACGGCGCGTTCATGCGCATAGGCCGCCGGGTTGAGCACCTCGCTGACCAGCGACACGATTGGGCCGGTGCGGTCGGCGATGACCTTGCGCACGATACGGGCAGCCTCCGGTGTGCCCGAGAAAGCAACGACATCGACGCGCAGCGAGCGCGCTTCGACCGGATCAGGCCGGCCGTCTATGGCGGCCAGCGGCAGGCCCTTGCCGGTCAACGCCGAGAGTGCCGCCGGTGCGCCGGGCGCCACCGCCAGCACCGCATTGCCGGCAGCGAGCGCCTGGATCGTCTGCGCGAGCAGCGTGTCGCCATCCGGGCCAAGGCACAGCACCCTTCCGCGCGGTGACAGCGACAGCGTGTTGGCCTCGCCGGTCGGCCCGGGCAGGTCGACCTGGCCGAAGTCGATGCCGGCGGCGGCACCAATCGCCGCCGCACCCTTGCCGCGCAGATGCTTCCTTAGAATGGCGACCCGGTCGGGCCGCGTCGACCAGCCGCCCAACGTCGGATCGGGCAGATTGTCGGCTAGTTCGGTCGCCGTCACCTTGTGGCCTTCGGCAATGTGCGTGCCGGCCTCCGGCCCTTTGCGGAAGCGGCGGAGATAGTGCGGGCCGCCGGCCTTCGGCCCGGTGCCTGACAGCCCCTCGCCGCCAAATGGCTGCGAACCGACGACGGCGCCGATCTGGTTGCGGTTGACATAGATGTTGCCGGCATGGATGCCGTCGACGAAATGCTGCACGCGGCCCTCGATGCGGGTGTGCAGGCCGAAGGTCAGGCCATAGCCCTTGCGGTTGATGGCGGCGATGACTGCATCGATCTCGTCGGCATCGAACGTGGCGACATGCAGCACCGGCCCGAACACCTCGCGCTCCATGTCCTCGATGCCCTTGACCCGGAAGACATGCGGGGCGACGAAGCGGCCATCCTTCGGTGCTTCGAGCTTGGCGATCAGCCGGCCCTGCAGTCCCATCTTCGTGCAGTACTCGCGGATCGAAGTCTGCGCCTCGTCGTCGATGACCGGGCCGACATCGGTCGAAATCCGCCAGGGGTCACCGATGCTGAGCGCCTCCATGGCGCCCTTCAGCATCTCCAGCATCTTCTTCTCGACGTCCTTCTGCACATAGAGCACACGCAGCGCCGAGCAGCGCTGGCCAGCGCTCTGGAAGGCCGAGGCCAGGATGTCGCGCACCGCCTGTTCGGGCAGCGCGGTGGAATCGACGATCATGGCGTTGAGACCGCCAGTCTCGGCGATGAGCATGGCGTCGGGCGCGGCTGTCTCGGCCAGTTGCTTCTCGATCAGCTTGGCGACCTCGGTCGAGCCGGTGAAGCAGACGCCGGCAATGCGTGGATCAGCAGTCAGCGGGCCGCCGACCGAGGGGCCGTCGCCAGGCAGAAGCTGGATGACATCTTCCGGCACACCGGCCTCGCGCAGCATTTCGACGGCGCGGAAAGCGATCAGTGGCGTCTGTTCGGCCGGCTTGGCGATCACCGAATTGCCGGTGACGAGTGCCGCCGCGATCTGGCCGGTGAAAATGGCGAGCGGAAAATTCCACGGCGAAATGCAGACGATGGCGCCGCGCGCCTGCGTGCCCGGTTCGGCAATGGCCGCCTCGGCAGCGTAATAGCGCAGGAAGTCGACCGCCTCGCGCACCTCAGCCACACCGTCGGCCAGCGATTTGCCGGCTTCCCGGGTGGCCAGCGCGAAGAACTCGACGGCGTTGGCCTCATAGAGATCGGCAGCGCGGTTGAGGATGGCGGCGCGCTCGGCGGCAGGACGCTTTGCCCAGGTCGGCTGTGCCTCGACGGCAATGCGCACGGCGGTCGCCACCTGCTTGGCGGTGGCTTCGCTGACCGTGCCGACCACTTCGGAAGGCTTGGCCGGATTCACGATCGGCCGCTGCTTGCCATAGCCGGCGGCCCGCGTGATCGGCTTGGCATGCCAGCGGTCGGGGCCTGCGAACGCCGCCCTGGCCTTGTCGATCGCCGCCAGCGTCACCGTGTCGGTGATATCAAAACCCTTCGAATTGCGGCGCCCAGCGCCGAAGATCTGGGAAGGCCGGGCAATCGCCGGATTGGCGGCGGGGCCCTGGTCCTCGACCGTTTCGAGCGGATCGCGGGCGATGTCCTCCGGCTCGACCTCCTCGTCGGTCAGCTGATGCACGAAGGAGGAATTGGCGCCGTTCTCCAGCAGCCGCCGAACCAGATAGGCAAGCAGATCGGAATGCGCGCCGACCGGCGCATAGATGCGGCAGCGCGTGCCTTCGGACCGGCGCACGGTCTCGTGCAGCGCCTCGCCCATGCCGTGCAGGCGCTGGAACTCGAAGGAATCGCGGTCTCCCGACATCGACAGGATGGCGGCGACGGTGTGGGCGTTGTGGGTGGCGAATTGCGGATAGATGCGGTCGGTCATCGACAGCAGCTTTTTGGCGCAAGCCATGTAGGAGACATCGGTGTTGGCCTTGCGGGTGAAGACTGGATAGCCGGTGAGGCCGAGCGTCTGCGCCCGCTTGATCTCGGTGTCCCAATAGGCGCCCTTGACCAGCCGCACCATGATGGTGCGGTCGTATTTCTTGGCCAGCGCATAGAGCCAGTCGATGGCAAAGGCGGCGCGCGGGCCATAGGCCTGGACGACGACGCCAAAGCCGTTCCAGCCGGCAAGCTCCGGCTCGGCCAGCACGCGCTCGATCACATCGAGCGACAGATCGAGGCGGTCGGCCTCCTCGGCGTCGATGTTGAGGCCCATGCGCGAATGCCGCGCGGCGAGTGCCAGCGACAACAGCCGCTCGGCCAAGACAGGCAGCATTTCGTCCTTCTGCGCCACCTCGTAGCGCGGATGCAGTGCCGAAAGCTTGACCGAGATGCCGTGATTCTGGCGAATGTCCGGCCCGTTGGAACCCGCGTCGAGCGAGGAAATCGCGTCGGCATAGGCCTTGTGATAGCGCAGCGCGTCAGCCTCGGTGCGGGCCGCCTCGCCCAGCATGTCGAAGGAATAGAGATAGCCCTTCTGCGTCATCGGCCGGCCGCGCTTGACGGCCTCGGTGATGGTACGGCCGAGCACGAACTGCTCGCCCATCTCACGCATGGCTGCGGCCACCGCCTTGCGGATGACCGGCTCGCCCAGCCGGCGCACCATTGAGCGCAGCGTGCCTTCGATGCCGCCCTCGCCTTCATCGAGGACGCGGCCGGTCAGCATAAGCGCCCAGGTCGAGGCATTGACGAAGATGGAACTCGAACCACCGGAATGCGCCGACCAGTCGTGCGGCGCAATCTTGTCGGCGATGAGATCGTCCATCGTCTCGGTGTCGGGCACGCGCAGCAGCGCCTCGGCCAGGCACATCAGCGCCACACCTTCCTTGGTGGAAAGGCCATAGGCGGAGAGGAACACTTCCATCAGCCTTGGATCAGATGAGCCGCGCACCGCCCGCACCAGATCGGCGGCGCGGGCCGAGATCGCCTTGCGGTCTTTCGCGGAAAGCCCGGTCGCCTCGGCCAGTCGCCTCACGGCTTCGTCTTCGTCGGGCAGATAGTTGGCGCGGATCTGCTGGCGGATGGCATCAAGCGCTGGCATGGCGGTCCCATGGATCGAGCAAAGGGGATCGGGCCGGCGGTCACCGGACCGAATGGCGCAAGCTAGCACAGGTGCGAATTTCAGTCGGTCCGAAGAAATCGACACTTTGGGTCATTCGATCTATCATTGCGGTCCAGAATTGGCAGATGGACTGCACTTTCGATGACAGAAGACCAATTGGACCGCATCGACAGGAACATCTTGTCGGCATTGGCAAGCGATGGCCGGCTTTCGATGTCCGAACTGGCGGCAAAGGTCGGCCTGTCGAAGACGCCGGTACAGGCGCGGGTGAAGCGGCTGGAGAAGGACGGCTACATCAGGGGTTACCAGGCGATCATCGACCGCGAGCGCATGGGCGAAGGCCATGTCGCCTTCGTCCAGGTGAAACTGTCCGACACCCGATCAGCCGCGCTCGATGCCTTCAACCGGTCCGTGCAGGGGGTGCCGGAGATCGAGCAGTGCCACATGATGGCGTCGAGCTTCGACTACCTGCTGAAGGTCCGCACCCGGGATATCGCCGCCTATCGCCGCGTGCTTGGCGAGCGCATCTCGGCCTTGCCCCATGTCGCCCAGACCTCGACCTTCGTGGCGATGGAGACGGTGAAGGACCGGTAGATCACTCCGCCAGCGTCTTCAGGAAGGCCACCAGTGCCGCACGTTCGCGGTCCGACAGCTCCAGCGGATGGATTTCGGATGTCCCCTCGACACTGGGCGCTGCCTTGGCGTAATGCGCGACCACCTCGTCAAGCGACGAGAATTGCCCGGCATGCATATAGGGTGGGCGCGTCGCCGCGCCGCGCAACGACGGTGTCTTGTAGGCCCGGATCAGCTGCGGCGCGTCCTTGACCATGAAACGCAGCTCGCCACAGGCGCTGGCATCGCCGTCACGAAAGGCGCCTAAACAGTTGAACGGGTCGGCCTCGACCTGCGCCACCGCATCGATGCGGCCGCGATCCGGCGGCAGATCCGCAACGGGCGGCACGCCGGTGTTGTGAAAACTGTTGTCGGTGAAGCGCGGGCCATCGTGACAGGTCACGCAATTGGCCTTGCCGATGAACAGTTTCAGACCGAGGATTTCCTCCTTGGAAAAGGCCGCATCGCCTTTTGGCTCGGCGCCGGTGACGAGGTCCAGCGCAAAGCGGTCGAAGCGCGTCGGCGCCGGCTCGATCGACCGTTCGAAGGCGGCTATCGCCTTGCCGATATTGGCATAGACGCCGTTGATCGCGTCGCGCTGCGCGCCGCTCATCGCGTTCCAGGCGGCCTTCTCGGCATCGTTTCCGAGCGGGCTGGCATTCAACGGCATGCCGGCGAAATCGGGCAGCGGCCCGAAGATGCGCTCATAGCGCTCGCCGAATCGCGCCTTGATATAATGCGCATAGGCGGCGCGGTTTCCCGCCTGCTCCAGCGGGTTTTCGAGCGGCGTCAGCGCTTGCGCCCACAGGCTGTCGCGGCGGCCATCCCAGAAGAACCAGGGATCGCGCGCGACGCCGGCCAGCGGCATGGTGCGCCGATTGGTGTGGCCGACGCCGACTGCTTGCGGCAGGTCGTCCTGGAACTGGCGGTCGATCTTGTGGCAGGTCGAGCACGACACCGTGCCATCACGGCTCATCCCCTGGTCGAAGAACAGCGTCGAGCCGAGAGCGGCAGCGGCCGGCACATCGGCAAAACGATTGGTGGTGTCGGGCTTCAGCGACGGCAGCGCCGACAGCGCCAGCGAGGCGATGGTCTTCTTTTCGGTATCGGAAAAATCCGGCTCTCCGCACCCGGCAAGGATGACCGCCACCATCAGCGTCAGAACACGCGGAAAGTGCCTCATCGGTCGCTCACAGCACCACGTTGAACAGCACCGTGTCGGAGCCGGCCGTGGCCGAGATGGCGAAGTGCAGTTGCCACCAGCCACTCATCGTGAATTTCACCCCTTCGATCCGATAGCGCCCGTCGCCGAGATAGTCGGTCGCTTGCGGGCTGGTCGGCAGGCCGTGATTGTGCTGCGGCATGCCGCCGGAAATCGCGATCGCGGCCCCCTCCACCGGCGCGCCGGCTTTTGTCTTCAGGGTCAGCAGCCAGGATTCCAGTTCGCCTTGCCGCACAACGCCCCGCTCGGGCGAAAAGCTTGCCACGAAAAGCCCGTTGTCGGTGTTCTTCGTGCGCGACACATCCGGGACGGCAGGCTGCGACGATCGCGGCGCCGTCAGATAGACGACCGCGAGAATGCCGACCAGCAAGGCAGCCAGACCAAGACCCGCCAGAAGATAACGCCATAACGATGCCAAACCGGTTCCTCTTCTGCAGACAACGTTTTGCCGGACGGATCGCGTCCCGCCAGCCTGTGGGAAAACGCTGTGGCGGAAAAAACCCTGCTTGCCAAGCATGGCGCTGCCGGTGGCAAAAAGCTACAGCACCGGGATCATTGGAGGATTGTAGATGGCGGGAAACGGCGTCGCCTCGATCGGCGAATGCATGCTTGAACTGTCGGGCCAGACGGGGCCGAACTGGCGCATGGGCTTTGCCGGCGACACGTTCAACACGCTGTGGGCGCTGCACGCGTTGAGCACTGAGCGGCCAGCCACCTATGTCTCGGCCTTCGGCGACGATCCCTTCTCGCAAGGCCAGATCGGTTTCTTCGCCGAAAACGGCATCGGCATCGGCTCCAGCCCGATCATAGCGGGGGCAAGGCCCGGCCTCTATGCGATCACACTGACCGGTGCCGAGCGCTCCTTCACCTACTGGCGCGGCGACGCCGCCGCCCGGCAGCTCGCCTCGGATCCGGCCGCATTGTCGAAAAACCTGGAAAATCAGTCGCTTGTATACTTTTCCGGTATCACTTTGGCAATTCTGGAGGACGCCGCGCGCGCCACGCTATTGGCGGCTGTGGCCAAGGCGCGCGCGGCTGGCTCGACTGTCGCCTTCGACCCCAACTACCGGCCGCGGCTCTGGCGCCGGCGCGAGGATGCGCAGGCAGCGATCGCCGAAGCGCTTGCCGTCACCGACATCGCCTTGCCGACCTTTCCCGACGAGCAGATGCTGTTTGAGGATGCAACGCCGCAAGCGACCGCCGAACGGCTCGGGCAAATGGTCAGCGAGGTCGTCGTCAAGAACGGCGAGGCGCCGGCGCTGATTGCCGAAAACGGAACATTGCACGACGTGCCGGCGATCCATGTCGAGGCACCCGTCGACACAACCGGCGCCGGCGATTCCTTCAATGGCGCCTATCTGGCCGCACGCCTCGCCCGCCACGCCCCGGCAAATGCCGCATTGCGCGCCCATCGCGTCGCCGCCGCCGTGGTACAGGTGCGCGGCGCGCTGGCGCCGTTCGAGACGTTGCGAGCGGCGTTCGAAAACGAATGATCTGAAGAACTACGGAAGCCGGAACCGATACTCCGTCACATGATGGTAGATCGCGCCCGGCCACAGCGTTGCCTGCGGGAAATACGGCCGGTTCGGCGCATCCGGCCACACTTGCGGCTCCAGGCAGAAACCGCAGAAGGCCTTGTAGTCTCGTCCTTCCAACCCCTTGCGCGGCGTCACGTACTGGCCGGTGTAGAGCTGGACTCCGGGCTCCGTGGTCCAGACCTCCATCTCGACACCGGAACTCGCCCCTTGCGTCCAAGCCGCCTGCTTGAGCGGCCCGCGCGTCGGAGCGAGGCAGAAATTCTGGTCGTAGGGCAGCTGTTCGCCCTCGGTCTCCATGCGCAGCGACCGCGCCTGACGAAAATCGAAGGGCGTGCCGTCAACCGGCTTGACCACGCCGGTCGGGATCATGTCGCCATCGACCGGCAGATAGGCGCCGGCATTCAGCATCATCCTGTGGTCGAGAATGTCGCCAGCGCCACCATCATCCAGGTTGAAATAGGAGTGCTGGGTGAGATTGCACAGCGTCGGCTCCTCGCAGGTCGCGGTCAGTTCGACGCTGAGCGTGCCGGGGATCTTCAGCCGGTAGGTGCAGGTGACGTCGAGCGCGCCGGGAAAGCCCATCGTGCCGTCGGGATCATGCAGCGTCAGCGTGACGAAATCCCTGCCATGCAGCGAAACCGTCCACGGCCGGTGGAAATAGCCTTGCGAGCCGCCATGCAGCGTATGCTTGTCGAGGAAGTTGCGTTCGGTCTGATAGCGCTGGCCGGCGATGGTGAAGCGGCCGTCTCGGATGCGATTGGCATAGCGGCCGACGACCGCGCCGAAGAAAGCGGTGTCGGTCTCATAGGCTTCCAAATTGTTATAGCCGAGCACCAGCGGCGCATCGTGCCCGGTGAGGCGCAAATCCTGGATGATCGCGCCCAGCCCGATGATGTTGGCGGTGAGACCACCGCCCCTGATCGTGAAGCGACGCACCGGCTCGCCTGCCTGCGTCGTGCCGAAAACCTCGCCGTCCTTCATTGCCATGCCCGCAAACGCCAGTTGATCCAGAGGATTTCGGCTGGTTTTCTCGACCCAGGTGAGCAGGTCACATATCTGCCCACCTGGGGATAGTGTATCAGAGGCCGAGGCCGCCGATGCAGACATATTTGGTGTCAAGGTAATCCTCGATGCCCTGATGTCCGCCTTCCTTGCCGAGGCCGGATTCCTTGACGCCGCCGAACGGCGCCTCGGGCGTGGTGATAAGGCCTTCATTGACGCCGACCATGCCGTATTTCAGCCCTTCCATGACGCGGAAGGCGCGGCCGAGATCGCCGGTGTAGAAATAGCAGGCGAGGCCGAATTCGGTGTCGTTGGCGAGCGCGATTGCCTCTTCCTCGGACTCGAACTTGAACACCGGGGCGACCGGGCCAAAGATCTCTTCCTTCATGAAGCGCATCTTGGGTGTCGCGTTGGCAATGACCGTCGGCTGAAAGAACGAGCCGCCGAGCGCGTGGCGCTTGCCGCCGGCAACGATCTTGCCGCCCTTGGCAGTGGCGTCGGCAATTAGCTCTTCGACCTTCTCGACCGCCTTCTCGTCGATCAGCGGTCCCTGCTGGACGCCGTCCTCGAGGCCGGAACCGACCTTCAACCCGTTGCTGGCGGCAGCGAGTTTCTCGACGAACTTGTCATAGACGCCAGCCTGAACCAGGAAACGGTTGGTGCAGACGCAGGTCTGGCCGGAGTTGCGGTACTTGGCGGTGATCGCACCGGCAACGGCACGTTCGAGGTCGGCGTCGTCGAAGACGATGAACGGCGCGTTGCCGCCGAGCTCCATCGACACCTTCTTGACGGTGACGGACGACTTCTGGATGAGAAGCTTACCGACCTCGGTCGATCCGGTGAAGGTGATCTTCGACACCAGAGGATTGGCGCAGATCTCGTCGCCGATCTCGCTGGCCGAACCGGTCAGGATGTTGATGACGCCCTTGGGGAAGCCGACTTCCTCGGCAAGCGCGCCCCAGGCCAGACCCGAGTACGGCGTCTGCGACGCAGGCTTGACGACCGCGGTGCAGCCGGCGGCAAGTGCCGGTCCGAGCTTGCGAGCCAGCATCGAGGACGGGAAATTCCACGGCGTGATGGCGGCGATGACGCCGACCGGTTCCTTGGTCACCAGGATGCGGCGGTCGGCCCAAGGCGACGGCACGACGTCACCGTAGGTGCGGCGGCCTTCCTCGGCGAACCACAGGATATAAGAGGCGGCCGAGCCAATCTCGCCCTTCGATTCGAACAGCGACTTGCCCTGCTCGATGGTCAGCAGCTCGGCCAGCACATCCTGATTGTCCATCATCGCGTCGTGCAGCTTGCGCAGCAGCTTCGAGCGCTCGAGCGCGGTCGTCTTGCGCCACGACTTGAAGGCGGTTTCAGCGGCCTCGATGGCGCGGCGGGTCTCGGCCTTGCCCGACTTCGGCACGGTCCCGATCTTGAGGCCGGTGGCCGGATTGTTGACATCGACCGTCTGGCCGCTGTCGGCCTGCACCCATTCGCCATTGATGAGATTGGCCTGCCGCATGAAATGGCTGGTTTTCTGAAGCATGGTCTATCCTCCGTTTGGCGCACTGACGGGCCGGTCTGTGAAGTCTTCGGCGAGCGTGCGCAATGGACTGAAGCCGGCACACCAAAGCCACTGCTCTTTACCTAGGGCAAGGCCGGCAAGCAATCGCAAGATGGCATATAGGGGTTGGGCCAGCGGGAGACGAGGGCTGGCAGGCATGAACGGGTCTCAAATATCCCTACCCGAAAACCTGCACGACCACCGTCAGCCAGAAAGCCGTGGTGACGGCGGCGCAGGCCGTGGCGATGGTCATCTGGTTCGACGCCAGCGCCTGGCCGGTGTTGAACTGGACGGCGATGAGATAGGAATTGATGCCGGATGGCAGCGCCGCCACCACGACCGCCACCTTGGCCGTCAGGGGCGGCAAGCCGAGCAGCCAGACGAAGGCAAGAACCAGCGCCGGCATCAGGAACAGCTTCAGCACCGAAAGCGCCAGCGCCGGCCGGACATTGCCGGAAATGCCGAAACGGCGCAGGCTGAGCCCCATGGCAAACAGCGCCACCGGCCCGGCCGTATCGGCCAGCGCATCGACCAGCCGCATGACAAGGTCGGGCAGCGGCGCGCCGCTGAGGCGCCAAGCGAGCCCTGCCAGAATGCCGATGATCAGCGGATTGATGAACAGCCGTCTCAGGAAACTGCGGATGATGCGCAGGGGATGCATGGTCTCGACGCTGCCGCGACCGAACATCTCGAAGAGGACGATCGAAGCCATCATCATGATCGGCAGGTGCACGGAGACGAGCAGCGACAGCACTTCGAAGCCGCTCGGGCCGAAAATGCCGAGAATGAAGGGAGCACCGAGCAGCACGACATTGGAGTAGGCCGACGACACGCCGCCGACGACCCCGGCACGTGCATCCCGTCCGAAGATCCGCGTGGTGACGAGATGGCCGGCGGCCCAGGTGATCGCCACTGCCGCGAAATAGGCGCCCCACAGCGACCATGGCGCGACGCCGTGGAAATCGGCATTCACCATGGTCTGGAACAACAGCAGCGGCATCGCCACGCTGATCGCGAAATCGGATATACCCTCGCCGCTCGCCGGTCTGAGATAGCCGGTGAACCCGGCGAGATAGCCGATCGCGACAAGGCTGAAGACGAAAAGGACGGTTTCGGTGAGCGGAGACATTTTTCCCGTGATAGGCGAGCCACGGTCGCGGCGCAATCGCGCCTGAATTTGATCATGCCGAATTTGATCATGGTAGACTGGCAGCGTTATAGAGGGTTTGGATTATCAGGGCGGGCGCGAATGACAAATGGCCTTTGTCGAAACTTCAAAGCGTAATCTTGTCCGGCAGGCGTGGCTGACAGCTTTCGTCGCCGTGCTGTTTTGCCTTGCGGCGACAGCGCTTCAGGCCGCCGAAACGAAAAGCCTCAAGGGCGTGGCGCTGATCATCGGCCAGTCGAAATACGAACACATCGCCGCCCTCCCCAACCCGGCCAACGACGCACGCGACGTGGCCAAGATGCTGACCGACCTCGGCTTCGACGCGCGTAACGTCACCGACCGCGACGCCGCCAAGCTGAAGCGCGACCTCGAACGGTTCGTCGAGGATGCCGAAGGCGCCGATGTCGCCTTCATCTACTATTCCGGTCATGGCATCGAGGCCGGCGGCGAGAACTATCTGGTTCCGGTCGATGCCGACATATCGTCCCTGGAAGATGCCGACGCGGCCCTGGTGCCGATTTCCGCCGTTATGGACGCGTTGAAAAAGACCGTGCCGGTGACGATCGTGCTGCTTGATGCCTGCCGCACCAATCCGTTTCCGGCGGACGCCATGGTGCGACGCGCGCCGACCGCTTCCGCCTCGCCGATTGGTGCCGGCGGGCTGGGACCGGTGCGCGGCGCCAAGGCTCTCGGCAACACGCCGGCGACAGACGCGAGCCTGGGCACCGTGGTCGGCTTCGCCGCCGAACCCGGTCGCCCGGCGCTCGATGGCGCCGCTGGCGAAAACAGCCCCTACGCGGCCGCCCTGCTGCGTCATCTCGCGGCGATGAAAGGCACCGAGTTCGGCTCGGTCATGCGCATGGTGACGGAGGAAGTCTATCTCGACACCAAGGCCAAGCAGCGCCCTTGGGTCAATGAGAGCCTGCGCCGCCTGCTCTATTTCGGCATTGCACCACCCGAACCGACCGGCGACGACGGGTTGATCACTGGCGAGCGGCGGCAGCTGCTGTTGACCATTTCCGACCTGCCCGACCCTAAGCGGGCGCAAGTAGAGCTGGCCTCGCTGCAGGAAGGCGTGCCGCTCGACGCGCTCTATGGCGTGCTGAAGGCGCTCGGCACGGAAAAAATCCCCGAGGATCCGACAGATCTGCAAAAGGTGCTCGACGCCCAGGCCGAGCGCCTGAAGAAGATGATGTCCGAGCGCGCCGCGCTGCGCACCGACGATCCCGAGATCAAACGCTTGGTCGCCTCCGCCGACAAGGCCATCGGCCAGGGCGCCATCGTGACGGCGCGCAAATTCCTGGATGACGCGGTCGGCCGGGTCGAGCAGACAAGCGATGTGGTCGATGAAGCTGAAGGCCTCGTCAAGCAGAAGCGCCTTGCCGATGCCGCGATCTACGCCAGGCGGGCCGATGCCTCGGCGCTGGTCTTCGACTACAAGTCCGCCGCCGGCGATTACGCCAAGGCGTTTTCGCTGGCCGAAAAGTGGGACGACAAGCTGCGCTGGAACTACAAGAGCCAGGAAGCCGAGGCGCTGAACGCTTCCGGCAATGCCACCGGCGATCTCGATGCCCTGCAGCATTCCATCGAGGCCTATCGCGTCATCCTGAACTTCATCCCCAATGGCGAACAGAACCGCGACTGGGCGATCACCCGCAACAACGTGGCGGTGGTGCTGCAGACCATCGGCGAGCGCGAGACCGAAACCGCGCATCTCGAAGAAGCGGCGCAGATCTTTCGCGATTCGCTTGTCGTGTTCGAACGCGTGAAGGATGACATCAACTGGGCTGCGGCCCAAGGCAATCTCGGCAATGTCCTGTTGACGATCGGCGAACGGCAGAGCGACCCGAAGCGATTGAATGAAGCGGTGACGGCAATGCGCGCCGCGCTGGAGAAACGACCGCGCGACAAGGTACCTCTCGACTGGGCGTCGTCGCAGATGATTCTCGGCATCGTGCTCTACGCGCTGTCCGAGCGTGAGCCAGCCGGCGAACATCTGGCGCAAGCGGAGGCTGCCTACCGGCTGGCACTTGAGGAATACACACGCGAGAAAACTCCGGTGGAGTGGGGGATGGTCGAGAACAATCTCGGCAACACGCTTGTGACGCTTGGCATCCAGCTCAACGACAAGGCAAAGATCGATGAGGCGGCCGATGCGTTCCGCGCAGCGCTCAAGGTGCGAACCCGCGAAACCTTTCCGGTGGCGTGGGCGACTACCCGGCTCAACCTCGGCAACGCGCTGAGTGGCGTCGCACGCTTCGACATGGGCACCGATGCGCTCGAAGAGGCTGCCTCAGCATATGGCGATGCGCTGACGGTGTTTACCCGGCAACGATTTCCGAAGGACTGGGCATCCGCCCAGAACAATCTCGGTTCTATCTATCAGACGCTTGGCCAGCGCACCCGCGATGTGGCCATGCTCGATCAGTCGGCCGCATCGTTCCGGGCAGCCCGACAGGTCTATGTCAGACGAAAATTCCCGCTCGACTGGGCGGCAAGCCAGTACAGTCTTGGCAACACGCTGCGGCTTCTCGGCGGCGTGACCGACAAGCCGGAATACTATGGCGAGGCCATCGCCGCCTTTCGCGATGCGTTGCGTGAATACAAGCGCGAGACGAACCCGCGGCAATGGGCGCTGACCCAGGCGGGCCTCGGCTCGACGCTGCACTGGCTGAGCATGAGCAACGCCGACCCTAAGACCTTGCTTGAGTCCATCGCCGCGCGGCGGGCGGCACTTGAAGTGTTGACCATCGAAGCCGCACCCGTCGACTGGGCCAACGCCCAGAACGGCATCGGCATGAGCCTGCTCAACCTTGGCAATCTCCAGCGGACCGACAAATATCTCAGCGATGCCGAGGCAGCCTTCACGGCAGCGCTGAAGGTGTTCACCCGCGAAAGCCAGCCGATGCAGTGGGCCTTCGAACAGAATAATCTCGGCGACATCCATTGGAACCGCGCCAGCTATGGCGGCGGCAAGGCCGAATATCGAAAAGCGATCGAATTCTTCGAGAGCGCCAAGCAGGGCTTTACCGAAGCCGGCTACACGATGCCCATCCCGCTGACCGACAAGAAGATCGATCTGGCGAAGAAGCAAATGGCGAAGAAGTAGGGCTCCACCCGACCGCACCTTGTCTTTCGGCTGGCTTTACCGTCCCTATAGGTCCGGTCACCGGAACCCATTGCCGGGAACCGGAGAAGGATAGCCTATGATTCGATTTGTGCTGGCTTTGCTTCTGCTCGCCATCCCGGCCGCAGCCCACGCCACAGACGCCGGCTGGGCGCTGTTGCGCGATGGCGGCCACGTCGTGCTGCTGCGTCATGCCATGGTCACCGGCACCACCGATCCGGCCAATTTCGACATCGACAGCTGTGCCACCCAGGTCAACCTGTCGGCGCGCGGTAAGCAGCAGGCGAGCAAGATCGGCGCCCTGTTTGCCGCCCGCGCGGCACCCATCGAGCGTGTGCTGTCCAGCCGCTATTGCCGCTGTCTCGACACCGCGCGCATCGCTTTCGAGGCCGAGCCGGAGCTCTTCGCGCCGCTCGATCTCCTGAAGGGCGATGAAACGCAGAAAGCCGCGCAGATCGCGGCGATCATGAAGGAAATCCGCGCCTATTCCGGCTCCGACAATCTGGTCATGGTCACCCATCTGGAAGACATCGTGGCGCTGACCGGCGTCTCGCCGCGCGAAGGCGAGGCCGTGGTCGTCGAGCCGCAGGGCGACGGCCTGCGCGTGCTCGGCCGGGTCACCTTCTGACAGGCTGGCGCTTCGTCGTCGACGTTGGGCGCGGTGTTGCCGAAATGCCACCGCTGAAAGAAGCCGTAAATAGGCCACGACGATGCCGCTTGCGACAACCCGTCGCAGGGTCTATAGGCGCGCACCCGGTCACGAAAACCGAAGTGAGCACAACGGTTGGAGCTCTCGTCTCCGCCCGTGCAGGCGGCTTTGCCGCCCTGTATACGGTGCCGCTTGGGGGATTGGGATCGTGGATGTAGCTCAGTTGGGAGAGCGCCGGACTTGGGTCCGGAGGTCGGGGGTTCGAGTCCCTTCATCCGCACCACGGATAGCTCAGTTTGGTTAGAGCATCAGATTCATAATCTGACTGTCGAAGGTTCGATTCCTTCTCCATTGGCTGACAAGCCAGCACCCTGCCAGGTGTTATCTGAAAACGGTCCGGGGCTGGAATGCGAAAGACCTGACGGACGATCCAAGCCCTCGGGCGCGGATCATCCTGAGAGTCTTTCGCCATCGGCTCGCGGCCAGGCCCGCGGTGATGGTCAAGGCGCAGTGTCGCCGGCAAGGGAGGCCAAGGCCTCCGGCGCCCGCTTCCCTGCCCCGCGATCCGCTCCCGAGGGCCCGCCACGGATTGATGCCACCAGTCCCCGGATCATTCGTGCCCGGACCATGACGTTAGAGACGATGTGAAACGAGAAACGAAGGGAAGATCGACGCATGACTTGACGCCTCGCATGGGGCCATGCCCGACAGGAGTAAGACAATGACCATTCTCGACAAGGTTCTTGGACGCGAGCGCGCCCTCGTAAGGGAAAACGAACGTGCCCTCACCCTCTACAAGGGTGAGATCAAGGCTGTCCTGCTGCCGGGCGAATATTGGCTCGCCAACCGGCGCGGAAGCCTTGAGGTGTCACGGCACGATCTGAAGAACCCGGAATTCGTTTCGGCATACGAGAAGGCGTTGTTCGACAAGCTCCCGAATGTGGCCGCGCGTCATTTCACCGTCGTTCGCACCGGGCGCACGGACGTCGCCGTCATCGAGCGTGACGGCAACCTGCATGCCGTGCTGGCGCCGGATCGCAAGCTCGTGCTGTGGACGGATGCCGGTCCGTGGAAGGTGACGTCGATCGACACGTCGGCCGATCTCGCCATCGATGCGGCGGTCATGCGCCGGCTCGGCCAGGCCCGGAAGACGGAATTGATGTCCGTCCATCCGGTCGTCGACGGCCAGGCCGGACTGCTGTTCATCGACGGTGTCCTGGTCAGGACGCTGACGGCGGGCGTGCATGCTTTTTGGAACGTCGGACGCATGGTGCAGATCAAGGTCGTCGACCTCAAGCGCCAGTCGCTCGACGTTGCCGGGCAGGAAGTGCTGACCAAGGATCGCGTCACGATCCGCGTCAACATCGCCGCCGAATACCGGGTCGTCGATCCGGTCAAGGCGGTGAGCGCTGTCAAGGACTTCTCCGAAGCCCTCTACCGCGCCCTGCAGTACGCCTTCCGCAAGACGCTGAGCGCGCTGACGCTCGACCAGATCCTTGAAAAGAAGGTGACGGTCGACGAGGAAGCGGCGGCCAAGGCCCGCGCCGACATGGCCGAGATCGGTGTGGAGGTCAGCGATATCGCCCTCAAGGATGTCATCCTGCCGGGCGAGATGCGCGAGATCCTCAACCAGGTGGTGTCGGCTGAAAAGCAGGCCGAGGCCAACATCATCCGCCGCCGCGAGGAGACGAACGCCACGCGTTCGCTGCTCAACACGGCCCGGGTGATGGCGGAGAACCCGGTGATGCTGCGGCTGAAGGAGCTCGAGGCTCTGGAAACCATCGCCGGCAAGGTCGAGCGGCTGACCGTCCACAATGGAACGGGCGGACTGCTCAACGACCTGGTCAAGCTCCGCGACAGCTAATGCATGTCGCCCAAAAGTGGGTCCGGTTTTGGGAAAACGACATGCATGGAAAAAAGACTTAAAGCGCGTCGCATGAATCCGTTTTCAACGCGACGCGCTTTAAGCTGACGTAACGTCAATGGGAAGAGCCGCCGGTCAACCGGCGGCTCTTCTTGCGTTTCCATAGGGCGCTTCCCATCTGCGCCCGGCGTATCAGGCCTTTTCCTGCCGGGAAAAACCGATTAGACAGCGCCCAAACACATGCGGACAGATTCCGCCCGCAACCGAAGGAAAAGCCCTTGTCCACCACGTTCGACAAAGTCGCCAAGATCATTGCCGACACCAGCGAGATCGATATCGACACCATTACGCCCGAGAGCCACACGATCGACGATCTCGGCATCGATAGCCTCGATTTCCTCGACATCGTCTTCGCCATCGACAAGGAATTCGGCATCAAGGTGCCGCTGGAAAAGTGGACCCAGGAGGTCAATGACGGCAAGGCTTCGACCGACGATTACTTCGTCATGAAGAACCTGTGCGCCAAGATCGACGCGCTGGTCGCCGCCAAGACCGCCTGACGTCAGTTGAGCGCGCGACCTTGACGCGCTCTGCCGCCTGACCCACAAAGCCGCCCATGAGCAGCCCCCACGACGTCGTCATCACTGGTATCGGCCTTGTCTCCTCGCTGGGAGAGGGTCCGGACGCCCATTGGCAGAAGCTCGCGCAGCCGGGTCTGCAGCCGGTGCTCGAAGCCGCGCGTTTCGCGCCCTACACTGTCCATCCGCTGCCCGAGATCGACTGGAACCTGCAGATCGCCAAGCGCGGCGACCAGCGTCAGATGGAGACCTGGCAGAGGCTCGGCACCTATGCTGCCGGCCTAGCGCTGGACGATGCCGGCATCAAGGGCAATGACGACCTCTGCGCAACCATGGACATGGTGGTGGCCGCCGGTGGCGGCGAGCGCGACGAGGCGGTCGACGCCGCCATTCTCGCCGCTTCGGAAAGCCGCAACGACCGCGATGTGCTGCTCAACGAGAAGCTGACCACCGAATTGCGGCCGACGCTGTTCCTGGCGCAGCTTTCCAATCTGCTCGCCGGCAATATCTCCATCGTCCACAAGGTGACCGGCTCGTCTAGAACCTTCATGGGCGAGGAAGGTGCGGGCGTCGCCGCCGTCGAAACGGCCGCCGCGCGCATCCGCTCCGGCCAGTCGACGCATATCCTGGTCGGCGGCGCCTTCCAGACCGAACATTCCGACATGCTGCTCGGCTACGAGCTTGCCGGTTATTTGCATCGCGGCCCGTGGAAGCCGGTCTGGCAAAGACAGGGCGCTGAAGGCGGCGGCGTGGTGTCAGGCTCCGGCGGTGCCTTCCTGGTGCTGGAGCAGCGCGAACACGCGACAAGCCGTGGGCGCAAGATCTATGCCGAGCTCGGGCCGATCGTCTCCGGCCGCGCCAGGCGGCGGCGCGGAGAACTCGACGCGGAGATCGCCGCGCTGCTCAGCCAAGCGGCGCTGCCGAACGGCAAGCTGCTTGCCCTGTCGGGCGCGTCGGGCGCGCATGCCGCAACCACCGCCGAGAAAGCAGCGCTCGATGCCAATCCGGCGATCGCTTCTCGCGGCTTCTCGACGCTGACCGGACATATGAAGGAAGCGCAGTTTCCGTTCGCCGTAGCGCTGGCCGCACTCGCCATCGACCGCAAGGCCGCCTACCCCGTTTTTGATGCCGCTGCCGAGACGCCATTCGAAGGCGTTCCCGCAACCGTCCTTGCAACGGCTATCGGCTATCACCAATTCGAGGGCATGGCGCTGGTCAACGCCGCCTGAGGCGGCGCTCCGCAATCCATGCTGTAACGAGACTAGAAGGTCGAGGGCTCCCGGATGGCCAATCTGAACGATCACATGGGCAGGCCAATCGTCGCCGTCACCGGCATCGGCGTGGTGACCTCGCTTGGCGTCGGCAAGGCCGACAATTGGGCAGCGCTGACTTCCGGCAAATCGGGCATCCACCCGATCACCCGCTTTCCGGTCGACCATCTCAACACCCGCATCTCCGGCACCGTCGACTTCCTGGCGTCGAGTTCGAAAGGTGCCAGCCCCCTCACCTATGAGCTTGCCGAAACCGCCGCGCACGAGGCCGTGGCCGAAGCCGGTCTCAATTCCAGTGACTTCGGTGGTCCTCTGTTCCTTGCTTCGCCACCGGTCGAACTCGACTGGCACGAACGCTTCTCGCTCTACAATTCCGACAAAAAGGATGCCGGCGCCGAAAGGCTGCTGCGGGTGGCGCGCGGGCTGAAGGTGACAGACATTTTCGAGACCACGCAATTCGGTTCGATCGCCGACCGGCTCGCCGACCGCTTCGGCACGCGCGGCCTGCCGATCACGCTGTCGACCGCTTGTGCCTCCGGCGCCACCGCCATCCAGCTCGGCGTCGAGGCGATCCGCCGCGGCGAATGCGACCGGGCGCTGTCGATCGGCGCCGACGGTTCGGCGACCGCCGAGGCACTGATCCGTTTCTCGCTGCTGTCGGCGCTTTCCACCCACAACGACATCCCGGAAAAAGCATCAAAACCCTTCTCCAAGGATCGCGACGGCTTCGTGCTGGCCGAAGGCTCCGGCGCGCTCGTGCTGGAATCGCTGGAAGCAGCACTTGCCCGTGGAGCCACCGTCCTCGGCATTCTGCGCGGCTGTGGCGAAAAGGCCGACGACTTCCACCGCACCCGCTCCAAGCCGGACGGTTCGCCGGCGATCGCGGCGGTTCGTGCCGCCCTTGCCGACGCCGGCCTGGGCAAAGACGAGATCGACTACGTCAATGCCCATGGCACCTCGACGCCGGAAAACGACAAGATGGAGCACCTGTCGCTGTCGACGGTGTTCGGTGAGCGGATCGGCTCGATGCCGGTCTCGTCGAACAAGTCGATGATCGGCCACACACTGTCGGCGGCCGGTGCTGTCGAGGCGGCGTTCTCGCTGATGACGATGCGCGAAAGCGTCATTCCGCCGACCATCAACTACGACAATCCCGACCCGGCGATCGTGCTCGACGTGGTGCCGAACAAGAAGCGCAACGCCGAGGTCCGCAGCGTTCTGTCGAACTCCTTCGGCTTCGGCGGCCAGAACACTTGCCTTGTCATGGCGCGGGAACCGGTCTAAGCGACCTTTTTCCGCCAATCAGAACCGACAGGCTCCATGCGCGCACTGCAACTTATCGAGGACCGCCGTCTTGAGACGGTGGACCTGCCGCCTCCTCCGCCGCCGGCACTCGGCGAAGTCACACTGCGCATCAAGGCGGTGGCGCTGAACCACATCGACGTCTGGGGCTGGCGCGGCATGGCCTTCGCCAAGCGCAAGCTGCCGCTGGTCGTCGGCGCGGAAGCCTCCGGCGAGGTCGAGGCGGTCGGTCCCGGCGTTTCCAGTCTCTTGCCCGGACAGTTGGTGTCGATCTACGGCGCGCGCACCTGCGGCCTTTGCCGTGCCTGCCGCGAAGGCCGCGACAATCTCTGCGAACATGTTTCGGGCGTTCACGGCTTCCATCTCGACGGCTTCGCGCAGGAGAAGATCAACCTGCCGGCGCGCCTGCTGGTCCCCGCCCCGCCCGGCGTGACCGATATCGGCGCTGCGGTGGCGCCAGTCACCTTCGGCACCGTCGAGCACATGCTGTTCGACAACGCCAGGCTGCAGCCCGGCGAGACCATCCTTGTCCATGCCGGCGGCTCCGGCATCGGCTCGGCGGCCATCCAGCTGGCGAAGCGGATGGGCTGCACGATCATCACCACGGTCGGCTCGAACGACAAGATCGACAAGGCCAAAGCGCTCGGCGCCGACCATGTCATCAACTATCGCGACGACCGCTTCGAAGGCGTCGTGCGCAAGCTGACCAAGAAGAAGGGCGTCGATGTCGTCTTCGAACATGTCGGCGCCGACACCTTTGCCGCCTCGATGCTGTGCCTGAAGCGCGGCGGTCGCCTGGTGACCTGCGGCTCGACCTCGGGCGTGTCGACGCAGATCAATTTGATGCAGCTGTTCCAGCAGCAATTGAAACTGCTCGGTTCCTTCGGCTGCCGCATGGAGAACATGGCCAACGCCATGCAGAAAATGGCGGCGGGACAGGTCGCACCGGTCATCGACACCGAAGTCGGCTTCGGCGATATCGATGCCGCGCTGAAGCGCATGGAAGGCCGCGACGTGTTCGGCAAGATCATCCTGCGCGTCACATAGAGCCTTGACCTCAGTGTTCAAGAAGTTTCGCCGGGATCTCAAATTTCGCTATGGCAGGCAGCTGCGCCAGTTGAACTACTGGCTGGTTGCACGTGCGGCGATGCTGATCATCTCGGTCCTGCGCTTGCTGCCGGCCGACAGCGCGCTGAATTTCGCTGACCGCGTCGCACGCCGTGTCGGCCCCCGGGTGGGGCGCCATCAGGTCGCCGTCGACAATTTGCGCAAGGCCTATCCGGGAAAGAGCGAAGCCGAGATCCAGGCCATCGCATCGGACATGTGGGGCAACATGGCCCGCCTCGCCGCCGAATACATCTTTCTCGACGCCCTGTTCGACTACGACCCCGCCGCCACCAGCCCGGGACGGGTCGAGGTCAAGGGGATAGAACACTTCGTCGAGATCGCCGCCGAAAAGCAGCCGCATATCGTCTTCACCGGCCATCTCGGCAATTTCGAATTGTTGCCGGTGGCCGCCGCGACCTTCGGCATGAACATCACGGCGCTGTTTCGCCCGCCCAACAATCCCTATCTCGCCGACTACATCCTCTCGACGCGCCGCTCGACCATGGGCTCATTGCTGCCATCGATGGCCGGTGCCTCGTTCGCGTTGGCCGGCGTCCTGGAGAACGGCGGCAACATCGGCGTCTTGGTCGACCAGAAATTCTCCAACGGCCTGGAGACGACATTCTTCGGCCGTCCCTGCCAGAGCAATCGCGTCCTGGGCACCCTTGCCCGTCACTACGACTGCGACGTCTATCCGGCGCGCTGCGTCAGGCTTCCGGGCAACCGCTTCCGGCTCGAGATCGAGGACAGGCTGATCTTGCCGCGCACCGCTGACGGCATCGTTGATGTCCACGCCACCACACAGCTTCTCAACGACGTAGTCGAGCGGTGGGTACGCGAAGATCCCGGCCAGTGGATGTGGTTCCATAAAAGGTGGGAGATCGGCGGCGGCCGGCGGGGAAAGCGGCCCACGCAGGCAAAAGCGCCAGTCGCTGGTGCCTGAGCCCGTTGATTGGCTTACCGGTCCTGACATTCGTAGCTTTGTTGGTCAGGGAATCTTAAACGGCCGGGGTGCAAATATCTCAGAGATATTCATCGGCTGGACCCGTTGCATGGTTAGTCTCGAAACGCGTCGCCTGGACCGGGATAGCCTCGAAGACCGTTCGTTCGGCCGTTTTGGCAGGGCCTGGTCCTATATCCGCCAGCGGGGCTTGCTGGAGCCGATCAGGCTCGTTCGTCGGCATGGGATTGGCGCAAGCGTTGGCTTTGTCTTGCGAAACGTCCGTTATATCGTCGCCGACCGCCTCGCGCGAAAATGGGATCGCCGGCACGATGTCGATACGGCTGGCTCAATCCAGCTCGCCGCGCTGGATGTCGTTGGCCCGCATCGCAACAAGGGCAACGAAGCCGTATGCACCTCGCCAAGAACCTTTGATTTCATCATGAAGTCGCTGCCCCAAGATCTCCAGGGCCATACATTCATCGATATCGGCTCTGGAAAATCGCGAACGCTATTGCTGGCGTCGCGATATCCGTTTGCAGAAATCATCGGGGTAGAGTTCGCACGCGAGCTGGTCGAAATCGCCAGAAGCAACATAAAGCGCTTCAGGGATCCGTCGCAGAAATGCCGGGCACTCAGTGTCGTCGAGGCGGATGCAGCAGCTTACGAATTTCCCGATGCGCCCCTGGTGGTTTATTTCTACAATCCTTTTTCGAAGGACGTTTTCGACATCGTGCTGAAAAATCTCGTGTCGTCGCTCGAACGGCGCCCGCGGAACTGTTTCATCGTCTACGGAAGCTCAAGCCACCGCGCCATCGATTGGGCAAGGCCCGCAATCCGCGAAGCCGGCATTTTCGTGGAACTTTCTGTACCGCCGATGCCCGGTTTCCTCGACGCGATCCGAACCATCGACTACGCGGTCTTTCAGTTTCGCGCCGCGGCGTAGCCCTTGCCTCTGGCCTTGACGAAACGGGTGACGTTGCGCGCGGCGTATGGCGTGCCGGCGGTGAAACGCATCAGGGGGCCAAAACTGCCGACGGCGCTCGCGCCAACGAAATGCAGGCCAGGAATGCTCGACTCGAATCCCGCGGAGAGCACCGGAGCGCCTTCCCGGCGCGCAATCGCGGCAAGCACATCGGGCGCGAACAGCCCGAGCCTGGCAACATCGATCTGGTAGCCCGTGCCCAGCAGGACGTGATCGAAGGTGGCGGCATCCTTCTCGAACCGCAGTTCGATGGCGTGGCCTTTGGCGGCCGCGCCAACAATCCTGCTGCCGGCATTGACTTTTATTCCGTCGAAGTCCGGCTTCAGCCAGCCTGACGCGCCTGCCC
Source organism: Mesorhizobium kowhaii (assembly GCF_003253745.1). Taxonomy (GTDB): domain Bacteria; phylum Pseudomonadota; class Alphaproteobacteria; order Rhizobiales; family Rhizobiaceae; genus Mesorhizobium; species Mesorhizobium kowhaii. The sequence goes on from NZ_MZXV01000062.1 coordinate 222,829, forward strand.
CAAGACTGCGCAGGTTGAGCCCGTCTCTGGCTGCCTCCGGAAACCGGTGCACGAAGCCTGGAGCTTCAACCAGCCAGGACAGTGGGAAGGGGCCGACCCTGGAGGGGGACGCAAGGCGCTCCGAAGCGAAGTCGCGCAAACTCCAGCTTTTGTTTCCCGACAGCGTTCGATACCCAAGCCAATGGATGTCGCCACGGCAGACAAGTTCGACATCCGCCCCGCTTCGCTTGAGCAGTACCGCGGATTCGCAGGCACTCTGCCCGCGCCCGATGACGGCGACCCGCTTGCCGCGGAAGGCCTCGTAGCCGGCATGTTCGCTGGCATGGCTGACCAGTTCGGCGGGCAATCCATTGAAGACGGCGGGGATCATCTGCTGGTTCATCAGCCCGGTGGCAACGACGACACGCCGCGCATGGACGGCATCGCCATCGGCAAGAGCGAGGCGAAACCCTCCCTTCGCCGTCTCGACGCGGCTAACCCAGCGCGTATCCAGATCGGCAACCGTCTGGGCCTGTATCCACAGTCCATAGTCGACGAAATTTTCGAGCAGCAGCGGTTCGCGCGGCGAGATTCCAAGGAACGCTGCGTAGGAATCGAGCGAGAGCGCACCTTTGGTGTGGCCGATATAGGTCGCATGCCAGGGTGAGCGCAGTCTCATGCCTCTTGGCATGTGGTCGCGCCAGAAGGACATCGCGCCGCCAAGGGCAAGCGTTTCAATGCCCGCCGCCTTGAGGGCGGAAGCAACGGCCAGCCCGAACGGTCCGGCACCGATCACAGCCACCTCGCAATCGGTCTGGGCATGGGAGCGGTCATGTCATGGTTCTCGTGGATCTCTGCAAGCCGGATCTCGACCGGAAACTCACTCAGTCACGTCGCCGTCCTAAACGTCCTTGAGTTAAGATTGCGGAAATAGTCAGCATTCTTCTACCTGACCGGCAGCTTATCCGGCATTGCCAGGCACTGATTTCACCGCGTACGAAGTATCCGCCTCGTCAGCACTCTCCACACAGTCAATGGTATGTCGATCAGGCCCGGCATCGGGTCGCTTGCCGTGAATGTTGCCCATGCCCGTACCGAGCCAAATGAGCGCAAATAGGCCCGCTTTGTCAGCCGGCCACTTGAGATCAACTTGCTGACGGCCACCATGTCCCGAACCAGATACATCCAGGACGTATTCGGCCGCGCCGAGACCGCGCCGACCTCGTGGCCCGACTTGATTGCCCAAAGCATGGCGCCGAGATCGACGCCCGCGGCAGCGGCAAGCCCAAACCATGTCCAGGGCCGCGGATTGACATCGAGTATCTTCAACGAGCCATCGCGGCGGTCGCGCTTGAATTCGACCTCCACCAGTCCGTGGTGTGCGATCGATCCAAGAAGCCGGCGCGCGGCGTCGATCAGTTGCGGTTCGTCGACGACCTCCACGAACGTGCTGGTATAGCCGAAATCGACCGGATATTGCCGGCTGCGACGGGCGGTAAACTCGGCTACCGGCGCGCCCCGGTTCCACAGCGCCGCGTAGGAAAACTGGCTTTCGCCTCCCCCCGGTATCATTTCCTGAACGACGACATTCTCGAAACCGATCTCTTCGGCGGCCCATTTATAGGCTGTCAAGAACGACGCCTGGTCGTTGGTAAGAATGGCTTTTGCGCGAGCGAAACGGCTGCGGCCGCCCATGTTCGGCTTCAGGATGACGGGAAAGCGAAGCTCGGCGGCCCTTGCCTGCTCCAGCGAAGTAAACTCGAAGGTCAGCGGAATGGCGAGTGCCAGTTCGCGGGCACGGCGATACAGAAGCGGCTTCTCACAAACCCATTTCAGCTGCTGCCACGGTGGCAGCACAACGTCGAATACATCGGACAGTTGCTCGATGGCTTGCGACACAAAGCGAACTTCAGGGTCGCCGCCGGGAATCAGGAGAAAGCCGTCCAATCCCTGGGTCTCAGCCAGCTTGAGCAGGAAGGCAACGGCGCCGTCATCCTCGGGGCCTGGCCATGTCATCTGCCGATGAGCGTAACGCGAAAAGCGGGGAAAAGGCGTGTCGGCGCTTATCAGCCAGACCGGCACTTTCTGCGCGCCAAGGCTCCTGGCCAGCGCCAGAGTCCCGTGCGCCCCACCAAGAATAACCACCCCGGCGGGCCGACTGGAAACACGATCGTCCATTTTTAGCTGGGAGAGCATCCGTCAATTCCGACAATCGGTACGCAGCGGCAAGACTTCTGGTTACCGATTTCCTGGCCTGCAAAAAGTAAGAGACATCTAATATAGAAAACTGGTCGCCCAGGTGCCGCCGCTACCGGCGGAAAGTCTCATACCAATGCTTTCTACATGGTAATGAAAATTGGCGCCGCTTTAGAAAGAGGCCCCAGTAGCCGGCAGTGACTATGCCAGGAATGTACGCGTCCCGAATTGCCACTGGCCTCGACGGCCATGGCAATTCAGGAAAAGTGTGCATAAAAGCAACAAGTTAGACCGGTTCAGCGATCCACCGACGTTGAACCGGCTAACATAAGACAAAACTGCGCCGCGATCCGGACGATGCCCGACGGCACTAGTTCGTCACGACAATCCGCGTGTTGCCGAAACCCACTTCCCGCACCATCGAATAGAAGGCTGCGGCGTTGGCCGTGTGCAGCCGCACGCAGCCATGCGATGCCGGCCTGCCGAGCTGCCTGACGGCGCCGGTTCCGTGGATGGCATAGCCACCACGGAAGAACACGGAATAAGGCATTGGCGACATATGGTATTTGCGCGAATACCACATCCGGGCCGTGCGTTGCGGCCGATAGGTGCCGCGCGGCGTGAAATAGCCGGGTCGCGCGGTGGACACGCTCCATCGATAAACCGAAAAGCCATATCTGACCGTCATCGTCTGCGACGACACGTCTATGCTTGCAACGAGGCTGGCTGCCCAACCCTGCCCCGCGGCACCGAACAGCATCGCGACAAACACGGCTGCCATGAGAACTGTCTTTTTCATGCGATCAAACCCCTTTGATTGCCCCTTACTTGCCTGCCATCACGTTATTTTTCATCTTTTTAATGGCAGGTGAACGGATAGCACACACTCCTTGACCAATTCGCCAATCCAAAGCAGCGAATTTGAACGATTTCGCGCGATAGTTGCCGCAACGACACGCCGCACGGGCCTGATCACCAGCGGGCTTGCAAAATCGCAGATATCGCTGCTCAACTCGTCGCATGAACGAGCGACTCCTCAAGGCAATCGATGACCGGCGCGACGATGTCGTCGCGCTGACCGCCGACCTGATCCGTTTTCCGACCATCAACCCACCGGGCGAGGCCTACCGGCCATGCGCCGAATATCTCAGTGCGCGGCTGAAGAAGAGCGGCTTCGAGACCGAATTCATCCGCGCCGAAGGCACGCCCGGCGACACCGATCGCTACCCGCGTGTCAATGTCGTTGCCCGTTTCGACGGACGCTCGCCTGGCGCCTGCGTCCACTTCAACTCGCATATCGACGTTGTCGAAGCGGGCGAAGGCTGGACCGTCGATCCCTTTGCCGGCGTCGTCCGGGACGGCAAGGTCTACGGCCGTGGTGCCTGCGACATGAAGGGCGGCCTGGCCGCCTCGGTCATTGCCGCCGAAGCCTTCTTGGAGGTGTTTCCCGACTTTCCCGGCGCCATCGAAATATCGGGCACCGTCGATGAGGAGTCCGGCGGCTTCGGCGGCGTCGCCCATCTGGCCAGGCTCGGCTATTTCTCGAAACCCAGGGTCGACCACGTCATTATTCCCGAGCCGCTGAACAAGGACCGCATCTGCCTTGGTCATCGCGGCGTCTGGTGGGCGGAGATCGAAACCAAGGGCGAGATCGCGCATGGCTCGATGCCGTTTCTCGGCGACAATGCGGTACGCCATATGGGCGCCGTACTGCAGGCCTTCGAGGATGAACTGTTCCCCGCGCTCGAGCGCAAGATGACGCGCATGCCGGTCGTGCCCGAAGGCGCCAAGCGCTCGACCATGAACATCAACTCCATCCACGGTGGCCAGACCGAGGATTTCCGACCCGGCCTGCCTTCGCCCAACGTGCCCGATTCCTGCCGGCTGACCATCGACCGCCGCTTCCTGCTCGAGGAGGACCTCGACACGGTCAAAGGTGAAGTGACCGGCATTCTCGACCGGTTGAAGCGCGAGCGGAAAAAATTCGACTATGATATCCGCGACCTGATGGAAGTGCTGCCGCTGATGACCGATCGCGACGCGCCCGTGGTCAAGGCGGTGGCGCAAGGCATCATGGCGATCTTCGACCGCGAACCGGACTATGTCATTTCGCCCGGCACCTACGACCAGAAGCACATTGCCCGCATCGGCCATACCTATGATTGCATCGCCTATGGCCCCGGCATTCTCGACCTCGCCCACCGGCCGGACGAATGGGTCGGGATATCGGACATGGTGGAGGCTGCCAAGGTGATGGCGATCGGGCTCAATGTGCTGCTGCGCGGCACAGAAGCGGGATAGCTTTGCATCGCAACAAGCTTCGACCTGCAGACAGGGCTGCCACGGCAAAAACATTCCCGGCCATCCCGCCGGGCAGAACGAAACGCAATTTACTCCGTGGCAAAATCACGCTTCTATCGCCCCGGTTTGAGCACGTGTCTGAAACGCATGGGGAGTTGCACGATGAGATTGTGGAAAACCATTCTGGCGGCTGCGATGCTGTCGCTGGCCACTGGCACCTCGGCGTTTGCCGCGCGAACCGACCTGGTCATCGGCATTCCGCTCGAACCGCCGCATCTTGATCCGACCGCCGGTGCTGCCGCGGCCATCGATGAGGTTCTCTACGCCAATGTGTTCGAGGGCCTGACCCGCATCGGGCCGAATGGCGAGGTGCTGCCGGATCTGGCAGAAAGCTGGACCATTTCCGATGACGGCAAGGTCTACACCTTCAAGCTGCACACCAGCGTCAAATTCCACGACGGCACCGATTTCGACGCCAGCGACGTGAAATTCTCGCTGGACCGCGCCCGCGCCGACAACTCGGTCAATGCGCAGAAAGGCCTGTTCGCCGCCATCGAAACGGTCGACGTGGTCGACCCGGCAACGGTCAAGGTGACGTTGAAGAACCCTCAAGGCTCCTTCCTCTACAATATGGGCTGGGGCGACGCAGTGATCGTGGCGCCTGAATCGGCCGACACCAACAAGGAGAAGCCGATCGGCACCGGCCCGTTCAAATTCCAGAGCTGGGCCAAGGGATCGTCGATCACGCTGGTCAAATCGGACAATTACTGGGGCACGCCGGCGTCGCTCGACAAGGCCGAGTTCCGCATCGTGCCGGATGCCGCCGCCTATGTGCCCGCGCTGCTCTCGGGCGACATCCAGGCTTTCCCGTTCTTCGATGCCGACAGCGTCGCGCAGGTCAAGGACGACCCGCGCTTCAAGGTGGTGATCGGCGCAACCGAGGGCGAAACCATCCTGTCGATCAACAACAAGAAGCCGCCTTTCGACAAGCTGCAGGTGAGGCAGGCGATCTCCTATGCGCTCGACCGCAAGGCGATCATCGACGGCGCCTCGGCCGGCCTCGGAGTGCCGATCGGCTCGCACATGTCACCGGCCAACAAGGACTATCTCGACCTCACCGGCCGCTATCCGCATGATGTCGCCAAGGCCAAGGAACTGCTGAAGGAAGCGGGACTGGAGAACGGCTTCAAGGCGACGCTGAAATTGCCGCCGCCCTCTTACGCGCGGCTCGGCGGCGAGATCATCGCCTCGGAACTTCGCGACGTCGGCATCGATCTCGAGATCATCCCGGTCGAATGGGCGCAGTGGCTGGATCAGGTGTTCACCAAGAAGGATTACGACCTGACCATCGTCTCGCACACCGAGCCCAACGACATCGATATCTATTCGCGCAAGGATTATTACTTCAACTACGACAATCCGGCCTTCGACAAGGTGATTGCCGATCTGAACCTCACCTCCGACGAGGCCAAGCGCAAGGAATTGCTGGGACAGGCACAGAAGATCCTGGCCGATGATGCCGTGGTCGGCTTCCTCTTCGAACTGCCCAAGGTCGGCGTCTGGGATGCCAAGCTGCAAGGGTTATGGGAAAACGCGCCGATCCAGGCCAACGACCTGACCAAGGTGAAGTGGAGCGAGTGAGGCTGTTGGCCAAAAGGCGACGCTTGCGCTCCTTCGCGCCCCAGCGACAGTGTGGGCGCTCGATCTCTTCAGTTCACCTTCCATGACCGCCTATCTCCTCAAGCGCCTTGCCATCGCCGTCGCCACACTGGTGCTGGCATCCATGGTGGTGTTCGCCGTGCTGGAGATCCTGCCCGGTGATCCGGCCCGGCTGATGCTGGGCATGAACGCCAGCGCCGACCAGGTCGAGCTGCTGCGCAACCAGTTGGGCCTCAACGCGCCGCTGCCTTGGCGCTATCTGCATTGGACCGGCGGCCTGCTCAGCCTCGATTTCGGCCGCTCCTACACCTATTCGGTGCCGGTCATCGATCTGGTGCGCGAGCGGCTGGCCGTCTCCCTGCCGCTGGCGCTGATTGCGCTGGCACTCTCCACCGTCATCGCCATTCCGGTCGGCCTGTATTCCGCCAGCCGTCGCGGACGGGCCGGCGACACGGTGGCGATGGGCGCCGCTCAGCTTGGCGTCGCTGTCCCCAATTTCTGGTTCGCGCTGATGCTGATCTATGTCTTCGCCGTCTGGCTGCGGCTGGTTCCCGCCGGCGGCTTTCCCGGCTGGAGCGCCGGCGTCTGGCCGGCGCTGAAATCGCTGCTGCTGCCGGCAGTGGCGCTTGCCTTGCCGCAGGCCGCGATCCTGGCGCGCGTCACCCGCTCGGCGCTGATCGAGGTGCTGAACGAGGACTATATCCGCACCGCCCGCGCCAAGGGCCTGCCCTACCGCGCCGTGTTGTGGCGGCACGCGCTGCGCAACGCCATGATTCCGGTGCTGACCATTCTTGGCCTGCAGTTCGCCTTCCTGCTTGCCGGCACCATCATCATCGAGAATGTCTTTTATCTGCCCGGCCTAGGCCGGCTGGTGTTCCAGGCGATCACCCAGCGCGACCTGATCGTCGTCGAAAGCGTCGTCATGCTGCTGGTCGCCGCCGTCATAGCCGTCAACCTCCTCGTCGATCTCTCCTATGCGGTCGTCGATCCGCGCCTTAGGAGCCGGCAATGACGCTGCACATCGACATCCCCGAGGAGAAGTTCGGCAGCATCCTGGCCAAGGCGTTCAGGAATACCGCTTTCGTTGCCGGCTTCTTCATCACCTTGCTGATCCTGGCGATGGCGATCGTCTCCTACGCCTGGACACCCTACGACGTCACGAAACTGGTGATCGCCGACAAGACGCAAGCCCCCTCGCTGGCGCATTGGTTCGGCACCGATCATTTCGGCCGCGACATCCTGTCGATGGTCATGGTCGGCGCCCGCAATTCGATTGCCGTGGCGCTGGTCGCGGTCGGCATCGGCATGGGGATCGGCGTGCCGCTCGGCGCCTTTGCCGCGGCCCGCGGCGGCCTCGTTGACGAGGCGCTGATGCGGCTGAACGACCTCGTCTTCGCCTTCCCTGCTCTGCTGTCGGCCATCATGATCACCGCCATCTTCGGGCCGGGCGCCGTCAATGCCATCATCGCCATCGGCATCTTCAACATTCCGGTGTTTGCGCGCGTCGCCCGCGCCGGCGCGCTGGCGATCTGGCCGCGCGAGTTCATTCTTGCCGCGCGCGCCGCCGGCAAGAGCAGCACGCAGATCAGCATCGAACATGTGCTGCCCAACATTGCCACGCTGCTCCTGGTGCAAGGCACCATCCAGTTCGCGCTGGGCATCCTGGCCGAAGCCGGGCTTTCCTATCTGGGTCTGGGCGCGCAGCCGCCAATGCCGAGCTGGGGCCGCATGCTGTTCGACGCGCAGACCCGCATGGTGGTGGCGCCATGGATGGCGATCTTTCCCGGCATGGCGATCGTCGTCACTGTGCTTGGGCTCAACCTCCTGGGCGATGGCATCGCCGACATCCTCGATCCGAAATCACGGCGGCAGCGATGAGCCTGCTCGACATCGAGAACCTGTCGCTGACCATCGGCGACACGCAGATCCTCACAGGCATGGAGCTATCCGTTGCGCCAGGAGAGGTGATGGGGCTGGTCGGTGAGTCCGGTTCGGGCAAGTCGATGACCGCGCTGACGGTGATGCAGCTTCTGCCTCATGCCGCGCGCGCCACCGGGCGCGTCTCGTTCGACGGCATCGACATCCTCGCGGCAACCGAGGACCAGATGTGCGCGCTGCGCGGCGACGACATCGGCATGGTGTTCCAGGAGCCGATGACGGCGCTCAATCCGGTCAAGACCATCGGCGAACAGGTCGCCGAAGGCATACGCTGGCACACCAGGGCAAGCCGCGCCGAGGCCGAGGAGCGGGCGCGAAAAATGCTCGACCGCGTCGGCCTGCCCTCGGCAAAATTCCCACTGTCGCGCTATCCACACGAACTGTCCGGCGGCCAGCGTCAGCGCGTCGTCATCGCCATCGCCTGTGCGTTGAAGCCGAAGCTGCTGATTGCCGACGAGCCGACGACGGCGCTCGACGTGGTGCTGCAGGCGCAGATCCTTGACCTGTTGCGCGACCTCGTCGCGGAGAGCCGCATGGGCCTGCTCCTGATCTCGCACGACCTCGCGGTGGTGACCGAGATGGCCGACCGCATCACCATCCTGCGCCGTGGCGAGGTGATGGAAGCCGGAGACACGGCGCGCACGCTGTCCGAACAGCTCCACCCCTACACGCGCCAGCTGGCGCAGGCCTCGATGCATGTGCCGGCGCGCACCAGGCCGCATGGCGTTGGATCGGGCCAACCCCTGCTCCAGGTCGAGGGCGTGACCCGCGACTATCACGGCCGGCGCACTTCGCTGTTCAAGCGCGCGCCAGCGATCCGCGCCGTCGATGACGTGTCCCTGTCGATGGCGCCGGGCCAGTCAGTGGCGTTGGTTGGCCGCTCCGGCTGCGGCAAGTCAACGCTCGCCCGCATGATCCTGGCGTTGGACCGACCGAGCTCGGGCACGATCCGGTTTCGCGGCGAGACCATCACCGGCAAGAGCGAAGCGGAACTGAAGCCTGCCCGACGTGACATGCAGGTCGTCTTCCAGGATCCTTACGGCTCCTTCGACCCGCGCCAGAAGGTCGAAAAACTGGTCGCCGAACCCCTGCATGTGCTGGACAAGAAGCCGACGCGCGCCGAGCGCCGCGAGATGGTTGCGCATGCGCTGCACGAAGTCGGCCTCGACCAGCGCGACATGGACAAATATCCGCATGAGTTTTCCGGTGGCCAGCGCCAGCGCCTGTCGATCGCCCGCGCCATCATCACCCGCCCCAAGCTGGTCGTCGCCGACGAGCCGGTCTCGGCGCTCGACGTCTCGATCCGCGCGCAGATCCTCGACCTGTTTGCCGAGCTCAACCAAAAACTCGGCATCGCCTATCTCTTCATCACCCACGACCTAACCGTCGCCCGCGCCATCACGGACGAAGTGCTGGTCATGCATGACGGCAAGATCGTCGAGCGCGGCAAGACGAACGAGGTGCTGGATCACCCGCAATCCGAGGCGGCCAAGGCGCTGGTCACGGCTGCCCCGGACCTGCACCGGGCAATCACCCGGCGGATGCAGGAACAAGGTTAGAGCGTCTCAGAGACTGTTTCGAAATTCGCTCTGGCGAGCCATATGGTGGTTGTTTCGGGGTCGCGGAGCGACGAGCGCAGCGGACATTTGGGTCCGTGAGCACCGGAAGCGCAGAAAACGCCGCTAGATGGCCACCGGAGTAGAATTTCCAAACAGTCTCTTAGATCATCTGGAATTTTCCGGTGGTCTTGAACCGGAGATAGGCGTCGATGCTGCGCGCCATGTTGGGCAGCATTTCGGGCAAGCCGTCGGGCGTGAACCAGCCGACGGCACTGCTCTCGTCATCGGTGACGGCCGGTTCGCCTTCAAAGGAGCGCGTGTAGAACATCAGCGCGAAAAACTGGGCGCGATCGCCATTCGGAAACTGGAAGGTTTCATAGTGCGGGTCACAGCCGAACCCGAACGGCTCGACATCGCTGACGATCAACCCGGTTTCCTCGAGTACCTCTCGGATCACCACGGTCTCCAGGCCCTCGCCTTCCTCGGCATTGCCGCCTGGCAGGCCCCACAAGCCAAAATCGGTTCGTTTCTGCAACAGGATGCAGCCGTCGGCGCGTTCAATGACGATGCGAGCGCCCGGCATCAGCACCAGGCGATCACCGATCAGCGCCCGCAATTGTCCCAGATAGCTATCGGCAAAGCTCACACAAACGATCCCTCAGCGCCGGCGATTGGTTCTGCCATGCAGCGCCTCAGCCTCCCGGTTTGACCACGTCGACCGGACTGATGTCGAGCAGGTCGAGCGTGCGGCGAAGCAGCCGCACCTCGCTCTCGGCCAGTTGCGAATCCGCCTTGGCGATCTCCGCCATATGGCGGGCCAGTTGCCGGCGCCGCTCAATGTCGAGGTCGCGGAACAGCGCAATCGCCTGCGAGCCGTTGGTTTCGTAGCCGAACTCGTTGAGATATTCGATGACGCTGTCGATGCTGGTTTCGGCAATGCCGAAGGCTTCCTTGCAGATGCGCCGGAAGGCAACCATCTCGCTCTCGCTGACCGACCCGTCGGCCAGGATCATACGGAAGAGCATCAGAAGTTCCGCCGACAAGACCGGATCGTCCGCCACCTTGCGCACGCCCGGGTCGCCGTCGAAGATCGAGCGTATCTGGTCCAGCAATGCGAATGCCATCAGGAGCCTCTTTCCGATTCAGATGCGACGCGGTTGGAATAGGTAGCGCGGAATCGGCCTTGCGCAAACAGGGCGGTCGTGGTCGAACGCCCGATATCTCAGCCCACCGGACATTTCCATACATCAGATGATCGATCTCACCACCCAGACCGTCGCCATGCTGGCGTTCGCGGGCTTTGCCGCGGGCTTTGTCGACTCGATCGCCGGCGGCGGCGGCTTGATCACCATCCCGGCGCTGCTGCTTGCCGGGTTCTCGCCGGTCGAAGCGCTTGGAACCAACAAGCTGCAAGGCATGTTCGGCTCCGGGTCGGCGACCATCCACTATGCCTCAAAGGGCCATGTCGACCTGCGACGGCAATTGCCGTCGGCGCTGCTCGCGCTTGCCGGAAGTGCCGTCGGTGCGTTGCTGGCAACGATCGTTCCAGGCGATCTCTTGCGCGCCCTCCTGCCCCTGGTGTTGATCGCCATCGCGCTCTACTTCGCGCTCAAGCCCAACATGAACGATGTTGACCGGGCCGAACGCCTGTCGCCATTCCTGTTCGGAGTGACCCTGGTGCCCGCCATCGGCTTTTATGATGGCTTGTTTGGACCCGGCGCCGGCTCCTTCTACATGCTGGCCTTCGTCGCACTTGCCGGTTACGGCGTGCTCAAGGCGACGGCGCATACCAAGCTGCTCAATTTCGCCTCCAACATCGGCGGCTTCATCGTCTTCGCCGCCGTCGGCGTCGTCTACTGGAAGATCGGCCTGATGATGGGCGTTGCCCAGTTCCTCGGCGCCCGCGTCGGCGCCAGCCTGGCCATGCGCATCGGTGCAAGACTGATCAAGCCATTGCTGGTAATCGTCTGCCTGGCGCTGGCCGTGAAGCTCTTGGCCGACCCGGCGAACCCGCTGCGCGTCATGATTGGTGTGTGATCACGCGCCCTGATAGAATGCCGCTGTTCGAATCATGTTGGAGGGAACCAGACATGAATCTTAGCGCACCCACTCAGATCGTTTTTATCATTTCCGTTGTTATCGCCATCATCGGCGTTCTCGCCGCGCTTGGCGTTCTTGCGTTCATTCCACTCGCATCGGTGTGGATCGTTCTTATTGCCTTCATCGTGCTTGCCGGCGGCTGCTTGATGCGCGGCGCCTGACACGTTTCCCTTGAAGTGGGGACCAGGAGCGCCCGGCCAAAAGCCGGGCGCTTTTGATTCTGGTCTGGGGTCTGCTAGATTTCTCTCCGCGGAAGGATGGCAAATGCCAGTTGAGATGCAACGCCGGAAGGAACAGGACCACTCCATCGCCGGGCGGTTCGAGATGCGCCGGCGTCTTCCCAATGCTCCACTTGAAGGCATCGTCACCGACATTTGCGGCTATCGCGAAACGGCGCCGGGCCATTTCCACAATGTCGAATATGCATCGCTGACCGTGCCGCTAGTGATCAGCTTTGCCGAACCCTTCGCCATCGGGCTCGGCAAGGCGCCGGGCGACAATGACCGCTTCGCCAGTTTCGCTGCCGGCCTTTATGCCGGGCCGGTGGTGATTGAGTCCTTCGGTGGCGCCTGCTGCGTCCAGGTCAACTTCACGCCGCTCGGCGCACGCCGGTTCTTCCGCCAGCCGATGAGCGAACTGACCGACAGCATGGTCGTCCTCGATGACGTGCTTGGCGCAGAAGGCATGGCACTGCGTGAACGGCTTGGCAACGCGCCGGACTGGACGGTGCGTTTCGATCTTGCCGAAGCCTTCGTCGCCGCCCGTATCGAGAATGCCGCCGAAACGCTGCTCGAAATCGCCTGGGCCTATGACCGCATCATCACGTCTGGTGGCCGGACCCGCATCTCATCGCTTGCCGAAAGACTGGGCTGGAGCCGCAAACATCTCGCCAGCGGCTTTTCCGATGCGATCGGTATCGGTCCCAAGACGCTGTCGCGCATCGTGCGCTTCAACCGGGCGCTTGGCCTGTCGAGGCAGCAGGCAGCCGACTGGGCGGATATCGCCGCCGATTGCGGCTATGCCGACCAGGCGCATCTGGTGCGCGAGTTCCGCGACCTTGCCGGCGAGACGCCGACCGCACTTTCGGTCAGGTAACATTTCTTCAAGACGGTGGAACGGCCTTCGACCAAATTGGGATATCGACCAACCCGGATGAAGGAGTTCCCATGCCCACCACCACGGAAGCGCCCCGCCTCTACCCCGCTTTGCGCTACAAGAACGCGGCAAAAATGATTGACTGGCTGTGCGATGCCTTCGGCTTCAGCGTCCGAGCCCGCTATGGCGAAGGCGATGTTGTGCACCATGCCGAACTGGTTTTCGGCTCTTCCATGATCATGCTGGGCACGGTGCGCGACGACGACTACGGCAAGATGGTCGGCGAGCCCGGCTCGGGCGGCGGCAAGTCGATCTACATTGCCGTCGACGATGCCGATGCCGCCTATGCCAAAGCCAGGAAGGCCGGCGCCACGATCATCCAGGAATTGACCAACCGCGACTATGGCAGCCGCGAGTTCATTTGCCGCGATCCGGAAGGCAGTGTCTGGTCGTTCGGCACCTACTGGCCGAAGGCCGGCGAAAAGGCATAGGCAAGGTCTAGCGCGCCAAAGCAAAAATCGCGTCGCAGTCGAGGTGGGTTTCCAGCTCGGCTGCGACCTCGTCCAGCGCCCGCTCGACCTCGGCCCGATAGTCGCTGCCGCCGCCCTTGATGCCGAGGCTTTCGAGGAATTTCCCGCGAAAGCTGTCGGCGCCGAACAGGCCATGCATATAGGTGCCGATCACCTTGCCGTCGGCGGAGACAGCGCCATCCTCGACGCCATTGATGATTGCCGACGGTCGCATCGTGTCCGGTCCGGTGGTGCGGCCGAGATGGATTTCGTAACCCTCAAGTGGCAGGTCGAATTGTACCGAGCGCGCGCTGACATTGCGCACCGTCTTTTCCGGTTCCATCACCGTTTCGACGTCGAGCAGGGCGAGCCCTTCGGCCTCGGTGACGCTGCCTTCGATGCCGTCGGGATCGCGCACCGTGCGGCCAAGCATCTGGAAGCCGCCGCAAATGCCGACGACATGACCGCCCCGCTTGCGGTGGGCAAGAAGGTCCCGGTCCCAACGGTTCTCGCGGAATTTCAAGAGATCACCGATCGTCGACTTGGAGCCGGGAATGACCACCAGTCCGGCATCGGCCGGCAGCGGCTTTCCCGGTGGCACGAACACCACCTCGACCCGCGGCTCGGCCTTGAGCGGATCGAGATCGTCGAAATTGGCGATGCGGCCAAGCATCGGCACGGCCACCTTCAGGGCGCGCGGATCGCCGGACGCCAGCCGCTCCAGCACCACCGAATCCTCCGAAGGCAAGCGTGCTGCCGCCTTCAGCCACGGCACGACGCCAAAACAGCGCCAGCCGGTGAATCTTTCGATCGATTTTATGCCATCATCGAACAGCGAGACGTCGCCGCGAAACTTGTTGATGAGGTAGCCGACGATCATGCGCCGGTCCTCTTCCGGCAGGATCAGATGCGTACCGGCCACCGAGGCGATGACGCCGCCGCGATCGATATCGCCGACCAGCACCACCGGCACGTCGGCGCGCGTCGCAAAGCCCATATTGGCGATGTCGCGGCTGCGGAGGTTGATCTCGGCCGGCGAGCCGGCGCCCTCGACGATGACCAGGTCGGCGCCCTCGCCGACCTTGTCCCATGAGTCCAGCACGGCGTCCATCAGCCGGCCCTTGAGCGCCTGATAGTCGCGCGCCCGCGCTTCGCCAAACACCTTGCCCTGCACGATGACCTGCGCGCCGACATCGGTCTGCGGCTTGAGCAGCACCGGGTTCATGTGGACCGATGGCGCCACACCGCAAGCGATCGCTTGCAGCCATTGCGCACGGCCGATCTCGCCGCCGCCGGCATTGTTGTCGCCGGGAATGTCGGCCACGGCGGCATTGTTCGACATGTTCTGCGGCTTGAATGGCCGCACCTTAAGCCCGCGCTTTTTTGCTGCCCGGCAGAGGCCTGCGACCAGCACCGTCTTGCCGACATCCGAGCCCGTGCCTTGCAGCATGATCGCCTTGGCCATCAGCCCCTGCCCTGCGCCACGGTTCCGGTGATGTTCGATTTCTGCGCCAGCGGCCCGCCGCGCCAGATGAAAAGCGCCAGCAATGGCTCTTCGGCCGTTCGCATGGCGTGGTTGACGTTGGAAGCGTGGTGGACGACCTCGCCGGCCGCGCGCCGGCGAAAGCCGCCCTCACCCATGCGCCATTCGGTCCCGCCGGTCAGCGGAATGTAGATTTCCTCGGCAACGTGATGATGGTCCGGATAGACGATATTGGGGCCAAGGATCAGCAGGCCAGCAGCGACCTCTTCATTGGCGAAGTGGCCACGCGTGCCGAACACCTCCAGCCAGCCATAATTGTCGATGAACGTCTTGCCGAAATCCGCCTCGCTATAGGTCTGCCCCCAGCGGAGGTCATTCCGACGCTCCGCAAGCAATCGCACCAGCGGCTTCGCATCCGGCGGCGCCAATTCGGCGGCGCGATCGAGGTGGCGTAGGCACCCAAGTGGATATGGCTCCAGCGCGCGGGCTGGCATGTCCCAGGCGATCCGCGCCGAGGCGTCGCGCACCAGGGCGTCATCCACGGAAGCGAGATAGGCGTGGAACCGTCCCAGCAGTTCATCAAATTTTGTCGTCACATCTCGCTCCGGACATGCATTGGTGCACAGCCGCTCCCCAAATGGCCGGTTGACGGGGTTGGGTTGCGCGGCGGCATCATTGGTCTAGATTGGTGCGCGCGCAAAGCCAAAAACAACAGGCCAGCGGGCTTAAGGTGTGTTGAGATTCAGGTCAGGTCGAGCCGAAAACGGCGGTTTTCGAGAACCGGAGCGGAGCGTACTTAAAGTACGTGAGCACCGAAAGCGCAGAAAACCAGCGTTTGCCGGCCGGCATCACCTGAATATCAACATAACTTAGCTGGCCAACACATAGGGAGCACGCCATGGACGCCGCGGTCGATGCGAGCACCAACCAGTTCGAACTCAATGAGGAGCAGCGCGCCATCCAGGAGATGGCGCAGGCCTTCGCCGCCGACCGCGTCGCGCCGAATGCGCTCGATTGGGACCGCAGGAAACACTTCCCCGCCGACGTGATCCGCGAGACCGGGCCGCTCGGCCTCGGCGGCATCTATATCCGAGACGATGTCGGCGGCTCCGCGCTCGGCCGGCTCGACGCTGTGCTGATCTTCGAGGCGCTCTCGCACGCCGATCCGGCCTTTTCGTCGTTCATCTCGATCCACAACATGGTCGCCTCGATGATCGACCGTTTCGGCAATGACGAGCAGCGCCAGCGCTTTCTGCCGAAACTCACGTCGATGGAATGGCTGGCGAGCTACTGCCTGACAGAACCGGGCTCCGGGTCGGATGCAGCGGCGCTGAAGACTCGCGCGGTGAAGAGCGGCGGCGACTATGTCCTGAACGGCACCAAGCAGTTCATCTCGGGCGCCGGCGACAGCGATGTCTACGCCGTCATGGTGCGCACTGGCGCCGACGGGCCGAAAGGCATTTCCACCGTCGTCGTGCCCAAGGACGCGCCCGGCCTCTCCTTCGGCGCCAACGAGCACAAGATGGGTTGGCACATGCAGTCGACCCGCCAGGTCATTTTCGAGGACTGCAAGGTGCCGGCGGAAAACCTGCTGTCGGGCGAAGGCGCCGGCTTCGGCATCGCCATGGCGGGGCTCGACGGCGGCCGGCTGAACATCGCCGCCTGTTCGCTGGGCGGCGCGCAATCGGCGCTCGACAAGGCACTGTCCTACACCGCCGAGCGCAAGGCTTTCGGCTCCAAGATCAACCAGTTCCAGGCGCTGCAGTTCAGGCTGGCCGACATGGAGACCGAGCTGCAGGCGGCGCGTATCTTCCTCTATGCCGCCGCCTCGAAACTCGACCGCAAGGCGCCGGATGCCGGCAAATGGTCGGCGATGGCCAAGCGCTTCGTCACCGATACCGGTTTCAATGTCGCCAACGACGCGCTGCAGCTGCTCGGCGGCTATGGTTACCTGCACGACTACGGCATCGAGAAGCTGGTGCGGGACCTGCGCGTGCACCAGATCCTCGAAGGCACCAACGAGATCATGCGCGTCATCATCGCGCGGGCGTTGGTTGGACGGCAGTAGGCAGTAGGCAGTAGGCAAAAGATGACCGGCAAGATCGATTCGTACAAGGATCTCATTGTATGGCAGCAGGCGATGGATCTGGCTGTCGCCACCTATTCGTTGACCAAGGCGTGGCCAAAGGAAGAATTGTATGGGTTGACCAGCCAAATCCGCCGTTCAGCGACCTCTATCCCTGCAAACATCGCCGAAGGTTATGGCCGAGACAACAGAGGCTCTTATCAGCAATTTCTCCGGATCGCCCAAGGCTCACTGAAGGAGTTCGAGACACACCTTCAGATCGCCGAACGCATTGGCCTTTCCACGCATGATCAAGCTGATCACTTGCTGACATCGACCGAGGGCATCGGCAAAATGCTTCGCCAACTCATTCTCAGACTTACGCCAGAATAGACAGCCCTACTGCCTACTGCCTACTGCCTACTGCCTACTGCCTACTGCCTACTGCCTACTGCCTACTGCCTACTGCCAATCCCGGAGCACCACTATGACCACCATCGCCTTCATCGGCCTCGGCAACATGGGCAATCCAATGGCCGCCAACCTGGTCAAGGCCGGGCATGCCGTGCATGGCTTCGACCTGATGCCGGAGAATCTCACGGTCGCGCGCGAGCATGGCGTCGTCATCATGGCCAACGCGCCGGCCGCGGTGAAGGACGCCGATGTGGTGATCACCATGCTGCCGGCCGGCAAGCATGTGCTGTCGGTCTATGAGGACATCGCGCCCAAGGCCAGAAAAGGCGGGTTGTTCATCGATTCCTCGACCATCGATGTCGAATCGGCCCGCAAGGCGCATGCCATCGCCGCCAAGCACGGGCTGCTGTCCATCGATGCGCCCGTCTCGGGCGGCACCGGCGGCGCGGCGGCCGGCACGCTGACCTTCATGGCCGGGGGCTCCGACGATGCCTTCGCCGCCGCCGAGCCGATCCTGAAGCCGATGGCCGGGCGCATCGTCCATTGCGGTGGCGACGGTGCCGGACAGGCAGCCAAGATCTGCAACAACATGATCCTCGGCATTTCGATGATCGGCGTCGCCGAAGCCTTCGTGCTGGCGGAAAAGCTTGGCCTCTCGCACCAGGCGCTGTTCGATGTCGCCTCGACCTCGTCAGGCCAGTGCTGGTCGCTGACCACCTACTGCCCGGTTCCCGGCCCGGTGCCGACCTCGCCCGCCAACCGCGACTACAAGCCCGGCTTTGCCGCCGCACTCATGCTGAAGGACCTGAAGCTGGCGCAGGAAGCAGCGCAAGGTTCCGGCGCGGTGACCCCGCTTGGTGCCGAGGCGGCTCAGCTCTATGCGCTGTTCAACGCCCAGGGGCACGCCGGCGCCGATTTTTCCGGGATTATTAATTTTCTGCGCGGAGCCAATCCATAAGCTCCTAAAATAATTGGGCTTTTCGCAGAATTTGAGAAAAAACCCCGTCAAATTTAGGTTTGCTTAAGCTCTCGATAACCCCCCGGTAACGATGTCTCTGTAAAACGGAATGCGAGGCGGACATATCGCGTCCGCCCGGCGCTCCGGATCAGGTCTCGCGTACCGGAGCCCGTAAGTTTCGCCGAGTTGTTTGAGTAGCGAAGCGCCATGCGTATCTGGCAAAGCCGCGTTCCCGATGGAGCGCGGTTTTTGCGTTTCTGCCGGTTTATCTGTGCAGCCGGGTTTTATATTCGGATCGCTGCATTCGGGATCGGGACATGATCTTCGTTGATCAGCACGATCGGCGCATCGGCCCCCTCCACCCTGACGACAAGCAGGCGCATGCTCCATTTGCCTGCCGTACGAACGGCATGCGAATATGCTGTACCTCTGCCCTTGGCACCATGGACCGGAATGCTGAACTGGGCGTCACCCGAGCCATTTGCATTGATGAAGACACTGCCGCCAACCCAGAAATTGTCGGCCAGATCCTCGCCAATCGCTGTCTTCACCCGATCGTCGGCGCGAATGGCATCCATGGTCATGTGATAGGCGTCGCCGCCTTTCAGGATGTAAGGAATGGTGCCGAACATGGCTGCAACGCCGCCCATCCCGACCACCCAGACGACAAGCCCGGCGATTGCCCAGTTGCGTTGCGTCTTGCGGAACTGTTCCGCGTCGCGCCAGGCGCGGTTCTGCCAAGCCCAGCGGCTGCCGCGCGCGCCAAGCACGATGATCATGATGATATTGACGAACGGGATCAGCGCCAGCAGCGCGATGAAGGTGCTGTTGCCGATGCCCCAGATCCAGTTGAGGAAGAACGCGCCCCAGTTCCAGCGATCGAGTTCAGCCGGAATCTCGGCGGGCTGATTGAGCGGTTGTCCGGCCATGATGTTCCCCATCGGCAGATGTGCTTGATGGGTTCTAGCGTATGGCCTCGAAAAACGGGAATCGGTTTTTCCGGGCCGGCCGTCAGGCCTTGTTGGAAAGCCGGCGAAAATTCGCCTTCACCGCACGGCTGGCCGGCTTCAGCGCGGCGCTGATCGACCGTTCCGCTGCGACGCCGTTGAACAGCGACGGCGTGCGGCCGGCAAAGATTTCCGGCCAGAACCGCGATGCCGAGTGCAGGAAGGACATCTGCGCCGCAAACGCGCCTTCGGCCACCGCCACGGTCTTTTCGTTGATCGCGTGCGCCGTCTCCGTGCCCCATGGCTGGCTGCTCCCGGCATCCATCGCCATCAACGGAAGTCGCATCAGCGCCACCATCGGGGCCAGCATCAGGTCACCGCCGATGCTGGCTGCTTCTTGCACGCGTCGGCTGTTGCCGGTCTTTCTCATGGAAACAAACCCCTTGTCGCGGCCGAATCAGCCGCTGCCCCACATACTACGCGCTGGGGATGGAATTCGTTCCCCATCGCGACGGCATGTTTCTCGAGCCCGGGCGTTCCTGTCGAAGAACGCCCGGTCGAGGTTCTGATCCTACCGCTTGCGCAGATCCGCCTGCGCCAGATCCAGCGCCTTTGAGATGCGGTCGCAGGCCATGTCGATAGTGTCGCGGGTCCAGATCAGCGGCGGCGACAGGATCATCGTGTCGCCGGTTGCGCGCAGCATCATGCCATGCGCAATCGCATGGTCGCGCACGGTCAGCGCCGCACTTCCCGACGGCAGGAACCGCTCCTTGGTCGCCTTGTCCTTGACGATCTCGATCGCGCCCATCAGCCCGATCGAGCGCACCTCGCCGACCAGATCATGCCCGGCAATGCGCTCCTGCAAGGCCTTGGCGAAATACGGGCCGGTATCGTTCCTGACGCGATCGATCAGCCCTTCCCGCTCGATGATCTCGAGGTTCTTCAGCGCCACGGCACAGGCCACCGGATGACCGGAATAGGTGTAGCCGTGATTGAACTCGGCGCCCTTCTCGACCAGCGTCGCGGCGATGCGGTCGCCGACCAGCAATGCCGACAATGGCTGGTAGCCCGAGGTCAACGCCTTGGCCGTGGTGATGGTGTCCGGCTCGATGCCGAGTGTTTGTGCTGCGAACCACTCGCCTGTGCGGCCGTAGCCGGTGATGACCTCGTCCAGCATCAGCAGGACATCGTATTTGCGGCAGATGCGCTGCACTTCCGGCCAGTAGCTGACCGGCGGTATCTTCACGCCGCCTGCCCCCATCACCGGCTCGCCGATGAAAGCCGCAACCTTGTCGGCGCCGGCTTCGAGGATCGCATCCTCGACGGCCTTGGCCGCGCGCAGGCCGAAATCATGATCGCTCTCGCCCGGCAGTGCCAGCTCGTAGGCATAGGGCATCATGACATGGACGATGTTGGGCACCGCGCCGCCGAGCTGCTTGTGCATGGCATCCATGCCGCCGAGCGAGGTGCCGGCAACGGTCGAGCCGTGATAGGCCATCTTGCGCGAGATGATGCGGTTCTTCTCCGGCTTGCCTTCCAGCACCCAGTAGTGGCGCACGAGACGCAGCGCCGTGTCGTTGGCTTCCGAGCCGGACGAACCGTAGAACACCTGGTTGACGTGCTTCGGTGCGATCTCGGCCAATTTCTTGGACAACAGCACCGGCGTCGGCGTCGAGCATTTGAAAAAGGAGTTGTAGTAGGGCAATTCCTTCATCTGCGCATAGGCGGCCTCGGCCAGCTCGTCGCGGCCATAGCCGATGTTGACGCACCACAGCCCGGCCATGCCGTCGAGGATCTCAGTCCCCTCGGAATCGTAGATGAACGGCCCGTTGGCATGGGTGATGATGCGCGAGCCGGCTTCGCGCAATTCCTTGTGGTCGGTGAACGGGTGGAGATGGTGCGCGGCATCGATCTGCTGAAGCTGCTTCAGCGAATAGTTCTGATAGGTCATGGATCTGATCTTTCCTCTGGATTCTATCCGGCCGTGCCGGAGGCGAATGCGTCAGAGGCAAGCAGGTGGTGAATAGCCGATGCGGGCGCACAGCCGCAAAAGCTCGGCGCGCAGCGTGCGCGGTGACGGTGTCACCGCGACCCGGAATGCACGAGCCGATATCCTGACGAGAGCCATGGGCGGCACCTTAAGCAATTCCAGGAAAAGTGTGAAACGGTTTTCCCGGGAAAAGCGCGTAGCGCTTTCCCTCAGGGAATTGCGTCAAAGCAGAAGAGCGAGCAAAGGGCGGTCGGGGTGAACACCCTTTGCGTCGGCGACGCCCAGACTTCGACTCAGGACCCGCCGTTCAGCGCCCGCTGCAGAAACACATACTTCATCGCCGTCTGCGCCGCCTGCGGCCGGCGGTCGCCGCGGCCGCCATGTCCGCCTTCGGTCTCCTCGAAGAACAGCGTCCGCGCATGGCCGGCCTCCTGCAGGCGGGCGGCCATCTTGCGCGCATGACCGGGATGGACCCGATCGTCCGCGGTCGAGGTGGTCAGCAGCACCGGCGGATAGGCGGCACCGGCATTGACATGCTGGTAGGGCGAGTAGGCTGAAAGCCACTTCGCATCTTCCGGTTTCGACGGATCGCCGTATTCGGCCATCCACGAGGCGCCGGGCGGCAATTCGGTGTAGCGCAGCATGTCGAGCAGCGGCACCTCGATGATGACGGCGCCGAAAAGCTCGGGATGCTGCGTCAAGGAAACGCCGGTCAGCAGGCCGCCATTCGAGCCGCCCTGGATGCCGAGCGAAGCGGCCGTGGCAATGCCACGCTTGACGACATCCTGGGCGACCGCGGCGAAATCGTCGAAAGCGTTCTGGCGATTGCCCTTGAGAGCGGCCTGATGCCAGGCCGGACCGAATTCGCCGCCGCCGCGGATGCAGGCCTGCACATAGGCGTTGCCCTTCTCCAGCCACAGCCTGCCGCGCACGCCGGCATAGCCGGGCAGCAGCGGCACTTCGAACCCACCATAGCCATAGAGCAGCGTCGGCACCGGACCCTTCTGGTCGCGCCGCCGGACGACGAAATAAGGGATCATCGTGCCGTCCTTCGAGCGCGCCTCGAACTGCTCCGAGATCAGCGGCGAGGCATCGAAGCGGGCCGGCTGCGACTTCACGGTGGCGAGCGTCTCGCCATTGTCATCCGACCAGATGATCGAACTCGGCGTCAGGAAGTCGGTGAAGGAGAAAGAAACGCTGGAGCCGAAATGCTCGGCATGGCTGATGCCGACATTGCCGTTCTCGGGCAATCCGACCGGCTTCAGCGACCAGCCGCCCTCCTCGCGCTCGCAGACGACGACGTTGCCACGCACATTGTCCATCAAATTGATGAACAGGCGGTCCTGCGTGCGGGCAATGCCGGCAATCGACACGCGATATGCCGGCTCCAGCAAGGTCTCCACCAGGCCGAGCGTGCCGGTCTCGATCCAATGCGCCAGGTCCAGCGAATAGAGACCGTCAGGCTTGCACGACGTGCCGTCGGGCGCCGTCCACAGGCTGCGCACGCCGAAGACGAGCTGATCCCTGAAGATCGCCGTATCGGTCATGTCGTCAGGCAGCGGCAGACGTCTGTTCTCGCCGGAAGGCAGCCGCAGGAAGATGTGCGAGGCGAAGAAATCGAGCGTCCGAGCCAGGATCAGATAGCGCCTGTCGCCGTCGAACTCGACGGCGGCGCCAACAGCGAGATCCTCCTTCTGCGCCTCGAAGATCGGTGTCGCATCTTCCAGTTTGGTGCCGCGCTTCCACAGCTTGACCACGCGCGGATAGCCGGATTGCGTCTTGTCCGCCTCTTCGAATGCCGCCGAGACGATGACGGTGTCCTTGTCCAGCCAGCTGAAACCCGACTTGGAAGCTCGCGCGTGAAACCCATCTTTGACAAACGACTTCGTCTCGATATCGAATTCGCGCATCTCGCTGGCGTCACCGCCATCCGGTGACATCGAGACGAGGCACAGGTTGAAGTCCGGATAGAGCCGGCTGGCGCCGCTGAATACCCATTTGATCCCGTCCTTCGCCGCAAGCTGGTCAAAGTCGATGATCGTTTCCCAGTCGGGCTTCTCGGTCTTGTAGGAAGCGACCGTCGTGCGGCGCCACAGGCCGAGCACATTGGTCTTGTCCTGCCAGAAATTGTAGACATGGCCGGCAATGGCGGCGCCGACCGCGATGTTGTCCTCGGCCGTCATCAGGTCGAGCGCGGTCTGGAAGGATGCCTGATAGGACGGATCGCCCTGCAACTCACCTGTAGTGACCTCGTTCTGACCATGCACCCAGTCGAGCGACTGCTTGGCTGTCCTGTCCTCCAGCCAGAGAAAGGTATCTTCGGCCGAAGGGGTGGAATTTGGCGTCTTGGTGATGGGCTTGGTCATAAGGTCTCCGATAAACACGTCGCTTTTGGCACTGCCAACATCGATATCCCGTATCCGATATTCAATGTTCAGCCGATGATTGAGGCTTTCCGTCGGCCAATGAGACTCGCAACCGCCAGCGCCAGGCACATCAGGCCGAGCGTGATCGGCAGGCCTCTTGCGCCCAGAATATCCATGGCAGCGCCGGCCAGCGGCGGCACGGCAATGCCGCCAACGCCCCACATCAAGGAAAATGCAGCGTTGCCGGCAACCAGTGTCGAGCCGGTGAAGCGTTCGCCGAGCTCGATGATCGACATCGTGTAGATGCCGTAAGAGAGAGCACCCCAGACAAAGATCATCGGCCAGATCACCGTCGACTCGATGAGGAGCGGAAGCAGGACACACCCGAGAACCGTGATCGCGACACACGCAAGCCGCACCAGACGCGCGGACAGCCTTTCCGCCAGCAGGCCGAGCGGCACCTGCATGGCGATGTTGCCGGCGATCATCACCGAAAGCAGCGCCGACATGCGGGTCTCAGTGATGCCATAATGGGTGCCGTAGACCGGCAGCAAGGCCAGCGCGCCCTGTTCGAAGCCTGCGGCAACGATAACGGCAAACAGAAGCAGCCACGCCAGCGGCACGAAGCCCAAGACGGAAACCTGATGCCCGGCCTCGTCGACCTTGGGCAAGCGCGGCAGCACCGAGGCAAGGCAGATGCCGCACAGCACGAAAGCGAAAATGCCGACGAGGAAGGGCGGCCAGCCCTCCGTGCCGACGGCAAGCAGGCACAACGGCCCAGCCGCGAAGCCAGCCGAGATGATCGTCGAATAGACGCCCATGACGCGGCCGCGCCGGGCCGGCGGCGCCAGTGCGATCACCCAGATCTCGCTCAGCACGTAAAGCGGGTTGGTCACGACGCCAATCAGGAAGCGCAGCGGAAACCACAGATAGACATCCTGCGACCAGCCGATCAGCGCCAGCACGATCGCCGAAAGCGCCGCGCAGGTGAGCGCCGTGCGCCCTGCCCCGAACTGGCGCGCCAGCGCCGGGATCAACGGTGACGAGACGATGAAGCCGATCGGTGTCATTGCCGCCGACAGGCCGATCATTGCCGGTGAGACGCCCTGGCGCTGCAGGATGAAGCTCAGCAGCGGATAGGACAGCCCCTGCGCGATGGCGAACACCGACACGGTCGCGATCACGCCGGTGATCGCCGCCCACTGCATCCCCGTCTCACTGTTGCTCGAACCGTTCGCGATCATGCCTTGCCGCTCCGGCGCACGGACGAGCGATACAGCGCGAACATCACCAGCAATGCGTCGAGGCCGGCGATCACGACCGGCAGGCCAAGCGGGCCGATGCCTTGCATGAGCAGGCCGGCACCGGGCGGGCCGACAATACCGCCGGCGCCCCACATCAGCGCGAAGGCGGCGTTGCCGGCGACCAGCACCGAACCCTTGAAGCGGCTGCCCAGCTCGACCAGCGCCATCGTGTAGACGCCGTAGCCGACGGCGCTCATCACCAGCAGCACGACCCAGATCAGCGGCGTCATGATCAGCAGCGGCAGCAAAAGCGCGCAGGTGGCGGTTGCCAGCGCACAGACGATGATCATGGCACGGCCACCAAAACGCTCCGCCAGCAGGCCGAGTGGAATCTGCAGCAGGATGTTGCCCAGCGAAAGCGCCATCACCAGCGAGGCAAGCACGGCTTCGGCCAGGCCGTAGCTTGCCCCGAAGACCGGCACCAGCGCGTAGGTGCTCTGCTGGACCGCGGCCGAAACCAGGACGGCAAGCAGCAGCGCCGGCGCCACCTTGGCAAAGCCGACAAGACCGCTGGCAGGCTGGCCATCATCCTCGAAACCGGTGAGCTTCGAAGAGACGGCGTGCAGGATCACCGCACAGAGCGTGAAGCCGGCGACACCGACCAGGAAGGGAGCCCAGCCCGACGTGCCCAGCAGGGTCAGCGCGAATGGCCCGGCCGCGTAGCCGGCGCCCATCAATGTGTTGAACACGCCCATGACCCGGCCCCGCCGCGATGGCGGCGCCAGCGACAGCGCCCATACCTCGCCAAGGATGTAGAGCGGGTTGATGACCACGCCGATGATGAAGCGGATGACGAACCAGGCCACCCAGTCCTGCAGATAGCCGATGCCTAAAAAACACAGCGCGCCGATCAGCGAGCAGCCGACCGCCAGCGTGCGCGCACCGACCAGCCGCACCGCCGCCGGCACGAAGGACGCCGAAAGAATCAGGCCGAGCGGCATCATCGCCGCCGACAGGCCGATCAGCGCCGGCGACATGCCCTGCTTCTGCATCAGCAGCGTGAACAGCGGCGAGCTCAGCCCTTGCGCGGCACCGAACATAGCAAGTGCTGTGGTGACGCCGGCAAGCGCTGCCCACTGCGTTCCCGCTTCGCCTTCGCTCGAGCCGGTCGCGACCATGCTGATACTGTCGTCCATGTGAAGTGCTGGCCATCCGGCCGGCAAGCCCGACTAGCTACTGGTTCGATCCGGGGAAAGGAAGGGCCGGACGGCGAAATCCGCTTGCGCCAATGGGACGGCGCGATCAGGGCGATGTCGCAGCCAGGCAACTGCCGTTCCGGCATGTCGCTTCCCTCGCCCTAGTGGTCGCCGCCTCCGCAATGGTCGGCGGGTCGCCGGTCCATTATGCCGCCCGTTATCGCATCGTACGAGGACCATCATGACCGCCGCCCTACAACCTGCAGAACCGGCATTGGCCACCGACCGCGCCCGTCGCGGCGGCCGCGCCGGAAAGCGCGCCGGCGGCTCGGCGGCGTTCGAGCAGCCGGCTTTCCGCCAGCTGAAGAACCCGCTGACGCCAACAAAGCTGGTTTCGGACGACGAGCTGGAATCGATCCATCTCGCCTCCTTGCGCGTGCTGAGGGAAATCGGCGTCGACGTTCTGCATGACGAGGCCCGGAGCATCATGAAGGCGCATGGCGCCGACGTGCGCGACGGCAGCGAGCGGGTGCGCTTCGACAGCGACATGATCCTCGAGCTGGTGTCGCACTGCCCGTCGGAATTCACCATCCATGCCCGCAACCCCGCGCACAATGTGTGCTTCGGCGGCAACAATTTGATCATCTCGATGATGGCCTCGGCGCCCAATTGCTCCGACATCGATCGCGGTCGCCGGCCTGGCAACCAGCAGGACTACCGCAACTTCCTCAGGCTCGCGCAGATGCACAACATCCTGAATTGCACGGGCGGCTACCCGGTCGAGCCGACCGATATCCATCCGTCCGTCCGGCACCTCGAATGCATACGCGATCTCGCCACGCTGACCGACAAGGTGTTCCACATCTATTCGCTCGGCAAGGAGCGCAACGTCGACGGCATCGAGATCGCCAGGATCGCGCGCGGCATCAGCCACGAGCAGATGCTGGAGGAGCCATCGGTCTTCACCATCATCAACACCAATTCGCCGCTCAAGCTCGATGTGCCGATGATGGAAGGCATCATCCAGATGTCGAGCAAGGGCCAGGTCGTCGTCGTCACGCCGTTCACCCTGTCGGGTGCCATGGCGCCGGTCACCATCGCCGGCGCGCTGGTGCAGCAGAACGCCGAGGCGCTGTCCGGCATGGCCTTCGCCCAGATGGTGCGTAAGGGTGCGCCCGTCGGCTATGGCGGCTTCACCTCCAATGTCGACATGAAGTCCGGTTCGCCGGCCTTCGGCACGCCGGAATACATGAAGGCGCAGTTGGTCGGTGGTCAGCTTGCCCGCCGCTACAACATCCCCTACCGCACCTCCAACACCTGCGCCGCCAACACGGTCGATGCGCAGGCGGCTTATGAGAGCGTGTTCTCGCTGTGGGGCGCCATCCAGGGCGGCGGCAATCTGATGATGCATGCCGCCGGCTGGCTCGAGGGCGGCCTGCGCTGCTCCTACGAGAAGACCATTTTGGACATCGACCTGCTGCAGATGGTGGCGGAGTTCCTGACCCCGCTCGACCTGTCCGAAGAAGCGCTCGGCTTCGACGCCATCCAGTCGGTCGGCCCCGGCGGCCATTTCTTCGGCACCCAGCACACGCAGGACCGCTACAAGACCGCCTTCTACTCGCCGATCCTCTCCGACTGGCGCAATTTCGAGACCTGGGCGGAAGCCGGCTCTCCGACAGCGCTGGAAAAGGCCAACAAGGTGTGGAAGGAGCGGCTGGCCTCCTACGAAGAGCCCTATATGGACCCGGCCATCCGCGAGGAGCTCAACGCCTTCGTCGAAAAGCGCCGGTCCGAGGGCGGTGCGCCGACCGATTTCTAAACGGCACGCGGCGCGCCGTGTTTGACTTCAGCACCGCGGCGTCCCCACCGCCGACCCAAAAAACCTGATACAGTTTACGCAAAAACGGACCTATCTTGATGAAATCTCATGTAAAAGCGGTTGTCATCGGCGGCGGCGTCGTCGGCTGCTCGGTTCTCTACCATCTGGCCAAGGCCGGCTGGACCGACATCATGCTGATCGAGCGCTCTGAGCTCACCTCAGGCTCATCCTGGCATGCGGCAGGCGGCTTCCATACGCTGAACGGCGACCCCAACGTCGCCAAGCTGCAGGCCTATACGGTGCAGCTCTACAAGGAGATCGAGGAGATTTCCGGCCAATCCTGCTCGCTGCACCTGACCGGCGGCGTGATGATGGCGGATACGCCCGAGCGCATGGACTTCCTGCGCCTCGCCCACGCCAAGGGCCGCTATCTCGGCATGGACACCGAACTGATCACGCCGTCCGAAGCCAAGGCGATGTTCCCGCTGATGGACGAGACCAATTTCGTCGGTGCCATGTGGGATCCGGTCGAAGGCCATCTCGATCCGTCCGGCACGACGATCGCCTATTCCAAGGCGGCCAAGAAGCTCGGCGCCGAGATCGTGCTGCGCAACCGCGTCGTCGAGCTGACGCAAGAGGTCGACGGCACCTGGAACGTCGTCACTGAACAGGGCACGGTCAAGGCCGAACATGTCGTCAACTGCGGCGGCCTGTGGGCACGCGAGATCGGCCGCATGGTCGGCGTCGAACTACCGGTGCTGGCCATGGAGCACATGTATCTGCTCACCGAGCCGATGCCGGAAGTCGAGGAATTCAACAAGTCGACCGGCCGCGAGATGATCGGCGTGCTCGACTTCAAGGGCGAGATCTACACCCGCCAGGAGCGCAACGGCATCCTGCTCGGCACCTATGAAAAGGCCTGCAAGCCGTGGTCGCCGGTCAACACCCCCTGGGATTTCGGCCATGAACTGCTGCCGCCGGACCTCGACCGCATCGCGCCATCGCTGGAGATCGGCTTCAAGCATTTCCCCGGCATCGAGAAGGCCGGCATCAAGCAGATCATCAATGGCCCATTCACCTTCGCACTCGACGGCAACCCGCTGGTCGGCCCGGTGCAGGGCCTGACCAATTTCTGGTGCGCCTGCGCCGTCATGGCCGGTTTCAGCCAGGGTGGCGGCGTCGGTCTGGCGCTGTCGAACTGGATGGTCCATGGCGATCCCGGCTTCGACGTCTGGGGCATGGATGTCGCCCGCTTTGGCGAATGGGCCGGCCTGCGCTACACCAACGCCAAGGTGCGCGAAAACTATTCGCGACGCTTCTCCATCCGCTTCCCCAATGAGGAACTGCCGGCGGCGCGCCCGGCGCAGACGACGCCGCTCTACGACACGATGCTCGCCAACAACGCCGTCATGGGCGACAGCTGGGGTCTCGAAACCCCGCTGTGGTTCGCGCCGCAGGGCAAGGAGCCGAAGGACATCGTCTCCTTCCATCGCTCCAACGATTTTGGGCCGATCGGCGAGGAAGTGCGCGCCACGCGCGAGCGCGTCGGCGTCACCGAGATCGCCAACTTCGCCAAATACGAAGTGTCGGGACCAGGGGCGGAAGATTTCCTCAACCGGCTGATGACCAACCGCATGCCGAAGACCGGCCGCATCGTGCTGACGCCGATGATCAACGAATTCGGCAAGCTGATCGGCGACTTCACCATCGCCAAGGCGGGCGAAGACCGCTTCATGATCTGGGGCTCGTCGGCCGCGCAGAAATATCACATGCGCTGGTTCGAGAAACATCTGCCCAAGGATGATTCAGTGCGCATCCACCGTTTCGACCAGACGCTGGTCGGTCTGTCTATCGCCGGGCCTAAGTCCCGCGACCTCTTGCAGAAGCTCGTCGATGTCGACATCTCGACAAAAGCCTTCCGCTTCATGGATTTCCGCGAGATGGCGGTCGGCGGCGCGCCCTGCCTGGTCAACCGCATCACCTACACCGGCGATCTCGGCTACGAGATCTGGATGGCGCCGGCCTACCAGCGCCTCGTCTATAAGGCGATCAAGGATGCCGGCGAGGAGTTCGGTCTCGTCGATTTCGGCATGCGCGCTCTGCTGTCGATGCGCCTGGAAAAGAACTTCCCGACCTGGTTCCGCGAGTTGCGCCCGATCTATGGACCGTTCGAAGGAGCGATGGACCGCTTCATCAAGCTCGAGAAGAACGACTTCATCGGCCGGGAGGCTGCCGCCAAGGAACAGGCGGAGGGGCCAAAACTGCGCCGTGTCTCCTTCATCGTCGATGCCGCCGACGCCGACGTGATGGGCGACGAGCCGATCTGGGCCAAGGTCAGCAAGGATTACGGCACGGTGGAAAAGCCGCATGGCTACGGCGCGCCGCGCTTCGACACAGGCGGCAAGGAAATACGCGGCTCCAAGGCTGCTGAAGGCGCTTCCGCCGTGCGCGGCATCGTCGACGGCGACTGGCGCGTGGTCGGCTGGGTCACCTCAGGCGGCTATGCACACTATGTGCAGAAGTCGATGGCGCAGGGCTACGTTCCGGCAGCACTCGCCGAGGACGAAAGTGCGGGACTGTTCGAGATCGAGATCCTCGGACATCGCCGGCCGGCCCGCATCAACGTCGAAGCGCCGTTCGACCCGAGCGGCGAGAAGATGCGGACCTGAGCCCATGGACAGCGCGGGGCCAAAGGGCAACTTTGGCCGCCATCGCAAGATCATGCCGTTCGAGCCTGGCTCGATCGAGGCGCTGCGCGACGCCTCCCGCCAGAAGGCGGCTTCGCTCAACCAGCATGTGCTGGGCTATGGCGCGCAAGCGGAAGCTGAATGGGCAGCGGCAGGTATTGCCGCTCCCGATCTGCCGGCGATGCGCCAATACCGGCTGGAGCGCATCCGCGCCGAGCTGAAGCGCCGAGACTATGCCGGCGCCCTGCTCTACGACCCCGTCAACATCCGCTACGCCACCGATTCCACCAACATGCAGCTGTGGGTAGCGCACAATCCGACGCGGCATTGTTTCGTCGCCACCGAAGGACCGGTGGTGCTGTTCGACTATTTTTCCTGCGAGCACCTGTCTGACCATTCCGGCGTCGTCGATGAGGTGCGGCCGGCTGTCTCATGGATGTATCTCTATGGCGGCGAGTTGACCGAGCAAAAAGTCCGCCGCTGGGCTGCCGGCATCGCCGATCTGGTCAGGGAACATGGCGGCGGCAACAGCCGCATCGCCGTCGATCACATCAATCCGGAAGGCCTCGAGGAACTCGCACGCCTGGGTGTGACGATCGGCAATGGCGAAGCGGTGATGGAAAATGCGCGCCTGATCAAATCATCAGACGAAATTCTCGCCATGCGCCGCGCCATCGTCGCTTGCGAGGCGGCGATGGGCGAGATGGAGCGGGCTTTGCAGCCAGGGATTTCCGAGAACGAGCTGTGGGCCGAACTGCATCGCGGCAACATTGCGCGTGGTGGCGAATGGATCGAGACGCGGCTGCTGACGTCAGGCCCGCGCACCAATCCGTGGTTCCAGGAATGCTCGTCGCGCAAGATCGAAGCCGGCGACCTCGTCGCCTTCGACACCGACCTGATCGGCCCCTACGGCTTCTGTGCCGACCTGTCGCGCACCTGGCTGTGCGGCGATGCAAATCCGACTAACGAACAGCGCGACCTGTTCCGCATCGCCGCCGATCAGATCGGGTACAACACGCAATTGATGCAGCCCGGCATTTCGTACCGCGACCTTGTCGAGCGCTCGGCGGTACCGCCCGGAGATTGTTTTCCGACCCGCTACGGCGTGCTTTATCACGGCGTCGGCCTGGCTGATGAATACCCGACCTTGCCGCATGCCAGCGACTGGACATCAGACACTCCGGACGGTGTACTGGAACCCGGCATGGTGCTGTGCGTGGAAAGCTATATCGGCAGGCTTGGCGGGCGCGAAGGCGTCAAGATCGAGGAGCAGATCCTCATCACCGAAACCGGCAACGAAAAACTTTCAACCTACCCGCTGGATGCGAGGCTGCTCGGCTAGTCCCGCTAGCGCCTCGCGCAGCGCCCTGACCGTCTTTTCCGGCGTCGTTGCGGCGGTGATGAACGGCAGGCCTTTGCGCCACCCTGTCCAGCCAACGATCACGACTTCCCGCGCCGCAGGTTCGAAACGCTGCGCCTGCGCCCAGCTTTCGCAGTCGATGGCCGCGACATCCGCCTTACCCTCGGCCACAGCGACGATCGAGCCGCGATGGCCGCCGCTTTCGCTGCGCGTCGAGAAAATGTCCAGGCTTTCGCCGGCCGCTTGCAAGTCGCGCGTCAAAGCAATGATGCCCGACATGGAATCGAGGCTGTTGAAGGTGAAGCGCTTGCCGCGGATCAGATCGAGCGGGATGAGAGCGCGGCCATCCGCAGGCGATCGAACCTCCTGCCCCTCGCCTGTCCGCATCACCAGCGCGCTCGAATAGAGTTCGCCCTGCCCGCCTTCATAGGCGTCGTAGCTCGGCTGGCCGACCACCTGAACCTGCCTGGACAGACCGAGCTCCATCGGTCCCCAGCAGGTCTGCGCGAACAGCAGTGCCGGGTGCAGCCAAAGCTTGTGAAAATCGAGTTCGTCAGGTGGCAATGTCGCCGGGTCTGGCGCGATCAGCTTTCCCTGGGCATCGTGAATGCCACCCGGCACCGGCGGCAGGTCACCATTGCGGCGCACGATCGTTTGCGGCGCGTCGATCCCCTTTTTCCGGAAAGCGTCGCGCAACAGTGCCCATTGGGCGTCGACCTCGTCGCGCGCTTCGGGCCAGTCATACATCGGCAACGCCGCAACCAATTCGCTCATGCCGGGATCTGACCGTTATATCTGGGATTGAAGGGAACCGACCGCAGCCAGTCTAGCAGGCTGTGCCTGCCTGCCGCAAAACTCATTCCTTGGGCGGCTCGGCGGGAACCGGCGCGGTGCCGAGGCCATTGATGCTGCGCGCCCTGATGCGTGGCTTGAACGCCCTGCCCGGCTCCGGCGCACGCCGCAGCACCGGGTGCACGATCGGCTCCTTGGCCCTGAAGGCATAGGCTTTGATCAGCGCGAAATAGTTCGGATAGGCATAGCCATTGTTCATCCGCAGCCATTCGTCGCGACGGTCGCGAAACAGTTTCGGCAGCCGGTACCAGGCCACAGTCGGGCTCTTGTGGTGGACGAAATGCAGATTGTTGTTGAGGAACAGGAACGACAGCGGCGAGCGCTCGACGATCACCGTGCGGCCTTCCGGGTGTTCGGACCATTGATGCTCGGCGAAGGTGCGGATCGAGATCAGCGACTGGCCGAGCCAGACCGGCACCAGGATGTAGAGCCACAGCGGGATGCCGAAGCCGAACTGGACGATGGGCATCACGATGGCGAGGCCGATCGCATGCAGCAGCCACGCCTTGCGGATCGCCTTGTCGCCGGCGATCATGTGCTTGGCGTCGTCGATGAAGAAGCCGACGCAGGACAGCCAGGGGCCGAGAAAGAAGCGGCCGGCCATGGTGTTGTTGATCTTGAGCAGGAATTTCATCGTCGGCGGCAGGTCGTCATGCTGCCAGAGCGCCTGGTAGTAGCTCTCGGGATCATCCAGCGGATCGGTCAGCCGCTCGTCGGCATGGTGGCGCAGGTGAATGGTCTTGAAGCGGCGGAATGGCCAGACGAGGCCGATCGGCAGGAAGACGAAGGCTTCGTTGACCCGCGCGTTGCGCGTCGGATGACCGTGCAGCACTTCGTGCATGATCGAGGATTGCAATGCGGCGGTGAAGGCCAGGACGGCGAGCGCTGGGATCGGGTAGGATGGCCAGAGCAGGAAACCGGTGGCGAACCATGTTGCGTAACAGAAGAAAGCGAGAACCACGGTCGGCCATTCGATGGCTGGTACGCTACGCTGTCTGATGCTCTTGCCCGTCATGCTATCGACCACTGTCCTCAGTCGCCGGAACCCCAATTGGTTCCTGACATCATTGTGTCAGGAGAAGTGATTCCACTCAACGAGACAAAGTGTACAAAATGTTGCGATTGCGCATTTTTGACCGCACATGTTACACATTGTGAACAACCTTAGGGATTCATTTACGCCTGAGACGCCCATTCGGCAGCTTTGGCGCAAATTTTTCCTCCCGATTCGCGGAGTCAGGTGATGGACAAACGAGATCTGTCGGCAGTCTTTCGGGAGCGTCTGAAGCTGCTCCTGACAAGGTCCGATCTTAACCAGTCAGCATTCGCGACCGCGGTCGGCATCGATCGGTCGGCATTGTCGCAGCTGCTGTCGGGCGCCTCGACACGCCTGCCCCGGGCGGAAACGCTGCTCAACATCGCCGCCGAGTTCAAGGTGTCGCTCGACTGGCTGCTCGGCCTCAGCCAGGACGAGGGTGTCACCGGTGAAATCCGCGAAAGCCTGGAGATCGAGGAAGCGCGCGATGGTTTCGACCGCACGCTGCTGGCAAAATGGTTCGCCGAGGCGGCCGGCACCAAGATCCGCTATGTACCGGCCGGCATTCCCGATCTTCTGCGAACACACGCGCTCGTCGACTACGAAGCCAACATCACCAACAGAAGCCGTCTGACGCAGGCCAACGAAACCCAATACCGCATCGACTATAACCGGCGCCCGGAAACCGACATGGAAGTCTGCATGCCGCGCCATACGCTGGAGATCTTCGCCCGCGGCCTGGGCGTGTGGGACCGTTTTCCGGAGGTCGACCGCCGACAACAACTCGCCCATATGGCAACGCTGCTTGACGATCTCTACCCGACCTTCCGCCTGTTTCTCTATGACGGCCGCATGCGCTACTCCATTCCCCTCACCATCTTCGGCCCCTATCGGGCGGCCATTTATGTCGGCGACATGTATGTGGTGCTGAACGCTACCCAGCCGGTCCAGGCCCTGACCCAGCATTTCGACAATCTGATCCGTGCCGCCGACGTCAACCCGCATGAGGCCGCCGCCTTCGCGCGCAATCTGGCTGACATGTCGTTCGCATCAGGCTCTGCCTGATCGACGGCAATCGTGGTCGTCTGAATGGCCCTTGGCCATCGAAATGGCCGAGGGCGCCACCGCTATTTCATTGACTACACATAAAGACTTCTTTATATCCTTATTCGAATTCAAAACATGAAAGCCAATCCGATGACGACGACCAACCCTATCGATGCGCTGCTGGCTGAAAAGGGCGTGCTGCTGGCCGATGGCGCCACCGGCACCAACCTCTTCGCCATGGGGCTCGAAGCTGGCGAAGCGCCGGAGCTGCTGAACGAGACGGCGCCCGACACCATCACCAGCCTGCATCAGAATTTCGTCGATGCCGGTGCCGACATCATCCTCACCAATTCCTTTGGTGGCACCCGTCACCGGCTGAAGCTGCACCATGCGCAGGACCGCGCACATGTGCTGAACAAGCGCGCCGCCGAGCTCGCCCGTGCCGTCGCCGATAAGGCCGGCCGCAAGGTGATCGTCGCCGGCTCCGTCGGTCCGACCGGCGAATTGCTGGTACCGCTCGGTGCCATGACCTATGACGAGGCAGTCGATGCCTTTGCCGAACAGATCGAGGGTCTCAAGGCCGGTGGTGCAGAAGTCGCCTGGATCGAGACCATGTCGGCTCCCGACGAGATCCGCGCCGCCGCAGAGGCCGCTATTCGTGTCGGCTTGCCTTACACCTACACCGGTTCTTTCGACACCGCCGGCCGCACCATGATGGGCCTGCTGCCGAAGGACATCCATGGCGTCACCGACGGGCTGTCGCAGGCGCCGCTCGGCGTCGGTGCCAATTGCGGCGTCGGCGCTTCCGACATCCTGGCCTCGCTGCTCGACATGACCGAGGCGAAGCCGGAGGCGACTGTCATCGTCAAGGGCAATTGCGGCATTCCCGAATTCCGCGGCACCGAAATCCATTATTCCGGCACCCCGGAACTGATGGCCGACTATGTCAGGCTTGCCGTCGATGCCGGCGCGAAGATCGTCGGCGGCTGCTGCGGCACCTCGTTCCAGCACCTTGCCGCGATGCGCAAGGCACTCGACGCGCACACCAAGGCAGACCGTCCGACTGTTGGCGCCATTGTCGAGCGTATCGGTCCGATGCGCAACAAGGTGGCGACGGAAAACACCGCCGAGACCAGCGAAGCCCGCCGCGAGCGGCGTCGCAGCCGGGCCTGACCTTGTCGTCTCTGGTTATTCGCTGTTGTCGGCGTAGCTCGACTGCGCCGACTTGAAATCGGTGCTGGCACCAGCTGCTGTATCGCCGCGCATCGTCATCAGCGCGCCGGATGCGCTGGGGTCGGTGATCTGCTCCAGCATGACGCGAAAGCGGTCATTGTTCAGCGCTGACAAGGCGGTGTGACGCGCTTGTGCGACATCGTCGCTGATGCGCCTGGATTCCGCCGACGGCGCGGACGAAGCCGCCGATCCTAGTGCCGGCATATCTCGTGATATCGAGTTCGCAACAGTCCTGATCAGCAATTCCGGCCCCCTCAAGCCCAAACATCAGCCTCTACGTAACAAGAGGAAATTGCGATCATGTACCGGAAATCCAACGCAATTTAACAATCCGCAAAAAAAGGCCGGCAAGGGAAGAATCCCTCGCCGGCCTGCCTCACCCGCCCGTGGGTCGGTTTCCCGTATCAGAACGATCCCATCTGAAAGAAACCGGCCGTCATCACCACTACCGATTACCGCCCAGCGCCGAGGCAAGGCGCACAAGCGAGAGGAACTCGGACCTGTACCCAAACGGGTCGGCTCCTCGAGCGGCAGTGGCGATCTCCATGATCTTGTCGTAACCGAACTTCGCGGTCGCATCCTCGTCGCGCAGCTTCTGGCCGAAGGCCGCGACTGCCACGGAGAAGCGCTGGTCGGTGCTGGCCTGGTCGAAGGACGCTACCTCGTTGGCCGAAGTCACAGGCGTGGTGATCAGCTTCGAGACGTCCTCGTTGGGCAGCTTGTAGCGGATCTTGACGAAGGCATATTCGCCCGCATTGGCGACGCCGCCATTGTCCACCGACGCCTGACCGTAACGCAGCGGATCGATCTGCTCGCCACCGCTGCCCTTCGGCGTGATCTCGTAGATCGCGGTGACCGAATGACCGGAGCCGATATCGCCGGCATCGACGCGGTCATTGTTGAAATCCTCGCGGTTCAAAGCCCGGGTCTCGTAGCCGATCAGGCGATATTCCGAGACCTTGTTCGGGTTGAACTCGACCTGGATCTTCACATCCTTGGCGATGGTGAACAGCGTCGAGGAGGCATCCTCGACCAGCACCTTTTCGGCTTCGGCGAGCGTGTCGATATAGGCGGCGGTGCCATTGCCGTTCTGGGCGATGGTCTGCATCATCTGGTCGTTCAGATTGCCGCGGCCAAAGCCGAACACCGACAGGAAGACACCGGTCTTGCGCTCCTTCTCGATCAACCGCTTCAGATCGTCGTCGTCGCTCTGGCCAACATTGAAGTCGCCATCGGTGGCGAGCATCACCCGGTTGACGCCGTCCTTGACGAACGATTGCTGGGCAAGTCTGTAGGCTTCCTTGATGCCGGCCTCGCCGGCCGTCGAGCCGCCTGGCTGCAAATTGTCGATGGCATTGAGGATCTTGTCCTTCTCGGCAGCCTTGGTCGGCATCAGCACGGTGCCGGCGTCACCCGCATAAGTGACGATCGAGATCGTGTCGTCTGCCTTCAGCTTGCCGACCAGCAGCCGGAAAGCCGACTTGAGCAGCGGCAGCTTGTCCGGCTCGTCCATCGAGCCCGAGACGTCGATCAGGAAGACCAGATTGGCCTTCGGCTGCTCGGTCGGCTTGACGTCAAAACCCTTGATGGCGACATGCATCAGCTTGGTATGCGTGTTCCACGGCGTCGGCATGACGCTGACCGTCGAGTTGAACGGCGTCGTGGCGGAGTCCGGCCCCTTCCAGTCATAGGGGAAGTAGTTGATCATCTCCTCGACGCGAACCGTGTCGGCCTGCGGCACGAACCCTTCCTTCAGCGAACGCCGCACGAAGGAATAGGAAGCGGTATCGACGTCGATCGAGAAGGTCGAGACCGGGTCTTCGAGCGCGGCATGCACCGGATTGGTCTTGAAATCCTCGATGCGGTCGCGGTTTTCCTCTTGCTGGGGCACCTGATCGGCCGGCGTCATCGCAGGCTGCTGCGGCGCCATCAGCTTGGACTCGGCCGGCTTGAGACCCCCTGACACCCTGGGCGCGCTCACAGTGCCATCCAGCGCGAACTCGCCCGTCGGGGCTGGCGCCGACTTGTAAGCCTGCAAAGTGCGCGCCACACCACGTCCCAGCGCATTCTGCTGTGCACCGCCGACAGCAACGGTCGATTCGGATTTCGGCGGCGAGGCCGGCGCGACAAGCGCATCGGTGGCGTCGCGGCTTTCCACATCCGCGTCGGCCTTCTTGTCTTTCTCCAGCTCGGTGCGGACCGGCTTGGGCTCGGTGGTCGTCGGCTTGAGGGTCGCCGGCTTGTCGGCCAGCGTTTCGGTGATCTTCTCGTCGCCGCCGAACTTGGGCGGCTGTTCCCTCAGCATATGGAAGGTGGCGTATCCGGCGATCGGCAGGGCGACGAGCCCGGCAAGGGCCGGCGCGGCAATGAGTTTCTTTTGCATGATCTCGCTCCGGAGCTTTTGTGCTCGCTCTGTGAGACGAAGCCCGCCAACCGATCCTTGGGTGAGCGCCGAAATATTTTCCTGATCGTATGCGCGCAGGGCGGCCTCGAAGGCACGTGCCTTGGCGTCCTGGGTGGGCGCCGGTGCCGCGATGCCGCGCAGTCTGTTGAGTTCGTTGTCGTCGACCATGGTCACACTTCCCCGGCCGAGCGCATCAGCGTCTTCAGCCGTTTCTTCGCTTCATGGATGTGCCAGGAAACCGTCGTCTCCGAGATCGCCATCGCCTCGGCGGCGGCCGCGTGGCTCAAGCCCTCGCCATAGACCAGCAGAACGGCGTCGCGCTGCTTGTCCGGCAGTTGCCGCACCGCCACCCACAATGCTTCGGCCGGGTCTTCCGGTTCGGCCGAAGCCTCGCCCGAGATCAGCGCGTGAACGCTGTAGGCCTCTGTCTTGGCCATGTCGCGGGCGGACTTGCGCATCATGTCGCGCGCGGCGTTCAGGGTCACGGAGTAGAGCCATGTCGTGAAGGCGCCGCCGCCGCGATAGTCGCGGATCGCCCGGCCGAGCCGGACGCAGACTTCCTGGGCGATGTCTTCGGCATCGGCCTTCTTGCCGCACCAGCGATAGGCGGCGCGATAGACGAAGTCGTAGTGCCGTTCCAGCAATTTGCCGAAGGCCCCCCTGTCTCCGCCCTTCGCCCGTCCGATCAGTTCGGCGTCGGAGGCTTCGCTCTCATCCAGCATCATCGCCATCATTTGCCTGTTGGACGAAGGCTAATGGCGATTCCTTGGGGCAATGGAAAGATTTTTTTGGAAACGGGCAGATAGCGGCCATCGCTGCCTCTGCTTGACAAATACATATCTCCGCGGTTATACGTCAATCAATAGCCGCCGAGTTATCGATCCCAAAATGACCAACGCTCACGATGTCCTCTTCAGAACGCTCTCCGATCCGACGCGTCGGGCGATCTTCGAACGCCTGTGCCGGGAAGGCGAGCAGACGGTCGGCGCTCTGACAGCTCAGTCCGGGGTCTCGCAACCGGCCGTGTCAAAGCATCTCGGCGTGCTCAGGCAGGCCGGACTGGTCCGCGACCGCCATGAGGGACGGCAGACCCATTACAGCGCCCAACTCGGCGCGCTTGCGCCGCTGACTGACTGGACAAACCAGATGAATGCGTTCTGGCAAAGCCGGTTCGACGACCTCGAAGATCTGCTAAAAAGAATGGACCAATGACCAACATTGCGACCGAAACGCGCTCCGTCGTTGTCGAACGGGAGATACCTCATCCGCCGGAAAAGATCTGGCGCGCGCTCACCCAACCGCATTTGATCGAGGAGTGGCTGATGAAGAATGATTTCAAGCCAGTCGCGGGTCACCGTTTCAATCTGCGAAAGGACCCGCAGCCTGACGTGAGCATTGTTGTTGACTGTCAGGTAACAGCAGTCGAGCCGAACAAAACACTGTCCTACACCTGGCAGGCCTATGGCCTCGAGAGTGTCGTCACCTGGACTCTCATGCCGACCAGCACGGGCACCCGATTGCGCATGGAACAGTCCGGCTTCCGGCCGGATCAGGAGCAAGCGTACCGGGGCGCGACGATTGGGTGGCGGCAGTACTTTGCAAACCTGAATCAGGTCCTGGCGCGGATAGATTGAACCGCCGGGCGGATAGCTGGGCTCGGCTCGTTTTGATGGGAGGTTCCATTGGACTGGAACAAGTGGGTTCGGCAAATTCATCGCTGGCTGTCGATCATATTTACGCTGACCGTCATCGCCAACTTCGTCGCCATGGCATTGGGACAACCTCCCGCCTGGATTGTCTACTCGCCGCTCTTGCCGCTCTTCTTGCTGCTGTTCAGTGGCTTGTACATGTTCGTGCTGCCGTATGCCGCCAAGGGGCGCAGCGGGCAGCGTGCGGGCGGATAGGATGGGTAGAATGGCCAAGACGCAGGGGCAATCGACCAAGGTCGCAGCCAAGGCTGCACCGGTCCTGCTCTCGGGCGGCAACCCGCAAATCGCGAAGGGAGATGGCGACGCCCCGGTGCAGGCCTACATCGCTGCAATGCCGGGCTGGAAGCGCGGCCTCGGCGAGCGCCTCGACGCAGTCATCGTGCGCAATGTGCCTGATGCACGCAAAGCCGTGAGATGGAATTCGCCGTTCTACGGCATCGAGGGCCAAGGCTGGTTCGTCACGTTCCATGTCCTGACCCACTACGTGAAGGTGACCTTCTTCAGCGGCATGTCGTTGCGACCGGTCCCGCCCGGCGGAACGGCGAAAAGCAAGGACGCACGCTGGATCGACATCCGCGAAGGCGACGAGTTCGACGAGGCGCAGATGGCGGACTGGGTGAAGCAGGCCGCCGCCCTGCCCGGCTGGATCTCGTAGCCGCAGCAGCGGACTTGATTGAAGCCTGCCAGCACAATTCAAAACCACGCCCTGCCGACAGGGCGAACACTACAGAGGAGAAATAGCGATGAAGATCAAGCTCACCAGCATCTATGTGGACAACCAGGAAAACGCCCTGCGCTTCTATACCGACGTGCTGGGCCTCACCAAGAAGGCCGACTTTAGCAATGGGCCCTATCGCTGGCTGACCGTGGCCTCGGCCGAAGAGCCTGATGGAACCGAGCTGCAACTCGCGCTCAACGACAACCCGGCCGCCAAGGCCTATCAGCAAGCCATCTTCAAGCAGGGTCAGCCCGCGGTCATGTTCTTCACCGACGACGTCAAGGGCGACTACGAGCGCATCAAGGCGAGCGGCGGCGAGTTCGCCATGCCGCCGACCGAGGTGACCGGCTCGACCATCGCTCAATTGAACGACACCTGCGGCAACCTCGTTCAGATCACCCAGCTGGCGCGCTGGTAACGGTCGGCAGTTGAAACGCGTCGAGACAGAGGAAGGCACCCAATGACTGCATCGCAACAGATCGACCAGTTGATCGCAGGCCTCACGGACTGGCGTGGCAAGACGCTCGCCGGCGTCCGCAAGGCCATTCTTGAAGTCGATGGCGAGATCATCGAGGAGTGGAAGTGGATGGGCAGCCCGGTGTGGTCTCGCGACGGAATGATTGCCGTCGGCAACGCCCACAAGGACAAGGTGAAGCTGACCTTTTCCCACGGCGCCAGCCTGCCGGATCCCGAAAAGCTCTTCAATGCGGGTTTTGGCGGCAAGGTGTGGCGGGCGATCGATCTTTCAGAGGGCGATGCGCTGGATGAGCGCGCACTGAAAGACCTCGTCCGGTCCGCCATCGATTACAACCAGGGCAAAAAGAAGAAGAAGAAAGTGCCGTCGGGCGCCTGAGCGAAACTAGGCCGCCTGCCCCGCGACCCAGCCCGACGACCACGCCCACTGGAAATTATAGCCGCCCAGCCAGCCCGTGACATCGACGACTTCGCCGATGAAGAACAGGCCCGGCACGGACTTCGCCTGCATCGTCTTCTGGTCGAGTCCGTTGGTGTCGACCCCGCCAAGCGTCACTTCGGCTGTACGGTAGCCCTCCGAACCGGCCGGCTTGATGCGCCAGTCGTTGACCGCCGCGGCGATGGTTTTGGTCTGGGCGTCTGAAAGATCGGCGAGGTTGCCGTCGATCCCGGTGCGCTCGGCGATCGACTGTGCGAGCCGTTTCGGCAGGTGATTTGCCAGCACCGTCTGCACCGCTTGCCGCCCGTTGCCGCGCTTGGCGGTACGAATGAGGTCCGCTACATCCACCCCCGGCAGCATGGCCATACGGATTTCGTCGCCCTCGCGCCAATAGGACGATATCTGCAGGATGGACGGTCCGCTGACGCCGCGATGCGTGAACAGCATCGCTTCGGAAAACCGCGTCTTGCCGCAGGCGACTTCCGCTTCGACGGCATTGCCGGCCAGGGGCGCCAGCCGCTCGAGTGTTTTTGCGTCGAAGGTCAGCGGTACCAGCGCCGGCCGCGTTTCGACAATGGCAAGGCCAAACCGTTCGGCAAGTTCGTAGCCGAAGCCCGTCGCCCCCATCTTGGGGATCGACTTGCCGCCGCACGCCACGACCAGGGACTGGCAAGTGACCGTGCCGGTGGAAAGGGTGAGCACAAACCCTTCCGCGGTTTTGCGGACATCCCCGACCTCTGTCGACAGTGCCAGCTCCACGCCCCTGCCGCGCATTTCCGCGACCAGCATGTCGATGATCTGGCGTGCGGAGCCGTCGCAGAACAACTGCCCCAGCGTCTTTTCGTGATAGCCGATGCGGTGGCGTTCGACGAGCGCGATGAAATCGCGCTGCGTGTAGCGGCTAAGCGCCGAGATGCAGAAATGCGGATTGCCCGAGAGAAAGTTCTTCGGACTGGCATGGATGTTGGTGAAATTGCACCGGCCGCCGCCGGAGATGCGGATCTTTTCGCCAGGCATCGCCGCGTGATCGAGGATCAGCACCGAACGGGCGCGCTTTGCCGTCTCCAAGGCGCACATCATTCCGGCAGCACCCGCGCCGATGATCACGACATCATAGGATTGCATCAGGCTAAATCGTTCCCGCTGACGGCGCCCTTTTAGCAGGCGCGCCAATTCTGCAGTCTCTACCCGTTCGGTGCGACTGCAGGCAACGCCTCGATCGGCGTTTTAGAGCATGATCCCGAAAAGTGGGAACCGGTTTTCGGAAAAGATCATGCTCCACAAACGGATAGAGCCCCATCCCGATTCAATCGGGATGGAACGGGCTTTAGATCAGCGTCTCGGCAAACAGCGTCGTCAACCGCTTCCAGTGGCGCTCGGCACCCGCGGCATTGAAAACGCTGTGATCCGGCACGCACCAGCCATGCGCCATGCCGACATAGTTCTCGATGACATGGTCGACTTCCGCAACCCGCAGCGCCTCCGCAAGCCGTGCCGACTGCTCCGGCGGGAAGCTGCGGTCGACGCCGGCAACGCCGACATAGACACGCGCCTTGATGGCGGCCGCCTTGCGATGCGGGCTGTCGGCGGCGTCGCTGGCCAGATTGCCGCCATGGAAACTGGCGGCCGCCTTTATCTGCCCGGGATAGGATGCAGCGGCGTTCAATGCGCGGCCGCCACCCATGCAATAGCCCACCGTCCCGATCGGCCCGGCAACACCTTCAGCCGCCAGCGCATCGAGGAATGCACCGCTGTCGCTGATGGTCATCTCCTGCGTCGTGCCGGTCACCAGCGCCATCAGCGCTGCCTTGGTCTTTTCCTCGGTGAAGGCGGTCCTGGCGTCGAACGGCCCGTAGGGCGCATTGCGGTAGAACAGGTCCGGCACCAGCACCGCATAGCCTTCGCCCGCCAACCGTTCCGCCATGCCATCGAGCGCAGCGCGCGGCCCGAACGCGTCCATATACAGGATGACGCCGGCCTTGGCCGGGGACGCGTTTGCAGAGCGGAAAAGCTCTGCTGTTGCCGTACCGTCCCTGGTGTTGATCTGAAGGTCCTGCTTCGTCATTGCCTGCTCCGTTCGTCAGATGCGCGATACATATCCGCGCGAGCCGCCAGAGCAAGGCGTTCCCTGAACCTGGCAGTCAACATTTCGTGCAGGATCGCGCGACGACTACAGATCGGCGAATGCCGCCATATGAAACGCCTGGACCTCCGCGGGGTAGCGATAGGCCGTCCCGTAGGGACAGGCGTTGCGGTCGAGGCAGCCGCCAGTCCGGCACGGTCCGCCATTCGCTCCCCGCACATGCGCCAGGCAGGACTGGTAGGCGAAACCTTGCGCGGAATATGCGTCGACCGGACAGGATTTCAGGCAGGGTTTTTCGACACATGAATCGCAAAGGTGAATTGGCGCCTCGGCGGCTTCAATCGGAAGCTGTTGCTCGAACAGCAGCGCACCACGATAGGCGTGCCAAAGCCCGTATCGTGGATGCATGAGGATGCCGAGCGGTGACGGCTTCAGCCCCTCCGCCAGCATCGCCCATTGCTGGAAAGGCAGATAGGGCTTGTCGGAAGGCGAAACGGCCCGCGCCCCGAATGTCTCCGCCACCGCCCCGATCACGTCGCG
This sequence comes from Mesorhizobium kowhaii, assembly GCF_003253745.1. GTDB lineage: Bacteria > Pseudomonadota > Alphaproteobacteria > Rhizobiales > Rhizobiaceae > Mesorhizobium > Mesorhizobium kowhaii. The sequence goes on from NZ_MZXV01000062.1 coordinate 267,229, forward strand.
TGACCAGGTATCGAGCGGATTGGCGATGATCCGCGATTGCTTTTCCTGCCAGCGCAGGAAATGCGGCCAGGGCGCAGCACCCGCCTGCCCCACCAGCAGCACGGATTTGGCGGGAGCGCCTGACTGGCCCGGTGGCGGCACATCGCCCAGTGTGAAATTGAAGCCGCCACGAAGAATAAGGCCGTTGGCGAGAAGCGCCGAAGCGATACGGTCAACGCTGCCGGCGGGCGCAATCATTCCTTCTTAACCGGATCGGAGAAAGCGCTCCGCCAGACTTCCTTGTGGATGATGTTGGCGACTTTAGCCCCGCCTGACTCGGGCTCCTTTCAAGTGAAGGCGTCGGGCATCGACCCCTTCTTCTTGGCGATGAAGTCCTTCAAGGCTTCGTCGATGCTTGGATCGAGGTACGGCGCCTCGTAGCTTTCCAGCCAGCGGCGGGCGAGTTCGTTGGCGCGCTGCGGCGCGGTCTTCTCGCCCTCGGCCAGCCACTGTTCGTAGGAATTGTTGTCGGCGATGTTGGAGCGGTAGAAGGCGGTCTGGAAATTGGCCTGGGTGTGGTCGCAGCCGAGATAATGGCTGCCCGGGCCGACCTGGCGGATGGCGTCCATCGCCTGGCCGTTTTCCGACAGGTCGACGCCCTCGGAAAACTTCTGCGTCATGCCGAGCTGGTCGATGTCCATCATGAATTTTTCATAGCAGGAGGCGAGCCCGCCCTCGAGCCAGCCGGCCGAGTGCAGCACGAAGTTGGTGCCGGCAAGGATCGTCGAGTTCAGCGTGTTGGCGCTTTCGTAGGCCGCCTGAGCATCCGGAACCTTGGACGCACAGAGCGAACCGCCGGTGCGGAACGGCAGGCCGAGGCGACGGGCAAGCTGTGCCGCGCCATACGACACCAGCGACGGCTCCGGCGTGCCGAAGGTCGGCGCGCCCGATTGCATCGAGATGGATGAAGCAAAGGTGCCGAACAGCACCGGCGCACCCGGCCGGATCAGCTGGGTGAACGAGGCGCCGGCCAGCACCTCTGCCAGAACCTGCGTCAGCGTGCCGGCGACCGTCACCGGGCTCATCGCGCCGGCGAGGATGAATGGCGTGACGATGCAGGCCTGGTTGTGGCGCGAATAGACTTTCAGCGCGCCGAGCATGGTCTCGTCGAACACCATCGGCGAGTTGGCGTTGATCAGGCTGGTGAGCACCGTGTTGTTTTCGACGAAGTCGTCGCCGAACACGATCTTGGCCATGGCGACGGTGTCTTCAGCGCGCTCCGGCGCGGTCACCGAGCCCATGAACGGCTTGTCCGAATATTTGATGTGGCTGTAGATCATGTCGAGATGGCGCTTGTTGACCGGCACATCGACCGGCTCGCAGACCGTGCCGCCCGAATGGTGGATCGACGGCGCCATATAGGCGAGCTTCACGAAATTCTGGAAATCCTCGATCGTCGCATAGCGCCTGACGCCGTCGAGGTCGCGCACGAAGGGCGGGCCGTAGACCGGAGCGAAAACGGTGGCGTTGCCGCCGATCTGCACCGAGCGCTCGGAATTGCGGGCATGCTGGGTGTAGACTGACGGCGCGGTCTTCAGCAGCGAGCGGCAGAGACCCTTGGGAAAGTGCACACGCTCGCCCTTGACGTCGGCGCCGGCCTCTTTCCACAACTGCAATGCTTCCGCATCGTCGCGAAAAATGATGCCGATCTCTTCGAGCACCGTGTCGGTGTTCTTCTCGATCAGCGCCAGGCCTTCCTCGTCCAGCACCTCGTAGACGTTGATCTTGCGCTTGATGTAGGTGAGCTGGGTGCCGGGCCCGCCGCCCGAACGTGCTGCACGCCGGGCAGCCGCTCCGCCGCTGGCGCCGCGCCCGCGTCGCGCGTTTGACGCTTCCTGATCGACTGCCGCGTGTTCGCTCATGATCGCTCTTCCCTGAATTTGTTCTTACCCGGAATCCATTGCGGCAGCGTATCGCCGCTTCTTGCCGGATCGTAGCCATGTACCCTATTCGAAACGGCCCGCCAGCGCCAACGCCTGTCGCAAAATCGACAAGAATTCCAAGAGAGTTACGGTCGCTTTCCTTTTGCGGGAAGTCGCAAATCAGCTATGGATACATGCCCCCAGCGGGTTAGGTATGAACGCGAATATTGTGTGCCTTGCGACGCAGTCGCGATGCCGGCAGGAGCTCGATACAAATGTCCGACGACGAGATCATCCTTTCCGAACTTTCCGACGACGAGTTGGTGCAGCAGATGCACGACGATCTCTATGACGGGCTGAAGGAAGAAATCGAGGAAGGCACCAACATCCTGCTCGAGCGCGGCTGGGTGCCTTACAAAGTGCTGACGGAAGCGCTGGTCGAAGGCATGCGCATCGTCGGCGAGGATTTTCGCGACGGCATCCTGTTCGTTCCGGAAGTGCTGTTGTCGGCCAACGCGATGAAGGCCGGCATGTTCATCCTGCGTCCGCTGCTTGCCGCCACCGGCGCGCCCAAGCAGGGCAAGATGGTCATCGGCACCGTCAAGGGCGACATCCACGACATCGGCAAGAACCTCGTCGGCATGATGATGGAAGGCGCCGGCTTCGACGTCATCGACCTCGGCATCAACAATGCGGTCGAAAAGTATCTCGATGCGATCGAACAGCACCAGCCCGACATCATCGGCATGTCGGCACTGCTGACCACGACCATGCCCTATATGAAGGTCGTCATCGACACGATGAAGGAAAAGGGCATCCGCGACGACTATGTCGTGCTGGTCGGCGGTGCGCCGCTGAACGAGGAATTCGGCAAGGCCGTCGGCGCGGACGCCTATTGCCGCGACGCGGCGGTGGCGGTCGAGACCGCCAAGGACTTCATGAAGCGCAAGCACAACGTCCGCGCTTCGGCCTGAAAAAGAAAAGGCCGCCCAATCATGGCGGCCGTTTCACTTGGGCAGAGCTGGCTCCCGCGAGGCTAGTTCGCGGCGGTGGCAACTCTCTTGCCGGCGTTCTGGGTAGCGTTGACGGTGTTGGCAGCATCCTTGCCGACGCCACGGATTGTGTTTGCGCAGGCCGAAACCAAAAGCGCACTGGCGAGCAGCGCGATGACTGCATATGTGGATGTTTTCATGGACGGTTTATCCCTCTCTCGGTAGACTCGCCCCATAGCAACGAAAGCCGGCTCAGCTGGTTCCATGGCCAAGACACAAAAAAGGAAACCAGACCAAGCGGACAGGCTGCTCGTCATCGCCTGCGGAATGATTGCGCGCGAGGTGTTGGCCGTCAAGGAACAGCTCGGACTCAATCACCTGGAATTGACCTGTTTGCCGGCGGAATTTCATTTCTATCCGGACCGCATCGCGCCGGCCATGGACAAGGCTATCGAAAAGGCCAAGGCGGAGGGCTACGAACACATCTTCGTCGGCTATGCCGATTGCGGCACTGGTGGCCTGCTCGACCGGATCTGCGAGAAGCACGGCGTCGAGCGCATGGCCGGCCCGCATTGCTTCGCCTTCTATCAAGGCATGGAGGCCTATGCGAAAATCGCCGATGACGACATGATGTCCTTCTACATGACCGATTTCCTGTGTCGTCAGTTCGACGCCTTCTTCATGAAGCCGCTCGGCCTCGACAAGCACCCGGAGCTGATCAAGGACTATTTCGGCAATTACGAGAAGCTGATCTATCTCGCTCAGACCAACGATCCGGAGCTCGACAAGGTCGCTGAAAAAGCCGCAAAAATGCTCGGCCTTGCCTATGAGCGCCGCGCGACGGGCTATGGCGACCTGACGGCGGGAATGGCGCAGGCAGCGGCACACGCCGACTAGGTCGCCCCTTCCTCCGCCCGCAGCTCCGCAAGCACATCGGCAAAGCTGGTCTTGCAGACGAAACCCAGCCTGTCGCTTGCCCGCGACGCGTCATAGACGCGGTCGATGGAGGAAAACATCGTCCAGCCTTTTCGCGCGTAGAGCGCCGGAAATTCCGGAAAATAGCGCGCGACCACCGACGGGGCGTCGGCGATCAGTGCCGCGCAATCATCGGGCCGGAACGGCGTCGGCGCCGACACGATGAAAATGTCGAAACCAAGCTGCGGCGCCTTTTCGAGGGCAAGGATGTGGGCAGCGGCCGCGTCCTCCACCGTCAACCGGCGAAACAGCAGTTCATTGGCCTTGGTGTTGGCATCCGACTGCTCGATCGCATGTGCCATGTCGTCGGCTTCGGGAAAGAAGCGGGCGGTGCGCAGCACCACCACCGGCAGCCCAAGCTCGATGTGATAGAGGCGGCAAAGATGTTCGGCCGAAAGCTTGCTGACGCCGTAGATGTTGCGCGGCTCGGGCGACACCGCCTCCGTCAGCCAGGCGGCCTTGCGCGCACCACCTTTGAACCCGTCGCGTATCGCCTGCGAAATCATCAGCGAGGTCGTCGACGTGAGGACGAAGCGGTCCACGCCGCCCGCCATCGCTGCATCGAGCAGGTTGAGCGTGCCTTGCACGTTGGTGGCGACAAAATCGCTGTTGGCGCGGTTCTCGATATTGGGCTTGTGCAGCGCGCCGCTGTGGATGATGGCTTCTATGCGGTTCTCGCTGACCGTGCCCAGGACCAGATCACGATCGGCGATCGAGCCGACGATCTGGGTCTCTGCTGATGGAACGGGATCGAGGCCGATCACCTCATGGCCAAGTTTCCGCAGGCGCGGCGCCAGCGCGCTGCCCAGCCAACCCGACGATCCCGTGAGCAAGATTCGCATTTGTCACACCATGATTTCTGACCGTGACGCTGTTAAGCACGGATGACAGGCGCCAGCGACCCGATAAGTTATGCACCAGGGTGGCATTGGCGCTGCTCCAGACATCAACAGGGAGGCCTCTTATGATCCTTCGCCCGCTGCTCGCCGCTATCGGTCTGCTCTGCTGCACCCTTCCCGCCCTTGCCGATGGTGAGGTGCAGAAACTCATCACTGCCGCCGACAAGGCACGGCTCGACAAATATGGCGAGACCCGCAAGGCGGCGCTGGCCGAGGCGAAAGCGGGAGATCCCGCCGAGGTCAAGCAGCTCGACGCCTTGCTGGCAAAACCGCTGGTGGCCTTTTCCGACAAGGACCTGACCGGCAACTGGCAGTGCCGCACCATCAAGGCCGGCGGACCTTTGCCGCTCGTCATCTATGGCTGGTTCAAATGCAAGGTGACCGACGACGGTTCCGGCTGGCGTCTGGAAAAGATCAGCGGCTCGCAGCGCACCAAGGGCCGCTTCTTCGACGATGGCGAGAAACGCGCGATCTATCTCGGCTCGGCCTACGTCAACAGCGATCCGGCAAAACCCTATGGCAGTGGCCCGCAGACCGACCAGGTCGGCTATGCCTTCCGCAACAGCGCCAGCCAATGGCGCATCGAATTTCCCGCACCCTACTACGAATCGAAGCTCGACATCCTCGAATTCAAGCGCTGATCCTGCACCACAATCACCAAGGATTAACCCGCACGCCCTAGCATGCCACAAGCCAAGGCCGTTACCGGCCGCATCTTGTCCAACGGTGCGTCGCGAACCATGGATCCCCTGAAGTCGAACATCGTCGTCGTCACCGAAGGCGGGCCGCACATCTGGGCGGTCATCAACGCCATCGTCGACCGGTTGGGGCAGGTCAGCGTCATCCTCGAAGCTCCTGAATCCAAAAAACAATTGCTGCTCAGGCGTGCCCGCCGGCTGGGCTGGGTATCAGCCATCGGCCAGCTGGGCACGATGGTGCTGACGCGTCTGGGAAAGCGCTTCTTTGCCGGCCACGCGGCTCAAATGATCGCCGAGCAGAAGCTGGAGACGGAACCGCGGCCGGGCCAGTCCATCATCCACGTTCCCTCGGCCAATGCGCCGGAATGTCTGGACGCCATCGCACGGATCCAGCCAGGCGTCGTGTTTCTCGCGGGTTGCCGCATGCTAACGCGGGAAACGCTGTCGAAAATCTCTTGCCCCGTCATCAACTACCATGCCGGCATCACGCCCAAATACCGCGGCATGAACGGCGGCTACTGGGCGCTGGCGACCAGAGATGCCGAAAACTTCGGCACCACCGTGCAGCTGGTCGATGCCGGTGTCGACACCGGCGGCGCGCTCAGGCAGGTGCGCGGCAAGCCCGAGCGCGGCGACGGCATCTCGAGCTACGCGCTGCGGCAGGCTTCGTTCTCGCGCGACATCTGCGTCGAGTCGGTCAGCGACGTGCTGGCCGGAAAACTCGCCACCATCGACCCGGGCCTGCCGTCACAACAATGGTATCACCCGACGATCTGGTTCTATCTCTGGACAGGCCTGAGAACCGGCATCTGGTAGCGCATCCTTGGTCCGCGATCGCGCGCACCACGCAGGCTTTTCCGACGCGTCGAACCTGCCGCCGGCACACGCCGCAAACGAATAAACGCACCTTTCATTTTACGACATCCAAATGCGTCGCTTTTGAATGCGCGCGCGTCGTCCCATAACAAGCGGCCCAACTGCGCTTCCGGCAATGCTCGCTTCATTGAGGAGTGAGAATTCATGGCCGATCTGATTGTCGTCTACTGGCGCGACATCCCTGCCCAAATCATCGTCAAGAAGGGCCGGCAGAACGCCAAGCGCGAACTGCCGCTGCGCTTCACCGAGGCGATCGACATGTGCGCCATGCGCACCGGCGCCGGCGGCACCGACGACTATCTGGCCGAATGGCGCAAGGCCGAGCCTGTTCCGGTCGGCGACGACCTCGAAGCCGAGGTCGAAAAGGCCTTCCAGGACATCGACACGAAATACGACCGCGAGCGGCTGGTCGCTCTGGTCAAGGCAGGCGGCAAAGAAAATGTCTGAAACCCAGCCGGCGGTTACCCAGGCCACTCTGGTCAAGAAGGCAGCGCCGAAATCCGACTACAAGCCGGCCGATGTGTCGCCGCAGCGGCGCGTGCAGCGCTCCTTCGCGGTCAGGCTATGGTCTGTGCGGCACTCGCGCCTGCTCGAATGGTTCTACGCCAGATTCGCCGACATGTTCCTGCTCCTCCACCCCTTGTGGAAGGGTCTTGGCTACGGCCGTGTCGAAGGGCCGGTCAAATTTGTCGAGAAGCGCGTCAAGGGCTTCATGTTCGACTGCCGGATGTGCGGCCAGTGCATATTGTCCTCGACCGGCATGTCGTGCCCGATGAACTGCCCTAAGCAATTGCGCAACGGCCCGTGCGGCGGCGTACGCGCCAATGGCAATTGCGAGGTCGAGCCTGATATGCCCTGCGTCTGGGTCAAGGCCTGGGAAGGCTCGCAGAACATGGTCCACAGCGACAGGATCCTGACCGTGCAGAAGCCGGTCGACCAGTCGCTGCGGGAAACCTCGGCCTGGCTGCGGGTCACCGCGCAGGCGGCCGCCGCGCGCGAAGCAGCCGCTGCCGCCAAGAATGGGGCGGCAAACACCGGGGCATCGGCATGATCGGAGGCCAGCGCGACGAGAACCCGGCCGGCATCCATCTGCCGCTCGACCCCCTGCCCGGCCACACTTCGCGCGGCCGGCTGGAACGCGTCCTGAGGCGCGGCGAATTCGCCGTCACGACCGAACTCAACCCGCCCGACAGCGCCGATCCGGAAGACGTCTACAACCGGGCGAAAATCTTCGACGGCTGGGTCGATGCCATCAACGCCGTCGACGCCTCGGGCGCCAACTGTCACATGTCGTCGGTCGGCATCTGCGCACTTTTGACCCGCATGGGCTATGCGCCGATCATGCAGATCGCCTGCCGCGACAAGAACCGCATCGCCATCCAGGGTGACGTGCTGGGCGGGGCTGCGATGGGCGTCGCCAACATGCTGTGCCTGACCGGCGACGGCGTGCAGGCTGGCGACCAGCCCGGCGCCAAGCCGGTGTTCGACCTCGACTGCATGTCGCTCCTGGAAACCTGCCGCATCATGCGCGACAATGGCAAGTTCCTGTCCGGCCGCAAGCTGACGACGCCGCCGCAGCTTTTCCTCGGAGCGGCGATCAACCCGTTCGCGCCGCCGATCGACTTCCGCCCGCATCGGCTGGGCAAGAAGATCGCCGCCGGCGCGCAATTCGTGCAGAGCCAGTATTGTTTCGACGTGCCGATGTTCCGCACCTACATGCAGAAGGTGCGCGACCTCGGCTACACCGAACAGTGCTTCATCCTGGTTGGCGTCGGACCACTGGCCTCGGCCAAGACAGCCAAGTGGATCCGCTCCAACGTGCCGGGCATTCACATCCCCGATTCGGTCATCAAGCGGCTGGAGGGCGCGCAGGACCAGAAGAAGGAAGGCAAGCAGCTCTGCATCGACATCATCAATGAGGTGAAGGAAATCTCCGGCGTCTCTGGCGTCCATGTCATGGCCTATCGCCAGGAGGAATATGTCGCCGAGATCGTCGATGAATCGGGCGTGCTGAAGGGCCGCCAGCCATGGAAACGCGAGATCCGTCACGACGACCAGATGGTCGCCGACCGGCTCGAGCACATACTGCACGACGACATTACCGAAACGCAGGTGGATATGGTGAAGACCGCGCACTGACGGCGCGGACGGCCACCCATTCGCTTGAACGAAACCAGACAACGATATAAAGAAATCTTTATATCACGGCGGAGAGAATTCATGACCCGGACGATCGTCGCCTCGGCGACACGAGAAATCATCATCGGCTTCGACCAGCCGTTCTGCGTGATTGGCGAACGCATCAATCCGACCGGCCGCAAGAAGCTGGCCGCAGAGATGATCGCGGGCAATTTCGAGACCGTCATCAGGGACGCGCTCGAGCAGGCAGCCTGTGGCGCCACCATGCTCGACGTCAATGCCGGCGTCACCTCGGTCAACCCGAACGAGACCGAACCCGGCCTGCTGGTGCAGACGCTGGAGATCGTCCAGGGCCTGGTCGACCTGCCGTTGTCGATCGACTCGTCGGTCACCGCCGCGATCGAGGCCGCGCTGAAGGTCGCCAAGGGCCGGCCGCTGGTCAATTCCGTCACCGGCGAGGAAGAAAAGCTCGAAGCCATCCTGCCACTGGTCAAGAAGTACAACGTACCTGTCGTCGCCATCTCCAACGACGAGACCGGCATTTCGATGGATCCGGATGTGCGCTTTGCCGTCGCCAAGAAGATCGTGCAGCGCTGCGCCGATTTCGGCATTCCCGCGCATGACGTCGTCGTCGATCCCCTGGTGATGCCGATCGGCGCGCTCGGCGATGCCGGCCGCCAGGTGTTCGCGCTGCTGCGCCGGCTGCGCGAAGAGCTCAAGGTCAACACCACCTGCGGCCTGTCCAACATCTCCTTCGGCCTGCCGCACCGCCACGGCATCAACGCCGCCTTCATCCCGATGGTGATCGGCGCCGGCATGACGAGCGCCATCATGAACCCGGTGCGCCCGCAGGAAATGGAAGCCGTGCGCGGCGCCAATGTGCTTAACGGCACCGACGAGAACTGCACCAACTGGATCCGCACCTACAAGGACTACAAGCCGGCCGAAGGCGGCCAGGCTGTCGCCGCCCCGACGCAGGTCAATGCGCCGGGCGAAGGCGCCAACAATGGTGGCCGCCGCCGTGGCGGCCGTGAAGCCCGGATGGCTCGGGGATAAGCGCGCAATCGTGGACTGTCCTGCAAACCTCACCGAACCGATCGTGCAGATGATGCCGTCGGGCCGGTGTGCGTTTCGGTCAGGCCATGCCCAAAATGGCGTCGAACAGCACCATTCCCGCCCACGACCCGAAAATGCCGGTCAGCCCGCCGACAATGAAGTCATCGTCGGCGGCCGGCCAGAACCCGTGCAGCAGCAAGGCTCCGACAATCGCACCGACAATACCGGACGCCAGATATTGCGGATTGCGCAGCCATGGGCCGCGCAGCAGGCGCACCATGGTAAAAGCAGTGAGTATGGCGGACACGAGGAGATCGGACATGACTGGCCTCTGGACCATCAGACACTCCGCCCATTAGTGAAACGATCCGTTAAACGGCATCGACAATCGTCATCGAGACGCGTGCAAGCATGAATTCACCTGCCAACATCACCGATCCGCTCGTGCTGTTCATGCCGTCGGGCAAGCGCGGGCGGTTTCCGGTCGGCACGCCGGTGCTGGATGCCGCACGCCAGCTCGGCGTCTATGTCGAAAGCGTCTGCGGCGGGCGTGCCACGTGCGGGCGCTGCCAGATCGAAGTGCAGGAAGGCAATTTCGCCAAACACAAGATCATTTCCTCCAACGACCACATCACGCCCAAGGGTGCCAAGGAAGAGCGCTATGAGCGCGTTCGCGGCCTGCCCGAACGGCGCCGCCTCTCCTGCTCGGCGCAGATCCTCGGCGACCTCGTCATCGACGTGCCGCAGGATACAGTCATCAACGCGCAGACCATCCGCAAGGATGCCGACACCAGGGTGATCGCCCGCGATGCGGCGATCCGCATGTGCTATGTCGAAATCGAAGAGCCCGACATGCACAAGCCGCTCGGCGATCTCGACCGCCTCAAGATCGCTTTGATGAAGGACTGGAACCTCAAGAGCCTGGACTTCGATTTTTATCTCTTGCCGCAAGTGCAAGGCATTCTACGCAAAGGCAACTGGACCGCCACCGCCGCCATCTACAAGGATGCCGACTCGGAGACCGCGCGGGTCATCGCTTTGTGGCCAGGTCTCAAGAACGAAGCCTATGGGCTGGCTTGCGATATCGGCTCGACCACCATCGCCATGCATCTGGTGTCGCTGCTGTCGGGCCGCGTCGCCGCCTCCTCCGGCACGTCGAACCCGCAGATCCGCTTCGGCGAGGATCTGATGAGCCGCGTCTCCTATGTGATGATGAATCCCGATGGCCGCGAAGGCATGACGGTCGCCGTGCGCGAGGCGATCTCCGGTCTTGTCGACAAGGTCTGCGCCGAAGGCAACGTCCAGCGCAACGACATCCTGGATTCCGTCTTCGTCGGCAATCCGATCATGCACCATCTGTTCCTCGGCATCGACCCGACCGAACTCGGCGGCGCGCCCTTCGCGCTGGCCGTTTCGGGCGCGGTGCACATCAAGGCATCCGATATCGGCCTGAAGCTCAACCAGGGCGCCCGGCTCTACATGCTGCCTTGCATCGCCGGCCATGTCGGCGCCGATGCGGCGGCGGTGACGCTGTCGGAAGGCCCGCACCGCCAGGACGAGATGATGCTGATCGTCGACGTCGGCACCAATGCCGAGATCGTGCTCGGCAACCGCACGCGCGTCGTCGCCGCCTCCTCGCCCACCGGCCCGGCTTTCGAGGGCGCGGAAATCTCCGGCGGCCAGCGCGCCGCCCCCGGTGCCATCGAGCGCGTGCGCATCGACCCCGACACGCTGGAGCCGAAATACCGCGTCATCGGCTCGGAGCTGTGGTCCGACGAGCCGGGTTTCCTCGACAGCGTGCAGGCGACCGGCGTCACCGGCATCTGCGGCTCCGGCATCATCGAGGTCGTGGCCGAGATGTACCTCGCCGGCATCATCTCCGAGGACGGCGTCATCGATGGCGGGCTTGCCGCCCGCTCGCCGCGCGTCACCGCCAACGGCCGCACCTTCTCCTACGTGCTGAAGGAAGGCGAACCGAAGATCACCATCACCCAGACCGATGTGCGCGCCATCCAGCTCGCCAAGGCAGCGCTTTATGCCGGCACCAAGCTGTTGATGGAAAAGCAGAACACCGACCATGTCGACCGCATCCATTTCGCCGGCGCCTTCGGCTCCTTCATCGATCCGAAATACGCCATGGTGCTGGGCCTGATCCCGGATTGCGATCTCGACAAGGTTTCGGCCGTCGGTAACGCCGCCGGCGCTGGTGCGCGCATGGCGCTGCTCAACCGCGGCTATCGTCGCGAGATCGAGGACACGGTCAGCAAGATCGAGAAGATCGAGACAGCGCTCGAACCAAAATTCCAGGAGCATTTCGTCTACGCCATGGCGCTGCCGAACAAGGTTGATCCGTTCCCGAAACTGTCGGCGGCGGTGAAACTGCCGCCGCGCAAGACGGTCAGCGAGGATGGCGTCGCCGGCGACGCCGCCCCGCGCCGGCGTTCGCGCGAAGGCCACGCGGCCCGGCGCGGCCGGGAATAGAAAGTGCGGCGTTACAACGGATTCAGGTACCGCGCCTTACACCTGTGTTTCAATCTGCGGCAGACGCAAGTCAGACTGCGGCCTGACCTGCGGCAGGCTTTTGGCGCGTGACGGATTTGAGCAAACCGGTCAGCGGTTTTTCAACAATCAGATAGAGCGCCGCGGAAATCGCAATGCTTACAAAGGCAATCGACGCCTGCTGCCAGATTGACGGAACTCCAAACCGCAGCATGATACCGGTCACCACGACAGCCACCAGCACGTGCCAGATGTAGATCGAATACGAGGCATTGCCTAAAAATGTGAGCAAGGCCATGGGCCTGAACGGGCTCGCGCGCTCGGCAAAAACCGCGCCGGCAACGACCAGGGTCGCCGGAATGCCCCAACGCAAGACGCGGGGCATTTCAGGGTCAAGCATCTGGGCCGTCATCAGCAAGAGAAATCCGCCAACAAACAGCGCCAGCGCCAGCATAAGCTGGAGCCGAATATCCTTCATCCACAGCCGCCCGACGACAACACCGGCCGCGAACTCGAGCACGATGGGAGAGGTAAAGGCCCCGGGGTACCCTTGCAGCAGGAAAAAATTCATCGCGACCATCGCCAGCATCGCGCCGATCAGCGCGCCAAAACGCTGCTTCTTGGCCAGCAAGAGCGACAAGGCGAAAACGATGTAAAACATCATTTCATAGCATAGCGTCCAGCCTTGGATCACCACGGGATGAAGTGACCCGTTCTGCATCATTGGAAAAAACAACAGCGACCCGAAAAAATTAGCAGGGCTCAACACGTGTCCGAAGAGAAACTGCGGCTTGACGAAAATTGCCAGCGCAGTCAGCAACGTAACTATCCAATAAAGTGGCACGATGCGAACAATTCGCTGCCACATGAAGCGCTGTGCAGCGACAGGGCGATCGACCGTCGAGACCCACATGATGAAACCGCTAATTACAAAGAAGATGTCAACGCCTGCTGCACCAATCGCGAACGGGCCGTTGAACTGCTCGTTGATATGAAAACAGACTACTGCGGAAGCGGCCAACCCACGAAGATACTGAATACTATGGATTTCATTCACGCTTTTACCCCTTAACGCCCCTCCCACCAAAAATGCTGCACTGCACAATAGCGAATATCTGCCGCCATTTGTCAACTCGGCAAATCTTAAGGTAGAATTTCAGCATTCCTTTTGATCGTTTATCACGCATCCGACGATAGCCCGACCCGGCGTCGATCAAATGCAATTTCATTTGTATGCAAATGTTTCCAGATCGGCTGATCCGGAAACCGAAACGCTGTTTTCGTGAAATCCGCTGGAAACATGCGCGGCGCATTTAAGCCGCCATCGAAGGCTGGCCGGAAATGTCTTCCTGCCGCAGTGACCTTCCGGAGGAGACCAAAATGTCGATGTTCGAAAGCCTCGGCCGCTATGGTGTGGCCATCAAGATTGCCCACGACAGGAAGAAGTCGATCCGGGCCTTGAACAACCTGCCGGCGCATGTCCAGAAGGACATTGGTTGGCCGGCATCGCCGCCGAACGACCCGCAGGCCGCGCTCATCTCGCTGCTTCTGGGTACGGCGCGCTGATGACATTCGCCGACAAATGCAAGCTGCTCGTCAGGCGTCGGAGCCCACATGCGGCCTCGGCGCCTGGCAACACCCGGCTGCGCGCCGCGCTTCTGCCGCGGCGTTGACCGCCGCAGAAGCACCGAGGCCCGGATCACACCACCGTGTAGACATAGCGTAAAACTTGACATTTTCGGCCACGGCACGATCTTCGCAGGTGAGGGGAATTCTCTTAGTCGGCTGCAGCCGAAGTTCGTGTATCCGGATGCCAAGTTTGAAAAGCCACGTCGTGTCGTTCGTGCTCCGGCACAGCCGCAAGAAGGCGTTTTCCAGCCCGGAAAACCTGCAGCGCTGGATCGCTGCCGCGCGCAAGACCGAGAACCACCAGCCGCCCGCCTCGCTGCATCAGCGTCTCGACATCGAGATGCATACGGTCGATGGCTTTCCCGTCTATGAAATCGCCCCCAAGGCCGGCGAGCAGAAGCGGATTCTCTATCTGCATGGCGGCGCCTATGTCTTTGAAATCACGCCCTATCATTGGCACCTGATCGCCGACATGGCCGACCGGCTGGGCTACGGCATCACCGTGCCGATCTATCCCATCGCCCCCGAACACGATTTCCACGCCATGTTCGGTATGGTCGGCGATGTCTACCGCCAGATGCTCGACGAGACGGAGGCCGAGGATATCGTCTTCATGGGCGATTCCGCCGGCGGCAACATGGCTGTGGTGCTGACCATGATGGCCGCGGAACAGGCCCTGCCCCTGCCGTCGCGCCATGTGCTGATTTCACCCGGCCTCGACATGTCGCTTTCCAACCCCGAAGTGTTCGAGGCCGAACGCCGCGACCCCTGGCTGGGCATTTCGGGCGGGATGGAGGCAGTCCGGCTCTACAGCGCCGGCTTCGATCGCAGCGACTGGCACATCAGCCCGCTCTATGGCGACCTCTCGGTGCTGCCGAAAACGCTGCTCCTAACCGGCTCGCACGACCTCCTCAGTCCTGACAATCTGATCTTCGCGCAAAAGGCGCGCGCCGTCGGCGTCGAGGTCGAGGTCGTCTACGAAGAAGGTATGTTCCATGTCTGGCCACTGATCGACATGCCTGAAGCACGGCGGGCGCGCGACAGCATCGTGACCTTCCTGGTCGGGGAAAAAACCCTTGGTCAAGCCGAGATCGAGGCGATCACCTGGTCGGTCAAGGCTTCATCTAGCGAGCCATTCAAGACCGGATTGGCCAGCACGTAAATTGCTTCCAGTATTTCTTCATCTCGTTCTGGCTGGTAGTCGATATCTTCCCTGCATTCGATCAGGTCTGCCCACGCCTCCACGTCCGCAGCGGTGAGTTCTCCTGCCTGGAACCGTCGGAGCACACTCAAAATATGATCAGTGGTCAGGACGACTACTGGCGTCTCGGACCAACCCAGGTCGCTTACGATTGCAGCCAGAACATCAATCGGCTTCCCGCATGTGATAAGATCGGTGAGCACTGAAACGCGGCTCACAGCAGGCCCATCAGAACTTGCCGGTTTCCCGGAACACTTCGAAGGTCGCGCGGATATGATCGGCGACGGCCTTGACCGGCGCGCTGGCGTCCGGCGCCACCACCATCGCCAGATTGTAGGTGCCGATGTCGGGCATGCCGTCCTTCGGGGAGAGCTCGACCATGTCGTTGCCGAGGAATGACTTCGGTAGCGGCGCCACGGCGAGATCGGACATGATCGCGGCGCGCTGGCCGGCCGTGTGCGCGCTCATATAGGCGATACGGTAGTTGCGGCCTTCGCGGCCAAGCGCGTCAAGTGCGCCGGCCCGCCAGGCGCAGCCCTCTTCCCACAGCGATACCGGCAAGGGTTCGCGCAGATGCGCGCAGCCGCCCTTGGCACCGGCCCAGACGATCGGCTCGGTGAGCAGCACCTCGGCGCCGAGCGCACTGGTCTTGTAGGAGTTGGTCAGGAGCGTGATGTCGAGAGCCCGGTCGTCCATGCGCCGACGCAGATTGCTGCTCTGGTCGATGGTGACATCGACGGCGATCGACGGATGCGATTGCGCAAAACGCTTCAGCACATGCGGCAGCACACGCTCGCCATAGTCGTCTGGCGAGCCGAGCCGGACAACGCCGACAATCTCGGGAATGATGAACTTCGACACCACCTCGCGGTTGATCGACAGCAGCCTGCGGGCATAGCCGAGCAGCATTTCGCCATCCGTGGTCAGCGACACCGAGCGGGCATCGCGCGCGAACACCGAGCGGCCGAGAATATCCTCCAGCTTCTTGATCTGCATGGAGACGGCCGACGGCGTGCGGAACACAGCATTGGCGGCGGTGGTGAAGCTGCCGGTCTCGGCAATCGCCACGAAAGTGCGCAAAACGTCGAGATCGAGCAGTGGCAGTGGATGGTTGAGTGGGGCGTTCATGGGAAGTGACCTTCAATTTTTCTGATACAAAGCATCATTCCATTTCGTTTGATTGAACATCAGATTGGGAGGATAGTCAACACCATCGAGGCAGGACGCATTGGAAGTGGCCCCGAAACGGCCACGAGACAAACCTGCAATCGACATGAAATGGGGTTGAAACACGCAGCGTGCAACGCCTCACATCCAGGGTCGGACTGTTCCGGCCCGGCATCAAAGGAGAATGAAATGTCTATTCGCGACCGAATTCAGCGCGGCCCGCGCCCGCTACCAGACCGAACGCGCCATCCGCTCCCTGCCGATCGAACTGCAGAAGGATATCGGCTGGCCCGAAGCTGCCGACACCAAGACCGGTCTTCGCAATGGCGTCGGGTCCTGGGCTGGAGCAAAGTAGATCGTGTGTACCATGTGCTGAAGGCCTGCCGCGCAGCCCGCCCGGCAGGCCTTCTCTGTTTTATTTGTATTCAAATGAGTTTTGAAGCCATGCCGCCAGCGCATGACGCATATGAGCAAGCCGCATGGCGACCCGTTTGTCCAATTAGTGCCTTGTAAACAATTGCAAATTTCGAGCACCTTGCCCAAAATTGTCGCAATCGGTGTCGCATTTCATATCAAGCGCTTCGCTTTTGCGATTTAGTTTTACGCAGCACAAGCCTATATCAGCGGCAGCAAACGAGCTGCCCCACTCCATCAAGCGAAGGCGACCCGTCTGAGCAACCGAATGGAGATGATCATGAAGCTTTTTGCCCGCCTCTTCGCCCGCCGCGAAATGAACCTGACCACCGCTCTCGAGCGTCAGCGCCTCGCCAACACCATGCCCGGCCAGACCGGCGCGATGGCTGCGGCGCGCCTCGGCTTCGTCGCCTGAACTTTTTCCAGGCAGCGCTTCCCTGCCGCTGCTTATAAAACTGTAACGCCGCCTGGCTCCAGCCAAGGCGGCGTTTTTGTTCTGCCGCAGGACGCATGTTTGCCTGTCCCTTGAACGGCTGGGCGCCGCTTCCAGGGCTCACTGCACGCCGATTGCCCATTTGCGACCCATGTCGCAAATTTATTCGTGACCTGGCGGCGTAGCCAATTGACAGACATGGTTTTTCCTGATGTCGCTATGCTATTCGCGACATCCTGTTCGCGCCATGGCTGCGTGAGGTTCCCTTGAACGCCGTAAAGCATCCGATCAAGCGATCGTTTGTATTCTTCCTTGTTCCCGATTTCACCATGATCGCTTTTGCGACCGCGCTCGACCCGCTGCGCTCGGCCAACCGCATGCTTGGCTATGAGGCCTATCGCTGGCGTCTCGCCAGCATCGACGGCAAGCCGGTGCGCGCCTCGAACGGGGTCGAATGCGCGGTCAACACCTCGCTGGAGGAAGAGCGCAAGAAGATGGCAGGCCCTGACCGGCCGAACATGGCCATCGTCTGCAGCGGCATCAATGTCGAGCGCTATCAGAACAAGTCGGCCTTCGCCTGGCTGCGCGAGGAGTACAATCGCGGCGTCGCCGTCGGCGGCCTGTGCACCGGCGCGCATATCCTTGCTGCCGCCGGCCTTCTGTCCAACAAGCGCTGCGCCATCCACTGGGAGAACCTGCCGGGCTTTTCCGAGGCATTCCCGAAGGCCAATGTCTTTGCCGACCTCTTCGAAATCGACCAGAACATCTACACCTGCGCCGGCGGCACCGCCGCACTCGACATGATGCTGAAGCTGATCGGCGACGATTTCGACGATAACCTCGTCAACCGTGTCTGCGAGCAGGTGCTGACCGACCGCGTGCGCAGCCCGACCGACCGCCAGCGCCTGCCGCTGCGCGCCCGCCTCGGCGTCCAGAACTCGAAGGTGCTGACCATCATCGAGCTGATGGAGGCAAACCTGTCCGAGCCGCTGTCGCTGATCGAGATCGCCGACCATGTCGACCTGTCGCGCCGCCAGATCGAGCGGCTGTTCCGCACCGAGATGGGACGCTCCCCTGCCCGCTACTATCTCGAAATCCGGCTCGACCGCGCCCGGCACCTGCTGATCCAGTCGTCGATGCCGGTGGTCGAGGTGGCGGTCGCCTGCGGTTTCGTCTCGGCCTCGCATTTCTCCAAATGCTACCGCGAACTCTACGCCCGCTCGCCGCAACAGGAGCGCGTTGACCGCAAGCAGTTGCTGGCGGCCTGAGCCGGCACATCAAAATAGCCTAGGCCGGCTGCGTCTGCACCGTCCGCATCGCCTCGACGCGGATATCCTCGGTCAGCCGCGCCTTCAGCGCCGAGAATTCCGGGCTGGTCTTCAGCGTGTAATGGCGCGGATGCGGCAGGTCGATGGCGACATCCGACTTGATGCGGCCGGGCCGCGCCGTCATCACGATGACGCGCGAGGCCATGAAGATGGCCTCCTCGATGTCGTGGGTGACGAACAGCACCGTTTTATTGCGGCGCTCCCAGATGCCAAGCAACAGCTCCTGCATCAAACCGCGCGTCTGATTGTCGAGCGCGCCGAACGGCTCGTCGAGCAACAGGATCTCGGGATCGTTGGCCAGCGCCCGGGCGATCGCCGTGCGCTGTTGCATGCCGCCGGAAAGCTGCTTCGGCCAATGGTTCTCGAACCCTTTCAGGCCGACGAGATCGACATAGGAAGCGACAATCCCGTCCCGCTCCTTTTCGGCCATGCCGCGCTCACGCAGGCCGAAGGCGATGTTCTGCGCCACCGTCAGCCAGGGAAACAGCGTGTAGGACTGGAAGACCATGCCGCGATCCGGCCCCGGCCGGGTCACCGCCTTGCCGTCGAGCAGCACCCGACCTTCGCTTGGCGCTTCCAGGCCGGCAACAATTCTGAGCAGGGTCGACTTTCCGCAGCCCGATGGACCGAGGATGGTGATGAAGTCGTTGGCGGCGACCGCCAGGTCGACCGGCATCAGCGCCTTGACCGGCTCTCCGCCACGCACGCCGGCGAAAGTGCGCGAGACGCCCTCGATGAGAAGCTTGCTCACGCCAGGCTCCACGGAAAGAGCCAGCGGTTGAAGGCCTTGAAAGCGAAATCGGACAACAGTCCGATCAGCCCGATGACGATGATGCCGAAGATGATCTGCCCCGTCGCCAGCCGCGACTGGCTGTTGATTATCATGTAGCCGATGCCGGAGGACGAGCCGATCAGCTCGGCGACGATGACATAGGTCCAGGCCCAGCCAAGCACCAGCCGCAGCGTCTCGGCGATCTCCGGCGCATTGGCCGGCATGATCACGCGGCTGACGATGCCGTTGTTGGTGGAGCCCAGCGTATAGGCCGCCTCGACCAGGTCGCGCCGTGTGCTGCCGACCTTGACCGCGATGATGAGGATGATCTGGAACACCGAGCCGACGAAAATGACGAGCAGTTTTTCCAGCTCACCAATGCCCGCCCACAGGATGAGCAGCGGGATGAAAGCCGAGGCCGGCAGGTAACGGGCGAAGGAGACGAATGGCTCCAGAAATGCCTCCACCGGCTTCCAGGCGCCCATCGCGATGCCGAGCGGCACCGCGACGACCGAGGCCAGCAGGAAGCCGCCGAAGACGCGCCAGATGGTGATCAATATGTCGAGCCAGAACCGATCCTCGACCAGCAGCCGCCAGCCATCCCGGAGCATCGACAGCGGATCGGCGAGGAAGATGCGGTTGACGTGGCCGCCGAGCGTGATCCACGCCCAGAAGGCGACGAACAGCACGAAGAAGGAAATGCCGAGCACGGTTCGGATGCCCGGCGAGACTGGATACAAGGGGCGCATCTTCAAATCGTCCCCATCTTCAAATCGTCATTTGTCCAGGAGAAACGGCGGCGCCAGGCGCCGCCGCGTGATGGCCAAACGCCGGACTGTCAGTTCGACACCGCGCTGGTATCGGCCAGCGTGCTGACGTCGGGCGCTTCCTTGATCAGCCCCATCTGCAGCAGCAGATCGCCGGCGGTCTTGGAAAAGTCCTGGAATTCCTTGGTGAAGAACTGCTTGTTGTCGGCCTTGTCGGCCCATTTCAGGTACTTCGCCGAATCCTCGAACTCCTTGGCCGACTGCTTCACGTCCGCGCCCATGATCTCGTAGGATTTCTGCGGATCGTTCTTGATCAGGTCGAGCGCTTCGAAATAGCTGTCGGCAAGTGCCTTTGCGGCATCAGGATTGGCCTTGAGGAATTCAGGCGTGCAGCCGACCGTGTCGAGCACCATCGGATAGTCGAGCGTCGTCGCCAGGATGTGGCCCTGGTCGGACTTGTCGCGCACCGCCGAGATGAACGGCTCATAGGTGACGGCGGCATCGTTCTGGCCGGCGAGGAAAGCTTGTGCCGCCGCATCCGGCTCCAAATTGACGACGGTGACATCCTTGGTCGACATGCCGTTCTTGTTCAGCACCCAGGCGAGCATGAAGTAGGGCGACGTGCCCGGTGCCGAGGACGCGACATTCTTGCCCTTGAGATCGGCGACGGTCTTGATGTCGTTGCGGACGACGATGCCGTCGGCGCCATAGGATTTGTCGAGCTGGAAGATCTGCTTGGTGGTGACGCCGCTGGCATTCCAGACAAGCCAGGTCTCGACCGTGGTGGCGGCGCATTGCAGGTCGCCGCTGGCGATGGCCAGCGGCCGGCTCGCTTGCGGCACCTTCTTCAAAGTCACGTCGAGCCCATGCTTTTCGAAAATACCTGCCTGCTTGGCAAGCGTCAGCGGCGCGAAGCCGGTCCAGCCGCTGATGCCGATGGTGACCGATGTGGCGGCCATCGCCGGTGCGGACAAGCCGGCGGCAAGCGTCAATGTTGTCGCAAGAATTGCGATCCTGATCATGTCAGTTCCCCTTTTGTTTTCTCTGAGGAAATTGTCTCACAGACGCCAATCGGCTTGTCAATGAACAGGATGGTGAGGCGCAAGGCAGACCCAGCGCTGATAGCCCCCACTGGATCGGCGCCGGCCGCCGAAACGGCATCAGCCGCCGGAAATCCAAAACGGCTTCAGTAGCCGTCGCAATAACACTCCGCCGACGAGATGCGGTCGTTCCACTCGCTGCCGCCGAAATCGCGGATCCTGCGCCTGATCTCGATCGAACGGCCGCCCATCCGCGAATCCTCATAGGCAACAAGCGTGCAGCCACGGCGAACGATCACCGACGACACACGGTCGTTCCAAAACTGACCGCCGCGAAAATTCACGGAATCGTCGGACCCCATACCGATAGACCGCCCGCGAAAATTTGCATGCTCGAACATGATGCAGGCGGGCTCATCATTGTATTGGGCGCTGGCGCCGTCAGCACAAAGCACGGATGCGACAGCAGTCAGGATGGCAAGACATTTCATCTGGTGTTTTCCTCGGTTCTGACCGCGGCCCCGCCGCCCGATCGCGCGGCCTGGCCAGTTTGCCATTGCTTCGGCCGGAGAGGCAAGCCTAGCGGCTGTCGAACATCCAGCTGCGGTTGCGCCACATCTTTTCGCCGACCAGGCAGTCACTGGCCGGCGTGTCCTGCGCCAGCACCACCGGCGGATGTGCAGCTTCTTCCGCCGCCCATTGCGGTGAGGCCGGACCGGCAAGTTCCAGCACCAGCTTGCGGCGGATGGCTTCGGGAAATTGCGTCCAGTCGTTGACCGGGATCATGAAGGCACCGGGGCCGCCGATGACGCAGTCGCTGTAGTAGCGATCGAGATTATTGACGTCGTAGGCGCCGGAAAAGCCGCCTCGGGTCATCAGCGGCAGTCCGTTGATGACGATGCCTTGCTTGACCAGCCCGTCGCGGGTGAGATTGACCGGCGCGCCCTGGTTGTTGGGACCGTCACCCGAAATGTCGATGACCCGCTTGTCTCCCTGGTAGCCGCTTTCGGCGAAAAGATCGTAGCCGAACTCCAGCGCGCCGGAGATCGAGGTGCGCCGCGCGCTGCCGGGCGGCTGGGCGGACAATTGCGCAACCACCCGCTCCGCGTCGGCGCGGCTGGCGATCACCGTCCACGGCACGATGACGCGCTGCCAGGTGGTGCCGGCCCATTCGACATAGGTAACGGCGATCTTGCCATGAGCACCATCGGCGATCGCCTGCAGCACATTGTCGTGCGTCAGCGCCGCCGCATAGCCGTGCCGCTGGATCTCGAGTTCATCCGGCGACATCGACAGCGAAACATCGACGGCCAGCACCAGCTCGACATCGACCGGCTCATCCGCAAGGGACACCGGCGTCAGCCAGAGCGTCAGCGCCATCGCGGCGCTGCCCGACAGGAGATGTCTTGCACAGGCAAAAGCAGACATGCCGCAACGGTAAGCGAGAATCGCCGGTTTAAAAAGAGAAAAGCCCGCCATGAGCCGGGCTTTGCATTCACGCCGTTTCGCCTTGCCCGGCGATCAGCTGCGCGGCTTGAGGTTCTCCGGGTCGTAGAGCGGCTTGTAGCCAACAGCGGCGACTTCGACCGGATAGGTCTCGCCGAAATACTCGATGGCGAGCTTGCGGCCTTCCTGGGCATACGCCCACGGCAGATAGGCGAGACCGATGTTCTTGCCGATGGTCGGGCCATACGCCATCGACGTCGTGAACGACCGGCGGCCGAGTTCGTCGACCAGCGTTTCGCCCGTCTTCGGGTCCATCACCGGCATCGTGCCGACGGGGTAGCGGGCAACACCTTTCGCATCGACATTGCTGGTCATCACCAGCGTGCACAGCATGGCCGGCTGGTGCTCGCGGGCGCGGTACTCGACATGCTTGGCCTTGCCGCTGAAATCGTTCTCCTTGACCTTCGGGCGAGCAAGATCGGCTTCGACCAGATTGTACTCGGTCAGAAGATCGGCATTCTGCAGGCGCAGGCTCTTTTCCATGCGGCGGGTGTTGGCATAGGTCTCGACGCCAAAGGGCATCACGCCGGTCGAGCGCAACGCGTCCCAGACGGCCAAGCCGTCCTCGTAGCGCATATGCAGTTCCCAGCCTTGCTCGCCGACATAGGAGATGCGGAAGGCGGTGACGTCCTTGCCGCCGATCCTGACCGGTTTGATCGCCGCGAACGGGAAGTTCTCAAGCGAGAGCCCGTCCGGAGTCTCGACCACCTTCTGCAAGGTCGCCCGGGCGTTCGGACCCCAGATGCCGATGGTAACGAATTGCTCGGTCACATCCGTGATCGTGACGTCGAAACCTTTGTCCTGCGCCGTGCGGCGCATGTACTGGAAGTCGCGCGGGCCGGCATCGGCGCCGTCGATCAAACGACAGCGGTCGGCCATGCGGATGACGGTAAAGTCGGCGCGCACCATGCCTTCCTCGTCGAGGAAGTGGGTGTAGATGCCCTTGCCGATGTTGTTGTCGCCGCCGATCTTGGCCGCGCACAGCCATTCCAGCAGCGCGACATGATCCGGACCTTCGACGTCGTACATGGCGAAATGCGACAGGTTGACGATGCCGCAATCCTCGCTCATGGCGAGATGCTCGGCATTGGAGACGCGCCAGAAATGGCGATTGTCCCACTCGTTCTCGCGCACCGGCACGCGGTTGCCGTATTTTTCCAAAAGATGCTCGTTGGCGGCATAGCCGTGGGCGCGCTCCCAGCCGCCGAGTTCCATGAAATAGCCGCCAAGTTCCTTCTCGCGCTCCCAGAACGGCGAGCGCCTGATGTTGCGGGCCTTGGAGAAGGGTTCGCGCGGATGCACAGCGGGATTGTAGACCTTCATCGCCGTCTCGGTGCAGCGATCCCAGATGAACTGCTCCTTGGTCTGGTGCGGATAGAAACGCGCATAGTCGATGGCGTGGTGGTCGATCGAGGTGCGACCGTCGGTCATCCAGTCGGCGATCAGCTTGCCCATGCCGGGGCCGTCCTTGACCCAGATGGCGACGGCGTACCACAGGCCCCTCACCTTCTGGCTTTCGCCCATCGAAGGGCCGCCATCCGCCGTCACCTGTAGAAGTCCGTTGAAGGAATGGCTCTCGTTGTAGCCCAGTTCGCCCAGGATCGGCGTCAGCTCCATGGCGCGTTCGAGCGGTCCCAGGATCTGCTCCATGTCGAGATCGCGCTGCGAAGGCGAAAGCCGGGCCTGGTCCTTCTCCAGCAGGTCACGCGGATGGCAAAGGCGCGGATTGGTCTCTTCGTAATAGCCCCATTCGATCTGCCCGCCCTCGGCGGTCTTGGGATCGCCGGTGTCGCGCATATAGGCCGAGTTGCCCTGGTCGCGCAGCAGCGGCCAGCCGATCTCCTTACCGGTGCCGGCGAACTCGTTGTACGGGCCAAAGAAGGTGAGCGGATGGTCGATTGGCATGACCGGCAGATCCTCGCCGACCATCTCCGCGATCAGCCGGCCCCAAATGCCGGCGCAGACGACCACGTAATCGGCCTCGATGGTGCCGCGGTCGGTCACCACGCCGGTGATGCGGCCATTCTTGACGACCAGCGATCTGGCCGGCGTGTTGGCGAAGGATTTGAGCTTGCCGGAGGCTTCCGCCTGGTCGACCAGCTTGCCGGCGACGGTCTGCGAGCGCGGGATGACGAGACCGGCATCGGGATCCCACAGGCCGCCCTGCACCATCTCTTCTTCGATCAGCGGAAATTTTTGCTTGATCTCGGCGGGTTCGATCAGGCGGGCGCGCGTGCCAAAAGCCTTGGCCGAGGCGATCTTGCGCTTGATCTCTTCCATGCGGCTGTCGTCGCCGACGCGAGCCACTTCGAGGCCGCCGATGCGCGCGTAATGGCCCATCTTCTCATAGAAATCGATGGAGTAGAGCGTCGTCCAGCAGGACAGGAAATCATGGCTGGTCGTGTAGCAGAAGTCGGAGGCATGCGCCGTCGAGCCGATATCGGTCGGGATGCCGGACTTGTCGATGCCGACAATATCGTCCCAGCCGCGTTCGATCAGGTGATGGGCGATCGATGCGCCGACAATGCCGCCCAGGCCAACGATAACGACCTTCGCCTTTTTCGGAAACTCTGCCATTGCCCGCGACTCCAAAGTGATAAAGCGGGCGGACTATAGGGCGGAGCGATGGGCCTGATGAAGCCTGTTTGCGACATTGGCAAAAAGCCGAGCGACCAGACAGGCGAATGCTTCACATCGGGCGCCTTGGGCGGTTCTCTTTTCGCTCGAAAAGATCAGCTCAGGCGAAGGCCCACACATCCTCGGCCTGGAAGCCGACCTGATAGCCTGATGTCTTCAGCTTGACGACGACCTGGCCGATTTCGGCGGCCGGCAGCGCGCCGACCTCGACCTTGATCATGCCTGGGCGATAGCGCTTGAGGTCGAGCTGTTCGAAGACGACCCAGTCGGCGCCCTCGCAGTCGACGAGGAAGGCGTCGATATGGCTGATGCCGTTGCGGTCGAGCAGCGTCTGCAGCGTTTCCGACGGCACCTCGATATCCCTGAGATGCGGCGCGAACTTGTTGAAGTTGGCGTCAGCCTCGCCCCAGGCATTCTTGCCCGACATCAGATTGGTGTCGGTCACCGACGAGCAGCCGATGAACTCGATCGGCAACGCGCCGGCCTCGAGCGCGGCGGCATCGAAGGTGTGGACGGTGATCGTGCCCTTCGTCTTGGTGACAGCCACCGGCTCGATGATGAACCGGCTCGTGTCGGGATAGTTGGCGCGCAGCCGTTTCTGATTGTACGGGATCGGCTCGACCAGCATGGCGCGTGCGCCAGCTATGCGGTGCAGCCACGGCGTGACGTCGTCGAACAGCGCACCGTCGCAGGCGCCGACATTGACCATCTGGAACGGTCGTCCCGATCCACCGAAGCGCGCCTTCAGCGCCGCCTTGGCCAGGAATTTTGTGCCGCGCAGCGACGGCCCGCGATCGAGAAGTCCACTGGGAAGACCGAGCGACAGAGCAATACGCGCCAGGTTGGATACGGAACTCATGACTTGTCTCCGGGAATGACGTGCAGGGCGGGGCGATGCTGGCCACGCGCCACTGTCGCCCACAGCGCCATCAGCGGCGTTGCCAGCAGCAGGAAAGGCGGGATCAGATTGGGGAAATAGATGCGTGTGTCGTGAATCGGGAACACGGCGAATTTCGCCAGCACGCCGAGCACCAGCGCCGCAAACAGAATGCCGGCGCGGCGCTCGAGGCGGAAGCCGGCGCGGCCGGCCGCATGCCAGCCGGCCAACGCCAGCACCGACACGCCGACCCAGCTGTTCAGGCTGACGGCGCGCAGCAGGGACGTGGCAAACGCCCTGAGATAGGCAACGATCGAAAACGGTGGCTCGAACCCATCCATATTGTAATGCTGCTCGATGCTGGAGAACCACAGATGTGGCCACCAGCCGGGATGATGGGCCCAGTGCGAAATGGCGAAATAGGCGACGAAGGACGCGGCAAAGCCGGCCAGAGCGCCCCACGCCTTCTGCCGGAACACGACCAGCAACACGGCGAAAATGGCAAGGAAAACAATGTTGTCCGGCCGCGCCATGAAGGCGAGGAAGAGCAGGATCGCTGTTGCCGCCTCGCGGCCGCGGACATAGGCGTAAAGCCCGCCGAGGAACAGCGCCGAGCACAACAGATCGGGCGTCGAGGCGCGCGCCACGTCGCCGAAATCGGCCATGATCAGCACCGCGCCGACCAGAGGCGCCAGCGCCAATGCCCGCTCCGAGCGCAGCCAGAGCAGTGCGATCGCGCCGAACAACAGCACGGAGAACACCGAGACGAGCCGCATCGCCTCGACCGGCGACATCACCGAGCTCATCGTCGACAGGATCTCGGCATAGAGGAACTTGATCCGGTACATGCCGAGCAGCGAATGGAAGTCGGCGGCATTCTCCGCCATATGGTTGCGGAAGCCGCCGCCATCGTCGGTCAGCGTCTTGTAGTCGCCCGCCGACACGCCGGCCTTGACGGTGCTGTAGGCATAGTCGTGCAGCGCCTGCGCATCGGGATAGGCGCCTTCCTCGGCGATAGCGAGATAGGGCAGCATGTCCCAGTTGGCGTCCGGCATCACCCATGCCGTGAACGCCGTCAACAGGATGTAGAGCGCGAAAGCCGCCGCGCCGATGGGTGCTGCCAGCCGCGCATAGGTCCCCTCGCCCCACGCCAGGCCGGCCTCGGTGAGCCGGTCGAGCGGGTTTTTCGCAGCGGGAGACTTGGTCAGCATGATTTTGCTCAGCGACCTTCGCTTAACGGACTTGGCTTTTGACGAAATCCTTGACGATCGACACGATGCCGCGCGACAGCAGGCTGTCGAAAGCATCGACGAAGCGGTCGACATGCTCGCGCTGGCAGATCAGCGGCGGCTCGAGCCGGATGACGTTGCGATTGTATTCGGTAAAGGCGACGAGCACGTCGTAGTCACGCAGCAAGAGCGCGCCGACGAAGCCGGACAGCGAGCCTTTCAGCTTGTCGTCGAGCACGCTGACGATCGGCCGCAGCACCATCGGCAAGGTCTGCGAGAAGTCATGGAACTCCAGCCCGACCATGAAACCCTTGCCGCGCACGTCCTTGATGATCTTGGGATATTTGTCCTTGAGCGCCTGCAGCCGCTGCAGCAGGTAGTCGCCGGTAACGGCGGCGTTGTCGATCAGCCCCTCGTCATAGAGCACGTTGAGCCCCTCGATCGAGGTGATGCAGGCCTCGCCCATCCCGCCGAAGGTCGCCATGGCATGGATCATCGCCGTCTTCGGCGTGCCATAGGCCTTCATATAGACTTCGCGTCGGGCAATCATTGCCCCGACCGCCGCCTTGCCGGCGCCAAGCGATTTGGCCAGCGCCGTCACATCCGGAACGACGCCATAATGCTCGAAGGCATAGAAGCGGCCCGAGCGGCCATAGCCGCACTGCACTTCGTCGGCGACCCACAGCACGCCATACTGGTCGCAGAGCGCGCGCAGCTTCTGCCAGTATTCGGCCGGAGCCTGGATGATGCCGCCGCCGCCCTGGATGGTTTCGAGCACGATGACGCCGACCTCCGGGTCGGAGCGGAACAGGCGCTCGACCGCCTCGATGTCGGCAAAGGGAATACGGACCGTATTGTCCGCCACCTTGAAGTCGGCGCGATAAAGCTGGCCGTCGGTGATGCCCAGCACGCCCTTGGTCTTGCCGTGGAAGGAATTCTCGGCATAGACGATTTTTGGCCGCTTCGGACCGGCGGCGCGCTCGGCGAGCTTGACCGCCGCTTCCATCGCCTCGGAGCCCGACGAGCCCAGGAACACCATGTCGAGATCACCGGGTGAGCATTTGGCGATGTTGTGCGCCAGCGCCGCCGCATATTGCGACATGAAGGCGATGGCGATCTCCTGGCGCTTCTCCTCCTGGAATTTTCTGCGCGCTTCCAGAATGCGCGGATGGTTGTGGCCGAAGGCCAGCGAGCCGAAGCCGCCGAAGAAGTCGAGGATCTTGCGGCCGTTCTGGTCGATGTAGAACATGCCCTCGGCACGCTCGATCTTGATCTTGTGGAAGCCCAGCAGCTTCATGAAATGCAGCTGGCCAGGGTTGAGATGCGCCTTGAACAGGTCGGTCATGCGCGCGACGTCCATCGCCTTGGCCTGCTCGACGCTGATCAGGTCGGGCTTGGCGATGGTGACGGGCGACAGCGCCGGCGCGCCGACCATGGTGCGCGCGCTGGTCTGTTCGGGCTTGGCCATGATGGTCATTTCAATCTCCTGTCTGCGCGCATGACCAGGATCGTGCGCAACGAAAGCTGTTTTTGCGAGCCCGCTATTCGGCGGGCACATGTTTGGTGGCGACGGCGTGACCGGCCTTCTTGGCCCGGTACTCGCTGTAGGCGGCGATCAGCATGTCCTCGTCGCGATATTGCGGCACCCAGCCGAGTTGGCGCTCCGCCTTGGAGACGTCGAGCACGCACTCTTCGTCGGCAATCAGATATTGCTCCGGATCCATGATCGGCATGTTCATCAGGTCGAGCAGGTCGAGCGTGCGCTTCACCGCCCAGCCCGGTGTCGGGATCAGGATCGATTTCGAACCGGCATGCCTGATCAGGTCGCCGAGCAGTTTCTTCACCGGCGGTGGGTTGAGCGAGCCCAGATTATAAGCCTCGTTCGGCACACCCGCCTTCCAGGCGGCACGCGCGGCCTCGGCGCAGTCGAACACCGAGATGAACTGATAGGGGTTTTTGCCCGAACCAATCATAGGAACCGGAAAACTCCAGTCGATCAGCTTGAACAGCTTTTCCAGAATGCCGAGCCTGCCCGGGCCGATGATCAGGCGCGGGCGAAACAGCGAGATCGACATGCCGCGCTTGCGCCATTCGGCTGCCAGTTCCTCCGTCTTCTGCTTCGACCAGCCATATTCGCCAAGCGGCGCGACCGGATGCTCCTCGGTCATCGGCTGGGTGACTGTGTGGCCGTAGATCATATCGGTCGTGTAGTGGACGAGCTTGGGCGCACCGGCCTTGTCCATCGCCTGCATGATGTGCTCGGTGCCATGGAAATTGACCGGAAAGAAGAAATCGTGCCGCTTGGCCCGCACCTGGATCGGCGACAGCATCTTGGCCGACAGGTTGTAGACCATGTCGTCGGCCTTCAGCCCAACCGCGGCGACCGAAGCCGGATCGGTGACATCGCACTTGATAAAGCGGACAGTGCGGTAATGCGGCAGGTCGCTCCTGGCGATGTCTGCGACGACAACCTCTTCACCATCGGCCACAAGCTTCGGGGCAAGGTGGCGGCCGACGAAACCGTCGCCACCGAAAATCAAATGTCTCATCGAATGATCTCGCTGTGAATCTTATCGGACGAAAGCGAAGCCGTTTCCTCCTCATGCACGCGCCCGCTTTGCGCGATGAGCACCGTGCCGACGCAGATGCAGGCGATGCCGGCGATGCGCCAGCCATTGAGATCCTCGCGGAAGACGAAATATGCGAAGATGGCAACGGCGACATAGGCGAGGCTGAGGAACGGATAGGCGAAGGAAAGCTCGACCTTGGACAGCACATAGAGGTGCGAGGCCATCGAGATGACGAAGGTGCACAGGCCGAGGAACACCCAGGGGCTGAAGACGATCTGCAACAGCTTGACCAGGGGATTGACGCCCTCGAACGAGATCGGCCCGAGCGACATCATGCCTTGCTTCAGCATCAGCTGCGCAGCGGCATTGGTCATGACCGTAAAGAGAATGAAGACGATGTATTTCATGTGTTCCCAACCACCCCTTCACGCTTCCTATTACAAACCCGCAAACATTTCGTGAAGCCACAAGAATGTTTTGAGTGAACTGTAGAGTTAGCGATACGCTAACCAAGCTTATTTCAAATTTTATCTATTCCGCAGCCTCGACGGCACTGCGCCGCATGTCGAGCTTCTTTGCCGTCCGCGCCCAGAATGACGACATGAAGGCGGGATCGCGAAGCGCCTCCAGCCGTGGCCATTCGGGAAAGGACGAAGCGAAGATGTCGGCGCCCATGCGGGCATCCTTGTAGGGGTTGACCGCGCCGCCGGCCTCGACCGTGATGCGATCGAGCTCCTGCAGCAGCGCCAGCGTCGCCGATCCCCTGTTGGGGAAATCCAGCGTCAGCGTGTAACCAGGACGCGGGAACGACAGCAGCGCCGGCGAACGGATGGAGCCGAAGCGTTTCAACACGGTGAGGAAGGACCCCTGCCCGGCTCGCCTTGCAGCCGCCAGCAGTGCCGGCACCGCCTCACGCGCCGCCTCTTCCGGCACCACGCTCTGGTGCTGGAAAAGCCCTTTCGGTCCGTAAAGCCGGTTCCAGTCGCGCACCCCGTCGAGCGGAAAGAAGAAGCCCTGGTATCCGACCTGGCGCGGCGCCGCAGACCGGCCCTTCTTCCACCGGTAGGCTGCATTGAAGGCGGTCAGGAACGGGCGGTTGAGGACATTGAAAGGCGGCCGGACCGGCACCGAGAGGGTGCCGCCGGCGCGCGAGGCGGCATGCGAGCCGTGCTCGGCGTGATTGCCGGTGAACAGCAGGCCGCGACCACTGTTGCGGCCGCCGGCCAGCTGATCGATCCAGGCGACCGCGTATTCATTGACCTGGTCGGCCGCCTCGGCCAGATCGAAAAATTCGCCGAGATCGCGAAACGGCGTCGCTGTCTCGACGATGTCGAGCGAAGGCACCCGCATCAGCCGGATCGAGGCCGAGAGGATGAGACCAGTCAGCCCCATGCCACCGATCGTCGCCCGAAACAGCCGGGCATTATCGGTCGCCGAACAGCGATAAGTCTTTCCGTTAGACCTGAGCAGCGTCAAGGTCTCGACATGGCAGCCGAAGGTGCCACGCCGGTGATGGTTCTTGCCATGCACGTCATTGGCGATGGCGCCGCCGAGCGTGACGAATTGGGTGCCTGGAATAACCGCCGGGAAGAGGCCGTAAGGGGCAGCGTGTGCGATGATGTCGGACAACAGCACCCCGCCATCGGCTTCAAGAAGGCCTGTCTCTGCGTTGAAGGCACGGATCCGGTTCAGGGATCGCATGTCGACGACCGTGCCGGCCTCGTTCTGGCAGGAATCGCCGTAGGAACGGCCGTTACCATAGGCGAGCAGCGACGCTGGCTTGGCCTGGCCGCCCTTCAGCAGCGCAATGCCATCGTCGGCACCGATCGCGCGTGGCGCCGGCGGCGTGGCAAGGCCAAAGCTCTGGAAGCGTTCGGCGGCCATCCTACCAGCCTCCGATGACCAGCATCACCGCGCCGATCAGCACCACGATCTGGCTGCGCCAGTCGCGGATGATGAAGACGACCGGGTCGTCATGCATCTCGTCGCGGCGCGCCAGGATCCAGACGCGCATGGTGAGATAAAGCACGATCGGCGCCAGCGGCCAGATCAGCCACGGATGCGGATAGAGCTCGCGCACCGCGACGCTGTCCATGTAAAGCGCCAGCACCAGCGCCGAGGAGAAGGCCGAAGCCATGCCCGCCTGGGCGACGATCTCCTGGTCTTCGGTGCGGTAGCCGCGGCCGGCAATGCGCTCGCCAGGCGGGATGGCGGTGGTGCGCAGTTCGACGAAGCGCTTCACCAGCGCCAGCGACAGGAAGAAGAAGATCGAGAAGGCGAGCAGCCAGAACGAGACATCGACACCGGTCGCGGCCGCACCCGCCAGGACGCGGATCGTGTAGAGGCCGGCAAGCGTCAGCACGTCGACAAGCAGCATGCGCTTGAACGACAGCGAATAGGCCGTCGTGACCACCATGTAGCCGCCAAGCACGGCCAGGAATTCGGGCGACAAAAGCAATCCGGTGCCGATGCCGATCGCCAGCAGCACTGCGATCGCGCCAAGACCGAACGGGATCGTCAGCGCGCCGCTGGCGAACGGCCGGTTGCGCTTGGTGGCGTGCTTGCGGTCGAGCGCGAGGTCGAAGAAATCGTTGAGGATGTAGATGGCCGACGCCACCGCGCTGAACGAGACGAATGCCAGCAGGCATTCCCAGATCATGTCGGTGTTGAAATATTCATGCGAGAGCACCATCGGCACGGCGATCAGCGAGTTCTTCAGCCATTGATGCACGCGCAGCATCTTGACGACAGTCCGCAACGTCGGCTTCGGCGTCGGCATCGTCTCGGCGCCGTGTGCTGCCTGCCAGCGCGCGGCATGACGGTCGGGCGCCACGACGATTGCCGTGCGCGCGGCGTCGAAGACCTGGAGGTCGTGGCGGCTGTTGCCGGCATAGTCGAAGCCGCCGTCGCCATAGGCTGCGATCAGTGAGGCGCGCTTCTTGCCGGAGGTGAGATTGTCGAAACCGTCGGTGGCCAGCACCCGGTCGAAAATGCCGAGATGGGCAGCGATGGCGTCGGCGAACTTGCGCGGCGTGCCGGTCGCCAGAACGATCTTGCGGCCTTCGGCGTGCTCGGTCCGGAGGCGGCAGAGCAGCCCCTCGCGATAGGGCAGTGATGCCGGATCGATGTCGATGCGTTGAGCGATCGCCTGCTTCAACTGGGCCGCGCCGCCGGCGGCCCAGAAAGGCACGAGGAAGATATAGAGCGGGTTCTTCTTGAGAAGGATGAACAGCCCTTCCCACAACAGGTCGGTCGCGATCAGCGTGCCGTCGAGATCGACCGCAAACGGTATTGCGTTCCTGTCCGACCGCGCATCCATAGCCCGTCCTGCCCTGCCAGCGTGTGATCCGGAAAACCGGAATCTCGTTGCGCGCCGCGTCTCGGCGTCTTGAAGCTGGTATAGCTGGGAACGGCATAGCGAATGTTAAAACGCCCGGTGCGGGCCTGTCCGGATCACGGTATTTCCCCCGTCATCGTTAAGCAGCAATGACCGGAAACAATAAAAGGCCGAGCAAATGCCCGGCCTTTCCTGTCATGCCGTCGGAACTACTTGATGCGGGCAACGCCGCCCGAGATCTCGACGGTTTCCGAGCCGGTAAGAGCTTCGAGATCGCCATTGGGCAAGGTGACGAAGCAGCCGTTCGGGCAGAATTCAACGGTTTCGCCAGCAGCCAGCGCAAGGTCAGACTTGCTGCCGCCCTCCGTCACGATCAGCGTGCGGGTCTCGGCGTCCTTGTTGACCGCGCTGGCGGCATGGGTCGAGCCGATGGCGGCGGCCAGGGCGACGGCAGCGACGAGAGACTTCCACATGTTGCAATATCGGTGTTCCCACCGCCTCTGTTGCATTTCGCAAGGCATTTTCGCCTTTGCATGGGAGCTTATATGAGATGGAAGCTGAACCGCAACTGAATGCCGCATTCATGCCGCAATTGGCTTTGGCCGGTTGCGAGCGCGCCTGTTCGAAGGCCAGTTGACTGTCAGCACGCCCTAGTCGGGATCGGGCTTGCGCACCTTGCGTCCCGATTTGGCGAGCCGCTTCGCCTCTGCAGCGGCCTCCACCTTGGCCTGCTCCTGTTCAACGAAATCGGCTTCGATCTTGTCGTCGTCGGTCGGCCAGGCCTTGGGCTTGTGGACCTCGACGACGGCGCGCGGCGTCGAGGGAATCTCGATGTGCTCGCCGCTGAATTTCTCGAGCACGGCAAACCGGATGTCGTTCTGCGCGATATTGCCGTTCATCACATCGGCCAGGAACACGCGGATCTCGAATTCGAGTGCGGCCGTGCCGAAATTGGAAAACAGCACGAAGGGTTCCGGGTTCTTCAGCACCAGCGGGTGGCTGCGTGCGATGTCCAGCAG
Organism: Mesorhizobium kowhaii; assembly: GCF_003253745.1. GTDB lineage: Bacteria > Pseudomonadota > Alphaproteobacteria > Rhizobiales > Rhizobiaceae > Mesorhizobium > Mesorhizobium kowhaii. Next base: position 301,190 of record NZ_MZXV01000062.1, read on the forward strand.
GATGGCGTGAACCTGTTTGACGTCGCTGCCATAGGCGACGCCGACCTTGATGTCGACGCGGCCGAGCTTGTTGCGATGCGTCCAGTTGCCGACGGCGTTGTTGATCAGGTTCGAATTGGGCAGGATCACCGACTGCCGCTGAAACGTCTCGATCTCGGTGGCGCGCACGCTGATCTTCTTGACGGTGCCGCTGACATCGCCGGCGACAATCCAGTCGCCGACCTTGAATGGCCGCTCGGTCAAAAGGATCAGGCCGGAGACGAAATTGGACACTACATTCTGCAGGCCAAAGCCGATGCCGAGGGAAAGAGCACCGGCGACCAGCGCAAGATTGGACAGGTCTATGCCCGCAGCCGAGATGCCGACGAGTGCCGCCAGCGCAACACCGGAGTAGCCGACCGCCAGCCGGATCGAGTTGCGCACCCCGGTATCGACCTTGCCGCGCGCCATCACCGAACCGTCGAGCCAGCCCTGGAACCAGCGCGTCAGGAAATAGCCGATGATGAAGACGACGATGCCGGAGAGGATGCCGGTGACCGAAATCGTCACCGAGCCAATGGTGATCCCGGTTGCCAGCTTGTAGGCCCAAGCCTCGATGTCGCCGGGCTGAAAGCCCCACATCAGCAGGATCAGCGGCAGAAAAACCAGCACGATCATTAGATTGATGGCGACGCTGACGACGAGGCCGAGCTGATCGAGGGCGGCGTCTTCGTAACTCGAATTGGCCGACAGCCAGCGCCCGACGGAGGTGTCGGCGAAAGCGCCCTCCTCGCCGATCGCCCGCGCCGACAGGAAGCCGATATACGCAGTGATTAATACGGTGCCGGTGACGACGACCTGCAGCGCGACAAACAGGGCAAGGCCGATATAGCCGAGCAGCGCCGCAACGATAGTGAACAGGCCGAGCGCAATCGCCATGTAGCGCAGCCAGGCCGGCCACGGCCGCCAGCTTCCGTCATGCGCCTTGAACGGTCTCAGCATCGCCATCAGGATCAGGATGACGCCAACGATGATCGTGGAGCCGAAACTGCGGGCGATGGTCAGCGACAGCGGCGAGCCCATCTTGTCGTTGACGATCGACAGGAAATAGTTGACGCCGATGACCACGGCCATGGCAGTCGTCAGCCGCACCAGCCAGCGTGCCGGGCCGGTTTCGACGGGAATGAGCCGCCAGTTCGGCAGCCGCGGCTCGAGCGCCGCATTGGTCAGCCGATTGACGCAGAACACCACCGCGATGACGGCCGCCAGCGCATTCAGGAAGACGCCGATGTCGCCGCGCAACACATTGTAATAGTTGAAAAAGAACACCGTGGAGGCCAGGAATACGCCGACCGCCAGCGACGGCAGCAAGGTCGACCAGAACGCCACCGACAGGCGGCTGAGATAGGACGGGTCCTCGACCGTCGGGTCGGCTTCGAACACCCGCCCGAACAGGCGCCGGCCGCCGACCAGCAGCACCAGCGCCAAGCCGAGCGCCACGAAGGTCGCTGCCAGGATGGCCTTGAACTTGAACTTGAAGGCAAAGGTCAGCCAGGACGACACCGCCTTGTACAGGTTGGCGTATTCGTCCTGGGCGTCGGAGAAGACCTGCGGGCTCAGCGCGTCGGACAGCACGTAGCGCTTGGTGAGCACATTGCGGAACAGCGCGCTGCGCATGTTGCCGATCTTGTCGATCAGCCCGCTGATGCGGATCGACAGGTTCTGCGCGCTGGCGACGACCGCGTTGATCTCGGCCTTTTCCGACGCCAGCGCCTGGCGTTCGCCGGTCACTATGTCGGGCTCCTGCGGCTGCCCCGCCGCCGGCGGCGGACCCAGCATCTCGATCCGATTGTTGATGTCGGTAAGGCGCGAACGAAACGCCAGCGCACTGGTAAGTGCCGCCCGCGACAGATCCTCCAGTTGCAGACGGATATCAACGAGTGCGGCATCGTCCTCACCGTCCTGCTGTATTCTCTTTTCGAGATCGTCAGTCTTGGCCGTCAGGCCCTGGATGACTTTCTGCTGATCGGTGATCAATCCGGCAGCGCCCTGACCGAGCGCTTGCGCCATCGCGTCAAACGAAGGCGGCGCCGAGACAACAAGCGCGAGGATCAAAATGAGGCGAAGCAATCGGAAAAGCATGATTTGTTGGCGACTCACGGGCGGCAAAGGCAATTTGAAAGCCTGTCCTTGATAAAGACGGCCATATCATGGGGCAAGCCGTCGCATCCGATCGCTCACCTCATCCGATCGCGGGCGTCGGCCAGTCGAAAGGCGATGGCGCAATATTGGCTTTGCGGAGGCGGCCTGCTCTATAGTCTGCCGCATCGCCCGAACCGGATGACAATTATGGCAGAGTACTCGGCCTTTTCGCTGCTCGCGAACGCGCTCAAGGGAAACAAGGATTGGAAGCCGGCCTGGCGCAAGCCGGATCCGAAGGCATCCTATGATGTCATCATCATCGGTGGCGGCGGTCACGGGCTGGCAACCGCCTACTATCTCGCCAAGGAACATGGCATCACCAATGTCGCGGTGCTGGAAAAGGGCTGGCTCGGGTCCGGCAATGTCGGCCGCAACACCACGGCCGTGCGCTCGAACTACCTGCTGCCCGCCAACACCCGTTTCTACGAGCATTCGATGAAGCTGTGGGAGAACCTGTCGCACGAGCTCAATTACAATGTCATGTTCTCGCAGCGCGGCTGCCTGAACCTCGCGCACACGCCGGCCCAGTTCGACGACTATGCAAGGCGCGGCAATGCCATGCGCCATCTCGGCGTCGACGCTGAATTGATGACGCCAGCGCAGATCAAACGCCTGATCTCGGCGCTCGATATCTCCGACAGCGCACGCTTCCCGGTGGTCGGCGGCCTGATGCAACGGCGCGCCGGAACCGCCCGCCACGATGCCGTCGCCTGGGGCTATGCGCGCGGTGCCGACCGGCGCGGCGTCGACATCATCGAGAATTGCGAGGTCACCGGCTTCCTGCGCGATGGCGACCGCGTCACCGGCGTCGCGACGTCGCGCGGCGACATCCGCGCCAAAAAGGTGGCCGTCGCGGTCGCCGGCAGCACTGGACGCGTCATGCAACTGGCCGGCGTCGAGACGATGCCGATCGAGAGCCACGTGCTGCAGGCCTTCGTCACCGAATCGCTAAAACCCTTTATCGACACCGTCGTCACCTTCGGCATGGGCCATTTCTACATGTCGCAGTCGGACAAGGGCGGCCTCATCTATGGCGGCGACATCGACGGCTACAACAGCTACGCCCAGCGCGGCAATTTGCCGATCGTCGACGAGGTAATGAGCGAGATGCTGGCGCTGTTTCCGGGCCTTGCCCGCGTGCGCATGCTGCGCTCCTGGGGCGGCGTCTGCGACATGTCGATGGACGGCTCGCCGATCATCACCACCGGCCCCCTGCCCGGCATGTATCTCAACTGCGGCTGGTGCTATGGCGGCTTCAAGGCGACGCCGGCCTCGGGCTGGTGCTTTGCCTGGACCATCGCCAAGGATCAGCCGCACGACCTCAACGCCCCTTTCACGCTCGACCGCTTCCACCGCGGCCTGCTGATCGACGACAAGGGCCAGGGCGCCAACCCCAGGCTTCATTAGACATGATCCGGAACCGAAGGACCGCGCCAGCGAAAAGTGGAAACCGGTTTTCGGACAAGATCATGGTCAAACAAGAAGATACAATTCGATGCTGATCACCTGCCCCTACTGCGGCCCGCGCGACGTCATCGAGTTCACCTATCAAGGTGACGGCAACCGCGATCGTCCCGACCCTGCCTCGCAGAATTTCGAGGCATGGAACGCCTATGTCTACGACCGGCTGAACCCGGCCGGCGACCACAACGAAATCTGGCAGCATTCCGGCGGTTGCCGCGCGCATCTGCGGGTCGTCCGCAACACGCTGACGCATGAGATTTTGAGCGTCGCCTTTATGCGCGGCACTCATACCTCGACCGCGCGCCGCAAGGCGGAGGACAAGTCATGAGCCCGCGCCGCACCGACACCGGCGGCCGCATCGATCGGCTGAAAACCATCCGCTTCACCTTCGACGGAGCGGCCTATACCGGCCATGCCGGCGACACGCTGGCGTCGGCGCTGCTGGCCAAGGGCGTCACGCTTTACGGGCGCTCATTCAAATATCACCGCCCGCGCGGCCTGCTCACAGCAGGCGTCGAGGAGCCCAACGCGCTGGTGACGGTGCTGAAGGGCGAGGTTCGCGAGCCCAACATTCCGGCGACCATGGTCGAGATCCATGACGGGCTGGTCGCCATCAGCCAGAACCGCTTTCCCTCGCTTGCCTGGGACGTCAACGCCGTCAACCAGCTCGGGGGCAAGATCCTGTCGGCCGGCTTCTACTACAAGACCTTCATGGGGCCGGTGATCGGTCCGCTCAAAGGTACGCGCTTCTGGATGTTCTGCGAGCATTTCATCCGCCGTGCCGCCGGCCTAGGCAGCGCCGGATCGGCGAAGGACCCGGCGCGCTACGAACGCATGAACGCCTTTTGCGACGTGCTGGTGGTCGGCTCCGGCCCGGCCGGTCTGATGGCCGCCAAGGCCGCCGCCGATCAGGGCGCCCGCGTCATGCTGGCCGATCTCGAGCCGCGTTTCGGCGGCTCGGCCAACTGGTCTGATGAAACCATCGATGGCGCGCCGGCGGCCGACTGGGCCCGCCGCACCGTCGCCCAGCTCGCAGGCCGCGACAATGTCCGGCTTTTGCCGCGCACCACGGTCTGGGGCTACTACGACAACAACACGCTTGCCGCGCTCGAACGGGTCAGCGACCACAAGGAGCAGCCCGGCAAGGGTGAGCCGCGCCATCGCTACTGGGCGATCCGCGCCCGGTCCGTGGTCCTGGCCACCGGCGCCTTCGAACGGCCGCTGGTGTTTCCGGGCAATGACAGGCCGGGCGTGATGCTGGCGCATGCCGCCGAGCGCTACGCCAACGAGTTCGGCGTGCTGCCGGGCGAGCGGATCGCGCTGTTCACCAACAATGACAGTGCCTATCGAGCGGCCGTGGCCTTGAAGAAGGCAGGGGCCGCGGTCGTCGCCATTGCCGACGTCCGGCCAGAGCCTTCAGCCGAGATGCGCAAGCTGGCCGCCGAAGCCGAAGCCGAAATCTTCGCCGGCCATGCGGTCGTCGCCACCGAGGGCGGCAAGGCGCTGTCCGGTCTCAAGCTGCAGCGCTTCGACATGGCCAATGGCTCGCTTACCGGCGAGGCCCGCAGTATCCATGCCGATTGCCTGCTGATGTCGGGCGGCTGGTCGCCGACCATCCATCTGGCCAGCCAGGCCGGTGCCAAGGCGGAATGGAATGCCGCGCGGCAGGCTTTCCTGCCGCCGAAGTCGACGCAGCAGTGGCCAACACAGCATTGGATCGGCGCCGGCGCCTTCACCGGTAGTTTTTCCACCACTGAGGCCATCGCCGAAGGCCGCGCCGCCGGCCTTGCCGCCGCCGGTGGAACGAGCACGCCGGCGGCGTTGCCCACTGTCGAAGCCATCCCTTGCGATCCCGATCCGGCGCCTGTGTTCGAGATCAGGGCCAAGGGCAAGAGCTTTGTCGATTTCCAGCACGACGTGACTGCCGAGGATGTGCGGTTGGCGCATCGCGAAGGCTTTGTCTCGGTCGAGCACCTGAAGCGCTACACCACGCTCGGCATGGCGACCGACCAGGGCAAGAGCTCCAATGTTCCCGGCCTTGCCATCATGGCCGAGGCACTGGGCAAGCCGATCCCCGAGGTCGGCACGACGCGCTTCCGCCCGCCCTTTGCGCCGGTATCGATCGGCTCGCTGGCGGCGGAACGCTTCGGCGACCTGAAACCTGAGCGGCTGACGCCGATGCATGACTGGCATCTCGCCAATGGCGCGACGATGTATTCGGCCGGTCTCTGGTACCGTCCGATGATCTACGGCCATGCCGGGGAGACGGTCGAGCAGGCCTATGTGCGCGAAGCCAAGGTGACGCGTGAGAGCGCCGGCATCGTCGATGTCTCGACACTGGGCAAGATCGCCGTACAAGGGCCCGACGCCGCCGCATTCCTCGACCGCGTCTACACCAATATGTTTTCGACGCTGGCCGTCGGCAAGGCGCGCTACGGGCTGATGCTGCGCGAGGACGGCCTCGCCTTCGACGACGGCACCACCTGGCGGCTTGGCGAGCAGGATTTTCTGATGACCACCACCACGGCCAACGCCGGCAAGGTGATGCAGCATCTGGAATATTTCCTTGACGTGATCTGGCCGGAACTCAAGGTCCACGTCACCTCGGTGACCGACGAATGGGCGGGCGCCGCGATCGGCGGACCGAAGGCAAGGCAGATCCTCGCTGCCTGTGTCACCGGCACATCAGTCGACAACGCCACCTTGCCCTTCATGGGCATCGTGCGCGGCGAGATATCGGGTGTCCCAGTGATGATTTGCCGGCTCTCTTTCTCCGGCGAAATGGCCTTCGAGGTCTATTCCGGTGCCGGCTACGGTACTCATGTCTGGGAGGCGCTGATCGAGGCCGGCAAGCCGTTCGGGCTGGTCACCTACGGACTTGAGGCACTGGGCACGATGCGCATCGAAAAGGGCCATGTCACCGGCGCTGAGATCGACGGCCGCACCACGGCGCGCGACCTGCATCTCGACTGGATGCTGTCGAAGAAGAAGCCGTTCATCGGCTCGGCGATGATGGACCGCGAGGGTCTGATCGCGTCTGACCGTCTGGAACTCGTCGGCCTGATCGCGCTCGACAACCGGCCGCTGAATGGCGGCGCGCACATCGTCGAGCAAATCGACGAGGTCAATCCGCACGGCTCGATCGGCCACATCACCGCCTGCTGCTACTCACCGGCACTCGGCAAGCATATCGCGCTGGCGCTGGTCAAGGGCGGCAAGGCACGACACGGCACGCGCGCCAATGTCTCCGATCCCTTGCGCAACCGGTTCGGACCGGTCGAGATCGTCTCCAACCACTTCTTCGATCCGGATGGGAGCCGCATGCATGGTTGAGCGCCAATCTCCACTTGAGCCGGAGTTTCACGTCGGCTCGCATGGTAATTTCGAACATGGCGTCGAGATCATCCTGACCGAAACCGGGCCGGGCTCGATCATGCAGCTCGCCGCCTGGCCGGGCGAAGAAAAGAAGCTGATCGCCGCCATCCGCACCGTCACCGGGCTTGCGCTGCCCGATGGCGCAGGCGGCGGCCTAAGTGACGGCGTGAAGTCGGTGTTCGGCTTCGCGCCGGGAAAATTCACCGTTGCCGATGAAGCCGAAGGCCTGGCCGACGCCTTTGCCAAGGTGGTCACCCCGGCCATCGGCACAGTGACCGACCTGTCGCATGGCCGCACCGCCATTCGCATCGCCGGGCCGAAGGCCGAATGGGTGCTGGCGAAATTCTTCGCCATCGACTTCGCGCTGCCGGCCTTTCCGGTCGGCGCCGGCCGCTCGACCACCCATCACGATGTCTTCGCCCAGATCCAGCGCACCGGCTCCGACCAGTTCGATATCTATGTCTTTCGCTCGTTCGCGCGCTCGTTCTGGAAGGCTCTCTGCCATGCCAGCGAGGAAGTCGGCTACGAGGTGCAATAGGCGGCGCGGTCGGATGGCCGCATCGCCTCTGCTTCTGGCATCAAGGCCAGCCGGTTCTGCCGCTAGAGAATCGCGCCGCAGGCGGCCATGATGGGAAACGTGGCCGCCAGACCGGCCCAAGGGGTATGAAAATCCCGTCTCAGGCTCGGCACATTCGTTTGGTTCGAACATCCCTATGACCGCAGAAATATCCGCCGGCGCCACCGATCGCGCCGATGTGTCGGCCAGAGCCATGCTCCTGCTGCCGCTGACGGTCGCCTGCGGCGTCTTCATGACCAGTCTCGACCAGAATGTCGTGGTGACGGCGCTGCCCGGTATCGGCGAAAGCCTCGGCCGCCCACCCAGCCAGCTCGGCCTCTTGATCACCGTCTATGTCGCCAGCCTGATCATCTCGATGCCGCTTGGCGGCTGGGCCGCCGACCGCTTCGGTCTGCGCAATGTCTATTGCTTTGCCTTGCTGGTGTTCGCCACCGCATCGGCCCTGTGCGGTCTGTCTGATAGCATCTGGATGCTGGTCGGCGCCCGCGCGCTGCAAGGGTTCGGCGGCGCGCTGATGGGCACGCTCGGCCAGGTCGTCATCCTGCAGACCTTTCCGCGCAGCCGCACGCTGAAGATCAACATGTACATCTCGCTGGCCGGCCAGTCCGGGCCGCTGGTCGGCCCGCTCGTCGGCGGCGCGCTGACCACCTACATTTCCTGGCGCTGGATCTTCTTCATCAACGTGCCGTTCGCACTGGCGGCGGCTTTCCTTGCCACCTCGCTGTTTCCGACAGTGACCAAGCCGGTGCGCACGCCGTTCGACTTTCCGGGCTTTCTGCTGGTTGGCAGCGGCATGGTGCTTCTGGTCTTCGGCATGGATTCGCTTGCCGCCAAGGACGCTGCCGGCGGCGTCATCGCCGGTGAACTGGTGCTGGCGCTGGTCATCCTGACCGTCGCCTCTTTTTACTGTCTGCGCGTGCGCAATCCGCTGCTCGACCTCAAGCTCTTGCGCATCCGCACCTTCCGCATCTCTTTCCTGACTGGCGGCGGGCTCGACACGATCGGCCTCAGCTCGGTCGTCTTCCTGCTGCCTCTGATGTTCCAGCTTGGCTTCGGCATGAGCGCGGTGCAGGCGGGATCGCTGACCTTCGTCGCCGCGGTCGGCTCGGTGGCGATGCGGTTCCTCATGCCGCGCGTTCTCAACCGTTTCGGCTTCCGCCGCGTGCTGGTCTACAACACACCGATCGTCGCCGCCATGGTCGCCGGCTTTGCCTTGATGCAGGCAACCACGCCGGTCTGGATCGTACTTGCCTACATCTTCATCTTCGGCGTCTTCCGCTCCGCGCAATGGGCCTCGACCGGCAATCTCGCCTATTCCGACATCGCGCCCGAACAGCTCGCCCGCTTCAGCGCGCTCTATTACATCCTGTGGCAGCTGGCAGTGGCGATCAGCGTCGGCCTGGCCGCCGCGGCACTGTCGTTTCTGGCCGGCGGCGGCCCGGCCGTGACCAACGATTTCCGGATCCTGTTCGTGATCGAGGGCGTCATCACGCTGTGCGCGCTGCTCGCCTATCTCAAGCTGACGCCGCAGGACGGCGCCCATGTCAGCGGCCACGGCGCACAGATGAACACCGAATAGCAAGGCCAGACTTGGGCCACCACGCCGGCCCTACTCAAGGTGGCTATTCGCTGAACGTCACCCACTCTTCCAGCGGCACGCGGTCGGTGCGGAAGGCGTTTTCGGGTTTGGACGTGTCCTCATGGCCAAGCGCCATGCCGCAGACGACAATCTCCTCGTCGGGGATGTTGAGCACCGGCCGGATCTGCCGGTGATAGGGGGCGAACGCTGCTTGTGGGCAGGTGTGCAAACCCCTGCCCCGCGCCGCGACCATGATGTTCTGCAGGAACATGCCATAGTCGATCCAAGAGCCCTGATTGAGCCGGCGGTCGATGGTGAAGATCATGCCGACCGGCGCGTCGAAGAAGACGAAGTTGCGGTCGTGCTGGGCACGCATCTTGTCGACCTCGCGGCGGCCGATACCGAGCGCGCCATAGAGCCCGAAACCGTTGGCGCGGCGGCGGGTCAGATACGGCTCGAAGAACTGGGTCGGATAGTAGCGGTATTCGTCCCAATCGGCCTTTTCGGCGCGGATGCCCGAGTTGAGAATGGCGTCGGTGATCTGCTGTTTGATCTCGCCCTTGGTGACGTAGACCTTCCATGGCTGCATATTGGTGCCCGATGGAGCGCGCGCCGCAACCGCCAGAATGGCGCGGATGGTGTCGTCGTCGACCATGTCGGGCAGAAATGCACGCACCGAGCGGCGCGACAGGATCGCCTCGTCGACAATCTCGGCTTCGTCCGCAATTAGGGTGTTGTTTTCCAGCATGGGCCGTCCTTACCCTTTGTCTCGATCGGACATCCCCACTCGCCGCTCGTGGCCGAGCCTTTGCATGAACCGCCAAAATCCTGCAAGCAAATCTTGAGCATTGGTGAAAATCCACTTGATTTTTTCATGAGCTTGTTTTCTCATGAAATTTGACTGGAACTTTTCATGAAGTGAGCGTTTTGCCTTCACCTATCCCAAGAACATTGCAGGGACCTGACGAACGCGTGCTGGCCAGCGATATCAGGGCGCTGCGCAAGGCGCGCGGGCTGACGCTTGCCGAGATCGCCCTGAAACTTGGCCGTTCGGTCGGCTGGGTCAGCCAGGTCGAACGTGGCCTCTCGACGCCCTCGCTCAGCGATCTCAGAGCCTTCGCCGAACTGTTCGGCGTGCCGATCAGTCTGTTCTTCAGCCATGACGTGCCGGTCGAAAGCGAGCGTGGCGTGGTTGTGCGCGCCGGCAGGCGCCGCACGCTTGGCACAAGCGAATCCGGCCTGGTGGAGGAGCTTCTGTCGCCCGATCTCGGCGGTAGCTTCGAGATGGTGCGTTCGGTCTTCGCGCCGGGCGCGGAGCTGAAGGCCGAGGCGCGTAGGCCGACCGAGGAGGCCGGATACGTCGCGTCCGGACTGTTCGACATCGAGATATCAGGCGTCTGGCATCGGCTTGGCGAAGGCGACTCCTTTCGCTTCGAAGGCAAGCCCTACCGCTGGCGCAATCCGGGTACCGAGCCGGCGGTTGTCATCTGGGTGGTTTCGCCGCCAGTCTATTGAATGCAGGTCGCCCAAAAGTGTGCAGCGCTTTTGGGATAACGACACGCATCAAAAACAAAAAATAGAAAGCGCAACGCGCTTTGGGTTTTGTCAGGGAGAAGAACATGGCGGGTTTGCCGAGCACGGCACGCGTGGTGATCATCGGCGGTGGTGCGGTCGGCACTTCCGCGCTCTATCATCTCGCCAAGGCGGGCTGGACCGACTGCGTGCTGCTCGAAAAGAACGAGCTGACCTCCGGCTCGACCTGGCATGCCGCCGGCAATGTGCCGACCTTCTCCTCGTCCTGGTCGCTGATGAACATGCAGCGCTATTCGACCGAGCTTTATCGCGGGCTGGCCGAAGCGGTCGACTATCCCATGAACTACCACGTCACCGGTTCGCTGCGGCTTGCCCATACGAAAGAGCGCATGCAGGAGTTCCAGCGTGCCAAGGGCATGGGCCGCTATCAGGGCATGGACATCGACATCGTTGGCGTCGACGAGATTAAGCGCCGCTACCCCTTCATCGAGACGCATGATCTGAAAGGCGCGCTCTACGATCCGAGCGATGGCGACATCGATCCGGCGCAGTTGACCCAGGCGCTGGCCAAGGGGGCGCGCGACATGGGCGCCAGGATCATCCGCTTCTGCCCGGTCACCGGTGTGCGCCGCGAGAATGACGAATGGGTGGTCGAGACCGCGCAAGGCGAAATCCGCTGCGAGATCGTCGTCAATGCCGCCGGCTACCGCGCCGCCGAAGTCGGCAAGATGTTCGGCCGCGAGGTGCCGATGATGGTGATGAGCCATCAGTACATATTGTTCGAGGAGATCCCCGAACTGGCGGCGTGGTCGAGAGAACAGGGCAAAAAGCTGCCGCTGCTGCGCGACGTCGACACCTCCTACTATCTGCGCCAGGAAAAGAACGGCATGAATCTCGGCCCCTATGAGCGCAATTGCCGCGCGCATTGGGCGACCCACAACGATCCGATGCCGGATGACTTTTCCTTCCAGTTGTTCCCCGACGACCTCGATCGGCTGGAACATTATCTGGCCGATGCCGTCGCCCGCGTGCCGATCCTGGGCACGGCCGGCCTGTCCAAGATCATCAACGGTCCGATCCCCTATACGCCGGACGGCAATCCGCTGATCGGCCCGATGCCCGGCGTTCCCAATGCCTTCGAGGCCTGTGTCTTCACCTTCGGCATCGCCCAGGGCGGCGGCGCCGGCAAGGTGCTGGCCGAATGGGTGACACAAGGTCAGACCGAATGGGACATGTGGTCGTGCGACCCACGCCGCTTCACCTCCTTTGCTGCGGCGCCGGACTACTGCGTCGCCAAGGGCATGGAGATCTACGGCAACGAATACGCCATCCAGTTCCCGCGCCATGCCTGGCCGGAGGGCCGTGACCGCAAGCTGTCGCCAATCCATGATCGCATCAAGGCGCTCGGCGCCCGCTTCGACGCCTATAATGGCTGGGAACGCGCCACCTGGTACGCGAAAGACGGCGACGACATCTCCGAGGAAGCGACACTGACCTTCCGTCGCGAAGGGCCGTGGCAGCATCGCGTCCGCGAGGAATGTCTCGCCGTCCGCGACGCGGCCGGCATTCTCGACCTGCCGGGCTTCTCCCGCTTCAACCTCGACGGTCCGGGTGCTGCCGAATGGCTGAGCCTGCAGGTCACCGGGCTGGTGCCAAAGCCCGGCCGCATCGGCCTCGTCTATTTCGCTGATGACAAGGGCCGCATCGTCACCGAAATGTCCGTCGTGCGCCATGACGAGAACCTGATGACGCTCATCACCGCGGCGGTCGCGCAATGGCATGATTTCGAGTGGCTGAAATCGCGCATGCCCAAGGATGCGCCGTTCAAGCTGATCGACCGCACCGAGGAATTCGCCACCCAGATCCTGGCCGGCCCGAACTCGCGAAAAATCCTCGCCGATGTCTGTGACGCCGACCTCACTTTGCCGTGGCTGACGCATCAGGAGACGAAGATTGCCGGCCGCTGGGCGAAGCTGGTGCGCGTCTCGTTCGCCGGCGAACTCGGATGGGAAATCCACACCAGGGTCGACGACACCGCCGCCATCTTCGACGGCATCTGCGCGGCAGGACAGCAGAATGGTCTAAAACCGTTCGGCATGTACGCGCTGGATTCGCTCAGGCTCGAAAAGGGCTACCGCACCTGGAAGTGCGACCTGTCGACCGACTATTCGATCTTGCAGGGCGGGCTGGAGCGCTTCGTCAAATGGGACAAGCCCGACTTCCGCGGCAAGGCGGCACTGCAGAACGAGAAGCAGCAAGGCGTGAAGAAGCGCTTCGTCACTTTGGTCGTCGAGAACCCCGGTGACTGCGACGCCCCTTCTGTTTCCACACTCTGGCACGACGGCAAGATCGTCGGCGAAACGACATCAGGCGGTTGGGGTCACCGGATCGACAAATCGATCGCGCTCGGCATGCTGCGCGCCGATCTGGCGGAACCGGGAACAGCGATCGAGGTGGAAATCTTCGGCGACCGTTTTCAGGCGGTCGTGCAGAAGGATGAGCCTTTGTGGGATCCGAAGAACGAGAGGCTGCGCGCATGAAGAAAATCATCCTCACGGATGGCGGCATGGGCCAGGAACTGGTCCGCCGCAGCAAATCCGAGCCGACGCCGCTATGGTCGGCCAGGGTGCTGATCGACGAGCCGGATCTGGTGCGCGACCTGCACGCCGAATTTATCCGTGCCGGCGCCCGCGTCATCACCATAAACACTTATTCGGCGACACCCGAACGCCTGGCGCGCGAGGGCGCGGATGACCTCTTCAAGCCTTTACAGAAGCGCGGCATCGAATTGGCCAAGCAGGCCCGCGACCAGGCCGGCGATGCAGCGATCGCCGGCTGCCTGTCACCGCTTTTCGGCAGCTACGCGCCCGCGCTGACCATTTCATATCAGGATACGCTCGACATCTATCGCCGCATCGTTGACGAGCAGGCGGATGGCGTCGACCTGTTCCTGTGCGAGACCATGGCGTCGGCCGAGGAAGCGCGCGCGGCGGTCACAGCCGCGTCGGAAAGCGGAAAACCCATATGGGTATCGTGGACACTGGCCGATCACGGCAAGCCACGACTGCGCAGTGGCGAGACAATAGCCAACGCGGCAAGCGCGCTCGACGGCCTGGCGGTCGCCGCGCGGCTGCTCAACTGCTGCCGGCCGGAAGCGATCGCCGCGGCTTTGCCTGAACTGATCGACCTCGGCGGCCCGGTCGGCGCCTATGCCAATGGCTTCACCTCCACCGAAGCGCTCAAGCATGGCGGCACGGTGGATGTGCTGCACGCACGCCACGACCTTGGTCCGGACGCCTATGCCGACCAGGCGATCGGCTGGGTGGAGGCCGGCGCGAGCATTGTCGGCGGCTGCTGCGAAGTCGGACCGCCGCATATCGCCGCGCTGCGCGACCGGCTCGAACAGGCCGGTTACGAAATTTCTGGAGGTACACATGCCTAGACCATCGTCGCGCATTTCCGGCATCGTGCCTTCGGGCAAGGACGGCTGGGAAGTCCATTCGGCCGCTTGGGCCCGCAAGGCGGCCGGCGAAGACATCATCATGCTGTCAGTCGGCGACCATGATTTCGACACGCCTTCCGAAACGATCGAAGCCTGTGTGACCGCGGTTCGCGGCAGCAATCACCACTACACCCCGCTTCCCGGCCTGCCGCGCCTGCGCAAGGCAATGGCGGCAGCCTCGAGCGCCTGCACCGGCGTCGAGACGACGCCGGATCAGGTCATCGCCACGCCGGGCGGCCAGGCCGCACTCTACGCGGCCGTGCAAGCTGTGCTCGATCAGGGCGACCATGCCATCGTGGTGGCGCCCTACTACGCCACCTATCCCAACACGTTCAGCGCCGCCGGTGCCAGTTTCACCGTGGTCGAGACGCCAGCCGAGGATGGCTTCCAGCCGCACGCCGACATGATCCGCGCAGCGCTTCGGCCGAACACGCGCGCCATTCTGATCAACACGCCGAACAACCCGACCGGTGCGGTCTATTCGCGAGAGCGGCTGGAACAGCTGGCTGAGGTCTGCAGGGAGCATGACCTCTGGCTGCTGTCGGACGAAGTCTACTGGACACTGGGCGGCGGCGAGCACGTCTCTCCGCGCTCGCTGCCCGGCATGGCCGAGCGCACCCTGGTCATCAATTCGATGTCGAAGAGCCACGGCATGACCGGCTGGCGCATGGGCTGGCTGACTGGTCCGCAGGAGATGATCTCGCTGCTGATCAATCTCAATCTGGTGACGACCTATGGTTTGCCGGCCTTCATCTCGATCGCTTGCGCCGAGGCGCTCGAGAACCGCTATGGCGTCAAGGAGATCGCCGAACGCTACGCCGCGCGCCGCACGGTCTTCCTCGATGCCGTGCGCGGCATGAACGATGTCACCGTGCGCGGTTCTGAAGGCGGCATGTACGTCATGCTCGACATATCAGCCGTCGAACCCGACGACGAGAAATTCGCCTGGGCCTTGCTCGACAAGGAAAACGTCGGCGTCATGCCCGGCTCCAGCTTCGGCGAGGCGGCCGCCGGTCACATTCGCATCAGCCTCTGCCAGCCGGAGCCCGTGCTGCAAGAAGCAGCGCTTCGGCTGCGCCGTTTTGCTTCCAGCTATCGCCGCGAGGCCGCATGACCGCCAAGGCTATACCCACGAAAGCCCGAGCCGTCATCATCGGCGGCGGCGTCTCAGGCTGTTCAGTCGCCTACCATCTGGCCAAGCTCGGCTGGACCGACATCGTGCTCCTGGAACGCAAGCAGCTGACGTCGGGTACGACCTGGCATGCCGCTGGCCTGATCGGCCAGTTGCGCGGCTCGCAGAACATGACGCGGCTGGCGAAATATTCGGCCGACCTCTACGTCAAGCTGGAAGCCGAGACCGAAGTCGGCACCGGCATGCGCCAGGTCGGCTCGATCACTGTGGCATTGACCGAGGAGCGCAAGCACGAGATCTACCGGCAGGCGTCTCTCGCCCGTGCCTTCGATGTCGACGTGCGCGAGATTTCACCGAATGAAGTCAAGGAGATGTACCCGCATCTCAATGTGTCCGACGTCGTTGGCGCCGTGCATCTGCCGCTCGACGGCCAGTGCGACCCGGCCAACATCGCCATGGCGTTGGCCAAGGGCGCGCGCCAGCGTGGCGCCACCATCGTCGAGAATGTCAAGGTCACCAAGGTCCATACCAAGGCCGGTCGTGTCTCCGGCGTGTCGTGGGCGCAAGGCGAAGAACAAGGCACCATCGAGGCCGACATCGTCGTCAACTGCGCCGGCATGTGGGCGCGTGAGCTTGGCGCTCAGAACGGCGTCACCATCCCGCTGCACGCCTGCGAACATTTTTACCTCGTCACCGAGCCGATCCCCGGCCTCTCTCGTCTGCCGGTGCTGCGTGTGCCGGACGAGTGCGCCTACTACAAGGAAGACGCCGGCAAGATGATGCTCGGCGCCTTCGAGCCGGTGGCCAAGCCCTGGGGCATGGACGGCATCCGCGAGGATTTCTGCTTCGACCAGTTGCCGGAGGACATGGACCATTTCGAGCCGATCCTCGAAATGGGCGTCAACCGCATGCCGATGCTGGCGACCGCCGGCATCCACACCTTCTTCAACGGTCCCGAGAGCTTTACCCCCGACGACCGCTATTATCTCGGCGAGGCGCCGGAACTGTCCGGCTACTGGATGGCGACCGGCTACAACTCGATCGGCATCGTCTCCTCCGGCGGCGCCGGCATGGCGCTGGCGCAGTGGATCAATGACGGCGAAGCACCCTTCGATCTGTGGGAAGTCGACATCCGCCGCGCCCAGCCATTCCAGAAGAACCGCCGTTACCTCAAGGAGCGCGTCTCGGAAACGCTGGGCCTGCTCTATGCCGACCATTTCCCCTATCGGCAGATGGCGACGTCACGCAATATCAGACGCTCACCCCTGCATGAGCATCTGAAGGCGCGTGGCGCCGTGTTCGGTGAGGTCGCCGGCTGGGAGCGCGCCAACTGGTTTGCCCGTGACGGCCAGGAGCGCGAATACCGCTATTCCTGGAAGCGGCAGAACTGGTTCGACAACCAGCGCGAGGAACATCTGTCGGTCAGGAACGGCGTCGGCCTGTTCGACATGACCTCGTTCGGCAAGATCCGCGTCGAGGGCCGTGACGCCTGTGCCTTTCTGCAGAAGCTCTGCGCCAACGACATGGATGTGGCACCGGGCAAGATCGTCTACACCCAGATGCTCAACCAGCGCGGCGGCATCGAGAGCGACCTCACCGTCTCGCGGCTGTCCGAGACGGCGTTTTTCCTCGTCGTCCCCGGCGCGACGCTGCAGCGCGACCTCGCCTGGCTGCGCAAGCATCTGACCGATGAGTTCGTGGTCATCACCGATGTCACCGCCGCCGAAGCCGTGCTCTGCCTGATGGGACCGGACGCACGAAAATTGATCCAGAAGGTCAGTCCCAACGATTTCTCCAACGAAGCCAACCCGTTCGGGACGTTTCAGGAGATCGAGATCGGCATGGGCCTGGCCCGTGCGCACCGCGTCACCTATGTCGGCGAACTCGGCTGGGAGCTCTATGTCTCGACCGACCAGGCAGCCCACGTCTTCGAGGCAATCGACGAGGCTGGCGTGGATGTCGGGCTAAAACTCTGCGGCCTGCACACGCTGGATTCCTGCCGCATCGAAAAGGCCTTCCGGCATTTCGGCCACGATATCACCGATGAGGACAATGTGCTGGAAGCCGGCCTCGGCTTCGCGGTCAAAACGGCCAAGGGCGACTTCATCGGTCGCGATGCGGTGCTGCGCAAGAAGGAAGTCGGCCTGTCACGCCAGCTGGTGCAGTTCCGCCTGAAGGATCCGCAACCCCTGCTCTTCCACAACGAGGCGATCCTGCGCGACGGCAAGATCGTCGGCCCGATCACCTCAGGCAATTACGGCCATCATCTCGGCGGTGCCGTCGGGCTTGGCTATGTGCCGTGTCATGGCGAAAGCGAAGCGGATGTGCTGGCCTCGTCCTACGAGATCGAGATCGCCGGCGAACGTTTTGCTGCGGAATCATCGCTGAAGCCGATGTACGATCCGAAGTCGGAACGGACGAGAATGTAGCGCTCTTCCCTTCTCCCCGTTTCACGGGGAGAAGGTGGCCCGAAGGGCCGGATGAGGGGCGGCGTCAGAGTCCGGAGAGTTTGTGCCGCCCCTCATCTGCCTGCCGGCATCTTCTCCCCGTGAACGGGGAGAAGGACGCTAGACTAACCCCTCAAAACCGCTCCAGCTTCCCTCGCACTTTCGCCAGAAACGCGGCCCGCGTCTGTGGCGTCGAGGCATCCATCAGATAGTGCGCCAGGAAGAAGGTCCGGCAGCGCGTCGCGCACAGCGCCCGCATGCCGCGCAGCAGGGTCTTGCGTCCAGGCTGGCCGACGACGACGCTCCACCAGGTCGGCGCGCCGCAGGTGGTGATGACACCCACCTTGGTCACATGCGTCATCAGCGACTTGATCCGCCCCTTGCCCGCCGGCAGCTTGAAGGCGACGTCCGTCGCCCACACCCGGTCGAGCCAGCCCTTCAGCATCGCCGGCAGCCCGTACCACCAGGTCGGATAGACGAACAGGATCGCTTCGGCCCAGTTGAGCAGCTCGAAATGCGGCTTCAGCGCCGGATCCTGCGGCGCCTGGTCATTGTAGGAGCGCCGCTCGTCGCAACCCATCACCGGGTCGAATTTCTCGGCATAGAGGTCGAGCAGCCGCACCTCCCAGCCCCGTGCCTTCAGCACGTCGACAGCAGTGTCGCGGATTGCGGCACAAAAGCTTTCCGGCACCGGGTGGCAGTAGACCACCAGCGCGCGCATCAGAAGGCGTCCATGGTGGCCGCTACCTTGGTCATGAAAGCCTTACGCGTCTCAATGGTCGACAGGTTCATCGCATAGTGCGCGAGGTAGCTCACCGGCGCGCCGGGTCTTACCGTGGCGCGCAGCATGCGCTTGATCAGCTTGCGCGGGGGATCACCCATCAGCATGGCACGGAACCGGCTGCCGCCATAGGTGGTGACCGCCGCGATCTTGACTATGTTATGCAGCGACGGCTGCACCTTGCCATTGACCAGTTTGAACGACACGCCGGGCAGAAAGACACGGTCGAAGAAGCCCTTCAGGATCGCCGGAAAGCCGTAATTCCAGACCGGATAGGAAAGCACCAGCGCATCGGCCCGCAGCAGCCGCTCGACATAGGGCGCCACGGGGTCAGCCCGTCCGCGCTGATTGTGATAGTCCAGCCGTTCCTGGCGCGTCAGCCGCGGATCGAAATCCTCGGCATAGAGATCGCAATCATCGACCGTATGGCCCGCTGCCGTCAGCCGCTCGACGATCATCCCGTGCAGGCCGGCGTTGAAGCTGGCTTCGACCGGATGGGCGTGGAGGACGAGGATGTTCATCAGCCGGCCTTTTGCAGCCCCTTGAACAGGAATGTCCGGCCTGAACGGTAGTCGTAATCCGGGTTTTCCCAGGCGATCATCTTGCCGGGGTTGAGCAGGCCTTGCGGGTCGGTCTCGCGCTTGAAGGCAAGCTGCACCGCGTCGGTCTGCTTCATGCCGCCCTCTTCCAGCGTGTAGCGGTGCGGGTTGAAGATCGGGCAGCCATTCTCCTCATGCAGACGCACGATCTCGTCGAGCCTTTCCTCCGTGGTGAACTTGACCAGCGGCAGGCCAAAGCAGGTGATGTTGCCGTCCAGCCGCACGAATTCGAGATGCGAAAAGACTTCGCCGGGAAACATAGCATCCATCTTTTCGACCAGCGCCAGCTGGTTGGGAAAGGGATAGAGCGATTGCAGATAGGTGATCGAGGGGTCGACGCGCAGCGCCCTGAGCGTGGTGTGGTTCCAGGCCAGCTCATAGGCCGGCGGCAGACCCTTCTTATCCTCCGGCGTTGCTGTGGCGGCATTGAAGATCACCTCGCCGCCAGCACGGCGGGTGAAGGCCAGGAAGGCGTCCAGCCCATGCTGCGCCACCATGACGACGCAGATGCTCTGCCCATCGCTGAGGAACTTCTGGTGCCGCTTGAAATAGAGCTGCGGCACGGGTGCCGCTATCGGCGTGATCAGCTTGGTCAGGATGCCGTCCTGGCAGGCCAGGGCATTGCCATAGCGGGCCGCATCCATGAAGGCGTCGAAGCCGACAATGACATCGACCCAGTCATAGGCTGATGTCAGCGGCATCTCGACTTCAGTGATGATGCCGTTGGTGCCATAGGCGTGGGTCACCTTGTGCAGATCCTCGCCGGTGAGTTCGAGCGCCTTCGGCTCGGCCTCCATGGTCACCACGCGCAGCCGCAACACATTGCCGAAATCGCGCAGGCCGCCGAAATTGATCGAGCCGACGCCGCCCGAACCGCCGGCGATGAAGCCGCCGATCGAGGCCGTGTTGTAGGTGGACGGCGACAGCCGCAGTTCCTGGCCGGAATGCGCCCGCGTTGCTCTGTCGATGTCGGCCAGAACCGCACCCGGTCCGGTCACCACGCGCCCCGGCGCGATCGACTTGATCTCGTTCATCTCGGCAAGGTTGAGCACCACGCCGCCGGAGAGCGGCATCGCCTGGCCGTAATTGCCGGTGCCGCTGCCGCGCGGCGTCACCGGCACGCCATGCCGATGACAGGCGGCAAGCACACGGACCAGTTCAGCCTCGTCCTTCGGCGTCACGATCAGGTCGCCGGTGACGTGGTCGAGCTGCTGCTTCAGCACCGGGCTGTACCAGTAGAAATCGCGGCTCTTCTGCTGGACGATGGCCGGATTGTCGTCGAGCTTCAGCCCGTCGAGATCGCGTTTGAGCGCCGAAACGTCCATCATTCCACCATCAGTCCGTCGAGTTCGGCATAGTCGGGCAATTGCCGGCCGATCGCGCGCCCGCCGCGCACGACGATGCGATCCGATTCGGGCCGCGACAGCAATTCCGTCCAGCTCCGGCCCTTGAACACGACGAAGTCGGCATCGCCGCCAGCGGCCAGCGTGCCGAAACCGTCGAGCCGCATCACCTTGGCCGGTGTCGCGGTCACCGCTTGCGGCCAGTCGGCGACAGGATGATCGAAATGCAGGATGCGAGTCGCCATGCGGTAGACCTCCAGCATGTCGAGATCGCCATAGGCATAGAACGGGTCGCGTGTGTTGTCGGAAGCAACCGCCACCGGAATGCCACGCGCCTTCATCTCATGCAGCAGCGTCACGCCGCGCCAGCGCGGCGTGGTATGGTCACCACGCCGGTCCTGCAGATAGAGGTTGCACATCGGCAGCGACACGACAGCGAGTCCCACCTTCGCCATTTTGTCCAGCGTGTCGAGCACATTGAGGTCCGGCTGGCGCGCCAACGAGCAGCAATGACCGACGAGGATGTTGCCCTCGAAGCCGTTCCACAGCGCGGCCTCGGCAATCTTCTTCAGCGAGATCGCGGCGATGTCGTCGGTCTCGTCGGCATGGAAATCGAGATCGAGGCCATGCTTGATCGCCTGCGCGAAGACGTGGTCGAGCAGTTCTTCCAGATCCGGCACCATATAGGTGACGACGCCGAGCACACCCTTGGCCGCGGCAACCCGTTTTGCCAGCCTGTCGAACCACTTCCTGTCGCGCACGCCCTCGATTCCGATCAGGCACGCGCCCTGCAACTCGATGCGGCCGCGCCATGTCTCGCGCATCGTCTCGAACACCGGCCAGGAGATTTCCTCTTGCGGCGCGACGCTGTCGAGATGGGTGCGCAGCGCCCTGGTGCCATGCGCATAGGCTGAGCGCAGGGAAAAATCCATGCGCCGCGCCACGTCCTCGGCGCTCCAGCGCGCGGCGCGGTCGGCGCCAGTGGCGTTCAGCGCGCCCATGAAGGTGCCGTCCGGGTTGGGCTTGCGCGGCCAGATATGACCCTTGTCGATATGCGTATGGCAGTCGACGAAGCACGGCAGGATGATGCGGCCGGCAAGGTCGACGGCGTCCACCGGCACTGCTGTTCGGCCATGCTCGGCAATGCCTGCGATTTTGCCGTCAGCGACGGCGATGTCGGCAAGCGCAAAGCCATCGCTGTCGAAAGCAGCGCTAAGTCCCGGCGTCAGCGACACGTGAAGCCGGGCGTTGGCGAGGCGGTATGAACCTGTGTTCGGTACCAAGAAACTACCGCTCCTGCTTCAGCGCGCTTTCGTGCCAGCGCCTTAGAATGAGATGCGAAATCAGCGACAGCACGAGGAAAATCAGGATGCCGGTGAGCGAGATCAGGAACAGCGCCGCGAACAGCCGCGGCGCGTTGAGCCGGTAGCCGGCCTCGATGATGCGCGAGGCAAGCCCCGAAGACTGGCCGGTCGTGCCGGCGACGAACTCGGCCACCACGGCGCCGATCAGCGACAGGCCGCCGGCGATCTTCAACCCGCCGAGGAAATACGGCATCGCCGCCGGCAGCCGCAGATACCGCAACTGCTGCCAGCGCGTCGCGCCATTGAGCTTGAACATATCGCGCAGATTGCGGTCGACCGAATTGAGGCCGAGCGTGGTGTTGGACAGGATCGGAAAGAAGGCGACGATCCAGGCGCAGAGCAGAAGCTTCGTCGTCTGGTTGTCGACATAGATGTTGATCAGCGGAAAAATCGCCACGATCGGCGTCACCTGCAACACGATGGCGAACGGGAAGAACGACATCTCGACCCATTTCGATTGCGCGAACAGCACCGCCAGCCCGACCCCGCCGACAACAGCGAGGAGCAGACTGAGGAAGGTGATGCGCAAGGTGACCAGCAGCGCGGAAAACAGCAGGCCGGCATCGTTGTAGAGCGTCCACAGCACCACACCGGGGCGCGGCAGGATGTATTGCGGGATCGCGTTCCACACGCAGATGCGATCCCATAGCCAGATCGCCAGGATCATGATCGCCAGC
Source organism: Mesorhizobium kowhaii (assembly GCF_003253745.1). Classification (GTDB taxonomy): domain Bacteria; phylum Pseudomonadota; class Alphaproteobacteria; order Rhizobiales; family Rhizobiaceae; genus Mesorhizobium; species Mesorhizobium kowhaii. The sequence continues at coordinate 323,744 of NZ_MZXV01000062.1, forward strand.
GGCAGAACCCAGCGGCCGATCCGCTCGAGCCGCTCCTGGCGCACACGGCGCGCTTCCTCGGGATCGAGTTTGAGCACCCCTTCGTCAATGGCCGTCATGATGGGCGCCCGCCGTTGAATTGATGGCCTTGACCAGCACGTCGGAGGCCTGCCGGCACAATGCTGCATAGTCCGGCGAGGTGCGAAACGCCTCGTCGCGCGGATAGGCTGCCTCGATCGCCAGTTCGTTGAACACCCTGCCCGGCCGCGCCGCCATGACGACGACGCGGTTGGAGAGAAACACGCTTTCGAAGACGCTGTGGGTGACGAAGACGACGGTGAAGCGTTCGTCCTGCCACAGCTCCAGAAGATCGTTGTTGAGCTTGAAGCGGGTGATCTCGTCGAGCGCGGCGAACGGCTCGTCCATCAACAGCACGCGCGGTTTGGTCACCATGGCGCGCGCGATCGAAACGCGCATCTTCATGCCGCCGGACAGTTCGCGCGGCACCGCGTCTTCGAAGCCGGTGAGGTGAACCCGCGCCAGCATTTCCGTCACCGCCGGCGCCGCCCTGGCGCGCGAAACGCCTTTGAGCCTGAGCGGCAGCCAGACATTGTCGAAGACGCTGGCCCAGGGCAGCAACGTCGGCTCCTGGAACACGAAGCCGATGTTCGAGCGGTCAAGCGAGCCGCCGCCGCGCCAGTCGAGCACGCCGGAGGTCGGCGTCGACAGGCCGGCGATCAGCCGCAGCGCCGTCGACTTGCCGCAGCCGGACGGTCCGAGCAGGCTGAGGAAATCGCCTTCCCGGATCGTCAGATCGACATCGCTGAGCGCCGTCACGCCGTTGGAAAAGACCTTGCCGACGCCACGCAGCGCCAGCAATGTCGGAGCGACATCCGACGCGCTCGCCGGCGCTTGCGCCACATTCTCCTGCATCATGCCGGAACCGGCCTATTTCTTCAGGTCGAGCCCGACGCCCTTGTTGACGAAGGTCAGCGTGTAGGCCTTCTTGATGTCGATACCGGCTGGCGTGACCTTGGCCTTGACCATCTTGTCGTAAAAACTCTGGATACGCGCGTCGGCCATGGCGCCGATGCCGAGCTTCTCGGTGTCGCCTGAATCGGCAAGGCCGAACTTCTTCATCTGCTCGATCGAGAAGGCGATCTGCTCGTCGCTCATGTCAGGATTGTCTTTCTTGATCATGTCGTTGGCGGCCTTGTTGTCGCCGTAGAGATATTTGTACCAGCCCTTGGCCGAGCCATCGACGAAGCACTGGACCACCTCCGGCTTCTTGTCGATCGTGTCCTGCATCACCTCGATCGTCGTCGAGTAGGTGTCCCAGCCATAGTCGGCAAGCAGGAACTGGTTCGGTACGAAGCCGCCTTCCTTCTTGACCGCGAACGGCTCGGAGGTGACGTAGCCCTGCTGGATCGACTTCTTGTTGGCAAGGAAGGGAGCGGTGTTGTAGGTGTAGGGCGCGCGCTTGGCGGCGTCGAAGCCGAGCTCGATGACCATCCATTGGAAGAAGGTCTGTACGCCTTCGTCGCCCAATATGTACTGGTCGGCGTTCTTCAGGTCTTCCCATTTGTCGAGCCCCTCGCCGGGGTGGGACATCATGACCTGCGGGTCCTTCTGGAAATCCGCCGCCACCACGCGCATCGGAATGCCTTGCTGGACGGCGTCGAAAGCCGACAGCAGATTGCCGCCCATGTAGAAATCGATCTTGCCGGCGAGCAGCATCGGTCGGCCGCTGACCTGCGGACCGCCCTGCATGATGGTGACGTCGAGGCCGCAGGCGGCGTAAGTGCCGTCAGCCACCGCCTGATAATATCCGCCATGTTCCGGCTCGGCCAACCAGTTGGTGCCGAAGGTGACTTTCTCATTCGCCGCGGCACCCAGCGTGCTGGCCGCAAGCAGGGCCACCACCGCCACCGAGATCTTCTGTTTTCCGTACATCGACACCACCCTTTGTTTGCTCCGGCGCGCCACGCGCCAGGCTCGACACCAGAGATTCAAGAAGCAAGACACATGCCACCGGCGTCTTGCGCCGGGACCACCCGCTTGCACCACAGCCATCTGTGAAAGCCGGACGGGTCGTGCTGCACCGGAGGCATCGTGCCTATTTTTTGAACGCCTGTCCACAATCGCCCCAGCGACATGCACCGACATCTTGAAGGTACGGTGCATCCGGTCTTAGGCTACCGACAAACCGGAGATTGCCATGTTCAAGTTCCTCACCCCGAAGTCGATCAAGCCACCCTTTGCCCGCTACAGCCACGGCGTCGAGGTGCCCGCAGGCAAGCGGCTGGTGCTGTGCTCGGGCCAGGTCGCCATCACGGCGGACGACCAGATTCCGGAAGACGCCGGCGCTCAGGCCGAACTCTGCTTCCGCAACATCGAAGCAGTGCTCGGCGAGGCCGGGCTGAGTCTGCAGGACATCGTCCGCATCAACGCCTATGTCACCGACCGCGCGCACCTGCGACCCTATATGGATGTCCGCGACCGGCTGTTTTCCACCCCGGCGCCGGCCTCGACACTGATGATCGTCTCTGGTTTCGCCCGACCCGAATTCAAGGTCGAGGTCGAGGCCATCGCGGCTGGGTGATCGACAGGCCGCCCTTGCCGCGCTAGAGCAATTCCAGGAAAAGTGTGAAACGGTTTTCCGTCCGGAATTGCGTTAAAACAAAGAGATAGAGCGGTTCGGCGTTTCCGTGAAACGGTGAAACGCTTTAGGTCTGGCCCGTTCATCGAAGAGGCATGACATGACTGTTGCGAAGAAGCGCGTGTGGTGGGGCGACTACCGCACAACCGAATACGCCTCGATCGATCCGGAGGCGACGATCGCCGTGCTGCCGCTGGCGGCGATCGAGCAGCATGGTCCGCATCTGCCGGTCTCGACCGACACCTCGATCATGAACGGCATGCTCGACACGGTGATTGCCCGCCTGCCTGACGATCTCGACATCCGCATCCTGCCGGTGCAGGCGGTGGGCAAGTCGAACGAGCATCTTCACGCACCGGGCACTCTCACCCTGCCGGCAACGACGCTGGTCGAGGCCTGGACCGAACTTGGCCTGTCGATCGCGCGGGCCGGCGTGCGCAAGCTGATCGTCGTCAACTCGCATGGTGGCAATGAGGAGATCATGGGCATCATCACGCGCGAATTGCGCGTGCGCGAAAACATGCTGGCGGCGAAGACCAGCTGGCAGCGCTTTGGCCGCCCCGCCGGCATGTACACCGAACTCGAGGACCGCCACGGCATCCATGGCGGCGATGTCGAGACGTCGCTGATGCTGCATTTCAGACCGGATCTCGTCGACATGGGCAAGGCTGACAATTTCATTTCCAATGTCGCGAAGGCCGAAAAGGAATTTTCGCTGCTGCGCCACACCGGCACCCATGCCTTTGCCTGGATCGCCAGCGACCTCAACCCGAACGGCGTTGTCGGCGACGCCAGCATTGCGACGGCAGAGAAAGGCCGGCTGACCGCCGAACATCAGGCCGATGGTTTCATCAGCCTGCTGCGCGATGTGCGCAAGGCAAAGCTCGCCGAGTGGCTGAAGTAGCTGGTTTTAGTTGTCGATCTTCAGCGCGAAGGGCGTGCCTTCGAACGCGTCGGCGCCGCGCCCGATCGCCTGGATCGCCTCGATCATGCGGCCGTTGCGGTCGAGCAACATGTCGGCCACCGCAATCAGCCGCGGATTGGGCGTCGCTGAAGGTGACAGCGCCCGCAGCATCTGCGCCAGTTCGGCTTCGTCGCGTTTCGGCGCCAATGCCGCGGCGATAATGTAGGCAGAGGCGGTCGAGCGGCTGATGCCGGCATAGCAATGCACGACCATCGGCTTTGCCCGGTCCCATCGGCACGCGAAATCGAGCAGGTTGCGGACATGCTCTTCGCCCGGCATGGTCATACCGTCCTGCGCCACCGCAATATCGTGCATGACCAGATGCAGATGGTTTTCCCGGGCGATCGAGGCCGGGCGGATCACCTCCGTGCCGGCGGCGAGCAGCGACAGCATGCGGTCGGCGCCGGTTCTTGCCACCGTTTCCTCGACCTTTGCCAGCGAGCAGACATGGATCATTGTTTCGAACCCTTCGATCGATCCTCGCGCCGCGATGCCCATTCGGCAAGAGCGGAGTCGAGCCGCTGCCATTCCTCCTGACTCCCCGGCAGGCCGGCGCGCAAGACACCCGGACGGTCGGCGAAATGGCGCAGCAGGATGCCGCGCTCGCCAAGTGCGGAAAACAGATCGTCGGCATCGGGCAAGCGGAGATAGCGGAACAATGTGGTGCCGCCCTCGACAGGAGCGCCGAAGCGGCCGAACAGCGCATCGAGCCGCGCCGATGCCTCCGCAAGGGATGCCCGCATCGCGTGCTGCCAGTCGATGTCGGCAAGCGCGCGAATGCCGTATTCCAGCGCCGGGCCGGCGACGGCCCATGGTCCGAATTGCGTGTCCAGCCGGTCGACCGTCGCTGCATCGGACAGCGCAAACCCGAGCCGTAGCCCGGCCAGGCCAAAGAACTTGCCGAACGAGCGCAGCACGACGATGCCGCCTAGGCCGACATCGCCGGCTAGACTGTGCTGACGCGGGCCGACATCCATGAACGCCTCGTCGACGACCAGCAGCCCGCCCTTGGCGCGCAGCCCTGCGGCCAGCGCCAGCAGCCTGTCGCGCTCGATGATGCGCCCATCCGGATTGTTCGGATTGACGATGATGGCAAGGTCGGCCTCCGCCAAAACTTCGAAGTCGCCGACCTCCGTCACCTCGTGTCCTGCGATCACTGCTGCCCGCGCATGTTCGGCATAGGTCGGACCCAGCACCAGCGCCTTGCCGGGCGCGATCAGCGATGCGACGCGCGGCAACAGGATCTGCGTGCCGGGTGCCGCCGCCACGTTGGCGGGCGAAGGCGCGCCATAGGCGCTTGCCGCGACCTCCGTGAGGTCGCGGGCGCGCCCGGATTCCGGCAGCCGCGACAGGGTGGTGGCGGGCAAGTCGAAAAACGGGTAGGAGTGCGGATTGATACCGGTCGAGAGGTCGACGAAAGGCAGCACGGCGTTGGGGAAAAGCGCCCTCGCCCGGCCAAGACTTCCACCATGGTCCACCGCCGCCCCATCAAGAAGCTTCATGTCAATCCTGATCGCTTTCCTGTCATTGGCCGTCGAATTCGTCCTGGGCTACCCGGACTGGCTGTTTCGCGCCATCGGCCATCCGGTGACGTGGTTCGGCAGGCTGATATCCTTTCTCGACCGCAGGCTCAACCGCGCCACTGATCCCGACGCGCTGCGTCGCAAGCGTGGTGTCCAGGCGCTGCTGGTCATCGTGCTGGTGCCAGCGGCGATCGGGCTCGGCGTACAGGTCCTGCTCTGGTTCGTTCCCATGGGATTGATCATTGCCGCGCTTCTGGCGACATCACTTCTGTCGCAGAAGAGCCTTTACGAGCATGTCGAGGCCGTGGCCGACTCACTCGACACCGGTGGCCTCGCTCTGGGCCGTGTCGCCGTCTCGCGCATCGTCGGCCGCGATCCGGAAGCGCTGGACAGGGCCGGTGTCTGCCGTGCGGCGATCGAGAGCCTGGCCGAGAATTTTTCCGACGGCATTGTCGCTCCCGCCTTCTGGACCGGCGTCGGCGGGCTGGCCGGCGGGGCTGCCTACAAGGCCGCCAACACCGCCGATTCGATGATCGGCCACCGCACCCCGCGCCACGAGGCCTTCGGCTGGGCGGCGGCGCGCTTCGACGATTGGATTAATCTGCCGGCGTCAAGGCTGACGGCGCTGCTGATCGTATCGGCTGCGTTCCTCGTCAAAGGCGCGGATGCGAAAAATGCCTGGCATGCAGTGTGGCGCGACGCGAAAAAACACCGCTCGCCCAATGCCGGCTGGCCGGAAGCCGCGATGGCCGGCGCGCTCGGCCTGGCGCTCGCCGGACCGCGCAGCTACGGCGGCGTGCTGGTCGACGACGTCTTCATGGGCGAAGGCGGCCGGCGCGAAGCCGACAGCATCGACATAAGGCAGGCGCTGAAACTCTACCGCATCGCCGACTATCTGCTGATCGCGCTGTTCGGTTTGGTCTCGGCAATCGTCATTGTAGCGTGATTGGGCCTTAACCCTCCCCACGTGGGGAGGGTAAAGCTCTCAGAATTCGATGCCTTGCTGCGCTTTCACGCCCGCGGAAAAATGGTGCTTGGTCACGCCCATTTCGGTGACGAGGTCGGCCGCCTCGACCAGCGCCGGCCTGGCGTTGCGGCCGGTGACGACGATATGCAGGCCCTCGCGACGAGTCTTCAACGCCTCAACCACTTTGTCGAGATCGAGATAATCATAGCGCAGCGCGATGTTCAGTTCGTCGAGCACCAGCAGGCTGATCGATGGATCGGCCATCAGCTCGAGCACTTTGGCCCATGCGGCTTCGGCCGCGGCGATGTCGCGCTTCAGATCCTGGGTTTCCCAGGTGAACCCCTCGCCCATCGCGTGCCAGACGACGCGGTCGCCAAAGGCGGCGAAGGCTTCCTTCTCGCCGGTGTGCCATTTGCCCTTGATGAACTGGACGACGCCGACGCGCTTGCCGTAGCCAAGCATCCGCAGCGCCAGACCAAAGGCAGCAGTGGTCTTGCCCTTGCCGGGCCCGGTGTTGACGATCAGCAGCCCCTTCTCGACCGTCTTGCTCGCCACCTCGGCGTCCTGCACCGCCTTGCGCTTGGCCATCTTGGCGCGGTGGCGTTCTTCATCCCGGCCTTCGATGGGCTTGTTGTCGATATCGGTCATCTCATTTCACCTTGAGCGGCAGTCCCGCCACCATCAGCAGCACCGTATCGGCGATAGCGGCCACCTGCTGGTTGAGCCGGCCGGCGGCATCGCGAAATCGGCGCGCCAATGCGTTGTCCGGCACGATGCCTTGCCCGACTTCGTTGGACACCACGAACCAGGGCCCGCGCGGCTGCGACAGCACGTCAGCCAGCCGACGGTATTCCAGATCGAGGTCGTGTTCGGCCAGCATATGATTGGTCAGCCACAGTGTCAGGCAGTCGACAAGCACCGGCTGATTGTCCGGCAAGGCCTCGAGCGCACCTGCGAGATCGAGCGGTGCGTCGATGGTCGTCCAGCCCTCACTGCGCTGCGAGCGGTGCAACGCGATGCGCTCACGCATCTCGTCATCATAGGCTTCCGCCGTGGCGATATAGGCCCATGGCGGCGGCGAGGTCGTCGCCAGGGTTTCGGCGTGCGCGCTCTTGCCGGAGCGCGCACCACCGATGATGAAGGTCAGCGTGCTGCGATCAGGCAAAGCTGTCGCGCAGGCTGGTCGCGGTGCCGGTGAAGCGGCCGCGCACCACGCCGACGACCGCGCCGAGCACCAGCCAGAACACCAGGTTGGTCACGGTCACCGCAACCACGAACTGGTGGTGCAGGCCTTCCGGGATCGGCGTCTCGAAACTGTCGGGCTGCGGTGCGCCGACAACATGCGGCGCGACGATCAGCAAGACGGCAAGGATCACAAGCGGCAGCGACTTGCGGAAGGCGATCAGGCCGAGACCCGCCGCGGTCGCCACCACGGTTGCCCACCACCAGATCTGGCGCTGCGTGAGATCGGCCGCCGGCATGGCAGGCAATTCCGGTGGCAGACCGAGACCAGGCGCCAGCGTGAACACGGCAAAGCCGGCCAGGCCCCAGAACACGCCCTGGCGCCAATTGCCGATGCCACCGGCGAATTCGGAAACCGCAACCAGGATCAGCGCGAAACCAATGCCGGTGACGATGTTGGCAACCACGCTGAAGGCGAAACGCTCGAAACCGTCGGCCGGCGCCCAGCCTTCGTCTTCCGCTGCCGGAGCGGCTGCTTCCGCCGGCGCCGGGGCGGCAGAGCTCATGGCATTCGCCGCCGGAGCGGCTGTGCTCATGGCATTGGTATCCGTTGCGGCCGGAGCTGCATGGTCATGGTGATGGCCGCCGCCGGCCTGCTCGTAGACTTCCGCCTTGAGGATCAGCGGCACGGTGGCATAGGCCTGCATGCAGGCGAGAACGACGCCAGCCACGAGCCCTGCGATCGCCGCGATGAACACGACGTTGCGAAACAGGTTCATGATGTCAAATCCTCGTCAGTGGCAGGGAAACGCCATCGAATGGCGATAGTCGTGAGCCGCATTGTGGACCGCATCGATATGCGAGAAGCCGACAAAGCCGACAACGAAGATGCCGAGCAGTGCCACGAGCGCAAGCTGCATGAAGCGCGACTGCGAGGAGACGGAGGCGCCGAGGGAGACGGAAGCGGTAGTCATGTCTTGTCCTTTCGCCCTCCACCCGAGGGCATCGAAGTCAGTTTCCTGTCGCCGGCAGGTCTCCTGGCTCGCGGATCAGCGCCCTTCTCCACCTTCCCGAAGAAAAACCTTCAGTGGCATATGGAGAGGACTACCGCACACAGTTGCGGGGGCAGCCACGGCATTGGGCAACAAGTCAGCCCGCACCGCATTCCCTCTTGGCTCCAAACGGAACCGACGACAGCGCGACTATAGGGAAAATCGCCGCGACCGGCAAACCAAATTCCGACAATGCATGTCGCCGAAAAGTGCACAGCGGTTTTCGGAATAACGACCTGCGTAAGCAAGAATGCATGTCGCCGAAAAGTGCGCAAATCGGTCACCGGCACGACAATTGACAATTCCCGCGGTCGGGTGTCGGCTGACAATTTCACAGGAAGCCAGCCATGCAGCCCATTGCCAGCGAGCGCGATCCCTACAAGGGCCTGACCCGGGCCGAACCGACGCTGCCGTCCTCCGCCTATTGGGATCCAGGGAGCTATCAAAGAGACCTCGACGCCATCTGGTACAGAAGCTGGCTGCTCGTCTGCCGCGAGGCCGACCTTGCGCAGCCGCTTTGCTTCCGCACCTTCCGCGTCGGCACGCAGGAAATCGTCGTGCTGCGTGACGAAACCGGCGAACTGCGCGCCTTTCACAACACTTGCCGCCATCGCGGCTCGCAGCTTTGCCAGGAAAGCGAAGGTCGGCTGAAGGCACGGCTCATCACCTGCCCCTACCACGCCTGGTCCTATTCGCTGCGTGGCGATCTCGTGCGCGTGCCGTCGAAATCGCTGCCGGAAGGCTTCGACAAGGCCAATCATCCGCTCTATCGCGTCGCACTCTCGGTGTGGCGCGGTTTTGTCTTCGTCAATCTCGCCGAGGACGCCACCGGCTCGGCGGAAACATCTTTCGATCCGGCGTCCGGCAGTCTCGCCAACTGGCCGCTGGAAACGCTGGTTACCGGCCATGCGTTGCGCAAGGTGATGAACTGCAACTGGAAAATCTTTTGGGAAAACTTCAACGAGTGCCTGCATTGTCCGGGCGTCCACAAGGATCTGTCGCGGCTGGTGCCGATCTATGGCCGCGGCCTGATGGGCCGCCATGATGATCCCGAATGGTCTCGCCACGCCGACAATGACGCGCCCGAGTTTTCCGGCGGCCTGCGCGCCGGCGCCGAGACATGGTCGCGCGACGGCCAGGCGCATGGGCCGGTCTTTGCCGGTCTCACACCAGCCGAGCGCGCCGCCGGCCAGACCTATGCCACCAACCTGCCGTCAATGTTCGTCGTCGGCCATGTCGACTATGTCAGAACCGTGCGGCTGGTACCGCTCGGCCCCGAGCAGACCGAGCTTGTCGCCGAATGGCTGTTTGCGCCCGAGGCACTGATGGCAACCGATATCGACAACATCGTCGCCTTCGGCAAACAGGTGCTGGAGGAGGATGCGGCGATCTGCGAAATCAACCAGAAAGGCCTGCGCTCGATGCGCCACGAAGCCGGTGTGCTGATGCCCGAGGAATACGACCTGCACCGCTTCCACAACTGGGTCCGCGAACGGCACACAGCGGTTACCCCCAAGCCCTGAAGATCACAGCGATTTCGGCAGGTATCGCCAGGTCACGAAGCCGCAAACCGCCGCCAGCAGGCCGAGCGTGACGAACACCGAGCCCAGCCCGAAGAAGGCCAGCACCACCGAATAGACCAGCGGTGGCGTCAGCTCCGAAAAGTCGAGATAGGTGCGGTAGACCGCCGCCATCTGCGACCTTTCATAGGATCGCACCGAGCGCATGAAGGCGGTCGAGCCCAGAGCGTCGAGCGCAATGGTGAAGAAAGCGCCGCAGAGCAGGAAGGCACCGGTAAGCAGCGGCACTGTTTCGCCAACCGCGCCCGCCGCCAGAAGCATGGCCGACATGGCGAAATAGGCAAATGTCATGGTTCGCCGGCCACCAAAGCGCTTTCCCGCATTGCCCCAGAAAATGGCCATGAACAGCAGCGCATTGCCGGCCGAAACCAGCAGGCCACCGGCCAGCTTGCCCTCTCCGGTGATGACCATGAACAGCGGCCCGTAGACGAAGAACGTCGTCCAGAAGCAAGAACGGCCGAAGGCGATCAGCCAGGCCAGCCTCAGCCTGGGCTGGGCGACGAAGCGGCCGATATTGGCGAGCGGGTTGGCCGGCCGCGTCTTGCCGGGGCGGATCGACGGGTTGTCGCCAAGCCGGTAGGTCCAGAACAGCGCCAGCAAGGCCATCGCGAACACCGCCACTGCACCATGCGCGGCATAGATGCCGAAGCGCGTGTAGAGGAAAATGCCGAGCGTTGGCCCGCCGGTCCAGGCGAACATCGACCACGCCATGCGCAGCGATTCGGCCTGCATGAAGTCGGTCTTGCGGATGTGGTCCATGATGTAGAGGTTGAGCGTGATCGACAGTGCGCTGGCGCCCATCACCCGGCACAGCATGCCGGCAAGTTGCCCGGCAAGCGTATGGGTGACGAAGAACAGCGAACCGATCGCCAGCAGGCAGGCGCCTGCGGTGTAGACCCAGCGCCGGGCAAAGCGGCGGATCAGCATCGGCATGAACAACGTCACTGACAGGCCCAGCATCGCCACAATGGTATAGAGGATCGAGACGATCTGCTCGTTGTGGAGGATCTCGTAGGCCTGGATCGGGATGACGCTCGACACCGTGGCGCGGGCGAAGGATTCGACCGCATAGAGCGAAGCAAAGGTGCGCGCATCCGCGGCCTTGAGGGCCGGTAGCCAGATCGGATGGCGCACATGGGTGGACATTGCTTCCCCAAAGCAGAATCACCGGGTCAAATCTGCCGTGGTGATTCCTGGGCCGGTAACAGGAAACCGACGCCTACCCGGCAAAAAGCGAAGTCGGCCAAAGGCTTTCCGGCACTGGCCTAAAGCGGCGCCTGATCCGGCGTCTGCAGCGCTGCCCATACCGAAGCGCCCGGCCTTCTTTTGTCCGGGGCAACCGTGATAGTCGTCTTGCGGGGCTGAATCAGAATCCGAGACCATGAGCATCCACACGCCGACCGCACCCGTCCAGGATCAATCGAAGCGCATCGTCGCCATCGACATCGTGCGAGGCATCGCGCTCATCGCCATGGCGAGCTACCATTTCACCTGGGATCTGGAATTCTTCGGCTATACCGATCCCGGCCTCACCGCCTTCGGCTGGTGGAAGATCTACGCGCGCTGCATCGCTTCGACCTTCCTGTTCCTGGTCGGCGTCAGCCTGTACCTCGCCCATGGCCGAAAAATCCGCTGGAATGGCTTCTGGAGGCGTTTCGCCATGGTCGCCGGAGCGGCGATCGCCATCTCGGTCGTCACCCGCATCGCCACGCCGGACGGTTTTATCTTCTTCGGCATCCTGCACGAGATTGCGCTGGCCAGCCTGCTCGGCCTCGCCTTCCTGCGGCTGCCGGCGCTACTGACGTTGCTTGTGGCAGCGCTGGTCATCGCAGCGCCCGTCTATCTGCGCTTCGAGGCCTTCGACCATCCGTGGCTGTGGTGGGTCGGCCTGTCAGCGGTCAATCCGCGTTCCAACGACTACGTTCCGCTGTTTCCGTGGTTCGGCGCCGTGCTTGCGGGTGTCGCGGTGACGAAACTCGCCTCCGCTTCGGGCCTGCTTGCCCGGCTTGCCGAATTGGCACCCGGTCGCTGGGCCAACCCGCTGGTCTTCATCGGCCGCCACAGCCTGGCCTTCTATCTGATCCACCAGCCGCTGCTGATCGGCTGTGTGTGGCTGTTTTCGCAAATCATGCCGGCGCAGGTCGAAACCCCGCAGGTGAATTTCCTGAAAACCTGCCAGCTGTCTTGCGAGCAGTCGCGCGACACCGAGTTCTGTTCGAGCTACTGTGTCTGCATGCTCGATACGCTGGAGGGCGAGGCCTCGCTTGATCGGCTCTACAACAACGACCAGACTGCCGAATGGAAGGCGCACTTAAGTGATCTCGCCGGCATGTGCACCGCCAAGACCGACAGCAAGATGATGGAGGAAGGGGTCAAATGACCGAGAACCAGCCGAAGGCAGGGCTCATACCGTGGCCGCCGCTGATCTACACTGCCGCCATAGCCATCAGCATCGCACTCGGCCTGCTCTATCCCCTGCCCTGGATCGGCGACCTTCTGGGTGATATTCTTTTCGCCGCTGGCTGGGTGGCCCTGTTCGGCGTCGCGGCGCTCTGGTTCACCGCCATCCGCACCATGATCCGGGCCAAGACAACGCTCAACCCCAACGCGGTGCCCGATCACCTGGTCACCACAGGTCCCTTCGGCATCACCCGCAATCCGATGTATCTGGCCAACACGCTGCTGTTGATCGGCGTCGCCTTTGTCTCGGGGATCGCATGGTTCCTGCCGCTGGCATTCATCGCGGCCTATGCCACGCAGAAAGTCGCCATCGAGGGCGAGGAAAAGGTGCTGGCGGCGAAGTTCGGCAAGAAGTACCGGGACTACGCCAAAAGAGTGCGGCGGTGGATTTGAAAAGCGTTACGTATTGACGCCGAGCTCGACCAACCGCTCGACACAAGATTCCTCGGCTTGGTCGAGTTCGGCCAGCGTCTCTTCGAGGTCGCGGCGCTTCTGCCGGAGATCCTCGCGCTTTTCCTCGATGCGCTTGATCATCAGCTTGAGTTGACCGACCTCGCCGGGCGGCTCCTTGTACATCTGGATGATTTCGCGGATCTCGTTGATCGAGAAGCCGAGCCTTTTTCCCCGCATGATCTGGCGGATGAGGTGGCGGTCGGACGGGCGAAACAGCCGCGTGCGGCCACGCCGCACCGGCTGCACCAGCCCCTCATCCTCATAGAAGCGCAGTGTCCGCGTCGACACGTCGAATTCGCGGGTCAGCTCGGTGATCGAATAATATTCCCGCATTGTCACTCCCACACGCCGGCCCCCCGGGCGATCAACCTACGGCGTCGCCTTCTGTCCCGAACCAAACCCATGCCGGAATCGACACGACGCCCCGCGCAAGCCTCGCACGGCGTTTACGTAAAAGTCAATTGAGGCACCCCTTCACGGCACACCGAACCACCACGTGGCAATGCCGAGAAAGGCAAAGAAGCCGACGACATCGGTGACCGTGGTGACGAAGACCGCCGAGGCGACGGCCGGATCGACCTTGAAACGGTCGAGCAGCAGCGGGATCAGGATGCCGGCCAAGGCGGCCGCGAACATGTTGATGATCATCGCCGCCGCAATGATGCCGCCCAGATTGTTGTCATGGAACCAGGTCGCGGCGACGATGCCGATCAGGATGGCAAAGACGATGCCGTTGATGAAGCCGACGCCCATCTCGCGGCGAATGATGCGGCCGGCATTGTAGATGTCGATATCCTTCGTCGCCAGCGCCCGCACGGTGACGGTCATGGTCTGCGAACCGGCATTGCCGCCCATGCCGGCGACGATCGGCATCAGCACTGCCAGCGCCACGATGTGCTCGATCGTGCGGTCGAACAGGCCGATCACCGACGCCGCCAGGAACGCCGTCAAGAGGTTGACCAGCAGCCAGGGAACGCGCGAGCGCGAAGTCGAAAGGATGCTGTCGGAAAGCTCTTCGTCGCCGACACCGCCCATGCGCAAGAGATCTTCTTCCGCTTCCTGCTGGATGACGTCGACGACGTCGTCGATGGTCAGCACGCCGACCAGCCGCTCGTTCTCGTCGACGACGGCGGCCGACAAAAGGTCATACTGCTCGAATTCCCGCGCCGCCTCTTCCTGGTCCATGGTGGCGGGAATGGCGTGCCGCGTCTCATGCATGACTTCCTCGACCTTGACCGTGCGCTTGGTGCGCAGGATCTGGTCGAGGTCGATGGCGCCGAGCAGCTTGAAGGTCGGATCGATGACGAAGATCTGGCTGAAGCGCTCAGGCAAGTTCTTGTCCTCGCGCATGTAGTCGATGGTCTGGCCGATCGTCCAGAACGGTGGCACCGCGACGAACTCGGTCTGCATGCGGCGGCCGGCCGTCTCTTCCGGATAGTCGAGCGAGCGGCGCAGCCTGATCCGCTCGGTGAACGGCAGCTGCGACAGGATCTCGTCCTGGTCTTCCTTTTCAAGGTCTTCGAGAATGTAGACCGCGTCGTCAGAATCGAGCTCCTGCACCGCCTGGGCGATCTGCGCATTGGGCAGATTGTCGACGATCTCCATACGGATCGCCTCGTCGACCTCGGTCAGCGAAGAAAAGTCGAAGTCGGCGCCCAACAACTCGACCAGCACGCGGCGCTGTTCAGGGTGCAGCGCCTCGAGCAGGTCGCCGAGTTCCGACTGGTGCAGGTGGTCGACTTCATGCTTGAGCGTGAGCGTGTCGCGGTCGGCGATCGCCGCACCGATCTGGGCAAGGAAGGACGAAAGGACGGCGCCGTCCTCGCCATAGATATCGGCGTGGGCGTCGTCAGCGGCTCTGGCGCCGGTCGTCCGTTCGTCCTGGCCTTCCACCAGCGCCTCCCGCCATCGCAATCCCGGAAAAGGTGCGTCTCAGGTCTAGAGCATCGGGCTCAAAAGTGGAAACCGGTTTTGGGGAAATCCGCCGCTCAATCCAGAGATGGCGCGGCTGCACGATTCGATTTGCGAACCTATGGCTCTAACGCACGGAATATCAAACGAAATACGCTCTCTCCTGCCAGCTTGACTTCACGAGAGACGGACAGCGCCGAGCCCTGGCCGACAATGCCGATCCTGTCAAAACCAACTGGATACCGGTTCAGGTGGCGCGACAGCGCATGTCGCTGGGGAAAGAGCACCCTTGCGCGGTTGCGACGATTGTCATGGCACAGGGTCCGGATATCAGCCGGATCCGCCCATGTCCGCAACCAGTCCAGAACGGAAGCCCTTGAACGCAAGGTCGGCGAGAACGAACGAGGCACCATCAGGACAGCAACGCGTTCGCGTCGTTGTCGCCGAGCGCAACCCGCTTGTCATATCGGCGCTTCGCGAAATGCTGGAATGCGACGGACGTTTCGAATTGCTGGGCGCCGTGCAGAGCGGCAAGCAACTCCTGGAACTGGCCGTGAAGACCAAGTTCGATGTCGCTGTCATCGGCTGGAGGCTCGCCGATATGGACGGCGCGGATGTTCTGGCCGAGGTCCAGAGCCGCAAGCTCGATGTGCGCATCACGGTGTTTTCCAACGACCATGACATCGGCATCCTGAAGCAGTGCGTGCGGCTTGGTGCTCAAGGCTACTGCTTCCAGTTCGACGATCCGCATATCATCTTCGAAACGATCCTGGCGGTCGCACACGGCCGCATCTGCATCCCTTACATCGACATCAACAAGGTCAACGACACGCCTTTGGCGCAGCTCACGGTGCGCGAGCGCGAGTTGCTGGCAGTGCTTTCCGACGGCTGGACCAACCTTCAGATCGCGACACGTACGGGAATTTCCGAAAATACGGTGAAATACCACCTCAAGAATCTCTATGACAAGCTTGACGTCCGCAATCGGGCAATGGCCGTCGCCCTCTATTCGAGCGAGAAGCGTCGCAGTCCCAAACAGCCTGTCGGGTAGGACGACCGGGTAGGCCGAGTGGGTAGGCCAAGTGGGTAGGCGAGCCCCACCCGCGCGCGGCGAGAACTTACCCATCAAGGTGTTGTTGCCCCTCGCCGTCGAGACGACACTCCCTCCACAAATTTCTAACATTCGGAGGAGTTCGCGCATGGCTGGGTTCACCCACCTTTTTATTCCAGGACCCACCAACATTCCGGAGCAGGTCCGGCAAGCGATGAACCTCCCGATGGAGGACATGCGCGCCGGATCATTCCCTGATTTCACGCTGCCGCTGTTCGAGGACATCAAGACGGTTTTCAAGAACGAAACCGGCCGGGTCTTCATCTACCCATCGTCCGGCACCGGCGCCTGGGAGGCGGCCATGACCAATGTGCTCAGCCCCGGCGATCGCGTGCTGATGTCGCGCTTCGGACAGTTCTCGCATCTGTGGGTCGACATGGCCGAGCGCCTTGGCTTCGAGGTCGACGTGATCGACTGCGAGTGGGGAACCGGCGTGCCGCTCGACCTCTACGCGGAAAGGCTGAAGGCGGACAAGGCACACCGCATCAAGGCAGTCTTCTGCACGCAGAACGAGACCGCGACCGGCGTCACCAGCGATGTCGCCGGCTGCCGGGCCATACTCGACGCGGCGAACCATCCTGCCCTTCTCTTTGTCGACGGCGTGTCGTCGATCGGCTCGATCGACTTCCGTCAGGAAGAATGGGGTGTCGACTGCGCCGTCAGCGGCTCGCAGAAAGGTTTCATGCTGCCGGCCGGCCTCGGCTTCCTGTCAGTCAGCAAGAAGGCGCTCGTCGCTTCCAGGGTCGCGACCCACCGGCGCTGCTTCTTCTCGTTTGAGGACATGATCCGCGCCAACGACGCCGGTTATTTCCCCTATACGCCAGCGACGCAACTGCTGCGCGGCCTGCGCGCTTCGCTCGATCTGATCGCCGAGGAAGGGCTCGACAACATTTTCGTCCGTCACCATCGCCTCGCCGAAGGCGTGCGCAAGGCGGTCGACGCCTGGGGCCTGAAACTTTGCGCGAAGGCACCGAAATGGCACTCCGACACCGTCAGCGCCATCCTGGTGCCGGAAGGCATCGACAGCGCCGACGTCGTCAAACGCGCCTACCAGACCTACCGGACCTCGCTCGGAGGCGGTCTCAACAAGGTGTTCGGCAAGGTCTTCCGCATCGGCCATCTCGGCTGGCTGAACGAGGTGATGGTGCTCGCCTCGCTGTCGGCGGCGGAAATGGCGCTGCTCGATTGCGGCGTCCGGCTGGCGCCGGGCTCGGGCGTCGGCGCCGCCATCCAGCACTTCCGTGCCTCGGCCGAGGCATCTGTCGCCGAGGCGGCGTGAGAGGAACACGACCATGAGTCACACGATCAACCATCTGAAAAAACTCCGGCTGCAGCGCAGCGAACTCGCGGTTCCCGGCTCCAGCCCGGAGATGATCGACAAGGCGGCGAACAGCGCCGCCGACTTCGTCTTCCTCGACATCGAGGATGCGGTGGCGCCGCCGGACAAGGAACGCGCCCGCAAAAACATCATCCAGGCGCTCAACGACATTGACTGGCGCGCCAAGGGCAAGACCGTGTCGGTGCGCATCAACGGCCTCGACACGCACTACATGTACCGCGACGTGGTCGACGTGATGGAACAGGCCGGCGACCGGCTGGACACCATCCTGGTGCCGAAAGTCGGCGTTCCGGCCGACCTCTATATGGTCGAGGCCATGGTCAACCAGATCGAGATGGCCAAGGGCTACAAGACCCGCGTCGGCCTCGAAGCCCTCATCGAGACGGCGCTCGGCATGGCCAATGTCGAGGCGATCGCCGCTACGCCCGGCCGCCTGGAGGCGATGCATTTCGGCGTCGCCGACTATGCCGCCAGCAACAAGGCGCGCACCGTCAACATCGGCGGCCTCAATCCCGACTATCCGGGCGACCAGTGGCATTTCGCCTTGTCGCGGATGACGGTTGCCTGCAGGGCCTACGGCCTGCGCGCCATCGACGGGCCGTTCGGCGATTTCTCGGACCCTGAGGGCTACACGGCGGCGGCAAGGCGCGCGGCGGCACTTGGTATCGAAGGCAAATGGGCAATCCACCCCTCGCAGATCGCGCTTGCCAACAGCGTGTTCTCGCCGCCGGAAAAGGAAGTCGTCCGTGCCAGGCGCATCCTGGAAGTGCTCAGGGAAGCCGAGGCGCTCGGAAAGGGCGCGGCGGCGCTCGACGGCAAAATGATCGACGCAGCGTCGGAACGCATGGCGCGCAATGTGCTGGTGGTCAACGAAGCAATCGAACGCGCCGGCCAACTTGATAGCTAACAATAGCCGCACGCCGCCACGCACTGAAGCTTTCTGGGAGGACAAGATGGACATTCACGAATACCAGGCCAAGGAACTGCTTGCCCGCCACGGGATTCATGTTCCGCGCGGCGGCCTGGCCTACAGCCCCGAGCAGGCAACCTATCGGGCGCGTGAGATCGGCGGCGGCAAATGGGTAGTCAAGGCGCAGGTTCATTCCGGTGCCCGCGGCAAGGCCGGCGGCATCAAGCTCTGCGCCAATGACGAGGAGATCTCCAACGCGGCCGAAGCCATGCTCGGCCGCAAGCTCGTGACCCAGCAGACCGGCCCGCGGGGCAAGCTGATATCGCGGCTCTATCTCGAGGAGGCCGTCGACATCGCGCAGGAACTCTACGTCGGCTTCGTTCTCGACCGCAAAGAGGAGCGCGTCATGATCGTGGCGTCGGCAGCCGGCGGCATGGAAATCGAGGATATCGTCGAGAGGGCGCCGGATTCCATCATCCGGACCACGGTCGATCCGGGAGTCGGCATGCAGCGCTTCCAGGCGCGGGAGATCGCCTTCGGGCTCGGCCTGGATCAGAACCTGATCGGCAAGGCGACCGAAACCATCTTCAGCTGCTACCAGGTGTTCCGCGACTACGACGCCTCGATGCTGGAGATCAATCCGCTGGTGGTGACCCGCGACGGCAACCTCGTCGCGCTCGACGCCAAGATGTCGTTCGACGAGAACGCCTTGTTCCGTCGGCCGGAGATCTCCGAACTGCGCGACAAGAGCCAGGAGGACCCACGCGAAACCTTCGCCAGCGACCGCGGCCTCTCCTATGTCGGCCTCGACGGCAATATCGGCTGCATCATCAACGGCGCCGGCCTCGCCATGGCGACGATGGACATGATCAAGATCGCCGGCGGCGAGCCGGCGAACTTCCTCGACATCGGCGGCGGCGCCTCGCCGGAGCGGGTCGCGAAATCGTTCCGCGCCGTGCTCGGCGACAAGAATGTCGAGACCATCCTGGTCAACATCTTTGCCGGCATCAACCGTTGCGACTGGGTCGCCGAGGGCGTCGTCAAGGCGATCCGCGAAGTCGGCGTCAACGTACCTCTGGTGGTGCGGCTTGCCGGCACCAAGGTCGAGGAAGGGCGCCGCATCCTGGCCGATTCCGGCGAGGCGGTGATCGTCGCCGAAACGTTGGCGGAAGCCGCCGAAAAAGCCGTCGCCGCCTGGCGTTCGGCAACGCTCAAAAAAGCAAGCTGAGGGAGTTCAAGACATGGCAATCCTGCTCAACCGCGGCACGCGGGTCATCGTCCAGGGCTTCACCGGCAAGATCGGCAGCTTCCATGCCGAGGACATGAAGCGCTATGGCACCAAGCTTGTCGGCGGCGTGACGCCCGGCAAGGGCGGGCAGAAGCATCTCGGCCTGCCGATCTTCAACACCGTCAAGGGCGCCGTTCGCGAAACCCGCGCCGAGGCCAGCATCGTCTTCGTGCCGCCGCCTTTCGCCGCCGACTCGATCATGGAAGCCGCGGATGCCGGCATAAAGCTCTGCGTCTGCATCACCGACGGCATTCCCTCGCAAGACATGATGCAGGTGAAGCGCTACATGCTTCGCTACCGTTTCGAGGACCGCATGCGGCTGATCGGGCCGAACTGTGCCGGCGTGATCACGCCCGGGCAGGCACTGATGGGCATCATGCCGGGCAGCATCTATCTCCCCGGCCGCGTCGGCATCGTCGGACGCTCGGGCACGCTCGGCTATGAGGCCGCCTCGCAGATGAAGGCGCTTGGCATCGGTGTCTCGACCAGCGTCGGCATCGGCGGCGACCCGATCAACGGCTCGTCCTTCAAGGACATGCTGAAGCTGTTCGAGCAGGACGACGAAACCGATGCCGTGGTCATGATCGGCGAGATCGGCGGACCGCAGGAAGCCGAAGCCGCGATCTGGGCGCGCGACAACATGCGCAAGCCGCTGATCGCCTATATTGCGGGGCTTTCCGCCCCGAAGGGCCGGCGCATGGGCCATGCCGGCGCCATCATCTCGGCCTTCGGCGAGTCGGCGCAGGAAAAGGTCGAAATCCTGAAAGAGGCCGGTGTCGTCATCGTGCCGACACCATCGTCCTTCGGGGAGGTCGTGGCCGATACTCTGGCCGGGATGAAGAAGGCGGCGTGATGGCCGACCGGGCGAAGGGCGCATAGCGCAAAATGTGAAGTCTGTTTCGGGGTTGGCGAATGCATCGCGGCCCATCGATCGGCAGGAAATTCGATGAAACCGCGTTTGATTGTCACCCGGAGATGGCCGGCCCCCGTTGAAGCGATCCTCGCCGAGCGCTTCGACACGACGCTCAACGCCAGCGATACGCCGCTGAGCCCTGCCGCAATGACATCGGCATTCGCGCATTTTGACGCGATCCTGGCAACGGTCAGCGACCGCTTGCCTGTTGCGGTGTTTCCCGAGAACGCCGCCCGCACCCGGATCATCGCCAATTTCGGCGTCGGCTTCAGCCATATCGATGTCGCGGCAGCCCGCGAACGCGACATCGTGGTGACCAACACCCCGGGCGTGCTGACCGATTGCACCGCCGACCTCGCCCTCAGCTTGCTGTTGGCTGTCGCGCGCCGGACCGGTGAGGGCGAGCGGCAGCTGCGGGCCGGAGAGTGGCGGGGTTGGTCGCCAACGCATATGGCCGGCGCGAAGGTGTCGGGCAAAACCTTGGGTATTGTCGGCATGGGGCGCATCGGCAAGGCGACAGCCAGGCGCGCGCATTTCGGCTTCGGTATGAAGATCGTGTTCTTCAATCGGTCGCCGGTCGATGATGACGAGACGCGCGCCATGCGCGCGGTGCAGACGGCAACTTTGGAAGATATGCTCACAGCATCTGATTTCGTGTCGCTGCACTGTCCGGGCGGTGCGGAAAACCGCCATCTCATCAATGCTCGAAGCTTGCAGTTGATGAAAGGCGACGCGTTCCTGATCAACACGGCGCGCGGCGACGTCGTCGACCAGGATGCCCTGATCGGTGCACTGGAAAGGCGCGAAATCGCGGGGGCGGGTCTCGACGTCTTTGCCGACGAGCCGGCCGTTCCGGAGGCGCTGAAGCAGTTGGAGAACGTAGTGCTGTTGCCGCATCTCGGGAGTGCGACCGAGGAAACGCGGGTGGCAATGGGCATGAAGGTGGTCGAGAACCTGACCGCCTTTTTCGAGGGTCGCCCGGTCCCCGATCGGGTCGCCTGACAGCAGCCACCGCCCTCGATTCAGGGCGCGGCTACTTGGACATCGATGCGGACGATTCAGGAAAACGGTTTGGAACAGAGCAGACGCATCAACTTTCGTGAGGACGAGCGCAGCCTTCTGTTGCGCTTGCTGCTTCAGGTCGCAAGCGCGCGTGAGCCCGAGATCGCCGCCGTTCTGACCGGACGTAGGTCGCTTGTCTCCCTCGCCGCGGAGCAGCGCATTCCGGCGCTTCAGGCGAGCGGCGTATGGTTCCAGTTGCTGGCGATAGCAGACGAGTTGCTTGCCATGCGGGCGCGCCGCGAACTCGAACAAGGCGCGGGTGTCGACGAAGTTCCCGGGTCCTTCGCTAGCGTGATCGCGCAGATGGCAGCGAACGGCCACTCAGCGGAGGAAGTCCAGGCGACGCTCGATGAGCTTTGCGTCGGCCCGACCATGACCGCGCACCCGACCGAGGCCAAACGCGTCACGGTGCTGGAGATCCACCGCCGTATCTATCGCAAGCTGACCGAGCTCGACCAGCCGCGCTGGGCTCCGCGCGAACGCTCCCTGTTGGTCGCCGATCTGGAAAGCGAGATCGAGCTTCTGTGGATGACGGGCGAGCTGCGGCTGGAGCGCCCGACGGTCGAACGCGAAATCGCCTGGGGCCTGCATTTCTTTCGCGAAGTCATCTTCGAGGCAACGCCGCAGCTCTATGGCAAGCTTCAGGGCGCCTTCGAGCGTCACTATCCGGGAGAGCCTATCAGAATTCCCTCATTCATACGCTATGCCTCGTGGATCGGCGGCGACCGCGATGGCAATCCAAATGTGACTGCCGCAGTCACCGCCCATGCCATGGCCGAATACCGCAATACCGCCATAGGCAGGTATCTGACGCAGGTACAGCGGCTGGTGACGGTGCTCAGCGCCAGCTCGAACGTCATCGACCTGCCGGCCAGCTTCAAGCCGGTGCTGCAAACGGCGCTTGATAAAAGCGGACTGGCGCACGTGATCGCCGCCCGCAACCCTGACGAACCGCTTCGCCAGTTCGCTTCGGCCTTGTTTGCCCGGCTGGTGGCCACGCGAGACGGCGGTACGGCGGCGTATCTCTCGGCAGAGGCGTTTCGTGCTGATCTGAACCGGCTGTCTTCCGTTCTCGAAGCGATCGGAGGGCGCGCGGTAGCCAAGCGTTTCATCCAGCCTCTGCTTTGGCAAATCGGAAGCTTCGGCTTCCGTACGGTCTCGCTCGACATCCGGCAGAACTCCACGGTCGTCAACCGGGTGCTGACCGAGCTGTTTGCGCTGACAAATCCCGCCGATCCGGTCGCAGCCGGCACGCCGCAATGGTCGGCGCGCATTCGCGCAGCCGTCAGCCAGGGCGATCGGCTGGAGATCGACGCAGGCCGGCTCTCGCCTGAAGCAGGTGAACTGCTTTCGACATTCTCCGTTATCCGCGAGCACATCTCCAGCTCGGATGCCGACGCTGTCGGCTCTTTCGTTCTCAGCATGACCCGCTCGGCCGACGATCTGCTCGCGGTCTATCTGCTGGCGCAATATTGCGGACTTTCAACCGCGCCCGGTGGCGGCGGCACAATCAGGCTGCGGATCGTGCCATTGTTCGAGACCATCGCCGATCTACAGGCCGCACCGGGCATCCTGAATGGATTGCTCGGCGTTTCGCTGGTGAGGCAGACGGTGCGGGATTTCGGCGCGCGCCAGGAAATCATGCTCGGTTATTCAGATTCCAACAAGGACGGCGGTTTCCTGGCTTCCAATTGGGAACTGGCAAAAGCGCAAAAGCGCCTCGCTGCCGTCGGGCGCAAGCACAACGTCAGGATCAGTTTCTTTCACGGTCGCGGCGGCTCTGTCAGCCGTGGCGGCGCGCCGACCGGCCGGGCGATCGCGGCACAACCGGAAGGCACTGTCGCCAGAACCATGCGGGTAACGGAGCAGGGCGAGGTCGTATCGTCGAAATTCGCCAATCGCGGCACCGGCCTCAACCAGCTCGAGGTTCTCGCCGCCGGCGTGCTGGCCCACGGTGTCGGATCGCCCGGTGATGTCGAGCCGAAGGAAACGCCGGAGTTCGACGAAGCGCTGGAAGCGCTGGCAGGCATGTCGCAGGCATCCTACGCCAGGTTGATGGCTGAGCCCGGTTTCCTCCATTATTTCAACCAGGCGAGCCCGGTCGCGGAGCTGGCGCTCCTGAAAATGGGGTCACGGCCGGAGCGCCGTTTCGGCGCCAGCGGCATTGCTGACCTGCGCGCCATTCCATGGGTGTTCGCCTGGAGCCAGAACCGTCATCTGTTGACCGGCTGGTATGGCATCGGCAGCGCGCTTAGCTCTTTCGTCGCTGTGCGCGGCGAGGCCGGGCGCGAACTTCTGGCTCGCATGTTCGAGCACTCGCGCTTCTTCCGCTTGATCGTCGACGAGGCCGAGAAGACGCTTTACCAGTCCGACATGGAGATCGCGGGGCTTTACGCCCGCCTGGTGTCCGACAGCGATGCGGCCCGACGAATCTACGCCCGCATCGCCGCCGAATACGAGTTGACGCGACGCCTGATTGGTGACGTCACGGGAGGCGATCTTTCCGCGCGTTTTCCGATGTTCAAGCGGCGCTTCGACAATCTGCGGCGACAGATGGATGACATTCACCGACTGCAGGTCGATCTGCTGCGTGAAGTTCGGGCAAATACCGGCACGGCGGATCAAAAGCGGTCGACCGACGCTCTGCTTGTATCGATCAATTGCATCTCGGCTGGCCTTGGGTGGACGGGATAGGTCCGGCTTTTGCCGAGCGACCTATGAGTCGGCGCAGGAAAAGGTCGAAATCCTGAAGGAGGCCGGCGTCGTCATCGTGCCGACGCCATCGTCCTCGGGTAGGTCGTGGCCGATACCCTGACCCGGATGAAGAAGCCGCCTGATTTCCACGATCAGGCTGGCTTTCGGGGCAATTGAAAAAAGCGAAGCGGCGGCGTGGTCTGAATGACGCGCCGCCGCTGTCGTTTCGATCCTCGGGCAGCCCTGTGGCCGCGACGTGTCATCGCTTGCCGCCCCGGCTTGCCAGAAGCAATCTGTCAGGGAAATTTTGGTGCGGTCGAGAAGACTCGAACTTCCACGGGTTGCCCCACAGCGACCTCAACGCTGCGCGTCTACCAATTCCGCCACGACCGCACGTGGTAGGAGCCGGAACCGACCGGCTCGCGGCGTGTAGCAAATCGTTTCCGGCGAAACAAGTGCGCGGCAAGCAATAATCGCCAGCGATTGGCATAACGCTCCACAGGATTGGAATGCGTAGCCGGAACTGGACGTTTCGGCCCGATATCGCCATATGGGAGGCAAATGCATGTCGCCCAAAAGTGCAAGCCGGTTTTGGGATCACGACATGCATAAACGAAAAAACGAAAAACCATGCCAGAACGCAGCCAGATCGCCACGTCGTTCCTGCCGCTCCCCGGTTCAGCACCGGTCGAATGGCGCATCGAGCCTGGCCTCACCGCCTATCCCGATGCGCTTGCCTTCATGGAGGCGCGCGCCGAGGCGATCCGAAGCGGTGCCGCTGGCGAAATGGTCTGGCTGGTCGAACATCCGCCGCTTTACACCGCCGGCACCAGCGCCCGCAGCGAGGACCTGATCGACGCCAACCGCTTTCCGGTGTTTGCGGCCGGGCGCGGCGGCGAATACACCTATCATGGGCCGGGCCAGCGGGTCGCCTACGTCATGCTCGACCTGAAGCGGCGGCGCGAGGATGTTCGCGCCTTCGTCGCGGCACTCGAACAATGGATCATCGGCACGCTCGCCGCCTTCAACGTGCAGGGCGAGCGCCGCGAGGACCGGGTCGGCGTCTGGGTGGTGCGGCCGGATCGCGCTGCCCTGCCGGACGGCTCGCCGGCCGAAGACAAGATCGCCGCCATCGGCATCAGGCTGCGGCGTTGGGTAAGCTTTCACGGCATCGCCATCAATGTCGAGCCGGACCTCGACCATTTCAGCGGCATCGTGCCGTGCGGCGTGCAGGACCACGGCATCACCAGCCTTGTCGACCTTGGCCTTCCCCTGACGATGGCTGATCTCGACCTGGCGCTGAAATCCGCTTTCGAGGACGTGTTCGGTCCAGCCACGGCTTCGCCTGTCGAAGCCGCCCGCAAGGCCGGTTGAAGCTTCCCGCCTGAGAACTGCTTACGGTGTGTTGAGATTCAGGTCAGGCCGCGCCGAGAATGGCGGATTCCGAGAACCGGAGCGGAGCGTACCTTTGGGTACGGAAGCGCAGGAAGCCGCCGTTCGCAGGCCGGCATCACCTGAATATCAACACACCTCAGATGAGCCGCGCGGATGCCCACAGGACGCCGTAACCATGGATGGCAAACACGGCCAGTAATGCGCCGGCAATGACGAAGCGGTCGACGGTGCGGATCGGCTTCAACTCGTGGCGCGGCTTGACCCCGCTGCTCATCGTCAGCAGGCTGAGGATTGAAAAGACCGCGCCCGCAGCGAGCAGAAAGCCTGGGGAGAAGCCGGCCTGTCGGCCGAGCGCCAGGAAGGCCGAAAGCAGGGAGAACGAAGCCAGTGCCAGCACGATCGGCCCCGGGCAGATCTGGCGCAGCACCTGGCCGCCATCGAACTTCCACACCGGCACCAGATTGGCGATGTTGAACAGGGCAGCAAAGCCCGCCAGCGCCGCCAGCAGCAGCGCCGCCAGCCGATGTCCCTCCGCGCCTGCAAAGGTGCTGGCGGCGATGACGACCGGCACCAGGAAGGCGGAGAAGCCGGCGCCCATCAATGCCACGAAGGCCACTTCGAAACGACTGTCATACGGCCGCCCGCCAATGGCGATGCCGCCGAGCAGCGGAATGAAGATCATGCGCGCCTTGCTGTGACCCATCAGGCGAAACGCGGCCATATGGCCGAGTTCGTGCAGGGCCACCACCGACGTCAGGATCGCGGCCAGCGCCAGCCCGCCGAGGTGAAGACCGAAGAACGGCCACAGGATCAACGCCGACAGTGCGGCGAAGCCGACCTGGCTGAGCGGATGCTCGAACCAGCCGCCCTTGCGATACTGTCCGGTCCTTGCCCAGCGCTGCAGCTTGGAGAGTTCACGGCGCATGGCGAAATAGCGGAACACCAGGAAGGCAAAGCCGCGATAGCGATCGGTCTGGCCAAGCGTGACCCGCGTGCCGCTGCCTTCGGAAACGAGCTCGGTGGTCTCGCGAAAATCCTTCCAGAACGAGGTATCGAGCGCGGTATCCTCGATGACGCGCATCGAGAACCGGCTGCCCTCGACAACGTCTTCAAACCGCGACTTGCGCTCGATCGGCTTGCCGTCGCGGCCTTCCCAGGACAGCATGATGCGGGCCATGCCCTCGCTGTCCAGCGCCTCGGCCGAAAGAATCTCACCGGACCAGCCGGCATCGCTGCCGAGTGGCCACAGCGCCTGCCAGAGGCGCTGCCGGTCCATTGCCACGACACGGCTGAGCCTGATCGTGCGCAAACCAAGCGGCACGGTCATCAAGAGAAAGATCAGCCCGAGATTGCTGGCCACCAGGATGGCCGTGACGATGGGCGACACGCGACGTTGCTCCCTGTCTTGGAGGCACACCCTAACGTCGTGGCGGCAAGAAAAGCTTAACAGGAAAACTCGGTTCCCGGTCGCAAGCCATCCGCGTCAGCGTTCAATGAAAGGCATGACGCCAGCGTTGAAGTACCCTCTCCCCGTTTTTGACGGGGAGAGGGTAAGCGTGAGGGGCGGCGCGACGAAGGGACGCGTGCGTTCGCGCCACGCCCTCAACGCCAAATCACATGGCTCCGATCCAGATCGCCATGGAAATGAGAAAGGTGCTCATGCAAACCAGCGAGACGACATCCTGAACCAGATCGGTCATAACTCTCTCCTGTTGTTGATATGTTCGTATTTTGTTCTAATTTTGTTCGAATGTCAACGACCGGAATCCGGCGGCATCCGGAATTCCGGGCGAACAAATCGGCAGGGTTAAGGAAAGGTTGACGGGCGTGCGTCGGCTATCAATGGAGCGAAAACGCGCGCTGGTGGCGGACTCCTGGCGAGCCCGCCAAGGTCTGTCGAGATTGAGGTCAGCCCGAGCCGAGCGGCACCACCTTGCCGTCGGCCAGCGTGACGCGCCGGTCCATGCGCGAGGCCAGTTCGTGATTGTGGGTGGCGATCAGCGCCGCGAGGCCCGATTGCTTGACCAGCGCCGCCAGCGCCTCGAACACATAGGAGGCGGTGACCGGGTCGAGATTGCCGGTCGGCTCGTCGGCCAGCAGCACCAGCGGCGCATTGGCAACCGCACGGGCAATGGCGACGCGCTGCTGCTCGCCGCCGGAAAGCTCGGACGGACGGTGCGACGCGCGCTTGCCGATCTGCATGTAGTCGAGCAGCTGCGCCGCGCGCTCGGACGCCTCCTTGCGGCTCAGCCCTTTGATGAGCTGCGGCATCATGATGTTTTCCAGCGCCGAGAATTCCGGCAGCAGGTGATGGAACTGATAGACGAAGCCGACATCGTTGCGGCGGATCGCCGTACGCTCGTCATCGGAGAGCCGCCCGCAGGCACGGCCGGCCAGGATGACGTCGCCGGCGTCGGGACGCTCAAGCAGGCCGGCAGTGTGCAACAGCGTCGACTTGCCGGTGCCCGACGGCGCCACCAGCGCCACCATCTCGCCGCGCCTCAGCGAGAAATCGGCGCCGTTGAGAATGGTGAGCTTGCGCGGCCCCTGAACGTAGTGCCGCTCAACGCTCTTCAGCTCGATAATGGCCTCGGCCATCATTCATACCTCAAGGCTTCAACGGGATCGAGCCGGGCGGCCCGCCACGCCGGAAATACAGTTGCCAGGAAGGACAGCCCGAGCGCCATCAGGATGACATAGGTCGTCTCGCGCGGATCCATTTTCGCCGGCAGCTGGCTGAGGAAATAGAGTTCCGGGTTGAACAGCACCTTGCCGGTCATCCAGGAGAAGAACTGGCGGATGGATTCGATGTTGGTGCAGATCAGAACGCCGAGCAGAACGCCGGCGATCGTGCCGGTCACGCCGATCGCAGCCCCCGTCATCAGGAAGATGCGCAGGATGGCGCCGCGCGACGCCCCCATGGTGCGTAGGATGGCGATGTCATGCCCCTTGTCCTTGACCAGCATGATCAGGCCCGAAATGATGTTCAGCGCCGCCACCAGCACGATCAGCGTCAGGATCATGAACATGACGTTGCGCTCGACCTGCAGGGCGGAAAAGAAGGTCTCGTTGCGCTGGCGCCAGTCGACGAGGTCGATCGGCCGCTGCGCCGCCTCCTCCACCTTCGGTTTCAGCGCGTCGACGTCGTCGGGATTGTCGACATAAATCTCGATCGTCTGCGCCCGGCCGTCCATGTTGAAATAGAGCTGCGCCTCCGAGAACGGCATGTAGACGATGGAACTGTCATATTCCGACATGCCGACCTCGAAGATCGCGGTGATCGGATAGCCCTTCATGCGCGGCGTCGTGCCGAGCGGCGTCACGTCGCCGTCGGGCGAGATCAAAGTGATGGTGTCGCCGAGCGCCAGGCCGAGATTCTCGGCCATGCGCTTGCCGATGGCGACGCCCTCGCCGGTGTCGAAACCAGCGATCGAGCCCTGCTTGACGTTGGCGGCGACGATGGCGATCTTGCTGAGATCCTCGCCGCGGATGCCGCGCACCAGCGCGCCGGTTCCGCCGCCGACATTGCCCTGCGCCAGCACCTGGCCGTCGATCAGAGGGATGGCGTATTTGACGCCGGGCACGCCGTTGATGCGGCCGGCGACCTGCGCATAATCCTCAAGCGGCGAATCGAGCGGCTGCGCGATCAGATGGCCGTTGACGCCGAGAATGCGCGTCAAAAGCTCCGCCCGGAAGCCGTTCATCACTGCCATCACCACGATCAGCGTGGCGACCCCCAGCATGATGCCGAGGAAGGAGATCGAGGCGATCACCGAGATCACCGTCTCCTTGCGTCGCGAGCGCAGGTAGCGCCAGGCAACCATGCGCTCGAAGATGGAAAAGGGCCCGGCGCCCGCTGTTCTTGCTGCCGCCACTTCGCTCATGCGGCGACACCGAATCGTTTTTGCGCATCGGCGATAGGCAGCGTCTCGCGCTCGCCGGTCTTGCGATTCTTGATCTCGATCTCGCCGCTAGCCACGCCGCGCGGTCCGACGATGACTTGCCACGGCAGGCCGATCAGATCGGCGGTGGCGAACTTGCCGCCGGGCCGCTGGTCGGTGTCGTCGTAGAGCACATCCTTGCCGGCGGCGACGAATGCGGCATGCAACTCGTCGCAGACGTGGTCGCACTCGGCGTCGCCCGCCTTCATGTTGATCAGTCCGATGTCGAACGGCGCCACCGCTTCCGGCCAGATGATGCCGTTGTCGTCATGGCTGGCTTCGATGATCGCTGCGACCAAGCGCGACGGACCGATGCCGTAGGAGCCGCCGGAGACGAAATGATCCTTGCCGTCGGGCCCGGTAACCTTGGCGCCCATCGGCTTGGAATATTTGTCGCCGAAATGGAAGATGTGGCCGACCTCGATGCCGCGCGCCGAAACCTTGTCGTTGTCGCCGATCTTTTCCCACGCCGCCTCGTCATGCATCTCGTCCGTGGCGGCGTAGGGCGTCGTCCATGTCTTGACGATGTCGCCGATCTCGGCGTCGTTGGCGAAGTCGGTCTTCTCTCCGGGCACATCGAGCGAAAGATAGTCGCGATGGCAGAAAACCTGGCTCTCGCCGGTGTCGGCGAGGATGATGAATTCATGGCTGAGGTCGCCGCCGATCGGCCCGGTGTCGGCCCGCATCGGAATCGCCTGCAGCCCCATGCGCGTAAACGTCCTGAGATAGGACACGAACATCCTGTTGTAGGCCGCCTTGGCGCCCTCAAAGTCGAGGTCGAAGGAGTAAGCGTCCTTCATCAGGAATTCGCGCGAACGCATGACGCCGAAGCGCGGCCGCACTTCGTCGCGGAACTTCCACTGGATGTGGTAGAGATTGAGCGGCAGGTCCTTGTAGGACTTCACGTAAGCGCGCACGATCTCGGTGACCACTTCCTCATTGGTCGGACCGTAGAGCATGTCGCGGTCCTGCCGGTCCTTGATGCGCAGCATCTCCTTGCCGTAATCGTCATAGCGGCCGCTTTCGCGCCACAGATCCGCCGACTGGATGGTCGGCATCAGGATTTCCAGCGCGCCGGCGCGATTCTGCTCCTCACGGATGATCCGGCAAACCTTGTCCAGCACCCGCTTGCCGAGTGGCAGCCACGAAAAACTGCCCTGCCCCTGCTGGCGGATCATGCCGGCACGCAGCATCAGCCGGTGCGAGACGATTTCGGCCTCGCGCGGATTTTCTTTGAGGATCGGCAGGAAATAGCGCGACAAACGCATGGACTGGTCCGTGAGTGAGGATGGCCGCGCGGGAATCGGCGCGACACGGGCTTGCTTGCCCCGGCTTCATAGCCATTTCATGGCGGAATGGAAACCCGGACGCATCGGCCCGAAAATCGGAAATCGGCTTTCGGAAGGGCACGATGCGTGGGGTCGAACGTGTCGGAGGTCCTTTGCGCGGCCCGCGGACGCGCGGCGCTCCAAGGGCGCCGCAGTGCCGTACGCATCTTACTGGTCGTTTCCCAAGCAAAGCCTGCCACACTATTGTGCAGTGCAGCACGAGAATGCCCGTTTCAAGGCAAAATTCTTCGTGACATTTTCATTCGCGTTGGTCTAATGTGCCCCGATAACCGAGAGGGTAGAGAAAAATCTGCTCTCCTACGCGGTCAAAGTCTTGGGAGGATGCGATCTAGGCGCGGTTACTCGCTGCCGCCGGAAACCGGAAACAGATCGGACGCGTTTAAATTGCAAGGCCTCGTGCCTTGCATTTTTTTTGTGCAAACATCTGGTTAGCAGCAGAGATTGACAAACTGGATGACCCTGCGTCAACCGGCGTAAGGCCAGAATCGCCGTGGGCCTCCAGGCGATCTCGTGTCGATCTCGAATGTGCTGAAACGCGGGCCGGAAAACGGTCTATTTCGTTGGGGTCTGACTGAATTCCGGAATGATGTGCGGCACCTCGTCGAGGCTGTATCCCAACCCTTTCGTCAGGCCATAGAAAATGCCCATGAGAACCGCCGTGGCGACGGTGGTTCGAAGGACGGCGCGCAGCATATGCGGGCCGCGCGGCGCACTTGGAACCGTGCCCAGCGTCACGTCGTGATCATCGTCCTGTGTCCTGATGCTGAACGGCAGCACGACGAACAGCACGATCCACCAAGTGGCGAAGAAAAGTGCGGTGAACGAAACCCAGCTCATGATTGCTCCAGTTCGATCAGCGTGCCGAAGAAATCCTTCGGATGCAGGAACAGCACCGGCTTGCCATGCGCCCCGGTCTTCGGATTGCCGTCGCCCAGCACGCGCGCGCCGGCGGCCTTGAGCTGGTCGCGCGCGGCCAGGATGTCGTCGACCTCGTAGCAAAGATGGTGCATGCCGCCGGAAGGGTTCTTCCCCAGGAAGGCGGCGATCGGCGAGTTCTCGCCCAGCGGCTCCAGAAGTTCGATCTTGGTGTCGCCGACATTGACGAACACCACCGTCACACCATGCTCCGGCAGTGCCTGCGGCTCCGTCACTTCGGCGCCGAGCGTGTTGCGATAGGCGGCAACGGCCGCCGCCAGATCCGGCACGGCAAGCGCGACATGGTTCAGGCGTCCGAGCATATCCGAGCTTTCCCTCCTGGGTCCCGATGGCTGGCGTCATACGTCAAATCGACGGATACCAACAGCCTTTCACGAGGCGCGCACTGTCGCACTTTGACGAGCCGTCTTCGAATTCCCTCGAACGAGTGGAAAGTTTCAAAATCGCGACCCAGGCTGTTCCAATCGGCAACTGCGAAGTACAAATGGCAATGTTCGACACCCGCCCTGCCCGCCCACGCGTTTTCATATTCAGCCTTGGCTCATTCAAAGTTGCCACTTTGCTCGATGCCGTCGATGTTCGCGACAACCTTGCATCGGCCCTGGCACCCGGACACTCGCCAACCGCAGTGCACGAACTCGCCGCCTCGAACTTCATCGACCGCGATCGCTACGAGCACTGCTTCATCCCAACGCTGATCGACACCGGTTCCGAAAAGATCCTGTTCGACACCGGATGCGGAGACGAGGACAGTTCACTTCTGGAATGCCTACAGGACCTTGGGCTCGGACCGGGTGACATCGATGTGGTGATTATCACCCACGGGCACCCGGATCACATCGGAGGGCTTGTGAAGAATGGCGAACCCGTTTTCAGGCGGGCACGCTATGTATTCGGCGCGGCGGAATTCAGCTTCTGGACCGGGGGGAATGCGGTGCGCGAGGCCAGATTGGCCAACCGTGATCTATTCAGACGAATTTGCAGCAGCCTTACAGACCAGGTGACATTCATAGCGCACGGAGATCAGGTTGTGCCAGGCATTACCGCCATCGACGCAGCCGGTCATTCCCCCGGGCTCCTGGCGTTTCTCGTCGAAAGCGACGGCCAGCAATTGCTCATCTGGTCGGACGCCTTCCTGCATTATGTCGTGTCCATCCAACGGCCGGAGTGGCGTGCTGATCTGGATGATGACAAAGAGCAAGCCGTCGAGACCCGCAAGCGACTGCTAAAGATGGCCGCAGAGCAGCGTCTGCTGATCGCTGGCCATCACATGCCATTTCCAGGACTGGGCTACATCGAGCCAGTGAACGGTTCTTTTCGTTGGCTTCCCGTCAGCTACCAGCTGAACGTGTAGCGACCGGCTGCCACCCTCACCGGGTGACAAACACCGTCACCAGCGGTTTCTTGCCCCAGGCTTCGTTGGCAGCGCCGCGCACAGCGCGCCGTACCGCCTCTTGCACCAGGTCGAGGTCTTTTCGGCGCTGACGGGGGATCGAATCCACCGCGCCGACAGCCGCATCGATCATCAGATCCTCGAGCGTCTCACCGCTCGCATCGGCCTCGGCGACGCCGATGGCGACCAGATCGGGATCGCCGGCAAGCTCATATTTGTCGTCGAGCACGACATTGACCGCGACATGGCCGGCAAAGGACAGCTTGCGCCGGTCGCGAATGCCCATCGCCTGATCGGTGCCGATCAAATTGCCGTCCTTGTAGATGCGGCCGAACGGCACCTGGTCGATGATGGTGGCGGGGCCGGGAGCGAGCCTGAGCATGTCGCCGTCGCGCACCTGCGCCACCTGGCCGATGCCGGAGGTCGACATCAGCGACCCCTGCGCCACCAGATGCGCCGCCTCGCCATGCACGGGAACGCCGATCTGCGGGCGCACCCACTCATACATCTTGCGCAATTCGCTGCGCCGCGGGTGACCGGAAACATGCACCAGCGCATCGCCGTCCTCGATGATCTTGATGCCCAGGTCGATCAGGCGGTTCTTGATCTCGAGGATCGCCTTTTCGTTGCCGGGAATCGTGCGCGACGAAAACACCACCGTGTCGCCAGCCGTCAGCGACACCGACTTCATTTCTTCGCGCGACAGCTTGGCCAGCGCCGCCAGCGGCTCGCCCTGGCTGCCGGTGCAGATGATCACCAGGTTTTCGCGCGGGATGAAGCCAAAATCCTCTTCGGCGATGAACTCCGGCAGCCCGTCCATGTAGCCGAGTTCATCAGCCACATCGATGACCCGCTTCAGCGAGCGGCCGAGCACCAGGCACTGGCGGCCGGCATCGCGCGCCGCCTTGGCAATGGAGACGATGCGGCCGACATTGGAGGAGAAAGTGGTGACGGCGACGCGGCCCTTGGCGGCCTGGATGACGCCCTTCAGGCCCTCGCCGACGGCCACTTCCGAGGGTGACTCGCCTTCCCGCAGCGCATTGGTCGAATCGCAGATCAGCGCCAGAACGCCCTTGTCGCCGTAGGCGCGGAACCGCGCCTCGTCGGTCTTTGGGCCGATCGTCGGCTCCGGATCGATCTTCCAGTCGCCGGTGTGGATGACGGTGCCGGCCGGCGACGTGATGGCCAGCGACATCGGCTCGGGGATGGAGTGTGCGACCGGGATAGCCTCGATCTCGAACGGGCCGACAGTGAATTTCTCGCCCGCCCTGTAAATGGTCAGCGGGATCTTCGGCGCGCCCTGCTCGCCCTGCCGCTTGGCTTCGAGCAGGCCGGCGCTGAACGGCGTCATCCACACCGGCGCCTTCAGCTTCGGCCAGGTGTCGAGCAGCGCACCATAATGGTCTTCATGCGCATGTGTGATGATGATGCCGCGCAGATTGGCGAGGTTCTCCTCGATGAAGCGCGTGTCGGGCAGCACAAGGTCGACGCCGGGCAGGCTGGCATCGGGGAAGGTCACGCCGACATCGATGACGATCCACTCGCGCGCGCTCGGCGGACCGTAGCCGTAGAGGGCGAAGTTCATACCGATCTCGCCGACGCCGCCGAGCGGCACGAAGACGAGTTCGGCGTTTTCGGCTTTCGCCATGATTTTTCCCTTCCTGGCCCTCAGGCCAAGCCCGTTAGACGCGGGCAGACGCGACCGCGCCGAAATGCACGTCGCCGGCGGCGATCGTCAGAATAGAACCTTCATCGTCGCGGATCACGAAACGGCAGTCCTCGTCAATGGTTTCAAACACCCCACGCACCACATTACCGTCAATTCTGACAGCAACCTCGCCGCCTAGCCCCGCCGCGCGTGCTAGCCAGCGTCGCCTGACGGCGGCAAGTCCGCGCCCTTCATCCCACAACCGGGCATTCTCGCTCCAGGCATCCGACAGCGCCAGAAACAATGTTTCCGCATCGCATGTCGCGCCCAGCGCGCGCAATGATGTTGCCGGATAAGGCAAATCCTCAGGATATGCCACAACATTGACGCCGATGCCGACCGCCACCGCGAAACGGCCGCCGTCCAGGATCGCCGATTCCAGCAGGATGCCGGCCAGCTTGGCGCCGGAGGCAAGCACGTCGTTCGGCCATTTCAGCTCGAAACGGTTTTTGCCCGCACTTGCGCCGTCGAGGCCGATGGCGATCCGCCCCTTCGGCACGACCGCGTCGAGTGCATCGGCCAACGCCAGCCCGGCAACGAAGCCAAGCGTCGCGGCAAGGCGAAGCTCGGCAGTGGTGATGACAAGCAGCGTCGCCGCCAGATTGCCTTCCGGCGTCGCCCAGACGCGGCCTCGCCGTCCGCGCCCGCTCTCCTGCTTCTTGGAAACGACCCACAATCTGCCCGGGTCGCCTGCCCGGGCATGGTCCAGCGCCAGCGCGTTGGTGGAGCCGACGCTGTCATGCGCCTCGAGCCGGAACCCTTCCGACGCCGAGGTTGGAGCCAGCCGAAATGCCATGCCGTTTAGAAAAATGTCTTGGCGGCGGCTTCGGCATAGGTGCCGATCGGCCCGCCGATCAGCACATAGAACAGCACGAAGGCGCCACTGACGCCGAGCACGAGGCGCAATTCCGTCGCCATCGGCACAAAGCCGCCAACCGGCTCGTCGAACCACATGATCTTGATGATGCGCAGATAGTAATAGGCGCCTACCACCGAGGCCAGCACGCCGATGATCGCCAGCGCGTAGAGATTGGCGTTGATGGCGGCGAGGAAGACGTACCATTTCCCCCAGAAACCGGCGAGCGGCGGAATGCCGGCCAGCGAGAACATCAGGATGGTCAGGATCGTCGCCATGATCGGGTTGGTCGACGACAGGCCGGCCAAGTCGCTGATCTGCTCGACATTGCCCTCCTTGCGCCGCATGGCGAGGATGAAGGCGAAGGTGCCGAGCGTCATCACCAGGTAGATCAGCATGTAGATCGCAACGCCACGCACGCCCGCCTGGCTGTTGGCGGCAAGGCCGACCAGCGCGTAGCCCATGTGGCCGATCGAGGAATAGGCCATCAGCCGCTTGATGTTGGTCTGGCCGATCGCCGCGAAGGCGCCGAGCGCCATCGAGGCGATCGAGATGAAGACGATGATCTGCTGCCAGTCGGAGGCGATCGGCTTGAACGCGCCCATGGTGACGCGCACCATCAGCGCCATCGCCGCCATCTTGGGCGCCGCAGCCAGAAAGGCCGTCACCGGCGTCGGCGCGCCTTCGTAGACGTCGGGCGTCCACATGTGGAACGGCACCGCCGAGATCTTGAAGGCAAGGCCGGCCAGCACGAAGACCAGGCCGAAAACAAGGCCAAGCTGGCGCTCGCCGCTGCCCAGCGCCGAAGCGATCTCCTGGAAGCCGGTGTTGCCGGTGTAGCCGTAGACCAGGCTGATGCCGTAGAGCAGCATGCCCGACGACAGCGCGCCGAGGACGAAATATTTGAGGCCAGCTTCGGTCGAACGCAGATTGTCGCGATTGATCGCGCACAACACATAGATCGCCAGCGATTGCAGTTCGAGGCCGAGATAGAGCCCGATCATGCTGTTGGCCGAGATCATCAGCATCATGCCGAGCGTGCTGAGCAGCACCAGCACCGGATATTCGAACTTGTCGAAATGCTCCGCCTTTGCAAAGCGCATCGACATCACCAGCGTCACCGCCGAGCCGGTCAGCGCCAGCACCTTCATGAAGTGCGCAAAGGAATCCTGGATGAAAGCGTTGCCGTAGGCGCTGCCCTGCCCGGTGTGGAAGATCAGCCAGGCACCGGCGATCACCAGCACGGCGACGGCAAGGCCGGTCACCGTGTTGACGGTGTTGGCGCGCGAATAGGCGCCGACCATCAGCAGCGCCAGCGCGCCGATGGCAAGGATCAGCTCTGGCGTCGAGAGCGACAGGCTGGAGAGAAGGTCCGGCGTCATGGTTCGCAAAACCCCTGGTCAGTTCGCCGCCGCGGTCTGCGCGGCGCCGATGGATGCAGTGACATTGGTGACGAGCGACTTGACCGATTGGGCCGTCGCGTCGAAGACGGGTGCCGGATAGACGCCGAAGAAGATGACCAGCACGACCAGCGGGTAGATGATCACCTTCTCGCGTGGCGACAGATCGAGCAAGCCCTTCAGGCTGTCCTTGGTCAGCGCGCCGAAGATCACCCGGCGATAGAGCCACAGCGCATAGGCCGCCGACAGGATGACGCCGGTGGCGGCGAAGAACGCCACCCAGGTGTTGACCCGGAAGACGCCGAGCATGGTCAGGAACTCGCCGACGAAGCCGCTGGTGCCGGGCAGGCCGACATTGGCCATGGTGAAGACCATGAACACGGTGGCGTATTTCGGCATGTTGTTGACGAGGCCGCCATAGGCGTCGATCTCGCGCGTGTGCATGCGGTCGTAGATGACGCCGACGCACAGGAACAGCGCGCCGGAGACGAGGCCGTGGCTGAGCATCTGGAAGATGGCTCCCTGCACGCCTTCCTGGTTCATGGCGAAGATGCCCATGGTCACGAAGCCCATATGGGCGACAGAGGAATAGGCGATCAGCTTCTTCATGTCGTCCTGCATCAGCGCCACCAGCGAGGTGTAGATGATGGCGACGACAGACAGTGTGAACACCAGCGGCGCGAACATTTCCGACGCCAGCGGGAACATCGGCAGCGAGAAGCGCAGGAAGCCATACCCGCCCATCTTAAGCAGGATTGCGGCCAGGATCACCGAGCCCGCCGTCGGCGCTTCGACGTGCGCGTCCGGCAACCAGGTATGCACCGGCCACATCGGCATCTTCACCGCGAAGGACGCGAAGAAGGCGAGCCATAGCCAGGTCTGCATGTTGGCCGGGAAATTGTGCGTCAAAAGCGTCGGGATGTCGGTCGTGCCGGACTGATAGAACATCGCCATGATGGCGAGCAGCATCAGCACCGAGCCGGCCAGCGTGTAGAGGAAGAACTTGAACGAGGCGTAGACGCGCCGCTTGCCGCCCCAGACGCCGATGATGATGAACATCGGGATCAGGCCGGCCTCGAAGAAGACGTAGAACAGCACGATGTCCAGCGCGCAGAACACGCCGATCATCAGCGTCTCGAGCAGCAGGAAGGCGATCATGTAGGCCTTGACGCGCTTCTCGATGGCTTCCCACGAGGCCAGGATGCAGAGCGGCATCAGGAAGGTCGTCAGGATGACGAACAGCATCGAAATGCCGTCCACACCCATATGGTAGGAGATGCCGGAATCGAGCCAGGCAACCTTCTCGACGAACTGGAAGCCGGCTTGCGAATTGTCGAAGCCGGTCCAGATGAAAAGCGAGATGATGAACGTGAACGTCGTCGTCAACAACGCGATGGCACGGATGTTGCGGCGCGCATTGTCACTGTCATCATTGATGAACAGGATAAGCAGCACACCAACCAGCGGCAGGAAGGTGACCAGCGAGAGGATTGGCCAGGCGGTCATCAGAGCATCATCCAGGTGACGAGTGCGGCAACGCCGATCAGCATGGCGAAGGCATAGTGGTAGAGGTAGCCGGTCTGCAGCTTGACGACGCGGTCAGTGACATCAACGACGCGCGCCGAGATGCCATCAGGACCAAGACCGTCGATGATGGTGCCGTCGCCGGTCTTCCACAGGAAATGGCCGACGCGCTTGGCGGGCCGCACGAGCAGGAAGTCGTAAAGCTCGTCGAAGTACCATTTGTTGAGCAGGAAGGCGTAGAGCCCGCGATGGTGCGCGGCGAGATTGACGGGCATTTCCGGCGAGCGGATGTAGAACTTCCAGGCGATCGCAAAACCGATGAGCATGGCGATGAACGGCGCCAGTTCCACCCACAGCGGCAGTTCGTGGATCTCGTGCAGGATGTGATTGTTCGGCAAGGTGAACAACGATGCCTTCCAGAACTCGGCATAGCCCTCGCCGATGAAGGCGTTGTGGAAGATGATGCCGGCGAACAGCGCGCCGGCGGCCAGGATGAACAGCGGCACCAGCATCACAGGCGGCGATTCATGGACGTGGTGCATCACCTCATGGCTCGCCCGCGGCTTGCCATGGAAGGTCATAAAGATCAGCCGCCAGGAATAGAAGGAGGTGAAGCAGGCGGCGATGACCAAAAGCACGAAGGCCAAGGCCGCAACCGAATTGTGACCGGCAAAGGCGCTCTCGATGATGGCGTCCTTGGAGAAGAAGCCGGCCGTGCCGATGACCGTCACCGGAATGCCGACGCCGGTCAGCGCCAGCGTGCCGATCACCATCATCCAGTAGGTGGTCGGGATCAGCTTGCGCAGGCCGCCCATCTTGCGCATGTCCTGCTCGTCGGAGACGGCATGGATGACCGAGCCCGAGCCGAGGAACAGCAGTGCCTTGAAGAAGGCATGGGTGAACAGGTGGAAGATCGCTGCACCATAGGCGCCAAGGCCGAGCGCCACGAACATGTAGCCGAGCTGCGAGCAGGTCGAATAGGCGATGACGCGCTTGATGTCGTTCTGGACGAGGCCGACGGTCGCCGCGAAGAAGGCGGTGAAGGCGCCGATGAAGGTGACGACCGTCAGCGCCGAATGCGACAGTTCGAACAGCGGCGACAGCCGCGCCAGCATGAACACACCGGCCGTCACCATGGTGGCGGCATGGATCAGCGCGGACACCGGCGTCGGGCCTTCCATGGCGTCCGGCAGCC
This sequence comes from Mesorhizobium kowhaii, assembly GCF_003253745.1. Classification (GTDB taxonomy): domain Bacteria; phylum Pseudomonadota; class Alphaproteobacteria; order Rhizobiales; family Rhizobiaceae; genus Mesorhizobium; species Mesorhizobium kowhaii. The sequence continues at coordinate 363,488 of NZ_MZXV01000062.1, forward strand.
AGGTGTGCAGCGGCACCTGAGCCGACTTGCCCATGGCGCCCATGAACAGCAGCAGGCAGACGACCGTCATTGCCGATTGCTTGTCGAGCGCATGGCCGAGGAAGGTCAGCACGGCGGCACCTTGCGGCGCACCTTCAGCGGGAATGAAGGTCGCCGCATTGGCGAAGATGGTGCCGAGATTGACCGAGCCGAACAGCACGAAGAGGCCGAAAATGCCGAGCGCGAAGCCGAAATCGCCGACGCGGTTGACGACGAAGGCCTTGATGGCGGCGGCATTGGCCGACGGCTTCTTGTACCAGAAGCCGATCAGCAGGTAGGAGGCGAGACCCACCCCTTCCCAGCCGAAGAACATCTGCACCAGATTGTCGGCGGTCACCAGCATCAGCATGGCGAAGGTGAACAGCGACAGAAAGGCGAAGAAGCGCGGCCGGTTCGGATCATGGTGCATGTAGCCGATCGAATAGATATGGACCAGCGCCGACACCGTGTTGACCACCACCAGCATCACCACCGTCAGCGTGTCGATGCGCAGCGCCCAGGACGCTTCAAGCCCGCCCGACTGGATCCAGCGCAGCACCGGCACGGTGAACACCTCGCCATGGCCGAAGCCGACGGTGAAGAAGGCAACCCACGACAGCACCGCGGCGATCACCAGGAAGCCTGAGGTGATGTATTCGGATGCCTTGGCGCCGAGCGACGTACCGAACAGGCCGACGATCAGGAAGCCGATGAGGGGGAGGAAGACGATGGCCTGATACATGGTGGTTCCGTCAACCCTTCATCATGTTGACGTCTTCGACCGCGATCGAGCCGCGGTTGCGGAAGAAGACGACGAGAATGGCAAGTCCGATGGCGGCTTCAGCCGCCGCGACCGTCAGCACGAACAGCGCGAACACCTGGCCGACCAGATCGCCGAGTGCCGCCGAAAAGGCGACGAAGTTGATGTTGACCGCGAGCAGGATCAGCTCGATCGACATCAGGATGACGATGACGTTCCTGCGGTTCAAAAAGATGCCGAACACGCCGAGCGTGAACAGGATCGCCGATACGGTCAGATAATGTGCGATGCCGACGACCATCTCAGACTCCTTCGCCCGACTTGACCTTGCGGATTTCCATGCCGGTCGCCGCGGTGCGGCCGACCTGGGCTGAGATCGACTGCCGCTTGACCCCTTCCTTGTGGCGCAGCGTCAAGACGATGGCGCCGATCATGGCGACCAGCAGCACGAGGCCGGCGATCTGGAAGTAGTAGAGGTAGTCCGTGTAGAGGATGTCGCCGAGTGCGGCCGTGTTCGAGCGCGTGGCGAGGTCCGGAATGGGTTTCGAGACTGTGGAGGCGAGCCGCGGCGCAAATGTGTAGCCGCCGAGCACGACGATCAGTTCCGCCGCCAGGACAAGCCCGACCAGCGCGCCGATCGGCGCATACTGCAGCGCGCCTTCCTTCATCTCGGCGAAGTCGACGTCGAGCATCATGACGACGAACAGGAACAGCACCATGACCGCGCCGACATAGACGACGAGCAGGATCATCGCCAGGAACTCGGCCCCCGTCAGCATGAACAGGCCGGCGGCGTTGAAGAAGGTCAGAATCAGGAACAGCACCGAATGCACGGGGTTGCGCGACGAAATGACCATGAACGCCGACGCCACCGCGACAAAGGCGAAGAGGTAGAAAAAGGCCGCCTCTAGTCCACTCAGCATGGGGTTCCCCCGGGTTCCTGTCCGGACCGGCTCTCGCCATGTCCGCTTCTTTGGCTTCGTTCCGCCTCCGGTGTACCGAAGCCGCGTTGTCCTTAGACGAGGCCCCTCGCCCCGTCCATGCGTCAAATATCAGCGATACGGCGAGTCCAGCGAGATGTTGCGCGCCAGTTCGCGCTCCCATCGGTCGCCATTCGCCAAAAGCTTGTCCTTGTCGTAGTAAAGTTCCTCGCGCGTCTCCGTCGCGAATTCAAAATTCGGCCCCTCGACGATGGCGTCGACCGGGCAGGCTTCCTGGCAGAAGCCGCAATAGATGCACTTCACCATGTCGATGTCGTAACGCACCGTGCGGCGCGTGCCGTCATTGCGGCGCGGACCGGCCTCGATGGTGATCGCCTGCGCCGGGCAGATCGCCTCGCACAGCTTGCAGGCAATGCAGCGCTCCTCGCCGTTGGGATAGCGGCGCAGCGCATGCTCGCCACGGAAGCGAGGGCTGGTCGGCCCCTTCTCGTGCGGATAGTTGATCGTCTCCTTCGGTGCGAAGAACTGGCGCATCGACAGGAAGAAGGCGCTGACGAAATCCTGCAGCAGCAGCGATTTTGCGGCTTGAGACAGAGCGGACATCACGCAAACCCCGTGATCTTGAGGAAGGCGGCGGTGGCGACCACCATGAACAGCGAGATCGGCAGGAACACTTTCCAGCCGAGCCGCATCAGCTGGTCGTAGCGATAGCGCGGCACGAAGGCCTTCACCATGGAGATGCCGAAGAACACGAAGCAGACCTTCAGCACGAACCAGATGACGCCCGGCACCCAGGTGAACGGCGCGAAGTCGAAGGGCGGCAGCCAGCCGCCGAGGAACAGGATGGTGGCCAGCGCGCACATCAGCACGATGGCGACATACTCGCCGAGGAAGAACAGCAGGAACGGCGTCGACGAATATTCGACCATGTGGCCGGCGACCAGTTCCGATTCGGCTTCCACCAGATCGAAAGGCGGCCGGTTCGTCTCGGCCAGCGCCGAGATGAAGAAGATGATGAACATCGGGAACAGCGACAGCCAGTGCCAGTCGAGGAAGGTGTTGGGCAGGCCGAGCTTGGTGCCCAGCCCATCCTGCTGCGACAAGACGATGTCGGACAGGTTGAGCGAACCGGCGCAGAGCAGCACGGTGACGATGACGAAGCCGATCGAGACTTCGTAGGACACCATCTGCGCGGCCGAACGCAGCGCGCCGAGGAACGGATATTTCGAGTTCGACGCCCAGCCGCCCATGATCACGCCATAGACCTCGAGCGAGGAGATGGCGAAGACATAGAGGATGCCAACATTGACGTTGGCGATCGCCCAGCCCTGGTTGACCGGAATGACCGCCCAGGCCGAGATCGCCAGCACCGCCGAGACCAGCGGTGCCAGCAGGAACACGCCCTTGTTGGCGCCGGACGGGATGACCGGTTCCTTGAAGACGAACTTCAGCAGGTCGGCGAAGGCCTGCAGTGTACCCCAGGGGCCGACGACGTTCGGGCCACGGCGCAGCTGCACCGCCGCCCAGATCTTGCGATCGGCGTAGAGGATGTAGGCGACGAAGATCAAAAGCACGACGATCAGCACGACTGACTTGAGAAGGATCAGCAGCGCCGGCAGCACGTAGAAGGAGAAGAAAGTGTCCATGCTTATTCCGCCGCCTGCTTGAAGCCGCTCTTGGCCAGTGCCGAGCATTCCGCCATCACGGCCGATGCCCGCGCGATCGGGTTGGTCAGGTAGAAGTCCGTGACCGGCGAGGTGAAGGTGCCCTTGTTCAGCCGCCCGCCGAGCTTCGCCACCTCAGTGATGTCCTCGGCATTGGCGGCCGCGACCTGATCGATGCGGGCCAGATGCGGGTATTCGCCATAGAGCTTCGCACGCAGCTGCGGCAGCGAATCGAACGGCAGCTTCTTGCCCAGCACATCCGACAGCGCCCGCAGGATCGCCCAGTCCTCGCGCGCGTCGCCCGGTGCGAAGCCGGCACGGTTGGTCTGCTGCACGCGCCCTTCCGTGTTGACGTAGGTGGCCGACTTTTCGGTGTAGGCAGCCGACGGCAGGATGACATTGGCGCGGTGTGCGCCCTGGTCGCCATGCGTGCCGATATAGACGACGAAGGCGCCGCCGGTCTTGGCCATGTCGATCTCGTCGGCGCCGAGCAGGAACAGCAGCTCCATCTCGCCCAGCATGCCGGCGACGTTCTTGCCGCCCTCGCCCGGCACGAAGCCGAGATCGAGGCCGCCGACGCGCCCGGCCGCATTGTGCAGCACGGCAAAGCCGTTCCAGTCCGCCCTTGCGGCGTTGACGGCGGCGGCGAGTTTCGCCGCCTGGCCGAGCACAGCCGCGCCATCGGCGCGCGCCAGCGCGCCCTGGCCGACGATGATCAGCGGATGCGTCGCCTTCTTCAGCGTCTGGAAGAACTTGCCGTTGCCATCGGCCAGATCCTTCAGCGAATCCGGTCCGGCGCCCAGCTGTTCATAGTCGTAGCGGGTGTCGCCGATATCGCCGATGACGCCGACCGGCAGATTGCCGATCCGCCAGCGCTTGCGAATGCGGGCGTTGAGCACCGAAGCTTCATAGCGTGGATTGGCGCCGATGATCAGCACTGCATCCGCCTGCTCGATGCCCTCGATGGTCGGGTTGAAGATATAGCTCGCCCGGCCGAGCGCCGGATCAAGTGCCGCGCCATCCTGACGGCAGTCGGTGTTCTTCGAACCGAGCGAAGCCATCAGCAGCTTCAGCGCGTAGATTTCCTCGACCGCGGCGAGATCGCCTGATATGGCGCCGATCTTCTCGGGTGCCGCCTTCGACACCGCATCCTTGATCGCCGAAAAAGCCTCGGCCCAGCTCGCGGGAACCAGCTTGCCGTCCTTGCGCACATAGGGGCGGTCGAGGCGCTGCGTGCGCAGACCGTCCCAGATGAAGCGGGTCTTGTCGGATATCCACTCCTCGTTCACCTGCTCGTTGACGCGCGGCAGGATGCGCATCACTTCGCGGCCTCTGGAGTCGACGCGGATCGCCGAGCCGACAGCATCCATCACGTCGATGGATTCGGTCTTGGTCAGCTCCCACGGCCGCGCCTGGAAGGCGAAAGGCTTGGAGGTCAGCGCGCCAACTGGACAAAGGTCGATGACATTGCCCTGCAACTCCGAGGTCATCGCCTGTTCGAGATAGGTGGTGATCTCGGCGTCCTCGCCACGGCCGATCAGGCCGAGTTCGGAAATGCCGGCGACTTCCGTGGTGAAGCGGACGCAGCGCGTGCAATGGATGCAGCGGTTCATCACCGTCTTGACCAGCGGGCCGATATACTTGTCTTCGACCGCGCGCTTGTTCTCGTGATAGCGCGAGGAATCAACACCGAAGGCCATTGCCTGGTCCTGCAGGTCGCATTCGCCGCCCTGGTCGCAGATCGGGCAATCCAGCGGGTGGTTGATCAGCAGGAATTCCATCACGCCCTCGCGGGCCTTCTTGACCATTGGCGTGTTGGTGAAGATTTCCGGCAGCTCGCCATTCGGGCCGGGGCGCAGGTCGCGCACGCCCATGGCGCAGGAGGCCTGCGGCTTCGGCGGCCCGCCCTTCACCTCGATCAGGCACATGCGGCAATTGCCGGCGATCGACAGCCGCTCATGGAAGCAGAAGCGTGGCACTTCCGCGCCAGCATCTTCCGCCGCCTGCAGCAGCGTGTAGTGGTCGGGTACAGTGATCTCTTTCCCGTCGACCTTGAGCTTTGCCATTCGCCTCAAACCCCTGCGGATTTCCCGCAATCTCTTGTCCCGGGCGCGGTCGAAACCGTAGCCGGCATTTCATTCATTTCCTGACGGCGAGTGCCGCCGCCTGGGCAGTCCAATCGTCACGGCCGATGCGGCCGGTGAGCGACAAATAGTCCTCGACCCAGGCAACCTCTTCCGGCGCCCATGCCGCGATCTGGGCATATGTCCAGATACCCAGGCCATTGAGAACCGTCTCCAGCTTCGGGCCGATGCCCGATATCGCCTTGAGGTCCGACGGCTTCGCGGGCTTGTCCATAGCCTTTGGCTGCCTGAAATCCTCCGGCATCAACCCGGCTGGAGCCGCGCCCGCCATCGGGCCTGCGTCGACGACCGGCACTGTGTCGGCAGCCTCCCTGGCAACCATGTCAGTCACGTCCTGCGCGAAGGATTGCGCTTCGGCGATCAGGGTCTTGGTCGCCGCGCGAGCCTTGGAAGCGTTCTTTTCCGTCTCCGAGAAGCGCTCGGTGCGCGCCTCGAAATCATCGACGATCGGCTGCAGCAGCCGTTGCGAGGCTTCGGCCGCCCCCGAGAGAGCGCCCAACCAGACGCCGAAGGCGTGATTCACCAGCCCGATACCGAGCGCCGACATCGCCGCGGCACCCGCCACGGGGTGCGCGAAAAGGTTGACGGCACTTACCATCTCCTTCGGCATCATCCTGGTCAGGTCCTGGTTCATCTTGTCGAACTGGTCCACATTGGGCATCAATGAGTAGGGTGTCGAATACGGCGCCATAGATATCTCCTGGTCGTTTCTTCGTTCGCCCGCCCCGGTTGTCTCGCTTCGGGCTTTCGCCCGCATTCACAAATTCTCTATTCCGCCGCCACCATCACCGGTTCGGCCCGGTGCGCATTGCGCGAAAACTCGTCGATGCGCCGTTCCACCTCGCCGCGGAAATGCCGCATCAGGCCCTGGATCGGCCATGCCGCCGCGTCGCCCAGCGCGCAGATCGTGTGGCCTTCGACCTGCTTGGTGACGTCGAGCAGCATGTCGATCTCGCGCTTCTGCGCTTCGCCACGCACCAGCCGCTCCATCACCCGCCACATCCAGCCGGTACCTTCGCGGCACGGCGTGCACTGGCCGCAGCTCTCATGCTTGTAGAAGTAGGAAAGCCGCGCGATCGCCTTCACGATATCGGTCGACTTGTCCATGACGATGACAGCCGCCGTGCCGAGGCCGGATTTGAGGTCGCGCAACGCATCGAAATCCATCGGCGTGTCGATGATCTGCTCGGCCGGCACCAGCGGCACCGAGGCGCCGCCCGGAATGACCGCCAAGAGATTATCCCAGCCGCCGCGAATGCCGCCGCAATGCGTCTCGATCAGCTCGCGGAATGGGATCGACATCGCCTCTTCGACCGTACACGGATTGTTGACGTGGCCGGAAATGCAAAACAGCTTGGTGCCGACATTGTTGGGCCGGCCGAAGGACGAGAACCAGGCTGCGCCGCGGCGCAGGATGGTCGGCGCAACGGCGATCGATTCGACATTGTTGACCGTGGTCGGGCAGCCATAGAGGCCGACATTGGCCGGGAATGGCGGCTTCAGCCGCGGCTGGCCCTTCTTGCCTTCGAGGCTTTCGAGCAGCGCCGTCTCCTCGCCGCAGATATAGGCGCCGGCGCCATGATGCATGTAGATGTCGAAGTCATAACCGGACGTGTTGTTCTTGCCGATCAGCTTGGCTTCGTAAGCCTCGTCGATGGCCCGCTGCAGCGCCTCGCGCTCGCGGATGAACTCGCCGCGAACATAGATGTAGGCGGCAATCGCGCCCATGGCGAAGCCGGCGAGCAGCGCACCCTCGACCAGCGTGTGCGGGTCATTGCGCAGGATGTCGCGATCCTTGCAGGTGCCGGGCTCGGATTCATCGGCATTGATGACGAGGTAACTCGGCCGGCCGTCGCTCTGCTTGGGCATGAACGACCATTTCAGGCCGGTCGGGAAGCCGGCGCCACCGCGTCCGCGCAGGCCTGACGCCTTCATCTCGTTGACGATCCACTCGCGCCCCTTGGCGACGATACCGGGCGTGTTGTCCCAGGCGCCGCGCGCCATCGCGCCGGCCAGCGACTTGTCGAAGAGGCCGTAGATGTTGTTGAAGATGCGGTCTTTGTCCTGAAGCATTTTTCGTCCCTCAGACCGGTTTCTTGCCGAAGACGCGGATGTATTCGGCGACGCCACCCTTGGCGAGCGCCTTGGCCTGCTTGACCCAGTCGTCGCGATCGATGCGGCCGTGGAAAGCGAGATAACCGTCCACCCAATCGCGCTCGGCCTTCTTCCAGGACGCAACCTGCGCGAAGGTGAAGATGCCCAGCGAATGCAGGATGCCTTCGATCTTGGGGCCGACGCCGGAAATCAGCTTGAGGTCATCGACCAGCGCCGGCCTGTCGATGCCAGCCGGACGGTTCTTGTCCTCGAGTGACGGTTTGGTCGGCTTGGCGGCTTTCGCGGCTGGCGCCTTGATCTCCGGCGCCTTGAAGGCGGTGGCCGGCTCGGCCTTGGTCTTCGGACCGTTGCGCTGCTTGGAAACCTGCTCGACCTCGGGGGCTGCCTTGTTGGCATTGGCGGCCGAATGCAGCGGGGCCGAAACGCTCGCCGCCTTTTCAACTGCCGGCGCGACCTTGGTCGTTGAAGGCGTCTTCAATGCCGGGCTGGTTTCCGGGGCATCGGTCTTCGGCTTGCTGGCATTGGACGGCGCGACAGCCGGAGCGACCGTGGCGATTATCGCATCGGGCACCGCCTTGGCGGCCTTGGCGGCCTCCCTGGCTTCCCTGTCGCGGGTCGACTTGAGGATCGCCTTTTCGCTCTTCAGGGTCGTGAGGCCGGAGGCCGGCTCCGAGCCGGTGCGGCCGTCCTGCGGTCCGGGCGTCACCGAGGCGCCCTTGCCGGCGTCATAGAGATCGATGATTTCGGCCAGCCGCTCAGGCGTCAAATCCTCGAACGTATCCTTGAAGATCATGACCATCGGCGCGTTGACGCAAGCGCCGAGACACTCGACCTCTTCCCACGACAAGGTGCCCTTGTCGTTGGTGTGGAACTGGTCGTGATGGATTTTTGAACGGCACACATCCATCAGCGCTTCCGAGCCGCGCAGCATGCAGGGCGTGGTGCCGCAGACCTGGATGTGGGCGCGGGTACCGACCGGGCTCAGCTGGTATTGCGTGTAGAAGGTGGCGACTTCCAGCCCCCTGATACGGGGCATGCCGAGCATGTCCGAAATCGTCTCGATCGCCGCCTTCGTCACCCAGCCTTCCTGCTCCTGCGCCAGCATCAAAAGCGGAATGATCGCCGACTGTTCGCGGCCCTTGGGATATTTCTTGAGCCATTGCTTCGCCGCTGCCGCGTTCGCCCGGTTGAAGGCGAAGGATGCTGGCTGGACACTGGCTTCTGCGAGACGGCGGACTGACATTTAGCGATCGACCTCACCAAACACGATGTCGAGGGAGCCGAGAACGGCGGTGACGTCGGCCAGCATGTGGCCGCGGCAGAGGAAATCCATCGCCTGCAGATGCGCGAAACCGGGGGCGCGCAACTTGCAGCGGTACGGCTTGTTGGAGCCATCTGAGACGAGGTAGACGCCGAACTCGCCCTTCGGCGCTTCGACCGCAGCATAGACCTCGCCTGCCGGCACGCGGTAGCCTTCGGTGTAGAGCTTGAAGTGATGGATCAGCGCTTCCATCGAGCGCTTCATTGCCTGGCGCTTCGGCGGCACCACCTTGCCATCGAGGTTCGACACCGGGCCGGTGCTCTCCTTGCCGAGCAAAAGGTCGACGCACTGGCGCATGATCTTCGCCGACTGGCGCATCTCTTCCATGCGCACGAGGTATCGATCGAAACAGTCGCCGTTCTTGCCGATCGGAATGTCGAAATCCATTTCCGAATAGCATTCATAGGGTTGCGACTTGCGCAGGTCCCAGGGCGCTCCCGAGCCACGCACCATGACGCCCGAAAAGCCCCAGGCCCAGGCATCGGCCAGCGAGACCGTGCCGATATCGACATTGCGCTGCTTGAAGATGCGGTTGCCGGTCAAAAGCGCGTCGAGATCATCGATCGACTTCAGGAACGGATCGATCCACTTGCCGATGTCCTCGACCAGCTTCTGCGGCAGATCCTGGTGGACGCCGCCGGGGCGGAAATAGGCCGCATGCATGCGCGAGCCGGAGGCGCGCTCATAGAACACCATCAGCTTTTCGCGCTCGACGAAGCCCCACAGCGGCGGCGTCAGCGCGCCGACGTCCATCGCCTGCGTCGTCACATTGAGGATGTGCGACATGATGCGGCCGATTTCGCAGTAGAGCACGCGGATCAGCTGGCCACGCTTCGGCACGTCGATGCCGAGCAGGCGCTCGGCGGCCAGCGCGAAGGCATGCTCCTGGTTCATCGGGGCGCAATAGTCGAGCCGGTCGAAATAGGGGATCGCCTGCAGATAGGTCTTGGCCTCGATCAGCTTTTCGGTGCCGCGATGCAGCAGCCCGATATGCGGATCGACGCGATCGACGACTTCGCCGTCAAGCTCCAGCACGAGGCGCAAAACGCCGTGCGCCGCAGGGTGTTGCGGGCCGAAATTGATGTTGAAGTTGCGGACGGAGGTCTCAGCCATTCTGGCGCCTCAATTCGTCTTGGCTTTTTCATCGCCCGGCAGGACGTAATCCGTGCCTTCCCATGGCGAGAGAAAATCGAAATTGCGGAATTCCTGCTTGAGCTCGACCGGCTCGTAGATGACGCGCTTGGCCTCGTCGTCGTAGCGCACCTCGACGAACCCGGTCAGCGGGAAATCCTTGCGCAGCGGGTGGCCTTCGAAACCGTAATCGGTCAACAGGCGCCGCAGGTCCGGGTGGCCCGAGAACAGCACGCCATAGAGATCGTAGGTCTCGCGCTCGAACCAGTCGGCGCCGGGATAGACGCCGGTGATCGACGGCACCATCGTCTCTTCGTCGGCCTGAACTTTGACGCGGATGCGCACATTCTGCTTCGGCGACAACAGATGATAGACGACGTCGAAGCGCTTGGCCCGCGACGGATAGTCGGCGCCGCAGACGTCGATGATCGAGATGAACTGGCAGCGCGCATCGTCGCGCAGGAAGGTCATCACCTCGACCAGATCGCGCGGCTCGACATGGACGGTGAGTTCGCCATAGGCGATCACCGCGTCATTCACGCGGCCGATCAGCTTCTCGCCGAGATAGGTCGACAGTTCGCTCAGGGATGCGGTCATGGATTTACCGTTCGATCGTGCCGGTGCGACGGATCTTCTTCTGCAAGAGAAGAATGCCGTAAAGCAGCGCTTCGGCGCTCGGCGGGCAGCCGGGCACATAGATGTCGACCGGCACGATGCGGTCGCAGCCACGCACCACCGAATAGGAATAATGGTAGTAGCCGCCGCCATTGGCGCAGGAGCCCATCGAGATGACGTAGCGCGGCTCCGGCATCTGGTCGTAGACCTTGCGCAGCGCAGGCGCCATCTTGTTGGTCAGGGTGCCGGCAACGATCATGATGTCGGACTGGCGCGGAGACGCGCGAGGAGCAACACCGAACCTCTCCGAGTCATAGCGCGGCATCGAGGTGTGGATCATCTCGACCGCGCAACAGGCGAGGCCGAAGGTCATGAACATCAGCGAACCGCTGCGCGCCCAGGTGATCAGCGCTTCAGTCGAGGTGACGAGAAAGCCCTTGTCGGCCAGCTCGTTGTTGATCTCGAGGAAGAAAGGATCGTCGGACCCCACCGGCCTGCCGGTGTTGGGATCGATCAGGCCCTTGGGCTTCGGCGCGACGAGCGTTCCGGAACTGTCGTTCAATCCCATTCCAGCGCTCCTTTTTTCCATTCATAGGCAAAGCCGATGGTCAGCACCGCCAAAAAGACCATCATCGACCAGAAACCGAGCATGCCGATCTTCGAGAACGACACCGCCCACGGAAACAGGAAAGCCACTTCCAGATCGAAGATGATGAACAGGATCGACACCAGGTAGAAGCGGATGTCGAATTTCATGCGGGCGTCGTCGAACGAGTTGAAACCGCACTCGTAGGCGGAAAGCTTTTCGGGATCGGGATTGCGGTAGGCGACCAGGAAGGGGGCGGCCAGCAGCGCCAGGCCGACGACCAGGGCCACGCCGATGAACAGGACGATGGGCAGGTATGAACCTAGAAGTGCGTTCATGCTCGGCTTTCCGTTGGCGCCAATCCACGTTGATTACAGCACCGGACCTTAATGCGGAAGCGTGACAGTTTAACCGCTGAACCGTTTTAAGGGCCTATGCTGCAACGCGGCGAGGGTTAGCGCAGCACTTCCAGCGAAGCAAGTCAAACCTTGTTCAAAACACGGTGCTGGACGGCATATCCGAGGAAACTGGTCCGATCCGCTCCTGTTTGATTTCCTTCTATTTTTACTCCACTTTTGTCTCCTGACATGGTTGCCGCCAAAACCCTGCTAGCATGGGCCGGAATCACCCATCAGGGCCACGCCAAATCACCCTCAGAATGACACCCGCATGAAGGAAAAGATCTCGCTTGCCATGGCCAGGCGCATCGCGCTTGCCGCTCAAGGGTTTCTCGACCCCCGCCCCACCGCTTCGCCCGACCGTCGTCATTTTGCTCGCGTGCTCTCGCGCACCGGCCTGCTGCAGATCGATTCCGTCAGTGCGGTGGTGCGCGCTCATTATATGCCGCTCTATTCGCGCCTTGGCCCCTACCCGCTCACGTTGCTCGACAACGCCGCCGTCACGCGCAAGCGCACAGTGTTCGAATACTGGGCGCACGAGGCCTCCTTCCTGCCGGTCGAGACATATCCGCTGATGCGCTGGCGCATGCAGCGGGCCGAGCACGGCGATGAAATGTATCTGGGCCTCGCCAAATGGGGCCGCGAGCACGCCGCCTATATCGAAGATATCTACCGCGAGGTCGTCGAGCGCGGTCCGATCGCCGCTTCAGCGCTCGAAGGCCAGAAAGGTTCGGGCGGCTGGTGGGGCTGGAGCCATGCCAAGCATGCCTTCGAATGGCTGTTCTGGGCCGGGCGCATCACCACCGCTCATCGTCGCGGTTTCGAGCGGTTCTACGATCTGCCGGAGCGCGTGCTGCCGCAGGCGATCCTCGATCTGCCGGTGCCCGCCGCCGAGGACGCGCACCGCGAGTTGCTGCGCATTTCCGCCCGCGCCCACGGTATCGCCACGGCCGGCGACCTGCGTGACTACTTTCGCCTGTCCCCCGCCGACATGAAGGGCCGGCTGGAAGAACTGGTCGAGCTCGGCGAGCTGCTGCCGGTGCGCGTCGAAGGCTGGGACAAGCCGGCTTATCTTCACAAGGACGCGCGCCTGCCACGAAAAATCGAGGCCCGCGCCCTGCTGGCGCCGTTCGATCCGGTCGTCTTCGAACGATCGCGCACCGAGCGGCTGTTCGATTTCCACTACCGTATAGAAATCTACACCCCAGCCGATAAGCGGCAATATGGCTACTACGTCCTGCCGTTTCTGCTCGGTGACAGGATTGTGGCGCGCGTCGACCTCAAGGCCGACCGGCCAGCCGGGATGCTGCGTGTCCATGCCGCCTATGCCGAGCCCGGCGCGCCGCCTGAAACCGCTGCAGAACTCTTCGAGGAACTGAAGCAGATGCAGGGCTGGCTTGGCCTTGAACGTATAGAAGTGACATCGGCTGGTGATTTGGGTCCGGCGCTGGCCGACCTGACCGTGTCGTAAGCCCACGTTGACACCGCTGCCTGCAAAAGCCTAAATCCGGTCCAGACGGTCTCTTCTCTTCAACGAGAGGAGCCAAGAGGGAATGCGGTGCGAAATTCCGATTTCAAATCCGCGGCTGTCCCCGCAACTGTAAGCGAAGAGCCAAGGCCGAAAGCCACTGGGATGGTCCCGGGAAGGCGGCACCAAGGCGATGACCCGCGAGCCAGGAGACCTGCCGTCTGCGACTATAGAATCCGATCGCCCGGCGGGTTTCCGGGCAAGGAGCCCGATTCTTGGACCACGACAGCAGTTTTTCGGCTGGCACAGCGGATGTTTCGTCCGGCGAGAGCGATGCCCTTGCCGGCGTGACCGTCATCGTCTGTGCCTCCTGCCGCGATGAAACCGGTTCCGATGCCCATCCCCGCGCCGGCGAACTGCTGGCGGACGACACGCGCCGCGCCGCCGCTGGCGAAGACGTCCGCGTCCGCAGCGTCGAATGCCTCGGCAATTGCAAGCGCCGGCTCAGCGCCGCCATCCTGCGCGATGGCTGCTGGAGCTACGTCTTCGGCGACCTGACGACGACAAGCGGCGCCGATCTCGTCACTGGCGCCAAACTCTTCGCCACTTCGATGGACGGCCTCATTCCGTGGCGCGGCCGCCCCGATAGCCTCAAGCGCGGCCTCGTGGCCCGCATCCCTCCCCTTGACCTGCTGAAGGACTGATCATGACCGCTTCCGTCTCCCGCGTCCCCTGCACCGTCGTCACCGGCTTCCTGGGCGCCGGCAAGACGACGCTGATCCGCCATCTCCTGGAAAAAGCCGGCGGCAAGCGGATCGCCATCATCGTCAACGAATTCGGCGACATCGGCATCGACGGCGAGATCCTGAAGGGCTGCGGCATCGACACGTGCCCCGAGGAAAACATCGTCGAACTGGCCAATGGCTGCATCTGTTGCACCGTTGCCGATGATTTCGTGCCGGCGCTCGACCAGATCCTGTCGCTGACGCCGAAGGTCGACCACATCCTGATCGAGACCTCGGGCCTCGCGCTGCCCAAGCCACTGGTCCAGGCTTTCCAGTGGCCGACAGTGAAGAGCCGCGTGACGGTCGATGGCGTCATCGCCGTCGTCGACGGCCCGGCGCTGGCCGAGGGCCGCGTCGCCAACGACATGAACGCACTTCAGGCACAGCGCGCCCAGGACACGACGCTCGATCACGACGACCCGGTCGAGGAGGTGTTCGAGGACCAGATCGCCTGCGCCGACCTGATCATCCTGTCGAAGAGCGACCTGATGGACGCTGCCGGCTCGGCCCGCGCCAACGCCATTATCAACGAGCACATTGCACGCGCCGTGAAGATCGTGCCGACGTCTCAGGGCAAGGTCGATCCGTCGGTGCTGCTCGGCCTTGGCCTTGCCGTCGAGGACGACATAGAAAACCGCAAGACCCATCACGACGACGAACTCGACCACGAGCACGACGACTTTGACAGCTTCGTCATCGACATCGCCTCGATCGCCAATCCGGATGAGCTGGCAAAGCGCGTCGCCACCGCCGCGGAGGAAGAAAACGTGCTGCGCGTGAAAGGTTTCGTCGAGGTCGGCGGCAAGCCGATGCGGCTCTTGCTGCAGGCCGTCGGACCGCGTGTCAATCATTACTATGACCGCGCCTGGACGGCCGGGGATGACCGCCGCTCGCGCCTCGTCGTCATCGGCCTCAAGGGGCTGAACCGCCCGGCGATCGAGCGTATACTCGCCGGCTGACGCAAACCACGGGCCGCGATGCACATCCTCACCACGACCTCCGCCTCGCTCGACGACCTCGCCGAGCCGGTCGATCTGCGGCAGACGCCGGCGGATATCGTGGCCCTGTCCTTCACCGACAGCGATCTTGCCGGACTGGCGGCGGCATGGAAGGCCGATGCCGGCCGCTTGCCCGCCATGCGGCTGGCGGCCTTGCGTGACCTGCGCCATCCCATGTCCGTCGACCTCTGGGTCGACAGCGTCGCCCGCCACGCCAAAATCATCCTCGTGCGCATCCTCGGCGGCTACGACTGGTGGCGCTACGGCTGCGACCAGCTTGCCTCGACCGCCCGCGCACGCGGAATAAAACTGGCGTTGCTGCCCGGCGAATGCCGCGACGAGGATCTGCGCCTGATCGAAGCCTCGACACTGCCCCGCGAGGAGCTCGACGCTCTGCTCGACTATTTTCGCGAGGGCGGCCCGGCCAATATGAGCGCGCTGGTGCAGAAGCTGGCGCGGCTGGCGGGATCCGAAGCAACAATTTCGATGCCGGTCGCCGTACCGAAGACGGGGTTTTACGAGCCGGGCCGCGGCGTCATCGATGATCTGAGTGCTTTTGTCCGCGCCCCCGTCATCCCCATCCTGTTCTACCGCTCGATGCTGCTGGCCGCCGATGTCGCGCCGATCGACGCCCTTTTTGACGCGCTCAGGCAGCGCGGCATTACCCCTGTCCCCATCTTCGTCTCCAGCCTCAAGGACCCGGCATCCCTTGCGTTCGTGGAAACCGCACTGGCCACGTTCAAACCCGCCGCCATCATCACCGCAACCGCCTTCGCTTCCGGCGCCGAACCCGGCATTGAGACCCTGTTCGACCGCGCCGGCGTGCCTGTGTTCCAGGTCATCGTCGCCACCACCCGCCGCGACATCTGGGAAAACAACCAACGCGGCCTGGCGCCGGCCGATCTTGCCATGCATGTCGTGCTGCCCGAACTCGACGGCCGCATCCTCGCCGGCGCGATTTCTTTCAAGGGCGAGAACGAGGTCGATCCGGCGCTTGGTCACCGCGCCTTTGCCAACCGGCCGGAACCGGATCGTGTGGCGCAAGTCGCGGACCGCGTCAGAGCCTTCATCAAGTTGCAGGAAACGCCCCGCGCTGAGCGCAAGTTGGCGATCCTGATCCCGGACTACCCGAGTGCCCCCGGCCGCACCGGCTATGCCGTTGGCCTCGACGTGCCGTCCAGCGTGCTGGCGATGCTGCATGACCTCAAGGGACAGGGCTATGCCGTCGACGGGATTCCACAAACGCCGCGTGAGCTGCTGGATTTGCTGGAAAGTTCAAACCACGGGCTGAAGCTTGACGACTATCTGTCCTTCTCGACCGAATTGCCGAGGGTGGCAATGGCTGCCGTAGAGGCGGCCTGGGGGAAGACGGAAGACGAGACCGGCTTGCGCGAGGCGCCCCCCTCCGCAAAATTCCCATTCCGCGCCGCCACCTTCGGCAACGTCACCGTGGCGCTCGCCCCGGATCGCGGCCGCTCGGCGGACCGCCGCGCCGATTATCACGACCCGACACTGCCGCCGCGCCATGCGCTGATCGCTTTCGGCCTGTGGCTGCGCAAGTCGCTCGGCGTTCATGCGCTTGTCCATGTCGGCGCCCATGGCACGCTGGAATGGCTGCCCGGCAAGACGGTTGCGCTCTCGGAAAACTGCTTTCCCGAGATCGTCACCGGCCCCTTGCCCGTGATCTATCCCTTTATCGTCTCCAATCCCGGTGAGGCGGCACAAGCCAAGCGGCGCATCGCCGCCGTCACCCTTGGCCATTTGCCGCCACCGTTGACCGGCGCCGGGCTGGACGAGGATCAGCACAGGCTCGAGCGGCTGGTCGACGAATATGCCCAGGCCGACGGGCTCGACCGTCGCCGCCGCGACCGGCTTGCCAAGCTGATCGTCGACACCGCGCAAAAGACCGGCCTCGCCTCCGAAGCCGGCGTCGCCAAAACCGACGCACCCGACGAAGCGCTGCGCCGCATCGACGCCTGGCTCTGCGACCTCAAGGATTTCGCCATCAAGGACGGGCTGCATATCTATGGCCGTGCGCCCGAAAACGAGCCTGACGCCATGCGCCGGCAAAGCGCGGAAGCCGAGAAGACGGCGTTGCTCGCGGCACTCGATGGCCGTCACGTCAAGGCCGGTCCGGCCGGCGCGCCAGCGCGCGGTCGCTCCGACGTTTTGCCCACGGGCCGCAACCTGTTCACGTCGGACCCGCGCACCATGCCGACACCGACCGCCTATGACCTCGGCAAGGCGGCGGCGGAAGAAGTGGTGCGCGGCTATATGCAGTTGCATGGCGACTGGCCGCGTTCGCTGATCATCGATCTCTGGGGCTCGGCCTCGCTGCGCACCGGCGGCGAGGAGATCGCCCAGGGCCTGGCGCTGATGGGCTGCCGGCCGCAATGGGAGGCCGCGACCGGCCGCATCACCGGTATCGAGGTGCTGCCGCCGGCCATGCTCGGACGGCCACGTGTCGACGTCACCTGGCGCATATCAGGTCTGTTCCGCGACATGTTCCCGACCCAGATCGCACTGATCGATGCCGCCGGAAATGCCGTTGCCACCCGCGACGAGGAGGATTCGGAAAACCCGCTCGCAGCCAAAGCCCGCGCGGATGGCAAGATCACCCCGCGCATCTTCGGCACCTCGCCCGGCACTTACGGCGCCGGCATAGAGGACCTGTTGTCAAGCGGTGACTGGGCGGCACGTGAAGAGATCGGCCGCGCCTATCTCGACGCCACCTCGCATGCCTATGGCGGCGCCGGAGGCGAAGGCATATCCGCGCCCGGCGCCTTCGAGGGCCGCATCGCCGAAGCCGATCTTCTCGTCCACACCGGCGACGACCCCGGCCGCGACATCCTCGAAGGTTCCGCCGACGTCGCCTTCATCGGCGGCTTTTCGGCAGCGTTGGCCGCGCTCGGCAGGAACGCCGACGTGATCGTGCTCGACACCACGGATCCGCAAAAGCCCAAGCCGCGTTCGATCAGTGAGGCGGTGGCCCGCGTCGTGCGGGCCCGCGCCGTCAACGCCCGCTTCATATCAGGCCAAATGCGCCACGGCCCGCGCGGCGCGTCCGAATTCGCCGAAACCGTCGACCGGCTGGTCGGCTTCGCCGAAACCACCCATGCCATATCGGGCGCATTGATCGAGGCCGTTCACGATGCCTATCTCGGTGATCCCGCGGTGCGCGCCTTCATCCTGCGCGAGAACCCTGCAGCAGCCAAAGTCATCGCCGAGCGCTTCCTGTCGGCGCGGCGGCGTGGCCTCTGGCATCCCCTGCGCAATTCCATCGACGACGATCTCACCGCGCTGATTGCCGAGGCTGAAGTGCTTGGGGTTGCGGCATGAACGCCTTCTCGCGTCGCGGCGCCTGCCCTGCTCTGGCAGCCCCCATGCAGACCGGCGACGGCTTGCTGGTGCGGCTCAACCCAATTGCGGGAGGATTGTCGCCGAAGCTTTTGATCGGCCTCGCCGAATCCGCCCTGCGGCACGGCAACGGCATCATGGAGATCACCGCGCGCGGCAGCCTGCAGCTACGCGGGCTGACACCGGACAGCGCGCCGCTGCTGGCGACGGAGGTTGATGCTCTGGGAATCGCCGTGCGCACCGGCGTGCCGGTCGAGACCGGGCCGCTGGCTGGCATCGATCCTCAGAAGGTCGCCGATCCCCGGCCGCTGGCCGAGCGGATCAGAGCAGCGGTCGAAGAGGCTGGGCTGACGCAACGGCTCGGGCCAAAGGTTTCGGTTGTTGTCGACGGCGGTGGGCAACTGACGTTGGATGCGGTAACGGCCGATGTGCGGCTTGCGGCAACGCGGATTGATGCGGGAGTTCGGTGGCTGGTGTCTGTCGCGGGTGATGGGCAGAATGCGAGGCCGCTCGTCACCGTGGAAGACGATGCAGCACGCGATATTGCCGTTGCCGTGCTCAGGATGGTTGCCGAGAAGGGTCGTGAGGCCCACGCGAGGGATTTGTCGGAGAGGCAGCTCAAATCGCTCGAAAGTTGGCACTCCGTCCCACCCCCCTCTGTCCTGCCGGACATGTCCGGTAGGACAGAGGGGGGCGCGAAGGAACTCCGACCTATCGGAACTTTCAATCTCGCCGCAGCCACCGCCCTCGGCATAGGCCTGCCCTATGGCAGCATGCCGGCAGACAAGATCATCGGCCTCGCCCAGAGCGCCCTCGCCCTCGGCACAACCGAAATCCGACTGGCGCCCGGCCGTGCCTTGCTGTTCCTCGGACTCCAGTCGGCCGCATGCCGCTCTCTTCAGCACGCCGCAACCACCCTCGGCTTCGTCACCGACCCAGACGATCCGCGCACACGTATTGCGGCTTGCCCCGGCACGCCGGCCTGCGCCTCCGGCCGGATAGCCACGCGCGACATTGCCGAGACGATTGCCGCTGAAAACGCCGACATCCTCGACTTCACACTGCACATTTCCGGCTGTGCCAAGGGCTGCGCCCATCCGGGCAAAGCAGCGCTTACCCTGGTCGGCGGCGAAAACGGAGCCGGACTTGTCGTGAACGCGACGGCAAAGGCCCTTCCTGCCGGCTACAGGCCGGGCTATGACGCCGCGCGCGGCATCAGCCGCGTCGCGGCAGCGATCCGCAGCGCACGACTTCCCGGCGAAACAGCCGCCGCTTGCCTGACAAGGCTTGGCGCGGCCGGCATCGCCGAAGCTTACCGACAGGAATGAGCATGGCCGCCTACGACTACATCCACGACGGCACGGCGATCTACGAGCGCTCCTTCGCCATCATTCGCGCCGAGGCTGACCTGTCGCGCTTCTCCGAAGCCGAGGCCGATGTCGCCATCCGCATGATCCATGCCTGCGGCCAGGTCGAAGCTGCCAGGCATTTTGTTTTTTCGACGGATTTCGTTGCCGCCGCGCGCACGGCACTTTCGGCTGGTGCGCCGATCTTCTGCGACGCCGAGATGGTCTCGCATGGCGTCACCCGCGCCAGGCTGCCGGCCGGCAACGAGGTGATCTGCACCTTGCGCGACCCGCGCACACACGAAATCGCCAAGGAGATCGGTAACACCCGCTCCGCGGCCGCGATCGACCTGTGGGGCGAGCGCCTAGCCGGTTCGGTGGTCGCCATCGGCAATGCGCCGACCGCACTTTTCTATCTGTTGGAAAAGCTTCGCGACGGCGGGCCGAAGCCGGCAGCCATCATCGGCATGCCGGTCGGCTTCGTCGGTGCGGCCGAATCCAAGGATGCGCTGGCCGAGAATTCCTATGGCGTGCCCTATGCCATCGTGCGCGGCCGGCTTGGCGGCAGCGCCATGACCGCCGCGGCACTCAATGCCCTGGCGAGGCCGGGCCTGTGAACGCGCTTGCCAAAGGCCGTCTCGTCGGCGTCGGCACGGGTCCCGGCGACCCCGAACTGCTGACGCTGAAGGCCGCGCGCGTCCTGGCCGAGGCCGATGTCGTGGCGTATTTCGCCAAGCGCGGCAACAACAGCAACGCGCGCGCCATCGTCGAAGCGCAGTTCCGCCCGGGCATGACGGAACTGCCGCTGCTCTATCCCGTCACCACGGAAATCGACAAGGATCACGACGACTACCGCTCGCAGATCACCGGTTTCTACGAGGAGTCCGCCGAGAAGGTCGCCGAGCATCTTCAGGCCGGCAAAATGGTCGCCGTGCTGTCCGAGGGCGACCCGCTGTTCTACGGCTCCTACATGCATCTGCATGTCCGGCTTGCCCATCGCTTCCCGACCGAAGTCATTCCCGGCGTCACCGCCATGTCCGGCTGCTGGTCGGCGACCGGCCTGCCGATCGTCCAGGGCGACGACGTGCTGACGGTGCTGCCGGGCACGATGAGCGAGTTCGAGCTGACGCGCCGGCTGGCCGACACCGATGCCGCCGTCATCATGAAAGTCGGCCGCAACCTGCCCAAGATCAGGCGGGCTCTGGAGGCAACCGGCAAGCTGGCGCGCGCCGTCTATGTCGAGCGCGGCACCATGACCGGCAGCGTCTCGATGAAGCTGACCGACAAAAAGGACGACAAGGCCCCCTACTTCGCCATCGTGCTGGTCGCCGGCTGGTCCGGCCGGCCGGGCGTCTTGGGAGCGCAGGCATGAGCGGCCGTCTCACCGTCATCGGCCTCGGGCCCGGTAATGCCGATCAGGTGACGCCGGAGGCCAGCCGCGCCGTGGCGCAGGCAAAATTCTTCTATGGCTACAAGCCCTATCTCGACCGACTGGAGCTGCGCGGAGACCAGACCCGCGTTGCCTCCGACAACCGCGAGGAACTCGCCCGCTCCAAGGACGCGCTGGTCAAGGCCGCTGAAGGCTATGACGTTGCGGTCGTTTCCGGTGGCGATCCCGGCGTGTTCGCCATGGCAGCCGCCGTCTGCGAGGCGATCGAGGCCGGCCCGGCCGAATGGCGTGCGGTCGATGTCGCCGTCGTGCCCGGCATCACCGCCATGCTCGCTGTCGCCGCCCGCATCGGCGCCCCTCTCGGCCATGATTTCTGCGCCATTTCGCTGTCCGACAATCTGAAGCCGTGGGAGCTGATTGAGCTACGCCTGTTGGCGGCGGCCGGCGCCGGTTTCGTCATCGCGCTCTACAATCCGATCAGCAAGGCGCGGCCCTGGCAGCTTGGCCGCGCTTTCGAATGCCTGACCGCGATCCTGCCGGGCACCACGCCGGTGATTTTCGGCCGCGCCGCCGGCCGTCCGGATGAGCGCATCGAAGTCTTCCTGCTGGCCGATGTCGACGCGCAAAAGGCCGACATGGCGACCTGCATCATCATCGGCTCGCCTGAAACCAGGATCATCAAGCGCGGCGAAAAGCAGGCGCTGGTCTACACACCGCGTTCGTCCACGGGTCAGAGAAAATGATCGACCCCAAACTGGTTGACAATGGCGGCCAGCGCTTCGACGGTTTCAGCCGAAGGGACGTCCGGCAGCGCGGGCCTGCGGACCATCACCACCTCGATGCCAAGCGCTCGCGCCGCGGCGATCTTGCCATAGGTCGCCTCGCCGCCGCTGTTCTTGGACACGAGGGCGTCGATGCGATGCTTTTCGAGCAGCGCGCGTTCTTCCGTCTCGCGGAACGGCCCTCGTGCCAACAGATAGGTCGCATCCGGCACCGCGAGCTTCGGTTCGACCGGATCGACGCTGCGGATGAGATAGTGGTGCTGGGGCGCTGCTTCGAAAGCGGCAACTTCTTGCCGGCCCAGCGCCAGGAAGACCTGGCGCGGCGCTGGGCCCAACGCTTGCACGGCATCGCCTGTTGTATCGACCTGCGTCCAGCGGTCGCCTTCGACAGGTTCCCAGCCGGGGCGTCGCAACGCCAAAACAGGCACACCGGCCACGCGCGCGGCTTGCGCGGCATTGGCCGAGATCTGCGCCGCATAGGGGTGCGTGGCGTCGATCAGCAGGTCGATGCCCGTCTCCCGGAGATGGGCGGCCAGCCCATCGGCGCCGCCAAACCCTCCGGTTCGCACCGGCACGCCCTGCGCAACCGGGCTTTCGGTGCGGCCGGCCAGCGACAGCGTGACCAGGCAATCGGCGCGCGCCGCCAGTTTTCCGGCCAGTTGCCGGGCTTCCGTGGTTCCGCCAAGGATCAGAATGCGGTGGGTCATCATGCCTGCTGAGGGTCCGCGCGGCGCCAAGCTCAACTCAAGATGGCTCTCCATCGTCGGCATCGGCGAGGACGGTTTAGCGGGTCTCGGCGACGAGGCCAAGCAGCTGATCGCCAAGGCGGAGATCATCTTCGGCGGCAAGCGGCACCTCGCCCTTGTCGCCTCCTTCGCCAAGGGCGAGGCACGACCGTGGGCGATTCCTTTCGATGCCGAGATGGCTGATGTGCTGGCGCTTGCCGGCAGAAACGTCTGCGTGCTCGCCTCGGGTGACCCTTTCTTCCACGGGGTCGGCGCCACCCTCGCCCGCAAGGTGAAGGCGCAGGAGATGCATGTCATCCCGGCACCATCGGCCATTTCGCTGGCTGCTGCTAGGTTGGGCTGGGCGCTGCAGGATGTCGAGACCGTCTCGCTGCATGGCCGGCCGCTCGACCTGATCCGGCCGTTGCTGCAGCCGAATGCGCGCATCCTGGCGCTGACATCCGACGCCGAAGCACCTGCGGCAATCGCGCGCCTGCTGACCGAACTGGACTTTGGGACATCGCGGCTGACGGTTCTGGAGGCCTTAGGCGGGCGGAGGGAGACATTGCGTTCGGCCCAGGCCGATGCCTTCGATCTCGAAAACATCAATCCGCTCAACGTGCTGGCGATCGACGTTGAACCGGGTCCGGATGCGCGCGTCCTGCCGCTCACGGTTGGTCTTGCCGATCATCTGTTCGACCATGACGGCCAGATCACCAAGCGCGAAATCCGCGCCATCACCCTGTCGGCGCTGGCGCCACGGCGGGGCGAGTTGCTGTGGGACATCGGCGCCGGCTCCGGCTCCATCGGCATCGAATGGATGCTCAGCCATCCCTCGCTGCGCGCCATCGCCATCGAGGCCGACCCGATCCGCGCCGCCCGCATTGGCCGCAACGCCGCCGCCTGCGGCGTTCCCGGGCTTGTCGTGGTGGAAGGCAGCGCGCCGAAGGCCCTTGCCAGGCTGGACACGCCGGACGCGATTTTCATCGGCGGCGGCGGCAGCGATGCCGGCGTGTTGAACGCTGCCATCAAGGCCTTGCGCGCCGGCGGTCGTCTCGTGGCCAATGCGGTGACGCTGGAGATGGAAACCTTGCTTCTTGCCCGCCATGTCTCACTTGGCGGTGATCTTACCCGGATAAACATATCGCGCGCGTCGCCGGTCGGCTCGATGCAGGCCTGGCGGCCGGCCATGCCGGTCACCCAATGGAGCTGGGTGAAGCCATGATGGTCGCGGGCATCGGCAGCCGAAAAGGCGTGAGCGTCGAAGATGTGCTGGCTGCGATAGAAACTGCACTCGAGACGCATGGGCTGGCGATGACGGCGCTTTCAGCGTTGGCCACCGCCCCCCTGAAGCAGGACGAAAAGGCCATCTTCGCCGCCGGGCATCAGCTCAATCTTCCGATTATCGTCGCCGATGCGGCCGCGATCGAGGCCGCTTCATCAGGCACGATCAGCCATTCCGTTCTCTCGCAGGATCTGGCCGGCACGCCATCGGTTTCCGAAGCATCCGCCCTAGCCGTCGCCGGCAGAGGCGCGAGGCTGCTCGGAGCCCGTACGGTGCTCGGCCCGGTCACCTGCGCCATCGCCATCAGCGGAGATGCGCCATGACCGTGCATTTCATCGGCGCCGGTCCCGGTGCCGCCGACCTCATCACGCTGCGTGGCGCCAGGCTGCTGGCAAGCTGCCCAGTCTGCCTCCATGCCGGTTCGATCGTCGCGCCTGAGTTGCTGCAGCACTGCGCGCCGGGGACAAAACTGATCGACACCGCGCCGATGTCGCTCGACGAGATCGAGGCCGCGTATCTCGATGCCCACAAGGCCGGTCATGATGTCGCCAGGCTGCATTCCGGCGACCTGTCGGTGTGGAGCGCGGTTGCCGAGCAGATCCGCCGGCTGGAAAAGCACGGCATTCCCTACACGCTGACGCCGGGCGTCCCCTCCTTCGCCGCCGCGGCCGCAGCGCTTCGCCGCGAATTGACCATTCCCGAAGTCGCGCAAAGCCTGGTGCTGACCCGCATCTCCGGCCGTGCGTCGAAGATGCCGCCCGGCGAAACGCTGGCCGGCTTTGGCCGCACCGGCGCCACGCTTGCCATTCATCTTGCCATCCACGCCATCGATCGCGTCGTCGCTGAACTGACGCCGCACTATGGTGGGGATTGCCCGGTGGCGATCGTCTTCCGCGCCTCCTGGCCGGATGAACGCGTGCTGACCGGCACGCTGGAAACGATCGAAATGTTGCTCGCGGCCGATCCGATGGAGCGCACGGCGATCATCTTCGTCGGCCGTTCGCTGGCGGCGGAAGATTTTGGTGAGAGTTCATTGTACGACGCCCACTACCAGCGGCGTTTTCGCGGACGGGACGGATTGTGAGCGGCAGCACCAGGAACAAGGGCGAGAACGCCACGCTCGAACAGGCATTGTCCCGGCTGAACTTCAAGCCGCGCCGGCTGGAGCCGGGCCATGTCTGGCTGGCAGGCGCCGGCCCCGGCGACCCTGGCTGCCTGACCCTGGAAGTGCTGGCCGCTTTGGCCGAGGCGGATGCGCTGGTCTACGACGCATTGGTCTCTCCCGACGTCGTCGCCGTCGCCGAAAGCGCCGAGCTTTTCTTTGCCGGCAAGCGCGGCGGAAAACCGTCGATGAAGCAGGACGACATCACCGCACTTTTGGTCCGGCTGGCACGCGCAGGCCGCCGCGTCGTCAGGCTGAAGGGTGGCGATCCCTATATTTTCGGCCGTGGCGGCGAAGAAGCTCTGGCGCTGGCACGGGAACATATCCCGTTCCGCGTCCTGCCCGGCCTGACATCGGGACTGAGCGCACTGGCTGCAACCGGCATCCCGGCCACCATGCGCGGCATCAACAAGGCGGTGATCCTGGCCACCGGCCATGCCGCCGGCACCGATGACGATATCGACTGGGGCGCAATAGCCCGCACCGGCCAGCCCATCGTGGTTTATATGGGCATGGCCAATTTGCCCTTGATCGCCGCGGCATTGCTCGACGGTGGGCTGGCGCCGTCGACGCCGGCGGCAGTGATCGTTGCCGCGACGACGCCGCAGGAACGAACCGTCGTCGCCACGCTCGCCACCATTGCCGAGCAAGCGGCCGCTGCCGGGCTGACCTCGCCGGCGCTGATCGTCGTCGGCGGCATCGTCGCCATGCGCGCGGCACTGGCGGGCAACCCGTGACCGCTCGCGCCATCATCATCGGTGCGCCACGCTCCGGCTCGGGCAAGACCAGCGTCACCATCGGCATCCTGCGCGCGCTCACCCGGCGTGGACTGAAAGTACGCGGCGCCAAATCCGGCCCCGACTATATCGATCCTGGCTTCCACACCGCCGCCACGGGGCTTTCCGGCGTCAACCTCGACAGCTGGGCCATGCCGCCATCGCTGCTCAACGCGCTCGCCACCCAAGCGGCCGACGATACCGATTTCGTCATCCTCGAAAGCGCCATGGGCCTGTTCGACGGCATTCCGGCGGCTCCCGGCCGCACCGGCTCCGCGGCCGATCTCGCCCGGCTCTACGGTCTCCCGGTGCTGCTGGTGCTCGACGTTTCCGGCCAATCAACCACGGCGGCCGCCGTCGCCAAGGGGTTTGCCACCTATGATCCGGATGTGCGCATGGCCGGCGTCGTGCTCAACCGGTTGGGCAGCGAGCGCCACCGCCGGCTCTCCGGCGATGCGATCGAGGCGATCGGCCTGCCGGTCGTCGGCGCCATCCTGCGCGACCCCACCCTGAACCTGCCCGAGCGCCACCTCGGCCTCGTCCAGGCCGGCGAATATGATGACCTGATGGCGCATCTCGACCGGCTGGCCGACATGGCCGAGAAGTCACTCGATCTCGACGCCATCATGGCCCTGGCGAGCCCCCTCACCCCGGCGCCCGGCGGCTTCGACGACGCGCTATCGCCGCCCGGCCAGCGGATCGCGTTGGCTGAAGATGCCGCCTTCACCTTCCTCTATCCGCATGTGGCGGCCCATTGGCGCAAGGCCGGGGCCGAGATCGTCCCGTTCTCGCCGCTCGCCGACGAGGCACCCCACGACGGCTGCGATGTCTGCTGGCTGCCTGGCGGCTATCCCGAACTCCATGCTGGCAAGCTAGCCGCCGCCACCAATTTCCGTGCACGAATGGCAAGATTCGCTGCGACGAAGCCCATCCATGGCGAGTGCGGTGGCTTCATGGTGCTTGGCGAAGCACTGGAGGACGCGTCGGGCGAAGGGCATGCGATGCTCGGCCTGCTCGGCCATTCCACCAGCTTTGCCAAGCGCAAGATGAACCTCGGTTACCGCGAGGCACGGCTGCGCGCCGATTGCCCGTTGGGCAAGCAAGGCGCATTGATCCGCGGCCACGAGTTCCACTATGCGCAGATGATCGCGACCGGCAATGACGAGCCGCTGGCCGACCTCGCCGACGGCCAGGGCAGTCCGATCGGCGCCTCGGGTTACCGGCGCGGCCATGTCAGCGGCACCTTCTTCCACGCCATTGCGAGGGGCTAGAGAATGATCCCGAAAGATGGCAACCGGTTTTCGGAAAAGATCAGGCTCAAGCTCCGGAACTTGAGCCTTTCGCCCCGGCAGCTCCTCGACGATATCGCGCTTTGCCTGGTCTTCTTCACCCGCCTGCCGCTGCCCGTCTTCGACTTTCGCGGCCACAGCCTTGCCGCGGCGATCTGGGCGGCACCCGTCGCTGGCCTTGTGGTCGGCTTGATCGGCGCCATCGTCTTTGCCACGGCGGAACGGTTTGGCCTCGCCATGGGCCCGGCGGCGACCCTCGCCCTTGTTTCAACCGTGCTCACCACCGGTTGCCTGCATGAGGACGGGCTGTCCGATGTCGCCGATGGTTTTGGCGGCGGCAAATCGCGCGGCCGGAAACTCGAGATCATGCGCGACAGCCGCATCGGCGCCTACGGTGCCATGGCGCTGGCTCTGTCGCTGCTGATCCGCTGGAGCGCACTGTCGGAATTCGTCGAGCCCACACAGGCCCTGTCCGCCCTGATCGCCGCACACGCGGCCTCGCGCGGCGTGCTGGGCGCCTTCATGTACCTGCTGCCCCCGGCCCGGTCCGACGGTCTCTCAGCGGATTCGGGTACCGTTTCGATCGAAACCGCCATCGCCGGTGCCGTGCTCGGCGCGATCCCGCTGCTTTTGCTAGGGCTCGGCGGCGCCATTGTGGCGCTCATCCTGCTCGGCCTGTTGTTTGCCGCCTTCCGCGCCGTTTGCCTCAACCAGATCGATGGCCAGACCGGCGACACGATCGGCGCCTTGCAGCAGCTGAGCGAAATTGCCGTGCTGCTCGTCGCTTCCGTAGCTCTCTCCTGATTCCCCTTTGGCCTGATTCCCTTTTGGAGACTTTGCCCCATGCCCTTCAAATCGCTCGATGAACTGCGCGCCGCCTGCGTCAACCTACCTGCCGGCAGCGATCCCGCCGCAAGCGCTGTCGCCCGCCGCCAGGACACGCTGACCAAGCCGCAAGGCAGCCTCGGCCGGCTCGAGACCATCGCCGCATGGCTGGCGCGCTGGCAGGGCCGCGACATGCCCAGGCTCGACCGGGTGAAGGTCTTCGTCTTTGCCGGCAACCATGGCGTCACCGCGCAAGGCGTGTCGGCCTATCCTTCGGAAGTCACCGTGCAGATGGTGGCGAATTTCGCCGGCGGCGGTGCCGCCATCAACCAGCTTGCCCGCATCGCCGGCGCCGAACTCGATGTCATCCCGCTCGATCTCGACCATCCCACCGGCGACTTCACGCAAGGCCCGGCGATGGACGAGAAGGTGTTTCTCGCCGCCGTGTCGGCCGGCTATGACGCGGTGACGAAGGACCTCGATCTGGTTTGCTTCGGCGAAATGGGCATCGGCAACACCACGCCGGCAGCCGCTATTTCGGCGGCGCTGTTCGGCGGCGGTGCACAAAAATGGACCGGGCGCGGCACCGGCGTCGATGACGCCGGCCTGAAGCGCAAGGTGGTCGCCATCGAAGCCGGCCTGAAGCGCCACGCTGTCGCCCTTAGCGATCCGCTGGGAGTTGCCGCCGCGCTCGGTGGGCGCGAACTCGCTGCCATCTTCGGCGCCACGCTCGCCGCCCGCCATCTGGGCATACCCGTACTGCTCGACGGCTTCGTCTGCACCGCCGCCGCCGCACCGCTGGCAAGGCTGCATCCGGCCGGCCTCGCCCACACCATCGCCGCCCATGTCTCGGCCGAATCCGGCCACCGTGGCCTGCTCGAAGCGCTCGGCCTGCCGCCGCTGCTCGATCTCGGCATGCGGCTTGGCGAAGGTTCCGGCGCCTGCCTCGCCGTCAACATCGTCCGTTCCGCGCTGGAGTGCCACACCCGCATGGCAAGTTTTGCCGAGGCGGGCGTTTCGGAGAAGTAGGCTAGCAACGCCCGGATCGCGCGATGAACGAGCCCTCCCAAATTTTCGGCGATCCCAAACAGGGTCTTCGCGATACTGTCGCGCTGATTATCAGAGATTTCGATCGCGGGATCGGAGCTTTTGCCGGGCTGAAATACAATTCACCGTGGATATTGGCGACGGAGGATTGGGCAGAGCGATCGGGCCATACGGTCGAAGCGCTGTGCGAGATGATTTCTCAATGGCGGATTTCAATCTGTACTGGCGAGCAGACGAATCCTAAAATTGATCAGGTTTTCGAAGATCTTCGCAGCGCCGCGGAGGAGTGGAGAACTGAGACAGGCTACATCGATGCGCCCACTCGTTATGATCCTGAAAAGGCAAAATTCCCGAACCGCAAAGAACTGAAAGCCCATACCTCAAGGCATGGAACTCCTTGGGATTGGCGAGGCAATGGCACATAGCTACGACGCCAGAGACCTTAGCTTTAGTGGAGCCTTTGAAGGCCGATTTGGTCACGATGTTAGATTCTCAATGACCTTCAAGCTTAGATATGGCGGCCCAATAAGGTTGTTCTTTCAATTTCCTTACTATTCGGATGGCGATCCGAGATCGTTAGACCTCTTTACGCTTTCGGGCTGGTTGCGATGTGGCGAGCTTCGTCTGCCGGAAGCCCCGGAACTCGAATGGGTCGCCGGCAAAAGCAAGACGAACTTCGAAGCTGTCGACGGCGTCCTCGCTATAACGCGAGCGATCCTCAGCTATCTGCGACCAACTATCCAATAGCGTCCACTGAATGCCGCCACCGAACGGCAGCGAAACATCCCGCTTTCAGGGTCTTTCCACCAAGTCTTTGAAGATTTTGGTGGGTGCGCACAGGATTGAACTGTGGACCCGCTGATTAAGAGTCAGCTGCTCTACCAACTGAGCTACGCACCCACTCGGCCGGCAAAAACCGGCGTTGGCGGGCATATAGCCGCCACCATCGGTCCTGTCCAGCCCTGCCGGAATCATTTCCCGACAAATCGACCGAGCCTGCTCGCGATCAAACGAACAGTCTGCCTTCGGCGACCTTGACCGCGTTGCCGCCGATGCGCGCCGAGGCCAGTTTTCCGCCTTGCACGGTCAGTTCGAGGCGGATGCGCGACGGCCGGCCCATCTCCAGCCCCTGCTCGATCCACAGCTGCGAAACACCGTCTGTCGGGCCATCGAAATGCATGATGGCGCCGGCGAAGGCGGCCGCCGCCGAGCCGGTCGCCGGGTCTTCATAGGACGGCGTGCCCGGTACGATCATGCGCACATGGAACGCACTTTCGTGGTTCACCGTCTCGCGGCAGTAGACATAGGGGCTGGCAAAGGCCCACTCGCTCTTGCGCGGCGCCAGTTCCGACCAGGCCTGGTTGTCCAGCCGGATTCGGCCCGCCGCTTCGAGATTGGCAACCGGGATGGTCACATAGGGCACACCCGCCGACCAGAACGCGACGCGATGATTCTCGAAGCCGATCTCATGCGGCGCCAGCCCAAGGGCCGCACCGATCGCCTCCGGATCGGCCTCGAGCTTCAGCGGCTCCGGCAGCTTCGCCAGGTCGAACTCGGCGAAGGTGTTGCCATCGTGCTTGCTGACGGCGCAACGCACCGGACCGATGTTTTCTTCCAGCACGAAGATGCCGGCGCCGCCCTCTCCCGCCAGTTCGGCCAGCGCGATCGCCGAGCCGACGGTCGGGTGGCCGGCGAACGGCATTTCGTAGTCGGGCGTGAAGATGCGGATGCGGTTTCGGTGCTTGGGATTGGCCGGCGGCAGCACAAAGACCGATTCCGACAGGTTGAACTCGCGCGCGATGGCCTGCATCGCGGCCGTGTCCAGACCTTTGCAATCCAACACCACGGCCAGCGGGTTGCCGGCCAGTCGCTCGGTCGTGAACACGTCGTAAAGCAAGTAATTCCGGGTTTGCATTCCTGCCTCAATCCCAACATGGGCGAAATTTAATTTGATATTTGAACCAGTAAGCCTGATCTGTGCACAGATAGGGACATTGCGCACCATAGGGGTCCAACGTGGACCAGATTGTCAATCTGCCAAAGACGGAATCGGATTCCGCCATCGAGACCGCGCTCGGGCTCGACAGTCAAGGTCTGCGCAAGACGCGCCGCCGCGGCTGGCTCTATGCGCTGCTGACACTGATCGTGCTCGCCGCCGGGTTTGGCCTTTATCAATGGTACGCCGGCTCGCCCGCCAAGGTTGACTACACCACCGTGCCTGCCGCCAAAGCCGATCTCACCGTCGCGGTATCGGCGACCGGTACGCTGCAGCCGCTCACACAGGTCGATATTTCCAGCCAGCTCTCCGGTATCATCCGCTCGGTGTCCGTCGAGGAGAACCAGCAGGTCAAGAAGGGCGACGTACTGGCCGCCCTCGACACCGCCAAGCTGCAGGTCCAGATCGAGCGGGCCGAGGCATCCGCCAAGGGCGCGGCTGCCAATGTCGAGGACGCCACGGTGACACTCACCGAGAACGAAAGGGCGCTTATTCGCGCAGCGGCGCTGACCAAGCGCGGCATGGCGACCGACCAGTCGCTCGAGGCGGCGACCGCGACGCGCGACCGTTCCAAGGCGGCGCTCGACAGCGCCCAGGCCAATCTCGCCATCGCCAATGCCGATCTGAAATCACAGCAGACCGACCTTGCCAACAGCACCATCTATGCGCCGATCGACGGCATCGTGCTGACGCGCTCGGTCGACCCCGGCCAGACGGTTGCCTCTTCGCTGCAGGCGCCGGTGCTGTTCATCATCGCCGCTGATCTCAGAAACATGGAACTGGTGGCGGCGGTCGACGAGGCCGACATCGGCGCGGTCAAGACCGGCCAGCATGCCCGTTTCACCGTCGATGCCTTCCCGGACCGGCCGTTCGACGCCGAGATCCGCGACATTTCCTATGCCTCGGTCACCACCGACGGCGTCGTCACCTACAATGCGCGGCTTGAGGTCGACAACAACGAGTTGTTGCTGCGGCCCGGCATGACCGCCACCGTTTCGGTCGTCACCCGGCAAGCCAAGGACGTGCTCACCGTACCGGCCACCGCTTTCCGCTATCGCCCGGCACAGCAGGCGGCCCGTGGCTGGAGCCTGAGCGACCTGTTTACTGGCCGCATGGGGCGTCCCGGCGGCAACCGCCAGCGCCAGATCGCGACGGCGCCCACCGACGGCTCGCGCACGCTCTACGTGCTGGAGAATGGACGGCCGCATCCGGTCAACGTCAAGATCGGCTCAACCGATGGCGAACTGACCGAGATCACCTCGGGCCTCAAGGAAGGCGCCGAGGTCATCACCGCATCGCAGCAGCGGAGCTAAGGCCGTGGCTGCGGGCGCGACCCTCATCACCTTCGACAAGGTCTGGAAGAGCTACGGCCAGGGCGAGGCCAAGGTCCATGCGCTGGCCGGCGTCGATCTTGCCATCCGTCGCGGCGAATTCGTCGCCATCATGGGCCCGTCCGGCTCCGGCAAGTCGACGGCGATGAACATCATCGGCTGCCTCGACACGCCGACGGCCGGCACCTATTCCTTCATGGGCATCGACGCCGGCCGGCTCGACCGCAACCGCCGCGCCATGCTGCGCAACCTCTATGTCGGTTTCGTCTTCCAGGGCTACAATCTGCTGGCCCGCACCACGGCGGCGGAAAATGTCGAACTGCCGCTGATCTACCGCGGCGTTGCCGCCCGCGAGCGCCGCGACCTTGCCATGCAGGCGCTGGCCCAGGTCGGCCTTGTCGGCCGCGAGCACCACACGCCGGCCGAACTGTCCGGTGGCCAGCAGCAGCGCGTGGCGATCGCACGCGCCATCGTCACAAGGCCGACGCTACTCGTCGCCGATGAGCCGACCGGCAATCTCGACACCGCCCGCACGCACGAGATCATGGAGTTGCTGACGCAGCTCAACACCAAGCTTGGCCTGACCATCGCCATGGTCACCCACGAGGCCGACGTCGCCGGCTATGCCGAGCGCACAATTCGCTTCATCGACGGTCACGTCGCTTCCGATTCCAAGAATCTCGAGGTGGCATAACCATGATCTGGGAAACCGTCCGCCTCTCCCTGCGCTCGATCCGCCGCAACGTGCTGCGCTCGTTCCTGACATTGCTCGGTATCGTCATCGGCGTTGCTGCCGTCATTGCCATGCTCACCATCGGCTCCGGCACCACCGAAAAGGTCAAGGCCGACATCTCCAAGCTCGGCAGCAACCTGCTGGTCGTCCGCTCCGGCCGCCCGGCTGGCCCCGGCGGTCCGGGCGGCCTCGACCAGGTGGTCCGTCCGCTGGCCGAAAAGGACCTCGCGGCACTTGTCGCGCACCTGACCGGCGCGCGCGCCATTTCGCCGGCCTCGCAAAAGCAGGTCCGCGTCATCTTCGGCACCGAGAGCCTGACCTCGGGCGTGACCGGCACCGACAGCGCCTATCTCGATGCGCGCGACTGGAAGCTGGTTTCCGGCCGTCCGTTCAGTGATTCTGAAACCCGCTCCGGCACCGGCGTCTGCCTGATCGGCGAGACGGTGCGCCAGCAGTTCTTCGGCGCCGGCGACCCCGAGGGCGAGATCATCCGCGTCAACCGCACCTCCTGCAAGATCATCGGCCTGCTCGAGCCCAAAGGCTATACCGGCTTCGGCCAGGACCAGGACAATGTCGTGCTGATGCCACTGCACGCCTATCAGCGCCGCATCGCCGGCAACCGCGACATCGACAACATCTACATCGCCGCCGACGACACGACGCCGACCAGCGAACTGCAGCCGCGCGTCGAGGACATTTTGCGTGACGCGGGCCGCATCACCCCCGACCGCGAGAGCGATTTCGCCATCCGCGACATGACGCAGATCGCCGACGCCATGGCCAGCGCCACCACCACCATGACCGGCATGCTGGGCGCCGTCGCCGGCGTCAGCCTGCTGGTCGGCGGCATCGGCATCATGAACATCATGCTGGTCTCGGTCACCGAGCGCACCCGCGAGATCGGCATCCGGCTCGCCATCGGCGCGCATGAAAAGCACATCCTCATCCAGTTCCTGGTCGAGGCGACGGTGCTGTCGCTGCTTGGCGGCATTATCGGCATCCTGATCGGCCTGGCGCTGGCCGGCCTCGCCTCGGTGACGCTGACCATCCCGTTCGCGCCAAGCCCCGCGGTGATCCTGCTCGCCGTCGGTTTCTCGGCGCTGATCGGCATGGTGTTCGGCTTCTTCCCGGCGCTGCGCGGCGCCAGGCTCGACCCGATCGACGCGCTGCGGCACGAGTAAGCCCGGGCCAGCACCCCACGGCGATCTCCATCCACAACCTTGGATGTTTGCCGACACCCACAACGCTGTCGCCGTCCGATCAACGATGCTAGAGCAATTCCGGGAAAAGTGTGAAACGGTTTTCCGTCCGGAATTGCGTCAAAACAAGGAGATAGAGCGGTTCGGCGTTTCCGTGAAACGATGAACCGCTCTAAGGGACCGGGAACGGCGAAGTCGACCGGTCAACGCTGTTCCATGCGCGATCTGATGACGTAGTTCCAATCGCCATGAAACTCTTCGCACTCGACCCTCAACGACCTCGTCGGGGCTCTCTTCCGCGTAGTAACGAGCCAGGCGGCCGACCGCGAGATTGACGACTTCATGATCGTCCCACGCTCGCGCCCAGGGTGACGAGAAGCTCGTCCAGCTGTTCGAACTGCTCGGGCATCCCATCCTCCATCCCGGCGATGGCCTCGTCGAGCGCTTCCTTCGAGGGATAGAGTTCGTGCAGCACCAGCAGCGTCTTGCCGTCTTTTTCCTCGAAGGTCACCGTGGTCACGGCGGCGTCCTCACTTTCCTCATTCGTCCAGACGAGGCGCGAGTTAGGTATCACTTCGATGTACTTACCGAAGAATGCCATAGCGCTTGAGGCATCGTGGCCAAACGCAACACGGTACCCGCCTCCGACACGAACATCCATCTCGCAGGAAAGCAGAGGCACGCCCGTCGACTTCGGTGCCCACCACCGCATGAACAGCTCGGGCCTGGTCCACGCCTCGTACACGATGCGCGCCGGGCCATTGAACGTTCGCGTAACGACCAGCTCACGCTCGGACTTCCGTTCCACCGTCGCGCGGTTATTCATGGGGGCGGGCTCACTATGTCTTCTTTCGTCCATCGGCTTGCTCCTTCCGTTTCAATTCCTCGACAACCTTGTCCAACTCGTTGAAGCGTGCGTCCCACAGCTGGCGGTACCTCTCGATCCAGGCCGCCTCTTCCTCCAGTTCGCGTAGGCCGAGCTTGCAGGTCCGCACGCGCCCGACCTTCTCCGTGGTGACGAGCCCCGCCTGCTCCAAGACGCCGACGTGCTTCTTCATGCCCGTGAGGGTCATGTGGAACTTCTCGGCAAGCTCCGTGATCGAAGCGTCTGCACGTCCGAGCTGCTCCAGAACGCCGCGTCGGGTGGCGTCCGAGAGCGCGGCGAACGAGGCATCCAAGCGGGTCCGGGAATACTGAACCATATGGTTCAGTATGTAACACACGGATTGGCGGCATGCAAGGAAGGCCGAGCGCGCTGCGTTGCCGGCCGCCTTCACTCCCAAATCGACATCATTTCGATGCAGATTCGATCGACTCGGCGATCTCCAGCCCTTAAGGCAAGATATCTCTGGTCGGGGGCGAATAACGCATGAGCAAGAAGGCACGACTGATCCTGGCGATGGTCATCATCGAGGCCGTCCTTGCAGGCATCTGGTGGTATCTCGCCCGCTTCGGCATAGCCAATCCCGATCGCGTCACCGCCGATTTCCAGGCAGTCGTCGGCCAGACCATGGGAATGGCGATGGGCGGCTTGCTGGGTCTCGGCTTTATCTTGTTCTTCGTCGCCGCCAGCAACGATCGCAAGGCGGCGCAAAACAAGACGCGTCGTTAGAGCAGTTCATCGTTTCACCGAAGCGCCGACCCGCTCTAACTCTTTGTTTTTAACGCAATTCCCTGAGGGAAAGCGCTACGCGCTTTTCCCGGGAAAAACCGTTTCACACTTGTCCTGGAATTGCTCTAATCCACTCCGGCAAAATGCCATTCGACCAGCGGCTTCATGTGCGGCGCCAGCCCGTCCGGCAGGTCCGCGGCATGGCGGATGATGACCGGCCCCTCGATCTCCGGCTCGGCCTCGGTAGCGACGAAGGCTGAGATGCGACGTGCGATCTCCTCGGCTGGCGCCGTCTCGTGAAAACGCCGAAACATCACCGTACCGCTGGCCGTCGACAGGACGTGGTAGCGCTTGCCGCGTGGCGCGTCCGACAGATCCAGACCGGTCTCCTCGCGCACCTCGCGGATCATGTTGAAATCGACGTCGACCTGGCCGTCGCGAAAATCGATGGGCTCGAACGAGCCGGCGGCGAAATAGACGCGCCCGGCATTGACCGTATGCGATCCCATGCGGATCGCCACCAGCGCATTGTCGCCGGCGGCCAGCACGGCATGGGCATAGGCGTGCTCGGCGCCCGAATTCTCACGCCGCTTACGCCAGAGCATGAAGGTGGAGTAGTTGACCGCATGGCAGCGGCCGACGAGACGGTTGTCGCGATACGCGAGTTGCGACAGCAGCACCACCATACCGTCGAACAGCGCCGGCTTGGCTGCTATCTCGCGCTGCCAGTTCTCGGCGATGGCTTCCGCATTATCCACCGCGAAGGGGTGCGGGCCGGGATCGAGCCGGATGTCGACGGCGTCGACCGGCAGGATGACATTGCGCGGCAGGTCGAAACTCATCGGCGTATCAGGTCATGTCCAGGGTGATGGCCACCGGACAATGATCCGATGCCTTCGGCCGGTCCCAGCCGGCGCGCGGAAAGCGTTCGACCTCCTGGCCGGGTGGGAAAATGGTGCGCCAGGGCTGGCCGTTGCGGATGATGTCGGGAACGGCCGTCGCATTGCTGGCGGCGAGCCCCTTCGACAGCAGGATATAGTCTAGCTGGCACAGATGCCGCTCTTCCGGTCCACGCGTGTGGTAGAAACTCCAGCGGTTCATTTCCGGCCGCCGCTCGACGACGTTTTCGCAGAAGCCGCCTTCTGTCAGCACGTTGATGCAGGACTGGTTCTCGTTGACCACTTCGAAGCGGTAGCCGTCGATCGCGTCGCCGGCGATCTTCACGCGCTGCCGGTAATCGTTCATGTCGCCGCAGATCGCCCAGCGCTTGTCGGCGGCGTGGTCCTTGCCGAAGCGCTCCTCGATGATCCGTCGCACGGCCTGGGCTTCGGCGATGCGCACCGGCATCGTCGCTTCGCGCCCGTCGAGCCCGTTGCGCGGCGAGCCCATCGACTTGAAGTGCACGAGATAAAGCGTCAGCGGCACGCCGCCCACGGTCACATCGACTTCCAGGCAGTCGCGCCGGAAGATGCGCTCATTGGCCTGGTTGCCGAGTGCCGCCAGTTCGGGCGTGTGCAGCCCGAACTGTTCATAGGTGACGTAGGCATGGCTGGTCATACGCACGAATTCGATCGGCTGGCCCTGCGCGGTCTCGTTTCGCATCATCACGGCGACGTCGATGCCGCGCGAATCATTGCCGGCAGTGGTGTATTTCTGCCGGTAGCCCTGCCCCACCATCTTGAACAGATAGCCGTATTCGAAGGCCTTCAGCGCTTCGATGTTGTCGACCTCCTGCATGCAGATAATGTCGGCGCGGGTCGCCGCGATCGCCAGCGCCGTCAGCTGGCGCGTATCGTCGGACTGGGCGATGGCGCGGGCCTGCTCCAGCATCTTGTATTCCGCCTCGCTCTGGATATCGAACAGCGCAAGCGTTCGATCCTCGTTGAGCTGGTTGCGATAGCCGGAAAAATCGAACCTGTTCATCAGGTTCTCGACATTGAAGGTGGCAAGGCGCAGCGACATGTCATGACCTTTGCCCGCAAGTGCTCCAGAAAACAAGGTCGCGGGACCACCAGCGGAGACCGATTGGTCCTGATGCCACTCGCGCCATGGTTGACGGAACCTTTCCGTTCATCCGCCGTTCAGATGCAAACATCCACAGTAGGCCCTTAGAGTAGGCGTGGGGCCTGTATCTCTTGGAGAGTGTCATGAATTCGCTCTTTTCATCCACGGTCAAATCCGGGCTTATAGCGCTCGGTATTCTGTCCGGCGCCACCGCACCGTCGGCCGCTGGCCCGATGATGCAACCGGACCTGTCGATCCCCGCCAGCACTGCGGCGCCGATGGCGGTCCGCGACGCCTGGGCGGGCGGCAATAACAACGGCGGTAACTGGAGATGGCGCCGGTCCGGCAACTGGAACGGTGGCAACTGGAACGGGGGCCACCGACACTGGAACGGCGGTGGCAACTGGAACGGCGGCGGCAATTGGAACGATGGAGACAACTGGCGTTGGCGTCATGGTCGCCATCATTATCGCGGCGGCCGTTACTACGATGATGGCGCGGGTGCCGCGATTCTGGGCCTCGGCCTGGGGATGGGCCTTGGCAGCATGTACAACAACTACAATTACTACGATGCGCCGCCGCGCCGCTACTACCGCGCCTACCGGACGCAGCGGCTTTCGAGCGCCCATGTCCAGTGGTGCTACGACCGCTACCGGTCTTATCGCGCCTGGGACAACACGTTCCAACCCTACAACGGCCCACGTCAGCAGTGCTACTCGCCCTATTGATAAGCTGTAGCCGAGTCCAGAAATTGAAAAACGGCGCCATGTGGCGCCGTTTTTGATTTAGGCACTTCGAAGCTGCTTGTCTTCTAGCGCCTGGATTTCGCTTAGTTCTTGGCCTTGTCGACCAGCTTGTTCTTCGAGATCCACGGCATCATCGCGCGCAGCTTGGCACCGACTTCCTCGATCTGGTGGCTGTCATTGTTGCGGCGGATGCCCTTGAAGCGCGACATGCCGGCGCGGTATTCCTGCATCCATTCCGAGGTGAATTTTCCGGTCTGGATGTCCTTCAGCACGCGCTTCATCTCGGCTTTGGTCTCGGCGGTGATGATGCGCGGACCCGAGACATACTCGCCCCATTCGGCGGTGTTCGAGATCGAGTAGTTCATGTTGGCGATGCCGCCCTCGTAGATCAGGTCGACGATCAGCTTGACCTCGTGCAGGCACTCGAAATAGGCCATCTCAGGCGCGTAGCCGGCTTCCACCAGCGTCTCGAAGCCGGCGCGGATCAGTTCGACCAGACCGCCGCACAGCACGACCTGCTCGCCGAACAGGTCGGTCTCGCATTCTTCGCGGAAATTGGTCTCGATGATGCCCGAACGGCCGCCGCCGACGCCACAGGCGTAGGACAGCGCCAGGTCGAGCGCGTTGCCCGAGGCATCCTGGTTGACCGCGACCAGGCACGGCACGCCGCCGCCCTTCTGGTATTCGCCGCGCACCGTGTGGCCGGGGCCCTTCGGCGCGATCATGACGACATCGACCGAAGCCTTCGGCTCGATCAGGCCGAAATGAACGTTGAGGCCGTGCGCGAAGGCAATTGCTGCGCCGTCGCGGATGTTCGGCGCGATCTCGTTCCTGTAGATGTCGGCCTGCAGCTCGTCAGGCGTCGCCATCATCATCAGGTCGGCCCATTTGGCGGCGTCCGCCACGCTCATCACCTTGAGCCCATCGGCCTCGACCTTCTTGGCGGTCGCCGAGCCGGTTTTCAGGCCGATGGCGATGTCCTTGACGCCCGAATCCTTGAGGTTGAGCGCATGCGCCCTGCCCTGGCTGCCATAACCGATGATGGCGACCTTCTTGC
Source organism: Mesorhizobium kowhaii (assembly GCF_003253745.1). GTDB lineage: Bacteria > Pseudomonadota > Alphaproteobacteria > Rhizobiales > Rhizobiaceae > Mesorhizobium > Mesorhizobium kowhaii. Next base: position 403,094 of record NZ_MZXV01000062.1, read on the forward strand.
CCTTGATCAGGTTGAGATCGGCATCGCGATCGTAATAGACACGCATTTTGTCTTCCTTCCCGTTTTATGAATCAGAGGCCCTGCGGCCGGTTGTTGCTCTTAAAAAGAGCGAGAAACTGCTGCGTCGCCCGCGCGGCATCGCCGCCGATCGCCGCCTCAGTCAATTCCAGCCGGTCGCCGAGCAGCAGACGGATCTGCACATCGCGGGCGACCAGCCCGAAAAAGGTGCGGAACGCCGTCTCGGCGTCCGAAAAATCGAGCAGTCCGGCCTGTCGTCCGGCCTCAAGCACCGGCTTCAGCCGCGTGGCCAGCGCAAAGCGGCCATTCTCCAGCACGACGGCGCCAAGGTTATCCTTGCCCGAACCAGCATGACTGACCGCCACCCGGTTGAGCGCGATCGAGGTGTCGCTGGAGATCACCTTCAGCCAGTCGGAAGCGAAGCGTTCGAGGCTTGTGGTCAGCGAGGCAAGATCGAGCCCCTTGCCATCGACCTGCGCCACCCGCACCTTGGACGCCTGCCACTGCACCGTTGCCGTCAGCAGCCCGTCACGGTCGCCGAACCATTTGTAGAGCGTTTCCTTGGAACAGCTGGCCCGGCGCGCCACGGCGGTCATGGTCAGCTGATCGCCCTCCTCGACCAGCAGCCGCAACGCAGCGTCGAGCACGGCTTTCTGCCGCTCCGTCAGCGCTTCGCTGGTGTCGATCTCGGGCACGATGTGCAACACGCTCTTCTCTCGGCAGGCAAGGCCGTTCTCGCCAGGCAAGGCCAGCCGGGCATTCCAGCGAGCCGTACCGTACGTTACGGTTCGCCACCTCTATGGCGTATTGTTCTGAGCCTTGCAAGTCCTATTTCTACTGTCGGCGTCGGCGCCGCACGGCTTGCGCGGGGAAAGAAAATGCTGATCGGATTGCTTGCCTTGATGGTCGCCGCCGCATTCTCTGGCGCCGCGATTTACGTCAGTGTCGCCGAGCAACCGGCGCGGCTTGGTCTCGACGACAAGGCTCTGCTGCAGGAATGGCAGCCTTCCTACAAGCGCGGCGCCGCCATGCAGGCGTCGATTGCCATTGTCGCCTGCGTTCTCGGTCTCATTGCCTGGTGGCAGACTGGCGGTTTCGCCTTTCTGGTTGGCGCGGTGCTGATCATCCTGCCCTGGCCGTGGACGCTGATCGCGATGATGCCGACCAACAGGGTGCTGGAGGCGATGGATGCAGGCGCCGGCAATCGGCAAGCCAGGTCCCTGATCGTCAAATGGGGCAATCTGCACCTGGTTCGCGCCCTTGGCGTGCTGGCGACACTGGCCTTTCTCTGGGGTAGCCATCTGGGCTGACATTCAGCCTGACCGGCGTTACTTCACCAGTCCACAACGGGCGGATGGCGCAATCGGCCAAGCAGTGCCGACACCATGGTCAGCTCATCCGCAGAGAGTTTGGCATCGACCAGTTCCGTGATCGACCGTCCGTAGACGGCCCACATCTGGCGGCGCATCTCCCGTCCCTTGGCCGAAATGCGGATGGTCTGGCCGCGGCCGTCATCGGCCACCGGCAGTTTCTCGATCAGCCCGTCAGCCTCGAGCCGCGCCAGCAGCCGCGAGATGTTGTATTGCGCAAACAAGGTGCGCTCGATCAGTTGGAACGGCCGCAGCCCGCCCTCACCCGCCTCGGCGAGCTCGTGCAGCACATCGTACCAGGCAAGCGGCGGCAGACTGCTCTCCTTCAGCGCGTCTTCAGCACTTTCCATCAGCTGGCGCGAAACGCGCATCAGGCGGGCCCAGGCTTTGATGGCTTCGGGCGAAGGCGTGGCTTTCTTCGTCATGGCCGCAGCATAGGCAATAGATGCAATTGCATCAAGCTTGACGATCAATGCACCCGCATCTACATAGATGCAATTGCATTAACCATGGAAAGCGAATCCCATGAAACACGAAATCTGCAAGATCGCCGACATTCCGCAGACGGGCAGCCTGATCGCGCCGTTCTTCGGCCGTGAGGTCCATGTCTACCGCTGCGGCGAGCGTATCCGCGCCGCCGCCAATGTCTGTCTGCACTTTGGCGGGCCGCTCGACTGCAAGGACGGCAGGCTGGTCTGCCAATGGCACGGCGCCGCCTTCGACATGGCATCGGGCGATCGCCTCGACGGTCCCGCGCCCAAGAATTCCCGCCTGATGTTCCTGTCGACGCGCGTCGAGAACGGCGCGTTGAACTACGTCTGGGGAGAGTGAGATGACCGACAAGCTCGTTCTCGTCAGCCATCCTCTCTGCCCCTATGTGCAGCGCGCCGCGATCTCACTGACCGAGAAGGGCGTGCCGTTCGAACGCGTCGACATCGACCTTGCCGACAAGCCGGGCTGGTTCAAGGCGATCTCGCCGCTCGGCAAGGTGCCGCTGCTGCGCGTGCAGCGACATGGCGAGGAAACGGTGATCTTCGAATCCGCTGTCATTCTCGAATTCCTCGAAGAGACACAAGCCAATCCCCTCCACCCCGCCGACCCTTATGCCCGCGCCCGGCATCGTGCCTGGATCGAATTCGGCTCGGCCATCCTCAACGCCATAGGCCGGTTCTATTCGGCGTCCACCGAAGCCGGGTTCCTTGCCGAATCCAGCGCACTGTCGGCGATGTTCGATCGTCTTGAGGCCGAGCTGGCGGACACCGAACGGAACGGACCGTGGTTCGCCGGCGAGCGCTTCTCGCTCGTCGACGCCGTCCATGGCCCTGTTTTCAAATATCTCGACGCCTTCGATCAGATCGACGATTTCGGCATTCTGGACGCCAAGCCGTTCGTCCGGGCCTGGCGTCAGGCGCTGAGGCAACGCCCGTCGATCAGGCAAGCCGTGGCGCCGGACTACCCGCAGCGCCTGCATGCCTTCCTGCAGGCGAAGGGGTCGCATCTTTCGACAATTATCCGCCGAAACGATCCGGCCAGCGCGTTTCGACCAGCCCGATCCGCCTGAACGGATCGATCACGGTGCCGGCCACATCCATGAGAGGACTCGTCGCATTTGAAAAATCATGAGACTAAAACGTTTATCAGTTTCGCTCTATGAAGATGATCTTTGATCCGAGCGAAGCCGGAACCATCAATGGGAACATCTCTCGACACGGATGACGTTGTCCTCATTCCAGGGATACCGACGTTTCGAAAATCCATTGTTCCGCCATTGTCCGTTCGGCTTCCGATAACGGCCCGCTGCCGTCGTGGCATGTATGTCTTGATGGGGCTTTTCTGGTCATTCTGCGCCTTTTTAATGCTGGTGGCCGGGCTCACCTTCTTTCTCGGGGACCCCGAGAACAGCCGCACTCTCTTTGAGAAGGTGGCACTGGCCATGATCCTATTGTTCGCGTTCTACTGGGCACCGTTTCTATCTGTCGCAGCAGCATTTTCCTTCCAGGATGCGAGTCTTCACAAACCCGCGTTGATAATCGACAGGGATGGCTTGCTGGATAACCGCTCGGGCCTATCGGTCAGATGGGCTGATGTTTTGAGCGCTAAACCAATAATGAGCAGGAGTGGCTTTTGGGGAGTGTCTTTGCAGATGCGGGAGTCTGCTCTCCTGCCCAGATCCTTTCGGCTTGGATACCCATTGTTGCGACGACGCAAAGTCGGCGAAGCTCAGATACAGTGCAATTTGCTAAGCGCGCCGTCGCACGAGATCGTAAACACGATACTGACACTCGTGCACAAAAACGGTGGTCAGCTCTTGCCTACACATCCTGTATTTTGGAGTTCAGTTCCGCCAGTTGTGCCTCAGCAATAGCCTTGCGCAGCGGCTAGGGCCAACTAGGGGCTTGTGATCTGCACGTCGCGGTCACCCATCCAAGGCCACCGCGCCTCGGCCAGCCCGATCCGCTTGAACGGATCGATTACCGTGCCGGCCACCATCGCGGCCAGAAGCTGCGGCGCCGGCGGGATTTTTGCCACCGTCGCCACCAGCCTGTCGCGGATGAAGGGCAGCGCCACGGAATCCGACTGGTAGAACGGCGTGAACGCCAGCGACAGCGCCTGAAAGACCCGCACATGCCAGCGCCGCGCCTTGGCATAGGTTTCAAGTGCCACCTCGACGTTTGGCGTCCGCGCCAGCGCATGGCTGAGCGCCGCCGCGTCGAGCAGCGCCATGTTCGCCCCTTGCCCGAGCTGTGGGCTGGTGGAGTGTGCAGCATCGCCGATGACGGCCAGTTGTCGGCCGGCCGGCCACTTCATCGTGTGGTGGCCGTAGCGCGCCAGCGAAAGCTGGTCGAAATCCTCGATCTGGCTGGTGTACGCCTCGCTCTCGGGCCACAGCCGAACCACCTTCTCCTTCCAGGCGTCGAGGCCCCGGGCACGCGCCTCATCGGCGTCCGCCGGCTTGAGGCTCCAGAAGAAGGCCGCCATCTTTTCAGCACCCGGCTCCGGCCGGCCGATCGGCAGCACGCCGATCATCACGCTGGCCTTGTCGTAGCGTTGCAGCAGTGCGTGTTCGTCGAAACCTTCACCGCGCCAGCCAAGCGATGCCCAGAACGCACCATAGGTGAGTGGGCGTGGCGCGCCTGCATTGCCAGTGCACTGCCGCAGTTTCGAGCGTGAGCCGCTGGCGTCCACGACCAGATCGAACGGCCCTGCCCTTCGCCCGTTGCCACAGACCAGCGTTGCCCGTTCGCCTGTCTCCAGAGTCTCGATCTCGACACCTGTCTCGATGGCGATCGACTCGCGCAGCACAGCGCGAAAGACCACGCCGAACAGAGCCGCCCGGTGCACCGCAAGCCCGAAGCGGCCGCCGCGCTGGGCATCATAGCGGACATCGAGCACGGTGCGGCCGGTCGTGGCATCGGCGCCATGCAGGCGGTCGATGCGGCTGCCCAGTGCCAGCATGTCGTCGAGCAGGCCAAGATCGGCAAGCACCGTCAGCCCGGTCGGCTGTAGGATCAGCCCGGAACCGACCGGCTTCGGCTCCTCGAAGCGCTCGAACACGGTGACCCTATGCCCGGCGTGCTTGAGGTAGAGCGCCATGGCGAGCCCCGCCGGGCCGGCCCCGGCAATCGCGATATCGTAGGAAATGCCGATGCCCCCAAAGCCGAACTGGCCGGACAATCCTTCAGCGGGCGGACTAAATCAAGCCGCAGTTGTCCGGCTCACCCTTGGGCGGCATCAAAACCGGCGCGCGCGTCGCGCACCGCGTCATGGTTGAGCTCGGCCCACAGGATCAGCTGATGCAAGGCGCCGAACATCGATCGTCCGAGGTCGGTCAGGCTGTACTCGACGCTCGGCGGCTTGGTCGGGAACACTTCGCGATGCACATAGCCGTCGCGCTGCAGATCGTAGAGCGTCTGGGTCAGCATACGCTGTGAAATGTCGGGCACCAGCCGCCGCAATTCGCCGAAGCGATACGGCTGCTCGGCCAGGGCTCCCATCAACAGCGAACTCCATTTGCCGCTGAGACCCTGGATCACGTCGCGGACCGGGCAATCGGCGATGTTGCCGCCATCGCTCATGGATTTGTATATCTCGAGCTTGGATCTCAGATTGACGATCGTGCTGTCCACGGCTGGTTCCCTGGCTGTGCCTACCTCCCGAAAAACTGCCTTCTTTACGGCCACGGGTCAATTCCTATTTTAGTGCTGGTCTCTTTTTGAGACCACCTATGCCCTCTCCTCTGACCCTTGCCAGGATCACCCCATGAGCAAAACTCTTCTCGTCACCGGCGCTTCCGGCCAACTCGGCCGCGGCGTCATCAACCACCTGCTGGACACGTTCAAGGTTCCGGCGCCGCAGATCATCGCCGCCACCCGCACGCCGGCCAACCTTGCCGACTTGGCAGCGCGCGGCGTTGTCGTCAGGGCCGCCGACTTCAACGATAGGACGTCGCTGGAGAACGCGTTCCAGGGCGTAGACAGAGTGCTGATCATCTCGACCAGCGAAATGGACCTGAAGGACGGTCGGCGCCTGAAACAGCATGAGACGGCGGTGGCCGCAGCGAAGAAGGCCGCCGTCGGCCATCTTCTCTATACCTCGATGCCCAACCCCGAGCCGGTTTCGCCGATGCTGTTTGCCAATGATCATTACGGCACCGAGCAGGCGATCAAGGCAAGTGGCATCGCCTACACCATTTTCCGCAATGGCTGGTACCAAGAGAACCTGTTCATGCCACTGCCGCAGGCCATCGCCTCTGGACACTGGTACACGTCCGCCGGCGAAGGCCGCATCGCCCATGGTGCGCGCGATGACATGGCGGCGGCGATCGCCGGCGGCCTCGCTGCTGTTTCGAACGAAAGCATGACCTACACGTTGACCGGCCCGCATGCCTACACCACGGCCGAGGTTGCCGCCCTGGTAAGCGAGGTCACCGGCAAGCCGCTCGATGTCGTGCAGGTTTCAGATGAAGCCCTGACCGAAGGGGTGAAGGCGGCCGGCATTCCTGAAGACTTCGCCCGCATCATCGTGTCCTTCGACGCCAACACGCGCGCCGGCCGCATCGCCATGGTGACGGACGCGGTCGAGACGCTTTCCGGCCGAAAGTCAAAAACGCTGAGGCAGTTCCTGGAGATCAACAAGGCCGCTCTGGCTGGTTGAAATCCGTGCGGCGGGAAGTCGTATCTCGATTTTCCGCCGCGCTACTTCGCCTTCTTGAGCAGCCCAAGCCGGATCAGGCTTTCGCCCGTCGCAACCAGCGCGTCTTCGCGTGATCGCGGTGCCCAGCCGAGCAGGCGCACGGCCTTCGCTTTGGTCGCATTCTTGACCTTGCCCAGTTCCGGCACGAGCTGTGCGGCTTCCGGGTTGAACAGGCCCACGATCCGCACCAGCCAATCGGGAAGCTCCCGCGTCGAGACGCGCGCCCCGGCATCACCAAGCCGCATTTTCAAAGTCTGCGCGATCTCCCGCACGGTCATGAAATCGCCGGCAACCGCCAGAAATCGCTTCCCCCTGGCGGCAGGATTGGTCATGGCGCGCACATGCAGGTCCGCCACGTCACGCGCGTCGACGACGCCAAACGACAGGCGCGGCAGCCCCGGCATGGCACCGTTCAACATGCGCTGGACAAATTCGGTGGAGGTCGAATGGTCGGACCCAAGAACCGGTCCGAAGATGCCGACCGGATTGACGACCGCAAGTTCCAGTGCGCCACCCTCCGCGGCAATAAAATCCCAGGCGGCACGCTCCGCCAGGGTCTTCGACTTCACATAGGCGCTGACCTTGGCCGTCGGATCGGTCCAGTTCTCCTCGGTGAACGGCCGGCCGTCGGGCGGCGGCTTGCCATAGCCGATTGCCGCAAAGGACGAGGTCAGCACGACGCGTTTGACGCGCGCATCGCGGGCCGCGCGCAGCACCCTGAGCGCGCCTTCGCGGGCCGGAACGATCAGGTCGTCCTCATGTTTCGGCACGCCGGGCGGAAATGGCGAGGCGACATGAAGCACATAGTCGCAACCGGCGACCGCATCCGGCCAGCCCGCATCGGCCATCAGATCGGCGACGGCGAACGAGAGTGCGGCGCCCGGCTCGGCGCCGCCGGCCTTGAGCATGGCGAGCACATCGGCTTCACGCTTGGCTGAGCGCACGGTCGTGCGCACGCGGTAGCCGGCCTTCAGCAGTTCGAGAATACAATGCGCGCCGAGGAAGCCGGAGCCGCCGGTAACAAGCACCAATTCGCCGCTCATTCCCGCCTCCTCAGCCATTCATCGGCAAGAGACCGTCAGATCGCCACCTGCGTACCGATCTCTACCACACGGCCGGTCGGGATCTGGAAATATTCGGTCGCATCGGCCGCCGTGCGCGCCAGGCCGATGAACAACCGGTCCTGCCACACCGGCATGCCGGAATTGGGCGAAGCCTTGAGCGAACGTCGCGACAGGAAGAACGAGGTCGTCATGATGTCGAACTTCCAGCCCTGCTTGCGGCAGATCGCCAGCGCGCGCGGGATGTTGGGCTGCTCCATATAGCCGAAGGTCAGCGTCACCCGCATGAACAGTTCGTTGACCGTCTCCATCTTGACCCGGTCGCTGTCGGGCACCACCGGCTGCGGCGCCGTCACCACGGAAAGGATGACATTCTGCTCATGCAGCACCTTGTAGTGCTTCAGGCTGTGCATCAGCGCGGTTGGCGCGCTCAAGGGATCGCTGGTCAGGAACACCGCGGTGCCGGACACCAGCTGTGGCTTTTTCTTCAACAAATTGCCGGCGAGGAAATCGAGCGGGATCTCGTTGCGGCGGGTCTTGTCGAACAGATAGCGGCTGCCGCGCACCCAGGTCCACATGGCCAACACGATGGTGAAGGCCACGGCCAGCGATGCCCAGCCGCCCTCGAACACCTTGACGATGTTGGAGGCAAAGAAGCCGACGTCGATAAAGGCAAACAGCGCCGTCAGCGAGACTGCCAGCCACAGCTGCCATTTCCAGATGCGCGTCATGACGACATAGAGCAGCACCGTGGTCACCAGCATGTTGCCAGTCACCGAAATACCATAGGCCGACGCCAGCCTGCTGGACTCGCCGAAGCCGACGACCAGCAGCATCACCGCCAGCGCCAGCAAGAGGTTGACGCGCGGCATGTAGATCTGGCCGGACTGTTTTTCCGAGGTGTGCAGGATTTCCAGGCGCGGCAGCATGTTGAGCTGCACCGCCTGCCTGGTCAGCGAGAAGGCGCCGGAAATCACCGCCTGGCTGGCGATGACCGTTGCGGCGGTCGCCAGCACGACCATCGGGATCAGCGTCCAGCCCTCGTTCATCTCGAAGAACGGATGGCCGACGATGCCGTTCTTTGCCAGCACGAAGGCGCCCTGTCCGGCATAGTTGAGCAGCAGGCAAGGAAACACGATTGCCAGCCAGGCGAGCACGATCGGCTTGCGGCCGAAATGACCGAGATCGGCATAGAGCGCTTCCGCGCCGGTGACGGCGAGGAAGATGGCGCCGATGGTGACGAAAGCGACGTCGGGCGAATTGATGAGAAAGGCGACGATGTAGTGCGGGCTGATCGCCCACAGGATTTCCGGATCGGCGATGATGTGGTTGAGACCGGAAAGGCCGATGGCCAGGAACCATACTGCGGTCACCGGACCGAACACCAATCCCACCCCGCCCGTGCCAAAGCGCTGCACCGCGAACACCATGGCAAGGATGACCAGCGTCAGCGGCACGACATAGGGCTGGAAGGTGGGGGTGACGACATTCATACCCTCGACCGCCGACAGCACCGAAATCGCCGGCGTGATGACGGCGTCACCGAAGAAAAGCGATGCCCCAACGATGCCGATGCCAAGCACCAGCGCCGAGCGCTTGGGGAAACTGCCGCGCGCCAGCGCCATCAGCGACAGCACGCCGCCCTCGCCGCGGTTGTCGGCACGCAGCACGAACATGATGTATTTGATGGTGACGATGATCGTCAGCGACCAGATGATCAGCGACAGAACGCCGAGAATATCGCCGCGCTGGGCGACATTGCCGCCCGATGACGCCACCAGCGCTTCGCGAAAGGCGTAGATCGGGCTGGTGCCGATATCCCCATAGACAACACCGAGCGCGCCCAACATCAGAACCTTGGTGCTGTGCTGTTCGACTTCTGGATGGCTCGATTGTTCGACGGGTTCTGCCTCACTACCAGCATTGGCAAGGGCCATGGGCGACACTCCGATAAGCGCGCGGTGCTCTACGCTTGCTGCGATGCAATATCAAGTGCCGTCGCGTGATGGCTGCCTTGCTTGCCCTGCGAGGCTGCCATCGCTACCACCCGCAAGCCCTAAGAAATCGTCCCACCGTCCCGGCCATGCCATACTCCAACGCGTCGGCTGTCAACCCATGTCCGATCGACACTTCGGCCAATGCGGGAATGCGCTTTGCCAGTGCCGGCAGGTTGCTGACCACCAGATCATGCCCGGCATTGACCTGCAGGCCGGCGGCAAGCGCGGCGTCGGCGGTTTTTCCCAGTCTTTCCAGCTCCTTGGCCGCTCTGGCGGGATCGGAATGATAACTGCCATACGGGCCCGTATAGAGCTCTATGCGGTCGGCGCCGGTGTCACGCGCGGCCGTCACGCAATCGGGGTCCGGGTCCGAAAACAGCGACACGCGGAAGCCCCCCTTCTTCAGACGCTTGACGATCGGTGTCAGGAACGCTGCCTCGGCGGCAAAGTTCCAGCCGTGGTCTGACGTCGCCTGCGCCGGATCGTCCGGCACCAGCGTCACCTGTTCGGGCTGATGCTTTTCCACAAGCACCAGGAAATCCTCGGTCGGATAGCCCTCGATGTTGAATTCCGCGCGCGGAAACTCGTCGTCGATCAGGGACCGGATCTCAGGCAGATCGGAGTGTCTTGTGTGCCGCTCGTCGGGGCGCGGATGCACCGTCAGCCCATGCGCCCCGGCTGCGAGCGCAATGCGGCCAATGCCGGTCACGCTCGGCCACGGCAGGTCACGCCGGTTGCGCAGCATGGCCACGGCATTGAGATTGACGGAGAGTTTTGCAGGCATGGAGGCGGCCTCGGAAATCATTCGACGCGCCACCTATAATGCCTTTGGCGGGAACAGACAGGGGGTTTCGGGTGTTCCAGGCCTGATGAATTGAGTCCGGGAAAGGAAGCGCCATGAATTTTCTCGACACCGTACCGGCTATCCGTCGTATCGAGACCAGCCGTGACGACCTTCTCGCCATCGATGTCGTCGGGCACGTCTCCGCGGCCGATGGCGAAAACCTTTTCGGGTTGATGGAGGCAGCCTATGCCCTTCATCCTCGCATCGACGTGCTGGTGCGCCTTGTCGACCACGATGGCGTCGACTGGGCCAATATTGCGCAAGAAACCCTGAAACAGGGCACCGCCCATGCAATGGAACATGTCGGCCGTTGCGCGGCGATCGGCGAGCCGAACTGGATAGCGGACGCGCGACACCTCCTGCGGGCTTCGCTGTCAATCGAATTCAGGCATTTCGAGACCGAGGACGAAGCCTCGGCCTGGCAATGGCTTGGAGCCCGGCCGACCGAAAAGCAACAGGGTCGTGGTTGAAACACGACAGCCACGCAAGGGCGATGCTTGCTACCTGACGATCGTCAGCCGCTCGGCCGCGCGCGTGATGGCGGTGTAGAGCCACCGCTGGCGGGTTTCCTTGAAGGCCCAGCTTTCATCGAACAGCACGATCTCGTTCCATTGCGAGCCCTGTGCCTTGTGCACGGTCAGCGCGTAACCATAATCGAAATCGTCGAAGCGCTTCTTCTGCTGCCAGGGGATGTCGGCATCCGGATCCTCGAAGGCCGCCTTGAGCAGCTTGATCTTGGCAACGCCGCGATCCGGATCGTCCTCTTCCGGCGACACCAAAAGGTTGATGCCGGGCTTCACCGTCTCGCGCGACGAGGTCATCACCTTCCACAGCGAGCCGTTGAGCAGGCCCTTTGCCGGATCGTTGCGCAGGCAGACCAGCTTGTCGCCGGCCTGCGGATAGTCGGCATTGAAGCCTTTGAGCTCGCGCAGCCGCTGATTGTAGCGCCGCCGCGTGCGGTTGGTGCCGACCAGCACCTGGTCGGCCTTCAGCACCAGTTCCTGGGTGACGTCTTCCTTGCCGATCACCTGCGCCGTGCCGTAATCGCCGCGCATGAATTCGCGGCCCTCGCGCACATCGAGCGCCAGCCGCAGGATCGGATTGTCGCGCGCCTGGCGGTGGATTTCGGTAAGCAGGAAATCCGGCTCGTGGTCGGTGAAGAAGCCGCCGCCCGAAATCGGCGGCAGCTGGCCGGGGTCGCCGAGCACCAGGATCGGCGTGCCGAAACTCATCAGGTCGCGGCCAAGCTGCTCGTCGACCATTGAACATTCGTCGATGACGACCAGTTTGGCCCGCGAGATCGGGCTCTGCCGGTTGAGCGAAAAGGTCGGCGACATCGAGGTCTTGCCCGTGATCTCGTCCGATACCGATTCCTCGCCCTTCGGCCGATAGATCAGCGAATGGATGGTGCGGGCATTGACCGCGCCCTTGGAGCGCAGCACCTGCGCGGCCTTGCCGGTAAAGGCGGCGAACTGCACCTGGCCGTCGACATGTTCGGCGAAATAGCGCGCCAGCGTCGTCTTGCCGGTGCCGGCATAGCCGAACAGCCGGAACAGCTGCGGCTTTCCAGTCTTCAGCCAGCGGGCAACCGCTTGCAGCGCCTCGTCCTGTTGGGGAGAGAATTCCATCAGCGCGAGAGACCGGATTCGCAAGGGAAAGACAAGATAGCTGCCACCACCATCGACGCGTCGGGGCGCTTCAGTGCCGCCGACGGGTCAGGCTATCAGGCGCGAACGAGAACGTAAAGGGAACAGATACCGCTCCGCCACGACCTATTCGGTCGGACTGGGATCGTTCTCCAGCAGGATCGGCTTGCCGTGCGGGGTAGCATGCGCGGCGCGCTCCCAGGCTTCAGCCATCGCATCGACATCGGACTTGGCGGCCAGCCCTTTTGAGGCAAGCAGACTTTCCAGCGCCGCCAGCCAATGTTCGTAATAGTCATGGCCGTCAGCCGCGGCACCTGGCTTCTTCACCTCGGCCGACAGCGCCTGCGCCCATTCGCTCCACGAAAACAGACCCTTGTCGTGCAGCGCCACCGTCATGGCGAACGCTTCGGCCTGCCACGGTTCGGCAAAGACCGGTGCATCGACGCCCGGCGGCAAATCGGCGGCGTGTCCGTTTGCCTCACGCCGGCTCAAGATAGCTCTCCCAGGCATCGATCGACACGCTCAGCGTCGGGTCGGCCCCCTCGCCCCAGATTTCCGACCCTTCGAAAACCACGGTGTAGACCCATTGCGGGTTTTCGCCCTGGCCATGCGCGTTGCTGTCAGGGAACACGAAGCCGTTGTGCACGGCCTCGATCGTTCCATGCTTGCCGCGTGCATAGCGCGGCAGCCGCGTATGGCCGGTCGGGTTGAAGTTTTTGGTCCGCACCGGATCGCCGGCCTTGAACCGCCCCGGTTGCGCCACCGGCCGGTCGCAAGGACCGCCCTTGGCCAGCACATCAGGCACGTTTTCCGCCTTCAGCACCCGTTTCGGCACAGCGGCCGGATCCACCACCGTGCCTGCCTCGAGATCGCGCTCCGTGACGAAGCCATGGCGCTTGAGCAGCACTTCCAGCGCCTTGATCCAGATCTCGTAGTAGCTGGAGGCATAATAATCGGCGGGATGCAGCGATTCCCGCGCGTGCCGGCTCTCGTCGATGTTCCAGGCACCCATGGCGCCAGCGCATAAGGTCACGCCGAGCGCCCGCCTTTCCCAGGCGGCATGGAAATACGGCTCGTCCACTTCGGGGGCAACAGGGCCGAACCCCATCTGCCCACCAAGGTCCTGCGGCCCGTTCATGCCGGCTGCCTCGCCAGCCCGGTGCCGATCATCGCGTCGCGGCTCACCAGATCGGCCAGCCGCTCCTCGCTCCAGCCCTCGGTGCCCTCGGGCCGCATCGGCACGACGAGATAGCGCAACTCGGCGGTCGAATCCCAGACGCGGATCTTCTTGGTCGCCGGCAGCGTCAGCCCGAACTCTTCCAGCACACCGCGCGGATCGATGACCGCGCGCGAGCGGTAGGGCGGCGCCTTGTACCAGACCGGCGGCAGGCCGAGCACCGACCACGGATAGCAGGAGCACAGCGTGCAGACGACGAGGTTGTGCGTCTCCTCGGTGTTGAAGACCGCCTGCATATGCTCGCCCTGGCGGCCGGTGTAGCTGAGCGATTCGATCGCCGCCGTCGCATCGCTTTTCAGCCACTCTGCGAATGCCGGGTCGGCCCAGGCCTTGGCCACCACCCTGGCGCCGTTGCGCGGGCCGATCCTGGTTTCGTAGGTATCGACGATGACGTCGATCGCGGCCGGATCAATCAGACCCTTGCGGGTAAGGATGGTCTCCAGCGCGCGCACGCGGGCGGCAAAAGGATCGAGCTCATTGTCGTGGTCATGATCGTGTGACATGACCGCAAAATACGTTTCCGATCATGCCGCCGCAAGCACGACGGCTTGGGCCAGACCTCTCGCGACGTCGACTTCTATTCGGCCGCCGCTCGCTGTTCGAGTTGCTGCTCCTCATTGACATCGAACAGCGACGGCTGCGTCACAGGCTCCTGCGAGATTTGCTCGCCCTTGCGCTTTGGCATGAGCCCGACCAGCCAGCCCGAGAAATTCTCCATGTAGACATAGATCACCGGCGTGACGAACAGGGTCAGCGCCTGCGAAGCCAGCAGACCGCCGACAACGGCAACACCCAGCGGCTGGCGCAGTTCGGCGCTGGCGCCCGTGCCGAGCGCGATCGGGAATGTGCCCATCAGTGCCGCCAGCGTCGTCATCATAATCGGCCTGAAACGCATCAGGCAGGCCTTGTGGATAGACTCGGTGGCCGACATGCCTTCTCGTCGCAGTTCGAGCGCGACATCGACCATCATTATGCCATTCTTCTTGACGATGCCGATCAGCATCAGAATGCCGATCACCGCGATCACCGACAGATCCATGCCTGCGAAGCGCAGCGCAACGACGGCGCCAAGCACCGCCGATGGCAGGCCGGTGAGAATGGTGAGCGGGTGGATGAAGCTCTCATAAAGAATGCCGAGCACGATATAAATGGTCAGGATCGCGCCGCCGATCAGCATGCCCTGATTGGCAAGCGAGTCCTGGAAGGTCTTGGCCGTACCGGCAAAGGTCGTCGAGATCGCCGTCGGCATGCCGATCTGCTCTTTGAGCGCGTTGATACGGGTCACGCTGTCGCCGAGCGCCACGCCTTGCGGCAGATTGTAGGAGATGGTCACGGCCGGAAGCTGGCCGAGCTGGTTGACCGTCAAGGCGCCGGCCGTGCGGTCGACCCGGGCGAAGGCGCCGAGCGGAACCAGACTGCCGCTCGCCGTCCTCATCTGGATGGCGAGCATCCGCTCGGGCGACCATTCGATCTTGGGATCGAGTTCGGTGATGACTTCGTAGCTGTCGGCCGAACCGAAGATTGTCGAAACCTGGTCGGTGCCGAACCCGCCATAGAGGGCGGAGCGCAGCGTGTCGGTATCGATGCCGAGCTGGGCGGCTTTATCGCGATCCACCACCAGCGTCGCCTGCAGCGCATTGTTCTGCAGGTCGCTGGTGACATCGGCGAAGGTCGCATGGTCGGCCGCCATCGCGTCATTCATCTTCTGCGCCCAGATATCGGTCTGGCCGGTATCGAGGCCCTGAACCACGAGCTGGTAGGCGCTGGCGGAGGAGCGCGAGCCAAGCCGCAGGTTCTGCACCGGCTGCATGTAGGTCTCGATACCCGCCACGCCGGCCAGTTGTCGCCTTAGATCCGAAAGCACCTTCTCGATATCGGGACGCTGGTCCTTCCCCTTGAGCTGGACGAAGAGCTGCCCCTGGTTGAGCGCATTGTTACCGCTGCCCGCCGACCACGCCACATGGTCGACATAGGGCGAATGGGAGAAGACATTGGCCACCTGCCCTTGCAGCTTCACCATGGCGTCAAACGAGATGTCCTGGCGCGCGATGGTCGTCACCGATATCTGGCCGATATCCTCCTGCGGGAAGAAACCCTTCGGCGAGACCTGGATCAGCCACACCGACGCTGCTGCGGTGCCGACAAAGACGAGGAACACCAGGAAGGTGTGCCGCAGGCAGAAGCTCAAGATCCGGTCATAGCTGCGCGTGACGAGGTCCTGCTTATGGCCAGGGCCATGCTTGTCGCGATCGGCCTTCGTGACCGACAGCAAACGCGAGCACAGCATCGGTGTCAGCGTCAGCGACACGAACATCGACGCCAGGATGGCGACCGTCACCACGACGGCGAACTCGTTGAAGATGCGTCCGATGACGCCGCCCATCAGTAGCACGGGGATAAACACGGCCACCAGCGAAATCGAGATCGAGATGATGGTGAAGCCGATTTCGCGCGCGCCCTTCAGCGACGCATCGAAGGCCGATAGCCCATCCTCCTCCATATGGCGGAAGATGTTTTCCAGCATCACGATGGCATCGTCGACGACAAGGCCGACCGCAAGCGTCAGGCCCATCAGCGATATGTTGTCGATGGAAAAGCCGAACAGGAACATCGCGCCAAGCGTGGCAATCAGCGAGATCGGCACCGCCACGGCCGGAATGATGGTCGCCGTCACCCGGCGCAGGAACACGAAGATCACCATGACCACCAGCGCGATGGTCAACAGCAGCGTGTACTGCACGTCATCGACGGCCTGACGGATCGAGGTCGAACGGTCGTTGAGCAGCTTGATCGAGGCGGCGGCCGGCATCTGGTCCTGAAAGGACGGCAGCATCGCCTTGACCTTGTCGACGACGTCAACCGTGTTGGCGTCGGGCTGGCGCTGCACGGCCATGATGATGGCGCGGGTGCCGTCATACCAGCTCGCCGTCGTCGTGGTCTGCACCGAATCGACGACGCGGGTCACCTCGCCCAGCCGTACCGGGTGACCGTTTTTGGTGGCGATGATGAGGTTGGAAAAGCCGGCGGCGTTGTCGAGTTGCGTGTTGGCGGTGATAGTGAGCTGCTGCTTGTCATTCTGGAGCACGCCGAGCGGCGTGTTGCTGTTCGCAGACGCGATCGCCGCCTGCAGCTGATCGATCGAGATGCCGCGCGCCGCGAGCGCGGTCGGATCGATCTGGATGCGCACGGCATATTTCTGCTGTCCGAAGATCGAGACCTGCGCCACCCCATCGATGGTCGACAGCGAAGGCGAGATGACGTTTTCCGCGAAAGCGTCAAGGTCGGTCAACGGAACCGTGTCGCTGACCAGCGACATCAGCAGGATCGGCGCATCGGCGGGATTGACCTTGCGGTAGCTCGGTGGCGACGTCATCTGCGGCGGCAGTGATTTCTGCGTGCGCGCGATCGCGGCCTGGACGTCGGCCGCGGCCGCGTCGATATCCCGGTTGAGCACGAACTGGATGGCGATCGAGGTCGAACCGAGCGAGTTCGTGGTCGAGATCGAATCGATGCCGGCGATGGTGGCGAACTGCTTGATCAGTGGCGTCGCTACCGATGTGGCCATGGTTTCCGGCGAAGCGCCGGGCAACTGGGCCGACACGTTGACCACCGGGAATTCGGCGCTGGGGAGTGCCGCCACCGGCAGGAACTTGTAGGCGAACAGTCCACCCAACACGAGGGCGAACGACATGAGAAGCGTGGCGACCGGCCTGCGGATGCAGAATTCGGAAATCATTTGGCGGCCTCGCCGGTAGTGGTGGCCTCAGCCACCTTGGGAGCGGCTTGACCGCCGCCATCGGCCGGGGTCTTTCCTTCGTGCACTGCGGCGCCATTCTTCAGCCTTGTCTGGCCCTCGACGACGACACGCTCGCCGCTTTTCAGCCCCTGGCTGATGGCGCTGTTTTCGCCTTCGGTCAGCGCCACCTGCACCGGCCGCATTTCGACCGTGTTGTCGGGCTTGACCACATAGACGAACGGCCCCTTCTGGCTGGGCTGCACCGCGACCGTGGGAACGGATGTCATCTGCGGCATGATGCCGGCGTCGAGCACGACATTCACATACTGGCCCGGCCATAGCGACAGATCGGCATTCGGCACGCTCGCCCGCGTCGCGATCGTACCGGAAGCGGTGTCGACGCTGGAATCGACGAAATCGAGCGTACCCTTGCCGATCGGCGTCGGATCGCCGTCCTTGGTCAGCGTCACGGCACCCTGCTGCGGCGCGGCAAGCGCCTTATGCAGAAGCGCCAGGTTACTTTCCGGTAGATTGAAGTTCACCTGCAACGGGTCGATCTGGGTGATGGTCACCAGCGGGGTCGCCGTGCTGCTGTTGTTGCCACTGCTGGTGGTGACGAGGTCGCCGACCGCGACACTGACGGCACCAAGCCGGCCGGAAATCGGCGCCGTGATCGTGGCAAAGCCAAGCTGGACGTTGTCGGCGTCGATTGTCGCCTTGTCGGCATCGACGGTCGCTGCCGCCGCCTTTTGCGCCGCCACCGCCTGATCATAGGTCTGCTGCGTGCCGGCCTGCTTGGCGACGAGGTCCTTGGCGCGCTGGAGATCGGAATTCGAGCTGGCGAGCATCGCCTGGTCCTTGGCCAGCGTCGCCTGGTCCTTGGCGAGCTGCGCCTTCAACGCGCGGTCGTCCAGCGAAAACAGAACGTCGCCGGTCTTCACCATCTGCCCGTCCTTGACGTCGATCGATACGATCTGGCTGGATACCCGTGCATTGATGCTGACGACGGCCGGAGAGGAGACGAAACCGATCGCATAGCGCCGGATCGGGAAATCGGCGGACGAAGCGACGGCCGAGAGGATGGATGCGGAGCGCGCCGCGCTGGCACCCTTCTTGTCCGAAGCCGAGGCCGAGGCCGCAGCCGGTTGGTCCGCAGCGGCAACCTGCTTTTGGCCGGTGATCTGTTCAACCTTGCCCAGCGCGTCAGGCGAAAGATAAAGCCAGGCAGCCCCGCCCAGGCAAGCGACGGCTAGCAACGAAAGAACGACTTTTCCACGCATGGTCAAAAGGCCCTCTCCATCCGACACGCCGTGGTCCGATGGTCATATTCTAACGCAAATCACGGCCGTTGCCGCAGTTTCGCCGAATAGATAGGACACGCCTTTGTCGGAAAAGGGCCAAAACACGGCATTACGAAGATTTAATGTGCACTGCACAATGGATGTGCAGCCGACTAAGGTGGGTCGGATTTCAGGTCAGGCCGGCATCACCTGAATGTCGACACCTAGCGGAGCATCGGCCACAACGTCGCCGCCAGCAGCACGCCCATGGCGATGTTGAACCATTTCAGGCGCACCGGGTCCGACAGGAAACCGCGCAGCGCGGTGCCGAAACCCGCCCACACCGAGACGCTCGGCAAATTGACGACGGTGAAGGCTACCGAGATCAACACCACCGATAGGAACGGATGCTCCGGATTGGTGTAGACGGCCATGGCGGTGATCGCCATCACCCATGCCTTGGGATTGACCCACTGGAAAGCCGCAGCATCGATGAAGCGCATCGGCTGCCGCTTCGTCTCGCCCTTGGCGGTCAACGTGCGCGACATGGCGATCTTCCACGCGAGATACAGCAGATAGGCGCCACCGGCGATCTTCAATCCCGTATGCAGCACCGGAAACGCTGTCAGCACCGCACCAAGGCCAAGCCCCACGGCCACCAGCAGCACCAGGAAACCGATGCTGATGCCAAGCATGTGCGGAACCGTTCTGACGATGCCGAAATTCACCCCCGATGCCAGAAGCATGAGATTGTTCGGCCCCGGCGTGATCGACGTCACCAAGGCGTAGACGAGCAGGGCAAGGAACGCGTCAAACGACATGATATCCTCCCGAATGCATGTCGTTCGGTGCCCAACGGTTTTGGGTCGGCGACATGCACAGATAAGTCAGCACTATTGTCTTGTTATATCAGGAGACGCAAAGGCCACGGCTGGCGCGTAGCGGGACCAGAAGCCTAACTCTTCGGAAGCGCAAAGCGCCGAAGTCCTACATCGCCTGCGGGCCGCGGTTCAAAGCCGCCACGCCGGTGCGGCAGATTTCGACCAGGCCGAGCGGCTTCATGATGGCGATGAACTGGTCGATCTTGGTACCCTTGCCGGTGATCTCGAAGATGAAATGCTCGGTGTTGGCGTCGATGACGCTGGCGCGGAACGCGTCGGCCAGTCGCAGTGCCTCGACGCGGGCCTCGCCGGTGCCGGCCACCTTGACCAGCGCCAGCTCCCGCTCCAGCGGCCGCTCCTGGCCGGATTCACGCGAACGCACGGTCAGGTCGACCACGCGGTGGACCGGCACGATGCGCTCGAGCTGGTGCTTGATCTGCTCCAGCACATGCGGCGTGCCGCGCGTCACGATGGTGATGCGCGACAGGTGCTTCTCGTGTTCGGTCTCGGAAACCGTCAGGCTCTCGATGTTGTAGCCGCGCCCGGAGAACAGGCCGATGACACGGGCAAGCACGCCCGGTTCGTTGTCGACCAGCACGGAAAGCGTGTGGTTCTCCGGCTTTTCCGTTTCCTTGGCGATGAAGTAGGCGGAGCCGGTCGGTTGTAGCTGTGCGTTCATGACATGAATCTCGATTTCAAACTTTTAACTAACCATCTGTTTTCGCACGGCTTCTTGCGACAGCCCTGCCTCGACCAGGCGGACTACACCAGTTCCCTGCCCTTGGCGTCGATGGCGTTGGCCACCGCCTCGTCGGTCGCCTCGTCCGGCAGCAGCATCTCGTTATGCGCCTTGCCCGACGGGATCATCGGGAAGCAGTTGGCAAGGGTCGCCACGCGGCAATCGAACAGCACCGGCTTCCTGACCGAGATCATCTCCTTGATCGCGTCGTCCAGCTCGTCCGGCTTCTCGCAGCGTATGCCGTGGCCGCCATAGGCCTCGGCCAGCTTGACGAAGTCCGGCATCGCCTCGGTGTAGGAATGCGACAGCCGGTTTCCGTGCAGCAGCTGCTGCCACTGCCGCACCATGCCCATATACTGGTTGTTGAGGATGAAGATCTTGATCGGCGCGTCGTGCTGCACGGCAGCGCTCATCTCCTGCATCGTCATCTGCACCGAGGCGTCGCCGGCGATGTCGATGACCAGCGCGTCGGGATGCGCGATCTGCACGCCGAGGGCTGCCGGCAGGCCATAACCCATCGTACCCAGCCCGCCTGACGTCATCCAGCGGTTCGGCTTCTCGAAATGATAGTGCTGCGCCGCCCACATCTGGTGCTGGCCGACCTCGGTGGTGATGTAGGTGTCCATGCCCTTGGTCAGTTCGTAGAGCCGCTGGATGGCATATTGCGGCATGATCACGTCGTTGTTCATCTTGAAGGCCAGTGAATCGCGCGCACGCCATTTGGCGATCTGCTCCCACCAGGGGTAGAGCGCCTTCTTGTCGGTCTTGGCGGTCGCCCGCCACAGCCGCACCATATCCTCCAGCACCCGGCCGACATCGCCAATGATCGGCACTTCGGTGTGAACGTTCTTGTTGATCGACGACGGATCGATGTCGATGTGGATCTTCTTCGAGTTCGGCGAGAACGCGGTCAGCCGCCCGGTGATGCGGTCGTCGAAACGCGCGCCGATGCAGATCATCACGTCGCAATCATGCATGGCCATGTTGGCTTCATAAGTGCCGTGCATGCCCAGCATGCCCATCCAGTTCTTGCCCGATGCCGGATAGGCGCCGAGCCCCATCAGCGTCGAGGTGATCGGGAAACCGGTGAGATCGACCAGTTCGCGCAGCAAATGGCTTGCTTCCGGACCCGAATTGATCACGCCACCGCCGCTATAGATGATCGGCTTCTTGGCACTGGCCATCAGTTCGACCGCCGCCTTGATCTTTTCCAGGTCGCCCTGGACCTTGGGCTGGTAGCTGGTGCGCGGCGCGATCTGCGGCGAGACGTAAAAACCCCTGGCGAACTGCACATCCTTCGGAATGTCGACCACGACCGGACCGGGGCGGCCGGTGGTCGCGACATGAAAGGCCTCATGAATGGTCGCGGCGAGCTCGTTGACGTCCTTCACCAGCCAGTTGTGCTTGGTGCAGGGGCGCGTGATGCCGACCGTGTCGCACTCCTGGAAAGCGTCGGAGCCGATCAGCGAGGTCGGCACCTGCCCGGTCAGGCAGACCAGCGGGATCGAATCCATCAGCGCGTCCTGCAGCGGCGTCACCGCATTGGTGGCGCCAGGTCCCGAGGTCACCAGCATGACACCGGCCTTGCCGGTCGAGCGCGCATAGCCTTCGGCCGCATGGCCGGCGCCCTGCTCGTGGCGCACCAGAATGTGCTCGACCTCGTCCTGCTGGAAGATTTCGTCGTAGATCGGGAGAACCGCGCCGCCCGGATAGCCGAAGACATGCTTGACGCCATTGTCCTTCAGCGCCTGCACCACCATTTCGGCGCCCGTCATTTCGCGCCGCTCACTCTGTCCGTTGCTCATCGGTCTGGTCCCGTACTGTCCGCCATCTGGCGATTGCTGGTCGTTTAGTCGTGTTTCAGGCAATAAAAAAGGCCCCCGAGGGAGCCTGTGTGTTGCGCATGGGAGGTTTTCGCCCGGCGGTTACACCGCCTTGCCCACGCGCTTTCCTACGAGAATGAGTGCCGTTTTCATGGTGGCGGACACTAAGGGCGGGAAAGGCAGCCTGTCAACGGGAAAAATCGCGCCGACACGGAGCATGCCGGCGCGACTCTGGTGGTCAGCCCGGCGCCTTGCAGCGGGAAACGTGCGGATCACATTTTGACACCTTCCTGGCCTGCATCTTTGCCGGCGGGTGGTGAGGCGCGACTTTCGCCGGACCATTGTGCTGGGACATGCGCATTGCCAGCGCCTGCTGATGCGGCTTTTGCGGCCCGCCCCCGCGCGCGAGACGCTGCCCGGAAATCGACTTGGGCGGAACGGAGTTGGGCGACGACTTTACGACGACATGCCCGTCGCCTGCGGTCTTGTTGGCATGGACCTTGAGTGTATCGGCCTTCACGCCGTTGCTGGCGACCATCCGCTTGCGTACACCTGGCTTCACAACAGCAGGATTACCCGCTGTCACAGCACCCGGGGAAATCGCCTTGTTGCCGGTCAGCGCCTTCGGACCATGGCCCGAAACGGTCGATCCGCTCGCATTGGCCGCCGTCACGTTCGGCGCTCCATTGCCGGCCAGCTTCTTGATCTCCGCGCCCCTCGACGTATCGAGCCGCGCAGTGGCGATCACACCTTTGCGAGGCGGAGCCAATTTTGCCGCCTTGATCGAGGCTATCACGGGCTTGGGGAACTGTTGCAGCCTGGGTCCGGCATTGATCGCGACGACCTGGTTGCCGAGCCGCACATGCGGCGCATTGTTGACCACCACCGTCTGGTTGATGATCGTCGTGTTGCGCACGATGACGACATTCTCAGTGGCAGGCCGCACCACCCTGACCAGATCGACCGCGCCGATCGCCGCTACCGGCACGAAACACCACCAGGCATCGTCGAAGGCGACGTCGACATCGGGCGGCGCCGGCGCCCAGCCGACATCGTCGCCACCCTGGCGCCAGACCACCCAGGCTGGCGCCCATTGGTCCCCGGCGATCCACACCCAGCCGAAATCGGGATCATAGGCCCAGCGGCCGTAGTGGTAGACGACATCGCCGAACGGCTCGGCGGATTCCCAGTACCAGCCGTCGTCGGTCCAGACCCATCGGCCTTCGGTGTAGGGCCGCCACTCGGCACGGACCGTCGGAACCCAGACCTCGCCGAAGCGGTTGGAGGTCCGCCATCCGCCATAGGTTGAAAGCCTCTCGCGGATGGTCACGGAAATCTCCGCCGCATGCGCGGCCTGGATTCCCGGCAACACCAGCGGGCTGGTCAAGGTCGCGCTCAGGGCCATGACCAGAGCCATTGCCGCGGCGCGTCCGCGCCGGCCGACACAGTGACGTGAAAACGCTTGTTTAACGGGCATCACGGGCTCCAGAGTTCCGCATCGAGAAAATCCCTGGGGAACCGCCCTTTTGCCCGCCACCGCTTCCCGGCCTTCTCACCGATCGGTTGTCCTTAGCCTCCGTGGCCGCATTGCGGCATATGACCATCACGTTTGCGCGACCGGCGCAGCACCGGCGCGGCATTGTCCCAACGCCCTCCGTCAGGACGTTCCGAAACCGGCCTGGTGACCTCAATTCCCGGACAAACCATTGAAACCACTGGAAACTATGGTGGGGCGTGACGAAGGCCGTCATCTCTGCCGATACTTCATCGTCCGGCCGGCACGTCCGGCGGAGCCACCATGACGATCTGGATTTCACGGGAGGAAAGCTGATGCTCGACAAGGCCCCAAACAAGAAACTGTCCGACCTGCTCGACCAATTCGGCGCCGCCCTGGCCGCCAATGACATCGAGAAGGCGGTCGATTCCTTTCAGGAGGACTGTTACTGGCGCGACCTCGTCACCTTCACCTGGAACATCAAGACCATGGAGGGTCGCGACCAGGTCCGCGACATGCTGAAAAGCCAGTTGTCGAAGACCAAGCCCTCCCACTTTGCCATCGCCAAGGGTGAGGACGCGACCGAGAGCGGCGGGCTGATCGACGGCTGGATCAGTTTTGAGACAGAGGTGGCGCGTGGCTTCGGCCATGTCAGGCTGAAGGACGGCAAGATCTGGACGCTGCTGACCACAATGGTCGAGCTGAAGGGTCACGAGGAGCCGGCGGGTTTCGCGCGACCGATGGGCGCCAAACATGGCTCGGGCAAGAACCGCCCGACATGGAAGGAAGAACGCGAGAAGGAAGCCGCCGAACTCGGCTTCAAGACGCAGCCTTATACGGTCATTATCGGCGGCGGCCAGGGCGGCATCGCGCTCGGCGCGCGGCTGCGGCAGCTCGGCGTTCCCACGATCATCATCGAGAAGAACGAACGGGCCGGCGACAGCTGGCGCAAGCGCTACAAGTCACTCTGCCTGCATGATCCGGTCTGGTACGACCATCTGCCCTATGTCGATTTCCCGAAGAACTGGCCGGTCTTCTCGCCCAAGGACAAGATCGGCGACTGGCTGGAAATGTACACCAAGGTGATGGAGCTGAATTACTGGTCCTCGACCGAGGCCAGGAGCGCCTCCTATGACGACAAGACGAAGGAATGGACCGTGGTCGTCCACCGCGACGGCAAGGACATCACGCTGAAGCCGAAGCAACTGGTTCTGGCCACGGGACAATCCGGCAAGGCCAATGTGCCGAAATTCAAAGGCATGGAAACCTTCAAGGGCGATCAGCATCACTCCTCGAAGCATCCCGGCCCCGATGCCTATGCCGGCAAGATAGCTGTTGTCGTCGGCTCGAACAATTCCGCCCACGACATAGCCGCCGCACTTTGGGAAGCAGGCGTCGACGTCACCATGGTGCAGCGCTCGACCACGCACATCGTCAAGTCCGACACGTTGATGGAAATCGGGTTGGGGTCCCTCTATTCGGAGCAGGCGGTTCAGAACGGCATGACCACAGCCAAGGCCGATCTCGTCTTTGCCTCCCTGCCCTACAAGATCCTGCACGAATTTCAGATCCCGGCTTACGCCGAGATGAAGAAGCGCGATGCAAAATTCTACACGGGTCTGGAGAAGGCCGGCTTCATGCTCGACTGGGGCGATGACGATTCAGGCCTGTTCATGAAGTATCTGCGGCGTGGTTCGGGCTACTACATTGACGTCGGCGCTTCCGATCTGATCATTGATGGCTCGATCAAGCTGAAAAGCGGTGTCGACGTGACCGAGATCAAGGAGCATTCGGTGCTGCTCAGCGACGGGTCGGAATTACCCGCCGATGTCATCGTCTATGCCACCGGCTACGGCTCGATGAATGGCTGGGCGGCCGACCTGATCTCCAGGGACGTCGCCGACAAGGTTGGAAAATGCTGGGGCCTCGGCTCGAACACCACCAAGGACCCCGGTCCATGGGAGGGCGAATTGCGCAACATGTGGAAACCGACGCAGCAGGAGGCGCTGTGGTTCCATGGCGGCAATCTGCACCAGTCACGCCACTATTCGCAGTTCCTGTCGCTGCAACTGAAGGCCAGACAGGCGGGACTGCCGACGCCAGTCTACGGGCTGCAAAAAGTCCACCACAAGGGATAGTCAATTAAGGCACCAAGCGAGGTGCGGCTGATGCCGCACCTCCAGCCCATATCGTTGTCAATTGCGAATGGGCAAAGCTTCGACCCGTTCGGGCTTGCTGGCCGCATCGAGACGACGTGGCTCGCCGGGAGAGGCGCTCAGCGACGCTGCAGGAGCGCCTGCTGTATGCCCGCGCTCCCTACAGTTGTCGGACTTATGTGGGGTCACCGCACCTTGCCCGTCGAAACAGAAACACATCTGTGCCTCCCGGTAGGCGCCGTCAGGCGCGATCGCGAAAGTCGCGAACGACCCGCTGCAGCAGCGGCACGTAATCGCGGAACGTCCGTGTCTTCATGTTGGCGATCTTGCCGCTCTCGTCCCAGATGCGGACCCGAACCGCCTCCTCGTGGAAGGGATTCTTGCGGAACTCGGCCACCTCATCGGCGCTCATCGGCCCGCCTTGAAGCGACAGCGTATGCACCGAGGCCTGCGAAAGCTTGCCGAAATAGCTCGGGTCGGTGGCGCAGAGGTAGCGCTTGGCCGAAACATGCAGCCTGACGCATTCGACGATGACCGGCGGAAAGAACGGCGCCAGCACCTCGCCACCAGCTTCGTCATGATGCTTGTCCTCGACATCCTCGGGCGAATAGGTGCCGAACTCGCTGGTGTAGTGGCCGATGTCGTGCAGCAGGGCCGCCGCCACCAGCTCGTCCGGCGCGCCGTCCTGCTCCGCGAACCACGCGCCCTGCAGCATATGCTCCGACATGGTGACGGGCTCGCCGAGATAGGATTCCGCGCCCCGGCGCTCAAAAATATCGGCGATGAACTCGACGATGTTATCCGTGTTCAGGTCCCGACCGCTCATTCCGCCGCCTCCTTGAAACCGTGTTCGATCGCCGCGAGCGTCGACCGTAGGCCGTCCTTGTCGGCGTAGCAGCCCTGCAGCCAACGCTTGCCGGTGCCGGAAAACGCCTTGCGCGCATGCATGACGCGCGTGTTGTCGACAATGAACGCCTGCCCGGCTTCGAGCTTGAAGGTCACTTCGAAGGATGTATCCTCGATCAGCTCGGCAAACCGGCGGTAGGCGGCATAGTACGCCTCCATGTCGGCGAACGGCACGTCGACTGTCGGCGCCAGCGAGCGGTTGTTGAAGCGGATGCAGATCAGTTCGCCATCGGGCCCGAGCTCGATCATCGGACGCTTCGCCTGCAGCCGCACGCCCGACGAGCCGGCATATTCGAAACGCGCCGGGCATGAACTCAAAAGCCGGAAGCCTTCGGGGTTCTCAGCTTGCAAGGCGGCCGCGACGGCAAACCCGTCGACAACGCTGGACTCGCCACCCTCCACCGTATTTTCGATGCAGGACAGGATTTGCAGCGTCGGCACCGGATCGCGATAGGGATTGTCGGTGTGCGCCTGGAGGCCGAGATTGGTGTAGGCGAGATTGCTGGGATTGACCTCGGCCCGCACTTCGAACCAGCGCCCGTAATTGGTCTCCCTGATATAGCCGAACAGATCGGACACTTTGCAGAGCGCCCCGGATTCGGTCGGCAGATCGTCCATCACCGCGAAGCCATAGGCTTTCACCGCCAACAGCCATTGCCGCAACACCGCGCGATCGCGGCTGGCAGCAGGGTAACCGGCGCGCGGCACAGAATTCTGCATCGTCGCCTTGGTCCACCGAACAATGTCCTCGCCTGTCCAGCCAGCTTGGCGGGCTGCGGCGCGATCATAGGCATTGGCGCTCAGCCAAGCTGCGGGAAAGCTCACCGTCTTCCCTTCCGGCACGAAGCTGACCTCAAGGGCGTCGCCCTTGATCGACGCCGCGCCGATCTTGGTCTCGGCGGGTATGTCGAGGATGGTGATGAGCCGCTGGCCATTGCCGGCGCTGCGCGTCTTGTCGTCCAACGCATTGTCGCGCAGCCACATAGCGTGAAAGCGGGTGCGCGTCCCGTCCTTCCAGCCAAGTTCGATTGTTCCGCCTTCGTCGCCGATCAGCGCGTGGGTAAGCATGGAGATCCGTTCCTGTTCGTTTTGTTCCCACGGCCCGGCCCGTGGGTTTCGATTGCATGTTGACCGCGCGACAGGCATAATTCAAATTATCCTTTTTTGGCCAATGACATTAAAAAACTAATGGCTCGAACAATCCCGCCCTTGCCGCCGCTAGACTGGCTGCGCAGTTTCGAGGCCGCGGCGCGGCTGTCGAATTTCACCGCCGCAGCAGCCGAGCTTGGCCTGACCCAGGCGGCGGTCAGCCAGCACATCCGGCTTCTCGAGGAACGGCTGAAGACGCGTCTATTCTCCAGGCTGGCGCGTGGCGTCGCGCTGGCGCCAGAAGGTGCGGCTTACCTGCCCCACATCCAGTCGGCTTTCGCCACCATCGGCAGCAGCACCGCGGAACTGTTCGAGCCGCGCGCCGTCCAGACCGTGACCATTCGAGCGCCGATCTCCTTTGCCTTGCTGATGCTCGTTCCGGCACTGCCCGATCTGGCCAAGGCGCTGCCGCGCATCCAGCTCGACCTCGTGACGATCCACCGACCGACCGACTACGACCTGCCGGGCTCGGCGCTCGACATCCGTTTCGGCAACGGGGCCTTTCCCGGACGCGAAGCCGACAGGCTGACCGCCGAACGGCTCGTGCCGGTGGCCGCCCCCGGCCTGGCGAGCGGCGCCGACTGGACCTCCCTGCCGCTGCTTCTGGTTGCCGGCGCGCGCGAGATGTGGGCGGAATGGTTCGCGGCCTCAGGATTGGCCGGCCACCCCAGGCGATCGCATCGCTTCGACAGTTTCGTCGCCGCCATGGAAGCGGCGAGCGCCGGCGCCGGCGTGCTGCTGGGCTCACGGCCTTTGGTCGATGCGGCGCTCGACAGTAAGACCCTGGTCCAGCTTTCCGCCTTCGAACTCTCCAGCACTTCGGGGCATTTCCTGACCAAGGCGTCGACCGCGCGCCTGACCAGCGCCGAGCAGGATTTCCGCCAGTGGCTGCTGTCGCGCCTCTCCGGTTCAGGGTCGGCGTGACTGGTTACGAGGTTGGCTCGATACGCTTCCAGTAGATGAGCGTACCGGTCAGCCCGCCATGCGGCTTCAGGGCATAGTCCGGTATCTCGCCCGCCAGCGTGAAACCGAGCTTCTCGTAGAGGCCTGAAGCACCCTCCTCCGTCGCCGTATCGAGAACCAGCAGCGTGCGGCCCTTCTCGACGGCCAGGCTTTCGGCGACCCGCATCAAGCGCGTTCCCACACCCCTGCCCCGGTAATCGAAGCGGGTCATCAGCTTGGCGATCTCGGCCCGGTGCGGCTGGTTGGGCGGACAGTCGAGCAACAGGGTGACAGTACCGACCAGGACCTCGCCGTGCCAGGCTCCAAGCACCGCCCTTTCCCCTCTTGCCGCCGCTGCCAGCGATTTCTGCCAGAACGCGCTTGCCGCGTCCGGTGCCAGCGGATGCATGAAACTGACCGATCCACCGGCCGCTACCGTTGCGACCAGCAATTCGGCCAGCATGTCCTGCGTCTCAGCAGCCGGGGTCAGTGTTCCGATCTCGATCGAGTTCATGCGCGTGATGTCCCGTGATTGTGATGGCACGGCTGATGCGAGCACATCGCCGTCAGTCCAGATGGCGCACGCGGCGGCGCTTTCGTGCCGCCTTGATGGCGCCGATGCGTTCGGTGTCTTCTTCCCTGAGATGCCGCCCGCGCTCCAGAATCTCGAGCGTGTATTCCTCATAGGTCAGGCCCAGCCGCTCGGCCTTGTCCATGCGCAGCAGCATGACCTCGCGGCTTGGTGCCTTCCACGCCTTGGCATGAGCGGCCTGCCAGGCAAGGAAGATGTAGGGATCGCCGTTGCCCCATGGCGGCCCCTTGTACTCATCGAGAGGCGGCCCCCCATTGTGGGAGCGCTTTGGTCGTCTGGCCATGAGCTCAACCCCTGACCAGCGCGACGAGATAGTCGGCACCGGGCTCAAGGGCATGGAAGGTGCAGTCCGACGGTGCGCCGAGCGCCAGGCAATCGCCGGGTTCGAGCCTGTGCACCACATCGCCCTCGGCGAAGTCGAGTCGCCCCGAAATCAGCCATATCTGCTGCTTGATGAAGGCATAGGACGCGGCGGGAAAACTGACCCTGGCGTCCGCCGGCAACTGGACCCTGATCAGTTCCAGCGGCATGTCCGAGGCGGGCGACAGATGCCGCCGGACATAGCCGGTATCGGGATCTCGCCACACCGGTTGATCGGCTTCGCGCAGCAGCCCGCCGCCTTGCAATTCGGCGCGCGCGATGAGCGTCGACAGCGTCATGCCGAAGGCCGCCGCGATGCGCACCAGAAGCGCCGCCGTCGGGCTGGTCTTGCCACGCTCTATCGTGCTCAGCATCGCCTTCGACACCGCGGACCGCTCCGCAAGCTCGGCCAGCGACCAGTCCCGCATGATCCTCTCGGCATGAATTCTTCTGCCGATGGTCGAGGAAATATCGTTCGCTATATCATCCATACGTCCATTATAGCGAAATTCTGGCGATGGAGAAGAGCCGTCTCGCGACAATTTTCACGGGTCGCTTAATCCTCTCTACACCATCCGACCTCACCCCGCCTTAACCCCGTTCCTGTAGGGTTGATGCTCCAGGGGAAATGGGGATTGGCCTGTCCATGTATGTCGAACGCGAAGCCTCCGTTGGAGAACCGACATCGCAGGAGCGCCGCACCGCAGAGCAGAACGACAGGCGCATTCTGGGCAATGTCGTGCAATGCGATGGTGCGCGCGCCACCATCAGCGCCTATGCGGACGATGTTGACGGCGCGGTGACCGGCCTGTGGACGGTCGGCAAGATGATTTCCATCAATCTCGGATCCACGCGAACCGTCGGCCTGGTCTACGGGATCGGCAAGTCGGACCGCGCCTGGAGTAATGAAGGCCAAAACCCGATCGAGGTCAGCATCGAACTGATCGGCGAAGTCCGCGACGCAGCAGAGCCGGGCGCCAAGCCGATCTTCGATCGCGGCATCACCACCTATCCGCATATCGGCGCCATCGCCCATCGCATCCGCACCCGTGACCTGCAGGCGGTCTATGATCTGGCCGGGCGTCATTCGATCACTATCGGCACACTCTCGCAGGACGAGACGATCGCCGCCAACATCGCCATCGACGATACGCTGGCGCGTCACTTCGCCATTGTCGGTACCACCGGTGTCGGCAAATCCACCGCCGTCTCGTTGCTGCTGCGCAAGTCGATCGCGGCGCGGCCGGACCTGCGCATCCTGATCCTCGATCCGCACAACGAGTTCGCCGCGTCGCTGCCCGAATATTGCGTCAGGGTCGATTCCAAGACGCTCGACCTTCCGTTCTGGATGTTCAGGCTGGAAGAGTTCGCCGAGGTGCTGTTCCGCGGCCGCGAGACGGTGCCGGAAGAGATCGACGCCTTGCGCGACCTCATCCCCGCCGCCAAGAACCTTTACCGCAACCCGAATTCGGGCAGCTACATCAGGCGCGGCAGCGATGCGCTGACCGCCGATACGCCGGTGCCTTACCGCATCGCCGACCTCATCAAGCAGATCGACGAGCGTATGGGCATGCTCGAGAGCAAGACCGATCGCCCGACGCTGAAATCCCTGAAGACGCGCGTCGAATCGGCGGCGGCCGATCCACGCTACCGCTTCATGTTCAACTCGCGCCTGATCGAGGATACCATCCACGAGACGATCGGCAACCTCTTCCGCGTGCCGCATCATGGTCGCCCGGTGACCTGCTTCGAGATGGCCGGCATGCCGTCCGAAGTGGTCAATTCCGTCTGTTCGGTGCTGGCGCGCCTGGCCTTCGACCTCGCTTTGTGGAGCGAGGGCAAGCTGCAGCTTCTGCTTTTGTGCGAAGAAGCGCACCGCTACATGCCGGCCGATCCGCGTCTCGGCTTCGCGCCGACAAGGCACGCGCTGTCGCGCATCGCCAAGGAAGGCCGCAAATATGGCTGCTATCTCGGCGTCGTCACCCAGCGACCGGGCGAGCTCGACCCGACCATCCTGTCGCAATGCTCGACCTTCTTCGCCATGCGACTTGCCAATGAGCAGGACCAGGCGATCATCCGCTCGGCGATTGCCGACTCCTCGGCCTCGACGCTGGCTTTCCTGTCGTCCATGGGTCAGCGCGAAGCCATTGCCTTCGGCGAAGGCGTGGCGACGACGATGCGGCTGAAGTTCGAAAAACTGTCCTCGGAATTGCTCCCCGGCACAGCCAAGCGCGAAGAGGCCGCGTCATCGGAGTCAGGCGACGATATCGACTTGGTGGCGATCGTCGAGCGGCTGCGCAACGTGCCGAAACCGACACAGCAGGCGATGGCCTTCGCCGAAGTCGTCGATTCAGGCCGCCAGGCCGGCGATCCCGACTACCGCAAGCCGCCAGCCACCACCCGGGTGCAATCGGATGACGATTTCGACATGCGCTACGGCCTCAAGCCCGCGACCTTCGGCCTGCGCCCGCAAAACGATTGAGCGCTGCGCGCGTCACCTATCACTGCCGACAGTTCCGAGAAGTCACGTAAAGCGTTGGCCAGCTTGGATAAATCCCGTCAGGGAATTCGTCAGGCTGAGTCGGTTGGTGTCGACGTCGAGAACCGGAGCGGAGCGGACTTTTAGTCCGTGAGCACCGGAAGCACAGAAGTCGGCATCAAACGGCCAGCCTCACGAATTCAATGATGGGATTTTAGGCGCAGACGCGGTTGCGGCCTTGCCTCTTCGCCTCATAGAGCTGGCGATCGGCGCGGCGATAGAACTCCTCCGCCGTTTCCTTGCGGTCCCAGACGGCCAGACCGACGCTGGTGGTGATCTTGAGGCGGACATTGCCTGACAGAACCGACATGTTGGCGATCGCCTTGCGGATGCGCTCGGCAAACTTGCCCAGCAGTTCGGTGTCCATGTTGGGCGTGACCACGGCGAACTCCTCGCCGCCCAATCGCGCCACCACGTCGTGATAGCGTGTCATGTCCCTGAGGCAGCTCGCGACCGCCTTGAGCACCTCATCGCCGACATCATGGCCATGGGTGTCGTTGACCTGCTTGAAATGGTCGAGGTCGAGGATCATCAGCCCGACTGGCTTTTCGATGCGCCGGAACTCCTCGAGATATTCCTTCAGTGCATCGTCGAAATAGCGCCGGTTCTGCATGCCGGTCAGGCCATCGGTCAGGGCGGCGTGCTCAAGCGTCTCCGAGCGGGCGCTGAGCGAAACCGTCATGGCGCGCAGTTTGCCTTCCTCCGTCGCCTGTTTGCGGATCAGCGGATAGATGAAGAAAATGCCGAAGAACAGCGCCGTGGCCAAAAGCACGCCTGTCGCGAACAGCAGCTTGTTGAGATAGATGACCTTGTCCATACCCGAAGCCGTATGCAGCTCGGTGGCGAAGGATTGCAGCAGCCCATAGGCATGCAGCGTCACCAGGCCCGCGGCCAGGATCACGAAGATAAAGACGAAAAATGCTGATTCCGCCTTGTGGAAACGCATCTGCTCCCCGATGGAAAAGTGCCCAGTGACCTTATGGCATGGGCGGGCTTACGGAGGGTTAATTTGGACAACCCCAACGGGAACCTTTCCTTGCAGATAAACTTTTCAGGTTGCAATGGAAACAGGCGATCAGATCGTGGTTTCCAGATCATCACCGGGGCGCAATCTTTGCCATTCCGGCCCCAATTGATGCCTGAACCAGGTCGTTTGCCGCTTGGCATATTGCCTGGTTGCGATCTTGGCGCGCTCGATCGCCTCCGGAAAGCCAATCTCCCCAGCCATTGCGGCCTGCAGTTCGCGAACGCCGATCGCTTTCATCGCCGGCAATTCGGGATCGAGGCCAAGCGCCGATAGTCGCTTGACCTCGTCCAGCGCTCCCTTGTCCAGCATCTGGTCGAACCGTTTTTCGATGCGGTCGACCAGTGCCGCCCGGTCCGGTTCGATCACGAAGAAACGCGCGCTCTGCCTGTCGATGACCGGTCGGCCGCGCTCCGCCTGCCATTCCCGGATCGAACGGCCCGATGCTTCGAGCACCTCCAGTGCCCGCACGATGCGCTGGCTGTCGGTCGGCTTCAGCATCATGGCTGACGCCGAATCCTCGCGCAGCAGCAGGCTGTGCAGCTTGACGGCGCCCTGCTCCTTCAGCTCATAGCGCCAGCGGTCACGGACCCGCTGCGGAATGTCGGGCATTTCCGAAATGCCCTCGGCAAGCGCGCGGAAGTAGAGCCCGGTGCCACCGACAAAAATAACAGGCCGTTCGAAGGACGTGCCATCAGGTCGCCCGGAGAGCGCACCGTCGTCGATCAGCTTCATCACGTCGCGCAGCCAGGCACCGGTGGAATAGGCTGTGGCCGGGTGGACATGGCCGTAGAGAAAATGCGGCGCGCGGGCAAGGTCGGCCGCCCCCGGCCGGGCGGTCAGCACGTCGAGCACCGAATAGCCCTGCATGGAATCGGTGTTGACGATGACGGCGCCCTTGCGCTCGGCCAGTTCGAGCGCCAACCCCGACTTGCCGCTGGCGGTCGGCCCGGCTATCAGGATCGTGTTCTTCACGCGGGCCTCGCCCGCCCGTCCGCCGGAATGCTCCATGCCGCTTATCGCCACGCTTGTTTCCCGTCCCGCCGATCGCGCTTTGTCGTTTTCGCTTGCGAATATGGCGTCACGGTCGGTCGGCGCAAGCGCTGTTGTCTGGCTTGCCGACGGGATTGCCTGCGATCTTGCCTTGCCGCAGGAGGCTGACGCCGCCGAGACGAGTGCCGCCTTGCGCACCGCACTCGCTACTGAACCGGTCGACGTGATCGTCCAGCAGGCGGAAACCCGCCGCAAGAAGATCCTCATAGCCGACATGGATTCGACCATGATCGACCAGGAATGCATCGACGAGTTGGCCGACGAGATCGGCGTCAAGGATCATGTTGCGGCCATCACCGCGCGATCGATGAACGGCGAGATCGCGTTTGAACCGGCCTTGCGCGAGCGGGTGGCGTTGTTGAGGGGCCTCGACGCCGCCGTGGTCGACCGCATCGTCGCCAATCGCCTGACGCTGGCCGCGGGCGGCAGCGTGCTGGTGCGGACCATGCGGGCCAATGGCGCCTGGACGGCGCTGGTGTCTGGGGGGTTCGAGGTGTTCACGACGCGCATTGCTGCCATGCTTGGCTTCCAGGAGAACCGCGCCAATCGCCTGCTCGAACAGGACGGCCGCTTCACCGGGCTGGTCGGCGAACCGATACTCGGCCGCGCCGCCAAGGCCGATGCGCTGATCGAGATTTCGACACGCCTCGGCCTGACGCCGACTGACGCCATTGCCGTCGGCGACGGCGCCAATGATCTCGACATGATCCGGCTGGCCGGCACCGGCGTCGCCCTCCATGCCAAGCCGACCGTGGCGGCACAGGCAAAGGTTCGCATCGACCATGGCGACCTGACCGCATTGCTCTATGTGCAGGGCTACAGGCAAGAAGAGTTTGTGCAATGAAACCAATGCGTACCGAGCGCCTGATCCTGCGCAACTGGGAGGATCGCGATCGCGAACTGTTCCACCGGATCAATTCCGACGAACAGGTCATGGAATTCTTTCCCTTCCGCCGCGACCGCGCGCAGGCGGACGCTAAGATGGACGAAGTCCGTGCTTGGGTCGATGAGGATGGTCATGGCTTTGCCGCGGTCGAGATTGCGGCCACTGGGGAGTGCATCGGCTTTGTCGGAATAACCGGAACAGAAGATATTGACGTCCTATCTGCCGGCACGATCGAGATCGGCTGGCGTCTTGCTCCGGAATTCTGGGGCAAGGGCTACGTCACCGAGGCGGCCGAGGCCTGGCTGGCCTACGGTTTCGAAACGCTTGGCCTGGACGAAATCGTGTCTTTCGCGGTCTACGACAACCATCGCTCCACCGCCGTCATGAAACGCCTCGGCATGAGCGCGGACCCGGCCAGCGATTTCGACCATCCTGAGGTCCCTGACAGCCATCCTCATCTCAAACGGCATGTCCTCTACAGGCTGTCGCGCCAGGACTGGCAGGCACGAAAAAGGGCGGCTCGCTAGCCGCCCTTTTCATTGAAGATCAATCGATTGCTAGGCTTTCCGGACCTCAGTCCATCCGGATCGTCACGAACCTGAGCTCACCGGTCTTCGACGCCAGCATCAGCAGCGCGTTCTTGCGCCCCTGCTCTTTCAAGGCGCCGATCCGGTCCATGACGTCCTTGGGCGTTGCGACCGATTCCTGTGCGATCTCGGTGATCACCTCGCCCGGCTGGATGCCGCGTTCGGCGGCAGCCGAGTCCTTGGTGACATCGGTGATGACGACACCGGAGACGTCGGCGGCAATGCTGAACTTCTTGCGCGTCTCGTCGTTCAGCTCCCCGACGGTCATGCCGAGCACCGAAGCCGTCGAGACAGCCGGAGCCTTGTCACCCTTATCCTGGTCGGTGTTGCTGCCGTCCTCGCCGCTGGCGAGCTTTTCGCCATCCTCGAGCCGGCCGAGCGTCACCTTCACGGTCTGCTCGACGCCCTTGCGCACGATCAGCACATCGACCGCCTTGCCGACCGGGCTTTCGGCGACCACGCGCGGCAGGTCACGCATTTCATGGATGTCCTTGCCGTCGAATTTGATGATGACATCGCCGGCCTGGATGGTGCCGTTGTCGACAGGACCGCCCTTGATGACGCCGGCGACCAGCGCGCCCTTGGCGGTGGCCATGCCGAGGCTCTCGGCAATGTCATCGGTCACCGGCTGGATGCGCACGCCGAGCCAGCCGCGCCGCGTCTCGCCGAACTGGCGCAACTGGTCGACGACGCCGGAGGCCAGCTGCGAGGGAATGGAGAAGCCGATGCCGATCGAACCGCCTGACGGCGAAATGATCGCGGTGTTGATGCCGATGACCTCGCCGGCGCTGTTGAACAGCGGGCCGCCGGAATTGCCGCGGTTGATCGCGGCGTCGGTCTGGATGAAGTCGTCATAGGGACCGGAATTGATGTCGCGGTTGCGGGCCGAAACGATGCCGACCGTCACCGTGCCGCCGAGGCCGAACGGATTGCCGATCGCCATCACCCAGTCGCCGACGCGCATCTTGGTGGAATCGCCGAACTTCACCGCCGTCAGCTTGTGGCCCTTCGGGTCGACCTTCAGCACCGCGACATCGGTCTTGGTGTCGGTGCCGACCAGCGTCGCCTTCAAGGTGATGCCGTCGGAGAAATTGACCTCGATGTCGTCGGCATCAGCGATCACGTGGTTGTTGGTGACGACGATGCCTTGCTCCGCGTCGATGACGAAGCCGGAACCCAGCGACTGCACTTTCTGCCCGCCATTATCCTTGTCGCCGCCACGGTTCTTGAAGAAATCGTCGAAGAAATCCTGGAAGGGCGAACCCTCGGGCAACTGCGGCATCGGCACCGCGCCTGGACCTTCGGTACCCTTCACGGTCTGCGAGGTCGAGATGTTGACCACCGCGCCAAGCAGGCCTTCCGCCAGATCGGCGACCGAAGCAGGCCCGTCGGCAGCAAATGTCGGCGTCATGGAGGATGGGACAGCGGCGGCGCTGACAAGAAGTGCTGCCGCGCCGGCGATGAACGTTCGCCGCGCCGCGCGCA
The DNA here is from genome assembly GCF_003253745.1 of Mesorhizobium kowhaii. Taxonomy (GTDB): domain Bacteria; phylum Pseudomonadota; class Alphaproteobacteria; order Rhizobiales; family Rhizobiaceae; genus Mesorhizobium; species Mesorhizobium kowhaii. The sequence goes on from NZ_MZXV01000062.1 coordinate 440,093, forward strand.
AAAGGATATTGGATGTCATCGAGAAGCCTCCCGGTATTCCTGAAAAGAAAAGCGCTTCGACGAAAACGCCGCGTCGCGCCATGTTGGCAAAAAATACGGCACGTTTGCGGCTATGACTATCGGCAGAGGATAAATCATCCGTTATCCCGAGGATCGAACCTCGTATCCAGGGATCGAACCTCGTATCCCGTGGATCGAAGCTCGTATTCCGAAAGCCGAAGCTCGCCGTCCTCACCCGCTTCGTACCAGCCAGACGATGCCGACACCGATGGCAATCGCCGCCAGCCCGGCGATCCGCAACGCATTCTCGGGCAGCGACAGCACTTCAGTGGCCAGCTTCCTGGCAAGGCCGGGAAAGCCGCCATAGACCAGACCTTCTATCACAAGGACGAGGCCCATGGCGGCGAGAAAATCCTGCACCGACCGCTACTGGCCGGTGCTGGGCTGTGCCGCCGGCGCGGCAGGTGCCGTCGCCGGAGCGGTTGGCGCAGGCGAAACCGGCTTAGCAGGCCCCTCCTTGCCGTCGGGGTCGCGGAAGAAGCGGAAGAACTCCGAGTTCGGCGACAGCACCATGGTCGTCCCGGAGTTGTCCAGCGCCGTACCGTAAGCGTTCATCGACCGGTAGAAGTCGAAGAAGGCCGGATCGCGCTGATACGCTTCCGCGAAGGTGGCACTGCGCTGGGCTTCGCCCTCGCCTCGCAGGATTTCCGACTCTTTCTGCGCTTCCGCGACAATCTCGACCACTTCACGATCGGCGCGAGCCGTGATGCGCTGTGCCGCTTCGTTGCCGCGTGCCCTCAGCCGGGCAGCCTCTGCCAGGCGTTCCGCCTTCATGCGGTCGAAGGTCTGCTGCGAGACCTCGGCCGTGAGGTCCGTGCGGCGGATGCGGACATCCTCGATCTGCAGGCCGAGCGACGTAGCGTCGGGCCGGAGCTGATCGCGGACTTCGCGCATCATCACGGCGCGCTGTTCGGAGAGTGCGGCCTCGAAATCGCGCAGACCGTAGACACGGCGCAAGGCAGCGTCGAGACGCGTCCTGAGCCGCGCTTCGGCCAGTTCGATCTGGCCGGACACGGCGGCACGGAAGACGCGCGGATCCGAGATGCGATAGGCGATGAAGGCATCGACCTCGTAGAACTTGCCGCCCGACACCTGGACGCGGATGTTGTCGAGGTCGAAGCGCAGCACCCGGTTCTCGATCAGTTGCACCGTATCGGCGTCGAAGAACGAGAACGGCGCCTTGAAGTAGATGCCGGGCTCGCTCTTGACGTCGACGATCTCGCCGAACCTGAGCACAAGAGCTTGCTGGCGCGCATTGACCACGAAGACCGACGAATAGAGCAGGAACAGGATGACGGCCGCTGCGACGACGATGATGGGAAGACGGTTGGCCATCACTGGTTACCTCCCGTAACCGCAGCAGGGGCGGCCGGCGCCGCCGCTTTCGGCTGCAATGCCGGCAGCGGCAGATAGGGGACGACCCCTTGCCCGTTGCCCTGCTCGACGATCACCTTGTTCGAATCTTTCAGAACCCTCTCCATGGTTTCCAGATAGAGGCGCTTGCGTGTCACATCCGGCGCCTTGGCATATTCGTCATAGACCGAGATGAAGCGCTGCGCCTCACCTTCGGCTTCCTGCACGACCCGGTTCTTGTAGGCGGCCGCGTCTTCGCGGACCTGTGCGGCCTCGCCGCGTGCCTGGCCGAGCTTCTGGTTGGAGTACTGGTTGGCCTGCTCGACGAACTTGTCCTCGTCCTGCTCGGCGCGCTGCACCTCGTCGAACGCATCGGCCACCTCGCGTGGCGGTGCTGCATCCTCGATCGAAACGGCGTTGACGTTGAGGCCGGCCTTGTAGCCGTCCAGCGTCGTCTGGATGATTTCGCGAACCGAGGCAGCGATGCCCTGGCGGTCATCGCGGAAGATGTCCTGCGCCGGCCGGCGGCCGACGGCTTCACGCATGGCGCTTTCGGCAACCTGTCGCAGCATGCCGTCAGGATCGGAGACGTCGAACAGATAGGCCCGGGGGTCGGAGACCTGATAGGCCACCGAGAACTGGACGTTGACGATGTTCTGGTCGCCCGAAAGCATCAGGCCGTTGCCGCTGGTATTGCCGCCGCCAATGTCGACGAGCTGTTCGGAAATCTTGGCGGTCTCGACGGTTTCGAGCGGCCACCAATGGAAATGCAGGCCGGGCTGCGACAGTTCGGCCTTCGGCTTGCCGAAGCGCAGTTCAACCGCAACCTCGTCGGGCTGCACGGTGTAAACCGCCTGGAACGCCCACAGCACCACGAGTGCTGCCGCGATCAGCGCGAAAACAGCCGGGCTTGCGCCACCGCCACCCGGCAGTGCGCGCCGCAGCCTGTCCTGGCCGCGGCGAATGATGTCTTCAAGATCGGGAGGCGAGCCCTGCGGGCCGCTCGGTCCCTTTGGCCCCTGCCCCCAGGGTCCCTGATTGTTGCCGCCGCCGCCCCATGGGCCGCCGCCACCGCCGCTCTTGTCGTTCCAGGGCATGAATGTCCTTTCGCTTGGAATTCCCTCAAGCGCCGGTATTACGGCGCGAAATCCAGTGTGTTACTTCTATAGGGACGCCGCGAGGCGCTTTCAACGCGATGCGTTGCCGACTTCGTCCGATTTGGTCCGGTCGCGACCCTTTGTCGTCTTTCAATGCACGTCGCGGCGGCGCTCGTAAACCGAATAGCGCGTCGCGTGGCTATCCTTTTCCCCGGCTGGAACCTCCTGTGAGCTGACCATACGCCAGGAATTGGGATCGATCGGCAGGAAATGCGCATCGCCGTCGACCGTTGCCAGCACATGGGTGACGTGCAGCCGGTCGGCCAGCGGCAGCGCCTGGGCGTAGATTTCGCCGCCGCCGATGACGCAGACCTCGTCCACACCGGCCATGCAGCGCCCGCGCACCGTCGCCAGCTGAATCGCCGCTTCGAGCGAATGCGCGACCTCGACGCCCTCGGCGCGCCAGGCCTTGTCGCGGGTGACCACGATGTTCAGCCTGCCCGGCAGCGGCCGGCCAATGCCTTCATAGGTCTTGCGCCCCATGATGATCGGCTTGCCCATCGTGTCGGCCTTGAAGCGCTTGAGATCGGTGGACAGCCGCCAGGGCAGCCCGCCATCCCGTCCGATCACGCCGTTCTCGGCAATAGCGACATAGATTGCGACGTGCATCAGTTAGCGGCTCCACCATTGCTGTCTAACGGTTCGAGCAACAGGATATCGATGTCGTGCTCGGGATAGAAATCGTCCGCCGTCATCTCGAAAGTCGTCGGTCCGACCTTTTTGACATTGTCGCCGCAGAACGAGACCAGGGCTTTCGGATTGCCCTTGTCGACCGTCAGCTTGAACTTGCCGATGGTGCCCGCCGCCCAATTACCGCCGGTGGTCAGGATATAGGCGATGCGGCTTTCGTTGTACCTCGGGTAGCCGTCGGGATCGTCCTTCGCCGCCTTGCGCACCGCGTTCTCGAACGTGTCGTCCATGCAGTAGCGGGTCTTGTAGGTGGCGTATTGGCCCTGGAACTTGCCGTCAAAGAAAAAGCTGACCGAAGACGTGCCGCCGACGCTTGGCTTGTAGCGGTGCGAGACATGAACGTCCTTGTTGGCCGGAAAGGTCGAGCGCCACCAATAGGTCGAGCGCAACTGCCAGAACGGCGCATAGTTGGGTTTCGCGCCGCCGCTGTCGTCAATCGTGTCCTCGATGATGATGCCGCGGTTGACCCAGTCATCGGCCACCGCTTGCGGCAGCTGTGCCAATGCGGCCTTTGCCGCGTCGCCGAACGGGTTGAACGGCACATTCTGCGCCTTGAGGTCGGCACCGATGTCGATGCCGAGCGCGAACACCCTCTGCTCGAGCTGCGGCTTGGCGGCCACACCGTCGATGGTCACCTCGAAGCCGAGAAAATTGTCGCTCTGATCTTCCGGGATCGCCGGCATTTCTTCGGGATCGCCAGAAATATCGGGCATCGGGAAGGCGACGATCGCGTCGACGTCCTTGTCGATGTTGTTGTGGAAGACGTAGTCGACCGTCACCTTTTCCGGCGAGATGAAGAGGTCCTCGCTTTGCATCGACACGGCGTCGCTGCGCGACAGGATCAGGCCGCCAGTGCCGAGCTCGGCAACTGAATCATTGGCGAATGCAGGCGCGGCCGACAGGGCCAGCACGGCGGTCAGAACATATCGCAACATGGAAGCCCCCTCGGCTAGAATGCCCACGTGACCCTAGCCGTTTCAATGTGGCGTTTCAAAGCCCTTCCGCATCCGCGGGCGCGCCCAAGCGGTCTGGACTAACAGGTTCCGATCGGGCAGGAGTTTGCACCATGCGCAAGCTTCTCGTCATCGGCATCGGCGCCGGCAATCCCGACCATATGACCGTTCAGGCCATAAACGGCCTCAACCGCGCCGACGTGCTATTCATCCCCGACAAGGGCGCGAAGAAGAACGACCTTGCCGACTTGCGCCGCCAGATCTGCGACCGCTTTGTCACCAACCCGAAGTCGCGCCGCGTCGAATTCGACGTGCCGGTGCGCGCCGAGCCGGCGCCCTCCTACCGCTCGACGGTCGACGACTGGCACGAGGCCATCGCCGCCATCTACGAAGCCCTGATCCGCGACGAGATTGCGCAAAATGGCTGCGGCGCCTTTCTGATCTGGGGCGATCCCTCGCTCTACGACAGTGCGCTGCGCATCCTCGAGCGCGTGCGCCTGAGAGGCAATGTCGCGTTCGAACTGGAGGTCATTCCAGGCATCACCGCTATCCAGGCGCTTGCCGCCAGCCATGCCATGGCGTTGAACCGCATCGGCGATTCCGTCCTGATCACCACCGGCCGCCGCCTCACCCAGGAGGGCTTGGCCAACAATGCCGGCAGCACCGTCGTCATGCTGGACGGGAAATGCGCCTTCAACACGCTTGCCGACAAGGAAGTCGTTATCCATTGGGGCGCTTATCTCGGCACGCCGGACGAAATTATTTTCTCGGGCCGGATCGGTGATATCGGCCCGGAGATTGAGAGGGTCCGCGAGGAAGCCCGCCGGCATAAGGGCTGGATCATGGATACGTATCTGCTGCGCAAGCCTGGCGAGCCTGAGGATGATCGGTGAATTCTAAGAATCGCTGCGCCGAATCTCGATCCGCACTAAAGTCTCAGCCTGCAGAAGTCCGTCGCTTCAAGATCGCGCAGAATTCAAAGGTGTTGTGCGGCGTGGAATAGACTTGCTCCACGTCCAGCCCAATGAGGCCGAGATTGGAAAGTGCCTCTATTCCCGAGCGGAAACTTTGGGGTGTAAATTGCCATGCGTGAACATCGATATAGGCTCCGCCGGAATTGTCATGCGCACTCATGGCCGAGGAAACAGTGGTCAGGTCATGCCGAAATTTTGGTACCCCGTGATCGCCGATCCAATGGCGAACCGGGTCATTATGCGTGGTTAGAGCTATGTGTTCGATGACGCTCTTTGCGCTGTGAACCCTGTTGCCCCGAGCGTTGATGAAATCTGCAATTGAACTCTCTGGAATGAAATGATCGAAGCAGTAGCGCTTGTCCGGGATAATCAGGAGGTATCTGCCCGTCGGCACAAGAATCCTCGCGACCTGGTTCAGATGGCGGATCAGGTCTGGTTGATGCTCGATACAGTGACTGCTCAGGCAACAATCAA
>NZ_MZXV01000022.1 GCF_003253745.1 Mesorhizobium kowhaii
CGCTATGCCATGCGCATCGTAGCCGATTGCGCGGAATTCCGGCCTCGCACCGGCCCAACTACGACCGCCTTCGAATGGCTTTGCGTTGGAGGCCCCAGTCCGTCCATAAGTCTTTCGGAAGAAGTCGGAGAGTTCGATATGGTCGGCCAGTTGCAACTCATTTTCCCAGCACAACTTCCACTGCACGTCAGAGCGCATAGAAAGACCTCGTGTTTGTTGGAATCTTTTGAGGTAAGCGCCTACGCATCGCGGAGCTTCTCGCGTCGAGCCGACGCGATGTATCTTGCGCGGATCACCGAAGAAGCTTAACCGCAATGGACACGCGATCCGGGTGACACCGGAAGGCGTACACCAGAAATGCTGCTCGGAGCCAACCCAAACATCAAGTTTCCTTAAGGGGCTTACATCCTTGAAACGTCCCTATGCGACGTTAAGCAAAACTGGTAAAATCGTTTGTTTCGATGAAAGGTATCCACTCTATGGATAGCCGCATTCATGCGTTTCAAAGGGCTTGATCTGAACCTCCTGGTTGTGCTGGACGCCCTGCTGGCCGAGCGCAATCTCACGGCGGCGGCACGCCGCATCAACCTCAGTCAGCCGGCCATGAGTTCGGCCGTCGCCCGGCTGCGCGATTTTTTCGGCGATGAACTGTTCAGCATGAGCGGCCGAGAACGTATTCTGACATCACGTGCAGCAGCACTTGCCCCCGCAGTCCGCGAGGCTCTCCTGCAAATCCAGTCCTCGATTATTTCGTCGGATCCGTTTGACCCAGCTCGATCCGACCGCCGCTTCAGGATCATGATTTCCGATTTCGCTACGCTCGTGTTTTTTGAAAAGGTCGTCGAGCGTGTTGCCCGGGAAGCCCCCGCCGTCAGCTTCGAATTGCTGCCTCTCGACGATAGCCCCGATGAGCTCCTCCGGCGTGGTGAGGTCGATTTTTTAGTCACTCCGGATGTATTCATGTCGAACGCGCATCCAAGAGTGGCGCTGTTCAACGAGAGGCTCGTTTGCGTAGGCTGTCCCACGAACAAGCAGCTGCCACGGCAGCTTACATTCGAGAGATACATGTCGATGAGGCACGTCTGCGTCAGGTACGGACGTTTGCTGAAGCCCTCCATCGAGGAAGGGTTCTTGCTTGAGCATGGTCTTAAAAGACGTGTCGAAGTCGTCGTGCAGGGCTTCAGCATGATCCCGCCTATGGTGTCCGGCACAGCTCGTATAGCGACCGTGCCCCTCCGGCTGGTCAGGCATTTCGAAAACACGTTTCCCCTTCAGGTCGTCGAACTTCCGCTGCCGCTCCCCGCTTTCACCGAAGCCGCCCAGTGGCCGGCTCTCCACAATAGCGATCCGGCAAGCATCTGGATGCGAGAAATAATGATTCAGGAGGCATCTCGGCCACGGGAGGCTCCCGGTGCTCCTGGATTTACTCCGGCTGTCACCGCCCGCCCTCATGTTCTCTGTCAAGAATGAAGGCGACAGATCGAGAGATCAGCTGATAGGCCACAAAGATGGCCCGCCTGCGTGGAAGAGCGCCGCGCGGCGAGCGCTGCCGGGCCGGCGTGCCGCATGGCCACTGGAAGACCACGACCTTCACCGGAGCGCTGCTGCTGACGGGCATGACTGCGCCCTTCGTCTACGACGGCGCCATGAACGGCAACGTGTTCCTGGCCTATGTCGAGCAGGTGCTGATCCCGACATTGTCGGAGGGCGACGTAGTCGTCATGGACATGTGTGGACGCCCCCGTTTGTGCAAGAAGAATTTTGCGAAGAGTGCGGAGCGTGGTCGGGTGCGGGCGAAGATCGGCGAACTGGCGCCACGCCCGCAGGGCCGCCGCCGCGCCTCCAGCCTCGATGCGCATGAAGCCTTCATCGTCGGGCTGATCGAGGAGCGCAAGGACATCACGCTGAACGAGATGGTGGAGCGGCTCGTCGCCGAGCATTCGGTGCGGATCAGCCGCAGCGCCTTGAGCGCCTGGCTTCGCGGCCACGGCTGGACATTCAAAAAAAGTCCGCGCACGCACTGGAGCAGGATCGCCCCGACATCCTGAAGCGTCGCCGGGACTGGTTCGACGGCCAGCTCGATCTCGATCCGGCGAAGCTCGTGTTCATCGATGAGACCGGCCTCTCCGCAATCCAGCGGATCGCGCTGGACACTCCCACGCCGAACCGCGCCGCCGCTTGCCGCGCCGACATGCCCTCGTCCGAAGCCTTCAAGACCCGCGACCGAAGATCTCCGCTCAATGCTCTTCCCATCGTCCACCTCTCCATCGAGGTGGATGTTGAATCAGCACAAAACGCAGCTGTCACATCACAATCGATTCATCGATCACAGGACGTGCTCTAGTGCAAACACTTCGGATACCGAGCAAGCATCAGATTCAAGTGATCAGGTCGGCCGAGCCGCACCTGGTTTCTCGCGGCCGAGACCGGACGCGGCCAATTGGGTGCGGGAGTTCATCCACGCGGTCTGGGTTGCATAGATGATTATACCTCGCAGCCGAGGTTCTGGCGCGGATCAGGAGCGGTGAGGAAGGCACCCATCGAAGCCGAGGACTTCTGGCTCGGCGATACTTCAAAGTGACTGAATTCACCGGCCTGCAGGATGTGAGAAAGGACAAGAAATGTTTGAATTGACCGGCCGCAAGGCGCTCGTCACCGGCGCATCGGGAGGCATCGGCGAGGCGATCGCCCGGGTATTGCATGCGCAAGGCGCTATCGTCGGCCTGCACGGCACACGCATCGAGAAACTGGAGGCGCTGGCGGCCGAGCTCGGCGAGCGGGTCAGGCTGTTCCCGGCGAACCTTTCCAATCGCGCAAGGCGCTCGGCCAGAAGGTCGAGGCCGACCTCGAAGGCGTCGACATTCTCGTCAACAATGCCGGCATCACCAAGGACGGTCTGTTCATACGCATGGCGGACGCCGACTGGGATACGGTGCTCGAAGTCAATCTGACCGCCGTGTTCCGGCTGACCCGCGAACTGACCCATCCGATGATGCGGCGCCGGCATGGCCGCATCATCAACATCACTTCAGTGGTCGGCGTCACCGGCAATCCCGGCCAGACCAACTACTGCGCCTCCAAGGCCGGCATGATCGGCTTTTCCAAATCACTGGCGCAGGAGATCGCCACCCGCAATATCACCGTCAACTGCGTCGCCCCGGGCTTCATCGAATCGGCGATGACCGACAAGCTCAACGACAAGCAGAAAGAGGCGATCATGGCGGCGATCCCGACGCGCCGCATGGGCACCGGTGCCGAGGTCGCCTCTGCCGTCGCCTATCTCGCCTCCAACGAAGCCGGCTACGTCACCGGCCAGACCGTTCATGTCAACGGCGGTATGGCGATGATTTGAGCACAGGATGACCGGAGCCTACCTGTTATGAGGCGGTCGCGACCTCCGCAACCACACTACCTGCCACGTGATCTGGGAGTCATTCAGCATCAGGGCCGCCGGCCGCATATGGCCAAGAAACCACCGGTGGTCGCGGCCGAGATTGTGCGTGAGATGGCTTGTTGGCATCACGCGAGAGGTCTCACCGCCGCGGACTGCGGGGCACGTGCTGCCGCAATGCGGATAAAAACGTTCGCGGCCACTTGTCGTAAATAGTTCACCGCCGAACAATAGCGCAGCCGGGCGACGGCTGCACTCATGGCCGGCTGACTGAGTTTGATGCGGCGTGCCGCCGCCGCGCAAAAGGGAGACTCAAAGCCGGGCCATAGGCCGCTCCAATGGCGGCATGACTACCAGGATTCTTGCGCTGACCGATGCGCTCGGCAGCCAGGACATCGTTTCGATACGGGGGGCGTCGCCCCACTCGTCGACGGTCTCGCCTTCGGCGGGCTACTCGCTGGCCTCCGACGGCAACACGATCATTGCCATCTGAACGAGCGCGGCGCCAAGATCGTCATCTCGCAGCATCCGAGGCGCGCCTTGCCGCTGCCTCTCGATCTCGAACTCTACAAATGGCGTCATCTCATCGAGAACTTCTTCTGCAAACTCAAGGAGTTCACATATTCGCCATGCGAGCTGACAAGACTGACCAGAGCTTCAACGCAATCGCCCATCTCGCAGCCGCCGTCATAAAGTCACGATGGATCTCGACAAGCCTTAGATCAGGGCCAGCCCGAGCTGAAAATCCGGACGCGGTAGCCGACCTGCGGATGAGAGACCGTGATCTCTGAACTCCACTCCTCGCCTGGTGAGCCTCAAGGGCTCCAAGCGCAACACCTGCCTGCTGACATGTGTCCGGCCTCTGATGCGGCTGTCACATGCCGCGGGCCCGTATGGGAGTTCGCGGAGCGGGTCCAATTCAACCTGGCGCGCTCGAGGCGCGTATCCATGATCTGGTTTTCCCGATCCCGTCTCGTTGACCGTAGCGCCATACTCTCCGTTCGACCTTCTCACACTTCGGCAGCTCGCTCGGAGGAGCGAACTAAGCCTCTAGGGCCGGTGTCCGATGAGTCCCGCCCTTAGCCATCAATGCCCACACGATGCGCGCTGTCTTGTTGGCGAGGGCGACGATCACCAGCATGGGCGGCTTGCGCTCCAGCATCCGCGAGAGCCAAGGATCCGCTGTCGATCCCTTCCGCATGGCCCAGCGCACAGTAGCGCTCGCCCCGATGATCAGCAGGCGGCGCAGGGTTCGTTCGCCCATGCGCGACGTCTCACCCAGCTTCTGCTTGCCGCCCGAGGAGCGTTGCAGCGGCGTGAGGCCGAGCCACGCCGCGAAGTCGCGACCTCTCTTAAAGGTCTGACCGGACGGGGCCAACGCAGCAAGCGCCGTCGCGGTGATCGGCCCTATACCAGGAATGGTCATCAACCGCTTGGCTTCTGCATCCTCCTTGGCGCGCCGGGCGATCTCGCGGTCGAGCACGGCTGCTTTCTCATCCAGCGACCGCAACTGCGCAACGAGCAGACACAGAATAGGGCGAGCAGCTTCGGGGATGGCGGTATCCTTGTCCTCAATCGCCGCGACAAGCTTGGCGACATGGAAGAGACCCTGTGCGGCCACGAGGCCGAATTCGGCAAGATGGCCCCGTATCGCATTGATGGTCTGGGTCCGCTGGCGAATCACAAGATCACGAACGCGGAACACCATTGCCGCAGCCTGCTGCTCTTCGTTCTTTACCGCGACAAAGCGCATAGTAGGCCTTTGGGCCGCTTCGCAAATTGCTTCGGCGTCAGCGGCATCATTCTTCTGCCGCTTCACTAATCGTCAGGTGACCATAATGCGGAGGAGCGCGGCCTGATCGGCAGGTTCCCGCCGTTTTTGTCCATGTTCCTCCGCATTATTTCAGAGCGTGTCGAGCCAGGCGAGCACGCTCGCATCGCGCTTCCAAGATGGCTGGCCGCCGGGTGTGGTTGGAGCGGCGACCTTTTCCAGGGCTTTCCGCTTCGTTTCCAGATTGGCCCTGGCATAGTGGTTGGTCGTGTCGAGGCTCACATGGCCGAGCCAGCTTCGGATGACCGTAACGTCGACGCCCGCCGAGATGAGGTGCACGGCGGTGGCGTGCCGGAAGGCGTGTGGCGTTACGTGCTTGGTACGCAGCGTTTGCATGGTTTCGGCCGCCGCCCTCACGTAGGCGGCGAGCTTGAACCGGACCCCTGAGGCGCTGAGCGGCTCACCATAGCGGTTGACGAACAGCCGCTGGTCGGGCGCTCGCGGTTGCCGTTCAAGCAGTTTCTTCAGCAACATCACGGTTTCCGGCCAGAGCGGGCAGATACGTTCCTTCCGGCCCTTGCCGGTCAGACGCACGCACTTCGGGCTTTCGAACCGGATTGCTTCGGGGCATAGGTCAAGCGCTTCCTGTATTCGTGCGCCGCTGTTGTAGAGGAACGAGAGCAGCGCATGATCGCGCATGCCCTCAACGGTCGAACGATTTGGCTGAGCGAGGATCGCCGTCACTTCCGCCGGATCCAGATAGCAAGGTTCCGACACCGGAGCGCGCTTGATCGGGATGTGGAGGACTTCGACGCATTGCGCGATCGATGCGGGGTCCCTGGTGGCCACGAAGTGGAAGAAGCTGCGGATCGCGGCAAGCCGGCAGTTGCGCGTGCCGATCGTACCGCCACGTTCATGTTCGGCGTGGCGGAGGAACGCGGCGATTTCGTTGGCGGCCAGATCGGCCAGCGTGATCATAGCCACCTTCTTCCCAGCACGCTGCGCAACGAACCGAAGCAGCAGCCGCCAGGTATCGCGGTAGGACCGGACTGTGTGGATGGACGCGTTGCGCTGCTCGACCAGCCATTCATAGAAGAACGCGCGCAGCAGGACCGGGAACCGATCATCCGTGCTCATGACCCCACCTCCTGCCTCAGATTGAGGCATGGTGCGCCAACTGCCCGGAACCGCTCATTTGCATAATGCATCAGGTCCTGCGTCACGGTGATGTAGACCAGGGTGGAGTTGATGTCCCGATGGCCGAGGTAGGTCGCTAGGAACGGCAGCCGATCCTGGGGATTGATGCCCGTTCGGTACCATTCGAGGATCCTGTTCACGACCATCGAGTGGCGCAGGTCATGAACGCGAGGACCTGTTTTTCCTCGCAATGGCTTCAGCCCAGCGCGGCGTATGACGTCGGCAAGCAGCCAGGTGATCATTTCCGGCGTGTAATGGCCGTCGCCTCGCTCGTGCCAGAACAGGCCGGAGCGAGCGTCCTGTGATCCACCGGCACGCCGCCGCGCATCGATGTAGGCCCGAAGCTCGACTACAACGCTGTCGGGTAGCGGCAGAATCCGGGTCTTGAAGAACTTGGTCTGCCGGATGGTTATCGTACCGTCCTGCAGGTCAACGTCACCAAGATCGAGACCGGCAAGCTCGCCGCGCCGTAAGCCTGCGCAATAAGCCAGCAGCAGCATCGTGTACATGCTCAGCGGTCGAAGCGGCACCCGTGGCGACGGATAGGCACGTGCGACGTCGAGCATCCGTCGCACGTCGGCAGGCGAGTAGATATGGGGCTTTCGCCATTGCCTGGCGGCCTGCTTCCTCGGTCTCGGGTCCGGTCGCCGCTCAGGCATCGACGGGTCGCGATGACGAAGGATTTTCGCCAAGACACGCTTGAGCTTTTCGCATTCCTCCGCGTGGTGACGCGTGCCATTCGTTGCCGCCCATCGATCGATCATGGCGCTCAGCGGTTCGGTTTCCAGTCCCGGGTGCAACTGCAGGAACCGGTCGAACCGCAAGAGCAACAGGGGCTGCGAAGTGTATTTGTATCCTCTGCGCCGCATCATCGCGACATGCCCGGCCATCATTTCGCCCAGCACGCTGCCGAACGGCCTGGGCTGGCGCAGTTCGGCAAGAGCCTTTTCCGGATCCCGCGACGCCAATGCCCGCCAGATTGGCATGCACTGCTTGATATTGCACTCATCGCGCAGAGCGGCGACGGGACTGCGTTCGATCGCGCCGAGTTCCACCAGGCGTTCAAGGAACCGGTCAATGATGCGGGTGCGGTGCAAGAGCGTGGATGCCGCCCGGCGAATGGCTGATTCTCGTAGCCAGGCCAACAGCACTTCTTGACCGAGTGCCTCGTAACGTTCGGCGACATCCTGGAAGCCATGCAAGACCTGCCGATAACAGGTTCGGCTTTTCATGCTGCGCAGATCAAGGCTCGCGACGTAGCGGCCGATGTTCGCGCGGTCGGGGTCGGGCCAGCGGGCGGTCATGCCAGCACCTCCATGCCCGGCACGTCAAGCGCGACAGTCCTGAGGTCCTCGGTAGCAAGCTTGAGGTAGGGAGCCGTCGATCCTGTCGAACGGTGTCCCAGGAGGTCGCCGATGACCTTTTGAGGCACCGCGGCCCGCAGCATTTCGACCGCGCGCGCATGACGGAAGATATGGGGTCCACACTTACCTGGCGGTTGGACGCCAGCGTCACGGAGCCGCCGGCGAACAACGCTGTAAAGCTTGTCGAGCTTGCGATAGGGCGCGCGCGTGCGGATGAAGATCTCCCTGGCATCGGTCACGGGCCGTCCGGAACGCAGATAGGCGAGCACCGCTTCGCCGACCGGCTCAAGCAGGGGCAGGAATGTGGTGGCTCGTGTCTTGTAGTGTCGAACATGGATGGCTTCCGTTCGCCAGTCGATGTCCTCGATCCGTAGATGGCGGATCTCTCCAGACCGTAGACCATATGCTGCAAGGAGTTGCAGGATCGCATGGTCTCGCAACCCCGCCGGTGTCTTGTCCTTCTTGGCGCTCTCCAGCACAGCGGCTATCTGGCCGCGGTCCAGGACTGACGGCACTCCTTCGTATGCATAAAGCGTCGGGGCTATGACGTGCCCTGACAGGTCCGTCGTGACGCGACCTGTGATGTGGAGATAACGCAGCAGCGAGCGAAGCCGCTCTGCTACAGCCTTCAGTGAGCAGCGCGTCAGTTTCGGCGCGCGCAAATCCATATAGCGGTCAACGTCGCCGATGCTCAGGTCCATCAGGCCTTCGACACCGCATCGTTCGAGTTGCCAGGCAAGGAAGTGTCGAGCCTCCCACAAGAACGCGTCGATGCTGGGCCGAGCAAAGCCACGCTCCTCGTGAAGCCAGGTCTCGTATTCGTTGCTGATCGTAAATCGCAGTGCATCGGCGGCGCAGGTCGCTTTCGGGGCTGGTGGCCACTGCCCCTGCACAAGCCGAAGCAGTGCGTGAATGCCCGCGCACGGAATCTGGTGCCAGCGCGGACCGGGACGTCGACCACGACGCTGCCGGAACAGCGCGACCGCATCGCGCAGATATCGCTCCACTTGGGCTTCGGTCACATCCGTGACCAGGATATTTCGCCGCGCAAGATGGTCGAGGAAACCGCGCGCATAAGCACAATAGTTTCCTACCACCACCGGGCTGTATTGTTGGCTGATCAGTACGGCTTTGAGCTCGGCAATCAGTTCGCAATCGGATTTCGACATCAATGGCTCCTCTGCTGGTCAAACGACCGCAGAGGTTCACCGGAAAATAATGCGGAGCAAATCCCTCGACGAACGGCAGGATCCTGCGGATCTCACGCGCTCCTCCGCATTATGGTCACCTGACGATTAGTCAAGATATGGTCAGGTGAACATATCTTCACGAAGGGCTTCACGTATCCTGGAGCGATCAGCCGAACATCGTGCCCGAGCTTCGCAATCTCCCGCGCCCAATAGTGGCCACCCCCACATGCTTCCATAGCAACCGTGCACGCTGGCTGAGAAGAAAGAAACCGCAGTACCTGATCGCGGCGAAGCTTCTTCCTGAACAGCACAGTTCCCGACGCATCCGAACCGTGCGCGTGAAACACGTTCTTCGCCAGATCCAATCCGATTGTGCTAACTTCCAACATGGACGCCTCCGTTCAAGTGATAATCGACGACACCACTTTGGCACAGCGATGCCGTGAGGGGGCGTCCACATGGGGTAATCGCGGGAGCGTGTCGCCCAGAGAACCAATCATATCCTTGGAAGGTGGCTGTTCCCCGATAAGATGGAAATACGGGCTCACGACCTGACGCCGGGCCCAAGCATCTGATGGAG
>NZ_MZXV01000054.1 GCF_003253745.1 Mesorhizobium kowhaii
TGCCAGACGAACAGTCGAGACCGTCTGCGAAGCCATCGGTCAGATCCTCGGCACCGTCACTTCAACCGAATGCAGAAATTACTTCACCGAGGCCGGGTATGTACCAACCTAAATTCATCCCGCTCTAGAGCGTCCGGCCGGTGTGCATCATGGCCCGCGCAATCGCAAGCTGCGTTTCCGTCCTGGCGTTTTCTTTCTGGGTCATGTTGTCGGCGGACATCAGCCGCTTCAGCGCCGCAAGGTCTCGCCTCGCGTCCAACCCACTTCCAACATGCAATCGACAATGGCCTGAACCCCCGGTTCCATGGCCTCCTGGCAATCAAGCGAGCGATCGGGGTAGTCGTCCTGATGCTTTGGCGGATAGATCATCTTGCCTCTGCAAATAGCGGTCGCCTTCTGCCCGGTGTTCAAGGCAAAACCAGTGCGACGGTTGTCTCTGCCGGGCGAAGCCGAACGGCGCGCGCTTGCTGCAACCAGCAAACTCGCAGGTATGGTTTTCGATCCGCGCTCGCTCTCGCGGAACTGCCGTCATGCCTTCGGCAAGTCTTGTTGGTTCGTCGCTCAACCGCTCCGGCTGCCGCGTGAAATCTCGTCGGGAGATCGGCGCGTTGAGGCAGCGACATGAGCGAACTATGCGCCTTGTCGTGGCATCGGTCTATGGCTTTGGCTCGCGACTAGCCTTCCCCACTCGGCGCACTCGCGCCGATGGCCCCGGATATATCTTTCAGCCGACGGAACGTTTGTACCAGCCCGGTGTTACCAGCATGATCCCCGCATAGGGATCATAAAGGGCCTTGCCCCTCTTGGCCCTAGTTTGAGTCCGCTGTCTCCCCGGCAGCGGACCCGATGCATTTCCTTAATTTCCGCAGCCCACGGCACTTGCCGGCGCCACCGATATCAGGAATACATTCCTCGTCCGGCGAGCCCTTCAATGGAGATCGCCATTCGAGTGGGCCATCGCGTGCAATTCCAGCAGCTTTTCGCATCTTGCCATGTAGTCGCGATTGGTCGGCAGCTTGTAATTATTCCTGGTGAGCTGGATCTGGAAGACGACAAGATCCTGCCAGCGGAACGCGGCTTCGGACGCGGCCAGATAGAACTCCCACATGCGGCAGAAGCGTTCGTCATAGATGGCTTTGGCCTTGTCGCGATTGGCAGCGAAGCGCTGGCCCCAGTGTTTCAGCGTATCGGCATAATGCAAGCGCAGGATTTCCACATCGGTGATGACCAGTCCGGCCTTCTCGATGGCTGGCACCACTTCCGACAGAGCAGGGACATAGCCGCCCGGAAAGATGTGTTTGCGAACGAAGGCGCTAGTTGTCGAAGGAGGGCCGGAACGGCCAACCGTATGAAGGAGGATGACCCCATCCGGGTTCAGCAGCTCTGCGCATTTGGCGAAGAAGGTGTTGTAGTGATTGACACCGACATGTTCGAACATGCCGACCGAGACGACGCGGTCGAAACGCTCGCCAAGTTCCCGGTAGTCCTTGACGTCGAACCGAACGCGACTTGCCAGTCCTTCTGAACGCGCCCGGTCCGTCGCGGCCGCGTGCTGTTCCCTCGACAGCGTCACTCCCAGGACATCCACCTTGAACGACCTGGCGAGATAAAGACCAAGCCCGCCCCAGCCGCATCCGATATCGAGCACCTTGAGATCGGGCTCCAGTTGCAGCTTGGCGGCGATGTGGCGTTTCTTGGCCGACTGCGCCTCGTCGAGCGTCATTTCCGGTCTTTGGAAGTACGCGCATGAATACTGCATGTCGTCGTCGAGAAAGAGCCGGTAGAGGTCGACCGAAAGATCGTAGTGAACTGCGACATTGCGGCGTGAACGCCGGGTCGTATTGATCTGCTGGAAGCGTCGGAACGCGAGCCGCACCCCGTCGATGGCCTTGGTCCAGGCCGTATCGATACCGGCATCGCCGATATTCTGGAAGACGATACGCATCAGCCCAAGTACCCCGCCTTCGGGAATATCGACTTCGCCGCGCATATAGGCTTCCGGCAAGGCGAGCATCGGATCGAAGGTGATTGCCCGCTCGGCCCCGAGGGTCTTGATGTGGATGTGCGCCGGCGCTCCTGTGCCATCCCCAAACGAGTCGATCATGCCATTCGGCCCGGAAACACGCAGGCTTCCCTGACGCACCAGACTCTCGAGAACATGACGCAGCAGTATATTCATGACATTCGACCTCACATGTTCTGCCAAGCCGGCCGACTAAACATGCACTCAAGCTAATGGACGCGCAATCCTGAGCCTTGACGTCGTAACAGGAGGACAATCCCCTCCAGGCCGCCGCCGTTCTTATGCACGGCCGGAACCCATCCGGTCTCTACTTAGGCCAGACTCGATGCCTCGCGGCGCCGACCCACTCGTCTATGTAATGACCGCTTGGACCGGCCATGTGCATGCCCACGACGCGCCGGCAGGCTGGTCATATCCGACCGAGTGCCGCGCCGAACAGGATCGCCGGGAGGTCGCAGACAATGCGATCGGCGAGGAGCATGAAGGCTAGGTCATCCAGAGCACCAGGGAGTTTGTTGGCTACCACGACAATCGGGTGAAAGATTCACCTGACGGCATTTCCATTGGTGCAGCGTAGAGAGCTCCGAGCACACCCGCACGGTATGCCTCTTTGTGCCGCCGAAGGGGCTTTGACGCAGCAGGACTGCTCCCCTGGGTAATTCCCCCTATAAAGGAGGTTCGCAGGAGATGACCGCGCCAAGATGTTGCGGACATTCGACACCTGCCACTGGCCATTGCGCGCTGTGCGAACGCCGCGATTGTTCAGCGCAATTGCCAGGCCACGCAGGCTGGCGTCCCGGGGAGATCCATCGGCATCGCAGAGACTGTTGATGTCACTCCATCCAGCGGCTCAGGCGAACCCGCCTAATCCTCCGCGTGGGGTGCCGGTTTTGGGAGCGCGTGTTTTGAATGTTCGAAACTGAGGTCAATGATGGCGCCGTGGCTGCGGCAGTCGGCGTCGGCGCCAGC
Organism: Mesorhizobium kowhaii; assembly: GCF_003253745.1. Lineage (GTDB taxonomy): Bacteria > Pseudomonadota > Alphaproteobacteria > Rhizobiales > Rhizobiaceae > Mesorhizobium > Mesorhizobium kowhaii. The sequence continues at coordinate 2,993 of NZ_MZXV01000054.1, forward strand.
GCAGCGACGTTCTTGCCGACCTGCGCCTCGAGGTCCCGCCAGGTCGATTCCGGCCATCTGTCGGCACCGATGATCCAGGCAGCGGCGCGGGCATAGACGCGGCAGTCGAGAGCTTCATTGCGTTCGCGAAGCTTCTGCCATTCCAGGCGTGAGAAGCCACGCCTGGTGCGCACCGTGACCAACTGCTCACCGACGAACTGCTTGCACCACTCGCTGTCCACCCAGGAGGGGAGATGGACAGCGCCTGCCGCATGTCTGGCACCGGCCTCTAGCTCCTCGTCCGTTGGCCGGGGCAGGCGGAAGCGATAGGTCTCGGCCTTGAAGGTGGAGCCATCGACGGTCCACAGCTTTGCACCGCGCCGCAGGCGCTTTCCGTGTGAAGTCGCATCGACAAAGGTTGGGCCGGTGACGGGGCTTGCCCGATTGAAGTTTTCGACACCCTTGACCGGAGCGACATGCGCCAATCCCGCCCTGCGCGCCCAGGCATAGACGGCCGGCGCCTGGTAGCCGGTGTCCATCGCCAGCCGCAAGATCCGCATCGCCTTGCCGCACGCACTCGACCAGGTGCGGCCAAGCACCTGATCAAGCGCCTTCCAGCAGGCTTCGCGCCTCTGGCGGAGGACGCGGGCCGATCAGGGGTACGGGCCCCGATCCAGCAGCAATATCCGGGAGATATCGCTGCCACTATGACTCTTTAGCGTAGGCTAAAGTTCCTGACGACTACGAAAGGATGATGACTTACCGACCAAGCCGCTACCGACACGGTTCAGGCAAGGACGAAGCCGGCCAAAAGGACCGCAAGGACGAGCGAGAGGGGTACGGCAAGAAGCCAACGAGCCTCCAAAATACTGGTGTGCGGATTGTCCATGAACTCATTGCCTCGTGATTTATTTCTCCGCGCTATAACGGAGTGCGGGACCAAGAGGTTCCGGGTTCGACGATCACCTTCACGGTTTAGTACCAGCGTCCACGGCCGTAGAAGCCGCCGCCGCCTACCAGAAAAACAATAAGAACGATAACCAGAATTGTGGTGATATTCATATGCGCCTCCTATGAGCGCGCCCGGCGGTACTCGCCGTTCGCCGCTCTCGCCCTTGGCAGGGCGTCACTTGAGCCTGTCACTTAACGTCAACCAACGTTCGCCACGGCATTCTTGTTCCAATGGACGGACCAAGCATGGGCCGCGCAACGGGACCGCCCGCTTCCCACCTCGGCTGGAAAGGTTTCGGAAACCATGCGGGGGACCTTTGAGGAACCACCGGCCTCTCGATTTCTTTAGCTGCATGAAGCAACCTGGCGCCCTCGGAATGGAAGATCACGACCTCACCGTTTCAGCCGGTGAATCGCCCGAACAACCATCTCTATCCCCCGATCAAGCGGCTGAAGGTGATTTCGGCGGGCCATTTGGATATGGGCATCCTGCTCACAAGCCAGATCCATTTGCCACTTACACGTTTTCGGCCGGGGCGGTTCGTCCTCTGCCGATCCAAAGCCAGAGAAGACGGCGATAGCCGGTTGGCCAGGACGGGTCGGGCTCCACCGCTCCAAAGCACCTCAACAGCAAGGCGGATTGTCTCTTCCTAGCCATTGCAGGGACAGTGCAGGCAGCATCGCTCTTGTTCGACACGTGGCCGATCAATAGCGCGGACCTAAAGCCTGACGTTGGATGTGGTACCTCCGACCACAGCCAAGGTTAGCACCTTGATGTTCGAAGGTTTCCGACTTGAGACAATCCAGCTGCCCGAGGCGACGCTTCGGGTCAGGCACGGCGGCTCAGGACCACCGGTCCTGCTTCTGCATGGCCACCCTCGTACGCATGCCACCTGGCACCGTGTTGCGCCGCTTCTCGCCGAAAACCACACGGTGGTTTGTCCAGATCTCCGCGGCTTCGGGCAGTCTTCGATTCCCGAGGATAGCCACGACCATGCGGGTTCATCCAAGCGTGCGAAAGCGAGAGACTGTGTCGCGCTCATGCGCCATCTGGGTTTTGACCGCTTTGCCGTCGTCGGGCACGATCGCGGAAGCTACACCGCTTTCCGGACGGCGATGGATCACCCGTCCGCGGTAACGCATCTCATCGTTCTGGACGGAGTTCCCATCCTGGAAGCGATCGAGCGATGCGACGCCCGCTTCGCTACCGAGTGGTGGCACTGGTTCTTCTTTGCCCAGCCCGACAAGCCGGAGCAGGCGATCATGGCCAATCCCGAAGCCTGGTATGGCGGCTCCGCCGATCAGATGGGCGCTGAGGCGTTTGCGGACTACAGAGCAGCAATTTTCGACGCTCGTGTCATCCATGGGATGGTCGAGGATTATAGGGCAGGCCTCTCAATCGACCATCTGCACGACGCGGACGACCGAAGGGCCGGCCGGTGAGTCCAATGTCCCACCATGGTTCTATGGTCGATACTCGATGATCTGGAACGGCTTTATGGGGTTCTCGGTGTATGGCGCCCGTGGACGACAAGCCTGCAGGGGAGAGGCATTGCCTGTGGACACCACATGGCTGAAGAAGCGCCAGTGACGCTCGCAGCGGAAATCCTGGCTTTCTCAAGTTTCATCTAGAGCACGAACCCATAAATTTAGGCGCGTCGGCGGGTGTCCGCGTTGATACGTATGGCGGACTCAGGTCAGACATCACGCGAAATCCGAAAAGCGGCAATAGCCGACATCACCACGCACGGCTCGAATGACAAAATAGACCGCCAACTAAGACGGCCTACGATCATGCCTGCCGTGTCGGCGCTGGTGACCGGGCGGGCTCCTGGTCCTCCACGCTGTTTTCGTTCACTTGGAAAGCTTTGCCCTCAGGCTTCGACTGGTTGCGCTTGTCGCTGGACTGCTGTGGGTGCGCTGGTGAGCGAGCGGGCTCTTGGTCTTCCACGCTGTTTTCATTCACTTGAAAAGCTTTGCCCTGAAGCTTCTGCTGGTTGCGCTTGTCGCCGGGCTTCTGCTGTGGTTGGCGCTGTTGATTTTGCGCGGTGTTATTGTTCACTTCGAGTTCTTTCGCCATCGCGTCCTCCGTTGCTAGAGGACAACGCCCGCCATTGCGGTGGGTTCCAGGCACGATGGCCATACGCCCGCCAAACAATTGAGACTTGCCTCCGCGATCAGCCAGAAAGAAGGCGCTCGAGTTTGCTGCTGAGCTCGTCAAAGCTGAACGGTTTGCGAAGGACGGCACGGTCGCTGAAGCCTTCGCGCATGTCGCGACCGCTGTTGCCAGTCGAATAGATGAACGGCACACCGCGCTCGGCAAGCGCGTCGGCCACGGTATTGCTGTCGTCGCCGTCCAGATTCATGTCCAGCATGGCGGCATCGAAAGTCTGCGCTTCGATCAGGGCGATGGCCTGTCCGATCGTGGCGGCTGAGGTCACGGACTCGCATCCAAGATCGCCCAGCATGTCCTCAATCATCATCAGGACCAGAATTTCATCTTCGACAACGAGGAAGCGCCGGCCAGAAAGCAGTTTATCCATCGCGAATTCCCGGTACCGGAATGTTCATCGTGCAGATCAACCCGTCCGGGCGATAGTCGAGTTGCACAGTGCCTTCGAGTTCGTGGGTCAGGCCGCGCTCGATCACGCGCGAGCCGAACCCTTTTCGCAGCGGTGGCGTAACCGGCGGACCGCCCTGCTCTCGCCAGGACAGGATCAACCTACGGCCATCGGGCGTCGGCTCGATCGTCCAGTCGATCCGGATCGAGCCCTTGTCGTTGGAAAACGCACCGTATTTCACCGCGTTGGTCGCGAGTTCGTTGAACGCGATGCCAAGAGCCAGCGCCGCCCTTGTCGAGAGTCGGATGTTCTCGCCTGACATCACTAGGCGCTCCGCCCGTCCGTCGGTGACGCCGAACGGCTCCAGGGCATCGTGGAGCACATCGAGCAGTCCGGCGCTGTGCCAATTTTCCCGGGTCAGCAAATTGTGCGATCGGGAGAGCGCAAACAGCCGGGACTCGACGGCTTCGCGGATTGCCCGCGGGTCGGAATTGGCTCGCGATGCCTGCCAGACGATCGACTGCACCGTTGCCAGCGTGTTCTTCACCCGATGGTTCAGTTCGTCGATGAGCATTTTGGATTGCGCCTGCTCCTCCTTGTGTTTGGTCAGATCGACGAAGGAGGTAAAATACTGGACGATGGCGCCGCTCTTGTCCTGGACAGGACTGGCGAAAAGGCCCGCCCAGAATTCGCTGCCATCCTTGCGCCGGTAAAGGATTTCCGCACCCGTCTCTGCATTGGCTTCGAACTCCGCCTTGATACGTTTCAGCGCCCTGGCGTCGGTGCTGTCCGCCATTAGGAAATTGAACGTTTGACCGAGGACCTCTTCCCTGGCGTATCCGGTCAAGGCGAGGAAGGCGTCATTGGCAAAAATGATCGGATTGCCGGGTTCCTTTGCATCGGCGAAAACCATGGCCATTCGTGTTGTCTCGGCGGCAACCACGAACGGGCCAAGGTCGTCGTGAAAGCCCTCGACTTCGGCTTCGGCGTCCTCCTGCTCTTCGGACTTGTCAACTATGCTGGACATGTTGAGGATCCATCTCGCCCGCTAACCCGTGGCGACGCCGTTCGTCTCCAACGGCTTCTTTGGTAGCTCGCTAGGGGGCGAAAGCGCGATCGACTCTTTCAATCGCCAGCGCCCATATACAGGCTGACGACCCTTGCTTTGTACGCGTCCGACAGTCGGTTAGCGAGTCGTTCCGTCGCCGAGTTGCGGCCTGTTGCGGCATCTCGGACAACCTGATCACGGCTCGCTGGAACGATTGGTCAGAGCCGGCGTTCCTTGACTGCTGCGGACCGTGTCAACCGGGCGTGGCGGCACGGTGAACAGGATGGTTTTCCCGGTTTCATATCCTGGCCAAGGAATGGCAATATCATCTGTCCCGCCCGGTCTGCAGCATCCAACATCGTTGGAACGGATCGGTCCAGTCGCGATTGGCCCGAATTGAGCGGTCGTTACCATCGAGACATCGGCGCGAAATGCGGCTCTTTGAATTCCGCCGGCCGGCCGTTCAATAGGTTGAGCGCCCTCGGTATGTCTCCATGTACCGATCGATGGCGTCATAGTGTTCCCGGAAGGTGTAAGCGAGAGCTGTGCGTATCGCAACGCCACCCACAATAGCCAGGCCTGGCCTGCGCGCGCGGGTGGCTCACTCGTTTTGAGGTCGGGAAATCAAAGCTCAGCCCTCGTCTTTGGTCTTCCGAGCTTCCTGTTCGCCCATCTCCTTGCCGTGTTCCTTAGCAAGCTCTTTGGCCTGCTGTGGGGAGACATCTGTCTGCTCGGCGATGCGCAAAGCTTCTTGGTCGGAAATGCGATGGTCTTTGGATGGGGTATTGGCCATTGAATATTCTCCACATCGAGGCCCGCGTGGTTCGGCGGGCCTCGTGTTACGTCAGGCTGCTTCTGCTTGCTGGTTGACGACCGAGGTGGCGATTCCGGTGAGCGCCTCGTCGGTCGCCTTTTCTTCCTTCAGTGTCGCTTCAAGAAGCGCGACGGCTTCCTTCAGGCCAAGCTCTTCGGCCCAGGTGCGCATCGTGCCGTAGCGTGAAATCTCGTAGTGCTCGACCGCCTGCGCGGCAGCCAGAAGCCCGGCGTCAAGCGCTGGCGAACCCTTGTATTCTTCCATGATTTCGGCGCCCTCGTCGGTGATGCCAACGATTGCCGCACAGGTCTTGCCCTGCGGCTTCTTGCCGATGATGGCGAACACCTGTTCGAGGCGGGCGACGTGACCTTCGGTTTCGCTGCGATGCTTCACAAAAGCGGCCTTCAGGTCCGCACTCTGGGCTGCCTTCGCCATCTTGGGCAAGGTTGCGAGAATTCTCTTCTCGGCAAAATAGATGTCTTTCAGCGTGTCGTAGAACAGGTCTTCGAGCATTTTCTGTTTGGCCATTGTATTCTCCTGTAGCGTTGACCCTCGGATGAACAATGAGCGGTCGGACGAATTGTTCCGCGCTGAAAACAATCGATCGAGAAGCCTCGCCAAGCCTCGCCACCGAACGGCGGGCGACCGCCTCACGCTACTGGCCCGCGTTGCCTTTCCAGGGGACCGAGCAGGCTCTTCTTTTGCCAAGACCCCTGCGGACACAACTTAAGAACCGGTCGGAACCTCATGGCGTCGTGGCCATTGTGAATGAGTGCGCCAGCCGAACTCTTTGAAGGAACAAGCCATGGCCAAGTCTCCAAGCCGCAATGCCGGCAGCCAAGCCGTCATTCATGACCAGAAAATGGTTCGCGGCGAAGGAGGCGAGCTTCACCAACATGCCAGTGGCTCCATTCCTGTCCTCACCACCGCCCAGGGCGGACCGGTGTCGGATGATCAGAACTCATTGAAGATCGGCGCACGCGGTCCCACGGTCCTCGAAGACTTCCATTTCCGCGAGAAAATTTTTCACTTCGACCACGAGCGGATCCCCGAGCGTGTCGTCCATGCTCGCGGCTACGGCGCCCACGGCTATTTCGAAACCTATGAATCTTTGGCCAATTACA
>NZ_MZXV01000045.1 GCF_003253745.1 Mesorhizobium kowhaii
GGCCAGCAGCTCGGGGTCCGCTTTGCCTTCCCACGCTCCGTAGGAGTCCTGAGCACGGATTAGCCGCACGAGGCATTTCAGGAACGGGCTGGCAAGCGCCACCTGATCCTCGGCGACAGCAGGGCTAACCACAGGGTCGGACATTTTCGCCTCCTCATTTCAGTCGTCGTCCTCAAAGGACGGTTTCGCGACGCCTGCCTCAGCCAGCAGCTTGCGCACCCAGGGGGGAGGACACGTTCTGAGCATCACCTGCGTGCGCAACAGCACATCTTGGATACTCTGAGGCTGCGGAACCTTGAGCGGATAGATTTTTGCCGAAACAAGCTTGGCTGCCGAAGGTCCGCCGATTGCCAGACAAAACAGGAGGTGGCAGCCCTTCAGTGCTTCCACCTTCGGTGTGATGCGGTCATCCCCCTCGGTCCGATGCTCCCCGTTCTCATCGGAAACGTCATCGAAGGCCAAGGCTTCCACGAGGTTCCACTCCTCGCGCGTCACGTCGTAGACAGCAAAGCGCCTGGCCGAGCCGAAATGCGCATTGAGCTCCTTCATGTCTTGTGTTGCGATTGCCACGCGCAAGGCGCCTGCTTGTCGTTCACGCATTGGATCTCGGCCCTCGTCAGTGACCAGTGAGAGGCGACGAACGGGCCCCATCTTGCGTTTCCTGCTTGCGGAATGGATCAAGTTTCTCGGGCGTCGGCGCATGCCGGTTGGCCTGGAACATGTTGGCGACCTCGAAAACCAGATCACGGGTGCCCTGATAGAGGATTGAGAGCTTGTGCTGGCTGCCGAGCCGGTCGAAGACGGGGAAGCCGACGCGCATGAGCGGAATGCCAAGACGTTGCGATGCCTGGCGTCCATGTGAATGGGTGACCAGAAGATCAGCCCCGCCGGCAAGCGCTTCCAAATCGCTGAGATCGCCGATCTGAATCGAGGCCGCCGGAACCCTTCCCAGAACTTTCGACATATCGGTCGTCGCGACTGCCGCCGCGACTTCGGAGCCCATGCCGGTGAAGAAGGTCGCGAGTTGATAGAGTTGGTCTGGCTCAGCAGCGATCGCAATTTTCTTGCCTCCGAAATGGAAATGTCCGTCGAGCAACGCATCCTGCAATTGCGCCCGTCGACGGCGCACGCTGGCCGGCACAGACTCGCCAGAAATCGCGGACAGCAGCGAAAAGAACTGATCGGCGCCCTCCAGTCCGGTCAGCGACTCGAACAGCACGTAAGGGACGCCGGTCATCTTCTGCAGCACCTCGGCCGGGTGACGCATATGCTCTCCGATAGCGATGCAGTGCTCGGCCGCGCCGAGCTCGCGGATATCCTCGATGCTCGTACCGCCATATGTGGTCGGGACCCAGTGGTCTGGTACAGTGCCGTCAAGCGAGCCTGAGACGTCCGGCAAAATCACCGGCTGCAGCCCAAAGCTTTCAACCATCTCGCGCAAATGCTCGATGTCAGCCACGGTGAGGTGCCAGCCGGGCAGGATCGCGATCTTCTTCGACTGCCGCGCCTGCTCGCCATGCCGTGTAATGCCTTCGATCATCGCGCTGACAGCCTTGGCCCAGCCCTCTTCGAGGGCGCCGCTGAAATCCGGCGTGTTGGCCAGCACGATCTCCGTACCCGCGAGTTCTTCCGCATGCTTCAGCTTGATGTCGGCGATGTCGCCTGCGCAATCTTCGCCACGGGTTTCCACCAGGGCCGTCGTGCAGACCCCGATCAGCTTTGGCTTTGTGCGGGTCTTGAGGTTGAGGATCGCCTCTTCCAGATTGTCTGACCCGCCGAGGATGGTTGTCACTTCATCCATCGCGGTGGTCTGTAGGGGAATCGCTTCCTTGAAATGCCGCACGAAGAGCACGAGCGCGAAGCTGGTGCAGCCTTGGATGCCGTGGAATAGCGGCACTGCGCCGTCGATCCCGAGAAAGGCCAAGGCAGCACCCAGCGGCTGTGACGACTTCAGCGGATTGACCGAAGCTGATTTGGTCTGGGAAAGGATGCGGACCATCGGCTTTCCTCAACACTCGCCGAAGTCGTCGGCCATCGTGCCGGCGAACTTCTTTAAGGCATGCAGGCTCGCCGTCCCGCTCGTTGTGCTCGGCGGTTCGTCCTTCACGGCAGGCTGGCAATCCCACGGGGCCGGCTCGCGCACCTGAGACCAGATCGGGTTGTGAATGGCGAGGTCGATCTGGCGTACGAGTTCCACCATGCCGTCATAGCCGGCATAGGGGTGCTGGCGCTCCTGGTTGATGTCGAGCCAGGGCGTCTTGGCCTTGAGCGCGATGAATTGCGTGCGCCCGCCCGACAGCATGATGTCGGCCTTGTGTTCTGAGAGCATGGCGTAAAGATCGCGCGCTGCCATCTGCTCGAACATGTGGTTGTCGTCCTTGAGGATCTGCTTGATGCGCTCCTTGTCTTCGAGCGTGGATTTCTTGACCGAGGTGCCGACGATCTCGATGCCGATCTCCATCAGCGCATGGACGACCGACCAGGACTTCACACCGCCTGTATTGAGCAGCACGCGCTTGCCTTGAAGCCGCCGCCGGTAAGCCTCGAGCTTCTTCCACGCAATCGCCTCCTGCTCAGCGATCAGCGCCTCCGTGCGGGCGAGGATCTCTGGATCAGCGCCCTTCTTCACGAGCAGCTCAGCAATGTTGCGCAGTGCTTCCGAGGTGTCGGTGATGCCGTAGAAGGAGCCTTCGAAGAACGGGATGTCCCAGCGCTCCTCCATCTTGCGAGCCAGATTGATGAGCGCGGTCGAGCACACCACCATAGCCGCCCGGGCGCGGTGCGCGGAAGCAACGTCGAGGTAGCGCGCATCGCCCGGAATGCAGGCGCGCACCCGGATTCCGAGCCGATCGAGGAGCGGTTTCACCAGCCAGAATTCGCCGGAGAGGTTGAATTCGCCAAGGATATTGATGTCGTACGGCCCAGCGTCGTCGGGTTCCACCGTGCCGATGACGTGCTCGAGCAACGCCTCGGCGGCGAGCTTGTTGCCGAGGTTCTTGGAGCCGGCCAAGCCCGGCGCATTGACCGGCACCACGGCCAAGCCGAATTTTTCCCCCGCGCGCTTGCAGACCGCCTCGATGTCGTCGCCGATCAGCGCCGTCACACAGGTCGAATAGACGAAGATCGCCGGCGGCGCATAGGCTTCCTTGATCTCGCGGATCGCCTTGAAAAGCTTGCGCTCGCCCTGCCCCATCACCACGTCGAGTTCGGTGAGATCGGTCGTGAAGCTCGTGCGCCACAACGTTGGCCCGGACGAAGCGGCGCCGCGGTTGTCCCAGGAATTGCCCTCGCAGGCGAGCGGCGCGTGGACCAGATGCGCGACGTCGGTGATCGGCTGCAGCACGATCTTGGCGCCGTCAAAAGCGCAGCCGCCGGCCGCCGCTCCCGGCGTCAGCGGCTTCGAACAGCCCTCTTTGCGCGCCTTGGCATCCTTGCCGCGGTTTTTGTCGCAGGCGGGCTCGTCGAAAACGTCCTGGATCTTGGCACTGAGCGAGGTCATTGCGTCGGTCTCCAAAGTCCATTGGGCAATGGACGGCCTCGGCGGAAAGCCGGCCGCCGCTCTTAGCGGGTGAGGTCATAGGAATAGTCCGTCACGCCCGTCTGGCTCGTCTCGCGATCGAGCTTGTCGAAGATCTTGTCGAGGATCGTCGTCAGCACGCGCAGCCCGCCCTGGTAGCCCATGAGCGCAAAGCGATGGTGATGGTGCCGGTCGAAGATCGGAAACATCAGGCGGATCAGCGGCGTGCCGGTGTCGCGCTCCAGATACTTGCCATAGGAATTGCCGATCAGCAGATCCACCGGCTCGGTGAAGAGCAGCGAGCGCATCGCCCACAGGTCCTTGCCCGCCCAGACTTGAGCGTCCTTGCCGAAGGGCGAGGATGCAAGCAGTTCCTCCATCTCGGCTTCCCACGCCGAGGTGCCGTTGGTGGCGAGGCAATGTGTCGGCTCACCGCCGGTTTCCATCACGAAGCGCGCCATGGCATGGACGAAATCCGGATCGCCGTAGATCGCGTATTTCTTGCCATGCAGCCAGGACTGACTGTCAGCCATGGCGTCAACCAGTCGGCCGCGCTCCAGGCGGATTGTCTCAGGGATTTCCTTGCCGGAGATCGCCGATAGCTCCATCAGGAATTCGTCGGTCGCCTGGACCCCGAGCGGGTAATGGAACGAGGCCGTCGCTTGCCCGACTTGCTCGCAGTATTCCAGCGTTTTTCGGGTGTTGTAATACTGCAGCGAAAGGGTCGCCTCGGCGTTGAGTGCCTTCTTCACGTCTTCGATGTTCGTGCCGCCGTCATACATGCGGTATTCGCCGTCCGACGGGGTGTCGAACTGGTCAGAGGCGTCCTGGATGAAGGTGTAGGACACGCCCATCAGGTCAAGCAGGCGTTTGAGTTCCCGGTTGTTGCCGACGCAGAAGCCGTCGAAACCCGGAATGATGTTGATGGTTCCCTTGGCTTCCGTGCGCTCCTGGCCTTTCCAGAAGTGCTCCAAAATGCCTTTGACCATGCCGTCATAGCCATCGACATGGCTGCCGACAAAGGCCGGCGTATGGGCAAAGGGCACGTCGAAGTCGCGCGGGACCGAGTTTTCGTCCTTGGCGTTCTGGATGAAGCTGTGCAGGTCGTCGCCAATGACCTCCGCCATACATGTGGTCGAGACAGCGATCATCTTCGGGTCGTAGAGCTGGTAGGTGTTGGCGAGCCCATCGACCATGTTCTTCAGGCCGCCAAAGACCGCCGCATCCTCGGTCATCGAGGAGGAAACCGCTGAAGCAGGCTCCTTGAAATGGCGCGACAGGTGCGAGCGGTAATAGGCCACGCAGCCCTGGCTGCCGTGGACGAAGGACATGGTTCGCTCGAAGCCCGCGGCCGCAAACACCGCACCCAGCGGCTGGCAGGCCTTGGCGGGGTTCACGACAAGCGCTTCGCGGGCGAGGTTCTTTTCGCGGTATTCCCAGGTCTTGGTGAATTCGCCTTGATCGGCAACGATCTGATCGGCGTGCGGACATTCGAAATTCAGCTTCTTCTCGGCTAGCATCTGCCTGTATTCCGGCTCACGGAACAGGGGGGCGTGGTCGAGAATCTTTTCGGCCGACTGCGGCATTGGTGTTACCTCTTTAACATCTGGCCCCGCTGTACGGCGGCTCAGGTACGTCGAGACGTTTGCGGTTTCCCGCGGCTCACAAGCCGCGGGGGCTCATCGTCTCTCTGGGGAGACTTAGCCAGGGGACAAGTGTCTATTCGGCAGCTATCGCCCGCCCACGGTCCGGGCTTTCTTTCCAAGGCGCCTGGTACAGGCCCCAGACCGGATTGTTGATCGCAAGATCCACGTCCCGCGCGAAAATGGCAAAGCCGTCATAGCCGTGATACGGTCCCGAATAATCCCAGGAGTGCATCTGACGGAACGGTATGCCCATCTTCTGCACCGGGTATTTTTCCTTGATGCCCGAGCCGACGAGGTTGGGGCGAACCCCCTCGATGAACTTTTCCAACTCGTAACCGGTCACGTCATCGTAGATCAGCGTGCCATTCTTCACGTAATGGCCGGTGCGCTGATAGTCGTCGTTGTGGGCGAACTCATAGCCGGTGCCGACGATCACCATGCCGAGATCCTCGTAGGCGGTGATGACGTGACGGGGGCGCAGGCCGCCGACATAAAGCATCACGGTATTGCCTTCGAGGCGCGGCCGGTACTTGGCAATGACCGCATCAACGAGCGGTCTGTACTTGGCGATGACCTTCTCAGTCTTCTCCTCGATTTCGGGCCCAAAATGCTTGGCTATGTTGCGCAGAGAGGTCTCGATCTGGGAGGGGCCGAAGAAATTGTACTCCATCCAGGCGACGCCATACTTTTCCTCCATGTGCCGGCAGATGTAGTTCATCGACCTGTAGCAATGGATGAGATTGAGCTTGGCCTTCGGCGCGCGCTCGATTTCGGCGAGGGTCGCGTCGCCCGACCAGTTGCCGACCACGCGCAGCCCTATCTCCTCGAGCAGGATGCGCGAGGCCCAGGCGTCGCCGCCAATATTGTAGTCACCGATCACGTTGACGTCGTACGGGCCGGCCTCGAACTCCACGTCCTTCTTCTCGAAGACCCAGTCGCGGATCGCATCGTTGGCGATGTGATGGCCCAGCGATTGCGAGACGCCCCGGAAACCCTCGCAGCGCACCGGCACGATCGTCTTTTCGTGCTCCTTGGCCTTGTTACGGGAAACTGCTTCGGTGTCGTCGCCAATCAGGCCGATCGGGCATTCGGATTGCACGGTGATGCCATTGTTCAGCGGAAACAGTTCCTCGATCTCGTCGATGATCTGTTCCAGCTTCTTGTCGCCGCCGAAAACAATGTCCTTCTCCTGGAAATCGGAGGTGAACTGCATTGTCCCGAACGTGTCGATGCCCGTTGTTCCGACGTAGTAGTTGCGGCGCTGTGACCAGGAATATTGGCCGCAACCGACCGGGCCGTGCGAGATATGGACCATATCCTTGACCGGACCCCACACCACGCCCTTTGAGCCGGCATAGGCGCAGCCGCGAATGGTCATCACGCCCGGAATGGACTTGATGTTCGATTTGACGTCGCATTCGGAAAGGACCTCGCCTTCCTCACCAGCCTCGTCCCCGCTCTTTGCGACGCTGAGGTGCTTTTTGCGGCGCTTCGCCGCCTTGTCGGGATATTGCGACAGCACCTCCTCGATAAGCTTCGCATGGAGAGCACCGTCATTCTCGTAATCCAGGCTCATGGGACCCCTTTCAAGGTATTTGGTGACGCCTCATCGATGAGGCGCCGTTCTTTGCAAGGCGGCCAGCTCAAGGAGGGCCCCCAATATCGGTCGTTACTGGGCTGCCGCCTTCGCCGCTTCCTTGGCCTGAAGCTCGGCAAGCATCTGCTCGTCGGTTTTCATGATGCCGAAATCGAGCAGCATGTCCTCGAGCTCCTCCATGGTGATCGGGGTCGGGATGGTACCCTGACCCGAATTGGCGTGGATCTTCTCGGCCAGCGCCCGGTATTCGCCGGCCTGCTTGGAGTCCGGCGCATACTGGATCACTGACATCTTCCTCAGTTCGGCGTGCTGGACGATGTTGTCGCGCGGCACGAAGTGGATGAGCTTGGAATTGAGCCTGGAAGCCAGCGCTTCGGCGAGGTCGAGCTCGCGGTCGGTTTGGCGCTCGTTGCAAATCAGGCCGCCGAGCCGCACGCCGCCCGAATGGGCATATTTCAGGATGCCCTTGGCGATGTT
>NZ_MZXV01000071.1 GCF_003253745.1 Mesorhizobium kowhaii
AATTCATTGGCTATGTCGACGCCGCGATGCCTCTTTTCGAAAAAACGGGTATCGCCGACAGCCTCGACGGAGGCGTCATTGCGCTATCGGGACCGAAGGATGTCACCGGCTTCCTGACGGCCCTGGGCGCTTTACGCCTATGGGCGCGCGAGCCCAAGGTGAAGATGTCCAAGCTGTCGTGAGGTGGTGAGTAATGTTTGAGTGGCTGCAGCGTGGAGATAAGGCCCCCGAGCCGCGAAAGGGTATGCCTAGCCCGCGCCTGAAGGAAGCCGAATTCAAGCGGCGTTATCGTGAGCAATTTAACGACCCCGCTTTCGAAGCCGCGCTGCAGAACTCGACATTATCGCCGACATTGCTTGGCAGGCCTATGACGATTCTCGCAAGAGTCCGCGAACCAGGAAAGCAGGCAAGGGCTTCGCCGACCCGGCCTACGACCTTTCGCTCGACCGGATCGCGGCCAACGCTGCGATAGACGCGGCACAGCGCTGCGATAAGGCGACGGGCGCCGGCCCTGCCATTGCCGCCCACTCAAAGGACGCAAAAACCACAGTTTCGACTGGACAGAACCCAAAAGCTGCCAGGAAGAAGTGACTTGGTGTTCCTACACGGAACAAATTCCTCAATAACCGGATAAGAAGCTCCGCCGCCAAAAGCCCGCGCCCTGTTGCGAGACGCGGGCCGGCCGGGTTGCCGTCCCGACCGACAAGAAATGGCTGGGACTAATCAGTGCGGGACATCTGCCGGCGACCGCTTTGCGCCAGAGACGGTCATCCACCGCCATTTCTCGAATGACTGCAGTTGGCCGACAGCGGAATGGCGGCTTCTGGCTTCCAAAGAAGGATAGCGGACGTTCAGCCCGGTGGGACCAATGACTTTACTTGACCCCAATGCGACGGTCGCTCTTCAGCTATCTGACCGCCGTTGTGCGCGCTGGAAGCAGACAATCGCCTGGGGCGCACGTAGCGATACAGACCCGTCACCACGAGGTTCTGCGTCGGTGCGATCGGCGCCGGCGTGCCCAGCCCTTGCAGAGCAAAGCGCGCAAACGAGTCAACAAGCCCGGGTAAGCCCGCGACGATCAACAGTATCCCGACAGCGCGTCGCCTGCAGATCGAAGAACGGCGGCAGAAATTCCCAACGCGTTCCACCAGGGAATGAGCCCCGCCACTACGCTGGCGCGGCCACAAAAAGAGGGCGGAGCCTAAAATGGCTATCTTCATCGTTCGTCTCCATCCAGGCTGCCTGACCCTTCCGGTCCACATCACCTGTCGCGGTGTCAACGTGTTAACGACCACCCCCGTGGCCTACATCGGTGGGCACGCTGCGTCCGTGACGCGGTCTTCAGCGGAAGGTCTGTTTACTAGCCTTCAGTGCCCGAAGCTGCCAGGCCACTTCCGGCCCCGATGCGGACATTCGTAATGTGTGCTGACTAGGTCGGTTGGTTGTTGCCATCACCTGCCTTCATTTTGACGGGCAACGAATCAGCAACCCGCGGCATATGCGCAGTAGCAGACAGTCTGCCGCCTCAAACTCTCCGAGGAACCTAACTGCCCTGACTATGGAAATCTGCCGCCCCCGCGCTTCGCCGCGTAGCTGGGCCACACGCGGGAATGTCCTCGACCCCTGCCGCCTACGATGCTCGGCTCGATCCGACGACGCCGGCCGCCGAGCTGAATCCGCTCCTCGCCCGCAATCTCGACGGCGACCTGAAAGTTCGTCGCGTCAACCGCACCGTCAACAGCGTGAAGAACTAAAGCGGTTACTGCACTGAACCGACCAACCCACTCTGGACGGACCCGCACTTGATCATTTTGCGAGGGGAACGTGAGTGAACATCGGCTTTTGAAGGGAGATTGTCCGATGATCGTGCTTCACGCCGAAGGCGCGTGGCCTGCCGCCGCCGCTCGGAAAGGCTTAGCCGCGGTGGACAGCTGAACGAGGCTTCATCCGGCGAGCCAACGCGATCTTTCCTGGCGGCCGCTCGGTATGGGAATTGCCTTGCATCGCGGTCCGGTTTTCTTCGGCAATATCGGCTCCAGAGATCGGCTCGACTTCACTGTTATCGGGCGCGCCGTCAATCTGGCGGCGCGTCTCGAACCACTATCGAAAAGCACCGGGCGACGCGTGCTCCTGACTGACAGGGTTGCTGAATTGGTCGAGCAGCCAATCGAAGAACTGGGCGACTTCCCAATCCGCGGCCTCGCAGATCCTGTTGCCGTATTTGCCGTCGCGGAACGCCGGAACTGACGTTGTCGGTTGGAGGCGATGCACCGGAGGAATTCAAGCTTCGCTTCCGCCGTCGATCCGGAAAGTGCCAAGAACGGCGCGTCGGCCCAGATAAGTGCGGACGATGCCCAGCGGCGGCAGCGTAGAGTCCCACTCGCAGCCCTGGAATGTCGGTTCGGCTGACGTGGCCATCTCGTCTCCTCATCGTCGATCTGGGACCGTGGCTCAGCCTCCAATTGACTGAGCAAACGGCTGTGTGGGGCTAATGGCGAAGGAGGTGTCTACAGAGCCCACGATCCGGTTCTCTCCCAGCAAGTTGTCGTACCACGACGGCGAGAATGCGAGGATGATCAGGGCACAAATGATAAGGATGACGACAACACTGCGCATTTCAGCCCCTGTTCAGCTGATCACAAAGCTCGACAACAGAGACGGTTGCAACGAGCGAGGGGTCGTCTCCGGCTGCTGTGACATTGCAGCGGCGGCTTTAGCGCGCGAGGAAAAGCCGAGCTTCGCGAGCCCGGCCTGGATCTCCGGACAGCTCATGAACAGGCGCCACAAGAGACCGCTCCGGTAGTTCTCGATCATGACCACGATCGGCCCCTGATCGATGGCGAGATAGGAGTCCGCGTACCAATCCATCGCCGGGCTGAATGCGTCCCTGAAGCCATACTCGCCCCAGAGCCGGTCGCCTCGCGAAGCGAAGTGGCGTAGCGCCCGCTTGCACTCGGCCGGGGCGTAGGGGAAGGACCCGAGGGCACCGGTGGGAGCAATCACGCCGTGATCGTGGTCGGGAGCGTGCGCAACGTAGCCATGGATACTGTCGCTCGCGGTCAGCCCCCAACATTCGGCGCTGTAGCCGTCGAATTTCTTGGGATTGCGGATGCAGTGCGCCTGATTGATGCGCGTGTAGGCGACGTTCTGCTGCCAATAGTCGGCGTAGCGGTCCCGAAGCCGTCGTGGGTCGAGTCCGAGGAATGAATAATGCGCGAAGAAGAGGGGGCCGCCATGATCGGGTCCGAGGGGCAGTGGTATGCCATGGAAGCTTCGCCCGTTGGCGAAGGCCTGGCCGGTCGCCCAGCCGCGGTGATAGACACTCGGCTCGATCGGGTGGCGTGGGGCGGAGGCGGCGAGGACGAATGCGATCAGGCATTCGTTCCAGCCGTTGATCGCGTGGTCCATCGCCCATCCGTGCACCGGGCTCCAATGCCAAAAGAGCGAGTCAGAGCCGCGGGTGAACCAGTCCCATTCGACGTCTCCCCAAAGCGTATCGATGAGGCTGCGCAAGATGCGCTCCTTGGCTTCGGGGCCTGCGAAATACTGCCGCGCCGAAAGCAGCCCCGCCATCAAATATGCCGTCTCGACGATGTCGCCGCCGTCGTCGCGGCGACTGAAGGGTATGGTTCGGCCGCTGTCGCCATCCATCCAGTGAGGAAAGGCGCCGTGGTGGCGCTCGGCCTCGCCGAGAAAGCACACCATTGTGATCAGGCGATCGAGAGCAGCTTGCCGCCCGATCCACCCGCGCTCGACGCCAGCAAGGATCGCCATGATGCCGAAGCCGGAACCGCCGGTCGTGACGACATGCGGTGTCGCGTTGCTCCGCTCTCGCGCGAGGCCGCTCGTCGGATGGCCAAAATCCCAGAAATATCGGAGCGTTTGTCGCTGCACGGTGTCGAGGAGCACGTCCGTCGACGCGTCCGCGCGAGGGGCGCCATGCTTGCGGCCGACGGAGATTCTGGGCGGCGTTTCGATCGCGACCGCAGCGACGTGCGCGTCCCCGCGGCCGAGCCCGTGCGAGAATTCTCCGCCACAATTTGGACAGGCGCCGCCGAACGCGTTCCGGGCGCATTCAAAGCAGACTGTTTGGAGATACCGCCGCTCCAGCATGTAACCAGCTCCGACCTTTGCCAGAAAATACTAGGGACGGCCCGGGGTCCACGCCATTGCCATGTTGTCAACAAGTCTAGTGGAAAACGAAAGAAAGCATCGTGCGACCACGCAGGTGCACCGCCCAAATTATACCACGGTATATTGAGGCTAACCGGCTGCTTCATGTTCGATCCAGTGGAAGTCACGCCGGAAACGCCCGATCCAGATCACCGGCAATGCTCCGCGCCGACGAAATGCTTGCCCTTGACAATTTCCGCTTCGGAAGGCGTATGCCGAGCCGAGCTGCGGCTGGCCGTGAGTTGTTGCGCCGAGGCCTTGCTGCGGAGGGGTGTCTGTCCGCTGACGTCGGGATGAGATCTGGCCGACACCTGGTGGAATGCCCGCAGGGACCAGAGCCGGATGCGTCTGGGTACAAAGGCTTTTTCTACCATTTCTGGACATCGAAACGGGCCGTCGAGTTTGGCAATTTGAGTTGTCCACCATCGACTCTGCATTCCTGTTTGCGGGCACCTTGACGGTTGCAACATACTTCGATCGCGACACCGCCGATGAAGTGGAAATCCGCCAGCTCGCCACAACGCTGTATGAGCGTGCCGACTGGGAATGGGCCTGCGATGGCGGCCCCTCGCTAACGCACGGCTGGCGCCCGGAAGACGGGTTCATGCCCCATCGATGGCAAGGGCAAGATGAGGACCTGCTCTACATCCTCGGCTTAGGTTCGCCGATTCATCCGTTGCCGCCTGAAAGTTATGCAGCTTACACCGCGACCTACGGATGGAAAATATCTACGGCCGGGAGCTGCTTTATTCGGGCGCTTTTTACCCATCAACTGTCGCACATGTGGGTGGACTTTTGAGGCATTCGCGACGAGTTCATGCGGCAGCACGACAGCGACTATTTCGAGAACAGTCGCCAAGCAAACGTTTGTGCAGCAGGAGTACGCGATTCGCAACCCGATGAATTTCGTCGGCGACGGGCAATATTGCTGGGATTCACCGCCTGCGACGGGCCGGGTTGGGTCACCCGAGTGGTCAATGGCTTGGAGCGGCAGCTCTTCGATTACATCGCCCGCGGCGCTCCGTTCGGTCCCGACGACGGGACGGTCGCGCCACGTAGGGTTGCCACCAGGGCTCCGGTTTTCGTTGCTCTTCGGCGAGTAGATCCCTCGTTTGGGGGCACGGTCGTCAATGATCGGCAGGCCGGTCACCTCCGCAGCGGTCGCTTGCGCGCGGCTGATCACCTGCGTGCCCAGCCAGAGGTCGCATCCGTCCTTCCGCACGTGGACGGTGCAGTTCGCCGGCTCCATTGCGGCATGCGCCAGCAGGGGCATCGTGTAGATGGCCTCGAGTGCGCCGGCAGCTTTCCGGGTCGCGGCCTCGACGTCGCCGATCGCATGCGCCACCACGCCCGGCGAACTCGCCGCGGCTGCTGCTGCGGTCGCGAGGTCGGCCGAGGAAAGGCCGCCGGCGTTCGGGCCTTCGTTCCAGGCGATGTCAAGTGCGCTGAGCTCCTTGAGAGCGGCGCCCATGTTCTCCGCCACGACCGCGACGGCATCATCCAGGCGAACGATCTGGCTCACGCCCTTGACCGCCATAGCTCCTGTTTCATCGACATGCGCCAGCGTGCCGCCGAAAACCGGACAGGCCGCGACAGTCGCGACCCGCATCCCTGGCAGCTTCACGTCGATGCCGAAAACGGCTTTGCCGTTGACCTTGTCGGGCGTGTCGATGCGCTTGGCGGGGGTTCCGATCAGCTTGAAGAGCTTCGGGTCCTTGAGCGTAATTCGCCGCAAGCCGTAGGGCGGAGAACCGTATTCGCGAGCTGGTAACGAGCTATGGGATCGACGCCTGTCACGCGGCGATCGCGGACCTCTTCGTCGAAGGTGAGCGGCGCGGACGCACCGGACTTGCTTCGCTGCCGCAGGGCACGTTTCGCATCGAGGAAGAACAGGACGACGGCGCGCTGTGGCGCGCCGCGATCACCATTTCGCCCGAGCGCTTCAGCGTCGATCTTCGCGGCAACCCGGCGCAGCGCAAGGCCCCCTACAATGTGAGCCGCGACGGCGCGGTGATCGCTTGCCAGATGATCTTCAAGGCGCTGACCGACCGTCGCTGTTCGCCAATGCGGGATCGTTCCGCGTGCTGGAGGTGATCACCGAGCCGGGCACGATCTTCCATGCCGAAGGCACCGCGCCGCATGGCTATTATTTCGAGACGCGTATCCGGCTGGCCGACATGCCGTGGCAATGCATGGCCCGCGCCTTGCCCGATCGGCTGCCGGCCGGCCATTTCGCGTCGATCTGCAGCACGGTGCTGGCGGGCACGCATCCTGATACCGGCCATCGCTTCACCATGGTCGAACCGCAGATGGGCGGCTGGGGCGCCACCGCGAGCCGCGACGGGCTCGACGCCATGTACTCGACCAATCACGGCGACACTTTCAACTGTCCGGTCGAGATCTGCGAAGCGCGCTACGGCATCGATGTCGGCTACGAGCATCTCAACGAAACCGCCGACGCGCGTCGGAATATTCGTGCCGGGTGCAAGGCAGGCACACCAACTCCTTCAGCGAGACGTTCGGCAGCTTGACGTCCTGCGCAGCATAGAAGGATTTGATCCCTTGGGGGAAGTCGACATGGCCGCGGCCATAGGGCCACAGCCCGTTGGCAAAACGCAGCGGAACGCTCATTCCATTTTCGGTTAGAGCCTGTAGACTCCGGCTCGAAGTCCGCGGCGCTGTCGTTCTTCGGAGTTGAGAGCCTCGTCAATCTCACGCAATAGCTCGACGGTTTTCCAAGGTTCTACTTGCGGAGACCAGCACGGCCAGCACGGCTCATTCCGCAACGAAAAAACTGCTAGTGTCTGCTTCAGGCGGGAGGACCCATGTGCAACACGCTTCGTATGCCGCACGCGGTAGAGGCCAATACGATTGCGCCTGGGCCGCGGATTTGGCAGCTCTATCTCGTACTTGGTTTCTTCCAATTCGTTGTCAGTCTTCAGGGAAACATCTTTCCATTCCTGAGGGTCGAACTCGACATCAGCTACCGCACGATCGGCCTCCATCCGACCGCATTCGCCTGCGGGATCATTCTGGTGGGGTTGCTCGGTCCGCGGGT
>NZ_MZXV01000046.1 GCF_003253745.1 Mesorhizobium kowhaii
AATGCGTGCTCGGCAAAGCAGCCGTCGACCACGCTCTTGTCGGCGAGATTGCCGCGGATGAAATGATAGCCCGCATTGGTCTTGCGGCTCGTTTCCTCCAGCAGCCGCAGCCTCGCCTCTTTGATCTGCGGATCATAGTAGCTGTTGACGCTGTCGATGCCGACAACCTCGTCGCCGCGCTCCAGCAGACGCTTCGATACGTGATAGCCGATGAAGCCGGCTGCGCCGGTGACCAGAACCTTCATCCGAAGCGCCCGTCCGTAACATGCCTGGGCAACATATCCGCGATGTCGTAGACCACTCCCAGGTCCTTGCAAAGCACGTGCAGGCCGGCATTCCTTCCTTCAATTGCGCGACGATGTCGGCGCCCTCGGCTGCCCACGGCGACCCGCCAATCATCTCGTTCCGGCTCGGATTTGATCACCGAATCGCTCGCTTGGGATCCCCGATCGCCTCTTCGAGGAGCGACAATACATCAAACAAGGATACCGCTCGCCGTCGGCTCTGGATCAGTGAGCCGACGCCTGGGCATTTTGCTCGCGAGCCCGCTCAACCAACCGTCGAATTCGGACGACGAGACCCCGCACATATCCAGGAAACGCGGTAGCATGAGCGGCTCATCGGCCCGGCAAGCGAGACCGGGGCGACAGGTAGTTCCGGAACGTATCCCAAGCTCGCGCAGCCAAGGAAGGAAGACGGGGCTTGTAACACCGCTTGGATAACAGAAATGGGTCGAGACCATTCGTCTTTGAGTTCCGAGGCGAATGTAATCTCGATTCTGGCGGATCTCGCGCCGGAAAAGAACTTTGTCGAGCGGAACACGATGTCTGTGGGTATGCAGCTCGACTTGCACGAGCCCAGGGTCGAGATCTACCAACTCGCTCGCTGACATAATCTGCAGGATGCGGGAAGCGACAAGGGCATTGTAGTCGACGCCCAGTTCGGATGCGAGTCTGCACAAAAGCTCGTCTCGGTCATCGGCGGAATAGCCATTCTCATTCGCGAAGCGGCATATGTTGGCCGCAACGTCTTGCCGAACGCCGCGCTGCGCAAGAGCGACGGAGCGTTCTGCGATGCGGAGCCGAGCCATCTCCAGAGTGCGGTCGCGAGCTTTCCACAACAGATAACTGCACATGAGATCGAACACTGGTCGCCGATATTTAGAGTAGAAGCTCGTTAGATACACCGTCACCGGAATCCCATACTTCTCGAGCAGCGGGTAAGCGACGGCTGCAAAATCATGGAAACCGTCGTCGAAAGTCAGGCAAAGCGACTGGGGGGGCAGTTCGCCAGCATATAGTCGATTAAGTGCATCATCGAGAGGAAGCACGTTGTATCCCTGCTCGCTAATGGCCGCCAACCGCTGTTCAAACAGATTGCCGGGAATGTATAGCTCCGGATTCCAGCAGTGCTCGTCGGCCAAGGAGATACCGTGATAGCACAGTATCAGGAGGCGCTCTCTACGCCATCGGCTTCCCCGTAGTGCGGCACAGCCGCCTACGGATCGGGCGGCCCGCAACGCCATAAGCTTCGTCGCTCTGAGCATCAATCAGCGCTCCACGCATGTTCAACGGACATAGGTCAGATTCGAATAGACCAGCATGGTCCGCACCAGGATTTTCAGATCGATCGCGGGGCCAAAATTGGACACGTACTGCAAGTCATACTCCAGCTTGATCCGCGTTCCCTCTACGTCGGCCGCGTAGCCATAGTAGACCTGCGCCAATCCCGTTAGCCCCGGCACAACCGAATGCCGGTGATCGTAACTGGGCAGTTCGGCCCTGTAGACTTCTACCAACTCCGGCTGCTCAGGCCTCGGCCCGATCAGGGTCATGTCGCCTTTGACGATGTTCCATAGCTGTGGCAGCTCATCGAGGTGGGAAAGCCGCAGAAACCGACCAAAGGGCGTGACGCGGGGATCGTTTATGGCTGTGGCCACAGCCATCCCGGACTGGCATTGCTGCATACTGCGCAGCTTGCACATTCGAAAGATGCGCCCTCCCTTGCCTATTCGGTTCTGGACAAAAAAAACTGGCTTGCCCATTAGGACCAGGATTGCAAGCCCGCATGCTGCTATCAACATAATAGCAGGCAGAGCAGCAAGAGCGACAAACAGAATATCCATCGCACGCTTGACAGTGGCATAAGTGGGGCGTAGCACAGTGCCGGTTCGTTGCCCGGCTAGCCATACAAAAGATCGACCGTTCATCGGTCTCGGTCCTGGTTTGACTGGCGTCCCAAGACGATAGTTAGGTCTGTCGCGCGTGGGTAGAAATGCCGGCTACCTCATCCAAAAGCAGTACTTTGGATTACCAAATTTAATATCTTGACTTGCCCGCGGCCACTGCGGCTGAAGCACCACCGACTGGCACAACCTGAAGACATGGTTGCGATTCAGCGACTGTCCTGGATGACCTTCAGGCGGTCTGCACCACCAAAATTGGCGACACAGGGCTGGGGAGAACGTTGAGTGATCCTCCAGGAAGATGTATCCTGCTCACTGCGCGGCAAAGCTGCACAGGCCTGGTTTCAGAAGCCAGTTGCCTTCTTTTGCGGCCCCAATTGGACATCAACCGCGTTCCGGAGCGAGCCATGGGCGCTGGGGTGGAGTATCATCGTCGAGAGCTGGCCTTTGCTCTCGATGCCACGCATCCAAGCCACTCTCTTCCTCAGCTGCCACGTGCAGCAAAAAGCATTTTGGATATTGGTTGTGGCATGGGGCAGACTTTGATGGCTCTCCGACTCAACCCGGGCATCGAAGCCTGGGGCGTGGACCCCGACATGGAGGCGATAATGGCCGGTCGGGAAATCGTAGGAAGCAATATCCATCTTGTCCTCGGCGCCGGCGAGCACCTGCCTTTTCCGGATGCAAGTTTCGACCTTGTGTTCTCGCGCGTCGCTATGCCTTACATGGATATCCCCATCGCCCTTGCAGAAATTTCCCGAGTGCTGCGGCCTAGCGGGAAGTTCTGGGCCGCATTGCACCCACCTGGTATGCTGGCTAAGCGGATCGGCGAGGATTTCCTCAGGGGACAGGCACGGGATTTGGCCTTCTGCTGCTTCGTCGCGCTCAATAGTGGCTCGCTTCGCCTCTTTGGCAGGCAATTTCGGATCCGGGGCCATTGCGAGACCGTACAGACCCGTGCTGGATTCCAGAAGCTTCTCAGCGCTTCCGGTCTTGAGCCCTTGCCGGCCGGCACGCGGTCGAACCAGCTCATAGTCGAGGCTCAGAAACGGCAATAAGCATATCCCGCCGCCGTATCAGATTCTGAATCCGACGCGGCCACACGAACAGCGTTTGATCATGCTGGATCTTACCCCGCGGCGGCACAGTATTTCGCGCGTCTCAGCGATTTGCTAGAGATGAGACGGCAGATTGCGATCCATAGGCGGTCCACGGCTCGCTAGGCGGATTTTCTCAGCAGCGCTTTGAGCTTGGCAAGGCGATCTCGATGAAATTGAAGTCGGGCCTATAGGGCGGGAGAACGAGGAGTCTCGCACCGGCCGTCTCGATCGCCTCTGAAAGGCCAGAGCCGCCACGCCGAACCGATTCGGCTGTTCGGGTGGGGAACCGACGAGGTTGTCCGCGCGAAGGTCAAGGTTCGGTGCCCTCGTCCCAACGAGAGCAACGGCGACGGCTACCTGCGCCGCTATGATTGGAGTCAAGGAACTGGACATCCGCGTCGGCTTCCAGCTAGGTGAGCTATCACATACCAGCGACGTTCGTCTGACGCGGGTTATTATTGCTCGCGGGGCCTGCCTTGACAAATTATTATGGCGGTGTCCTCAGAATTGCTGCAAACTGGCGGCGTTCTGGCTTGGCATCGACAACGGCGCCTCGACCAGTTCTTCAGGAACCTAAATGCCTTGGTTTTCCGCGTGTGATTTCACGGACGCAGCTATGATTTTCGTTCTGATGTTCGCAATAATCGGGGAGTTTGTCACCTTTGCTGTCATCACCCCCTTGTTCGGCTGGACCGTTGCACTTCTGGCCGCACCAGGCGGCGGCGTTTTGATGGCACTGCTCGCCAGCGTGTTTCTCAGCAAGCGATACCGGACGTCCTCCGCACAGCCGAATTCCGGCGGCCAAACTGAAACGGGCGAAAGGGGCCTATGAAGGTTCGGCCTCTGGCGCCGAGCTGAGGAGGAGGTCCCTTAAGCCTCTGCGCGTGCGCTCTGGGCACGCGCATTCGCCGTCTCTTGCCAAGTGGACATATTCCGGGCCGCCCTTGAATCGATGGACGCCGGCTCTCAAGCTGATTAGATTTTGTCGACCCTTTTTCAGGCCGCTGGTCAAATTCGGAGACAGCGGACCCGACAGATGCAAAACTCGGACATGAGCCTCCGCCTGGTGACTGACTTCGAGAACAGCCCCGAGTGCCTCACTCTGGAGGGGGGAAAGGAAGTGCGTCTGATACGCGCGGTGGGAATCCGCGAGATTCTTACTGCGCTGCCCAGCGCCGACGCGATCGTGGTCAACGGCACGCTTTCTGTCATCTTTAGGCTTGTCTTATACTTTTTGATATTCCCGTGGAAACGAAAGCCCATCGTCGCGGTCGATGTTGTTCTTCGGAAGGCGCAGAGTCCTAAACAAAAAATGGCGCTCATCTTCAAACGATTGCTTCTCTCTCGAGTCGATCACTTTATTCATTATTTCAAGGATCTCCGCGGATACCAGCTTCATTACGGAATAGGTCCCGATCGCAGCGCCTACATCCCGTTCAAGGTCAATATCTGGAATGCCGGCCCGGCGTCGCTGGCTATCGAGGAGACATATGTATTCACAATGGGAATCTCCCAAAGAGACTACGGGTCGTTCATCGAGGCGATCTCGCGTCTTTCGTATCCGGCAGCCATCCCGGAGTTCAGCTTTTGGAAATTCGAGAATCGCGCCGCCGATTTCGCATGGACTCCGGACAATCTTCCGGCCAATCTGGAGTTGCTTGCGGATACAGGCTCTGACGAAGATCTTGTGCGCAATCTCGCCCGAGCCAAGGTCGTGGTGATCCCGACGCTTAGATCAAGCCTTTGCGCCTCAGGCATCAGCACCTATCTGGACGCCATGTACCTTGGTAAATGCGTGATTACGTCAGAGGGCCCGGGAGCGTCCGAGTTGCTCAGGTCCGGGCAGGCCATTTTGGTGACACCCGAGGATCCGGACGCGCTGCAGAGAGCAATCCGCGAGGCCTGGGAAAATCAGGAGTTGCGCGAACGGGTAGCGGCAGCCGGCCAACGTTATGCCTTGAGCTTGGGCGGCGAAACGGAACTGTTGGAGCGCGTGTTTCGAAAAACCGTCGAGCTGCTGAATGCTTAGAAACGTCGGGACTCAAGACGTTTTCGAAGGCTGGATTCCGATGCCAGCCGCGCTTCATGCAGAATTGCTGGCGCAGCCGGCAAGGGCGACCATCGTGTCATCTCGGCCGTCATCGCTACGGATGTCCGGGCGCTTCGCCCCATCGTTTGAACCACAGGCAGCGGCTTAGCGAACGGCAAATATTGCATCGTCAGCCCGTCCGCATAGCGAAGAAGCTGGATAGCCTCAGGAAGGCTGAAGCCCCGGGTGGCCTTCTCGACAAGCAGAGGCGAACTTCGAGGCCGTCTGCACCTCGGCGAAGTGGATGTGGATGAACTCAATCGGCAGTCTTTGTCGCCCTCGACCTCAGGAGCCTGCCGATATCATGCGCTGCAGGCAGCGATGCAGAGTCGAACGGGTCAGATGTGGGATCTGGGTTGCAACGCATGGAGCAATCGTCCAGGGCAGTAGAATGTACCGGCGGATCCCGCGGGCCTGTCGGCTAGATTGGCTACCGATGTCCGGTTCTTCCACTTGGAGACGACGGTCTGTCTCAGGCTCCCACTGATATTTGTATCGCTCGGCGGATGCCTCTGTCGTGCGGGCGCTCCCCGTAGAACCTGGCCTATGGTGTCTCCTTCCAAACCTGCGAAAGTACTTCGCCAAGCACGCGAGATTTGATGAAAACTGGAGATCGCTCACGATCCGGGTTTACTGGCGGAGGGTCTCGCAACGGTGCTGTTGCTGGATATCGGGATGAGCGCTCCTGTCGAACTCGGATCCAAGGTTGATGCTCCAACAGCCGGTTCGCAAGCAAGCGGACCGACGCAAGTACTTGATCTCGCAAGCGCGAAGATCCGCTGATGGGACGGATAAGCTAGCCGGGGAACACGCACCCTAATATTTCGGCCGATCCATAAGAATTTAACGTTTGGTTGAACGAGCTATTGGGGCCTCCGGCTCAGTATGAACCCAAAATGTCGAGCGCGCGTGTTCGCTCCGCCTGATCACGGGCTCGTCACGTTGCTGCGGGGGCCGAATGTCAAGAACCGACTTACTGAGCTCGCTTGTCGGTCCGATCATTTCGGTTTCGGAGTCGTCTTCGTTGGGGGGCGCGTTCGCGCGGTATGAGCAGGATTTCGCCACCTATAATGATAGCCACTGGGCGGCTGACGGCACTGACTGGGCCTCGGCGAACTATTACGACCG
>NZ_MZXV01000047.1 GCF_003253745.1 Mesorhizobium kowhaii
TCACCACCGAGCTTTCAAACCAGATCCGGGGGCTCATGAAGACATTTGGATTGCTCGTTCCCGCGGGCAAGGGAAGCACATTCGAAAAGAATGTCCGAAGTCTTCTTGTCGATCAGGACGGGCTCGCTGCCGCCGGTACGGGTCGGGTCGACCGATCTCGAGTTCTCCAGCCGAATCCGCTGCCAACAGCCTCGTCAACGCGCGGATGAACAAGAAACGTCAGATGCGCTGGTCTCCGGCCGGCGCTCACAGGGTCCTTCAAGTGCGAGCAGCCGTCGCCGACGGTCGCTTAAAACAAGCCAAACTCACCCTCGCCGCATGACCCCCACCTTTTTCCCGCTCCCATCGGAACGGCCGCATTCTGACGGTTAAGTGCCAAGCGACACGGGCGAAAACTCAGCGAGGTCGCAGCGACGAGCCGTATTAGACTAGGAAGCCGGATATACGTCAGCAGTTGTGACCATCGATCCTGATTCCGGCCGGCCGTTGCAATCGGGCGGGGTTCATACATCCACACACGACTGTAAGTACGCCAAGCCGATCACATTCTTAGAAGTATGTATCTCCAGAGGAAAGGTACAATTTGACTTCGTCACATGGCCTAAGCGAGCGTACATATCAATTTCAACATCCTGAAATTCAAGAAATTTATTATATATCTGAAAATAAGCTTTATATACCGCTTCCTTCAAAACAAAGATATTCCGCTTCTGAAGCAGACGTAAGTCGTACATCCGTCGCTCGCGCGGAGTAGCAATCAATTCGATTAAGTCCTTCGGCAAGGGGTCGTTCGGTTCAATGTCAATGCCAAGCGTTGCGATCCTTTTCTTCTCTGCAATGGCGGCTGCTGCTACTGTATTGTGGTGAGCCAATGAGCCAACAATGCCGGCTGGCCAGATAGGAACACCAGATCGTGTCTTAGTGATAGGCGTCGGTGGAAATCCCATTTGGCCAAGGAGTGTTCGAGCAATTATTCTAGCAGCACCGCTTTGGCGACGGACTTTGGCAACAGCGGGTCCTAGCGCGGCAACTTCTGAAGAGAACAAGGCGGTTTGGTCGCCGTTTTCTATCGGACGAATCCCGATGAGGATATTCAGTTGATCAGACGGGATAATCTCCACGTATGCTCCTTTCAGCTTTCAAAATACGACGTAAATCGGCAGCCAGCGCCGCATCAGTGGTGGGTCTCAAACACCTCGTCCAGACGATGATCGACAAGAGCCTTTCGATAGCAACGAAGGCCGTCCGCTCCGGGGTCGGTTCCCTATCGGGAAAACCTGCGGAACGGCCGGAAGGAAACGCGAAGTCAATGCCTCGGAAATCGACGTCACCGGCTTCGTTCAATCCCTAGCGTCCACACGACCGAAGGCTCGTGATAAGGCGCGTGCCAGAACTACGCGGTTTTGTGGAACACTCATCAATGTTGCGTGATTGCCGGGGATCGGCAGGGCGCGAACGGCCGCACCTGGAATCTGGTCCCAACCGCGCAGGGGCGAGTTCGCCTCTGGACCTAAGGCTTTATCAGGTGGTACCCGACGACTGAAGAGAGGCTCAATGGCATAAAACTGATGAATCTCAATTGGCAGGGACGGAACTTGATACGACTGCAGCGCCCTATGAAATTGGGCGATTCTTTCAGTCATCAGAACGTCATTATGGAGATCACGATCCGGAGGTATCGCCCCAATTTTCTGCGCCTTTTCAAGCAGCTGAGCAATTGAACATTGTCCAGCAAAGCGTTCCAACACTTCGAAGCTCTCATCATCCAAGGATTCGAAACGTTCCAACACCATATTTCGGACGATCTGAGAGGGGGATATGCTCGATCGATTTGCAAATAACGTAACATCGATGAACGCCATGAAAGACACGGTTTCATCCAGACCCAGTAAGCGCTGGGCTATGGCGTAAGCCAAGATGCCACCCGAGGAGTATCCA
Source organism: Mesorhizobium kowhaii (assembly GCF_003253745.1). GTDB lineage: Bacteria > Pseudomonadota > Alphaproteobacteria > Rhizobiales > Rhizobiaceae > Mesorhizobium > Mesorhizobium kowhaii. The sequence goes on from NZ_MZXV01000047.1 coordinate 1,939, forward strand.
GCGAAGCGATATGGACCCTGCGGTTGAATTTCTTTGATCGCGAGGATGACCTGATCAGCTATCGCTTCAAGGGTCAGTGGACGAACTTCATCGAAAGACGGCCATGGCAAAGCATAGACGGGACAGTCTACGTCCATTTCCTTTACCAAACTGGGGACATAGGAACAATCGCCCAAACCTGTGGGAACAAAGAACAGCGGCGGCTGCGAGCCGGTTGCTTGAACGGATATCACTCCCGGATTGCTGGGTTGTGGTTCCAAGTGGATCTTCGATGCAAAGTCCGTCAGAACAGGGGCTTGGAAGAGGTCGGCGGTGCTGAACTTCAGTCCAAGATCTGATGCTCGACTGAGCAGCTGCACCGCCAGGAGCGAATGGCCGCCGAGTTCGAAGAAGTTGTCGTGGCGTCCGACCCGCTCGACACCGAGAAGCTCCGCCCAGATCTGCGCCAGCGCCGTCTCGACCGCGCCGCGCGGCGCCTCATAGGCGGTGCGCGCATAGGCGTCGTCGTCGGGGGCCGGCAGCCCCTTGCGGTCGAGCTTGCCGTTCGGCGTCAGGGGCAGCGCCGATAGCCGCACGAACGCAGACGGCACCATGTAGTCCGGCAGCCGCGCGCCCAGATGCGCGCGCAAGGCGCCGGCAAGCCCGCCTCCATCGTCGTCGTCCGAGCCGGCCTCGGGCGCACACACGACATAGGCGACAAGGTGCTTGTCGCCGGCGCGGTCCTGGCGCGCCACCACCACCGCCTCGCGCACCCAGGCATGCTCGCAAAGCCGCGCGGCGATCTCCCCCGGCTCGATGCGGAAGCCGCGGATCTTCAGCTGGTCGTCGTTGCGGCCCAGAAACTCCAGATTGCCGTCCGGCAGATAGCGCGCCAGGTCGCCGGTCTTGTACAGCCGATCGCCTGCCACAAACGGGCTGGCGATGAACCGCTCCGCCGTCAGCTCGGGGCGGTTCAGGTAGCCACGCGCAACCCCCGCCCCGCCGATATAAAGCTCCCCCACCGCCCCGAACGGTACCGGCCCACCATGACCGTCCAGAAGATAGACCCGCGTGTTCGCAATCGGACGGCCGATCGGGACAACTGGCCTGTTTAATCCAGCGGAATACACCCAGACCGTCGCGTCAACCGTTGCCTCAGTAGGTCCATAAACATTGACAAGCGCCCGCGATGTCAATTGCAGCCATTTAGCAGCTTTCTCATTCCTGAGGAGCTCTCCGCCACAGAATGTGTAGCGTAAACTGCCGCCTTCCTTTTGCCAAACATCGCTATTCCGAAGCAATTCCGAAAGCAGCGATGGAACCAATTGAAGTACCGTCACTCGATATTTGTTTACTACGTTCAGAATTGTTCGAACGTCTAATTGTCTATCCAGGGGGAGAAGAGTCAATTGGGCCCCAATCGACAAGGATGTCCATAGCTCCCAAACCGCGGCGTCAAAAGAGGGGGAGGTCCGCTGCAAGAAAATGTCGTGGGCAGTAAGCCGGAATCGATCCGCCTGCCAATTTGTGTGATTCACCACTCCCCGATGCTCGACCATGACGCCCTTTGGGGTTCCGGTGGAGCCTGAGGTGTAGATGACATAGGCGAGATGGCGCGCGGTCAGGCCGAGGGCGCGCGGGTCGGGATCGCAGGCGGGCAGTTCGGCCCAGGCCGGGGTGGCCATATCCAGTTCGACCACGCTCACATCGGCGAGCGCCTCGGCGCCCAATGCGGCGCGTCCGGCCGCATCGGCCAGCAGCAGGTGCGGGGCGGCCTCGCCGAGAACCTGCCGCAGCCGCTGAGACGGATAGGCCGGGTCCAGCGGCAGATAGGCGCCCCCCGCCTTGAGGATCGCCAAGACACCGACCACCATGGCCGGGCTGCGCTCCACGCAGATCGCCACCGGCTGATCCGGCTTCACACCCAGTGCGATCAGATGATGCGCCAGCCGGTTGGCCCGGGCGTTGAGCTCGCCATAGCTCAGGCGCTCGTCCTCATGGACCACCGCCACCGCCTCCGGCGCCTGGCGCACCTGCGCCTCGAACAGCTCATGGATGCACCGCTCCGACGGATAGGTGGCCGCCGTTCGGTTCAACTCCTCCAGCAGATAGGTGCGTTCATCGGATGACAGCAGCTCGATGCGGCCGACCGGCTGGCCGGCATCGGCAACCATCGCTTGCAGCAGCGCCAGCAGATAACCACGCTGCCGCTCGATCGTCGCCTGATCGAACAGCGCCGTGGCATAACCAAACGTTCCGGCGATCTCCTCGCCATGCTCGCCAAGGCTCAGCTCCAGATCGAACTTGACCTGATCGAGCCCCTCCCCGGCAGCCTCCACGCTCAGCCCCGGCAGGTCCAATGACCCGACGGCATTGTTCTGCCAGGCCAACATCACCTGGAACAGCGGCGTGTGATCAAGATGCCAGGGCGGCTTGATGATCTCCACCACCTGCTCGAACGGCAGATCCTGATGCTCCTGCGCGGCCAGCGCCGTGCGCCGCGTCCGTTCCAGAAGCTCCGACACGCTCGGCTCGCCCGACAGGTCCAGCCGAAGCGCCAGGGTGTTCACGAAGAAGCCGATCAACTCTTCGATCCCGCCCCGGCCTCGATTGGCGCTCGGCACGCCGATCACAAGGTCGTCCTGCCCCGACAGACGCGACAGCACCGCCGCCCAGGCCGCCAGCACCGTCATGAACAACGTCGTGCCATGCTGCCGGCTCAGCCGCCTCAGACCCCGCGTCAGATCCGCATCGATGACAACAGGCACACTGGCACCGGCAAACGACTGCTGGGCCGGCCGCGCACGGTCCGTCGGCAGCGCAAGACGGGCCGGGGCGCCTGACAGGGCGTTGCGCCAATACTGCGCCTGGCTCTGTAGCCGTTCCCCCGACAGCCACTGCCGTTGCCAGGCGGCATAATCCGGATATTGGATCGCAAGCGGCGGCAAAGGATCGTCCTGTCCAGCCTCAAACGCCCGGTAAAGCTGACTGAGTTCACGCACCAGCACGCCCATCGACCAGCCGTCCGAGACGATGTGATGCTGGGTCAGCAGGAAGACGTGTTCCTCATCCGACATCTGGATCAGACGGCCGCGGATCAGCGGCCCGCGCGCAAGATCGAACGGTATGTGCGCCTCTTCATGGCACAGATCCAAAAGCGCCGCCTCAGCATCCGGCCTGTCCCGCAGATCGTGCTCGAGTACCGGCAGTCCCGCATCCGGCGGCAGAACCTCAACCCAGGGCTTGCCCTCCGGTGCGACAAAGACACTGCGCAGCGCCTCATGACGCGCAAACAGACGGTCAAGGCTGCGCTGCCAGGCGCTGCGGTCGAGCAGACCACGCAGCCGCAAGGCCAGCGGAATGTGATAGTTGGTGCTGCCCTCGTCGAGCTGCGCCAAAAACCATAGCCGCTGCTGCGCAAACGACAGCGCAAGCGGCTCGTCGCGCGACACGGCAACAATCGCCGGCAGGTCTTTGCGATCGGCGCGGTTCAACACCTCGACGATGCTTGCCGCCAGATCGGCAAGCACTGGCCTGGCGAACAGCGTCGACAGCGGCAGTTCCACACCAACAGCCCGCGACAGCCGGCTCAAGAGCTGCACCGCCAGCAGCGAGTGGCCGCCGAGTTCGAAGAAGTTGTCGTGGCGTCCGACCCGCTCGACCCCCAGAAGCTCCGCCCAGATCCTGGCCAGCAGCGTCTCG
>NZ_MZXV01000084.1 GCF_003253745.1 Mesorhizobium kowhaii
GAACTTTCGTGGTACTGCATCATGGATCGCCATCGCTCTCGGAAGTCATCTCAGCGCAGCAGGCGCCGGCGAAGCAGTATCATCGAGAGGAAGAACGGCAACACCGCGTACATGCAAAGCGCACCGATGTGCAGGGCGATGCCGCCAGCCGGGCGATCAAGCATTTCCGGACGAATAAGGTCGATGGAATGTGCCAGCGGCAACAAGTGCGCTATCTGCTGCAAGCTGCCTGGCAATTGGGTGACCGGGAAGACCGCGCCCGACAGGAACAGCATGGGTGTGAGGAACAGCGACTGGTAGAATACAAAATAATGGTAACTGGGCGCAAGCGCGGTGACGATCATCGCCAGGCTCGCAAAGGCGAACCCAGTGAGAGCGATCGCTGGTAGCACATAGAGGACGGACGGCCATGCCGCATAGCCCGCCACAGCGGCAACGACAGTAATTGTCGTACCGGCCAGAAAGGCCCTGGTAGCTGACCACGCTAATTCACCGAGAACGATGTCGCCGAGGGTAAGTTGTGTGTACAGGATTGCTTCCCAGGTGCGCTGTTCGTTCATGCGAGGAAAAGCTGCATAAATTGTTTCGAAGGTCGACGCGGTCATTGCGCTTGTCGCGACCATGCCGGCTGCCAAAAAAGCAACGTACGACGTATCTTCAACGCGACCGACCATCATTCCGAGGCCAGTGCCGAGTCCGAAAAGATAGATCATAGGATCGGCGAGGTTACCGAGCATCGACGCAAGTGCGACCTTCTTCCATGACAGATAGTTTCGGCGCCACACCGCAACCCAATTCCACGCGTTGGCGGGCAGAGCCGCCGCAAAATCTTCAGCCATTGTTCACTTCTCCATCTCACGTCCGGTCAGCCGCAAGAAAACGTCCTCCAGATTAGGTGGACGCTCCAGAAGACGCAGCCCCGCGCGCCCGCGCAGTTGCACACGCACCTGCTCCGGATCGGGCGTATAGCAAAAGAGCGTCTCGCCGCTCACCTCGATGCGCTGAACATGCGGCCTGATCAGCGAACCCAGCTCCTGTGGGTTGCCACCAAAGATCTCGATGACGTTGCATCCGATATGCTCCTCAATCAGGGCATGGGGGCTGCCTTCGGCGATGTTGCACCCATGCTCGAGAACGCACAGCCGATCGCACAGCCGCTCAGCCTCTTCCATGAAGTGGGTCGTCAAAAGGATCGTTTTGCCGCGCGCCAGCAGGAATCGCAGGCGCTCCCAGATCAGGTGTCGCGCGTGCGGGTCGAGGCCCGTGGTCGGCTCGTCCATTATGAGTAGAAGGGGATCGTTGATCAGCGCACGTGCCAGCGTCAGGCGCCGCTTCATGCCGCCCGATAGTTCGGCGACACGTGCATCCGCCTTGCTCTCGAGGCGGGCGAACTCGAGCAGAGATGGGATGACCGCTTTGATCTTGCGTGTGCTCATGCCGAAGTAGCGCCCGAACACCGACAGGTTCTCGCGTACCGTGAATTCCAGGTCGAGGTTGTCGAACTGCGGAACCACGCCGATGCCCTGGCGTGCCAAGCGAGCCCGTGCCGGCACAGGCACTCCGAGTACTGTGATCTCACCGGCGTCAGGCCGTGTCATGCCGAGGACCATACGCGCAATCGTGCTTTTGCCCGCACCGTTCGGCCCCAGCAGGCCGAAGCACTCTCCCGACGCAACGGTGAGCGACAGCCCATTCACTACGAGCTTGTTGCCAAATGACTTGCTTACGCCGGTAAGGTCGATTGCTATGTTTGACATGCGTCTATCTCAGGCCGAAAGGAGCCGTTCAGCTGGCGGTAGCTCACTTGCGAGCGTTCTGGAGAGCAGGCCTTCGCTGTGACGGCCCTTGGGAAAGCGACAGCCGGAGCATTTGTGTGAGACGCTCCCGCTCTACGGATTGCCGTCGAGCCGCAACGGATCGTATGCGGCCGCTTCCCGTTCTAACAATTGAAATATTGTCCAGGTCACGACTTGTGCCCTGCGCAGTAGATTATCACTCGCCACTGAAAACGCTCTCAGACTCCACCAAAGTTGAAGAACTGCGGGAAAGATCGGTTCTGCGAATTGAGTGAGCAACTTCCGAACCTCCTGTAGCGTTTGGTCCGGCGATCGGGTTTTTGATGAGGATCTGCTTTTCCCCTCCATTGGGTAGGGTAGGCGCGTTGCGCGACAGCCAATCGCTGTTGCTCAATGTGCACAACGCATAGGCCTTCAAGGGGAGTAAGAGAAAGACGTTGATGAATGTGTGAACAGAAAAGCCGAGAAATCGAAGTTGGCGGGCACGAAACGCTGCCACGCTGCACCGAATGATGGTCATGGATGCAATCATCAGGACTGCCGACCAAGGCACTGCGCCTGTCAGTGCCAGCTGCGCGAGTCCAGCCAAGACCGACAGGGCGAGCAAAAGCGGACCGAGATTCTGTCCGACCACATCCAGCGTTAGATAGCGATCGAGGCTTGGCAATAGGCGCAGCGCAAGCAAGGTGTCGCGAAACGTGCTTCGAGCCCAGCGGAGTTGTTGGCGCAGATACGGCCCTAGCCGGTCCGGAACGACCGTAGCGGCGATGGCGTCGGGAACGTATTCGGTTCGAAGGCCTGCTTTCAGCATGAGGATCGTGAGATGGCGATCCTCACCGAAGTCGCTTGGCTTCCCCCGAAACAGTTGCGTCTCGTACTGATCCAGCAGCAAAAGGAGTGCGGAGCGACGGTACATCGCACATGGGCCGCAGCAGCACATAACGGCACCAAAGCGAGCCTGTGCCGCGCGCTCCTCATTGCAGGCCAGCCAGTACTCCATATCGATCAAACGGGTCAGCCAGGTGTCGCTCCGGTTGCTGGCGATCAACTGACCCATCGCCGCGCCGACGGCTGGATCCTGCATCTTCAGTGCAAGCTTCGTGACGACATCGGACGCGAGTGTCGTGTCCGAGTCGACGTTCAGCACCAGATCTCCAGATGAGCGGCGTATCGCGGCGATCTGCGCTTTGCGTTTGCCAACATTCTTGTCGAGCAAAATGAAGCTGAATCTCGGGTCGCCCGCAAAGGCACCGTGTACCGACACGACAACGTCGCGATTTGAGGAACCGTCATCAACCACATAGACGCGCAGTTTTCCGGCGTATTGTTGGCTTGCGATCGACGCCAGGCACGCCGAGAGCGCGCGCGGATCCTCGTTGAAGGAGGGGACGATGACATCCACGCTCGGCAGAAGGTCGAAACCGACCAGTTCATCCGACACCGGAGAACGGTCCATCGGCAAAGCATAAGCCATCTGCATGCTTTTATAAGCAGCCGAGAGCAGTGCATAGCACGAGATGGCGGCAGTACTGGCTGTGGCAAGCAGGTCCATAGGATCTCGCAATTTTCAATGATGTTGGGGAAGGGCGCGAATTTCATATCCGCGGGCGTTTAATGCCGGAATCAGCTGGGACAGCGCCTTGGCGGTCTGGTCGCGCAGTCCGGCTTGAGTGCTCGGTCTCAACTCGTCGGGCGGGCAGCCGTCGTGCAGGAGCACGATTGCACCCGGCCGGACAGAGGCGAGCACTGCATCGACAATCGCGTCGGTACCGGGGCGAGACCAGTCTCGCGGGTCTACAGACCAGTGAAGGGCCGCCAGCCCGGCGCTCTCTGACGCCTTGAAAACTTCTTCGCTCCAGGCGCCGTAGGGCGCGCGAATGAAGCGTAGCGAGGCCCGTGGACACGCCGTCCTGATGGCGCCGTTCGCGTCAAAGATTTCACTGCGCACTTCGCCGAAGCCGCATTTGCTGAGATCCGGATGAGTCATCGTGTGGTTGCCCACCTCGTGCCCTTCCGCGACCATTCGTTGGATGAGATCCGGGTGCTCTACGGCGTAGGTGCCGATGACGAAGAACGTCGCCGGCACCCGATTTTGCGCCAGAACATCGAGGATCTGAGGTGTGAAAACTGGATGGGGACCGTCGTCAAACGTCAGATAAACGGTGCGACGGCCGGTACTAGCCCATTCACTCGGCACTTCGCTTATGTAGTCCAGGTGTTTCATAGCTCCGGACCGTTCCGGTCAATCAGGGTGCCGGACGGCCACTCGCTCATCGAGCGTCCAATCGGCACAACGAAGACAAGCACGTCCTCCAAGCGCGTGGGCGGCAGGTCGGGATACACTTCCGGCCGGGTCGACCGTACGCGAGCGTCCGATACAATGGTCGCCAGGCCGGTTCGGCAGAACCTCTCAACATGGTTCCGCATCGCGTGCCGAACCGTGCCGAAAACGAATGGAACCCCAAGCTGCTGAAGTACTGGATAGACAACGCCCAGTGAAAAGCTGATTCCAAATCCTTCAAGATCCGGACGCACGCTGTACAACCCCAGTTCGGCCACTAACAGATCGACCTCGCCAACCTTGATGAAGCGGCGCAGCACGCCAATGTGGGCCGCTATGCCATGCGCATCGTAGCCGATTGCGCGGAATTCCGGCCTCGCACCGGCCCAACTACGACCGCCTTCGAATGGCTTTGCGTTGGAGGCCCCAGTCCGTCCATAAGTCTTTCGGAAGAAGTCG
>NZ_MZXV01000049.1 GCF_003253745.1 Mesorhizobium kowhaii
GATGATCCTGCAGGGCGCGTTCCAAATGGTCATATAGAGGGAGCCATGCTTCACCATGGTCGCCTCGCGCCACGATGATCTCGGCGACGCGGTCGAGCGCTCGCTCAATCCGCTGCGCCGTGATTGGCCGAGGCGTGGGCGAGTATCGCCTCACAGCTTCGCCTTTCTGCAAGGCCATGAATGCTGCATGCCTTATGCGTAAGCGAACATTGGAGGTGTAGTGAAGGCATGTCTTCGGCGCGGGCTGCAATTTGCGGCCGCGGCCTGCAAATGGGCGCAACTTCCCGATGATTGAGAAGGCTACCACATACCTAAACTTATATGCGGACCACCACGGACGGGGACAGTCGGTCCCGCGTCCCGTCCTGTGGCCGGCGCTAGGCTGACGCTCCTACGGCTGTCCTGTTCACCGTCCGCGGCGGGGGCGAATTTCCTCCGTCATACGCGCGACAATCGTCCCCGGTTGGGGACGCGCGCATAACTTCGGCTTATGCGCCGTTCTTCCTTGGACCGATGGCTACCATTTTTGTGACGCGCAGTATGCTTTTGCTATGGTTGATGATGGTAGCGCTAGAGCGCTACCGCCTTTCCCCCCACTCATCGAGCTGCCAGTTCCGACTTCGCTGCTGCGGCTAGCGAAGCGAGCCCGTCCTGCCTACGAAATCAGGCGTAGGGGAGTGCCTTGCCCTCCGAAGGCAGCACTCAGCCCGTTCGGTTCATCGTGGGTTTTGACCGGTATGCGCCCATGTCGGCCGCAGCGATCAGCTCTGCCGTTTCCTGAAAGCCGACATCGCCGGTATACGGGCGGGAGTCGTGGTTGTGCCATCAGCTGCCGCTCGCATCAGCGCTCCGAATGGCGGGGTAGAGCGCGCAAAGCGGGCTTTGTACAGGTCGACGTGGGCATCTTCACAAAGGCGCGGAGACGGGCTCCCGCCAACCGATTACGCAGTTCGTCCTCGCTACTGCTCGCTCGCGACAAAAGCGCTCGAGCAATTGGTCTCTTCCACGAAATCGAACGAGGTGTCGCGGCAGCGGACGCGGCGAAGACGACGGGGATGTCGAGGCCTGGCTCCGCTTGATCGGTGCCGTCAGATAGTTGAGGCAGGTCTCCCGCGCCGAGCACGCGCGCCGGAAGCTTTGAACCACCTCCGCCAATCCTCCAGCGGGCTGCCGAATGCCGCATCGAAAGCGGTCCGCGCACATGCGGATCGCACCATACCCAGCTCTGCGAGCTCGACGTCGGAATAGCTCTTCAGTTCACGCATCAGCTGGCGGTACTCGCCCCAGCGACGGAAGAATTCTCGGGTCACCATTGCAGCCTCCACCTTGCCCAACGCCGTGATCGGCGGTGTGACGTCAGTGTCGCTGCAAGGGGCTTTCCGGTCCTGTTTCCCGGTCCGAAAAGTTCGGAAAAATCACGATACGGGCGAGGTTGCGGCTAGTTTTCGGGGAGGCCGGCCATCCGCCATCCCTCGACGAACAAGGACCTTCCCGCAGAGTCGCGGAAGGGTCCCGCGGCGAGCCCCGCCACCGTCGCATGCGGCGTCAGCTCGAGGAGCTTCCGAACCGCCTCACGTGCCTCATCCATCCGTCCAATATGAGCATAGGCAACCGAGAGGCCCCAATAGGTCACGACCCATTCGTTGAAACTCGCAAGCGACCGGAGGAGCCACTCGATTCCAAGCTCATAATTTCCGAGCATAACCTGGACGTAACCTTCCCCCGTCAGGCTGTAGAAGGCGTCCGGCGATTCCGGGCTCAGGCGGTAGGCACGTCGAAAGCAGGCGGAGGCCTCGGTGAGGTCGCCGGCGACGACGTTCGCGTAGCCGGTATGGTTGAGGATGACCAGGCTGTTCGGGATGGCCGCCAGCGCGCGACGGATCGCCCCAAGCCCTTTCGAGGCATCACGGCCAATTATGAGCGTGAGCCAGCCGCAGATCGCCACGACAACCGGATCGTCGCGCCCATGGCTCAGCGCCTCCCGTACGAGCCCCAAGCACGTCTTCGTGTCGTCAGCCGTGAGCGGCGGAAGTCCAAGCGTGATGCGCTTCTCGTAACACCAAGCCGCGTAGGCGATTGCCGGAGCGAACTCGGGATCGATCGCGATGGCCCGTTCGAGCAGCGCAATGCCCTCCGCATAGCCGGCGGGATCCATGCCGTAGACATAAGGTAGCGCCCTCAGGAACAGCTCGTAGGCATCGAGGCTCTCGGGCCGCTTCCGGCGCACACGCTCGATCTCGGCAAGTCGTATCTGCGGCTCGAGCAGGCCGACCACGGCCTCCGTGATGCGGTCCTGCAGGTCGAACAACCCGGTCGCGGCGTCGTCGAACCTTTCCGCCCAGAGCTGTTCGCCAGTCGTCGCGTCGACGAGATGCGCGGCAACCCTAAGACTTCCGCCGGCGCGACGGATGGTGCCCTCGAGCGCATAGCGAACGCCGAGGTCGCGCATCGCTCGCTTCCCGTCGACCGCTGGATCTTTAACGCCCACCACGGCAAACGTCTTGAAGCGTGACAACTCCGTGATGATGTCATCGACCAGCCCCTCGATGAGGCCCGCCTCGTCTGGACCGCCGCCGAGGTTGGCGAATGGCATGACCGCCACGAGCGCGCGCCCGGCCGCCGCACTGATCGCTCGCCCCTCGGACTGGGGCAGGACCAGCCGGTAGCCGACTCGGGTACCGTCACGATCCAGTCATGTCCGTCCTTTCTAGGCCCAAGCGTCTTGCGAAGCGCCGCGATTTGGACGGTGAGGTTGCTCTCCTCGACGACTGTGCCGGGCCAAGCGCGATCGAGGAGGTGATCCTTAGAGACGACCATCCCCCCGGCCTCGAGAAGGGTGTCGATCAGTAGGAGGCCGCGCTGGTTGACGGCCAGCGGTTGACCGTCACGCTCCAGCGTCGTGGTCGCGAGGTCGTATCGGAAGGGACCGAAAGACGTCACGGTCATGACCGTCAACCCCCGTCCGCGAAGTTGCCGCTTCACTATCGCGATTACCTGAATTGATAACACAGCTTGGCCGATTTTGACAGAAGAACCGGCCGCGCACCAATGGCTGCTTAGCGCCGCTAGGACGACATTGAGATCGACTGTCGACAACGACCGAGATGGGGTCAGATCAGGACGCTGCTCGCGCAGAACTGAATGTCAGCTTTTATAGATCTCGCTGCTAGGAGCTGGCGGTCCGCTTCCGGCCCTGCTGCAATGCGGGGAAAAATCTCCTTGGCCAATGTCGGTCAAGGAGAATGATCATGGGTATTTTACAATATGATCCGGGTTCGCAGGAACGTCGAGCTTGGAATGCTGGCCGCAAGGTCGGCGCCAAACGAGCCTTGAAGCCACGTCAGGTGTGGGCCGTTCGCTTCTTCCTCGATCAGCACCATCGCGTCCGTGACCGAGCACTTTTCGATCTGGCGATCGATAGCAAGCTGCGGGGCTGCGATATCGTAAAGATTAAAATCGGCGAATTGGTCAGCGGCAGCCAAATCCGGACCCGGGCGATCGTCGTTCAGCAAAAGACGGGTCGGCCGGTTCAGTTCGAGTTGATGGATGATGCACGTGCCAGCCTCCTGGCATGGTTTGATCGGCGCGGCGGCGCGATCGACGACTACGCTTTTCCGAGCAGGATCGATCACGCCGATCATCTGAGCACACGGCAATATGCGCGACTGGTCGATGAGTGGGTTACTGGCATCGGCTTGCGCCGGGAGGAATACGGCACGCACTCGCTACGGCGGACCAAGGCGTCGATCATTTACAAAGCCACCGGCAATCTTCGAGCCGTGCAAATCTTACTAGGCCACACCAAGATCGAGAACACGGTGCGCTATCTTGGCGTCGACGTCGAGGATGCCCTCACTTTGGCGGAAGGGACAGAAATTTGACTACCCCGGCTCCTTGCCACCAACGAGGAGCCGAACTGGTACGCGCCGCAAAGTCGTCGTTGAGCAGATCAATACCGCATTCTAAAAGCGGACATCCCGGAATCGCGCATTGTGCAATACAAAAAGGTATGACGAGTAGCGGAGATTGATCCTACATAAGGAGGGAGATCGCGGGCGATAAGACCCGCGTCTCCGAACCCGCTACTGCATGAACCATCCATGGCTGACCACCATCGACTGGCCAGTCAGCGCGTTCGATGGGAAGGCCGCCAGGAACAGCGCTGCTTCCGCAACGTCCTGGACGGTCGTGAACTCGCCGTCGACCGTCTCCTTCAGCATCATGGTCTTGATCACGTCCGCCTCGG
>NZ_MZXV01000020.1 GCF_003253745.1 Mesorhizobium kowhaii
TGGCCAGTCAGCGCGTTCGATGGGAAGGCCGCCAGGAACAGCGCTGCTTCCGCAACGTCCTGGACGGTCGTGAACTCGCCGTCGACCGTCTCCTTCAGCATCATGGTCTTGATCACGTCCGCCTCGGAGATCCCAAGCTCGCGCGCCTGCTCCGGGATCTGTTTGTCGACAAGCGGCGTGCGCACGAAGCCGGGGCAGATCACGTTCGCCCGGACCCCATAGGCGGCACCCTCCTTCGCCACGACCTTGGCCAGGCCGATCAGGCCGTGCTTGGCGGTGACGTAGGGCGCCTTGAGCGGCGACGCCTCCTTGGAGTGTACGGAACCCATGTAGATGATGCTGCCGCTCTTCTGCCTGTACATCTGCCGCAAGGCGGCACGGGTGGTCAGGAAGGCACCGTCCAAATGGATGGAAAGCAACTTCTTCCATTTCTCGAACTCGAATTCGACAAGCGGCGCCACGATCTGGACGCCGGCGTTGCTGACAAGGATGTCGAGGTGCCCGAAGGTTTCGATCGCCTGTGCCATTCCGCTTTCCACCTGCTCCTCGTTGCTGACATCCATACCAACCCCGAGCGCACGTTTACCCGTCGGATCGATTTCGGACGCCGTTTGTCGGGCCGCGCTGTGATCAAGATCTGCAATGACCACTCTTGCTCCCTCGCGAGCGAATATGAGCGCAATCTCCTTGCCAATGCCGCTTGCGGCTCCGGTGATCACCGCGACCTTGTTGAGAAGCTGGCCCGCGGCACTCTCGGCGCGCCTGTTCGAGGGTTCATTCTGCGAGTTCATAGGCTCTTCCTTTCCCATAGCGAGGCTCGGCTTCCGCGAGGTAGTCATGGACGACCTTCCCGAGCGCGAGCGTGAGATCTGCGATGATGTGGACCGCCGACACCACTTCCAGCACCGGCAACTCGGCAACCGGGGCCAGTGCGTGGGACCAGAGGTTCAGGGCTGCCGGGCCGGTCCAAGCCCCCTGCAGATTGATTTCCTCCAGGTGGTACTCCACGAGCTCGCAGATGCGCGGCGTGCCGTCGACATGGGGGATGATTTTGAGGAGGAAGTTCGGTTCGGCGAGCGAGGCCTTCACGCTCGCGAGGTCGGCGGCTCGGTGCTTGTAACCCATGGTACCCGTCGCGACGCGGACCGGTCCATAATCGAGCGTGCCCACCAGAGTGTCGGTCTCGGTCCGAAGAGTCGGACTCGCAAGCTTCTTCGGAAAGCCCCAAAGCTCACGTCCGCCGGCAATCGGCGGGTGATCGTTGAGAAACATACAATGGGTGTAGCTGCCCTTGCGTCCGCCAAACGAGACTGGGATGACCTGTCCGCTTTCCGTGTAGTCGCCGAAGCCGGTCGAGTCCGGCATACGAATGAACTCGAATTTCACGAGCGGCTCGCGCACCTGAAGTGGCTCCGGCACGAGGTCGCGCAGCTTCTGCGGATCGGTCCGATATGTGATGATCAGATACTCCCGGTTTCGGAAGCGATATGGCCCGGCCGGATAGGCCGGGCTGGTCAGGGGCATAGCGAAAGCCCTCGCCCGGACGGTGTCTTGGTGCATGGCTGAAATTCCTTTGGATCGAGCGGCTCACCTTGCGTTCAGGAGGAGCTGGGGTCGCCTTCGCGACGGGCAGGCGGACGTCAGTCGTGTTTTTGCGGTGGCTGACCCCTATTCCCGCCCGTCGACAGCAAGGTCATACGTGCTCACCCCGTCCAGATTGTCTGGCCGACTCAGTGCCTCAGGATGGCGCAACGTGCGCACGGCATCGAAGTAACCAGCCCGCCAATGCTCTTCCATGGCCAGCCGTGAGAATTCGTAGTCCTTCGAGTGGGTTTCATACTGCTTCGAGCCGTAGGTCAGATGGACCAGCTTGTAGACCTTGTCGTCTGCGATTGAGCTCAGCATTCTCGCCTCCTCGCTACCCACAAGGTCCGATGGCAGTTTTGCTAAAAGGTTGGCGAGCGTGTGTCGGGCGCGCTGGTACTGCTTGAACTGGTCGGTATGGGCGCGCGTGCGGCTCGAATACTGGATTTCCTTTTGCCGCGCCGCGACGTCGGCCAGGTTGCTGGGAATCTCACCGCGCGCGCTCCAGAGGTCGACCTGGAAGGCAATCGTGTCCTGCCGCGTCCCGTGCTCGACGACCCACTGCAGCGGCGTGTTGGAAACGAGGCCGCCGTCCCAGTAGAACTCGCCCTCGATCTCGATCGCAGGGAAACCGGGCGGAAGCGAGCCGCTGGCCATCACGTGCTCGGGCCGGATCGTATGCGTCTCATTGTCGAAGTAGACGAGATTTCCTGTCCGCACGTTCACCGCGCCGACACTGAAACGCATGCCGCCCGCGTTGATCCGGTCGAAGTCCACAAGCCGCTCCAGGGTACTCTTGAGGCGGTTGGTTTCGTAAAAGCTCGTGCTTTCCATTGCGCCATTCGGGTGCAGCCAGGGAACGGGCTGTCGCAGGCTGAAGAAGCCTGGGGCACCGGCGAGGAGCGCGCAGGCTGCACTGAATTGATTGAAGAGCGCGCGCGGCAGATTGCCGTTCGGAGCGAGAAC
>NZ_MZXV01000059.1 GCF_003253745.1 Mesorhizobium kowhaii
CCGCCCGACATTAGATGTTCCGCTCGAAGAAACCATCGCCGCGCTCGTGCAGATGGTGCGGCAAGGCAAGGCGCTCTACGTCGGCATTTCATCGTATGGGCCAGATCGGACTCGGGAAGCCGAGCGCGTCCTGCGCGCGGAAGGAATTCCCCTGCTTATCCACCAACCGTCCTACTCCATGCTGAACCGCTGGATTGAGGACGGGTTGCTCGATACGTTGGAAGAGCTTGGTGCCGGCTGTATCGCATTTTCGCCTTTGGCTCAGGGGTTGTTGACATCAAAGTATCTGAATGGCGTCCCGGACGGCGCGCGTGCAGCGCGTGGCGGCTCGTTCGACACAAAGTTGCTGAGTGATGCAAACATAGAGCGTGTCCGCGGACTGAACGCGATCGCAAGCGACCGCGGGCAGACACTTGCCCAGATGGCGATCGCGTGGACCTTGCGAGATTCACGCGTAACGAGCGCGTTGGTAGGCGCGCGCAACGTGGCCCAACTCGATGATTCCCTCGGCGCTTTAGTGAATCTGGAATTCAATGCCGAAGAACTCCGCAAAATCGACGGGTACGCAACCGAGGGCGGGGTCGACCTCTGGCGAGCTCAATCAAAGGCAGCCTGAACGGTCGGATGGTGCGCAATGTTCTCGATGCCGAACCCTACAGTCGTTGACGGACGGCAACGTCTGAACAAAGGCGAAAGCAAACTAATCAATGCCTTCTTAGCGCATTTTGCGAGGATGACGACATGCACAAACAACATTGGCAATGTCGGATCTCTACAGCAACGCGGTTCACATCACCGGCGCATCAATTGGTGCTGCGCTTGCGCGATGCCTCGGTAGCCACCAATGGCCACGACGATAGCATCGGACCCGCATTGCGATAGGCCCTATTAAGATCCCTGAAGGAGCAATAACATGGAATATCGCAAGCTCGGCAATAGTGGCGCCGTCGTCTCGGCCTATTGCCTCGGCACCATGACTTTTGGACACGAGTCCGACGAAGCTACATCGTTCGCGCTTATGGATGTATGTCGAGGCCGGCGGCAATTTCATCGATACGGCCGACGTCTACAGCGCCGGCGTGTCAGAGGAAATCATCGGCCGCTGGCTCAAGAGCAAGCCAGGAATCGCCAAGGATCTGGTGATCGCCACCAAGGGTCGTTTCCCCATGGGCGCAGGACCGAACGATCTCGGCCTGTCGCGCAAGCATCTTGGGGCAGCGCTCGATGCCTCGCTCATGCGCCTGGGCGTCGAGCAGCTTGATCTTTACCAGATGCATGCCTGGGACGCGCTGACGCCGCTGGAGGAGACGCTGCGCTTTCTCGATGACTCGATCCGTAACGGCAAGATCGCCTACTACGGGTTTTCGAACTTCCTGGGTTGGCATCTGACCAAGGCGGCGTGGCTGGCCAAAGCCAATGGCTACATGCCACCCGTGACGCTGCAACCACAGTACAACCTGCTGGTTCGCGACATCGAACATGAGCTTGTGCCGGCCTCGCTCGACGCCGGTATCGGCCTGCTGCCGTGGTCGCCTCTGGGCGGCGGATGGCTCTCAGGCAAGTACACGCGCGACCAGATGCCGGCGGGCGCCACGCGCCTTGGCGAGAACCCCAAACGCGGCATGGAAGCGTTCGCTGCCCGCAATGCCAAGCCGATCACCTGGAACGTGATTGAGGCGGTGGAAGATACCGCAAAAGCGCTTGGGGCAAGCATGGCGCAGGTCGCGCTGGCATGGGTCGCCGCACAGCCAGCGGTCACGTCGGTTATTCTCGGGGCCCGGACACGGGAGCAACTGGCCGACAATCTCGGTGCAGCCAAGCTGACGCTGACGGACGAAAACATTGCCGAACTCAACGCGGCGAGCAAACCGGAAATGCCGGAATATCCCTATGGATCGGGCGGCATAAGCCAGCGCCACCGCAAGATCGAGGGTGGCCGCTGACTTTGGCGGCATGCGAACCGCGCATCGAAAAACATCAAAGGAATCTCAGCATGTCCGCATCCGATACCCCAGGCAAGCGCATCGTCTTTACCGGCGGCACCGGCAAGGCCGGACGGCACGCTATTCCCTACTTGCTGGAGCACGGCCACGAGGTGCTCAACCTCGATCTGGTACCGTTCGCCCATCCCGGTGTCAGGACGTTGATCACCGACCTCACCGACAGCGGGCAGGCCTTCAACGCGCTGTCGATGCATTTCGACAGCAGCGGGCTCACCACCGGCAAGGGGCCTGCGCCGGTGGATGCTATCGTGCATTTTGCCGCCATCCCCGCCTTGTTGTTGCGCCCCGACAACGTCACCTTCCAGGCCAATGTCGTTTCGACCTACAATGTCATCGAGGCGGCGACAAAGCTCGGCATCCGCAAGATCATCATCGCGTCGAGCGAAACCACCTATGGCGTCTGCTTCGCGGAAGGGGATAAGGATTACAAGACCTTCCCGCTCGAGGAAGACTATGACGTCGACCCGATGGACAGCTACGGCTTGTCGAAGGTCGTCAACGAGAAGACCGCCCGCGCCTTTGCCATGCGCTCAGGCGCCGATATCTACGCCTTGCGCATCGGCAATGTCATCGAGCCGCACGAGTATCAGCGCTTCCCGGGTTTTCTGGCTGATCCACCATCGCGCAAACGAAATGCCTGGAGCTACATTGACGCGCGCGACTTGGGTCAGATCGTCGATCTTTGCGTCCGTAGGGACGGTCTCGGCTTTCAGGTATTCAATGCCGTCAACGACGAAATCACCGCATATGAGCCTACGGCGGAATTCCTGCGTAAATGGGCGCCCAATACTCCCCTCTCCCGGGAATTGGAGGCCTCGGAGGCTCCGCTCTCCAATCGCAAGATCCGCGAGGTTCTGGGCTTCAAGGAACGTCACAACTGGCGTCAGTATGTAGCCGGTCCATCCTAGGCTTTTAGTCCCGGAATTTGAGACTTGTCGCAACGTCCGGACAGACGACCGCTCGGTGAATGTCCGCCTGGCGGATACTGTTGAAGAAGCGGGCGATGCTGCGGATATGAAGTCCTCATTCAATCGTGGCCCGGACCGGCATCGGCGGCGATCATTCCGCTTGTTCCACGCCGCAGCAAAGATGCGGACATCCAAGCATTTGATATTTTTGATGAAAATGGCGCTTTTGCGCGGGATGAAAGCGGCCCCTGCTGTGCACATTGAATTCTGGGACGTCGACCCAGGGATTGCCTGGCTTGCGCACCGCTACCAGGCTGCGGTGTCGCCTTACGCTCGAGAGGCCCATCCTGCGGAGGTGACGACTACCGGCAGAAACTGCCTGTCGTGAGCCAGTTCGGTTCCACGAGGCACAAGCCAGCGGACGAATCGTGTGGATTGAGGATCGGATGGGGGCGTCAGGATGCGCGCGCAAGCGCGAGCAATATGACGTTGTCTTCTTCTGCGTCTGGGAAATCAAAGAGCATCGGCAACTGCCGTGACGTAGCCATCTCAACGATCAGCTCTTCAACGCTTGCGGGTTGGGACCTCATCAACTGGCGCCTTGTAAGACCATTCGCCACGGCTCTGCGATTGTCCAAGACCTACTGGATCGTCTGCCCCAAAGCGGCGTCGAAGCTCCCCAAAATCACGACATTCCGCGACTGGCTGTTGGCCGAGGCTGCTGATGACGTACGTCGCCTCAAGACGCTCGCTCCATAGCAGTACTTCCAAATCGCGAACGCCCGGCAGTCGCAAGCGTTATGCCAAAAGCTCAATTCCTCGACTGACTCTTGCGACGGGCGAACGTCCGATTACCGGCCGCAAACAGCAATTCGGACGAACGCCGATAAGAGTCCGCTAGAGCACGTCCTGTTTAATCCGGTTCATATCCTGCGGCCTTAAAGTAGTTTACGCATTCGGCTGGCGTGAAGAGGTCGAGAAGCGGACCGACGGCGTCCCACAAAGCCTTGATGGTTCTCTCGGC
>NZ_MZXV01000080.1:0-317500 GCF_003253745.1 Mesorhizobium kowhaii
TGCCAGACGAACAGTCGAGACCGTCTGCGAAGCCATCGGTCAGATCCTCGGCACCGTCACTTCAACCGAATGCAGAAATTACTTCACCGAGGCCGGGTATGTACCAACCTAAATTCATCCCGCTCTAGCAGGAGGTGTTGCGCCTCTTCTTGTGAATGTCATTAACCTTCGCCCGACAGGTCCCTGCGCGCCTTGTCGAGTTCCTCGGCATAGCGCCGCATCAAATGGCCTTCGGTCAGCAGCCCCAGCACGATGCGGTCGGTGAAATCCTCGACCACGGCGAGCTCTTCAGCGCCGGCACGCTGGAAGGTCTCGGCGGCGGACTGCACGTTCATGCTGGGCACCAGCACGGCGTCCGTGTATTTGGCAAGATCGCGCACAGCCACCTCGCCATCGGACGGATCGCTGTGCAGTTCGGCCACGATCAGCACGCCGACATAGTGATCGCCCGGGTCGACGGCGATGACGCGCTGGGCCGAACCGAGCGGCACTTGCCTGCGGAAGGCCGCCAGCGTCGTCGAGGCATAGATGGTCTTGATGTCCTTGCGCATCATCGAGCCGACGGTGAGGCTGCGCATCCAGCCGACGTCGTGAGCACTGCGGATGGTCTCGCCGCGCAGATGGAAGCGCCATGTCGAGAAGGAGTAGCCGAACGTCTCGCGCACCAGGATCGCCGACATGATCGAGGCCGCCAGCACAACACCGGTCAGCGTCAGGTCGCGGGTCGATTCCAGCGCCAGGAAGGTCATCGTCAGCGGGCCGCCGACGACGCCGACGGCGAGCGACGTCATGCCGACGACGGCGGCAACGGCGGGGTCGATGCCGGTTGCCGGCGAGACGAGCGCCATCACACCGGCAAACGCCTTGCCGAGCAATGCGCCAAGGAACAACGAGGCGAAGAACAGCCCGCCTCGAAAGCCCGAGCCCAGGGAGATGGCAGACGCCGCCAGTTTCAACACGAAGACGCTGGCCACCACGGCCAGCCCATAGTTCATCGCGAATTCGCGATGCAGCGCGCCATGGCCGCTGGACAGGACCTGCGGCGTGACCAGCCCCAGCAATCCGACGATGACGCCGCCGATGACGGGGCGCAGCGACGCATCGATCGACAGCCTGTTAAAACCGCGTTCGATCAGTGTCACCAGATGCATGATGGCGATCGAAGCCGCGCCGCCGAGCAGGCCGAGCAGCAGGAACGGCACGTACTGGCTGGCGGTCAGCGCCGGCAGGCCCGCAAGCTCGAGTGGAAACGGCACGCCGCCAAACATCTCGGCGGTCAGAGAGGCCGAGATCGCGGCAGTCATGACCGGCGCGACATTGGCGAGCGAATAGATGCCGATGACCAGTTCGAAGCCATAGAAGGCGCCGGTCAGCGGTGCGTCGAAGGCGGCGGCGATGGCGCCGGCGGCACCACAGCCGACCAGGATGCGGACATCGTTGCGGCGCAGCCGGAAGATGCGCGCCAGCCGTGATGCCAGGCCGGACCCGACCTGCGTGTAGCCGGCTTCCAGCCCGACCGAGGCGCCAAAACCGCTGGAGATCATCGTCTGGCCCGCGATGATGAAGGTGTCGGTGAGCGACATGCTCCCGCCATAGAGTGCGTTGGCTTCGATCGGGTCGATCGGCGTGCGGAATTTCCGCAGTCTCAACCAGATCACGGTCAGCCCAAGCAGGATGCCGCCGATCGCCGGTATCAGCGCCTGTAGCGGATTGGCGAGCGAGAACATGCCGGACAGCCGGCCGCCGGGCTGGACGCCGAACAGCAGCCCGTGCAGGTCCTGCACGATCTGGCTCATCGCCGTGACCAGGATACCCGCCATCACCCCGACGACACCGGCCAAAATGACCACCGCGACGCCGCGCGCCTCGAGCAGCGGCAGCGATCTGGTCAGCACCGCGCGCAGCCGGCGTGCATAGACTTGCGGTTGGTTTCTGGAAAGCACCGGGGCGGCTCGCCGACATCAGAAAAGGCAGTGGAAAGCCCGCCTGATACGCCCGGCGACACGGCATGGCAACCACAATGGCGACAGACAAGGCGCCATTGTGGCATGGCCGTCCGGTTGCGGGCCGCGGCTGCCTCTGTTGGACCGCGAACGGCGCTCGCCGGCCGAAGAGCAGCCGGCTGGCGGACCGATCAGGTCGGCTTGGGATCGCCGGCCTCATAGAGCACGAGATTGCGCTCGCCGATGCCAAGTGCCGGCCAGCTTGCACGCCAGTCCGCAAGGTGCAGCGAGCGGAAATGTGCATCTAGCGCTGTCCTGTCGCTCCAGACTTCCGTGACCCGGATGAGCCCGGCATCGAGCACGTCCTGCGCGTAGGAATATTCGAGGCAACCGGGCTCTGCGCGGCTGGCCGACATCATGCGCTCCATCGCTGGCTTCGCCTCCCCGAGCCTTTCCGGCGGCAGGCGGATGGTGCCGATGATCAGGAGCATGGGATTTCCTTTTGGAAGCGGCGACCGAGAGCCAGTAGCCAGTCTCCCACCCTCGCGCAAGCTTGGCCGGTTAGGCTCACAAGGCTGCCGCGCGGGCAGGCTTGGCATTTTGGGGACGACATGGCGATCAGCGAAAGCATCCAGCCCGGCGCAGTGGCCAAGAACGGCCGCGACGTCTTCTTCGCCATCGGCATCGTCATCATCCTGGCCGTGCTGTTCCTGCCGATCCCGGCCTTTCTCATCGACATCGGCCTTGCCTTCTCGATCGCGCTTTCGGTGCTGATCCTGATGGTGGCGCTGTGGATCCAGCGGCCGCTCGATTTCTCGTCATTCCCGACCGTGCTGCTCATCGCCACCATGCTGCGGCTGTCGCTCAACATCGCCACCACGCGCATGATCCTGTCGCATGGCAATGAAGGCACGCACGCGGCCGGCTATGTCATCGCCGGCTTCTCCAAGCTGGTGATGGCCAGCGATTTCGTCATCGGCCTCATCGTCTTCATGATCCTCATCGTGGTGAACTTCATCGTCATCACCAAGGGCGCCACCCGTATCGCCGAGGTCGGCGCCCGCTTCACCCTCGACGCCATCCCCGGCAAGCAGATGTCGATCGACGCCGACCTCTCCGCCGGCATGATCGACGACAAGACGGCGCAGCTGCGCCGCCGCGAGCTGGAAGAGGAATCCTCCTTCTTCGGCTCGATGGACGGCGCCTCGAAATTCGTCCGCGGCGACGCCATCGCCGGCCTCATCATCACCGCCATCAACATCGTCGGCGGCATCGCCATCGGCTATATCAGGCATGGCATGGGCATGGGCGAAGCCGCCGACGTGTTCATCAAGCTGTCGGTCGGCGACGGCCTCGTCACCCAGATCCCGGCGCTGATCGTCTCATTGGCCGCCGGCCTGCTGGTGTCCAAGGGCGGTACGCGCGGTTCGACCAACCAGGCGGTGTTCGGCCAGCTCGGCGCCCATCCGCGCGCGCTTTACGTGGCGGCATCGCTGCTGGTGCTGCTCGGCCTGATGCCCGGCCTGCCGCTGTTTCCGTTCTTTGCGCTGGCCGGTGGCATGGCTGGCCTCGGCTACGTCATTCCGATGCGCCACAACCGCGCCGTCGCCGCCGCCGAAGCGATCAAGGACCAGGAGAAGGCGACCAAGGTCGAAGAGGAAAAGAACTCGGTCAAGGCGTCGCTCGCCACCGCCGAGATCGAGCTCCTGATCGGCAAGCAGCTGTCGACCCGGCTGCTGGTGTCGCATCAGGAACTGGTTTTCCGCATGGCCAAGATGCGCAAGAAATTCGCCACCCAATACGGCTTCGTCGTGCCGGAAGTGCGGGTCGCCGACGATTTCGCCATCCCTCCAAAGAGTTACCAGATCAAGGTGCACGGCACCGTGGTGGCCGAATACCAGATGCGCGTCGGCGAGATCATGGTGCTGCTCGGCAATCGCGACATACCCGAAATACCGGGTGAGGAAATCCGCGAGCCGGCCTTCGGCATGCGCGCCTATTCCGTGGTCGAAACCTTCGCCGAAGATCTGAAGCGCGAGAACTACACCTTCGCCGACAACATGTCGGTGCTGCTCACCCATCTTTCCGAGGTCATCCGCAACAACCTGCCGCAGCTTCTGTCCTACAAGGACATGAAGGCGCTGCTCGAACGGCAGGACCAGGAATATCGCAAGCTCGCCGACGAGATCTGCACCACGCACATCTCCTATCCCGGCCTGCAGGCGGTGCTGAAGCTGCTACTCGCCGAGCGGGTCTCGATCCGCAATCTGCATCTGATTATCGAGGCGATCGCCGAGATCGCGCCGCATGTGCGCCGCACCGAGCAGATCGTCGAACATGTCCGCATCCGCATGGCCCAGCAGATCTGCGGCGACCTCTCCGAGGGAGGCGTACTCAAGGTGCTGCGTCTCGGCAACCGTTGGGATCTGGCCTTTCACCAGAGCCTCAAGCGCGACGCCAAGGGCGAGGTGCGCGAATTCGACATCGATCCGCGCCAGCTGGAAGAATTCGGCCAGGACGCGACCAAGGCGATCAAGAAATATCTGGAGGCCGGCGAGCGTTTCGTGCTGGTCACCGCGCCCGACGCCCGTCCCTATGTGCGCATGATCATCGAGCGGCTGTTCACCACGCTGCCGGTGCTCAGCCACGTCGAAATCGCCAAGGGCGTCGAGATCAGGGTGCTCGGAACCATATCGTGAGCGTGCTTTCGCAAGGCGTCGTCATCGCGGCGTTCCTCGCCTTCTGCCGCATCGGCGCCTGCTTCATGCTGATGCCCGGCCTGTCCAGCGCCCGCGTCCCGGTCCAGGTCAGGCTGTTCGTGGCGGTCGCCGCCACCGGCGGCCTGCTCGCCTTCCTGTGGGACCGCATCTTTCCCTTCGTCGACCCGCGCCCGCAAATCCTGGTGCCGATGATCATCTCGGAACTTCTGGTCGGCGGGCTGATCGGCGCCATGACCAGGCTCTACATGGAAGCCTTGCGCTTCATGGGCTCGGCCATCGCCATGCTGATCGGCTATGGCGGCACCGGCGGACCGGCGATCGAGGAGCCGGAGCCGCAGGCGGCGCTTGCCGCCATCATCTCGTTCTCGGCGCTGTTGATGCTCTTCGTCTTCGATTTCGACCATGAGATCATACGCGCGCTGGTGACCTCCTACACTGTCGCGCCGGTCAACATCTTCTTCAACCCGCAGGCCGCACTCGTCGATGTCACCGACACGGTGTCGGACACATTCTTCCTGGTCATCCGCCTCGGCAGCCCGTTTGTCGCCTATGCCATTCTCGTCAACCTGACGATCGGCTTCGTCAACAAGCTGACCCCGCAGATCCCGATCTATTTTATCTCCCAGCCCTTCATCATCGCCGGCGGCATGATCATCTTCTATTTCGCCGTCGGCACCATGCTGTCGCTGTTCGTCGCCGGCTTTGTCGACCTGACATTGGCAAGATAGCCATGAGCACACGCAGGGACCGCTTGAAGAAACTGGTCAAGGTGCAGGAACAACTGAAGGCGCTGCACGAAACCCGTCACGCCACCCTCCTTGCCGCCGCCGCCGCCGCCGAGACCGAAGCCCGGGACCTGGTCGGGCATTTCGACCAGGCCGATTCCCTTTCCGGCCTGTTTCCCGATCTCTACCATCGCCGCATCGCCAGTGCGGTCGGACGCCAGGAGGCGAGCCTCGAAAGCGCCAGGCAGGAGGCCAGCCTCATCGCAGCGGCTACCGCGCGCACCAACATGGTCGAGCGCGCCTACAAGGACGTGCGCAACCGCGACGAGCGCGAACGCTCCGACCGCGAGCGCCTCGACCTGATCGCGCAGAAGCGGAGCGGGGAGTAGCCAAGGGAACTCTGCGATTGAGCTAACGGCGAGTTTTATTGTCCACATTGCGAACGGCAGGTTTGCGCCTCATCTCGGTCATATCGACAGATCTTGCTGGTGCCCGGAAGCAGACATCGCGGGGATCATTGTGGAGGTCGTGGTCACGCCAGACCTACGCAGGGACAAGCGCTAACGTCTCGTCTCGACCCTTCGACGGCGTTCACCGCTGCTGAGGGCAATGGCTGCCTTGGGATCCGCAAGCAGATTCAATTTGACTGTAGGCAGCGGTTCGCGAAAGGCATTCCGTTGCCGCCCACCCTCTATATCGCGGTCACCCCATCGCCTATCGTTACCGGCCCGGTAACTGAGCGATCACGTTGCAATCGACCGTGCGGTCTGAACGCGCGGTGTAGGCCGCGTAGATCATCTGACCCGTGTTCATGGAGATTTCACGCACGAGCTTTCGACGGACTGCGATGGCGAACATAGCGGCCTCGGTGACGCCGATTGCAAATGCGTCTGGTCCGCCAATGACGCAGCGCTCGAAATAGGATTGCAGGTTGGAAGGGTCGTACATCGCAAACCCGTCGGCCCCGCCAATGCGGGGCAGTGCGATAGGCAGCCCGTTGATCGTCACGCGTTCCGCGAGAAGAACCTGCCGGATGGGGTCAAGGAGCGCTCCGGCATTGTTGGGTCCGTCGCCGGATACGTCAATAACCCTGCGCGGGCTGCGCAAGCCACTCTTCGCGAACAGATCATTCGCGGCCGACAATGCGCCGGAAATCGACGTTCCGCGGCCTTCAGTCAACGGCAGCGCCGCGAGCCTGTCTGCCAAAATCAGAGCGTCGTCGAGGCTTTCGACAATTGTCCACGGGATAATGACTGTTTGCTGACGTGGCCCTGCCCACTCCAGATAGAGTACTGCGATTCTGCCCCGCTCTCCCGACTTGATTGCCCTCGCGATGTCCGCGTGGCGGAAGGCACCGACATAGCCGTCGCGTTGCACTCTTTGCTCAACTTTGCTCATCGAGGGCGAGACGTCGACGGCAAGGATCAGTTGCAGATCGACTTCGGCCAGGTCGTCCGCGGGACGGTCGGTAGAGTGAGCCTGTGACGCCATCGCGAAGGACAGAGTGAGCAGGCAGACGCCCATGAGCCGTAGCACCGGTCTTGCGCCCGCACTTCGAGCAATCTGCACCAAGTAGTCCATGGCGAGCCTCTCGCTGACAATGCAATTGTCGGTCCGAGGCGTCTCCTGGGTCACGAACGGCTTCCGATCATTCGCCGAAATCTGCGCTCCCCGCCGGTCTGGATGGTGAACACTCTTCGCAGTGCGAAACCGTGCTAAGATCGAAGAATTGGACTGCGGCTTCGTGCTTGAGGGAACCGGCTTGAATAGCTCGCCTCCCACGACGTTCGTACTCAACGGCGTTACCGCCGATCTGAGCAGCGAGACCTTGCGCGACAAGTCCAACAGGACAATCGCACTTCGCCACCAGGCCTTCGCGGTGCTTCGTCACCTTCTGGAGAACGCTGATCGCGTCATCACCAAGGACGACCTGATGAAGGCGGTCTGGAACGGGATAGCCGTGACCGATGACAGCCTGGTGCAGTGCATTCACGAGATCCGTGGGGCGCTCAACGACAGCCGGCAGGCCGTCGTGCAGACAGTGCCGAGGCGCGGTTACAGGCTGGTCCTTCCCTCAAATGCCGGACCGAGAATGGCCACCATCCTGGCCGCCGAAGTGGCCGCTGAGGGCCGGCCGACAGGCAAGGATGAGCGGATCTCTGCTGCAACTTTCCGGGCGTACAGGCAGATCATCGATCGGCTGCTGGTTCAACATGCGGGTCGCGTGTTCTGGAGCGCCGAAGAGAGCGTCGTCGCCGAGTTCACCGGCCCTGTCGAGGCGATGCGGTGTGCGAGCGAGATCCAGCATGACGTCGATAGGCGGAACTGCGAAGTTCCCCAGACAAAGCGCCTGCTCTTCCGCATCGGCGTTCACCTGGGTTATGTCGTCGCCGAGGGCGACCACCTCGCGGGCGAGGCAGTCGAGGTCGCCGCTCATCTGCAAACGTTGTCACGACCGGGCGGGATTTGCGTCACGGAAGCGGTCCACGCCCAGGCTCAAGACCGACTCTCGCTGGAATTCGTCGATCTCGGCGAGCATAAGCTGAAGAACGTCGCACGCGTCTTGCGCATCTACCGCGTACCCCTTGCTTCGGAGGAACCGGTCAGGTCGCCATTTCGCGGTCTCGATGCCTTCGAATTCGAAGATGCCGACCTCTTCTTCGGCCGAGCACGGGCGATTGCTGCCTGCACTGCAAGACTGGAGCAGCAGGCAGCCAGCGGTACGGCATTCCTGCTTATCTACGGAATGAGCGGTTGCGGCAAGTCTTCCCTCCTGCGTGCTGGCCTGCTGCCGTCATTGACCCAGCCTGGAGCCGTGGCGGGCATATCCTTGTGGCGCCGCTGCCTGATCCGCCTCTCCGAAGGACCGGATGCATTCGCTGTGCTGGCTGCGGCACTGCTTAGCGAAGCTGCTGTGCCGGAGTTGTCCTGCGAAGTAACAGTCGCGGAGTTTGCTCTGCTCTGCAGGAGCGCGCCGGATCGGGCGCTGGCGATGGTCCGACAGGCACTTGGCAAGGCGGCCGGGTCGGCCCACTCGCAGATCAGATTGCTTGTCGCCATCGATCAGCTGGAGGAGCTGTTCACGACGGAGAAGCAGCCGGCGACGCGCGAGGCCCTTGTGCGGCTCATGGCGGTGCTAGCCGCGAGCGGACTGGTCTGGGTGATCGCGGCGATCCGTTCGGACTTTTTTCACCGCTGCGGTGAGGTCCCGGGTTTCTCGGCACTCAAGGACGGCCTCTCCAGCTACGAACTCCTGCCGCCGACCGGCCCAGAGATCGCGCAGATCATCCGCGAACCGGCGGGCGTTGCCGGGCTCCGCTTTGAGGAGAGTGCCGAGTTGGGGCGGCTCGATGATGTGCTGCAGAAGGCAGCAGCTGCCGATCCCGGATCATTGCCGCTTCTCGAGTTTGTGCTCGACGCGTTGTACCAAGCCGGCTGCGAGCGCCGAGTTCTAACCTTTGCGCATTATCGCGCGCTCGGCGGGCTCGAAGGCGCAATCGCGCGCCGCGCCGATGAAGTCGTAGACTTACTCGCGCCCGAGATCCAGGAGGCCTTACCCCCGGTGCTGGGCGCCCTCACCACAGCAAGTCCAAGCGATGGAACGGTGACGGCACGTCCGGCCCTGCTCACCGAAGTTGCAGGCACCCCCGCGCGATCGGCTCTCGTCAGGGCCCTGATCGACGCACGGCTACTCGTCAGCGATGAGGACGCCGGAGGGCATGTCTTCGTCCGCGTTGCACATGAAGCACTGTTGAGCCGTTGGCCGCGCGCCGGTGACATTGTGAATGCCAACCGGAACTTCCTCGAGACGCGCGACCGCCTCAGGGCCGACGCCCACCGTTGGCACCTGGAGAGCAGGAATCGAGAGCTTCTCCTTCCGTCCGGCAAACGTCTCGCGGAGGGCGAAGAGCTGCTGCTGTCAAGACGGGAGGAGGTTGACGATGACGTCCTTGAATACATCGAGGCATCTTTGCGCGCCCATCAGCAGAGAGAGGAGAAGGACCGGCAGGCAGAGCTGGCGCTGATCGAGGCCGCCGAAGAGGCAAAACGCGAGCGCCTGGAGCGCGAGGCCGAGCGCCGGAGCCTCGCGGCTACTGCCGCAAACCGGCTTGCCGGACGTACGCGCAATGCCGCGATTGTGGCGATAATGCTCGCTCTCATAGCGGGCGCAGGCGCACTGGTCGCCTTCAGGGCGCAGGAGGAAGCAAGGTGGCAACGCGACCAGGCGCTGCGCAACCAGTCTCTTTCGCTCTCCTTTCTTTCACAGCAGTCCACGGCGACGGGCAACACCGAGGCTGCGATCCTCTTGGCGCTCGAAGCACTGCCCTCGAAAGACCAGTCCGAGCGGCCATATCTCTTTGAAGCAGAGGCAGCCCTCTACAAGGCCCTGCTGGCGCACCACCAGATCAAAATCTTTCGGCATGCCGCCGGCGTTGCGGATGCGGCGTTCAATCCGAACGGCGATCACATCGTCACTGCATCCTACGATAAAACTGCAGGCATCTGGGACATCTCCAGCGGTGCCGAAACTGCAGTTCTAAAAGGTCATGAAGGGGCCGTGGAGAGGGCTGAATTCAGCCCGGACGGGAGCCGTATCCTGACGGCAGCGAGGGACGGCACTGCGCGCGTCTGGAACGCCATCTCGGGAGAACAGCTCTTCATCCTGCAGCCGGTAGGTAATTATCCAACGGCAATCTTCAGCCCGAACGGAAACCAGGTGCTGACGGCGGGAGAGAACAGCGATGCAGCGCTCTGGGACGCTCGGACCGGAAGAAAAGTCCTGAGTGTAAGCAGCGACGGATATGCACGGGCTGGCTTCAGTTCGGACGGTCGCAGCTTCGCGACGGCACGCAAGCACTTTGTTTCGATCTGGAATACCGCAGATGGCGCACTGACGCGGTCAATCCGGGTAAACTCCCGGCCCTACAGCCTGGCGTTCAGCCCGGACGGAAGCCGGCTGCTGGCTGGCGCGTGCGGTCCGCTTTCATACGGCGGCACTTCCAGCCTCTTAGATGTGTCGAAAGGAACGGAGATCGCAAAGTTCGCAGGCCAGAAGAGCGACACGCAATTGAACGGCGTGATTTTCAGTCACGGGGGTCAGCGAATCGCCACGGTATCACTCGACGGCGCTGCCCGGATTTGGGATGGAGCGTTAGGAACGCTGCATGACCTGCTCGGCCAGGAGGTTTCGGGTTTGAAGCTGGCTGATATCGGTGCGGATGAACGCGATGAGGAGATGAACGGTGCTTTCACCCCGGACGACCGCTTCCTGGCGACCGCTTCGGTCAATGGGCCGATCCGCATCTGGGACGTTGAACGCGCCTCGTTGGTCACGACGATCGCCGGTCATGAATCTTTGGTTGAGCATCTGGAATTCAGCCCGGTTGACAGCAACATTCTTCTCACTGCTTCACACGATGGCACAGCTCGGCTGTGGGATGTCGACGGCGCACTGACGACGACGCTCTCTCATGAATATCGGCCGACTTTCGCGGTCTTCAGTCCCGACAATGTCCACCTGCTGACCGGTGGCGGCGACAGCGCGGCGCATTTGTGGGATGTTCTGAGCGGGCGCGAAATAATCCGGCTCGATACACATGAGATCGTTCAACGTGCGACGTTCAGTCCCGATGGAAGGCGCGTCGCGACGGCATCTCTTGGGGGCCAGGTCCGAATTTGGGAGGTTGCCAGGGGATTCGAGACCGCCCAGTTCCGATCACATGGCGGACTGATCCAGATCCAGTTTGGTCGCGATGGTAAATCGCTTGTTTCCGCATCGATCGACGGTACCGCGCAGCTGTGGGACGCGGCGACCGGCACCGAGCTGGCCGTCATCAAAACAAGCAGCAAGCTGCCGCAGGCCATTCTTAGCCCCGACGGACGTCTGATCCTCGCGGCCAGGGAAGACAATGCGGGCCACCTCCTGAAGGCGGGCGGGGCTGAGCTTAAGGCTCTTGTGGGGCATCAGGATCGCATCACTGCAGCGGCCTTCAACCCGAACGGTCAGCTGGTCGCCACGGGCTCACTCGACCACACGGCCCGAATTTGGTCGACCACGGACGGAGCAAACGTCGTAACGCTAGAGGGACATACCGACGAGGTGACGGTGGTCGCTTTCAGCCCCGACGGTCAGTCGCTGCTGACTGCCTCACGCGATGGAACCGTCCGTATCTGGAGCGTCTCTGGCGGACTGGAAAGGGCCGTTCTTAGGGGCCACAGCGGCGCGGTGGACAGCGCCCAGTTCAGTCCCAGTGGTTTGTATGTCGTGACCGCGTCGTCCGAAGATCGCACGGTCAGGCTATGGGCGACGCAATCGGGGCGCCAGATTGCTGTCCTTGCCAGCCAGGACGAAGCGACCGTTCGACCGGGCCTTACACGCGCAGCCTTCAGTTCCGACGGCACCCAGATCGCAATTATTTCCGGTGAAGAAAGGGTCCGTATCGTTCGCGTCTTCCAGACACCCAACGACCTCATTGACTTCGCCCGGCGCACCGTGCCCCGCGAACTAACCCCTTGCGAGCGGCGAAGCTTCTTCCTTCCTGAAGACCCTGCAACTGGTACTTGTCCGGGCTGATGTCGGCAACGGGGTCAGATCTTGCCGCTTGAGCCGGCCGCCGGAACGGGCAACTTAGCGCCGCATGTCGGCCATAGAAGTAGATATTGCCGTGGCCCGGAAGCAGACATCTCCTGAGACCGCGCTGTAGGTGGCGTCGCGACATGAGCGGCCCTCCGAGCACATCTATGTTCGCCATCCGCCTCGTTTCGTGGCGGCCTTCCCGCAGCCGGATTCAATCCGCATGCTTGGAACCAATGACGGGCCAGACTGTTCACCTATAGCTTTGATACGACGCTGCCGTGCCCGGCCGGTGGTAAGCGGCGATCTTAAGGAGTTCGCATCGTGAAGATTTCGTCCACATTTCGTTCAGTCGCGTTTGCCGTCATCGCCGCTGCGGGGGTAAGCCTTGCCAGCGCCGCGCATGCCGAGAGCGGTACGATCCGCTTCTCCGTCTACAAAGCTGCCTTCTTTGTGGGTGGCTCTGGAGGCGAGGGCACGCTGACCTTCCATGGTCGCCGCTATCCCATCTCTGTCGGCGGCATCTCGGGCGGCCTCGCCTTCGGGGTTTCCAAGACCTATTTCCAAGGTACCGTTCGCCACATTCGCCGCGTCCGAGATGTAACGGGGGTCTACGGGGCGGCGGGCGGTGGCGGCGCGCTCGGCAAAGGGGCCCAGGTGATCGTCATGACCAATGACAAGGGCGCCCAACTCGAACTCTCAGGCAAGCAGGTAGGCCTGCAAGTCAACGCCGATCTCAGCGGTATGGCCATCACGGTGAAGTAAGGCCTGTCGCTCCGTTCGTCGTCCCTGCAGTTGGCCCACGACGCTGAATACAAACGTCGACTTTCTAGCCCTACCATCTCGGAAGCAGACGTTCCGCTCCCGGCCCAAAACGCGACGTCCGAATAGTGGCTTGGCGATGTCCGTAGTTGGCGCTTGGCCGACCACGACACACACCTGCATTCCGCCTCTCCCACCCGCGCAAGCCTGCCACAAGCTTGTTGAGGCATGGTCTGGCTAGGAAAACCGATAACAGGCGGACTTTCTTGGCGATTTCTCCACCCAGCGACATCGTTATGGATGTGGCCCGAGCCGTCGACCCGACGGACATCGAGGCCGCCCGCGCCGCGCTGACCAGGCGCGCCGGTGGTGCTGCCGGGACGTTTTCGGTCGACACCGCGGCCTCGGTCGATGCCGGCTCGATCCTGTCGCGCGCCACCGCCGACAAGGCCGCCGCAGCGACCGACCCGGCCAAGAAGTTCAAGAAGTTCGAGGCGATGGTGCTGCAGACCTTCATACAGAACATGCTGCCCAAGGACACCGAAGGCGTCTACGGCAAGGGCCTGGCCGGTGACATGTGGAAATCGCAGCTTGCCGAGCGGGTGGCCGACGTGATGGCCGAACGCGGCGGCATCGGCATCGCCAAGTCGATGCTCGCCGACCACTATCTCGAAGGCAAGCGCGTCGTGCCGGTCGGTCCGGTTTCGGGCGGGCCGGAAAAGACCGAGATCGATCAACAGAACAGCCTGTCGACCTCGCTGGTCCACGAATTGCAACGCAAGGCGGCCCGGTCGATCACCGGTGACGAGACCGCCATCAAGACAGACATCAAGATCTAGGGCATGCCCCAAAACCGGGAACCGGTTTTGGGAAAGATCACGCTAAAACACTGAGATAGTGCGTATCCGAGTTCAATCTAACCAGACCGGGATTCTCATGGCCGACTTTTCGGAATTCACCGCCAACCTGCCAGCACGCACGACCGCGTCGGAAGCGCCGATCCCGTTCGCGCGGCCTGGCAACCTCGCCGCCATCATCGGCCGCATCGAGGAAGTGGTCGAGGAAGAGACGGCCGGCATCCGCAACGCCACCAACTATGATCTCAAGGCCTCGAACGCCCGCAAGAGCCGCTATCTCTACGAGTTGACCCGCGCCATGAAGGGCGGCAGCGAAGCCGAATTCCTCGAACAGCACCGCGAAGGCCTGACCCGGCTGCGCCAGAAGCTGGCGAAGAACGAGGCGGCGATCCTGGCTCACCTCAGCGCGGTCAACGAGGTCGCCAGCCTGCTGCGGCACGCCATCCAGCGCGCGGAAACCGACGGCACCTATTCCGCCGGCGAGTTCGGCTGGATGAAGGCATGATGCCGAACACAATGCCCAGGCAAAAAAATAGTGCCGCGTTCCCATCACCAGGGAATGACAAGGTCTGATGATCAAGGTCATCGCCATCGCCGTCTGGATCTGCGCCGCCACGCTCGGCGCCGTGTTCTATTCGTTCCAGGCAGCCGGCGAGCGTGGTGTCGGCGAGACGCCGAAGCCGATGCTGGGCGGCCTCGACTACGTCAAGACCGATATCATCTCCGTGCCGCTGATCCGCGATTCCGAGATCGGCGGCTATTTCCTGACCAAGCTTGTCTACACGGTCGAGCCCGAGCAGATAAAGAAGCTGTCCATTCCGGCCGAAGCGCTCATCACCGACCAAGTCTATACCTACCTCTATTCCAATCCGCAGATCGACTTCACCAAGAAGGCGACGATCGATCTCGATGCCTTCCGCGCCGCGATCCGCGACACTGTCAACACCCGTGTCGGCGCCACTTTGGTGCATGAGGTTCTGATCGATCAGGTCAATTTCCTCAGCAAGGACGAAATCCGCGACAACTGGCTGCGCCGCAAGAAAAGCGAGACGGCGGCGGAAATGACCAAGGCATTCAAGGAACATTGATCTGCCCGGCGTGCCGTTGCCCGCAGCCCGATCACATCGGACGTCATCCGCTGCGGCGATAGGAACCAGCCACCGGAATTCGCGTTGACGTAAACGTCAACCCAAAGCTATATGCGGCAGCGGCCGTGATCGCAAAAAACGCGGCATGGCGACTTAAGCCGGGTCGAAGCGCCGTTGCGCGACCAACCAGACAAGGAGAACAGCGTGAGCGTTCAGGAGATTGCCGAGAAGATCAAGTCGCGCGTGGCGAGCAGCGGGTTCGATCGTTCCGTGAAATTCGACACCGGCGCCGACGGCGTCATCGTCATCGACGGCGCAACCATCTCGACATCAGACGGACCAGCCGATTGCACCATCAAACTCTCGCTCGACGATCTGGATTCGCTGATTTCTGGCGACCTGAATCCGACCATGGCGTTCATGACCGGCAAGATAAAGGTCGAAGGCGACATGACCGTCGCCATGGCACTCAGCCAGTTGATCGGCTGACCGCTTGTGAGACGCGCAAAACGCCGCCCGATGGGCGGCGTTTTCGTTTTGGGGCCGGACCCGGGTGGCCGCATCACGCAGCCCTTGCAGCTCAGGCCGCCGACGTCAGCTGCTGCGCCTTCAGCTTGCGTCCCGCCGCCTTCAGTGTGCCCTGCGCGCCATCAAGCGCGCCGTCGACCAGTTCCAGCGCCAAAAGGCGGTGCCGCTCATAGGGGCCGGGCATGGCGAGCGAACCGGTCCTGGCGGCCGAGAATCCGAAGCGTCCGTAATAGGGCGCGTCGCCGACCAGCAGGATCGCCGCATGGCCAAGCCGCGCCGCCTCGGCGATGGCATGACGCATCAGCGCCGAGCCGATGCCGGCACTCTTGAGCAACGGGTCGACGGCGAGCGGACCAAGCAGCAGCGCTGCCGGACCGCCCTCGCCCAATCTGACATCCCACAGCCGCACGGTGCCAGCGACGGCGCCCGACGCATCGCGGGCGATAAAGGCCAGGCCTTCCGAAGGCCGGCGGCCACGCCGCAGCTTCTCCGACGATTTCTTCTTGCGCTTCGGCCCCATGGCGTCGTCGAGCAGCGCTTCACGCGCTGCAACGTCGGCTGAGGTTTCGGCGACGATGGCAATGACGCGGCCACTCTTCCCCTCAAGGGGGGAGATCACCCAGGCGCCCTCATCGATGAAATTTGCAATGTCCATTTCCGCGATCCCTAGCGAGCGGAGATCTGTTCCACAGGCGAGCCCGGGTGGACGCAAGACGCCCACCTGGGATGATCTGACCAGTTCTTGCGAACCGTCAGATCACGTAGGATCGGAGAGGCTCGAAGCCGTTGAAAGCGACCGCCGAGTAGGTGGTCGTGTATGCTCCGGTGCCTTCGATCAGCACCTCGTCGCCGATGGTCAGCGACAAGGGCAGCGGATACGGCGTCTTCTCGTACATCACGTCGGCCGAATCGCAGGTCGGGCCGGCGAGCACGCAGGGTGCGGTCTCCGTGCCGTCATGCGCGGTGACGATCGGGTAGCGGATCGCCTCGTCCATCGTCTCGGCCAGACCGCCGAACTTGCCGATGTCGAGGAACACCCAGCGCACATTGTCGTTGGCGGCCTTCTTCGAGATCAGCACGACTTCCGACTTGATGACACCGGCATTGCCGACCATGCCGCGGCCCGGCTCGATGATGGTTTCCGGAATGGCATTGCCGAAATGCTTGCGCAGCGCCGAGAAGATCGCCTGGCCATAGGCCTGCGCCGCCGGCACGTCACGCAGATAGCGCGTCGGGAAACCGCCGCCCATATTGACCATCTTGAGCACGATCCCTTCGTCGGCGAGCGTCGCGAACACCGTCTTGGCGTCGGCGAGAGCACGGTCCCAGGCGGTCAGGTCGGTCTGCTGCGAGCCGACATGGAACGACACGCCATAGGCGTCGAGGCCGAGCCCCTTGGCATGGCGCAGCACGTCGACGGCCATCGCCGGCACGCAGCCGAACTTGCGCGACAGCGGCCATTCGGCGCCCTCGCCATCGGTCAGCACACGGCAGAACACGCGCGCGCCGGGAGCGACGCGGGCGATCTTCTCGACCTCTTCGACGCAATCCACCGCGAACAGGCGGATGCCGAGCTGGTAGGCGCGTGCGATATCACGCTCCTTCTTGATGGTGTTGCCGAAGGAGATGCGGTCCGCCGGCGCACCGGCGTCCATCGCCATCTCGACTTCTGCAACGGAAGCGGTGTCGAAGGACGAGCCCATCGCAGCAAGGAGGCGCAGGATTTCCGGCGCCGGGTTTGCTTTCACCGCATAGTAGATCTTGGAATCGGGCAGCGCCTTCTCGAAGGCGCGGAAATTGTCGCGCACGACATCGAGGTCGACGACGAGGCAGGGGCCGGTCGGACGTCGGGTGGCGAGGAAGTCAAGGATACGCTGGGTAGCCATCGGGGTCTCTCCATCAGCGCCTTTCGGCGCGCAATAAGGCTGCGGGACGCGGGCTGTCAGCCTCGCGAACACGCGGTGGACAAAGGCGGGACGGAAATCCATGGAACCAGCCGGTGGAGACCCCGGAACCATGAAACGCCGTCTCGCGGCGGTGAACCTTGGCCTTGCCCGGCCTCGGTTCGCTTTGTCTGCCTTGGCTTGGATGGGAGACCCGTCCGCACTGCCGGCAATGAAGGTGTGCCTCTTCAGTAACCCCGGTCTTTGGACAACCGGCAGAACACCAGAAAGGCCCGCACCGTCGTTGCTTCAAGGTGTCCTCGGTCTGGCGGTTGGCCGCTAAACCGACTGGAGGGGTTGGCTCCAGTTACCTTACCGATTTCCCTCACCATTCGAGGATCGGCGGACACCCACAGGCACGTGCGACTTTGGGCAAACGCGATATAAGAGCGAAGGCTTTCACAATCAATAAAAATCGCATCCAAGGTTGTAAAATTTCTGGCATCGAACAATGTTGGTGCAATCGTATCCGGATATCGAACGATGCCAGGCACACACGGCCCCCTCAACGCCTTTCTCGATGTCAGCCAGATGCCGGTGGCACATGCCGAGCTCGGACCGCTGGCCGGCCTGCGGCTGGCCGTCAAGGACATCTACGACGTGGCCGGCTACCGCACCGGTTGCGGCAATTTGCAGAAGTTCGCTGAAAGCCCCACCGCCTCGCGCACCGCGCCGGCCGTGCAGATGATTCTCGATGCCGGCGCGCGCTTCGTCGGCAAGACCCAGACCGACGAGCTTGCCTTCGCGCTGTTCGGTCAGAATGCGCATTTTTCGTTTCCGGTGAACCCGGCAGCGCCCGACCGCGTCACCGGCGGCTCGTCATCGGGGTCGGCGGCGGCGGTGGCGGGCAGGCTGGCCGATATCGCCACGGGCTCGGACACCGGCGGCTCGATCCGCGCGCCGGCGAGCTTTTGCGGACTGATCGGGCTGCGCACCACGCATGGCCGCATTTCGCTCGATGGTACGATGAAGCTGGCGCCAAGCTTCGACACGTTCGGCTGGTTCGCCGACGACATCGAGACCTACGAGACCGTGGGCAAGCTGCTGCTTGGCCGCGACCCGCACCAGCACGTGTTGGAACGCCCGCTGGCGCTGGACTGGCTGGACGAACTGGTCGCCCGCCCGGCGCTTGCCGAATATGCTGGAATGAAGGCGCTGGCGAGCGCGGTTTTCGGTACGCCGGCGACGCCGGCTGCGCCCTTCACCTCGTCTCCGGACGAACTTTACTGGTGCTTTCGCCAACTGCAGGCCAAGGAGGCCTGGGCGGTGCATGGCGCATGGATCACCAGTGGCGAGCGCGATCTCGGCCCCGGCGTCGATGAGCGTTTCGGCTTTGGCCGTGCCGTCGACGACCGCACGGCACAGGCCGAGACGGTGCGCCGGCTGACCTTTCGCGGCGAACTGGGCGCCCTGCTCGGCAAGGACGGCTTTCTTGTCCTGCCGACGGTGCCGGGCCCGGCACCCTACGCGGACAGCACGCCGGAGCAATTCAAGGCCTATCGCGAGCGGGCGTTGCAGCTTCTGTGCCTGGCCGGCCTGTCGGGCTTTCCGCAAATCACCTTGCCCGTCGGCTCGGTCGCCGGCGCCCCGTTCGGCCTGTCGCTGCTTGGCCCTTCCGGCAGCGACATTGCCCTGATACGGCTCGGCCGGAAACTTCTCGACGCCGCACGAAAGGCCTGACCATGGATACACTGACCCGCATGCGTGCTTTCATCGATGTGGTCGAGGCCGAGGGCTTTTCGGCGGCGGCGCGCAAGATCGGCCGCTCCAAGGCATTGCTGTCGAAATATGTGCGCGAGCTGGAGGATGAACTCGGCGCGCTGCTGCTCAACCGCACCACAAGGCAGTTCTCGATGACGGAGGCCGGCCACACCTACTACCGGCGCGCCTCCGAGATCGTGCGCGAGGTCGACAGCCTGGCTGATGCGGTGCGCGAATCGTCGGGCGACGTACGCGGCCGGATCAAGCTGTCGGCGCCACGCACCTTCGCCGATGCGCCGATCGGCCAGTCGCTGATCGACTTCGCCAAGCAATATCCCGACATCGTGCTCGATATCCAGCTCGACGACCGCTTCGTCGACCTTGTCGAGGAAGGCTTCGATCTCGCGGTGCGCATCTCGCGGCTGGAGAACTCGTCGCTGATCGCCAGGCGGCTGGCGCCGTTTTCGATAAAGCTCTGCGCCTCTCCCGAACTGATCGCCAAGCACGGCATGCCGACACGGCCGCAGGACCTTGGCCGCATGCCTTGCATCGTCGACACCAATGGCCGCGGACTGAACAACTGGCCGTTCAAGGGCGACAATGGCGATCCGGTGAGCGTTGCGGTGTCGGGTCCGATCGAGGTCAACAGCCCGATGGCCGCGCGGGCCGCAGCCGTGGCGGCGCTCGGATTTTCCATCCTGCCGGATTTCATCGCGGCGCCCGACCTCGAAAGCGGGCGGCTGGTTACGGTGCTCGATGACCGCATCCTGTCGGGCGGCGGCATTTTTGCCGTTTACCCGCACCGCCGCTATCTGCCGGCGAAAGTTCGCGTTTTCGTCGACTTTTTGGTGCAGTGGTTCAAGACACGTGAAGCTGCCTGACCGGGTTTGGCCGTCAAAGCGCATCGCGCCGCGACGCGCTTTGAGTTTTGTTGAGTGCGTGTCGTTGTCCAAACCGCTGCCCACTTCTGGGCGACACGCACCAGCGGTCCCAATTTCGCCCCCTTTCTGGTAACTCTCGACATATCTCCGAGGCCGATGGAATCGCGACCGAGAATGCACCTGAAACGGCACGCAAACATGCTGGCTTCGGCCTTGGCGGCGACCTTTGCCGCCACTGGACCGGCTTATGTGCATCCACATGTCTTCGCCGAGGCTCGCCTCGACGTGATCCTCTCCCCGGATCACCAAAGTGTGAAGGCGCTGCGTCATCTCTGGCGCTTCGACGATCTGTTTTCCAGCACGGTGATGATGGAGTTCGACAAGAACTCCGACCTGAAGCTCGACGACAAGGAGCTGAAGGAGGTCGCCGACACCGTCCACGCCTCGCTGGCCGAGTTCAACTACTTCCAGCTCGTCACTGTCGACGGCAAGGACGTGGCGATGACGCCGCCGCCGCATCTGATGGCCAATTTTGACAATGACCAGCTGATCATCCTGTTCGAGTCCGAGCCGAAGGTGCCGATCAAGCTCGCCGGCAAGATCGACATCGGCGTCTACGATCCGACCTTCTACACGGCGATCGATTTTACCGAGGACTCCAACATCACGGTTGAAGGCCTGCCGTCGAATTGCACCAGCAAGGTGATCCGTCCGGATCCGGACGAAGCGATCAAAGAAAACCAGAAGACCCTGACGGATGCCTTCTTCAACGATCCGACGGGCACCGACATGAGCAAGATCTTCGCCACCAAGCTCGAACTGACCTGTCAGCCAGAAGGATGAACCCGGTGACGAAACCGTCCCTGCGTTTGGCATTCGGCCTGTTGGCCATCACCTTTGTCATGATGCATTTCGCCAATTCCGCCCATGCCCAGAGTTCGCTCGGCATCGGCGTCAATGACGGCATGGCGCCCACCACCGGCCCGTTCGCCCATATCCTGATGTGGATCAATCTCAGGCAGCAGGAATTCTATCGCGCGCTGGCGACGGCGATGAAGGCGATGCGCCAGGACGGCAGCAAGCTGTGGGTGCTCATCGGCCTGTCTTTCGCCTACGGCATTTTCCACGCCGCCGGCCCCGGTCACGGCAAGGCAGTGATATCGTCCTACATGGTGGCCAATGAAGTGGCGCTGCGGCGCGGCATCCTGTTGTCCTTCGTCTCGGCACTGCTGCAGGGCC
Organism: Mesorhizobium kowhaii; assembly: GCF_003253745.1. GTDB lineage: Bacteria > Pseudomonadota > Alphaproteobacteria > Rhizobiales > Rhizobiaceae > Mesorhizobium > Mesorhizobium kowhaii. The sequence continues at coordinate 20,962 of NZ_MZXV01000080.1, forward strand.
TGACCGCGGTCGTGGTGATGGCGGTTGCTTATTTCGTCCTGCGCGGCACCGCCGTCTCGATGACCGATGCGGCCTGGTTCATGGAAATCATGAGCTTTGTCTTCGTCACCCTGTTTGGCGCCTGGCTGCTGTGGCGCAAGCTCGGCCCCTCCGTCCTGCGCCTGTTTGGCAAAGGCCCCGCCTACAGCCTGTCAGCAGCTCACGCAGGTCATTCTCATGCGGGTCATTCGCACGCCGGCCATTCGCATGCCGCTCACAGCCATTCGGCGCCTGCCCATTCGCACGCCCTGCACGTGCATGACGATCACGACCACGCGCATAACCATTCGCACGATCATCACGACCACAGCGCGCACGATCACGACCATGGTCACGCCGCACACGACCATGCTCATCACGATCATGCGGCGGGCGAGGTCTGCGACACCTGCGGCCACTCGCATGCGCCCGACCCGGCGCTGCTGACGGGCGATCGCTTCGACTGGCGCACGGCCTGGTCGGCGGTGGCGGCCGTCGGCATCCGCCCCTGCTCCGGCGCGCTGATCGTGCTGAGCTTCGCACTTCTCAACGGGCTCTGGCTCGGCGGCCTGCTGTCGGTGCTGGCGATGTCGCTGGGCACCGCCATCACCGTCTCGGCCCTGGCGACGCTTGCGGTGACCGCCAAGAACTGGGCGGTGTATTTCGCCGGCGACGGCCGCATGGGCAACCGCATCCACTCGATCGTCGAGATCGGCGGCGCCGCCTTCGTGTTCCTGTTCGGGCTGCTGCTTCTGTCGGCGAGCCTGGCGACGGGCGGATGATTTTGCGCGTCGCGACGCTCCGGGTTTAACCCGCGATCTTGCCGTCCAGCTCATCCTCGATATGCGCGCGGATGATTTCGTCAAAACTCTTTTCGGCGCTGAAGCCGAGCTCCCTTGACCGCCGCGCCTCGAACCTTGTCGGCCAGCCCTTGACGATCGCCCAGATCGTCTCGTCGGGCTCCTCGCGGATCAGTTTCACCGCCTTGGCGCCGGCGATGCGTTCCAGTGCCTCGATCTGCTCGCCGACGGTGACGGCGACGCCGGGCATCGTCAGATTGCGGCGCGGCCCGACAGCGTTGCCGTCGATCCCGGCCGCATGGATCAGGAAATTGACCGCCGAACGCGGGCTGGCATGGGTGTGCACGACGGAACGCGGCACCGGCAGGATCGCCTCGTGGCCACTCAAGGGTTCGCGGATGATGCCGGAGAAGAAGCCGGAGGCCGCCTTGTTCGGCTTGCCTGGCCGCACGCAGATGGTCGGCAGCCGGATGCCAATGCCATCGAAGAAGCCGCGCCTGGAATAATCGGCGAGCAGCGCTTCGCTCATCTGCTTCTGCGTGCCGTAGGAGGTCAGCGGCGTCGGATGGAATTCATCCGGGATGACATCCGGAAACGGCGCGCCGAACACCGCGATCGACGAGGTGAAGACGACACGTGGTGCAAAGCCCGCCAGGCGGATGGCGTCGAACAGCGCCCGTGTGCCGTCGAGATTGACGCGGTAACCGAGATCGAAATTCGCCTCCGCCTCGCCGGACACGATGCCGGCGAGATGAAAGACGACATCGGGGCGCGATGCGACCAGGCTTTCGGCGGCACCCGCCTCGGCGAGATCGCCGGTGTGGATGGTGACGCTGACGCCGTCCATGCTAGGTGCCTGCGGCGGCACGATGTCGTGCAGGTCGAGTGCTTCGACCTTGCGGCCGCGCAGCGTACCGTCCTTGGCCAGCCGGGCAATGAGCTTGCGGCCGACCATGCCTGCCGCGCCAGTGATCAGAATGCGCATGTCAAAGAACCTTTACTTACCCTGGTTTTTGCGCTGGTTGCGGGCCCGCAGCCAGAACACCGAGAAAAACGCCAGCACGAAGACGATCCCAAATGCACCGGCCAGCACGGTCGAGAAACTGCCAAGTGCCAGCATCACGGTCGGCAGATAGAAGGCGGCGATACCGAACAGAAGCATGATCCACGCTGCCGCGATGGCCGCATTCCTGGTGTCTCGGTCCATCATGCTGCACCCGGGCAGCGGGTGTTCATCAAGCTGGTTTTCAAGGCTTTGGGACTCCTGAGGCAGGACCAATCGATATCAATCGATCAGGCCTGGTGATGATGGTCGTGATGCGCGGCCGTGTCATGTTCGTGGTCGTGCGCGTGATCATGATTGTCGCCATCGTCGGCGCACTGTCCGAATTCCGATTCCACGGTGGCATGGCTGATGCCGTGCTCGCTGGCAAGCCGCTTCTTGATGGTGCTGACCGCCTGATAGGCATCGACGCCTTCGTCGAGACAGGCATGCAGCGTCGCCATGTTGCTTGTTCCGTCGAGCGACCAGACATGCATGTGGTGCACTTCGCGCACCCCCTGGACCGTCGCCTCGATATCCCTGGCGATCAGATCGCGGTCGAGGCTGGGCGGCACGCCCTCGAGCAGGACTTGGGCGGCGGCGCGCATCAGCGACCATGCCGTGGACAGGATCAGCAGCGAGACCAGGACCGACAGGATCGGGTCGATCGGCGTCCAGCCGGTCGCCAGGATGACCAGTGCGGCAACGATCGCCGCCGCCGAGCCGAGCAGGTCGCCGAGCACATGCAGGATGGCGCCGCGCATGTTCAGGCTCTCGCGGTCGCCGCCATGCAGCACGAAGAAGGAACTGATATTGACCAGCAGGCCGAGGATCGCCACCACCAGCATCGGTCCACCAAGCACCGGCACCGGCGCCTGCAGGCGTCCCCAGGCCTCGTAGACGATCCACAGCGCAATGACAAAGATGGCAATGCCGTTGGTATAGGCCACCAGCGTCTTGACCCGGCCGAAGCCATAGGTGAGACGTCCGGTCGCCGGCCGCCCGGCAAGATGAAATGCATACCAGGCAAGGCCGAGCGCGATCGAATCGGCCAGCATGTGGCCGGCATCGGCCAGCAGTGCCAGCGACCCGGTAAGAAGGCCGCCGAGCGCTTCGGCGACCATGAAACCGGCGGTCAGGCAGGCTGCGATCAGGACGCGTTTCTTATCGGTCGAGCCATGCACATGGCCGGCGCCGTGATCGTGTCCGCTATGATCGTCGGAATGGGTATGTGCCAATGGCAACTCCCGTTGCGCGCCGAATTCAGTTCACGCGCCGAACGCCGCGCGGAAATCCTCAAGCCGTCGCTTCTGTTGGCCGTCGCCATCGAAATTGGCCGGATCGAGCCACGCTTCATAGGCTTTGCGCAGATCAGGCCACTCCTTGTCGATGATCGAATACCACGCCGTATCGCGGTTTTCACCCTTGACGATGAGATGCTGGCGGAAAATGCCCTCGAACTTGAAGCCGAAGCGTTCGGCCGCCCGCTTCGATGGCTCGTTGCGGTTGTTGCATTTCCATTCGTAGCGGCGATAGCCGAGCTCGTCGAAGATGTATTTCATGAACAGGAACTGCGCTTCCGTCGCTCCCGGCTTGCGCGAGATGAGCGGTCCCCAATAGATGTTGCCGATCTCGATGACGCCATAGGCAGGATCGATGCGCATCAGCGTCTGGCGTCCGGCGACCTTGCCGCTGGCCTTGTCGATGACGGTGAAGAACAACGGATCCTCGCTGGCTTCCACCTTGTCCAGCCATGGCTGGAAGGCGGCACGGGTCTCCGGCGGATAATCGGGCAGCCAGGCGAAGCGGCCATCGACGTCGGATACGGAGGACGCTTCATAGAGGCCGTCGCCATGTTTTGCGGCGCTCAGCGGTTCGAGCCGGACGGTGTGACCGTCGATGGCCTTGCGCTCGGGCCGCGGACGCGGTTGCCAGTCTTTGAGATTTTCCGACACCAAAAACTCCAATCCGTTTGACTTTTGCCAGCCGAAGCTCACAAAAACGCACGCCAACAGCAAGAACCACACGGACGGGAAAAATGCTCCACACGATTTCGGCCTTCGACCGTCTCGGCGAAGAAAACGCCTTCGCCGTGCTGGCGCGGGCGACAGCACTGGCGAGCCAAGGCCGCGACATCGTCAATCTCGGCATCGGCCAGCCCGACTTCAAGACGCCGCAGCACATCGTCGAGGCGGCGATCAAGGCGCTGCGTGACGGCCACCACGGCTACACGCCGGCCAATGGCCTGCTGGCGACGCGCGAAGCGGTGGTGCGGCGCACGCTGACCACCACCGGCGTCGAGATATCGCCTGAAACGGTGATGATCCTGCCCGGCGGCAAGCCGACCATGTTCGCCGCGATCCTGATGTTCGGCGAGCCGGGCGCCGAGATCCTCTATCCCGATCCCGGCTTTCCCATCTACCGCTCGATGATCGAGTTCACCGGCGCCGCACCGATCCCGGTGCCGATGCGCGAGGAAAACGGCTTTGCCTTCTCGGCCGATGAGACGCTGGCGCTGATCACCTCGAAGACCAGGCTGTTGATCCTCAATTCGCCGGCCAACCCGACCGGCGGTGTTACGCCACGGGCCGAGATCGAGAAGCTGGTCAGGGGACTGGAGAAGCATCCACAGGTCGCCATCCTCTCCGACGAGATCTACGACGTCATGACCTATGACGGCGAGACGCATTGCTCGCTGCTTGGCTTTCCCGAGATCCGCGACCGGCTGATCGTGCTCAACGGCTGGTCGAAGACCTGGGCGATGACCGGCTGGCGCATGGGCTGGTCGATCTGGCCGAATGGCGACAAGGGCGCCCACCTCTACGACAAGGTGCGCAAGCTGGCGGTCAATTGCTGGTCCTGCGTGAACGCACCGAGCCAGTTTGCCGGCATCGCGGCAATAGACGGCCCGCAGGACGATGTCGACAAGATGATGCACGCCTTCGACCGCCGCCGGAAGATCGTGGTCGAGGGGCTGAACGCTCTGCCCAACATTTCCTGCATCACGCCCAAGGGCGCGTTCTACGCCTTCCCCAACGTGTCGAAGACCGGCTGGAAGGCGAAGAAGCTCGCCTCGGCCTTGCTTGACGAGGCCGGCGTGGCGCTGATCGGCGGTCCCGATTTCGGCATTCTCGGCGAAGGCTATATCAGGCTCTCCTACGCCAACTCCGAGGAGAACATTTTGCGGGCGCTGGAGCGGATCGGAACGTTCCTGGCGAAGTGAGGCTCAGCGCGCGCTGTCCAGGGATTCACGACCAGAGAGAGATGACATCAGATGTTCTATGCAATCCTCGCCTATCACGTGGAAGATGCGATCAAGGCGCTGACGCCGCAAGAAGATGCGGCGCTGATGGCCGACCTGCTGCAGATCAACGACAGGCTCCACGCCGACGGCAGCCTCGGGCCGTCGGCGCGGCTGGGCGCGACACAATCGGCCTTCACTCTGCGCGGGCCGGGCGACGGGACCGTCATTGACGGGCCGTTCGCCGAGACCAAGGAACAGCTTCTCGGCCTCTATGTCGTCGACTGCGCCACCCGCGACGATGCGATCGCCATCGCGCGCGACCTTCGCCGCGTCAATCCGACCGCCGTTTACGAAATCCGTCCGATCGCGCTCTATCTCCCCGGCGTGCCGTTGGCAGGGAAATGACTACCCACGCCCGACAAACGGCATCTTGGTGGCCATCACCGTCATGAACAGCACATTGGCGTCGAGCGGCAGGCTGGCCATGTGGACGACGGCGTCGGCAACGCGCTGGACGTCCATCACCGCTTCAGCGGCGATCGAGCCGTTGGCCTGCGGCACGCCGACCGTCATCGCCTGCGCCATGTCGGTCAGCGCATTGCCGATGTCGATCTGGCCGCAGGCAATGTCATAGGGCCGGCCGTCGAGCGCCAGCGTCTTGGTCAGTCCGGTGATGGCATGCTTGGTCGCCGTGTAAGGCACCGAGCCCGGACGCGGCGCATAGGCCGACACCGAGCCGTTGTTGATGATGCGGCCACCCATCGGCCGCTGCTTGCGCATGGCGCCGAAGGCGGCGCGGGCGCACAGGAACGAACCGGTGAGATTGACGCCGACGATATCGTTCCACACCTCGACCGGGATCTCGTCGATCGGCGTCGATTTGTAGCCCATGCCGGCATTGTTGAAGAGCAGGTCGACGCGGCCGAAAGCCTCCGCCACCGTCTCGAACAGATCATCGACCTCGCCGGCCTTGCTGATGTCGCAGGCAACCGCCAATGCCTTGGCCTCGGTCGGCCCGGCTTCGGCGACGGCGGTATCCAGCACGGATTTGCGGCGTCCGCAGAACACGGTGTTCCAGCCGGCCTTGAGCAACGCCGTGGCGACGCTCTTGCCGATGCCCGTGCCGGCGCCGGTGACGATGGCGGTTCTTTGCGCGGTCATAACTGTCCTCCGTGACGCCTCAGCCATCGCAAATGATGGTGACCGTGACAAGCCTGGGATCAGACTCAGTTGGGCGACGTTTCCCGGATCTCACGCCAGTATTCCTCTGCGACGTCAGCATCAATTTGCACGGATGCAGAACTTTCTGGATAGAGCCGATCTTTGCCGTCCTTCCGAGGACCAGAAATCCAAACCTCTCGCCTGTCTCGATGTCGAAGTAGTTTGCTTTGAATCCGCTGCCTTTCAGGCTTTGAAAGGTCCGTCCTCGATAGCTCATCGATTTGCAAGTTTGTGAAAACATGACGCGGCCAACCCACGCCGGTCCATTCAGCGATGCGGACTTGTTTTCGATATACATGATGCGCGATTTTGGCATGCCGGCATGATCCTATGCGACATCGATGATGCGCAAGATACGGAGGCGGCCCTTCGACAAAAAGGGCGGTCATTGGCGACCGCCCTGATCTGAACCGGGCTTGGGAGGAGGAAAACCGGTCCGACTGTATAGAATCATGCGCTTCCTGAGTTAACCAAACGTTAACCGTGGAAAGGTCGCCTGTGCCGATTTGGGCTACCAGCGCGGGTTGGGTGAGGTCCCGGCCGGCACTTTCGCTGCCGAAACCGTCGCCTCGACATGGTCGACCAGCGCGTCCGGCAGGCCAAGCCGGCCGGCAAGCAGGTCGAGATAGCCGCGCTCGGCGCGCGTGTCAGGGTCGATGGTAAGGCGCGACGCGGTATAGAGTTCGAGCTTCTGTGCATCGGTCTTGGCACCGGCCACCAGCGTGTCGAGGTCGAGCGGGCTCTCCAGCTCAGACATCAGGAATTTCTCGGCATCGGAGCCGATCCCCGCCAGGCTGAGCTTGCCGGCAATCTTCTGGCGTTCGTCATCATCGATATGGCCATCGGCCTTGGCGGCCGAGATCATCGCCCGAACCAGGGTCAGGGTGAATTCGTCCTCGCCTTGCGGCGCCTGCGACGGGTGGAAAGCGGTGTCCTTGGGCGGCGGCAGCAATTCCGGTTCGCCGGCCGCGGGCGCTTCCGCCGGCGCGTTGCCGGCCTTGTAGTTCTGGTAGGCCTTGTAAGCGAGGCCGCCGATCGCGGCCAGTCCGCCAAGCTTCACCGCGGCACCTGTCACCTCGCGGCCGGCACCGGTCCCGAGCAGCACGGCAGCCAGCGCGCCGGCGGCCAGGGGGTTGTCCTTGGCCATCTGCACGGCCTGACCCGCCTTGTCGCGGACGGTCCCGCTGGTGCCGGGGATTTGCGAGCCGAGCAGATCGTCGAGAAGCTTCTTGGGATCGAACATTCAATGCCTCCAGGATTTGCCCGGCCGAACGGGCAGGTTTCGAACGTCGGAGAGGTAGGTCCCGCACCTTGACATTACAATGACGGACCCTTCGGGGCAGACCCTTGGCGGCGAGCGGCCGATGCCGGGATCAGGATCCGATATGCCGGCCCCTGCCCCGTACTTGCGCGAGTTCAACCTGGCGCTGGCGCTCGGCATAACGCTGGCGGTCCTCGTCGGAACGCGCATCGAAGCAATGCGGACAAGACACGCCGGTGGCGAATTTCGGTGATGTCAGGTCGCCCGGCGTCAGCGGATGACGGCAGGCGCGGCAGAGTTCGGCGTCGCCCTCGGCGAGGCCGTGCGACACGGAAACGCGTTCGTCGAAGACGAAGCACTCGCCTTGCCACAGGCTCTGTTCGGAGGGAATCTCCTCCAGGTATTTGAGGATGCCGCCCTTGAGGTGGAAGACATCCTCGAAACCGAGCGACTTGACGTAGGCGGTCGCCTTTTCGCAGCGTATGCCGCCGGTGCAGAACATCGCCACCTTGCGGCCCTCGAGTTCCGCCCTGTGTGCTTGCACCCAGGCCGGGAACTCGCGAAATCTTGCCGTTGCCGGATCGACCGCGCCCTTGAAGGTGCCGATCGACACCTCATAGGCGTTGCGCGTGTCGATGACGATCGTATCGGGCTCGGAAATCAGCGCGTTCCAGTCGGCCGGCGCGACATAGGTGCCGGCGCTCGTCGCCGGGTCGATATCGCCGACGCCCATGGTGACGATCTCGCGCTTCAGCCGCACCTTCATGCGGTGGAACGGCATTTCCGCTGCACTGCTGTATTTGATCTCGAGGCCGGCGAGCCCGTCTATGGATTCGAGATAATCGATCAGTTCGGCAATCGCCGTCTCGCGGCCGGCGACGGTGCCGTTGATGCCCTCATGCGCCAGAAGCAGCGTGCCCTTGATGCCGCGCCCGCAACAGAAAGCGGCGAGCGGCGCGCGCAATTCGTCGAAGGCGTCGAGCCGGGCAAACCGGTAGAGCGCGGCGACGCGGATGGGGTCTGTTGGCGTGGACAATGTCATTGCCAAGGCAACTAGACGCTCGTCGCAGCCGATTCAAGGCGGAGCAGGTTCATCAACCCGTCAATCGCGTTTGATAACAGTGGCCGGTATGACCGCCCCACGGCGCGTGACATCGCGACACGCTTCGTTTCATGGACAGAAAAACACCCGTCTGCTAATCGGTTGAATTGTCCCACGATACGGAAAGACAGATGCCCAGCAAGACCGAAAAACTCCTGTCGCTCCTCAACGGCCAGCCGGTCATCCCGGTGCTGAAGATCGCCAATGTCAGTGATGCCGTGCCGCTGGCACGCGCTCTGGCGCGTGGCGGTCTGCTGGCGATCGAGATCACGCTCAGAACCGCCGACGCGCTGGAAGCGATCCGGCGGGTGGCGGCTGAGGTCGAGGACGCCATCGTCGGCGCCGGTACCATTCTCGATGCGCGTCAATTTGAAGAGGCGGCGGCCGCGGGCTCGCGCTTCATCGTCAGCCCCGGCATCACCCGCGAGCTTCTGGCGGCAGCCGCCGGCAGCGACGTTCCGCTGCTGCCCGGCGCCATCACGCCTGGCGAGATCATGGCCGCGCGGGAAGCCGGCTTGCGTTTCCTCAAATTCTTCCCGGCCGAGCAGTCGGGCGGCATCGCTTCGCTGAAGGCCTTCGCCTCGCCGCTCGCCGATGTGAAATTCTGCCCGACCGGCGGCATCACCGGCAAGAACGCGGCCGAGTATCTCAGCCTGCCCAACGTCGTCTGCGTCGGCGGCTCCTGGGTGGCGCCGGACGACATGGTCAAGGCCGGCAAATGGGATGAGATCGAAGCCCTGGCGCGCGCGGCGAGCAAGCTGGCGAAGTAGGCTTTCGGCACGGCACGAAAAAACCCGGCCGACTTGCGCCGACCGGGTTCTGCTGAATCAGTTCGAGCCGATCAGTTGCAGACCCTGATCTTTTCCACGACCCTGCGGTGGTGAGCCCAATGCGTGACCACCCTGGTCCGGCAGTGCTTTTTCATGTGCATATGGTCGTTGGTCTTGATGACAACGGTCGCTGCCTGCGTGGGAGCGATGGCCGCCGAAGCGGTTGCCAATGCAATGACCGATGCCAGTAGAATGTTCTTCATGGATTATCCCCGGGTTTGAACGAACAGGGGAGAAACCCTTGAAGGACTGGGCCGTTCCACGATCACCGCAATGTCAGACCGGCGTGATCGCGGCCAATGGCGGCGGCGCCATTGGCTCCAGCTACGCAACAAAAAGCCGCGCAGGTTGCCCGGCGCGGCTTTGTCGATTGACTGGTCGCTTACTTGGTCTGGAAGCGGGCGACCGACAAGAACTTGACGGCGTTGCCGGTGAAGCGGTTGGCATCGGCCATCTGGTCGCCGGACTGGAAGCCGGCCGTATAGACCTCGCTCGGCGGGGTATGCACGATGCTGTAGGCGTAGCCCGGTGCTGTCGTGGCGCTTGAAACGGTGGCGACATGCTCGCCACTGGTCAGCGCCCAGCGGGCGGCCTGCGGCGCTGCGGCAATCACCATGGCTTTGGGGCCGGGCTTCAGGTCGCGGGCGGTGGCTCTCGATTCCTTGCGCGTCGTCTTCACGCCAGCGCCGATCGCGGCGGCCGGATCGGAACCGGCCGGGCGGGCAACGACAGCCTCGCGCGGCGATGCGGCATCGGCGCCCGACGGATCGTTGAAGGCCGAACGCGGCTCGGACAAGGTCAAGGACGCGACATGGTACGCGTCGGCCGCACTACCGACCTGGGCATTGGCTTCGTCGAGCACGGCCTTGACCGCATCCGGCTTGCTATCGGGCCGCGCGCTGGGCAGCACCGAGAAGGCGTCGGCCGCGGCGCTGCCGCGCTCAGCCGTATCCGCCAGCGCCATCAGCACGTCCTTGCTGGGCGGCGGAGCCAGAGCCGCCGGCAGCGAATTGTCGGGGCGCCAAGTCGGCAACGGTATATTGTTGACAGCGACCTGGGCCGGGTCCGGGGCGGCCGGATCCGGTGCGGCCGACGGATCGGCCATGCCGAAAGGCACGCTCGCCGGCGCATGTGCGGTCGCCACGGCCTGCTCGGCGGTGGCTGTCGCATCCGCAGCCGCTGTCGCATCCGCCATGGCAAAAGGAGCATTCTCAGGCGGCTGGGCGCCGACATCGGCTTTCGGCCGCGGTGCAAAATCAGGCAGCGGAATGCTGCGGGCTGGCAGCGCCGCGATGATCGTCTCCGGCGTATCTTTTTCCGGCTCCGGAGCCTGCTCCTCGGCAACCTGCGGAACCTCGGCACGCTGTGCATTCTCCGGCGCCACGATGGCGATGCCCGGGAGGTTGCTGGTCTTGGCCGCCGCAGCCGGCTTCAGGTTTCTAGCCTTGGGCGGGGGTGCCGCCGAAGCGGTCTCGACATCGGCGCTGTCGTCGGCCTCGTCGTCGCCGCCGCCAAAGAAAGCCGACAGGAACCCACCTGATTTCTTGCTGCTGCCGCCGGCACTGGCCAGCTCGATGGCCGGCGCGCCTGAACCCTTGCGCGCCTTGTAGGAGGCGAGCGCCTGCTCAAAGCCGGGCAGCGGCCTGCCGTCGCTCGGCACATGCAGCGTCTTGCCATTGGGGAACAGGCTGACCAGTTCCTGGCGGCTGATGCCGGGCCAATGGCGCACATTGCCGACATCCATATGGACGAACGGCGAACCGGATGTCGGGTAGTAGCCGACGCCGCCACCCTGCATCTTGAGTCCGATGTTGCGCAGCTTCTTCAGCGGCACGCCGGGAATGTAGAAGTCCATCGCCTTGCCGAGCATGTGCTGGCTCTTCTCGGCGACGCCCCTGCTGCGGCTGCGCAGCATCGAGTTCGTCGACGGCGAGCGATAGCCGCAGACGACCTGGATGTAGTCCGTGGCACCGCTTTCCCGATATGCTTCCCAGACCAGATCCAGCAGGCGCGGATCCATCTTGGTCGGCTCGTTGCGGCGCCAGTCGCGCAGAATGATGTTGATCTTCCTGAGACCCTCCGGAACGTAGCGGCCATTGCGCTTGTAGACGATCTCGGCCTTCTCGTGGGTGTGGAGGTGATAGAGCTTCAGCGAACGTGTTTCGGCGCTGGCGCCAGTCGCAGCCGCGGCAACAAAACCAAATGCGACAATCAACGCCGCCAGCCATTTCGGCCAGACGCTCACGTGATGGTGCCGCCCGTTTGTGTGTCGTTCGATTCTGTTCAAATCAAAAGGCCCTGCAGGCTGCCGTTTGTCCCCGGATTTGCCCAAACGGATGTGTCGTTTTCACATCCGAATATCGATCCTAATGGTTAATCATCGCTTATTGAAGCCAAAATGCGGTAACACCGTGGCGATATCCCGTCAAAAATTGTTCACCGGGTTTCTTGGTAAACCGCTGGTTTAGATCATGTTTCCGCCTTTTTCCGAAACACGATCTGTTACCGCCAGCCTTAATGCGTGAACAGGCCTGTCCATAGGCCCGCCACATTCCCGCCGAAACCCGATACAGGGCGCATTCTGGCATCGCAAGCTGGCTCCGGCCTTGCGGCCGAAGCATGAATCCCGAACCGAAGGTCGGCAAAGCAATGGCGGGAACTGGTTTTCGGAAGAGATTATGCGCTCCAAGGTGTGTTGAGAATCAGGTCAACACACCCTAGGAGGCGAGCCGATCGACGCGGCCGGTCTCCGGGTCGATGCCGTATTCCTTGAGCTTGCGATAAAGCGTCGAGCGGCCGATGCCGAGGCGGCGGGCGACTTCGCTCATCTGGCCGTTGTAGTGATCGATGGCAAGCTTGATCATCTCGAGTTCGACATCGGCCAGCGCACGCACATTGCCGCGTTCGTCGAGTGCCCGCAACGTGCCGAAGCGGGGCTGCAGCCTGGCCGGCGGATCGGGCTCGGTCGCCAAGACACCTTCACCTCGCAAGCCACCCTCGCCGTGCAAGGCTTCCTCGTCGCGCGGCTCCGTGTCCAGCGGCGCGGACGCAGACGGCAAAACGCCATTGGCGTCGAGATTGACGGTGCCTTCCACCTGCGCCCGGATCTGCGGGAAGTCCTCCGTGGTCAGCACATCGCCTTCGCAAAGCACCGAGGCCCGAAAGACGGCATTTTCGAGCTGCCGGATGTTTCCCGGCCAGTCATAGGCCTGCAGCACGGCAAGGGCAGCGGCCGAAATGCCTTGCAGGCGATGACGCGGGTCGGCTGGCGCCACCTTCTCCATGAAATGCGTGACCAGATAGGGGATGTCGTCGCGGCGGTCGCGCAGCGGCGGCACGAAGATCGGGTAGACGTTCAGCCGATAGAACAAATCCTCGCGGAACTTGCCGTCCTTGACCTGCTGCAGGAGGTTGCGGTGCGTCGCCGAAATCAGCCTGATGTCGACCCTGACGGTCGAGCGTCCGCCGACCGGGTCGACCTCGCCGTCCTGCACGGCGCGCAGCAGCTTGACCTGCACGTCGAGCGGCAGATCGCCAATCTCGTCGAGAAACAGCGTTCCCGAATGCGCCTCGACGAACTTGCCGGTGTGCTTATCGGTGGCGCCGGTGAACGAGCCCTTCTCGTGGCCGAACAGGATCGATTCGACGAGATTGTCGGGAATGGCGCCGCAATTGACAGTGACGAAGGGTTTCGAGCGACGGTCGCCGCTGCCCTGGATGGCACGCGCCACCAGTTCCTTGCCGACGCCGGACTCGCCCTCGATCAGGATCGGGATGTTGGATGCCGCCGCCTTCTGGCCAAGGCGGATCACCCTGTCCATGGCCGGGCTGTGCGTGACCATGTCCTTGAAGGTCAGAAGCCCGCCACGCCGGCGCGACGTACGCTTGACCTCGCCCTCGACGGCCTCGACCTTGAGCGCATTGGCAATCGATGCCTGCAGCCTGTCAGGAGAGGCCGGCTTGACGACGAAATCGAAGGCGCCGTGACGCATTGCCGAAACCACGGTCTCGATGCCGCCCTGGGCGGTCTGCACGATCGTCGGGACATTTATGTCGCGCTCGCGCATCGCCTTCAGCACGCCGATGCCGTCGAGACCGGGCATGACCAGATCGAGGATGACCACCGAAACCTCGCGGGCGCTTGGCCCGTCGAGAACATCGAGCGCGGCCGCGCCGCCATCGACGACGGTTGCCGTATAACCGAACCGCGTCACGGCTGCTTCGAGCAGCCGGCGCTGCACGGGATCGTCATCGACTATGAGTATGGAACCTGTCATGACTGATACGACTGTGCCCGCCCGAGGAATTCTGCCCTGTGGACCATCTTGGCACAGGGTTCTAAATAAGGTTTCAAAAAACCCGGTGAATGAATTCCTTAGGATTTGACCGGCTTCTCGTTTCCCCCTGAACCTCGGCCACGGAAGGTATCGGCGATGCACATGGTTTCTGGGCACATGGTTTCTGCTCGGCGGCTGACGGCGCCAGCGTCCGGTCAGGGCGCGGCCGAGCTTGGCGACCTGCCGGAGTGGAACCTTGCCGATCTCTATGCCGGCATGGATGCGCCGGAACTGAAGCGCGACATCGTCAAGGCCGCCGCCGATGCGATCAGCTTCGAGACCCGATGGAAGGGTACGCTGGCCGCCGAGGCCGAGCGCGGCAGCGCCGGCAGGCTGGGCGAGGCGCTTGTCGCCTACGAGGCACTGGAGGAACTGATCGGCCGCATCGTCTCCTATGCTGGGCTGGTCTATGCCGGAAACACCGCCGATCCGCAGCGCGCCAAGCTCTATGGCGACATCCAGGAGAAGATGACCGACGCCAGCGCGCACCTTCTGTTCTTTGCGCTCGAACTCAACCTGATCGACGACGGCGCGATCGAAGGCGCGCTTGCCGCCGATCCCGCGTTCGGCCACTACCGGCCCTGGGTGCTCGATCTGCGCAAGGACAAGCCCTACCAGCTCGAGGACCGCGTCGAGCAGCTTTTCCATGAAAAATCGATCACTGGACGCGGCGCCTGGAACCGGTTGTTCGACGAGACGATGACCGACCTTCGCTTCGACATTGACGGCGAGGAGCTGACGCTGGAGCCAGCGCTGAACCGCTTGCAGGATGCCGACGGCGAGGTGCGCCGCCGGGCCGCCGAGGCGCTGGCAGCGACCTTCCGCAAGAATTTGCGCACCTTCACGCTGATCACCAACACGCTGGCCAAGGACAAGGAGATTTCCGACCGCTGGCGTGGCTTCGAGGACATCGCCGATTCACGCCATCTCGCCAACCGCGTCGAGCGCGGTGTGGTCGATGCCCTCGCATCCGCCGTTCGCGACGCCTATCCGCGCCTGTCGCACCGCTATTATGCGATGAAGGCGCGCTGGCTGGGCATGGAGGTGATGAACCACTGGGACCGCAACGCGCCATTGCCGGACACGCCCCAGGCGATCATCGGTTGGGACGAGGCCAGGAACACCGTCCTGTCCGCCTATCAGCGCTTTTCGCCCGACATGGCGGAGATCGCGCGGACCTTCTTCGACCGCAACTGGATCGACGCGCCGGTGCGTCCGGGCAAGTCGCCCGGCGCCTTCTCGCATCCGACCGTGCCGTCGGCGCACCCCTATGTCCTGCTCAACTACATGGGCAAGCCGCGCGATGTAATGACGCTGGCGCACGAGCTTGGCCACGGCGTGCATCAGGTGCTGGCCAGCGGCCAGGGCGCGCTGATGGCCTCGACGCCGCTGACGCTGGCCGAGACGGCATCCGTCTTCGGCGAGATGCTGACCTTCCGCTCGCTGCTCGACCAGACCACCGACAGGCGCGAGCGCAAGGCCATGCTCGCCCAGAAGGTCGAGGACATGATCAACACGGTCGTGCGCCAGATCGCCTTCTACGAATTCGAGCGCAAGGTGCATGCCGAGCGCAAGAATGGCGAACTGACCTCCGACAGGCTCGGCCAGTTCTGGCTGGAAGTGCAGGCCGAAAGCCTCGGGCCGGCGATCAAGCTGCGCGAAGGCTACGAGGTGTTCTGGACCTACATCCCGCACTTCATCCATTCGCCCTTCTACGTCTATGCCTATGCTTTCGGCGACTGCCTGGTGAACTCGCTTTACGCGGTCTACCAGAATGCCGAGCGCGGCTTCCAGGACAAGTATTTCGAAATGCTGCGCGCCGGCGGCACCAAACATCATTCCGAGCTTCTGGCGCCCTTCGGCCTTGATGCTACCGATCCCGCCTTCTGGCAGATCGGGCTTGGCGTCATCAGCGGCCTGATCGACGAGCTGGAAACACTCGACGCTTGAAACGCGCCCGTAGGTCTCATCTGCTCGCAGAACAGTTTAGCCGGGATGCATATTGGGAACGGCTTATTCTGGCCTAAATATCTGTTCTTGAAGTACTCTCCATGGAAGTTTTCCGATAGCTTTCCACAAGCTCTATGATAGCCTTCGTTCCAAGCTCAGCCGGAGCGCATGCGGATCGGCGAGGGAAAGTCTCAGCCGACTGCGACGCTTTGGCGAACGCGACAACGGCCGTTGGCCATGGCAGGCAAAGCCGATCGCCGACAGCTCGAACCGAAGCCGGCTGTTCTGCGAACCGCGGAATACCATCGAGTAGTCCTTCGCCGAAGGTCATGGACCCATGCCACGGCAGACGGATCTGACTGGAGAGAGACAATGGGCACTTTTTTCTACATGCTCCTGGCATTCCTGGCAGGCGTGTTGGTGGGCTGGTTCCTCTGGGGACGCCTGCGCGGTGAACTCGACAGCTTGCGCGGCGACCTCGACCGCACGCGCAGCGAGCGCGACAGGCTGCGCGCCGACAGCGACCGCCTGACCGGTGAACTCGATGCATGCGGCAAGACCCGCGCCGACCTTGAGCGCCGGCTGCGCGAAGCGCAGGCAACGCCCGCTGCCGGAACCGGTGCGGCAAAGGCCGCGAGCCAGGCGCCGGCTGCCCTGATGTCAACGCCAGCCGCGGCCAAATCGGCACCGGCAGCGGCCAAACCGGCGCCAAAGAAGCCGGCGGCGGCCAAGGCAGCGCCCGCCGCGAAGACCAGCGCACCCAAAGCCAGCGTCCCAAAGGCGACCGCCGCGCCAAAAACGGCAGCACCGGCAAAAGCCACGGCGGCCAAACCAGCATCTGGCAAGCCGGACAATCTGCGCCGGCTGATCGGCATCGGTCCGGTCAACGAGAAGCTGCTCAAGGCACAAGGCGTCACCAGTTTCGCCCAGATCGCCGCCTGGACAGCCGCCGATATCAAGCGGATTGAGGATGTCATGAACTTCGACGGCCGCATCGCGCGCGAACGCTGGATCGAACAGGCCAAGCTGCTTGCCGCCGGCGACGAAACAGAGTTCGCCAAGCAGTTTCCGACAGCGGGAACCGCCAGCAACACCTGAGTGGCGGAAGCAAGATTATTACAAACGGCGGCGCCCAAGGCGCCGCCGTTTGTTCTTGGCCGCGATATCGACCCCAAGGTTGGTCCGGAGGTCGGCCCAAAGGTCGGCTTTGAGTGGCAGCGTGCCGTTCCCTCGATTGCGCGCGAGCGGCCCCCCATATAGAGCGGTCGACGGCTTCATTGACCGCAGCATCCGAGTCCCATGTCCCTGCCCGCCGCAATTTTCCGCAACGACGAAAGCGCGCACCAGCTCGTTTTCGACCGGCCGGCCGACATCATCGTGGCGCATGAGGCAAAGGATTTCCTGCCGGCGCTGGCGGCGGCGCAAGCCGCGCACGACGCCGGCAAATGGCTGGCCGGCTATTTCTCCTATGAAGCGGGCTACCTGCTCGAACCCAAGCTTGTTCCCTTGCTGCCGGGCGAACGCCGTGCCCCGCTGGTCTGCCTGGGGGTTTTCGATGCGCCGGTCGAAGAGGCGGTGCCGCCCCGCAACGCAGCGGCGACCAATGGCCCGATCTTCGATGCCCGGGCGACATGGTCGCTCGAGGACTACGAGAAGCGGTTCTCGCGGCTGCACCAGCACATCAGGCAAGGCGATTGCTACCAGGGCAACCTGACCTTTCCCATTCATGCGCAATGGTCGGGTGACCCGCTCGCCGCCTTCGATGCGCTGACCGAACGCCAGCCGGTGAAATATGGCGCGCTGGTCGCGCTCGGTGATCCCATCGTGCTGTCGCGCTCGCCCGAACTGTTCTTCGAGATCGACGCCTCAGGCATGATCGAGACGCATCCGATGAAGGGTACCGCACCGCGCGGCGCCACCAAGGTCGAGGACGAGCGGCAGAAGATCTTCCTGCGCAACGACGAGAAGAACCAGGCCGAAAACCGGATGATCGTCGATCTCCTGCGCAACGATATCTCGCTGATCAGCGAGGTCGGTACGCTGGAGGTGCCGGCGCTGTTCCGCATCGAGACCTATCCGACCGTCCACCAGATGGTGAGCGACGTCAGGGCGAAGTTGCTGCCGGGTCTCAGCATCCGTCAGATCTTCGCGGCGCTGTTTCCGTGCGGCTCGATCACCGGCGCGCCAAAAATCCGTGCCATGGAAATCCTGCACGATCTGGAAGGCACGCCGCGCGACACCTATTGCGGCGCCATCGGCTGGATCGCGCCCGGCGGCACGATGCGCTTTTCCGTGGCGATCCGCACCATCTCGCTCTTTTCCGGCGGCGAGGCCGTCTACAATGTCGGCGGCGGCGTCGTCTTCGATTCGACGGCTGAGGAGGAGTATCAGGAGTGTCTGCTGAAAGCGCGCTTCGCGACGGGAACACCGCCGACTTCCAACTGATCGAGACCATGCGCTGGGAACCCGGCTCGGGCTTCCTGCGCTTCGATCGCCACCTTGCCCGCCTCTATGGCTCGGCAGCGGAACTCGGCTTTGCCTGCGACCCGCAAAGGATCGGCGAGGTGCTCGGAAATGCGGTCAGCGGATCCGGCATCGCGTTGCGCACGCGTCTCGCTTTATCGCGCGACGGCGAAGCGACCGCCTCGGCACAGCCCTATGAACCGCTCGCCGCCGACAAGGTCTGGACGCTGCGGCTGGCGCGGACAAGGCTCGATTCGCACGACACGCTGCTGCGCCACAAGACCAGCCGGCGCCAGCTCTACAGCCACGCCCGCTCCGAATATCTCATCACCCAGGCCGACGAGGTGTTGCTGGCCAATGAGCGCGGCGAGATCTGCGAAGGCACCATCACCAATGTCTTCGCCGATTTAGGCGACGGCATGCTGGCGACGCCGCGGCTCGACTGCGGCTTGCTGGCTGGCGTATTGCGCGCCGAGCTTCTGGATGAAGGCCGCGCCCGCGAAGCGATCTACAGCTACGGCGATCTGCAGTCGGCCAAGGCGCTGTTCGTCGGCAATTCGCTGCGCGGCTTGATCCCCGCAAAGTTGGCATGACCGGGAGAATGCTATGTTCGTCGTTTCGCTGAACTACAAGGTGCCGCTGACCGAGATCGATCGCTTGCAAGCGGCGCATGTCGAATGGCTGAAGGCCTGCTACGCGGACGGCATCTTCGTCGCCTCCGGGCCGAAGAAACCGAGAACCGGCGGCATCATCATCGCGCAATGCCCGCGCGAAGTCCTCGACGCCAGGCTGGCAGCGGATCCCTTCGCCATGGCAAACGCGGCCGACTATGAAGTCATCGAGTTCCTGGCGCGGATGACCACCGCCGGCCTGGACACATTCAGGGAAGCATGAGCTTGGCCGAGGCGCTGCCCACTCACACGCCCTATGACGGCTCGTCAAAACTGTTCAGCATCGGGCTGAAGCCGCTCGATCCGGCAGACTGGATCGAGGTCGACGACCATCTGCTGCCGTATCTCGCCGAGAAGCGCCGGCTCTATGCCGAAATCCCCGAGCGGGTTTTCGTCGAGGAGGACGGCACGCGGGACGCCCAGCAGGAAGTGCTCGAATTGCTCGGCGCGCATCTGCCGGAAAGATTTCCCGACACCTATCGGCGCACCGCCGCGGGAGTCGAGGCCGTGGGCGCGGAGAGCCATTTCACCATCCCTTCCGGTCTCGGCGACGCACCGCTCGTCGCCGCCTCCCTGCTCATCCAGGAAGACCTGATCCTGATGCGCCGCAACGACAGCGGCTGGCGGCTCGTCGCCGGCTCGCTGTGCTTTCCCTCATCCTGGCTGCTGGTCGAGAAATTCGGTCGGCCGCTGCAGGATATCCACGCGCCGGTGCCGGGTTTCGGTCCGGGCACCCGCCCGGCCGAACTGATCAACCGCATGTTCGACGGTCTTCAGGGCCAGGCGGTCGAGCGCAACAACTGGTCGATCCAGTCTGATAACGCGCTCTACCATCCGCTCTCCGATCTGCAGCGCACCGACCGCGCCACCAACCGCCCGTCGCGGTTTCCGGATGGCGACGTCGGCGCCCATGCCTTCATCCGCGTCGAACGGCAGACGCTGCGCAAACTGCCGGTCTCGTGCGATATCCTGTTCACCATTCGCATCCATCTCGACCCGCTCGCCGTGCTCGCGCGGCATCCGGATCGGGCGAAGCTCGCAGCGTCTTTCGCCGCGCAGCTCGAAGCGCTCGATCTCGCCCAGCTCGACTACAAGGGCCTGACATCGGACCGCGACCGGCTGATCGCCGTCCTTAACCACATGGCCAATGACGCGTAGCCTCCGGTTGGCGCTTTTCGCTGGTTTGTGACAATGATCTGTGATGTAGCGCATGGCCGCCGGGCAAAAATGCCCGGTTTTGTGTGTGTTTTCCCAGTTTCCTGGGTTTTGAAGGAGTGCTCGAAAAAATGGCGACCGAAAACTGGCCCGTTTACGGCGAGATCACCGGCCCTGTCGTGATGATCGGCTTCGGCTCGATCGGCCGGGGAACGCTGCCGCTGATCGAACGCCATTTCAAGTTCGACAAGTCGCGCATGACGGTCATCGACCCGCGCGACACCGATCGCAAGCTGCTCGACGAGCGCGGCATCGCCTTCGTCCAGGAAGCGGTGACCGAGAAGAACTACAAGAAGCTTTTGACGCCGCTTCTGACCGGTGGCGGCGGCCAGGGCTTTTGCATCAACCTGTCGGTCGATACCGGCTCGGTGGATCTGATGCGGCTGTGCCGCAAGCTCGGCGTGCTGTACATCGACACTGTCATCGAACCATGGCTTGGGTTCTATTTCGATGCCAAGGCCGACAATGCCAGCCGCACCAACTATGCGCTGCGCGAAGCGATGATCAAGGAAAAGCACGACAAGCCCGGCGGCGCGACGGCGGTCTCCACCTGCGGCGCCAATCCCGGCATGGTCTCGTGGTTCGTCAAGCAAGCGCTGGTCAACCTCGCCACCGATCTCGGCCTCGAGTTTTCGGAGCCCACGCAGGACGACCGCGAGGGCTGGGCCAAGCTGATGAAGAAGGCCGGGGTCAAGGGCATCCACATTGCCGAGCGCGACACCCAGCGCACCAAGAAGCCGAAGCCGATGGATGTATTCTGGAACACCTGGTCGGTCGAAGGTTTTGTTTCGGAAGGTATGCAGCCGGCCGAGCTCGGCTGGGGCACGCATGAGAAATGGATGCCGAAGAACGCCAGGAAGCACAAGCATGGCTCGAAGGCCGCCATCTACCTGGAGCAGCCCGGCGCCAACACGCGTGTGCGCTCATGGTGCCCGACGCCCGGACCGCAATACGGCTTCCTGGTGACGCACAACGAGGCGATCTCGATCGCCGATTTCTTCACCGTGCGCTCCAAGAAGGGCAAGGTGCATTACCGCCCGACCTGCCACTATGCCTACCATCCCTGCAACGACGCCGTACTGTCGATGCACGAGATCTTCGGCGCCGCCGGCAAGGCACAGGCGGCTTATCACGTGCTCGACGAGAACGAGCTGGTTGACGGCGTCGACGAGCTTGGCGTTCTGCTCTACGGCCACGACAAGAACGCCTACTGGTACGGCTCGCATCTGTCGCTGGCCGACGCGCGCAAGCTGGCGCCCTATCAGAACGCCACTGGCATGCAGGTCACATCGGCGGTTCTCGCCGGCATGGTCTGGGCTCTGGAAAACCCCGAGGCCGGCATCGTCGAGGCCGACGAGATGGACTACAGGCGCTGCCTCGAAGTGCAGTCCCAATATCTGGGACCGGTCAAGGGCCACTACACCGACTGGACGCCCCTCGACAATCGGCCCGGCCTGTTCGCGGAAGACCTCGACCGCAGCGATCCGTGGCAATTCCGCAACATCCTCGTCCGATAGCGGCCTGCTCGGGATACTCCATTGCCTTGCAATCGCCTGGAAATCGGGCGATTGAAGGGGTGCGGACTGAGGAGAGGATTTTCATATGACTATTGCGCGCAAAGTTCTTTCGATGAGTGTGGCGGGTGCCATTGCGACGATGCTTGCTGCCTGTGCGACCAGCGGCCCCGACGAACCGCCGATGGCGGCTTCGCCGAAAGGCGTCGAAGGCTCCTGGATCGATGCCAAGGGCACCGGCCTTTCGACCTTCGCCAGCGGCACCTTCACGACCGTCGCCACCGACACCGGCCAGAAGCTTGCCGATGGCAGCTACACCATGACCGGCGCCACGTCGGTGCAGATCAATGGCACGTCGCTGATCCGCCAGACCGCGGTCAGCTTCAACTGCCTGATGGTGTCGACAAGCCAGCTCAACTGCACCAGCTCCAGCGGGCAGAACTTCGTGCTGACACGGCGCACCTGAACCGGCGATCATTCGCTTCCCCAGGGACGGCGGCCAATGGCCGCCGTCCTTTTTTATGCCGGCAAAAGTCCCCGGATTTCCGCTTGCGTCATCTGGAGCGCGATGGGAACATGGCCAAAACGCCGACTGTTATGTTCCAGTCAAGCAAGAGCGCTAAACGCCTCTGATCAGCTTTCCGGGAGACGAAGATGAAGAAACTTGCTGCCATTGCCGCCCTCTCTGCCTCCACGCTCGGTCTGTCAGCCGGCGCATCCTTTGCCGACTACACTCTGAACATCCTGCACATCAACGACTGGCACAGCCGCATCGAAGGCAACAACAAATATGAATCGACCTGCTCGGCCGACGAGGAGACCAAGGGCGAGTGCATCGGCGGCGCGGGCCGGCTGATCACCGCGATTGCCCAGGAACGCAAGAAGCTGGAAGGCCAGAACGTGCTGCTGCTCAGCGCCGGCGACAACTTCCAGGGATCGCTGTTCTACACGACCTACAAAGGCAAGGTCGAAGGCGAATTCCTCAACGAGATGAAGTTCGACGCCATGGCGCTCGGCAACCATGAATTCGACGATGGCGAGACGGCGTTGGCGCCGTTCCTCGACATGATCAAGTTCCCGGTGCTCGGCGCCAATGTGAAGGCCAACGCGCAATCCAAACTCGGCGATCGCGTCAAGCCGTCGATCGTCGTCGAGGTCGGCGGCCAGAAGATCGGCATCATCGGCGCGGTGACCAACGACACGCCCGAACTCGCTTCCCCCGGCCCCAACATCACCATTGAGGACGACGTCAAGTCGATCACCGCCGAGGTCGAGAAGCTGAAAGGCGAAGGCGTCAACAAGATCATCGCCGTGACCCATATCGGCTACAGGCGCGAGCGCGACGTCATTGCCAAGATCCCGGGCATCGATGTGGTTGTCGGCGGTCACAGCCATTCGCTGCTGTCGAACACCGACCCGAAGGCGGAAGGCCCCTATCCGACGATGGTCGACAATCCTGACGGCTACAAGGTGCCGGTCGTGCAGGCGGCGTCCTATTCCAAATATCTTGGCGAGTTCAAGGTGGTGTTCGACGACAATGGCGTTGTCAAATCGGCCAGCGGCGACCCGATCTATCTCGACAAGTCGATCACCCCCGACCCGGCCGTGCTCGCCCGCATCAAGGAGCTTGGCGCGCCGATCGAGGCTTTGAAGAACAAGGAGGTGGCCGAGACCACCGACGTGATCGACGGCAGCCGCGAGAACTGCCGCACCCGTGAATGCGCGATGGGCAACCTCGTCTCCGACGCCATCCTCGACCGCGTCAAGGGACAGGGCGTCGAAATCGTCATCTCCAATGGCGGCGGCCTGCGAGCCTCGATCGACAAAGGCACCGTCACTATGGGCGAGGTGCTGACCGTGCTGCCGTTCCAGAACACGCTGGCCACCTTCCAGATTTCCGGCAAGGACCTGGTGGCCGGCCTCGAGAACGGCCTCAGCCAGATCGAGGACGGCGCCGGCCGCTTCCCGCAGGTCGCCGGCCTGAAATATTCCTTCGACAAGTCGGCTGCGCCCAATGCCGGCCGCGTCAAGTCGGTCGAAGTGATGGAAGGCGGCGCCTGGACGCCGATCAATCCGGACAAGGACTATCTCGTCGCCACCAACAACTATGTCCGCCAGGGCGGCGACGGCTACAAGATCTTCGCCGACAAGGCCAAGAACGCCTATGACTACGGTCCGGGCCTCGAACAGGTGGTTGCCGACTATCTCGGCGCGCACCGACCCTACACACCGAAGCTCGACGGCCGCATCACGGAGATCGCCGCGACCGTCGCTGCGGCGCCGGCAGCCCCCGCAGCTGAGCCAGCCAAGCCTGCCGAACCGGCAAAGCCCGCCGCGGCCACCCCTGCACCGGTGGCGGAGCCTGCGGAGGCGGCGCCGGCAATGCCTGAATTGCCGGCCAACTCGGGCGATATCGCCAACACGCCGCCGGCCATATCGACAGAGACAGCACCAGCCCCGCCCGCGCCGCCTGCCGCGCCGGCCGAGCCTGCAAAGCCGGCCGAAGCTGCGTCTGCCCCAGCAGCACCTGCCCCCGCCGAACCGGCAAAGCCTGCCGAGGCCGCGCCGGCCGAAAGCAGCCATGTCATCGTTGCCGGAGACACCTATTGGGACCTGGCAAAGAAGGCCTATGGCGACGCGACCAAATGGAAACTGATCTATGAGGCCAACAAGGGCCAAAGGCCTCACCGGCTTGCGCTTGGCGCAACCCTGACCATCCCGGCAAAGTAACGTCGCTTCGCCCCTTTCAACGACGCGCCCGCCCGGGAAACCGGGCGGGCTTTTCGTTCTTTGCTAAGGTGCGGCCAGACGCGGCATTGAAAACTGGCGTGGCATCGCTAGTTTCGCGCCGTGTCCGGAGACCAGGTATGACGCTTTCCACCCCTGCCGATCCCAAAGCCGCGAAGGCCGGCGGCTTGTTGCCCGCCGGGCATCCGCCGGTCAAGGCTGGCAAGATCGGCGTCATGCTGGTCAATCTCGGCACGCCGGACGGCACCGATTTCAAGCCAATGTGGCGCTATCTCCGGGAATTCCTGTCCGATCCGCGCGTCATCGAGCTCAACAGGGCGATCTGGTATCCGATCCTCTATGGGCTGGTGCTCACCAGGCGGCCGAAGACGTCGGGCGCGAACTACGCCCGGATATGGAACCGGGAGAGGAACGAGTCGCCGTTGCGCACCTACACCCGCGCCCAGGGCGAAAAGCTGGCCGAGGCGCTGCGCGACCTGCCCGATGTCGTCGTCGACTGGGCGATGCGCTACGGCAATCCTTCAACCGCGAGCGTCGCCCAGGGGCTGGTCGAAAAGGGCTGCGACCGCATTCTTTCGTTCCCTCTCTATCCGCAATATTCGGCGACGACGACGGCCACCGCCAACGACCAGCTGTTTCGCGCCTTGATGACAATGCGGGCAGCACCCGCCATCCGCAGCGTGCCGCCTTACTATGCCGAGCCCGTTTACATCGAAGCGCTCGCCCGTTCGATCGAGCGGCATCTGGCGACGCTGGATTTCGAGCCGGAAGTGGTCATCACCTCCTATCACGGCATCCCGAAACCCTATTCCGACAAGGGCGATCCCTACCAGGCACATTGCCTCGAGACGACGCGGCTACTGCGCGAAAAGCTCGGCTGGAGCGAGAACAGGCTGATCATCACCTTCCAGTCGCGCTTCGGCGCGCAGGAATGGCTGCAGCCCTACACCGACAAGACCGTGGAGAAACTGGGCAGGGACGGCGTCACGTCGATCGCCATCGTCAATCCCGGCTTTTCGGTCGACTGCATCGAGACGCTGGACGAGATCGGTCGCGAGGCGGCCGAGACCTTTCACCATGCTGGCGGCAAGAACTTCGCCCACATTCCTTGCCTCAACGACAGCGCCGAGGGCATGGCGGTGATCGAGGCAATGGTGCGGCGCGAACTGTCCGGCTGGGTCTGAGACCGGAACAACACAAGCTCCGGGGCGTTGAGCAGCACTTCCGGAGTCATGGTTATGGCGGTAACGGCTTCGCCTTCTCGCAGATCGCTTCCGAGATTGTGTCGGCTTCGATCAATGGGCTGGACGACACGGATGCAAGGCTGTTTGCCTTCAACCGCTGATCGCAAACCCACAAACAATCCCTCGTCACCTGATTGTAACGCATCTGAAACAGACTTAAGTCTTTGGTGAAGCCGGCCGCGCGAGAATGGCTTTCGCGGCCTGCGTCTGAGGGAGAGCCAAATGGATTTCAGTGGTTTCGGCATTGCAATTGGTGCGCTTGCCCTTCTGGTATTGGTGCTTCTGATCAAAGGCATCAGGACAATCCCGCAAGGTTACAATTATACGGTGGAACGTTTTGGCCGTTACACCAAGACACTGAGCCCAGGCCTCAATCTCATCACGCCTTTCGTCGACCGCATCGGCGCCAAGATGAACATGATGGAGCAGGTGCTCGACGTTCCGAGCCAGGAAATCATCACCCGCGACAACGCCATCGTCGGCGTCGACGGCATCGCCTTCTATCAGATCCTCAATGCGGCACAGGCCGCCTACCAGGTTGCCGGCCTGCAGAACGCCATCCTCAACCTGACGATGACCAACATCCGTACCGTCATGGGCTCGATGGACCTCGACGAGCTGTTGTCGAACCGCGACGCCATCAATGAGCGCCTGCTGCGCGTCGTCGACGAAGCGGCGCATCCGTGGGGCATCAAGATTACCCGCGTCGAGATCAAGGACATCAACCCGCCGGCCAACCTCATCGAATCGATGGGCCGGCAGATGACGGCCGAGCGCAACAAGCGCGCGCAGATTCTCGCCGCCGAAGGCCTCAAGCAGTCGCAGATCCTCGAGGCCGAGGGCCGCAAGGAAGCCGCCTTCCGCGACGCCGAGGCGCGCGAACGCTCGGCTGAAGCCGAAGCCCGCGCCACGCAGGTGGTGTCGGAAGCGATCTCCAAGGGCGATGTGCAAGCGCTGAACTACTTCGTGGCGCTGAAATACACCGAAGCGCTTGGCAAGATCGGCACGGCCACCAACAGCAAGATCGTGCTGATGCCGATGGAAGCCTCGTCGCTGATCGGCACGCTTGGCGGTATCGGCGAAATCGCCAAGGAAGTCTTCCGCAGCGAAGGCACGGCCGGTGCCGCCCGGCAAGCCGCCCGCCCGCCCGTGGTTCGCCCGAGCGAGAACTGAGGGACACACTCCCATGTTGGACCGCATCATTTCCGAACTCGGCCCGTGGAACTGGATGGTTCTGGGCTTCGTCCTTCTGGTGATGGAAATCATCGCGCCGGGCATCTTCATGCTGTGGATCGGCATCGCCGCCCTGATCATCGGCGCCGTGTCGCTGCTGATCTGGGATGCCGGTTTCTGGTCCTGGCAGGTCCAGGTCCTCGCCTTCCTGGCACTGTCGCTGGTCTCGGCCTATGTCGGCAAGAAACTGGTCGGTGGTCGCAATGACCCGACCGACCAGCCGCTGCTCAACCGGCGCGGCGCGCAGATGGTCGGCAAGATGGCAACGCTAGCCGAACCGATCCGGGACGGGCGTGGACGCATCAAGCTGGGCGATACGCTTTGGCGTGTCTCCGGCCCGGACCTGCCGGCCGGCACGCAAGTGCGGGTGACGGCTGCGGCCGACACGGATCTGGAACTGACCGTGGAGCGGGTCTGATATCGAAGCATCGGTTTTGGGAAATCCGAGCGTGGCTGGAAAATGTCATCCAGTCGCGATTGTGGCCGCTTCGTTCCTCGCTTTTGTCAGGACGGCATCGTCCCGCGCAACTGCAAACCTGTCACAATACGCATCGAGGTGGTTCTGGCCCCTTTCCGCCTCTCCGATGGCGATGAGGACCAAGCCCCACGCAAGGTCCGTTTGCACATAATTTTCCAACGAAAAGCGTCGAGACTCCATCTTCGATCGTCGTTCGAAACTATCAGCAACGTCGTTTAGCGCAGTGATTCCGGACCAGTCTTGTCGTGCCGCATCGAGCACCTTCAAGGCGGCGTGTGCAACTCGATTGTCGAGATCATTGCTGTAAAACGAGCACCAGCTAGGGATCCGGCCTGATAAGTCAATGGGGTCGATGCAGAGATCAAAGTTTGCCGACTTCGCTGTCCTTTTCCACCGTAAGCTTCCGCCTCTGAAAATTGGAACAAAGTCGACTGAGAGGCCCCAGCAGGCAGAGAAGGTCATCCCTTTCATCGCCTGAAATTTCAGCAGATAACGGATATGATCTGTCGAGCTTCCAACCCAGGACAGATCGCCCACTCGTTGAAAATCAGGCGCCAAGCTGCCTTCCAATGCTCCAGCGACGATGTCGCCCAACACTTTTCCACGTTGGGGCGGACGACTGAAGTCCGGCCGCCGACGAAACCTTTCGATTAGGCTGGAGAACATCTGACCTCTTCAACGGCAATCGTGAGCTAAGGCTTTGCAAGCAATCATTGCCGATCGCAATAGGCTGTATCAAGTCGTCCAGAGCGGCTTGAGTTAGACTAGGCCGCGCCGATGCGCAGCAGGTCGTGCAGGTGGATCAATCCGACCGGCCGTCTGCCTTCCACCACCATCAGACTGGTGATGGCTGAATCGTTGATCGTCTGCAGCGCCGTCGCCACCAACGTGTCCGGCGTTGCCGTCTTCGGCCGTTTTGTCATTACCTGATCCACCGTCATCGCCAGCAGATTGCTGCCGATGTGGCGGCGGATGTCACCATCGGTGATGATGCCGACCAGCGCGCCGTCGGCGTCGGTGATCGCCACGCAACCAAATCCCTTGCGCGACAGTTCCAGGATAGCATCCTGCATGCCGGTGCCCGTGACCACCAGTGGCAGCCTGTCGCCGACATGCATGATCTCGCGGATCTGCGTCAGGTTGGCGCCAAGCTGGCCGCCCGGGTGAAAGGTGCGGAAATGGTCTGGCGTGAAGCCGCGCGCTTCAAGCAGGGCGATCGCCAGCGCATCGCCGACGACCAGTTGCAGCAGCGTCGAGGTCGTCGGCGCCAGGCCGTGCGGGCAGGCCTCCGCTGCGCGCGGCAGCAGCAGCACGACGTCTGCTGCCCGCGCCAGCGCCGAGGTCTCTCCGGCGGTGATGGCGATAAGCGGAATGGAGAAGCGTCTGGAATAGGCGACAATGCCCATCAATTCCCTGCTCTCGCCCGACCATGACATGGCGATGATGGCATCGTCCCTGGCAATCATACCGAGATCGCCGTGATTGGCTTCGGCGGGATGGACAAAAAAGGCCGGCGTGCCGGTCGAGGCCAGCGTCGCCGCGATCTTCGAACCGATATGGCCGCTTTTGCCGACGCCGGTGACGATCAGCCGGCCCTCGATCTTGGAGATCATCTCGACGGCCTGGGCGAAAGGCCCGGCCAGCCCGTTCTCGAGCGCCTCGGCAAGGGCTGCGACACCAGCCTGCTCCGTTGCCACCGTTCTCAGCGCCGAAGCGATCGACGCTTGCCTGTCCAAAGGCTTCTTATCCAGGGATCCCGCATGCATGGCTGATGCGATTAGCGCGTTGCCGCCCGCCTGTCCAACAGAAATGGCCCCACGCTTGTCACCGGTGGTTCGAGACAACGACAAGCATGCAAACAAAACGCTTAACGCACGCCGCATGAAACCCTTTGCAAATCGGCGCTTGAGGCCGCTGACGGGCGGCCACCTCAACCCTCCGTTAACCATCCCCGTTTACGGTTCGGTAAGTATGGCGCGCGTGCGCCGCGCAAGCAGTGGTGACGATGTCCGGGGGCCAGCCAGAAAAATCAAGAGGACGAAAGGGCAAGGCTGCCTGCGCCTTGCTGCTGGCGACCAGCATGCTTGCCTTGCTGCGCCCGACGGCGCTCCATGCCCAGGAAACGGAGCTGCGCGGCGAGGTCTCCGAAACGGCGATCCTGACCGACCAGCAGCGCAAGGCGAGACAGCTGGCTCTGGCAGCCCAAGGCCAGCAGGCGCCGACCAGCGCCGCGCAAGACAATGCACCGGCACGAACCTACCTGCCGGCCAGCGCCGGCGCGGTGCCTGACGACACGGACACCGACGCCGCGACAGGCAGCGTGTTCGATCCGCCTTCTGCCACCGACGATACCTCCGCCGACACTCCGGCACCGCCAAAGCCTCGTCGCCGACCATCGACTGCCCGCCAAAATGCGGCGGATCAGGCCAAGGACAAGGCGGCCGACAAGTCGAAGAAGAAAAAGTCGACTTCCACCACGGGCGCCACCGCGACTACGGGCGCCGCGACCACGGACACCACTGCGTCTACCACGGATGACGCCGACACCACCGAAGCGGATCAGGAGGCGGCCAACCGCCGCGCCGTCACCATCGACAGCGTCGACCGGCAGAAGCTCGACCCGGGCGCCGAACGCACCGCCTCCATCGAAGGCCAGGACAAGAAGGCCGACGACGATCCGTTTGCTGCCACCGGCGTCAAATGGGGCTCTTTCGTCATTCGGCCGACGATCGAACAGGGCCTGACCGCCACCTCGAACGGCGATGCGAGCAGTGCCGGCACGTCGGCGCTGCTGTCGGAGACGGCGCTGCGCTTTTCCGCCATCTCCGACTGGCGCGAGAACTCGGCGACGATCGACGGCTATGGCCTTTTTCGCGAGACCGTATCGGGCTATTCGGTTCACAATGAGCAGGGCCGCATCGAAGGCCAGCTCAACGTCGACCTCGACAACGAGCTGCGCGCCATCGCCAAGCTCGGCTACGAGGCCGTGCCGGAATCGGCCTCCTCGCCGGACGCCATTGCGGGCGTCAACACGCAGCCGCTGCGGCAGACCGTCGACGGCAGCCTCGGCATCGAGAAGGAAGCCGGCAAGATGCACTATGCGTTGACCGGCGCGGTCACGCACGACTTCTTTGGCGACGCCGAGCTCTCGGACGGCACCTCATTGTCGCAGAAGGATCGCGACTCCACGCTCTACACGGCGACCTTGCGCACCGGCTACGAGATTTCTCCCGCACTCACCCCCTTCACCGAAATCGAGGTCGGCCGCCGGACCTATGATCAACGCATCGACAATGAAGGCTTCGAGCGCTCCTCGACGCGGCTCGGCGCACGCGCCGGCCTTGAGCTCGACATGGGCGAGAAGCTGGCGGGCGAGTTCTCCGCCGGCTGGCTGAGGGAGGCGATCGACGACAACAGCCTGGAGGCGATCTCAGGTGCGACAGTCAACGCCGACCTCAAATGGTCGCCGGAACGCGGCACCACGATCGGCCTGACCGGCCAGACCACCGTCGAGCCCACCACCACCGCCGACCAAAGCGGCGATATCCTTTATTCAGGCCGCTTGACGGGCGAGCGGCAGATCCGCGCCAACCTCACCGGAAATGCGGCTCTTGGCCTGGACTGGCGCGACTATATCGGCGTCGACGGCCATGACATGACCTTGAGCGCCGAGGCCGGCCTGACCTGGTGGCTGAACCGCTATGCCGGCCTGACCACCCGGGTGAGGACCGAGAAGCTGACCAGCAACCTGCCGGGCCGCGACTACACCGCCAACAGCATCTTCCTCGGCGTGAAGGTGCAGCGCTAAGGCCTGCACGCCAAGGATAGGTTGAGATTCAGATCAGGCCGCGCCGAGAGCGATGGATTTCGAGAACCGGAGCGGAGCGTACGTTTGGGTAGGTGAGCAGGGAAGCGCAGGAAACCGTCGCTCGCAGGCCGGCACCTGAATGTCGACATAGCCTCTAGAAGGCGGAGCTGCGGCGCTCTGACGGCTTCAGCTCGTCGAGAAGCGTGCGGATGACGCCGGCCATGTTCTCGTTCATGTCGCTGCGCCACAGCGCGAAGGCGACATTGGCCTCGACGAACCCTTCCGGCGATCCGCAATCGAAGGTACGGCCCTGATAGTGGTAGCCATAGAAGGGCTGCTGCTTTTCCAGCTTCAGCATCGCGTCGGTGAGCTGGATCTCGTTGCCGGCGCCCTTTTCCTGGCCTTCGAGGATCTTGAAGATCTCGGGCTGCAGGATATAGCGGCCGTTGATGTAGAGATTGGATGGCGCCGTGCCGGTCTTCGGCTTTTCCACCATCTCGGTGATGCGGAAACCATGATGCGTGTCCTCGCCGCGGCCGACGATGCCATATTTGTGGGCTTCGGCCGGGTCGCATTCCTGCACCGCGATGATGTTGTTGCCGGTTTCCTGGTAAAGCTCGACCATCTCCTTCATGCAGCTCTTTTCCGACTGCATGATCATGTCGGGCAACAAAAGGGCGAAGGGTTCGTCGCCGACCAGTTCGCGCGCGCACCAGACGGCATGGCCGAGCCC
The DNA here is from genome assembly GCF_003253745.1 of Mesorhizobium kowhaii. Classification (GTDB taxonomy): domain Bacteria; phylum Pseudomonadota; class Alphaproteobacteria; order Rhizobiales; family Rhizobiaceae; genus Mesorhizobium; species Mesorhizobium kowhaii. The sequence continues at coordinate 52,874 of NZ_MZXV01000080.1, forward strand.
CATCGGCACCTGCTGACGGGTGAAGCTGGTCTGCCCCGGCGCCGGCTGCAGGCGCTGCAGGCGGGCGAGCTGGTCGTCCTTGCCGCGTTGGGCCAGCGTGTCATAGAGCTCGAACTGGACGTCGAAATGGTCCTCGATGACGGCCTTGTTGCGGCCGGTGACGAAGATGAAATGCTCGATGCCGGCCTCGCGCGCCTCATCCACCACATACTGGATGACTGGCCGGTCGACAACGGTCAGCATTTCCTTGGGGATGGCCTTGGTGGCCGGGAGAAACCGTGTGCCGAGACCGGCGACCGGGAAGACTGCCTTGCGAACTCTCTTCATGCTGTCAATTATCCGTTTGATGGCCTGCTCCGCAATCCCCCTTTTCAAGACATTTTCACGCCGGAATTGAGGATTACTGGACGAGTGAGGGGGGAACGTTCACCGGTAAAGCTTTGAGGCGTCTTTTCGTTCCCAGCGGCACCTATGGTAAACTAATTCCTAACCTGGTTCGGCGATGAATGGTCTTTCCTGACACAGAGAAGGAGGAAAAGATGTCCGTTCGCAGTGCCGCAAAACGTTTTACCAGCGTCATCGCGGCAGCCAGCCTCTCGCTCGCCCTGCTGATGCCTGCCGGCCCCGCTTTCGCCGATGCCGGTTTCCGGCAGTGGGTCGCCGGCTTCCGCGCCACCGCCGTGCAGAGCGGCGTTTCCGGTGCCCTCTACGACCAGGCCTTCAGGGACATCAAGAATATCGACCCGGTGGTGCTGGAAAAGGCACGTACGCAGCCTGAATTCACCGCACCTGCCTGGGACTATTTCGACAACCGCGTCCATGACCAGTCTGTCGCCGTCGGCCAGCAGATGGCCAAGAAATGGAAGCCGTGGCTGGACAGGATCGAGGCGAGGTTCGGCGTCGACCGCTACATTCTGCTCGCCATCTGGTCGATGGAATCGAGCTATGGCGAGATCCTCAAGCGCGACGACATCATGCGCAATGTCGTGCGCTCGCTGGCGACCCTGGCCTATGCCGATCCGAAACGGGCGAAATTCGCCCGTACCCAGCTGATCGCCGCACTGAAGATTCTGCAGACCGGCGACATCGACGAAAGCCATCTGAGTGGATCCTGGGCCGGCGCCATGGGCCACACCCAGTTCATCCCGACCAGCTATCTGCACTATGCCGTCGACATGGACGGCAACGGCAAGCGCGACATCTGGAATTCGATCCCCGATGCGCTGGCCACCGCCGCCAATTTGTTGAAGAAGAATGGCTGGCAGGCCGGCAAGACCTGGGGCTATGAGGTCACTCTGCCTGCCGGCAAACTTCCCGGCGGCTCGAAGACGCTGTCGCAATGGCAGGCGCTCGGCGTCGTCAGGGCCAACGGCAAGCCGTTCAAGAACGGCGGCGACAAGGCGACGCTGAAAGTGCCGGATGGCCGCGGCGGGCCAGCTTTCCTGATGATCAAGAATTTCTCGGTCATCAAGGCCTACAACAATGCCGACAAATATGCGCTTGCCGTCGGTCTTCTTGCCGACGAAATCGCCGGTTCCAGCGGTCTCGTGCAGGACTGGAAGCGGCCTTTCACCAAGCTCACCTTCGAGGAAAGGCAGGAGCTGCAGAAACGGCTTTCCCAGCACGGCCTCTACGACGGCAAATTCGATGGCAAGATCGGCGACGGCTCGAAGACCGCCATCATGGCCTTCCAGGCCAAGGCCGGATTGACCCAGGACGGCTATCCGAGCATGGAAGTGCTGAAGTGGCTCCGGCAGAAATAGAGCCACCTGCGGTGCCGCGCGGCCTTTCGGACGCGCAAAGGACACTGTAGCAATCTGTTTGGTGCAATGACCTTTGAAAAGTCGACGCGACTTTTCAAAGCAGTGTGCCACGGGATGGAGGAAACGATTGGCTTCGGCTGCGCGCATCGCAGGGCTTGTTCGTCGCATGCCGGTTCTGATTCTGGCCGTCGTCGTGCTCGCCGTCGGCGTGGCTGGCGCCTTCCATGCGCCGGCCATGGCGCAGGAGCAACAATACCGCTGGTCGTTGCGCGACCTTTTGTTCCCACGCCGCAGCGAGCGGATCGAGCCGCCGCTGAACATCCAGAAGGCGAAGCCAAAGCCGCGCAAACCCCGCGTCCCGCGTGCGCCGGCCGAGCCGCAAATGCCGATCGCCGAGAAAGTCCCTGATGCCCGCACCGTCCTGGTGGTCGGCGATTTCATGGCGTCCGGGCTCGCCGAAGGCCTAGACACCGCCTTTGCCGAAAACACCGGCATCAGGATCGTGGCTCGCAGCAATGGCTCGTCCGGCTTCGTGCGCGATGATTTCTACAACTGGCCCGAACAAATCAAGACGCTGATCGAGACCGAGAAACCAGCCGCCGTGGTCGTCATGCTGGGTTCCAACGACCGTCAGCAGATGAAGGTGGGGGATGTGCGCGAGCAGCCCCGGTCCGAGAACTGGACCAAGGAATATGAGCGCCGCACCGATGCACTCGGCAAGGCCATCGCCGACGCCAAGGTGCCCTTCCTGTGGGTTGGCATGCCGGCCTTTCGGGTGCCGAAGATGACCTCCGACATGCTCGCCTTCAACGACATCTACCATCAGGCCGCCGAAAGCCATGGCGGCGAATTCGTCGACGTCTGGGACGGCTTTGTCGACGAGAACGGCGCCTTCGTCACCAGCGGTCCCGACATGAACGGTCAGCCGGTGCGGCTGCGTGCCGATGACGGCATCAACGTGTCGAAGGCCGGCAAGCGCAAACTCGCCTTCTATACCGAAAAGCCGCTGATGAAGATCCTAGGCCTCGCCGCGCCCGGAGGCGTGGCTCCGGCGACCGCGCCGGCGGGCGCGCCCGTCGAGGCGCCGGGGCCGGCTGCCGCGCCCATCGTCATCGACCGCACCGCGCCGATGCTGCTCAGCGATCCGGCGCTCGATGGCGGTTCCGAACTTCTGGGCGCAGCACCGCCGGCAAAGGCCAATCCGGATCTGCCCGGCGAAAAACTGGTGGTCGAGGGCAAGGCACCGAATGCCTCGCCCGGTCGCGCTGACGATTTCTCCTGGCCACCCCGGACGCAGCCTGCTGCGGCGGCAGCCGCACCCGACACGACAACAGCGATCAACCCTTAGGTATCGCAGAGCGCTCTGAGGCTCAGCTGGGCAGTACGGTCGACCCCATCAACGCCTCGTCGATCGAACGCGCTGCCTGGCGGCCCTCGCGGATCGCCCAGACGACCAGCGACTGGCCGCGACGCACGTCGCCCGCCGCATAGAGCCTGTCGACGCTGGTCCTGTAGTCGCGGTCATTGGCTTCGACATTCCTGGAACGGCGGCTGTCGGTGACGATCTTCATCTGGCCGTCCAATTCCTTAACCAGGCCGGCGGTCGTCGGGCCGGCAAAGCCGATGGCGATGAAAGCGAGATCGGCGCGGATGACGAATTCGGTGCCGAGGATCGGCTTGCGCTTCTCGTCGACCTCGCAGCACTTGACGCCGGTCAGCTGGCCTTCCTCGCCGATGAATTCGAGTGTCGCCACCTGGAATTCACGCTCCGCCCCTTCGGCCTGCGAGGACGAGGTGCGCATCTTGGTCGCCCAGTAGGGCCAGACCGAAAGCTTGTCTTCCTTCTCCGGCGGCTGCGGGCGGATGTCGAGCTGGGTGACGCGCACCGCACCCTGGCGGAAGGCAGTACCGACGCAGTCGGACGCGGTATCGCCGCCGCCGACGACGACGACATGCTGGCCGCCGGCGATGATCGGATGCGACGGCCAGGCGACCGACTGGATCGGCTCGCCGCCGACGCGTCTGTTCTGCTGCACCAGATAGGGCATCGCATCATGCACGCCGCCGAGATCGTCGCCGGGAATGCCGGCCGCGCGCGGCGTTTCGGAACCGCCGCAATAGAGCACGGCATCATGTTCGGCGAGCAGCTCGCTGACCTTCTTGTCGACACCGACATTGACGCCGCAATGGAAGGTCACGCCCTCGCCCTGCATCTGCTCGATGCGCCGGTCGATATAGTGCTTCTCGATCTTGAAGTCGGGAATGCCGTAGCGCATCAGCCCGCCCGGCCGGCTTTCGCGCTCATAGACATGGACGTCGTGGCCGGCGCGGCCAAGCTGCTGGGCAGCCGCCATGCCGGCCGGGCCGGAGCCGATGACGGCGACGCGCTTGCCGGTCTTCTTCTCCGGCGGATAGGGCCTGATATGGCCGGTCTCATAGGCCTTGTCGGCGATCGCCTGCTCGACCGTCTTGATGGCGACGGGAATGTCCTCGAGGTTCAGCGTGCAGGCTTCCTCGCAGGGCGCGGGGCAGATGCGGCCGGTGAACTCCGGGAAGTTGTTGGTCGAATGCAGGTTGCGGATCGCGTTGTCCCAGTCGCCATTGTAGACGAGGTCGTTCCAGTCCGGGATCTGGTTGTGGATCGGGCAGCCCGTCGGCCCATGGCAGAACGGAATGCCGCAATCCATGCAGCGCGCGGCCTGTTTCTCGACCTCCTTGTCCGACATCGGCAGCGTGAATTCGCGGAAATGCCGGATGCGGTCGGAGGCCGGCTGGTACTTGTGCACCTGCCGGTCGATTTCGAGAAAGCCTGTTACCTTGCCCATAGTCCAGTTCCTGCTGTCCAGATGGTGCGGTTTTCGCCGCACCCGTTAACCTCTTGAGGCAGCCATGGCAACCTTGCCTTCGAGGTCAAACTGTCGATGAAAGTGGCCGGGAAACCTGAGCCTCCCGGCAACGCAGTCTATTCCGCCGCCACGCCCATGCGCATGCGTTCCATCTCGATCAGTGCGCGGCGGTATTCGACCGGCATGATCTTGCGGAATTTCGGCCGGAAAGTCGTCCAGTCGTCGAGGATTTCGCGGCCACGCACCGAACCGGTGTAGTGCACATGGTTGGAGATCAGCTGGTAGAGCCGCTCCTCGTCATGGCTGGTCATGTCGCCTGACACGTCGACGCGACCCTTGTGGTCGAGATCGCCGCCATGGTGCAGCAGCCTTTCCATCAGGTCGTCTTCTTCCGGAACCGGTTCCAGCTCGACCATCGCCATGTTGCAGCGCTCGGCGAAATCGCCCGCCTCGTCCAGCACATAGGCGACGCCGCCCGACATGCCGGCGGCGAAGTTGCGGCCGGTTTTACCGATGACGACGACGATGCCGCCGGTCATGTATTCGCAGCCATGGTCGCCGACGCCCTCGACAACGGCGGCAACACCCGAATTGCGCACGGCGAAGCGTTCGCCGGCGACGCCGGCGAAATAGGCCTCGCCCTCGGTCGCGCCATAAAGCACCGTGTTGCCGACGATGATGGACTCCGCCGCAACGATCTTGGCCTCTTCCGGTGGCCGGATGACGATACGCCCGCCCGACAGGCCCTTGCCGACATAGTCGTTGCCGGCGCCGACAAGCTCGAACGAGATACCGCGCGCCAGGAAGGCGCCGAAGGACTGGCCGGCGGTGCCGGTCAGCTTTACCGAGATCGTGTCCTCGCGCAGGCCCTTGTGCTTGAAGCGCTTGGCCACTTCGCCCGACAGCATGGCGCCGGCCGACCGATCGACATTGCGGATGTCGACCTCGATCTTGACCGGCTGCTTGCTTTCGAGCGCCGGCTTGGCCAGTTCGATCAGCTTGCGGTCGAGCACGTCGTCGATCGGATGCTTCTGGCGTTCGGTCCAGTGCACCGCTTCATGCGGCGCATCGGGCTTGAAGAACATCTTCGAGAAATCGAGCCCGCGCGCCTTCCAGTGCACGATCAGGTCGCGCTTTTCCAGAAGGTCGGTGTCGCCGATGATCTGGTCGATATGGGTGTAGCCCATTTCGGCGAGCAGCTCCCTCACCTCTTCCGCCACGTAGAAGAAGAAGTTGATGACATGCTCGGGCGTGCCCTTGAAGCGCTTGCGCAGCACCGGGTCCTGCGTCGCCACGCCGACCGGGCAGGTGTTGAGATGGCACTTGCGCATCATGATGCAGCCGGCCGCGATCAGCGGCGCGGTCGAGAAGCCGAACTCGTCGGCGCCGAGCAGCGCGCCGACGATGACGTCGCGGCCGGTGCGCAGACCGCCATCGACCTGCAGCGCCACGCGCGAACGCAGACCGTTCAGCACCAGCGTCTGGTGCGTCTCGGCAAGGCCCATTTCCCATGGGCTGCCGGCATGCTTGAGCGAAGTCAGCGGCGAGGCACCGGTGCCGCCATCATAGCCAGAGATGGTGATGTGGTCGGCGCGCGCCTTGGCGACGCCCGCCGCAACCGTGCCGACACCGACTTCCGACACCAGCTTGACCGACACGTCGGCCGCCGGGTTGACGTTCTTCAGATCGTAGATCAGCTGCGCCAGATCCTCGATCGAATAGATGTCGTGGTGCGGCGGCGGCGAGATCAGGCCGACACCCGGCGTCGAATGCCTGACCTTGGCGATGGTCGCGTCGACCTTGTGGCCAGGCAACTGTCCGCCCTCGCCGGGCTTGGCACCTTGCGCCACCTTGATCTGCATCATGTCGGAATTGACGAGATATTCGGCCGTCACGCCGAAACGGCCCGAGGCGATCTGCTTGATCGCCGAGCGTTCGGGGTTCTTGCCGCCACCGGGCAGCGGCAGATAGCGGTCGGCCTCTTCGCCGCCCTCGCCGGTGTTCGACTTGCCGCCGATGGCGTTCATGGCGCGCGCCAGCGTGGTGTGCGCCTCACGCGAGATCGAGCCGAAAGACATCGCCCCGGTCGAGAACCGCTTGACGATGTCGGCCGCCGACATGACGTCGTCGAGCGCAACCTTGTTGCGGCCGGTTTCTTCCGCCAGCTTGATCCTGAACAGGCCGCGAATGGTCTGGGCGCGGGCCGTCTCGCTGTCGATCTGGGCGGAATAGTCCTTGAACGTCTCCCACGAGCCCTGGCGCACGGCGTGCTGCAAGGTTGCGACCGCGTCCGGCGACCACATATGCGCCTCGCCGCGCATGCGGAACATGTATTCGCCGCCGACTTCGAGGCTGCTGCGCAGCACCGGATCGTTGCCGAAACCATCATTGTGGCGGCTGAGCGTCTCGGTTGCGATCTCGTCCAGCCCGACGCCTTCGATCAGCGTCGCGGTGCCGGTGAAATACTGCTGCACGAAATCGGTCTTCAGCCCGATGGCGTCGAAAATCTGCGCGCCGCAATAGGACTGGTAGGTCGAGATGCCCATCTTGGACATCACCTTCAGGATGCCCTTGCCGATCGACTTGATGTAGCGCGTGACGACTTCGTAGGCGTCCACCTCTTTCGGCAGTTCGCCGCGCTTGTGCATGTCGAGCAGCGTGTCGAAGGCGAGGTACGGGTTGATCGCCTCGGCGCCATAGCCGGCAAGGCAGCAGAAATGATGCACTTCGCGCGGCTCGCCGGATTCGACGACGAGGCCGACCGAGGTGCGCAACCCCTTGCGGATCAGGTGGTGATGCACCGCAGCTGTCGCCAGCAGCGCCGGGATAGCGATGCGGTCCGGCCCGACCTGGCGGTCGGACAGGATGATGATGTTGTAGCCGCCGGCGACCGCCGCCTCCGCCCGCTCGCACAAGCGGTCTATGGCGCCCTGCATGCCCGCGGCCCCTTCATTCGAGCCGTAGGTGATGTCGATCGTCTTGGTGTCGAAGCGGTCCTCGGTGTGGCCGATGGAGCGGATCTTCTCCAGATCGCCATTGGTCAGGATCGGCTGGCGCACCTCGAGCCGCTTGCGGCGCGAATTGCCGACCAGGTCGAAGATGTTCGGCCGCGGCCCGATGAAGGACACCAGGCTCATCACCAGTTCCTCGCGGATCGGGTCGATCGGCGGGTTGGTGACCTGGGCGAAGTTCTGCTTGAAATAGGTGTAGAGCAGCTTCGACTTGTCCGACATCGCCGAGATCGGCGTATCGGTGCCCATCGAGCCCACGGCTTCCTGGCCTGTCGTCGCCATCGGCGACATCAACAGCTTGGTGTCTTCCTGGGTGTAGCCGAACGCCTGCTGGCGATCGAGCAGGCTGACATCCTTGCGCAGCGCGCGCGGCTCGACCGGCTTCAGGTCTTCGAGGATGAGCTGCGTGTTGGCGAGCCAGGTCTTGTAGGGATGCTTGGTCGCGATCTCCGACTTGAGCTCCTCGTCGGAGACAATCCGCCCCTTTTCCAGGTCGATCAGCAGCATGCGGCCGGGCTGCAGCCGCCACTTCTTGACAATCTTCTCTTCCGGCACCGGCAGCACGCCGGCTTCCGAGGCCATGATGACGCGGTCATCGTCGGTGACGATGTAGCGCGCCGGGCGCAATCCGTTGCGGTCGAGCGTGGCGCCGATCTGGCGGCCATCGGTGAAGACGACCGCCGCCGGTCCGTCCCACGGCTCCATCAGCGCAGCATGGTATTCGTAGAAGGCCTTGCGGTCGGCATCCATGAGCTTGTTGCCGGCCCACGCTTCCGGGATCAGCATCATCATGGCGTGGCTGAGGCTGTACCCGCCCTGGAACAGAAACTCGAGCGCATTGTCGAAACATGCGGTGTCGGACTGGCCGTCATAGGAAATCGGCCACAGCTTCGAGATGTTGTTGCCGAACAGTTCGGAATCGACGGACGCCTGTCGCGCCGCCATCCAGTTGTTGTTGCCGCGCACGGTGTTGATCTCGCCATTGTGGGCGACCATGCGGTAGGGATGCGCCAGCTTCCACGACGGGAAGGTGTTGGTCGAGAAGCGCTGGTGGACAAGGATCAGCGCGGTTTCGAAGCGCGGATCGATCAGGTCCTTGTAATAGGCACCGACCTGATAGGCCAGGAACATGCCCTTGTAGACGATGGTGCGCGCCGACAGAGACACGCAGTAGGAGCCGATGTCCTTGTTGTCGTTCTCGGCGTAGATGCGGCCCGATATGACCTTGCGCAGCAGATAGAGCCTGGCCTCGTACTCCTCGTCGTCGGGAATGTCGGCTGTGCGGCCGATGAAGACCTGCCGATGGAACGGCTCGGACGCCACGATGTCGGGCGCCTTCGACAGCGACGAATTGTCGACGGGCACATCACGGAAACCGATGAGCGGAAGCCCCTCGGACTGCGCCGATTCGGCGATGATGTCCTCGATATGGGCGCGCAAGGCGGCGTCCTGCGGCATGAACCAGTGTCCGACGCCGTACTGACCCGCCGGCGGCAGTTCGATGCCCTGGGCTGCCATCTCCTCGCGGAAGAAACGGTCTGGAAGCTGCACCAGCACGCCGGCGCCATCGCCGACCAGCGGATCGGCGCCGACGGCGCCGCGATGCGTCAGGTTTTCGAGCACGGCAAGGCCGTCCTTGACGATCTGATGCGACTTCACGCCCTTCATGTTGACGATGAAGCCGACGCCGCAGGCATCATGCTCGTTGCGCGGATCGTAGAGGCCTTGGGCGGAAAAGCCTGTTCGGCCAATATTGGATCGGCTAGTATTGGTTCGGAGCGCGGTTTTGACGGTTGCCGCTTTCGTCTGCGCGGCCTGGCCGTTCGTCGCAGAGTGCGTCATGTCCGTCATCTCCTGTCCTCCATTCCCAGCCCTTCGGGCGCTGGTTTGCCCCGGCAAGCGCCTGGCTCACCCTGATCCTTGCGGCACGTCTTGCGAAATCCTTGCCGAACCAGGCGGCTTTCCGCATGGTTCGTATTCGTACAGGCCAGAGTCTGGCTGTCCAACCTGTCGCTCGCAGCAACAGCCGGAGAGGCCCAAATGATACGCCAATCCAGCTCGTTTTGTGCGACAAAATAAGACAGCACTACTGTCCTAAATTTTTATGACAGAAATCCGGGACACACACAAGACCGATTCACAAAAAACTTGGGCCGTCGGCGACATAAAATTACGTGAAGTTGAGGAAAAACGTAAGCTTCAGTCGCCAGCCGCTGCTTTACCAGATTGACTGGCTTTAATGGTTTTCCGGCGTCTGGCCCTTGCGGTCGGCACGCGAAATCGGTCAGCTTCAGGCCGATTTCCCCAAACACAGGCAGGTGCATGTTCTTCGCTTCCGACAATTGGGCAGGCGCCCATCCCGACATCTCGGCCAATCTGTCCCGGCACGCCGCGGGCATCGCGACCGCCTATGGCGACGGCGAGCTCGACCGCGCCGTCTATCGGCGCTTCAGCGAGATCTTCGAGCGGGAGGTCGCGGTGTTCTTCGTCGCGACCGGCACGGCGGCCAACGCGCTCTCCATGGCGGCATGCAATCGTATCGGCGGCGTCGCCTTCTGCCATTCCGAAGCGCATATGAACGTCGATGAATTCGGCGCGGCGGGCTTCTACACCGGCGGAGCGCGCATGTCGCCGGTTCCTGGACCATTGGGGCGCATCAGTCCGCGGGCTCTCGACCGGGCCATCATGCGCTATTCGCAAGACCTCGCCCCCGCCGGCCAGCCGATGGCGGTGACGATCACCCAGGCGACCGAGGTCGGCACGGTCTACACCGTCGATGATATCAAGGCCGTCTCCGAGGTCGCTCGCCGCCATGGCTTGCCTCTGCACATGGACGGCGCGCGCTTCGCCAACGCGATTGCCGCGACCGACATATCGCCTGCTGAAATGACCTGGAAGAGCGGCGTCGACATCATCTCCTTCGGCGGCACCAAGAACGGCTGCTGGATGGCCGACGCGGTTGTGGTCCTGAACCTCGACGTGGCGCGTGACCTGCGCCTGCTGCGCCAGCGCGCCGGGCAGACCTTCTCCAAGGCGCGCTTCATCTCGGCTCAGTTCGAAGCCTATCTCACCGACGACCTGTGGCTGAGGATGGCGCGCCAGGCCAACGCCATGGCCGCGCGGCTGGCCGAGACGATCGAAGACGCGCCGACAGGCAGGCTGGCCTGGTTGCCGCAGGCCAATGAGGTTTTCGCGGTCCTCGACCGCACCAATGCCGAAAAGCTGCAGGCGGCCGACGCCAAATTCTACGAATGGGGCGTACCTCAGGGCTTCGACGGCCACCTCGGCGACAACGAAGCGATCTACCGTTTCGTCGCCAGCTTTGCGACGACGGCCGAAGATGTTGACCGCTTTGGCCAGCTGATCGCAGGATAATCGATATCCCGGACTACAAAAAGGCGGCGCCTTTCAGCGCCGCCTTTGCCTTGGGAGGCTATTGGTTAGTTGGCGGTCTTGGCCTCGATCTGCTTGGCCTTGGCCGGAGCCGAGCTGATCGCGATTTTGCGTGGCTTCAACTCCTCGGGAATGTTGCGCTTGAGGTCGACGAAGAGCAGGCCGTTCTTCAGCGCGGCGCCAACGACTTCAACGTGGTCGGCAAGCTGGAAGCGGCGCTCGAAAGCCCTCGAGGCGATGCCGCGATAGAGCAGTTCGGAACCTTCGCCGGTGCCCTCGTCCTTGCGCTCACCTTTCACGGTCAGCACATTGCGGTGGGCTTCGATCGAGATTTCCTCGTCGGAGAAGCCGGCAACCGCCATCGAGATCCGATAGGAATCCTCGCCGGTGCGCTCGATGTTGTAGGGCGGATAGGTCTGCGCGCCATCCGGCTGCGCAAGCGAATCGAGCATGGTGAAGAGACGGTCGAAGCCGACGGTCGAACGGTAGAGCGGGGAAAAATCAACGTGACGCATGAGGTGTTCTCCTGTTGAGCAACATGGTTTGCGTATGGCCGGTGCGAAACCCTTGAGCGGCGTTTCGGCTGGACCAGCGGCCCCGACATTGGCGACCGCATTCGACATTTGGGGAGCGCTCGAATGCATTTCAAGATTTCGCATGCTGGCAAAAAGGCCGTGCGGCTGGTCGTTGATGAACGGCAGATGAACCGGCGCTTCGGCGCGCGTTCAGACAGCCGGCGCTAGGGTGAGCCCAAGATCAAGGATTAGCGGCGCCGGGTGCCGCAACGAGGCCGAACCGGGTGTAACGTCCCTTCCTCCCGGATCGACAGAGGCCGGAAGCACGCTTTCAAGCGGCTTCCGGCCTTCCCCGTTGCGGGGCCTCCATCGCCCGGAATTCCTTTGCTTTTGGCGCATGGGCGTCTATCACCTTAGCCGAGCCAGCCAGCACGGGCAGGCACGCCAGACGCCGAGCACGAAGCCCCGAATGACGGATCTTTTCCCCGACATCCCCCTTTTTCACGAAATCGAGGGCAACCCACGACCGGAAAACGCCACCGGCGGCTTCTTCACCACCCGCGACCGCAAGAAGATCCGCTACGGCCTGTTCGGCGCGGTCGCGCGCCCGCTGAAAGGCACCGTGGTCGTGCTCACCGGCCGCAACGAGTGCATCGAGAAATATTTCGAAACCATCCGCAATCTTGCCGACCGTGGCTTTGGCGTCGCCACCCTCGACTGGCGCGGCCAGGGCGATTCCTCCCGTCTGATCCGCGATCGCCAGCGCGGCTATGTCCGCAGCTTCCGTGACTATACCGCTGATCTGGAGCAGTTCTTCGAGGAGATCGTGCTGCCCGACTGCCGCGGCCCATATTACATCCTGGCCCATTCCGCGGGTGCGGTGATCACGCTGCTTGCCGCGCCGTCGATGGTGAACCGCGTGCGGCGCATGGTGCTGATCGCGCCGTTCCTCACGGTGCCCGATCTGCCGGTCTCGATAAGAACGGTTCGCCGCGTCTGTTCGCTGTTCTGCGCTCTCGGCCTTGGCCGGCTCTATGCCGCCTGGGGCCCACGGCCGAAGGTGACGGCCCCTTTCGAGACCAACAAGCTGACGTCCGACCCGGAGCGCTATCGCCGTAACACACGGATTTACGAAGAGTACCCGCAACTGGCGCTTGGCGGCCCGACGATCCGCTGGCTGCAGGCAGCCGCCAAAGCATCCGAAGCCGTCAGCGACCCCGACTTCATGGCTCGGATCCAGGTCCCGCTGCTGATAATCGCAGCCGGCGCCGACCAGGTCGTCTCGACCAAGGCCGTGGAAGCCTATGCCAGGCGGCTGCGGCTCGGTTCGCTGCTGATGATCGACGGCGCGCGCCACGAAATCCTGCAGGAAGCCGACATCTACCGCGAACAATTGCTCGCCGCCTTCGACGCCTTCATTCCCGGCAGCGACGACCCCACGGCCTGACGGACGCCGATCATCGGCTCATGCCTGGCGGGCGAACTCCATGACCCAGTTGGTCTCCCAGCTCATGCCGCCATCGGGCGAAAAGGCCTGCTCCCAGCGCGCCGAATTCTCCATGATCCTTGACCAGAGGAAACGAACCTGGATCGGCCGGCCGTCGAAGACATCGTCACACAGGAACGTGCCGACACCGTCTGTGAACGCGCCGCGCACCGGCACATCGATGGTCGACGGGTTGCGACCGTCGATCCACCAGATCGACCATTGCCGTGTCACTGCATCGAAGGTCCGCACCGTGGCGGCGCGATAGGCGCCGCCCGGCAGTTCGATCACATTGTCGTCGACATTGCCGAGACCGCCGAGCAGCGGGCGCACCTCGCATATGCCGCCGAATTCGTCCCAATTGTCGTCGCCTGCCAGGCGCTTTTGCAGCCTTCGATGACTGACATCCCAGCTGCCGAAGAAGAAATCGAAATCGCTGCGGCCGTCCGCCGGACTGTCATTGGCGTGGCTGGCTGTTGATTGTGTCGGCATGTCTGGTCCTCCCTCTGGAAAGGCCCTTCCGTAGTCCGTCCCTACTGACACCCTATTGTCAGTAGGGATGGGCCGGCTGCGCCCGCGGCACGCAAAGTGCTAAAGATTCTGACAGCCCGCGCCGTCCCGGAATGCTCATCTGCCCGCGTCGAACTGAACGCCATGGAGATGAGATCATGACCGAGAAAACCTGCGCCGCCTGCGATTGCCAGCTGGACGCCAACCCGATCCGCGTCAAGGTCGGCGGCAAGACCGTCGAAGTCTGCTGCGAGGAATGCGCGCAAGCGCTGAACGAAGCCGGCGCCTCGGCAGCCGGCACCAGGGAGGACTGAGCGATGCGCCCCGATCATACAGCGGCGACGCAATGCCTGGCCGGCACCGTGCCGACGCAGGCGCCGACAATCCGCACCGTGACCATCCGCCAGACTTTGTACGCACAATTCATAGCGACGGCTGGCTGGATCAGCTGTCAGATGGAGAGGCGCCGAAGCCGGCGCGCTTTGCTCGAGATGACCGACGACCAGCTCAAGGACATCGGTCTGTCGCGCGGCGAAGCCTATTCCGAATCCACGCGCCGGTTGTGGGATTAATGCATGTCGCCCAAAAGTGGTCCCGGCTTTGGGGCAACGACATGCATGAGACAAAGACTTAAAGCGCGTCGCCTGAATCCGTTTCAACGCGACGCGCTTTAAGGAGCGGCCTGCCTGGAAGTCTCCTGACAGGAATGGGCGGGCCGATTGCGTAGAGTGCCGATTGCAATGCCGGACCCCATGGTCCGGCGCAAGGGAACGCAACGGCCATGTCGCAATTCACCGTCCAGCCGCTTCTCGACACCGGCACTGTCAGGGTGCGGGACGTCATCTGCAGTGGCGAATGCCGGCACAGGAGCGAAGAAGAGTGCACGACGGCGACGCATCTTGTGTTTCCGTATCGCGGCGTCTTCGTGCGTCATGTCGGCCGCAACGACGCCGTCGCCGAAGCCAACCAACTGCTGTTCTTCAACGAGGCGGAAACCTATCAGATCAGCCACCCCGTCGAGGGCGGCGATGCCTGCCTCGATCTCGTCGTCGAGGAGGCTCAGCTGCTGGAGCTGGTGCCGAAGGAACAATTGCGCGCCGGCGCCACCCCGGCGTTTCGTCGCCAACGCCGGCGCATCGACCCGCGAGCGCAGGCTTTGGTGGCTTTGCTGCGCCACAGCCTGAGCCGCAACGTCGCCGAAACGCTCGAGGCCGAAACCCTGGCGCTGACGCTGGTGCGGCGCTCGCTCGGCGAGCGGACCTCGCACGTCGCCGGCGCCAGCCCAGGGCGACAGAAACTGGTCGACCGCGCCAAGCTCGTTTTGTCCTCTGATCTGTCCCGGCGCTGGACGCTGGCCGAAATTGCCGCCGAGGTCGGCGTCTCGCCGGTCTACCTGACGCAAGTGTTCCAGCAGGTCGAGGCCATGCCGCTCTATCGCTACCACCTGCGCCTGCGGCTGGCGCGTGCGCTCGACCTGCTTGGCCGCTACGACAATCTGACGACGCTGGGCATGGACCTTGGCTTCTCCAGCCACAGCCATTTCAGCTCCGCGTTCAGGCAGGTTTACGGCCGCACGCCGGCGGAATTCCAGCGCTCGATCAAGCCGCGCTGATATTAGCCGCGTAGCGCTGCCATGGCGGCCGCATGAAGCTCCGGCGTCGCCGCTGCCACCACGTCGCCGCCCTTCTCCGCCGGCCCGCCTTCGAATGTGGTAACCACACCGCCGGCCTTTTCGATGATCGGGATCAGCGCCACGATGTCGTAAGGCTTCAATCCGGGATCGGCGACGATGTCGACGCTTCCCGACGCGATCATGGCGAAGGCGTAGCAATCGGCGCCGTAGCGGGCGAGTTGGACTTGCTTCTCTAACTGGTCGTAACGCTCGCGCGCCGCGCCCTTGAACAGCGCCGGCGTGGTGGTGAACAGCGTCGCCTCGGCGAGCTTCGTCGTCTTGCGGGTTGTCAGCTTGCGCGGGCCGCCCGGCCCCTCATAGTGCGAGCCCGAGGCGTTGGCGTAGTAAAGCTCGCCGGTGAACGGCTGCGACATCATGCCGGCAACCGCGTCGCCATCGACCGTCAGCCCGACCAGCGTCCCCCACACCGGCAGGCCGGAGATGTAGGCGCGCGTGCCGTCGATGGGGTCGATCACCCAAACATGCCGGCTTGAAATGTTTTCGCTGCCATGCTCCTCGCCCAGAATGCCATGGTCGGGATATTGCGCTGATATCAGCGCCCGGATGGCGCGTTCAGCCTCGCGATCGGCTTCGGTGACCGGGTCGAAACTGCCCTTTTCCTTGTTGGCGACGGCGCCCTCGCTGCGGAAGCGCGGCAAGGTTTGCGCCGCTGCCGCCTGCGCGATGCGGCGCATGAAATCGATGCTGATATCCAACTGATTCTCCCGCATTGCAGCATGCCCGAGCCGGTGCTCTGCCGCCAATTTCCAGCCAAAACAAGGGTGTTCGACGATTTCTCCGCTGCAGCAGCTGTTGCCCGGATGTCACACAAGCGTCACCGAAACGCAATTTCCACATCAGAGTGAATTAAAAAAGCCTGAAGGTCGCTTGACATTTGTGCAGCGCACAATACCCTCGACCTCGGACAGGTTTTCCTGTCCATGCCCTCCTTGGGCGTTTCCTCCCTAGACTTCGACCGTATCGTGCAAACGATGCGGTCTTTTTTTACGCCGAAAATCCTGATGCATGTCGCCCAAAAGTGTGTAGCGGTTTTGGGACAACGACATGCGTAAAAACAAGACTGGATTTCACTCCGCCGCCAGCGGCAGGTCGATGAAATGATGGTCGGGCATCGCCATCAGATCCGCCGAAAATCGCGTCAGGTCGTCGGCCAGCGCGTCGAAGCCAGTGGCCTTCTCGAATGTCCGCTCGTTCATGTAGAGCCCGCGATTGACCTCGATCTGCAGCGCATGCAGATGGCGCGCTGGGCGGCCATAGTGCTCGGTGATGAATCCGCCGGCATAGGGCTTGTTGTGGGCGACGGTGTAGCCCATCGCGGTGAGCAGGCCAATCGCGGTCTCGGTCAAGGCCGCGGTGGCCGAGATGCCGAAACGGTCACCAATGATGAAGTCGGGCCGCAGGCCGTTTTCGCCGACACGAATGCTTGCCGGCATCGAATGACAGTCGATCAGAACGGCAAAGCTGAAACGCGCATGGGTTCTGGTCAAAAGCCGTTTCAGCGTCTCGTGATAGGGCTTGTAGACGGCCTCGATGCGGGCGATCGCTTCAGCCAGCGGCAACCGGCCGGAATAGATATCGAGCCCCTCGCCGACCAGCTTGGGAACCGTGCCAAGCCCGCCGGCCACCCGCGCCGAGCGGATGTTGCAGAAGGACGGCACCGGCTCGGCGAACATGCGCGGATCGAGTTCCCACGGCTCACGATTGACGTCGAGATAGGCGCGCGGGAAATTCGCCGCCAGCATCGGCGCGCCCAGCGCGACGGCGCCGCCGAACAGCTCGTCGACGTAGCAGTCTTCCGAGCGGCGGATGGCGTTGCGGTCCAGCCTTGCCATGGCAAGGAAGCGCTCCGGATAGTAGCGGCCGCTATGCGGCGAGTTGAAGAGGAAGGGGACGCGCTGCTCGGCGCCCGACCGGATTTCGAAGGGTGGAAAGACCGAAAAATCCTCGGCTGCCGTCTTCAATTTGAACGAACCCGAAAACACCAGTGCATCATGATGTGAAAGTGCCACCTTGCTGGTCGCGTGTCCAGCATTTCAGCGGCCACACCGCCGGGCAAATATGGATCATCCCCGTTCTCGTTCACTTGATGTTTACCCTCACCTCCTCATATACAGGATGGTTAACGGGCTTGCCCAACGGCAATCTCGGGCGGGTGATTCGGACGGGATATCATGGCACGCATTCTTCTGGCGGAAGACGACGACGATATGCGTCGGTTCCTCGTCAAGGCGCTGGAGCGCGCCGGGTACCAGGTCAGCGATTTCGACAATGGCGCCAGCGCCTACGAGCGGCTGCGCGAGGAACCGTTCTCGCTACTTCTGACCGACATCGTCATGCCGGAGATGGACGGCATTGAATTGGCGCGCCGCGCCACCGAGATCGATCCCGACCTCAAGGTCATGTTCATCACCGGTTTCGCCGCCGTTGCGCTGAACCCGGATTCCAAGGCGCCGAAAGACGCCAAGGTGCTGTCGAAGCCGTTCCACCTGCGCGACCTCGTCAACGAGGTCGAAAAGATGCTGCACGCGGCCTGAGCCGCTTTCTGGGCAAGGCGTCAGTGCCTTGTCGCCGCTGCGGCGAGACGACGCCTTCTTTCCTTTTTCCTGCTATTGACGCGCTGGATCAAAAATGGTGTATGCGCGGCTTCGGATGGGCGTGTAGCTCAGCGGGAGAGCACTGCATTGACATTGCAGGGGTCACAGGTTCAATCCCTGTCACGCCCACCATCCAGACCAAACGATCAGATTTTAAACGCCTGCGACGGCGCAGAGGCTCCTCATCCTGGCAACCGCCAGTTCCGGATCGGCCAGCAATCCGGCCTGGTCGGCGAGGCGGAAGACATCGGCATAGTGGCGGATGCCGCGTGCTGACTGCATGCCGCCGACCATCGAAAAATGGTCCTGATGGCCGTTCAGCCAGGCCATGAAGACGATGCCGGCCTTGTAATATTCCGTAGGCGCCTCGAAGATTTTTCGCGATAGCGGCACGGTCGGCGCCATCAGCGTGTCATAACCGGCGCGGTCGCCGTCCGCCAGTTTTGCCAGTGCCGCGTTGGCGACCGGCGCGATCGCGTCGAAAATGCCGAGCAGCGCATGCGAGTGTTTCCTGCTGTCGCCCGCGATCAGTTCGGGATAATTGAAGTCGTCGCCGGTGAACATGACGACGCCGTCCGGCAGCCGGTTTCTGAGCGCGACCTCCTTGCCGGCATCGAGCAGTGAGATCTTTATCCCTTCCACCTTGCCCGCATGACGTTCGATGATTGCGACGACGGTGTCCAGCGTGGCCTCGAAATCGTTGCTGCCCCAATAGCCCTTCAGTGCCGGGTCGAACATGTCGCCCAGCCAGTGCAGTATGACCTTGCCGGACGCCTGGCTCAGGATGCGGTCGTAGACACGTGCATAGTCGTCCGGGCCCTTGGCGACCGCCGCCAGCGCGCGGCTGGCCATCATGATCGCCTTGCCGCCCTGTCCTTCTATGAAAGCGAATTGCTGCTCGTAGGCGGCGATGACATCGTCGAGCGTCCTGGCGGCGCTTGGCGCCAGATGGTCTGTGCCGGCACCCGAAGCGAGATCGGCGCCTTCGACGGTGCGCGCTTCCGCGATTGAGCGGCGGATCAATTCCTGCGCATTTGTCCAGTCGAACCCCATGCCGCGCTGCGACGTGTCCATCGCCTCGGCGATGCGGAAGCCGAGCCGCCACAGATGATGACGGAATGCCATCGTCCTATCCCAGTCGACCACCGGCTTCGACCACGGATCGGTCATCGCAAGCGGATCGGCAACGACATGGGCTGCGGCATAGGCGATACGCGAAAACCGTGCGCCGATCACCGGCTGCACCGGCTGGCCGACCAGCGCGTAGCGGGTGCTGCGGCCACCCTCACCAGGCAAGGCAATATCCATCGATCTCTCCCTATCGCCGTGCCTATAAATGGAACGTTCCAATAAATCAAGAAGCTTTAAGATTCAGGGTTCATTCACAGGCAAATGCTGCGACGCAGCACAAGAGCCTGTAGAACAGCCCGATTACCCCTGTCTGATCAATTTTTCGAATCTGAAAAGACCCCAATTGACTCTGGACGGGAGTAGAGATTAGAACGTTCCAATAGATTTGACCTAGAAAAACCGGGAGGACGCATCTGGATGGCCAGTCGGGCCAAGGCAACGATATTCGACATTGCCCGCGAGGCAGGCGTGTCCAAATCGACGGTGTCGCTCGTGCTTCAGGGCAGTGGGCTGATCCGGCCTGAGACCGCGGTCAAGGTTCGCAAGGCGATCGAGGATGTCGGTTACGTCTACAACCGTGGCGCCGCCAATCTGCGCAAGGCGCACTCCAACGTCATCGGCATGGTCATCAACGATCTCACCAATCCCTTCTTCGCCGAACTGGCGGTCGGTATGGAGCGCGTCTTCCAGTCGGCCGGCATCGTGCCTTTCATCGCCAACACGGCGGAAAATCCGGTGCGCCAGGAAGAGGTGCTGAAATCGTTGATGGAGCAAGGCGTCGCCGGCCTCATTGTGTCGCCGGCGCGCGGCACCACGCCGGGCGCTTTCCGTCGGCTGGAGATGGCGGGCGTTCCGGTCGTCTTCGCCATGCGCCGGCTGCCTGAAAGCCGCATTCCGGTGATCACGCCCGACAATCATCGCGGCGCCTACCTTGCGGCCGCCCATCTCATTGGCAAGGGCCATCGCCGCCTTGCCTTCTTTGGCGGTTCGTCCGATCTCGTGGTCTATCATGAACGCCTTGGCGGCTTTCGCGAAGCCTGCGAAACGCTTGGCATCGCTGCCCGCGACGTGCTCCTCGTCGAGGGCGAGACCAGCCGCAGAGGTGGCATGGCGTGCCTGGAAACCGCTCTGTCGATGCCCGAACCGCCGACCGCGGCCTTGTGCTTCAACGACGCGGTCGCCTTTGGCGTCATGCTGGCACTGCGCAAGCACGGGCTTGAGCCTGGCGCGGATTTCGCCGTCGTCGGCTTCGACGATGTGGTGGAGGCCGAGCATTATATACCGGCCTTGACCAGCGTTTCGGTGGACACGGCTGGGCTCGGCGAACGTGCCGCCCATGTCATGCTGAAAATGATCCAGTCGCGCACCACGCGGGCCGAAGATCATATCGGCGCGGTCAATCTGGTGGTCAGGGAAAGCTGCGGCCCGGATCGTCGCGCCCGAAACAGGCCCGCAGGAATGGGGGACGCGGCATGAGCGTCAGATGGGGCTTGATCGGCGCCAGCACGATCGCCAGACAGTTCATGATCAACGCCATCCGCGCGCAAGGCGATGGCGAGATCGTTGCGGTGATGAGTTCCAGCCCCGAGCGCGCCACGGACTATGCCAGGGAAAACAACATTCCGCTGGCTGTTTCGACGCTTGACGCTGTGCTCAGCACCGACATCGACGCGGTCTACATCTCGACCACCAATGAACTGCATCTCGAGCAGGCCCTGGCCGCCGCCAAGGCGGGAAAGCACGTGCTGTGCGAAAAGCCGCTGGCGCTGACCAGCGCCGACGCGCGCACAATGGTCGCCGCGGCAAAAGCCGCCGGCATCGTGCTCGGCACCAATCACCATCTGCGCAACGCCGGCGCGCACCGCGCCATGCGCGAGGCCATCGCGGCCGGCCGTATCGGCAAGCCGATCGCCGCGTGCGTCTTCCATGCCGTCTACCTGCCGGAGAACCTGCAGGGCTGGCGCATCACCAAGCCGGAAGCGGGCGGCGGCGTGGTGCTCGACATCACCGTGCATGATGCCGACACGCTGCGCTTCGTGCTCGGCGACGATCCGGTCGAAGTCTCGGCCTTCACCCAGTCGGCCGGCATGGCCGGCAGCGGGCTGGAAGATGGGGCTATGTGCATCTGGCGCTTCAAGTCTTGCCTCATCGCCCAGTCGCATGAAGGCTTCACCACCAAATTCGCCGACACCGGTTTCGAGGTGCATGGCTCGGAGGGCTCGCTGATCGCCAGGAATGTGATGACGCAGAAGCCGATCGGCTCGGTGACGCTACGCACAGCCAAGGGCGAAGAGGACCTTCGCTTCGACCGCGAGGACCTCTATGCTAGGTCGCTGCGTCAGTTCCATGCCGCGATCCGCGGCGAAGGCCAACCTTCCGCCACCGGCGAGGACGGCATCTGGTCGCTCGCTGCAGCCGAAGCGGCCCTGCAATCGGCAAGCTCCGGCAAGGCCGTCAAGATCGACCCGAAACTCGGGAGCATGAATTGAGCAAGGTCGTTTCAGCCGCTGAAGCCGCAGGCCTGATCAGGGACGGCATGGTCGTATCCGTGTCGTCGTCAAGCGGTCTCGGCTGCCCGGACGCGGTGATGGCCGCCATTGGCGAGCGCTTCGACAGTGAAGGCCATCCGAAGGATATCACCACGCTGCACCCGATCGCCGCCGGCGACATGTATGGCATCAAGGGCATCGACCATCTGGCCAAACCCGGCCTGTTGAAGCGCACTTTGTGCGGCTCCTATCCGTCCGGCCCCTCCTCCTCCGAGCCGCCGCAGATCTGGAAGATGATCGGCGACAATTCGGTCGCCGCCTACAATGTGCCGTCCGGCATCCTGTTCGACATGCACCGCGAGGCCGCCGCCAAGCGGCCGGGCGTGCTGACCAAGGTCGGTCTCGACACCTTCGCCGACCCCCGCCACCAGGGTTGCGCCATGAACGCGGCCGCCAGCGAGCCGATCGTTTCGGTGCAGCAGTTCGACGGCGAGGAATGGCTCTATTTTCGCTCGATCGTGCCGCATGTCTCGATCATCCGCGCCACCACGGCCGACGAGCGTGGCAACCTCACCTATGAGCATGAGGGCGCCTATCTCGGCGGGCTCGAACAGGCGCTCGCCGCCCGCAACAATGGCGGCGTCGTCATTGCCCAGGTCAAGCGCGTCGTCGAGAATGGCACGCTGAAACCGCACGACGTGCGCGTGCCCGGCGTGCTGGTCGACCACATTGTCGTCGCGCCCGACCAGTTGCAGACGACGCTGACGCCCTACGATCCGGCAATCTCGGGCGAGATCTTCCGGCCGCTGTCGAGCTTCCGCAACGCCGAAATGAACGTCCAGAAGGTGATTGCGCGCCGCGTTGCCATGGAGCTTCGCGACGGCATGGCCGTCAACATCGGCTTCGGCATCTCGGCCAATGTGCCGCGCATCCTTCTCGAGGAAGGCCAGCACGGCAAGGTCACCTGGGTGATCGAACAGGGCGCCGTCGGCGGCGTGCCGCTGCTCGACTTCAAGTTCGGCTGCGCCTCCAACGCCGAGGCGATCATGCCCTCGCCGCACCAGTTCATCTATTTCCAGGCCGGCGGCTTTGACGCTTCGCTGCTGTCCTTCCTGCAGATCGACCGCCACGGTTCGGTCAACGTCTCCAAACTGTCTGCACGGCCGCATGTCACCGCCGGTGCCGGTGGCTTTGTCGACATCACCGCGCGGGCGAAGAAGATCGTCTTCTCCGGTTTCTTCAATGCCGGGGCAAAACTCTCATTGGCTGATGGCGGCATCCACATCGACCAGGAGGGCAAGGTCAAGAAGGTGGTCAACGAGGTCGAGCACATCTCCTTCTCGGGCAAGCGCGCGGTCGCACAGGGACAGGACATCACCTACGTCACCGAGCGCTGCGTGATGAAGCTGACGCCCGAAGGTCTGGTTGTCACCGAAATCGCACCCGGCGTCGACCTGCAGCGCGATGTGCTGGCCCAGGCCGAGATTCCGCTCGGTATCGCCAAGGACCTCAAGACGACACCGGAAGCTCTCTACCAGGATCGGTTGATCGGCCTGACGCTGAATGGCGGCGCCTCGCTTGGAGGCGCGCATGACTGAGCGCCTCGTCACCTTTGAAACCGAAGGCGCCATCGGCATCGTCACCTTGCGGCGGCCGGAAAAGTTCAACGCGCTTGATATTCCGATGCTGCGCGCGGTGGAGGCAGCACTCGACGAAGCGGAGATGGCGAAAAGCGTGCGCGTCGTGCTGCTGCGCGGCGAAGGCAAGGGCTTTTGCGCCGGCGGCGATGTCGAGGCGTGGGCGCAGATGAGTGCCGCCGACTTCCAGGTGCAATGGGTGCGCTACGGCCATCGTGTCTTCGACCGGCTGGCGCGGCTGCGGCAGCCGACCATCGCCGTGCTGTCCGGCCATGCGCTGGGCGGCGGGCTGGAACTGGCCGTCGCCTGCGACTTCCGCGTGGCGGAGAAACACGTCAAGCTCGGCTTCCCCGAAACCTCGATCGGCGTCGTCCCGGGCTGGTCCGGCACCCAGCGCGCGGTGCGCCGCTTCGGTGCGCAGACGGTGCGGCGCATGGCGCTGGGCGGCGAGATTCTGCTCGCTCCCGAAGCGCTGGCGCTTGGCGTGGTCGACCGGGTGGTCGAAACCGGCAGCGGCCTGACCGAAGCCAAGGCCTGGGCCGGAAAAATCGCCGAGCGCGGCCCGCTGGCGACAGAGGCCGCCAAATTGATGATCGCGGTGGCCGAAGGTGAGGAAAGTGCTGCCGCGACGGAAGCGCTGGCCAGCGGCTTTATCGCCCTGACCGGCGATCTCAAGGCCGGCGTCGACGCTTTCAAGGCCAAACAGAAACCAGCATTTTCACGATCCTGAGGATTCCGAAGTCAGATGAACGCCCCTCTCAACATCATCATGCCCGCCGAGGCATCCGCAGCGCCAGGAACCTATCGGCTGCTGATCGACGGCAAGCATGTCGATGCGCGCGATGGCCGCACGCTGGAGCGCAAGAGCCCAGGCCACGGCTTCACCGTCTCGCATTATGCACAGGCCGGCGAAGCCGAAGTGGAAGCCGCGGTGCAGGCTGCGCACAAGGCGTTCGAGACCGGCCCATGGCCGCGCATGAAGGCGGCCGAGCGCGCCGCGATCCTGCTCAAAACGGCCGATCTGATCGACGCACGGCTGGAAGGCATCGCACGGCTCGATGCGCTGGAATCGGGCAAGCCGATCGCCCAGGCACGCGGCGAAATCGGTGGTGCGGTCGATATCTGGCGCTACGCCGCATCGCTCGCCCGCACGCTGCACGGCGAATCCTACGCCAATCTCGGCGACGCCATGCTGGGTGTCGTGCTGCGCGAGCCGATCGGCGTCGTCTCGATCATCACGCCGTGGAATTTCCCCTTCCTGATCGTCAGCCAGAAACTGCCTTTCGCGCTTGCCGCCGGCTGCACGGCCGTGGTCAAGCCGAGCGAAATGACCTCGGCCTCGACCTTTGTTCTTGGTGACATCCTGATGCAGGCCGGCCTGCCCACCGGCGTCGTCAACATCCTCGCCGGCCTTGGCGCCGATGTCGGCGCGCCGATGGTCAGCCATCCCCTGGTCGAGATGGTCTCGTTCACCGGCTCCACCCGCGTCGGCAAGATGACCATGGCCTCTGCCGCGCAGTCGCTGAAGAAAGTCTCGATGGAACTTGGCGGCAAGAACGGCCAGATCGTCTTTCCGGATGCAGACCTCGAAGCAGCCGCCGACGCGGCGGTGTTTGGCGGCTTCTTCAATGCCGGCGAATGCTGCAATGCCGGCAGCCGCCTGATCGTGCACGAGGCGATCGCCGATGATTTTCTCGGCGCGGTCAAGGCGCTCACCGCCAGGGTGGCGGTCGGCGATCCGCTTGATGACAACACCAAGGTCGGCGCGATGATCTCGTCGGACCATCTGACCAAGGTGACCGGTTACGTCACGGCAGCGGCAAGCAACGGCAGCAGCGTCTACAGCGGCGGCAAGCAGTTGGCCTCGAATGCCGGCCAGTACCTCGATCCCACCATCATCCGCGGCGTCACCGAGGACATGGCCATCGCCCGCGAGGAAGTGTTCGGGCCGGTGCTCTCGGTGCTGACTTTTGAATCGATTGAAAAGGCGTTGCGCATCGCCAACAACACGCCTTATGGTTTGTCGGCGGGCGTATGGAGCGCCAGCATCGACACCTGCATGTCGGTGGCGCGGAGTGTGCGTTCGGGAACCGTCTGGGTAAACACGTTCATGGAAGGTTATCCCGAGCTGCCATTCGGAGGCTACAAGCAGTCCGGTCTCGGACGCGAACTCGGCAAACGCGCCGTCGAGGATTATACCGAAGAAAAGACAATCCAGTTTCATCGCGGCCAGCGCACCGGATGGTGGGTCGGCTGAGTTGAGAAGAACCCGGCGGGCATCCGCCGGTCGTGTAGATGCAACAAGGGAGGAAGTACATGTTGCGCAAACTTCTTATCGGAACGGCTCTCGCATCGGGCCTTGCTTTCGCGGCCCATGCCGAGGACGTCAAGGAAGTCCAGATGCTGCATTGGTGGACGTCGGGCGGCGAAGCGGCTGCCCTCAACGTGCTCAAGCAGGACCTTGCCAAGGAAGGCTATGCCTGGAAGGACGTGCCGGTGGCCGGCGGTGGCGGTGACCCCGCAATGGTTGCGCTGAAGGCAATGGTGGCTGCAGGCAATCCGCCGACGGCTTCTCAGATGCTCGGCTACACCGCGCTCGACTATGCGGCGGCCGGCAAGATGGGCGATATCACCGCCATCGCCGTCAAGGAGGGCTGGGACAAGGTTGTTCCCGCGGCGCTGCAGAAGTTTACCGTCTATGAAGGCAAATGGGTCGCGGTGCCCGTCAACGTCCATTCGGTCAACTGGTTGTGGATCAACAAGGCGGTGATGGACAAGATCGGCGGCACCGAGCCCAAGACCTTCGACGACCTTATTGCGCTGCTCGATAAGGCCAAGGCGGCCGGCGTCATTCCGCTCGCCCTGGGTGGCCAGAACTGGCAGGAAGCCACCATGTTCGACTCGGTCGTGCTGTCGACCGGCGGACCTGAGTTCTACAAGAAGGCCTTCAACGACCTCGACGACGCATCGCTGAAGTCCGACACGATGAAGAAGTCGTTCGACAACCTCGCCAAGCTCGTCACCTATGTCGACCCGAACTTCTCGGGCCGCGACTGGAACCTCGCCACCGCCATGGTCATCAAGGGGGACGCACTGGTTCAGGTCATGGGCGATTGGGCCAAGGGCGAGTTCCACGCCGCCAACAAGACCCCGGGTACCGATTTCCTGTGCTACCGCTTCCCGGGCACCGACGGCAGCGTCGTCTACAATTCCGACGTGTTCGGCATGTTCGACGTATCTGACGACCGCAAGGCCGCCCAAGCCGCACTTGCCACCGCCACTTTGTCGAAGAGCTTCCAGTCGGCCTTCAACGTCGTCAAGGGCTCGGTTCCGGCCCGCACCGACGTTCCGGACACCGACTTCGACGCCTGCGGCAAGAAGGGCATCGCCGACCTTAAGGCCGCCAACGAGAAGGGCACGTTGTTCGGTTCGCTGGCCCAGGGCTATGGCGCCCCGCCCGCGATCGCCAATGCCTACAAGGATGTCGTGACCAAGTTCGTCCACGGCCAGATCAAGACCTCGGACGAGGCCGTGACCGAGCTGGTTAAGGCGATCGACGACGCCAGGTAAGCGCCACACACCAAAAACGCCTTCCCCGCCCCGGCGGGGAAGGCTCCGATCCGCGAACCTGGTTGGCCTCGCGTCGACGGGAGGAGCCTTATGAGCACGGTAGCGACAAGCCAGATCAAGCTGACGCCGGAGCACGCCCGTCCCCGCGCCTCGGTGCGCTCGCGCCTGCAGGATGCCCTGCCGAAGATCGTGCTGGCGCCGAGCTTCGCCATCACCATCGTCTTCGTCTACGGCTTCATCCTGTGGACGATCTATCTGTCCTTCACCAATTCCAAGACCTTCCCATCCTATGTCATCACCGGCTCGCGCGCCTATCAGCGCCTGTGGGGCTGGACCTTCGACACCGACCCGCCATCGAGCTGGTACACGTCGATCACCAACATGGGCATTTTCGGCTTTCTCTACATCTTCATCTGCCTGGCGCTCGGCCTGTTCCTGGCCATCCTGCTCGACCAGAAGATCCGCGGCGAAGGTGTGCTGCGGCCGATCTATCTCTATCCGATGGCGCTGTCCTTCATCGTCACCGGTGTCGCCTGGAAATGGTTCCTCGATCCGGGCCTCGGCCTTGAGCAGACCTTGCATCAATGGGGCTGGACGAGCTTCCATTTCGACTGGATCAAGAACAAGGACTTCGTCATCTACACGGTGGTCATCGCCGGCGTCTGGCAGGCCTCCGGCTTCATCATGGCGATGTTTCTGGCCGGCTTGCGCGGCATCGACGGCGAGATCATGAAGGCGGCGCAGATCGATGGTGCCACCACCTTCCAGCTCTATCGGCGCATCGTCATCCCGCTGCTGCGGCCGATCTTCCTGTCGGCCTTCATCGTGCTCGCGCACCTTGCCATCAAATCGTATGACTTGGTTGTCGCGCTGACCAGCGGCGGCCCCGGCGGCTCGGCCTGGCTGCCGTCGAACTTCATGTATGAGTACACCTTCAAGCGCAACGAGATGGCTGTCGGCTCGGCCAGTGCCGTGATCATGCTGATGACCATCGTCGCCATCATCGTGCCCTATCTCTATTCGGAACTGCGGGAGAAGCCGCAATGAGCGCCGTTGCCACTCCTGTCCGCCAGACCGCCGGCGGCGTCAACGTCAAGACCATCAACCGCATCGTCATCTACGGGCTGCTGGCGCTGTTTGCGCTGTTCTACCTGATGCCGCTGTTCGTCATGCTGGTCACCTCGTTCAAGACCATGGAGGAGATCCAGAACGGCAACATGCTGGCGCTGCCACAAGCGCCGACCTTCGAGCCTTGGATCAAGGCGTGGAGCGAAGTTTGCTCGGGCCTGACCTGCGTCGGCATGAAGGGCTATTTCTGGAACTCGATCAAGATGGTGGTTCCGGCAGTCATCATCTCGACCCTGCTCGGCGCGCTCAACGGCTATGTGCTGACGAAATGGCGCTTTCGTGGGGCGACGCTGGTGTTCGGGCTGATGCTGTTTGCCTGCTTCATCCCGTTCCAGTCGGTGCTCTTGCCGATGGCGACGATCCTCGGCAGCCTCGGCCGGTTCGGCGTTAAGCTGCAGAACGCGACCGGTTTCACCTTCGGCTTCGGCAATCCGACCGTGAACCTGGTGTTCGTTCACGTCGTCTACGGCATCGGTTTCACCACCCTGTTTTTCCGCAATTATTACGAAGCGTTTCCGAACGAACTGGTTAAGGCGGCGCAGATCGACGGGGCAAGCTTCTTCCAGATCTTCCGGCGCATCATGCTGCCCAACTCGTTGCCGATCATCGTGGTGACGGTGATCTACCAGTTCACCAACATCTGGAACGACTTCCTGTTCGCCTCCGCCTATGCCGGTTCCGGCGACGTGATGCCGATGACGGTAGCACTCAACAATGTCGTCAACACCTCGACGGGCGTCGTCGAATACAACGTCAATATGGCGGCCGCGATGATCGCCGCACTCCCAACCCTTCTCGTCTATGTGCTCGCCGGCCGCTATTTTGTGCGCGGCCTGATGGCCGGCGCCGTCAAAGGATAATCTGATGGCTTTTCTGGAAATTGATGGTCTGAGAAAGCGCTTCGGCCAGGTCGAGATCCTCAAGGGGATCGATGTCGAACTCGATAAGGGCGGCTTCCTGGTGCTGGTCGGCCCGTCCGGCTGCGGCAAGTCGACTTTGCTCAACACCATCGCCGGCCTCGAGACGATCACTTCGGGCGAAATTCGCGTCGAGGGACGCACCATCAACGACCTGCATCCGTCGAAGCGCGACATCGCCATGGTGTTCCAGAGCTATGCGCTCTACCCGAACATGACGGTGGCCGGGAACATCTCCTTTGGCATGGAGATGCGCGGCGTGCCGGCGGCAGAGCGCCAGAAGGCGATCGACAAGGTGGCCAAGGTGCTGCAGATCGGCCACCTCCTGCAGCGCAAGCCAAGCCAGCTGTCCGGCGGCCAGCGCCAGCGCGTCGCCATGGGCCGGGCGCTGGTGCGCGACCCAAAACTGTTCCTGTTCGACGAGCCTTTGTCCAACCTCGACGCCAAGCTGCGCGTCGACATGCGCATCGAGATCAAGCGCCTGCACGCCACCACCGGCACCACCATCGTCTACGTCACCCACGACCAGATCGAGGCGATGACGCTTGCGACCAAGATCGCCGTCATGCGCGACGGCGAGGTGCAGCAGTTCGGCACCCCGGCCGAGATCTACAACAACCCGACCAACCTCTTCGTCGCCGACTTCATGGGTTCGCCGGCGATGAACCTGATCCCGGCGACGATCGGCACCAACGGCAACGCGCTGTCCGTCGTACTGCAGCGCGAGGCGCGCGAGCCGATCTCGCTGCCGATGGCCAACGCACCGGCGGGCCTGTCGGCATTCCAGGGCAAGCCGATCATCTTCGGTGTTCGCCCCGAAGCGCTGACCGATCCGGAAGGCGCCGAGCGCAATGCGTCGAACATAGCCACCGCCGACTGCTTTATCGAGGTGGTGGAGCCGGCAGGCTCCGACACCTTCGCCGTCACCAATCTCGGCGGCAAAGGCGTGGTGGCGCGGCTGCGCGCCGACGCCAACATCCAGCCCGGCACCAACACGTCGCTCGCCTTCAACCTGACCAAGGCGGTGTTCTTCGATCCGGCGACCGAAAACCGCATTCTCTGACCGAGATGGCAAATCCCGATATCGTCATCATCGGCTCCGGCATCGGCGGCGCCACGATCGCCTCCGGCCTTGCCGGCAGCGGTGCCTCGATCCTGATGCTGGAGCGCGGCGAACCGTTGCCGGCAACGCCGCATGCGCGCGACACGCGGTCCATCTTCGTCGACGGCCACTACCGGCCGAAGGAGATGTGGCGCGAAGCCGGCGGTGCGGCCTTCAACCCCGGCAACTACTACTACGTCGGCGGCAATTCGAAATTCTATGGCGCGGTGCTGATCCGCTACCGCAGGGAAGACTTTTCGGCCATGGAGCATTTCGGCGGCGTGTCGCCGGCCTGGCCGTTTTCCTACGAAGAATTCGAGCCCTGGTATTCGAAGGCCGAGCAACTGTTTCGCGTGCGCGGCACACTGGGCGAGGATCCGACCGAGCCATTCCACTCGATCCCCTACGCCTTCAAGCCGGTACCGGACGAGGCGCCGATCGCGCGCGCCCGCGCCGAACTCAAGGGCCTCGGCCTGCATCCGGCCTCGCTGCCGCTCGGCGTCGACATCGACACCTGGCTGAAGGATGGCAAGACCGGCTGGGATGCTTTCCCGAACACCGGGCAAGGCAAGGTAGACGCGCAAACAGGACCGCTGACGGCTGCCCTCACCGACCAGAACATCCGGCTCGAAACCGGCGCCTATGTCGAATATCTCGAAGCCTCGGCCGACGGCAAAACCATCGTCGCAGTTCATTACCGCCAGAATGGCGCGTTGAAAAAACTGACGCCGAAGCTGGTCATCCTCTCCGCCGGCGCGATCAATTCCGCCGTCATCCTGCTGCGCTCGCCTTCTCCCGACGGCAAGGGCCTTGCCAACCGCTCCGACCAGGTCGGCCGCAATTTCATGAACCACAATTCCAGCGCCATGCTGGCAATCGATCCGCGCCGCCGGAACGATGCCGTCTACCAGAAGACGCTGATGCTGAACGATTATTATCTGTCCGACGGCAAGGGCGGCAAGCCGCTCGGTAACGTCCAGCTTCTCGGCAAGATCGACGGCAACATCCTCAGCGCCAATGTAAAGTTCGCGCCGAAATTCGCGCTCGATTTCATGGCCGGCCATGCTGTCGACTGGTATCTGATGTGCGAGGATCTGCCCGATCCCGAAAGCCGCATCATGGTCGACGGCAAGGACATCGTCATGCAATGGCGGCGCTCCAACATGCAGTCGCTGGACGGGCTGACCAAGGTGATGCGCGAAAACTTCCGCGCCTGCGGTTACCCGATCGTGCTGTCGCGCCCCTTCGACAAGCGCACGCCGTCGCACCAGTGCGGCACGGTCAAGATGGGTGACGATCCGGCGACCGCGCCGCTCGACCCGTTCTGCCGGTCCTTCGATCATCAGAATCTGTTCGTTGTCGATGGCGGCTTCCTGCCGAACTCGGCCGCCGTTAATCCGGCGCTATCGATCGCCGCACAAGCGCTGCGTGTCGCCGACCATATTCGCAAGACCGAGCTTTCCACATGACCCGTCCTGCAGCCATCGTCACCGGCGGCGCGCGCGGCATTGGACTTGCCTGCGCCCGGGCGCTTGCCGATGCCGGCTTCGATATTCTGGTCGCCGACCTTGCCGAAAAACCCGCTGACGGGTTAGCCAAAGACATCGCCAAGCACGGCGCGAAGTTCGCTTATGTCAGCTGCGACATCGCCGATCTTGCCAGTCACACCACACTCGTCGACGCGGCGATGCGCGCCTTCGGCCGCATCGACTGCCTGGTCAACAATGCCGGCGTCGGCGCCGTCGTGCGCGGCGATCTCCTGGAGCTGAAGCCGGAGAACTTCGACCGGGCGCTCAACGTCAATCTGCGCGGCACCGTGTTTCTCAGCCAGGCCATCGCCAAGGCGATGCTGGCCTCACCGGGCGATCACCCGAAATCGATCATCACCATCACCTCGGTCAGTGCCGAAATGGCGTCGCCGGAACGGCCGGACTACTGCATCTCGAAAGCCGGGCTGTCGATGTGGGTGAAGACCCTGGCGCTCAGGCTCGCCGCCGAAGACATCGCTGTGTTCGAGGTGCGGCCGGGCATCATCCGCACCGATATGACATCAGGCGTCACCGCCAAATACGGCGCCTTGATCGACGGCGGGCTGGTGCCGGCAAAGCGCTGGGGCGAAGCGTCGGACATCGGTGCCGTGGTGGCGACGCTCGCCGGCGGCAAGCTCGGCTTTTCGACCGGCTCGATCATCAATGTCGACGGCGCGCTCTCCGTGCCGCGGCTGTAAGGTGGATAGTGTCATGACCGACTACATCATCGTGGGCGCCGGCCCCGCCGGCTGCGTTCTGGCCAACCGGCTGAGCGAGGATCCGACGCATCAGGTGCTGCTGCTGGAAGCCGGCGGCAAGGACTGGCATCCCTATATCCACATGCCGGCGGGCTTTGCCAAGATGACCAAGGGCATTGCTTCCTGGGGCTGGTCGACGGTGCCGCAGAAGCACATGAAGGACCGCGTCTTCTGGTACACGCAGGCCAAGGTGGTCGGCGGCGGTTCTTCCATCAACGCCCAGATCTACACGCGCGGCAATGCCCGCGACTACGACGCCTGGGAGAAGGAAGAGGGTCTCGCCGGCTGGGGCTACCGCGACGTGCTGCCCTATTTCAAACGCGCCGAGAACAACCAGCGCTACGCCAACGACTTTCATGGCGACCAGGGCCCGCTCGGTGTGTCGAACCCGATTTCGCCGCTGCCGATCTGCGAAGCCTATTTCCGCGCCGGCCAGGAGATGGGCATTCCGTTCAACCCGGATTTCAACGGCGCCAGCCAGGAAGGCGTCGGCTACTACCAATTGACCCAGAAGGATGCCCGCCGTTCATCCGCTTCGGTCGCCTACCTCAGACCGATCCGCGCCCGCAAGAACCTCACCGTCAGGACCGACGTGCTGGTGACGCGCATTGTCGTCGAGAAAGGCCGCGCCATCGGCGTCGAAATCGTTGACAGGCCGGGCGGCGAGAAGAAAATCCTCCGCGCCGGGCGCGAGGTGATCATCGCCTCCGGCGCCATCGGCTCGCCGAAGCTGTTGATGCAGTCGGGCATCGGTCCTGCCGACCATCTGAAGGCGGTTGGCGTCACGCCGGTGCATGACCTGCCCGGTGTCGGCTCCAACATGCAGGACCATCTTGATCTGTTCGTCATCGCCGAATGCACCGGCGACCACACTTACGACAACTACGCCAAGCTGCACCGCACGGCCTGGGCCGGCCTGCAGTACCTGCTCCTCAAGAAGGGACCGGTGGCCTCCAGCCTATTCGAGACCGGCGGCTTCTGGTACGCCGACCCGACCGCCGCCTCGCCCGACATCCAGTTCCATCTCGGCCTCGGCTCCGGCATCGAGGCCGGCGTCGAGAAGCTGAACAACCCGGGCGTCACCCTGAACTCGGCCTTCCTGCGGCCGCGCTCGCGCGGCACGGTGCGGCTGAAGAGCGCCGACCCGGCCGACCACCCACTGATCGATCCGAACTACTGGTCCGATCCCTACGACCGCGCCATGTCGATCAAGGGGCTGAGGCTGGCGCGCGAAATCATGCGGCAGAAGGCGCTTCAGCCCTACGTGCTGCGCGAAGTGTTGCCCGGCCCGTCGCTCGCCAGCGACGACGAGCTGTTCGACTATGCCTGCCGCAGCTCCAAGACCGACCATCATCCCGTCGGCACCTGCCGCATGGGCCATGACGACATGGCGGTGGTCACACCCGATCTGCGGCTGCGCGGCATCGAAGGCCTGCGGGTCTGCGACGCCTCGGTGATGCCGCGTGTGCCCTCCTCCAACACCAATGCGCCGACCATCATGGTCGGCGAGAAGGGTGCCGACCTGATCCTTGGCCGCGAGCCGCTGCCGCCGGCGGTGTTTTCCGGAAACCGTGCAGCTTGAAGGGACCCTGAAGATGATCCGGCACTGTGTTTTCGCAAGGTTTCGCAATGATGTTTCCGCTGCCGAGCGTGCGGCGATCCATGCCGACCTCGAGGCGCTGCGACAGGTGATCGACGGCATGGACACCGTCAAATTCAGCGCCAATGTCAGCCCGGAGCCGTTCGCGCGCGGCTTCACGCACGGCTTCACCATCGATTTCCGCGATGCCGCCGCCCGCGACGCCTATCTGGTGCATGAAGCCCATCAGCGCGCCGGCGCCCGGCTGGTTGCAGCCCTCGAAGGCGGCACCGACGGGTTGATGGTCTTCGATCTCGACCTTACGAAAAAGTGACCGCCGGTTTTTCGAAAGCCGGCTGATGGCTGTTCTCTTTTGCGAACCGGGCGACATATCGTTGCCCGGGGATGGCAAAGGAGCACGTCTTGAACCTCAACGCCCAACAGAAGAAAACCGTCCTGGCCTCATTCCTGGGGTGGACGCTCGATGCCTTTGATTTCTTCCTTCTGACATTCCTGCTCACGGATATTGCGACCGAATTCCAGACCGATGTCCCGGCAGTCTCGAAGGCGCTGTTCCTGACCTTGGCGACGCGCTTCATCGGCGCATTCTTCTTCGGCATGCTTGCCGACAAATACGGGCGCAAACCCATCCTCATGCTCAACATCGTCAGCTATTCGGTGATCGGCGCCTTGGCCGCCTTTTCGCCCAATCTCGGGATCTTCCTGGCGCTGCGCGCCCTGTTCGGCATCGCCATGGGCGGCGAATGGGGGCTCGGCAGTTCGCTCGCCATGGAGTCCATCCCGCCCAGCGCGCGCGGCATGGTTTCGGGCATCCTGCAATGCGGTTACCCGGCCGGCTACCTCCTGGCAGCGGTGGTCTATGGCCTGCTCTATCAACAAACGATCGGCGGCTACACGATCGGCTGGCGCGCCATGTTCCTGCTCAGCTTCGTGCCGGCACTGATCGTGCTCTTCATCCGCTCGCATGTGCCGGAATCGCCGGCTTTCGTCGAAGCGCAGAAGACCGCCAGACCGGGTCTTTTGGAGACGTTGCAGAAGCATTGGGGTGTTGCGCTTTATGCCGTCGTGCTGATGATGTTCTTCAATTTCTTCAGCCATGGCACGCAGGACCTCTACCCGACCTTCCTCAAGAAGCAGCACGGCTTCGATCCCCATACGGTGAGCTGGATCACCATCGTTGCCAATATCGGCGCCATCGGCGGTGGCCTGGCGTTCGGTGCGCTGTCGGAGAAGATCGGCCGCGTCAACGCCATCACCCTGGCGTGCCTGATCGCCTTGCCATCCATTCCGCTGTGGGCCTACAGCACCACGCCTTTCATGCTCGCCATCGGCGCCTTCGTCATGCAGGTCGCGGTCCAGGGCGCCTGGGGTGTCATCCCGGTACACCTCAACGAGCTTTCACCCGGGTCGGTGCGCGCGACCTTGCCCGGCTTCATCTATCAGGCCGGCAATCTCGCCGCCTCCTACGGCGGCCCTTACCAGGCAGGCATCGCGGAAAGGGTCGGGGGCAGCTATGGCTACGCGCTGGCGCTTTTTGCCGGCGTGGTCGCCGTCTGCATCATCGTCGTCATCCGCTTCAGTCCAGAAAGACGCGGCCAAGTGATGACGGTGCTGGGCTGAAAGATCTGGCTGGTTTTTCACGCATGATCTTTGCCGAAAAGTCTGCAACTTTTCGGGATCATGCTCAGCCCAGCCTGAGCGCGACGACACCGGCGACAATGCTGAGCGCGGCGGCACCGCGCCAGCCCGTCATCTTCTCGCCGAGCGCGAACACCGAGATCATCATGGCGAACAGGATCGAGGTTTCGCGCAGCGACGCCACCGAAGCGATCGGCGCCTTGGTCATCGCCCACATCACGATCCAGTAGGCTGCACCGCTGAGCACGCCGGTGAACAGGCCCACCTTCCAGTCACGCGCCAGCACCGGCAGCGCCTTCGGCCCACGGAAGATGAGGCATAGCACCAGCGCGCCAAGCGCATCGCAGATGAACAGCCAGGCGGCATAGCTCTGCGCCGTGGCGGCCAGTCGCGCGCCGCTGCCGTCGGACAGCGTGTAACTGGCGATGAAGATCGAGGTGCCCAGCGCGAAACCGACCGCACGCAGGTTCAGCTTTTCCAGATGCGCACCGCCGCGAAACGACATCACCAGCGTGCCGGTCGACAACAGAAAAATGCCCAGAATGGCAAGCGGCGCTGGCACCTCGGCGACCACGAACATACCGCCAAGGGCTGCCAGCAGAGGCGCTGTGCCGCGCGCCAGCGGATAGGTCTGGGCGAAATCGCCGGCCTTATAGGCGCCGATCAGGAAGGTCCGGTAGCCCATGTGGAAGAGCACCGAGGCCATGATATAGGGCCACACTTCGGCTTTCGGCACCTCGACGAAGGGCAGCACCACGAGGGCAGCAGCGCCCATGCCGAGCGTCATCAGCGTGATCGACAGGAAACGGTCGAGATGGACCTTGACCAGCGCGTTCCAGATCGCGTGCATGGCGGCGGCGGCAAGCACCGCGAAGAAGACGAAGAGCGTCATATCAGGCTCATCCGCCGCGCTCCATGGCGAGCGGCGTCTTGAGATCGATGTCGATCCGCAGCGGAAAATGATCCGACGCGACCTCACCCATGTCGGCGCTGACCGAGCGCACGCGCCCCGCAAACATGCCGCCGACGAAGCAATGGTCGAGCCGGCGCTTTGCCACCTTGCCGTCGATGGTCTTCACATGGGTGTGGAAATCCGCGGGAGGCTCGCTGGCAACGGCAGCGGCATCGACGAAGCCATCGAGGTAGGCGGCGCCACGATGATAGGGCGTGCTGCCGACGATGCGGCTGTATTCGGCGCTGCCCGGCTCCATGTTGAAATCGCCCAGCCAGATCGCCGCCATTGGGTTCTCCGGCTCCGGCTCACCATTACTCCAGTTGCGGGCAGGCTCGTCATCGGCGCCGCTCCACGGCCCGCCTTCGGAAGGCGCACGGCGATGCTCGGCAAGCAGATAGTCGATCTGCTCCAGCCGCTCCTCGACCGCGATATGGGCGAGATGCAACGACAGCACCCGAACCGGGCCCGCCGGCGTGCGGATCATGCATTCGAGCGCCGCATTGCGGGTGTTGAGCGGCCGCAGCGTGCGGCGCATCGGCAGCGTATGCAGCCGCGACCAGACGATCGGTAGTTTCGACAGTACCATGGTGCCGAACTGACGGCGTCGGTTGACCAGGCGGCCGTCACGCCGCTCGCTGGCATCCATGTCGAGGGCCGGACCATAGACCCAGTGATAGTCCGGCAGCAGGCGGGAAAGCAGTTCCGGCTGGTCGTCGCAATTGCTGCGTTGCCAGTGCCGTTCGACTTCCTGCAGCGCAATGATATCGGCGCCGGCGACGATGCGGGCGGCACGCGAAAGATCGTAGCGCCCGTCGCTGCCGAACCCGTACTGGATGTTGTAGCTGACCAGCTTCATTGCTTATCCGGCTCACTTTCGATGATGGCAGTAACGGTTCGGCGATGGCCCTGCAATGGACCGCGGCGACAGCGTGGCTGGGCCAGGAGGAGACACCACCTATGTGGTGGTGAGCGGCTGGAAACTTCCAGCCGGCGATGCCGCCAATTCCGACCAGTCGATTTCCTCTTCAAGCCGGTGATAGGCCTCGTCGCCGATCGTGCCGTTGCGGCGCAGTTCCTCAAGCGTGTCACGCTGGCGGTTGATGGCATAGAGACGCAGCCGGTCATACTCCGTCGCCGCCTGCGCATTTTCCGGGTTTTCGGCGATCGTGCGCTGGGCCGTATATTGCGCGCGCACGGCAGCAGCCGCATTCGATGTCTTGCCGCTCAACACGTTGAGCGCGGCCTGCATGATGGCGACACGCGCCTGCGCCACTTCGCGATCGACTGTCGTGTCCGGATCGAAGTTGAGCAGGCGCAGCAAAGGCTTCAGCGTCATTCCTTGCAGCACCAGCGTACCGAGAACGACCGCGAAGGCGGCGAGCACGATCGGATCGCGGCCGGGAAATTCGACCGGCAAGGCAAAGGCCGCGACCAGCGTCACCAGCCCGCGCATGCCGCACCAGCCGATAAGCACGCCGCCGCGAAACGATGGCGCTTCTCGCCTTTGGTCCTCACTGCCGAAGCGGGCAAACCATCGTATGATCACGCCGTAGCCCAACACCCAGACGAGGCGCGACACGACGACGACGGCCAGCACCGTTGCGGCGAAGACGAACGCTTCGCCCTGCCCTTCCCCGGCAAGCCGGCCGACGATCGACCGTGCCTGCAGGCCCATCAGCACAAAGGCCAGCACGTTGAGCACAAAGACCGCCGACTCCCACACCGAATAGGTGCTGACGCGCCGCCTTGCCGACATGCGGCGCGGCGCCCTGCGTGCGAGGGTCATGGCATAGACGACGATGGTGATGATGGCCGAAAGGCCCAGCCTGTCGGCCAGGATCCAGACCCCGAAAGTTCCGGCGAATTGCACCACCGTGCTGCTTGCCGCATCCTCGATCCGGCTGAGCGTCAGCAGCGAAAAGCGGGCAAGCAGATAACCCGCGGCCAGGCTGCCGATCGTCGACAACAGGATCGTCGGTATGGCGTTGCTCAGCATGATCGCGCCGAGCGTTGCCGAAACCGCCAACCGGTAGATCAGGAGCGCGGTGGCATCGTTAAGCAGGCTCTCGCCCTGCAGGATGGCGGTGACGCGGTGCGGCACCTTGAACTGCCCGAGCACCGCGCTGGCCGCCACCGCGTCCGGCGGCGCGACGATGGCGCCGAGCGCTATCGCCGCGGCAATCGGCAGCCCGGCCATTTTCCAGCCGACGAAAGCAACGACCGCCGTCGTGAAGATGACGGCGCCAAGCGCCAGAGCCACGAGCGGCAGCCGGTAGCGGTTGAGATCCCGCAACGATGTGTCGTAGGCGGCATCCAGAAGCACCGGCGCAATGAACAGCGCCAGCGCCAGCTCCGGGTCGATCTCGATGGTCGGCGCGCCAGGTACGAAAGCGAGACCGGCGCCTGCCAGAGCCAGCAGCGAAGGATAAGGTATCTCCAGCCGCCGCGACAGCGCCGTCAGCGCGACGGCGGTCAAAAGCAGGATAAGGGTCAGTTCGAAAAGCGCCATAGCCTATCGTAGCGGCGAAGCAGGATCGTTGGCAGTGGTTAGATGACAAGATGCTGTTGATTGTCCAACGCACTCTCGGCTCCTGGCAGTATGCCCGGATCGGATTGCCGGCGTTCTGGAAGATCGACACCCACTGGTTCGGCGACCGCATCGGCCATGCCGACATCGCGCATCCGGGGCTCGCGTCGCTGGCCGACTTCCCCCCATTGGAAATCCATGCCGCGCGGATGGAAGCCCTGCCGGTCTCTCAGACAGTGATGCAGCCGTTTATTGCGCCGGCCTGAGGGCTGGGTTCTTCTTCTGCCCGCCTCTCTGCTGCCCAATGCATGTCGCTCAAAAGTGGCCCCGGTTTTGAGGCAACGACATGCATGGAAACAAGGACTTAAAGCGCGTCGCATGAATCCGTTTCGACGCGACGCGCTTTAGTGCAGCACCAGCATATCGCTCGACGAGAACGAGATCTCGGCCTTCTCGCCGACAGCCGGCGGCGGAGCGGCTGGACTGTTGAAGGTGTCGAGCGAGACCGTGCTGCCACCGATGCCGACGCGAACCCGGATCACCGAGCCGAGGAAATGCACCTCGGAGATTTCACCGGACAGGCTGGAATCGCGGCCGGGCTGGCGGCCGAGCGAAATCGCCTCCGGCCGCAGCGCCAGCGACAGCGTGTCGCCTGACTTGGACCCGTTGAGCTTGCCCTTGAGCAGGACCTCCTCGCTGTTGACGCGCACTCTGCCAGATGCGGCATCGGTCACCGTGCCTTCGAGCACGTTCAGCGTGCCAACGAAATTGGCGACGAACTTGGTCGCTGGCCGGTTGTAGATCTCGAACGGCGTGCCGACCTGCTCGGCCTTGCCGCCATACATGACGGCGATGCGGTCGGAGATCGACAGCGCCTCTTCCTGGTCATGGGTGACGAAGATGGTGGTGATGCCGAGCTTCTTCTGGATCGAGCGGATTTCCTCGCGCAGCGACACGCGCACCTTGGCGTCCAGCGCCGACAGCGGCTCGTCGAGCAAAAGCAGCTTCGGCTTCGGCGCAATCGCCCGCGCCAGCGCGATGCGCTGCTGCTGGCCGCCGGAGAGCTGGTAGGGATAGCGGTCGGCCATCTGCGGCAGCTTGATGATGTCGAGCATCTCGGCCACGCGTCTATCGATGTCCGCCTTGGGCATGCCGGCGACCTTCAGTCCAAAGCCGATATTCTGCGCCACCGTCAGGTTGGGGAACAGCGCATAGGCCTGGAACACCATGCCGACATTGCGTTGGTTTGGCTTTAGCCTCGTAATGTCCTTGCCTGCAACGACGATCTTGCCCGCCGACGGCTCTTCGAAACCGGCGACCATGCGCAGAACGGTGGTCTTGCCGCAGCCGGACGGCCCGAGGAAGGAAACGAACTCGCCCGGCTCGACATCGAGATTGAAATCCTCGACCACAGTGGTGGCGCCGAAGGATTTTCGCACATGCTGGATGGAGAGGAATGGTTCGGCCATGGCTTTTTCTTTCGATCAGTTCGGGCGGTTCGCCGATCTCGGCGCGAAACGGGACAGGATCTGGATCAGCGACATACAGCCCCAGGTGATGGCGAAGGCGATGATGGCAAGCGCCGCCGGCTCATAAGCGCGGTTGGCGCCAACGTTTTGCAGATAGGGGCCGAAGGCGGGCCGGTTGAGCAGGCTGGCCATGGTGAATTCGCCAATGACGATGGCGAAGGTGAGGAACGCGCCCGACAACACGGCGATCAGCACATTGGGCAGGATCACTCGACCAATGATCGTGCCCCAACCGGCGCCAAGGATCTGCGCCGCTTCGGTCAGCGTCCTGACGTCAATGGTGCGCAGTCCGGTATCGACCGCGCGATACATATAGGGCAGCGCCAGCATCGCATAACCGATAACCAGCAAGGCATTGGTACCCATGTCGGTCGCCAGGAACGGCAGCGGCGAATTCGAACCGTACATCCTGATATAGCCGAAGACGATGACGATGGCCGGAATGACCAGCGGCAGCAGCGTGATGAACTCGACGATCGGCCGCAGCTGGGGCAGGCGCAGCCGGATCCAGTAGGCCGCAGGCACCACGATCAGCACGCCGAGAATGATGGTGAAGATGGCGGCGAGCACCGAGTAGCCGAAGGTCGCCTGAAAACGAGGATCGCCAAGCACGATCTGGTAAGCGTCGAAGGAATAGGCGCCACGCCGCATGCGCATGGAGAATTCCACCGTCGCGATCAGCGGAATGAAGAAATAGGCCGCACCCAGCGCGAAGACGACCCAGGCCCAGAATTTTCCAGACTTCATTTCAGCCACCTCTCCGAACGCGTCCGGAACCAGATGTAGAAGACATTGGCGAGGCCGGTGATGACGATCATGCCGAAGGCGATCGCATAGCCGAGATGAGCATTGTGCAGCACATCGCCGCGAATCTGCGCGTAGAGCAGGATCGGCACGATGTTGAGCGAGGAGCCGGTCAGCGCATAGGCGGTGGCGATGGCGCCGAAGGCATTGGCGAAGAGCAGGATGACCGTGCCGAGGAAGCTCGGCCAGATTACCGGGATAACCACCATGCGCCAGTATTGCGCCTGGGTGGCGCCGAGCGTCGCGGCGGCCTCGCCCCATTCCTTCTTCAAGCCGTCGATCGCCGGCGTGATGATGACCACCATCAACGGAATCTGGAAATAGACATAGGTCAGCGTCAGCCCCCAGAACGACAGGATGTTGAAGCCGTGCGCGTAGATGTTGAGGCCGAACACGGTGTTCAGGAGCACGGTGGCGAGGCCAAGCCGACCGAGCGTAGCGAGGAAGGCAAAGGCCAGCGGTACGCCGGCAAAATTCGAAGCAACGCCAGAGAATGTCAGGGTCGCCGAGCGTATCCACTCCGGCAGGCCGCCGCGCACAATGGCGATGGCAATCGCCAGGCCCGCGAAGGCGCCGATCAGCGCCGAGGCAAGGCTGACCTTGAGCGAGATCCAGTAGGCAGCAACAATCGACGGCTGCGCCAGTGCCGCTATGTTTTCGAACGTGAATTCGCCGGCGTCGTTCTGGAATGCGCCCAGCATCAGATAGAGCGTGGGCAGGATCAGGAACATGATGGCGAAGATGAAGAATGGCGCAACGCCGAGCCACTGCGTCGGCAGCCGCAAGGCGCGGGCCTCGCTTGGAGGCGCGGTCTTCCCCGCGATGGCCTGATTGGAAAGCGAGAGGTCGGTCATGCGCCGGCTACCGTCTTCGAGGGACACCGGGCGGCCACGCGGCCGCCCGGTTTGTTCAAGTCTTACTTGACGTTGGCGCCGACGACGGCATCCCAGTTCTTGGTGATGGCTTCCTTGGCCTTGCCCTGCTCGTCGAGCGTCGGGAACACCGCGGCCGCATAGGATTCAGCCGGCGGTAGCTTCGCCATCACGTCCGCCGGAAGCTTGCCGTTCTTGGCGAGATCGTTGAAGCGGATCGGGTGGCAATAGCCCTTGAGCCAGCCAATCTGGCCTTCGTCGGAGTAGAGATACTCCAGCCACAGCTTGGCGGCGTTCGGGTGCGGTGCGAAAGCGCTGATCGCCTGCACATAGACGCCGGCGACGACGCCGGTCTTCGGCACGACCACGTCGACGGGCGGGTTGCCCTTCAGCGTATCGCGGCCAGCAAGCGCATTGTAGTCCCAGGTGACCAGGATCGGCGTTTGCCCCTGGGCAAGCGTCGCAGGCTTGCCGATGACCGGCACGAAATTGCCGGCGGCGTTGAGCTTCTTGAAGAAGTCGAGGCCAGCAGTGCCGGCGGCTTCACCGGCAGCCGCACCACCAGAAAGGCCGGCGGCATAGACGGCCTGGATGGCCTGATTCGAGGCGCGCGGATCACCGGCCAGCGCGACAGTGTTGGCAAATTCCGGCTTCAGCAGGTCAGCCCAGTCCGCAGGTGCTTCCTTGACGAGGTCCTTGTTGACCAGAAAGGACAGCACGCCGTAGTAGTCGCCGGTCCATGCGCCATCGGCGTCCTTGGCGCTATCGGGGATCGAGTCCCAGGTCGACACCTTGTAGGGCATCAACAGGCCGTCGGCCTTTGCGGTCGGGCCGAAGCCCAGGCCGACGTCGATGACGTCAGGCGCCTGCGGGCCCTTGTTGTCCTTGTTGGCCTTGATCGCCTCGACCTCGTCGCCGGAGCCGGCATCGGGGTTGAGTTCGTTGATCTTGATTTCCGGATACTTCGCCTTGAAGCCGTCGATGACGGCGCCATAGCCGCACCAGTCATGCGGCAGCGCGATGGTGGTGAGCTGGCCTTCGGCCTTGGCGGCCTTGACGAGATCGTCCATCGAATCCGCGGACGAAATCACCGTCGACGCGAAAAGCGCCGCGGCCGAAAGGGAAAGCACTTTCCCCGTGAATTTGAACATGTGTTCTCTCCGTTGAACTGACGCCGTTGGACGCCTGCGATCCGGTATCGTTTTCATGTGACAGCCAGATGAAAGCTTTGTGAAACCGGCTGCTCGCAGTGCGAAAAAGTAAACTCTTTTTAACCGGCTGTAGCAATCGCCTCGCGATTCTTTTTCCGGCTAACTAGTTTCTGCCTTGCCCGTTGTCCTCCCCCTTGTTTTTGTAGCCCCTTTTCAGATCAATTTCCTGCGCGGAAAAACGCCTCAGATCGTGCCGGCGATGGCGTTTTCGAGCAAGGTCAGCGCCGCCTTCTTGGTCAGCTTGACTGGGTTGCCGCCGGCGGTCGGATCGACCACCGCCATGTCGGCGATCAGGCCCTTGCGCTTCTTGTCCATGTCGAGCCCCTTGATCAGGCCGGGCAGCGCATGCGGCACCTTCAATTCCTTGCGCAGCTTGATGATCGCCTTGGCGAAGCCGTCGAAGCCGCCCCTGATGCCGCAATAGGCGGCGAGGCGCCCGATGCGCTCCTCGATGGAGTCCCGGTTGAAGGCCAGCACATAGGGCATGAAGACGGCATTGGTCATGCCGTGATGGGTGTCGTAGAGCGCGCCGATCGGATGCGACAGCGAGTGGATGGCGCCCAACCCCTTTTGGAAGGCGGTGGCGCCCATCGCGGCGGCGCTCATCATATGGGCGCGCGCGACGAGATCCTTGCCGTTGGCATAGGCCTTGGGCAGGTTCTCGAAGACAAGTCTGACACCTTCGACGGCGATGCCATCGGCCATCGGATGGTAACCCGGTGCGCAATAGGCCTCGAGGCAGTGGGCAAGCGCGTCCATGCCGGTGCCGGCGGTGATGAAGCCGGGCATGCCGACCGACAGTTCCGGATCGGCAATGACGATAGAAGGCAACAATTTGGGATGGAAGATGACCTTCTTGGTGTGGGTCGCCTCATTGGTGATGACGCCGGCGCGGCCGACTTCCGATCCGGTACCGGCTGTGGTCGGCACCGCGATGATCGGCGCGATCACGTCGGAATTGGCGCGCGTCCACCAGTCGTCGACATCCTCGAAGTCCCACACCGGCCGCGTCTGGCCGGCCTGGAAGGCGATCAGCTTGCCGAGATCGAGCGCCGAGCCGCCGCCGAAGGCGATGACGCCGTCATGCTTGCCGTTCTTGAACACCGCGATGCCGGCGGTCAGATTGGACTCGACCGGGTTCGGCCTCACTTCGGAAAAGACGCCGTAAGGGACCTTGGCATCGTCGAGGATCTTTAGGGTCGAGGCGACGACTGGCAATTTCGCCAGGCCGGGGTCGGTGACGAACAGCGGCCGCTTGATGCCGGTAGCCGCCAGAACCTCAGGCAGTTCCTTGATGCGCCCGACGCCGAAGCGGACAGTTGTGGGATAGTTCCATTTGGAGATGAGCTTGGACATTTTTTGTCTTTCGAAAAGTCAGATGGCTTCGCGCAGGTGGAAGGATTTTGGCCTGGTCAGATTGTCATAGCCGATGGCGGACAGACCAGCGCCCTTGCCGGTGTCCTTGACGCCGGTCCAGACCAGGGCCGGATCGAGA
Organism: Mesorhizobium kowhaii; assembly: GCF_003253745.1. Taxonomy (GTDB): domain Bacteria; phylum Pseudomonadota; class Alphaproteobacteria; order Rhizobiales; family Rhizobiaceae; genus Mesorhizobium; species Mesorhizobium kowhaii. The sequence goes on from NZ_MZXV01000080.1 coordinate 97,577, forward strand.
TAATCGCAGCGGTTCATGAACACCGTGCCGGTCTCGACGCGGTTGCCGATCGCCACCGCATGCTCTGTATCACGCGTCCAGATCGAGGCGGTCAGCCCGTAAGGACTGTCGTTCATCAGCGCGATCGCCTCTTCATCGTTGCGCACCTTCATGATGCCGACGATCGGCCCAAAACTCTCCTCGCGCATGACGCTCATCTGATGGTCGACTTGCGTCAGCACTTCCGGCGCCAGATAGGGCGAGCCGGCCTTGTCGTTGGCCACCTTCATGTTGATTTGCGCCACCGCGCCCTTGCGCAGCGCCTCGGCCTTCTGCTCGCGGATCAGGTCGGCGAAACGCGCCTGCGCCATCGGTCCCATCGTCGTCGCCTGGTCGAGCGGATTGCCGACGACGTAGTTCTTGGTCTCGGCGATGAAGCCCTCGACGAATTCGTCATAGACCTTTTCGTGCACGTAAACGCGTTCGATGCCGCAACAGCACTGGCCGGAATTGTAGAAGGCGCCGTCGACCAGATTGGCGACCGCATGATCCATCTTGGCGTCGGGCAGCACATAGGCCGGATCCTTGCCGCCAAGCTCGAGGCCGAGCGTCATGAAGGTTCCCGCGGCCGCCTTTTCGATGGCGCGGCCGCCACCGACAGAACCGGTGAAGTTGACGTGGTCGATCTTGCCCGAACCGAGCAACTTCTCGGTCTGTGCATGGTTGAGCACGACATTCTGGAACACGCCCTTGGGCAGGCCCGCTCTGTCGAAAGCCTGTTGAAAACGCTCGCCGACCAGCAGCGTCTGCGCTGCATGCTTGAGGATGACGGCGTTGCCGGCCATCAGCGCCGGCACGATGGTGTTGACCGCCGTGAGGTAGGGATAATTCCACGGCGCGATCACCATGACCACGCCGAGCGGATCCTTCTTCACATAGCGCCTGAAGCCGTCCTTCGGGTTGGAAGCCGGCATCGGCCGCAGCGCCGCCTCGGCGATCTCGACCATGTAGTTGGTGCGTTCCTTGACGCCGCCGAACTCGCCGCCATAGCGCACCGGGCGCCCCATCTGCCAGGCAATCTCCGGCACGATCTCGTCGGTCATCGCGACCAGCGCTTCCAGCATCACCAGCATGTACTTGCCGCGCTCGACGATCGGCGTCTCGGCCCATTTCTCTTGCGCCGCCTTGGCGCGTTCGATCGCGGCATTGATCGCCTGGTCCGTCGCCACGGGCCGCTCGGCATAGATCGAGCCATCGATGGGGGATTTGAGTTTGACCGTCTCGGTCATTTGTAAGTCCTCGCATTCTACAACAAAAATCTTATGGCTTGGCGCTGCCCCTCATCCTCCTGCCGGCACCTTCTTCGTATGGTGACGGGGAGAAGCTCTAGCATTGGCGCCCCCTCTTCGCGTTCTTCACACAGAGAGGGCAAGGGTGAGGGGCGGCGCCAACGTTCGCGGGCTAGTTTAGTACCGCTCGAAGCCCCTGTGCAGTTCCCAATCCGTAATGCGGCGGTCGTATTCGAGCTGCTCCCACTTTGCGGTATGCACATAATGTTCGAGCACATCCTCGCCGAGCGCCTGCTTCAGCATCTTCGACTTCACCAGCGTCTCGGTGGCGTCGCGCAGCGTCTTCGGGATCTCCGGCAAACGCGACGCCTGGTAGGCATCGCCGACGAAGGGCTTCTGCAGTTCGAGCTTCTCGTCGATGCCGGCAAGGCCGGCGGCGATCAGCGCCGCAAAGGCGAGATAGGGGTTGAGGTCGGCGCCGCCGATCCGGCATTCCATGCGGATGCCCTTGGTGCCCTCGCCGCACAGACGGAAGCCGGCGGTGCGGTTGTCCTCGCTCCACATGATCTTGGTCGGCGCAAAGGTGCCGGCCTGGAAGCGCTTGTAGGAGTTGATGTAGGGCGCCAGGAACCAGGTGAATTCCTTGGCGTACTTCAGCTGTCCCGCCGCCCATTGCTGGCCAAGCGTCGACAGCGTCCAGTCGGCCTTCTTGTCGAAGAACAGCGGCGTCTTGCCGTCGGCGCTCCACAGCGAATTGTGGATATGGCTGGAATTGCCGGCCAGCCCGTAATTGTACTTGGACATGAAGGAAATCGCCTTGCCTTCGGACTCGGCAATCTCCTTGGCGCCATTCTTCAGGATGACGTGGCGATCGGCCATGTCGAGCGCCTCGGCATAGCGCACATTGATCTCTTCCTGGCCTGGGCCCCACTCGCCCTTGGAATTCTCGATCGGGATGCCGGCCGCTTCCATCTCGTTGCGAAGCCGGCGCATGACGCCTTCTTCCTTGGTGGTGATGCCGATCTGATAGTCGCCGATATAGGGCGAGGCGGTATCGAGACCCTGCCAGTGTTTCTTGCGGGCGGAATCGTAGGTCTCGTTGAACAGATAGAACTCGAGCTCGGAAGCGAAATAGCCGATATAGCCGCGCTCCGTCAGCCGCTTGACCTGCTTCTTCAGGATGGCGCGCGGCGAATGCGGCAGGTCGTCATGGGTGTGGTGATCGAGCACGTCGCAGATCACCAGCGCCGTCTTCTCCAGCCACGGAATGCGCCGCAGCGTCGCCAGATCCGGCTTCATGACGAAATCGCCATAGCCCTTCGACCAGCTCGCCGCCTTGTAGCCGGGCACCGGCTCCATATCGATATCGGCGGCCAAGAGATAGTTACAGCCGTGCGTCTCGTCATGCGCGGAATCGACGAAATACTGCGCCAGGAACCGTTTTCCCGCGAGCCGGCCCTGCATGTCGACGATGCAGGCCAGCACCGTGTCGATCTCGCCGCTGGAGACCGCTTTCTTCAACTGATCGAACGAGAAATTTCCGGCCATTCCTTTGGCACTCCAGCGCTTGAGCTTTGAATGAGTTTCAACAAAACCATGGCCGGCACGATGCCGGCCATGGCCATGATGGTGGATATCAGTGGCCGGTCTCGCCGACGGCCAGCTCGGCAGCCGCGATGGCAGCCTTGCGCTTGGCGATCTGATCGCCGATCGGCGGACCCTGGAAGCGGCGGTTCTCGAAACCGAACCAAAGCACGGCGGTCAGCACGATGAAGCCAATGGTGATGTAAAGCACCTTGTCGTTCGGCGGCTGGATGGCGATGTAGAAGATGATCACCATGCCGACAACCGACAGGACGCAAAACAGCTTGAACAGCCCGGCGCCGAGATTCCAAGGACCCGGAGTTGGCCATTTCGCCGTTCCGAAAGTCATCATGCCGAGCACGATCGGAATGGTGAACGACAGGAACAGGAACACCAGCGTCGAATTGACGACGATGGTGTAGATGTTGGTGCCGCCGATCGAGATGAACTGGGCAAGAAAGACATAGATGATCTCGAGGATCGCGGCGGTCCAGATGGCGTTGACCGGCGTGCGCCAGCTTGGGCTGACCTTGGCGAGCGAGGCTGAGCCGACCGGCATGCCGCCGTCACGCGAGAAGGCAAACAACATGCGCGAGGCCGAGGTCACCGTGGCGAGACCGCAGAGGAACTGCGAGATCAGGATCGCCAGGTAAAGCAGCTCTTTCAGCCAGACCGGCAGGATCGCATCCATAGTCGAGAAGAACACGCTCCAGCCCTGCTTGGCGCCGGCAGCCAGGTCCGGGATCGCCAGAACGATTGCGCACAGCATCACCCAGCCGATCAGCGAAGACCAGAGCACGGACGAAACGATCGCCTGCGGCACCGAGTGTGCTGCCTTCTCTGTCTCTTCGGAGGTGTGCGCCGACGCGTCGTAGCCGGTGATGGTGTAGACGGGCAGAAGCAGGCAGAGCAGGAACAGATAGCTCATGGAATCCGACTGCGGGAAGACACCGCCACCCGCATCACCCGAATAGTTGGTGAACGTCCACAGCCGCGTGATATCGATCGCCGGCGCAAAAACCAGGCAAGCCACGATCAGGACCGCCGTCGCGCCCAGGATGAGGAAGCCCGAAGCATCCGTCAGCATGGCCGTGAGCTTGATGCCGAAGTGATTGAGCACCGCCTGAAGAATGGTGATGATGGTGACGAACCCGACGATTTCGCCTGGCGTCCCCGTAATGCCGAAAGCCCCGCCGAAAGTACCGACGAAGAAGAAAGCCGTGCCGATGTTGATGGCGCCGAGCACGGTGATCAAGCCCAACAGGTTGAGCCAGGCCGTCAGCCAGCCGGTGAAGCGGTTGCCGAGGATCGAAGACCAGTGATAGAGGCCGCCGGCGGTCGGGAATGCCGAGGCGATCTGCGCCATGGCAAGAGCGAAAAACCCTGAAACGCAGCAGCCGACGATCCAGCCGATACCCGCGCCCGCGCCGCCGATCGACGACGTCGCCTGCGCGAAGGAGTTGATGCCGCCCGAAAGGATGCAGATGATCGAGAACGAGATCGCGAAATTCGAGAAGCGGCTCATGCTTCGCGACAATTCCTGGGCATAGCCCATGCCATGGAGAACCTTCAGGTCCTCCGTCTTGTCTACGTCTGTATAACCCGGTGCTGCCATTTTGATTTCCCCTGTTGGTTCTTAGCTGGCCGATTGAACTGACTTGCCGACTGCGCTTGTTCGAGAGCCCTTGGCCTCCTCTGGCTCCAGATCCGAAAAAATGCCCGTGAGCAGATCCGCCCATTTCCGCTGCCCGGTCTCGCCGGCGATTTCGTCGTTGCGGATTTCGATCATCGCACACGGCAGGCCGCGCGAACGCGCGTGGCGTTCCAGCGTGAAATAGACGCGGTCGGCCGGCGAATAGGGCTCGTTGACGCCGACGGTGACGCCGGCAAGCCGCTTCAGCGCGCCAATCAGCGGTGACGCCAGCCGGCGGTCCTCGTCATGGATGATGCCGATATGCCAGGGCCGGTTGCGGCCCTTGTAGACCGGCGTGAAGGAATGCACGGAAACCAGGCGGGTTTCCTGCCCGCGCGCCAGCCTGTCGTCGACAATCTGCTCGATGGCGGCATGAAACGGCTGCCACGACAGCGCGACGCGCGCCGCGCGCTGCTTGTCCGACAGGCCGGCATTGCCGGGTATCGCCGTGGTCTCACTGACCGGCGGCACCAGATCGGGCGCATCGAGCGGCCGGTTGCAGTCAATGACGAGGCGCGAAATGCGGGTTTCGACCAGCGTCGCGTCAAGCGCCTCGGCCATGCGGCGGGCAACCGGCAGCGCGCCGGGATCCCAGGCGATGTGGCGGGACAGGTCCTCGGCGGCAAGGCCGAGCGTGCCGAACTCGGCCGGCAGGAAATTCGAGGCGTGATCGCAGGTCAGCACGAAAGGGCTCGATCCGCCGGGGTTGGTCACCCCCACGGTATCAGACGATGCAAGGCTGGCGGGCCGTGCTTTCTCCATAGTCTGCCGTCCCCGGGGAGCGCTGTATCGTATGTTACGTATTTTGCCTCATTGCGTCCCTGTGGATGATTTCATACAGTTTATCCGGCTTTGTCAAATACGATTTCGGAAAAGACGGTGGACCGGGCCGAAGCATTTTGCAGCCAAGTGGAATCACTTGGCGTCGCAGAAATGCGGCCAAGACAAACAGACGGAGCGGGATGGGTCCACCATCCCGCTCCAGGGGTGGGGAAAAGATGATTTCCAGCATTGCCGAACTGATTGCCGACCGCATCGGCACGATGCCGGCCAGCGAACGGCGCGCAGCCCAGACTCTGATCGCCAGTTATCCGATGATCGGCCTCAAGACGGTTGCCGAATTCTCGGCCGCGGCCGGCGTCTCTTCGCCGACGATCCTGCGCTTCGTTGCCCGGCTCGGCTTCCAGAACTATCCCGAATTCCAGTCGAGCCTGCAGGACGAACTGGCAGCGCAGCTGCAATCGCCGGCGATAAGGACGCTCAACCCGCCCTCGCCCGGCGGCGGCACCGCGTCACCGATGCTGGAAGCGACGCTCGACAATATGCGCGAGACATTCAGGCACCTGTCCGACAAACAGCTTGCCGACATCGCCGCCCGCCTCGCCGACCGGCGCGGCAAGACCTTCCTGATCGGCGGCCGCTTCACCGATCCGCTGGCGCGGTACATGGCCGCCCACCTCGCCATCATCCAGCCCGATGTCTTTCACCTCGCCGGCCAGGAAAGCATGTGGCGCGACAGGCTGATCGACATGGGCAAGCGCGACGTGCTCGTGATCTTCGACATCAGGCGCTACCAGGACAGCCTCCTCCGCTTCGCCGAGAAGGCACATCAGCGCGGCGTGCAGATCGTGCTCTTCACCGACCAGTGGCTGTCGCCGATCGCCCGCTTCGCCCGCCATGTCATTGCCGGACGTACCGCAGTGCCGTCGGCGTGGGATTCTTCGGCAGCCCTTTTCGTCGTCGCCGAAACACTGATCGGCGCCGTCACAAGGCAACTGGAAGCAGAAGGCGCCAAACGCATCCGCGAGATGGAAGGCCTGCGTTAGGCCGTCAACGTAACGCATATTTAATGTGCGCAGACACTGGAGAGTTGTCATAAAGACGCGATATCGGGGTGGCCTCTTGCCTTAGAATAGCCTCGCTGCGTCTGCTTCATTTCGGGAAACCGGTAGACGGAAGGATCGTTTTGCCAACCGGAGTGCCGATGGCCGCCTGGAAACAAATACTTTTCGCGCTAGTGGTGCTGGTCGTGGCGGCAGCCGCCTGGCTGCGCTTTTTTCCGGGCGCACCGGACGTACTGGCACGCTGGGGGATAGACTGGGTTTATGTGGCAACGCGCCCGGCTGAAACCGGTGCTGCCAAGCAGGCAAACGTCGGCAATGGCGGCAACCGGCGGGTGAACGTGGTCGCCCTGGCCGCCACTTCGGCTGTTATCAACGATCGCCTGCAGGCGATCGGCACCGGCCGTGCCAATGCCTCGGTGACCGTCAATCCCTACAGCTCCGGCCGCCTTGCCGAACTGTTGGTCGAATCCGGCACCCGCGTCGAAAAGGGGCAAATCATTGCTACCCTCGATTCCGAGACCGAGGTGATCGCGCAGGATCGTGCCAAGCTCGTTTTACAGGACTCGCAGAACAAGCTCGACCGGGTGAAATCGCTGCGGGCTTCCAACGCCGCGACACCGGTCGCCGTCGCCGATGCCGAAGTGGTGCTGGCGGTCGCCAAACTGGTCCTTCGCGATGCCGAACTTGCCCTGCAGCGCCGCTCTATCATCGCGCCGATCGCCGGCACCGTCGGCATCCTGCCGATCGCCGCCGGCAATTATGTGACCAACCAGTCGGCGATCGCCACGCTCGACGACCGTTCCAGCATCCTGGTCGATTTCCTCGTGCCCGAGCGCTTTGCAGCCGCCGTCAAGGTCGGCGCGCAATTGACGGCGACGCCGATCGCCAATCCCAGCAATGCCTATACCGGCACGGTTTCGGCCATCGACAACCACATCGACGAAAAGAGTCGCACCCTTCAGGTCAAGGCCAAGATCGCCAACCCAGCCGATTCGCTGCGTGCCGGCATGTCGTTCGGCATCATCATGAAGTTCCCCGGCGAGACCTATCCGGCGGTCAGCCCGCTGGCGATCCTCTGGGGCTCGGACGGCGCTTATGTCTGGCAAATCGAGGACGGCAAGGCCAAGCGGGTCCCGGTGCGCATCATCCAGCGCAACTCCGAGACCGTGCTGATCGACGCGGAGATCGACAGCGGCGACATGGTGGTGACCGAAGGCACCCAGAGCGTCAGCGAGGGCGGTGCGGTGCGCAACGCCGGCGAAGAGCAACGCGCCGCGGACGCCGCCGAAGGCTCATGACCAGCCCCGTCAACGCTGCCAGCGACACCGGCTTTACCGCCCTGTTCATTCGCAGACCGGTGATGGCCTTCGTGCTGAACACACTGATCGCAGTCGCCGGCCTGGCCGCCTTCTATGGCGTCGAAATCCGCGAACTGCCTGACGTCGACCGCGCGGTCGTCACGGTCTCGACCGCCTTCGAGGGCGCCGCGGCCGAAACCGTCGACCGTGAACTGACCGACACCATCGAGGGCGCTGTCGCCCGCGTCTCCGGCGTCAAGTCGATCTCGTCGTCCTCCTCTTTCGGTTCGAGCCGCGTCACCATCGAGTTCAACGACGGCGTCGACCTCAACGTCGCCGCCTCGGACGTGCGCGACGCCGTCGGCCGTGTCGCCAACCAGATGCCGGACACGGCCGATCCGCCGCGCATCGTCAAGGCCGACGCCAATTCCGACCCGGTGATGCGACTGGCGGTGACTTCGGACAACATGTCGATCCAGGACATGACGGTGGTGGTCCAGGACCAGATCGAGGACGAACTGGCCGCCGTGCCCGGCGTTGCCGACGTCCAGGTCTATGGCGACCGCGACAAGATCTTCCGCATCGACGTCGACCAGAACAAGCTCGCCAGCCTCGGCTTCACTGTTGCCGACCTCAGGGCGGCGCTTGCTTCTGTCGCTTTCGATTCACCGGCCGGTTCGATCACCACGACAAACCAGGACCTGATCGTCCGCACGACGGCGGACGTGACCACGCCCGAGGAATTCGAAAGCATCATCATCGGTGGCACGACGCGCATCCGCGACGTCGCCACCGTCACCCTCGGCCCCGATGTCGGCCAGACCACGCTGCGTTCGGATGGCAAGACCGGGATCGGCATCGGCATCATCCGCCAGGCGGAATCGAACACGCTGGACATCTCGACCGGTGTTCAGGCCGCCGTCGGCAAGTTGCAGGAGAACCTGCCCAAGGGCATGTCGATCAAGATCACCAGCGACGACGCGGTTTTCGTCAATGGCGCGGTGCACGAGGTCGAGATCGCACTCGGCCTGTCCGTGACCATGGTGCTGATCGTCATCTACGTCTTTCTGCTCGACTGGCGCGCAACGCTGATCCCGGGACTGTCGATGCCGGTCGCCATGATCGGCACCATCGCCGCCATCTATCTGGCCGGCTTCTCGGTCAATATCCTGACCCTGCTCGCCTTGGTGCTGGCGACGGGACTGGTCGTCGACGACGCCATCGTCGTGCTCGAAAACATCGTGCGACGACGCAATGAAGGCATGGGCTCGCGCGCCGCCGCCGTGCTTGGCGCTCAGGAAGTGTTCTTCGCCGTCATTGCCACCACGCTGACGCTGGTCGCCGTCTTCGTGCCGATCTCGTTCCTGCCTGGCCAGACCGGAGGCCTGTTCCGCGAATTCGGCTTCGTGCTCGCCATGTCGGTGCTGCTGTCCTGTGTGGTGGCGCTGACGCTGTGCCCGATGCTCGCCTCGCGCATGCTGTCGAGTGCATCGCTCCACCACGAAGGCGGCCACGGCATCGGCGCCCGCATCGGCGGCGCGCTGAATGCAGCCTACAAGCGCGCCCTGCATGCCTGCCTCGATGCGCCGTGGATCGTGCTTCTGGTCGCGGTGCTGTTTGCCGGCACCGCCTTCACGCTGTTCGGCACCATCCGCCAGGAACTGACGCCGACCGAGGACCGCGCCGCCGTGCTGTTGCGCATCAGCGCCCCGCAAGGCGTCAGCCTCGACTACACGACGCAGCAGATGCAGAAGATCGAGAAACTGATCCAGCCGATGCGCGATTCCGGCGAGATCCGCAGCACTTTCGAGAACGCCGGCCAGAACGGCTCCTACAACTCAGGCTTCATGGTGATGACGCTGGCGCCGTGGAACGAGCGCAGCCGCAGCCAGCAGGAGATCATGGCCGAGATCAGCCAGCTGACCAGGCAGGTGCCGAGCGTGCGCATCTTCCCGGTGCAGCCGAACAGTCTCGGCATTCGCGGTGCCGGCAACGGCCTGCAGTTCACGCTGGTCGGCAATGACCGCAAGGCACTCGGCGACGCGGCCGTCAAGATCATTGCCGAGATGCAGAAGGACCCGCGCTTCCAGACACCGCGCCTGTCCATCGACCCGACGCAGCCGCAGCTGGCCGTGGCCATCGACCGCGAACGCGCCTCCGACCTCGGCATCGACATCACCGGGCTGGCCAACACCTTGCAGGCGATGCTCGACGGCAACGATGTCGTCGACGTCTACATCGCCGACCGCAGCTACGGCGTGAAGCTGGTCTCGACCACCAACCCGATCAACGACCCGACCGACCTGGAAAACATCTTCCTGAAGACATCAGACGGCCGCTTCGTGCCGATGTCGACCATTGCCACGCTGACCGAGCGTGCCGTGCCGCCGTCGCTGTCGCGCGAGCAGCAGCAGCCGTCGGTGGCCATCACCTCCAACCTCAACGGCGACTTCGCGCTCGGCGATGCGCTGACCCGCGCCGAGGAAATCGCCACGCCGCTTTTGCCCGCGGGCAGCCGCATCCTGCCGTTGGCCGAGGCCGCGACGCTGGGCGAGACCAACCGCGCCATGGTCACCATCTTCGGCTTCGCGCTGGTCATCATCCTGCTGGTGCTGGCCGCTCAGTTCGAAAGCTTTGTCAGCGCCGTCATCATCATGGCGACGGTGCCGCTCGGGCTCGCCTGCGCCATCTTCGCGCTGCTGCTCTCGGGCACCAGCCTCAATGCCTACAGCCAGATCGGCCTGGTGCTGCTGGTCGGTGTCATGGCCAAGAACGGCATCCTGATCGTCGAATTCGCCAACCAACTGCGCGATCGCGGGCTTGGTGTGCGCGAAGCGATCGAACAGGCCTCGATCATCCGCGTTCGGCCGGTAATGATGACGATGATCTGCACCGTGCTCGGCGGCTTGCCGCTGGTGCTGGCGAGCGGCGCCGGTGCCGAGGCGCGCGTGGCGCTCGGCTGGGTCATCGTCGGCGGACTGGGCCTTGCCACCGTCTCGACGCTGCTCCTGACGCCGGTTGCCTATCTCTTGCTAGGCCGCTTCGTCACGCCGAAGACCCATGAGGAAGCGCGGCTGAAGCGCGAGCTCGAGGAAGCCGCCTACACCAGACCATGATCCCGAAAAGTGGGAACCGGTTTTCGGAAAGATCATGGTTGGATCAGGTCTGATGTGGAGCCGGCCGAGTAGAAACATTCGAGGAAAAGTGTGCCCCGGTTTTCCGCCCGCGATTTCGTAAAACAGCGCAATTTCGTAAGAATGGCCTATCTCAAAAAGCGGCCTTCGATCGACCAGCGCGCGGCGACGAAATTCAGCACCGCCGCCACCACGACACCGCCGATCTTTGCCGGCCATACTCCAACGGTAGCGGCAAACAGCGCGATCGAAAGGCTGGAGACACCAAGCGAAATCAGCGCCCCGAGCGAGGCGAAACGAAGGAATGCATCACGCAGCCGGATGGCTTGATTGCGCTCGAACGCCCAGAAGCCGTTCGCCACGAACGAAAAGGTGACGGCGATGAACCAGGCAACGATGTTGGCGGGCACCGGCGGCATCTGCAGCTTGAGCAGCAGGAAGAAGCTGGCAAGGTCGATGGCTGTGTTGGCAAGTCCGACAATGGCAAAGCGGACGATCTTGTTGCCGGTCGAACGCCGGGGCTGGTCCGCGCCGCTCATCCCTCGCCGCCCATGATTGCGACACCGGCGCGGGCCAGGCTGGCGCCGAAATCGTCCGATGCCAGGACCGCGAATTCGATCTCGCGCACGCTTTGCATCGGGTCACGCGCGCGCAGCGTCTCGTCGACATGGCCGGGGTGGCACATGAACAGCCCTCGTTCCGGCAATGCCTCGACAGCGGCCTGCAGCACGGAAGCGAACTTTTCGGGTCGCCGCCAGTCATAGATGCCGGCGAGCGGTTCGAAAATGGTGAAGCCGGCATGCTGCATAGACCGGTTGAACCCGGCAGCAAGCGCTGCGATCGCGGCGACTTTCGGCGTCGCAGCGAGCGTGCCAGCCAGCACCGGCGCGCCACGCAACGCAGGCCTGTCGGCTTCCTCATGCAGACGTGAGCGCAGCCATGTGCGCACGACAGGAAGGAAATGCACATGCTGATGCCCGTCGACGAAATCGGGGCGGCGCCCGAGTGCTTCGACGAAGCGGCTGTACTGGGCGTCGAGTTCGGCATGGACATCGCGATCGTCGATGCGGCCGCGCAGAACAGGCAACGCCAGCGAGCGGAGCGGCGGCAGCCGGCCTTCCGGCGCCAGGCTCGACCGGCCGGTGACGGCTGGCTGGTCGGTCAAGGTAAGATGCAGCCCGACCGCGACACGGCCGCACAGAGGCCTTATGCGCTCCGCCTCCAGTGCCCATTCCGGAAAGCCGGTCATGCAGCTGGTGCCGGTCAGGCGCCCGCGATCGAGCAGGTCGAGGATCGCCGCGGAGACGCCTGGCGCCAGGCCGTAGTCGTCGGCGATCAGGCGGATGCGCCGCGTCATGTATCGCGAGCGCCCGGTGCCGGCTTGCCAGGAGCGACGTCGCTACGTACGACATCGCGCACGATATAGACCGGCCGATCCTTGCTCTCGCTGAGCGTGACCCAGACATATTCGCCAATCAGGCCGAGAAGGGTCAGGTTGAGGCCGCCGAGCAGGACGACGGCGACCAGGAGGCTGGGGTAACCGGGAACGGCAATGCCGTAGAAGATCACCTCGAAGAACACCTTGGCGCCGTAGACCGCGCCGGCTAACGCGGCAAGCAGCCCGCTGAGGCTGATCATGCGCAGCGGAATGACGGAAAAGGAGGTGAAACCTTCCAGCGAGAAGGCGATCAGGTTGAGCCGGCTCCATTTCGACGTGCCGCTGGCGCGGCCCTCCGGCGAATAGGGCAACGCCTTCTGGCGGAAGCCGGCCCAGGCAAACAGGCCCTTGTTGAAGCGTCGCTTGTCGCGCAGGCTGGTCAGCGCGCGTGCGACAGTGCCGCGCATGACGCGAAAGTCGCCGGCATTTTCGGGAATGTCGAAACGCTGGCTGCTGTTGATCAGGCTGTAGAAAAGCCGCGCCAGCTGACTGCGTCGCCAACTGGCCTCACGCCGGTCGTTCTGCGCGTAGACGACGTCGATGTCCGGATGTTCCACCAGTTCGGCGATCAGCTTCAGGCTGATGTCCATCGAATGCTGGAGGTCGGCGTCCATGATCAGCACCATGTCGCCGCGCGACTGGTCGAGGCCGGCGAGCACGGCGACTTCCTTGCCGAAATTGCGGCTGAGGCGGACGATCTCCCACGACCCCGACAGCACCTTTGAGAACCGTTGGGCGCCATCGTCGCGGCTGCCGTCGTCGACCAGGATCTTGCGCACGGTCATGCCGAAGCGCTGTGCCACGACCGCCTCCAGCGCGGCAAGCAATTCGGCGAAGGCCGATGCCGATGGCGCTTCGTTGAAGAACGGCGCGACGATATCGAGTGTCGGCCGCGACTCAGCCATTTGCGACCCCTTCATTCACCACCTTTTCCCGAGCCTTGGCCCAGAACCACCAGATTAGGGAACAGGCGATGAAAGCAACCGCGACCGGCCGGAACCAGGGATAGAGGAAATCATGCACGTGTTGCTCGACGCCGCTCAGCCCGGTCGCGAACAGCACCGTCGACAGCACCGAGGCCAGGACACCGCCTCGTTCCTCGCGCCACAACAGGGCGATGGCGAGACCAGCAGGCACGGCGATCATCGCATAGGTGTTGGGCTCGACGCGCGGATTGAAGACGCACATGTAGAAAGCGGCGGTCAGGAAGATCGCCAGCCCTGCCGTTCCCTGCTCGAGCTTGCGATCGAACCAGAGGACGATCGAGAGCGTCAACAGGCCGACCACGAAGCGCACCGCCGTGGCGCCGGATTCCGCGATGGGCATCCCTGCCGTCGCAAAAGGCGCGGTGAAATCGGCGGCAACAAAATGGCTGGTCTTGTCGACCGCCATCGAGGTCAGCATGCTGGCGAAATCACGATACTGATCGTTCAGATAATCGGCTGGCGCGAAAGCATAAGGTATGGCGAGCACGAGCAGCACCGCCAGCACCAGCACCGGTACCAGCCGGGGGCGCAGCCCTCCTGCCAGGAGCAGCATGATGATCGCGGTCGGCTTGGCGATGATGGCAAGCGAAGCCCAGAAGAAGGTCTCGGCGCGCCGCCCTTCAAGCGCCGACAAAGTAAGAAGCCAGCAGGCGCCGGCCAGCAGAATTGTCGATTGGCCGTTGCGGATCGCGCCGAGCGCCATCGGCAGAGCGAGGAAGAGACCGAACGAAAGCAGCCAGGTCAGTTCCTGACCGCCGAGCTTGCGCACCTGCCGCACGGCGGCGAAGGTCAGCACCGCGAAGCCGAGGACATGCCACACCAGGCCGCCCAGATGCGGGCCCAGCTTCAACAGCGGAACATAGAGCGCGGCAAAGGCGGGCGCGTAGAGATACCCCATCTCGGACTGAAGATCGTAGAGCGGCCGGCCAGCCAGAAGGTTCTCGCTGCCATATCTATACGCTAGCAACACTGTACGCGTGTCGGGCGACCACAGGACCATGGCAAGAACGACCAGGAACGCTCCGATCCACAGGCCAAACCCCAAACGATCGAAAACCGGCTTGGAAATCGTCATCAAGTCACCCTACACCCATCCCGGAACGGCCCTTGCCTGGACCGCCCGGCATTCGATGGCGGCGGCATATCACGGACAAAGCGGCGTGGCATAGGGGTCTGAAAGACGCGGATGTCCGCCCGACGCGGCTTGCGGCAGCCGGACACCAGCATTTATTGGCATCGAGAGCCTGTGAATGCTTCGCATTCGAACGTCGGGCACCTTCGTGCTAAGGCCGGATGAACACCTTGCCGTTGGGCCTGGCCAGTTCCGTCGGCACCCGCGCCATTGCCTCGGCGAGCGGAACCACCGCCGTCACATCGGTCGACCAGCGTCCATCGGAAAACCGTTTCTGCGCTTCCAGGATGGCTGGGCCGCGGCGGTCGCGAAACTGGCGCATCCATTCGCTCAGCCAGAAACCCTCGATGTGCTTGTGCTGGAAGATCAGTTGGCCGGGTTCACGGATGATCGTGGCTTCGGGATCGAGCCGCCCATAGATGATCCAGCGCGAACGCTTCGGCATGACGTCGAAAATGGCGGAGGCCAGCGGCCCGGTGACCGCGTCAAGGAAGATGCGCGGCTGTTCGGCCTTGATCACCTCGCGCAACGCCGCCTTGAAATCCGGCGCCTTTTCGTTGAGGACGTGCGCCGCGCCAAGCTCTTTCAGAGCCGCGATCTGATCGTCACGGCGCACGGCGACGATCGGTCGGAAACCCTCGTCCTTGGCCAGGCCGATGATCAGCTTGCAGAGTTGGCTGGCGCCGGCGGTCATGACGAAGGCCTTTTCGTCTTCCTGTTTGACGATGTCGAACATGGCGAGCGCGGTGAGAGGGTTGACGATCATCGCCGCGCCATCCTCGTCACGGACGGTGTCGAGCAGCGGGATGCAGACCACCGCTTCCGCAACGGCATATTCGGCCCATGAGCCCCAGTTGGTGACGCCGGTGGCGAAAGCGACGCGCATGCCGATCAGGCTTTTGGGATAGGGCTCATCGCCACTGGCGACGACGGTGCCGACGCCCTCGAAGCCGGCCGGCTGGCCCTTGGCGCGCGGCTGACCGTACTGGCCCTTGATGAACATGACATCGGACGGATTGATCGAGGCGAGGCTGACCTTGATCAGCACCTGCGTCGGCCCCAGCGTCGGCACCGCGATGCTGCCCGGCTCAAGATAGGGCTCCATCGCTTCCAGCACGCTGCCGGAAGGCGTCCTGGTGTAGCCGTCGCCGACAAGCAGCAGCGCCTTCATTTCGGAGGGGACAGTCATCGGAACACTCCTTGCTTGGACCTGCCGGCGTCACCGGATGACGAATGCCGGCGTTCAGACCTTTTTCTGCGTGTATTTCTTCAGCTCCGTCCGCGCTACCTGACGGCGATGCACGGCGTCCGGTCCGTCGGCAAGGCGCAATGTCCGCAGATGCGTCCACGAACGCGCCAGTGGCGTGTCTTGACTGATGCCTTGCGCGCCGAACATCTGCACCGCCTCGTCGGTGACCTTGAGCGCGACGCGCGGCGCGATCACCTTGATCTGGCTGATCCAGGGGGCTGCGGCGCGTGCATCGCCCTGGTCGATCATCCAAGCCGCCTTGAGGCAGAGCAGCCGCGCCATCTCGATCTCCATGCGGCATTCGGCGATGATGTCGAAATTGGCGCCGAGTTTTGCCAAGGGCTGGCCGAAGGCCTCGCGACGCACGGAACGCTGGCACAGCATCTCCAGCGCCATCTCGGCCTGGCCGATGGCGCGCATGCAGTGATGGATGCGGCCGGGGCCGAGCCGCCCCTGCGCGATCTCGAAACCCCTGCCCTCGCCGAGGATCAGGTTCGATGCGGGCACACGCACATTGTCGAAGCGAAGATGCATGTGGCCATGCGGCGCGTCGTCGTCGCCATAGACTTGCATGGCCCGGACTTTGGTCACGCCCTTTGCGTCGGAAGGCACCAGGATCATCGAATGCCGACGGTGCTGCGGCTCTTCGTCGGCACCGGTCCGGACCATGACGATGTAGATGGCGCAGCGCGGATCGCCGGCGCCGGAAGCCCACCATTTCTCGCCGTTGAGCACATAGTCGCCGCCCTGGCGCTCACAGCGCATTGCAATGTTGGTGGCGTCGGACGAGGCGACATCCGGCTCGGTCATCAGATAGGCCGAGCGGATCTTGCCGTCGAGCAGCGGCTCGAGCCACGCCTTCTTGTGGTCGGCCGAGCCATAGCGTTCCAACACCTCCATGTTGCCGGTGTCGGGCGCCGAGCAGTTGAAGGTCTCGGCGCCGAGATGCGCCTTGCCCATTTCCTCGGCGAGATACGCGTATTCGACCGTGGAAAGGCCGTAGCCGCGCTCCGAGCCGGTCAGCCAGAAGTTCCACAGGCCGCGCTCCCGTGCGGTCTTCTTCAGCCCTTCGAGGATCTCGCTCTGGCGCGCGCTATAGAGCCAGCGGTCACCGGCCTTGCCCACTTCGCCTAGGAATTCCTTGTCGAGCGGCTTGATCTCGTCGCGCACCATGGCCGCGACGCGCGCGTGGATCGGCTTCAGCCGCTCGGTCATGCCGAGATTCATCTCCGTCATCGGTCGCTAACCCTTCATGCACGCCAGGCATTTTACCCGTGGCAAGGATGACCGTACTTCGGATAGCCTTGTCAACGCGAACTGTTTTGCCCGCACACCGAGGCAAGGCGCGGAGGATTGTGATGAGCTATCTGGACGAGCTGTTTTCGGTGGCCGGCAAGACCGCGCTGGTGACCGGAGCGGCGACCGGCATCGGCCGCATGGCGGCAACCGCGCTGGTGAAGGCCGGCGCCAGCGTGATGATCGCGTCGCGCAAGGGTGAGGATTGCATCAAGGTCGCCGGTGAACTGAACGGGCTTGGCGCACCGGGCCGGGCCGATGGCTTCGCTGGCGATGTCTCCAGCGAAGCCGGCATTGCCGCACTCGTCGCCGAGGTCAAGACGCGGACCGACCACCTGAACATCCTGGTCAACAATGCCGGTGTGTCCTGGGGCGCGCCGCTGGAGAGCTTTCCGTATTCCGCCTGGGCGAAAGTGTTCGGCGTCAATGTCACCGCGGTCTTCCATCTGACGCGCGAATTGCTGCCGCTGCTCGATGCCGCCGCCAGCGATGCCGATCCGGCCCGGGTGATCAATCTGGGTTCGGTGATGGGCACGCAGCCGCTTGCCGACGACGCCTATTCCTACACGGCTTCGAAGGCCGCGGTTCATCATCTGACGCGCACGCTGGCGCTGGAGTTCGCCGCCCGCCGCATCACCGTCAACGCCTTCGCTCCCGGCCCCTTCCAGAGCCGCATGACGGCTTTTGCCACCGGCACGCAGGAACAGGCCAGGCATGTCGGCAACCATGTTCCGATCGGCCGTATCGGCGCACCGGATGACATTGCCGGCGCAACGCTCTATTTGTGCAGCCGTGCAGGCAGCTATGTCACCGGCGCCATCCTGCCGATCGACGGCGGACAGTCGGTGCAGCATGGGCTGACCTTGTTCAAAGAATGACATTTTCCGGCCGGAGCCGGGGGTGAACTGGAGGACATCCGCGTGGAACCGATCAGTCTCGATGTACTTCTGGCCAGTGTCGGCAAGGAGGTTGGCGTGTCGCCGTGGCGGGTGGTCACGCAACGCATGATCGACCAGTTCGCCGACGCTACCGACGACCACCAGTTCATCCACTGTGACCCGGAGCGCGCCATGCGCGAGACGCCGTTCGGCGGCACCATCGCACACGGCTTCCTGTCGCTGTCGCTGTTGTCGGCGATGACCTTCGAGACCATGCCGCCGCTGGAAAACGGCAAGATGGGCGTCAACCACGGCTTCGATTCGCTGCGCTTCCTGGCGCCGGTGAAGACCGGCGCGCGCATCCGCACCCGTTTCGTGCTGGCCGACGTCAAGGTCAGGCCGTCGGGCTGGGTGCAGACCGCGCATGATGTGACGATCGAGATCGAAGGCTCCAAGAAACCGGCGCTGACCGCCCGTTGGCTGACGCTGACCTTGATCGAACGCCAGCCCGAGACGGCATGAGCGATCCGAACGTTCTCGACCAGGCAGCGCTTGCGCCCTACCTCGAGGCGAACATATCAGGCTTTTCCGGGCTCCTCTCCATCGAAAAGTTCAAATCCGGCCAATCGAACCCGACCTATCTACTGACGGCGGAAAGCGGCCGCTACGTGCTGCGCGCCAAGCCGCCCGGGCAATTGCTGAAATCGGCGCATCAGGTCGACCGTGAATTCACCGTGATGAGCGCGCTTGCCGGCACCGCCGTGCCGGTGCCCAGGATGCTGCATCTGTCGGCGGAGGACTCGCCGATCGGCCGCATGTTCTACGTCATGGATTTCCTCGACGGCCGCATTTTCTGGGATCCGGCGCTGCCGGAGGCTCGCGACAACGAAGAACGCGCCGCCATCTACGATGCCATGAACGACACGCTCACGGCCCTGCACGATGTCGATGTCGAGGCCGTGGGTCTCGGCGATTTCGGCCGGCCGGGCAATTATTTCGAGCGCCAGCTGGCGCGCTGGGGCAGCCAGTACCGCGCCTCGGAGACCGGCACCGTCGCCGATATGGACCGGCTGATTGCCTGGCTGGAGACACATAGGCCTGCAGATGATGGCCGCGTCTCGCTGGTGCATGGCGACTACCGGCTGGACAATCTGATTTTTGCTCCCGATCGGCCAAAGGTGCTGGCGGTGCTCGACTGGGAATTGTCGACGCTCGGCCACCCCTTCGCCGACATCGCCTATCAATGCATGCAATGGCGCCTGCCGCACGCCTCGGGCTTTCGCGGCCTGGGCGGCGTCGACCGTCGCGCGCTCGGCCTGCCCTCCGAAGACGATTATGTCGCCGCCTATTGCCGGCGGCGCGGGCTGGACAGCATCGGCAACTGGACGTTCTTCCTGGCCTTCTCCTTCTTCCGGCTGGCGGCGATCTGCCAGGGCGTCTTCAAGCGGGCGCTGGACGGCAACGCCTCCAATCCCGAAAAGGCGAAGACCTATGGGGAAGCGGTGAAGCTGCTTTCGCATCTCGCCGCGCAACTGATCGACAAGGAGGCTTGATGGGCCGTTTTGACGGGACAACCGTGCTGATCACCGGTGCGGCCGGCGGGCTTGGCCGGGGTGCGGCGAAAGGCTTTGCCGCCGAAGGTGCAAGGCTAGTGCTGTCGGACATCGACGAAAAGGCGCTGGCCGATCTCGCAGGCATGCTGCAGGCCGAAACGGCGTTCCTGGCCGGCAACATCGCCGACGAAAAACTGTCGGATGATCTGGTCCGGCTGGCGGTCGAAAAATTCGGCCGGCTGGATGTCGCCATGCCGGCATCGTCCAAAGCTTCGTGCGCTTGCCGCAAGTCCCCTCGGATGAGGCTCGCCGCGTGCTGGAGGTCGATCTGCTCGGCGTCTTCTATGCGATGAAGCACCAGATCCCGCAGATGGAGCGGCAGTTCAAGGCGACCGGCAAGGGCGGCGCCATCGTCAACATCGCCTCGGCCGCCGACCTGTCCGGCGCGCCGAAACTTTCGGTCTATGCCGCCGCCAAGCACGGCGTCATCGGTTTGACCCGCTCAGCCGCGGTCGAATACGCCACCAAGGGCCTGCGCATCAACGCCATCTGCCCCGCTCACACGAGGACGGCGATGGTCGACAGCTTCGTGCGCACCTCCGGCGCGCCGGAAGCAGAGGCGTTGGCCGAGCTGACGCGTGGCGTGCCGATGAAGCGGGTGGCGGAAGTCGATTAAATCACCACCGCCATCCTGTTTGCCGCCGACCCGGCAAACTCCTTCATGACCGGCCATGCGCTGGCCGTCGACGGTGGCATCGGCGCGATCTGATGCATGCCGCTTGGGAACCTGTCGCGCCCTTGTCCGTTTTCGTACAGCGTATATAATTTAGCCAGGTACCAACCAACCAAAGGCACGAGATCTTGCCGCCGAGCGTCCAGACACGCCGCGAGAAACAAAGGGCCGAACTGCGCTCCGAACTGGTGGAGGCCGCGCACAAGCTCGTCCAGGAGGAAGGCTATGAAGGCCTGACCATCCGCAAATTGGCTAAGCGGGTCGGCTACGCGCCGATGTCGGTCTATTCCTATTTCGCCGACAAGCAGGACATCCTGTTCGCCTTGGCCGAGGATGCTTTCGAGACGCTTGCCCGCCGCATCGAGGAGCATGCGTCCGACGATCCGATCGAGGCATTGCAGGCGGTCATGACCGAGTATGCCGCCTTTGGGCTCGGCAATCCCAACGAATACCGCACCGTATTCATGACCGAAAAGACCAAACTGCCGGAAGGCAGGAGCTACGAGGACATGGAAGAGAGCAACCCGGCGATGAACGCGCTGATCAGCAGGGTCGAGGCCTGTGTCGCTGCCGGCAAGTTGCAGGGCGACCCGCGCGCCATCGCTACCATGCTGTGGGCGGTCGGCCACGGTACGATCTCGTTGCTGATCACCTTTCCATTCTATCCCTTCGGCGACCCGCAGGCGTTCGTGAAGCGGATGTGCGACTTCACGCTTGCCACGCTGAGCACACAGAATGTGCCGCCGCTGACTGAGACGCCAGTCAACTGCTGAGCGACACTCTTCACAGGCTCTGATCACCACGACCAACGGCCAATTGGAGCGCTCGGCTGTGTAAGAACGCCGCGATTTTCGGCGTTCAATAAAAGTTCAATAAAATTTATCCGTACATGTACGTTTTCTGACTTGAACGTCGGCATCACCGGACGTATATGTACGTCGTATCGTACATGTACAAAAAAATTCAATCGTCGATAACGGAGACTGACGATGAAAAAGACACTCCTGACCCTCGCCGCCGTGCTGGCACTTTCGGGCTCGGCCTTTGCCGCCAGCGCCACCCAGCCGGTCAAGCAGGCACCTGCCGCGACCTGCGTCGACACCAGGACCCATGTGAAGCTCGATTGCGCCTCGACCGGCTCGGTCGAGAAGAAGGGCTCCACGGAAAACACCGCTGAAGGCAAGGGCCCGCGGCTCGGCATCAGCATCAATCCGTGGATTGTGCCGAGCACATTCTGAGACCGGACTAAACACTTCACGAGTAGACGATCTAGCCTCGACTTTGAGCTGCGTATTGGGTCGGCGCGCAGCCGACCTTGCCGCTGAAGGCAGTGCTGAAGGCACTCGCCGATTGATAGCCCACATCGGCAGCGATCTGGCTGAGTGGTTTTTGACTGTGCAGCAGCGCGTCCTTGGCAAGCGCCATGCGCCATGCCAGCAGATATTCCACGGGTGCTGCCCCCACGACGTCGACGAAGCGCCGGGCAAATCGCGAGCGCGACATGCCCGCACTCTTTGCCAGTTCGGCAATCGTCCATGCCCTGCCGACATCCGAATGTATATGCGTCAGCGACCTGGCCAGTTGCGGATCGGCAAGACCGCCAAGCAGGCCTTGTGGCTGTGAGGCGCGCTGCGCACCCTCGCGGCGCAGCGTTTCGATCAGCATCACCTCGATCAGCCGCGACAGGACCATGTCCCTGGCCGGCCTCGCGGCATGCGTTTCGTCGACGATGATCCGCATCAGGCCTCCGAGCCTTTCCCCTACATCCTCCGCCGCACGGATATGCGTGAAGCGCGGCAGCAGGCCGAACAGCAGGTCGGCATTTGCCGGATCGCAGATGATCAGGCCGCCGAGAATGCGCGTCGTCGGGCCACCCTTAACGCCGTTTCCGACCCTGAGTTCGTTATCGACCGTGTTGCGTTCCTTGAACGCGGCATCGGACAGGACGAGCATTGTGCCGGGGCTGCTGACGAAGCACGGCGAAGACGGCTGCGCAGCCAGGAGGTAATCCCCCGTGCACAGCCGCAGCGGTTCTCCGTCATCAGGCTGAAACCAGCATTCACCTTCTGTCACCAGATAGAAGGTGGGATCGCTCTGATATGGCGAGCGGATGCCCCATTCACCGGTTGCGGCAAGGTTGCCGAGCAGGAGTGTCCTTGGACGCAACAGAGCGATGATGTCAGTCAAAGGGTCCAAAATGAGACGATCCGTAATTCAATCGGTACTTTTCATTATAGATCAGGCAGATCGTTTTACCTAGATCACTCACCTAACCCGATGGAGTTATGTGAATGACCAAGACCGTCCTCATTACCGGCTGTTCGTCCGGGCTCGGCAAGACCGCGGCAAGATACTTCGCCGCCCAGGGCTGGAACGTCATCGCGACAATGCGAAAGCCGGACCAAAGTCTCGCCGCCGGCTATGCCGGCCAAATGCTTGTCTTGCCTCTCGACGTCACCGATTCCGCAAGCATCGAGGCCGCGATTGCCGCTGGCGTCGCCCACTTCGGCCGTATCGACGCTGTCGTCAACAATGCCGGCGTCAGTGTCGTCTCGATCTTCGAGGCCACCGCGAAAGAGACGATCCGTGGAGTTTTCGAGACCAATGTCTTCGGCATGATGAATGTCATGCAGGCGGTCATTCCGCATTTGCGCAACCATGGCGGCGGAACGATCATCAACATCAGCTCCGGTGTCGGGCTGGCGGCGGTGCCGCTTCTGGCGCTGTACACCGCAACCAAGCACGCCGTCGAAGGCCTCTCGGAATCGCTGTCCTACGAGCTGGAATCGCAGAACATCCTGGTCAAGCTCGTCGAACCCGGAGCCATGCGCACCACCAGTTTCACGTCCAACACCATGGCGGCGTCACAGGCCGTTTCCGTCCCGGCATCGTACAAGCCCTACTTCGATCACATGATGCAATCGATGATGAACTACCCATTCCCTGATGCCAACGAAGATCAAGTCGTCGTGACGATCTATGCGGCGGCGACCGATCCATCGCACCGCCTGCGCTACCTCGCCGGCCCGGATACGGAGGAAATGGCAAGGCTGCGCTGGTCGACTTCGGAAGACGAATACCTAACCACCATGAACCGCCTGATGGGTCAAACCGCCTGGCGCGACAGGAGGTCCAACTGATCTCAGGCCCCATCATCTCAGGCCCTTGTCACCATCGGCATGCAGGCGCAGCCCTTTCTGGACGATCTTCTCCTTGGCCGCATCCGTCGGCACGTTCGGCGCATTGGTGATGCCCGACCATGCCGGCGCCGGGTTGTGCGCCCAGTGCACGGCGTTGCGCAGCACCTGCTGCACGCCCTCATTGTGATAGATCGGATAGGTTTCGTGGCCGGGCGAAAAGTAGAAGATCCTGCCGGCGCCGCGCTGGTAGGTCAGCCCGGACCGGAACACCTCGCCGCCTTCATACCAGGAGACGAACACCGTCTCGAGCGGCTCCGGCACCGCGAACGGCTCGCCATACATTTCCGTCTCACCGATCTCCAGGCACTCGCCGATGCCTTGCGCGATCGGATGGCCGCGGTTGATCGCCCAGACGCGCTCGCGCTCGCCCGCCTCGCGCCATTTCAGCGAGCAGGGCGTGCCCATCAGCCGCTTGAAAATCTTCGAGTAGTGGCCGGAATGGAGCACGATCAGCCCCATGCCTTCCCACACCCGCTTCTGTACGCGCTCGACAATCTCGTCCTTGACCTCGCCATGGGCGGCATGCCCCCACCACAGCAGGACATCGGTGCTGGCCAGGCGCTTCTCGCTCAAGCCATGCTCGGGCTCCTGCAAGGTGGCGGTGGTCGCCTCGATACCCTTGTCCTGGATGAGCGCCGCGGCAATGGTGCCATGCATGCCCTTGGGATAAAGCTCGCGCACGGCAGCATTGGTCTGCTCGTGGACATTCTCGCCCCAAACGATGGCTTTTGTCGGCATATCTGTCTCCCAAAGCGCTTTAAATAGCATGTCCAATGGGATTGAGAAGGTCCCGATCCAGCCTGGTCCGATGGAAACTATGTCGTGCGCTTCTTGCGGCCGGCCACCGTCTTGGCCTTGCCCGGCTTCGCCGGAGCGCCGGAGATGGACGTTCCGGTTATCGACACCGGATCGCTGGCCGGAAAGGTGTCCTCGAGGCCTTCCTCGAGTTCCTCTTCGGCGCTCGACGCTTCATGTTGCTCATGTTCGAGCGAGCGAACGGCAGGGCTTTTTTTGACCGGCGACTTCGGCGCGGAATTCGACGGCATCGGCATTCTCCCTCGGCGTACGGATGCAGAACGAGCGTGCCCCGCAAAACGTTCCGAGTTCAGACCGCTGCGTCCCGCGATCCCTCGGACAGGAAAGTAAAGACATAGTCCGAGAAGGAACGCCAGCATTCAACCCGGAAGGCGTCTGGGGCGTTGCGCAACAGCACAATCTCAGCCTTGCCCAGGATGGTGCGCGAGGCCGCCCCGACCGGGAAGGCATCGAGCGACAGGTCCTGCGGGCAGCCCGCATTGATCGTCGCCGCCGCCCCAGCACCCGTCACGGCGATCGCAATGTTGCGATGCGAGATGCCGACGGCCGAATGCAAGGCAGAAACCGCGGCGCAATCGGTGAGCGGATCGTTGCCAGCCTCGTCGATCACCAGCCATTCGTCGGGGCCGAGCCACAGAGCGGTACGGCCCGCCTTCGTGGCCGAGGTTTTTGGCTTTTTCGGCAAGGTCACACCGAGCGCCTTGGAAAGGGCGGCAATCGAAGCCTCCGGCGCGCGCAGCGAGATGCGATCGGCCGGCGGCAGCACCTCGACCTTGGCGCCGGTCGCGGCGGTGCTGCGTCCAGCCAGCGCCGGGCGACGCTCGACCGAAGGCGATGCGGCCGCAGCCGTCTTCTTTGCAGCGGCCTTAGCCATTGAGGCGCCCTCCCGTCTCGTCGAAGAACACCATGCCGGAAACCTCCACTTCGATCACCCCGTTTGGCATCGGCACGTAGAGCGTGTCGCCCATGCGGTCGCGACCGCCGGCGACCAATGCCAGCGCAATCGAGCGGCCGCAATTTTCCGACCAGTAGCTCGAGGTGACGTGGCCGATCATCTTCATCGGGATCGCCTGCTTCGGATCCTCGACGATCTGCGCGCCTTCTTCCAGCACCACCTTCGGGTCCTTGGTCTTGAGACCGACCAGCTGCTTGCGGCCCTTGGCGACCAGGTCCGGCCGCGCCATGCCGCGGATGCCGACGAAGTCGGCCTTCTTCTTGCCGACCGCCCAGTCGAGACCGGCATCGTTCGGTGTCACCGTGCCGTCGGTATCCTGGCCGACGATGATATAGCCCTTTTCGGCGCGCAGCACGTGCATGGCCTCGGTGCCGTAGGCCGCCGCACCATGCTTCTGGCCCTCGGCCCACAGCGCTTCCCACACGGCCTGGCCGTAGTCGGCCGGCACGTTGACCTCGAAGCCACGCTCGCCGGTGAACGACATGCGGAACAGCCGTGTCGGCACGCCGCAGATCTTGCCTTCGCGCACCGACATGTGCGGCAGCGCCTCGTCGGACATGTCGATGCCTTCGACCAGCGGCGCGATGATGTCGCGCGACTTCGGTCCTTGCACGGCGATGACCGCCCATTGTTCGGTGATCGAGGTCAGCCAGACATTGAGATGCGGGAACTCGGTCTGGAGGTAATCCTCCATGTGGTTCATGACGCGCGGCGCGCCGCCGGTTGTCGTCGTCACATGGAAGCGGTCGGGCGCCAGCCGGCCGACGACGCCGTCGTCATAGATGAAACCGTCCTCGCGTAGCATGATGCCATAGCGGCAGCGGCCCGGCTCCAGCTTCTCCCACGGATTGGTGTAGAGCAGTTCCATGAACTTGGCCGCATCCGGCCCGACCACTTCGATCTTGCCGAGCGTCGAGGCATCGAACAGCCCGGCCGTCTTGCGCACCGCGACGCATTCGCGGTCGACCGCAGCGTGCATGTCGTCGCCGGCCTTGGGGAAATACCAGGCGCGCTTCCACTGCCCGACATCCTCGAACACGGCACCTTGGGCTTCGGCCCAGCGATGAATAGCCGTCTTGCGCGTCGGATCGAACAGCGGACCGCGCGCGTGGCTGACAATCGCGCCGAACGTCACAGGCGTATAGGGCGCCCGGAACGTGGTCAGGCCGACTTCCGGGATCGGCTTGCCAAGCGTCTCGGCGGCGATCGCCAGGCCGTGCATGTTGGAGGTCTTGCCCTGGTCGGTCGCCATGCCGTTGGTGGTGAAGCGCTTGACGTGCTCGATCGAGCGCATGCCCTCATGCACCGCCTGGCGGATATCCTTGGCGGTGACGTCGTTCTGGAAATCGACAAAGGCTTTCACCGTCGTGTCCGGCCCGGCGCCGGGGGCCGCACCCAGCATGCCGCGCGACCAGCTCTCCGAGGCGTCGACCTTGGGCTTGTTGCCCTTGGCGGTTTTCGCATCGGCATCTTTCGCTGCCTTCTCGCCCGCCGCATAAGCCTCGTCGATCGTCGCCGACAGCCCGTCCGTGCCGTTGCAGGCGCCGACCGAGGCACAGTCCTGCGCATAGGTGCCCGGCACGAAGCGCTTGGTCTCGTCGTTGAAGGCGACCTTGCCGCGCGACTGCGAGAACAGGTGCACCGACGGCGTCCAGCCGGCCGACATCAGGATCGCATCGACCGGGATGGTGCGTTCGCCACCGCCATTCTTCGGCTGCACGGTCATCGACGACACCCGCAATTTGCCGCCGGCGCGGATCACCGCGCGGCCGAAATTGACCTCGATGCCGAGCGCCCTCGCCTCATCGATCACCGGCCCGGTCGGATGGTCGCGCAGGTCGACGATCGCCGCCACGTTGACGCCCGCCTTCTTCAGGTCGATCGCCGCCGCATAGGCGGAATCATTAGCGGTGTAGACGCCGACATTCTTGCCGACCGCGACGCCATAGTGGTTGAGATAGGTCCGCGCCGCACCGGCCAACATGATCCCCGGCCGGTCGTTGTCGGCGAACACCATGTGGCGCTCGATGGCGCCGGAAGCCAGAACCACGCGCTTGGCCCTCACCTGCCACAGCCGCTCGCGCGGCAGGTCGTGGCCGGGGGCTGAGAGATGATCGCTGATGCGCTCGACCAGCCCGACGAAATTCTGCGCGTAATAGCCGAAAGCTGTCGTGCGCGAGAGCACGCGGACATTGTCCATGCCCTGGAGCCTGGCAATCGCTGCCTGCGCCCAGGCAAAGCCGTCCTGGCCGTCGATCCTGGCGCCGGTCTCGAAACGCAGGCTGCCGCCGAACTCGGCCTGCTCGTCGGCAAGGATCACGCGCACGCCGGTCTCGGCTGCGGCAAGTGCTGCCGCGATGCCGGCCGCGCCGCCGCCGAGCACCAGCACGTCGCAATGCGCATAGCGCGACGAATAGTGATCGGGATCCGGCTGGTCCGGGGAAACCCCGAGGCCGGCCGCCGCCCGGATCTTCGGCTCGTAGAGGCTCTTCCACGCCGCCTTCGGCCACATGAAGGTCTTGTAGTAGAAGCCGGCCGAAAACAGCGGCGACGCCAGGTCGTTGACCGCGCCGACATCGAAGGACAGCGACGGCCAGCGGTTCTGCGACTGCGCGGCAAGCCCGTCATAGAGCTCCTGCACGGTGGCCCGCACATTCGGCGTCTTGCGCGCTGCGTCGCGCTTGATCTCAACCAGCGCGTTCGGCTCTTCCGCGCCCGCCGACAGGATGCCGCGCGGACGGTGATACTTGAACGAGCGGCCGACGAGATGGACGCCATTGGCGAGCAGCGCCGAGGCCAGCGTATCGCCCTCGATGCCGGCGTAGGACTGGCCATCGAAGCTGAACCGCGCGGTCTTCGCCTGTTTGAGGCGGCCGGCGCTGGGAATGCGGAACGCGCCGCTCATTTGGCAACTCCAGGCAGCTTCGACGGCTTTGGCTCGCCGGCCTTGTAGGTCATGATGAACTTGTCGGTGACGGTGTCACGCACTGCATTGAAGAAGCGGGCGCAGCCATGCATGTGCCGCCAGCGCTCATAGATGATGCCCTTGGGATTCGAGCGGATGAAGAAGAACTTCTCGAAATCGTCGTCGCTCTCGCCTGATATGTTGGCCGAGCGCGCGATATGCGCCTCGCCGGCATTGCGGAACTCGAGCTCCGGGCGCTCTTCCTCGCAATAGGGGCAGCGGATGAGAAGCATTTGTGTTCGTTCCTACAATTCGCCGTGGCCGACGTGAGCGCCGGCGGGTTGGTCGCAAAGCCTCTGGCCCATGGCCGCAAAGGGCGCGACGAGCCGAATGCGCTCCTCCACGCTTGCGGCCGGGCGAAACAGGTCGCGATACGCCATGTTGCCGATGGTGAGTTGCATCGGATCGGTCGTGACGATGACGCGGCGCGGCTCGAATGTGTCGTCCTCGTCAAGATCGGAAGGCCTGTTCTCCAGGAACATCACCACCTTCTGGCCGCCGCTCCAAACGCAGGCCAGCACGCCGTCGTCGACGGAAAACGGCCATCCGGCCTCGTTCCCGGCGCGGCTGATCGGCTGCGTGCGCACTTCGTCCGCCGACGGAAAATGGAACATGCCCTGTTCCCCCGCCAGCATCAGCGGCATGGCGACAGCCATCTGCGCCATCATCAGTGCGCCACCGCCGCCGCTGCCGCCTCGTCGATGAGTCGGCCGGTGCGGAAGCGCTCGATGGTGAAGGGCGCGTTGATCGGATGCGGATCGTCCTTGGCGATGGTGTGGGCAAAGACATGGCCTGAGCCCGGCGTCGCCTTGAAGCCGCCCGTGCCCCAGCCGCAATTGACATAGAGGCCGGGCACCGGCGTCTTGGCCAGGATCGGCGAGCGGTCCGGCGTGACGTCGACGATGCCGCCCCATGAGCGCAGCATCTTCATGCGCGTGAAGATCGGGAACATCTCGCAGATGGCGTCGAGCGTGTGCTGCAGGATGTGCAGGCCGCCGGTCTGCGAATAGGAGACATACTGGTCGGTGCCGGCGCCGATCACCAGCTCGCCCTTGTCGGACTGCGAGATATAGGCGTGCACCGTGTTCGACATCACCACGCAGGGCACCACCGGCTTGACCGGCTCCGACACCAGCGCCTGCAACGGGTAGCTCTCCAGCGGCATGCGCACGCCGGCCATGTTCATGATGACGGAGGAATGGCCGGCGGCGACGACACCGACCTTCTTGGCGCCGATGAAGCCGCGCGTCGTGTCAACGCCCATGACCGCGCCATTGGCCGCGCGCTTGACGCCGGTGACCTCGCAATTCTGTATGATGTGGACACCGCGCGCCGAGGCGCCGCGCGCATAGCCCCATGCCACGGCATCGTGGCGCGCTGTGCCGCCGCGGCGCTGCAGGGCAGCTCCGACCACCGGATAGCGCGCATCTTTCGAGATGTTGAGCGGCGGGCAGAATTCCTTCGCCTGCTCCGGCGTCAGCCATTCATTGTCGATGCCGTTCAGCCGGTTGGCGTGGACATGGCGCTTCAGCACCTGGATGTCGTGCACATTGTGGGCCAGCATCATAACGCCGCGCGCCGAATACATGACGTTGTAGTTGAGTTCCTGGCTCAGCCCATCCCACAGCTTCAGCGCATGGTCGTAGATGCCGGCGCTCTCGTCATAGAGATAGTTGGAGCGGATGATGGTGGTGTTGCGGCCGGTGTTGCCACCGCCGAGCCAGCCCTTTTCCAGCACCGCGACATTGGTGATGCCGTGCACCGTGGCGAGATAATAGGCGGTGGCCAGGCCATGGCCGCCGGCGCCGACGATGATGACGTCGTATTCCTTCTTCGGCTCAGGCGAGGACCATTGCTCCTCCCAGCCCTTATGGCCGCGCATAGCCTCGCGGGCGATGGCGAATACCGAATATTTCTTCAACGTTCCAGCCTCGCAAATGGCGGCAGGGCGTTCACTCGGCCCCGGCGCGCGAGGTGTATCACTAGCGAAACGCAGCTTCCACCCTTGCGCTGTTTGCGACGGCGCTTGCCGTTTTGCGCCGCGCGAAAAAGACGCATGCGATCTGGCTGCCGTGGCTGTCTTCGGTCACATTGCCTGGCGCGGGACTCAAGGAGGACGATCATGGGCAACGCCTGGTGGAATTTGACGTTGCGCTTCCTGCTGGAGCTTGCCGCCTTGCTCGGCCTCGGTCTGGCGGGATGGGGGCTCTCCGACGGATGGTGGCGCTGGATCCTGGCTCTGGCCCTGCCGCTCATTGCGGCTGTCCTGTGGGGAACCTTCGCCGTACTCAACGATCCAAGCCGGTCGGGCCGTACCCCCGTGCCGGTACCGGGCGCGGTGCGGCTGGTGCTGGAACTGGTCATCCTGTTCGGCGGTGCGGCTGGGTTCTACCTGGCCGGTTACACGACCACGGGCGTCATCGTCGCCCTGCTCATCGCCATCAGCTACGCATTCTCGCTCGATCGCCTCAGCTGGTTGCTGAAGCAATAGTCCGCCCAACCGGCCTCGCCTTTCGCGAGCGGCTGGCTTCCGTCCATCGTCAGCAAGATCCAACTGCGCAGGTATCGGGTGTCGCCGGAAGGCGTGGCCTGCGATCAACGGACCTCGTTGCCGGCACCAGTCGGCCAGACAGGACCGACAGAAGGACGACAGCCATGCTCGCACTTGCCAACAAGATCGCCATCGTCACCGGCGCCAGTTCCGGCATCGGTCGCGCCACCGCAAAACTCTTCGCCGAGGAAGGCGCCAAGGTCATCGTCGCCGCCCGCCGCCAGGCCGAGCTTGATACGCTGGTGGCCGAGATATCCGACGCCGACGGCACGGCCGTCGCGCTTGCCGGCGACGTCCGCGACGAAGCCTATGCGAAAGCCCTTGTCGATCTGGCTGTCGAAAAATTCGGCGGGCTCGACATCGCCTTCAACAATGCAGGCGCCGTCGGCCAGATGGGGCCGATTTCGGACCTGTCACTGGAGGGATGGCGCCAGACGCTCGACACCAACCTTACCAGCGCCTTTCTCGGCGCGAAATACCAGGTGCCGGCAATGGTCGAGCGCGGCGGTGGTTCGCTGATCTTCACCTCCACCTTCGTCGGTAACACCGTCGGCATGCCCGGCATGACCAGCTATGCTGCAAGCAAGGCCGGCCTGATCGGGTTGACGCAGGTGCTGGCGGCTGAATATGGCCCGAAAGGCGTGCGGGTCAACGCGCTGCTGCCCGGCGGGACCGACACACCGGCGGCAACCTTCAAGACCCCTGAATCGCGGGCTTTCGTCGAAAACCTGCATGCCCTGAAGCGTGTCGCGGTACCGGAAGAGATCGCCCGCTCGGCGCTCTACCTCGCCTCCGACGCTTCGAGCTTCACCACCGGAGCCGCGCTGTTTGCCGATGGCGGCGTGTCGATCAACCGGACGTGAAGGCTTTTCGCCGCCAGGATGCATGTTCATTGCCGCAAACCTGGGCGGCCGGTCTTGCTTTTTCTGTGCGATTTGGCGATGCCGTTTCCTGTCGAAACGGGTCCTCGAACCATGATGCTGATCAGAACCTATGTGGCTGCGAGCGCAATCGAAGGGGTCGGCGTGTTCGCCGCCGAGCCGATCAGGAAAGGCGCCTCGATCTGGCGGCTCGATCCGGATTTCGACCGGTTGATTCCGTTGCAGAAATACGAGGCAGCACCGCCGCATCTCAGGGAATTGCTCGACCGCTATGCCTATCCAAGCCCGGATCGTCCCGGTTTCATGGTCTATGAGGTCGACAATGGGCGCTTCATGAATCACGCCGAACGGCCGAATACGGACTTTTCGCGGTATGGCGGCGCGACCGCGACCCGCGACATCGCGGCCGGCGAGGAGATCACCTGCGACTATGGCGAGTTCTTCGCGGATTTCGAGCGGCTTCACCTCGCTACGGCGTAGTCGGCTCCCTATCCAGCAGCAAACCGGCTGCGGTTTGGCCGCTGATGTTCATTTCGGCTGTGGACAGCGCGGCCTGATTCTGCTATCAGCCGCCACAATTCGTGGTGTAGATCGCCGCGGAGGCTTGTGGCTATGGCCGCTTGCCTGTTGATATCAAACCCGAAAGACAGGATTGCCCGTGCAGGTACTCGTCCGCGACAATAACGTTGATCAGGCGCTTCGCGCGCTCAAGAAGAAGATGCAGCGCGAAGGCATTTTCCGCGAAATGAAGATGCGCGGACATTACGAGAAGCCTTCCGAGAAGCGCGCCCGTGAAAAGGCCGAAGCCGTGCGGCGCGCCCGCAAGCTGGCCCGCAAGCGCGCTCAGCGCGAAGGCCTGCTGCCGATGACGCCGCGTCCGGTTGCTGCTGGCGCCGCCGGCGGTGCAGGTGGTGCTCCGCGTCCGCCGCGGTTCTAACGCCAATTTTTCGTCCTTTTCGAAGGATACTAGAGGTGGCGCGATGCGGAATCGCCGCCACCTTTTTGTTTAGGGCGACAGGCGTCCACACGGACGCACAAAGGACGCTCTAACACTTTACGAAAACTACGACCCGGCCCGGAGGGGGGACTCGGACCGATCGACGCGGCTAAAGCGAGGACAGGGCAGACATGAACGCAATCAGCGTGGAGCGCAGAACCCCATTGCGCGGCTTTGCCCTGACGGCAGCTCTGCTTTCCGGGCTGGCGCTTGCCGGCTGCCAGACGGCTGGCCCTACAGGCGAATTCAACAACATCGACAAGGCGCAGGGGTCGAGCGAGAACATCTCCTCGCTGTCGGCGGTGATCCAGCGCAATCCCCAGGATCCCGAAGGCTACAATGTGCGCGGCTCCGCCTATGGCCGGGGCGGCCAGTACCAGGCGGCTCTCAAGGATTTCGACACCGCCATCCAGCTCAACCCGAATTTCTTCCAGGCTTATTCGAACCGCGCGCTCATTCAGCGCTTCCTCGGCAATCAGAAGGCTGCGCTCGACGACTACAACCATTCGATCCAGATCAACGGCAATTATGACGCCGCCTATATCGGCCGCGGCAACCTCTACCGCAAGGCGGGTCGCACACAGGACGCCTTCAACGACTTCCAGAAGGCAATCCAGCTCGACACGACCGATGCGCGCGCCTACCACAATCGCGGTCTGATCTATCAGAGCCAGGGCCAGCACAAGTTCGCCATCGAGGATTTCTCGACCGCCATCTCGCTGGCGCCGGACGCCGCCGAGCCCTACAACGGCCGCGGGCTTTCCTATCTGGCCACGAACGACGAAGACAACGCCTTTGCCGACTTCAACATGGCGATCAAGCTCGACGGCAAGAACGCCGAGGCCTGGGCCAATCAGGCGCTGATCTACGAGCGGCGCGGCGACAAGGTCAAGGCCGGGAAATCCTACCGCGAAGCCGTGCATCTTGATCCGACTTACCAGCCGGCCAAGGATGGCCTCGCCCGCGTCAGCGGTGCGACTTAGGCGCGTATCAAAGCGCTGGCCGAAAGAGCGGGCGGCGCCGCAAAGCCGTCAATCCGGCAACCGCGCGTTAACCCCGGCAGCAAGGTGCTGACCCGTGCCTTGTTCGCGCCAAGTTTTCGGCGGAACGGTCTGGCCACCCAAGCCGTTATTCCAAGCAATTTGCGAAAGGACCCTCCCATGATCAAGAAACTCGCCTGCGCCGCTGCCCTCGCCACGACGGTGTTCGCGGCCGCCCCTGCCAGCGCTGGCAAACTGCAGCTCGGAACGCTCGACTGCACCATTGACGGCGGCACCGCTTACATCGTCGCCTCCAACAAGGGCGTGTCCTGTGTCTTCCGCCCCTACCATCACGGACCGTCGGAGATTTACACCGGCGTCATCTCCAAGATCGGCGTCGATGTCGGCCAGACGCATCAGGGCCAGCTCGCCTGGGCCGTGCTGGCGGCAACACGCGACCGTGACGCGGGCGATCTCGCCGGCAGCTACTACGGCGTTAACGCCGAGGCCAGCGTGGTGACCGGCGGCGGCGCCAACCTGCTGGTTGGTGGCTTCAACAGCGCCTTCATGCTGGAGCCGCTCAGCGTGCAGGCACAGACCGGCGTCAACCTCGCCTTGGCGGTGACCTCGCTCGAGCTGATCCACTCGCTCAAGTGAGTGCAGGGAGCCATGCGCTCCACGACCCCTCTACCTGCGGCGCGGAACCAGATAGGATGGTTCTGCGCCGTTTGATTTTTAGAGCAATTCCCTTAGGGAATTGCGTCAAAACAAAAAGATAGAGCGGTTCCGAACCGCTGGGGGACCGCATGCCAAAGACAGCCATCGCTGCTGCCATATTCGCCACCGCGCTTGCCGGGACGGCGCATGCACAGGACAAGGGCATCGAACTCGGTGTGCTGGATTGCGCCATCGGCGGCGGCACCGGTTTCATCTTCGGCTCGAGCAAGGACTTGAGCTGCACCTTCAACCCCGCCGACAAGACCTTTGCACCGGAAGCCTATTTCGGCGCCGTCAACAAATACGGCCTCGACATCGGCACCACGAAGCAGACAGTGATGCAATGGCTGGTGCTGACACCGCTGAAGAACATCTACGCGCCAGGCGCGCTGGCCGGAGACTATCTCGGCGCCAGCGCGGAGGTGACGGCAGCCGTCGGCGCCGGTGCCAATCTGCTGGTCGGAGGCTCCTCGCAGGCCTTCACCTTGCAGCCACTCAGCCTGCAGACGCAGACCGGCATCAACCTCGCCATCGGCGTCAGCCAGTTCCAGTTGCGCAGCACCGAGAATTGACCCCCGGTCGCCTGCCGTAAATGTTCCGAAAAATTTCGCTTGAGCTCAACCCCGGTTGAGGTCTTAGAAGCCTGCCCCGACTGGAGCAGCGCCCTTGATACGGCGCGCGACGCACGCTCCTGCCTGCGCATGGTCCTGCCGGAAACCCATACTGGCTTCTGGCGCCATGCGCAGGCATATGGAAGGCAGGGGTGGAAATGACCGAAATCAGCACAAGCAGGGTCGACTGGCGCGCTTTATGGGCGAGCGGCGACCTGGCGCGTTTCTGCTTCATCAGCCTCGGCATCCTGCTGCACGCCACCAACGAGACGATGGTGGCAACGGTGATGCCGGCCATGGTCGGCGAACTGGCCGGCGTGCAGCTCGTCGGCTGGTCGCTGGCCATCTATGAGCTCGGCGCCATCGTCGCCGGCGCGGCGGCCGGGCGGCTGGTGAGCTATGTCCCGCTGCGCACCAACATGGTGGTCGCCGCCCTCCTCTATGCCGCCGGGGCGCTGATCTGCGCCACCTCGCCTTCCATGCAATTGTTCCTTGCCGGCCGCCTGATCGAAGGGCTTGGCGGCGGCGCGCTGGTGTCGCTGGCCTTCGTCTCGGTCGAGCGGCTGTTCTCGCGCGCCATCTGGCCGCAGCTTTTCGGCATCATGTCGGCGATCTGGGGCGTTGCCGCGTTCAGCGGCCCGATGCTCGGTGCAATCATGACCGAGCTTTTGTCATGGCGCTGGGCCTTCGGCATCTTCACCTTCGGCGGCACCGCCATGGCGCTGGCAAGTTTCATCGTGCTCAACACGCCGGAGGCGACGAAACCCAGGACAAGCACCGGCAAGGCACCGCCCTTCCCGTTCGCAGCACTTGGCTGCCTTGCCGTCGCCGTGGTGCTGATCGCCTCGGCCGGCGTCGATATCGCCTTGCTGCGCTCGTCGCTGCTGATGGTCCTCGGCCTCATCGGCCTGGTGCTGTTCTTCTCCATCGACGCGCTGAAGCCGCGCTCCCGGCTTTTTCCGGCGCGGCTATTCTCGTGGCGCACACCGGTCGGCGCCGGCATGACCATGGTCGCCGCCTTTTCAGTGGCGACCTGTTCTTTCGGCGTCTACGGGCCGCTGATCCTGACCAGCCTGCACAACATTCCGCTGCTCACCACCGGCTACATCATCGCCGCCGAATCGATCGCCTGGTCGATCCTGTCGATCCTCGTCGCCAATGCGCCACCGCAACGCGAGCGGCTGATCATCGTTGGCGGCGCGGTGATGATCGCGGCAGGCATCGCCGGCTTTGCCTACACGATACCGCTGGGCTCCATTCCGCTGATCCTGCTTTGCGCCCTGCTGCAGGGCGGCGGCTTCGGCATCGCCTGGCCGTTCCTGACGCGCGTCATCGTCGCCTCCGCTCCGGAGGGCGAGCAGACCATCGCCTCGGCGGCGGTGCCGACCATGCAGCGCATCGGCTATGCCGTGGGTGCAGCACTTGCCGGCATCGTCGCCAATGCCAGTGGCTTTTCGCAAGGTTTGAACCATGACGCGGCGGCGAATGTCGCGTCCTGGCTGTTCCTCGCCTTCGTGCCGCTCGGCATTGTCGGCTGCCTGGCTGCCTTGCGGACATCGTCAACGGCAAACCGTCTGCAGGAAGCTGTTGGTTAAAGCAATTCCAGGAAAAGTGTGAAACGGGGAAAAGCGCGTAGCGCCTTCCCTGAGGGCATTGCGTTAAAACGAAGAGATAGAGCGCGATCCCGAGAGGTCGAATGGCCCCTCGCTCTATTCGACCTCGCGCAGGCGGTAGCCGACACCGGTCTCGGTGGTGATGTAGCGCGGCTGGTCGGGGATCTTCTCGATCTTCTGCCTGAGCTGCCGGACGTAGACCCTGAGATACTGCACGTCGGTCGAATCGCCCCAGACCTGCTTCAAAAGGAAATGATGGGTCAGCACCTTGCCGGCGTGCTGCACCAGGATGCGCAGGATGTCGTATTCCTTCGGCGACAGCTTTACGTCCTTGCCTTCGACCTTGACGATGCGTTTGACCAGATCGACGGACAGGTCGCCAGTGTGGAACACCGGCGTTTCACCCTGCTGCTGGAACTTGTGGCGCAGCGCCACGCGGATGCGCGCTACCAGCTCGTTCATGCCGAATGGCTTGGTGACATAGTCATCGGCGCCGAGTTCCAGAGCCTGGACGATACCGGCCTCGTCGGTGCGGCTGGAAAGGATGACCACCGGAATGTCGAGGCCGTCGTCGCGCCATTTGCGCAACAGCTCATGGCCGCTCATGCCGGGCAGGCCGAGGTCGAGCAGGACGAGATCCGGTTTCTCGGCCTCCATCAGTTCGATCGCCACCCTGGCGTTTGGCGCCTCGCTGATCGCATAGCCCTGGCTGCCGAGGCCTACGCGCAGCAGCTTGCGGATTGGCGGCTCGTCATCGACAACCAGTATCCTGACGTTCGAGTTTGTCATGCCAAGTCACCCACATCGTCGTCCGCATTCGAGGCGTCGAGCTCGGGCGGGTTCGCCGGCTTCGGCATCTTGATGGTGAAAACCGCGCCCGAACGGTCGGTTCGGTTTGCCGCCGTGATCGTGCCCCCCATCGCCTCGATGAAGCCGCGGCAGATCGACAGCCCGAGCCCGGTGCCGGCACGAACCTGGTCGCGCTTGCGCACCCGGTAGAACGTGTCGAAAATCCGTTCCAAATCGCCGGAGGGGATGCCCGGCCCCTCATCCATGATCTGCAGGATGACGGAACCATTGTCGGTCCAGCCCTGCACGCGGATCGTCGAGCCGGGCGGCGCGTATTTCGCCGCATTGTCGAGGAGATTGAACAGCGCCTGCTCGAACAGGACGGGGTCGACCTTCAACATCGGCAGATCCGAGGGGATGTCTATCTCGGTCTTGTGCTCGGCGATGATTTTCCTGGCTCTCTGCAGGGCGGAACCGACGATGTCGCCGACATAGTGGAAAGCATAGTTCGGCTCCATCGCGCCGGACTCGATCTTGGTCATGTCGAGCAGATTGGCGATGAAGCGGTTCAATCGCTCGGATTCGTCGAGCACCGTCGTCAGCAGCTCCGCCCGGTCCTGTTCGGGAAGTGCCGGCGCGAATTCCCTCAGCGTGCCGGCCGCGCCCATGATGGCGGCGAGCGGCGTCTTCAGATCATGCGAGATGGAAGTGAGAAGTGCCGAGCGCAGCCTATCCGCCTCGGCAGCGAGCTTGGCGCGGTCGACATCTGCGACCAGCTGGATGCGCTCGATGGCGACCGCCGCCTGGTCGGCCAGCGCATCGAGCAGGCGCTGCTGCTCGGGCGTCAGCAGCGGGCCCTGCTTGTCGTTGTCGAGGCCGATGACACCGATTGCCGTGCGCCCGGTCCGCAAGGGAAGATAGAGGCGCTTGGCGCCCGGAAGCGTGTCGGCGCCGCGTCCCGCGGCACGATTGTGCTCCCAGGCCCAACGGGCGGCTGCGATGTCGGCCTCGGCCAGCGTATCGTCGGGCGGATAGCCGGCCTTGACGGTGATCGTTCCGTCTTCCGGCAAAAGCAGCACCACCCGCAGCTTCAGCATCGAGGCGATCTGGAAGGCGGTGGCCCAGAGCACGTCGTCGAGCGTGCCGGCACCGGCGAGCTTCTTTGAGAAGAGGTAGATGTCCTCGGTGGCCCGCGCCCGCGAGCGGGCGGCGACCGCCTGCCGTTGCACGCGCGCCGTCAGATTGCTGGCAATGACGGCGACAACCAGGAAGACGCCAAGCGCAACAATGCTCTCCGGATCCCGGATGGTCAGCGTGTAGCGCGGCTCCAGGAAGAAATAGTTGAAGGCAAGGGCGCTGACGAGACAGGCGTACAGAGCCGGCCACAGTCCGCCGGTGACCGCCGATGCCAGCACCGCGATGAGAAAGATGATGGCGAGATTGCGGACGTCGAGAAACTGGTCGAGGACCGCGCTGAAGGCGAGCGAACCCACGACATAGGCCGTGGACAGCAGATAGGGCCCTATCTGGAACTGCCTCTGCTCGTCCGCCGTCTTGACGCTCCTCGACGTCGCCTCGGTGTTGCGTTCATTTCCCGAAATGACATGGACGCTGATGTCGCCGGCATTGCGGATGAGATCATAGGTGAGCGAGCCTTCGATCAATTCGCGCCAGCGCGATCGGGTCGGCCTGCCGACCACGATATGGGTGAAATTGTTCGCCGTCGCATAGCGCACAATGTCCTGCGCCACATTCTGACCCGGAATCGTCGTCACCTCGGCACCAAGTTGTTGGGCGAGGCGCAGGTTGGTTGCGAGCCGGTCCTTGTCCTCCTCGGGCATGCTGGCCAAGCGAGGGCTGTCGACATGCAGCGCCGTCCAGGGAGCACGGAGCCGATCGGCCAGCCTGCGTGCATAGCGGACGCGAGCCGATCCTCCCAGGCGCGCGTCGAGGCAGACGAGGACCCTTTCGCCTGCTGCCCACGGTCCAGGAATGGCGTGGGCCTGCATATGGATCAGCAACTGGTCGTCGACGCGCTGGGCGGTGCGGCGCAGCGCCAGTTCCCTCAGCGCCGTCAGATTGCCCGGCGAGAAATAGTTCTCGATGGCGCGTTGGGCGGTGTTGGGGAAATAGACCTTGCCCTCCTCGAGCCGCTTGATCAGGTCGTCGGGGGTGAGATCGATGATTTCGACATCATCGGCCTGGTCGATGATGGAATCGGGAACCGTCTCGCGGACCCTGACCTTGGTGATCTGGGCGACGACATCGTTCAGGCTTTCGACATGCTGGATGTTGAGCGTCGTGTAGACGTCGATGCCTTGCGTCAGGATTTCCTGGACATCGAGGTAGCGCTTGGGGTGGCGGCTGCCGGGCGCGTTGGTGTGGGCGAGTTCGTCGACGAGAACCAGCGCCGGGCGCCGGGCGAGGATGGCGTCGATATCCATCTCGTCGAGGATGCGCCCCTTGTAGTCGACCTTGCGGCGGGCAATGACCTCGTAGCCCTCGACCAGGGCCAGTGTTTCCTTGCGGCCATGCGTTTCGACGACGCCGATCACCACGTCGACGCCGTCGGCCAGCCTGGCGCGACCCGACATCAGCATCTCGTAGGTCTTGCCGACGCCGGGTGCCGCACCCAGGAATATTCTCAGGCGGCCGCGTGCCTCCCGCTCGGCATGATCAAGCAGCGCGTCGGGAGAAGGTCTGGTTTCGTTGCGGCTGTCGTCCGGCATCAGGATCGATCATGGATGGCGCCGGGGATACTGTCGATCCCCGGACCTCACCATTCACTATTTCGCGCCGTCCAGCGCAAGGTTGAGACCAAGCACGTTGACCACTGGTTCTCCCATGAAACCGAGCTCCCTGCCCTCGACCTGGCTGTCGACAAGCGCCTTGACCTTGGCTTCGTCGACGCCCCTGGCCTTGGCCACCCGGGCGACCTGGAAGTAGGCCGCTTCGGGGCTGATATGCGGATCGAGGCCGCTGCCGGACGTCGTCACCAGGTCCATCGGCACGGGCTGGTTCGGATTCTCCGCCTTCAGCTTTTCCGCGTCGCCCTTGATGCGATCGATCAGCTTGGGATTGGTCGGGCCGAGGTTGCTGCCGCTCGAGGCGGCGGCGTTGTAGCCGTCGCCGGCGGCCGAGGGGCGGCCGTGGAAGTAACGATCGCTGGCAAAGCCCTGGCCGATCAGTTCGGAGCCGATCACCTTGCCGTCCTTCTCGATCAGGCTGCCATTGGCCTGGCGCGGGAACAGCGCCTGGGCGATGCCGGTCATGCCGATCGGATAGGTCAGGCCGGTCAGCACCGTGAAGAAGACGATCATGATGATCGCGGGTCTTATCTGGGTGAGCATGGACGTATTCCTTAAGCGAGGCCGAGGGCGGTGACGATCATGTCGATCGCCTTGATGCCGACGAAGGGGACGATGATGCCGCCGAGGCCGTAGACGAGCAGGTTGCGGCGGAGCAGCGCGCCGGCGCCGATGGCACGATATTTGACGCCTCTCAGCGACAGCGGGATCAGCGCGATGATGATCAGCGCGTTGAAGATGATGGCCGACAGGATGGCGCTCTGCGGCGTCGCCAGATGCATGATGTTGAGCGCCTGCAGCGGGCCGGTCGTCTGTCCCGGCGCGACGTAGAAGACGGCGAACATCGCCGGAATGATGGCGAAATACTTGGCGACGTCGTTGGCGATCGAGAAGGTGGTCAGCGAACCGCGCGTCATCAGCAACGCCTTGCCGATTTCGACGATCTCGATCAGCTTGGTCGGATCGCTGTCGAGATCGATCATGTTGCCGGCCTCGCGCGCGGCCACCGTGCCGGTGTTCATGGCGACGCCGACATCGGCCTGGGCCAGGGCCGGCGCATCGTTGGTGCCGTCGCCGCACATGGCAACCAGCTTGCCCTTGGCCTGCTCGTCGCGGATCAGCTTCAGCTTGTCCTCGGGTGTCGCCTGGGCGAGGAAGTCGTCGACGCCGGCTTCCGCGGCAATCGCCGCGGCCGTCATCGGATTGTCGCCGGTGATCATCACCGTGCGGATGCCCATGCGGCGCAGTTCGGTGAAGCGTTCGCTGATACCGCCCTTGACGATGTCCTTGAGGTGGACGACGCCGAGCAGGCGCCCGTCGCGTTCGACCGCCAGCGGCGTGCCGCCCGACTTGGCGATCTCGTCGGCGATGGCCTGCAGATCGCGGACGGATTCGCTGCTTGGGCGCGTGCCATGAGAGGCTGATGTCGACTGGTTGACATGGGCAAGAACCGAATCGACGGCGCCCTTGCGGACCGACGAACCATCGATGTCGACGCCGCTCATGCGGGTTTGCGCGGTGAAGGGCACGAAAGTGGCGTGCAACGTCGCCATGTCGCGGGCGCGGATGGCGTACTTTTCCTTGGCGAGCACGACGATCGAGCGGCCTTCGGGCGTCTCGTCGGCGAGCGAGGCGAGCTGGGCCGCGTCGGCCAGTTCCTGCTCGGTGACGCCTTTGACCGGGCGAAAC
Source organism: Mesorhizobium kowhaii (assembly GCF_003253745.1). Lineage (GTDB taxonomy): Bacteria > Pseudomonadota > Alphaproteobacteria > Rhizobiales > Rhizobiaceae > Mesorhizobium > Mesorhizobium kowhaii. The sequence goes on from NZ_MZXV01000080.1 coordinate 139,234, forward strand.
TGCGTCGCCTGGCGATTGCCGAGCGTGATCGTGCCGGTCTTGTCGAGCAGCAGCGTGTCGACGTCGCCGGCCGCCTCGACGGCGCGGCCGGACATGGCCAGCACGTTGAAGCGCACAAGGCGGTCCATGCCGGCGATGCCGATGGCCGACAGCAGGGCGCCGATCGTCGTCGGGATCAGGGTCACGAACAGCGCGACCAGCACGGTCACCGAGATGTAGCCACCCGAATAGGAGGCAAAGCTCGGGATCGTCGCCGTGGCCAGCACGAAGATCAGCGTCATGCCGACGAGCAGGATGTTGAGCGCGATCTCGTTCGGCGTCTTCTGGCGCTCGGCGCCTTCGACCAGCGAGATCATGCGGTCGAGGAAGGTATGGCCGGAGGCCGCGGTGATGCGCACGCGGATCCAGTCGGACAGCACCTGCGTGCCGCCCGTGACCGCCGAACGATCGCCGCCGGATTCGCGGATGACTGGCGCGGATTCGCCCGTGATCGCCGCCTCATTGACCGAAGCGACGCCTTCGATCACCTCGCCGTCGGACGGGATGATGTCACCGGCCTCGACCAGCACGGCATCGCCGACCTTGAGGCTGGTGCCGGGCACCAGCTTGTATTTCGTGCGGTCTTCACCGGTCAAAAGCTTGGCCTGGGTCTCGGTGCGCGCCTTGCGCAGCGAATCCGCCTGCGCCTTGCCACGGCCTTCGGCGACGGCTTCGGCGAAGTTGGCAAACAGCACGGTGAACCACAGCCAGATGATGATCTGCAGCGTGAATTTGAAATCGCCGCCGCCGGTGATCAGATCCCTGACGAACAGGACGGTCGTGAGCGCCGAGACAACGGCGACGACGAACATCACCGGATTCCTGATCAGGGTGCGCGGGTTCAATTTCTTGAAGGCCCCGCCGATGGCGGGCAAGAGGATGCTAGCATCCATGATGCTCGCAGATTTTGAGTGGCTCATTTTGGAGCTCCGGCTTCGCTGTTGTTGGATGGCACCGATCGATCGGATGCCGAAAAGGGTGGCCCGTAGACCAGCAGCCAGATCACGATCATGACCGCCGCAATGCCCAGGAACGTGGATATGGTCGGGAAGGGAGGGGGAGTTGCCTCCCCCTCATTGTCGGCTCAGGGCCGAGCCTTGCGACGCATGTTGCTGAACCAGGACATGACTTCTATCCAAGGCGGGGCGGTTTCAGAAGGTCTGCCCATGGATCATCGCCAAATGTTCGACGATCGGTCCGATTGCCAGCGCCGGGAAGAAGGTCAGGCCGACGACGATCAGGATGACGCCGACCAGCAGGCCGACGAACAGCGGGCCATCGGTCGGGAAGGTGCCGGCTGAGGCCGGGACCGTCTTCTTGGCCACCAGCGAGCCGGCAATGGCCAGCGCCGGAATGATGACCAGGAAGCGTCCCATCAGCATGCCGATACCGAGCGTTATATTGTACCAGGGCGTGTTGCCACTGAGGCCGCCAAAGGCCGAGCCATTGTTCGCCGCCGCCGAGGTATAGGCGTAGAGAACCTCAGAGAAGCCGTGCGGGCCGGCATTGGCGATCGATGCCACGGCGCTTGGCAGCACCACGGCAATGGCCGTGAAGATCAGCATCGCCAGCGGCAGGCTGAGGATGGCCAGCATCGCCATCTTGACTTCCTTGGCTTCGATCTTCTTGCCGAGATATTCCGGCGTGCGGCCAACCATCAGCCCGGCAACGAAGACCGCAACGACGATGAACATCAGGATGCCGTAGAAGCCGGCGCCAACGCCGCCGACGATGACTTCGCCGAGCTGCATGTTGATCATCGGGATGAAGCCGCCGAGTGCCGTGAAGCTGTCATGCATGGCGTTGACCGCGCCGCAGGACGCGGCGGTAGTGACGACAGCAAACAGTGCCGACATGGCGATGCCGAAGCGGCTCTCCTTGCCTTCCATGTTGCCGCCGTCGATGCCAAGCGCGTGCACCAGCGGATTGCCGGCAGCTTCCGCCCAGTAACAGACGGCGACACCGGCGATGAACAGGACACCCATGGTGGCCAGGATCGCCCAGCCCTGGCGCTGGTTGCCGACCATGCGGCCGAAGACGTTGGTCAAGGCGGCGCCGAGCGCGAAGATCGTCACCATCTGGATCAGGTTGGAGATCGCATCGGGATTTTCGAAAGGATGCGCGGCATTGGCATTGAAGAAACCACCACCATTGGTGCCGAGCATCTTGATGGCCACCTGCGACGCGACCGGGCCGACCGCAATCGTCTGCTGCGCGCCTTCCAGCGTCGTGGCGTTGACATAGGCGCCGAGCGTCTGCGGCATGCCGAGCCAGACATAGACGAGGGTCAGGACGATACAGAGCGGCAGCAGCACATAGAGGGTGCAGCGGGTGATATCGACCCAGAAATTGCCGATGGACTTGACTGAGGCGCGGGCAAAGCCACGGATCAGCGCGACCGCGATGGCGATACCGACCGCTGCCGACATGAAGTTCTGCACAGTGAGGCCGGCCATCTGCACGAGGTAGGACATCGTGCTTTCGCCGCCGTAGTTCTGCCAGTTGGTGTTGCTTACGAAGCTGACGGCGGTGTTGAAGGCGAGATTGGGTTCGACGGCGGTCATGCCCGCCGGATTGTAAGGCAGGACGCCTTGCAGCCGCTGCAGGACATAAAGCACCAGGAAGCTGACAACGCTGAAGAACATGATGCCTGCCGCATAGGTGGTCCAGTGTTGTTCCTCGCGCTCGCTGGTTCCCGCGATGCGATAAAGCCCGCGTTCAATCGGGCCTAGAACCGGCGAAAGAAATGTCCGGTCGCCGTTGAAGACGCGGTACATGTAGCCGCCGAGCGGCTTCACCAGCAAAACGACGATCCCGCAGTAGACGAGGATCTGTAGCCATCCGTTGAGAGTCATGGTTGTAGCTTTCCGTGCCTTGCGCCAATTGCTGTCAGAAGCGTTCTGGGCGAACGAGGGCGTATGTCAGGTAGACGAGCAGGAACAGCGTCACGCCGCCACCGAGGATATAGTCGACGAGCATTTTTGCGGTCCTCGCGTTAAAGAATGTCACAGGCTTTGATGTAGGCGAAGGAAAGGGCGAAAAACAAAATCCCTATCCCGAGAACAATAATGTCCATTGTGCTTGTTCCTTGCTTCCGGTCTTCCACTTTCGCCTGATACAGACAGGTCGGCGATTACGTGAAAACGGCCCGTCGCATTTTGGCGGCGGTACCGGATGTGTTTTCTCAAGGGTGATATGGACCCGATCGCCATAAAGGTTCGAGACGGGGCGGGATGGAAAGAAATAGGAATTTTATAAAGGTTTTCGGGTCAGCTCGTCGCAAGCGTTCGACAGGTTGATTGTCGCGCAGCGGCCGGCTTCAGCCCCGACCACGGGCCTGCGGTTTCCCGGCTGGAAAAGCGAAAGCCCGGCTGGGGAGGGCCAAGCCGGGCTTTCCGTGGTGGCTGGTGCAGATTTAGCCGCCACGATGGGAGGTGGCGTCAGGCGGCGTAACCGCCATAACCACGGGCAACGGCGTGTACGCCTGCAGCCGGCTCGAGATCCGGCCACAGGATGCCGGCAGCCTGGGCAAATTCGACCAGGGCACGGCGCGCCTGCTCGATGGTCACATAACCCGGAACGGCGAGATCACATGCCTTCACCGCGTTGCGAAAGAGCGGGCCACGGCGGGAGGTCGTCCAGTTGGTCAGGAAATCGTGCATTTCGGCAAGCGAGGCAATCTCGCGCTTGAAGCCAAGGCCGACGGTCAGTGCGACCGGTGAATGAAACAGCTTGTCGTGCATGAAATGGCTCCTGATTTATCGCAGCGCCGGGAGAGATATCCGGGCTGGTCCACGGACGGGACGCCGTGAAACGCGCTGGGAGGCAGGAGGTTCCAGGCCGAGCGCTTTTATATGAAATGCGGCGGTCGGCCGTTGATCGCGATGCCCGCACAACCAATCGTTCGCGCCTCTCTTGGGCGCTATGAGCGGTCGGCAGATTGTCGTGTGAAGCTTGTCGGCATTCGCCAGGACCACACTTCACGCGCGACTGGAGCCTCGCGGGTCTCACGCTGCGTCGACAGGCGAAGAACTGCCGCAAGGCTGTTTCCCAGCGAGACGCCGGGCTTTTCAACAACAAGGTGCGCGACCAGCGCCATGAGGACCAGAAGCACCATCGCCATCACTATCACAAGCCAATACTGGGTGGCGTTGTCCAAGGCCAAGGTCCGCACCGGCGCGATGGAAAATATCGCGACGAAGGCAAGCCCCTGCAAGAGATAGATGCCATAGCTGATCTCGCCCAGTCGCACCGAACGGTTGGCGGTCAGAAGACCAAAGAAATCAGCGCCCGAGACGATCAGGAAGAAGGCACCGATGCACGGCAGCACCGGCCCCGGCGCGTAGGCAATCCTGTAGGTGGCAAAAATATAGACCAGCAGCGCTAGAGCCATAGTAGACAGGACGTGCCGATGCACCTTCACCAGCAGCGTGTTTGCTTCAAGCGTCGCGCACAGCATCCCACCTGCGAAAAGTCCTAGATAGCCGTAGGCGCCGCCCCCTCCATTCATCGACATGAGAATGGAAAAAGCCAGCAGAACGGCCGGCAATCCTATGCGGGTAACCGGGTGCCGGCTGAATATGGCTGCGATTGGCAGGCTGAAATAAAACAGCCATTCATAGGGCAAGGTCCAGGTTACGCAGGCCAATACGCAGACGCGGGCACTCGAAAGCGGGACATAGCCAAAGACACCAAACAGCAGATTGAGAAATGCCCGCTCGTAGGTTGCGAAGGTCGAATAATCGATCTGGCCGTCGGCGACCTCCAAAGCCATCGCCAGGCCGACGGCCAAAATGTAGAGCGGCCCGATCCTGAAAGCCCGCTTGAGCAACAGGGTCGGAAAATCCACGGCGGACTTTGCAGACAGCAATTTCCCCCAGAACAGATAGGCGGAGATGATGAAGAAAAAGGACACTCCCACCTGTCCCAGCAGGCCATAGAAAGCCGAAGGCGGATACTTCCATGCGCCGGTTGTCAGGAATTCATGGTAGATGACGGCGTGATGAAGCACGACGGCAAGCGCCAGATAGCCTCGCATCCCGTCGATTGCCCGGACCCTGGCGGCGTTCGCTTCGAAGCCGACCCGCTGAAACAGCGGCATGCCTGCAAGCGGCCAAAGCAGCGCGACGACCACAAAGGCGGGCCAGAGGTCATAAAGTCCAATCACGATTGCTCCGAGCCGATGCGCACAGCCTGCTGAGTCCCCCTGTCAGACTATGCAACCTTGCCCAGCGGCGGCACAAGCGCCCGCAAGATCCGCCAGACACAAAACCGGTCGGCGCAGGAACGAAGGGCATGCTCCACCGGCCATGCGTACACTTGCGCGGGCTAGCAACAATCCCAAAAATCATCGTGCATTGGTATTCGCGCGTGCTGGTGGATCGATCTTCGCCAGATGCTCTCTGGCCTCGATCACACGCCGCTGAGCGGCCCTTATCCTGCTGCAGAGCGCGATATTGATCCCGACTCCGCAGTCTTCGTCCAGCATATCCTTGGCACGCCCGAGGGCGAGCTCCGCCTGCTTAACGCGCAGTCTGGCCTCAGCCAGTTCCAGGATCATGAGATCGGCCATCGCGCCGCGTCCGTTGTGCTCCAGGGTGTACATCATGAAGTGCTAACTCATAACGGAGCGGTTCGTTCCCCCTGAGGCCTGGCACCGAGATCACGAATATGATCCTCCGTTGCGGCGAGCCCCCTCAACAGAGATCGCCTTCCCTTGATCCTGAAATCACGGTGGCGGGCTTCTATCGCGCCGCAGTCAGGACGAACGTGCGCTCTCTCGCCTCAATTCGTTTGAGGCAATGTTCTGGAATATCTGGCCACGTCGCCTTGGCGCATTCTTTCTCCGTGACCGCAACAGTTTCGCCGGGCCGCACGTTCGCGGCTTGGGTAGCGGTGGATGACGTGACGAGCACTGTCTGAGTTATGAGCGCCGCAACGGCGGCGACTTGGATCAGGACGGCAGCGAGGGCGATCTTCTTGAGCATGCGAGGAAACGCTCGTCACCGCCCCGGGTTCCTCCGGCTTCTGGTTTTTTCGCTCACGTTGGCCCGCTGCCTCACGGTGCGGGCTTTTCTGTTTGAGCAAGCCAGCCAGGCAGGGAAAAGTAGGGAAGCACGCAAGTGCTTCAGAAATCACCAGCGATTTCAACGTGTTGTCGAACGATGGTGGCGGAGAGAGCGGGATTCGAACCCGCGTTACGGTCTCCCGTAAACACACTTTCCAGGCGTGCGCCTTCAACCACTCGGCCACCTCTCCGTCCATGCATGTCGCGCCGGCCGGTTTCGCCGCGTGGGTTGGGGAGATGCACCTCCCTTGGGATTGGGCGTGGAACCCCGCGCCGGCGCCGCCAACCAGCGAACGCCCTTCCCCTGCACCTGAGCCGTCGAAGCAACAGGCGCGGGGCTCATCTAGTCGATCCGGCGCCGAATGCCAAGCCATAACGGCAGTCTATTCGCTTTGCCGGCCACACAGCGTTTCGCGAGGCTGCCGGCGCGCCCGTTTTGAGGCGCAGTCACCCGAATGATGTGCACAGGCAAGGCCGCAAGGCCGGCCGCGCTTGACTTCGCCCGGGGCCGCCTGTCGAGTGACGCAGAGGCCTTGGGGGGCCGGACATGACATCGAGCAATGGACAGACGCCTGCCAGACGGCCGGACAGCGGCCTGTCCTTCGTGCCGCCGGGCTGGCTCGTCTTCGTCATGGCGTGGTCGGTCTACGGCCTGGTGTCGAGCTGGTGGCTGGTTGGGAACTCTGGCCTGCCGGACAGGATCTTCTATCTCCTCCTGAGCGGGGTCGTCGCCAATGTCATCACCATCCTGTGGGGGCTTTACCTGCTCGGCCTCGCCTTTGGCCGCTCGGCCCGCTTCCCGCGCCATTTCACCATCTGGCAGATCGCCACCATCATCTGGCTGCTGGCGAGGCAGGCCTATGTGCTGACGATTTCCGATTTCGTCTTCTCAGGCCAGGCGCTTGCCGTCACCGCTGCCGAGATCGCCATCGGGGTTCTCTGCATTTATCTGCTGCGCCGCGGTTCCGAAGCCGGGGCCGTCTATGCCAATCCGGAAACCGAAAGCCCGCCTGTCTTCGTTTCGATCATCGCCGCCCTGCTCGGTATCATCCTCGGCGCGGTCATCGGCGCCGTGGGCGGATTCTTCGCCGGTGAGGGGATTGCGGAGGCCACCGACATGAGCTGCTTCGAGGGCGGCTGCGGTTATTTTGCCTTGTTCATCGGGCTGGCCGGGTTGGTCGTCGGCGCCATCGGTGGCGGCCTTTTCGCCGTCTGGCGCGTCCATCGGCGCATAAGGAAGCCGGCGGCATAGGCCAGGCTTCAAATTCGCGCAGGGCAACGAATCCAGGTTAACGGGTTCCTTCGGAACCTTCGCCTACGCGTGGGTTGACGAAGCATCAAACGAAAAAACCCGCCTGTGCGGCGGGTCACTGGCGCAAATTAACACCATATCCAAATTGGTAGCATAACTGCCGTCACATGTCAATGAAAAGCTACCGGCACAAGAGCTGCCCACACCCCTGGACTGGCTGTCGTCAGGGCTTTTGTTAACCTGAGTTGGGAGCCCTGCAAATTCGCGTATGGCGATTGCGAACCAGGCATGCGCACTCTATTTCTCGTCTTGGAACCGGAAGGCCCTCGGGAGGAGCTTGAGGACTGGCCCGGGGGAAGGTCTCCGCATGTTTCGCTTCGTCTTTCGTCTTGCCGCAATGGTCGCGCTGTCGATTTCCGTCATCATGGCGGTGCTCGACGCGACGCGCACCGTGGCGGCTTCGGCGCTGGTGCTGACCCCGCTCGACACAAGCTGGCTGGCGGTCTCGCCGGACACGCGGGCCGCCTTCGAAACCTTCGTGCGAACCAAAGCCGGTGCGCTGCTGTGGGACGGTGCGATCGCCTGGGTGCTCAACCAGCCGGGCTTCGCCGTGTTCGCGGTGCTGGCCCTCCTGCTCTATGCTATCGGCTACAGGCGGCAACGACGCCCGGGACAGTTCGCCGCCACCTAGAGCATCGGACCCAAAGGTGAGTACCGGTTTTGGGAAAATCCGATGCTCAAACGAAAGACCACTTCTTGCATCCCACCCAGAGAGGGAAGACCGCGCATGTTCTTTCTCAGCGACATGCTGAACAAGAAGCTCAATCTGCCGAAACCGTCCGAGGCGTTGCCGGGCCGCGCCCGGGCGATCCCGACGGCATCCAGGCATCATGTCCTGAAAAAGCCTCTCAAGGGTCCCTACCCCGAAGGCTTTGAGACGGCGATGTTCGGGCTCGGCTGCTTCTGGGGCGCCGAGCGGCTGTTCTGGCAGCTCGACGGCGTCTGGGTCACCGCGGTCGGCTATGCCGGCGGCATCACGCCCAATCCGACCTATCAGGAAACCTGCACCGGCCTCACCGGCCATGCCGAAGTGGTGCTGGTCGTCTACGACCCCAAAATCGTCTCCTATGCCGGGCTTCTGAAGCTGTTCTGGGAAAGCCACGACCCGACGCAAGGCATGCGCCAGGGCAATGATATCGGCACCACCTACCGCTCCGCGATCTACACACTCAGCGATGCGCAATTGCAGGCGGCGCGCGCCTCGCGCGATGCCTACGAAACCGCCTTGCGCGGTGCTGGCCATGGCAAGATCACCACAGAGATCGTACCGGCGCCTGAATTCTACTTCGCCGAAGCCGATCACCAGCAATATCTGGCGAAGAACCCTTACGGCTACTGCAACCTCAAAGGCACCGGCATCCCTTGCATCCCGGCTGCCATCTCCGCCTAAAGCCTTTGGCGCAAGGATCGAGCTGCGGTGCGGTCTCCCCGCGCCATGCTTTTCCAAAAGGTCAAAATTCCGCGTGAATTTTGTTTCGGGCCGTGCCAGATTGCCGCCGAGCGGGAGGGGAATACACTCCTGGCTGATGTCGCATGCCTGCCGGAGAACCGGGCAGCATGCGGCGCGTAACGGAAAAAATAACCGACAGGGTGTGGATCACATGAAACGTATCGTTCTCGGCCTCCTGGCCGCAACCGCAATGGTTCTTCCGGCTTTCGCCGCGGATGTCCAGCCGGCCATCCTCTATGATCTCGGCGGCAAGTTCGACAAATCCTTCAACGAGGCTGCCTTTCATGGCGCCGAGAAGTTCAAGACAGAGACCGGCGTCGCCTATGTCGAGTTCGAGGTGTCCAACGCCTCGCAGCGCGAGCAGGCGCTGCGCCGCTTCGCCGAGGACGGCCGCAACCCGATCGTCATGGCCGGCTTTGCCTGGGAGGATGCACTGAAGAAGGTCGCGGCCGAATATCCTGACCTCAACTTCGCCATCATCGACGATGCCGTCGATCTGCCCAATGTCCGCTCGCTGGTATTCAAGGAGAATGAAGGCTCCTACCTCGTCGGCATCCTGGCGGCGATGGCTTCAAAGTCGAAGAAGGTCTCCTTCATCGGCGGCATGGACATCCCGCTGATCCGCAAGTTCGAATGCGGCTATGTCGGCGGCGCCAAGTCGGCCGGTGCGACGGATGTCATCCAGAACATGACCGGCGACACGCCGGCTGCCTGGAACGACCCGGCGAAGGGCGGTGAAATCGCCAAGACGCAGATCGACCAGGGCTCCGACGTGGTCTACGCCGCGGCCGGCGGCACCGGCGTCGGCGTGCTGCAGGCGGCGGCTGATGCCGGCAAGCTTGGCATCGGCGTCGATTCCAACCAGAACGGCCTGCAGCCCGGCAAGGTGCTGACCTCGATGATGAAGCGCGTCGATGTTGCCGTCTACACCGCTTTCATGGACGGCAAGAACGGCACCTTCAAGGGCGGCCTGCAAAATCTCGGCCTCAAGGAAGGCGGCGTTGACTACGCCATGGACGACAACAACAAGGCGCTGGTGACCGACGAGATGAAGGCGGCGGTCGAAAAGGCCAAGGCCGATATCATCGCCGGCAAGCTCGAGGTGCACGACTATACGGCCGACAACGCCTGCCCGTATTGAGCGGCACGACATACATGAACTGCAAACCGCCGGGCGCAAGCCCGGCGGTTTTGCGTTGGCCTATAATTTGCCCGCCAGGTAACCCAGCGCGAAGGCCACGATCAGCCCGACAGCGACGACAAATCCGCGCCGACCTCCGAGCGCATGCAGGCCGATGCCGTACGGGCGCCGAGACAGGCTTCGGATCACCGTCGGTGATTTGGCATCGTTGCCGCCCAGACCAGATCTGCGCATCTGCGGCAGGTCGGCAATGCGCTGGGTGATCTGGTTCCAACGCTCTTCGCCATCAGCCGGTTCGGCACGGTCGAAGACGTGCATGCGTTCGGCAAGTTGCACGACCGCGTCGCGGAAGGCAGGGTCGATCTCTAGGTCGCGCTCGGCCCGTTCGCGTTCCGCGTCGTTCATCAGGCCGAGCACATAGTCGCCGGCCCGCGCGGTGCGATCGCTTTCACTGGCCATGACTTCCCCCTCCCCTTTTTCCTCACCAGTGCGGTGGTCTGGTTACAGGCACGTCGGGCGCCGCCTGCTCCTCCAGCGCCAGGAAGCGGTCGGTCAGCGCGTCGAGCTTGCGCTGCATGCGCTCGATCACCTTCCACTGCTCGGCGATCTGGCCGGACAGTTCCTCGATCGTCTTCTCCTGTTCGGCGGCGCGGATCTCCAGCGTCGTCAGCCGGTCGGCAGGCATGATCATTCAAATCCCCAGTCTCTCGCCGCGATGCCTCGCACTGCAATACGTTGCGCCGCGATACGAATTTCGGCTTCGCCATATTAGCGAATGTGAAGGCCCCGGCCACGTTGGAAATTGACAAGCGCACCGGGATTTGTCGAGAGTGACCAATGCTCCGCCAATTGGCAGGGGCGGAGTGTCATGCTAGGCATTTTGACCAAGCGATAAAAAATAAGAGTGGGACAGGCTGCATGGCGCAAGCCGCAATCGAGTTGATCGGCATCAACAAGAGTTTTGGCGCCGTGCGCGCCAACCGCGACATCAATCTGGAGATCGCACGCGGCACCATCCATGGCATTGTCGGCGAGAATGGCGCCGGCAAGTCGACGCTGATGTCGATCCTCTATGGGTTCTACCAGGCCGACAGCGGCGAGATCCGCGTCGGCGGCCAGCCGGCCTCGATCAAGACCCCCAATGACGCCATCGCGCTCGGCATCGGCATGGTGCATCAGCATTTCATGCTGGTCGACAATTTCACGGTGCTGGAAAACGTCATCCTCGGTGCCGAAAGCGATGCACTGCTGAAGCGAAGCATCGCCAAGGCGCGCTCCGAACTCGAACGCCTCGAACGCGAATACGGGCTGGAAGTCGATCCCGATGCGATCATCGAGGAACTGCCGGTCGGCCTTCAGCAGCGGGTGGAGATCCTCAAAGCGCTCTATCGCGGCGCCGAGATCCTGATCCTCGACGAGCCGACGGGCGTGCTGACACCAGCCGAGGCCGACCATCTGTTCCGCATCCTCAGGCAGTTGAAGGAACAGGGCAAGACGGTGGTGCTGATCACCCACAAATTGCGCGAGATCATGGCCATCACCGACACTGTGTCGGTGATGCGTCAGGGCACGATGGTGGCGACGCGCGAGACCAAGAAGACCACCGTCGAGGAACTGGCCGAACTGATGGTCGGACGGCGCGTGCTGCTCAGGGTCGAAAAGGGCGAGGCCGACGCCGGCGCCATCAAGCTCGCGGTCAAGAACCTGACGGTGAAGGATACGCGCGGCGTCACCATGGTCGACGACATCTCCTTCGACATTCGCGCCGGCGAGATCGTCGGCATCGCCGGCGTCGCCGGCAACGGACAATCCGAACTGCTCGAGGCGATTTCCGGCATCAGGCGCGCCGTTTCCGGCTCGGTCATGCTCGACGGCAAGCCGATCGACCTGACGGGTGCCGCCGATCCCGGCGAACTGCGCGACCGCGGCCTCGCCCATGTGCCGGAGGATCGCCATCATGTCGGGCTGGTGCTGGCCTTCGAGGAGAACGAGAATTCCATCCTCGGCTATCATGACGACCCGCGCTATTTGAAAGGCCCGTTCCTCAACATCGATGCCATCCGAAACGATGCCAAGGACAAGATCGCCAAATACGACATCCGTCCGGCGGACTGCCGGTTGAAGACCGCCAATTTCTCCGGCGGCAACCAACAGAAGATCGTACTGGCACGTGAGATGGAACAGGACCCCGGCGTGCTCATAGTCGGCCAGCCGACGCGCGGCGTCGATGTCGGCGCCATCGAGTTCATCCACAAGCGCCTGATCGCCATGCGCGACCAGGGCAAGGCGGTGCTGGTGGTGTCGGTCGAGCTGGACGAGATCCGTTCGCTCTCCGACCGCATCCTGGTGATGTTTGCTGGCCGCATCGTCGGCGAGCGCGGCCCGGAAGCAAGCGAAGGCGAGCTTGGCCTGCTGATGGCCGGCGTCGAGCATCAGGAGGCAGCCCAATGAGCACGCCTTACGCCAAATTGCCGGCCTGGGCCGACTACGGCCTGATCCCGGTGATCAACCTCTTCGTTGCTTTCGTCGTCGCCGGCTTCGTCGTGCTTCTGGTCGGCGAGAACCCGTTCCGCGCCGCCGTCATCCTGGTCGAGGGCGCCTTCGGCAAGGGCACAGGTATTGCCTTCACCCTGTTCTATGCCACCACATTCATCTTTACCGGGCTTTCGGTGGCCGTGGCAGCGCATTGCGGCCTGTTCAACATCGGCACCGAGGGGCAGGCCTACATCGCCGGCCTCGGCATCGCCGTCGTCTGTCTTTCCTTCGACAGCGTGCTGCCGTGGTGGCTGACATTTCCGCTGGCCATCGTCGCTTCGGCGGTCGTGGGCGCGTTGTGGGGGCTTATCCCCGCCTATCTGCAGGCCAAGCGCGGCTCGCACATCGTCATCACCACCATCATGTTCAATTTCATCGCCGCCTCGATCATGGTTTACCTGCTGGTCGGCCCCTTGAAGCCGGCAGCCTCGCAAGCGCCGCAGACGCGCAACTTCTTCGCTGGCGCGGAATTGCCGAAGCTCAACTGGATCATCGAGCTGTTCGGCGCCAAGATCCGTTCGGCGCCGCTCAACATTTCCTTCCTGCTGGCGCTGATCATGGCCTTCCTGGTCTGGCTGCTGATCTGGCGCACCAAGCTCGGCTATGAGATGCGCACCTACGGTCACAGCCCGAAGGCGGCGCGCTATGCCGGCATTTCGGAAACCCGCATCATCATCACTGCTATGATGATCTCGGGCGCGCTCGCCGGAATGATGGCGCTCAATCCGGTGATGGGCGACCAGCACAATGTCGCGATCGACTTTGTCTCCGGCGCCGGTTTCGTCGGCATCGCCGTGGCGCTGATGGGCCGCCTGCACCCGATCGGCATCGTGCTGGCGGCGATCCTGTTCGGCATGCTCTACCAGGGCGGCGCCGAGCTTGCCTTCGAGATGCCGGCGATCAGCCGTGACATGATCGTCATCATCCAGGGTCTGGTCATCCTGTTCGCCGGCGCGCTCGAGCACATGTTCCGGCCTTACATTCAGGCGCTGTTCGCCTCTTTCAGTCCGCGATCGGTCGGCATGGAAGCGGTCAAGGGGAAGGGTGCCTGAAATGGATGTGTTCAACGCAATCGTCCAGACATTGGACTCGACCATCCGCCTCTCGGTGCCGCTGCTGCTCGCCTGCCTCGCCGGCCTCTATTCGGAACGCGCCGGCATCTTCGACATCGGCCTCGAAGGCAAGATGCTGGTCGGCGCCTTCGCGGGTGCGGCGGCGGCTTCCGTGTTCCATTCGGCCTTTCTCGGCCTCGGCATGGCCATCCTGATCTCGGTCGCGTTTGCCATGATCCACGGCTTTGCCTCGATCACCCATCGCGGCAACCAGATCGTCTCCGGCGTGGCGATCAATTTCATCGCCGCCGGATCGACCATCATCCTCGGCCAGGCCTGGTTCCAGCAAGGCGGGCGCACGCCGGCGCTGCAACCAGGTGAGCGCTTCGAGGCCATCACGTGGCCTGGCGCCGGTGCCATCCACGATGTGCCGATCCTAGGGCCGATCTATTCGGAACTGATCTCCGGCCACTCGATCCTGGTCTATCTCGCTTTCCTGATGGTGCCGTTCACCTGGTGGGTGCTGTTTCGCACCCGCTTCGGCCTGCGGCTGCGCGCCGTCGGCGAGAACCCGGCCGCGGTCGACACCGCCGGCATTTCCGTCGCCTGGCTGCGCTACCGGGCGCTGATCTGCACCGGCGTGCTGACCGGCATCGCCGGCGCCTATCTGTCGATGGTGCAGAATGGCGGCTTCGTGAAGGACATGACCGCCGGCAAGGGTTACATCGCGCTGGCGGCGCTGATCTTTGCCAAATGGAAGCCGGTCAACGCCATGTTCGCCTGCTTGCTGTTCGGTTTCCTCGACGCACTGTCGATCCGCTTGCAAGGCTCGCCGTTGCCCATCATCGGCAAGGTGCCGGTGCAGTTCATGCAGGCACTGCCTTACATCCTCACCGTCATCCTGCTCGCCGGCTTCATCGGCAAGGCGATCCCGCCGCGCGCCGGCGGCGTGCCTTACGTGAAGGAACGCTGAGCCGAAGCGGGGTCGGCTCAGGCCAAGGCATGTCGCTCAAAAGTGGTCCCGGTTTTGGGACAACGGACTTAAAGCGCGTCACAAGAATCCGTTTCGACGCGACGCGCTTTAAGCGGGAGTGCCGGGTTTTGGACACGATCATCGGAGAGAACAAACTAATGTCGCATGATCTGTTCGAAGCGGCCAAAGCTGCCATGTCCAAGGCCTATGCGCCCTATTCGAAGTTTCGGGTGGGCGCCGCCTTGCGCACCGAGGACGGGCGCGTCTTTGCCGGCGCCAATGTCGAAATCGCCTCCTATCCGGAAGGCTGGTGCGCCGAGACCACCGCGCTTGGTCACTACATCATGGGTGGCGGCGGCAAGATCGTGGAAATCGCCGTCCTTGCCGAACGCATGGCGAAATGCTCGCCTTGCGGCGGCTGCCGGCAGCGGCTGGCCGAATTCTGCCGGCCGGAAACAAAACTCTATCTCTGCGACAATGCCGGCGTGGCCGAGACCGTGACCATGGGCGAGATGCTGCCCTACGGTTTCCGCGGCGACATTTTGAAATGAAGACCTGGTTGAAATGAAAACCTGGTTGAAATGAAGAACTGGCTGAAATGAAGAGTTGGCTGCAATGACGGAAAAGGCGCTGGACCATCTCGTCGAACGGCTGGACGGCCTGGCGCCGTCGACCGCACTGGTGCTGGGTTCGGGCCTGGGCGGGCTGGTCGACCAGATCGAGGATCCGATCCGCGTTTCCTACGCCGACCTGCCGGGCTTTCCCAGAAGCGGCGTCACCGGCCATGCCGGCGAAGTGGTGGCGGGGCTGTTTGCCGGCGTGCCGGTGCTGATGCTGTCCGGCCGCGCCCACTACTACGAGCACGGCAACGCGGCTGCGATGCGGCCGGCACTGGAAGTGCTTGCCGGTATCGGCATCACAAAACTGATCCTCACCAATGCCGCCGGCTCGGTCGATCCCGACATGCCGCCGGGCTCGGTCATGCTGATATCGGACCACATCAATTTCTCGGGCACCAATCCGCTGATTGGCGAGCCCAGCGACCGCCGCTTTGTCGGCCTGACCGAAGCCTATGACGCCGGCATCCGCAAGGCGATCGAACGCGCGGCGAAGGCGACCGGCACAGCACTTCACAAGGGCGTCTACATGTGGTTCTCGGGCCCTTGCTTCGAAACCCCCGCCGAAATCCGCATGGCGCGCATCATGGGCGCCAATGCGGTCGGCATGTCGACCGTGCCGGAGGTCATTCTTGCCCGCTTCCTCGGACTGCGCGTCGCCGCCTGCTCGGTCATCACCAATTTGGCGGCCGGCATGACCGGCGCCGAGCTTTCGCACCAGGAGACCAAGGACATGGCGCCGGTCGGTGGCGCGCGGCTGGCGACGATCCTGCAGCGCGTGTTCCGCGACGGACTGCTGGAGAGCTGATGCTTCCCCAGGAAATCATCCGACGCAAGCGCGATGGCCTGAAACTGTCGGCGCAGGAGATCGCCGGCTTCGTCGAGGGCGTCACCGAAGGGGTCGTTTCGGACGGCCAGGTCGGCGCCTTCGCCATGGCGGTGTTCTTCAACAGTATGAGCCGCGACGAGGCCGTGGCGCTGACACTGGCGATGCGCGATTCCGGTGACGTGCTCGACTGGTCGGACCTGCCCGGCCCGGTCACCGACAAGCATTCGACAGGCGGCGTCGGCGACAATGTTTCGCTGATGCTGGCGCCGATCGTCGCCGCCTGCGGCGCTTATGTGCCGATGATTTCCGGCCGTGGCCTTGGCCATACCGGCGGCACGCTGGACAAAATGGATGCCATCCCCGGCTATGCCAGCCAGCCCGATATCGCGCTGTTTCGCAAGGCTGTGCTTGAAACCGGTTGCGCCATCATCGGCCAGACCGCCGACCTCGCGCCGGCCGATCGCCGGCTCTACGCGATCCGCGATGTCACCGGCACGGTCGAATCGGTGCCGCTGATCACCGCTTCGATCCTGTCGAAGAAGCTGGCGGCCGGGCTGCAATCGCTGGTGCTCGACGTCAAGGTCGGCAACGGCGCCTTCATGGAAAAGTCACGCGATGCGACCGCACTCGCCAGCAGCCTTGTCGAGATCGCCAATGGTGCCGGGTTGAAGGCCTCGGCGTTGATCACCGGCATGAACGAGCCGCTGGCGTCGGCCGCCGGCAACGCGGTTGAGGTGCGCAACGCCGTCGATTTCCTCACCGGCCGTCTTCGTGATCGTCGGCTGGAAGACGTGACGCTGGCGCTCGCCGCCGAGATGCTGCAGTCGGCAGGACTGGTGTCGTCCAACCAGGATGGCATGCGGCGCGCCACTGAGACGCTTGCCAGCGGCCGCGCCGCCGCCACTTTCGCGCGCATGGTCGCCGCGCTCGGCGGCCCCACCGATTTCATCGAGAAGCCAGAAAAATACCTGCCGGAAGCGGCGACCGAGTTTGCCGTCAAGGCGACCGAAAACGGCTTCGTCACCGGCATAGCGACCCGCGACATCGGGCTCGCGGTGGTTGGCCTGGGAGGCGGACGCACGCGGCCGGACGACAAGGTCGACCCCGCGGTCGGTATCACCAGGCTGCTGCCGGTCGGCGCGGAGGTTCGGACTGGCGAGCCGCTGGCGCTGGTCCATGCCCGCTCATTGGCCGATGCCGAGGCGGCCGCCGCCGCCGTGATTTCGGCCTATGCGATCGGGGCTTCGAAGCCGGCCGCCGACAAGTCGGTCATCCGGCGGATTCTTCCGCGGGGCTAGAGCGGTTCAGCGCAATTTCGGACGGAAAACCGTTTCACACTTTTCCTGGAATGCTCTCGCTACTGGACGAGCAGCAGCGTGCCATTCTCGGCCTGGAATTTGCCAAGCCGATTGAGGAAGCTCATCCCGATCAGGTTGGTGTGCAGCGCCTTGTCGTCGAGCACGATGGTCTGGACGTCATTGACCGTGATGCTGCCGATCTGCAGGCGGTCGATCATTGCCACGGCAGCCTTGATCGAGCCATTGGCGGTGCTGACCTCGTGACTGAAGTCGGAAGGGTTCAGCGACAGGCCGATCCTGCGTGCCGTCGAGGTGTTGATGGCAACCAGCGTGGCGCCGGTGTCGATCATGCCGTCGACCTGACGTCCGTTGAGCTTGAAGGCCGACGAGAAATGTCCGCGTTCGTCTGCCGTAACGATGACCTTGCGGCCAAGCGCCAGCGGCGCGGCCGGCTTGCCGGGCACCGATGCCAGATTGACGTCCGGCTGGACTTCGACCGCAGGTTTGCTCGTCGCCGCCGATTTCAGCAGGTTTTCGATGATTTGCGGATTCGACTGATACACGATCGGTATCGATGCCGATGTACCGGCGAAAACGCCAAGGATGAGAAGCTTGCGCAGCATGGATCGGCCTTCGTGACGGCCGATCCTTAAGCCCGCATGGTGTTTGCCGCTTTAACGCGCGCCAAAACCACGCCTTTGCGTAAACAATTGGTAAATTACTTGGTCCCGTACATACGATCGCCGGCATCGCCGAGGCCGGGCATGATGTAGCCCTTCTCGTTGAGCTGGCGGTCGATGGAGGCGGTGAAGACGGGAACGTCCGGATGCGCCTTGGTGAAGCGCTCGATGCCTTCGGGTGCCGCCAGCAGGCAGAGGAAGCGGATGTTGGTGGCGCCGCGCTCTTTCAATTTGTCGACCGCCGCGATCGCCGAATTGGCGGTGGCCAGCATCGGATCGACGACGATGACCAGCCGGTCGGCGAGGTCGCTCGGCGCCTTGAAGAAATACTCGACCGCCTCCAGCGTTTCGTGATCGCGGTAGAGGCCGACATGGGCGACGCGGGCCGCCGGCACCAGGTCGAGCAGGCCTTCCAGCAAGCCGTTGCCGGCGCGCAGCACCGAGGCGAAGACCAGCTTCTTGCCCTCCAGCGTCGGCGCTTCCATCGTCTCCATCGGTGTCTCGATCGATGTCGTCGTCAGTTCGAGGTTGCGGGTGACCTCGTAGCCGAGCAGCAGCGAGATCTCGCGCAGCAGCCGCCTGAAGCCGGCCGTCGAGGTCTCCTTCTTGCGCATGATGGTCAGCTTGTGCTGGACAAGCGGATGGTCGACGACGGTGACGCCCTGCATGGTGTTCTCCTGATGCCTGCGCCCGAAAGTGCACGCATGGTCCTCTCGGACGCACCGCGCTTCAAGCTGCTTGAGCGAACCCTAGCGGCAATGCGCCGGCCAAGGAACCGCTTGGCCTGCACCGACCACAGCTTTGTCGGAAGAAATCAGCGAGCGGCGCCGTTGAGGCGGGCAAGAAGCGCGGTCTTGGTCTTTCGGTCGACGAAAGCGGCCTCGATGGCCGTTCTGGTGACGGCAGTCAGCGCCTTTTCGTTCATCGAGAAATGCTCGGCGGCGATGTCATATTCGCGCTTCAGCGAGGTCCAGAAATAGGGTGGATCGTCGGAATTGAGCGTCACCTTGCAGCCGGCCGCCTGCAGGGCCGGAAAGGGGTGGTCGGCGAAACTGTCGAACACCTTGAGCGCGATGTTGGAACCGGGGCAGCACTCCAGCACGACGCCCTCATCAGCAATGCGCCGGACAAGGTCCGGGTTTTCGATGGCGCGCACGCCATGGCCGATGCGGGAGGGACGGATGTGATCGAGCGCCGCCTTGACGGTCTCCCAGCCGGTCAGTTCGCCGGCATGGATGGTGATGCCGAGCCCGGCCTCGCGCGCGATCTCGAAGGCCCTGACATAGTCCTCCATGTCGCCGATGCGCTCGTCGCCGGCGACGCCGAAGCCGGTGACCAGCGGATGCCCGCAGCGCGCCGCGAAGCGCGCCGCCTGCTCGATCGACTCGACGCCGACATGGCGCACGCCGGTGACGATCATGCGGCCCTCGATGCCGGTCTTGGCCTTGGCCCGGGCCATGCCTTCGCCAAGCGCGTCTGTATAGGCCTTGGGCGACAGCCCGGCCTTCTTGGCATGGTCGGGCGAAGTGAACACCTCGGAATAGATGGCACCGTCGCGGGCGAGGCTGGTCAGATAATGGTCGGCCAGCCGCGCATAGTCCTCCTCCGTCCGGAACAGATCGGAGGAGAAATCGTAGGCCGCGAGGAAGGATGTGAAATCATGCCAGACGAAGGAACCGTTCTGGATATAGGGCGCGGTATCCTTGCCGTATTTCTGCGCCTGGCGGATGACGAGTTCGGGCGCCGCTGCCCCTTCAATGTGGCAGTGCAATTCCGCTTTCAAAGGCATTCAATCATCCCGTCTGTCAGTCCAGGTCTTGAAAACCCAACACCTGGAAGCGCGGCTGAACACCGCGCCTTAAACAATAGCGCCCGCACCATCGATCGGCTATGGTCCCGCCGGTTTTATGACGGATCAAAAAAATGTCAGTTGAGAGAACCACGGCCGCGGGCGGCATGGAAACCTCCTATGGTTTCAAGCGTGTAGGGGCTGGCGACAAGCAGTCCCTGGTCAACGATGTTTTCCACAAGGTCGCGAACCGCTACGACCTGATGAACGATCTGATGTCGGCTGGCCTGCACCGGCTGTGGAAGGATGCCATGGTCACCTGGCTCAATCCTCCAAAAAGGATGGGCTGGCGCGTGCTCGACGTTGCCGGTGGCACCGGCGACATAGCCTTCCGCATCGTCGATGCCAGCCACGGCAATGCCCATGCCACCGTGCTCGACATCAATGGCTCGATGCTTGCCGTTGGCCGCGACCGTGCCGAGAAGAAAGGCCTGTCCGGCAACACCGACTTCGTCGAGGCCAACGCCGAGGAACTGCCCTTTGCCGACGCTACGTTCGACGCCTACACCATCGCTTTCGGCATTCGTAACGTGCCGCGCATCGATGTCGCGCTCAGTGAAGCGTTCCGCGTGCTGAAGCCGGGCGGCCGGTTCCTGTGCCTCGAATTTTCCGAAGTCGAGATGCCGCTGCTCGACAAGGCCTACGAAGCCTGGTCGTTCAACGCCATTCCAAAGATCGGCAAGATGGTCACCGGCGACGGCGAACCCTATTCCTATCTGGTCGAATCGATTGCCAGGTTTCCCAACCAGCAGAATTTCGCGACGATGATTTCCCGCGCCGGCTTCGATCGCGTCTCCTTCCGCAACTATTCCGGTGGCATCGCGGCACTTCATTCGGGCTGGAAGCTTTGAGGCTGGACCGCATTTCTCACAGTCGATATGCGCTATGCCGGTTCGAAGAACCGGTAGGACGGGAACGGCCATGAGTACCGTCAGCGCTGGATTTCGGCTCATGCGGGCCGGCTGGGTGCTGGTGCGCGAAGGCGTCGTCGCCGCCTTGCCGGGCGAGGAATTGTCCGGCCTGCCGAAGTTCGGCTGGCGCCTGGCGCGGCTGTTCACCCGCCGCCGCGCGCTGGCCTATGAGCGCAGCGACCGGCTGGCCAAGGCGGTCGTCCGGCTCGGGCCATCCTATGTCAAGCTCGGCCAGTTCCTGGCGACACGGCCCGACGTCGTCGGCAACGACATGGCGCTCGATCTCGCCATGTTGCAGGACAAGATGCACACCTTTCCGAGAGCCGAGGCGATCACGGCGATCGAGGCTTCGCTCGGGCGCAAGGTCGGCGATCTCTACGCGCAATTCGGCGACCCGGTCGCAGCCGCTTCCATCGCCCAGGTCCATGCTGCCGACACGGTCCATGACGGCATAGCCACAAAGGTAGCAGTGAAGGTGATCCGGCCGGGCGTGCGCCGCCGCTTCTTCCAGGATCTCGAAAGCTATTTCCTCGCAGCCCACCTGCAGGAGAAATACATCCCGTCGTCGCGCCGGCTACGACCGGTCGAGGTCACCGAGACGCTGGCGCAGACCACCAAGGTCGAGATGGATCTCCGCCTCGAGGCGGCCGCCCTTTCGGAGCTCGGCGAAAACACCAGGCATGATCCCGGCTTTCGCGTGCCATCCGTCGACTGGGAGCGCACCGGCCGCGACGTGCTGACCATGGAGTGGGTCGACGGCGTCAAGATGAACGACATTGCCGGCCTTGCCACTGCCGGTCATGACCTGAAGACGATCGCGGCCAACCTCATCCAGTCGTTCCTGCGCCACACGCTTCGCGACGGCTTCTTCCACGCCGACATGCATCCGGGCAACCTGTTCGTCGAAGCAAACGGCACCATCGTCGCCGTCGATCTCGGCATTGCCGGCAGGCTCGGCAAGAAGGAGCGCCGCTTCCTCGCCGAAATCCTCTACGGCTTCATCACGCGCGACTATCTGCGTGTCGCCGAAGTGCATTTCGAGGCCGGCTATGTGCCGCGCCAGCACAATGTCGCGGCCTTCGCGCAAGCAATCCGGGCGATCGGTGAGCCGATCCACGGCCAGCCAGCCGAGACCATTTCGATGGCCAAGCTCTTGACGCTGCTGTTCGAAGTGACCGAACTCTTCGACATGGCGGCGCGGCCGGAATTGATCCTGCTGCAGAAGACCATGGTGGTGGTCGAGGGCGTGGCACGCACGCTCGACCCGGCCTTCAACATGTGGAAGACGGCCGAACCGGTGGTTGGCGGCTGGATCGCCGGCAATCTCGGCCCGCGTGGCATGATGATCGATGCACGCGATGGCGCCAAGGCGCTGCTGACGCTGGCCCGCCAGGCGCCCGAACTTGCGGCGCGCACCGATCGGCTATCACGCGAGATCGACCTGATGGCCGAGCACGGCCTGCGCTTCGACGAGACCACCGCCCGCGCCATCGGCAAGGCTGAGGCGCGCTACAGCCGCTCCGGCCGCCTGGCACTGTGGGTGATCGCGCTAACGCTGGTCTATATCGCCTGGAAGCTCGTATAGCGCCCAGCCACATCGGGATTCGGTTCCGCAACTTGCAGCGATCTGATTGCATTGCTATCATTGCGATCGGAAGCCGCAGCCGGGTGCAATCATATGGCCAGCATTACGATCCGCAACCTGGACGATGAGGTCAAGGAACTGCTGCGCCGCCTGGCGGCGGAAAACGACCGCTCCATGGAGGAGCAGGCGCGGGTCATGATCCGAGCCGCCGTTGACGGGCAGATCGGTCCTGTGGGTCGCATCGACCAGATCGAGAAAACCCTCCGCGACCTGACCAGTTCGCACAACCTCGCGGTGCCAATCGCTGCGGCGCCAGGCAAGATCGTGCCGCGCGGCAGCCTCTCCGGCAAGCGCATCCTGCTCATCATCGGCGGCGGCATCGCCGCCTACAAGGCGCTGGATCTGATCCGCCGGCTGCGCGAGCGAGGCGCTGCGGTGCGGGTGGTCATGACATCAGCCGCGCAGGAATTCGTCACCACGCTGTCGGTGGGCGCGCTCTCCGCCGACCATGTCTTCACCGAACTGTTCGACCGCAATGACGAACACGATGTCGGCCACATCAGGCTGTCGCGCGAGGCCGACCTGCTGGTGGTGGCGCCGGCCACCGCCGACCTGATGGCCAGGCTTGCCAACGGCCATGCCAACGATCTTGCCTCGACGGTGCTGATCGCCACCGACAAGCCGGTATTGATGGCGCCAGCCATGAACCCAAAAATGTGGGCGCATCCGGCGACACGTCGTAACCGCGCGACGCTAGGCAAGGACGGTATTGCCTTCATAGGTCCGGCCAAGGGCGAGATGGCCGAAAGCCATGAGGCGGGCGAAGGCCGCATGGCCGAGCCGCTGGAGATCGTCGCCGCCATCGAAGCGCTGCTCGATGTCAGCCCCAAGCCGCTGTCGGGACGCAGGATCATCGTCACCTCCGGCCCGACGCATGAGCCGATCGACCCGGTGCGCTACATCGCCAACCGTTCGTCGGGCAAGCAGGGCCATGCCATCGCGGCGGCACTGGCCAGGCTCGGCGCCGATGTGCGGCTCGTCTCCGGTCCGGTCACCATTGCCGATCCCGCCGGCGTGAAGACCATCCATGTCGAACGGGCGCAAGAGATGCGCGATGCGGTTGAGCAGCTTCTGCCTGCGGACGCGGCGGTGTTCGTCGCCGCAGTTGCCGACTGGCGCAGCGAGAACTCGGCCGGTGAGAAGATCAAGAAGGTCGTAGGCGAAGGACCGCCGGTGCTGCGCATGGTCGAGAATCCGGACATTCTCGCTGGGGTTGGCCATCATAGCCAGCGACCCGGCCTTGTGATTGGCTTCGCGGCCGAGACACAGGATCTCTTGCGCAACGCCGACGCCAAGCTTCGCAAGAAGGGCGCCGATTTCATCGTTGCAAACGACGTGTCACACGAAAGCGGCATCGGTCCTTCGGGCGTGATGGGCGGTGATCGCAATCGGGTGCGGATCGTGTCCAAGGCCGGCGTCGAGGAATGGCCCGAGATGAGCAAGGACGAGGTGGCTGCGCGGCTCGCCGCCCTGATCGCCGAACGGTTGAAGACGATCGTCGTTTGAGCAGTGGCGCTGGAGCGGCGGCGCGCTTCAGGTCATCCGGCTCTGCACGACCTCTGCGGTCAATTGGCCAAAAGCTCCGCGGTTCGGGCAAGTGCGCCGGCAAAACCGTTGAGCGGAATGGAAAAACTCACCGCTTGTTCGGTGTCGGCCGCGAAGGCATCGATCTTCAGGGTGGTGCCCGACTTCAGCAGCGGCGTGAGAGTCGCATCGAACGCCACCGGCACCAGGCAGCCAACAACCTGGCAGGTGTTGAACGGCAGGCTGCCATCCAGCTTCTGGTCGTCGATGGACATGCTGACGCCCTTGCCCAGCGCCAGGCCGAACGGCAGCGCGAGCGTACCGGTGGCATCGTCGCCGGTCTTGCTCGACAGCTCGATCGCCAGCAGGCGCTGGTTGTTTTGCTTGTTGAATTGCTGATGCGACAGGCTACAGGTCTTGGTCGCGCCTGATATCTGGCAATTGACCGTCCAGTCGCCATGGGTTTCTGACAGCGCCGACGCTCCGCCAGGCAACTGCGGCGCATCGGCGGCGGGCGCCACCACCGCCTTGTCGGTCTTGGTTTGCGCCGCCACGGCCGGCACACCGACGACGCAGGCAACACCCAGCATTGCCACGAAATACGCGTACTTCCTCATCAAGACCCCTCCCGCCCGGCTCCGCCTGGGCCAGCTCGATGCTGACCTTGAGAGACGCGCCGATCGCCTTCCGTTTAACCGTTTCGCCGGAGGCGCCATCATACCTGACGAACATGCCGACGCCCTTGACGCCATTCAGCTCAGGACCAGCGCCGACCCGATAGAGCGGCGAATCGACCGCTTCCGTCAAGTGCAATGCGGGGTTGCAAGGCAGATTCTCCGCCGCGGTCGATAACCCGATTTTGCTTCGATCAGCGCCGAGATATGGCACAGCCGGACAGACGCCCTATATTAAGGCCATGATTTCTTTCACGCGGGAATGAGCGGATGTCGGCGCTTCGACCATCGATGGTTTTCACATCGGCAATGCTGGCCACGGCGGTGCTGGCCGGCGCTTGCCTGCCCGTTTCCGCGCAGGCCCTCAATTCCCTCACAGGCAATAACGCGCTGATCCGGCAGAACGACCTGCAAATCCTGCAGAACAGGGTGCAGCGGCAGCAATACCAGCAGCAACAGCAGCAGTATCGTGCCCAGGACCGCCAGATCGTCCAGCAGCCGCAACCGGTGGTGCCACAATTCAAGCCAGGCTGCACGACGCAGATAATCGGCAGCACCGCCGTGAGCAATTGCCGCTGACAAGCCGGCGTTTTTCATTTATTAGCCGACTTATGTATTCGGAGTGCCTTTCGGCACACGCGAAAGTTTTGGTTTTGCAACGGTGCTCTGTCGCGCTATGCGGCATTGCATCGACTGGATTCACGAATGGCAGCCACCAAGAAAAAGGCCGTACGCAAGGCAAAGAAGGGCGAGAGTATCCGTCAGGTGGCGGCGATTCCGTTTCGACTGAACCCGCGTGGCGATGTCGAGGTGATGCTGGTTACGTCGCGAACCACAAGACGCTTCATCGTCCCCAAGGGCTGGCCAATGAAGGGCAAGAGCGGACGCAAGGCGGCCACCATCGAGGCGCGAGAGGAAGCCGGCGTGCTCGGCAAGACGCTGAAGGAACCGGCGGGCACCTATTCCTACTGGAAACGGCTGGCCAACCGCTTCGTCCGCGTCGACGTCATCGTCTATCTGCTGGAAGTCACCGAGGAACTGGCCGACTGGCAGGAAGCCAAACGGCGGCAGCGGGCCTGGCTGCCGCCCGCCGATGCGGCCCTGCTGATCGATGAGCCAGACCTTTCGACCCTGGTGGCGACCTTGACGATTGCCCGGCCTGAACCGCTCAACCCCGCCTGAGGTTAGAGCAATTCCAGGAAAAGTGTGAAACGGTTTTCCGTCCGGAATTGCGTCAAAACAGAGAGATGGAGCGGTTCAGCGTTTCCGTGAAACGGTGAACCGCTCTGGACCTCACTCGCTCGTGTCGCCCCCTTCGGGTAAGGGGCGCGCCGGCGCACCGGTATAGGCCCACAACCATTCACGCGGCAACGGACCCTTGTTTCGCTCGGCTTGCTGCGACTGTTCCCAGGCATGCGCCAGGATGCCGACCGAGCGCGACAGCACGAAAAGCCCGCGCGTCAGCGGCGGCGGGAAGCCGAGTTCGCCATAGATGACGGCAGTGGCGCCATCGATGTTGAGCGGTATCTTTTTCCCCTTGCGCCGCGCGACTGCCGCTTCCACCGCCTCGGCGATGTCGGCGAAGCGTCCATTGACGACACCACGCGCGGCAAACTCGCGGGTCAGTTCCAGCAGGCGCGGCGCGCGCGGGTCTATGGGATGGAAGCGATGGCCGAGCCCCGGCACATAGCCCTTCTCCCCGGCGAAGAACCGGTCGAGCCGTGCCGAGACGGCTGCATTCAGCGTCATGCCGCCGTCGAGCGCCACGGCGATGTCGCCGTAGAAGGACAGCGCCTGTTCGCCGGCGCCGCCATGCACGTCGCCGAGCACATTGATGGCCGAGGCCATGGCGCTGTTGATGCCGACGCCGCAGGTTGCAGCCATGCGCGCAATCGCGATCGACGGCGCTTGCGGCCCATGGTCGACGGCGGCGCCCAGCGCAATGCCAAGCAGCGCCGCCTCGTCCTCGCTGGGCAATTCGCCACGCAGCATCAGCCAGATCATCGCCGGAAAGCTGACGCGGCCGATCAGATCCTGGATCTCGTAGCCGCGCAGCCGGATGATACCAGGCTGCATCTCGATGATGTCGGTCTGCCACCATTCCTCGCCGCGCTCACGGCCGGTCTTCTTCTCGGTGCTCATGCCCGTGCCTTTGCCTTGGCGCGCGGCGGCAGATCGGCGAAAACCTCGTCCATATGCTCGCCCAGCGCCGGTGGCGGCTTCGTCGGCAGAGGTGCCGCGCCATCGACCATGAACCCACCGCGCAGGACAGTCAGTGGCCTGTCCATACCCGGCACGTCTTCAAAATTCGCGGTCACCTGGCGTTCGAGCACTTGCGGCTCGGCCAGCACTTGCGGGATCGTTAGCACCCTGCCCGCCGGCACGCCGGCACGGTTGAGCGTCTCTTCCCAGACCGCCGCCGGGGCGCTGACCAGGGCGTCCTCGATCTCGACTTTGAGCGCCGCTCGGTTGCGCTTGCGCGTCTCGCGCTCGGCAAAGCGCTGATCCAACGCCAGCTCCGGCCGCCCGATCAGCCGGCACAGCGCGACGAACTGCTCCTGCTTGTTGGCGGCGATGTTGAGCAGCCCGTCGCCGGTGCGAAAGGCGCCGGAGGGTGCTGCGGTCATGTTCTCATTGCCCATCGGCTGCGGATCGACGGCCGCGGTCAGGTAGTTGGAGACCGGCCAGCCGAGCGCCGAGAGCGTGCATTCGAGCATCGAGACGTCGAGAAAGGCGCCCTCGCCGCTTGTCTTTTGCCGGACCAGCGCCGAGGCAATGGCGAACGCGCCGACCAGTCCCCCAAGCGTGTCGGCGACCGGATAGCCGACACGCAGCGGCGCCGTTTCCGGCGTGCCGGTGATGCTCATAATCCCGGAAAGCCCCTGGATGATCTGATCATAGGCGGGATTGTCACGCATCGGCCCGGTCTGGCCGAAACCGGATATCGCACAATAGACGAGGCCGGGACGGACCGCCTTCAGTGCCTCGTAGCCAAGGCCAAGCCGATCCATCACGCCGGGGCGGAAATTCTCCACCAGCGCATCGGCACTGGCGACCAGATCGAGGAAGCGCTCGCGATCGGCCGGGTTCTTGAGATCGAGCACCACCGATCGTTTGCCGGCGTTCTGCGCCAGGAACGATGCGCCCATGCCGGCGCTGTTGAGCTTTGGCGAACCGCCGAGTTGGCGTGCCAGGTCGCCGCCTTGCGGGACCTCGACCTTGATCACGTCGGCCCCGAGCAGCGCCAACTGATAGGCACAATAGGGGCCGGCCAGGACGTTGGTCAGGTCGAGGACGCGGATACCGGAAAGCAATTCGGTCATGACAGCTCAAATCGATCAGGCATCGCCCGGCACATGCTCCGGTCCGCGCCGCCGGCGGTGCTCGACATAGGCCCAGATATGCGGCCCGACCAGGCCGATGAAGGCGAGCGTCAGCAGCGTCAGCGACAGCGGATGCTTGTAGAACACCGACCAGTCGCCATTCGAGATGGTCATCGCCCGGCGGAACTGCGTTTCTGCCAGTGGCCCCAGGATCATGCCGATGATGACCGGCGCGGTCGGGAAATCGAAGCGCCGCATCAGGAACCCGGCCGCCCCCAGGAGATAGAGGATGACCAGGTCAACAGGCGATTGCGAGATGCCATAGGTGCCGACCGTGGCGAACACCAGGATGCCGGCATAGAGCTGCGGCGCCGGGATCTTCAACAGCCGCACCCACAGCCCGATCAGCGGCAGGTTGAGGATGACGAGGATGACGTTGGCGATGAACAGGCTGGCGATCAGCCCCCAGACGAGGTCGCCCTGCGTCGTCAAAAGCAGCGGCCCCGGATTGATGCCATAGCTCTGGAACGCCGACAGCATGATCGCCGCCGTCGCCGAGGTCGGCAGGCCGAGCGTCAGCATCGGCACCAGCACGCCGGCGGCGGACGCGTTGTTGGCGGCTTCGGGGCCGGCAACGCCCTCGATGGCGCCGACCGTGCCGAACTCCTCCTTGTGCTTCGACAGCTTCTTTTCGATGGCGTAGGACAGGAAGGTCGGGATTTCCGCGCCGCCGGCCGGCATGGCGCCGATCGGAAAGCCGATTGCCGCACCGCGCAGCCAGGGTTTCCACGAGCGCCCCCATTCGGCCGATGTCATGTAGAGCGAGCCCCTCAGCGGCACGATCTCGTCCTTGCCGGCATAGCGGCGCGAAGCCATGTAGAGTGTCTCGCCGACGGCGAACAGGCCGACGGCGGCGATGATGACGTCGACGCCGTCAAGCAGTTCGGTCATGCCGAAGGTGAAGCGCGGTTGGCCGGTCTGCAGGTCGACGCCGATCATGCCAATGACGAAGCCGGCGAACAGGCTGGTCAGGCCGCGCACGGACGAGGAGCCGAGCACCGCCGAAACCGTGATGAAGGCCAACACCATCAGCGAGAAATATTCGGCCGGGCCGAAGGCCAGTGCGAATTTGACCACCACCGGCGCCAGGAAGGCGACGCCCATCGTGCCGATGGTGCCGGCGACGAAGGAGCCGATCGCCGAGGTGGCAAGTGCCGCACCGCCGCGGCCGGACCGCGCCATCTTGTTGCCTTCCAGCGCGGTGACGATGGTGGCGCTTTCGCCGGGCGTGTTGAGCAGTATCGACGTCGTCGAGCCGCCATACATGGCGCCGTAATAGATGCCGGCAAACAGGATGAAAGAGGCCTCCGGCGCCACCTGGTAGGTGATGGGCAGCAGCAGGGCGATGGTCAGCGCCGGCCCGAGGCCGGGCAGCACACCAATGGCGGTGCCGAGCGTGGTGCCGAGCAGGCACCACAGAAGATTGACCGGGGTGAAGGCAACCGAGAAGCCGTGTGCGAGATGGCCGAGCGTTTCCATGGCGTCAGGCTCCAAACGTGCCGATGATCTGATCGATCACCGTGTTCAGCTGGTTCTCGATGAAGCCGGCGCCGATGTTGACGCCGAGCGCCCTGGCGAAGCCGAAATAGGCGGCCAGCGCCAGGATCAGGCCGAGCCCGACGTCGCGCAGCGTGCGCTTGCTGCCGAAGCCGTAGCAGACGAGAACGAACATGATGACGGATGCCGCCGTGAAGCCGAGCGGCTGGATGAGCAGCAGATTGGCGAGCAGGCCGATGACGACGAAACCCATCGCCTTCCAGTCGGTCGGCGTTTCCCTTTCCTCCTCCGGCTGCCAGCCGCCACGAAGCGCCGCGAGGATGAGCAACAGGGAAAGCACCACCAGACCGACCATGGTGAGGTAGGGAAAAACGGTCGGGCCGACCTTGGAGTAGAGCGGCGACACCGGGATCGCCAGCGTCTGCCAGGCTACGGCGCCGGCGCAGGCCAGAAGCCCGACGC
This sequence comes from Mesorhizobium kowhaii, assembly GCF_003253745.1. GTDB lineage: Bacteria > Pseudomonadota > Alphaproteobacteria > Rhizobiales > Rhizobiaceae > Mesorhizobium > Mesorhizobium kowhaii. Next base: position 169,172 of record NZ_MZXV01000080.1, read on the forward strand.
CAATCAACAATTCCGGCACGGCAAGGCGCGACGGCGCCGCCTGCTGGTCACTGCTGCTCATGATTGTCCTCCCCAGGATAGCTGGCCAAGATGCGCGGCACCGCACGGCCGGTCCTCATCGCAGTTTCATGCCGGCTTTGCATTCCATGTGAGAAGGGGCGGCGTGCGCCGCCCCTTTAGGGAAGATCAGGCGAGCCCGAGATCTTTCAGGATGGCCTCGATGCGGGCCGTATCCTCGGTCACGAATTTCGCATAGTCGTCGCCGGTGAGCAGGATCGGCGTCCAGTTGCGGTTCTTGCACTCCGTCGCCCAGGCATCGCTCTTGGCCATGCTCTCGATCAGCGTGATCATCGCCGCCTTGTCGGCATCGGAAACGCCGGGAGGTGCGAAGACGCCGCGCCAGTTGAACAGCTCGACATCGATGCCGGCTTCCTTCAGCGTCGGCGCGTCGATACCGTCCTGGCGCTTATCGGCAGAGATGGCAAGCAGCCGCAGTGCGCCCGCCTTGATCTGCTCGGAGAACTCGCCAAAGCCGGAGATGCCGGCCGCCACCTGGTTGCCGAGCAGTGCCGACAGCGCCTCGCCGCCACCGGCGAACGGGACGTAGGACAGGTTTGTCGCCGGCACGCCGACGGTCTTGGCGATCAGGCCGAACAGGATGTGATCCGAGCCGCCGGCGGAGCCGCCAGCGACAGGAACCTTAGTCGGATCGGCCTTGAGCGCGGCGACGAAATCAGCGGCGGTCTTGAACGGCGACTCCGCCGGCACCACCAAGGCCTCGAACTCGCCGGTGAGCCGCGCGATCGGCGTGACTTGCGTCAGATTGTTGGCAGCCTTGTTGGCGATGATGGCGCCAACCATGACCATGCCGGCAACCATCAGCGAATTGCCCTTGCCGTTCCATTGGTTGATGAACTGCGGCAGCCCGACCGTGCCGCCGGCGCCACCGACATTGGTGATCTGCGAGCCGGAGATCAGCTTCTCACTGCGCAGCACCTGGTCCATCGTGCGCCCTGTCTGGTCCCAGCCGCCACCGGGTGCCGCCGGCACGAAAATCTGGATCTGCGGTGCGCCTTCGGCGAAAGCGGGAGAGAGATGAAGTCCTGCAAAGCCGGCAGCGCCTGCCGCCGCCGCCGTGCTCATCAAAAATCTGCGTCTGTTCAGCATGGGATTCCTCCAGATCACGACACCTCCTCCGGTGCCTGCCAAAACGCGCCTGAATCCAGACCCGTAATCGAGTTCAAGCAGATGTTACCGAGTTCTGTCAACGGGAACGATATTCTACTAGACAGAACGGGGCGGCGGCGCGACACAGTGGCTCCGCTCGGACCTTCTCCGAATTGGAAACCGCAATGGACTCATCAAGCAGATCGGCTGATCCAGACATCCGGCACGCGGCGGCCGAAGGTGTTGCAGCGCTTGACCGGGCGATCACCATCCTCGATGCCTTCACCACGGCCGACCGGTCGCTCAGCCTGGCCGAAATCGCAACGCGTACCGGCCTCTACAAGAGCACCATCCTGCGGCTTGCGCATTCCCTGTTGCGCGGGCAATTGCTCGAGCGTCTGCACGATGGCCGCTACCGCGTCGGACCCGCCACCTTCCGGCTCGGCGCGCTCTATCAGCGGTCGGTGGTGGCGGTTGACATCCTGTTGCCGATCATGCGTGACCTTTCCGAGCGAAGCTGGGAGAGCGTTGCCTTCTATGTTCGCTCGGGCGACGTCCGCACCTGTCTCTACCGCGTCGAATCCAAGCATCCGATCCGCTACACGATACGCGAAGGCGACGTGTTGCCTCTGCTGGTAGGGTCCGGCGGCCGCGTGCTTGCGGCGTTTTCCGGCCAGCAGGGCGAGCCCTACGAGACCATCCGCAAGACCTGCAACTGTCTCGCCGTCGGCGACCGCGACCCCGAGACGGCAGGCGTGTCGGCGCCGGTATTTGGACCGGGTCGGGTCCTGCTCGGCGCCTTGACGCTGGCCGGCCCCAGCACGCGCGTCGACGCGGCGTTCCTTCAGCGCATGAAACGCCCGCTGCTCGAGGCAGCGGCGCGCGCCACCCGTGCCTTCGGCGAGGACGCCTCCATGCTTGAGCAGGCGAGCCTCGCCGCGGACGCTGTGTCGTAGCGGGGTCGAAGGCGCCGCAGCCGGGGCTGCGTCAGTTCAATTTGACCAGAACCACACGGCGGTTCTTGGCGCGGCCCGCCTCGTCTTCATTGCTGGCGACAGGCGCCATCATGCCGGCGCCGGCAGCGGTCAACCGCGCCCCGTCAATGCCGTACTTCGCCACAAGTGCTGCCTTGACCGCTTGCGCCCGCCGCGACGACAGGTCGAGATTGTAGTCGAAGGCGCCTTGATTGTCGGTGTGGCCGACGACGATCACCGCCATGCTGGGCTCGTTTGCCAGCAGTGTCGAAATCTCCTTCAGTGTCGGTTCTGACTCCGGCTTGATGTCGGCCTTGTCGGTGTCGAAGAAGATGCCGTACAGCGAAATGCTGCCGGTGGCGGACAGCGAATCCGCCATCTTGGCCGCCTCGACGACCACCATCTTCTTGTCGCGCGCCTTGGGTTCCAGCACCTGGACGACGGCGACGGTGCGGCCGTTGAGCTCCTTGCAGTAGAGATCGTCAGTCATCGAATAGGTCTGCACGGTCACATAGGCGTCGCCGCCGTCCTGCGGCACCTTGGCCGAGAAATAGCGCTGGTCGTTGATGCCTGAGGTCAGCGCGCATGCGCCATTGGAAAAGGCCGCGTCCTTGAGATCGCTCTCATGGAAGGAATACATCGTCAGGCTCATGTCGCCGCCGCCGCCGCTCGACGAACGGTCAGCGGCGCCGCCGCATTCCTCCTTCTTGCATTCGAACAGGATTTCGCCGCCGGCCGCCTCAACCACATCCTGATAGTTGCGCAGCACTTCGAGCGGCGAGCGCTCGGCCGGCAGCACATAGGCGATGCGAGTCAAAGCGCCCTCGACCTCGGCCTTCTTGTCGGGTGCGAAGACACGATTGTTCATCGCATCACGCGCGTCAGGGTCGGCGCTTGGCTTCAGCGGCGACAGCGGCACACTGAAATCGGTGAACGCCAATTTCTCATAGGAGACGATGAACGAGCCTTCGTATCGCTTGGCGAGTTGGTTGTCTGCGGCGCCCTCGATATCGGCGGTCGGCACCGTCGCGTCGGCTGCCGCCAGCCGCAATGTCAGCACGAGCACAAGCCCTGCCCAGAAAAACTTGATGGCTGTCGTCTTCAATGCATGCATCGATCATCCCCCCTTCGCACTGCGATCGATGCTTAGCAGAGCGGGTATGTCCAGTCGATGACGCTGCTCAGGGCAGCCGCTCCAGCAGGATGGTCGGGGCGTCGTGGTAGGTGGTCCGGACCACTTCCCGGTAACCGCACTTCCTCGCAACGTTCAGCGAAGCGGCGTTTTCCGGATCGATGATGCAGACCGTTTTCGCAGGCCCGAAAATCTCTTCGCCCCATGCCAGGACGCGGCCAACCACCTCGGTGGCGAAGCCTGCGCCGTGAACGGCCGGAGCCAGCGCCCAGCCGGCCTCGGGAATGCCTTCGATCGACGGCTCCATATCGCGCTTCAGATCGTGAAAACCGGCCTCGCCGATGAAACGGCCCGTCGCCTTCTCCTCGATCGCCCAGAAGCCATAGCCGAGCAGGGACCACAGGCCGGCATGACGCAGGAAGCGCATCCAGCTTTCTTCGCGCGTGCGCGGCTTGCCACCGATGAAACGGGTGACGACGGGATCGGTCCACATCGTCGCATAGGCGTCGAAATCTCCCAGCCGATGTGCCCGCAGGATGGTTCGCTGCGTCTCGATGACGGGAGCACTGGTTAATTGCGGATTGCTCATGGGTTCTGCCTCGCTTGTCTACCCGGCGCGTAGCAAATTGCCCGGGCCAGGCAAGGGCCAAGGCAGAGCATGTCATCTTCCAGACGAGAAAATCGCGCTCAGCCGCGCCAGGCCATGTTCATGTAGACGCCGCCGCGCTGCAGCTCGTCCAGCATCTGGTCGAGCCGTTTCTGCCTGGTATCCGGCCGCCTGGTACGGCTGATCCAGCCGAGATAATCGTTCTTCTGGTAATCCGGCCGCGCCTCATAGGCCGTTATCAAACCGCGCTCCACCAGGACAGCGCTGACATCGTCTGGCATCGGGTTCAGGGTGCGCTTCAATCCGGTCATGCGCGCAACTTCTAGGCTGTCAGGAACTGGCGTCAATGACGCTCACGGCTAGGTCGAAAGCGAGCTCGCGTGTGGGAATCTTGCGGAACGATGCTACCCTTGGCAAGGTGACTGGTTCAGCGTGGCCGGTCTCAGTGCCTGCCAACAAGGGGAAAAGCATGGACACCACCGATCTTGTGCTTGCCATCGTCCACCATCTGCTGGTGTTTTCCCTGGCAGGGATCATCGGCGCCGAATTCGTGCTGATCCGCGGCAATCTGGCCGCCGCCACGCTCAAGCGGCTCGCCGGCATCGACCGTCACTATGGCATCATCGCCGCGCTGATCATCATCGTCGGCATCGGCCGCGTCTTCTATGGCCTCAAGGGTTGGGAATTCTACGTCTACAACTGGGTGTTCTGGGCCAAGATGGCGGCGTTTGGCATCGTCGGCCTGCTGTCGATCATCCCGACCGTCCGCTTCATTTCCTGGAACAGGCAGGCAGGCGCCAATCCCTCGTTCCTAGTGCCGGCAGCCGAGCTTGCTTCGGTGAAAACCTACATCCGCGCCGAGGCATTCATCTTCCTGCTGATCCCGGTGTTTGCGGCGGCGATGGCACGCGGCTACGGCTACTAGAATAGAGCGGAGGAACGGCAGAGAATCGCAGTTTGCCGTTTGAGGCCGATTGCAATCTGCTAGCTTGCGCTAGTTGTTGCTCTATCCGCAGCCGGTCTTGGGAGGAACTCCGCGCAGCGGTTGGAGATTTATATCCTGGGAGGAGATCACGATGAGAAAATTTGTCGCCGCTCTGGCTGCCGCTGCGGCCGTCACGCTCTATCCGTTCGCCGCGGGTGCGCAGACCTATCCTGAGCGCACCATCACCGTTGTGGTACCGTTTGCGGCCGGCGGCCCGACCGACACGGTCACGCGCCTCGTCGCGGAAGCCATGTCGAAGGATCTCGGCCAGCAGGTCATCGTCGAGAATGTCGGCGGCGCCGGCGGCACGCTTGGCGCGGGCCGCGTCGCCAACGCCGAACCGGATGGTTATACGCTGCTGCTCCATCACATCGGCATGGCGACAAGCGCAACGCTATACAGAAAGCTCGCCTACGACACGCTGAACGCCTTCGAATATGTCGGCCTCGTCACCGAGGTGCCGATGACCATCGTCGGCCGCAAGGACCTTGAGCCGAACGATCTGAAGGGGCTGGTCGACTATGCCAAGGCCAACAAGGATAGCCTCACCGTCGCCAATGCCGGAATAGGTGCGGCCTCGCATCTGTGCGGCATGCTGTTCATGAGCGCCATCGGCACACCGCTGGTCACCGTGCCCTACAAGGGCACCGGCCCGGCCATGACCGATCTTCTTGGTGGTCAGGTCGACATCATGTGCGACCAGACGACCAACACCACCAAGCAGATCCAGGGCGGCACGATCAAGGCCTATGCCGTCACCTCGCCGGAACGCCTCGATGTCCTGAAGGACGTCCCGACGGCAACGGAGGCGGGCCTTCCTCAGGTGCAGGTCGGCATCTGGCACGGCCTCTATGCACCCAAGGGCACACCGACTGAGATCACTGAACGCCTGTCGAAATCGCTTCAGGTCGCGCTGAAGGACCAGAACGTCGTGGCCCGCTTCGCCGAACTTGGCACCAAGCCGTCGCCCGAGGCCGACGCAACGCCTGCCGCGCTGAAGGCCAAGCTGGAAGGCGAGATCACGCGCTGGAAGCCGATTATCGAAGCCGCCGGCCAGTACGCCGACTGAGGGCTTCAAACGGGGTGCCGCCGGCGCCCCGTTTTCGCTTCGGCCCCGTTTTCGCATGCAGCGGCGCGCCCGCGGCGCGGGCCTGGGAGGATGTCATGAAACCTTTCGCAGTCGACAGGGTCAACGCCATATGCGCCGCGCTGTTCATCGGCTTCGGCGCATGTTTCGCGCTGCAGTCGCTCGGCCTCGAAATCGGCACCGCCTTCCGCATGGGACCAGGCTATTTTCCCCTGGTCCTGGCGATCGTGCTGATCCTGCTGGGCGCCATCATCCTCGTCCAGGCAGTTCGCTTCGATAGCAGCGAGCCAATTGGGCACATTGCGTGGCGCGGCATGCTGTTCATCCTCCCTGCTCCGATCTTCTTCGGCCTGACGGTGCGCGGCCTCGGCTTCATCCCGTCGATCTTCCTGACGGCGCTGATCGCGTCGTTTGCCAGCAGCCGCATGAAGCCGCTGACCGCGCTCGCGCTGTCGGCCGGCCTGACGTTGTTTGCGTTCCTCGTCTTCAGTTACGCGCTCGGCCTGCCGTTCCGGCGCTTCGGCCCATGGCTGCCATTATGAGGCGATGAACATGGAACTCCTCGGCAACCTCGCGCTCGGCTTTTCGACGGCCACATCGCTGGCAAACCTCGGTTTCTGCCTGATCGGCGTCCTTCTCGGCACGCTGATCGGCGTCTTGCCCGGCATCGGCGCCACCGCAACCATCGCCATGCTCTTGCCGATCACCTTCCAGATTGGCGACCCGGTTTCCTCCCTCATCATGCTCGCCGGCATCTATTACGGGGCGCAATATGGTGGCTCGACCACCGCCATTCTCATCAACATGCCCGGCGAATCCTCGTCGGCCGTCACCGCGATCGACGGCTACCAGATGGCCAAGAACGGCCGCGCCGGGGCGGCACTCGCGATCGCGGCCATAGGCTCGTTCTTTGCCGGCACGGTGTCGACTTTCCTCGTCGCCATCTTTGCCCCGCCGCTGACGGCGATAGCGCTGAAATTCGGCGCGGCCGAGTATTTTTCGCTGATGATCGTCGGCCTCGTCTCGTCCGTCGCGCTCGCCCACGGCTCGATTGTCAAGGCGCTGGCGATGGTCGTGCTCGGCCTGCTGCTCGGCATTGTCGGCACCGACATCTACACCGGCACGCCGCGCTTCACGCTCGGTATCCGCGAATATGCCGACGGGCTGAATTTCGTTGCAGTGGCGGTCGGCGTCTTCGGCGTCGCCGAGATACTGCGCAACCTCGAAAACGAGGACGAGCGCTCGGTGCTGATCCGAAAGGTCACCGGCCTTATGCCGACCCGCGAGGACTTTCGGCGCATGGCAGCGCCCATCGTGCGCGGAACGATCATCGGTTCGGCGCTCGGCATCCTGCCGGGAGGCGGTGCGATCCTTGCAGCCTTTGCCTCCTACACAGTCGAAAAGCGCATCTCGAAAAATCCGGGGGAGTTCGGCAAGGGCGCCATCGAAGGCGTCGCCGGACCGGAATCAGCCAACAATGCCGGCGCGCAGACCTCCTTCATCCCGATGCTGACGCTCGGCATTCCGGCCAACCCGGTGATGGCGCTGATGATCGGCGCGATGATCATCCAGGGCATCGTGCCCGGCCCCAATGTCGCGACCGAACAGCCGGCGCTGTTTTGGGGTATTATCGCCTCGATGTGGATCGGCAATCTGATGCTGATCATCCTGAACCTGCCGCTGATCGGGCTTTGGGTGAAGCTGCTGACGATCCCCTATTACGTGCTCTTCCCGATCATCATGGCGTTCTGCTCGATCGGCGTCTACAGCGTCAACAGCAACGTCTACGACCTCTACGCCGTCGCCTTCTTCGGCCTCCTCGGCTACCTCCTGACCAAGCTGCGCTGCGAACCGGCGCCGCTGCTGCTCGGCTTCGTGCTCGGCCCGCTGCTCGAGGAAAACCTGCGCCGCGCCATGATACTCTCACGCGGCGACCCGGTCACCTTCGTGACGAGACCGATCAGCGCCAGCCTGCTGCTCATTGCGCTCGCCGTGCTCGTCATCGTCTTCCTGCCCGCGGTCAAGAAAAAGCGCGAGGAGGTGTTTGTGGAGGAGAGTTAAGGTGTTGAATCGAGCGGCGCGAGCTCGATCAGCGGTGCCGGAATGCTGGTCGTCTTCTCCTGCGCCTTGCAGATGTCGGCGATGACACAGGCCGGGCAATCCGGCTTGCGCGCCTTGCAGACATAGCGGCCATGCAGGATCAGCCAGTGATGCGCGTGGCGCATATATTCGTCCGGGATGATCTTCAACAGTCCCTGCTCGACCTCTTCCGGTGTCTTGCCGGGCGCCAGCCCGAGCCGGTTGCCGATGCGGAATATGTGGGTATCGACCGCCATCGTGTGCTGGCCGAAGGCCATGTTGAGCACGACATTGGCGGTCTTGCGCCCGACCCCCGGCAGCTTGACCAACTGATCGCGGTCATCAGGCACATCGCCGCCATGGTCGCGGATCAGCGCCTGCGACAGCGCAATCACGTTCTTCGCCTTGTTGCGCCAGAGCCCGATGGTTCTGATGGTGTCGCCAACCTTGGCTTCGCCCAGCGCCAGCATCTTTTGCGGTGTATCGGCGGCCTTGAACAGCGCCCGCGTCGCCTTGTTGACGCCGGCATCGGTCGCCTGCGCCGACAGCACCACCGCCACCAGCAATGTGAAGGCGTTGACATGTTCGAGCTCGCCCTTTGGCTCCGGCCGCTGGACGGCAAAGCGCCGGAAGATCTCGTGCATTTCGGCCGGGCTGTAGCGCGACGAGTGCCGCACCCGCCGCGGGCGCGGCTTGGCGTTCGACCCGTCACGCCGGCCGGGCAACAGCTCTTTTTTGGGCATGGATGACTCTTTGGACTTGGGGCTCGCCATTTCCTTCCTATAATATCCCGCCATGAGCGACACAAACGCCTCATTCCAGGCCGACGAACCATTCTTTCAGGCACTGCTGACCCCGCACCGGTCTTTGGGCAAAACCGGCTTTGCCATGCTGATGGGCGCGCTGCTGTTCGGCTGGCTGGTGACAGGCGCGTTTTTCCTGTCGCGCGGCGCCTGGCCGGTGTTCGGCTTCTTCGGCCTCGACGTGGTCGCCGTCTACATCGCTTTTCGCGCCAACTATCGTGCCGCACGTGCCCGCGAGGAGGTGTCGGTCTCGCGCACCAGCCTCGACATCCGCAAGACCGCACCATCTGGGAAGTCGCAAGCGCATCGCTTCAACCCGTTCTGGGCGCGGTTCTCGGTCGCCCGTCACGCCGAGATCGGCATCACCCGGATGACGGTGGAAGGACACGGCCAGAACGTGCCGATCGGTGGCTTCCTCAACCCTGACGACCGCGAGACCTTCGCCACCGCCTTTTCGCGGGCACTGGCGACCGCCAAGGCGCGCTGATTCTAGAACCGGTAACGCAAAAGCCTGCCGACTTTGCGCAATGCGGGAATGTGTCTCCAGAGGCGGATGAACAGTTTGGCGGACCAGCCCATACGGGCGGCGTGTTCGGGCTTGTAGGCCGAAATGTCCTCGACGAACCGCAGCTTCGGAATGGCCAGCTCCAGTTCGTGCGGATCGTCGATCGCCCAGTGGACCTGAGCTCCCGTCGCCTTGATGGTCGGATTGAGGCGAAGCAGCTTCAGGCCGAAACGGCTGTAGGCATCGAACATCAGCTCGCCGCTGGCAAGATGCGAGACGAGCCGCGCAAACAGCCGTGGCCCCTCGTCGGCGGGAAGATAGGGAGTCAGTCCTTCTGCCACCACGATGGCCGGGCGATTGCGGGGCACTTGAGCCAGCCAACCCGGTTCGGTCACCGACGAAGCGACCAGATGGCAGTGGTCGCGGGACGGGTAAAGCTTGCGCCTGAGTTCGATGACTTCCGGGTAGTCGACATCGAACCAGTCCACGCCTTGTGGTGGATCGACGCGGAAGATGCGCGTATCGAGCCCGCAACCAAGATGCAGCACGATGGCGTCGGGATTTCTGGCGAGAAAGTCCTGAACGCGGACATCCAGCGTCTTTGCCCTGATCGCCAGGCCGACACCGAGATTGGTGTCGACCTTGAGCCTTGAGAAATCATAGTCGATCTTGAGCACCGCCTCGTCGGCGAAATGATCCACGAGCAGCGAATCCTGCAACCTGCTCTCCAGCGCCTTGCCGTAGAGCGTCATCAGCAAGGTCTCCTTTTCCCCGGTCAGATGCACTTTCTCGCCAGCCATGAGCAATTCCTCAGCCGAAACCCGAGTCTATCTGGGTATGCGCTGCAAGAAGGCAAGTTTCGGGTGGCGACCGACGCCCCAAGGGGCGATATTCCTGCCCAAGGAGACAGTTCCATGAGCACACAGACAGCAGTTCTCAAAAAGGACATCACGCCCGAAGGCAGCGACTACGAAATCGTGCGCCGCGCCATCGAGAAGATCAGCCTCGACTATCGCGACCAGCCATCGCTGGAAGAACTGGCCGAGGAGGTCGGCGAGACGCCGACCGGCCTGCAGAAACTGTTCACGCGCTGGGCTGGCCTGTCGCCAAAAGCCTTCCTGCAGGCGGTGACACTGGACCATGCCCGCAAGCTGCTGGATTCGGGCATGCCGCTGCTCGAAACGTCGTTCGAGCTGGGCATGTCCGGCCCCGGCCGGCTGCACGACCTCTTCGTCACCCATGAAGCAATGTCGCCGGGCGACTACAAGACGCGCGGCGCAGGCCTCACCATCCGCTACGGCTACCACCCCTCGCCGTTCGGCACTGCCCTGATCATGGCTACCGACCGCGGGCTTGCCGGCCTCGCCTTCAGCGATCCAGGCGAGGAACGCGCCGCCTTCGCCGACATGTCCAGCCGCTGGCCAAACGCCATCTATGTCGAAGACATGGCCGCGACGGGACCCTATGCCGCGCGCATCTTCGACCCGACGCTGTGGCGCCCCGACCAGCCGCTGCATGTCGTCATGATCGGCACCGACTTCCAGGTCCGTGTCTGGGAGGCGCTGCTCAAGATCCCGATGGGCAACGCCCGCACCTATTCCTCGATCGCCGCCAGCATCGGCGCGCCGAGCGCCAGCCGTGCCGTCGGCGCCGCCAACGGCGCCAACCCGCTCTCTTTCGTGGTTCCCTGCCACCGCGCCATCGGCAAGTCCGGCGACCTCACCGGCTATCACTGGGGCCTGACCCGCAAGCGCGCCATCCTGGGTTGGGAAGCAGGGCAAGTGTCGCAGTGAATGTCGATTTTTTCAAATGTTGCCGAAAAATCTATAAATGCCAGACTTATCAAGTATAGGTACGATTATTGCATCGGATTTTCTTGATTGCAACCAAAGGCAACCTCTGGTTTACCCGATTGTTATTTTCATCAATTATTTAAGTTAACTCTAAATTAACCACGATAAAGTGATGATGACCCATATTAATTCGGGCGATCCGGCTTAATGGGAGGTCTCGATGACGCTGTTTCGCGCCGCCTTCGGCGCAGCTCTGCTGGTCACCTGTATTGACCAGACCGCATTGGCCACAACGCAAAATGTCATTTTCAATGGCACGATCACCGCGACCTGTACGCTCGTGGTCGTCACCAACGGCACGATGACGGTGAGCCCCGATCTGCAGTCGCTAAGCTCGCACAACAGTGGCGGCTCGGCCGGAACGGTCACGCTGACGACGACCGGAGGTGTGTCGCTCAGCGTAGACCCGGTCACCACCACCTCGGCGCCGGCTGCCGATGTGACGGCCACCACCTGGACGCCGACCTATTCCGCCAGCGGCGCCCACACTGTCGCCGAAACGGGTTCAGCCAGCAGCTTGACCGCTCCCGGCGCCTCGCTTGTCTCGGTCAACCTCGCCGGCACCAAGGGCGGCAGCAACCGCTTCGCCGCCGGAAGCTATCAGGCGACGGTGACGGTACGCTGCGAATAAGCTCTCGGAAGGAGGGGTCCTTGACACATGCTCGAACCTTGGCGACGGCGCTGGCCGTCGGCCTGATGCCTATTGCCGCCGTGGCCCAGTCGATGTCGCCGATGCGAGGCGAGGTCAACAGCTTCACCGACGCCTTCGCGGTCCGGGTTTTCCCGGCCAATCCCTACGACCAGAAGATCAGGGTCGAAATCCACGTCTACGATCAGGATTTTCAGCCGGTGGAAGCCAGGATTTCTCCGAGTGTCTTCCAACTGGCTTCCCAGGCCTCCCGTCCTGTCCTTGTCGTCGTGCCCTTCGCCGGCGCCGCCGAGCGTAAAGTGCGTATCTGTACCGAAAGCATCCCCTTTCCCAATCAGCAGACCCAGATAAAGGCACAGATATGCGGAAAGTTTTTTGGGCACCGCAAGTCCTGACAGTCGCGCTTGCAGTGATGTCGGCGGGGATCTCGTCGGTTCTGGCCGAGGATATCTACAATCTCAATCAAAATGAGAGCGGCTTCAACCTGCCCGGTGTGACCTTGCCTCAGGGGCAGGACGAGGTCCACGCTTCCGACGGCACCACCTGCCGTTCCGCCGTCTCCGGTTCCGGCGCCTATGTTGACCTCGGCGTCATCAGAGGCAACAACCAGTCGAACAATGACGTCGCCACCTACGGCCGCGTGGTGATCCCGATCGGGCGTACGCCGAAGCGCGTCGACTGCAGCCGCCTCTACGAGCTTGAGGTCGAGCGCCTGCAACTGGAACTGAAACTCCTCAAAATGGGGCTCGGCGCCGACGGCCAGACGGCGAGCGTGGCCGCCAGCGCTCCAGCTCCTGCGGTCGCATCACCCGGATGGGCCAACGAAGGCTGGAGCATCAGGACCGGAAATGGCGATGGCAAGAAAAAGAAGAAGAAATAACCGTGCGCTGCTTGCAACGGCAGCACTTGCCGGCCTCTGCCTTCCGGTGCAAGCGGCGATCATCGGCACCTGCACCATCATGGTCGGGGCGTCGGGAACGATGACTGCAAATCCCGCCATCGGCATACTGGGCTCCAAACAGGCAGGCGGATCGAGTGCGAGCGCCACCATCGTGGCAAGTTCCCTGGCGTGCTCCGTGCTCAACTTGCTGGACTGCTATTCCGTTTCGGCGCCGGCGCCTGCCGCGTTCTCGTCCGCGCCAAGCGGCGGCGGCACCAACGTCACCTTCGCCTCGGTCTTCCGTCTCGACGGCTCGGGGGTCGACAACAACGGAAGCGTGCCGCAGAGGGTTATCAACGGCACCCACCCCATGCAGGTCGACCTGACCGCCACCAAGTCGAGCGGTATCTTTCCTGCCGGCAACTATCAGGGCACGGTCACCGTGCGCTGTGAATAACCACAAATCGAGCTGGACCATTCGCGTGGTCTGGCAAGCCGCGGCCTTACAGGTTAGCTTCCCGCGCGGTTGGAACGACCGGCGTTCGCCCGCATGCACAAAGGACGCTCCAACATTTGAATTTGTTCTGGCAGGAGGCCTTGCTTGATTATCGTTATCGGCTCGATCAACCTCGACCTGATCGCCAATGTCGACCGCTTGCCGAGCCCAGGCGAAACGGTAGGCGGCTCAAGCTTTGCCACGGCGCCCGGCGGCAAAGGGGCGAACCAGGCGCTGGCGGCGGCACGCGCCGGCGCCCCGGTGCGCATGGTGGGCGCCGTTGGTAAGGACAGCTTCGCCGCCGAGGCGCTGGCATTGCTGCGCGACGGCAAGGTCGACCTGTCCGGCGTCGCCGAGACTTTTGCCTCGACGGGTACAGCCCTGATCATGGTCGGCGACGACGGCGAGAACATCATCGCCGTGGTGCCGGGCGCCAACGCTTCGGTCGTGCCCGGCGATCTCTCAAAAGCCTTTCTGAAAAAGGGCGATGTCGTACTCCTGCAGCATGAGATTCCGCTGGCGACCGTCGATGCCGCGCTCGACCAGGCAAGAGTGGCCGGCGCCATCACGGTGCTCAACACCGCGCCTTTCCAAGGCGAAGCAGCGGCCTTTCTCGGCAAGGCAGACTATGCCGTAGCCAACGAAACCGAATTCGACCTCTATGGCGAGGCGCTGTCGCTGAACGGCCGCGACCGGGCGGCGCGCATGCGCGACTATGCCGGGAAGACCGGCCGCACCATCGTCGTCACGCTCGGCGGCGACGGTGTGATGGCAGCGACGCCAAGCGATTTCCTGACCGTTCCGGCGATGAAGATCACCCCTGTCGACACGGTCGGGGCCGGCGACACATTCTGTGGTTATTTTGCCGCCAGCCTGTCGTCCGGCCTCGCGCTCGACAAGGCGCTGGCACGCGCCGGCGCGGCCGGCTCGCTTGCCTGCCTGAAGCCAGGCGCCCAGCCGGCGATCCCGCTGGCCAAGGATGTCGACCAGGCGTTGCAGGAAACTCATTGAGATGCTGCGCCCTCAGACGAAACACGCCGTGGCGCCGGCCGGCGACATCTGCCGCCTGTCCGCGGTCGCACTTGCCGACGCGATCCGCCAAAAGAAGCTTTCCGTCCACGAGGTGGTCGCGGCTTTCCTCGACCGCATCGAGACGGTCAATCCGCTGGTCAACGCAATCGTCTCCTTGCGCGACCGCGGCGACATCCTGCGCGAGGCCGACGCTGCCGATGCCCGGCGGGCAGATGTCGAAACCGGCCCGCTCTTCGGCCTGCCGATCGCCATCAAGGACCTCGCCTCGACCGCGGGCCTCAGGACCTCGCTCGGCTCGCCGATCTTCGCCGATTTCGTGCCGCAGGAAGACGATTTCTTCGTCGAGCGTATCCGCGACGCCGGCGCCATCATCATCGGCAAGACCAACGTTCCGGAATTCGGGCTTGGCTCCAACACCTACAACAATGTGTTCGGGCCGACGCTGAACGCCTTCGATCCAGCCCTGACCGCCGGCGGCTCGAGCGGCGGCGCGGCGGTGGCGCTGGCGCTCGACATGCTGCCTGTCGCCGATGGCAGCGACTTCGGCGGCTCGCTGCGCAACCCGGCGGCCTGGAACAATGTTTTTGGCTTCCGCCCGTCGCAAGGGCTTGTTCCCGGCGGACCCGACTTCGAGGTCTTTCATGCGCAGATGGGTGTCGATGGGCCGATGGGCCGCAACGTCCGCGACATGGCCCTGCTGCTCGACGTGCAGGCGGGTTATCATCCGCACGCGCCATTGTCCTATGAGAAGCCGAGCTCGTTCCTCGATGGGCTTGGAACAGCGATGACTGGCGGCCGCATTGCCTGGTTCGGCGACCTCGGCGGTCATCTGCCGGTCGAAGCCGGTATTGTCGACCTGTGCGAGACAGCGCTCGGCCGGTTCGCCGATGCATCATTCCCCTGCGAACCGCTACGACCCGATTTCGATTTCGAAGCTCTGTGGCAGGCCTTTGTGACACTGCGTCAAGCCAGCAGCGGCTGTGCGCTCAAAACCCACTACGACGATCCCTCGAAACGCGGCCTGCTGAAGCCGGAAGCCGTCTGGGAGGTTGAGAACGCGATGCTGCTGACGGCGCCGCAGATCCGCGCGGCCTCGGTCATCCGCACGTCCTGGCATCGAACGCTGCTGTCGATCTTCGACCGCTTCGACCTCGTCGCGCTGCCGACCGCGCAGGTCTTCCCCTTCGATGTCGGCACGCACTGGCCTCGCGAGGTCGCCGGACGAGCGATGGACAGCTACCACCGCTGGATGCAGGTTTCCGCATTCGCCACCCTGGGCGGCTGTCCGGCGGTCAATGTGCCGGTCGGCTTCGACGACAAGGGCCGGCCAATGGGCATGCAGTTGATCGGCCGCCCGCGCGGTGACCTCGCCGTGCTCAAGGCGGCAGCCGCCTATGAGGCGACGCTGCCCTGGCAGGCCGGCGCCTGAACCGGGTGCACTGGCGTATCGCAGCGCTTCGCGTACCGGCTTGCACCGGCAGCGCAGCTATGCATTGATTATCGTCAGCCGCGCCGCCCTGGCGGCATTCCAAGGGAAAAATCATGTCGCTGGAACTCTACGCCGCCTATGTCGTCGCTTGCATCGTCATCATCCTGGTGCCCGGCCCAACGGTCACGCTGATCATCGCCAACAGCATCCGCCATGGCTCCCGCGCCGGGCTCGCCAATGTCGCCGGCACGCAGGCCGGGCTCGCCGTGATGATCGCCATCGTCGGCATTGGCCTCAACACGCTGATCTCGGGCATGGGCCACTGGTTCGAATGGGTGAGGCTGATCGGCGCCGCCTATCTGATCTGGATGGGCGTGCAGATGTTCCGTTCCAAGGGCACGTTGAACGCTGATGGAACGGCAAGGAAACCGCGCGGCGGCTTCTTCCTGCAGGGCCTGCTGGTGGCGCTCAGCAATCCCAAGACGCTGGTGTTCTTCGGCGCCTTCTTTCCGCAGTTCATCGCGCCTCAGGGCAACTACTCGCTGCAGATCGTCGTCATGGGCCTCACCGCCATGATCTTCGCCGCCATATCGGATTCGACCTATGCACTGGCCGCCGGTCGCGCCGGGCGTCTGCTGTCGGCCAGCCGCATCAAGCTCATGTCCAGGATCAGCGGCAGCTTCCTGGTCGGCGGCGGCCTGTGGCTGGCGTTTTCACGGTCGAAGTAGTTAACAAGGCCGCTAAAGCACCGACACTGGCGACATGCGTTCGTCAGGGCATCAAGCCGATGCATTGAAATTGGGATTTCTGGTCTCCACATGATTTCATGAACAGGGGGCCAGGGTTCGTGCCGCGGACTTCTTTGGAATCGCGACTTGATACGCCGGGTGCAATCATCATAGGCGTCTTTTTTGCAATTTTGGTTGCCCTGTTTTTTATCAGGCTTGCAAATGAAGTGAGTCCGATCCGATCTGTTGACGTGTTCGATGCAACGATCAAAAGCGTCTATTGGGGCAAAGGCCACGGCACCACATACGCGCTGTCCCTCAACGACAACTCGTTGGTGCTCGTCGACGATGAGCAACCGCACCTCATCGGCTCAAACGTCAGGCTTGAGCGCGCTACCCACGACAACGGTTCCGTCTCTTACCGGTTTGCCAATTGAGCCATATGGCAAAAGCGCGGTTCGCCCTCGCCTTCATGCTCCTGCAGGAGAATCTCAGGGGTATCGTCATTACTGGCCTGATCGTCGGCACGTGCATTCTTGTGATCGGCATCCCGATTGCAAGGCGGAGCAGCCCGATCGTCACGCTGGAGCGCTTGACAGGTACAGTCGCCACCGTGCTCGACGCCTCTCCATCACCTGATACCGGGATCACCGGCGGGTTCCGCTACCTCTACGGAATCCGCCTCGACGAAAATGGCCCGTTGGTATTCGTCTACGACGCAGCGCCGCGAGCTGCCGGATCTAGCGTTTCGATCGAACGGCAATATCGTGAGAACGGGGTCGATACCTTCCGGTTGCTTCGCGAGTGAACGGTCCTGGCCGGCATTTATCAGGATCGAATTGGCCAACATATTTTAGATCGGCTCTATTGAAGTGAACTCTTGTTCCACTCAAATATACAGCATGGGCCAAACACGGCTTTCTCTTAGAAATCGACTAATTCTGCTTCAAGCAGGATATCGAGACGCAGTGATCGGCGTGGCTTTATTCTGTGCGATTGCTCTGGTGAAATCCTTGCCGATTTTGACAAGGCAGTATAGCCCGATTGTCGACACGCAACGCGTGAGCGGCATCGTCGAATACGTTACGATGCCGCAAAATCCGAAAGTTTCCATCGGTCGCGGATTCTATTTCACCTATGAAGTCCGCCTTCAGGACATCAATGCCGTTGTGTTTGTCGATGGCGAAGTCGATACGCCACATAGGATCGGATCGGAAGTTTCTCTCGAACGACAGCACCACCAGAATGGCACCGACACGTACCGATTGCTCAACGGATGAACCCGATCCGTGACGCCCAGAAGCCTACGCCCGGGCTTACCCGAGCGTAGGCAGCAGTGCCGGCGACATGTAGGCGCCTAAAGCCTCCCCAACCTCTCGACCAGCAGTGCGAAGAAGCCATCATGGTCGATGTCGCGCATCACCATGGCGTTCTTCGGCCGATTGGTCACGCTCCACCAGTCGATGACGGTCATGCCCATGGTCAGTTCCGAGGTGGTTTCCACGCTGACATTGCAGTTGCGGCCTTTGAACAGGTCCGGCTTCAACAGATAGGCGATGACGCAGGGGTCGTGCAGCGGCCCGCCGTCGGTGCCGTATTTCTCCTCGTCGAAGCGCTCGAAGAATTCCAGCATGTCGGCGGTCGCCGTGCCGACCTTGGTGCCGAGCGCGCGGAAGGCCTGCGTGCGCTTGGCGGTGGTCAGCGCCTTGTGGGTGACGTCGAGCGGCATCATCACGATCGGAATGCCGGATTTGAGCACGACGTCGGCCGCTTGCGGATCGACATAGATGTTGAATTCGGCCGACGGCGTGACGTTGCCGCCTTCGAAGAAGCCGCCGCCCATCAGCACGATTTCCTTGATGCGCGGTGCAATGCGCGGTTCGCGGATCAGCGCCAGCGCAATGTTGGTGAGTGGCCCGAGCGGGCAAAGCGTGATGGTGCCGCTCTCTTCCTTCATCAGCGTCTCGACGATGAAATCGACGGCATACTGCTCCTGCAGCTTCATCGTCGGTTCGGGCAATTGCGGCCCGTTGAGACCGGTCTTGCCATGCACTTCCTCGGCGGTGACCAGTTCGCGCATCAATGGCCGGATGGCGCCTGCATAGACCTTGATGTCCGGCCGGCCGGCCAGCTCGCATATCTTGCGGGCATTCTTTTCAGTAAGCTTCAGCGGCACGTTGCCGGCAACGGCGGTGATGCCGACGATCTCCAGCTCGGAGCTGCCGAGCGCCAGCAAAATGGCGACGGCATCATCCTGGCCGGGATCCGTGTCGATGATGATCTTGCGTGATTGAGGCATTTCAATTCCTTGTTTGGCGAGGCCGTGGACTTGGACGAATCCGATCGAAACATCTAAATGACGCCGAAGCGGCTGCGAGCTGCCATGTCGAACCGCTCGACCGGGGAAGACAATCCCGACCTGCGCGCTTCTCCTTGCATCTGCTAGCCGTTTCAAGCGCCATGTCGATCATTCCTGTGAGTCCACGACCTGGTCTTTTTGGGCGGGTCTTTTGACGGCTTGAACTTGGTCGCGGGGCGGACCATATCAAGACCATCGGGAAAAATGCCATCTGGGTTTTTCCACTTTATGTCGCTCTTGAGAGGACAGTGTAACATGAGCCGAATGACGCCCTTTTCCAGCCCGCTTCTCCTTGGTTTCGACGCCATGGAAAAGACACTGGAACGTCTGGCGAAGTCCGGTGACAGCTACCCTCCCTACAACATCGAACGCCTCAGCGGCGCCGACGGCAAGACCGAAAGGTTGCGCATCACATTGGCGGTCGCCGGTTTCGCCGAAAGCGATCTCGATGTCTCCACGGAGGAAAACCAGCTGGTCGTGCGCGGTCGTCAGACCGACGATACCGAGCGCGAATTTCTTCATCGCGGCATCGCCGCGCGCCAGTTCCAGCGCTGTTTCGTGCTGGCCGACGGCATGCGGGTGATCGCGGCGGAACTGAAGAACGGCCTTTTGTCGATCGATCTCGATCGGCCGGAGTCCGAACGGCTGGTACGAAAAATAAACATATCGGTGAAAGACTGATCTTTACCGATGGCTCTAATGCGGGATGGCCTTGAGCGGCGTCCTCGCGCCAAGGAGGCTTTGAAATGACCAGAACTGACGAAAATCTCACCATGACCAGCGGCGAATTCGCCCATCTCGGCGAGGGCTCGGTCGCCTATCTGCGCAAGGTCTCGAGCGACGAATTGCTCGGCCGTTTCCCGAACCTCGGTGAAATCGCTCCCGGCATGGAACTGTGGGCGCTGTTTGCCGCCAATGGCCAGCCGATCCTGCTTTCCGACGCGCGCGACCGCGCGCTGGCCGGCGCCATGGAAAACGACCTGACCACGGTCGCCATTCACTAAGCCCGGCGCACCCGGCTCAAACGGACAGGGCCGCCCACGGCGGCCCTTGAGTCTGGTCCAATCCAGAAAAATGTCAGGCCGCGTGCGAGGCTTGCGTATCCGACAGCAGCGCATGGATTGCCGTGGCGTCGCGCGTACCCCTGATCTTGGCCACCGTGTCGGCATCGCGCAGCACCCGCGCGATGCGCGACAAGGCCTTGAGATGGTCGGCGCCTGCCCCTTCCGGCGCCAGCAGCAGAAACACCAGATCGACCGGCTGATCGTCCAGCGATTCGAAATCGACCGGCGTCTCCAGCCGGGCGAAAACCCCGGCGATGCGCTTCACGCCGGCCAGCTTGCCGTGCGGAATGGCGATGCCGTTGCCGACGCCCGTCGAGCCCAGCCGTTCACGCTGCAGGATGGTGTCGAAAACTTCCCGCTCCGGAATGCCGGAAATCGCCGCCGCCCGTTCGGACAGCAATTGCAACAGCTGCTTCTTGGAGTTCGCCTTCAACGCCGGCAGTATCGCCGGAACGTTGATAAGATCGCTCAGATCCATGCTTGAAAATCCCTTGTTCGCCTGCCGTCACCAGTCCTCACCCCTCGTGCGGCCGGCTCTTATCCTTGTGCGACCTTGGTCGTGGACGGGTCGATCCAGCCGATGTTTCCATCGGGCCGGCGATAGACGATGTTGAGATGGTCGTTTCCGGCGTTGCGGAAGACGAAGACCGGGCTGTCCTTGGTGTCGAGCTCGATGACCGCTGACGCCACCGACATGGTCTTCAGCGTCATGGTTGATTCGGCGACGATGGCCGGCGCGAAATTCTCCGGGATGTCCTCGTCGTCATCGGCCAGCGGCGCCATCACCGTGTAGGCGATGTCGGTCAGATCGCCGTTGGCGGCGCCCGAATTGTGCGATTTCAGCCGGCGCTTGTAGCGCCTCAACCGGGTTTCCAGGCGATCGGCGGCGGCCTCGAAGGCCACCGTCGGATCCTGGGCATCGCCGGTGGCCTGCAGCGAGGCGCCGGAATCCAGCCGGATCATGCAATCCGCCGAATAGCGCGAACCTGATTTGATGACCGTGACGTGTCCGGCAAAACCGCGATCGAAATATTTGCCGATCGCTTCGCCGACACGATCGTTGATGCGTGTACGGAACGCATCGCCGATATCCATGTGTTTTCCCGATATGCGCAGATTCATCTGAAAACTGACCTTCCTTGCTCAGGCTTCAAACTGGCCCGAGTTTATACTCGTGGTCCGTGCGCACAAGCTTTGCGGCGTCACTCGCGCCGATTTTAAATCCGAACTTTCCGGTTGATCACAAGCCGTCCTTTTGACCGTCCCGAGGCCAACGTCGTGACGGACCATCCGCATGGGGGCATCTAGCCCCTCTCATGCGGGCGGGCTTCTAGCCACTTCGCCGCGGCTTGTCAATGAAGTGCTGGCCTGTGGAAAATCGAACCGTATCAGCGCCCGGCGCTGGCCAGTGCCCGTTTCTCGCGTCGGCGCTGCACCGAGGAGGGAATATTCATGCCTTCCCGGTACTTGGCGACGGTGCGCCTGGCGATATCGACGCCACTCTCGCGCAACATGTCGACGATCGCATCGTCGGAAAGCACGTCGACGGGTTTTTCCTCATCGATCAGCTGCTTGATGCGATCACGCACCGATTCCGAGGAATGCGCATCGCCGCCACCCGACGCAGCGATCGAGGCGGTGAAGAAGTACCGCAGTTCGAACACGCCGCGCGGCGTCAGCATGTATTTGTTCGCGGTGACCCGGCTGACCGTCGATTCGTGCATGCCGATGGCATCGGCCACCGTGCGCAGGTTGAGCGGCTTCAGCTGGCGCACGCCATGGACGAGGAACGCATCCTGCTGGCGAACGATTTCCGAGGCGACCTTGAGGATGGTCTTTGCCCGCTGGTCAAGGCTGCGCGTCAGCCAGTTGGCGTTTTGCAGGCATTCGGCGAGGAAGTCCTTTTCCGCCTGGTTCTTTGCCTGCGGCGAAACCTGGGCGAAATAGATATGGTCGACCAGCACGCGCGGCAGCGTTTCGGCATTGAGCTCGACCGTCCAGCTGCCGTCATTGGCCGCGCGCACCTCGACATCGGCGACGATCGCGTCGCTGGCGCCGCCTGAAAACGCCATGCCCGGCCGCGGATCAAGGGCCCGGATCTCGGCCAGCATGTCGAGCAGATCCTCCTCGTCGACGCCGCAGATCCGTTTCAGCGCATGGAAATCGCGCCGTGCCAGCAGTTCGAGATTGGCGACCAGCGCCTTCATCGCCGGATCGAGCCGGTCCCGCACGGCAAGCTGCAGCGACAGGCATTCGGCAAGGTCGCGGGCAAACAGGCCGGCTGGCTCGAACGTCTGGCACACCGCCAGGACCTTGCTCACCGCGGCAGCGTCCGTGCCGAGACGGGCGGCGATCTCGGCCAGGTCTGCGCGCAGATAGCCGGTCTCGTCGAGGCCGTCGGCAAGGTCGGCAGCGATCAGCCGTGCCGCCGGATCGGCGAAGGCGAGCGCCACCTGTTCGCCGACATGGTCGCGCAGCGTGATCGCCGCGGCCGCCATGTCGCCGGCGTCAAAACCCTCGGATGAGGAACTCGCGCCATTGCCGGAAGCCGATTTCCATTGCGCCGTCAGGTCGGGACCGAGCCGCTCGCTCGTCCCCGGATCGTCGGGAAACAGGTTTTCCAGCGACGTATCGAGCTTGTCCGAGATCGCCTCGGCGCTCCACTGCGTCTCGTTTTCGAACCAGTCGCCGTCGGCGGCGGCTTGCGGCTCCGCCTCGGTCTTCTGCGACTGATCACTGGCGGCATCGTCCTGCGGCTCGGCGCGCTCCAGCAGCGGGTTGCGCTCTATTTCCTCGTCGATGAAATGCTCGAGCTCGACATGGGTGAACTGCAGCAGCCGAATCGACTGCATCAGCTGCGGCGTCATCACCAGCGACTGCGATTGTCGTAGCTGTAGTTTCGCCGCCAATGCCATCGTCTGGTTTCAAACGCCTCGTCTACGCATCCGGGCTTCCGGACAGGAATTTTTGCAGCCGGTCATAGAAACTGGCCCAGCTTTTGCTTGTCAAGGCAATAGCTAGCAAAACTCGCTTACCGGAGCGTTATCTGGCGGCAAAATCGAAGAAAAAGGGCCGACTGGGCACCAAAAATCGTGTCAGGAAACAAATTTCACGCTCAGAGCGTAAAACCCTCGCCGAGATAGAGCCGCCGGACATCCGGGTTTGCCACCACTTCGTCGGCCCGGCCATGGGTCAGCACTTGGCCGGCATGGATGATGTAGGCGCGGTCGATCAGGCCGAGCGTTTCGCGCACATTGTGATCGGTGATGAGGACGCCGATACCGCGCGCCGTCAGGTGGCGCACCAATTGCTGGATATCGGCGACGGCGATCGGATCGATGCCGGCAAAAGGCTCGTCGAGCAGCATGTAGGCCGGACGCGTCGCCAGCGCACGCGCGATTTCCAGGCGCCGCCGCTCGCCGCCGGAAAGCGACATGGATGGTGCCTTGCGCAGATGGCTGATGTGGAATTCCTCGAGCAGTTCGTCGAGATTGCGCTCGCGCTCCTTGCGGCTCTTTTCGACCACTTCGAGCACGGCGCGGATGTTCTGCTCGACACTCAGGCCGCGAAAGATCGAAGCCTCCTGCGGCAGATAGCCGATGCCGAGGCGCGCACGACGGTACATCGGCATCGAGGTAACGTCGAAGCCGTCGATCTCGATCGTGCCCTCATCCACCGGCACCAGGCCGGTGACCATGTAGAAACAGGTGGTCTTGCCGGCGCCGTTGGGGCCGAGCAGCCCGACGGCCTCGCCAGCGCGCACGCCGATGGTGACGCCGCTGACGACCTTGCGGCCCTTGTAGCTCTTGGTCAGACCCTTGGCGATCAGGGTTCCCTTGAACTTTCCCTTATCGACGGTCACCGTGGCCGGCGCCGAAACCTTGCCGGCGGCCCGTCCCGGAAGACGCGCCGTCAGCGACGACAGGCTGGCCATCAGGGGTTCGCCGCTCCCGATTTCGGCGGCGGTGTGATCGACATCTGGACACGTTGCCCAGCGCACGGATCAACCTGGGCCAGCCCGGTTTTCATCTGCACTACGAGCTTGCAGCCGACCAGCACGTTGTCGTTTTGCGAGAGCACCACCTTCTGACCCGAAAGCACCAGAACCTGGCTCTTCATATCGAAGCTGCCCTGATCGCCGGTCGCGATCTGCGCATCCGACTTGATGTAAACCTTGTCGGAGATCTCCAGATGATCGATGTTGGCCGAGCCGGTCATCGCCGCACCCGCGGCTTCCGTGCCCTTGGCCGCGGCATTGGGGTCCTTGACATAATAGACCGTCATCTTGCCGGCCTTCATCAATGTCGGCCCCTGGACGACGCTGACATTGCCCGTGAAGATGGCGACATTTTCGGCCTGGCGGACTTCCAGCTTGTCGCTTTCGATCTGGATCGGCTTGTCGCCGGACAGTTTGAGACCTGATTGGCTGGTGGACTGCGCCAATGACGGCACCAGCCCGAGCAGCAGCAACGCCGAAGTTGCAGCCGCGAGCCGCGTCGAACTACTGAGCCGCATTGGTTTCTCCGCTGTTTCCCTCTGCCGTCTTCAAGGCGGCGGAATCGATGTTGACGCGCACTTTGTTCTCGAAAACCAGAACCTTGCCATTGTCCTGGACCGACATCGAATCCGCCGTGATCCGCGACCCTTCACGGCCGACATCGACGGGATCTCCCGTCTTCATAGTGCCTTTGCCCATGTCGAGGAAGACCGATTTGAACTTGGCCCGCATGCCGTCGGTCGTGGTGATGGTAACGTCGCTGGTCAGGTTCATCGTATTGCCGTTGCGATCGTAGGTGCCGTGCGAGGCCTTGATCGCCGCGATATTGTCAGGTCCGACCGGGACCTTGGCGTCGATGCCTTCCAGTTCGATGATACCTTGCGTGCTGACATCCTGGATGGCGCGCAGGGCGGTCATCGAATAGGGCTGCTTCTGCTTGGTGAAACCGTTGAGCTTGGGATTGGCCATCACCAGCTTGCCGTTGGAAAAAGCGGTGCCATCCGCCTGGACCGCGACGGAGACGGGTGCGGCGAGATAGGAATAGACCGGGAAAGCGACGGCGATCAGTACCGCAGCCAACGGCACGGCAAACTTGAGAACGCGCACGCGGCGCGAATGACGCTGCGCGCGGTCGAAAGCATCGCCACGCATCCGGCCGTCCGCCGGGGGAGCCAACTCCATCTCGGCGTTGGTCGATTCAATCGGTCGCGCTAACATTTACCGCTTTCTTCTAAACCCCTTGCCCACCCGCGAGCACCGCCTATAGGTGGGACGCCGGCGCCTTCAAGCAAGCACAAGCCTATGAAAACTGCAAAAATGTGACAGCCGCGTTTGTACAGATGAAAATGAGATCCGCACAACTGCCCGTTCTTCATAGCAGAAACAGACACGCGGCGTAAAATTTATCAACTATCGGTCACGCCGTCCGACCTCGCGGCGATTGCACAAATACGTGAAGAGAGCTGTGCCTGGAGGGGGGCGGAGCCCGCCTGACCGCCCGATCGCGCATCCGGCATGGCCATCTTGACCGTCCGCGCCGATTGTCTCGTCTGGCCGGAAAAGAGAATTGCTTCCAGATGGGAAGATGATGGTCTAAAAGCGTGTCCTCCCGCCGACTGAAAGGCTGACCATGGCACTGAGAGCCGACGACCTGATCGACCGCCGCCGCTTGCGGCGCAAGCTGACATTCTGGCGGATTGCCGCCATCGGCATCGTAGCCCTTGGGGTGATTGCACTTTCAGCTTGGTTCTACGGCGACGATTTCACCGGCTCGGCGGTCGACCATATCGCCAAGGTCAGGATCGAAGGCACCATCACCGAGGACGAGGAGCTGATCAAGCGGCTGGAAACCATCCGCCAGTCGTCGAAGGTGAAAGGCGTGATCCTGTCGATCGATTCGCCTGGCGGCACCACGGTCGGCGGTGAATCGATCTACGAAGAGGTGCGCAAGCTGGCCGCCGACAAGCCTGTCGTGGCCGAAGTCGGCACGCTTGCCGCATCGGCGGGCTACATGATCGCCAGTGCCGCCGATCACATCGTCGCCCGCAAGACCTCGATCGTCGGCTCGATCGGCGTGCTGATCCAGTATCCGGACGTCAGCGGCCTGATGGACAAGCTCGGCGTCAAGCTGGAGGAAGTGAAATCCTCACCGCTGAAAGCCTCGCCGTCTCCCTTCAAGCCGACCAATGACGAAGAGCGCGCCATGGTCCGCAAGCTCATCCTCGACAGCTACGACTGGTTCGTCGGCATCGTCGCCGAGCGCCGCAAGATGACCCGCGAGCAAGCGCTGGCGCTCGCCGATGGCTCGATCTTCACCGGCCGCCAGGGCGTCGCCAACGGGTTGATCGACGCTGTCGGCGGCGAGACCGAAGCGGTCGACTGGCTGGCGACCAAGGGCGTCGATGCCAAACTGAAGGTCGTCGAGTGGAAGGATACGGAACGGCGCGGCGGCTTCCTGTTCTCGAAAGCGATGGCGCAAACGATCGGCAGCGCGCTCGGTCTGCCCGCCTACAGCGGCGATGTCATCCATGAACTCGGCGTCGACCGCTTGTTTCTTGACGGTCTCGTTTCCGTCTGGCACCCTTGAGATGCCGCTTGGGGCAAGTGAAAAAGCAAATAAAATCATCCTCATAATTTTGACCGCACTGCTTTCACGGGGACCCGTCTGATGATCAAGTCCGAACTTGTGCAGATTATTGCCACGCGCAATCCGCATCTTTTCCTGCGCGACGTCGAAAACATCGTCGGCGCGATCTTCGATGAGATCACCGACGCTCTTGCCGAAGGCAATCGTGTCGAGCTGCGCGGCTTCGGTGCTTTTTCGGTGAAAAACCGTCCCGCCCGCACCGGCCGCAATCCACGCACCGGCGAATCCGTCGAGGTCGAGGAGAAATGGGTGCCGTTCTTCAAGACCGGCAAGGAGCTGCGTGAAAGGCTGAACGGCGGCAAGTAGCCGCGGCGTCAGCGCCAAACGGCCTTTCCGACGGAAAACATCATGTTCAATCGCTTCATGCTCATCGTGGTCTTCGTACCCCTGGCGGTCATCCTGATCGCGCTCGCCGTCGCCAATCGCGAACTGGTCGCCTTCACGCTGGACCCGTTCAACCCCGGCAATCCAAAGCTGACGCTGACCTTGCCGCTGTTCATCTTCCTGTTCCTGGCGCTCGCCGTCGGCATGGTCGTCGGCAGCCTGGCAACCTGGGTCAAGCAGGGCCGCTACCGCAAGCTGGCGCGCCAGCGTGGCGCCGAGGCCGAGAACCTGCGCCAGGCGATCAGCCGCGCGCCGGCGGCACCGCAAGGATCGGCCCAGGGGTCAGCCCAAACACCGGTCTTGCCGAAACCGACCACTTGAACCGCCGGTCGGCGGTTTTCTCTCCACGGAGTTTTCCATGCTAACCATTTCGGCCGCCGAGGTCGATCATGCGCTGACCTTTCCCGGACTGGTCGAGACGCTGCGCTCGGCGTTTCGTGACGGTGCGGTGCAGCCGGTCAGGCACCATCACTCGGTAGAACGGCCCGACGGCGCCGCCTCGACGCTGCTTTTGATGCCGGCATGGACCGACTTCAACGCCGCCGGCACGTCTTCCGTTGGTCACATCGGCGTCAAGATCGTCACCGTTTCGCCCGACAACAATACCATCGGCAAGCCCGCGGTGATGGGCCTCTATCTCCTGCTCAACGGTGCCACCGGCGAACCTGAAGCCTTGATCGACGGCCAGCGGTTGACGCAGTGGCGCACCGCCTGCGCTTCGGCGCTGGCCGCTTCCTATCTCGCCCGCGAGGACGCTTCGCGGCTGCTTGTGGTCGGGGCCGGCGCGCTGTCGCCCTTCCTCGCCAAGGCGCATTGCGCCGTGCGGCCGATCAGGACCATCCGCATCTGGAACCGCACGCCGGCCAATGCCGAGAAGGTCGCCGCCGATCTGCGTGCCGAAGGCTTGGCGGCCAGCGCCGCAAGCGATCTCGATGCCGAACTTGGGCAGGCCGACATCGTGTCCTCGGCGACGATCACCACCACGCCGCTGATCAAGGGCGCATTGCTGCGGCCGGGAACCCATGTCGACCTGGTCGGCGGCTTTACCCCGACGATGCGAGAAAGCGATGATGACGCGATCGCGCTTGCCCGCGTCTATGTCGACACCCGCGCCGGCGCCACCAAGGAGGCCGGCGACATCGTCCAACCACTGGCTTCCGGCGTGCTGAAGCCGGACGCCATCGTCGCCGATCTGCACGAATTGGCGCGCGGCCAAAAGAAGGGTCGCGAGAGCGCCAGTGAAATCACGCTGTTCAAGTCGGTCGGCGCAGCACTTGAGGACCTTGCCGCCGGCATTGCCGTCTACAAGGCGCTCGTGGCTTAGTTTGCTGCCACGGCCATTTTGGCGGCCATCGCCTCGGCGATCACACGAAAATCGTGATCGCTGATTTCGAAAAGCCCGAAGCGAAGCTGATAGCCCCAGTTCGACTTGCCGGCGGTGAATTCCAGCCTGTCGAGCAGCGGCTTGATCGATGTTTCCTCGGCCTTTGCCCACGCGACATCGCGCCGGAACGGCGTGAAGCCGCCGCCCATGTCGCCCTGATAGGGCTCGCCTTCCCGCACCGTGCCAATTGCCGTGAAAGCCTGAAGGCCGTCCTTTTCGCCAAGAACAGTGGTCGGCGAATAATAGATGATGCCGTCACCGGGTTTGACGCGACGCAAGGGTGCTGCCTTGCCGTGATTGACCTGCATGAAGCCGCCCAGGCGGCCGCGCCGGACATGTTCGGCCGACGCCACCGCGATCCAATACGCACTCATTTCTGTCCCCCATTGGCCTGTTCCCCGTCGGACAGCCAGTAGACGCGCAGGCGATGATTGTCGGGATCGAGCGCGACGAAGGTGCGGCCGAAATCCATGTCGGTCGGGGTCTGCAGGATCTTCAGCCCGCGCCCGGCCCAGTCGGCATGGGTAGCGTCGACGGCATCAGGCGTATCCAGCGCAAAGACGATTTCGGCGCCACCGCCTGCCGCGGCGGCTGCCGGCTCCACCGTGTGGCGCGACCAGAGGCCGAGCTTGAAGCCCGCATAGAGAACGAACAGCACGAAGGTCGGCGAACTTTCGACCGGCTCGCGACCGAGCAGCGCGCTGTAGAAGGCGCCGCTCTGCTGCGGCTGGTCGACATAGAGGATGACGAAATTCGGGGCGGTCATGTCTGCTCTCCAAGGTTCAATGTTTCGACTTGGCGACCATAGGATGAGCTGCTGTCAGATTCTGGCAGTAGCCGTCAGGCGACCTACGCCTGACCAACGGTTTCTCGAAGAAGGTAGAGCAGAACGCCAACGCGGTGGTTCATTCGTCCAACCGCCGTGAACCCTTGCGGGCATTGGACATTTTAGTGCATCATGCTAGTTCAGTTAGATGTTTTTTCTGATCTTATCCTTTGTAGCAGTCGCCATCCCGTATGGTCTTGAACGACTCTATTTTGCGAGAAAATTTGGATTCTTTGCAGCTCTATTCTGGCTGTTTGTCTTTCAATCCAGCATTATGTTCGTCGGTGAAATCATTCTCGAAAATCGGGTAGGCCAATCGTTGCCCAGTTGGATTAAATCCCTCGGCCTTGCGATTGGAGTATTCGCCTACCTGACGATTGGCATGACGTCTTTCGCTGCCGTCGTAGCCGCATTGGGATTCGGGACCGTGATCGCAGCCAGCTGGTTCTTGAGAAAGCTAGGGGAAAATTCAAACTGACCCGTACCAAATTAGGGCAATGGCCGTCAGGAACCACGCGGCTTGTCGAGTGTCGCCCGCCAGTCCTTCAGCAGCGCCTGGCGACGGCGCGGATAGCGCGTATCGGTGGTGTTGAGGCCAGATATGCGATCGGCGCGAAAATGCCGGAAATCCTGGCGCATCTCGCACCACGCCACCACGACCCGCACCTTGTCGAAGAACCCCAGCGCAAACGGCCAGACCACGCGTTCGGAGGCGGCGCCACCGGCGTCGCGGTACAAAAAGCCGAGCTTGCGCTCATTGCGGATGGCCTGCCGAACCAGTCCGAGGTCGATGCCCTCGATGGCCGCGGCGGGAGGCCCGACCAGCAGCGTGCTCGCATCGAGATCCTCGCGCAGATCGTCCGGCAGCACGGCGGCGATCTTGGCCAGCGCGTTGGCGGCAGCGGCCGAGAGACGCTGGTCCGGCTGCTTGGCGACCCATCGCGAACCGAGCACGATGGCTTCGATCTCCTCGTCGCTGAACATCAGCGGCGGCAACATGAAGCCGGGCTTGAGCACATAGCCCAGGCCAGCTTCACCGTCGATCGGCGCACCCTGGCCCTGCAGCGTGGCGATGTCGCGGTAGAGCGTGCGGATCGAAATCCCGAGTTCATCAGCCAGCGCCTGCCCGCTCACCGGCCGGCGGTGCCGGCGCAGCGTTTGGATCAGGTCGAGCAGGCGTTCTGAGCGGGACATATCGAAGATTTGCCTGTTTCTTTGACATTGGTCCATCGTCGGCCGACACAAACCGGAGAGGCTTGCGCGGCGGACTTGGTTGCGAAGCAGGTTGGCCTATGCCAAAAGCGGCCTCGCCGCTCGGAGATGCTCCTGCTTGAAGTCTTTTCGCGACAAACGCCGCGACAACCGCCCGCCCGCGAAGGGCGGATCTGGAGAGGCGCGCCCGCATGAGACGCGTGGCACAGCAAGGCCGGACGCCAGGCCGCGCGGGCGGCTTGAGGCGAAAGCGGAAGACCGCTCCGGGCCGAAAACGGCGCCGCGCATCCTTGCCCGCCGCGATGGTATCCTGCCCACCGAGCATCTTCCTGTAATCCTCGAAGTGGCGCCCAATGCCGATTATGCGCTGCTCGACAGCGGCGCCGGGCAGAAGCTCGAACAATACGGCCCCTACCGCATCGTGCGGCCCGAAGGCCAGGCGATCTGGCAAAAGGCCTTGCCGGCAAAAGACTGGGAGCGCGCCGACGCCATCTTCACCGGTGATACCGACGAGGAAGGCATCGGCCGCTGGCGCTTCCCGAAAACGCCGCTCGGCGAGACCTGGCCGATGAAGCATGATGGCATCGACTATCTCGGCCGTTTCACCTCGTTTCGGCATGTCGGCGTTTTTCCGGAACAGGCCTCGCACTGGGATCACATGGCCGGGCTGATCTTGGCGGCGAAACGGCCGGTCAAGGTGCTGAACCTGTTCGGTTATACCGGTCTTGCCTCACTGGTGGCGGCCCGCGCCGGCGCCGAGGTCACGCATGTCGATGCCTCGAAGAAGGCGATCGGCTGGGCCCGCGAAAACCAGGAAATGGCCGGGCTCGGCGGCAAGCCGATCCGCTGGATAGTCGACGACGCGGTGAAATTCGCCGAGCGCGAGGAACGCCGCGGCAGCCGCTACGACATCATCCTGTTTGACCCACCGGCCTATGGCCGCGGCCCCAAGGGCGAGGTCTGGCAATTGTTCGAGGATCTGCCTGATCTGACCGACCTTTGCCGCGCGATCCTGACACCGAAACCGCTCGCCGTGGTGCTGACCGCTTATTCGATCCGCGCCTCCTTCTTCGCCATCCATGCCTTGATGCGCGACACCTTTGCCGGCATGGGCGGCACGGTCGAATCGGGCGAGCTGATCATCCGTGAAAAGTCCGCCGGCCGGGCGCTTTCGACCTCTTTGTTTTCGCGTTGGGTGGTCTGAATGAACGAGCGGCATGCAGGCGCACCCGGGCTGGTGAAGGAAGTCACCAGCCTCGCCAACCCGCTGGTCAAGGATATCAAGGCGCTTGCCCAGAAGAAATTCCGCGACCAGCAGAACGCCTTCATGGCCGAGGGATTGAAGCTGGTCATCGATGCGCTCGATCTCGGCTGGCAGATCAGGACTTTGGTTTTCGCCAAGGCCGGACGCGGCAACGCCGCGGTGGAGAAGGTCGCTGCACGCACGGTTGCCGCCGGCGGCACGGTGCTCGAAGTGTCGGAAAAGGTGCTCGTCGCCATCACCCGCCGCGACAATCCGCAAATGGTGGTCGGCGTCTTTTCGCAGAAATTCCTGGCCTTGAAGGATATCCGCGCCGACAATGGCGATGTCTGGGTGGCGCTCGACCGGGTGCGCGATCCCGGCAATCTCGGCACCGTCATCCGCACGATCGATGCCGTCGGCGCCAAGGGTGTCATCCTGGTCGGTGACACCACCGATCCCTTTTCCGTCGAGACGGTGCGCGCCACCATGGGTTCGATCTTTGCCGTGCCGGTGGCCAGGGCGACGACCGAGGCCTTCCTTGCCTGGCGAGGCGGATTTTCAGGCCTTGTCGCCGGCACCCACCTGAAAGGCGCGGTCGACTACCGCTCGGTCGATTTTTCCCGCGGCCCGGTGCTGCTGATGATGGGCAACGAGCAGCAGGGGCTGCCCGAAAGCCTGGCGGCGAGTTGCGACAGGCTGCTTAGAATCCCGCAGGCAGGCCGCGCCGATTCGCTCAATCTGGCGGTTGCCACCGGCGTCATGCTGTTCGAGATCCGGCGCGGCGCGCTGAAGCTCGAACCAATCGTGGACCAGCAATGAAGGTTGCCCGCCCGTGAGATCATGGTCCCCCTACGCGCTGCTCGTCATCGCGGCCATAGCGCTCGACCAGTGGATAAAGCACCTGGTCGAGACCGGCCTGCCCTTTCAGGAAAAGCTCGATCTCGTGCCTTTCCTGGCGCTGTTTCGCACCTACAACACCGGCATCGCCTTCTCGATGTTCTCGTCCTTCGGCGACACCGGACTGATCGTCATCTCGCTGGCGGTCGTTGCCTTCGTGCTGTTCCTGGCGACGCGGATCGCGCCGTCCCAGATCCTTGCCCGTACCGGCTTTGCGCTGATCGTCGGCGGCGCGCTCGGCAATCTGATCGACCGCGCCGTCTACGGCCACGTCATCGACTACATCCTGTTCCACACGCCGGTCTGGTCCTTCGCCGTCTTCAACCTGGCCGACGCCTTCATCTCGATGGGCGCGGCACTGGT
The DNA here is from genome assembly GCF_003253745.1 of Mesorhizobium kowhaii. Lineage (GTDB taxonomy): Bacteria > Pseudomonadota > Alphaproteobacteria > Rhizobiales > Rhizobiaceae > Mesorhizobium > Mesorhizobium kowhaii. Next base: position 201,954 of record NZ_MZXV01000080.1, read on the forward strand.
CGTCTTCGACGAACTGTTCGGCTGGCGGCGCGAGCCGAGACCTTCGAACGATTGACCCCGTGCGGCCATCGCCGCACAGTCCATGTCGCCAAACAAGATCGCGGAGAAAGAGATGCCCGAAACCTTCAAAGCCATCCTCGTTTCGCGTGACGCCGAGAAAAAGCAGTCGGTAGCCGTGACCGATCTCACCGAGGCCGACCTGATGGAAGGCGACGTCACCATCGCGGTCGAGGCGACGACGGTGAACTACAAGGATGGTCTTGCAATCACCGGCAAAGCGCCGGTGATCCGCCGCTGGCCGCTGGTGCCGGGCATCGATTTCGCCGGCACCGTCATCTCGTCTTCCCATCCCGACTGGCGCGCCGGCGACAAGGTCATCCTGAACGGCTGGGGCGTCGGCGAAACCCACTTCGGTGCCTATGCCGGCCGCGCCCGCGTCAAGGGCGACTGGCTGGTGCCGCTGCCGCAAGGGATGAGCCCGCATGACGCGATGGCGGTCGGCACCGCAGGCTATACCGCCATGCTCTGCGTCATGGCGCTGGAGCGGCACGGCATCCTGCCCGATCGCGGCCCGGTGGTGGTGACGGGGGCGGCCGGCGGCGTCGGCTCGGTCGCGATTTCGATCCTGTCCAGCCTCGGCTACCATGTCATTGCTTCCACCGGCCGCAATGCCGAAAGCCCCTATTTGATCAACCTTGGCGCCGCCGAAGTGATATCGCGCGACGAGCTTGCCCAGCCGGCCAAGCCGCTGGCCAAGGAGCGCTGGGCCGGCGGCGTCGATGCGGTCGGCAGCCACACGCTGGCCAACGTCCTGTCGATGACCTCCTATGGTGGAGCGGTCGCCGCCTGCGGCCTGGCCGGCGGCATGGACCTGCCGACGAGCGTCGCCCCCTTCATCCTGCGCGGCGTCTCGCTGCTCGGCATCGATTCGGTGATGGCGCCGAAGGCGGTCCGCCTCGAAGCATGGCGGCGCATCGGCACCGACCTCGATCTGCAGAAGCTCGCCAGCCTGTCGACGACCATCGGTTTCGACGGCATCGTCGATGCCGCGCACGACATCGTCGACGGCAAGATCCGCGGGCGCGTCGTCGTGGATATGTGAACCGCTCGACGGCCGGGAGAAAGCGGACGGAATTGCCACGTCTGATGGCAAATCCGCCACCGCGGCGGCAAAAAGCGCTCATCCGCTAAAATTCGAACGATCCGCCGCAATTTTCCATAATCTCTATCTGGCAAGGGTCTCGCATGATCGCGGAATCCGGCAGCCAACAGGCGGACACTGGCGAAGACGTTGATGCGGCGACCCCGCCGACGTCGACGCGGCGCTTTGTCGCCGCGCCGCCGCTGGTGCCCGAGCCACAGTTCTCCACGCGCGAAGGCCTGCCCCTCCTGACGTTTGTCGCCATCGTCGTGCTGGCCGGCCTGGCGCATCTGACCGGGGCGCCGATCTTCATCAGCGTTGGATTGCTGGTAACCGGCCTCGCCGGCCTTGTCATGCATCTGCACGCAAGGCGGAGCAAACACCGTACCGCGGTCCTGCTTGACGAGACCACTGCCCGCAGCCGCGCCGAGATCGAGACGCTGGCCGACCGCATGTGGGAAATGCAGGAGAGCGAGGAACGCTTTCGCGGCCTGATCGACGCGCTTGGCGACCTCGTCATTCATCGCGACCGCGATGGCTACATCGTCTATGCCAACAAGATCTTCGCGAACCTCGTCGAAAGCGATCAACGCGACCTCGCTGGCAAGACCCTGGCGGAACTCGGCATCGATGTCGGCATCGTTCCCGATGCCGCCTTTTCCGACCATGACTGCCTGAGCTCCACCGATGTCGCCATCCGCACGCCGAGCGGTCCGCGCTGGTTTTCGTGGATCGAACTGTCGGTGCGCGACAAGGACAGCGGCGCCGTTTCGCATCGCGCCATCGCGCGCGACATCACCGCCCGAAAACGCGCCGAATCCTCGCTGATCACCGCTCGCGAGCGGGCTGAATACGCCAGCCAGGCCAAATCCCGCTTCCTCGCCACCGTCAGCCATGAAATTCGTACGCCGATGAACGGCATCATGGGCATGGCCAGGCTGCTGGCCGACACCAGCCTGTCGCCGGAACAGCAGACCTATGTCGGCGCCGTGTCGACCTCGGCCAGCGCATTGCTCGCCCTGATCGAGGATCTGCTCGATTACTCCAAGATCGAGGCCGGGCGCTTCGACCCGGAGCCGCAGCCGATGTCGGTGCGCGAGATCGCCGACAACATCGTCGAATTGCTGGCCGCCCGCGCTTTCGCCAAGGATATCGGGCTGGGCTGCCATGTCGAACCCGACGTGCCGCAATTGATCACCGCCGATCCGGGCAAGGTCAGGCAGGTGCTGCTCAACCTGATCGGCAATGCCATCAAGTTCACCGACAGCGGCGGCGTATTGGTGAGCATCGCGCGCGCGCGCACCGAGACCACCGACCGCATCTGCTTCACCATCGCCGACACCGGTCCAGGTTTGCATGAGGACGACCTGGAGCGCATTTTCGAAGAATTCGAGCAGGCGGACGGCACGTCGACGCGCACACATGGCGGGGCTGGCCTCGGCCTTGCCATCTCCAAACGCCTGGTGGCCGCCATGGGCGGCACGATTTCAGTATCGAGCCGGCTCGGTCAGGGATCGGAGTTCGTCTTCGAAATCCCGGCAATATCGGCCACCGAGGCGCCGCAGAGCCGGCAGAACGCGCTCTCGGGCAAGCGCGCGGTGATCCTGTCGAAAAACGCCGTCGAGGCCGACGCCATCGCCCGCACCATCCGCGCCAATGGCGGCGCGGTCGATGTCGCCACCACCGCCGCGCAGGCCGCGCCCTTCGCCGACGGCTGCGATGTGCTTCTGGTCGACGCAGCCATGGAAGAGAGCGACGGAAGGCTGCTCAAGCGCCTGCGCCAAAGCGGTTTCGACGACTGCGAGGCCATCACGCTGATCGCACCGACCGACCGTGGCATGCTTGGCGAGTTCCGCGCCAGCGGTTACGCAACCTTCCTTGCCAGGCCGGTGCGTGGCGGAACGCTTCTGCGTGTGCTGTTGAGCAGTCATGCTCCCGCCCTCGCCCAGCCGCAGCCGGAAAAGAGCCGCGGGCCCGCACTTCGTGCCGTCGGCAGCCGCCAGCGGGGCCTGTCGGTGCTGATTGCCGAGGACAATGACATCAACGCCATGCTGGCCCGCGCCACGCTGCTGAAGGCCGGGCACCGGGTCAAGGTGGTCGGCAACGGCAAGGCCGCCGTCGAGGCTGTCACCGGCGCCGGACACAACCACCGCTTCGACGTGGTTCTGATGGATCTTCACATGCCGGTCATGGACGGGCTGGACGCGATTGCCGCCATCCGCCGCCACGAGGAGGAAACCGCCGTGCCGCCGGTGCCGATCATGGTGCTGTCGGCCGATAGCCAGGAAAAGACCCGCCATGCGGTGCTGGCCCATGGCGCCAGCGGCTTCGTTACCAAGCCACTCGACCCTGACGCGCTGGTCAATGCCGTCGAAGGACAGGTCGCGGCCTAGCGCATGGTCCCGAACCGAAGGTCAGGATTTCGACCGCCCATCCACCCCGCCCGCTCGCGTAACGTAGCCGGTTGACCGTATTCGCCAGCCGACGAAGTATTGCCCACGACGTCGTATCACGGTACTGTCACAATCCTGTTGCACCTACACCGTATCCCCGTGCCAAGAGGGATGGCTCGAAGGAGAATCACTCGTGCATACAGTTATGCCGGAATGTGACACTCGGCCCAACGCCAGCAGCTTGCTTGCCGGACGTAACGTCGATTCCGTCATAAAGGGCGCAGCACTCGGCCGAATCGGTAATCTTGAAGTGCGGCTCGCCCGCAACGAGGCCGAGATCGCGGCCGCGCAGGAAGTCCGCTACCGAGTGTTTTACGATGAACTCGGCGCCAGGAAGGATCTGTTCCAGGCGCAGGATCGCCGTGATGCCGACCGGTTTGATCCGCTCTGCGACCATCTGCTTGTCTTCGATACTTCACTCTCCGGCCCCGAACATCGCCGCATCGTCGGCACCTATCGCCTGCTGCGGCAAGAAATCGCGGCCGCCGCGGGAGGATTCTATTCCGAGGGCGAATTCGAGCTCACCAAGCTCATCGCCCGTCATCCCGGCCAGCGTTTTCTCGAGCTCGGCCGTTCCTGCGTTTTGCCTGAATACCGCTCGAAGCGCACCATCGAGGCGCTGTGGCAAGGTATCTGGGCCTATATCAACCACTACGAAATCGGTGTGATGACCGGCTGCGCGTCCTTCCACGGCACCGTGCCGGCCGCGCATGCCGAAGCGTTCACCTATCTCGCCCACCATTGCCGGACGAATTCGGCCTGGGACGTGCGCGCGGTGTCCGGGCGCTACTGTTCGATGGATCTGATGCCGATCGAGGCGGTCAACGCCAAGGCGGCGATCGCGGCGATGCCGCCGCTGGTCAAGGGCTATCTGCGCGTCGGCGCCCGCATCGGCGATGGCTGCGTTATCGACCGCGAATTCTCGACGGTCGACGTGTTCGTCGTGATGCCGGTCAAGGAAATCGGCGCCCGCTACGTCAACTACTATGGCGGGGAAGCCCAGCGCTTTGCTGCGTGAATAGCGAATAGCGAATAGCGAATAGCGAATAGCGAATAGCGAATAGCGAATAGGAAGTAGTGGCGGGAGCTGTCCGGCAACAACCACTATTCGCTATTCCCTATTCGCTACCTCACTTTCTTTTCACGGAATATCTTCCGGTCGCCGGCCGGGCCGGCTCTTGTAGGGGGGAAACGCCCAGCCGAAACGAAGCGCGCCGCCGCGCACGGCGAACGCCGCGGCGAAGCCGGCCAATCCTGAAACAATCTGCGGCAAGCCGGCGACATCGCCTGCTGTAAAGATGGCAGCGCCGACGAGCGCGGCCGTGACGTAGATTTCTGGCTTCAGCAGCACCGAAGGCTCCCCCGCCAGAAGATCACGCAGGATACCACCGAATGTGGCGGTCAGCATGCCGGTGATCACCGACACCGCCGGCGAGCCGGTGATGGCAAGTCCCTTGGCCGCGCCCATCACGGAAAACGCGGCAAGGCCGATGGCGTCGAGCCAGAGCAGCAGCTTGTAACGGGATTCGACGCGGTGCGCGGTGAAGAACACCACCACCGCCACCACCGCGCAGATCAGCACATAGTCGCGGTTTCCCACCCAGAACACCGGCACGTTGAGGATCAGGTCGCGAAACGTACCGCCGCCGATTCCGGTGACGCTGGCTAGGAACAGGAAACCGATAATGTCGAGCTGCTTGCGTGAAGCAGCAAGCGCCCCGGTCGCGGCAAAGACGGCGACACCGGCATAGTCGAGAAGCGCGATGGGGTTCATGGCAGGACCAGGGAGTAAGGCAGTAGGGGAGTAGGGCAGTATGTTTTAGCACGAAGCCGCACTCTTGGGACGACCTCCAATTCTCCTACTGCCCTACTGCCCTACTGCCTCTACCTGCCTTATTCCCTAACTACGCATCCTTCTCGGCCTGCTCATTGACCGGCCCCGGCTCGACCGGTGTTTCGCCGGCGGCATGCTTGGGGCCGCCCTTGGCGACGCCGACCATGGCCGGGCGCAGCACCCGCTCGCCGATCGAATAGCCCGGCTGCACGACCTGGACCACGGTGTTGGCCGGGACATCCGGATTGGGCACTTCGAACATCGCCTGGTGGAAATTGGGATCGAACTTCTCGCCTTCCGGCGTGAGCTTCTTGACCCCGTGCCGTTCCAGCGCCGACAGCATGCCGCGCTCGGTGAGGTCGACGCCTTCGATCAGCGCCTTGAAGCCGGCATCGCCGGATGCCTTGGCCTCGGCCGGGATGGCGTCGAGCGCGCGGCGCAGATTGTCCGACACCGACAGCATGTCGCGTGCGAAATTCGCCACCGCGTAAGTGCGCGCGTCGTGCACGTCGCGTGCGGTGCGGCGGCGCAGGTTTTCCATCTCGGCCGCGACGCGCAGCGCGCGGTCCTTCAGGTCTTCATTTTCCTTCAGCAGCCGCACAAGGGCTTCATAGTCGCCATCGATGCTGCCCTCCGTACGCTCGGCATTGGCCTCGGTCGCCTCGACTTCATCGGACGCGCGTTCGTCTTTTGCCTGGTCGCTCATCGCCGTTTCCCGTCAATCTCGAATGGTATGGATTTTGAGCCCGATATCGAGGTTTGGCGGCCAAAAATCAAGGGGTAAGCGATAGTGGAGGCTCTCGGCCAGGGCAGGACAACGAACGGCAGGGTCCTTCGATTTTAATTCAAATTTTACCCTGATCGCCAGCTTTGCTTGCCACAAAGGCGTGATGCGGGAACCATTCCCTTGCTGGAGGAGTTTCGAAGCCGACACAGGATTTTGAGACGATGACCCGCAACAAAGGCGAAAAGGGAGAAAAGCTGGCCACCGAGGTCAGGCGCCAGTTCGGCGCCGAGGCGGTGACGCGCTTTCTGCGCACCTTGCCGGCCTTCCGCACTGAGGCCGACATTCCCGACCGCTTCAGGGAGTTGCTCGACCGCCTCGACGGGGCGGAGGACAGTGACGTCGGCTGGCGCCGGCAATAGCACGACAACCGCCCCATCCTCGATCGCGAGTAGAGATCGGCCCTAAAAGCGGAAAACCCCTATGCTCAGACGACAGAGCGAGCATCGGGTCCCGGAACGGTTGGACTTGAAAGCCCGGCGCTCCAAGGGTGAACCATCATGCTGATCAAGCGATTGGCTGGCTCGACCGCCGGGCACGCGACAATTACGCACAGTAATTTTGCGTGACCTGTGTCTTGCGGTGGCGGGGCGCCCTGACTATGCTTCCTGATGAACATGATTTCCCCTGAGGCGGCCGCCAACAGCAAGCGCGCCTGGCTTAAGATTCTGGCGCGCTACAAGAAGCCCGACAGGCGCCGCAGCGCGCTCGAACTCGCCATCACCCTTGTTCCCTTCGTTACGCTCTGGGCGCTCTCTTCGGCCGCCTACTCCTACGGTCATTGGTGGGGTCTGGTCCTCATTCTTCCGGCGGCCGGGTTTCTGGTGCGCATCTTCATGATCCAGCACGATTGCGGCCACGGCTCCTTCTTCGCCAATCGTTATGCCGACGACTGGATCGGCCGCGCGCTCGGCATTCTGACGCTGACGCCCTACGACTGCTGGCGGCGCGCCCACGCGACCCATCATGCCAGCGCCGGCAATCTTGACGAACGCGGGATGGGCGACATCAGGACGCTGACCGTTGCCGAATACCGGCAATTGTCATGGCGAGGCCGCCTTGCCTATCGTCTCTATCGCCACCCGCTGGTGATGTTCGGGCTCGGGCCAATCTGGCTGTTCATCTTCGAGCAAAGATTGCCCATCGGCATGATGCGGGGCGGCCTGACGCCCTGGGTGTCGTCAATGACCACCAATCTTGGCATCGCGGTTACGGCAGCTATCCTCATCTGGTTCGTCGGCCCCGGCGCGTTCCTGGTTGTTCATCTGCCGATCGTCATCCTCGCCGGTTCGGCCGGCATCTGGCTGTTCTACGTCCAGCACCAGTTCGAGGAGACGGAATGGGCAAAGGACGCCGACTGGGAATTCCAGCACGCCGCCCTGCACGGATCGTCCTACTACGATCTGCCGCCGGTGCTGAACTGGTTCACCGGCAACATCGGCGTCCACCACGTCCACCACCTCTCCGCCAAGGTGCCGGGCTACCGGTTGCAGGAAGTGCTGCGGGATTATCCGGAGCTGCGCGGCATCGGTCGCGTCACGCTGCTCGACAGCCTGCGCTGCGTCAAACTGGCGTTGTGGGACGAAAACCGCCGCAAGCTGGTGTCGTTCCGCGAGGCGCTGGCAGCGGCGTAAAGAACCGCCGCACCATACGGCGCGGCGGCATTGGCAAAATCCTGGATTTGGTTTTGGCGCAATTCCGGACGGAAAACCGTTTCACTTTTCCTGGACTTGCTCTCTTTGTTTTGCCTGGAATTGCTCGGGATCAGGCCGCCTGGCGCTCGTCGCGCATCAGGATCTCGCCATGGCGGATTTCCGTGCCCAGCACCTTCAAGCATTCGCGGATGAAATTGGACAGGCCCGGCCAGCCCTTGGCTGACACGAGATTGCCGTCGACATGAGCGCCGGTCGGCGCGACGTCGACGTAGATGCCGCCGGCCAGCGTCACCTCCGGCTCGCAATAATGTAGCGCCGCGACTTCCCGGCCTCGCACCACGCCGTCGACGGCGATCAGGATCTGCACGCCATGGCAGATGGTGAAGATCGGCTTGCCGGCCTCGTGGAAATGCCGCACCAGCGCCTGCACCCGCTTGTCGATGCGGATGTATTCCGGCCCGCGCCCGCCCGCCGCATAGACGGCATCATAGTCGTCCGGCTTCACCTCGGCGAAGGTCTTGTTGAGGATGTAGTCGTGGCCAGGCTTTTCCGTATAAGTCTGGTGGCCTTCGAAGTCGTGCAGCGACGTCTTCAGGATATCGCCGGCCTTCTTGTCGGGGCAGACGACATGCACCGTATGGCCAACGGCGTGCATGGCCTGTTCAAAGACGAAAATCTCGTACTCCTCGCTGAACTCGCCAACGAGCATCAGTATTTTCTTGCCAGCCATTCCCGGTTCCTCCCTTGTGGCCACATTTATTTCGGATCGCGAAATAATGAACCTATCCTAAGGGCAGGACGATAAAAGAGAAAGCGCAAATCGCACGATTGGTAAGACCAGTTCATGTGCACTGCGGCTGACATCGTCGCAGGGCGTTTCACAGTAGACGAAAACGGCAATACTGGTTCGACCAGAATTCCGATCAGACAGCCGCTTTGATCATGTCCGCCGCCTTTTCGGCGATCATGATGGTCGGCGCATTGGTGTTGCCGCCGATCAACGTCGGCATCACCGAGGCGTCAACCGCCCGCAAGGACCGTATGCCGCGCACGCGGAGCTGCGGGTCGACCACAGCCAGATCGTCGATGCCCATCTTGCAGGTGCCCGCCGGGTGATAGATCGTATCGGCGCGGGCTCGGATATGGGTCATCAGCTCTGCATCGCTCGAAACGCCGGCGGTGTAGATTTCCTTGGCGCGGTATTTGGCCAGCGCCGGCGCCTCCAATATGCCGCGCATCATTCTGACCCCCTTGAGCAGCAGCTCGGCGTCGCGTTCGTCGGACAGGAAACGCGGATCGATGCGCGGTGGCGCCAGCGGGTCCGGCGTCGACAGCCCGACCTCGCCGCGCGAATGCGGCCGCAGCACGCAGACATGGCAGGAAAAGCCATAGCCCATATGCAGCTTGCGGCCATGATCATCGACGATGGCGATGCAGAAGTGCAGTTGCAGGTCGGGCCGGTCGATCGCCGGGTCGGATTTGAGGAAGGCGCCGCCTTCCGCGTAGGGCGTGGCGATCATACCGCCGCCATCCTTGCGCCAGCGCCGCAGATGCCGCAGCAGGCCAGGCAAACCGCGCAGGCCGATGCCCATCATGTCGGCATCCTTCGATGTCCAGCCCATGATGAAATCGAGATGGTCCTGCAGGTTCTTGCCGACGCCTGGCAGTTCATGAACGACCGGGATTCCGTGCGCTGCAAGCTCGACAGCCGGGCCGATCCCGGACAGCAACAGGAGCTGTGGTGAGCCGAAGGCACCAGCGCAGACGATGACCTCGCGCCTGGCTTTCGCAACGGCTTCGCCCTTGCCCGCGCGGTAGCGCACGCCGGTGGCCCGCTTGCCGTCAAGGACGATGCCCGTGGCGTGTGCTCCGGTGACAACGGTGAGGTTTGGCCGGCTCATCGCCGGATGCAGATAGGCGGCGGCCGCCGAGCAGCGCTCGCCATTGCGGCGTTCGCCCCAGAATTGTGTGACCTGATAAAGTCCGGCCCCTTCCTGTTCGGCCCCGTTGAAATCATCGTTGCGCCGGATCTGGTTTTCGCCACAGGCCTCGACAAAGGCCCTGGAGAGCGCACGCGGCTCCTGCTGCTCGGCGACCCGCAACGGTCCGTCACCGCCATGCAAGGCATCACCGCCACGCTGATTGCCTTCCGCACGCCGGAAATAAGGCAGCACCTCGTCCCATGACCAGCCGTCGCAGCCGAGATCGGCCCATTCGTCATAGTCGCCGCGGTGCCCGCGTGTGTAGAGCATGGCATTGATGGCGCTCGACCCACCCAGCGCCTTGCCGCGCGGCTGGTACCCCTTGCGGCCGCCAAGTCCTTGCTGCGGCACCGTCTCGAAGGCCCAGTTGTTGATCTTCGGCCGGCCCGGCAACAGCGCGATGACACCTGCCGGCGCACGGATGAGCAGGTCTTTGCCCTCGCCGCCGGCTTCGATCAGGCAAACCTTTTTCGATGGATCTTCGGAGAGTCGCGCGGCAAGCGTGCAGCCGGCGGACCCGCCACCGGCAATGACATAGTCGAAATCCATGATCTCCTCCCGATTGGAGCGCCGCGCGTCCAAAGGACGCGCAAAGGACGCTCCAAGACTCATGCACATCCGGCGGATGTTTCCGTCCGGATGACCAAGAGAAGGCCCGATCACAGTCGATGTAAAGACGCGCGGAATTACCGCTGCGTCAGCTGACGCGAACGCGCCGCCAGGAATATTTTGGTCCCTTGGGCTCCGGCACGGCGGTTGGCTGGTAGTAGAGCCCCAACCCGCCGGTGCGACCCTCTTCCAGCCGCTTCAACAGCACCGGATTCGAAATCTCGAATTCGTCGAAGCCGAGCCGCAGCATATGCGGCAACTGGTCGACCAGCACCTGGCCGGTGGCGCGGACCGCACCCTCGAAATGATAACGGCTGCGCAGCAGTTCGCCCTTGGAGAAGGAGCGGCCGTCGCTGAAGGCCGGGAAGGCCAGTGCCACCAGTGATAGCTGCTCGAGCAGATCAACTATCTTCTCGAGCTGGTCGCCGGGCTGCAGCGCGACGCCGAGCCGCTCTTTGGCGGACCGGCGCACCTCAGGATCGAGATGGAGGAACGCCTGCAGCGGCAGGATGAAGCGGCCATTGCCGGACAGCGCGTCCGCGCTTTCGGCATGAGCCCACTCGTCCTCGCGAAAACCCGTTGGGGTCCAGAGGCGGATCTCCGGTGTCGTCGGTTCAGTCATCAAAAATTCCTAAGTCCAAAAGAATTCCAGGGTGCGTGAAATTCAGGTCAGGCCGAGACGAAAATGGTGGGTTCCGAGAACCGGAGCGGAGCGTACTTAAGTACGTGAGCACCGGAAGCGCAGGAAACCGCCATTTGCAGGCCGGCATCACCTGAATACCGCATACCCTAGAGCGATGCGTCGGTCAGCGACTTTTCCAGTCCCGACAGATGAATGCCGCACTCGGTCTTGGCATGACCGGCCCAGCGGCCGCTGCGCGCGTCGTCGCCCGGCTGCACCGGCTGCGTGCACGGAAAGCAGCCGATCGACAGATAGCCATAGGCGACCAGCGGATTTTCGCGCAGCGCGTGCGCGCGCATGTAGTCGGCCTGGTCCAACGTCGTCCAGTGCGCCAGCGGATTGATGCGGATGCGCGGGCCGACAGCTTCGAACACCGGAAGTGCTGCCCGGGTCGAGGCCTGGAAGCGCTTGCGGCCGGTGAACCAGGCGCGGAAGGGTGCAACGCCACGCGCCAGCGGCTCGACCTTGCGCACGTCGCAGCAGGCATCGGTATTGCTCTGGTGCAAATTGCCCGTCGGATCGATCCGTTCGAGCGCCGCTTCTTCGGGCTTGATCACCCGGATGTTGGTCAGCCCGAAATCGGCGGCAAGCGCGTCGCGATAACCGAGCGTCTCCTCGAAATGCTTGCCGGTGTCGAGGAAGATGACCGGCAGCGTCCGGTCGATCTTGGAGATCATGTGCAGCAGCACAGCCGAATCCGCGCCGAATGACGACACAGCGGCGATCTCGTCGTTGAACAGTTCGCGGGCCGAGCGTTCGATGATCTCGAGCGGGTTCAGATGCCCGTAAAGCGCATCGAGCCCCGCCGCTTTCGCGGCGATGCCGTCATCGACGTCGACGATACGGTCAAGCGGCCTTGGCTTCGCCAGCATAGAGCGCCTCCTTGAACGGCGCGGGACCGACACGGCGGTAGGCGTCGATGAATTTTTCTTGGCTGTTGAGCCGAAGGCCGAGATAGGTCTCGACGATCTGCTCGATGGCGTCGGTGATCTCTTCCGAGCTGAAGCCGCGGCCGATGATCTCGCCGACCGACGTGTTCTCGTCGGCCGAGCCGCCCAGCGTCACCTGATAGAGTTCGGAGCCCTTCTTCTCGACGCCGAGGATGCCGATATGGCCGACATGGTGATGGCCGCAGGCATTGATGCAGCCGGAGATCTTCAGCTTCAGTTCGCCGATCTCGCGCTGCCGCTCCAGCGAGGCGAAGCGACGCGAGATTTCCTGCGCGATCGGGATCGAGCGCGCCGTCGCCAGCGCGCAATAGTCGAGGCCCGGGCAAGCGATGATGTCTGATATCAAATTGGAATTGGCCGTCGCCAGCCCGATGTCGACCAATGCGTCATAGACCGCCTTGAGGTCGGCGCGCGCCACATGCGGCAGGATCAGGTTCTGCTCATGGCTGACACGCAACTCGTCGAAGGCGTATTTCTCGGCGATGTCAGCGACCGCTTCCATCTGGTTGTCGGAGGCGTCGCCCGGCACCTCGCCGATGCCCTTGAGCGAAATGGTCACCGCCGCATAGTCGGGATGGCGGTGCGTCACCACGTTCTGGTCGAGCCACTCGGAAAAGCTCTTCGAATCGAGGCGCGCCAGCTTCACCGCTGCGTCGCCGTCCGGTCGGTCAGTGAGCAGAGGCGGCGCGAAATAGGCCTCGATGGCGCGGATGTCGGCGTCCGGCAGCTTCAGCTCGGCATCCTTCAATTCCTGCCACTCGGCCTCGACCTGGCGGGTGATTTCCTCGACGCCGGTCTCGTGGACAAGGATCTTGATGCGCGCCTTGTACTTGTTGTCGCGACGGCCATAGAGGTTGTAAACGCGCAGGATCGCCGTGCAGTAGGACAGAAGGTCAGCTTCCGGCAGGAAGTCGCGGATCTTCCTGGCCACCATCGGCGTGCGGCCCTGGCCGCCGCCGATATAGACGGCGAAGCCAAGTTCGCCGGCAGCGTTCTTCTTCAGGTGTAGGCCGATGTCATGCGTCTGGATGGCGGCGCGGTCGCGCTCGGCACCCGTCACCGCGATCTTGAACTTGCGCGGCAGGAATGAGAATTCCGGATGCACCGACGACCACTGGCGCAGGATTTCCGCATAGGGGCGCGGATCGGCGACCTCGTCGGCGGCGGCACCGGCGAAATGGTCGGCGGTGACGTTGCGGATGCAATTGCCGCTGGTCTGGATGGCGTGCATCTCGACGCTTGCCAGATCCGCCAGGATCGCCGGGATATCCGACAGCGCCGGCCAGTTGAACTGGATGTTCTGGCGCGTGGTGAAATGGCCGTAGCCCTTGTCGTATTTGCGGGCGATGTGTCCGAGCATGCGCAACTGCTTGCCGTTCAGCGTGCCATAGGGTACCGCGATGCGCAGCATGTAGGCGTGCAGCTGAAGATAGACGCCGTTCATCAGCCGCAGCGGCCGGAACTGGTCCTCGGTGATCTCGCCGGCAAGACGACGCTGGACCTGGTCGCTGAACTCGGCGACGCGGGCCTGGACAAAATCGTGGTCGAACTCATCGTAACGGTACATGCTTCGTCTTTCAGGGCGCGTCCGCCCATGCCTGGTGTCTTGTTAAGCTGCCCTGGCAGCCTGCTTGCCGAGATCGTTGCGGATGGTCGGGCCGGCGGCGCGGATCTTCTCGCGCAACCGCACCGGCTCGACGATGCCGTTGACGACATCGGCGTCGATCAAATTGACGTCGACCACTTCGTTGGCGGCGTAGGCCTTGGCGCCGATCGCCTCCAGGCGATCCTCGGCCGCCTTGTCGTGCGCGAGGTCGGCATGGTCTACCGTCTCGGCCCAGCCGCCATCGGCATACCAGACGGCAATGCCGTCACTCAGGCGGTTGGCGGTCAGTATCTTCACTGCTGAACTCCTTCGGCGGCAGCCACGGGCGCGCCTTCATGCCTGTGTGCCGTGAGCGGCTCGGACCGTTCAAAGTTGGCGCCGGCGACCGCATCGCCGATGATGGTCATGACCGGGCCGGAAAGATCGGTGCGCGCTTCCAGCGACGGCAGGTCGGCAAGCGTGCCGTGGAAGCGACGGCGATTGGCGAGGCTGGCATTCTCGACCACGGCCACCGCCGTATCGGGCGACAGCCCGGCCTCGATCAGCCGGCCGGCAACCTCGGCCGCCACCGAGCGGCCCATATAGACGGCGACGGTCGCGCCCGAAATGGCGAGCTTGGCCCAGTCGGGCAGCGAATTGCCCTTGAGGTCGTGGCCGGTCGTGAACACCATCGACGACGACACGCCGCGCAAGGTCAGCGGCAATTCGAAATCGGCGGCCGCCGCAAAAGCAGCGGTAACACCCGGAACCACCTCATAGGCGATGCCTGCATCACGCAGTGCGGCCATCTCCTCGCCGGCCCGGCCGAACACCAGCGGATCGCCCGACTTCAGCCGCACGACACGCTTGCCTTGGCGCCCAAGCTCGACCAGCAGCGCATTGATCTCGGCCTGGCTCTTGGTGTGGCAGCCTTTGCGTTTACCGACCGGCAGGCGCTCTGCATCGCGGCGGCCCATGGCGACGACCGCATCGGGCACCAGCGCGTCATGGACAATGACATCGGCCTCCATCAGCAGACGGTGCGCGCGCAAGGTCAAAAGATCCTCGGCGCCCGGACCGGCACCGACGAGCGCGATATGGCCAGAAGCCGGCGTGTTCGAAAGCAGAAGATCAACAGCGGCGTCATGCGCCTGCGACAGCTGGCCAGCGTCCACGGCATGGGCAGGCGCACCGCCGAAAAAGTCGCTCCAGAAGCGGCGGCGGGCATTGCCCTTCGGCAGCAGCTTCTCGGCAGCACCGCGAAACGACGCGGCCAGCGTTGCCAGCGGCCCGAGCGATGGCGACAGCATCTGGTCGATGCGGCTGCGCAGCATCTGGGCAAGCACCGGGCCTGCGCCTTCGGTGCCGATGGCGATGGCGACCGGCGCGCGGTTGACCAGCGCCGGGGTGAAGAAATCGCAGAGTTCCGGCCGGTCGACGGCATTGACCGGGATACCCAGCCGGTGCGCATCCGTGGCCACGCGGCGATCGAGTTCCTCGTCGCCGCTGGCGGCAAACACCATGACCGCGCCTTCGAGCTGCGACGCGTCATAAGCGGCGGCAAAATGGTTCGCGCCGGCCTGAGCGATGAAGGTCAACAGGTCCGGCTCGGCGTGTTCCGCGATGATGCGCAAGACCGCGCTTGACTGTCCGATCAGCCGCGCCTTGGCCAGCGCCTGTTCGCCACCGCCGACGATGGCCACAGCTTCGCCCTCGACCCGCACGAAGACGGGGAAGGCATTGAGCTTGGGAGCAGTGTGCGGCATGGACGCGAGCATAATCCTGAACAGGCTTGCAGTTCTACGCGCGGGCGCGGAAAACCTGAAGGAACGCACTCGCGCATCGTTTGTCGGGATGCAATCGCTTTTCTGAAAGCTTCTCGGCCAAGAGAAAAATATTCCTCGTTGGCACATGGAGCGGATTCAAGCTGCTGCCGCAGGCCTTGATTTACACCTCTTTTAGCGCCGAGCGCGAAATGCGGCAAAACAGTTTTTTCTAAATTCTACCAATTTAGTAGATTAAAGCCGCCTGCACCAAAACCCAGGTAGGGCAGCGAAATCACCGCCCTTTCGGTCAGGCGGTGGCATGATCTGCGTGAACTCTGACGGCATTCGTTTTTTGCGGCTGTCGTCGTCGATTTCGCGCCCTTGCGGGTTGCACCGCCGACACCCCATCCACCATATTGCAAACAGGCGGCGGCTTCGGGCGGCGCACATCCGACATCCCTGGTTTGAAAAGCGCTCCATAGACAATGCCGCATGACACGCCCCTTATCGCCACCATCGTCGCCGGTCTGGGGCTGGCTTTCGTCTTCGGGGCTCTCGCCAACCGCTTCCGCATTCCGCCGCTGGTCGGATATCTCGTAGCCGGCGTGCTGGTCGGGCCCAACACGCCGGGCTTTGTCGCCGACGCCGGCCTTGCCAACGAACTGGCCGAAATCGGCGTCATTCTCCTGATGTTCGGCGTCGGCCTGCACTTCTCGCTGAAAGATCTTCTGTCGGTGCGCGCCATCGCCGTGCCCGGTGCCATCGTCCAGATCGGCTTTGCCACCGCACTCGGTGCCGGGCTGTCCTGGATGCTCGGCTGGTCGATGGGCGCGGGCCTGGTCTTCGGCCTGGCGCTCTCGGTCGCCTCGACCGTCGTGCTGCTGCGCGCCTTGCAAGAGCGGCGGATGATCGAGACGGAGCGCGGCCGCATCGCCGTCGGCTGGCTGATCGTCGAGGACCTGGCCATGGTGCTGGCGCTGGTGCTCTTGCCGGCCCTTGCCGGCGTGCTCGGCGGCCAGGAACAGGCGGACGCCCACGCGAGCGGCCTGCTGTCGCTGCCGGCCAGCTACGGCATCTGGGGCGTCGTCGGCATCACGCTGGCCAAGGTTGCCGCCTTCGTCGTCGTCATGCTGGTGGTCGGCCGCCGGGTCATTCCCTGGATCCTGCACTATGTCGCCCATACCGGCTCGCGCGAACTGTTCCGGCTGGCCGTGCTGGCCATCGCGCTCGGCGTCGCCTTCGGCGCGGCCAAACTGTTTGGGGTATCGCTGGCGCTGGGCGCCTTCTTCGCCGGCATGATCATGAGCGAGTCGGAGCTCAGCCATCGCGCCGCCGAGGAATCGCTGCCGCTGCGCGATGCCTTCTCTGTCTTGTTCTTCGTCTCGGTCGGCATGCTGTTCGACCCGTTCAGCCTGGTCAACAATGGCTGGCCGATCCTGGCGACGCTGGCCATCATCGTCATCGGCAAGTCGCTGGCGGCGTTCGTCATCGTCATTGCCTTCGGCTATCCCTTGGCCACGGCGCTGATGATCTCGGCGAGCCTGGCCCAGATTGGCGAATTCTCCTTCATCCTGGCCGAGCTCGGCGTCGGGCTGAAGCTGTTGCCCGAACAGGGCCGCGACCTGATCCTCGCCGGCGCCATCCTGTCGATCGTCCTCAACCCGCTGATGTTCCTGGCCATCGACTGGATGAAGCCGTGGCTGGAGAAGCGGGCCGCCAGGACGGCGCCGCCGGTCGAGGCAAAGCCGGTCGGCCCGGCGACGGAACCGGGCCAGGTTGCCTCGGTTTCGGCAACGGCCAATGGGGAAGACGGGCCGCCCAGGACAATCCTCGCCAACCACGCCATCCTGATCGGCTATGGCCGTGTCGGCAGCCTCGTCGGCGCGGCGCTGAAAGAGGCCGCCCTGCCCTTCCTCGTCATCGAGGATGCCGACAAGACACTGGCCAGGCTCAAGGCCGACGGCATCGAGACCGTGGCCGGCAACGCGGCCAACGCCGAAGTGTTCGCCGCCGCCAATCCTGAAGGCGCCAGGCGGCTGATCCTGGCCATCCCCAACGCCTTCGAGGCAGGCCAGATCGTGCTGCGGGCGCGGGCCGCCAATCCCGGCATCAACGTCATCGCCCGCGCCCATTCCGACGCCGAGGTCGATCACCTCAAGGGCCTCGGCGCCGACACGGTGATCATGGGCGAGCGCGAGATCGCGCGGGGCATTGTCGAAGAGGTCCTCGGTCACAAGCCACAGGCCGCGGCCTGAGCTTCAAACGGCCTTAGCTTCAAACGGATTGATCACGCAACGAATGCAGAGCCGCGATTCTGCGCGACGCTGCTGAGATACTGTGCAGGCGGCTTGCCCAGCGCCTTCTTGAACATGGTGATGAAGGCTGTGACGGACTCATAGCCGAGATCTGCCGAAACCTGCTGCACGCTCGCGCCCGAGGCCAGTTCCCGTATCGCGACGATCAAATGCAATTGCTGGCGCCAGCGTCCGAAGCTCAGGCCTGTTTCTCTCACCACCAGGCGTGCCAGGCTGCTCTCGCTGAGAGCGACACGCCGGGCCCATTCTGCCAGATTGCTGCGGTCGGCAGGATTTTCAGCCAAGGCATCGACGATCCGCCTCAAGCGCGGCTCTGACGATATCGGCATATGCAGCTGCTGGACAGGCATGCGCGGCAGCTCGCTGAGCAGAACCTTGGTCAGCACATCCTGCCGTGAATTGTCGTCCTGCCCATGATCGGCCAGCTCGACGATCAGTTCGCGCAGCAGAGGCGAGATCGACAGCGTGCAGCACCGGTCCGGCAGATCGGTGGCTCCGGGCTCGATGTACACGAAGAAAATCCGGGCATTGGCGGTGGCGATATTGCTGTGCTCCATATCGCCGGGAATCCACACGCCGCAATGAGGCGGCACCATCCATAGGCCGCTGGGGACGCGGCAGGTGACGCCGCCACCGAGCGCGAAGACAAGTTGGCCTTTGCGGTGCCGATGGGAGGGGACCTCGGCCCTGGTATCGGTGACGTCAACGCGCACGGCAATCACCGGCTCGGAAAGCTCATCCACATCGAAATTGAGCCAGGGGTAGCGGAGGGGTTGTCTCATGATTGACGGTTTTTAGCGATCAATTGCTCTGATATCTAAATTATTCAAGCGGGAAAGTCGATAGGTTCCGGCTTGTGGATGACCACGTCTGGAGCGTGTGAAGCTTGGTGCGGGGTTCTTCGATCAGCGGCCGTCTGCGAACCAGCAAGACCGACGCATAGCAGCTGCACGAAGGCAATGCATCCACCACGCAGCAATGAGGTATGAACCATGCTCGCCCTAGTCATCTCTCCCGACAGCGCCACCGGGCTGAAGCTCGCCGAGCTCGACGAGCCTCAGCCGGCCTCGAACGAAGCCCTGATCTCGGTCCGCGCAACCTCGTTGAACCGTGGTGAACTGCGCCTGCTCGCCATCCGACCGAACGGCTGGATACCCGGCCAGGACATCGTTGGGGTTGTCGAACGCGCAGCAGCCGATGGCTCCGGGCCAGCCGTAGGCGCCCGGGTTGTGGCTTTGGTCGACCAGGCCGGCTGGGCCGAACGTGTCGCCGTTCCAACTGACCGCCTCGCCGTCCTGCCGGATGACGTCAGCTTCGTCTCCGCGGCCACGCTTCCGGTCGCGGGCACGACGGCGCTGCGCACTCTGCGCCACGGCGGTGACCTGGCCGGCCAGCGGGTTCTGATCACCGGCGCAAGCGGTGCGGTCGGTCGTTTCCAGATCCAGATCGCCCGCGAGCAGGGCGCGTCGGTGACCGCGGTCTCCGCCGCGAGGCATGCTGATGATCTCCGCGGCCTTGGAGCCGAGCGGGTTGTCGAGTCGATCGAGCTGGCCGAAGGGCCGTTTTCGCTGATCACGGAGTCAGTCGGCGGTGAAAGCCTCGCACACGCGATCGAGCGGGTCGCGCCTGGCGGCACCATTGTCATGTTCGGCTCGAGCAGCGGCGAACTCACGCCCATCGGCTTCCGCCAGTTCGTTCCGGGTCACGAGGGAGCGAGGCTTCAGACTTTCGCGTACTACACTTCTGGTTCAGGCATTGGTGCGGACATCGCCTCGCTGCTCGCTCTGGTCGCGGCGGGCCGGCTTGAAACGCGCGTGGCCTTGACCGTGCCGTGGACAGGCGTCGCGCACGCCCTCGACGCACTGCGACAGCGCAGCTTCAGCGGCAAGGCTGTTCTCACCATAAGCTCGGCAGTCTTGCCGGACGGGCGAGAGCGATCTAACCGCACGGCCCCGGAGGGAGTACTGTCCCCTTAGAGCAATTCCAGGAAAAGTGTGAAACGGTTTTCCCGGGAAAAGCGCATAGCGCTTTCCCTCAGGGAATTGCGTCAAACAAAGAGATAGAGCTCGCAGGGGATAGCGTCCACGATTGACAAAGATCAACCGGCTCACACGTGCTGGCCGCCATTGATGTGGATTTCCGAGCCGGTCACGTAGGACGCCTGCTGCGAGCACAGGAAGAAGATGATGTCGGCGACCTCCGCCGTGGTGCCGAGGCGCCGCAGCGGTATGGTCTCGACGATCTTGTCCGTGCCCGGCGACAGGATAGCGGTGTCGATCTCGCCGGGTGCTATGGCGTTGACGCGGATGCCATGCGGGCCGAAATCATGCGCCATCTCGCGCGTCAGCGAACCGAGAGCGGCCTTCGATGTCGCATAGGCGGTGCCGGCAAAGGGATGCACGCGAGTGCCGGCGATCGAGGTGACGTTGACGATCGAGCCCTTGGCTGCCGCCAATTCCTTGAACAGCCCGCGCGCCAGCATGATCGGCGCGAAGAAATTGACCTGGAACACGTCGCGCCAGACATGCATCGGCGTGTCGATCGAGTCCATCCGGCTGTTGCCGTCCTTGAGCTTCGGCGAGATGCCGGCATTGTTGACCAGCGCATGCAGCTGGCCGCCATGCGCTTCCAGCCGGTGGCGGATTTCCGAGACGGCGATGCCGACATCTTCCTGGTCGGCCAGGTCGACCTTGATGTGGTCTTCGGGGCCGGCCGGCCACGGGCAATCCTCGGCAAAGGCCTGGCGCGAGCAGGTGATGACGCGCCAGCCCTCACGTGAAAAACGCTTGACCGTGGCGTGGCCGATGCCGCGGCTGGCGCCGGTCAGCACGATGGTCTTTCTGGTGTCGAGTTCAGCCATTTTGGGAGGTGTAGCCGAACCGCGTCGCGGAGGCGAGAGGCGAGTTGCCGCTCACCCCCCGCCGAGGATGTCGAGGATCGAGGTCTGCTTCTTCTTCAGGGGGCCACCGACATTGCCCGGCGGCACCGGATGCTTGATCGACGCGGTGGCGCCGTCGTCTTCCGGCATGGCAAGGCCATCGGCATCGACCGTCTGCGCGGGACGGGCAGCGCGGACCGGCGCTGGCGGCGGCGCAGGCGCGGCGGCCTGTGCGGCCGGCGCCTGCCGGCCAACGGCTACGGACGGAACCGGCGCCGGCGGTGCGTTGTTTGCCGAAGGTATCTCGTCGGGCACGATGGTGTCGGCCGGTGTCGATTTCCACGTGCCGGGCAGCGGCCGCACCGGCACGCCCTCATGCGCGGCAACCATGAATTCGTGCCAGGCCTGCGCCGGCAGTGCGCCGCCGGTGACCTTCTTCATCGGGCTGCCGTCGTCATTGCCGAACCAGACGCCGGTGGTGAGATTGGCGGTGTAGCCCACAAACCAGGCGTCGCGCGAATTCTGGCTGGTGCCGGTCTTGCCGGCCGCCGGCCAGGCGAAAGCTGCTTTCCGGGCGGTGCCGGTCTCGACCGTACCCGTCATCATCGAGTTCATCATGCCGACGATTTCAGGCTTGACGACACGCGGCGCGCTGCCGCCACCGCTGTCGTAAAGCACCTTGCCGTCGGTGGTCGTCACGCGGCGGATGAAATGGATGTCCGGCTTGTAGCCGCCATTGGCGAAGGGCACATAGGCCGATGTTAGCTCCAGCGGCGTCACTTCCGAAGTGCCGAGCGCGATCGAGGTGTTGGACTGCAGTTCGGACTGGATGCCCATGCGGTGCGCCGCCTCGACAACCGCGTTCGGCCCGACCTCCATGGTCAATTGGGCAGCGACCGAATTCAGCGATTTGGCCAGCGCGGTGGCCAGTGTCACCTTGCCGAAATATTTGCCGCCGTAATTGTCGGGCGTCCAGTTGCCGATCTTGATCGGCGCATCGTTGCGCACGCTGTCGGGTGTGCGGCCGGCTTCGAGGGCGGCCATATAGACGAATGGCTTGAACGCTGAGCCCGGCTGGCGGCGTGCTTCCGAAGCACGGTCGAACTGGCTGGTCGAATAGTCGTAACCGCCGACCATGGCGCGCACCGCGCCGGAATCGTCGATCGACACCAGAGCGCCCTGGGTGACGTTGAGCTTCTTGCCGCTGTCGTCGATCAGCCTGCGGATCGACTGTTCGGCGAGCTTCTGCAGCGTCAGGTCGACGGTGCTGTCGACGATGATGTCGCCGCGCACGTCGCCGATCAGGTCAGGCAGTTCTTCCATGATCGTGTCGGCGACGTAATTCTCCGAGCCGGTCCAGTAGGACGGCGAGCGCGTCGCCGGCGCGCTCATCGCAGAAGCCAGCTCCCTGGCGCTGATCTTGCCCTCGTCGCGCATGGCGGCAAGCACGAGCTGCGAGCGTTCTTCGGCAGCCTTCGGATCGCGCGCCGGCGACAGCCGCGACGGCGCCTTCAACAGGCCGGCAAGCAGGGCAGCTTCCGACAGGGTGACGTCGCGCGCGCTCTTGCCGAAATAGCGGCGCGAAGCCGCCTCGACACCATAGGCGCCCGAACCGAAATAAACCCGGTTGAGGTACATTTCGAGGATCTGGTCCTTGGTATGCTTGTGCTCAAGCCACAGCGCCAGCAGCACTTCCTGCACCTTGCGTTCCAGCGTGCGGTCGGGGGTCAGGAACAGGTTCTTGGCCAATTGCTGGGTGAGCGTCGAACCGCCCTGCGAGAAATGCCTGCCAAGCAAATTGGTTACCATCGCGCGCGACAGGCCGATCGGGTCGATGCCGAAATGCGAATAGAATCGGCGATCCTCGATGGCGATGACGGCCTCGGGGATATAGGGCGACATTTCGTGCAGGCCGACGGCCTCGCCGCCGCTCATGCCGCGATTGGCGAGCAGTTGGTTATCGGCTGAGACGATCTTGATGTTGGGGGCGCGGTCGGGGATCGACCAGGTCGTCGCCGCCGGCATCTTGGCGCCGTAGTAGACGACGATTCCAGCCGCCGCGATGCCGCCCCATATGGCGAGCACGAAACACCAGTAGAATAGCCGGCCGAACACGCCGAACAGGCCGCGCCGGCTTCTGGCGCGCCCACCGCGCGACGATTTGCCCTTGGCCGGCTTGCGTTTTGCAGAGGCTTTGCGGTTGCTCGGCACGACGCGATCCTCCTCGTTCACCGAAAGACCCGCCGAGGATCTCGCCTGCGGCGGTCCCTCGAAACTGGGTTCGATGCGACTGTCTCTGCGGTTCGCCATGCGCTGTGCTGTCTGTCCCCGATGCCTATGGCGTTCGGGTTGAAGAGTAGATGCGGCGATTTAAGGGCGGGTTAAGTCGGGAAAAATCGAAGCAATGTGGATTCAATTGCTTGCGGACCGGCTCGAACGGCGCGTCAGCACCGCCCGCTTGCCACAACAAGGCGGTGGCGGTCGGCGCCGATCCGATGCCATCAATTCTGCTGGATCGAGATGCCCTTGTCGTCGATCTTGAGCTCGACGCCCTTCGGTTTGGTCTGTTCGCGATAGACATAAATACCGAGCGCGATGACCACGACGACGAGCGCGCCAATGACGAGATAGAGCGTATTCTGTTTCATGGCGCGCTCTTTCGGTTGTCGAGCTTCAAGCTCGTTTCAGGACCTTGACCAGCACCAGCAGGATGATGGCGCCGATCGTAGCGTGGATGATGGAGGCGAGAACGCCGCCGCCGATGGAGAAGCCGATCCGCGGGAACAACCAGCCGGCGATGAACGCGCCGACGATGCCGACAATGATGTTGCCGATCAGGCCGAAGCCGAAACCGGACACGATGAGACCGGCGAGCCAGCCGGCGATGGCACCAATGATGATGAAGACGAGCAGGCTTTCAGCACCCATAGCGATTTCCTCCGAGCAAGAGGACGACGGCGAAGCGGAAAGCTCCGAATCGGCCTCGATATCAACGACTTCAGGCTATTCGAAAGCAGCCAGCCTCGCCAGCGGCGCGCTCACTGGTCGTCATCATCGCTCGCGACAGGTCGCCAGCTGGTCGGCTCGACCTTCTTTTGCGTATGACTGTCGGTGTAGACCCACCAGCCGTCGTCGCGATATTGCGCCATGGATTCGTTGATGACGCCGTCGCTGTCCTTCCAGGTGACGGAGACCTTGGAGCCGTCCCTCGGCGCGGTCGAAATCGGCTTTCTGTCCGCCATGTCATCCCCCCTTTTAAACCGACAAGACTGAGCCGACAGAACGCGGCGGCCCGCATCTGGTTCCAAAACGGCCGCCGGCAGCAGATCTTCGCCAAACCCATCAGCTGTGGGCGAAGATATCCTCTTCGCCCCAGCCCATGAGGTCGAGTTTGGCACGCGTCGGTAGGAAGCGGAAGCAGGCATCGGCCTCCTTTGTCCGCCCGTCTCGCGCCAGCCGCCCGGCCAGCACATCGCGCAAACGGTGCAAATAGAGCACATCGGAAGCGGCGTATTCGAGCTGTTCGGGCGACAGCGTCTCGGCCGCCCAGTCCGACGATTGCTGCGCCTTCGACAGGCCGACGCCGAGAAGCTCGAAGCAGATGTCCTTCAGCCCGTGCCGGTCAGTGTAGGTGCGGGTCAGCCGCGAGGCGATCTTGGTGCAGAACACCGGCTCGGGCATCACCCCGAACGCATTGTAGAGCACGGCAAGGTCGAAGCGCCCGTAGTGGAACAGCTTGGTTACGCCACGATTTCTCAGCAGGCTGACGAGGTTCGGCGCCTTCTTCTGGCCCGGCGCGATCTGGATCACGTCGGCTGTGCCGTCGCCCGGCGAGATCTGCACCACGCACAGCCGGTCGCGATGCGGGTTGAGCCCCAGCGTCTCGGTGTCGATGGCCACCCCGCCGACATTGTAGTGCGAAAGGTCGGGCAGGTCATGTTTGTGGAAACGGATGTCGGCCATTGTCTTCTCCGGTCGAGCCTTGGGCGTCCCTTGACCGGCAAGGGACGCCGCGGCGCTTTATCTCGTGGCCCCGTCCTCGCTGTGATCCGCCGAAAAATCAACAGAAAGTTGCGTTCCCGCCACGTCAGCGGGTTAGCGCCTCCAGAATCCGCGCCCAGGAGCGCTGGCCCTTGTGGAAGGAGCTCAGCTCGTATTTCTCGTTGGGCGAGTGGATGCGGTCGTCGTCGAGGCCGAAGCCGACCAACAGCGATTCCATGCCGAGATAGGTCTGGAAGTCGCCGACCACCGGGATCGAGCCACCGCCGCCCGTCGTCACCGCCAGCTTCGGCCATTCGTCGGAGAGCGCGTTCTTGGCCTTGGCCAGGAACGGCGAGTCATAGGAAAGCTGGATTGCCGGCGAGCCGCCATGCGGGTGGAATTCGACCGAACAGTCGGCCGGAATGCGCTCCTTGACGAATTTCTGGAACGCGGCGCGGATCTTGGCCGGGTCCTGCTTGTGGACGAGGCGGAACGAGACCTTTGCCGAGGCTTCCGCCGCGATCACCGTCTTGAAGCCCTTGCCGGTGTAGCCGCCGATGATGCCGTTGAACTCGGCGGTGGGCCGCGCCCAGGTCAATTCCAGCACCGAGCGGCCCTTCTCACCCGACGGGATCGACAGGCCGACAGGTCCGAGGAAGGTCTCGGCCGTTTCGCCAAGCGTCTCCCATGATTTCAGGATCTGCGACGGCGTTTCCTCGACGCCGTCATAAAAGCCCGGGATGGTGATGTGGCCGTCCTTGTCGTGGATATCGGCCAAAACCTTGGCCAGGATGCGGATCGGGTTGGCGGCGGCACCGCCATAGAGGCCGGAATGCAGGTCGCGGTCGGCGGCCTTTACCGTGATCTCCTCACCGACCAGTCCGCGCAATCCGACGCAGATCGACGGCGTGTCGCGGTCCCACATGCCGGTATCGCAGACCAGCGCGAAATCGGCCTTGAGTTCGTCGGCATTGGCCTCGAGGAACGGCTTCAGCGACAGTGAGCCGGACTCTTCCTCACCTTCGAACAGGATGGTGATGCGGCACGGCAAATTGCCATGCACCTGCTTCCAGGCGCGGCAAGCCTCGACGAAGGTCATCAGCTGGCCCTTGTCGTCGGCCGAACCACGCCCGGTGATCACCTTGTGGCCGGGCTCGACCTCTTTGACCGCGGGCGCGAACGGATCGCTTTCCCACAATTCGATCGGATCGACCGGCTGCACGTCGTAGTGGCCGTAGAACAGCACATGCGGCGAGCCGGCTGGCCCGTCATGATGCGCAACCACCATCGGATGGCCGGGCGTGTCGCGCACGCTGGCGTCGAAGCCGATCAGCTTGAGCTCCGCCACCAGCCATTCCGCCGCCTTGCGGCAGTCGGCGGCATAGGCCGGATCGGTGGAGATCGACTTGATCCTGAGCAGGCCGAACAGGCGCTCAAGGCTCTGGTCGAGATTCTTGTCGAGGCGATCGAGAACGGGAGAAACTGCGGACATTTGTGAAGCCTTTCGATTCAGTGCCGGAACCGTAAAGGCAGACCGGGCAAACGAAAAGCCCGGGACGATTGGACCAAGGCCCGCCATGCCTGTCGAACGACAAAAAAAGACCGCCGTGGTGGAGGGGGAACCACGGCGGTCTTCTACTCGAAACGATGCGGCAGCCCGGAGAGGGGGGATAGGCTGCCGCAAGTGTCCGGGATAGGCGGGGGACGGGCCTTGCTCCGGACTCGGCGAAAACTGCCGATGACCCTTATTTGTGTCTTTGAACGTGGCGATTCAAGGGCATGAAAATTACACTTTTGTAACATGGGCGTGAGCAGGCCGGCCCGCAGCCATTCTGTCAGGGTGTTGCCGGAACCGGTGGGTGCCGGTGCCTTTGGCATGGACCGCAGCATCGAGCCGCGCTATCCCTGCCGACATGAAAAAAGGCGATCATCTCTTCCTTATCGACGGCTCCGGCTACATCTTCCGTGCCTATCACGCACTGCCACCGCTGACCCGCAAATCCGACGGCCTGCCGGTCGGCGCCGTTTCCGGCTTCTGCAACATGCTGTGGAAGCTGATGCTGGATGCCCGCAACACCGATGTAGGCATTGTGCCGACGCATTTCGCCGTTATTTTCGATTATTCCTCGAAAACCTTCCGCAACGATCTCTACCCCGAATACAAGGCCAACCGCTCGGCGCCGCCGGAAGACCTGATCCCGCAATTCGGCCTGATCCGCCAGGCGACCAGGGCGTTCAACCTGCCTTGCGTCGAGATCGAAGGCTACGAGGCCGACGATCTCATCGCCACCTATGCCAGGCTCGCCCGCGAAGCGGGCGGCGACACCACCATCATCTCCTCCGACAAGGATTTGATGCAACTGGTCGGCGACACGGTCGGCATGTACGACCCGATGAAGGACCGCCAGATCGGCATTCCGGAAGTCATCGAGAAATGGGGCGTGCCGCCGGAGAAAATGGTCGACCTGCAGGCGCTGACCGGTGACTCCGTCGACAATGTACCCGGTGTGCCCGGCATCGGGCCGAAGACGGCCGCGCAGCTGCTCGAGCAGTTCGGCGACCTCGACGGCCTGCTGGCCCGCGCGGGCGAGATCAAGCAGGACAAAAGGCGGGAATCGATCATCGCCAACACCGACAAGGCGCGCATTTCACGCCAGCTGGTGACGCTGAAGAATGACGTGCCGGTGACCGAGGGGCTGGACGACTTCGTCCTGCACGCGCCGGACGGACCGAAGCTGATCGGCTTCCTCAAGACCATGGAATTCACTTCGCTGACCCGCCGCGTGGCGGAAGCGACCGGCACCGAGGCCGGTGATGTCCAGGCCGTTGCGGTGACCGTCGAGCGCGCCGATAGCGCGCATGGGCCTGATGTTGGATCGGGAGCGCCGGCCGTTGCCCGAAGCGCGGCCGGCACCGAACTGGGCCAAGCTGGCGGAGCGACAACCACACCGGCGACGGAAACGCCAAAGCAAGGCGACACCCCTTCCCTGCTGGCCGCGCTCCGGTTGGAGAGCGCGGCCACCCGCAAGATAGATACGTCAGCCTATCACTGCATCCGCGATGTCGCGACCTTGCAAGCCTGGGTCGCCGAGGCGACCGAGACCGGCCTTGCCGCTTTCGACGTCAGGGCGACGTCGGCCGATCCGATGCAGGCCGAGTTGATCGGCATGTCCATCGCCACCGCGCCCGGCCGCGCCGCCTACATTCCTTTTGCCCACAAGAGCGGCAACGGTGACCTGCTCGGTGGCGGCACGGTCGAAAACCAGATCCAGCTTCGCGAGGCGCTGGCCGTGCTGAAACCGCTATTGGAAGACAAGTCGGTTCTCAAGATCGCGCAGAACCTGAAATACGATCTTGTCGTCATGAGCCGTTATGGCATCGATGTCGCGCCTTTTGACGACACCATGCTGATTTCCTATGTGCTCGATGCCGGCACCCCTCATGGTCACGGCATGGATTCGCTTGCCGAGAAATGGCTTGGTCACACCCCTCTCCAGCTCAAGGACGTGACCGGCTCCGGCAAAAGCTCCGTCGGTTTCGATCAGGTCGACATCGGCAAGGCGACCGCTCATGCCGCCGAAGACGCCGATGTGACGCTGCGGCTCTGGCTGGTGCTGAAGCCGCGGCTTGCCGCCAAGGGGCTGGTGTCGGTCTATGAACGGCTGGAGCGGCC
This sequence comes from Mesorhizobium kowhaii, assembly GCF_003253745.1. Taxonomy (GTDB): domain Bacteria; phylum Pseudomonadota; class Alphaproteobacteria; order Rhizobiales; family Rhizobiaceae; genus Mesorhizobium; species Mesorhizobium kowhaii. Next base: position 230,242 of record NZ_MZXV01000080.1, read on the forward strand.
GCTGGTGCCGGTACTGGCGCGCATGGAACAGCGCGGCATCTCGGTCGACCGGCAGATCCTGTCGCGGCTCTCGGGCGAACTGGCGCAGGGCGCCGCTCGCCTCGAAGAAGAAATCTACCAGCTCATCGGCGAGCGCATCAACATCGGCTCGCCAAAACAGCTTGGTGACATCCTGTTCGGCCGCATGGGCCTGCCCGGAGGTTCGAAGACCAAGACCGGGCAATGGTCGACCTCGGCGCAGCTTCTCGAAGACCTCGCCGCCGAAGGCCATGAACTGCCGCGCAAGATCGTTGACTGGCGCCAGCTGACCAAGCTGAAATCGACCTATACCGACGCGCTGCCGGGCTTCATCCATCCGGACACCAAGCGCGTCCACACCTCCTACGCGCTTGCAGCGACGACGACGGGCCGGCTGTCATCATCCGATCCGAACCTGCAGAACATTCCTGTGCGCACCGCCGAAGGCCGCAAGATCAGGACCGCCTTCATCGCCGACAAGGGCAACCGGCTGGTCTCGGCCGATTACAGCCAGATCGAGCTGCGGGTGCTCGCCCATGTCGCCGAAATCCCGCAACTGCGGCAGGCCTTCGCCGACGGCGCCGACATCCACGCCATTACCGCGTCGGAAATGTTCAACGTGCCGGTAGTGGGCATGCCTTCGGAAATCCGCCGTCGCGCCAAGGCGATCAATTTCGGCATCATCTACGGTATTTCCGCCTTCGGCCTCGCCAACCAGCTGTCGATCCCGCGCGAAGAGGCCGGCAATTACATCAAGAAGTATTTCGAGCGTTTTCCCGGCATCCGCGACTACATCGAAGAGACCAAGGCCTATGCCCGCGAGCACGGTTTCGTCGAAACGATCTTCGGCCGCCGCATCCACTATCCTGATATCCGCTCGTCGAACCCGTCGCTGCGCGCCTTCAACGAGCGCGCTTCGATCAACGCCCGCCTGCAAGGCACCGCCGCCGACATCATCCGCCGCGCCATGGTGCGCATGGACGAGGCGCTGGAGAAGGCAAAGCTGTCGGCCCGCATGCTGCTGCAGGTGCATGACGAGCTAATTTTTGAAACGGTCGAGGCGGAAGTCGAGGCGACGATCCCCATCGTGCGCCACGTCATGGAAAACGCGGCGATGCCGGCAGTGTCGATGTCGGTGCCGCTGCATGTCGACGCCCGCGCCGCCAACAACTGGGACGAGGCGCATTAGCGCCAACTCAAGGTGCGTTGAGATTCAGGTCAGGCCGAGCCGGAGTCGAAGACGGGCGCAAAGCGACCAAACTGATGGCTCCCGAGAACCGGAGCGGCGCGTACTTTTGGGCACGTGAGCACCGGAAGCGCAGGGAGCCACCATTTGCAGGCCGGCATCACCTGAATATCAGCGCACCTTAAGCCGCCTCGGCCAGACACTTGGCACACGTCCCGCGAAATTCGATCACCGCCTTCTTGGCGGCAAAGCCCGTCGAGCGGACCCATTCGTCCAGCCGGTGGTCGACATCGTGATCGGACATTTCGGTGACTTGCCCGCAGGTGTCGCAGATGGCGAAGGCGGTCATCGAATGGCTGTGGTCATGCGGCTCGGCGCAGGCGACGAAGGAATTGATACTTTCCAGCCGGTGCACGAAGCCGGACTTCACCAGCGTGTCGAGCGCGCGATAGACCTGCAGCGGCGCGCGAAAACCGCGCTCGCGCAGCTGGTCGAGCAAGGTGTAGGCGCTGAGCGGCCCGCTGGCGGCCTCGAGTTTCTCGAGCACGCACAGCTGGTTCTTCGTCAGCACATCCCTTGCCGCCATGATCCTGTTTCCAACCTGTCTTGCGTCGCTTGCGCATCATTTCCGCGCGCAAACGATCCCTGTCCATCCAGATAGCGACGAACAGGCATTTTTGCTACTGTTTCCAACATCTCTGCCCGGGAGGCTATCGAGAACGCCTATCGTCGACCGGAGTGGGATAACAGGCGGGCTGCTCTGCGATGCAACATTCAAAATACTGACAAAATCCTCGGCAAGAGTTGCCGCGCTTGGGAAATTCGATCGGGCTTGGGGAAGCAATCATGATCAAATTGACGCGGCGGACGCTGCTGGTCGGCACGTCCGCGCTGACGATGGCCGGGATGGTGTCGTTCAGGACCATGGCTGCATCGCGCACGTATCATGCGCTGCTGGTCGCCTGCACCGAATATCCGAACCTGCCACAGAGGAACTGGCTGATCGGGCCGAAGAACGATGCCGGCCTCGTCCACGAGTACCTGTTGAAGAACGTGCCGGACCCGGTGCGGTTCGCGCCCGAGAATGTCACGCTGCTGGCCAAGGACGTCCCGGGCGCCAATGGCTTGCCGACCCATGCCGCGATCAAGGCCGCGCTGGCCGACCTCGCCGCAAAGGTGCAGCGCGACGATTTCGTCTATCTGCACCTGTCCGGTCACGGCGCCCAGCAGCCGGAGAGGGTCAAGGGCGACGAGACCGACGGGCTCGACGAGATTTTCCTGCCTGTCGACATCGACAAATGGATAAACCGTGATGCCGGGGTGCCGAATGCGCTGGTCGACAACGAGATCGGCGCCGCGCTCGACGCCATCCGCAACAAGGGTGCCTTCGTCTGGGTCGTGTTCGACTGCTGCCATTCCGGCACTGCGACCCGCGCCGTCGAAGTCGACGACGAAATGGAGCGCAAGGTCGAGTTCGCCGACCTGGTCGGCGGCAGCGAAGCCGAGCGAGCCGCTGCGATCAAGGCCTATGACGAGGTGACATCCGCCGCAGGCTCGCGCGGCGTCGACGACAACGGCACGCGCAAGCCCGCCTTCAACCTGACGCCAACCGGCGGCGAACCGATCACCAAGGGCAAGCTGGTCGCCTTCTATGCCGCCCAGACGGTGGAGACGACGCCGGAGATGCCGCTGCCCAAGGGCACGACGGATGCACCACGGTTCGGTCTGTTCACCTTCACCATCCTGTCGAAACTGGCCGAGAATCCCAACATCACCTATCGCCAGCTCGGCCAGGCCGTGCTGCAGCAATATTCGGCCGACAGCCGCACGCGGCCGACACCGCTGTTCGAGGGCGAACTCGACGCACGCGTGTTCGGCACCGACAAGACGGACGCGGTCATGCAATGGCCTGTTGTCATCAAGGACGGCGACGCGACGATCGGCGCCGGCCTGTTGCATCGCCTCACCCCCGGCAGCAAGCTCGCCATCCTGCCGTCGGCGCTGTCGCAACTTTCCGACGCGGTCGGTTATCTCGAGGTGCAGTCTGCCAAGAACCTGGAGAGCCGCGTCAAGCCGGTCGAATTCGACAACAAGCCGGCGCTCAAGCTCGCCGACATCCCCGCCAATGCCTATGCGCGAGTGGCCGAGATCGCCGTCGACTACAAGCTCGTCGTGGCGCGGCCGGCGGCGACCAAGGGACTTGAGAAGAAGGAAACTGCTCTGGTCAATTCGGTTCTCGACGAATTGGCCACGGCCAAGGAGACCGGCTTCAACATCGAACTGGTCGACCCCGGCAAGAGCGCCGAGCTTCGCTTTGCGGTGATGCGCGAGAATGCCATTGCCGGCGCCGCCAAGGACGCGACCGACAAGCCGGCGCTATGGTTCCTGCCAGCCTCAGGCGACGTGACCTTGAAGGATGGCAGCAAGCCGCCGCTGATCATCATCCACATGGATGACCGGAAAAAGCTGGTCGAGGCGACAACGAGGAATCTGCGCACCATCTTCCGTGCCACCGGGCTTTCGCGGCTGGCGGCGGCCTCCGATTACAAGCCCGAGGACGTCGACGTCCAGTTCCAGGTCAAACGCCGTGACAAGGACGGCCTCGAACCGTTGCAGGCTTCCGTGGTGCCTCGCGTCTCGCCGGGCGACGAAGTGCATGTGCTGGCAAAGAACGGCTCTGATCTGCTGGTCGACATCAACGTGCTCTATGTCGGCAGCGACTATTCGATCACCCACATCGTTGCCGAGCGCCTTGCGCCGCAAGCCACGCTCGAGGAGGGGCTGCTGGCCTTCACCGACACCAGCTTCGGCATGGAAAGGATGATCGCGGTTTTGACCGAGGCGCCGCCGGAGAGCGAGAAGGAGGATCTGAGCTTCCTGGCGCAGGATGGCGTTGCGTCCATGACGCGCGGGCTAGGCCCTGCCAGCTTCACCGACATGCTGACCGATATCGGCATGGCGCCGGCAACCCGCTCGGTGATGCGGCTTGCCGACAAGAGCGGCCCGAAGGGCGCGGTGATGATCTTCCCGATGGAGACGGTGCCACGCGCCTGAGCGAATGCCGGCACAAGAGCCGGCTCTTGCGCGATCGGCGCGATATGAGAACATTCCCGGCAGGCGCAATGGCGCATGATGGCCGGATGAGGCGGATAGGATCGATTGTGAAGAATTCTATTTTTTCCTGGCGTGGAGCGGTGGCCGGCCTTGCTGGTGGTCTGCTCCTGATCGCCAATGCTTCGGCGGACGAGGCCTGCGGTCTTTGTGTCAAGCAGATCGTCACCAACTCCGAACTGGCAACCTGTTTTCTCGATCAGTACGACCAGATCGCCAAAAGCAGCAGCGGCGCCGTTGTCGTCGATCTCAGCAACTGCGCCTCGCGCGGCGTGGTCGAGGCGCTGCCGTCACCGAACAAGGGGGTGGCGGAGCCCGACGTGCAGTTCATGATTTCGCGCCTGCAGCTGGAATGCCTGAAAAAGAAGCTGGAGGCGCCAGGCATCGTGCTGGATCCTTCCGCCATCATCGATCTGGACAGCTGCCAATGAAAAAACCGGCGGGCAACACCAGGCAGACGGCAGCTGCCGCCCCCGCGAAGGCGCCGGCCACGGAGCCAGCTTTGCCGGAAACCACCGAGGGTTTTCCGTGGCCGAGCAGCCACGAGATCAAGAAGGAGGCGAACCCGTTCACCGACCGCGACTGGCGCATGCTGATCTATGCCTGGTCGGGCCTGCTGGTGCGTCTGGCTATCATCTTCACCTTGATGTTCTCGATCTACCAGTTCCTCGCCAACCAGGAGCAGAAGCGCGTCGAGCAGACCATGTCGCTGGTTGAGCTCTGGGAAACCAAGGACTACCAGCAGGCGCAGCGCGCGCTGAAAGATCGTCTTGCGGCCCTCAACGCCAAATACGACAATCTGCTCAGCGCCAACCCCTCGCCGACCGAGGAGCAGGTGTTCCGGCAGCGGATCGGCATCGAGGCGATGACCGCCAGCGGTGGCGACATGCCACTCGCCGATTTCAGCGAAAATTTCGACCGCATCGTCTATTTCCTCAACCGCCTGTCCTTCTGCATCGACGGCGATCTGTGTTCGCGCAAGGTGACCGACGCTTATTTCCGCGACTATGCCGTCTCGTTCTGGAGTTATTTTGCCGGCTATGTCGACAAGCAGCGCAAGGCGGGTTCACCCACTTTCGCCACGGCGATCGAGACCTATGTGCGCAATGGGCAGCCCGCGGCCGAAGTCAAATAGCGATGGGAAAAGCAGCTCGCCGCCTCATGCGCGCCTGCTGCAGGCTGGCCATGGCCGGTGCGCTTGTTATCGCATCGGCTGCTCGCGCCGAAGAGGCGCCTGACTTCCACCTCGATCTCGACACCGGCGGCCACAGCGCGCAGGTCACCGACCTCGCCTTCACGCCCGACGGAGAGAACATCGTCTCGGCATCGAACGACAAGACCATCCGCATCTGGGATTGGCAGAGCGGGGTGACACTGCGCACCATTCGCGGTTATCTCGGCAATGGCAGCGACGGCAAGATCTTCGCGGTCGCGGTCTCGCCGGATGGCAAGACGGTCGCCGCCGGCGGCTATTTCGGCGCCAGCCTCGGCGACAAGCCGCCTTATGGCGATGTCAGACTGTTCGACTTCGCCACCGGCAAGATGAAGGCCGTGTTGAAGGCCACCGACTACGCGACCTACGACCTCGCCTTCTCTCCCGACGGAACGATCCTGGCCGCCGGTGGCGCCGACGGCGTGGTCTATCTCTGGCGGCTGGACGACAAATCCGTGACCGGCTGGACGCTGGACAAGAAGCTCGATGCCGATTCCTGGCACATCGACAAGCTCGCCTTCGTTGCCGCGGGGACCCGGCTGGCGGCGACCACCACCGACAACGGCATCCGGCTCTGGGACGTCGCGAAGGGCGAGGAGATCGCCTTGCCGGCCGAAGCCGAGCCGCTGCGGGATATCAGTGTCATGGCGCTGGCCGTGTCGCAGGATGGCAGCCTGTTTGCCACCGGCAGCAAGGACGGGCAGGTCCAGCTCTGGCACGCTGCCGACGGCACGCTGCTGCGCGCCATGCCAAAGCAGGATTTCCTCATCGGCTCCCTGACCTTTGCCAAGGGGTCGCGGCTGGTCGCCTCCTGCGGCTATCGCTGCGCCGACAGGCATCGCTCCATCGTCTGGAACACCGACACCGGCGAGAAGGCGCTCGACTACACCGGCCATGACGGCACGGTTTATGCCAGCACCGCCAATGCCGACGGCTCGCTGGTGGCAACCGCCGGCGGTACGCGCAACGCCATCCAGGTCTGGGACCCCGCGACCGGCGAGCGCAAGGCCCTGCTGCAGGGATTGGGCGAACCGGTGACCGCCGTCGGCATCGATACGGCGAACGACGTCATCGCCTGGGGCAATGCCAACCCTTGCCCCGAGCGCGTGTCCTGTCCGGAGGAACAAGGCGCACTAGACAACAGGTTGGTGCTGCCCACCGCCGAGCGTTTCTTCGACGACCCGCAGCCGCTTGCGGAGCCGGACTCGTTTGCCCGCGCAGCATTGACAGACGGCCAGTGGTCGCTGCGCACCAGGGAGGGAGGCAAGGACGCGCTGGAAAACGCGGTGCTGGAGATCGCCAATGGCAGCAAAATGGTGCGCAGCATCGAGAACGATGCCACCAAAGGTTTTGTCCATTCAGCCTACACGCTGATCGACAATGGCCTTGGCCTGATCACCGGCGGCAATGACGGCACGCTGATCGAATACAGGACGGCGACCGCGAAAGTGTCGGGCGAATTCACCGGCCATACCGGCGAAATCAACACTATGGTGGCTTCCGAGAAAGCCGGCCTGCTGGTTACCGGCAGTGCCGACCAGACGCTCAGGCTCTGGAATCTGAAGACGCACGAGCTGATCGTGTCGATGTTCTTTGCCGGCTCGCAATGGATCGCCTGGATGCCGCAGGGCTACTACTATTCCTCCGATGAGGGCGACAAGCTGATCGGCTGGCAGGTCAACCAGGGCCGCGACCATGAAGGCCGCTTCATCCGCGCCGGCCAGTTGAAGAAATATCTCTGGAGCCCGGAAATGGTGCGCCGCGCGATCATCCTGCGCAGCGCCAAACAGGCGGTCAGGGAGATGCGGCCAGGCGTCGACAATGAGCTGCAGAAGCTGCTGCAGCGCAAGCCGCCGGAGTTCGACATCGGCCTCGCCGAAGACCAGAGCAAGGTCCGTGACGGTTATGTCGCCGTCGAAATCACCGGTGCCAGGCAAGCCGCGACCGATGTCGCCGGCTTCTCGATCCTGTCGAACAGCCGCAATGTCGGCGACGTCACCGCCCGCTCGGTGGACGGCAACAGCACCATTGTCGAGATACCGGTCGAGAATGGCGAAAACACCATCCGCATCACCGGCACCAACGAATTCGGTTATCTGACCGAACGCAGTGTGACGGCGCTGGCAAGAAAGACCGAGAAGGCCGAGGCCAAGGGCAAGCTCTATGTCGCGGTCATCGGCGTCGACAAATATCCGTTCCTGACCGACGCCTGTTCGGGCCACGCCTGCGACCTGCGCTATCCCGTCGATGATGCCACCGAGTTTCTCAAGGTGATTTCGCAGAAATCGGCACCGCTGTTCTCATCGATGGAGACGCTGGTTCTGGTCAACCGTGAAGCGCTCGACGAGGCCCCCGACAAGGCCAAGCAGACCTACGCCGTCGCCAGCGCCGACACCGTCATGGAGCCCGACTCCGACACGATCGACGACCAGCTTGCCGATTTCCTCGACAGACCGGGCGAGCACGACACCACCATCATCTTCGTCGCCGGCCACGGCATCAACATCGACGAGGACTATTATTTCATCCCGACCGACGGCCGCAAACAGGATGCCGAGCGCTGGAAGCGCTCCTCGCTTGTCGACTGGTCGGACATCCAGAAATCGGTCGAGCGGGCCAAGGGCATGCGCTTCATGCTGCTCGACACCTGCCATGCCGCCAACGCCTTCAACCCGCGCCTGGAAAAGGACGCGCAGGACGCGCGCATCGTCGTGTTTTCGGCCACCGCCGCCAACAACACCGCAGCCGAACTGCCCGAACTTGGGCCACGGCGTGTTCACCTATTCGATCCTCGAGGGCCGTCAGCCGCACCACTTCGCGTGAAATGTAGTCGGCAAGGCCGAACAGCGTGACGCCGCCGTCGGACGTCCTGGCCTTGCCGCGCAGCATCCTTGAACAGCGTGGCGTCGTCGAAGCAAAAGCCGTTCTATTATGTCGGCGGCGTGGAGAACATTGTGCTCGCCGAGCCATGAGGGGACTAGGTCTGCGCCCAGGCAAACTGCCGGTCAGCGTTCTGCTGACCTTGATAATTATTCTGCTCGCCCTCCCTCCCTCTAAAGCTTTTGCCGTGCCTATCGTATGCCCGCAAGGCACCAACAACTTCCCGCCCTTCTACGACGACGCCATCGCCAAGGTCGCGGATGTCGAGCCTTCCAACCAGCGGCTGACCGGCATCACCGTTCCGCATCACCTTCTGGCTGCCGACCTGGTGGCGCTGGGTTTCCGGGCGGCGTCCAGCTTCCGCTACAAGCGGATCGTCATCCTGTCGCCGGACCATTTCCACAAGACGCACAAATTGTACGCCACCACGCTGCGCGGCTTCGATACCGTGCTTGGCCCGGTGGCGGCCGACGCGCAAGCGGTGCGCCAGCTCGAAACGCACGGTGACATGGTCGAGGAATCCTGCCTGTTCGACAAGGAGCATGGCGTGCGCGCCATGCTGCCTTTCCTGCACCATTACTTCCCCGAGGCGAAAATCGTGCCCGTCGCGATGTCGGTCAAGGCGCGGCGCGGCGACTGGGACAGGCTGGCCGAGGCTCTGAAGCCGATCGTCGACCAGGACACGCTGATCGTCGAATCCACCGACTTCTCGCACTATCTGCCGCAGCACGACGCACGGCGCTTCGACCAGCAGACGCTGAACATGCTGGCCGCCGGGTCGCTCGACGGCATCGCATCCCTTCGCCAGCCGGATCACGCCGATTCCGTTGGCGCGCTCTACATCCAGACCAGGCTGCAGCGCGAGTTGTTCGGCGCCCAGCCGCTGGTCGTCGCCAACGAGAACTCGCAGGAGCACACGTCGGACTATGTCGAGCGGACCACCAGCTATGTGGTGGCGCTGTTCGGCGCCTTCGCTCCCGGCTTCAACAACCCGACGCGACCGAAGGACAGGATCTACTATCTCGCCGGCGACGTGAATTTCGGCCGCGCGATGAAGAAGATTCTGGTTCGCGACGGCGTTGCCGACCGGATCGTCGACAGCGTTCTGGCCCTCACCGGCTCACGGCCGCTGATCGTCAACCTCGAAGGCGTCATCCTGCCAAACGTGCCGGAAGCGATCGACGATATGACGCTGGCGATGCCGCAAGACCTGGTTGTCGACATGCTGAGGAGGCTACATGTCGCCGGCGTCGGCCTCGCCAACAATCACGCCTATGATCTCGGCCCGTCAGGATATGCCGAGACGCTGCGCGCGCTGGACGAGGCCGGCATTGCCCATTTCGGTCAGGGCGAGACGCTGGCGCTTGCCGATCTCGATCTTGTCGGCCTGACCGACATCGACACCAACGGCTCGAAGAACACCGACCTGCTGACGCCTGCCCTGCTTGACCGGCTGCTGCACGAGGATGCCGAGCGGCCGGTGGTCGCCTTCGTCCATTGGGGCCGCGAATACAAGACCGAACCGTCGGCGCGTGAGGACATGCTTGCCGACCAGATGCGGCTGCGTGGCGTCTCGGCCATCGTCGGCGGCCATCCGCATGTGTCGAGCGAGGCGATTGTCCCGCTTGCCGGCGGCGATGTGGCGGAGGTCTATTCGCTCGGCAATTTCCTCTTCGACCAGAGCGCCGAGCGGTCGTCGGGATCGATGCTGGAACTGCGCGTCTTCGCCCAGGGCACAATCTTCACCCGGCTTTTGCCGCTGCCCAACTATTTCGAGATGGGCCGGAAATAGTTAGCCGCAGCCGACCATGTCGCGCGGCAGGTAACAGGCCGCCGGCTCGGTCTTGGTCTCGAACAACGACTGTTTCGGCCGGAAGTAGAAGAAGGTCACCGGCTTGCTCTCGCGCACGCTGCCGTCGGCAAAATGCGCGGCGATGCTGAAGCTATGGATCGACGACATCGACGACCACATCTTCAGCCGCGCCGTGTAGGCGCTGATCTTCTTGTTGCCACGCACCGGCATGGCGATGGTGTAGTCATGCTTGCCGATCGGGAACTCGATGTTCTGGTAGCGCATCGCTTCCGGCGTGCCACCGCCGCCATCGCCGCATTCGGCCATCGCTTCCGGCGTCTCCAAAACCGCCATGGTGATGGAGGTGCGGAACGGCTCGCTCTGCTGGTAGACATGACCTTCGTCATCCGCCCAGGAATAGTCGAACTTGCCGATCGCATTCAGCGTCATCGCCTGCTGCATATTGCCAAGATAGTCGGCGACCTCACCGAACTTGATCTTGTTGGTCAGCTGGCTGCGGCAGACATTGAGACTGTCCACCGAAGGACAGGGAAACCGCCCCGTCTCCAGGCTGGCGGTGTCGACGCCGGCCTCTGCGAGCACGCTCTTGATCGACACGTCGACGCCTTCGCCAAAACTGCCGACGTCCTTGCTGAACATGCGGCTGGGATCACCGGTCGGATTGCCTTCGTCATCGATCGTGGTGAACTGGATAGACATCTTCATGTCCTTGGCGTCACCCCAGCCATTGTTGACGATCGAGAAATCCGGACGGAAGCCGACGCAGCCGAAATGCTCCGATATCGACAGCATCGGCTTGCGGTAGGCATCGCTGGCGGCGACCTTCATTTCCAGACTGTCGAGCTTGACCCTGGATTGGTCTGATGTCTTCAGGTCGACCTCGGCAAAGGCCGGCGCGTCCTCCCAGTCCTTGCCTTCATAGACATTGCTGGTGGTGACCTGGCCGGTGCCGTTCCAGCTGTCATTATACTGGTCCGCCTGCGGATAGATCGCGATATCCTCATCGCGCGCCAGATGCTGGTACTGCATATCGGATTGCTGGGTCATGCGCTGGTCGACCGCGACGCCGATCTCGACCTTGTCGGCGTCGCCGCCGCCGGTCTGCGCCTTGAGCAGCCCGCCGACCCTGGCATCGGCCAGCACGTCGGGGCGGGAGCCACCAACCTGCTTGCCCATTGCCCATTGCGACTCGTAGACGGTGCCTCCGGCCAGTCGCGTGCGGCCCTTGCCGTTCTTCAACCCGTCGACAAATGAGCCGGCAAATATCTCGCCGGTCTTCGACAGCAATCGGCCTTCACCATTCGGCACGCCGGCGACGAACTGCCCCTCATAGCGGTTGCCGTCGGCATCGACATGGATGCCCTTTCCGTTGAGTTCACCGGCCAGCCAATGCCCGTCGAAAACCTCGCCCGAGCGCAGCTCGAGCCGGCCTTGCCCGTCGGGCCGGCCATTCCGAACGTCACCGAAATAGCTGGAATAGATGGTTTTGGGATCATAGCTCGCCGAGCCGCGCACCCGCCAGACCAGCCTGCCCTTGCCGTTGATGGTGCCGTCTTCGGCGATCGTCCGGTCAGGTGACTGGCCGGCCGCCGGCTCCCAGACGAAGTCGAGATTCTTATCCGGATGAAAGTCCCACACACGGACCATCCTGCGCAGCACCGAGCGCGTGTCTGCCTGGTAGAGGATCTGCACCCGTACCGCCCACGCGCCACCGGCAGGTGCGGTCGCCGGATCGGCGAAGGCCGGCGAAAGCATCAACGCGGCCAGCATCGATGCGGCCGCGATCCCGAACACTGCCCTTGCCCGCGCCATCCCTTGAGCCCCTTTGGATGCCAACCCCTTGGCCCCTTAAGCGTAGTCGGCGAGCCGGCCTCGTGCAAGAGAAGCCGCATGGGAAGCATCGGCATGAAAAAGGCGGCGGGATTGCCCCACCGCCTTATCTCCACAGTGAATGCGCAGCGATTATTTATACAGGCTGTTGATCCACTGGATGTTGGCTGCGTTCAGGCGCACGGCGGTGTTCGCGTCGGGGCTTTCCGCCACGTTGACACCGGTGATGATGCGCTGCTTGGAGTTGTTGTCATAGGCATAGACCGAGCTGCCGCTCGACCCCGGGAACGTGTCGCAGTCATACTGGAAATATTCCGGGGCGATGTTTTCGGCGTGCACTTCGCAGTTCGCCTTCCACATCGTGCCCATCGGCTTGTCGCCGGGATAGCCGACGAGGTTGGCGGTGAAGTCGCCAAGATCGTCATAATTGGCATAGCCCAGCCAGCCGAGGTTGGTGCCGACGTCCTGCTTGAGGGTTATGATGCCGAGATCCCACGGGATGACCGAACCATAATAGCCCTGGTAGTTGTCGATGAAGCCCTGCAGCACATAGGCGCTTTCAAAGGTGAAGGCACCGAACGGTGCGTCGTCGGCAGTGCTGCCGTTGAGGCCTGGCACGAACAGATACTCGGAGAGCCAGTCCTTGTCCTCATGGCTGTAGAGGCAGTGCGCCGCGGTGAGCACGGTGCGCGGGCCGATCAGCGTTGCCGAGCAGCTGCCATAGCTGCCCGTCTTCGCCGATTTGGCTTCGAGATAGCCGATTGCCGAGAACGGATAGGTCTTGGTGTTCTTGACCTGCTCGCGATCGTCGGTGCCGAAAACCTGACGACCGGCTTCGCCCTCGCCAAGGTCAGGATCTTCGGTCTTGCGCGGAGCCGCGTCTTTTCCGTTGGCCGGCGCATTCAGTTCCTTGATGATAAGGTCCCGCAACGCTTCGCTCGGCTCGATCTTGATCTCCTTGCCATCGGCGGAACGTCCGACGATGCCATAGGATTTGACAGCCGTTGCCTCGTCAGCAAGCGGCGCAGCGCGGCTGTCTTCGTCAGTCAGCTTCGGCGACGCGATTGGTTTTGCCCGCCCGGGCTTGTAGTCGCCTGAAGTTACGTCCCGCATGCTTTCACCATTGCCGGCGCTGGCGGAGCCAGGATCGGCGGCGAAAACAGGGACCGTCCACATTGCAGTGGAAAGCAATGCGGACGCAATGATAGCGTTTGTCAGTTTTGTCATGGTGAGACTCTCCCAAAAGTCAGCAAGGACTGGATCAAAATACAGAAATATTGTCGAGATCGTGGTGAAGTCGAAAAATGAGTTTGGTTACCGGTACCTGAACCTGATCATCACCCCATGCGGTCTGTCGAAGGCCCCCGCCAAAGACATCCGCGCCGGTATACTGCCTAAATTAATACAACATTGGAATGACAATTCGCTTCCACGTAGCCCGTGGGGGGCTATAGGGTTTTGAACGGGTTCCGCACGGGAACGCAATCCGCGAAGCAACGCCTGACTTGCTGGCGACTGTTTGGTTGATCATGCGCCGGGGGCTGGCTCGTTCGGGAACGTGTCTCAGGAGGATTTCAGGTGCACATCATCCATCGGTTCAGGCCGATCGCCGCCGCGTCGGCGCTCGCCATCGCCTCGGCTCTTGCCACCGTCAGCGCCAGCCAGGCGGATGACACAGCCAGGCCCGAAGCGGCGGTCTCGCCGATGAAACGCGTTGCGGATGCCAAGGCGAAGGCTGCGGCGGAAAATCCCGACGGCGCCGATCGCGTCTATGGCGGCAACCAGGCCGAAAAGGGTGCCTATCCATTTCAGGTCGCGCTGCTCACCACCGACAGGCTGGACGAGAACCCGGCCTCGCAGGCCAACGCACAATTCTGCGGCGGCAGCCTGATCGCGCCGCAATGGGTGCTGACGGCAGCCCACTGCCTCAACGACAAGGGCCAGCCGATTTCGCCTGACTCCGTCACCGTGCTGACCGGCGCCACCGATCTCAGCGAGGGCAAGCGCCACAAGGTGGTGGAGGTCATCGTCAACGAGGGCTACAGCGAGCAGACGCTCGACAACGACCTCGGCCTGCTCCGCCTTGCCGAACCGGCCGACGCGCCGACCATCAAGGTCACCCATGACGCCACACCCGATGCCGGCAAGACCACCGTCACCGGCTGGGGCAAGATGCAGGATGGCACTTTTCCAACCGCGCTGATGGTTGCCGACCTCGACCTGCAGCCGAACCAGGCCTGCAACAGCGGCATCAAGGCGATCTATGCGCATGATCTGAAGGCCGCACTTGGCGATCTCTCTCACCGTATGCGTTATTCGGAGAAAGGCATCGACGCGGCCGCCACTGCGATTGCCGCCGACATGACCGACCCGCTGACCGGCAACATGATCTGCGCCGGCACCACCAGCGGCGTGCGCGATGCCTGCAATGGCGACAGCGGCGGCCCGCTGTTCATGACCGGCGCCGACGGTCCGGTCCAGGTCGGCGTCGTCAGCTGGGGCGAAGGCCCGGCGGACGGGAGTGCGGCCTGCGGCCACAAGGATGCCTACGGCATCTACACACGGCTGGCCAACTACACCGGCTGGATCGAGGCGAAGATGAAGACCTCAGCTCCGGCTCCGGCCAAACCCAAGGTGGGACTAGGCACCGCCCAGAAACCAGCCACACCCTGAAGCGACAGCATTTCGCTTCACATGAAAAACGGCGGGAAGGGTTCCCGCCGTTTTATTTTGCCGGCTTAACGAGCGAGCTTACTTTCTCGGCGGGCCTTTGCGCTCGGCGGAAGCCGCCCACAGGTTGATGTCGGACTCGCGCGCATAGCTGTCGATCTCGGCAAGTTCGGCATCGCTGAAGTCGAGCACCTTGAGCGCGCCAACGCAGTCCTCGACCTGCTCCGGCCGGCTGGCGCCGATGAGTGCCGAGGTCACCTTGCCCTTGCGCAGCACCCAGGCCAGCGCCATCTGCGCCAGTGTCTGGCCGCGCTTGCCGGCGATGGCGTCGAGCGCCTTGATGTTGGCGATGGTCTTGTCGTTGATGAAGGCTGTCTTCAGCGACTTGCCTTGTGAGGCGCGGCTGCCTTCGGGGATGCCGCCAAGATATTTGTCGGTCAGCATGCCTTGCGCCAGCGGCGAGAACACGATCGAGCCGACGCCGAGCCCTTCGAGCGTATCGAGCAGGCCGTCTTCCTCCACCCAGCGGTTCAGCATCGAATAGCTCGGCTGGTGGATGACGCAAGGCGTGCCAAGCTGCTTCAAGATATCGGCGGCCTCACGCGTGCGCTGCGAATTGTAGGATGAGATGCCGGCATAGAGCGCCCTGCCCGAGCGCACGGCATGGTCGAGTGCGCCCATCGTTTCTTCCAGCGGCGTATCGGGATCGAAGCGGTGCGAATAGAAGATGTCGACATAGTCGAGCCCCATCCTCTTCAGGCTCTGGTCGAGGCTGGCCAGCATGTATTTGCGCCCGCCCCATTCGCCGTAAGGCCCAGCCCACATCTCGTAGCCGGCCTTGGTCGAGATGATCAGCTCGTCGCGATAGCCGGCGAAATCGGTGCGCAGGATCTCGCCGAAAGCGGTCTCGGCCGAGCCGGGCGGCGGGCCGTAATTGTTGGCGAGGTCGAAATGCGTGATGCCGAGGTCGAAGGCCTTGCGCGCGATCGCCTGCTTGGTCTTGTGCGGTGTGTCATTGCCGAAATTGTGCCACAGCCCCAGCGAGATCGCCGGCAGCTTCAGGCCGGAGCGACCACAGCGGTTGTAGATCATGTTCTCGTAGCGGTTTTCGGCGGGGATGTAGGGCATGGGAAAATCCTCAAATGGAAGCGAGCCAGTCGGCTGCCATCACGACAACGCGGCGAGTCGGCTCTGCCCCTCACCCTTACCCTCTCCCTGCCGGAACGGGGAGAGGGTTGAGGTGCGCGGTCTACTTCTTCTTCGCCAGCAGCGCCTTGGCTTCCTCGACGCCAAGTGCGGCCGGCCGTTCGCAACTGGTCTGCATGGCGACGAACTTGCCGGTTTCGCCGGAGCGCAACAGGCCGGTCATCACGTCGACGGCATGCAGCGCGAGTTCCATGGAGCAACGGTGCGGCCGGCCTTCCGCGATCGCCACCGCCATGTCGGCGAGGCCGGCGGTACGGTAGTTGGCCATCATGCCTTGCGAATGCATCTCGTTGGGAACGCCGAACGGGTGCTTCCATTTCGGCAGCTTCTTGACCGGCTTGCTGTCTTCGGTGAAGCGCACGTCGCCACCGAAGAAATTCGGATCCGGCACGAACACCGTACCCGTCTCGCCATAGAGTTCCATCGGCGCGTGACCATGGGCCCAGACGTCCCAGCTGGTGTTGAGCGTGATCACGGCGCCGTTCTCGAACTCCAGCAGGCCATGGATGGTCGTCGGCGTGTTGACCGGAATCTTTTCGCCCGCGCGCGGCTTTGAACTGATGGTGCGTTCCTTGGCCGGCGTCGACGCGAAGGCGGCGACCTGTTTCACCGGTCCGATCAGCTGGATCAGATTGGTGATGTAGTACGGGCCGATGTCGAGCACCGGTCCCGCGCCCGGCTGGAAGAAGAAGTCGGGATTGGGGTGCCAGTGCTCCATGCCGTGGCCCATGACGTGGCACGTGCCGCTGGTGATCTTGCCGAGCTTTCCGGTGTCGATGAGCTCTCGCACCAGCTGATGCGCGCCACCCAGGAACGTGTCGGGCGCCGAACCGATGCGCAGGCCTTTCGCCTCGGCGCGTTTCTTCAGGTCGAGCCCTTCCTTGACCGACAGCACGAAGGGCTTTTCCGAATAGACGTGCTTGCCCGCGTCGAGCACCTGCTTCGACACCTCATAGTGCACCGCCGGGATGGTCAGGTTGACGATGATGTCGATGTCGTCGGCCTTGAGCAGATCGTCGACGGTCTCCGCGCGCAGCTTGAACTCCTTCGCGCGAGCCTTCGCCGCATCCATGTTGATGTCGGCGCAGGCCCGCATCTCGATGCCGCGAAACAGCGGCGCCAGCGAAAAATACGCCTTCGAGATGTTGCCGCAGCCAATGACGCCGATGCCAAGTTTCTTTGCCATGCTGATTGCTCCTAGTAGGTCTTGACGGCTGCGAGCGAGCGGCGGGCGAAGCGCTCGATGTCGTTCGGGTTGTCCTGTTCCATGACGTAGTATTGGGCCGCACTCTTGGCGCGCAGCACCTTGAACAGGCCGGCCCAGTCGATCGTGCCATGGCCGACATCCGACCAGCCATCCTCGTCCAGCCCCTCACCGGGCTTGGCCATGTCCTTGACGTGGACAGCGCTGATGCGCTTGCCATGTTTGTCGATCCACGCCAACGGATCGTCGCCGCCACGCACCACCCAGGCGACGTCCATCTCCCAGCCGATGTCGGGTGCCGCCGTGAGGATGAGATCCTGCGGCACCGAGCCGTCGGCGAGCTTCTTGAACTCGAAATCATGGTTGTGCCAGGCAAAGCCGTAGCCGGCCTTCTTTGCGGTATCGCTGACCTTTGCCAGGCGCTCGCCGAAACCGCGCCAGCCGGCGGCATCGGATGGCCGCTGGTCGGGCATCAGAAAAGGACAGATGAGCAGTGTGATGCCGAGCGCGTCGGCAATTTTGCGCACGCCGTCGAAGTCGTTCTCGAGCGCGTCGATCGAGAAATGCCCGGTCGGCATGGCGAGCCCGTTCTTGTCGAGTTCGGCGCGGAAGGCCTTGGGATCATCATAGACGCCACCGAAGCCTTCGACCTGGGTGTAGCCGAGCTTGCCGAGCGTCTCGAGGACGCCTTCCCAGGGCTGGAAATTGCGGGCGCTGTAAAGTTGGAATGACCAGTTCATCGTCTCTGTCCGTTCTGCTTGTGGATTGTCGTTGGGAGAGTGGTTCTCGGAAGCTAGATGCGGTTGCCGGTTGCGCTATCGAAGAGCGAAGCGCGCATCGGATCGAAACCGACCGTCACCGCCTCATCGTTTTCGGGCGTGCGTTCCGAGGTGACTCGGACGCTGAAATTCTGCTGGGCAAGCTTGAGCCAGACCAGCGTGTCGGAGCCCATGGGCTCGACCACTTCGACATTGGCGGCTGTCGAGAACGGCCAGCCCGCGCCACTGTTCAGACTCACATGCTCGGGCCTGATACCGAATACGGCCGGGCCGGGAGTTGGAAGCCCGGCAAAGTCATAAGTGCCGAGCGGAATCTTGAGAGCGTCGGCCACGAACCGCCAGCCGCCGTCCACGTTCTCGAGTTGCCCATCGATGAAATTCATCGCGGGTGAGCCGAGGAATCCGGCGACGAAGCGGTTGACCGGGCGGTTGTAGATGGTCTGCGGCGCATCGAGCTGCTGGATGATGCCACCCTTCATCACCGCAATGCGGTCGGCCAGCGTCATCGCCTCGATCTGATCGTGGGTGACATAGATCATGGTGTTCTGCAGCTTGCGATGCAGCAGCTTGATCTCGACGCGCAGCTCGGCACGCAGCTTGGCGTCGAGATTGGAGAGCGGCTCGTCGAACAGGAACACGTCGACATCGCGCACCAGCGCCCGTCCGATCGCCACGCGCTGGCGCTGGCCGCCGGAAAGTGCTGCCGGTTTACGCTGCAGCAGCGGCTCGATCTGCAGGATCTCGGCCGCCCGCGCGATCCGCTTGGCGATCTCGTCCTTCGCTGTGCCGGCGACACGCAGGCCGAAGGACAGGTTCTTCTCCACCGTCATTTGCGGGTACAGCGCATAGGACTGGAACACCATGCCGATGCCACGATCCTTGGGTTCTTCCCAGGTGACGTTCTTGCCCTTGATGAAGATGCGGCCTTCGGAGACGTCGAGCAGGCCGGCAATACAGTTGAGCAAGGTCGACTTGCCGCAGCCGGAGGGGCCGAGCAGCACGATGAACTCGCCCTCGGCGACATCGAGATTGAGTGTCTGCAGGACGGTCACCACACCGAAACTCAGCGACAGGTCCTGGATCGAAACGCTGGTACCGTTCTGCGCCATATCCACTAGCCTTTCACCGCGCCAGCGGCGATGCCGCGCACGAACCATCGTCCGGAGATGAAGTAGATGAGCAGAGGCACCGCAGCCGTCAGAATGGTTGCCGCCATGTTGACATTGTACTCCCTCACGCCGGTGGTGGTGTTGACGATGTTGTTGAGCTGCACCGTCATTGGCCAGTTGGCCCGCCCGGCAAACACGACGCCGAACAGGAAGTCGTTCCAGATGCCGGTAACTTGCAGGATGACGGCGACGACAGTGATCGGCACCGACATCGGCAGCATGATGTGGAAAAAGATGCGCCAAAAACCCGCACCGTCGACACGCGCTGCCTTGAACAGCTCGACCGGTATTGCCGCATAGAAATTACGGAACAGCAGCGTCAGGATGGGCATTCCGAAGATCGTGTGCACGATGATGATGCCAGGCAGGGACGCGAACAGCCCGACCGAGCTCAGTCCGATGATCAATGGATAGATAACGACCTGATAGGGCACGAAGGCGCCAAACACGA
Source organism: Mesorhizobium kowhaii (assembly GCF_003253745.1). Classification (GTDB taxonomy): domain Bacteria; phylum Pseudomonadota; class Alphaproteobacteria; order Rhizobiales; family Rhizobiaceae; genus Mesorhizobium; species Mesorhizobium kowhaii. Next base: position 249,772 of record NZ_MZXV01000080.1, read on the forward strand.
GCAACCCGAAGAGCAGGTTGGCGCCCTTGTATGGCCAGAAGGTCAGCGCGTAACCGTTGATCGACGCGCAGATGATCGAGATGAACACACTCGGCAGGGTGATCTTCACCGAATTGTAAAAGCCTGGACTGAGGCCGTTGCAGTCGCGACCGGTGCAGGCATGCCGCCAGGCGTCGGCCCAGGGCTGAAAGGTCGGCTCGCCCGGAAGGTTGAAAAGATGTCCCAGCCTGATCTCCGGCATCCCCTTCAACGATGTGACGATCATGATGTAGACCGGAATGAGGAAGAAGAGAGCCGCAACGACCAGGAAAGCATAGATGCCGATGCGACCGGCCGATATCCGTCGCGGTTTCGGCCCGAAGGGCGCCACGCCAGCCTGATCCGGCGCTTCCTGGACCGGTTGAATTGCGGTGATCTGTCCGGCGGTCATGCGCCCGCTTCCCGCAAACGATTTCGCCGCCATAGTAGAATTCCGCTGAAAGCCAGCACGACCAGGACCGGCAGCAGCATCATCGTTGCCGCAGCCATGCCTTGGCCGACGTTCTGGCGAACTGTGATGAGCTGGATGACGTAGACTGCCGGCATGGACGTGGCGATGCCAGGCCCACCGCCAGTCATGGCAATAACCAGGTCGTAGACGCGCACCACGCTTACGCACTGGAGAACGAAGGCAGTGGCGAAGGCACCTTTCATCATCGGCGCCACGATGGACATGTGCGTGCGCCACGTTGGGATGCCGTCGACCCTCGCCGCTTTCCAGATATCCTCGTCAATGCCGCGCAGGCCGGCAAGCAGGATCGCCATCGTCACGCCCGAGCCCTGCCAGATGCCCGCCACGACCAGCGCGTACAGCGCGGTCTCGGCACTGACCAGCGGGGCGAAGCTGAAGCTCGACCAGCCCCAGTTGCGGAGCGCCTCTTGCAGGCCGAGGTTCGGGTCGAGCGCCCATTGCCACACCAGTCCGGTGACGATCAGCGACATGGCGAAAGGATACAGGAAGATCGAGCGGAAAAGGTCCTCCTGCCGGATGCGCTGGTCCATGAAAACGGCGAGCAGATAGCCGAACACCATGTTGCAGGTGATGGACATCAGGCCGAAGAACCAGATGTTGTTGACCGAGACGAGCCAGCGGTTATCGGCCCAGAGGCGCCTATACTGCGCCAGACCGACGAAATCGTAGGTGGGGAAGAGCTTCGAACTGGTGAAGGACCATAGCACCGAGAAGCCGATGCCGATCACGAACACGCCGACGGCAACGAGAATCATCGGTATCGTCCCGATGACGGCGGGCAGGTGAAATCTGCGCCTCCAGCTCTTCTGCATCGTCAGTCTTTCTCCGCTTCCACCGACACCCTTGGGTCATTTGCCGACGTGAAGATCAGCTCTGTCCGGACCACCGGGCTCCGGATCGCCGCAGCTTCCCGTCCTGCGATTGTCAGCCCGTCGCCGAGAAAAGGAGCTTCCTGTCGGGTCGGGACGCGCCAGAGGCACCGCTGCAACGGCGGCGCCTCTGGGTACTGATCAGCTCCTAATCGGAACTGCCGATGATCGTGGCGAACTTCGCAGTGGCATCGTCAGCCGTCATGGAGTCGTCGGCGAAGAATTGGGCGACGAGCTCATTGAGCTGCTGATTGGTGTTCTCGGTGATGAACCGGTTCGTCGCGGTGACGATGTTGGCTGGGTCTTCCACCGCTTTCAGCGACTTCTGCATGCACGGGTCGGCCGTCGACATGTCGACATCGCCACGCACGGGCATGGAACCCTTGGCGTTGTTGAAGGCGACCTGAACCTCCGGGCTGATGAGCAGCGCGGCAAGACGCTTCTGCGCTGCCTCGACATCCGCATTGCCCTGCTTGAAGAACAGGATGATGTCGCCGTCGGTGCTGACCACCGGCTTGGCCTCGTTCAAGCCGATCATGCAGCCGAAATCCTTGACTCCGGTCATGCCGGCGGCGGCGAACTCGCCGCGCGCCCAGTCGCCCATCACCTGAAGTCCGGCCTTGCCGGTGATCACCAGGTTGGTGGTGTCGTTCCAGTTGCGGTTGGCGTAGCCGTTGTCGGTGAACTGCTTCAGGGTCCTCAATTGCGTGAAGACGCCTTTCATCTCGGGGCCGCCGGCAATTTCGGCGCTCTTGGTGGTATACATCTTGTCGCGCTGGGCGACACCGAGAGCCTCGGTGACCATGTCCTGGAAGAGCAACTGAATCTGCCAGCCGTTTCCGTCGCCGCCGATTGCGAAGGGAATGAGGCCTGCCTCTTTGATCTTCGGCGCTGCCGCGATGAAATCGGCCAGGTTCTTCGGCTCTGGCACGCCCGCTTTTTCGAAGACCGGCTTGGAGTACCAGGCCCAGTAGTTGGAATGAATGTTGACCGGAACGCACCACCAGTGGCCGTCAACGAGGCAGGCGCTGCCGATAGCCTTCGGGCGAATGACCTCGTCCCACTTGCCGGCGGTCGCGACGTCCGTGAGGTCGAGCAGCTTCCCGCCCGAAATCAGTTCCTCGTACTGCCGACCGGGATTGAACTGAGCGGCACCGGGCGGATCGCCGCCGAGCACGCGCTGCATGACGGTCGAGCGCGCGGTTTCGCCGAGAGCGATGGCGCTATCCACCCAGCGGTCGCCGTGGCCGTCATTGTCAAAGGCCTTTGCGAACTGCGAGACCGCCGCCGACTCGCCCTTCGACGTCCACCAGTGAATCACTTCCAGGTCCGTCGCGGCGGCCGGACCGGCAAATTGTAGAGCAGCCGTCGCTGCCAGCGCAGCGGTCAAAAGTCTGTATCGCATTTCGGTTCCTCCCAGAATCTGAAACGTTACAGATTTTCGATACGGGAATTGCGTGGGCTGCGCAACCCATGAAACGAAGCGAGTTGGACATTTTTTCGAGCTGCGAACAAATTCGCGTGGACAGCCACTCCATGTGCGCTGCAACATGGATCGCTGCGCTGCAAAACATCGAAATGGCGCGCAAAGGCCGGCAAAAGGCGATGGCAAGGCGATTTCTTCTGGAATCCCAATGGGTTTCGCAAGACAGCCGTCCATCTCGCCGCGAGCGTCCGACATCTCGACATTGGCAATCTGTAACGTTTCAGTATATTGACGCTTCGCCGGGGCTGGAACGCAATATCACATCGCTATGGCGGCGATTGCCGACCCGGCCTGCGACTGCTATGCGCCTGACGGGCGGGACGAATGGACAGACGGCGTACGGAAAAGAACGAGGAGGCATTGGCGCAAGGGCGCCCGACGTTGAAGACGCTTGCCTTCATGACCGGGCTCGGCGTCACCACCGTGTCGCGAGCCTTGAAGGACGCCCCGGAAATCGGCGCCGAAACCAGGCGTCGTGTCCAGCTCGTCGCCAAGCAGATCGGCTACCGGCCGAACCGCGCCGGCGTGCGCCTGCGCACCGGCAGGACCAATGTCATCAGCCTCGTGCTCAACACCGATCGCGAGATCATGAGCTTCGTCTCGGACATCATCTACGGCGTTTCGGAAGTGCTCGCCGAAACGCCCTATCATCTGATCGTCACGCCCTATTCCCGCTCGCAGGATCCACTCGACCCCATACGCTATCTGGTCGAGACAGGCTCCGCCGACGGCGTCATCATCTCGCGCACCCAGCCGAACGATCCGCGCGCCCGGTACATGCTGGAGCATGGCATGCCTTTTGCCACGCATGGCCGCACCGACATGGGCCTCGTCCACCCCTACCATGACTTCGACAACCATGCTTTCGCGGTTGCAGCCGTGCACCGGTTGGCCAGCATGGGCCGGCGCAAGCTGGCGCTTCTGTCGCCGCCGCCCGGGTTGACCTACTATGGCCACACGCTGAACGGCTTTGCCGATGCGCTGAGCGAGGTTGGCGCCAGCGAAATTCCGTTCAACACTGTTTCAATCGACCATACGATCGAGCAGATCAGGAGCCGGACCGCACAGGTGATGCGCCGCGAAAACCGGCCGGACGGCTTCGTCAGCAGCGCAGCCGCCGCGACACTCGCCATCGTCGCCGGCATCGAGGATGCCGGCCTCAAACTCGGCCGCGACGTCGACGTGGTGTCCAAGCAGTCGTCGGACCTGCTGCACCTGTTCCGCAGGGAATTGTTGGTCGTCAACGAGAACTTCCGGCTGGCGGGTTCCGAGCTTGCCCGCTCCGTTCTGGGCTGGATCGGTGGCGCCGCACCCGGCTCGTTGCAGAGCCTGAGCGCAGCCAGTGACGTCCTGTCGCTCAGCCAGGCAGTGCCCTAGCCCCTTGCTTGACGCAACTCCGGACGGAAAAACCGTTTCACACTTTTCCTGGAGTTGCTTTAGCCAGCCGCACCACTGCCCCACGGCCCGTGGAATGCCCCCGGTCCGTCGATACGCTCGAAGCCATGCGCGCCAAAGAAATCGCGCTGCGCCTGGATCAGGTTCGAGGTGCCGCGGCCCTGGCGGTAACTGTCGAAATACGCCAGCGCTGAAGACAGCGCCGGCACCGGCGAGCCTGCCTCCGATGCCCTTGCCACGATACGCCGTAGCGACGGATGCGCTTCCTGCATCAGGGCAATGAAGGCCGGCGCCATCAATAGATTGGTCGATGCGCCGCCGGAACCGAACGCCTCGGCCATCGTATCGAGAAGCTGCGAGCGGATGATGCAGCCGGCGCGCCAGATCCTGGCGATGGTCGGCATCGGCAGGTTCCAGTTGAACTCCTTCGACGCACCGCTCATCACCGCAAACCCTTGCGCATAGGCGGCGATCTTGCCGGCGAACAGCGCCAGTTCGAGATCTCCAAGCAAAGCGTTCCTGTCACCGGAAATCTTCGTCACGCCGATGTTGCCATAGGCTTTTTCCGCCGCCAGCCGCTCGTCCTTGATCGACGATAGCACGCGCGCCGCCACCGCCGCCTCGATCGCGGTCGCCGGAATGCCGAGCTGCTGCGCCTCGATGACCGACCATTTGCCGGTGCCCTTCTGGCCGGCGCGATCGAGGATGATGTCGACCACCGGCTTGCCGGTCTTCGGATCGTCTGATGCCAGCACCTTGGCGGTGATCTCGATCAGGTAGGAATTGAGCCTGCCCTTGTTCCAATTGGCGAACTCCGCGCCAATGTCCTTCGGCCCCATGCCGAGGCCGTCGCGCAGGATGCCGTAGATTTCGGCGATCATCTGCATGTCGGCATATTCGATGCCGTTGTGGATGGTCTTGACGAAATGGCCGGCGCCGTCGGTGCCGAGCCACGCCGCGCAAGGCTCGTCGTTGAATTTGGCGGAGATCGCGGTCAGCACGTTCTCGACGCGCTTCCAAGACTCTTCCGTGCCGCCGACCATGATCGACGGCCCGTGGCGCGCGCCCTCCTCACCGCCGGACACGCCCATGCCGATGAAAGTCAGACCCGAGCCAGAAAGCTCGGAGAAGCGCCGCATCGTGTCGCGGAAATTGGCGTTGCCGGCGTCGATGACGATGTCGTTGGCCGACAGCACGCCGCGCAAGGCTTCGATCTGTTCGTCGACCGGCTTACCGGCCAGCACCATGATGATGATCGGGCGCGGCGGTCGGATCGCGGCGGCGAGTTCCTCCAGGCTGTAGCACGGCACCACCATGTCCTTCAGCGCGCCGGCATTCTCGACGAAAGCGTCGGTGCGTGCCCTGGTTCGGTTGAAGACAGCGATGCGGTGGCCGTGTTCGGCGATGTTGAGCGCCAGGTTGGAGCCCATCGTGCCAAGGCCGATCAGGCCGATTTCGGCTTTTTCCATCGTTTCTTCCCTGCTTCGAATCTTGTTGGTTGAAGCCCCGCGATTTGCGGGGATGCCCATTCTTGGGCGAGATGATTGACGGGCCTTTCGGGCCGCGTCAACCGCCTCGCCGAATTGTGTTGCATCGGCCCGAGCCCGTGCCGAGGCGCTTGGCGGTCCGGCTTACGGCCTGATGTCGACGGGTGCTTCGATCTTCACCATCTCGAAGTCCGAGACCAGGATGTCGATGCGCACCGTCCAGCGGCCGGGAACCGGAATGACGAGATTGTCGACACGCCAGCTGCCATCGCCGGGCTTGGTCGCGGCGCGTCTGAGCGGCTCGATACCGGAATCGGGCTTCGACAACACCAGTGTCACCTCCTTGGCATCGAGTGGCCCGAAGTCGCCGGTCATGATGATCATCGAGGCGACGACCGATCCGGCATGGCCGGGCGTGATGCTGAGATCCGCCATCGCTTGCAGCGCATGGATATGGACCGAGACTGGTTGCGCGGCCGCGATCGCCAGTGCCCGTGGCGGCGGCGTGAAGCGCCAGCCCGCGGCGACACCGAAGATGGCCAACACGATCAGCATTTCGACGCCGATCGAGCGGGCGAGCCTGCGCTGCACTTCCGTCGCTCCGGCCTCGGCCGATGCCGTGAGTTTCCAGCGGTTGACGGCGGCGAGCGTGAACAGAAAGACCAGCAGCCCGAGCTTGATCAGCAGCAGCTTGCCATAGGCGGTGTTGACCAGTGCCGCCGGCGTCTGCACCTGGATGACGGCAAGCACGATGCCGGTAGCGACAAGCACAGCCACCACAGGCACGATCATGCGTGAGAACCGCCGCAGGAATGGCGTGGCCTCCGCCGACTGGCCTTTCAGCGCCAGGCCGAGCGGCATCAGTGCCCCGGCCCAGAAAGCGATGCCGACGCCGTGCAGGAACACCATCGGTCGCGTCAGCCATTGCGGTTCGGCGGCACTGGCATGGCCGCTGGCGGCCAGCGCAACACCCACCCCGGCAAGTCCAGCCAGCGCGACTGGCTTGGCGGGCACGCGCGGCCCGGCCAGCGACAGCAGGCCGAGCCCCAGCGCGATCAAGGCGACCAGCACCGTCCAGCCGAAGCTGGTGTCGAGCCCGGTCCACCAGATGACCGGCTGCGCCAGATGAGAGAGCGGCGCGCCCAGCGCATCAAGCCCCTGCAAGCCGAGCGACAGCGGTGCCGCGACCAGCCCGCACAGGATTGCCGCGACGACGAAGCGCCGACCGGCCGACCAGCCATGGGTCAGCCAGGCAAGGGCGAAAGCGCCGCCGACGCCAAGGAAAAGGCCGATGTAGAGAAGAACCTTGCCGAGCCAGATCGCCGACCGCTGCGGCCAGTCGACGGCCTCGGCCACGATCGGCGGCTCTGTTGGCGCGCCGATGGAAAACAGCAATGAGCCGCCGACCGGATGACCGTCGGCGGAGATGACGCGCCAGCTCAGCACATGCGTGCCGGATTTGAGGGTCTGCGGATTGTCGATTTCGACCGTCTGGTCGCTGAGGCGGAAGGCGGTCAGCGGAACCGGCGTGCCATCGGGCTTCACCAATGTCAGCACCAGCGGCGAGACCGGCTCGCTGAACGTCAATGAGAATTGTGCCGGACCCTGTGCCAGCACCGCGCCGTCGGCCGGGTCGGTCTTGATCAGCGCGGCATGGGCAAGCGCCGGACTTGTCGAGGCCATGACGATGAGCAGCATGACCACGGCCAGCAGCCCACCGGCAAGCCGGCAGACGAGCTTGCTGCTTATGTGAATCTTCCGCCGTGAGGATATCGCGTTCATGCCATTGCCATGAAATGGCGGCGCATTCTGCGAACGGAGCGCGCCGCCGAAAGCCATTATTTCTTTGGCAACAGCTTGATGCCGGGCGCCGGGCTTTCCAGCGCGTCTTCATCCTGCCCTGCTGCCGGGATCTCGATCCAGCGATCGGCAGCGCCGTCGCATTCCTGCACCACCGGGAAGTAAAGCTTCTGGCCCACGGGGAGATCCGCCGTCAGCGTCGCGCGAAAGACGAACTCGTCGTAGAATTCATCCGGCAGGCTTCCGCCGCTCCAGTCGACTTCCTTGACCCCGTCGGTCACCGCCTGACCGTAGAGCTGGTAGGATTTGTCGTACTTGCCCTTCTTGACCTGCAGTGTCCAGCCAGGCTTCGGCATCGGCTTCACCGCGATCACCCCTTCCGGAATCTGCACGCGTAGGGCGATCGTCGCCTTGCCGTCGCAGCCATGCGGCACGCGCAAGATAGCCTTGTAGGTCGAGCCGACAGCCGCCTCCTGCGTTTCGAGCGTGATGTGCGCGAAGGCAGCACTTGTTCCGAGGACGAGAAACGCGCCGGCCGACAAAAGATACTTGTTCATGATGGTCCCTCTGATTTCGAAATTTGTCCGACTGGCGCGATCAATCGGCGTGGTCGTCCATGCCGCCACCCATGCCTTCGACGGCGAAGTCGACGCTGACGGTGCCGGCCTTTTCGAAGGTCAGCGTGGCGGAAAACTTCTCGCCCTGCTTGGGTTGCCGCTTCAGGCCTATGAACATCAAATGATAGCCGCCAGGCGCCAGTGCTACCTTGCCGCCAGCCGGAATCTCCAGGCCGCCGGCAACCGGCCGCATGGTCATGACACCGTCCTTGACGCCCATTTCATGCAGTTCGGCCTTGTCCGAGACATCGGAGGAAATCGACAGCAGCCGGTCCGACGTGCCGCCTTTGTTGGTGATGGTGAAATAGCCGCCGGCGACTTTGGCGCCGGTCGGCGTGGCGCGCGACCAGGGGTGCCCGATCTCAAGATCGCCGATCTTGAACTCATGCGCGAAACCGGTCTGGGCGCTGGCGAACAACAGGGCAAGAGCCAGTACGGCAAGAGCAATTCCAGGAAAAGTGTGAAACGGTTTTCCGTCCGGAATTGCGTCAAAAAAAAGCTCGAGACGCGCCTCGAAGCTACGTCGAATGCTGCCGAGCATGGGGCGCGCGGCGGTGCGGAAAAACTGGGACATGGTTGCTCCATGAAGTGATGGTCGCGCCGTTGCCGGCCGCGAACAGTTTGATGTTTGGATGGGTACGCCCGCGAAAGGTTCCGCCGGGCAAACAGGCTCAGGCCGTCCGCGGCGGCGCGCGCGGGTTCGACGGCGAGCGCTCACGCGCGAAGTCGAGATGGATGGCCGCCGGAAAGACGAAGGCGACGGCCTCGAAGGAAAGTGCGCCCAGTGCAAGCCCCGCATCGGGCGGCGGCGCGAAGGCCGGCGAAAACATGCCGCAGCCGAGCACGCAGCATTCCGGCAGATGCGACGGCGGCGGGTTGCCGCCGGGAAGCTGGGTCGCACCCTCACGGGTACAGATGACGTTGCCGAAGGCATCGAGTTGTGACGCATTCGGCTCGGTGCCGAAGGCGAACGCACCGAGCGTCGACTGGAGCAGCAGCAAATAGGCCGCGACAAGCGCGACCGGCATGCTCCACCGTCTCCCCTCCTTGTTCAAATGACTTGCCTGTTCAAACGATCTGCCTCATCAAGCAATCACCTGAGAGATATCTACCACGGGTGGGGCAGGTCGAAAATCGGCAATTCGATGCTGCGGCAACGCGGCGCGATCAGGATTTTTGTGGCGGCCGGCTCTCCGGGATCGAGGTCAGCAATGTCTGGCGCGCCGACTTCAGGTGTTTGCGGCAGGCTGCGTCGACCTTGCCGAGGTCGCGCGATTTGAGCCCCTCGATATAGGCAAGATGCTCACCGATCGCGACTTCGTTGCGCTCGCGCTCCTGCGCCTTGTTCCACTGGTAGTGATAGTGGAAGATCATGGCGATGACGTCGTAGAAATCGACGATGAAGCGGTTGTGCGACGCACGGTGGATGAGCCGATGGAAGCGCTCGTCCAGCTCCGAGAATTCGTTGAAGCGGGTGGCGATCTCGCTTGCCAGCAGGCGATGCTCGTCTTCCAGACGGTCAAGATCGGCCCAGACCGCGCTGTCCTGCGGCAGAGCGGCGAAGGCCGCCGCCGAGCGCAGTTCGAACATTTCGCGGATTTCGGTCAGTTCCAGCGCGAAGGCACGGGTGAAGCCCTTCAGCACCCAATGGCTGTTGCGGCGCTTCTCGATCAGGCCGAAGCGGGAGAAGCGGATCAGGAACTCGCGCACGCTGGTGGTGCCGACGCCGATCTCGCGTGCCAGTTCGAGCTCATTGATCTGCATGCCGGCCTCGGCGCCGCCAGCGAGCAGCCGTCGCATGAACGACCGCTCGATGATTTCGGCCAGCGTGTCGGTCTCTTCCTCGGGGAAGAAATCGTCGGGGCGCGGTTCGCGCAGCACCGTCTTGGCGCGCTTGTTCCAGGCGATCAGCCCGGTCTCTTCCATGCGCGCAAGAATGGTGCGCACCGTGGTGCGGCTGACGCCGAGCAATGTACCCAGTTCCGGCTCCGAAGGCAGGCTGCGTGTTTCATCGAGCAGCCTGAGGCACCTGTTGTAGGCATCCTTGTAGACGTTGTTGCTCTTCGACATTCCTGACCCGTTGCACGCCGTCGCTTGCGGCTGCTGGCTTCAAGCGCAATATGACGTTCCCATGACCCCCGAAAAGCGAAATCGCTTTTCGGAACACCCAAGGACATGCGGAACTCCCCAGCGAAAAAACAATTGACGCAAAACTGTTTTTTCACGATAAAAGACATTATCTTTTAACAGGCGCGTGTCAATCCGCCCGCGCATCCCAGGATTACCCAGGAAACCGCCCGTGAACGCCTCCAACAGCATCCTTCTGTCCCCCGCCGACAATGTCGCCGTCGCCAACGGCCGCATCGAGATCGGCACCGCGCTGCCGGGCGGTGCCGTCGCCACCGCGCTGATCGAGCCCGGCCACAAGGTGGCGATCAAGCCGATCGCCGCCGGCGAGGCCGTGGTGAAATACGCCCAGGCAATCGGCCGCGCGACACAGGACATTGCACCGGGCGAGCATGTTCATTCGCACAATCTGATTTTCGAATCCGGCCGCTTGCCCGTCGTGCCGCCAAGCGAGGCCGAGCACGCGACGGACGCCGACCGCGCCCGCACCTTCATGGGCTATCGCCGCGCCGATGGTCGCGCCGGTACGCGCAACTTCATCGGCATCGTTGCCAGCGTCAATTGCTCGGCCACTGTCTGCCATGCCATCGCCGACGAAGCCAACCGGACCCTGCTGCCTAAATATCCTGGCATCGACGGCTTCGTCCCGATCGTCCACGGCCAGGGCTGCGGCATGAGCGGCACCGGCGACGGCATGATGGTGCTGCACCGCACGCTCGCCGGCTATGCCCGCCACCCGAATTTCGGCGGCGTGCTGATGGTCGGGCTCGGCTGCGAGGTCAATCAGCTCACCCTCTACGGCCAGAAGGGCGCCGCCGCCGGCAAACGCCACTTCAACATCCAGGACGCCGGTGGCTCGCGCAAATCGGTCGAAAAGGCGATGCTGGTGCTGGCCGAGATATCAGAGGAAGTCGGCCGGCTGAAGCGTGAACCGATCCCGGTCAGCGAGATCGTCGTCGGCCTGCAATGCGGCGGTTCCGACGGCATGTCGGGCATTACGGCCAATCCGGCGCTGGGCGCTGCTGTCGACATCCTGGCCGGCGTCGGCGGCATCGGCATCCTCTCCGAGACGACGGAAATCTATGGTGCCGAGCACCTGCTCGCCTACCGCGCGGCTACACCGGAGATCGCGCAGAAACTCGACGGTTTCGTCAAGTGGTGGGAGGATCACGTCGCCAAGCACGGCGCCTCGATCGACAACAACCCCTCGCCCGGCAACAAGCGCGGCGGCCTCACCACCATCCTGGAAAAGTCGCTGGGTGCGGTCGCCAAAGGCGGCCAGACGCCGCTTAACGGCGTCTTCGGCTACGCCGAAAAGGTCACCGGCAGCGGACTGGTGTTCATGGACACGCCCGGCTACGACCCGGTCTCGGCCACCGGCCAGGTGGCGGGCGGTGCCAACATCATCGTCTTCACCACCGGCCGCGGCTCATGCTTCGGCTGCCGGCCGACGCCGTCGATCAAGGTCGCCAGCAACTCGACCATGTATCACACCATGGAAGAGGACATGGACGTCAACTGCGGCGTCATCGCCTCCGGCGAGAAAACCATCGCCGGCATGGGCCGCGAGATCTTCGAACTGATCGTCGAGACGGCTTCCGGCCGCAAGACCAAGAGCGAAGACTTCGGCTATGGCGACAACGAGTTCGTGCCCTGGCATCTTGGCGCAACGCTGTAACTCTTTGTTCTTACGCAATTCCGGACGGAAAACCGCTACACACTTTTCCTGGAATTGCTCTAGATTGAACTGATATTTGGTAGACTGCCGAGCCGGACAACGGTCGGCAGCGGGGAGGTTTTCGTATGGACAAACGCCGCATCGGCCAGACCGCGCTCGAGGTCACCGAGATCAGCTTTGGCGGCGCCGCGATCGGCGGCCTCTACCGTGCCTGTTCGCGCGAGGCCGCGATGGAGACGCTGCAGGGCGCCTGGGAGGCCGGCTTGCGCTATTTCGACACCGCACCCTTCTACGGTTTTGGCCTGTCGGAACGCCGTGTCGGCGACTTCCTGCGCTACAAGCCGCGCGATTCCTATGTGCTGTCGACCAAGGTCGGCCGCCTGTTCCGCCCGGTGCCGGACGACCACGTTCCCGATCACTCCTATGTCGATCCGCTGCCCTTCGCGCTGGACTACGACTATTCCTATGACGGTATCATGCGTTCGGTCGATTTCAGCTATGCGCGGCTTGGCCTCAACAAGATCGACATCCTGTTCGTCCATGACATCGGCGTCTACACGCATGGTGTCGAGAGGACCAAGCTGCACTTTCGCGAGTTGATGGACGGCGGCCTCAAGGCACTCGAGGCGCTGAAGCGATCCGGCGTCATTTCCGCCTATGGGCTTGGCGTCAACGAGGTCCAGATCTGCCTCGACGTGATGCGCCGGGCGCCGCTCGATTGCATCCTGCTCGCCAGCCGCTATTCCCTGCTCGACCGTAGCGCCGAAGCGGAACTGCTGCCGCTGTGCCAGGCGCAACAGACATCACTGGTCATCGGCGGCGTGTTCAACTCCGGCATCCTGGCGACCGGGCCGGTGCAAGGCGCGCATTTCGACTATCTGCCCGCCAACCACGATGTGCTCGACCGCGTCGGTGCGATGGAAAGGATCGCCACTGAGGGCGGCTATCCCCTGGCCGCTGCAGCGTTCCAGTTTCCCTTGCATGAGCCCGCGGTCGCCACGGTGCTGACCGGCACCGCCAAGCTGGCAAACCTGACGCGCAATCTCGAACTGCTCGACGTCGACGTGCCGGAGACGGAATACGCCAGATACCGCCCCTATACGCTGGTGCAGGAGCTGGCGTGAAACGCGCATCCACCCGCCCATGAACTGGTGACCCAAGCTTCACATTCTTGCGATCCTATAAAAGAATGAACATTCCATATTGACGAATATGTGGAATTAATATTCCATGTATTCACAACGGAAACGGGAGCGTTTGACGGCGGTAAGGGAGGAGCAGCGCGGTGGATCTGCCCCTGCCAGGCCTCGCGAGGACTGGCGTCAAACACCGCTTGCATCGGCCGGATCGATGCACTATCAAAACATGGCAACTGTTTTTTATTGATAAAGTTCTGTTTGGGCCACGCCTATCCGGACGGAGCTTCCGTAACGTTCACCGGGCGACTTAGGGAGGATTCCTAATGAAATTCGTGACCAGCATTCTCAACCGCCGCGCCGTCATGGCGCTGGCAGCAGCGTCGATGCTCGCCGGCGTCATGCATTCGGCGCCGGTTTCGGCGGCGGACGTGACCATTCCGATCATCGTCAAGGACACCACGTCCTTCTACTGGCAGATCGTTCTGGCCGGCGCCCGCAAGGCCGGCAAGGATCTCGGCGTCAATGTGCCGGAGCTCGGCGCCCAGGCTGAAACCGACGTCAACGGTCAGGTGTCGATCCTCGAGAACGCCGTCGCCAGCAGCCCGGCGGCCATCGTGATCGCGCCCACCGAGTTCAAGGCGCTTGGCAAGCCGATCGATGAAGCCGCTGCCAAGGTCAAGGTTATCGGCATCGACTCCGGCGCCGACTCCAAGGCCTTCACCTCGTTCCTGACCACCGACAACGTACAGGGCGGCCGTGTCGCTGCCGATGGCCTCGCAGCCGCCATCGGCGCCGCCAACGGCGGCAAGGTCGAGGGCGACGTCGCCCTGATCACCAACGCACCTGGCGCCGGCTCGCTCGAGCAGCGCAAGCAGGGCTTCACCGAACAGCTCAAGGCAAAATATCCGGGCCTCAAGCTGGTCGCCGACAAATATGCCGACGGCCAGGCCACCACCGGCCTCAACATCGCCACCGACCTGATCACCGCCAACCCGAACCTCAAGGGCATCTTCGCCTCCAACCTGATCATGGCGCAGGGCGTCGGTCAGGCTGTCGCCGAAAACAATCTTGGCGGCAAGCTGGCGCTAGTCGGCTTCGACAGCGACGAGAAGCTGATCAAGTTCCTCAACGACGGCGTCATTTCCGCCCTCGTCGTCCAGGATCCGTACCGGATGGGCTATGACGGCATCAAGACCGCGCTCGCCGCCTCGAAGGGCGAAAAGGTCGAGGCCAACGTCGATACCGGCGCCAACCTCGTCACCAAGGACAACATGAAAGACCCGAAGATCGACGCGCTGCTCAACCCGAAGCTCTAAGCCGTCGTATCCAAATCGTTTCCGGGGCCTCGCGCCCCGGAAACATCCACTGCCGGCACAAACGGCTTGGCAATCCACAAGCTTAGGCTAGGCTGTTTTTCGGGGCATATCCTTGCCTCGCCGCGTGCCAATCGTGAGGCCAATCTGGGAGGATTGTCATGACGTCGACGGCGCAGGACCTGCATCCGGCACCCGTGCTGGAACCAGGGCGGACCATCCTCGAATTGCGCGGGCTGGAGAAGCGCTATCCCGGCACCCACGCGCTGAAGCCGGTCAACCTCGCCTTCAAGTCCGGCGAGATCCACGCCATCGTCGGCGAGAACGGCGCCGGCAAATCGACGCTCATCAAGCTTCTCACCGGCGTCATGCCGCGCACCTCCGGAGAGGTGATCTGGGAGGGCCAGCCGGCAGCCCTGGCGACGCCGCATGAGGCGATGGCGCTCGGCATCAATGCTGTGCACCAGGAGGTCGTGCTCTGCCGTCACCTGACGGTCGCCGCCAACATGTTCCTCGGCGAGGAGAATTCGCGCTTCGGCATCCTGCAGCAACGCGCCATGGTCAAGGAAGCGCAGAAGATCATCGATGATCTCGGCTTCGACCTGCCGGCGCATGTCACGCTGGGCGACCTGACCATCGGCCAGCAGCAGTTGATCGCGGCCGCCCGCGCCACCGTGCGCGGCACCAAATTCCTGATCTTCGACGAGCCGACCGCCTACTTGACCCGCAAGGAGGCCGACCAGCTTTTCACCCTGATCCGCCGGCTGAAGACCGAAGGCGTGACGATCATCTACATCAGCCATCGCATGGAAGAAGTCTTCGAACTCGCCGACCGTGTCTCGGTGCTGCGCGACGGCACGCTGGTCGGTACGCGCAACATTGCCGAAACCAACGATGCCGAACTGGTCAAGATGATGATCAACCGCTCGATCGAGCAGGTCTACCACAAGGAGCATTTCACCCCGGGTGCCGCGATCATCGAAGCCCGGAACCTGTCCGGCAAGGGGTTTGAAAATGTCTCGATGACGGTCCGCGCCGGCGAGATCGTCGGGCTCTATGGCCTGATCGGTGCCGGGCGCAGCGAATTCGTCACCACACTTTACGGCCGCCACCGCAAATCGGCAGGCCAAATTCTCTGGGAGGGCAAGCCGGTTCAGGTCAATTCCGAGCACGACGCGATCAAGCTCGGCATGGCGCTGGCGCCGGAGAGCCGTCGCGACCAGGGTCTCTGCCTCAACCTGCCGGTCGGCCTCAATCTCAACCTGCCGATCTACAAGCGCATCTCGAACAATTTGCTGATTTCGAGCGCGCAGGAGAAGACGCAAGCCGACCGCCAGATCGCCGATCTCCGCATCAAGACACCGACACGTGGCGCGCTGGCCTCCAGCCTGTCGGGCGGCAATCAGCAAAAGATCGTCATCGGCAAATGGCTGGCCCACGGCGCCAAGCTGTTCATCTTCGACGAGCCGACGGTTGGCGTCGATGTCGGCACCAAGGCCGAGATTTACCGCCTGTTCGGCGCGCTGTTGTCGAAGGGCGCCGGCATCATCCTGATCTCGTCCTATCTGCCGGAAGTCTATGAACTCGCCGACACGCTGCATGTGTTCCGGCGCGGCAAACTGGTGGCAAGCCATGGCTTCCGCGCCGCCAGCCACGAAGACGTGCTGACGCAGGCGCTCGCCGAGAAACAAGAAAAGCTGGGAGGACAGATATGAGCACCGAGGCGATTGCTGTCGAAAAACCGAAGCGCAACTATAACGTCCTGTTTGGGCTGACGCTTTTGGCGCTGCTGGTGCTGCTGTGGATTGTGCTCTCCGTGGCAACGCCAAGCTTCGCTTCGGGCAACAACCTCGCCAATCTTTTGCGCCAGGGTTCGATGATCGCCATCATGGCGGTCGGCCAGACCTTCGTCATCATCACCGGCGGCATCGATCTGTCGGTTGGCGCCGTGGTCGGCTTCGCCACAGTCGTCGTCGCCATGATGATCAATGCCGGCTTTCCCATCTGGCTCGCCATTCTGGTGACACTGCTGGTCGGTGTTGCCATCGGCATGTTTCATGGGTTCGGCATCGTCAAGATGGGCCTGCCGCCCTTCATCATCACGCTGGCGACGCTGACCTCGCTGCGCGGCATCGGCCTTTTGATGACCAACGGCAATTCCATCAATATCAACAGCGACACCTTCACGGCGTTCTCGCGCAATTCCTTTATCGGTATTCCCAACCTGTTCTGGATGGTCATCCTGGTCGGCATTCCGGCCTATATTTTCCTGCATCACAGCCGCTGGGGCCGCTACCTGTTCTCGGTCGGCTCCAACGCCGAGGCCTCGCGTCTTTCCGGCGTCAATGTCCAGCGCACCATCTACATGGCCTACACGCTGTCCGGCCTGTGCGCGGCCTTTGTCGGCGTGCTGCTTGCCGCCCGCATCGGCATCGGCAACCCGACCCAGGCCGAGGGCTGGGAGCTGCAGGCGATCGCCTCGTCGGTCATCGGCGGCACGTCGCTGTTCGGCGCCGTCGGCTCGGTGCACGGGCCGCTGCTCGGCGCCTTCATCCTGGCCACCATCAACAACGGCGCCAATCTGCTCAACGTCAACTCGTTCTGGCAGCGCATCATCACCGGCGCGCTGATTATCATCATCGTCTACTTCGACGGGCTGCGCCGCCGCGGCAAGTAAGCCGACCTCAACGATCGCCGGCCCGACATGACTGACGGGCCGGCGATTTCATGAACAGACTGGATCGAAGCATGAAAGCCGTTGTCTGCCGCTCGCCCGGCGACCTTGTCCTGGAAGACCGTCTCGCGCCGGACGCGCCGCCTCCCGGCTGGGCGCTGGTGGCTGTCAGCCATGTCGGCATCTGCGGCACCGACTACCATATCTTCGAGGGCAAGCACCCGTTCCTCGCCTATCCCCGCATCATGGGCCATGAAGTGTCGGGAACGATCGTCGAGGCCGGTGATGGTGTCGATCTCGCCATTGGCGAACCGGTCATCATCAATCCCTATCTTTCCTGCGGCAAATGCATTGCCTGCCGACACGGCAAACCGAACTGCTGCGTCAGGATCGAGGTGCTCGGCGTTCATCGCGACGGCGCCATGTGCGAACGGATCCTGGTGCCGGCGCAAAATCTCTATCCGGCAAACGGCCTGTCGCTGGCGGACGCCGCCGCCATCGAGTTCCTGGCCATCGGCGCGCATGCCGTGCAGCGTGCGCAGGGGCAGCCCGGTGCCCGCACGCTGGTCATCGGCGCCGGCCCGATCGGGCTTGGCACGGCCATCTTCGCCCGCATCGCCGGGCTTGACGTGACATTGCTCGACATGAGCAGCGAACGGCTCGACTTCGCGGCAAGCGAGCTTGGTTTTCAGACCCTCGACGGCTCGCGCGGCGCGGTGCCCGATCTGGTCAGGCAAGCAACCGCTGGTGAAGGCTTCGATGTGGTCTTCGACGCCACCGGCAACACCCAGTCGGTGCAGTCGGCCTTTGCTCATGTCGCGCATGGCGGGACACTGGTGCTGGTCAGCGTCGTCAAGGACGACATCAGCTTTTCCGACCCGGAATTCCACAAGCGCGAGATGACATTGATCGGCAGCCGCAATGCGCTGCGCGCCGACTTCGACCATGTCGCCGCCTCGATCCGCAACGGCGCCGTGCCATTGGCAAAGCTCGTCACCCACCGCACCATGCTGGCCGATACGCCACGGGATCTCGCCCGCTGGACACACGAGAAATCCGGTCTGATCAAGGCTGTGATCGAGGTCGGATAGAAGCAATTCCGGGAAAAGTGTGAAGCGGTTTTCCCGGGAAAACCGCGTAGCGCTTTCCCTTGGGAATTGCGTCAGACAATCCGGCCCGTCGCCAGCGTCAGCTCATAGCGCCGACAATTTGAGCTCGACCCGCTCGGCCGGGAAGCGCGACTCCGAAAACTGGATCGGCTGGCCGTCGGGCGTGACGTTGACTGACACCGTCACCAGCACGATGGCGCCGGGCTGCAGGTCGAGGTCGGCAAGGTCGGCCGCATCGGCATGACGCGCTGACAGCATGGTCGATTGCCTGAGATAATCGTCTATGCCGAAACGTGCCAGCGACACGGTGATCGAGCCGGTTGCCGTCATGGCGGCATCGATGCCGGCAAAGCGCCTGGCCTCGAACCAGCCGGCGGCGCGCGACACCGGGCGGCCATCGGCTTCGCCGCGCGTTTCCAGCCGTATCACATCCGTTCCCCTGGCAAGGCCAAGCCCCTCGGCGACGCGCTGGCTGGCCGGCTCGACCGACGAGGTAAGCAGGACGGTATGCCGTTCCGACGCCTGCCCTTGCAGGCCTGCCGAAAAGCGTGTGCGCGCGCCGATCGGATAGGACAGCCGCTTGCGCGACAGCACGAAGGTGCCGCGTCCTTGTTCGGCCCGCAGCACCCCTTCCTGCACAAGGGCAGCGATGGCGCTGCGCACTGTATGGCGGTTGACGCCATATCGCTCGGCAAGTGCTACCTCCGGCGGCAGCGCTGCATTCTCGGCGAAATCGCCGATGGCGATCGCATGCAGGATCTTGTCGGCAATCTGCCGCCACAGCGAGACACCGCTGCGCCGTTCGATGCTGTCCGCTGCCAGCTGCCCGACCATGAATTGCCCCCAGCCTTCTATCCCTGTCATCCACCCGTCATGGACTCGCGTTAGATAATAGGTATAATTTGTATAGTTGTCTATATCAATAGACAAATTTAGACAAAAGGAATGTTGCTCATGCGAGGACAGGAAGCCCGCGACCAGGCCGAGCGCAAGGCCGCCATGGCAACACTGGCACAATCCAGCGGCGATGACATCGTCCGGCTCTGGAACGCTACCGGGCTGCCTTCGGACGCTGAGCTGCTGCGCGGTCCCGAGACCGGCCTGGTCACCGTGCGCGGCCGCATCGGTGGTGGCGGCTCCCCCTTCAATGTTGGTGAGACGACCGTTACCCGCGCCACTGTCCGGCTGCGGTCCGGACAGGTCGGCCATTGCTATGCGCTTGGCCGCGACAAGCAGAAGGCGAGGCTGGCGGCCATCGCCGACGCGCTGTGGCAGGACCCGGCCCGTCGCGCCGAGGTCGAGACCGGGCTCATAGCGCCTCTGCGGTCGGCTCTGGCCACGGCGCATGAACGGCGCCGCGCCGAGACGGCGGCAACGAAGGTGGATTTCTTCACCATGGTTCGCGGAGAAGACTGATGGAAATGGCAGCGCAATCGATCGAGGGCGGTTTCGCCGATCCGGTCTTCAACGCCCAGACCGTGTTCCGCGCCGTCATGGACGCGATGGCGCGGCCGGGCAGCGTGCAGCCCCTGCCGGCCTTCGCCCGCCCGCCGGTGCCGCTTTCGGCGACCGCCGGCGCCGTAGCACTCGCGCTTTGCGACAACGACACCCCGCTCTGGCTCGACCCGGCTTTGCAAGCTTCCGCCGCGATCAGATCCTGGCTTGGTTTCCACACCGGCGCGCCTTTGGCCAACACGCCGGCCGATGCACATTTCGCTTTGATCGCCACGCCGGCCGAGATGATGGCGCTCGACGGTTTTTCGCAAGGTACCCAGGACTATCCCGACCGCTCCACCACGCTGATCCTGCTGGTGAGGGATCTCGTCTCCGGCGCCCCGCTGCTGCTCGAAGGCCCCGGCATCGAAACCAGCGCCACGATCGCGCCGGCTCAGATGCCGCGACATTTCGTCGAGCAGTGGAAGCAGAATATCAAGCGCTTTCCGCGCGGCGTCGACATCATCCTCGCCACCGCCGAAGGCGTCGCCTGCCTGCCGCGCACCACGCGCATCAAGACGATGGAGGCCTGAGATGTATGTCGCGGTAAAAGGTGGCGAGGCGGCCATTGCCAACGCCCACAGCCTGCTGGCCGACCGCCGGCGCGGCGACCGTTCGGTGCCGGCCCTTCGCCTCGACCAGATCGTCGAGCAGCTGGCGCTCGGCGTCGACCGGGTGATGAGCGAAGGCTCGCTCTACGACCGGGAGCTGGCCGCACTCGCCATCGTCCAGGCGCGCGGTGACCTGATCGAGGCGATCTTCCTGGTGCGCGCCTATCGCACCACGTTGCCGCGCTTCGGCTATTCCAAGGCGATCGACACCGCTGCCATGCTGGTCGAGCGGCGCGTTTCGGCGACCTACAAGGACCTGCCCGGCGGCCAGCTGCTCGGCCCGACCTTCGACTATACGCATCGGCTGCTAGACCCCGAGCTTGCCGCCGGCGGCGATGTTGCCGAGCCGCTGCAGCGCGAGACGGACGCGCAAGCCATGCCGCGCGTCTCCGCCATCCTGGCCCGCGAAGGGCTGATCGAACCGGATGGCGAGATGCCGCGGGACAATGTCCCCGGCGACATCACCCGCGAGCCGCTGGAATTCCCGATGGCGCGCGACATCCGCCTGCAGGCGCTGTCACGCGGCGATGAAGGTTTTCTGCTGGCGCTCGGCTATTCCACCCAGCGCGGCTATGCCCGCAACCATCCCTTCGTCGGCGAGATCCGTATCGGCGAGGTCGAGCTGGAACTGGATGTGCCCGAACTCCCGTTCGCTGTCCCGCTCGGCACCGTGCGGGTCACCGAATGCCAGATGGTCAACCAGTTCAAGGGTTCGGCCAAGGCGCCGCCGCAGTTCACCCGCGGCTACGGCCTCGTCTTCGGCCAGAGCGAGCGCAAGGCGATGGCGATGGCACTCTGCGACCGGGCGCTGCGCGCCAGCGAGTTGGGCGAGGACGTTGTCGCCGCCGCCCAGGATGAGGAGTTCGTCATCTCGCATTCCGACAATGTCCAGGCGACCGGCTTCGTCGAGCACCTGAAGCTGCCGCACTATGTCGACTTCCAGGCCGAACTCGACCTCGTGCGCCGCATGCGCGCCGAATACGACGCGCGCGAAAACCCAGTGAAGGCGGAAGACAAGAGGGAGGCCGCGGAA
Source organism: Mesorhizobium kowhaii (assembly GCF_003253745.1). GTDB lineage: Bacteria > Pseudomonadota > Alphaproteobacteria > Rhizobiales > Rhizobiaceae > Mesorhizobium > Mesorhizobium kowhaii. Next base: position 271,115 of record NZ_MZXV01000080.1, read on the forward strand.
TGACCGCTCAACCGACAGACATCGCCACCTACAACTTCGCCTATCTCGACGAGCAGACCAAGCGGATGATCCGCCGCGCGATCCTCAAGGGCATCGCCATCCCCGGCTATCAGGTGCCGTTCGCTTCGCGCGAAATGCCGATGCCCTATGGCTGGGGCACCGGCGGCGTCCAGGTCACCGCCTCGATCATCGGCCCGGACGATGTGCTGAAGGTCATCGACCAGGGCGCCGACGACACCACCAACGCGGTCTCGATCCGTGCCTTCTTCAAGAAGGTCGCCAATGTCGCCGTCACCACCGAGACAGCGAAGGCCACCATCATCCAGACCCGCCACCGCATCCCGGAATATCCGCTGACGGCGGGCCAGGTGCTGGTCTATCAGGTGCCGATTCCCGAGCCGTTGCGCTTCCTCGAGCCGCGCGAGACCGAGACGCGCAAGATGCACGCGCTGGAGGAATATGGCCTCATGCATGTCAAACTTTACGAGGACATCGCCAGGCACGGCCGCATCGCCACCACCTATGCCTATCCGGTCAAGGTCGAGGGTCGCTATGTGATGGACCCGTCGCCGACGCCGAAATTCGACAATCCCAAGATGCACCGCTCGCCGGCCTTGCAGCTGTTCGGCGCTGGCCGCGAAAAGCGCATCTATGCGGTACCGCCATTCACCGAAGTGGTCAGCCTCGACTTCGAGGATCATCCGTTCGAGGTGCAGACCTTCGACCAGCCCTGCGCGCTGTGCGCGGCCGAGAACGTTTATCTCGACGAGGTCATCCTCGACGACCATGGCGGCCACATGTTCGTCTGCTCCGACACCGATCACTGCGAGAAGCGGCGTGAAGAGGGTCATCGCGGCCATCTTGCCCCCGAAACCCATGTTGCCCCAGGAAACATGGAGCCGGCGCAATGACCGACGAACCGTTGCTGCGCGTCTCGGCGCTCTCCAAATTCTACGGCCCGCGCGTCGGCTGCGACAACGTCTCCTTCGACCTGTGGCCGGGCGAAGTCCTGGCGGTGGTCGGCGAGTCCGGCTCCGGCAAGACGACGCTGCTCAACTGCCTGTCGACCCGGCTGCTGCCGAGTTCCGGCACCGCCAGCTACCGCATGCGCGACGGCCAGTTCCGTGAGCTCTACCGCATGAGCGAGGCCGAGCGCCGCTTCCTGATGCGCACCGACTGGGGTTTTGTCCACCAGAACCCGGCCGACGGCCTGCGCATGACGGTGTCGGCCGGCGCCAATGTCGGCGAGCGGCTGATGGCGGTCGGCGACCGCCACTACGGCAAGATCCGCGCCACCGCCGTCGACTGGCTATCGCGCGTCGAGATCGACGAGGACCGCATCGACGACGAGCCGCGCGCCTTTTCCGGCGGCATGCGCCAGCGCCTGCAGATCGCCCGCAACCTCGTCACCGGGCCGCGGCTGGTGTTCATGGATGAGCCGACCGGCGGCCTCGATGTCTCGGTCCAGGCGCGCCTGCTCGACCTGCTGCGCGGCCTGGTCACAGACCTTGGTCTCGCGGCCATCGTCGTCACCCACGACCTTGCCGTCGCGCGGCTTCTGTCGCAGCGCATGATGGTGATGAAGGACGGCCGCGTCGTCGAAAGCGGTCTCACCGACCGCGTGCTCGATGACCCGCGCGCGCCCTACACCCAGTTGCTCGTTTCTTCCATTTTGCAGGTGTAAATCATGCCGACGCCTCTCGTTGTTTCCGACGTCGCCAAGAGCTTCACAATGCATCTGCGCGACGGCATCAAATTGCCGGTGATTGCCAGTGTCTCATTCTCGATCAAGGCTGGCGAATGCACCGTGCTCGGCGGCCCGTCCGGTGCCGGCAAGAGCTCGATCCTGAAGATGCTCTACGGCAACTACGCCGTCGACGAGGGCCAGATCATCGTCATGCACGATGACGGGCTGATCGATCTCGCCACCGCCAGCCCGCGCACCGTGCTTGCCATACGCCGGCAAATGATCGGCTATGTCAGCCAGTTCCTGCGCACCGTGCCGCGCGTCTCGGCGCTGGATGTCGTCGCCGAACCGCTGGTCGAGCGCAGCGAGGACCGCGAGAGCGCGCGCGGCAAGGCACGCGCCTTGCTGGCGCAGCTCAACCTGCCGGAAAAGCTCTGGGCGTTGCCGCCGGCAACCTTCTCCGGCGGCGAGCAACAGCGCGTCAACATCGCGCGCGGCTTCATCACCGAGCACCCGATCCTACTGCTCGACGAGCCGACCGCATCGCTCGATGCCAGGAACCGCGACGTGGTGATCGAACTCATCGCCGCCAAGAAAGCGGCGGGCGTCGCCCTGCTCGGCATCTTCCACGACCACGACGTGCGCGAGGCGGTCGCCGACCGCATCATCGACGTCACCGCTTTCGCGCCCGGAAAAATCGCCGCATGACCAGGAAGCTCTCGGAGACGCCGCTGATCCACCCGACAGCGGACGTGCAGAACTCGACGCTTGGCCGCTGGACCGAGATCGCCGACCGCAGCCGGGTTTCCGAGAGCACCCTCGGCGATTATTCCTACATGATGCAGGACTGCGCCGTCTGGTGCGCGACCATCGGCAAGTTTTCCAACATTGCAGCCAGCGTGCGCATCAACGCCACCAACCACCCGACATGGCGGCCGACGCTGCACCATTTCACTTACCGCGCCTCCGACTATTGGGACGACGCCGAGCATGAGAGCGAATTCTTCGCCCAGCGACGCGCCAAGCGGGTCACCATCGGCCACGACACCTGGCTCGGTCACGGCTCGACCATCCTGCCCGGCGTCACTGTCGGCGATGGCGCCGCGGTCGGCGCCGGTGCCGTCGTATCGAAGGATGTCGCGCCTTACACAATCGTTGGCGGCGTGCCGGCCAGGCCGATCCGAGAGCGCTTCGATCGCCGCACGGCCGAACGCTACCAGGCGCTCGCCTGGTGGGACTGGGACCATGCAAGGCTGCGGACAGCGCTCGATGATTTCCGGGAACTGTCGGCCGAGGCCTTCCTGGAGAAATACCGGGGATAGTCGCTCACATCATTGTCATGAGCGCGCCTGTTTCATATCCCTGACACATCGCCGGGGCAGGACGCGGTGTTCCCCCCCTGGAGATCGCAATGCCTGTTTCTGTCAGACCCTCGCTCGCCGGATTCTTTGCCGGCTCCAATCCGAAGCCACCGGTTCATCTCGGCACGCGCTACGACACGTCAGGCAATTTCCTGATCGAGCCCGGCAACACCGTCGTCAGCCATCTCGTCAGCGGTTCGCCCTCCGAGGCCGTGGTGCTTGCGGTGCGCGACCGGATGCTGGCGATGCCCGACGCCGACCGGCTGGCCTTCACCCCCGTCTCCAGCCTGCACATGACGCTGTTCCAAGGCATCATCGAATATCGCCGCCGGTTGCCCTACTGGCCGCATGACGTGCCGCTCGACACCAGCATCGACGTCATGACCCGCCTCTATCTGGAACGCCTGAAGGGTTTCAAGGGCTTCGGCCCGTTCAACATCAAGGTGGTCGAAATCGTGCCGACCGGCCTCACCGTCGCCGGCGCGACGGACGACGACGTGCGCATCATGCGCGCCTGGCGCGATGCCTTGGCGGTGCCGTTCGGCTACCGGCATCCCGATCACGACAGCTACGTCTTCCACATCACCTTCGCCTATCAGATCCAGCGTCTTGCGGACGACAGGGCGGCCGCATGGCAGCAACTGTTCGATGACTCTCTCGCGCTTGTCGCGCGGCAGGCTCCCGTGATCGAGATCAGAGCGCCGGCCTTCTGCGGCTTCAGGGACATGGAGCATTTCGAGGAATTGCAGGTGCTCGGCTGATCGACGGCAACAGGCGCCTGACGCCGCACCTGTGGGCAGTAACAAAACTGACATCAATCCGACACCGCAGGTTCATGGCGCTGCGCTAGCGAAGTCCTAACAGACCTTCAACGCGACTGGACTGGAAACGACCATGTCAGCCACGCTCGAAATCCGCGGCGTCACCCGACGATTTGGCAAGAACACCGCCGTCAGCGATATCAACATCTCGATCCCGCAGGGCCAGATGGTTGGCATTATCGGCCGTTCGGGTGCTGGCAAATCGACCCTTCTTCGCATGATCAATCGTCTCATCGATCCCAGCCAGGGATCGATTTTTTTTGACGGCGCCGAGGTCTCCCAGCTGCGCGGTTCGCCGCTCCGGCGCTGGCAGCGCGACTGCGCCATGATCTTCCAGCAGTTCAACCTGGTGCCGCGCCTCGATGTGCTGACCAATGTGCTGCTCGGCAAGCTGAACCATCGTTCGACCATGTCAAACCTGCTCGGCATGTTTTCCCGCGCCGAGTGCGCCGAGGCGGTCGCCGCGCTCGAGCGGCTCGACATCGCCCGCACCGCAATGCAGCCTGCCGGCACTTTGTCGGGCGGCCAGCAGCAACGCGTCGCCATCGCCCGCGCCATGATGCAGCAGCCCAAGGTGATCCTCGCCGACGAGCCGATCGCGTCGCTCGACCCACTCAACGCCAAGGTGGTGATGGATTCGCTGCAGGACATCAATCTGCGTGAAGGCATCACCGTCGTCACCAATCTGCACACGCTGGACACCGCCCGCGCCTACTGCAACCGCATCATCGGCATGGCCGCTGGCAAGGTCGTCTTCGACGGCCCGCCGGAAGAGCTCAACCGCGAGGCCGTGCGTCTCGTCTATGGCGCCGACAGCAATGGCGGCGAAATCTCCGAGGCCATCACCTCGACCAGCATCGCCTACAAGCAAAAGATCACCGCATCCGCCGGACCGCTCGAGCCCGCATTCCCGGGATATTGAGAGCGACCTGGATCGCCAGCCCGCGTCAAGGGCACCTGTCAAAATAACGAACGCTACCGGCGCGGGGCCGGAACCTACAGGAGAGATATCCAATGTTCAGGAAGATGGTTTTTAGCGCCGTTTCCGTGCTCGCCATGGCGACCAGCGCGGCCCACGCCGCCGATATGAAGGAATTCCGCGTCGGCATCCTTGGCGGCGAGAACGAAACCGACCGGCTGCGCAACTACCAGTGCCTGGCCGACCACCTCAAGACCGAATTCGGCTTCGAGAAGGTCTCGCTGTTCCCCGCCGCCGACTATGACGGCGTCATCCAGGGCCTGCTCGGCGGCACCCTCGACTTCGCCGAACTCGGCGCCTCCGGCTATGCCAGCGTCTACATCAAGGACCCGAAGGCGGTCACCCCGATCCTCACCACCCAGCAGACCGACGGCGCCACCGGCTATTATTCGATCGGCCTGGCGCTCAAGACTTCCGGCATCACCGACATCAAGTCGGCCAAGGGCAAGAAGCTCGGCTACGCCGATCCGGATTCGACCTCCGGCTATCTGATCCCGCTGACCCAGATTCCGAAGGACACCGGCGCCTCGAACGAAACCTTCTTCGCTTCGACCCAGTTCAACGGCGGCCACGAGAACAATGTCCTCGCCGTGCGCGACGGCAAGGTTGATGTCGCGGTGGACGATTCCTCGGGCATCGGCGATTTCAAGAACGGCTACACCTCCGGCACCTTCCACAAGGAAGTCGCCAAGGGCGCCGTCGACCCCAACGACTTCGTCGAAGTCTGGCGCTCGGGCCTGATCCCGAACGGCCCGCTGGTCGTGCGCACCGCGCTCGGCGACGACATGACCGCCAAGCTGACCGCCTTCTTCACCGATCTGCCGAAGAAGGACCAGGCTTGCTTCGAGGGCGTCGAAGGCGGCGATTTCACCGGCTACGTTCCGGTGAAGCCGGACTTCTACAGCGTCATCGTCGAAGCCCGTAAGGCAGCCATCGGCGGCTGACGGCGAAATCAGAAGGGCGGTGTTCAAAGCACCGCCCTTTCTGTGTGTCCGATAATGACCCTTTCCGTGACAGCACCCTCCGGCGCCACCCACCAGATGGCCGATGCCTGGCGACGCCAGATATCGCTGCGCCGGCTCTATACAGTGCTCGCCGTCGGTTTGCTGCTTGCCGCGATGTTCGCGAGCATGCGGTTCGCCGACGAAGCCAATGCCGGGCACTTCTTCGACCGGCTGCCGCACATTCTGGATTTCCTGAGCTGGCTGGTCCCCAAGGATTGGAACGACGTCTGGCGGGCGCTGTTCGACATTGCCTCGCCGCATGACACCGGCACCCAGGAATTCAACTTTCCGCTCGGCCGTGTCTATGTCTGGGGCGGGTTCTACATCCCTGAATATTTCGAGCTCATGCTGACCACGGTGAACGTGGCCCTGGTGTCGACCTTTATCGGCTTCATCTTCGCCGTGCCGTTTTCCTTCATCGCCGCACGCAACCTGACGCCGCATCCGGTGCTGAGGCTCGTCGTCAAGCGCTTCATGGAGTTGCTGCGCGCCTTTCCGGAGATCGTCATTGCCGGCCTCTTCGCGGCCATTGTCTCGACCGGTCCGATCGCTGCCATCATCGCCATCGGCCTGCATTCGATCGGCGCGCTCGGCAAGCTGTTCTATGAGATCAACGAGAACATCGACATGCGCGCCGAGGAAGGCCTGAGGGCGGTCGGCGCCAACTGGTTCGAGCGGGTGCGCTTTGCCGACCTGCCGCAGGTGCTGCCCAACTTCATGTCCTACACGCTGCTCCGGGTCGAGATCAATGTGCGCGCCTCGACCATCATCGGCGCCGTCGGCGGCGGCGGCATCGGCGAGGAATTGAAACTCTCGATCTCACGCGGCTTCGGCGCCAAGACACTGGCGCTGGTACTGCTGCTGTTCACGACCATCTTCATTATCGACCAGTTTTCCGCCTGGCTGCGCCGCAAGCTGGTCGGCGAACAAGCCTTCCTGATGGGTGCTTAGCCATGATCCCGAAAAGTGGAATCCGGTTTTCGGAAAAGATCATGGCAAAACCAAGAGATAGAGCCCCATCCCGGCTCTATCGGGATGGATCAGGCTCTTGATCATGGCGACGATGACCGCCGACGAAATTCGGTCGATCGAGGAACGCTACCCGCAAGTGTTCCAGCGGCCGCTGTACAAGCGCTTCGCCCCGCTGTTCCTGTTCGTCGGCATCCTGCTTTACCTCATCTATGCCTTGTGGTTCTTCAGCCTGCCGCAAGTGCTGCGGGAATCGCGCTGGGAACGCCTGCCACTCTTCCTGTCACAGTGGGTCAGCTATGACCTGCAGCCCGAGTTCCGCCTCGACCAGCCTGAGATCACGCCGAAATACCCGCGCTTTTCCGCGCTCGGCGAGAACCCAAATCCAGACTGGGTCATCAAGAACGCGGAAGGCACCTTTAGCGTCCTGATTGACGGCCCCGGCAAGTCCGTCACCTTCGACAAGAGCAAGGCGACGATCGTGGCCAATGGCGAGACGGTGCCGGTGTCGCTGACCGACGGCAAGCCGGTGATCTCGGGCCCGGTGCCGGACTGGATCACCGCGCATGACGATGAGGTGGTGGCCAAGATGGGCTTCGCCGGCGAAGTGCGCGTCACCGTCGACCGCGTCAAGGTCCGCAAGCGCTTCCTCGGCTGGGCGAATTTCGTCTTCGACACGCGCTCGCCCTTCTTCGGCAAGTCGGCCGGTGAAGTGGTCTCGCTGATCGTGTCCGGCCCCGAACTCAAGCCCGGTACCTCGAACCTCGCGCTGGCGGGAGACAATATCTGGAACAACGCCCAGTGGCAGCACGGCGACGTCTGGACTAAATTGTTGCAGACCATTGTCATGGCCTTTCTCGGCACGCTGCTCGGTGGCATCGTCGCCTTCCCGCTTGCCTTCTTCGCCGCCCGCAACATCACGCCGAACGGGCTGCTCAGTCAGGTGCTCAAGCGTTTCTTCGACTTCATGCGTTCCGTCGACATGCTGATCTGGGCGCTGTTCTTCACCCGCGCCTTCGGCCCCGGCCCGCTGGCCGGCAGTGCCGCGATCTTCTTCACCGAGATCGGCACGCTGGGCAAAACCTATTCGGAAAGTCTCGAGAATATCGACGACAAACCGCGCGAGGGCATCAAGTCGACCGGCGCCAACGGCTTGCTGGTGCAGCGCTATGGGGTGATGCCTGAGGTCATTCCGGTCTTCATCAGCCAGACGCTCTACCAGTGGGAATCCAACACCCGCGGGGCCACCATCATCGGCGCCGTCGGCGCCGGCGGCATCGGTCTGAAATTGTGGGAAGCGATGCGCACCAACTCCAACTGGGCCAACGTCTTCTACATGGTGCTGCTGACGCTGGCCGTCGTGTTCATCTTCGACAACATATCCAACTTCCTGCGCCGCCGGCTGAGCCGGACCATCCACGACTACAACAGGATCCAGGCCGAGCAGGGTTAACGATCCCGGCGCTTCAGGGCGTGTTGAGATTCAGGTCAGGCCGAGTCGAAAATGCTGGGTTCCGAGCACCGCAACGGAGCGTACTTTTGGGTACGTGAGTACCGGAAGCGCAGGAACCCGGCATTTGCAGACCGGCCTCACCTGAATATCGACACGCCCTATGCCGCTTTCTTCCACCCATTCTTGATATGCTTGTAGCCGTCGCGATAGACGGCTTCCGGGCTCTCGGAAAAATCACGCCACACCTTGGTGGCCGCCGCCAGGTCCTTCAGCGAACGGCCGAACGCCTCGATCGTCAGCCAGTCGTCATAGCCGCTCTTGCGGATGGCGGAGAACGTTTCCTTCCACGGAATGTTGCCGCGCCCCGGCACGCCGCGATCATTCTCCGAGATGTGGATATGCACGACATTCCCGCGGTGTTTTGTATAGGCGCCGATCGGGTCAGCCTCCTCGATGTTGGCGTGGAACGTGTCGTACATCGCCTTGATGTGCGGCCGGTCGATGGCATCGACATGCTCGGACAGATCCGCCATCGTGTTGAGAAGATAGCATTCGAAGCGGTTGAGCGCCTCGAGCCCGATGGTGACGTTCCTCTTGCCGGCATGGTCGCCGATGGCGCGTTGCGAGGCGACCGAGCGCTTCTTCTCGGCGGCTGTCGGCCCGGAGCCGGAGAAAGCGCCGAGCGTCGAATGCAGCGGGCCGCTCAGCGTGCTGGCGCCGAGCGCATTGGCGCAGTCGATTGCCCATTTCATGTAGTCGACCCCAGCCTTGCGGGTCGCGGCGTCGGCCGCGATCAGGTTCATCGCCGGATCGCCCATCGCTGAAACCGCGGTCCGCTCCAGCCCGATACGGTCGAGCAGCTCACCCAATTTCTTGTAGTCGTCGGGCGTACCGGTGAAGATCGGTATCTCGACGCCATCGAAACCGGTTGCCTTGATGTCGCGGAGCAACGGCTCGTGTTTCTTCGACACCGCCGTCGTCCACAAGAACATGCACATGCCGATTTTCATCGACGCCTCTCCCCCTTGGTCCCCCCAGATCCATTCAGACTAAAGCTTCGTCCAGGCCCCATTCTTCTTCGACGACCTCACGCAGGCCTCGATGAAGGCCATGCCCTCGACGCCGTCCTGAATGGTCGGAAAGACGACATCCTTTGCCGGCTTGCCACCCTTCTTGCGCGCGGCGCGGATCGCGCGCGCGGCCTCCTGGTAGATGTTGGCGAAACCTTCGAGATAGCCTTCGGGATGGCCTGATGGTACCCGGCTGACACGCCCCGCCACCGGCAGCGCGCCGGCGCCATTGCGGGTGATCAGCTGCTTTGGCTGGCCGAACGGCGTGTACCAGAGATAGTTCGGGTCGGCCTGCACCCATTCCAGCCCGCCCTTCGAGCCATAGATGCGCAGCTTCAGCCCGTTCTCATGGCCCGGCGCCACCTGGCTGGCCCAGATCATGCCCTTGGCCGGATGCGTCTTGCCGGCAGGCTTGAAGCGCAGCATGACGTTGACATTGTCGTCGAGCTGTCGTCCCGGCACGAAAGCGTCGAGATCGGCTGACAGGGAATCGAGCTCCAGTCCCGAGACGAAGCGCGCCAGATTGTAGGCATGCGTGCCGATGTCGCCCAGCGCGCCGCCGGCGCCTGCCTGTTTTGGATCGCCGCGCCACGACGCCTGCTTCTGGCCGGTGGCGGCGAGGTCTTCAGTCAGCCAGTCTTGTGGATACTCGGATTGCACGATGCGGATGTCGCCGAGCACGCCCTTGGCCACCATCTCGCGGGCCTGCCTGATCATCGGATAGGCGGTGTAGTTGTGGGTGAGCACAAACACCTTGCCGGTCTTCTCGACCACGGCGGCGAGCTTCTTGGCTTCGGCTAGCGTCGTTGCCAGCGGCTTGTCGCAGATGACGTGGATGCCGGCCTCCAGGAAAGCTTTTGCTGCCGGCACATGGACATTGTTGGGGGTGACGATGGCCACCGCCTCGATGCCGTCGGGGCGTTTCGCTTCGGCCTTGGCCATCTCGGCGTAGGAGGCGTAGCTGCGATCCGGGTCGAGCCCGAGTTCGGCGGCCGAGGCCTTGGCGCGCGCAGGATCGGAGGACAGCGCACCGGCGACCAGCACGAAATCATTGTCCATGCGCGCCGCGATGCGGTGCACCGCACCGATGAAGGCGCCTTGCCCGCCGCCGACCATGCCGTAGCGGATCGGGCCGCCTCCCGTTTCCGACTTCGATGCGCCGACCATGTTTTTTCTCCCTCGTGTCTGAGATAGGGTCGATCCGCGCAGCGGATCGGGGTGGGTCGTAGAGGTAGAGCTCGGCATGAACCGACCCCACCCGGCCCTTCGGGCCACCCTCCCCTCGAGGGGAGGGACTGCGGCGCTAGATTCCCATCATGCCGCGCAGCACTTTCTTGTCGGTGGCGCCGCCGGCAAAGTCGTCGAATGCCTTTTCCGTCACCCGGATGATGTGATGCTGGATGAACGGCGCGCCCTCTGCCGCGCCGTCTTCAGGATGCTTCAGACAGCATTCCCATTCCAGCACCGCCCAGGAATCATAGTTGTACTGCGTCAGCTTGGAAAAGATGCCGCCGAAATCCACCTGTCCGTCGCCGAGCGAGCGGAAGCGGCCGGCGCGGTTGGTCCAGCTCTGATAGCCTGAATAAACGCCTTGCCGCCCGGTCGGGTTGAACTCGGCGTCCTTGACGTGGAACGCCTTGATGCGCTCGTGATAGATGTCGATGAATTCGAGATAGTCGAGTTGCTGCAACAGGAAGTGCGACGGATCGTAATTGATGTTGCAGCGCTTGTGGCCGCCGACCGCGTCGAGGAACATCTCGAAGGTGGCGCCGTCGAACACATCCTCGCCAGGATGGATCTCGTAGCCGACATCGACGCCATTGTCTTCATAGACATCGAGAATCGGCTTCCAGCGCTTGCCGAGTTCGGAAAACGCCTCTTCGATCAAACCGGCCGGCCGCTGTGGCCAAGGGTAGAGGTAAGGGAAGGCTAGCGCTCCGGAGAAGGTCACCGACGCATTCAGCCCGAGATTGCGCGAGGCCTTGGCGCCGAACTTCATCTGTTCGACCGCCCATTTCTGCCGCGCCTTGGGATTGTTGTGCACCGAAGCCGGTGCAAAGCCATCGAACTGCGCGTCATAGGCCGGATGCACCGCCACCAGTTGCCCCTGCAGATGCGTCGACAGTTCGGTGATCTCGACGCCCGCGTCGGCGCAGATGCCTTTCACCTCGTCGCAATAGGCCTTGGAAGAGGCCGCCTTTTTGAGATCGAACAAGCGCGCGTCCCAGGTCGGGATCTGCACGCCCTTGTAGCCGAGACCAGCCGCCCATTTGGTGATCGAAGCCAGTGAATTGAACGGTGCGGCATCGCCCGCGAACTGCGCCAGAAACAGTCCAGGGCCTTTCATTGTCGTCGGCATCGGCATCCTTCCTCATTTTCTCGCGACCGAGCATAGCGCCGATTGGAAGCAGGGCCAGCCACTTTGGTCTTTTCACACCGGGCGCTTGTGCGCGCCGCCATTCTGGTATTACCAAATGCGAGGATTTGGTCAAGCCTCGCAGTGCATCATCGGAGCCCTTCAGGCATGCGAAAAGGGGATATATATCTCAATGTAATCAATGAAATAATCCAGGTGGACTGTAGCAGACCGCCGCTTCTTGCCGTCCAGAAGAAATTGCTGTAGACCTCGCTTTAGGCCCAATTGGTCGAACCAGTTTGCGAGAAAAGGCTGGGGATGCCTTGGGGAGGAACCCTTGCGTCGCCTTTTGGCGACTCATGTCGCAGGCGAACCATAAAGACGAATTTGGGAAGGACAGACCATGCATCTTTCAACGCACAACTGGATGCGAGCGGAACCGTTAGAGACGACGCTCAAGCGCATCAAGAAATTCGGCTATGAGTCGATCGAGATTTCCGGCGAACCCGAGCAGTACAAGACCAAGGAGACGCGGGCGCTGCTGAAGGAGCATGGCATCCGCTGCTGGGGCGCTGTGACCTTGATGCTGGGCGAGCGCAACCTCGCCGCCAGGGACCAGGGCCAACGCGAGCGTTCCGTGCAGTATGTCAAGGACGTGCTGACCATGATCAGCGAACTCGATGGCGAGATCATCACGCTGGTTCCAGCGACGGTCGGCAAGGTGGTGCCGGACGGCACCGAGGAAGAGGAATGGAAATGGGTTGTCGACGCCACCCGTGAATGTTTCACCCATGCCAAGAAGGTCGGCGTCAAGATCGCTGTCGAGCCGCTCAATCGCTTCGAAACCTATCTGTTCAATCGCGGCGCCCAGGCCCTGGCGCTGGCTGACGCGGTCAGCCCCGAATGCGGCGTCTGCCTCGACGCCTACCACATCCACATGGAGGAATTTAACGTCCACGACGCGATCCGGCAGGTCGGCAAGCGCCTGTTCGACTTCCATGTCGCCGACAACAACCGTTTCGCCGCCGGCCTCGGCCAGATCGACTGGCCAAAGATCGTCGCCACGCTGAAGGAGGTCGGTTACGACGGCGCCCTGACCAACGAGTTCGTAGCACCCGTCGACCGCACACCGGCCGCACCCTATCCCGACATGGTCGAGCGCCACCCGGTCGACATCTCGCCCGAACAGCTGAAGTTCATCCAGGATCACGGCTCCAGCGTGCTGACCGAGAAATTCTACACCGACCAGATGCGCATCACCGCTGAAACGTTGCTGCCGCTGATCAAGTAGCCGACTGCCTGTTGGGAATTTGCCCTTCCGCCCTGACCGGCGGCAGGGCCGGGGAAGACCATGCGCATCAAGTCCGTCCAAGCCTGGTGGATCCGCATCCCGATCGAAGCCGCTCGGCAACACCGCAGCGACTTCGGTCAGGTGACGACCTTTGACGCCGCCATCCTGCGCATCGAGACGGATGACCGGCTGGTCGGCTGGGGCGAAGGCAAGAACGCCGCCGGCAGCGCCGGCAGCTACGGGGCGCTTGTCCACATGCTGAACCATGAGGTCGGGCCGCAATTGATCGGCCGCGATCCGGCCGATATCGGCGTCATCTGGGAGATGCTCTACAACGGCGTGCGCCACGACAGCGCCGCCCGCGCCGGCCACGCCATGCCGCAACTGGCGCGGCGCGGCATGAGCATAGCTGCCATCAGTGCCGTCGACATCGCGCTCTGGGATATCCTCGGCAAATCGCTTGGCGTTCCAGTCTGGCGGCTGCTGGGCGGCCGCAAGCTCGACCGCATGCCGGCCTACGCATCCGGCGGCTGGGCGGCCGCCGATGCCATCGGCGAGCAATTGAAATCCTATATCGCCGGGGGCGGGTTCAAGGCGCTGAAGATGCGGATCGGCGCCATGGACGGCGCCGCGCATGTTTCCGCCGCCCGCGTCCGTGCCGCACGGCAGGCGCTCGGCCCCGATGTCGAATTGATGGTCGACGCCCATGGCACCTACACGGTGGCCGAAGCCAAGCGCTTCATTCACCTCGTCAACGATCTGGACCTCGCTTGGTTCGAGGAGCCGATCATTGCTGACGACAAGCCGGGCATGGCTGAAGTGCGGGCAAGCGGCGCCGTTCCGATCGCCACCGGCGAAAGCGAGGCGACGCGCTATGCCTTCCGCGACCTTGCCGTGCTCAAGGCCGCCGACATCTTCCAGCCGGATCCTGCCTTCTGCGGCGGCATCAGCGAAGCGATGAAGATCGGCACCATTGCCAGCGCCTTCAACCTGCGCTTTGCGCCGCATCTATGGGCCGGAGCGCCCTGCTTCTTCGCCGGGCTGCACATCTGCGCTGCTTCGCCGGCTAGTTTCACTGTCGAATATTCGCTCGGCGCCAACCCGATGATCCATGATCTGATCGAAGAGACTGTCGAAGCCAAGGACGGTATGATAGCGATCCCGGAAAAGCCGGGTCTGGGATTCACCATTTCGGAGCGGTTCCTGGAGGCGCACGCGCAACGCGGTTGACGATGAAAGAAAAGAACCTTCTCGCGGAACTCGCCGCCTACCTGTTCTCCCATTCGGACAAGGAGACCGGTCGAACGCCGTCGGAACGTGAGTTGGCGGAGCATTTCGGCGTCAGCCGCGGCCAGATCCGCGAAGCGCTCGCCATCCTCGAAGCCATGCGCATCGTCGAGCGTCGGGCCAAGTCCGGCATCTATATCGACACCAAGCAGGCCAGCGTCGAGGCGATGGCGCTGTTTGCGCGCGCCGGCCTGCCGCTCGATCCGATCCAGATCTACGAGACGGTCGAACTGCGCAAGATCCACGAGATCAAGGCGGCCGAACTTGCCTGTTCGCGCGCCACCGAGGAGAATTTCGAGCGGCTGCGCGAAATCCTGAAAGCGTCGGAAGAGCGCATCGCCGCAGGCGAAGGCCTGGCCAAGGAAGACCGCGAATTCCACCTCGAGATCGTGCGCGCGACCAAGAACAGCGTCTTCCACAATGTCTGCAGCGTCTACTACATGATGGGCGAGCAGCGCCTGCCGATCTATTTCAACGACCCCGAGCGCAGCGTGCGCTCGCATGCCGAGCATATCCAGATCTATGAGGCGCTGCTGCGCCGCGATGGCAATCTCGCCCAGGCGCTGATGAGTGCTCATCTGCAGGGCGCCGAGAGCTACTGGAAAGGCCTGATCGAGGGCCACGGCGAGGAACCTCAAAGCCCGACGCTCGAAAGAGCCTGACCGACATGGCACGCATCCTCACCACACACCCCTTGCATCCGCGCGCCTCGGCCATGCTGGCCGGCGCCGGCGAGCTTGTCGTCGCCTCTGCTCTCGATCCAGGCACGCTGGCCGCCGAGGCGAAGAACGCTGACATCGTCATCGTGCGCGCTCCTCTGCCGCCACAGCTTTTCGAGGGTGCCGC
The DNA here is from genome assembly GCF_003253745.1 of Mesorhizobium kowhaii. Taxonomy (GTDB): domain Bacteria; phylum Pseudomonadota; class Alphaproteobacteria; order Rhizobiales; family Rhizobiaceae; genus Mesorhizobium; species Mesorhizobium kowhaii. The sequence continues at coordinate 286,239 of NZ_MZXV01000080.1, forward strand.
GAAGCTGAGGGCGGCAATCCGCCATGGCGCCGGGCTCGACATGATCCCGATGGAAGCAGCGACCGCAGCCGGCGTGCTGGTGGCGAATGTGCCGGCGGTCAATGCCCGCTCGGTTGCCGAACACGTCATGTTTGCGGCACTTGCCCTGCTTCGCCGCTTCCGCATCGTCGACCGCGACCTGCGCGCGAAAGGCTGGCTCGCCGGCCGCGAGCACGCCAATTCCAACAGCGAGCTTGCCGGCAAGACGATCGGCATTGTCGGCCTTGGCGCCGTTGGCCAGGCGGTTGGCCATATCGCCGCACATGGCTTCGACCTGAAGGTGGTGGCAACGACGCGCAGCATGCAGCCGGCGCCGGAGAAAGTCGGCTTCCTGTCGATCGACGCCCTGGTCGAGCAGAGCGACATCATCGTTCTGTGCTGCCCGCTGACGCCGGAGACGCGCGGCCTGATCAACCGCGAGCGGATCGCCCGCATGAAGCCCAATGCGCTGCTGATCAACGTATCTCGCGGACCGGTCGTCGATGACGACGCGCTGATCGACGCCTTGCAGAAACGCCGCATCGGCGGTGCCGCACTCGATGTGTTTTCGACGCAGCCGCTGCCGCCAGGCCATCCCTATTTCGGCTTCGACAATGTCATCATAACCCCGCACATGGCCGGCATCACCGAGGAATCGATGATGCGCATGGGCGTCGGCGCGGCGGGGGAAGCCTTGCTGGTGCTGGCCAACAAACTGCCGGTCAATCTGCGCAACCCCGAAGTTGTCGATCACTACCGGCGACGGTTTTCGGCGAGCGTGTAGCACATCGCCGTTTCGCCTCATTTTCTGGCGAGGCTCGCTCCCATGTCCAGACTTCGCTCCGCGCTGTTGTTTGTTGCCACCGCTTCGACAGGCATCGTGCCGTCGCTTGCCGCAGCCGAGAGCAGCTATGTCTATTGCGACAACGGGCTGCGCTGCTTCAAGGCGCCCTGCCCGTCGAACAGTGCGCTCGATCTTGCCAACGGCACGATCATCAAGGGCGTGTCGATCGACAGCAGCGGATTGCCGCAGGCCGACAAGGCGATAACGGATCTTTCAGACGCGCTTTACGCTGGAAAGATCGTTGTCAGGGGGTCGATCGAGCATCGCACGCAGACCATCACCGGCAAGGAGTACAGCCTGCCCTGGCTGGTCGCGACCGGCATCGTACGCACCGCCAAAGACAGCGAACGCAAGCACTGCTCGTCGCACTGATACTCAGATCGGCCCGATCACGAGCCAAGCAGCGACTCTATTTCAGCGGCAATCCGCAACAGACGCCGGTCACGGCCGTTGCGCGCCACCAGCATCAATCCTGCCGGTCGCACCATGCCCGGCATCGGCAGCGAGATCGCACAAAGGTCGAACTGGTTGGCGACTTGCGTGTTGCGCAGCAGCAGGCCTTCGGTGCGGTCGCGCAGGTCGGCATCGTCAGTCATCGAAACGATAGTCGGCGCCGTCACCGGTGTGGTCGGCAGGGCCAGCACATCGACCGATGCGAGCCGCTCGTCCATGGCGACGGCGAGCGCAGCGCGGCGACGCATTGCCCTGATATAGACCGGCGTCGGCAGCATCGCTGCCCGCGACAAGGGACCGCTGACGTGCGGGTCGACCGGCACCGATGCCCCTGTCGCCAACCAGTCGGCATGGATCTCCGCCCCTTCCATGGCAGCGATCGAACCGCGCTTGGTCGCCGCGCGCATCTCTCCAAGCAGATCGTCTATCGACAGGTCCGCCACCCCCGCGCCCGCCAATTCGACCTCGCCGAGACATTGCTCGAACGCGGTCGCTACCTCGCCTTCCGTCTCTTCGAAAAGAATGCCACGCGGGATGCCTATGCGCAGCCCTGCGAGGGAAATCGACGTCAGCGCAGCCGCTTCCTCGCCGGCCATCACGGCGTCGGCGGCGGCGCACTGGGCGACCGTTCGGGCAAGCGGGCCGATCGAGTCCAGTGTGCCGGACAACGGGAAAGCGCCGGTGAGAGGCACGCGCCACGCGGTCGGCTTGAAGCCGACGACGCCGTTGAGCGACGCCGGAATGCGTATCGAGCCACCGGTGTCGGAACCGATGGAGATTTCGCTCGTCCCCTCGCCGACGGAAACGCCGGCACCCGAGGAGGATCCCCCAGCAATGCGGCTGGCGTCGGCGGCATTGCCGGGCGTGCCGTAATGCTGGTTGTCACCGATCGCGGTGAAGGCGAATTCGGTCATGTTGGTCTTGCCGACGATCACCGCGCCTGCCTGCCGCAGCCGGCCAATGATGGTGGCGTCGCGAAGGGCGGGCGTGGCGGTCTTGAGCATCAGCGAGCCGGCCGTGGTCGTCTCGCCGGCGACATCGAACAGATCCTTGATCGAGACAATGGTGCCGTCGAGGGGGCCTAGCGTCACACCAGCTCGCTTGCGGGCATCGCTGGCGTCAGCCGCGGCCCGCGCGGCTTGGGCATAAAGCTTCACAAACACGCGTTCTTCGCCGGCACGGGCGGCAAGCCGGACGAGAATGGTCTCGAGATGATCACGGGCTGATTTCATTTTTCGGTGTCGGACTCCGGACGCCTTGAACGTCTTGAAGGTAGCGGCCAGCACCTGGCCTGCCGAGACTTAACCCGGCGCAGGCGGTTTTGCACCCTGTCGAATTCGAGGAAAAATCCGATGCTCTACAAAGGCAGCTGTCACTGCGGCAAGGTCGCCTTCGAGTTCGAAGCCGAGCTGACCGGCGCCGTGCGGTGCAATTGCTCGATCTGCTCGCGCAAGGGTGCCCTGTTGTGTGCCATCCCGCATGAAACCTTGCAGGTTCTGGCCTGGGGCGATGATCTCGGCACCTACACCTTCGGCAACCGTGCCATCGCGCACCGCTTCTGCCGTGTCTGCGGAATCCACCCCTTCGCGGAGGATGTCGGCGAAGGCCTTGAACACATTGCCTACGTCAACATGCATTGCGTTGCGGATTTTGACCCTTCGACCTTGCCGGTCTTCGACTTCGATGGCCGCGCAGTCTGAACCTATAGCCTGTCGCTTCGGTTGCGTTGGCAAGGTTCGTTTGTCGCTGCCACATAACGGCGCCGACCCGAAAACCATGATGGTTGTCGGGTCGATGCTTGGGGTCAGGGATGTTATCCCCAAATGGTGAGTCCGACGGCTACTCGGCTGGCTTCGGGCCGCGCAGGAACACCACGATAGCCGCCAGCAAGGTTGCCGTGCCGCAATAGGCGAAGGCGCTGGCCACGCCGGCATGATCGACCAACAGGCCACCGAAGACAGCGCCCAGGGCAATCGCCACCTGGAATGTCGCCACCATCAGGCCGCCGGCGCTTTCGGCCTGATCGGGTGCGGCCCGCACCAGCCAGCTCTGCAGCCCGACCGGCACCGCGCCGAAGGCAAAGCCCCAGACCGCAACGGCGGCGGCGGCGATCGTGTGCGAGGCGCCGAAAACCAGCATCGAGGCAGCCGCCACGGCAATCAGCAAAGGCGCCAGCGCAACAGCTGCCTTGAGGTTGCGTTCGGCCAGGATGCCGCCTGCGACATTGCCAAAGAAGCCGCCAACGCCATAGGCCAGCAGCACCAGCGAGATCGTCTCGATGTCGAGCACCGGGACCTTCTCGAGGAAGGGGCGGACATAGGTGAAGCCGGCAAAGTGTCCCGACGCGACCAGCAGCACGACCAGCAGCGCCACCCTGATGGAGGGACGCTCGAGCACATCGAGCAAGGTGCGGAAGCTTGCCACGCCCACGGGCGGCAATTTCGGAATGGTGGCCACCTGCACCAGCAGCGCCAGGGCGCCGACGACGGTGGCGATCATGAAGGCGGTGCGCCAGCCCCAGATGTCGCCGACATAGGCGCCGATCGGCGCCGCGCAGACCGTCGCCACCGAAACGCCGGTCAGGATGATCGACATGGCGCGCGGCATCAGCCGCATCGGCACCAGCCTAAGCGCCATCGCCGCCGACATCGCCCAGAATCCGCCGAGCGCGACGCCGAGCACGACGCGGGCTAACAGAAGCACGGTAAGCGATGAGGCAAAGGTGGCAAGAAGGTTCGACAGGATCAGGAACACCGTCAGCATCCACATCACCAGCCTGCGGTCCATGCGCCTGGTGATGATGGCCATGGTGGGCGCGGCAATGGCGCCGACGATCGCGGTCGCCGTTACCGCTTGTCCGGCCACGCCTTCGGTGACGCCGAGGTCGCGCGCCATTGGCGTCAGCAGGCTCGCGGGCAGGAATTCGGCGGTGACGAGGCCGAAAACCCCAAGCGCAAGCGAGACCACGGCGCCCCATGCCGGTTCGGTTCGCTCATCGGAGTCTGCGGGGTTCAGAAGTGTGGCGTCGATGACGCCTGTCGCGGGTTCGGCCATGGTCAGTCTCCGATCTGTTTGCGGCGCCAAATAGGGAACGACCGACTCGGGGCTCCACCCGCTACATGCCTTGCCATCGCGGCTTGGCTATGTGGCCGGTCTCCGATCCTGTTTGCAGCGCAGCATCTGGCTGCAGTGCAACATAGGGAGTGACCGCCTGGAGTTTCCATGCTAGAAACCCCATTATGTTTGACCATTCGTCCAAAATCCCGATCACCGGCGATCCACTGACAGACATCTTGCGCGGGCTGCGTCTCGATGGCGTCGAATATGGCCGCTGCGAACTGAAGGAGCCCTGGGGCATCCAGTTTCCGGCCCATCCGGCGGCGCGGTTCCATTTCATCGGCCGTAGAGGCTGCTGGCTGATGCAGCCGTCCGGCGAATGGGTGCAACTCAATGCCGGCGATGCGGTGCTGCTGCCGCGCGGTGCGGCCCATGTGCTGGCCAGCGAGCCCGGCGCCCAGGCCTGGCCGATCCATGGTTACGAACTCGAAGAGGTCTGCAAGGACGTCTACTGCACGTCGAACGCAGAGATGTGCGACAAGGATTGCCAACCAGGAACGCTGCTGTTCTGCGCCAGCATGTATTTCAACCTCGATGGCCTGCATCCCCTGCTCGGCATGATGCCGGACGTGATGCGCACGCATGAATTGGAAGCCTATGAGCCGGGCATTCCGCATCTGCTGGACTCGATGGCACGCGAAGTGACGATGGAGCGTGTTGGCTCCGGCGGCATTCTGGCACGGCTGGCTGACGTGCTTGCCGCCACCGTCATCCGCTCCTGGGTCGAACGCGGCTGCGGCGACTCGTCCGGCTGGATCGCGGCGGTCAGGGACCGCGAGATCGGGCGCGTGCTGGCCGCCATCCATCTCGAACCGAACCACGACTGGACGGTCGAGTCGCTGGCCAGGATGATGGGCGCCTCGCGATCGGGATTTGCCGAGCGGTTCGCCACCATCGTTGGAGAAACGCCGGCAAAATACGTTACCCAGGTCAGAATGCACCAGGCGAGACAGTGGCTGGTCCGCGACCGGATGAAGATCTCCGTCGTTGCCGCGCGTCTCGGCTATGAATCGGATGCCGCCTTCAGCCGTGCCTTCAAGCGCGTCATCGGCTCGGCGCCCAGCCACCTTCGCGCCGAAGAACAGGCTGATATCCGCCAGCCCGGCTGAGCCGATGCCTCGTTGCGCGCGTCGGCGGCGCCGAAGCAGCGCGTTCTCACCCCGCGTGGCGCAAATTGACGCCGCTGCCCTTGTCGAACAGCACCACCTTGTCCGGGTTCCAGGCAAAGCGCACCGGCTGCTCGATGGCGACATCGGTCCTCGCCGGCACCGTGGCGCGCAGCATTGCATCGCCGACGCGCAGCGTCAGGATCTTCTCGACGCCATGGTTCTCGACATCGTGGACACGCGCCTCGACCGGCGCGCCACTCTCAAGATAGACATCCTCGGGACGAATGCCGAAGACGAGCGGGCGACCATCAGCCGCCGCGCCCTCCTTGGCTCCCCCTGAAAAAGGCAGTTCGAAGTTCAGCGGCACCATCACCGCGCGGCCGTTGACGAGCTTGCCGTCGATCAGGTTCATCGGCGGCGAACCGACGAAGCTCGCGACATAGGTGTCGCGCGGATTGTTGTAGATCTCGTGCGGCGTGCCGGTCTGGACGATGCGGCCATGGTTGAGCACGCCGACCTTGTCGCCCATCGACATCGCCTCGATCTGGTCGTGGGTAACGAACAGGAAGGTGGCGCCAAGCTGCATCTGCAGTTTCTTGAGTTCAGTGCGCAGCGCCTCGCGCAGTTTGGCATCGAGCGCCGACAGCGGTTCGTCCATCAGGAACACGCGCGGCTTGCGCACGATGGCGCGGCCGATGGAGACGCGCTGCATCTCGGCCGCCCGAAAGCCGGTCGGTCTTGCGGTCGAGCAAATGTTCGATCCGCAGCGTGCGGGCGGCGCGGTCGACGCGGTCCTTGATCTCGGCATCGGGTCCTCCGGTCAAGCCGGAGGATGACGGCGTGAGAGTTGAGAGGGCGACGCACACCGACCGTCGCGGACCGGCGCGAGCGCGACCTGCCGGATAGCGTCAGCTGCTGATCATCGCGCTGTCTTGTTGAGAGCGGTGACGACCAGCGCGAGAATCACCGCCGCGGCGGCGATTTCCCACACGAAAGCCTGCTTGTAGAAAGGCGGCGTGGCGAGCTGCGCCTTGCCGGCGAGAGTGTTGGGGTCCGGTGGATTGAGGAAGAAGACGCCGTAGAGATGCGCCGCCGTGATCGAAACCAGCAGCGCAATGCAGAAGACCAGCGCCACGACCAGCGCTACGGTCACCACACTGCGCACCTTGACGCCCGGCTGGGCCAACGGCAGCAGGTTGTTGATGAGTCCGGCAAGCACCACGAGACCGCTGCCGACCGCGTACAGGCCGATGGAAAAGGGTTGGAAGATCAGCACCAGCGCCATGACGCCGAGGCCAATGATGAAGACCTCGAGGCAGTACGCGCCGGCCCGGCTCATGCCGGAAGAACTGTCGCTCATGACCGCACCGCCTTTCCGGCGCCATCGAAGACATGGGTTTGCCTGGGATCGGGGCGTAGATTCAGCGCCTCGCCGACCTTGACCCGCTGGCTTCTCGTCACCACGACGCGGATGTCGGCGCCTGCCGCCGTGCGGGCATGAATAAGGGTTTCGGCGCCCATGGGCTCGATGAGCTCGGCCCGGGCGGAGATGGTGCCACGGTCCCCCGTATCGGTCGCGGTGAAGGCGCGGGGGCGGACACCGATCGTCACCTTGCCGGGCTGCAGGCGCGCGACCGCCGCGTCCGTGCGGATCGCCAGATTAATGCCGGCCACGGCCATCTCCGCCGTGCCATCGGCGAAGGTCTTGAGGTCGGCCTCGAGAAGATTCATCTGCGGCGTGCCGATGAAGCTCGCCACGAAAGCATTGGCGGGCTTGGCAAAAACCTCGTGCGGTGAGCCGACTTGCTCGATCAGGCCGTCCTTCATGATGGCGATGCGGTCGGCCATGGTGAGCGCTTCGAGCTGGTCATGGGTCACGATCACGGTCGCTTTGGAGAGGCCCTGCAGCACTTCCTTGATCTGGCCACGCATGCTCTGGCGCAGTTCGACATCGAGACGCGACAAGGGCTCGTCGAAGAGGAAGCAATTGGGGTCGCGGACGATGGCGCGGGCCATGGCGGCGCGCTGCTTTTCGCCCTCGGATATCTGGTTCGGCAGCCGGTCGAGAACGTGCTCCAAGTGGAGGATCGCGGCGACGCGGTTGACGCGGGCAGTCCGCTCAGCCCTGGAAATGCCGTCATGATAGAGCGGGAAGGCGATGTTCTCGCCGACCGATGCCGACGGGTAGAGCGCGTAGAACTGGAACACCATGGCGATGTCGCGCTTTTCGGGCGGCAGGTTGTTCATCACCTTGCCGGCGATGACGACCTCGCCGTCAGTGACGCTTTCCAGCCCGGCGATGACGCGCAGGGTCGTCGTCTTGCCACAGCCGGACGGGCCGAGAAGGCAGACGACCTCACCGGCGGCCACCGACAGGTCAACGTCCTTGACCGCGGTGAAGGAGCCGAAACGCTTGGTGACTTTGCGGAGTTCGATGGTTGACATCTCAGCGCTTCACGGTGCCGAAGGTAACGCCGCGCAACAGATGGTTTTGCAAGAAGAAGGTGACCAGGAAGACTGGGACGAGGAACAGGGTTTCGATGGCGGCAAGCAAAGTCCAGTCGGTGCCGCGTCCACCCGACGACACGGCCTGGTTCATGGCGACCGGGACCGTCCTCGTGTCGGGCCCCGAGAGCAACAGGGCGAAGAGGAACTCGTTCCAGGTGAGGATCAGGCCGAACACGAACGTGGCGGCGAGCCCGGCAATGACCTGGGGCAGGCAAATCTTGAAGAACACCCGCATTCCGGACGATCCGTCGATGCGGGCGGCATCCTCGACGTCTGGCGACAATTCATCGAAGAAGCTCTTCATCATCCAGATGGTGAAGGCCAGGTTGAAGGCGGTGTAGAGCATGATGATGCCGAGATACGAGCCCGACAGGCCCACTACGCGGAACATCAGGATCACCGGAATGATCACCACAATCGCCGGCAGCATGCGCGTGGTCAGGATGATGAACAGGTAGGTGTCATTGCCTTTCAGCGGATAGCGCGAGAAGCCGAAGGCCGCCAGGGTGCCGATGACCAGCGCCAGCAGCACCGACGCCGAGGCGATGAAGATCGAGTTGAAGAAATAACGGTCGAATCCTGTCGCTTCCGGGGCACCGTCCGGCGTCATCGAGCGGGAAAAGACGGACCCAAAATTTTCGAGCGTGGGCTTGAACACAAAATGGTCCGGAATCAAGCCGAACAGCGACGTGGGCGACAGCGTCGGAGGCACCAGGAGCGCGTCGCCCTGCGGTTTGAAGGCGGTGAATATGATGAACAGCACCGGCAGAAAATAGATAAAGGCGACGACGGCCACGGCGAGCGTCCGCCCCCAGCCGGCCTTGTCTACTCCGCTGGCCCTGCCGAAGCCGAGCTTTCCCAATATCGATTCGGCCACGGGTCAGGCTCCCTGCGTACGGCGGTTTGCGAGGTACAGGTAGAGGTTGGTGAGAACGATCACCATGAACAGCATCAGATAGGAGATCGCCGCGCCCTCACTCGTCTTGTTCTGCTCGTTGGCGATGCGGATCAAGTGATAGGAGATCGTCAGTGTGTCGTTGCCGCCCTTGGTGAGGAGGATGACGAGATCCGCCAGCTTGAATGCCTCGATGGTGCGGAAGAGAAGGGCCAACATCAGAAGGCCGCGGATGTAGGGGAAGGTGATCATCCAGAATTGCCGCCAGCTGGAAATACGGTCGATGGCAGCGGCCTCGTAAAGGTATTTCGGCACCGAGACGAGGCCCGCCAGCACAAGGAGCATGACGAAGGGCGACCACATCCATGCGTCGGCGAAAACGATTCCCGCCACGGCACCGACTTTGTTGCTCATCAGGATGAACTGGTTGCCGGAGATGGAATTGATGACGTAGCTGAGAATCCCGAATGTCGGGTCATAGTAGTAGGTGAAGAACACGCCAGAGGCGACAACCGAAAGCATCATCGGTGTCAGCACCAGGATCAACAAATACTTGCGCAGCGGAAATTGCTTGGCGAACAGGATGGCCAGCAGAAAGCCGACGATCATCTGCGCGGAGACGGTGAACACGACGAACATGGCGGTATTGATCAGCGCGCCCCAAGTCGCGTGAGCAGCGAGATCGTTGGTAAGGATCCGGACGTAGTTCCCGAGTCCGACGAAGCGGATCGTCTGCTGGTTTGCCTGGTAGGCGAAGAACGAAAGGCCCAGCGACCACAGCAGGGGGAAGATATTCATCACAAACAGAACGGCGATTGCCGGAGCGACCAGCAGGGCGCCGAAGTAGTGGCGGCGATACGCGTTGACGGTAAATGCGGCCGCGACCAACGCCGCCGCGGCGCCCACCACCCAGAAGGAGACAGCCGCCGGCAAGCCCGCCATTGATATGGCCGACACGACGACAGCGACAGCGATGGCGAGTTTCCAGTTGTGGGCAACAACCGCGGTAAGGCGTGGTGTCAGCAGCGTGCTTGAAACAGCGGTCATGGGAGTCCGAAATATGGAGCGCCTGACGTGGCAATGATGGGGAGCGGCTTTTGCCCGCTCCCCGCAGCTATGTCGGAAGGTTACTGGATAAGGCCAGCGTTCTTCAGGAGGTCCTCCTGGAACTTGGCGATGTTATCCAGGGTGGTCTTGGCGTCCTGCTTGCCAGTGATGGCTAGGTCGTACTGGTCCTGCTGCTGGGTGAGCAGTTCGAAGAACTGCGGCACGTGCCACATGTCCTTCTGCCAGTCGAGCGAGTTCGCCCAGGCGCGGTCCCACGGACGATAGGTCACGTATTTCGGATCGCTGTAGACCGACTTGATCGCGGACTGGCCGCCGCCGGCGGCGAACTGGTGCTGGATATCGGGCGAGAGCCACCACTTCACGAAGCCCACCGCTTCCTTGATTTGCTCAGGCGTCGTCCAGGTGGTGAGAACGAAAGGCTGTCCGCCGATCTGTGACGTACGATTCACCTTGCCGTCGGGGCCGCGCAGGCCTGGCGCCAATCCGAACACCAGCTTGTCGGCAACCTTCGACGTCTTGGGATCGAGCGAGGCTTCGCCGAGACCGATCCAGTCGATGTTCATGGCCACCTTGCCTTCACGGAACAACTGGTCCGAGACGAAGATGTCCATGGTGCCGGTCTTGACCACCGGCGGCATGTACTTCAGCAATTTGAGGAAATGCTCCATGCCCTCGATGGACTTCGGGGAGTTTACGACGCCTTCGGCATGTCCGGTCGGGGCCTTGGTTTCATCCCAGATGCCGCCGCCATGCTCCCAGACGAACGTGTGGACCGAGCTCGTCGAGAAGTCGTAGCCTTTGCCTGCCTGATAGGCGATGCCGTAGAAATCGTCATCCAGCACCTGGCCGGCGAGCTTGTCGCCCTTCTTGCGCTGGAAGAATTCGCCAACATGCTCGAACGTGTTCCAGTCCATGGCGTCGATTTCTTCGCCGGTGCAGGGCAGCTTCTCATTGTACTTCGCCTTGAAGGCGGCCTGCTCGTCGTCGTTGCAGAGCACGTCCTTGCGGCCGTAGGTGACCAGCACGTCCGGGAACTGCGGGAAGCCGTAGTAGTTCGGCGTGCTGTTGGGATAGGTCGAGTAGGCGTTGAGCACGGCGGGATGCATCGACTCCATCGTCGCCTTGAGTTCCGGGTCGGCATCGATGAGATCGTTGATCTTGCGGAAGTAGCCGCCTTCGACGAAGGCGCCCAGCCACTGCGAGTCCGACACGATGAAGTTGTACTTCTTTTCGCCCGAGGTCAACGAGGCGTTGACGCGGGTGTAGAAATCCGGCCACGGAATGAAGTCGACATCGAGCTTCACGGTATTGCCAGACTTGGGCTTGTACTGCTCGTCGAAGAACTTCTTCATAATGCGGGTCGGGGGCCAATCCGGCACCGCCATCGTCAACGTCACTTCTTCGGCAGAGGCATAGGTCACGCCTCCCACCAGTAGCGTGGCAGCGAAGCTTGCGGCTGTCGCTAGCCCTTTCACTTTGGTCATCGCCGTCATTCGCGTTTCCTCCCTTGGTTAACCGGATTGCTTCTCGCCGTTCGCGTCAGGTCATTGCCTGGCCGCTCACGGCGCGGAAGACGTGGATTTTCCTGTTATCGATGGCGATCGATGCCGAATCGCCGGTCCTGATGCTGGCGGCGATCGCTTCCGGCAGCACCATGCGCAACATCTCGCCGCCGGCCTCGACCGAGACGATCGTGATGTCGCCGAGCGGTTCGACCAGATGCACTTTCGAGGCAACCCCGGCTTCGCCCTTGGCGGCGAGCCGAATGTCGCTCGGGCGAATGCCGATCAGCGCGGCCTCGCCGGCATCGGCAGTCTTTGGCGCCGTCGCCGGAACCAGAGTCCCGAGCGGCGTGTCGAAAGACCTGGTGTCGGCGCGCACCGAGGCCGCGAACAGATTCATGTGCGGCGAGCCGATCTTGCTGGCGACATAGGTATGGATCGGCTGCTCGTAAAGCTCGTCCGGCGTGCCGATCTGGACGATGCCGCCATCGCGCATGACGGCGATCGTCTCGCCCATCGAGAGAGCCTCGAGCTCGTCGGGCGTGGCATAGATCACGGTCATGCCGAACTGGCGGTGCAGCCGCTTCAGCTCGGCGCGCGTCTCGTGCCGAAGCTTGGCGTCGAGATTGGTGAGCGGCTCATCGAGGAGAAGAATCTTTGGCCGGCGGATCAGGGAGCGGCCGAGCGCGACGCGCTGCTGCTCTCCGCCGGACAGGGTTGCCGGCTTGGCCTTCAGGCGGTGTGTCAGCTTCAGGATCTCGGCGGTCTCTTTCACCCGCTTGTCGATCTCGGCGCGCGCGGCTTTCTCCTCGCGCAGCGGATAGGCGAGATTGTCGTAGACCGTGAGGTGGGGGTAAAGCGCGAAAGACTGGAAGACCATCGAGATGCCGCGGCCGGCGATCGGCGCATGGGTCATGTCGCGGCCGCCGATCTCAAGCGTGCCGGAGTCGGCCTGGACGAGGCCGGCGATAGTGCGCAGCGTCGTCGTCTTGCCAACCGAGCTCGGCCCGAAGAGTACGAAGAAGCGGCCTTCGTCGACGGCGAAGCTCAGGTCGTTGATGGCGCGCACGGATCCATAGGCTTTGCTGAGCCCATCGAGGCGCAGCGCAATCCCCTTGCCGGCACTGGCGCGAGGCGACGTCTGCGTCACGATGCGCCACCTCGTGCGGACGGAACACGCGCCATCCGTGTGATCCTCCTCGCCCTGCCGAAATGGACTGCGGCTGTCATTCCCGATCCGCCTTTTCTTTCCTAATCTGGTATTACCAATTTAAGATGCTCGTCAAGCGCTTTCTTAAAATTTGCCGTCACCAAAATAAGCTGAAAACGTCCGCTATATGTCGGTATTTCCTTCATTTTTGGCAATTCTCCACCTTCATCCCGTTCGCAAAACGCCAATCCCCAAAATCACTGAAATCGCCGACCTTCAAATCTGGTCGAACCAGATTCGCCCCGAGCTACCGCGGCGACCGCCCCGGATTGCCCTCGACGACCCCCCAATCCGGTCCGCGTCGGGAGAAGTCTCATATCCTGCATCCGCCTTCGTCCAGCCCTCCTCCATGCCCAACTCACGCCGCCACCACCCCTGGTCAGGATGGCGCCCGGAGTCGCGCCTGGCGCACCAGCGCTGAGGCCGCCCACCGGGCGACGGCCAGGGTCTTGCCGCTGTCCAGGCCCCAGATGTCCTTCAGCACAATCAGCAGTTCGACGCCGAAAATCAGCGACAGCGCCTGCGCCAGGCGCTCGAATTCGCGCGGCGGCAGCTCGCCCCTCAGTGGCGCAAGCGCATCCTCCAGCAGGTCCATGCGATGGCCACGGGTGAAGGGTGGCTCGCCGCCCAGTGTGCCTGCCTGCCCGCGCCCCCATTGGTCCAGCGACAATTTCAGCGCTGCCTTGAACGTTGCCTCGAAGGCCTCGATGCGCGGCATCGCGCTGTCTATCAACTCCGCCACGCGGCGTTCGGCATCGGACGAATCGGATCGCCACTCGAGTATCGGGCCTAGCCCTTCGTCGACCACCGCGTGGACCAGGGCTGTCTGGCTGGGGAAATAGCGATAGGCCGTGGCGCGCGAGACTTCCGCTGCTTCGGCAACCTCGCTGACCGACGGCGTGACGCCCGCCTGCATCAGCCTTGTCGCCGTCTCCAGCATCAGCCGTTTCGTGCGCGCGCGCGGTCCACGCTCGACGGCTGGGCCGCTTCCCCGCTCGGCGTCTTCGCTTGCTGGGGATTGTTGACGTGAGACATCCATGTCAATACGATACGCGCGTCTCAAAAATTTGCAATGACCTTCGCATCGTCGAGCGGCCTGGCAATGAGCGGTGGGGCGCAGCATTGCGCCTTCCTGGATCGGGGAACGCAATGAAGCGCATCTATGTCGTGGGCACGGCGGACACCAAGGGCGAGGAACTCGCCTTCCTGGCGGATGCGATCGCCGCCACGGGCGCCATCGTTTCGCGCGTCGATGTCGGGACGCGTGACGCAACCATCGCGGTGGACATCTCGGCGAAGGACGTTGCCGGCCATCACCCCGGCGGTCGTGACGCGGTGCTCGGCGGCAATGACCGTGGCGCCGCGGTTGCCGCCATGGGCGTCGCCTTCGCCCGCTTTGTCCAATCGCGAAACGACATCGCCGCCATGATCGGCATTGGCGGCGGCGGCGGCACCTCGATCATCACGTCGGGCATGCGTGCCCTGCCGCTCGGCCTGCCCAAGATCATGGTCTCGACGCTCGCCTCCGGCGACACCGCTCCCTATGTCGATGTCTCCGACATCGTCATGATGCCATCGGTGACCGACATGGCCGGGCTGAACCGGCTTTCCCATGTCGTCTTGCACAACGCCGCCCAGGCCATATCAGGCATGGCGGCCAGGCCGGCGCCGCCGGCCGACGGCAAACCGTCGATCGGCCTCACCATGTTCGGCGTCACCACGCCTTGCGTGACCGCCATCGCCGACCAGCTTCGCTCCACCTATGACTGCATGGTCTTCCACGCCACCGGCACCGGCGGCCGCAGCATGGAAAAGCTGGCCGACAGCGGCCTGCTGTCCGGGGTCATCGACATCACCACGACCGAGGTCTGCGACCTCCTGCTCGGCGGCGTGCTGCCGGCGACGGAGGATCGTTTCGGCGCGATCGCCCGCACCGGGCTGCCCTATGTCGGCTCGGTCGGCGCGCTGGACATGGTCAACTTCTGGGCGCCTTCGACCATCCCGGAGCACTATCGCGGACGACTGGTGTACGAGCACAATCCGAACGTCACCCTGATGCGCACCACGGCACAGGAATGCCGCGCGATCGGCGAATGGATCGGCGCCAGGCTCGCCCTCTGCCAGGGGCCGGTGCATTTTCTGATTCCGGAAAAAGGCATCTCGGCGCTCGACATCGAAGGCGGTGCTTTCTTCGATCCAGAGGCCGATGCCGTTCTGTTCGAAGCCATCGAGCGCACCATCCAGCCGAACGACATGCGCCGCGTGACGCGCCTGGCGCTGCACATCAACGACCCCGAATTCGCCAAGGCCGCGGTTGCGGCTTTTCTCGACATCGCCAGACAGTGAGAGATTCAAGACATGCCCGCCATACCGCGCAAGGACGTACTGAAGAAATTCAGGGGAATGATCGACAAGGGCGTGCCGATCGTCGGCGGCGGCGCCGGCACCGGCCTGTCGGCCAAGGCCGAGGAAGCCGGCGGCATCGACCTCATCATCATCTACAATTCCGGCCGTTACCGCATGGCAGGGCGTGGCTCGGCCGCCGGACTGCTCGCCTATGGCAATGCCAACGAGATCGTCAAGGAAATGGCTTATGAGGTGCTGCCGGTGGTCAAGAAGACGCCGGTGCTCGCCGGCGTCAACGGCACCGACCCGTTCGTCATCATGCCGCTGCTGCTGGCCGAACTGAAGACGATGGGCTTCTCCGGCGTGCAGAATTTTCCCACCATCGGCCTGTTCGACGGCAACATGCGGCGCAGTTTCGAGGAAACCGGCATGGGCTTCGGGCTCGAGGTCGACATGATCGCCGAGGCGAACAAGCTTGACCTTCTGACCACCCCCTATGTGTTCAATCCCGACGAGGCTCGCGCCATGACAAAAGCCGGCGCCGACATCGTCGTCGCCCATATGGGGGTGACGACCGGCGGCTCGATCGGCGCCACCTCGGCCAAGTCGCTTGACGACTGCGTTGTCGAGATCGACGCCATCGCCGATGCGGCGCGTTCGGTGCGCAAGGATGTCATCCTGCTTTGCCATGGCGGGCCGATCTCGATGCCGGATGACGCGCGCTATATCCTCGACCGCTGCAAGGGCCTGCACGGCTTCTATGGCGCAAGCTCGATGGAACGGCTGCCCGCGGAAGCGGCGATCGCCAAACAGACGGCGGATTTCAAGGCCGTCACGCTCGGTGGCGAGAAGACCATGCCGAAGAAAAAGAAGGGATGAGACGATGAGCGACAAGAGCAAAATGTTTGTCTATCCGAAGGACGTCAGCGCCTTCGGTTTCGACTGGGGCAGGCTGGCGCTGACCGTAGCGCCCGAAGTGAATGGCGCGACACGCTTTTCCGGCGGTGTCGTCGACCTGCCCTCCGGCAAGGGCCACACGCGCCACAATCATCCGGGCGCCGAGGAAATCATCTTCGTCATCTCAGGCAACGGCGAGCAGATGGTCGAGGACGAAAAGGGCAATCCGGTGGTCGAGAAGGTCGGCCCCGGCTGCACCATCTATGTGCCGGAAAGCCGTTTCCATTCGACGCTCAACACCGGCGATGGGCCAATGCAGCTTTTCGTCGTCTATTCGCCGGCCGGGCCAGAACTGGTGCTGCGCGAGCTGCCGGATTTCAGGTTGCTGCCGCCGGGCGGGAAGGACTAACGTCAGAGGCTGAGACCAATCTTCATCGCACGAGCGACCCTTGCCAGGTTGTTGGCATCGCTTCCCGAAGCGAGCCTATTTGGCAGAGTGGGGACGTCGCGTTCTGATCGGAAAGCATCCGACGATTGTAGGCGCGCCACCCAGTAGGACATACAGTTTTCCGCTGCCTCTGAACCAAGTTGCCAGAATACAAACCGAACAGAATTTTGTGGGAACATGAAACCTGGGATTTCAGAATGCGCGAGCTGTTCAGCTAGTTTGCGTGGAGCACCAAAACGCTCGAAGAATGGCAGGACAGTCGTCTGAATGTTGGCAACGATGTTCGCGATTTCAGCCTGACGGGTAAGCGGGTTTGCGATGTTCCATGTCTGCCAGTGATGCGGGGTTCGCAAATTGCCAAGCTGTCCACCCGCGACCCAGTTGCTGGCATTGGCCGGCCAACCGCTGCGTTCGTCCCATTCCCTTATTACCTTGTTGTGGACCGACGCATGCACGACGAGTTCGACATACTCTCCACCGACATTCAGATAGTTTGACTGAAAGGAAATCTTGAATATCCAGTCGCCGGTTCGGCGACTTGCATGAGGACCGCTTTTTGCAAAGCGAAATCCAACAGGTTCGAGCCGAGAAGAAATCTGGTGGCATGCGTCGAGAAAGACTTGCGTTGGCGCTTCCCGATCCATCTTAGCGATTGCTCAGACGGTCAAACCAGCATCTATGACGCCCCACCTCTATTCCACCCCCGGCCCCGGTCGCCGAACATCATATAGCCAGTGTCAGTCACGGCAACCGTATCCTCCAGCTTGATGAAGCCCCGCGTCGGGTGCAGCATCGTCGTCTCGACCGACAGCACCATGTTTTTTTCCAGCGGCTTGGCCGCATAAGTGCCCTCATAGGTCACCGGATGGTTGGTCATCAGGAACGGCGTTTCATGCGTGATCAGCCCCATGCCGTGGGCGAAGAAATCCGTATAGGCCGCGACCTTCGACGCCTTCAGCACGCCCTCGGCATGGGAAATCATGTCGCCGCCCAGCGTGCCCGCCTTGACCTTGGAGAATGCCGCCTGCTGCACCGTCTCGACCTCGGCCAGCAGGTCTTCGAGTTCGGCATCCGGTTCGCCCAGAATGCCCATCCTGCAGAGGTCACCGATATAGCCGTGATAGTTGCCGCCGGAATCGATCGACAGCACCTCGCCCTTCTTCCATGCTTGCGGTGAGGCGGCGCGGTTGTGGCTGGAGCCCAGCGTCAGCAGGCAATATTCGAAATGCGCGCCGCGATTGGTTTCCTCGCGCCGAAGCTGCTCGATGATCTCGGTCTTGGTCGTGCCTTCGCCTGCCCAGGCAATGGTCGCCAGCATGGAATCGGTGATCAGTTCGGAAGCCGTGCGCAGCTTCTCCAACTCGGCATCGGTCTTGATGGCACGCATGCTCTCCAGCATGGCTGTCGCATCGATCAGTTTGGCGTCCGGCAGCGCCTTGCGGATCAGCGTGTAGGCGTCCGACGGCAGGAAGCTCGGCTCGATGCCGATGCGGGCGTCCGACTTGCCAATCTTCTGCAAATGCTCGACGGCAAGATTGGCGGCATCGAGTGTGCCCCAGCAGGCGGCGTGCAGCGTCGGTGTCCAGAACGGGTTGTTCTGGTGCTCGGCGCCTTCCATGCGGTTGCCGATATAGGCGGCATGGTCCGGTCCGCCCTTCTCATAGATGACGACAGGCAGATAGCGGCTGTGACCGATCGCATCCATGGCGGCAAAGAAGATGAATTTGTAGCCTCCAAGCAGATACTGCGTGTTGTGCTTGGAGGTCGCGAGCAGCACATCGATGCCGGCCTCCTCCATCAGCCGGTCGACCCTTGCCTGGTCGAACGGGATATTGCTGACGGCACTCTTGCCCGGAGCAATGTTCATCTCTCTCTCCCTGAATTGCCTGAGATCGCCGGCTATTTGCTCCCGATCCCTTGGCTGTGGATCAAATCTGCACCATTTTGCTCACTCTGGTCTAGCCAGAAATACGCGAAATAGCCCCGCTATACGGTCACCAAGTCGTCATTCGTCACATCTCCCGCTGATCTGGTCCTACCAGAGTCGACCGGATTGAACCGCTTCCTCTAAACTGGTCCAGCGGACGAAAATTTCAAAGCCAAGCGAGGATGCGCCAATTCCGTCTCTGGCGAAACCCTCGGCAAGGCTCATAATCGCCACCGCAAGGATGCTGGCGGGCTCACCGGCGTTCGAGGGGTGTTGGCGCACCGGCCGGGTCGCGGAGAGGACGGAGTTCGATCATGTCAGGTTTCACGATTTCCAGACGCACGATGCTTGCCGGCTCGGCAATGCTGCTGGCCTCCACGGCCATGCCGACACTCGGCTGGGCGCAGACGCCGAAGAAGGGTGGGCGCCTGGTGCTTGCCGCCGATTCGGAGCCGCGCAACCTCAACCCGGCGATCGTCGCCTCCAACGGCGTCTTCTTCATCTCCAGCAAGATCGTCGAAACACTGGCCGAAGCCTCCTTCGATGGCAAGGACGGGCTTGCGCCACGGCTGGCCGTTAGCTGGGAAGGCGCTGCCGACGGGCTCTCCGTGACGTTCAAACTGCGCGATGGCGTCAAATGGCATGACGGCAAGCCGTTCACCTCTGCCGATGTCGCCTTCTCGGCGCTGCAGATCTGGAAGCCGCTGCAGAATCTCGGCCGCACCGTGTTCAAGGACCTCGCCGCCGTCGATACGCCGGATGATCTCACCGCCGTGTTCAAATTCGCCAAGCCGACCCCGTTCCAGCTGATCCGCAACGCGCTGCCGGCACTGAGCAGCGTGGTGCCGAAGCACATCTACGAGGTGGGCAAGATCGAGGACAATCCGGCCAACAACGCGCCCATCGGCACCGGGCCGTTCAAGTTCGGCGAATACAAGGCCGGCCAATATTACCGGCTGACGAAGAACACGGATTACTGGGGCAAGGACGAGCCCTATCTCGACGAAATCATCTATCAGGTGCTGCCCGACCGCACGTCGGCCGCAAGCGCACTGGAAGCCGAGGAGATCCAGCTCGCGGCCTTTTCCGCCGTGCCGCTGGCCGATCTCGACCGCATCTCCAAGGTGCCGGGCCTCAAGGTGATCTCCAAGGGCTATGAGGGGCTGACCTATCAACTCGTCGTCGAGATCAACCACCGCCGCAAGGAGCTGGCCGACCTCAAGGTGCGCCAGGCGATCGCGCATGCCATCGACAAGGATTTCGTCGTCAAGACGGTGTTCCTCGGCTATGCCGCCACCGCCACCGGTCCGGTGCCCAAGAACGACCCGCAATTCTACACCGCCGACGTGCCGACCTATGCCTTGGACGTCGCCAAGGCCAACGCGTTGCTCGACGAGGCCGGCTACAAGAAAGGCGCCGACGGCAACCGCTTCTCGCTGAAGCTTTTGCCAGCGCCCTATTTCAACGAGACCAAGCAGTTCGGCGACTATCTGCGCCAGGCGCTCGCCGCCATCGGCATCGACGCCCAGCTGGTCAACAACGACTCGGCCGCGCACATCAAGGCCGTCTACACCGATCACGCCTTCGACCTCGCCGTCGGCCCGCCGGTGTTCCGAGGCGACCCGGCGATCTCGACCACCATCCTGGTGCAGAGCGGCATTCCCGGCGGCGTGCCGTTCTCCAACCAGGGCGGCTACAAGAACGACGCGCTCGATGCCCTCATCGCCAAGGCCTCAGAGACGCTCGACACCGCTGCCCGCACCGACCTCTACAAGGAATTCCAGAAACAGGTGGCCGCCGACCTGCCGCTGATCAACGTCGCCGAATGGAGCTTCATCAGCGTCGCCCGTGACACGGTCGGTAACATCGCCAACAACCCGCGCTGGGCGGTGTCGAACTGGGCGGACACCTATTTGGAATCGTGACACGCGGATGAACATTCGCGGCGAAATCAGCAGGGAAATTTGGTCAAGGCTGAGTTCCGTCCCACCTCCTGATCACCTCAACGCTCGGCCATCGAGGCCGCCATGACCCGCGCCCTCATCCTCCTCCGTCGTCGTCTCGTCGGCAGCATCTTCGTGCTGCTGATCGTCGTAATCGGCACCTTCCTGCTGCTCGAAGCAGCGCCCGGCGACGCGGTCGACGCCTATATCGTCTCGACCGGCGGCGACGCCGGCATGATCGAACTCTTGCGCCACCGCTGGGGCCTCGACCAGTCAGAGCTGACGCGGCTGGCCAACTATCTCTGGGCGCTGCTGCATCTCGATCTCGGCCAATCGGTAACGTTCTCCCGGCCGATCCGCGACGTGATCCTCGAGCGGTTGCCCAACACGCTGCTGTTGATGGTCAGTGCCACCGCACTCTCCTTCGGTCTGGGCTCGGCACTCGGCATCTACGCCGGTGCCAGACCCGGCAGCGTCCGCGACCGCTTCCTGTCGATAGGCTCGCTGGCGCTCTATGCCGTGCCGGGTTTTTGGCTCGGCCTGGTGCTGATCGTGGTCTTTGCCGTTGACCTGCGCTGGTTGCCGATCGGCGGCATCGAAACCCTGGCTTCGGACAAGACCGGCCTCGACCGCGCCACCGACATCGCCATTCACCTCGTCTTGCCGGTTTCTGCCCTCGGCTTCATCTATCTGGCGCTCTATCTGCGCATGATGCGCGCCGGCATGGCCGAGGTCTGGCGGCAGGATTTTGTCCTGGCCGCCCGCGCCAAGGGATTGTCGCGTCGTCGCATCGTGCTCGCCCACGTCGCCCGCAATGCACTGCTGCCGCTGGTCACCATGCTCGGCCTGCAATCGGCGCAAATGCTCGGCGGCAGTGTCGTCATCGAGAGCGTCTTTTCCGTTCCAGGGCTCGGCAGGCTGGCGCAGGAAGCGGTGGCCGCGCGGGACACCCCATTGCTGCTCGGGATTATTCTCACCAGTGCCGTCCTGGTCATCGTCATCAACCTGCTCGTCGACATCGCCTATGCCTTTCTCGATCCGCGCGTCGGTGCCGGCGAGGCCGGCGCATGAGTCCCGTCCGCCGCTTTCTGAGCACGCCCGAGGCGGTTGCAGGTACGATCCTCCTGACGGCGCTGATTGCCATGGCGCTGTCGGCGTCGCTGCTGTTTCCCGGCGACCCGCAAGCCATCGCCGGACCAGCGCTGCTGCCGCCGTTTCAGGACTGGTCGCTGCCGCTCGGCACCGACCGGCTCGGCCGTGACGTGCTGGCCGAGCTGTTCCACGGCGCCCGCACCTCGCTGGCCGTCGGGCTCGCGGCAGCGGCGGCAGCACTCGCCGTCGGCTCTGTCGTTGGCACACTGGCTGGTTTTGCCGGTGGCCTCGTCGACGAGGTGCTGATGCGCATCACCGACGCCTTCCAGACCGTGCCGAGCTTCCTGCTGGCGCTGGCCTTCGTCAGCGTCGTCGGACCATCGCTCGGCATCGTCGTGATTGCCATCGCGCTCGGCACCTGGACCGGCCCAGCGCGTGTCGCGCGCGCCGAAGTCCTCTCCATTCGCGAACGCGATTATGTTGCCAGCGCCCGCGCCATCGGCATGCATCCGCTGGCGATCGCCTTTCGCGAGGTGCTGCCCAACGCCCTGCCGCCGGTGCTGGCGATGTCCTCGGTGATCGTCGCAGCCGCGATCCTCACCGAAGCAGCCTTGTCCTTCCTTGGCCTGGGCGATCCCAACCGCGTCACCTGGGGCGGCATGATCGCCGAAGGCCGCGCCGTGCTACGCACCGCGCCCTTCCTGTCGATCGTCCCGGGGATCGCACTGGTGCTGACGGTACTGGGCGTCTATCTCGCCGGCGAAGGCATCGTCGAAACGACAGCCGTAAGAAGAGGCCTGTCGTGACCGCGCTGGCTTCGCTCCGCGACCTGACGGTGACCTACCGCCGCGATGGCAATGAAGTGGCGGCGCTGAGACGCATCAATCTCGATATCGTCGCTGGTGAACGCCTGGCCATCATCGGCGAAAGCGGTTCGGGCAAGAGCACGCTGGCATTGGCGATTGCCGGGCTGTTGCCGCGGTCTGCCAGAATTGAAGGCCGCATTGACTGGTTCTTGCCATCGTCTGGTGCCAAGTCACCCCCTTCTGTCCTACCGGACATCTCCCCCTCAAGGGGGGAGATCGGCAGCTCCACCGCCGGCTCTCCAATTGCATCCTCGGCGATTGGCGAAACCAGAAATGAGGGCGCAATCTCCCCCCTAGAGGGGGAGATGTCCGGCAGGACAGAGGGGGGCGCGAAGGATCGCCAACCATCCACCATTGCTAGAGACTATAAACCCCTCGGTGGCCGCGACATCGGCTTCGTCTTCCAGGATCCGTCCGCCAGCCTCGATCCGGTGATGGCAGTCGGCAAACAGATTGCCGAAGTGGCGCGCACGCATCTCGGCCTGACATGGCCGCAGGCGTACGCGAAGGCAAAAAGCTTGCTCGAACGTGTGCGCCTGCCAGACCCAGACTCGGCCCTACAGTCCTTCCCGCATCAGCTTTCCGGCGGCCAGAAGCAGCGCGTGGCGATCGCCGCCGCCATTGCGGCGAGTCCGAAACTGCTGATCGCCGACGAGGCGACCAGCGCGCTCGACACCATCGTGCAGGCCGAGATCGTCGCCTTGATCCGGCGGCTGGTGGCTGAGGATGGCATGACGCTGCTGTTCATCAGCCACGACATCGCGCTGGCGGCCGAGCTTGCCGAACGCATTGCCGTGTTCCGTCATGGTGAACTGCTCGAGCTCGGCACGACGGCACAGATCGTCGGCGCGCCAACCCAAGCCTATACGCGCACGCTGCTCGACGCCCATATCGGCCTCGACGCCGCGCCGCTGCTGAGCCGAGCCGGGCTCAACGCATGAGCTTGCTCACGATTTCCAACCTCACCAAACGCTACCGTCGCGGCGGCAAGACCATCGCCGCCGTCGACGATGTCTCCTTTCACATCGACCCCGGCGAGACGTTGGCCCTGGCCGGGCCCTCCGGCAGCGGCAAATCGACGATCGCGCGGCTGGTGCTGCGGCTGATCGAATCGGATGCTGGCCGTATCGAATTCGAAGGCAATGATTTCCTGGCTTTGGGTGGCGCCGCGTTGCGAGCGCGCCGCGCCCGCCTGCAGATGGTGTTCCAGGATCCGCTGGCCGCCTTCAACCCGCGCGCCACGGTGGCGCGCATGCTCGACGATCCCTTGCGCATCCATGGCATCGCCTCCCGCGCCGAACGCCCGCGCCGCATCGCCGCCTTGCTGGAGCGCGTCGGGCTGACGACTGATCTCGCCCCGCGTGCCATCCACGAAATCTCTGGCGGCCAGCGGCAGCGCGTCGCCATTGCTCGCGCCATCGCGACAAAACCGTCGCTGATCGTGCTCGACGAAGCGGTGTCGGCGCTCGACGTCTCGGTGCGTGGGCAGATCCTTGAATTGCTGCTCGACCTGCAACGCCAGGAACAGATCGCCTATCTCTTCATTTCACATGATCTCGGCGTCGTCCGGGCGATCGCCCACCGCGTTGTCCTCCTCGAAGCTGGCCAGCTTGCCGAGAGCGGCGATGCCCATGCCGTCATCGACGCGCCGCAATCGGCTATCGGCAAGGCACTGGTGGCGGCAGCGCCGAGGTTGAACAGGACCAGACCATGATCCCGAACCGAAGGTCAGCGAAGCAAAAAGTGGAAACCGGTTTTCGGACAAGATCATGGTCAAACAACAAGCCAGGACCCAACATGACCGACCCCGAAGCCAGAGCCGAAAAACTGTCGCGCGAACTCGATTCCGCCTTTCGCAACCGAGCCGATCTCTACCGTCTGTTCCTCGACGAACTGACCGGAGAGCTGGGCGCAGAAAGAGCAGAAGCGATCATGATCCACGCCATCGAACAGCGCGGCAAGGAAGTGGCCGCGGCCGCCTTCGCCGGCTTCGGCGCCAACGACGCACGCGCGATCGGCGAGGCCTTCCTGGCGGTCAGTCCGGACGGCGGCCGCATGTATCCGACCGAAGTCGAACGCAGTGATGACCGCATCGCCTTCAAGGTGAAGCGCTGTCCGCTCAAGGATGCTTGGGTCGAGGCCGGTGCCGGCGGCGAAAAACTTGCCGCGCTCTGCCGCATTGCCGGCGCCTTCGACCGCGGCCTGTTCGAGGCGACCGGCGTGCGTTTCGACAACGTCACCTGGGCGCCAGGCCACGGCTCTGGCTGCTGCCATATCGCGCTGACCAACAGGGCCTGCGATCAAGAGGCAGACGATGCTGGACGCGCCTCACCGAACTGAAGGACATAAGCGACGCCGACACTGTTGGAAAGAAGCCTGGCAGGATGACAGTGAGGCCCTTCCTTGCTCTGATCGAGTGCATGAATCGGTGGACGGCGCCTCATTGAGGGGAGACAACAATGCATGTCGTGACATTGCTGAAAGCGGAGATGTTCGACGTCGAGATCGACGGCAGGCCGGCTTCGATCGCGCAGGCCTTGCCGAACTGGAACCCGCATGACCGGTTCGGTCTGGTGATCGACGATGCGCTTGGCGGCATCGGCGCGACCCATCTGCTGCAGATCGCCATCACCTCGTTCTACGACGTCAAGCCGAGCCGCCGGACCGAGTTGACCGTCTACCCGGAAATCTATGCCTTCCACATCGGCAAGGGCTACGGCGCGCATGCGCCGTACGATTTCTGGCCCGCCTGGCGCGAGGTCATCACCTCGCGCGATCACCGTGAGGTTCTCGACGCTATCAATGATCGCGGCATCACAAGACTTGCGGTTCCCGATCGCCAGCCGCGCGAGGTCGTGCATCGGCCGAAAGAAGTCGATGCGGCACTCGACCGCATCGCTTCGGCATTCGTCTACAGCCCGTCGGGCCGCGTAGTGGATCCGGATCTCATCATTTCAGGCAACGACAAGCGAACAGAATACAATCCCAACAGCGCCTTGCGGCCTCGCTACACCGATAGCCGGCCGGCTTCGGATTCGACTGCTGCCAAGCCGGTCAAGGAGGTTGATCCGTCTTACCAGGAATGGCTCCGCAAGCGCGAGCACGACCTGACCGGCGACCAGCGCGCCTTCGTCGAAGGCCGCCGCGAAGCGCTGAGAAAGGACGGCCTCGTCACAGAGTCCTATCGGCGTGTCGGCGTCCACGAAGCCCTGATGCGCCTGGCATCGGCCGGACTCGGTTGAGCCTTCGTTCGATCAATAGCCGACCGTGAAACGCCGTCTAATGTGGGCCGGCTTCTCGATCTCGTCGACCATGACGATGGCGTAGTCCTCGAAGGAAATGCTGCTGCCCTTGTCCGAGGCGAGAAGCGTGTCCTTGCCGAGGCGGAATTGGCCGGTGCGCTCGCCGGGGCTGAACACGGCGGATGGCGACAGGAACGTCCAGTCGAGGTCGCCGACCGTCTTCAGTTTGTCCAGGAAGTCGGCGCCCCTCTGCGCTTCAGCCTTGTAGATCGCCGGGAATTCCGGCGTATCGACCAGCCGCTTGCCGGGTGCGACTTCGAGACTGCCGGCGCCGCCGACGACAAGATAGCGCTTCGCGCCGGAGGCGCGCACGGCAGCGATCAACGTGTCGGCATCGCTGTCGAGAAAATGCACCGCGCTGATCACCACATCATGGCCGCGGATCAGGTCGGCGAGACCTTCCTTGTCGAAGACGTCGCCCTTCCTGGCTGTCACGCCCGGCAGGGCGGCGATCTTTTCCGGATTACGGGCAATGCCGGTGACCGAGTGGCCACGATCGGAGAGTTCCCTGAGAAGGCGCGAACCGGCAGCGCCTGATGCGCCTATGAGAGCGACTTTTGCCATGTCTTTTTCCGTTTCCTTGTTGGAGATTGCTGGTGGATGGATCATGCCGCCGCGATGTGGGCGACGAGGTTGTCGAAGCTGCCGAACAGTGCGTTCGAACCGATGAGCCGGGGCGCATCGTTGCGGATGACCGCCAGAGCAGGCACGCCATCGGCATGCAGGCGCTGAAACAGCGCGCGGCCACGGCCGACCAGTTCGCGGTGGGCCGTCATCAACCCTTCAGTCGGCGCCTTCAGCAGGTCGCCGGCGTCCGTCATGCCGGCGGCGGCGAGCACCTCGGCAACGCCACCGATGGTCACGACATCGCGGCCGTCGACATAGCGCGCCCGCTGGATCGCCTTCAGCGCGGTCAGCCGGCGGCTCGGATATTCCAGGCCGGCGGCACTGATGCCGAGGGTGGCGGCATGGGAGTCCAGTAGCGTCCCGCGGACATTGAGGACAGCGTGTTGATAGGCCTGCGTGAACGGCTGTCCGGTCAACCGTTCGATGCGCTGATCGTTCGCCCAGGCGTGGGCGGCAAAACCTTCATCCATCGGACGCGCGCCGGCACCCGAGAATAGGCCGGTCGGCAGCAACTCGACGCGCACGCCTCCGGCCGACAGCCTGTCCAGCATCGGAGTGGCGCCATAGCACCAGCCGCAGAGCGGATCGAAGAGGTAGGTCACTTCTGAATTGCTCATGATCGCTGCCATCCTTGGTGCGGGATACCGGCTGCCGGGCCTGCCGATGTGTTCGCGTATCCATGACAGGCGGCGGTCTTGCGATAAACGGCGCCCAATAATACAAACTGTCTGATCCAATCAGACAAAGGCTGTCGCCTTGGCCGAACTTCTGAACCTCAATCGGCTCGCCTACTTTACCACGGTGATGGAAACCGGCTCGTTCACCGCGGCGGCTGACCGGCTTGGTGTCGCCAAGGCCGTGGTCAGCCACCAGATCGGCAAGCTCGAGGAAGAACTGGGCGCAACGCTGCTGCAACGCACGACGCGGCGCGTCACGCCGACCGAAGAGGGCCGCCTCTTCTATGACCGGGCGATGATCATCCTGCGCGAGGCGGAGGCGGCTTATGGCGAAATCTCGCATGGAGCGGTCGAGCCGAGCGGAACGCTGAGGCTGACCGCGCCGCTCGACTATGGCACCAAGATGGTGGCCCCGGTCATGGCGGCCTATCTGAAGATCTATCCGCATATGCGCGTCGAGGCGATCTTCGACGACGCGGTGAGCAATCTGGTGGACGAGCAGATCGATCTCGGCATCCGCGTCGGCTGGCTCACCGATTCCTCCAACCAGGCGCGGCGCCTGGGCACGATACGGCAGACCGTGGTGGCGAGCCCCGCCTTCGCGGCAAGCCTGCCACCCGACGTGACCCCGCGCCAGGCCAGATCGCTGGCCTGGGTCGGCAATGCCCAGCTGCGCGGCATTGGCCAATGGCTGTTTTCCAGGGATGGTGAGACGGTGCTGACCGAACTCAATCCGATCATCATGTGCGACAAGAGCCCCGCCGCCCATGCCTGCGTGCTCGCCGGCATAGGACTGGGCGTATTTCCCGATTACAGCGTCAGCGACGATATCGCCGAGGGACGGCTGGTGCCGGTGTTTGCCGACTGGAGGTTGCCCACCGGCGGCATCCATGCCGTCTTTCCGCCAGCCCGATTTCGCCCCGCCAAGGTGCGCGCCTTCGTCGAATTGCTCGCGGCTGCCGAGAAAAAGCGATCTCGCGGCCGCACTATGGCGTGACGCCAATACGGGCGATCGACTGCAGCCGCTGCAAGAGGTAAGGGCTATTTCGGCCGCCAGAAACGTCAGTAAAAGCTTACATTGATGCGAAACCGGCCGCTCTCAAGCGGCTTGAAGTTTGGTTTTGGGGGGCGGGCTTCGTTTCAGTCGCGGCTTGTGGGCTTGGGCGTGTTTGGGTGCGGCTGAGTCGAGCCGAGCGATGGGCATGGCGCCTTAAATCGAAACGCCCGTCGGCTTGGGGCCTGACGGGTGTTTTGAAGATTTGGTTTTGGGGACAGGATTTGTTTTTTTGTGCCGCGGCGTCGGCTTGGCCTCGTTGCGGGCCCTGAGGGGTTCAGTTCCATGGCCACGGTCATCCGGATACAAAAACAGCCCGGGCTGAGCCGGGCTGTATTTGTATTTGGTTGCGGGGACAGGATTTGAACCTGTGACCTTCAGGTTATGAGCCTGACGAGCTACCGGGCTGCTCCACCCCGCGTCACCTTTGGATGTAAGCCCAAGCCTACAATAGGATGGCCTACAGATAGGTAGATGGCTCACCAAATGAAAGGGCCGCTTTCGCGGCCCGGGCTCCCGTTGGCGGGCCTTATGCATGTCGCCCAAAAGTGTTTAGCGGTTTTGGGATAACGACATGTATCAACAAGGACGTAGAGAGAAGATTCCTCTCCATCCAGTATCATTTTCGATACTGGATGTGAGATCAACGTGCGTTTAGCAGACCTGGCAGCGACCTACTCTCCCGCGTCTTGAGACGAAGTACCATCAGCGCTGGAGCGTTTCACGGCCGAGTTCGGAATGGGATCGGGTGCAGCCGCTCCGCCATAACCACCAGGTCGGCAAAACGCACGTTGTTCGAGAAGCTGTTTTTTGTGCCAAGGCGACGTTTTGCAATTGGCTTTCGGGCAAAGCCCGCAAGCGCGACTGCGCGTCGCCGGTTTTCCGGCGCCCTCGCGGAGCATAGGCCCTGTAGGGGCTGCTCATGCGTGAGCGCTGGGAATGGGCATAAGGAATGAGAACGATCAAGCCGATCGAACTATTAGTACCGGTAAGCTTCAAGCGTTGCCGCTCTTCCACACCCGGCCTATCAACGTGGTCGTCTTCCACGGTTCTCAGGGAATACTCGTTTTAAGGTGGGTTTCCCGCTTAGATGCCTTCAGCGGTTATCCCGTCCGGATATAGCTACCCTGCTATGCGGCTGGCGCCACAACAGGTCCACCAGAGATCCGTCCATCCCGGTCCTCTCGTACTAGGGACAGATCCTTTCAATATTCCTACACCCACGGCAGATAGGGACCGAACTGTCTCACGACGTTCTGAACCCAACTCACGTACCGCTTTAAATGGCGAACAGCCATACCCTTGGGACCTGCTCCAGCCCCAGGATGCGATGAGTCGACATCGAGGTGCCAAACAACCCCGTCGATATGGACTCTTGGGGGTCATCAGCCTGTTATCCCCGGCGTACCTTTTATTCGTTGAGCGATGGCCCTTCCACGCGGGACCACCGGATCACTATGACCGACTTTCGTCTCTGCTCGACTTGTCAGTCTCGCAGTCAGGCAGGCTTATGCCATTGCACTCAGCGAACGATTTCCGACCGTTCTGAGCCCACCATCGCGCGCCTCCGTTACTCTTTAGGAGGCGACCGCCCCAGTCAAACTACCCACCATACATTGTCCCGGACCCGGATAACGGGCCGCGGTTAGACATCCATAGTAATAAGGGTGGTATTTCAAGGGTGGCTCCACCTGAGCTGGCGCCCAGGTTTCAAAGCCTACCACCTATCCTACACATGCCACTACGAATGCCAATGTAAAGCTATAGTAAAGGTGCACGGGGTCTTTCCGTCTAACCGCAGGAACCCCGCATCTTCACGGGGAATTCAATTTCACTGAGTCTATGCTGGAGACAGCGGGGAAGTCGTTACGCCATTCGTGCAGGTCGGAACTTACCCGACAAGGAATTTCGCTACCTTAGGACCGTTATAGTTACGGCCGCCGTTTACTGGGGCTTCGATTCAGAGCTTGCACCCCTCCTCTTAACCTTCCAGCACCGGGCAGGCGTCAGACCCTATACGTCGTCTTGCGACTTCGCAGAGCCCTGTGTTTTTGATAAACAGTCGCTACCCCCTGGTCTGTGCCACCCTCCTCTACTTGCGTAGAAAAGGGTCACGCTTCTTCCGAAGTTACGCGTGCAATTTGCCGAGTTCCTTCAGCATAGTTCTCTCAAGCGCCTTGGTATACTCTACCAGACCACCAGTGTCGGTTTCGGGTACGGTTTATAAGGAGGAGCTATTTCCTGGAACCACGCAGCAGCCCGTTCAATCCGATAAGATTGGACTACCTCAATGATCCGTCACTACCTCCAAGCCCACGAATATTAACGTGGTTCCCATCGACTACGCGTTTCCGCCTCGTCTTAGGGGCCGGCTAACCCTGCTCAGATTAGCTTTAAGCAGGAACCCTTGGTCTTTCGGCGGGGGAGTCTCTCACTCCCCTTACGTTACTCATGTCAGCATTCGCACTTCTGATACCTCCACCACCCCTCACGGGTATGGCTTCATCAGCTTACAGAACGCTCCGCTACCGCTCGTATTGCTACGAACCCTAAGCTTCGGTGTATGGCTTTAGCCCCGTTACATTTTCGGCGCAAAGACCCTTATTTAGACCAGTGAGCTGTTACGCTTTCTTTAAATGATGGCTGCTTCTAAGCCAACATCCTGGTTGTTTTGGGATCCTCACATCCTTTCCCACTTAGCCATAACTTGGGGACCTTAGCTGTAGGTCAGGGTTGTTTCCCTTTTCACGACGGACGTTAGCACCCGCCGTGTGTCTGCCGACTAGTACTCCCAGGTATTCGGAGTTTGGTTAGGTTTGGTAATCCGGTGAGGACCCCTAGCCCATCCAGTGCTCTACCCCCTGGGGTATTCGGTCGACGCTCTACCTAAATAGATTTCGCGGAGAACCAGCTATTTCCGAGTTTGATTGGCCTTTCACCCCTAGCCACAAGTCATCCCGAACTATTGCAACAGTTATGGGTTCGGTCCTCCAGTAAGTGTTACCTTACCTTCAACCTGCTCATGGCTAGATCACTCGGTTTCGGGTCTAATGCGACGAACTGAACGCCCTATTCAGACTCGCTTTCGCTGCGCCTACACCTAGCGGTTTAAGCTTGCTCGTCACACTAAGTCGCTGACCCATTATACAAAAGGTACGTGGTCACCCAGGACGAACCTTGGGCTTCCACTGTTTGTAGGCAATCGGTTTCAGGTACTCTTTCACTCCCCTTGTCGGGGTGCTTTTCACCTTTCCCTCACGGTACTAGTTCGCTATCGGTCATGCACGAGTACTTAGGCTTGGAGGGTGGTCCCCCCAATTTCAGACAGGATTTCACGTGTCCCGCCTTACTCGAGGACG
>NZ_MZXV01000080.1:322500-325000 GCF_003253745.1 Mesorhizobium kowhaii
TTCGGGCAAAGCCCGCAAGCGCGACTGCGCGTCGCCGGTTTTCCGGCGCCCTCGCGGAGCATAGGCCCTGTAGGGGCTGCTCATGCGTGAGCGCTGGGAATGGGCATAAGGAATGAGAACGATCAAGCCGATCGAACTATTAGTACCGGTAAGCTTCAAGCGTTGCCGCTCTTCCACACCCGGCCTATCAACGTGGTCGTCTTCCACGGTTCTCAGGGAATACTCGTTTTAAGGTGGGTTTCCCGCTTAGATGCCTTCAGCGGTTATCCCGTCCGGATATAGCTACCCTGCTATGCGGCTGGCGCCACAACAGGTCCACCAGAGATCCGTCCATCCCGGTCCTCTCGTACTAGGGACAGATCCTTTCAATATTCCTACACCCACGGCAGATAGGGACCGAACTGTCTCACGACGTTCTGAACCCAACTCACGTACCGCTTTAAATGGCGAACAGCCATACCCTTGGGACCTGCTCCAGCCCCAGGATGCGATGAGTCGACATCGAGGTGCCAAACAACCCCGTCGATATGGACTCTTGGGGGTCATCAGCCTGTTATCCCCGGCGTACCTTTTATTCGTTGAGCGATGGCCCTTCCACGCGGGACCACCGGATCACTATGACCGACTTTCGTCTCTGCTCGACTTGTCAGTCTCGCAGTCAGGCAGGCTTATGCCATTGCACTCAGCGAACGATTTCCGACCGTTCTGAGCCCACCATCGCGCGCCTCCGTTACTCTTTAGGAGGCGACCGCCCCAGTCAAACTACCCACCATACATTGTCCCGGACCCGGATAACGGGCCGCGGTTAGACATCCATAGTAATAAGGGTGGTATTTCAAGGGTGGCTCCACCTGAGCTGGCGCCCAGGTTTCAAAGCCTACCACCTATCCTACACATGCCACTACGAATGCCAATGTAAAGCTATAGTAAAGGTGCACGGGGTCTTTCCGTCTAACCGCAGGAACCCCGCATCTTCACGGGGAATTCAATTTCACTGAGTCTATGCTGGAGACAGCGGGGAAGTCGTTACGCCATTCGTGCAGGTCGGAACTTACCCGACAAGGAATTTCGCTACCTTAGGACCGTTATAGTTACGGCCGCCGTTTACTGGGGCTTCGATTCAGAGCTTGCACCCCTCCTCTTAACCTTCCAGCACCGGGCAGGCGTCAGACCCTATACGTCGTCTTGCGACTTCGCAGAGCCCTGTGTTTTTGATAAACAGTCGCTACCCCCTGGTCTGTGCCACCCTCCTCTACTTGCGTAGAAAAGGGTCACGCTTCTTCCGAAGTTACGCGTGCAATTTGCCGAGTTCCTTCAGCATAGTTCTCTCAAGCGCCTTGGTATACTCTACCAGACCACCAGTGTCGGTTTCGGGTACGGTTTATAAGGAGGAGCTATTTCCTGGAACCACGCAGCAGCCCGTTCAATCCGATAAGATTGGACTACCTCAATGATCCGTCACTACCTCCAAGCCCACGAATATTAACGTGGTTCCCATCGACTACGCGTTTCCGCCTCGTCTTAGGGGCCGGCTAACCCTGCTCAGATTAGCTTTAAGCAGGAACCCTTGGTCTTTCGGCGGGGGAGTCTCTCACTCCCCTTACGTTACTCATGTCAGCATTCGCACTTCTGATACCTCCACCACCCCTCACGGGTATGGCTTCATCAGCTTACAGAACGCTCCGCTACCGCTCGTATTGCTACGAACCCTAAGCTTCGGTGTATGGCTTTAGCCCCGTTACATTTTCGGCGCAAAGACCCTTATTTAGACCAGTGAGCTGTTACGCTTTCTTTAAATGATGGCTGCTTCTAAGCCAACATCCTGGTTGTTTTGGGATCCTCACATCCTTTCCCACTTAGCCATAACTTGGGGACCTTAGCTGTAGGTCAGGGTTGTTTCCCTTTTCACGACGGACGTTAGCACCCGCCGTGTGTCTGCCGACTAGTACTCCCAGGTATTCGGAGTTTGGTTAGGTTTGGTAATCCGGTGAGGACCCCTAGCCCATCCAGTGCTCTACCCCCTGGGGTATTCGGTCGACGCTCTACCTAAATAGATTTCGCGGAGAACCAGCTATTTCCGAGTTTGATTGGCCTTTCACCCCTAGCCACAAGTCATCCCGAACTATTGCAACAGTTATGGGTTCGGTCCTCCAGTAAGTGTTACCTTACCTTCAACCTGCTCATGGCTAGATCACTCGGTTTCGGGTCTAATGCGACGAACTGAACGCCCTATTCAGACTCGCTTTCGCTGCGCCTACACCTAGCGGTTTAAGCTTGCTCGTCACACTAAGTCGCTGACCCATTATACAAAAGGTACGTGGTCACCCAGGACGAACCTTGGGCTTCCACTGTTTGTAGGCAATCGGTTTCAGGTACTCTTTCACTCCCCTTGTCGGGGTGCTTTTCACCTTTCCCTCACGGTACTAGTTCGCTATCGGTCATGCACGAGTACTTAGGCTTGGAGGGTGGTCCCCCCAATTTCAGACAGGATTTCACGTGT
>NZ_MZXV01000080.1:330000-408728 GCF_003253745.1 Mesorhizobium kowhaii
GCAGGACGGTAGCACGGACTATTTCGACGAGGACGGCAGCAGCGCCGAGCAGTTCCTACTGCGCAACCCACTGCCAAACGGGAGATTTACCTCCGGGTTTGGTGCGCGCAGGCATCCTATCCTCGGCTATGTCCGCATGCACACAGGTACGGACTGGGCCGCCCCGATCGGATCGCCGATCATCGCCGCCGGCAATGGCGTCGTCGAGAAGGCGGGCTGGGCCGGCGGCTATGGCAAACAGATCATCATTCGTCATGCCAATGGCTACGAGACGTCCTACAATCACCAGAGCGCCTTTGCCAAAGGCATCGAAGCCGGCGTGCGCGTTCGCCAGGGCCAGGTCATTGGTTATCTCGGCCAGACCGGCCTCTCCACCGGTCCGCACCTCCACTACGAGCTGATCGTCAACGGCACCAAAGTCGATTCGATGCGCGTCCGGCTGCCGGTCGGCAAAGTGCTGAAGGGCGATGACCTCGTCGCCTTCAAGCGTGAACGCGAGCGCATCGACGACCTGTTGAAGCAGGAAGACAGTGATTCGCTGAAGGTCGCGAGCGCCAAGATCGACGGCTGATTCGCTGACTTGTCAGCCTAGCCTATTTCTCAGCCTTGCCGATTTTCCGCACGCCGCGGCCATGGCAGCCGCTGACCGGAAATGGTCGTCCACGCGATCACTGCCGAAAGCAGGCAAAGCAGCGCCGTCACCGCGGAGACGGCGGAAAACGCCGCGTCGCTGGCGGCGAGCCTCGCCGCATCGACGGCCGGCGCAAGCCCAACCGTCGCCGGTTCGCCAAATCCTGGCACGCCGGGCGTTGCATTCCCATCGAGTGCATTCGCGTAGACCCAGGCGGCAAGCGAGCCCATCGCCGCCACCGCGATCAGGCCGCCGATGCGCGAGACGGCATTGTTTATGCCGGAGGCAGCACCGGTATCCTTGTCTTCCACTGCCGTCATGATCGCCGTCGACAGTGGCGAAACGACCAGCGCCATGCCGAGCCCCATCAGCGCCATCAGCGGAAATGTTCCCGTCCAGAAATTGTGGATGCCGGCATAGGTGAGCAAGGCAAGTCCGGCAAAGGCGAAAGCCACGACAAGGCCGCCGCAGGCGATCGGAAAACGCGGCCCGATCCGGTCGGACAGCTGGCCGACCGGCCCCGACAAAAGTGCGATCGATGCCGACAAGGGCAGGAAGATGAAGCCGACCTCGGCCGTGCTCAGTCCCCAGCCGGCGATCAGCAGCATCGGCAGATAGAAAAGATTGGCCGACAGCGCGAAATAGAGGAAGAACGTCGCGACATTGGCGCCGGCGAAAGCGCCGACGCGAAACAGCGACAGATCGATCATCGGCTCGCGCTGCCGGAGCTCGAAGACGATGAAGACGCCCAGCAACACGGCGCCGGCGGCAATGCTTGGCCCCGACAAATGACCCTCGCCGCTGGCGCTCATCGAGGTCAGCCCGTAGGCAAGCGCGCCGAAGGCCAATGTCGCGAGCGCGGCACCGCCGAGATCCAGGCTGCGTTTTTCCGTCGGCGCATCGGCTGGAATCTTCGCCAGCAGAAGATAGATCGAGATAAGGCCAAGCGGCAGGTTGATGGCGAAGATCGCCCGCCAGATGCCGTCGCCGAAAGCCGACAGCACGAAGCCGCCGAGCACCGGGCCAAGTGCCGTGGTCAGCGCCGAAGCCGCCGCCCAGATGCCGATCGCCCGGCCGCGTTCCTTTTTCGGATAGGCCTTGGCGATGATGGCGAGACTGCCCGGCACCATGATCGCGGCACCAATGCCCTGCAGCGCGCGAAATGCGATCAGCACCACCGCATTCGGCGCCAGCGCGCAGGCAAGCGAGGCGACAATGAACAGCGCAATGCCCGCCACGAAGGCGTGGCGCAGCCCGAACCGATCGCCGGCGGCACCCCCGGCAAGGATCAGTGCCGAGAGCGTCAACGCATAGGCATTGGAAATCCACTGCGCCTCGGCAAGGCTGGCGCCAAGGTTGACGCGGATCGCCGGCATGGCGATGGCCAGGATCGAACCGTCGATGAAGCCGAGCGCCGAGGCCAGGATCGCCGCGATCAGCACAAATCGCCGCTGCGATTGCGGACAGAACGTGCCGTTCGTGACCGGACTGGTCAGCGGAACGGCGGCGGCTTCGCTGGATGAATGCATGGAACTCTGCTTAGACCGCATGCGTGTCGGCAACAACCGGCCAGTGGCTTGCTGTCCTTGAAACCAGCCACATTGCCAGGGTTGCGCCTGTCCGGGTGCAAACAGCCGCAGTCATGCTAAAGCGCGTCGCGTCGAAACGGATTCATGCGACGCGCTTTAAGTCTTTGTTTGTATGCATGTCGTTGTCTCAAAACCGGGGCCACTTTTGAGCGACATGCATTAGGTTTCTGGAAAGTTGCAGACGGGGAGAAATCGATGAAGCGGCCACTTGAAGCATCGGCGGAGGGACGCGGCCGTATCGTCGGTATCACCGACGGGGTGTTCGCCATCGCACTCACCCTGATCGTCCTCGAAATCAGGGTGCCGGCGCACGAGGCGATCCATTCGGAGCGCGACCTGCTCGCGGCGATCGCTGCACTGGCGCCACGCTTCCTGACCTATGCCTTGAGCTTCCTGACGCTGACCATCTTCTGGTTCGGCCAGCAGGCGCAGCATGGGCTAATCGCCAAATCCGACCGGCGGCTTGCCACGCTGAACCTCTGCTTTCTCGCTTTCATCGCTCTGCTGCCGTTCTCGACCGATCTTTTGGCCGACTTCCTCGAATTCAGAACCGCGGTGCTGGTCTACTGGCTCAACCTACTGATGCTCGGCGTCACATTGTTCGCCAGCTGGCGCTATGCGGAGAAAAACGGCTTCCTTGCAGAGGGGGTCGATGCGGAAACCAAACGCACGGTCTATCTGCGCATCGTCAAGGCGCAGATCCTGTGGGCGATCGGCGCGGCATTGTGTCTGATCACGCCGTTGCTCAGCGTCGGATTTATCCTGGTGGTGCAGCTGATCTATGCGGCAACGCCAGGCGCGAAGTGGGTGCGCAGGATCATCGGCTGAGGCGTAACGGAAGCTGCACGCTCCTCACTCGACGAACTCAACGGTGACGCCCGGCGACACCAGCTTCGCCAGTTCCCGCGCATCCCAGTTGGTCAGGCGCACACAGCCATGGCTTTCGGTCTTGCCGATCTTCGACGGTTCCGGTGTGCCGTGGATGCCGTAGGTCGGCTTGTCGAGCGCGATCCAAACCGAGCCGACCGGACCGTTCGGGCCCGGCGGAATGGTCAGGACCTTGTCGTTTTGGCCCTGCTTGAAGTTGATGCTGGGGTTGTAGGTGTAGTTCGGATCGAGCGCGACGCGCGATACAGCATGTATGCCGGACGGTGACGGCGTATCTGACGAGCCGATGGTTGCGGGATAGGCCGCGACTAGCTTGCCGCCCGCATCATAGGCGAAGACCTCTTTCCTGCCCTTGTCGGCGACGATACGGGCAACCGGCGTCGAGACGAGTCTGCCGAAATTGGCGACCCTGATGATCGTGCCGGGACGATTGAAGTTGGCGTCCGGGTTGAGCGCCTTGAGGTAGTTCTCGTCCATGTGGAAGCGCTCGGCGAGTG
Source organism: Mesorhizobium kowhaii (assembly GCF_003253745.1). GTDB lineage: Bacteria > Pseudomonadota > Alphaproteobacteria > Rhizobiales > Rhizobiaceae > Mesorhizobium > Mesorhizobium kowhaii. Next base: position 333,606 of record NZ_MZXV01000080.1, read on the forward strand.
CCTCGGTCACCGACGTGTAGCCCATGCGATCGAGCTGCGCCTTCTGGCTGTAGTCTTCCGGGATCGAGGCGACATAGGGACCGGCCGCATCCTCCGGTGTGATGGTGTAATTGGCGAACGCATCGCCGCCGGATTGCGCAAGTGCTGCCTGGATGCCGACCGCATCGGTCGATCGCAGATTGCTGCCGGTGATCTGGTTGTAGGCGGCGAGTGCCTTGTCGACATTCGAACCGAAACGCCCATCGATGACACCAGGCGAAGCGCCACCCCTGTCGAGCAGCACCTGAAGTGCCGCGACATCCTGGCGTGCTCCCAGCGAAAGCGCCGGCTCGACGGTCGTCTTGCCGCCGGCCTTCGGCGGCAGTCCCGCCTGATCGGCGGGTGCAGCCTCGTCGGAGGGAGACGCCGGCTGGGCAGGATCTATCGAGGCCTCGTTCAGCGGCTGGCGCTCGATGGTGAGCGGCTGCGGCGCATCGGGATAATTGTTGTCGTAGCCGCCATCGTCCTGCGGTGGCGGCGGATAGGCTTCCACGGAATTGTCGCTACCAGGATCGTATTCGTCCGCCGGCGGCGGAATGACCCGGCCTTCCTCTTCCAATTGCTTGCGGCGGAATCGCGCCATATCTTCCGGATCGTCGAGATAGTAGCGGTCATTGTCATTAGGGGCGCGGCCCAGCTCGCGCAGCCGTGTCTCGCGGCGTAGCGCGCGCCGGTCGAGCCGCGTCTGCGGCGGCTGGATGGCGATGACCTTGCCGGTATCGGCATCGACGATGACGCGGTTGCCCCTGGCGTCGTAATAGATGTCGAGATTGCCGTCCTGGGCGACAAGGATGCCGCCGTCATCGGCAGCGCGGGCAATCCGTGGTGCACTGTCCTGCGTCGGCGCGCCGAGCGCGCCAGAAGACAGAAGCCCGCCGGCGAGTACCGAAAGGGTGAAGATCGTGCGCAGCATGGTGGCCAAACTCTCCGGTCCGTAATTGCCGCCGCCCGGCAGTGTCCCTGTACGGCGAACCCCTTCGCCAGCAAACCAGTTAACCACCATATGGTTCCAACATGAACCGGGCGTGAAGATGGCGGTTTCCCGGCGCCTCGATGAATATTAGCTAGCTTGCGGCAAGTCCCAATTCCCTTCGCGCCTGCTTCGTCAGCTTCAGGGCAACAAGGCGATGGCTATCGCGCAGATAGTCCTTCAGCGCACCATCATCCATGCTCTGGCTTGTCTGACGCTGGATCCATTTCATGCCACGCGAAGCAAGATAGGGTGCCGGCCGCAGGCCCGGCTGCTCCTTGAGCACATCATAGGCGATGTCGGAACATTTGAAGGTGACGAAGAGCTGCTGGCCTTGGTCCCAACCGCCGATCGCAAAGACCTTGGCCCCGACCTTCCAGACATGGGCGCCGCCCCACTGGACGACATGGGTCGTCGAAGGCAGCGAGGCGCAGAAACTGTTGTAGTCGTCCAGCGTCATCCGCGCCCCGCTTTTTATATGAAAACGCCGCGCGTCCACCCTGGACGCGCGGCGTTGGATCAGGCTGCCGCCTCGGCCGCGACAATCGTCGGCTTCGAGCGGAAGTTCAGCCGGTCGGAACCGGCTGTCACCTTGACGGTCGAGCCGTCGAGGATGTCGCCGAGCAGGATCTTCTCCGCCAGCGGGTCCTGCAGTTCCTTCTGCATCACCCGCTTCAGCGGCCGCGCGCCATAGGCCGGATCGTAACCCTTGGCCGCCAGCCAGTCGATCGCCTCCTGGTCCAGCGACAGCGTGATCTTGCGATCGGTCAGCAGGCTTTGCAGCCGCTTGAGCTGGATCTCGACGATGCGGCCCATATCCTGCCGGCGCAGCCGGTGGAACAGGATCACCTCGTCGATGCGGTTGAGGAACTCCGGCCGGAACGATGCCTTGACGACATTCATCACTTCGTCGCGGACCTGGTCGACATCCTCACCCTCGCCGAGATTGACGAGATATTCCGCACCAAGGTTCGACGTCATGATGATCAGCGTGTTGCGAAAGTCGACGGTGCGGCCCTGGCCGTCGGTCAGGCGGCCGTCATCGAGCACCTGCAGCAGCACGTTGAACACGTCCGGATGCGCCTTCTCGATCTCGTCGAACAACACGACCTGATAGGGGCGGCGCCGCACCGCTTCGGTCAGCGCACCGCCCTCCTCATAGCCTACATAACCGGGAGGTGCGCCGATCAGCCGGGCGACCGAGTGCTTCTCCATGAATTCCGACATGTCGATGCGCACCATGGCGCTTTCATCGTCGAACAGGAAACTGGCAAGCGCCTTGGTCAGTTCGGTCTTGCCGACGCCCGTCGGCCCGAGGAACATGAACGAGCCGATCGGCCGGTTCGGATCCTGCAGGCCGGCACGTGCCCGGCGCACGGCCTTCGAGACAGCTTGCACCGCCTCGCCCTGGCCAACGACACGCTTGCCGATCTCGTCTTCCATGCGCAACAGCTTGTCGCGCTCGCCCTGCAGCATCTTGTCGACCGGAATGCCGGTCCAGCGCGAGACGATATGAGCGACGTGGTCGGGGGTGACCACCTCTTCGACCATCCCGACCTTGCCGTCCTGGGCTTCGGCTTCCTTCAGCTTCTTTTCCAGTTCCGGGATCTTGCCATAGGCAAGCTCGCCGGCGCGCTGGAATTCACCCTTGCGCTGGGCAATGGCAAGCTCGTTGCGCGCTTCGTCGAGCTGCTTCTTCAGATCGGCGGCAAGCCCGAGCTTCTGCTTCTCGGCCTGCCACTTGGCGGTGATCTCGGTCGATTCCTCCTCGAGGCCGACGAGTTCCTTTTCCAGGCGGGCGAGCCGATCCTTCGACGCATCGTCTGTCTCGACCTTCAGCGCCTCGCGCTCGATCTTGAGCTGCATGATGCGGCGATCGATCTCGTCGAGTGTTTCGGGCTTGGAATCGACTTGCATGCGCAGCCGCGAAGCGGCTTCGTCGACGAGGTCGATCGCCTTGTCCGGCAGGAAGCGGTCGGCGATATAGCGGTTGGACAGCGTCGCCGCAGCCACCAGCGCCGAATCCGAAATGCGCACCTTGTGGTGCTGCTCGTATTTCTCCTTCAGGCCGCGCAGGATCGAGACGGTGTCTTCCACCGTCGGCTCATCGACAAACACCGGCTGGAAGCGGCGGGCAAGGGCTGCATCCTTCTCGACATGCTTGCGATATTCATCGAGCGTGGTGGCGCCAACGCAGTGCAATTCACCGCGCGCCAATGCCGGCTTCAAAAGGTTCGATGCATCCATGGCGCCATCCGCCTTGCCGGCGCCGACCAGCGTGTGCATCTCGTCGATGAACAGGATGATGTTGCCGTTGGCCGATGTGACTTCGGAGAGCACGGCCTTCAGCCGCTCCTCGAACTCGCCGCGGTATTTGGCGCCGGCAATCAGCGCGCCCATGTCGAGCGCCATCAATTGCTTGTCCTTCAACGATTCCGGCACGTCGCCATTGACGATGCGCAGCGCCAGGCCTTCGGCGATCGCCGTCTTGCCGACGCCCGGCTCGCCAATCAGCACCGGATTGTTCTTGGTGCGGCGCGACAGCACCTGGATGGTGCGGCGGATCTCGTCGTCACGGCCGATGACCGGATCGAGCTTGCCGGCACGGGCATCCGCAGTCAGGTCGCGCGCATATTTCTTCAGCGCGTCGTAGCCCTGTTCGGCACTCGCCGAATCGGCGGTGCGGCCCTTGCGGACATCGTTGATGACCTGGTTGAGCGCCTGCGCGGTGACGCCGGCCTTGGCCAGGATGTCGGCGGTCTTGGCCGATTTCTCCATGGCGAGCGCCTGCAAGAGCCGCTCGACGGTGACAAAGCTGTCGCCGGCCTTCTTGGCCAGCTCTTCAGCCGTCGAAAACACCTTGGCCAGCGGCTGCGCCAGATAGAGCTGGCCATTGCCGCCTTCGACCTTGGGCATCGCTTCGAGCGCCGTTTCGACGCCAAGCTTGACGTCGCGGACGTTGCCGCCGGCGCGTTCGATCAGCGACGCGGCCAAGCCCTCGTCGTCGTCGACGAGCACTTTCAGGATGTGTTCGGGCGTGAACTGCTGGTGGTTGCGGGAGAGCGCCATGGTCTGCGCGGACTGGATGAAGCCGCGCACGCGCTCTGAGTATTTCTCAAGGTTCATATCTGTCTCCTTCCATCACCGGCCCGCTTTGCGGCACCGGATCCGATTGCGGTGACGGACCCGCCCATTTGAGCCGGGTCCAGTTCAGCCGAGATATGGTGCATAGGCCATGCTGTCTCAAGACGCCTTGATGTCGGTCAACGCACAATATTCCATAGCGGCACAAAACGAAAACGGCGGAGATTTCTCTCCGCCGTCCAATGTCCTGAAATGTCGTTCGATCAGTTGTCGATGTCGACAATGACCGGTTCAGCATTGCCGCCGTCGGCCGGGGCCGCGGCCGCCTCGCCGGCATCGGCATTGTCGCTGCCGCTGTCGACCTGATCGGCACTGACGCGCGGACGGCGCGGACGCCTCGGGCGACGGGCAGCACCGCTTTCGGCGGCCGCCTCATTGAGCTCGGCCTGAGCGGCAAGACCTGCCGGCGACAAGTTCTCGAACAGCGGAGCCGGCTCGGCTGCCACTACGGATTCGGTGGATTCGGCCGGGGAAGCGGTTTCGGCCTGGGTCGGGCCCTCGTTGCGCTGCGGCTGGCCGCCTTGCTCGGCGGACGAACCATAGTCGCGCTGGCCGTTCTGGCCGTAACCGCCATTGGGGCGACGATCGCGATGGCGCCCACCGTTGTTGTCGCGGCCGCCATTGTTGCGCCCGCTATTGCTATCACGAGTGTCGCGGCCGCTTTCTCGATTCAGCGCGACCTCGGCCGGCATGCCTTCGATGACCGGCTGCGGGCCGGCGCCATGGTTGATCACCGGCGCCTGGGCATCGGAAATCGTGTTGCTGTTGTTGCCGGCATTGTCGAACTCGTCGCGATCATCGTCGCCGTCATCGTCGAAATCATCGCGATTCTGTTGCGTGTTCTGGATCGGCATCTGCGCCTGTGCGGCCGCGATGATGCGATTGTAGTGTTCGGCGTGCTGGAGATAGTTCTCCGCCATGACCCGGTCGCCGGAGCTTTGCGCATCACGGGCCAAGGTGGCGTATTTTTCGGCGATCTGCTGAGCCGAACCGCGGATCTTCACGTCCGGGCCGTTGCTCTCGTAGTTGCGCGTCAGGGGATTTGGTCCCTTGCGGTTGTTGTTGTTGTTATTGTTGTTATTGCCACCGCCGCCGCCATTGTTGTTGCGACCGCGCATGCGCCTGTTCTGCTGTTGTGGCCTCATCAAACTCTCTTCATTTTGAAATTTTCGAAAAACTCTTCACGAACGGAGGCGCTCATGCAGCCAGCCGTTTCGTCTCTTCACCGGCGTTCGCCCGCATCAATTGCGTTGGCGCCACGTGCCATCCTGTTCCGGTTACATCACTTGCCGGACGATTCCCGCACGAAGCTTGGGCATCGTTTGCGCAAGAAGGCAGCTATTTCCAAGGAAAACCGAATCGCTAAGAGCACTGCCTGCTTCGTCTCATCCGGTTAAGGCGACCCTAGCCGCATTCCCCGGCATTGCCAAGCGCTTTTTTTTGCACTGCGTCAAGGCTTTGTCATTTCAAAGACAAGAACCCTGTCGTTTCCACCAAGGTCCCGAAAAGCACCGCCCGGCCCGTAGCCGGCTGCGGCGAATATTTCTGCGACCTCTTTGTGCTGCGTGTGGCCGATCTCGACCGCAATCCTGCCTTCAGCTTCCAAAAACCTTGCCGCCTCCGCGGCGATGGTCCTGTAGGGGTTCAGACCGTCCGCGCCACCATCCAATGCCAGGCGCGGGTCGAAATTGCGGACTTCGTCCTGCAGATTTCCAATGTCTTCGGAACGTATATAGGGAGGGTTTGCGGCAATTACATGGTACCGGCCGGAAACTTTTTCGAACCAGTCTGACTGGAGCGCCGTGAACCGATCTGCAAGGCCCAGTTGCCGGGCATTGCGGGTCGCCGTCGCCAGCGCGCCCGCGGACATATCGACGCCGATGGCGATCGCGGCTGGCACGGCGCTGAGCAGCGCCAGCGCAATGGCGCCGGTGCCGGTGCCAAGATCGAGGATGCGGCATTCACCTTCCCGAACTGCCACTGCCCTGACGAAAGGCAGCATAGCCTCGACCAGCGTTTCGGTATCCGGCCGCGGCTCCAGCGTTTCCGGCGACAGCGACAGGCGCAAACCATAAAATTCACGATAGCCGAGGATGCGATGCACCGGCTCGCCGCCGGCGCGCCGTCTCAAGGCATCACCAATTGCCGCGATGGCGCTTCCTTCGATCTTGCGCTTAGGATCGGCAATCGCCTGCGTGCGCGTCGTGCCGGAAAAATGTTCGACGATCAGCCTCGCATCGAGCGCCGGATCATCGACGGCGGCAGCGGCAAGCCGAGCCTGCGCCTGCCGCAGCAGCGGCCCCAGCGCCTCGGACAGTTGATCAGCCATCGATGCCGATGTCGGCGAGCAGCTTCGACTGGTGATCGGCGATCAGCGCGTCGATCACTTCGTCGAGTTCGCCCATCATCACCCGGTCGAGCTTGTAGAGCGTCAGGTTGATGCGGTGGTCGGTGACGCGGCCTTGCGGGAAATTGTAGGTACGGATGCGCTCGGAGCGGTCGCCGGAGCCGACCTGCGACTTGCGTGATTCGGAGCGTTCCTCATCGGCCTTGCTGCGCTCCAGGTCATAGAGGCGGGCGCGCAGGATCTGCATGGCCTTCGCCCTGTTCTGATGCTGCGACTTTTCCGCCTGCACCACCATGATGCCGGTCGGCAGATGGGTGATGCGGACAGCCGAATCGGTGGTGTTGACGTGCTGGCCGCCCGAGCCCGAGGCGCGCATGGTGTCGATGCGGATGTCTTCGGCCCTGATGTCGATGTCGACCTCTTCGGCTTCCGGCAGCACGGCGACGGTTGCGGCCGAAGTGTGGATGCGCCCGCTCGCCTCGGTCGCCGGCACGCGCTGCACGCGGTGCACGCCGGATTCGAATTTCAGATGCGCAAAGACGCCCTTGCCTGAGATGGTGGCGATGATTTCCTTGTAGCCGCCGGCATCGCCATCGCTGGCCGACACCGTCTCGAAACGCCAGCCGCGTTCGGCAGCGTAGCGCTCATACATGCGAAACAGGTCGCCGGCGAAAAGGGCGGCCTCGTCGCCGCCGGTGCCGGCGCGGATTTCGAGAATGGCGTTCTTGTCGTCGGCGGCATCCTTGGGCAGCAGCAGGATCTGGATGTCCTTCTGCAGCGCCTCGATGCGTTCCTCCACCTCCGGCAGGTCGGCCTCCGCCAAGGCCCGCATCTCGGCATCGGTACCCTTGTCGGCAAGCATCGCTCCGAGGTCGGCCTGCTCATGCTCGGCCGAGCGCAGCGCCCTGACCTTGGCCACCATGTCCTGAATCTCGGCGTATTCGGACGCCATCCGTACATAGGCATCCGGTGCCGGGCCGGCCGACATCTGCGCCTCGAGCATCTCGAAACGCTTGACGACTTGATCCATACGATCGCGTGGCAGGTTGACCATAATGAGGATGCTACAATGGAATCGAACGGTCGTCGGCAAAGGCCTGCAGCAGCGCCCGCATCGGCAGCCCCTGCGCCGGTGCCATCAGATTGTCCTCGAAAAACGCCTCCAACTCATCCAGCGGCAGTTCCGTCAGCATCGCCTTGACGGGGCCGATCGAGGCCGGCGACATCGAGATCGAGCGGAAACCAAGACCGATCAGCGCCATCGCCGAGATCGGCTTGCCGGCGAGTTCGCCACACAGGGTCACAGGCGTGTGGTTGCGGACGCCGGCATCGGCGATCTGCTTCAGGACGCGCAGGAACGGCGCCGACAGCGTATCGAAGCGGTTGGCCAATTGCGTGTTGCCGCGGTCGACGGCCATGACGAACTGGAACAGATCGTTCGAACCGACCGAGACGAAGTCGACCGCTTTCATCAACTCGTCGAGCTGGAACAGAAGCGACGGCACTTCAAGCATCGCGCCCAGCTTGAGGCTCGTCGGCAGGTGATGGGCAAAGCGCGACAGATGCCTGACCTCGCGGTCAATGATCTCGCGCGCCTGCGCGATCTCGCCAAGCTCGGTCACCATCGGCAGCATCAGCTTCAATTCACGCCCGCCACTGGCCTTGAGCAAGGCGCGGATCTGGGTGCGCAGTAGCCCCGGCCGGTCAAGCGTCAGGCGGATCGCCCGCCAGCCGAGCGCCGGGTTCTCCTCCTGGATCGCACCCTTGAAATAGGGCAGCACCTTGTCGCCGCCGATATCGATGGTGCGGAAGGTGACCGGCTTGCCGCGCGCCGCCTCGAGCACGTCGCGGTAAAGCTTTTCCTGGGCCTCGGCACGGGGAAATGTCGAGGCGACCATGAACTGCAGTTCGGTGCGGAACAGGCCGATGCCGGCCGCGCCCGACTCGACAAGCTGCGGCAGGTCGACGGCAAGACCGGCGTTCATCAACAAATCGACCTGGACACCATCCCTGGTCATCGACGGCTTTTTGCGTAGCTCGCGATAGACCTCTTGCCGGCGCGCCCGGAAACGCACCTTTTCGGCATAGGCGGCTTCGAGGTCGGGCTGCGGCCGCAAATGGATCACGCCCTCTTCGCCGTCGACGATGATGGCGTCGCCGTTTTCCGCCATGGAAACGGCGCCCTTCATCTGGCCGGCGACAGGAATGCCCATGGCGCGCGCGACGATGACGACGTGGCTGGTGGCAGCACCATCCTCGAGCACCAGCCCGCGCATCTTGTCGCGGGGATAGTCAAGCAGTTCGGCGGCGCCCATCGAGCGGGCGACGATGATGGCGTCCTTCGGCAGCGACGCGGCGACATCCTCTGGCCCGCGCCCCATCAGCTGGCGCAGCAGCCGGTTGGCGAGGTCGTCGAAATCGCTCATCCGCTCGCGCAGATAGGGATCGGTCATGTGCAGCATGCGGGCGCGCATGTCGCTCTGCACCTTTTCCACCGCCGCTTCCGCCGTCAGGCCGTTGCGGATCGCCTCTTCCAGCCGGCGCACCCAGCCGCGATCGTTGGCGAACATGCGATAGGCTTCCAGAACCTGGCGATGCTCGCCCTCGAAGGCGACGTCGCGGCGTTCCAGCATGTCGTCGATGGAGAGCCTGAGCGAGCCGAGCGAGGTCTCGAGCCGGCGGACCTCTTCCTCGCTGTCCTCGTTGAACAAATTGGTGACGACGATGCGCGGCTCGTGCAGCACGACATGGCCAAGCCCGACGCCGTCGTTGAAGGACAGGCCGGTGAAACTGACCGGACGGCGCAGGTCGAGTTCGAGGCCGGGCCGCGTCAGCCGCGCCAGATCGCCGGTGGCGATCATCTCGGCGATGACCATCGCCGTGGTTTCCAGCGCCTCGACCTCGTCGTCGCGGTAGTGGCGCATGGTCTTGTTCTGGACGACCAGCACGCCCAGCGTGCGCCCTGCCCGCAGCACCGGCACGCCAAGGAAGGAGTTGTAGATCTCTTCCCCGGTCTCCGGCAGATAGGCGAAGGCCGGGTGTTCCTGGGCGTTGGAAAGGTTGAGCGGCCGCGCGCTGGCGGCGATCGTGCCGACCAGGCCTTGCCCCAGCCGCAGTTGCGCCAGGTGGACGGCGTTCGGGTTCAAACCTTCGGTGGCGTAGAGTTCGAGCACCGAATCGGCGCGCAGCACGTAGAGCGAGCAGACTTCGGCGACCATGTTGGAGGCGATGTCGCGCACGATCCGGTCAAGCCGCTCCTGCGGCTCCAGCGGCTCCTGCATGAGCTCGCGGAGCCGTTTCAGCAAAACGCGCGGGCCACTGGCCTGATCACGCATCGCGGCTTCTTCTCCAATGGGCATTTTGCCCGCCGCAGTTTCCACTGCGACCGGCGCACACGCAACAACTCAAATCGTTCTCGCTACTGCTTATCCAGACCGTAGACGGAATGCAAAGTGCGAACCGCAAGTTCGGTGTACGGACCGTCGATCAGGATCGAAATCTTGATCTCGGAGGTCGTGATGGCGCGGATGTTGATCGAACGGTCGGCCAGCGCCTTGAAAGCGGTGGCGGCGACGCCGGCATGGCTCCTCATGCCGATGCCGATGACCGAAACCTTCGACATGCCGGCTTCCGATTGCACGACATCGTAGCCAATCGAGGCTTTCAGGCGCTCGAGCACTGCCAGCGCCTTGTCGACATCGCCCGACGGCACGGTGAAGGTCATGTCGGTGAACTTGCCGTCCTCGGAAATGTTCTGGACGATCATGTCGACATTGATGTTGGCCTCGGCCAGCGGCCCGAAGATGCCGGCGGCGACGCCCGGCCGGTCGCCGACACGGCGCAGCGAAATCTGCGCTTCGTCCTTGGCATAGGCAATTCCGGTGACGACCTGCTGTTCCACGATCTCTTCCTCGTCGCAAATGAGCGTTCCGGGCGGATTGAGCAAATCCCCCATTCCGGGCGCATCGGGATCGTCGAAGGACGACCGCACGAAGGTACGCACCCTGTGCACCATGGCAAGCTCGACCGAACGCACCTGCAGAACCTTGGCGCCGAGCGAAGCCATTTCAAGCATTTCCTCGAACGAAATCTTGGCCAGCCGCCGCGCCTTGGGCTCGATGCGCGGATCGGTGGTGTAGACCCCGTCGACGTCGGTGTAGATGTCGCAACGATCGGCCTTGACCGCTGCTGCGATGGCCACCGCACTGGTGTCGGAGCCGCCGCGGCCAAGCGTGGCGATGCGATTGTCCGGACCGATGCCCTGGAAGCCGGCGATCACCGCCACCTGGCCTTCGCCAAAACGCTTGATCAGGAAGGCGCCGTCAATGTCGAGGATGCGCGCCGCGCCGTGCGCGTTGTCAGTCTTGATCGGGATCTGCCAGCCCTGCCAGGAACGCGCATGCACGCCCATGTTCTGCAGCGTGATTGCCAGAAGGCCGGCGGTGACCTGTTCGCCGGAAGCGACGACCGCGTCATATTCGCGTGCGTCGTGCATCGGCGAGGCCTCGCGCGTCCAGCCAACCAGTTCATTGGTCTTGCCGGCCATCGCCGAGACGACCACCGCCACCTCATGGCCGGCGTCGACCTCGCGTTTGACGTGACGCGCCACATTGCGGATGCGGGCGATGTCGGCGACGGAGGTTCCGCCGAATTTCATCACGATGCGCGCCATGGAAGCGAAATGCCTTTGACTGAAGCCGGACCCCAGCCCTGAAAGCGGAATCCCGAAAAACGGAAGGATACGTCCGGCTGACGCCGGCCGCTGAATGCGCGGCCTCCTTAGCCAAATGATGAAGCTTTCGCAAGGCTGGCGGCGGATTGCCGACTTCAAGAAGACGGCATATTGCGTTCCGCCCCGCCGCCGCTTACGAAAAGCTGCCCGCGGGGAATTCCATTTGGTTCGGCATAACAGATGATTGCTCGTCTTCGACGCGCCACGCGATGGCAATCGCTCCCGCTTTTCATGGGCTTCGCAATGTTGGCGCTGATCGTCGGCACGCGCGCCATGCTGGTCGAGGGCCAGAGGGCCAATCGTGCCGCCGCGCGTGAGACAATCGAGTATCAGGAACTGCTTTCCGGGCTGCTTTCATTGCCGCAGGATGCCGAGAGCGGCCAGCGCGGCTATCTGCTGACCGGCGAGAAATCCTACCTCGAACCTTATCGGAAGGCCGTCGAGGCAATCCCCGGGCAACTCGCCCGCATCGACACCATGACAGCCTCTGACGACCAGCTCGCTCCGCAAGTCAGTCACATCAAGGACGCGCTTTCGCAAAAGCAGGCTGAGCTGGCCGAAACGATCGTCCTCTACGACAGAGGTGACGCGGTCAAAGCGCTGGAGCTGGTCCGCAGCGGCCAGGGCAAGGCCGCCATGGACGAGGTCCGGGCCAGTATGGATACGATCCGGCGCATCGGCGCCGCCGCCGTTGCCAAGCGCGACGAGCATACAGACCAGGTGGAGGCCTGGCTGCGCATCGGCTCGCTGGCGGCACTGCTGGCGATCTTTCTGCTTGGTACCTACACCATCCGCGAATCCCGGCGCCGCTTCCGTGAGGTGGCCGTCGCCCAGGATGAGCTGACGCGCAAGAACATCGCGCTCGGCAATGAGATCCAGACGCGCGAAAATGCTGAATCCCAGATCCGCCAGATGCAGAAGATGGAGGCGGTCGGTCAGCTGACAGGCGGCATCGCCCACGACTTCAACAACATGCTGGCGGTGATCATCAGCGCCATGAACCTTGCCCAGCGCAAGCTGGAGCGCGGCGAGCACGACATCGCAAAATTCATCGAAGCGGCGATCGACGCGGCAAACCGGGCGGCAAATCTGACGGCCAGGCTGCTCGCTTTCTCGCGCCAGCAGCCGCTGGCGCCCCAGATCGTCGACACCAATCGCCTGCTGACCGGAATGTCCGACCTGCTTCGGCGGGCGCTCGGCGAATCCATCCGCATCGAAACAGTGCTGGCGGGAGGCTTGTGGAAAACCCATGCCGACCCGAGCCAGATCGAGAACGCCATTCTCAACCTTGCTGTCAATGCGCGCGACGCCATGGGCGACGACGGCAAGCTGACCATCGAGACCGCCAACAGCCATCTCGACGACAGCTACGCCGGCACCCATGCCGAGGTCACGGCCGGCCAGTATGTGATGATCGCCGTCAGCGACACCGGCTCGGGCATGGTCCCCGACACTATAGCCAAGGCCTTCGAGCCCTTTTTCACCACCAAGCCGGTCAACAAGGGCACGGGACTAGGGCTGAGCCAGGTGTACGGCTTCGTCAAACAGTCGGGCGGCCACGTCAAGATCTATTCCGAGCCCGGCGAAGGCACGACCATCAAGATCTATTTGCCGCGATTCTTCGGACCGGAGGAGGTTGCCATGCCCACGGGGCGAGGCGACAACCCCGCGGCTCCGGTCACCGAAACCATCCTCGTCGTCGAGGACGATGCTCGCGTGCGCGCTTCAACCACGGACGCCATACGCGAACTCGGCTACACCGTCATCCATGTCGGCAGCGGCCAGGAAGCCTTGCAGGCGCTGGCGGAAAACCCCGGCATCGCCCTTCTGTTCACCGATATCGTCATGCCGGTGATGAACGGCCGCAAGCTGGCGGAAGAGGCGGTCGCCCGCATGCCGCAGCTCAAGGTGATCTTCACCACCGGCTTCACCAGGAACGCCGTCGTCCACAACGGCGTGCTCGATCACGACGTGCACTTCCTGGCCAAGCCTTTCACCATCGAGCAGCTGGCGGCGAAACTGCGCGACGTGCTGGACATGAAGTAGCCCGGCCGGGAATGATCTTGTCGTGAAGCTTTCGCAGGGCTGCCTATGATTGGAGTTCCCGATCTGGCCGGGCTGCGACAGCGGGACGCCGGACCTCACCTGGTTGAGGACGAGATCGCCGGCTTCATGGCCGAACGTGTCATTGAACTGCTTGAAATGATCGACATCGAGCATGATCATTGCCAGAGGCTGTTCGGAACGCTCCATGCGCCTCAGTTCGCGACTGCTTGTTTCCTCCAGATAGCCGCGGTTGCCAGACCAATTGTGTTTCACCCGCAGCGCTCGGCAACTGACATGCCCTGACAGAGCGATCGTTCTGTCGGCAGAGGAAAATGCTGCCTTGACATTCGCTGCCTCACGCCCGACTTCCTAGCGCATGACCCCGAAATCGATTTCGATTTCGGAAAGGATCATGCGCAGAATCAAAGTGCTACAGCGTCCTTTGCGCATCCAAGGACGCGCGGCGCTGTAGTGTCGAGGAGACCAACCGATGCCAGAGCCCCGACGATCGACGATCGATGCCGGAGAAGTGGAACGCTTTTCCGCTCTTGCCGCCGAATGGTGGAATCCGAACGGCAAGTTTCGCCCGCTGCACAAGTTCAATCCGGTTCGGCTCTCCTATATCCGCGACCAGATAGCGACGCGCTTCGGCCGTGACCCGCGCGCCGCACGGCCTTTCGAGGGTCTGCGCATCCTCGACATCGGCTGCGGCGGCGGGCTTTTGTGCGAGCCGATGGCGCGGCTTGGCGCCGAAGTGGTGGGAGCGGATGCCTCCGAAACGAACATCGAAGTGGCCAAGCTGCACGCGGCCGAGGGCAATGTGAGCGTCGACTATCGCGCCACGACCGCCGAGGATCTGGCCGACGCCGGTGAGAAATTCGACGTCATTCTCAACATGGAAGTGGTCGAGCATGTCGCCGACATCGACCTGTTCGTCGCCAAATGCGGCGAGATGGTTCGGCCCGGCGGCATCATGTTCGTGGCCACCATCAACCGCACGCTGAAGGCTCTCGGCCTGGCCATCATCGGCGCTGAATATGTGCTGCGCTGGCTGCCGCGCGGCACCCACCAGTTCGGCAAGCTGGTGCGCCCAGAAGAACTCGAAAAGGCGCTCGGCGGCGCCGGCCTGAGCATCATCGACCGCACCGGCGTCACCTACAATCCGCTTGCCGACCGCTGGGCACGCTCCAAGGACATGGACGTCAACTACATGGTGCTGGCGGAAAAGGGCTCGGTCTGACCCACCGCACTTTTTTTCTGAAATTTGCTCCCGGTGTGTTGAGATTCAGGTCAGGCCGAGCCGGAGTCGAAGACGGGCGCGAAGCGACCAAACTAGATGGGTTCCGAGAACCGGAGCGGAGCGTACTTTTGGGTACGTGAGCACCGGAAGCGCAGGAACTCACCGTTTGCGGGCCGGCATCACCTGAATATCAACACATCCTAGGCGTCGAGCGGCCTGTAGCCGCCCCGCCAGTAGATCAGCGCCTGGCCGGCATCGCGAGTGTGCACGGCCGCGACCGAGCCGATGACGATGGAATGCGTGCCGCGATCGATCATCTCGTCGAGGCTGCAGTCGAAGGCCACCACCGCATCCGACAGCAATGACGCTCCGGTCTTCAGCGTCATCCATTCGGCGCCCTCGTAGCGGTCCTTGCCCTTGATGCCGCCAAAGCCGGAGAACCGCTCGGCCACGCGCTGATGCTGGGGCCCGAGCGAATTGACACCGAAATGCCGGTAGTGTTCGATTAGCGGCCAGGTCGACGATGACCGGTTGACGCAAGCGATCACCTTGGGTGGCTCGGCCGACAACGATACGACCGAAATGACCACCAGGCCGGAGCGATCCTCGCCGACGCCGGCAGTGATGACGCTGACATTGCCGACGATCAACCGCATCGCGGCTCGAAAATCGGCGACATCGACGGGAGTTCCCCCCGGAACCTTTGCTTCAGTCATGGGCCGGCTCCCGGAGCGTGATCTCGAAAAATGGAAACGGTTTTCGGAAAAGATCATGCTCGAACAGGAAGATAAAGATAATCCAGATACAAATTCAGGTGAAATCCGTTCTAAGCGGCCGACTGCACGGCCGCCGGTACGGTGCTGACGCCTTTGCTTTGTGCCTTGGTGGTGATGAACACGCCGGCGGTGATGATGACCGCGCCAGCCCAAGTCAGCAGCTGATAGTGTTCGCCAAGGAAGACCGTGCCGGCAAATAGCCCGACCGCCGCCGCCACATAGCCAATCTGGCTGAGATAGACGGGGCCGCCGACCGCCTGCAGTCGGAAGAAGAAGGCGAACATCGCCGACGCCGACGCAGCCTGCGCGACGACGATCAGGGGCACGCCGCCGAGTGGAACGAAAGCCCTATCGCCGAACAGAGCGAGAATGCCGACTAACAGCATCGCCGCCGACGCCAGGTGGCTGCCGACGGCAAGCTCGATCGGGCCGGTGCCTTCCGGCCAGTCCACCGTGCGGTAGATATTGCCGGCGGCAAGGCTGACCGGGATGAGCAGCCCCATCACCACCCAGAACAAATCGGCGGGCTGGCCGGCCTCGCCGCGTGTAATCGCGACCATGACGGCGCCGACGAAGCCGACGGCGATGCCGACAACGCCCAGCATATTTGGACGGCGCACACGCAGCAGGATCGAGAACACCAGCGTGATGACAGGCGACAGCGTGAACATGATGCCGGTGTAACCGGCGCCAAGATGCGGGATGGCCGAGAACATCAGGAGATTGGGGACGGCATAGGACACCGCCGCGGTAACGAAGAAATAGCGCAATTTGTGCGGAGTAAGCCGGACACGCTGGCCGCGCAGCAGCAAGGCGCACAGCAGCACGCCGCCGGCGCCAAGCGAGATGACGAAGGCCCAGACCATGGCCGGAACGCCGACCGCCGTGGCGATCTTGCCGAACGGCAGCGTTAGGCCGAGCAGGCCGCCGGTGACGACCAGCAGGCCGAGCGCCGAATCCCAGAGAAATTTCATCATCGAGCCCTGTCGTGCGCGGCCCCTTGGCCAGCATTGCATCTTGGGGTAAGATAATGGAAAGATTCTTAACGTCAAGATACATGATGGTGAGACAGTTGGATAGGGCAGCAAGAGCGATCGAGCAATGGAAACGGGAGCGGCCGGATCTGGATGTCTCGCCGATGGCCGTGCTTGGGCGGTTGAACGAGGCCGCCTCGCTGATCGCCCGCGAGCGCCTCGCTCCGCTCTTTGCCCGCTTCGGGCTGCAGTCCGGGGAATTCGACGTGCTGGCGACGCTGCGCCGCTCGGGATCACCCTACGCGCTGACGCCGACCGCTCTCTACGAAGCGACAATGGTGACATCGGGCGCCATGACAAACCGGCTCGACCGGCTCGAAACGTCCGGATTGATCCTGCGCGGGCCGCACCCCAACGATCGGCGAGGCATTGTCGTGCGGCTGACCGAAAAGGGTCTCGCGCTGATCGACGAAGCCGTTAGCGCCCACGTTGCCAACGAGCACGAGATCCTCGCGGGCCTGACGCCGGCGGAACGGGAAACGCTGTCTCGACTGCTTGAGAAATTGATCGGTAGCGTGAGGTAACCAGTCAGTTGCGGTCGTCCGGAAACACCGGGATCGGCATGAACTCGACGCCGTCCTCCGCCAGGCTCTTGGCCTCGTCCAGCGTCGCCTCGCCATAGATGCCGCGCGCATCGCTTTCGCCGAAATGGATCTTGCGGGCTTCCTCGGCAAACTTGTCGCCGACATAGTCGGCATTCTCGCGCACTTTCTCGGCCATCGCCTTGAGCTGCGCCAGGGCCTGCTTCTGCGCCTCGCCCATGGCGAGCGCTATCGTTTCCTGCTTGCGAGCCGTGGAGACGGCGGGCGCCATCAGGGCTTTCTGCACCTTGTGCGAGCCACAGGTCGGGCAATCGACAAAGCCGCGCTTCTTCTGGATGTCGAAATCGTCGTTGCTACGAAACCAGCCCTCGAATTCGTGCTCATGCTCGCAAATCAGGGCAAAGCGGATCAAGAGGCAGCACCCCTGAGACGCGGCGCCTCGGACGAACCTGCATTGACCGCGAAATCCCGCGCATTTTTGAGATTGGGAATCTTCTTGCGCGCCGCCGCCGACTGCGCCGGATCGATCTCGGCAACGATCACCGCCGGCTCGTCATGCGCGGCTTCCGCGATGATGCGGCCCCAGGGGTCGACGATCAGCGAATGGCCATAGGTCTCGCGGCCGTCCTCATGCAGGCCGCCTTGCGCCGCGGCAACGACATAGGCGCCGTTCTCGATGGCGCGTGCCCTCAGCAGCACGTGCCAGTGCGCCTCGCCCGTCTGACGGGTGAAGGCGGCGGGCACGGAAAGCAGGTCGGCACCGGCCAGCGCCTCGGCGCGGAACAATTGCGGAAACCGCAAATCGTAGCAAACGGCGAAACCCAGTTTCGCGCCCGCGATCTCGGTGACGACAGCCTCGGTACCCGGTTCGTAGGCGGCGGATTCGCGCCAGCTCTCGCCATTGTCGAGATCGACGTCGAACATGTGGATCTTGTCGTAGGTGGCAAGCGTGGCGCCGTCCGGGCCGAACAGCAGCGCCCGGTTGGCGAGCTTGCCGTCGGCGCGCAGGATGGCGGTCGAGCCGATATGCAGGAAGACACCGAGTTCGCTCGCCAGTCTGCGCGCGGTCGCGACGACGATGTCCTTGTCCTCGGAGGTGAAGGAGGCGGCGCGCGCTTCCTTGTCGCGGATCAGCGCCCCGGTCATTTCCGGCGTCTGGATGTAGGTCGCACCTTGGGCCGCGGCTTCACGCACCAGCCGTTCGAGATCGACCGCGTTGCGTTCGGGACTTTCGCCTGAACGCATCTGGATCGCAGCGGCCTTGAAAACACCCATCGTCATATCCCTCGAATCGTCGCGCCGTTGGCGAGCAGTTTGTCCAGCCGGCCTTCGGCCTCCAGCTCGTGCAGGTCGTCGCAGCCGCCGACATGCGTATCGCCGATGAAAATCTGCGGAAAGGTCGAGCGGCCTTGGGCGCGGGAAATCATCTCCTGGCGCAGTTCGGGCGAGAAGGAGGCGTCGTGCTCGGTAAAGGCGACGCCCTTGCGCTCGAGCAGCCGCTTGGCTGCCGTGCAATAGCCGCACATCATGCGGGTGTAGATGGTGACATCGACCATGACGAATTTCCGCTGTTCGTTGCCTACTTATATAGTCGCGGACTCGTCCGCCCGAAAGTCCCCCGGCAACACACGCGCAAAGGTCAGCACGTCGACGGCGCCGGCGCCACCTCTTTTCAGCGCCTTGGTTGCGGCACGAACGGTGGCGCCTGTGGTGTAGACGTCATCGATCAACAGCACCCTGCGGCCGGCAATCTCGATTTCCGCTTCGGCGGGCACCCGAAAGGCGGCCCGCACATTCTCCTCGCGTTCCTGCCTCTCCAGCCCAACCTGCTGGCGGGTGAGTTTTACGCGCCGCACCGCCGAGGGTGCGAAGGGCAATTGGCTGAGCACGGAGACCGCCCTGGCCAGTTCCGCCGACTGGTTGAAGCGACGCTTGAAAAAGCGCCGCCAGTGCAGCGGCACCGGCACCACCACATCCGCCTCGGCGATGAGATCGGCGCCGGCGCGCACCATCCAGCGCGCCATCCATGGCGCAAGATCCGTGCGATCCTGGTATTTCAGCCCTTGCACCATCTGGCGGGCGACGCCGGAATAAGCAACGGCGGCCCGCGCCCGCTCGAAGGGCGGCGGATCGGCGATCGCCTCGGCGGATAGAAAGCCCTCGCCCATATGGTGGGTGAACGGCGTGCCCATCACCGGGCACCATGGCCGTTCCAGGAGCCGCAGCTTCGGCCAGCAGGCGCCACACAGAACGCCGGGCTGCGAGACATGCCGGCGGCAACCGGCGCAGACCGGCGGAAACAAAATGCGCGCCGGCCAGCCGAAGGCCGATCGGGCCAGGCTCTTGATCTCGATGGGCTTGATCTTGGGCATCGGATCGGCCACGTGGTTGGTCCTGCGCGCCACTATATGAACTATGTCAGAGCGTGGACAATCAAGGATTTGCCGGTTGCAGCCGATAATGGATATTTCTCTCTGGCTGGCGCACAAGCGGCGCGCGCTTGCCCATCCGGTTGACGGCGCGGATTTCCTCATGCGCCGCACGGCCGAGGATCTTGCCGACCGGCTGGATGCCGTCGAGCGCCGGTTCGGCAAGGCAGCGGTGCTGTTTTGCCAGACGCCGGCGGCAGCCGAAACGCTTGCCGAGAGCTGCAAGGTCGCGCACATTGTCCGCGTCGAGGCGGACACGGCTTTCCTGACTGGCGGCGGCGTCGGCTTGATCGCACCGCTCGAAACCGTGCCGTTCGAACCGGAAAGCCTCGATCTGGCGGTCTCCCTTCTGTCGCTGCAGGCGATGAACGATGTCCCGGGCATGCTGATCCAGATCCGCCGCGCGCTGCGGCCGGACGGGCTTTTCCTCGGCGCCTTTGCCGGCGCCGGCACGCTTTTCGAGTTGCGCGAAAGCCTGCTTGCGGCCGAGACCGAGCTTTACGGCGGCGCCAGCCCGCGTGTCATCCCGTTCACCGATGTGCGCGATGCCGGCGCGCTACTGCAGCGCGCCGGTCTCGCTCTGCCGGTCGCCGACGTCGAGACGGTGACGGTGCGCTATGCCAGCCTGTTCGGCCTGATGGCGGATCTGCGGGCCATGGGCGAAACCAGCGCGCTCACCGATCGCAGCCGCCGGCCCGGGGCACGCAAGCTGTTTGCCCGCGCGGCTGAAATCTACGCCGAGCGGTTTTCCGACCTCGACGGCCGCGTAAGGGCAAGTTTCTCGATTGTCTGGATGTCCGGCTGGGCGCCCGACGCCTCGCAGCAAAAACCGCTGAAGCCGGGTTCGGCCAAGGTCTCGCTGAAGACGATACTGGAGGCTCCCGACGGGCAATGATCCGGTCCGTGGACACGGACAGCCAGGTCAGGGTGCGAAGGCGTTCGCAAGCCTGCTGCTGTTGTCGCTGAACAGCCAGGTGATCGAGTTGGAGACCTGACCTATGCCGCCGACAATCGCCAGCGACAGCACGGCGATGATAAGGCCATATTCGATGGCCGTGGCGCCGTTCTCGTCCTTCAGAAATCCCAGCAGCACTGCTTTCATGACCTCAACCCCTCTCGCCAGGACCTTACCGCCGATCTGTTAAGAAAGGTTAACGGCAAAGGCTTAACAGGCGGTGAAACCGCCGCCTTGCCGAAATCTCTTAACCATGTCAGCAGTCGCCGCTGCTTCTGCCATTGGACCTGATGATGCAGACCGAACTGGGTTGCGGCTGCAGCACGCTGCGGCGCACCGTATAGGTTTCGCGATGGCTGACCGAGCCGGTGGCCGTCATGTCGAGCCCGACGGCAAGATCATCGCGGGCCGACAGCGAACGCGTCTGGCTATCGAGGAAAGGTGCCGCGATCAGCGCCAGCGCCACCGCGGCCGAACCGAACAGAAGCGTGATGCGCAATATGCCCATGCCCGCGTCGGCGGTGCGAAAACCGCGCTCGGGCCGGATCGAGTCCCAATCCCTGTCTAGGCTCATTCTATCGCTCCCCAGCGAATCGGCGGCGCGGCCGCGAACGACCTTGCTTCACTTTTTCATGACGAGATAAATCTTCCATTAACGCTGGCTGATACGACGCCTCGACCGGCAAGCCGGACGGGCGCCCCTCAAAGAAGATCGATGAGGAACGGGATCAGCGGCGCATCGGCCGGCGGCATTGGATAGTCGCGCATCTGCTTTGGCCGCACCCATTTCAGCCCCTGCCCTTCCCTGGGCTGGGCGATGCCTCGGAAGCGGCGGCAGATGAACAGCGGCATCAGCAGGTGGAAATCGTCGTAGGAATGACTGGCGAAAGTGAGCGGCGCCAGGCAGGGGATGTCGGTCTCGATGCCGATTTCCTCGTGCAGTTCACGAATGATGCACTGTTCGGGCGTCTCGCCGGGCTCGACCTTGCCACCGGGAAATTCCCACAGGCCAGCAAGTTGCTTGCCCTCGGGCCGCTGTGCCAGCAGCACGCGGCCATCGGCATCGACCAGCGCGCAGGCGGCGACCAGGAGCAGGCGCTTGCCGGCGATCGCCACATCACTCATGCCCAATTTCACCCATGAACAGGCGGCCGGCGATAGTGATAGCGATAGACCTCGTCGAAGCCGAGCGAACGATAGAGCGCCAGCGCCGGCACATTGCCGGCCTCGACCTGCAGCCAGGCTTCGCGGGCGCCACGCAGCCGCGCCCATTTCAGCGCCGACAGGATCAGGTTGCGGCCGTGGCCCTTGTTGCGCGCCGACTTGTCGGTGGCGATCTCGAACAGGCCGGCGAGATCGCCGTCGTGCACGCAGATCAGCGTCGCCAGCGGGTCGGCTCCATCTTCGAGCGCGAACAGCCCGGCCTCGGGCTGGATGGCGCCGATGATCTCCGACAGGCCGGGTCGCAACGAAACGTCCGAACCGCTGACCTTGAGCGACGCGCCGATGAAGCGACTGATATCCTTCAGCGGGATCTGGTCCATGGCGGCATCGAGTTGCGCGTCGGCCAGCGGCAGCCGCATCACCAGCGATTCGTCGAAACGGCTCCAGCCCTCGCGGTCGAGATGACTGGCGAGATCGGGACCCGACAGCGGTGACATGCGGAACGTCAGCGGCCTGCCATAGGCGTCGAAACGGCGGCTGGCCCGGCCGATGCGGTCGGCAATATGCTGGATGTCGCCGGGATCGAGCGGATTGACCGAATTCAGCCGCTTGGCCGGATGGCCGGCGGTCAGCCGCACCACCCAGGTGCCGTCATAATGGACCGCCGCTGCCGGCCAGGCGCGGAAGCCGGCCGCCTCGTAGCGGCGCACGATCGCGAGCATGCTTGCCGGATGCCTGGAAGCCAAAGCCATCAGCTCCGATAATCGCCATTGATGGCGACATATTCCTTGGTGAGATCGCAGGTCCACACCGTCGCCTTGCCGCGACCGATGCCGATATCGGCACGGATGCGGATATCGTCGCGCCTCATGTAGGCCGAGGTCGCTTCCTCGGAATAGCCGGGATCGCGCTCGCCCTCATGCGCCAGCCGGTTTTCGCCGAACCAGATCGACAACCGGTCGCGGTCAGCGGGCTCGCCAGCCTTGCCGACGGCCATGACGACACGCCCCCAATTGGCGTCCTCGCCGGCGACCGCGGTCTTGACCAGCGGCGAATTGGCGATCGACAGCGCGATGCGCTTGGCCGACCGCGCCGACTTGGCGCCGGTGACGGTGACTTCGACCTGCTTGCGGGCGCCCTCGCCGTCGCGCACCACTTGCAGCGCCAGCGATTTCAGCACCTTGCCGAGCGCCCGGCGGAACGCGCCAAGGCGGGCATCCTTCGGGTCCGTTATATCAGGCGCGCCACGGCTGGCGGCCTTGCCGGTGGCAAAGAACAGCAGCGTGTCGCTGGTCGAAGTGTCGCTGTCGACGGTGACCGCGTTGAAGGTCTTGGCCGTGCCGCGCGACAACAGGTCCTGCAACACGGGTGCGGCGATCGGCGCGTCGGTGGCGACGAAGGACAGCATCGTTGCCATGTCGGGCGCGATCATCCCGGCGCCCTTGGAGATGCCGTTGATGGTGACATCGGTGTCGCCGAGCTTGACGGTTGCGGTCGCCACTTTCGGATAGGTATCCGTGGTCATGATCGCCTTTGCCGCTTCGGTCCACAAACCAGGCTTGCCGTTGCTGACCAGTCCCGCCAGCAAATGGCTGAACTTGCTGGTGTCGAGCGGCTCGCCGATGACGCCGGTCGAGGCCAGGAAAACCTCGCTCGCCTTGCAGCCGGCAGCCTTCGCCGCGGCTTCGCCCGTCAGTGCAGTGGACTCGCGGCCCTTCTTGCCGGTGAAGGCGTTGGCGTTCCCGGAATTGACGACCAGCACCCGCGCCTTGCCGGCGCCGAGATTCTGCCGGCAGAAATCGACCGGCGCCGAGGGGCATTTCGATTTCGTGAACACACCGGCGACCGCGGTGCCTTCATCGAACACCATGGTCAGCAGGTCGGTGCGGTTCTTGTACTTTATCCCCGCCTCGGCGGTGGCGATGCGCACCCCCTCAATGGCCGGCATCTTGGGGTATTTCTTCGGCGCAAGCGGCGAAATCGTCGTGGACATGGGGACCTCGGGCGGGAAAATCGCAAGGGAAGGCCGGTTTGCCCGATACGACGCGCGGGCGCAAGGGCGTTTCGCTTGTCGCCAGGGGCGGAAACCCAATCGGGATTAAGCCTGCATTTCAAATCTGTTGGCGTCGCCGGGGCCGATGACGTTATGATCTTCCGCGAGGGCAGGCTTGCGATCCTCGCATGGGCATTTCTGGGACTTTTGCTGCTGAGCGTCGATGCACAGCCGCAACGGCGCGTGGCGCTGGTCATCGGCAACGGCACCTATGCCGAAGCCGGTACGCTGGCCAATCCGGTCAACGACGCGCTCGACATCGCCGACAAGCTGCGCTCCATCGGCTTCGAGGTCATCGAAGGCAATGATCTCGGCAAGCGTGAGCTCGAACGCAGCATCGGCGAGTTCTCCGACGCGCTCGAAGGCGCCGGCGTCGGGCTTTTCTACTATGCCGGCCACGGCCTGCAGGTCGAGGGGCGCAATTACATCGTGCCGGTCGACGCCAGGCTCGACATGCCGGTCAAGCTGCAACTCGAGGCCGTGCCGATCGACGAAGTCCTCGACATCATGGAACAGCAGACCAAGGTCAGCCTGGTGTTTCTCGATGCCTGCCGCAACAACCCGTTTGCCCGCAGCCTGAGCCGCACAGCCACCACCCGCTCGGCAACAGCGCTGGCCGGGCTGGCGCAGTTCGATTCGACGCGCGGCTCGTTCATTGCCTTCTCGACCGCGCCAGGTGCGGTCGCCATGGACGGAAGCGGGCGCAACTCGCCCTTCGCCGAAGCATTGCTGCGGCACATCGCCGAGCCCGGCCAGAGCATCAACGACATGATGATCGCGGTGCGCCGAGACGTGGTGTCGCAAACGCGCGAGGCGCAACGCCCCTGGGAGCAAGGCTCGCTGCTCGAGCGCTTCGAATTTGTCTCGGACGGACAACCCGCTCAGCCACCGAAGCCGGCCGCGGCTCCGGCGCCTTCGACTGAAGTTGCCGCGCTTGAACGCTCGGTGGGTGACGACAAGGGCTCGATCGAGAAATTCCTGCGCCGGGACTATCTAACGCCGGACACCAAGGCGATGAGCGAGACCGTCAAGCGGCTCTACGGCCCCTCCGCCACCATTTTCGGCACCCGCTACGACGCCGACGCCATCGTCAAGGTGAAGACCGACTGGTTCGCGCAGTGGGCCCTCCTGGTCGCTCGGCCTGGAGCCCGGCAGCCTGGAGGTCACCCCGCACGGCGAGGACCGCGCCGAGGCGGTCTTCGCGATGCGCTATGATTATCTGCCGAAGGACAAGTCGGCGGTGCGCCTGACCGGCAAGGCGCGGGTGACGCTTGGCCTGGTCAAGGCCGACGGCGGCTGGCGCATCGAGTCCGAGACATCGCAAGCGATGCAATAGACACCGGCCGGCGCCGCCATCGTCACCGGCTTTCAGAAGCCTGAAAACGGGCCGTTTCGTTTGATCGCCGGGTCACGTATATTGCCGGCGAAGTTGTTGACGAGGACGACAGGAATGGCCGCAGACGCCGATCCGGCGCGCAAATCGATTGGCGCTCGGCGCAATCCCGACAGCGCCGACGCCATTCTCGAAGCCGCCGAGGCAGTACTGGTCGAGGCCGGCTATGCCGGTTTCTCGATCGAGGCGGTGGCGCGGCGGGCTCGTGCCGGAAAACCCACCATCTATCGCTGGTGGCCGAGCAAGGCCGCATTGCTGCTTGAGGTCTACCAGCGCCAGAAACGCGTCGATGTTCCCGATACCGGCCGACTGGAGGAGGATCTCGTCGGCTTCCTGAAAAACCTGTTCGCCCACTGGCGCGAGACATCGTCTGGCAGCGTGTTCCGGTCGCTGATCGCCGAGGCGCAGTCGGATGATACGGCGTCCGCGTCACTTGCCGGCTATGCGCTCGGCCGACGCTCGCATACCGGCCAGATACTCGAACGCGCCAAGGCAAGGGGCGAAATCGGCGTCGACATCGATTCAGCGCTGGTCGCCGACCTGATCGCCTCTTTCGCCTGGAAGCATCTGTTGACCAACCGGCTCGACGAGGATGAAGCGACCATACGCAAGACGGTCAACTACGTGATGCGAGGCATAGCCGCACCCGGAAAGTAAAAAAGCGGCCGGCGCCGGCTGACAAAAAAGGGCGCGGCAACCCTTGGCTGCCGCGCCCTCTTCAAAAATTCCTTCAGGCTTACTTGGCGCTTTCCAGCGTCTCGACCGCCTTCTTCAGGTTCGCATCGGGGATCTCGACCTTGGCGCCGCCGCGCAGCGACTTGACCAGCGCAAAATACTTGTCGCGGATGACCGCCTGCTTGGCCTGGTCCTTGACGTCGTCGAACGCCGGCGGCTGCTTGGTGCGCTTGTCCTCGAGCTTGATGACATGCCAGCCGAACTGCGACTGCACCGGCTGCTCGGTGTATTTGCCGACCTCGAGCGCGAAGGCCGCCTTGTCGAACTCCGGCACCATCTGGCCAGGTCCGAACCAGCCGAGATCGCCGCCACTGGTCTTGCCTGAGGGATCGCTGGTGTGCTCGTTGGCGAGCTTCTGGAAGTCGGCGCCGCCGTCGAGCTGCTTGATGATGGCCTCGGCCTCTTCCTTCGTCTTCACGAGGATGTGACGGGCATGCACCTCGTTAGTGGGCGGCGTGTTGGCGATCTCCTGGTCATAGCGGGCGCGAACCTCGGCGTCGGTGACCTTGTCGACGACGCCCTTCTCGACCATCTCGCCATGCAGCGCGCGCTGCTGCAGGAAGGCCATGCGGCGCTGGAAGTCGGGATCCTTGTCGAGGCCGGTGGTGACCGCCTGGGCGGCCATGACGCGGATTTCGATGGCCGCCGAAAGGGCCGCGGCGCGGCGCTGCTCGGCCGGCAGCTGGGCGAATTGCTGCGACAGCTCGCCTTCGGCAAGCACGAGGTCGGCTTCGGTCAAGGGCTGGCCGTTGATCGTGGCGACCACGGTATTCGGATCGACCGGTGCCGCGGCAGGTGCTGCTGCATCCGCCGGAGCGGGAGCGGTCTGTTGCGCCATCAGCGGCGACAGCGAAAGGGCCGACAAGCCGAAGGCCAGACCAAAGCTGGCGAGCGACGCGCGGCGGAACAACAAGGACATAAGATGACTCCGGTAAGGGATTATGAGGGCGGGAAGGTTTCCAGATCAGCCGGATTGTGGCGGAATTTGGCGCGACCGGCAGGGCCAGCGCGGCGTTGACATCAGTTGAGCCCCCTCTTATCTGTCCAACGACTTTGCGTCCAGAACCGTTTTCCGGGCGCTTTTTGTGTTTGTCCGCGTTCACGTGGATTTGATGGGGCCGGCCGGCGCCCATCTCAAGATTGAGAATTCTATCGAAAGGACCATTGGATGGTCAGTCTCGGCGGTCTCGCCCGTAAGGTTTTCGGTTCCTCCAACGACCGTCGCGTCAAATCGACCCGGCCCCGTGTCGAGGCGATCAACGCCATGGAAAACGAGATGAGGGCGCTCTCCGACGAAGAGTTGGTCGCCCGCACCGCGAAATTCCGCCAGGACATCGCCAACGGCGCCACGCTCGATGACCTTTTGGTACCCGCCTTTGCCACCGCCCGCGAGGCGGCGCGCCGCGTGCTCGGCATGCGCCCCTTCGACGTCCAGCTGATCGGCGGCATGGTGCTGCACAATGGCGGCATTGCCGAGATGCGCACCGGCGAAGGCAAGACCCTGGTCGCGACGCTGCCGGTCTACCTCAACGCGCTCGCCGGCAACGGCGTCCACGTCGTCACCGTCAACGACTATCTCGCCACCCGCGACTCCGAATGGATGGGCCGCGTCTACAAGTTCCTCGGCCTCTCGGTCGGCGTCATCGTCCACGGCCTGTCCGACGAGGAGCGCCGCGTCGCCTACGCCGCCGACGTCACCTACGCCACCAACAACGAGCTCGGCTTCGACTATCTGCGCGACAACATGAAGTACGAGCGCGCCCAGATGGTGCAGCGCGGTCACAATTACGCGATCGTCGACGAAGTCGATTCCATCCTGGTCGACGAGGCGCGCACGCCGCTGATCATTTCCGGTCCGCTCGAGGACCGCTCGGAAATGTACAACACCATCGACACCTTCATCATCCAGCTGCAGCCGCAGGATTATGAGATCGACGAGAAGCAGAAGACCTCGATCTTCACCGAGGAAGGCACCGAGAAGCTGGAGAACCTGCTGCGCGACGCCGGCCTGCTCAAGGGCGAGTCGCTCTACGACGTCGAGAACGTCGCCATCGTCCACCATGTCAACAATGCGCTGAAGGCGCACCGGCTGTTCCAGAAGGACAAGGACTATATCGTCCGCAACGACGAGATCGTCATCATCGACGAGTTCACCGGCCGCATGATGCCGGGCCGCCGCTATTCGGAAGGCCTGCACCAGGCGCTCGAAGCCAAGGAGCATGTGGCGATCCAGCCGGAGAACCAGACGCTCGCCTCCGTCACCTTCCAGAACTATTTCCGCCTCTACAAGAAGCTCGCCGGCATGACCGGCACGGCGCTGACCGAGGCCGAGGAATTCGGCAACATCTACAATCTCGACGTCACCGAGATCCCGACCAACCTGCCCGTCATCCGCAAGGATGAGGACGACGAGGTCTACCGGACGGTCGAGGAGAAATACAAGGCGATCGTCAAGGAGATCCGAGAGGCCAGCGCCAAGGGCCAGCCGACGCTGGTCGGCACCACCTCCATTGAAAAGTCCGAGCAACTGGCCGAGCGCCTGCGCAAGGAAGGCTTCAAGGATTTCGAGGTGCTGAATGCCCGCCACCACGAGCGCGAGGCGGCGATTGTCGCCCAGGCCGGCAAGCCGGGCGCCATCACCATCGCCACCAACATGGCCGGCCGCGGCACCGACATCCAGCTCGGCGGCAATGCCGAGATGCGCATCGCCGACGAACTGGGCGACATGCCTGAGGGCCCCGAGCGCGAGGCCAAGGAAAAAGCGATCCGCGACGACATCGCCAGGCTGAAGGAAAAGGCGCTGGCCGCCGGCGGCCTGTACGTGCTCGCCACCGAACGCCATGAATCGCGCCGCATCGACAACCAGCTCAGAGGCCGCTCCGGCCGCCAGGGCGACCCCGGCCGCTCGAAATTCTTCCTGTCGCTGCAGGACGATCTGATGCGCATCTTCGGCTCCGAACGCATGGACGGCATGCTGCAGAAGCTCGGCCTCAAGGAAGACGAAGCGATCATCCATCCATGGATCAACAAGGCGCTGGAAAAGGCGCAGAAGAAGGTCGAGGCGCGCAACTTCGACATCCGCAAGAACCTGCTGAAATATGACGACGTCTCCAACGACCAGCGCAAGGTGGTGTTCGAGCAGCGCATCGAACTGATGGACGGCGAAGGCCTCTCGGAAATCATCGGCGAGATGCGCGAGGGCGTCATCGACGAGATCGTCGCCAAGGCCATCCCCGAAAATGCCTATGCCGAGCAGTGGGATGTTGCCGGGCTGAAGGCCGAGGTCGCCGAATTCCTCAATCTCGACCTGCCGGTCGAGGACTGGGCCAAGGAAGAGGGCATCGCCGAGGACGACATCCGCGAGCGCATCACCGAGGCCGCCGACGCCGCCGCCAAGGAACGCTCCGAGCGTTTCGGCCCCGAGGTGATGACCTATGTCGAACGTTCGGTGGTGCTGCAGACGCTCGACCATCTGTGGCGCGAGCACATCGTCAATCTCGACCATCTGCGTTCGGTCGTCGGCTTCCGCGGCTACGCCCAGCGTGATCCGCTGCAGGAGTACAAGGGCGAAGCGTTCGAGCTGTTCCAGGCGATGCTGGGCAATCTGCGCCAGGCCGTCACCGCGCAATTGATGCGCGTCGAACTGGTCCGCCAGGCCGCCGAAGCACCGCCGCCCGAAGCGCCCGACATGTTCGGTACCCATATCGACGGCAGCACTGGCGAAAACGATTTTGACGGCGGCGAGACCGCCCTCCTGGTCCGCCCGGAGACCAACGCGATTGTCGCTCCCGAAGACCGCGACCCGAACAACCAGGCGACCTGGGGCAAGATCGGCCGCAACGAAGCCTGCCCCTGCGGCTCCGGCAAGAAGTACAAGCACTGCCACGGCGCGTTCGCCTAAGCGCGCGTTCTCCCTTCTCCCCGTTCACGGGGAGAAGGTGCCCGGAGGGCCGGATGAGGGGCGGCGCGGATCTTCGCGATTAGCCGATCCCCACCAGAGGCCGGCAGGCCATCGGGGGCGCTGTGGCGCCGCGCCTGGCTCGCTCAGGCGGCATCGCCCACGCACGTATATGCTCTTCGATCTCGCCGGCGACCTGCATGACGTCTGCCGGCATAGCGAATGCGCGCCCCGCGCATCGGCGGCCTTGCCGGCCCTTCGCTATGGCTCCGGGCGTTCGTCGCTCGAAAAGCCAAATCGTTGGCTTTTCGTCCGCTGTGCGGACCGCTCCTCACCCAACCGTTTCTTAATGTGTCTTTGATACACCAAAGCCTGAAAAGAGGCGGAAAACGGAGAGTAATCGGGGTGCGCTTTTCCGCGGCCACGACAGCCGGGCGGTTCTTGCCGCGGCGTTTGGCGCTGCGCATGGGGCCGTTGCTAGGCCGCATCGACGCCGTGCTGTTCACCGCCGACGAACGCGGCGAGGCCGGCCGCATGTCGGTCATCGCTTTCTCCATCCGCATCATCAGCGCCGTCATCGCCTTCGTGAGCCAGGTGCTGATGGCCCGCTGGATGGGCTCGTTCGAATACGGCATCTTCGTCCTCGTCTGGGTGACGATGGTCATCGTCGGCAACCTCGCCTGCCTTGGCTTCCACACCTCGGTCATCCGCTTCATTCCCGAATACCGCGAGCGCGGCATGCTGGCCGAATTGCGCGGCATCGTGCTGGCCAGCCGGCTGTTCGTGCTGATCGCCTCCACGCTCATCGCCGGGCTCGGCGCGCTCGGCGTCTGGCTGGCTTCGCCGTGGATAGAGAACTACTACGTGGTACCGTTCATCCTCGGCGTCATCTGCCTGCCGATGATCGCCATGTCCGACCTGCTGCAAGGGCTGGCGCGCGCCAATTCATGGGCGCTGTTCGCGCTGTCGCCGACCTATCTGATACGGCCGGTGCTGATCCTGCTGTTCATGGCGCTGATGCTGGTCGCCGGCTATGCGCCGGACGCCAAGACCGCCATCTTCGCTTCGATCGCCGCCACCTATGTCACCACGCTCGGTCAACTCATCGGCGTTACCCAACGCATGGACAAGAGAACCCCGGCAGGGCCGATGAAGGTGCATTTCGCGCAATGGTTCATCGTGTCGCTGCCGATCTTCCTGGTCGAAAGCTTCTTCTTCCTGCTCACCAATGCCGATGTCTTGATGGTCGGCGCCTATATGAATCCCAACGACGTCGCCGTCTATTTCGCCACGGTGAAGACGCTGGCGCTGGTGCATTTCGTCTATTTCGCCGTCAAGGCCGGTGTTGCCCAGCGCTATGCGCAGTTCACCCATGGCGAGCCGCAAAAGCTCGTCGCCTTCGCCCGCGAGACGGTGTCGTGGACCTTCTGGCCCTCGCTGCTGATGGCGCTGCTGGTGCTTGCCTTGGGTGAGCCGATGCTGGTGCTGTTCGGCCCTGAATTCAGCAGTGGCTATCCGCTGCTGTTCCTGCTCGTTTTCGGCGTCGTGGCCCGCGCCGCCGTCGGTCCGTGCGAAAGCCTGCTGACGATGAGCGGCAACCAGAACATCTGCGCCGCCGTCTATGCCATGACGCTGGCCTTCAACATCGGCCTCAACGTGATGCTGATCCCGCCTTTCGGCCTGTGGGGCGCGGCGATGGCCACCGCCTTTGCCATGATCTTCGAAGCCTGCGCGCTGTCCTTCACCGTGTGGCGCAAGCTCGGCATCGTCATGCTCATCTTCGTGCCTGCGAAAGGAGCCGCGTGATGGCCGCCATCCCGTTGCTTGAGGAAACCAGCGGCGGCACGGCCGGCGCCATGGTGTCCGGCCTTGCCGGGCTGACCCGCGACGCCGACCCCGCCCATATCGAAATTTTCGCCAACAACCGGCCGGAGCGAAAACTCGCCATCTACCCGGCATCGGCCGGCTTCGACCTGGTCGAGGAACTGGATTATCTCTGCACCCGCACGATCGAGCCGAACGTTTTCTTCAACCCGCGCTTCCTGGCGCCGGCCATGCCCCGGCTGGAGGATCGCGAGGTGCGGCTGGCGGTGATCCGCGACGGCGACGAATACCGCAACCGGTTGCGGCTGCTGGTGCCGTTCTCGGTGGAACGGCCGGGGATGCCGCTCGGCGTGCCGGTCATGCGCACGTGGTCGAGCCCGTTCGGCCCGCTCGGCACGCCGCTGGTCGATCGCGACGATCCGGTTGGCGTCGTCGAGGACTTCTTCTCGGTGCTGTCGCGCCCGCACCTCAAGCTGCCGAAAGTCTTCGTCCTGCCCGACATCCGGCTCGATGGCCCGGTGGCGAGCCTGCTTGCCACCGTGGCCGAGACGCGCGGCCTGATGCTGGTCACCACCGGCCAGACCCAGCGCCCCGCGCTGGACAGCGAAGCCGACGGAGACGAGTATCTTAAGGCCTCGCTGCGCCCGCACCATTATCGCGAGTTCCGGCGCCTGAAGCGGCGCCTCGGCGATCTCGGCAAACTGGAACATGCCGTGGCGCGCGGCCCTGAAGAGATCCGCCATGCCATCGAAAGCTTCCTGTCGCTGGAAGCAGCCGGCTGGAAAGGCCGCGAACGCACAGCCATGGCGATCGACCGCTACCGCGCCGCCTTCGCCCGCGAAGCCGTGCACCGGCTGGCCGAACAGGACATGTGCCGCATCCATTCGCTGACGCTCGACGGCCGCACCATTGCCTGCCTGATCGTCTTCGTCGAAGCCGGCATCGCCTACACCTGGAAGACGGCCTATGACGAGACGCTGGCCGCCTGTTCGCCGGGCACGCTGCTGATGATCGAGGTGACCAGGCAGCATCTCGACGATCCCAACATCATGATGACCGATTCCTGCGCCATGCCCGACCATCCGGTGATGAGCCGGCTATGGACCGAGCGCAAACCGATGGGCACGCTGGTGATCGGCCTGACGCCGGACGCCGACCGCCTCACCCGCCAGGCCGCTTCGCAGCTGCATCTCTACCGCGAGACCCGCAACATGGCCCGCCTGCTGCGCCTCCGGATGAAGAGCTTGCTGGGCCGGCGGTAGTAACTGATGCCAAACCGGAAATTGCGACAACCTGGTCTGTGGGCCGCGCTGCTGATTGGCCTTGCAATCACATTTGGAAATGCCTTCAGGCACACTGAGCTCAAGACGATCGAACCGTCGAAGTGCATTCCAACGGTTGTCGTGTCTGCCTCTGCAAGCCGTCTTGAGCCCAATAAGATCAGTGCCTGAAAATGGGATGCTGTCCCTAGCCGGGGTCTCAAGGCTGGATCGAACTGGCGTCCAGACCGAACAATCTATCAGCAATCACAAGACTTTATGTGCCCCTCGCCCGAGGCCGATAGTCTCAATGTACTTCAACGGGTAATCGCGCGCTGCCGCATATCTGATCGGTTCAGAGAAATCTGTACCAAACATTCCCGACCTCCATTACCATCCCCTCATGTCTCTCCATTGGTTCAACCCTCCGGTCTACGTTAGGACTGATCGACCTGGGCTCCGCTTCGGGGTCAGTCACGCCGAGGGCGCCGCTGAGCAACTCCTCAGGTGGACCAAGCGCGGCCCCAAGTGGAAGCAGGCGATTGAGACCTGCATGGCCGCCATTGAAGGAGACGTGCCCTCTCAGGACGCCCGCAGGGCATTCGAGGCAGCGGCCAAGGAAGAGAGCATGCTCCTTCCACCCGCTTAAGCCCCCTGACCGCCCAACCCTCACTCCATGTCAGGCACGTCCCCGCCAACAAAGAGCGTGGTCGGCTCCCCGCCGCAGGTCGCTATGGCCTCGTCGGCGGCAAGCTCCCAGTCGTCCACGGTAAATTGAGTTGCTGCTCCGTTGCCGTTTGGCTCACGCCGCGAACCATTAGGTGACCCTTGTCGGAACCTGCCGGCCATCTTGACCGTTCTGTATCAGCGGGCAACCGGCGAATCCGGGGCGTTCGCCAAGCGAAAAGAGCGAGTAGAAATGGCTGTCATCCTGATCGGTGCATTGCTCATTGTCGCTGGCATTGTCTACATGGCGCTCGCAGTCCTTAGTCGCGGGCGGCTTAGCGATCCGACGCCCTTTCCCGCGCCGCCCGATGGCCCGACGCCAAATCTCGCAACGCCAGGTCCCACACTTGAGCCGCGCCGTCGCGGGCTCGGTTTCCTCGGCCTGTCGCAAAACTGGCCCGGCCTACTGATGATCGGGATCGGCGTCATGTTGCTGTTGTCGGTGGTCGTCCTATAGGGCTTCAGCGTCCTCGTCGCCGCCCTTGCCCAGTAGAAGTCGCAACTCTCGTTCAACGACGCCTGCACGACGGCACAATCGGACAGCGCCAACCGGCAAGACCTGCCCGCCAGCCCGAATGTCATAATCTTCGCGCAAGACAGGAAGACGCTACCGAAATCTGACGGCTCGAAGAGATGACGTCGAAGAATGGTGCCCCTAGCCGGCATTTACATACGACCACAGCTAGCAATGGCCGTCGTCGCCCCGACAAACGCCCGACAGCGCAACCATTTGCGTCAGCGCCCGCCGCTACCGGGGCGATCGGCGGCCCGCGCACCTTGCACAGGGCTGTTCTATGGCTCCCCAGGCGAATTCGCCTACCCCGTCTCGCATTCCGGTAGTCGCACTGGTTTGGCGAGCCCTGCCAGCGCCTCGGGCTTGGCGCAAAGCGGGAAGCCGGCGAGCGGCATTGTCTCGATGAAACGACCGCGCTCCGTCTTGCTCGAGCTGAATTCATTGACCATGCCCTCGACGGTCAGGTCCGGATACCGTTTGAGGGTTTCCCTAACCGAAGCATTCGCCTCATCGATTCGACCCAGTGCCGCCAGGGAGCTGCTACGCATCACCCATTCCCATTTGCTGTAGTTATCGGGCGTCTTGCGTACCAGCATCTTCAAGGCGTCCTCATAGCGGCCAGCCATAAAATAGGCAGTGGAGTAGAAACCAGTTGCCCACATCGGGTAATTCGGGTCGAGCCGTATAACTTGGTCGACCAACTGAGCGCCGCGTTCGGGTTCGTCGAAGCCTGACGCAAAGCCGGAATAGAATGTCAGGATTTCGGCCGAACCGGGAGCGAGGCGGAGGGCCGTGTCCAGCTCGACCTTGGCGCGGGCGTTGTCGCCCTTGTCTTTGAGGCTCATGCCAAAAACGGCGTGCGCCTCGGCGTCGCTCGGATCGAGCCGCACCGCGCGTTCGGCCACATCGGCAGCCGCCTTGATCTCGCTCTCGGAATTGATACCGAAGCCAGCCAATATGTTATGAGCATGATAGAGTTCCACCCAGGCGCGGGCGAACTCCGGGTCCAGCTTGACAGCGAGGTTGAGCAGCCTAATGGCCTCCTCCTCATCCGCTACGGTAATCTTTTCAATCCTTTCGGTTCCGAGCAGATAGTAGTCATAGACAGTCAAGTTGTCCGGCCGTTTACGCTTCGCTGCAGCCCGCCCCGCTCCCTGAATCAGCCCCACGCCGTTGCCGAGACGGTTGGTGACCTGCTCGGCGATCTCGGTTTGCACGGCGAATACGTCTTCAGCAGGCCGGTCCCATCGCTCCGACCACAGATGGTTGCCGGTTTTTGCATCGATCAACTGCGCGGTGATCCGCAGCCGACCGCCCTGGCGCTGGATCGAGCCTTCCAGCACATAGCCGACGTCGAGCGCACTCGCGACCTGGCGGACATCCACCGACTTGCCTTTGTACGCTTGCGTCGAATTGCGTGCCACGACGTCGAGTTCGGGAAACTGCGCGAGATCGGTGATGATGTCCTCGGTGAGGCCATCGGCCAGACGCCCGGTGGCGTCGTCGCCGCCAAAGTTGTTGAAGGGCAGCACTGCGACCGACGGCTTGGCCCCCAGTGGCGTAGGCTGAAAGAACCACCAGGTCCCTCCACCCGCCAGAGCCAGCACCACGATGGCCGCCGCAGCCTTCCTGGTCCAGCGCGGCATCGCCTTGCGCAAGGTCCAGCGCGGCCGCTTGCCATCGAGCCTTAGCCGGTACATCCGCACCGGACGGCTGATATTCTTTACTTGTTGCTCGCCAGCGAAATCGAGGGACCAATCAAGCTTGCCTTGCAGATGGTCAAAGGCTGTGCCCGACACGATCACGCCGCCAGCATCAGCGAGTTGCTGCAATCGCGCGGCGACATTGACGCCATCGCCATAGACATCGCCGTCAACCAGCGCAACGTCACCCAGATTGACCCCGATGCGGAACACGATGCGCTCAGGCTCGGGTAGACCTTCATTGCGCGCGGCCGCCGCGCTTTGGATTTCCGCTGCGCAGGCGACTGCGTCGACCACGCTGTCGAAGGCGACAAGCGCGCCATCGCCCATGAGCTTGATGAGGCGGCCATGGTGCAGGGAGATGGTGGGGTCGAACAGCTCGGCACGAACGGATTTCAATCGCTCAATGGTGCCGGCCTCATCGGCCTCCATCGCCTTTGAATAGCCGACCATATCGGCCGCCAGGATCGCCAGCATCTTCCGGTCGAGCGGGGAACTACTCACCATCGTGCCCCTGCATGTACATGCAGTATGCCGATCACCCTACACCCATCGAAGTGGCGCCGCTACCACACCGCCAAAACGGCATGTCTGCTGTTGGCCAAACTATCGAGGTGAGCATGCCGCAAATTGGATGCCCTAGGCATCCTTCTTTGGTCATTTTGTCCGCAGAATTGACGCTCCCGCCGACACCAATGGCCGCTTCGGGGAAGCTGAATGATAGCGGTGGGACTGTTGGTCAACGGCGGGAATGGGCCGTGAATGACGTTCTTCGTGACGATGGCGATCATCAACTTACTTCAAACCCCTGTCGTCCCTCGTCCGACGCCGGAGGATGTTTGCTTGAGGCTGGAAAGCCGCAGCGGTCATGACCCCAACAGGTAGGCATACAAACCAATACCCCCATTTTCGCCTAGACGGCCATGGTACGGGCTACATAGGGCTGCCAACGAAGCCTTCTAAGGTGGATTTTCGGGTGGATGGAAATCCATCCAGTTCTTGTATCCTACTGGAAGTAAGCCATTTTCAGTAGGAAATTGGTGCCCCTAGCCGGAATCGAACCAGCACTCCTTGCGGAACTCGATTTTGAGCCGTCCATGAGCGGCTATGCTGAACCTCGCCGAATGCAAGTAAGAATGCGAAAACCTACTACGATCAAAGACTTGTCTTGCATCGTGGGGTCGCCAACCTTCTCCATGGCTTTCGGCAGTAGCCGGGAGCCGACCGCCTGAGTGCCCCTATTCGGCTCCTAGAATTTTGAGGTTCGGAGACGATAGATGGCCAAAATCAAGCTCACAAAGACCGCGGTGGATGCCGCAACCCCGAGGGACCACGACTATGAACTCCGGGATACGACCGTACCCGGATTTATGGTGAAAGTCACACCAGCGGGGCGCAAGATATTCATGCTCCAGTATCAAACCAACTCTGGAGTTCGCCGAAAGCCCGCCATCGGACGCTTCGGAGAACTGACCGTCGAGCAGGCACGAAAGATCGCCCAAGACTGGCTGGCCGAGGTCCGCCAAGGAAATGACCCCAGCGCTGAGAAGTCCGCCGCTCGCGCCGCGCCGACCATGAAGCAGCTCTGCGAGAAGTTCATCGAAGAGTATTCCAAGTTGCACAACAAGCCGAACACGGTCGAAGGCAATGAGCTCAACATCAAGAACCATATCGTCCCGCGCCTCGGCCAGATGAAGGTCCACGAGGTGACGCGAGCGGATATTTCAACTCTCATGACGGCGCTCTCCGACCGTCCGATCATCGCAAATCGGACGCTCGCTTGCCTCCGCAAGATGTTCAATCTCTCCGAGATTTGGGGCTATCGGCCGGACGGGTCGAATCCCTGCCGCCATGTGCAGAAGTATGCAGAGAAGGGTTCGACGCGGTT
Organism: Mesorhizobium kowhaii; assembly: GCF_003253745.1. Taxonomy (GTDB): domain Bacteria; phylum Pseudomonadota; class Alphaproteobacteria; order Rhizobiales; family Rhizobiaceae; genus Mesorhizobium; species Mesorhizobium kowhaii. Next base: position 371,017 of record NZ_MZXV01000080.1, read on the forward strand.
CATCACCGACGACGAGATGCGCAAGCTCTTCACCTATCTCGACGCCGCGGAGCGTGACGGGCTCGAACATCCGTTCCTGATCCTGGCGATCCGCCTGCAATTCGAGTTCGCCGCTCGGATGTCAGAAGTGCTGTCACTCGAATGGTCTTGGATAGACCTTGAACAGCGCCGCGTCACTTGGCCGGACAGCAAGACCGGCGACATGATCAAGCCGCTCAGCGACGAGGGCCACCATCTTCTGAGCGAAGCGCCACGCTTCGAAGACTCGCCCTTCGTCTGCCCATCCATTTTCGATCCCGACAAATCGATGACGGTGAACACCTATCATCACGGGTGGCGACGGGTCCTGAAGCGCGCAGGCATTCCCCATGTCGGAACGCACGGCATCCGGCATCGCGCCGCGACGGACATTGCCAATTCCGGCGTGCCGTTGAAGGTCGGCATGGCCCTGACCGCCCACAAGACCGTCGCGATGTTCATGCGCTACATTCACAACGAGGATGACCCAGTCCGCTTGGCCGCTGACGTGGTCGCAGCCCGTCGCCGATTGGTTGTGACGCCCAACGCGCCGGCAATCATCCTGCCCGCGCCGGAGGCTGTCGAAGCCGCGCCGAGCAAAGCGCCGGAGCCGGCAAAGGAGGTCAGACCGTCAGCCCCGCTGACGGGCCTCGAAGATGGGAAATACCCGTCCCGTACCAAGGTTGGAACGACGCGCCCATGTTTTCGTTCTTTCAGCATACGGTGGGCGTCAGCACCGTGACCGCATACCTCGATCAGATTCCTCAGCCGCCGTGCTGGATCACGCGGGGGCCGGGTGGATCGGGCTTCGTTGAGGCGGCAAAAGCCGTGATCTTGTCGCGTAATTCCTGATTTTCCGAGCTGCCGGACGTCTCAGTCCGATCAAGGGCTTGGCTGTCGCAAATGTCTCGCGCAAAAAGTCGGCGCTGGGCGACCGATTTTTGCGACGGCCCCGAAGGCTCGTATTCACTCGTTGCCAGATTCTGATCTTCACGGCTCGAACTGCTGTGGTCATCGAGGTCGTCGCAGTCAGGATGTTGCCGCATGATCTGCCGCCTGTGATGGATATGGAGGGCGGAAGCCACCGCATTAGGCTAGTGCAAGAGACGCAGTGACCGCATCAGCTAGGTCAGAGGGTGAGCAAGGTTTCGCAACCCATTTTCCTTTGAGGAAAATTGGGTCGTGATAGCCCGAACTCGCTGGACTTCCTGAATGAACAACAAACGGGATTTTGCGGGCGCAAAGCACTTTGGCGATTGATACGCAGTCCCCATCACGAAGGTCGATATCTAGCACCGCTACGTCGGGCGAGTTGGTCTTCAACCACTCCAGCGTGGCGGCGCACGATGAGAAAACGCCGAGAACATTGAAGCCCGCATTGCGCAGCGAGTACTCAACATCGAGCGCAATTAGCGCTTCGTCTTCTAAAAGAACAACTGATGCACACGTCTGGCGGTCCATCGCGCCCTCCCAGCCGGGGCGAGAGATTGATGGTCGCTCTCAAGCACCAGCGCCCTCACATTGGCTGGTGACGTTGTGAGTAAATCCCCCAGTGCGATTTTCGTCAATGGCGTCTCAAATCGACGGAAAATCCGAGGGGTAGAATTGGACAGTTGCGGAGCCCGGGTAGCCCCAAAATGGCGTAGCGAAGAGGAAGCTGTTGGGGCACCTTCGCAGCCATGTGCAACCTATACAACATCACCACCAGCCAAGAGGCCATCCGCCAGTGGACCCGCGCCTTACGGGACATTCTAGGCAACCTTGAGCCGTCCATTGACATTTATCCCAATCAGCCCGGCCCGGTGGTGCGCAATGCACCGGACGGCGAACGTGAGCTTGCAAGGCTGCTTGCCGACGCTATTGGAGCGGGTGAAGGGCAAGGCCGACTACGGCACCACCAATATCCGCAACCCGCAGTACGGCCGCAGCAGTATCTTGGAGTTGAGCGTGGTGCCGGTGACCAGCTTCGCGGAGCCCAGCCCCGTGGAGAACGACAAGGACTCCGAGACAGGCATCCAGGGGAACTACTGGTTCGCGCTGAACGAAGACCGCCCGCTGTTCTTCCTTGCTGGCCTCTGGACGCCTTGGCAGGGGTGCGCAAGGTGAAGGACGGCCCGGCGAGCACGAGGTCTATGGCTTCCTGACAACCGCGCCCAACGCCCTCATCAAGCCGATCCACAAGAAGGCGATGCCGGTAATCCAGACGACGCAAGAGGAAACTGAGACGTGGCTTCCTGCGCCATGGGCGAAGGTCAAGCGGCTACAGCGCACGGCGCCGGAGCCTGCCACGCAAATCAAAGTTCCGCAGCAGGCACCGGCTCCGGTTCGTTGTTCTAGCCAAGATCCCAACGGGGCTTTTGAGAAGCGTCTGAAATGGGTGGACAGCAGACGCCGTCCAGGATCGTATACGCGACAACGGCGGAGGAACTTTCATGGGCCCGGATTTGCTGAGCGCCGTTCTGATTGGCGGGATGGTTGCTGGAATCCTCGACATCGGCGCGGCGGCGGCGATCAATCGAAAGGGCCCCCTCGCTATCCTGCGCGGCATCGCGAGTGGTCTTCTTGGTCCCAAGGCGCTGAAAGGCGGAGCGTTGGCCTCAGCCTCGGGCTTTCTTCTGCAATTGGCGATGAGTGTCGTTATCGCAGCTATATATGGGTTAGCCAGCCTTTGGCTGCCGATTCTAGCGAGGATGTGGATCGCAACCGGCCTGGCCTACGGCGTCGGAGTTTTCGTGGTCATGACCTATATCGTCGTACCGCTTTCAGTTGCGCCCAGTCGTCCACTCCCGGGAATTTCGAAGATCGCCAAGGACCTGCTGGCCATGCTCGGTTTCGGCCTGATCATCGCCTACGCCGTCCATCGAGCATCCGTTTAGATCAGTCTACAGCGCAACCTTGGTACTTGGACTCGAATCGGAAAACGGACCCTGTGAAGTTTTAAAAGGGGTCGAAAGCAGCCTTCTCAATCCCCGTCCCGCCAGATCACCTGACGCCCTGCGGTAAGTTACGGCTTTGGTATGGCCGGCACCACAGGCGGACGGATGCTAGGAAGACTAGCCGAGAGTCCGGCTCAGCCTTCGGCCTTGAGTTTCAGTCGACTCGACTTTGATAGTTTTGAAGCGCAATCTTTTGGTTGGCCGGAGGCCAACACCATGCAACCGCCGCATAGGGAACCAACTGACGTAGCTGCCGTGATCGACAAAATACTGAGCGAGCACCGCATATCGGTCAAGGCCACAATAGCCATGCTGAGGCAGCGCACAGGCACTGAGCGCTCCGATGCCGATTTGGAAGGGCTGATAATCAAAAAGGCGGCAGTGCGTGGGATATCGATCATTCACGATAGGGATGATGCCGGCAGTACTTAGCAGAATGCAATTGAGAACAAGCTGCCCGCCTCTGTGCCCTCAAGCTAGGACAGCCACAAGCCGGTGGCTCAGCCTTCGGCCTTGAAGTTCTTCGCTTCCTTCTCGACCTTTGGGCTGTCTTTGCCGTGCTCACGCATGAGGTCCTTCGCCTGCTTCGGGGATACGTCCGTGGTCTCGGCCAGGTGCTGGGCCTTCTTGTCTTCTCCTTCGGTCTTCTTCTTGGTCATCATGGCTTCTTAAGCTCCCTTGCCGCCTGCTCCAAGGCCTCGCGGTCGTTGCCGATGCGATCAATCAGTGCCTGCGCTTGGTCGCCCGTGATGCCGGTTCGAAGGGCCAGTGCCTCGACATCCAACACGTTGTCCGGGTCGATGGTGGGAGCTGGGTTGTCGTTGGGGATGTTGTCTTTGCCCATGGCGGAGACTCCTTTTGCAATAACCACAACGAGCAAGATTTCGGAGAGTTCCGCGTCTAGTCCTGACGAATGAACACCCCTGCCTCCTTGGCAGCGCCGACGAATGCATTTCTCGCGACACTCACGGTCTTGCGCTGCTCCATTACGTCCATCATCTGGCGGACTCATGGCGCAGCAGACAGCAGGTCTGTTCGATCACCTCGTCGGCGCGCAGCTAACAATCTCCGCCCAGCCAAATCTGGGCGGGATCGTCTACCCCGGGAAACACAGGATGCTTCAGCCCTTAGCTTTGACATAGTCGGCGGTGACCTCGTCCTTGTGGGCGGCGAAGGCTGCCAGGACCTCGGCCTTCTCGGGCTTCGGGACCTTGAAGAAGTCCAGTGTCCGTCCCAGTTCCGCTGTGACCTCATCGAATTCTGCCGGAGAGATCCGGAGATCCCGGTGGGACGTCGTCTTTTCAACAAAAACAACCAGTTGGCGGGTGGTTAGCCCAGCCAGATCCTTCGTATCTTCTCGTATTCGGTGGCGAACCTAGTAGCGAGGACTCCGGTTGAGGCTCCTCTCGCCTGGAAATGCTCCATTCCGTGTGGCATTTCGTCTGGCCGGTTGTGGCTCGCTCCTTACCAAAGCAATGTCTACAAGTTTTATAGACATTTGCTGCAGAGCACGTCATACTGTGAGTTCAAGTGCCTGACACTTTCGCCATTCGTGTTCATATGATCAGGAGATGACGATGACGCAGACATTCCTGGAGACAGTTCCAGGCCGCCTCAGAGCGGTGATCGACACTCTTTTCCCAGCTTCGGAACTTTCGCACCGTCTAGCGGGGTCGCCCAAGGCGGGAGCCGATTTCAGGCCGGAAACGGACTCTCGTCGCCCGGAACGGGATGAAGGCTTCTACTGGGGCGTCGGCACATGCGGCTATTGGTAGACGCTGCCGCGTTCGCTTCATGGAAATGAACCAAAGCGCCTAATCGAAATGCGGGGGTTCCCTGGCAGCATGGTTGCTGCTGCGATGATGGAGGAGACCGATGACCACACGCCTTTTGCCCGCACTGCATGAGGGCCATGCACCGATCCATTTGCACGGAGCTTTCTACGAGGCTTTGGAGGCTTACCAGACCTGGACTCCGGGGACGGACGAGCCGCAAGTGGAATTCGAGAACCACATGATCCCGATCAGTTCGGTCTTCGGTCGGATGCGGACCTGCACCGACATGCTGCCTTGGCGCATCGAGGCCGATGTCCTGGATATCGTCGGTGACGCACTGATTTCCAGCGGCGAAAGGGCGATCACCTACGCCGATGCCGCTCTCGTCCTTCGCGCCTTGTGCGTGAAGCGCCTTCGGGGCGACGACTACGTCCGCTTGGCACAATAACTTGCGGCGCGTTGTGTAAGCCCTTCAGACGCGCCGCGCCTTGGGACGCTCCTCGCTCGCCTTGGCACTGTATCCGTCAGCCCGAGGCCAGCCTGACCAGGTTGCTCCTCGGCTGGCGCGCTGAAAGCAGGGCCGCGAACTGGTCCACGGCCTGCCCGGCTCGCGCCAGGACGAGCGGGTCCACAAGCTTGCCGTCGGCAAAATCGCTGTCGCTGCCACAGACGGCGCTCGGCACTGTCAGCGCCGAATAAAAGCCGAACAGTGGGCGAAGCTGGTGTTCGACCACCAGCGCGTGGCGCTGGCCACCGCCAGTCGCGCCGATCAGAACCGGCCGGTCGACGAGCGTCAGCGGATCAATGAGGTCGAACAGATGCTTGAACAGGCCGGCATAGGAGCCGTTGTAGACCGGCGTCGTCACGATCAGCGCGTCGGCCTGCTCGATGGCCTCCACCACATTCAGCGCCTCCGGCGTCAACTCCTTTCGCGTGAACGCGGCACCCAGACCGCGGCCGGCATCGACGAGATCGAGGAAATTCGCCGTGACCGACAGTTTTTCGCGCAGCGCCTCACCGAGATGATGCGCCAGCGTCCGTGATTTCGACGGCCTGTGGGTGTTGCCTGACAGCACGACGACGTTCTGGCGCAGCCGTTCGACATGGAAATTCATGGATTCTCCCATCTGTCCGATGCGATTGGAAACTCAGGCGGGGCCACTGACCCCGCCATTTCGTGAGCGACTGTCAGGCGGCGCGCAGAGGCCGCGTCAGCGGGATCGGTACTGCCGGCTCCGAACGCGGCACGCGGCCTTCGACCGGATGGCTCGGATCGTTAAAGCGGTGCGTCGAGGCATGGCCGGCGGTGACGAGGTGGTCGACAAAGGCCTCGTCCTCGGCGCTCAGCCTGAAGTCCAGTGCCTTGGCGTAGCTGTCCCACTGTTCCTCGGTGCGCGGACCGGCAATTGCCGCCGTGATCAGCCGGTTGTTCAGCACCCAGGCCAACGCGAAATCGGTGGCGGAGACCCCACGCGACTTTGCGTGCGCGGCGATCTGCCTGGCGATCTCGATCGACTCCGGACGCCATTCGGTCTCGGCGATGCGCTTGTCGCCACGGCCGGCTCGCGTGTCCGCCGCAGGCGCCTGGTTCGGCTCGTATTTCCCGGTCAGCACGCCACGCGCCAACGGGCTGTAAGAGACGACGCCGAGACCATAATAGGCGGCTGCCGGCAACTGCTCGGCTTCGGCGGTGCGGTTGACGATGTTGTAGAGCGGCTGGCTGGCCACCGGCCGGTCGATGCCGAGTTCATCGGCCAGATGCGCGACTTCCGCGATGCGCCAGCCACGGAAGTTGGAGACGCCGAAATAACGCAGCTTGCCCTGGCGGATCAGGTCGGCGATCGCCCGCACCGGCTCTTCCAGCGGCGCATCGAAGACGGCGCGGTGGAAGTAGAAGAGGTCGATGTAGTCGGTTCCGAGGCGCCGCAGGCTGTTCTCGACGGTCTGGATCACCCATTTGCGCGAATGGCCGCCGAGATTGGGACCCTTGTCATGCGAGTTGACGAATTTGGTCGCCACAACCCAATGATCGCGCGTCGCCTTGATGCCGCGGCCGACGACTTCCTCGGACTTGCCATTGTGATAGACGTCGGCGGTGTCGATGAAATTGATGCCTTGCTCGCGCGCCTTGTCGATGATGCGATGCGCGACATTTTCCTCGGTCGGCCCGCCGAACATCATCGTGCCGAGGCTGAGCGGGGAAACCTTCAGGGCGCTACGGCCAAGATAGCGGTAATCGGACATTGTTCTGCTCCGTTGAACTTTCAGTTGAGGGTTGGTTCGGCGTAATGGCAGGCGACGTGGTGTCCGGGCGCGACCGCCCGGAACGCCGGTTCCTGCGAACGGCAGAGATCAGTCGCCAGCGGGCAGCGCGTGTGAAAGCGGCAACCGCTCGGGATGTTCTGCGGGCTCGGCAGATCTCCGTGGATCGGTGCGGCCTGGCGACGGCGCGCCGGGTCGGGCACGGCGTCCATCAGCGCGAGCGTGTAGGGATGCTTCGGCGAGGTCCACAGCGTTGCATTGTCGGCGCTTTCGACGATGCGGCCGAGATACATGACCAGCACCCGGTCGGCGAAATAGCGGACCACCGAGAGATCGTGCGAGATGAAGAGATAGGACAGGCCGAGCTGCCGCTTCATGTCGACCAAAAGGTTGAGGATCTGCGCCTGGATGGAGAGATCGAGCGCCGACACAGGCTCGTCGCAGACGACCAGTTCCGGATTGAGGATCAGCGCGCGGGCAATGCCGATGCGCTGGCGCTGACCGCCGGAAAATTCATGTGGGTAGCGGCCAAGCGAATCTCTTGGCAAACCGACACGCTCGATGATGTCCTCGACAATCTTGCGCCGCTCGGCCTTGTTGCCGATGCCATGGACTTTCAGCGGCGCCGTCAAAATATCGCCGATCGTGTGGCGTGGGTTGAGCGACGCGAACGGATCCTGGAAAATCATCTGGATGTTGCGCCGCGCCGCCTTCAGCCGGCGAGCGTCGAGCACGGTGATGTCGATGCCGTTGAACTCGATCTTGCCGCCCGTCGGATCGACCAGCCGCATGATGGTCTTGCCGAGTGTCGACTTTCCGCAACCGCTCTCGCCGACGAGACCAACCGTTTCGCCGCGCTCGACCTCGAGGGAAACGCCGTCGACGGCGCGCAGCGCACCACCCTGGGCATGAAAATGCGTGGAGAGGTCAGAGACCGAAAGCAGCGCCATGCGCAACCTCCGGAATGAAGCTGTAGGGGCAAGCCACCAACCGGTCTTCGCTGACTTCGACGAGATCGGGCACGAAATGGGCGCAGCTGTCGCGCGCCACCGCGCAACGCGGCCGGAACGGGCAGCCCTTCTCGCCGGCGGCCGAGACGATGCTGCCGGGAATCTCCGTCAGCCTGGCGTCGCGGTAATGGAGATTGGTCTTCAGCCGCGGCGACGCCGCCAGCAGGCCGCGCGTGTAGGGATGAAGCGGGGTTCTGAACAATGCACCTGGCAGTGCCTGCTCGACCTTGCGGCCGGCATACATGACCACGACCTTGTCGGCCCATTGCGCGACGACACCGAGATCGTGGGTGATGAGCACCACCGCCATAGACAATTCGCGGCGCAGCGTATCGAGGAGGTCGAGCACCTGCGCCTGGATGGTCACGTCCAAAGCCGTCGTAGGCTCGTCGGCGATCAGCAGGCGCGGCCGGCAGGCAACGGCGATGGCGATCATGACGCGCTGGCGCATGCCGCCGGAAAGCTGGTGCGGATAGTCGTCGATGCGCCGCTGCGGATCGGGAATGCGCACCAGATTGAGAAGCTCGATGGCACGGCTCCGCGCTGCCTTGCCGCGTATGCCTTCGTGTAGTGTCAGCACCTCGGTGATCTGCCGGCCGATGGTCAGCACTGGATTGAGCGACGTCATCGGCTCCTGGAAGATCATCGCGATCTCGCGTCCGCGCAGGTTCCGCATCGCCTTCTGGTCGAGACCGAACAGGTCCCTGCCGGCGAATTCGATCCGGCCGTTGGGGATTTTTGCCGAGCGCGGCAAAAGCTGCATCAGGGCAAGTGCTGTCAGCGACTTGCCGGAGCCCGATTCACCGACGATCGCCAGCGTCTCGCCTTCGCCAACCTCGAAGCTCAGCCGGCTGACCGGCTCGGTGGTCGGGAAGCGAACCGTCAGATTGTCGACCTTGAGCAAAGGAGCGGCCATCTCTAGCGCTCCTGCGAGAAGCGCGGATTGAGCGCGTCGTTGAGGCCGTCGCCAATTAGGTTCAGCGCCAGCACGGTGAAGACGATCGCCAGTCCCGGAAGCGCCGTCAGATACCAGGCGGTGCGGATCAGTTCCCTGCCCGCTCCGATCATCGAACCCCAACTGACGACGTTGGGATCGCCGAGACCCATGAAGGACAGCGCCGATTCCATCAGGATCGCGGTTGCCACCATCACCGATGAGGTCACGATCAAAGGCGGCAGCGCATTGGGCAGGATCTCGCGGAAGATGATGCGGGCATGGCCGTAGCCGAGGCTGCGGGCGGCCATGACGAAATCCTTCTCGCGAATAGCCCGGAATTCGGCACGGGTCAGCCGCGCCACCGTCGGCCAGGTGATGACGGCGATCGCCACCGTCACCACAGGCGCGGTCGGCTGCGCGATCGCCACCATGACCACCAGAAGCACGAAGCTCGGAATGGTCTGAAATATCTCGATCAGGCGCACCAGCAGGTCGTCGATCCAGCCGCCGAAATAGCCGGCGGTGGCGCCGACAAGGATGCCGAAGCTGAGACCGAGCGCGGTCGCCACCAGGCCGACGAACAGCGAAATCCGGGCGCCATGCAGGATGCCGGAAAGCACGTCGCGGCCCATGGAATCCGTGCCCAGCGGGAAGGCCGGATTCTGGCCCGGCCACAGGAAGGGCCGCGCCACCATCGACAACGGATCGGCCGGATAGACGACGGGCGCCAGCAGGGCAGCCAGCACGACCAGCGACAGGAACACCACGCCGAACATGGCGTTGGGATTGCGCAGGAAAACCTTCAGCGCCCGGCCACCGGCGGCAATAGGTACCGACGCCGCCGAGGCAGAGCGCGCGTCCGGCGCGTGGAGGTTGCTCCAGCTCCTGGCTTCGGGTTCAGCCGGTACCGCAGGCTCGCGAGCCTCGGCATAGGCGCGGCGGGAGCGGGCCTCGCCGGCGGTGAAATCGGTGGAAGCCATCAGCGTACTCCGATGCGGGGATCGAGCCAGGCGTGCAGCAGATCGACCGTCGCATTGGCGACGATGACCAGCAGCGACGACAGCAGCAGGATGCCGAGCAGCACGGTAAAATCGCGGCCCATGACCGCCTCGAAGGCAAGACGCCCGAGGCCAGGCCAGGAATAGACAGTCTCGACGACCACGGCACCGCCAAGCATGCCGCCAACATGCATGCCGGCCATGGTGGTGATGGGGATCAGCGCGTTGCGCAAGACATGCCGGATGGTGATGACGGTCGGCGACAGGCCCTTGGCGGCGGCGGTGCGCACATAGTCCTGCGACTGGACTTCCAGCATTGCCGCGCGGGTCAGCCGCGCATAGATCGCCACGTAGAACAGTGCCAGCGACAGCGCCGGCAGGATCATGTAGCGCACCTTGTCCCAGAGACCGGCAAGGCCGGTCAGGTTGCTGCCGATGGTTCCCGAACCGCCACTCGGCAGCCAGCCTAGCTTGACCGAGAACAGCACGATCAGCATCAACCCGATCCAGAAGCCCGGGATCGAATAGAACAGCAGCGAAACGACCGAAAGCAGACGATCCGGCAGGCGACCGGAGAACACTGCCATCAACGATCCGAGGACGAGACCGAGTGCGATGGCGATGGTCAGCGCCACCGCCATCAGCAACAGCGTTCCCGGTAGCCGCTGGCCGATCAGGTCGGCGACCGGCATGCCGTAGCGCGGCGAAAAGCCGAGGCTGAAATGCGCCAGGTTGTAGAGATAGTTGAACAGCTGGACGAGCAGCGGATTGTCGAGCCCGAAGCGCTGGCGCAGCGCCGCCATGGTTTCCACCGTGGCCGAACCGGCCTCGCCAGCCATGACGTCGGCGGCATCGCCCGGCGCAAGCTGCAGCAGGAAGAAGTTCAGGACGACGATGCCCAGAACCGTCGGCACCGCCTGGATGGCCGTGCGTCGGAAGGTTCTGCCAATGCGCGTCAGGGTCGACATCGTTTTCGCTATCCCGGCTGTGGCTGACGATGCGGGTTTGCTGTTTCCCGGAAAGTTCCGCGCTTTTTAGTTGACAAGATTTATAGACATTGTCAAATCTGATTTAAGAAATTTTATTCTGTAAATGGCGACATTGCAGAATAGAATTTTATTTCATGCTACAAAAATAGCTGTTTGAAGTATGAAATCTTAAGTGCGGGAGCAGAGCGGCCAAATCTTTTCACAAACGGGCCGGCTCTTGGAACGATGGATTTTTTACCCGGCTGTCGACGACCGGCCGATCGATGCCGGCAGCAAAAAAGGACCAGAGCGCCATGTCTCATTTCCTCACGCCGAACCGCCGCAGGTTCCTTGGCCTGTCGGCAACCGCGCTCGGAGCGGCCCTGTTGCCTGCATCGCGCAGCGCCTACGCAGCCGAGCCGAGACTGGGTGGGACGGCGACGCTGCTGCTCTCGGCCGAGCCGCCGGTGCTGACGACGATCGCCCACACGGCGTTCAATTCCGTCTACGTCTCGGCAAAGACCACCGAGGGTCTGCTGACCTATGATTTCGATCTCACGCCGCGCCCGTCGCTGGCCAGGCAATGGTCGGTCAGCGACGATGGCCTGCAATACACCTTCAAACTGGGCGAAGGTGTGAAGTGGCATGATGGCCAGCCATTCACCGCCGCTGACGTCGCCTACTCGATCGCCACGATCAAGGATGTTCATCCGCGTGGCCGCAACACCTTCCTCAATCTTGTCGACATCCAGACACCGGATCCGCTGACCGTGACACTGGTCCTGTCGAAGCCGGCGCCTTACCTGATCACGGCGCTGGCCGCGGCCGAGACGCCGATCGTGCCCAAGCACCTCTATGACGGCAGCAAGGCAGCCGAAAATCCGGTCAACAACGCGCCGGTCGGCACCGGCCCGTTCGTCTTCAAGGAATGGGTCCGCGGCAGCCACATCGTCTACGACCGCAATCCAGACTATTGGGATGCGCCGCGCCCCTATCTCGACCGGCTGATCGTCCGTTTCATCCCCGACGCTTCGGCGCGCGCGCTGGCGCTGGAGACCGGCGAGATCGACCTGGCGCCGGCAACGCCGATCCCGTACAGCGATTTGCAGCGCTTCGAAACGCTGCCGCATATCGGCTTCGAGAAGCAGGGCTATCAGTATTCCAATGGTGTCAGCCGGGTCGAGTTCAACCTGGAGAAGCCCTACTTCCAGGATGTTCGGGTCCGCCGCGCCTTCGCCCACGTCATCGACCGCAACGTCATCCGCGACACGATCAACTATGGCTATGGCGAGACCATTCCCGGTCCGATCAACCCCAATCTGAAAAAGTGGTTCGTCGCCGACCTGAAGACCTATCCGGTCGACGCAGCCGCCGCCGAGAAACTGCTCGACGAAGCAGGCTTGCCGCGCGACGCCGACGGCACACGCCTCAAGCTTGTCCACGACTATGTCCCGAGCGGCGAGACCTACAAGCGCGGCGCCGACTACATCAAGCAGGCACTGGCCGCGGTCGGTGTCGAGGTCACCGTGCGCAGCCAGGATTTCGCCACCTACACAAAGCGCATCTACACCGACCGCGATTTCGACTTCACCTTCAACGGCATGAGCAATCTGTTCGACCCGACGGTCGGCGTGCAGCGGCTCTACTGGTCGAAGAATTTCAAGCCGGGCGTGCCGTTCTCCAACGGGTCGAAATACAGCAATCCCAAGGTGGATGAGCTGCTTGAAGCGGCCGCCGTCGAGGTCGATCACGAAAAGCGCTTCGAGCAATGGGCCGCGATCCAGCAGATCCTTGTCGAGGACCTGCCCGACATCGGCATCGTTAGCCAGCCGGAAATCACCCTCTACAACAGGCGCATCGCCGATCACACGGTGGGCGCCGAGGGCAATGCCGGTAGCCTCGCTTCAGCCCATATCGTCGCCTGATCCGCCGCCCCATGCGCGGTGCTTCGCGCATGGCTTCTCTTTCTCCTTCCCCGAGAGACCCCCCATGACGCTCGCCCACAAGCCTGGTTCCATCGTCGGCACACCCTTCTTCAAGGCGCCGACCGACTATCCGGACAGCCCGCTGTCGAAAGCGCTTCAGCAGCCGGTGCTGCTCGGGCTGTTCCTGCCGATCCAGGCCGGCGGCTGGACCAACTCCACCCTGCCGCGCTCGACCGACTGGCGCTTCGACTACAATCGCGACCTGACGCTCAAGGCCGAAGAGCTTGGCTTCGACCTCGTCTTCGCGCTCAGCCAATGGCTGCCCAAGGGCGGCTACGGCGGTGTCTTCAACGGCCAGGCGCTGGACAGCTTCGTGTCCGTCGCGGCCATGGCCGCGATCACCAAAAAGATCATGCTGATCTCGACCATGCATGTTCTCTATGGGCCCTGGCATCCGCTGCATCTGGCCAAATTCGGCGCCACGCTCGACCATATTTCCGGCGGCCGCTGGGGCATCAACGTGGTCACCGGTCATCGCGCCGTCGAACATGAAATGTTCGGCTGGAACCGGATCGAGCATGACCGCCGCTACGAACTGGCGGCCGAATTCGTCGAGGTGCTGCAGCGGCTGTGGCAGGATGATGAGAATTTCTCCTTCTCCGGAGAATCGAGCTGGAAGCTCAATGGCGGCTTCGTCACGCCGAAGCCGAATTACGGTCGGCCGATCCTGGTCAACGCCACCGGCTCCGATGCCGGCATCGCCTTTGCCGGCCGTTACTCCGACATCGTCTTCGTCACCAGCCCGGCCGGCTCCGACATCGCCAGCGCGCTGGAGGCACTGCCGGCGCATACCAAGAAGGTCAAGGACGCAGCCCTCGGCGTCGGCCGCACCGTGCGCACGCTGCTCAATCCGCTGGTCATCAGCCGTCCGACCGAGAAGGAAGCCTGGGCGGTCGCCGACGAGATCGTCGCCCATGCCGACAGCCGCACGCCGAAAGGCTTCCAGACCTTCAACAGCGACGCCCAGGCATGGAAGGGCCGCGAAGGCCGCGACGATCCCTACGCCAAGGTCGGCGGCAACATCTATCTCATCGGCACGCCCGAACAGATCGTCGACCAGTTCGTCAAGCTCAAGGACGCCGGCATAGACGGCCTGCAGCTGTCCTTCTTCGACTTCAAGCCCGACCTCGAATTCTTCGGCGAGAACATCCTGCCGCTGATGAAGCAGGCCGGCCTGCGCAACGCCTGAGGAGTATTCATGACCACGACTGCGATCTCCGAAATCTGGTACACACGCTGCCCGGTGCCGACGCCTGTCGGGCTTGCGGCGCAGCTCGGGCTCTTGGACGAGACCTTCCGCAAGGAAGGGATCGAATTGAAGTCGATCATCGACTCGCCCAACCGCGATATCCGCCAGAGCCATTTCAACCACACGCTCGACTGGTCGTTCCGCCACGGCGGCAACGTGCCGCCGATCCGCGCGCGCTCCGAAGGGCGCAAGACGCGTCTCGTCGGCATCACCTGGACCGACGAATTCCAGGCGATCACCACCTTGCCCGGTACCGGCATCCGGACGACCCAGGACCTGAAAGGCCGCCGCTTCGGCATCGCCCGGCGCCCCGAAGGCATTGTCGACTTCATGCGGGCGACGGCGTTGAAGGGACTGGTCTCGGCGCTGTCGCTCGAAGGCCTCAGCCATGCCGACGTCGAGATTGTCGACATCGCGCTGACCGACAGCGTGCTCGATGGCCAGGAAGGACCATCGCTGTTCGGCCTCAAGCGCAAGCAGGTCTATGGCGAGGAGGCCGCCGCGCTAATCCGTGGCGAGGTCGACGCCATCTATGTCAAAGGCACGGCCGGCATCAATGTCGCCAATCTGATCGGCGCCATCCAGGTCGCCGAATTCGGCTTCCACCCCGACCCGAACATCCGCATCAATTCCGGTTCGCCGCGTGTGCTGACCGTCGATGATCTGCTGGCCGAAGAGCGCCCCGATCTGGTCGCGCGCCTGATCGAGACGATCCTGCGCGCCAGCACCTGGGCCGAGGCGCATCCGGACGAGACGCGCCGCTTCGTCGCCCGCGAATCCGGCGCCACCGAAGAACAGGTGCTGGCTGCCAACGGGCCGGATGTCCACAAGCATCTCGGCCTCGGACTGCAGCCCGAGCTCGTCGCGGCGGTTTCCCACTACAAGGATTTCCTGCGCGACTGGGGTTTTCTCGCCAGCGATTTCGACGTCGGAACATGGGTCGATCGCCGGCCGCTCGATCTGGTGACCATCCGCGCCGCCGCCTGAGAGGAAGCTCATGACCTCGACGATCCCCGAATTTCCGCAACTTCTCGACACGGCAGCTGGCCTTGCCGACGACTTCGCGCTGACCGCCGCGCATCACGACGCGACCGGGGAATTTCCCTTCGCCAATTTCGGCCGGCTTCACCAGGCCGGGCTGCTTGGTCTGGTCACGGCGCGCGAGCATGGCGGCTTGGGTGGCGGGCTGACGGAAGCCCAGGCGGTGATCGCCGAGATCGGCCGTGGCGAACCGTCGACCGCGCTGGTGCTGGCCATGCATTACAACAGCCAGTATGCGCTGCGGAAATCCGGGAAATGGCCGCGCCATCTGGTGCAGCGCATTGTCGAGGCCGGCCGTCTCGGCCCTGCCTTGATCAACGCCGCGCAGGCCGAGCCGGGGATCGGCTCACCCGCCCACGGCAAGCCGCCCGAAACCATTGCCCGGCGCGACGGCAATGTCTGGCGGATAACCGGCCACAAGAACTACGTCACCGGCATTCCCATCCTGACATGGGTGAACCTGCTGGCGCTGACCGACGAGCCGCAACCGCGCCTCGCCTCGTTCCTGGTGCCGACCAATGCGCCGGGGTTGCGCGTCGAAAAGACATGGAACGCCGCCGGCATGCGGGCCACCTCCAGCGACGATGTCATTCTCGACAATGTCGCGGTGCCCATCGAAGACATCACCGAGGCGCAACCAGCGTCCGAACCGCTTCGACGTGAAGAAGGATCGACGGCGTTCTTCTTTTCACTGATCGGCGCCGTCTACCACGGTGCGGCCCGCGCTGCCCGTGACCGGCTGGTCTCCTTCGTCACCACGCATGCGCCGGCGAGCCTCGGCGCGCCGCTGTCGACCGTGCCGCACATCCAGGTGGGGCTGGGCGAGATCGAGGTCCGGCTTGCGACCAGCACGCGGCTGCTGCGTTCGCTCGCCGAAGACGTCGACGCCGGCCGGCCGGTCGGCACCGACGGCATGACGGTCAGGCATGTCGTCATCGACAATGCCGTTGCCGTCACCTCGCTGGCGCTGGAGCTTGCTGGTAATCCTGGCCTTAACAGAGATTTCCAGCTCGAGCGTCACCACCGCGATGCGCTGACCGCACGCTCGCACGCGCCGCAGAACCATATGATCCGCACGATCGCCGCCAAGGCGGCGCTTAGCCGCCACGCTGCCGGCCAAGTGGCAGAGCCGCCGGCTATTGCCGCTGTCAAACACAGGCTAAAGGCGGTCGGGTGAGCGACGCCATGATATCTGACCATGTCGAAGTCGCCATCATCGGCGGAGGCCCTGGTGGCCTGACACTGGCGCAGGGCCTGAAGAAGAACGGCATCAATGTCGCAGTCTTCGAGAAGGATCGCGCCCGCACCGATTATGTCCAGGGTTTTCGTCTGCGCATCCGCCAGCGCGGCATCGATTCGCTGATCGCCAATTTGCCGCCGGACCTCTACGCGGCTTTTGTCGCCACACTTGGCCAGGCCCCGGATCGCAATATCCTGCTCGACGAGAACTTCGAGACTTTGGGCGAGGACGCCTGGGGCGGCGGCAACGCGGCGGGCGAGGCGGACGACACGCATATCGAAAAGTCGGTGAGCCGCATCACGCTGCGCCAAGTGCTGCTGTCCGGCCTCGACGGTATCGTGCGCTACGGCAAGGTCTTTTCACGCTATGAGGAGCAGCCGGACGGCTCGGTTACGGCGCATTTCGAGGACGGCTCGACAATTCATGTCGATGTTCTGGTCGGTGCCGACGGCGCCCGCTCGCGCGTGCGCCAACAGCTGGTGCCGCATGCGCGAAGCTTCGACACAGGTGTGCGGCGCCTGGCCGGCAAGATGACGCTGCACGCGGCAGCCCTTCACCAGATCTCGCCGCTGCTGCTCGACTACAATGCCGGCATCAGGCCGACGGAAGGTCACGGGCTGATGGTCACCAGCCACCGGGTCAATGTCGAGGCCTATCGCAAATATGGGCTGATCGGGCTGGACGACGACACCCACAAGGACATTGCCGGTTTCCATTTCAACAACACCACCAGCTATGTCTGGTGGAACACCGCATACGAGAAGGACGAGCTGGCCACGGATGACGTGCTGGCAAAGCTCTCCGGCTCAGAGTTGCTCGACCTGCTGCTGTCGAAGATCGGCCACTGGCATCCGGAGATCCTCAATCTCATCCGCTACACAGATCCGTCGACGGTCGCCCTGCTTCACGTCCACAGCTCGGAGCCTGTCGAGCCATGGCCGACGAAACGGGTGACACTGCTTGGCGACGCCATCCATGCCATGACCTATTTCCGTGCGCTCGGCGGCAACACCGCGATCTACGACGCCGGGCTGCTGGTGCCGGAACTGGTGGCCACCAAACGCGGCGACAAGCCGCTTCTCAAGGCGCTGTCGGACTATGAGGCATAAGATGCTGGAGCACGGCGCCGATGCGGTACGATCTTCGCTGACGGCGATGCAGAAGAATGTGCTCTCGGGCCGCCGCCGCCAAAAGGAAGCCGCCGAATAGCGACCCCTGAAAATCACCCGACAGTCCTCCTGCCTCTACGCCGCTTCCACCAGCCTGGCCGACTGGAAGTCATGCAGGAGGATGGCGATCTCGAAGCCGCGCCGCTGCAGCCAGTGCGCCGTCGTCGCCGCGCGAACGCCAAGCAGATCGTCGATCAGAACGACCCGGGCGCCGCGCACCGCGATGCTGCGGTAGGCGACGCCGAGCAACTGCCCGCCCTCCGACGCGATCGAGCCCGGAATGTGCGCTTTGGCGAATTCCTCCGGCGTGCGCACGTCGAGCAAATAGGTCGTCCGCTTATCGTCCTTCGCCCAGGCTTCGGCCGCCGCCGCATCGATGCGGGGAAAGCTGTCGCCTCCGGCAAGTTTTGCGATGTGCTCACCGGCGAAGCGCCTGGCGTTCTCGCTGGCCGGACCATAGACGGCGGTCTTGCCGGTTTCCAGCGCAAGACCAGCCTCGCGCCACGCCTTGGTGCCGTCGTGCAGATAGGCGACCCTGTTGGGCACGCCGGCGTCGATCAGCGTTTGCGCGCCGATGATGGCGCGCGGCAGGCCGGCGCAGGAGACAACCACCTGCGTCTCCGGCGACGGCACCAGGTCGGCGAAGCGCAGCACCAGCTCGGCGCCCGGCACGCTGATGGCGCCCGGCACATGGTCCTTGTCGAACTCCGCCACCGTTCGGCTGTCGAGCACGACCACGTCGGTGCCCTGGCGCCTGAGCGCCACGAGTTCTTCAGCGGTAATGACCGGCGTTCCCTTCTCGTCGCGGATCGCCAGCGAAAAATCGACGCCCGGCGTGTCGAAGGTCGGCAAGCCTTCCACGCCACCTTTCGTCCATTCCGGAATTCCACCGGCCAGTGCGAAAAGCTGGCTGCGACCATGCCCGGTCAACCGTTCGACAAGTTGCTCGGCAACGCCGCTGCCGTCATCGGCCAGCACGGTGCGCACCGATTTGCGCGGGATGAAGCGGTCGATCTCCGCTTCGACCTGATCCGCGGGCAGATTGGTGGCAAACAGCGGCGACGCATATCCGACAGTCGCGCTGTCTCGGATATCCAGCACCGCCAGTTCTTCCCCATCGGCCAGCCATTGGCGAAACGTTTCCGAATCGATCGTGCTCGCGTTCATGATGCTTTCCTCTCCTGATGCTCGGCGGCGCCGCGGACCGGACGCGCAAGGCCGAGATTCTCGCGCAACGTCCTGCCTTCGTAAGCGGTGCGGAACAGGCCCCGCCGCTGCAGTTCCGGGATGACGAGGTCGACGAAATCGGTGAGGCCCGTCGGCAGGATCGGCGGCATGACGTTGAAGCCGTCCGCCGCCCCGCCGGTGAACCACTCTTCCATCATGTCGGCGACATCCTTCGGCGTGCCGACGATCTGGAAATGGCCACGTGCGCCGGCAATGGCGAGATACAATTGCCGGATGGTCAGGTTCCGGCTCGCGGCCAATTCGGAAACGACCTTCAGGCGGCTCTTCACCGCATCGGAACTGCCGAGTTCCGGCAGCGGTCCGTCGAGCGGATGGCCGGATAGATCGACGCCGCCGAGCAAGCCGGAAACCAGCGCCACGCCAACCACCGGATCGACCAGGCGTTGGATGGCGTCGAACTTGTCCTCGGCCTCCGTGCGCGTCGGCGCAACGACCGGGAAGACACCTGGCATGATCTTCAAGGAATCGGCAGAGCGGCCAAAGCCCCCCAGCCGGCCTTTCAGCTCGGTGTAAAAACCGCGCGCCGATTCAAGGGTGGGATGGGCGGTGAAAACCACCTCCGCCGTCCTGGCTGCCAGTTGCTGGCCGGCATCGGAAGAACCGGCCTGAACGATGACGGGATGGCCCTGCGGAGGGCGGGCGACGTTGAGCGGTCCCTTGACGCGGAAATGCCGGCCAACGTGGTCAGGGGCATGGATACCGTGCCGTTCGATGGCGATCCCCGAAGCCTTGTCGGCGACGAAGGCATCGTCGTCCCAGCTGTCCCAGAGCTTCTGCGCCACGGCAACAAACTCTTCCGCGCGGTCGTAGCGGTCGGCATGGACGGGATGCTGGTCGCGGCTGAAATTGGCGGCCGCCGGCGCGTCGGCCGAGGTGACGTCATTCCAGCCTGTCCGGCCGCCGCTTAGATGGTCGACCGAAGCGAATAGGCGCGCCAGATGGAAAGGTTCCCAATAGGTGGTCGAGGCGGTCGCGACGAGCCCGATCCTCTGCGTGATGGTCGAGAGGGCCGACAAAAGCGTCAGCGGCTCGAAATGCACGACATGGCCGGTGCGTTCGAAAGTCTCGATCGGTTGCTCGCCATTGCGCGCGCTGAGGCTGTCGGCGAGGAAGACCATGTCGAAGAGACCGCGCTCGGCGGTGCGCGCGGCGTCCGCATAGTGCTGAAAACTCAGGCCCGGATTGGCGGGCACATCGGGATGGCGCCAGGCGGCGACATGATGGCCAGGTCCGCGGACGAAGGCTCCAAGCCTTATCTTTCGATCTTTAGTCATCGGCGGCTCTCGGGCTGGTCGCAAAGGGGCTTCCTATCTAGCGCCTGCCAAACGCGCTGAGCGAAAGAATGCCTTTCGCCAGCTGGCAATTATTGTTTTTTGACATCGGGTTATGGGACAGCACGATGGCCACTGCCGAGGCGATGGGCTAGAGCCACGCACCGCCGGCGTCGCAAAGGTTCTTGATGCCTCATACCCCCTCTTCCCCGCCGTCGATCATCCCCCCGCATTCGATCCCGCGCTCGATCATTATTGTGGGCGGTGGCTTTGCCGGCGCCCTTACCGCGATCAAATTGCTTGACCGTTCGACGGAGCCGCTGGCGATCACCATGATCGAGCGCCGGGCCCAGCTTGGTCGTGGCGTAGCCTACGGCACCGCCGATCCGCAACACCTCGTCAACGGCGCGGCGCGCATCTTCTCGCTGCATCCGGACGATCCCGATCACCTCGTTCGCTGGCTGCTGGCGAATGGACCCGACCACGGCTGGACGCCGCCCGCGGATGTGCCGGACTCCAGCCCGCCGCGTTGGCTGTTCGGCAGCTATGTCCAGTCGGAACTGACCAGAGCGATCCGAGAAGCTGACGGGCGTTCGTCACTGCGCCACATCAAGGCATCCGCCGTCGATATGCTGACCGGTCCATCCGGAGTCTGCGTCGGCACCAGCGACGGCCAGCAATTGCTGGCGGATGAGGCCGTGCTGGCGACAGGCGTTTTTCAGAGCGAGCCCTCCGCCACGGAAGCAGCAATCGTCAGCGATCCCCGCTATGTCGCAAATCCCTGGGATTCAGCAGCGCTGGACCGGCTCGCCGGCAGCAAGGAACTGCTGCTGATCGGTTCCAGTCTGAGCATGGTCGACGTCGTCGCCAGCATGGAGGCACGCGGCTTCGAGGGCCGCTATCGCGTGGTGTCGCGGCGGGGACAGATTGTCGAGCCACGGCGCAACACCGAGGCGTGGCGCGACTTCCTCGTCGACCGGCCATTGCCTAAAACCGCCAGCGCGCTGCTCGCCTCGGTCAAGGCCGAACGTCGGGCGATCGCTGCCGCCGGGCTGGACTGGCAAGGGCTGCCGCTGACCATCCGGCCGTGGATCCTGGCCTTGTGGCAAGGCGCCACCGACAGGGAGCGTCTGAAGTTCACACGCCACCTCCGCGCTTTCTGGGACGTCACCGCGCACCGTGCGGCACCGCCGAGCTTTGAGCGCGTTGCACTGGCGCAGAAGCAAGGCCGCTGGACGGCGGGAGCCGGACGGGTCCTTGGACTCTATCCCGAAGCCACGGGCATCGCAGCCGAGATCCGCTGGCGCGATACCGGCGCGGTCGAACGCGTGCGCTTCGATGGTATCGTCAACTGCCGCGGCCATCAGGAGCATGATTGGCGGCGGATCGCCGATCCGTTTGTCCACGGCCTGCTCGAGAACGGCATCGTCAGACCGCACGCAACCGGCTTCGGCATCGACGCCACGCATGACGGCCGGGTGATTTCCGGTGACGGCAGGACCCATGGCAATCTCTTTGCCATCGGCCACCCGCTGCGCGGCGTCGCCTGGGAATCGAGTTCCATCGGCGAACAGCTTGCGCAAGCCATCGCCCTTGCCAACCTTCTGGTCGGGGCCAGCCCAAAGCTGCGTGCTCTGGCCTGAGGTTGCTCACCCTGCAAAAGGACAGAAACGAAAAGCGCGGCATCGAGATGCGGCTCTTTTCCGGTCCTATGTAGCAAAGCACCAACTTCCCGCACGACCTAAAGGGTGGATTCCCATAACATCGTCACGGAAGTTCACGACGCTATTCCGGGCGATCCAGCCGAATAGCTAGCCATAGGGTTGGCCGGCTGAATGTGCTATGATTCGGCACATGGGAAAGAAGGCAAAGCAGAAAGCAAAGCAGGCGATTGAAGCCCCATTAGAAGGCAGGCTTGAAAGGGAAGCTACTATGCCCGCAAGGTCGGCATCACTAGAGACGAGGCTCTCACGATCATCCGGGAAGCCCACCAGCCGAAGCTTTCCATAGTCCGCAAGGACAAGGCCGGATAGTCACCCCGACACCTTTGGTGCTTTTGCTACATAAGACCGATCTTTTCTTTCTGGTTGCCCGCAGATTCAGGCGTTCGGATCGAGATAGGCGTCGGCGAAATTGGCCGACAGGCCTTCGGCGCCGGGCGCGTAGTTCTTCACCGTTTTGCGGGCGATGATGATGGTCGGCGGCGCGATCAGATTGATGATCGGCAACTCGTCGGCGATGATCTCCTGGAATTTGAAGAACAGCTGCTTGCGCTTGGCCTCGTCGAGCTCGACCGATGCGGCTTCAAGCAACCGGTCGACCTCGGGATTCTCATAGTGCGCGCCGTTGGAGAACGGCAGCCCTTTCTTGATGTTCTTCGACCAGTAAAGTCGCTGCGCGCCGGCGCTCGGATCGAAGATGTTGCCGCAGGATTCCGTCGACAGGTCCCAGGTGCGGTCGGTGTAGATGGTTTTGACATAGGTGCCGAAGTCGAATTTTTCGATCTCGGCATCGATGCCGATCTTGGCCAACGCCTGCTTGAGGAAGTCGGCATAGCCCCATGGATTATAGGGATTGTTCGTGAGCCTGAGCTTGAAGCGGATGCCATCTGCTCCCCGCTTGAAGCCGGCCTCGTCAAGCAGTTTTTCCGACAGCGCCGTATCGAACGTCGCGGCCTTCACATCGGGATCGAAATACTTCTTGTTGACGACGCTGATCGGCGTCGGCGACACTTGGCCATAGCCGTAAAACACGATGGCGTTCACCGCGTCGAGGTCGATCGCATGCGCAATTGCCTGACGGACCTTCTTCTCCTTCAGGATCGGGTTTTCGAGATTGATGATCAGCTGGTGCAACGGGCCGCTATAGGCGAAGACCGTGCTGTCGACGACGAATTGCGGCAGCGCCTTGAACCGCTCCAGGTCCGCAAACGCCACCGGGTTCGGCCCGATGTCGACTTCGCCCGTCTCGAGTGCCGCGGCGCGCGCGCCCGGATCAGTG
Source organism: Mesorhizobium kowhaii (assembly GCF_003253745.1). GTDB lineage: Bacteria > Pseudomonadota > Alphaproteobacteria > Rhizobiales > Rhizobiaceae > Mesorhizobium > Mesorhizobium kowhaii. Next base: position 394,124 of record NZ_MZXV01000080.1, read on the forward strand.
ATGAAGCGGAAAATGATCCGGTCGAGATAGGGTTTCGGTGCATCCCAATAGGTCGGATTCTTTTCGACGAGGATGTGGCTGCCCTTTACCCATTCCTTCAGCACGAACGGCCCGCTGCCGATGATCTGCTCGAAGGATGGATCGTCCGCCGGCTTCAGCTTCTCGTAGACGTGCTTGGGCACGACCGGCGATTCCGTCGCGGCCAGCCCCGAGATCAGGGCGGCGGACGGCTTCGACAATTTGATTTTCACGATATGCGGGTCCGACGTGTCGATGTCGGTGACGTTCTGGAAGGTGATGCGCCCACGCGGATGCGCTTCGCGCAGCCGTGAGATCGAAAAGGCCACGTCCTCGGAGGTCAGGTCATGGCCGTCGCTGAACTTCACCCCCTGGCGCAGCTTGAAGACATATTCGAGCCCGTCGTCGCTGATCGACCATTCGGTGGCAAGTTGTGGTCGCGGATTGAGATCGTAATCGTAGGCGAGCAGGCCGTCGAAAATCTTCGGACCGATGGTGGCCGGTCCGCCGGCGCTGGTGTTGATGGAAACGATCTGGTTGGGCTCGGGATAGTAGACGAAGTTGAGCGTGCCGCCGGCCACCGGCTTTGCGTCACCTGCGAAGGCTCCGGCGGGAAGGGCGGCGCTCGTGCCGGCCAGCAGCAGGAACTGATTGAACAGGCGTCGGTTGATGGTCATGGTCGGTACTCCGAATTGACGCGATTTATCTTTCATGGAGAAAAGTCGGGATCGCCGTTTTCACGCGCCGATCCCAACCGGAGGGATTTGCAGAGTGCTCAGGCGTTTGGCGCGAGCCATATCTGCGCGAAGCTGTTGTTGATCCCTTGAGCGCCGGGCGCGAAATCCCTGACCTTCTTGTTGGCAACGATCTGGGCACCGGCCGCAACGAGATCGACCGACACCACGTCGTCATGGATGATGTGCTGGAACTTGTACCAGAGCTCGCGCCGCTTGGTTTCGTCGGGCTCGATGGCGGCGGCTTCGAGGATCTGGTCGACCTCGGGGTTTGCGTAGTGGCTGGCGTTGGAGAAGACGAGGCCGATCTTGAAGTTCTTCGACCAGTAGGCGCGCTGGACGCCGAGCGTCGGATCGAAGGTGTTCGACAGCGACTCGACCACCAGGTCCCAGGCGCGGTCGGTGTAGACGGTCTTCAGGAACGTCGACAGGTCGAGCTTCAGGATCTCGGCGTCGATGCCGACCACTGCCAGCGACTGCTTGATGAAATCGGCATACGACGCCGGCAGGAACGCATTGTAGGCGAGCCGGAGCTTGAAGCGCGTACCGTCGGCGCCGCGCGGATGGCCGGCGTCGTCGAGCAGCTTCTCCGCCAGTTTGGGGTCGGGCTCGCGCGCCTTGATGCTGGGGTCATACCATTTGGGCAGCGCCGTGCTGATCGGGCTTGGCGATACCTGCGCATAGCCGTAGAGCGCGATGTCGACCAGTTTCTGTAGATCGATCGCGTGGGCGATGGCCAGGCGCACGTCGCGCTTGGTCAGGATTTCGTTCTCGTAGTTGAAGAACAATTGCTGCTGCGGGCCGGAATAGGCATAGGTATTGGTGTCGACGACCAGAGCGGGGTTGGCCTTCAGCCGCTCGATGTCGGCCAACGGCACGGGATTGGCGCCGATATCGATCTCGCCGGTTTCAAGAGCCGCCGAGCGCGCGGCCGGGTCGAGGATGACGTGCAGGACGATGCGGTCGAGGTAGGGCCTGGGCGCGTCCCAATAGTTCGGATTGCGGTCGAAGATCAGATGGCTGCCGGGCACCCATTCCTTGAGAACGAAGGGACCGGTGCCGATCGTCTGTTCGAGCTTCGGCTGTTCCGCCGGCTTGAACGTTTCGTAGACGTGCTTCGGCACGATCGGTGATTCCGAGCTGCTCAGCGCCGTAATCAGATAGGGCGCCGGCTTTGAAAGCACGATGATGGCGGTGTGCGGATCGGGCGTCTCGACCGCCGTCACGTTCTGGTAGGTGATGCGGCCACGCGGATGCGCCTCCTTCAGCCGGAAGATGGTGAAGGCAACGTCTTCCGAGGTGAAGTCCTTGCCGTCATGCCACTTGACGCCCTCGCGCAGCTTGAAGGTGTAGCGCAGGCCGTCATCGCTGATCGACCACTCCGTCGCCAGCAGCGGTTTCGGGGTGAGGTCATAGGCGAAATCAAGCAGGCCTTCATTCACCTTGGGACCGATCGCCTGGCCGGTGCCCGACGAAGTGTTGATGGCAATCAGCGACGTCGGATCGGGATAGTAGGCCCAGTTGAGCGTGCCGCCCTGAACGGGCGTGCCTTCGGCGGCAAAGGAAAGACCGGGCAATGCGAAGCTCGCACCGCCAAGCAACAGCAGCTGGTTGAAATGACGACGATTGACAGACATGGTCTTGGGCTCCGGAAAACGGATTGCATCCGGCGGCCGAACGCATTCCGGCGCCTCGACGCAATGATCCCTGTGGTGCCGCAAAACCGGAAGAATGATTTTCTATCGCCTGCCGAAAGCGCCGCTTCGCACGACCGTTTCATTCCATGGCCTGCCACGCGGGCTGATACCCAAATCGGTGCCGTCCATCTTATTTCTACAAGAACAGTAGACATTGCGATTTTTTAGATTTCCGTTCCCGCTGACGCGACGCTGCGGCAAACGAAATTTTCCGCCGCGTGCTTTGGCGCAAAGCCCGCCCTCGTCGCGCCGGGCCTGAACGTGTTGAATGCGCCTCATGGTTGATCTCATTCGCGCAAAACCGAGGAAGCTGCGACCGACGCTGGCGAGACTTCCGCCGCTGACTTCGCTTCGCGCTTTTGTCGCAACCGCCCGCCATCTGAGCTTTACGCGGGCGGCAGAAGAACTCCACGTCACGCCCGCCGCCATCGGCCAGCAGATCCGCCTGCTCGAGGATCATCTGGGGCAACCGCTGTTCCAGCGCAATCGCGGCGAGCTTCTGCTGACCTCGGCCGGTCAGGCTTTGATGCCCGGCCTCACCGAGGCCTTCGACGTGGTTGTCGAATCGGTCGCGCGTATTTCCGGTGACGAGGAAGATGCGCCGATCAAGGTATCGGTCGCCCCTTCCTTCGCCAGCAAATGGCTGATCCCGCGCCTCGACGCGCTGCGCGATGCGGTACCCGGGCTTGAAGTGCTGGTCGATGCATCGACGCGCCTTGCCGATTTCGCCAGCGAAGACATCGACTGCGTCATCCGCTACGGCTCGGGCGCCTATAGCGGCCTGATCACGGAACGGCTGTTCTCGGAAGCGGTGCTGCCCGTTTGCAGCCCGGAATTTGCCCGCATGCACGGTCTCTATCGCGGGCCGGAAGGGCTGCGTGATGCGCCGATCCTACATGAGGAGGGACCGGAACGCGACCCGAGCTGCCCGGACTGGAAGGGCTGGCTGCGATCCAACGGCCTGTCCGGCCGCCTTGTCGAAGGTGGCATACGGCTTAGCCAGTCCTCGCTGGTGCTCGACGCGGCTGTGGCCGGCAAGGGCATCGGTCTCGGCAAATTCCGTCTGGCCGAACCCGACCTTGCCGCGGGGCGGCTGGTCAGCCCGTTCGGCTCGCCGCAGCCGGTCGAGTTTTCCTATTATTTCGCGACGACGCCGCACAAGGCGAAGCTCGCGACCGTCGAGCGCTTCCATGGCTGGTTGAAGGCTGAGGCGCGGAGGCTTGGCGCGCTCGACTTCACACCGCCGGCGGCACTGCCGGCGCGCATCGCCATCATCGCCGCTGAATAGTTCTGCCTCAGTCTTGCAGAGAAGCAGGGCTCGGCTATTTCAGCTTGAAGCCCAGCGCCTTGAGCGCATCGCCCAGGCGATCGCGGCCTTTCAGTGCCGCCGTGCTGCCGATGCGGTTCGACATCATCTCGGTCCAGTCGACGACGGGTATCGACTGCTCCTGCTGGAAGGTGCGAAGCGTCTGGTTGTAGGCTGCGAGATCGTCCGGATGCGGAGCTGATTGGTAGCGCTCGCGATGCAACACCACAGCCTGCGGCAGTCTGGGCTTGATATCGGTCGCGGCCAGGAGATCGGGATAGCCGACGGTCAGGCCGAACACCGCTACGGTTTCCGGCGGCAGGCCGAGCTCGCGCGCCACCTCCCGCGGATGGTTGCGCATGGCGCCAATATAGCAGGAGCCGAGCCCGAGCGCATCGATCGCCACCACGGCATTCTGCGCGGCAAGTGCGGCGTCGATCACGGCCAACAGAAAACTCTCTTGGTAGTCGAGGCCCTCGCCTGCCCGTCCGTTTGCCTCGGCAATAGCGCGCAACCGCGACAGGTCGGCCAACCAGACCAGCAGCAGCGGTGCCTGCTCGATATGGCGATTGATCGCCGCCAGTCCGGCAAGCCGCGCCTTGCGCGCTGGATCCTCGACAGCGATCACACTCCACGCCTGGAGGTTGGAAGAAGTCGGCGCCGACTGGGCAGCGGCAACGATCAGTTCCAGCGTCCCTTCGGGCAGAGGCCTGGCGAGATAGTTGCGGACCGAGCGATGCGAAAGGATCGCCTCGAGGGCTTCGTTCCAGTTGCCGGTATGCGCGCTTTGCGGCGCCCGATAACGCCGCCGTAGCGCCGCTTCACCACGCAGGTCGGCGTCGGACGGGCGGGTGCTGAAGGCGGCCGGCTGTGACATCGTCTTCCCTATTCGGCAATCTGACTTATTCGGCTACCCGGCACGTTGCATGCCGATTGATTGAAGCGGCACAGGTCACATCAGAATGGCATTGGATGCGCCCTGTACGCCTCGCCGATCCGCGCCAGTATCTCCGGCGACAGTTCGATCGAGGCTGCATCGAGCGCATGGTCGAGTTGTTCGACGCTGGTCGCCCCGACGATGGGGACAACGGGAAACGGGCGAGACCGCACGAAAGCGACTGCCATCGTCACGGGGTGGATGCCGGCCTCCCGGGCGATCGAAATATAGGCGTCGACAGCCGGCCACACCCGCGGCGAGCAACGGCCGCCGAGGTCGCCATTGAGTGCGCGACGCGATCCTTCCGGCGAGTAGTCGGGCCGGTATTTGCCGCTGAGCAGGCCCGCTCCCGCCGGCGAATAGGCAAGCAGCGTTACCCCCTCGTTCACGGCAAGCTCCGCGAGGTCGGTATCGTAGTAGCGGCAGAGAAGCGAATATTCGTTCTGGATCGTCAGCGGGCGAGGACCGACACCGTCGTCGGCGAGGCGCAGCCACTGCGCCATGCCCCATGTCGTTTCGTTTGACAGCCCGAAATGCCTGATCTTGCCTTCATTGCGAAGCGCGGCGAGCATTTCCAGGCATTCGGCCATGCCGGCCACAGCCTCCGCCTTCACCTGCCCGGACGGATCGAAGCTCCAGACCCGGCGAAAATGGTAGTGACTTCGGTTGGGTACGTGGAGTTGGTACAGATCGATGTAGTCCGTCCTCAACCGGCGCAGCGAATTTTCAACCGCGGTCCGCAGCGTTTCGGCGGTGATCTTCGCGCCGCCGCGCACAACGTCCTGGCCGAGACCCGACACCTTGGTGGCGATTACCAAATCGTCGCGGCGGCTTCTCGGCGCGAGCCAGCTTCCAATGTAGCTTTCGGTTCGACCGACCGAGTCTTCGCGAACCGGGTTGACGGGATAGACCTCTGCGGTGTCGATGAAATTCACGCCCCGCTCGACCGCACGATCAAGCTGTGCGTGCGCCTCGGCCTCGGTGTTCTGACGACCCCAGGTCATTGATCCCAGGCAGATCGAACTCACGTGCGGGCCTTCCGGACCCAAAATCGTTCTCTTCATCCAAACCCTTCCCTGCACGCCACTTCCCTCGCCGGCACTTGCCGGTTCAAGAAGCGCGGCTTAGGCCCCATTGCGCAATAGCGGAAGCAACTGATCGCCTTGCCGCTTGATCTCGAAAAGATACGGTGTGTCCGAGAGCACGAAGTGCGTGATGCCCAGATCCCGGTACCTGCCGAGCGAGCGGGCGACGTCGGCGGCCGAGCCGACCAGCCAAGTGGTGCCGGCGCCGCCGCCGCCGTACTTGCCCGGCGCAGTATACAGGTTGCCGTCCAGCACCTCGCCACGCGCGTGCAAATCGAGCAGCCGCTGCTGGCCTACCGCTACCGCCCGACCGTGATCGTTCCAGCCGGCGCCGTTGCCCTTGGCCATCTCGTCGACCTTCGCCTCGGCGTCCGCCCAGGCCTGCCCAGCGGTGTCGCGGACCAGCGTGGTGACCCGTAACCCGAATTCCAGAGGCGGGAGGTCCCGGTCAAGTTCCCTGCTCAAGGCCTTGAGCCGCTCGATCCGCTCCCGGACGCCGTCGAGCGGCTCCCCCCAGAAGAGCTGGACATCCGCCTCGCTGGCCGACACCCGCTCGGCCGCCTCCGAGGCGCCGCCGAAGTAGAGCTTGGGATGGCGACGATCGCCACGGACATGGATGCGGGGCATGACGGTAGACCCGGTGACCTGGAAGTGCTCGCCGGCAAACGTCACGTTCTCTTCGGTCCAAAGTCTGCGAACCAGCCGCATGAACTCTCTGGTGCGGGCATAGCGATGTATCTGGTCGCCTTCGCTGTCGCCATACGCAGCGAGGTTGTCCTTGCCCGACACTATGTTGATACGCACGCGACCGGCAGTCAGCTGGTCGAGCGTGGCTACGGCGGATGCGAAGTGCGCCGGTCGCCAGTAACCCGGGCGGATCGCGATGAGCGGCTCGAAGGAGGTGGTCCGCGCGGCGAGCGAGGCCGCGACGGTAAACGTGTCGGGCCGACCCCAGCCGGTACCGATCAGCGCGCCCTTCCAGCCGTGTTCCTCAAGCGCCTTCGCGTGGCTGGTCAGCGTCTCCAGGCTGTTGTGGTTCTCGACGGCCGAGTCGCCGCGGTGACCGGGATCAACCTGGTTCGGGATGTACCAAAGAAATTCGGTATCGGCGCTCATTGTCGGGCCTGTATTCTGGCCGGGTATGGAGGTCAACGGCAGGACCTTCCGCTCCGTCGTCTTTTGATGATCATTCAATGGGTGGCCCCGAGCAGCGCTGGCGCCTTGTGCGGCGGCTGCGCGAAACGGCTTTCGGGCCGGGCGAGCCCGAGATGGTCGCGCAGCGTGCGCCCTTCATAGTCCGTGCGGAACAGGCCACGCCGGCGCAGGATCGGCACGACCGTATCGACAAAGACTTCCAGTCCGGTCGGCAGCACGTCCGGTATCAGATTGAAGCCGTCGGCGGCGCCGGCAAGAAACCATCTTTCGATATCGTCGGCGATGTGCTCCGGCGTGCCGACGATGGTGCGGTGACCGGTGCTGCCGTTCAACGCCCGGATCAATTGGCGAACGGTGAAACCGTTGCTGCGGGCGAGCGTGAGCGTGGCCTTGAAGAACGTGTGGCCGCCGTTGGAGGGCAGCTGAATCCCTTCCGGCAGCTTCTCGTCGAGCTTCAGCCGCTCGCGATCGATGCCGAGAACGCCGGACAGCCGCGTCAGGCTGTAGTCGAGCGGGATGCGGTCCCACAACTCTTCCTGGCGTCGCTCCGCTTCCGCCTCGGTGCTGCCGATAATGGTGGCTAGGCCGGCGAGGTTGAGCGGCACGCCGCCGGTGCGGCCGTAAATCTGGGCGCGTGTCTTCAGCTCTTGTGCATAGGAAAGCGCTTCTTCGAGGGATTGCGAGGCCGAGAAGACGGCTTCAGCGTGGCGTGCGGCGAGCTCCTTGCCGTCATCCGATCCACCGGCCTGGACGACGACCGGATGCCCTTGCGGCGAACGCGGCACATTGTGCGGCCCGTGCACCGAAAAATGCGCGCCCTTGTGCTCGATGGCGTGAACCTTGGCGGCATCGACGAAGCGCCCGCCGGCGACGTCGCCGATGAAGGCATCGTCCTCCCAGCTGTCCCACAGCGCCTTGACGATTTCGGCAAATTCCGCCGCCCGCTCGTAGCGCCGGCCATGATCGATCGCACCGGTGAGGCCGAAATTGCGGGCCGAGGCCGGATCGGCCGTGGTCACGATGTTCCAGCCGATACGCCCGCCGCTGACATGGTCGAGCGTCGCGAAGCGCCTGGCGATATTATAGGGTTCGTTGAAGCTGGTCGAAGCGGTGGCGATCAGGCCGATGCGCTCGGTCGCGGCCGCAATGGTCGCCAGTACGATGGTCGGCTCGAGCGAGGTGATCGGACGATAGTCGATGCGGTCGGCAATCGCGGCCTGGTCGGCAAGAAAGATGGCATCGAACGTGCCGCGTTCGGCAATCCTTGCGACCTGCACATAGTGGTTGACGTCGAAGGCAGCGTGCGGGTCGACGCCGTCCATCCGCCATGCCGCCGGCGAAAAGCCAGCATGCAGGATGTTGACGTTGAGATGGAGCTGCCGGCCGCTCATCGAAAGACGCCGGGCTCGGGATAGGCGCCGGTCAGATACCAGGTGCCGACGGTGCGGGTCTTGTATTCGGCGGGGTTGTGCAAGGTGTGAATGCGCGCGTTGCGCCAAAAGCGGTCGAAGCCGTATTTGCGCACCGCCGAGCGCGCGCCCATCACCTCGAAGATCTCGGTGGTAACTTCCAGCGCGACATCGCCCGCCAGCACGTTGGCCGCGGCCACGGCAACCGCCGCCTCGCCGCGCTCTTGCTCGGTCAGCGCCTTGCCGCGCGCGATCGCATGATCGAGCGCCGCCGCCGCGCGGTCGGCCAACACCGTCGCCGCCCGCGTCTTGACCCAGAGTTCGCCATACTGGCGCTTGATCCATGGATCGTCGATATGGCGCTCGACACCGGAATACATCCATGGCCGCGAACTGTTGATGGTGTAGTCGCGGGCCGCCAGCAGCGCGCCCTGGGCAGTGCCGATGAAGACATTGAGCAGCACGCTTTGCTGTTGCAGCGGGCCGATGGTGCGGATCGGCAATGACGCGTCGACCCAGCCGCGCACGAGCTCGCTGTCATGGATCCTGACGTCCTTGTAGGCGACCTTGCCGCTCCCGGTCTGCGTCTGGCCGATGCCGTCCCAGTCGTCGAGAATGGTGATGCCCTCGCGGTCCGCGGGGATCGCCGCGAATTTCCTCTCGCCGCTGACCTCGTCTTCCCACGAGGTCGAAAGATAGTCGGCGACATGCGAGCCGGAGGCAAAGGGTTTGAAGCCGTTGACGATCGTCCATTCTCCGTCCTTGCGGCCGAACAGCGTTTTGGAAAAGCTGTTGCCGGTGTTGCCCCAGAACCAGTCGCCGGCAGCCGAACGCCGCAGCAGATCGGCTGAGCGCGGTTCGTCCGAATTGAGCCTGGCCGCGATCAGAGCGCTGAAATGATAGCCGTAGATGTGGCCGATCGAACCATCGACCTTGGCGAACTCGCGGCCGATTTTCAGCGCCGTCGAATAGGGTTCGCCAGCGCCGCCGAATTCCTTGGGAATGACGATGGTGAGCAGGCCGCTCTGCTTGAGCAGACGGATCTGTTCGACGGGCCTGCCGCCAAGCTGGTCGCGCTCGACCGCGTCACGGGCAAAGATGTCGCGCAACTCGACCGCCTTGGCGATCCATGGGTTGGAGGTATCGGGATCGAAGGTCATCGTGTCACTCGTGCAGATGCGGGAAGCCGTGGCGCTCGGCAAGCAGCGCAAGAATGCGCTTGGTGTCGTCGGCGAAGGCCTTGCCCTTGGCCGTCGGCAGGCCGGCGGGCTGATTGCTGCCGATGACGAGCACCGGCAGCGACTGGTGCCGTTCGCCAAGAGCGTCGATCACCTTGCTTCTCGGCCTTGCGAACGGGACGCGCTCGACGTCCAGTTTGGCGGTGAGATCGGGAAAGGCAGCGAGCAACCCTTCGACCTGGTTGCAAAAGGGACAGACGAATGTCCGGCCCGGATGTTTTGGGTCGGAGAAACCCGGCTGAATGAGAAAGAGCGTATCGCGTGCCATTGCCGGCCTATTCCGCGGCTGCTGCGGCATGCCGCGAAAAACGGTTTGCCGGCCGTTTCAGGCCGAGATTGTCGCGCAAGGTGCTGCCCTCATACTCCTGACGGAACAGGCCACGGCGGCGCAGTTCCGGCACCACCAGCTCGATGAAATCCTTCAAGCCGCCGGGCATGATCGGCGCCATGATGTTGAAACCATCGGCGCCGTAGTTCTCGAACCGCTCTTCCATGGTGTCGGCGATCTGCTCGGGCGTGCCGACCACCTGCCAGTGGCCACGGGCGCCGGCGATGCGCAGATAGAGCTGCCGGATCGTCAGTTTCTCGCGCCGCGCCAGATCGATCACCAGCGCCTGCCGGCTCTTGCCGGCATTGGTCTCCGGCAGGTCAGGCACCGGGCCGTCGAGCGGGTACGAGCTGAGGTCGAAACCGCCGGCCAGCGCCGACACCAGACCGAGGCCCACCTCCGGCTGGATGAGATCCTGCAATTGCTCGAATTTATCGTGAGCCTCGGCTTCGGTCCGGCCGACGACCGGGAAGATGCCGGGGAGGATTTTCAGATCATCCTCGGAGCGGCCGTATTTGCCGAGCCTGCCCTTGACGTCGGCATAGAAGGCGGTGGCTTCATCAAGCGTGATCTGCGCGGCGAAAATCGCTTCCGCCGTGCGTGCCGCCAGCTCCTTGCCGGGGCCGGACGCCCCAGCCTGGACGACGACCGGATGGCCTTGCGGCGTTCGCGGCGTGTTCAGCGGACCGCGCACCTTGAAGTGCTGGCCCTTATGGTTCAACACATGCAGCTTGTCCTTGTCGAAATAGCGCCCGCTTGGCTTGTCGCGCGGGAAGGCATCGTCCTCCCAGCTGTCCCACAGGCCGAGCACCACATCGGCGAACTCTTCGGCCCGCTCGTAGCGGTCGCCGTGCTGGATATGCGCCTCGTGGCCAAAATTGAACGCCGCTTCTGGATCGGAAGAGGTGACCAGATTCCAGCCGGCGCGCCCGCCGCTCAGATGGTCGAGCGACGCGAACTGGCGGGCCAGATTGTAGGGATCGGAATAGCTGGTCGAAGCGGTGGCGATGAGGCCGATGCTCGTGGTCACCGCAGACAGCGCCGACAGCAGCGTGATCGGCTCGAACGGATAGACGCCGCTATGCGCCTTGCGGCTGGCCGCCTCGAGATTACTCAGCCGCGCCGCCACGCCGTCGGCAAAGAAGATGGTGTCGAATTTGGCCGCTTCCGCCAGCCGCGCAAGTTCGACGTAGTCGCCGAGGCTGGTCCCTTCGCCTGCCGCTGGATGGCGCCAGGCCGCGACATGGTGGCCGGTGAAGAGAAGAAATGCTCCAAGCTTGAGCTTGTCCTTGCGCCTAGCCATTTTCGCGCCTCCTAAAGCAATTCCAGGAAAAGTGTGAAACGGTTTTCCGTCCGGAATTGCGTAAAAACAAAGGGATAGAGCGGTTCGCCGTTTCCATGAAACGGTGAACCGCTCTAGCGATACAGTCCGCCGACCGGGAATTCCCCGGTCAGCAACCAGATGCCGACGGTGCGCTTCTTGTACTCGGCCGGATTGTGCAGCGTGTGCGTGCGCACGTTGCGCCAGAACCTGTCGAAGCCGTTGGCCTTGGTTGCCGAGCGGGCGCCCATCACCTCGAAAACCTCGCTTGACGCATCGAGGCCGATTTGCCCGGCATAGACATTGGCGGTGGCAAGATCGATCGCCGTCTGCCCGCGCTGCTCCAGGGTCAACGCCTCGCCCTGGCCATAGGCGGCATCGAGGCTGCGTGCCGCTATATCGGCGAGCTCGGCCGCAGCCAGCGTGCGGATATAGAGGTCGCCATATTTGCGTTGCACGAACGGATCGTCCGTATGCTTCTCATAGCCGGAATAGACCCAGGGGCGCGATTGCGAGTTGGTATAATCGCGGCCTTCGCTCAACGCTCCTTGCGCGCTGCCGACGAACAGATTGAGCAGGACCGCCTGCTGGAAAAGTGACGTCAGCGTCTGGAATGGCGTCAGCGGCACGGCGGGCGAGCCAATCAGCTCATCGTCACCGACATGCACGTCCTTGAAGGTGACCTTGCCACTGCCGGTCTGGCGTTGGCCGACGCCGTCCCAGTCGTCCTCGATGACGATGCCTTCGCGATCGGCCGGAATCGCTGCTGCCAACCGGTCCTGACCGTCCTCCCACGCGACCTGGATGTAGTCGGCGATGTGCGACCCGGAAGAGAACGGCCGAAAGCCGCTCAGAATCCAGCCCTTGCCATTGCGCCTGGCCGACGAGCTTTTCGACATCGCATTGCCGGAATTGCCCCAGACCCAGTTTTCGCGGGCCGAGCGCGTCAGCAGCCGGTCCTTCTGCGCCTCCGTGCCGCGAAACAGCACGCCGTTGAGCGGCAGATGATGGTAGCCGTAGAGATGGGCGAGCGAGCCGTCGGTGCGGGCGAATTCACGCACGACGCGAAGCACCGACAGCCAAGACGCGCCCTTGCCGCCGTAGCGCTTGGGAATCTGCGCCGATGGCAAACCACTTTCCTTCAGCAGGCGGATTTGCTCGACGGGCCGTCCACCGGCCTTGTCGCGCGCCACCGCATCCCGGTCGAAGATATCGCGCAGTTCGACCGCCGTGGCGACGAACGGATCGGACAGGTCAGGGCTGAAGGTCATCTGCAGTATCCATGAGATGCGTCTATTCCGCCGCGATGGTTTGTGCCGGCCGCCAGACGGAAGAGGCATAGGCCTCCTCGCCGAATTCGGCCGGATGGCTACCAGTGATGCGGCGCTCGTGGCTGTCGAGATCGGCCAGGAAGAGATCGCGGCTGATGCGCGCAACCACGGCCGGCACATCGCGCCTGATCGACGGGACATCGCCGATCGGCAGGCCGAAACTGACGAAGCCGCCCGGATTGAAGACATGGATATTCCTGAGGAGCGGCGCCTCGCCCGGCGCCTTCTCGAGGAATTCGTGACCGAGACCAAGATAGGGATAGGCGCCGAAAAACTCATCCAGTTCGCCTTCCGGTGGCGCGTACTGGTCACGCCACAGCCGGACGGAGGCGGCGAAATCGGCAAATTCCGGCTTGCGCGTCGGGTCGGCGAAATAGCCGGTGCCGGCGATAACGGAGTCGAAGGTAAACGTCTCGCCGCCGATATCGGTGACGACCTTGCCGCCTTCGACATCCGCGTTGATCCAAGGGGCACCGAGATGCAGGTGGAAATTCTTGTGCCGCACAACGCGTTCCACGGCATCGGGCGGTGGCGTCGAACCGGCATCGCGAAACCGCAGTGCCTGGCGCCAGCGCACCGCATCCGGCAGCAGTGGATAGTTGTCATAGGCTCCGGGATAGCCGCGCACGCGGTTGATCGGCACGCTGGCAATGCTGTTGCGGCGGGCGAAGAGACGCACTGATTTTGCCCCGGCCTCAAGGGCCGCTCCGGCCGCATCGAATGCCGAAGCCGCGGATCCGACGACAGCGATTGTCTTGCCCTTGAGCGAAGCGAAATCGATTGCCGCCGAGCTGTGCGCAACGAAGCCGGGAGGCAGAGCGGCAAGCACATCCGGTATCACCGCACCGCCGCTGCCGCCAAATCCATTGGCCAGAATGATCTTGCGCGCCGTTTCGACCGATGGCTTGCCGTCGCTTCGAGGTGAAGGCGAAAATGCCCTTCAGCCGGCTCGATGCGCAGGAGACGCGTGCCGTAGCGGATGCCGATACCGAGGAACGCGCGATACCATTTCAGGTAGTTCGCCCAATCCGTCCGTGCGATCCGGTCGAAGCCGGCATAGGCTTCCGCACCGTGGCTGGCTTCATACCATGATTGAAAGCTCAAGCCCGGCAGGCCGAGTTCCGGTCCCGGCAGGCCCTTTGGCGTTCGCAGCCGGTTCATCCGCGCATGGGTGAGCCAGATCCCGGCCTTGCTCTCATCCGGCGCCGCATCGATGACCGTGACCTTGCCGATGCCGGCCCGCCTTAGCGCGAAGGCAAAGGTCGAGCCCGTCTGCCCGCCACCGACGATGAAGACATTGTGTTCGACGCCCTCCCGATCCGGCACCCAGTTTTGCGGATCGGGACCGATCAGTCGAAGTGTTTCGCGGGCGTCGTGATGTGGATCGGTCGGTAAGGCCATTTCAGTCCCGGCTGAAGTTGAGCGTCATGCCAAACTCCGCCTCGGTCGGCAAACAGTCCAGAAATGTCTGCTTTGATTGCCCGGTAGTTTTTTTCACTTGCATTGCCACGACGCGCTTTCACGGCCGACCTAATGGGAATTGCGTGTGGTCTCCCCGAAGCCGGAGAAGCTTTTGATATTGCAGCGGACGCAGGCACTGGTCATTTTCATCTTCTCACGGCTCACGCGCAATACGCCTGCGCAGCCGGGGCATTGGTGTCGAAGACATCAGCAGTCGCGTGGTCAGCGGGATCGGCTTGATCTTGGTCGACCGACTTGTGTGACGTCCGCCATCTGACGGACGGCAGATCGCGGATACACCGGCGACGGTCCTCGCAGGATAGGTCAGTACAGCTATTCAACAGGCGTCCCAAGACGGGGGCCTTATCTCCACGCTGCAGCCATTCAAACATTACTCACCACCTCACGACAGCTTGGACATCTTCACCTTGGGCTCGCGCGCCCATAGGCGTAAAGCACCCAGGGCCGTCAGGAAGCCGGTGACATCCTTCGGTCCCGATAGCGCAATGACGCCTCCGTCGAGGCTGTCGGCGATACCCGTTTTTTCGAAAAGAGGCATCGCGGCGTCGACATAGCCAATGAATT
>NZ_MZXV01000024.1 GCF_003253745.1 Mesorhizobium kowhaii
CCGAGGCGGACGTGATCAAGACCATGATGCTGAAGGAGACGGTCGACGGCGAGTTCACGACCGTCCAGGACGTTGCGGAAGCAGCGCTGTTCCTGGCGGCCTTCCCATCGAACGCGCTGACTGGCCAATCGATGGTGGTCAGCCATGGATGGTTCATGCAGTAGCGGGGTTCGGAGACGCGCGTCTTATCGCCCGCGATCTCCCTCCTTATGTAGGATCAATCTCCGCTACTCGTCATACCTGCTTTCCGCTTACCGCGTGCCGCTCGCCTCGGAGGAGCAGGTCACATCGCCTTTTCGAGGTCTCAACCCCTTCGAGTTCGAAAACCCTGACCTCTTCTTCGGCCGCGCTCGAGCCACTGCTGCCTGCTTGGAACCTCTGGAGCAGCAGGCTGTCAAAAGCAAGGCATTCCTATTCATTTATGGGATGAGCGGCTCCGGCAAGTCTTCTCTCCTTCGAGCCGGGCTGCTGCCTTCCATGCCGCGCCATCCCCAATCGTGCCGCCCCGCGTGATCAGGGCCTCAGGGTTGATCACGAACGCCACGACGAGCGCAGGTTCAACGGCCCGAAGGACCAACCCGGCCGGATCGGTCGTCAATCCGCTCTCGGCCTGGTCGAACCGCGTGCCTTCCGCCTCGACGCTGCCGGTATAGACGAAGAAATACCGGCTCCACCCTGGCCTATGTGGAAGCGCCGCCGATGCGCCTGCCTCCAAACGGATGTCATGGAGGTCGATGTCGTTGCGCACGACGAACGGAGCAGCGCCACCTTCGGGACCGACGAGATGCCGCCACCGGTTGGGCTCGGGAGTCGCCAGCGATCCATGCTGGATGCGAGGCTCCAGATCAAGCGTGTGCGGCCGCACGAAGATCTGCAACATCCGAAGCGGCGGGTCACCGGCGAGCGTGCGCTCCTCGTGCCAGAAGCTGCGGCCCGCATTCATGACCATGAGGTGGTCCGGGTCGGTGATGAGGTTGCCCGTCGTGCGGTCATTGTGCCGCATGACGCCATGGGGCACCTAGGAGATGATCTCGTCCTGCACGTGCTCGTGCATCGTGATCCAAGTGTCGGAAGCCGTGAACGACTCGGCAATCAGCGCGAGTGGGCCATAACCATGGTCAGGATGGCCGGGGATGTTGAGCCCCGGCATGGCAGCGTGGACGACGAACTTGCCCTGGTCGATCACCATGGGGGCTCTTTCGGCCTTGTAGCGCATGCTTTTCCTCCTGAACCTCAGGCTGCCAGCGAAGTAACGAACAGGCGCTCGATCTGCTCATGCGCCGAGATCATCGCTTGTTCCACGGCCTCAGGCCCCATGTTGGTGCCTTCGGCGCGAACGATGGCCACGTCAGTGATGCCCGTGAACCCGAGCACACCACGCAGGTAGGCCTCCTGGTGGTCGAGGGCGGCCTCCAGGGGCGTGCCGGCGTACATCCCACCGCGCGAGGAGGCGATCACGACGCGCTTGCCCCCGGCGAGCCCCACCGGGCCGGATTCGGTGTACTTGAAGGTGCGGCCGGCCTGAGCGATGCGGTCGATCCAGGCCTTGAGCGGTGTGGGCAGGCTGAAGTTGTACATGGGCGCCCCGATCACGACCGCGTCGGCGGCGAGGAACTCCTCGACCAGATCGTCCGAGAAGGCAATCTGCACCCGCTCCTCATCACTCAGGCCCGTCAGGTCGCGGGAGCGCATGGCCATCATCACGCGCCCCGTCAGGTGGGCCGGGGGCGCGGCCGCCAGATCGCGATAGGTGACCCGAACGTGAGGATTGGCCTGCTGCCAGGCGCGCACAATGGAGGCGGTCAGCTTGCGCGAGGTGGAAAAGTCGCCGAGGGCGCTAGAGTCAATATGAAGAAGCGTCTTGGTCATGGAATCCTCCGGGACTGGCCCAATTGGCCGTCCTTGCTGTCCCACCGAACATAACCGTCGAACGACGTTGCCAATAGGAGGCCTCCATGGCACTCACTGTTCCAACAATGGAACGACGGTGGGCGGCAATGCAGGATCTCAACGACCTCTATTTCTTCGCCAAGGTGGTGGAGCACAAGGGCTTCGCGCCCGCCAGCCGGGTGCTCGGCATTCCAAAGTCAACCCTGAGCCGGCGCGTGTCGCTTCTGGAGGAGCGGCTCGGCGTGCGGCTGCTTCAGCGCTCGACCCGCCGCTTCGCTGTGACCGAGATTGGGCAGGGCTACTATCGGCATTGCCTCGCCATGGTGACCGAGGCCGAGGCGGCGCAGGAGGCAGTCGAGCGCGTCCAAGCCGAGCCGCGGGGACTCATTCGGGTGAGTTGCCCGATGATGCTCAGCCTGACCACCGTGGCACCGCTGGTTTCGCGCTTCCTCGCAGAGCATCCGCGTGTGCAGATCCACTACGAGGTGACGAATCGGCGCGTGGACGTGATCGAGGAGGGCTTCGACGTGGCGCTCCGGGTCCGAATGCCGCCGTTGGAGAGTTCGGATTTGGTCATGAAAGTGCTGGGAGAAAGTACCTTGCTGCTGGCAGGGAGCCCGGCGCTGCTGGACCGGCTGGGCCGCCCCCTATTACCTGCCGACCTGACGCGCTTCGAGAGCCTGGGCTTCAGCTTGGCCGGCGGCGAGCACGCATGGCGGCTGACAGGGCCGGACGGAACGGTGGAAGCGGTGCCCCACCAGCCGCGACTGACCACCGACGAGATGATGACTTTGCGCCAGGCCGCGCTGGACGGTGTCGGCATCGTGCAACTGCCGGACTACATCCTGACGGGGGACATCGCTTGCGGGAACCTGGAGGTGTTGCTGCCTGACTGGTTACCCCCGAGGGGCATCATCCATGCAGTCTTTCCGTCCCGCCGCGGCCTCCTGCCCGCCGTGCGCCGTTTCATCGACTTCCTTGCGGTCAAGATGAGGGAACCTTGACGCGCTGCCTCTTGGCGACCTTGTGGGACTACATGGCCTAGGTAGAGTGCGCAACCTACTCTCCCCATTGGATCCGGTCTGAGAGGACATCCGCCACTGCCAGCGCGCCATGCTCCCGGATCCGAGCGAGCCTGGCGGCCCGCTCCACCTGTTCCAGGCGGGAGAGATAGGAATCGAACTCGAGCGGCAGTGCCGGGTCCTCCAGGGTGCGAAAGCGCGCGAGGTCTTCGGGCTTCATGGTGAAGACAGCGAGAAGCGGGGGTATGCGGCGCTCTTCGTGTTTGCAGAACGGCATACAAGCGTAAACTAAAGGGTTGTCGAAGTCGCCCGCATTCCCGCCCGCTAGTGTCCGCCACCTATTTGCGTCAGATCAGGAAGTCCACTTCTTGCGCAGAGTGGCCTCAAGGGCGGGAACAAACGATGGCCGCTTGCAGAATACGGACGTGGTCAGCTCGATGACCGAGATGGGGCGCAAAGCTGCCGTTCGCCCCGTGGAAGACGGGACGTCGGGTTCGGGTCCAAAGCGCCTACAGCAACCAAGATCATTGGTCTTTGGGAAAGTAGGCTATTGGATTTTTTGTGGGCCCGAATTGGAACGTTCCCCTATTGTCTCGTATGGTTCCGCCACCGCCGTGGACTTGAATTGGCCATACCAATGCCTGGTTCGCACCGATATCGTTGAGACCGTATTCTGCGTCGCCCACCGCGCCGATGCGGGCCGTTGGGAGGAGCCAGGCCCGTGCACCTGCGGCCAAGCGCCGAAGCGAATGTCAAACCCCTCGGCCTGGCCAGGGAAAAAAGGGAGGATAAGTGCATGAGCGTGACGATGAGAAGGACACTTCCGCGCTCGACCATCGTGGCCGCCGCCACGATGCTCGCCGCTGCGATCTCCACCTTGCCGGCGCAGGCGCTCGACGCCCAATGGTGCAAGGACGTCCACATCCGCTTCTTCGTCGGCGGCGCCGAGGGCGACGCCTTCGGCACCATCGTCTACAATGGCGCCAAGCAGGCGG
>NZ_MZXV01000074.1 GCF_003253745.1 Mesorhizobium kowhaii
CGCTATGCCATGCGCATCGTAGCCGATTGCGCGGAATTCCGGCCTCGCACCGGCCCAACTACGACCGCCTTCGAATGGCTTTGCGTTGGAGGCCCCAGTCCGTCCATAAGTCTTTCGGAAGAAGTCGCAGAGTTCGATATGGTCGGCCAGTTGCAACTCATTTTCCCAGCACAACTTCCACTGCACGTCAGAGCGCATGGAAAGACCTCGTTCTTTGTTCGTGTTTTCTTGAGGTAAGCGCCGAATCATTGGGGAGCTTGTCGCGTCGAGCCGATGCGATGTAGCTGCGCAGATGATGTTCGGCGCACATGGGAAGGCCTACACCGGAAAGTGCTCTTCGGAGCCAACGCAAACATAAACGAACTTCCTTTAGCGCTTCCTTGAATTCCCCTATGCGGCGTTATGCAAAATCGGTAAAATCGTTTGTTTCGATCAAACGTATCCACACCATGGATAGCTGACGACATGCGGTTCAAAGGGCTGGATCTGAACCTTCTCGTCGTGCTCGACGCGCTGCTGAGTGAGCGCGGCCTCACGGCGGCGGCACGCCGCATCAACCTCAGTCAGCCGGCCATGAGTGCGGCCGTCGCCCGGCTGCGCGATTTTTTCGGCGATGAACTGTTCAGCATGAGCGGCCGCGAACGCATTCTGACACCGCGTGCGGAAGCACTCGCCCCCGCAGTTCGCGAGGCTCTCCTGCACATCCAGGGCTCGATTATTTCGTCGGATCCGTTTAACCCAGCTCGATCCGACCGCCGCTTCAGGATCATGATTTCCGATTTCGCCACGCTCGTGTTTTTTGAAAAGGTCGTCGAGCGTGTTGCCCGGGAAGCACCCGGCGTCAGCTTCGAATTGCTGCCTATCGACGACACCCCCGATGAGCTTCTCCGGCGCGGTGACGTCGATTTTCTAATTCTTCCGGATTTGTTCAAGTCGAGCGCGCATTCAAGAGTGGCGCTGTTCGACGAGACGCTCGTGTGCGTGGGCTGCGCCACGAACAAGCAGCTGCCACGGCAGCTTACGTTCGAGAGATACATGTCAATGAAGCACGTCGTGGTCAAGTTCGGGCGTTTACTGAGGCCCTCCATCGAGGAATGGTTTTTGCTTGAGCATGGTCTTAAGAGACGTGTCGAGGTCGCGGTGCAGGGCTTCAGCATGATCCCGCCGATGGTGTCAGGCACAGATCGTATAGCGACCATGCCCTTGCGGCTGGTCAAGCATTTCGAAAAAACGTACCCCCTGCAGATTATCGACCTTCCGCTGCCACTTCCCGGATTTACCGAGACCCTCCAATGGCCGACCCTTCACAACAGTGATCCGGCAAGTATCTGGATGCGGGAGATAATGTTGCAGGAGGCGTCCAGCATGGCTACTCCAAGCAAGACCTCGGGACGTAGCACGCGCTCCTAGAATTCTCCGCCTATCACCCCGCTCATGTTCCTGCAGGCCTGAGAGACTGTTTCGAAATTCGCTCTGGCGAGCCATATGGTGGTGGTTTCGAGAACCGGAGCGCAGCGGACATTTGGGTCCGTGAGCACCCGAAGCGCAGAAAACGCCATCAGATGACCGCCAGAGTAGAATTTCCAAACGGGCTCTGAGGGCGATAGATCGGCTGCTTGGCAGGTGTTGCGAGCAGTCGGATCGGCTGAAGCTGTACGGGGCAAGGAGTGGAGCTCGGAGACGACGGGTTCATCAGCCTCTCATCCGCGGGTTGGGAACCGCCTTCCGTATCTTCAACTCGGCCTGTCCTTGGTCTAGAGAGCGGGAGTTGTGCGTCAAGTTCAGCAAATGGCCCTGGCATTGACGTCGGCGCGCGTTCGCCGCGCAGCCTCCTCATTCACCGTCAAGCCGAGAAGAGGCGCACAGCTTCCTCGCTGATCGCCTTCGCCTCGTATTGCACTCTCCACCAACCCCAATACCAACGCTTTCTTCAAGCGCCCCTAGCGCTTGAATAGCTGCGTTGAGAACCGGCTGGAAGGCACCCGCTATCTCAACAAGGAGCATTCGCGCGAGCACAAGAAGGAGGTGCTGCGACAGGCGGCCTGAACCGCTTCGTTCATCACAGGCTCGGTGTGAGCGGGGTGTTCGCGCCGTCAACGCCGCCTATCGCGCCACCTTCGACGGTGGCCTGCGGCCAGCCTTGACCGCGTTGCGCGCGCTCACCGCAATGTCGTGTGGTCGGGAGGAAGGGATGGTCACCGCCGACGAACAAACGGATGCCCGCTCCCACATGACGTTTTTGCAGAACTTGACGCACGCGACTCACCTTCAGAGCTCCGTCGCACTTTGGAGCTGAACCCTTCTAACACTATGGGGACGGCGCCGGGCGGACTGGCTCGGCCACATAATCACGAGGGGAGTTCCCCACCGTGGCTCCGCCCCCGGCGCTGTGGCGCACGTTGGCTCGGAACCGCTATGATGGTGAAACCTCTCGCCGACGACCTGCAAGCAAGGGGCCATCTCATGCACGATCTCGGCCATAACCCCCGGTGGCTTCTTGCCGGCAGCAGCGGGCGCAGAGTCGGCCCTGCGCCTTCCAGATATTGTCGCGTACAGCTTTCGAAAGACCCTCGAGTCCAGCCTACGCCGCCTCAACGGTTAAGAATCTCGCAAAGTCGATACCCTGCGGATCGTCGAGCTTTCTGCCACTTCCCGCATTCGCCGAAGCGGCCAATGACCCGCCCTTCACAACAGCTATCCGGCAAGCATCTTGATGCGAGACGAGTTACAGGAGGTATCTGTCATGGCTTCTACACCTGCCTGAATGCCAGAACCGCGTTCGTGCCGCCAAAGGCGAAGGAGTTGCTCAGTGCCACGCGCACCTTGCGCTCGCGTGGCACATTGGGCGTGACGTCGAGATCGCAATCGGGGTCCAGCTCACGATAATAGGCAGTTGGCGGCACGACGCTCTCGCGGATCGCCATCACGCAGGCGATCAACTCGAGCGCGGCGGCAATCCCAGTGAATCGATGCCGAGTGAAGTTAGTCCCGTGGCAGCCGTTATCTCGCCGCCCGAGGCAGGCGCTATGCCGCCCTCCGACGCCGCGCGCGTCTTGATGATTGCGATTATTTCGTTGGTCAGTTGATCTACCATCTTGTTCCTTTCCAGCTTGCGTTTTCGACTTGGCTCAATGCCTGAGCCGCGCGGCGTTGCGAAATCTGCCTCTCACCAGCTTGTGCGACTCACCTAGACCAACTGCTTGGTGGAGGCCGGATGAGATCCGGGTGTGCACTGCGGCGTAGGCACCGAAGACGAAGAACGTCGCCTGCATCCGATGTTGCGCAGCACATCGAGGATTTGCGGTGTGAAAAATGGATTGGGGCTTCGCCAACCTTTGGTGAAGCGGCGCAGTATGCCAATGTGGGCCGCTATGCCGTGCGCGTCGTAGCCGATTGCGCGGAATTCCGGCCTCTCACCGGCCCAACTACGGCCGCCTTCGAATGGCTTTGCGTTGAAGGCCCCAGTCCGTCCAGCACAACCTCCACCGCACGTCAGAGCGTATGGAAAGATTTCTCCTTTCGGGCTCTTTTTAACGCACTCGTCACGCGATAGAGGCAGTGGGCGATCGGTGCGCGTCAGATGCTGTTGTCAATGTAGGATTCAGAAATCGTTCGATGAAACGCATTCACGCTATGGATAGCTGACGACATGCGGTTCAAAGGGCTGGATCTGAACCTTCTCGTCGTGCTCGACGCCCTGCTGGCCGAGCGCAATCTCACGGCGGCGGCACGCCGCATCAACCTCAGTCAGCCGGCCATGAGTTCGGCCGTCGCCCGGCTGCGCGATTTTTTCGGCGATGAACTGTTCAGCATGAGCGGCCGAGAACGTATTCTGACATCA
>NZ_MZXV01000066.1 GCF_003253745.1 Mesorhizobium kowhaii
CGCCGCAGATCGATCGGCTACAACACGCATGATTGGCCTCCACAGAGTTGTTGGTCAGCAACCCCACTCTGCCAGAGCGCAGGTCGCTATCCACCACCGGTCATGGGATCTTTGATGGGGCATCCTTATCTTCCGAATCGAGGGATGCACTATGGGCCAGGTTCTTCATGGGAGCGCCACGACGACAGAGGCGATCCACGGCGCCCGCTGATCATGTCTGGACGGCGCCCGCTGATCATGTCTGGACGGCGCCCGCTGATCAAGGGTTTGTTTTTGGCGATGGGATAGTCGCGGGTGCGGTCATGTCTCCGGCCTGTTGTTGTCTGGACGGCGCCCGCTGATCATGTCTGGACGGCGCCCGCTGATCAAGGGTTTGTTTTTGGCGATGGGATAGTCGCGGGTGCGGTCATGTCTCCGGCCTGTTGTTGCGGTCTTGTGACCGCTGGCCCTGATGGTATCCGCTGAGCCTTTGGCCTGATCAAGAGAGCGAGCTCGAAGCTCCGACTATGCAGCAGGCTTTCAGGATCTATTCTCGTCTGTTCCCATCACGTCATTGTCACCCTCGATTCCGGTCCCGGCCTTAGCCGATGTTGTTGTTACGCCGGTGTGCCGGCATAGTGTGTCACGTCGCGCATGAGTGCGAAGACGATACGGGCGAGCTTGTTGGCCGTTGCTACGGCGACAAGCTTGAAGGGCTTGGCCTCCAAGAGGCGATCTGCCCAGCTTCTCAAAGCATCACTGCTGCGTCTGCGATGGAAGAGAACGGCGTGCGCACCGACCACGAGCAGCTTGCGTAGATATCGGTTTCCCATCTTGGAGACGCGCCCCAGCCGTTCCTTTCCGCCGGAGGAGTTCTGCCTTGGCGTGAGCCCTAAAAAGGCGGCGAATTCGCGCGGACCCGAGAAGGCGGAGATATCCTGGACACTCGCCACAAGGGCAGACGCAGTGACTGGACCGATGCCAGGAACGGTCATCAGACGGCGTGCCGTTTCATCAGCTTTGGCGAGGGCCATAATTGCCCGATCGCTCTGCCTGATCTCGTCATCGAGTTCCGTCAATTGGTGCACCAAAGGTAACAGTGCCGAACGCACGGCTACCGGGATCATGTCGTTGCCCTCGATGACGAGAGTAGCCAATGCGCGTGCGTTGTTCGGTCCTTGCGCGGCGATGATCCCGATTTCGGCCAGATGACTGCGAAGGGCATTGAGCAGTTGCGTGCGCTGAGCCACCAGAAGTTCACGCACCATATGATGCATGAGGGCCGCCTGGTTCTCGACCGATCGCACCGGGACAAAGCGCATGGAAGGGCGCGTCACCGCCTCGCAGATGGCTGCTGCATCGGCAGCGTCGTTCTTCTGACGACGCAGGTAAGCCTTCACATAGGCTGGCGGCATCAACCGCACTTCATGGCCGAACTTCGTCAGTTCGCGAGCCCAGTGGTGCGCCGAACCGCATGCTTCCAGGCCAATGAGGCAGCATGGTAGAGATTCGAAGAATGTCAGAACATCCTTGCGCCGAATCGCCCGGGTAGTGACGACGCGGCCTGCGACATCGACCGCGTGAACCTGGAAGACGTGCTTGGCCAGATCGAGGCCAACGGTAACGACAGCGCTCAGATTGATGGTAGTCTTGTCCATGGACGGTGCTCCTTCAGATGAATGTTCGACAGCAGCCATCTTGGCACACCCCTCATCAAGGATGATGCCGTTGCGGGCGCCGTCCATCCCATCAAGAGAGCCTGAGGGCACTGGCCAAACGCTACGGGATCAACCAGAAGACCGTCGCCAAGTGGCGGTAGCGGACCTCGGTGGCCGATCTGCCGACCGGTCCGAGAGAGCCGAGATCGACGGTTCTGTCTGTCGAGGAAGAGGCCGTCATCGTCGCCTTCCGCCGCTACACGCTGCTGCCGCTGGACGATTGCCTCTACTCCTTGCAAACGACAATCCCGCACCTGACGCGTTCGTCATTGCATCGTTGTCTGCAACGCCACGGCATCGGCCGCTTGCAGGACGTAGAGGGCGACAAGCCGGCGAAGAAGAAATTCAAAAGCTATCCGATCGGCTACTTCCACATCGACGTCGCCGAGGTGCGCACCGAACAGGGCAAGTTGCACATGTTCGTCGCCATCGACCGAACCTCGAAATTCGCCTTTGTTGAGCTGCATGAGAAGGCCACCACCGCCGTCTCGAGAGACTTCCTGCTGCGCCTGATCGCGGCCGTCCCCTACAAGATCCACACTGTGCTCACCGACAATGGCATCCAGTTCACCACCCCCGGCGCCGGCGGCTCGGCCGTGCCACTGATCAAGGAGGCCATCGCAAACGGCGAACTCTTCCGCGCCCATGCCTTCGAATACGCCTGCGCCAAAAACGACATCGAACACCGGCAAGGCACCCGTGGACCAACGGCCAGGTCGAGAGGATGAACCGGACCATCAAGGATGCCACCGTCAGGCGCTTCTACTATGAGAGCCACGACCAGCTCCGCCAGCACCTTGCCGACTTCGTCGCGGCCTACAACTTCGGACGCAGGCTCAAGACCCTCAAAGGCCTCACCCCTTATGAGTTCATCTGCAAGGCTTGGGCCACACAGCCCGAACGCTTCAAGCTTAATCCGCTCCAGCAAATGCCGGGACTTCTCTATTCGGCGTGTTGAAGTCAAGCGCCTTCAAGCCTTCCTCGGCCAATGGCTTTTTGATGTCTTTCGCGGGGCCTTGCTTCTCTTCGGGATCGGCGCGCAGGCCCTCCCAGCATGGGATCAGTTAGAATGAAGGGGACAATCTAAACAGCGTTCTCACCGTGTGCTCACGATCGATACGAGTCCCGGCACGTCCTCTCTTCATCCTTCGTCCCGCGAAGGACATTCATCCACCCCTGGCGGTCTCGTTATCGGCTTTTCCCTTTCCTTCGATGGACCGGCTATAATTTCGCCGCTGCTACATCCTCTCGCGCCCAGCGGAACTCACTGCCGTCGGACCATATTCTATGCATGATAACCGCCAATCTGCGAGCAAGGGCGACGGTCGCTCTTTGCCGGCCACGGCGTTTGGCGACGTTCATCGCCCAAGCCTTCAACCATGACCACTTTTTCACCACCGTCAGCAAAACTTGCGCGGCTTCATAAAGCAACGTCCGCATCATGGCGTCACCGCATAGAGAAACACGCCCGACG
The DNA here is from genome assembly GCF_003253745.1 of Mesorhizobium kowhaii. Taxonomy (GTDB): domain Bacteria; phylum Pseudomonadota; class Alphaproteobacteria; order Rhizobiales; family Rhizobiaceae; genus Mesorhizobium; species Mesorhizobium kowhaii. The sequence goes on from NZ_MZXV01000066.1 coordinate 3,172, forward strand.
CGATTATCCTCGCCTGATTGATGTAAACGCGGCGTCAATCCGAGAGACGGACCCACGGCCTTCGAATTCCTGAAGCGGGCAGGAATGTCGACCGTGGCGTAGAAGGCCAGCGCAACGACAGGGCCGACACCTGGCACGGTCATCAACCGCCTGCAAACCGTGTTATCCTTCACGATCGACAACAGTTTTTCATGCAGCACCGTGAACTGCTCGCGAAGCTTCAGTCGGGCGGCGAGCAACGCCTCCATGATGTCGCGCAATTCCGGAATGTCGCTG
>NZ_MZXV01000023.1 GCF_003253745.1 Mesorhizobium kowhaii
CGAGACGCTGCTGGCCAGGATCTGGGCGGAGCTTCTGGGGGTCGAGCGGGTCGGACGCCACGACAACTTCTTCGAACTCGGCGGCCACTCGCTGCTGGCGGTGCAGCTCTTGAGCCGGCTGTCGCGGCTGTCGCTCGGGGTGGAGGTGCGCACCCTGTTCGCCAGGCCGGTGCTGGCCGATCTTGCCGCAAGCCTTGGCAGCCATCACGAGGTGGCGGTGCCTGCCAACCTGATCACCGAGCAGAGTACGGCTATTACGCCGCAGATGCTGCCGCTCATCGAGCTGGCCCAGCCGGAGATCGACCGGATCGTCGCCATGGTGCCCGGCGGCGTCGGCAACATCCAGGACATTTATGGCTTGTCGCCGCTGCAGGACGGCATCCTGTTCCATCATCTGCTGGCCAGCGGGGGCGATCCATATTTGCTGGTGTCGCAGATGGCGTTTGCCGACCGTGACCTGTTGGAGCGCTATCTTGGTGCGGTTCAGCAGGTGGTGGATCGGCACGACATCCTGCGCACGGCCTTTGTCTGGGAGGGGCTGTCGAGCCCGGCCCAGGTGGTGTGGCGGCGTGCGCCGCTGGAGGTGAGCGAGGTCGAGCTGGATGCCTGTGATGGTTCCGGCGCCGAGGAGCTCCGGCGCCGGTTTGATCCGCGCCGGCAGCGCATCGATCTTGGCCGGGCGCCTTTGTTGCGGTTTGTGATCGCGCGCGAGCCCGGCAGCGGGCGCTGGCTGCTGCTGCAGTTGCAGCACCATTTGATCGGGGATCACACGACGCTGGAAGTGATGCATGCCGAGGTGCGGGCCGTGCTGGCGGGGCGGGAGCATGAGCTGCCGGCACCGCAGCCGTTCCGCAATCTGGTGGCGCAGGCGCGGCTGGGTGTTGATGCCAAGGCACATGAGCAGTTCTTCCAGGAACAGTTGGCGGACATCGATGAGCCCACGATGCCGTTCGGGCTGAGCGAGGTCTACGGCGACGGCAGCGAGGTCGGCGAGGCGCATCGGATGCTGCCGCAGGCGCTCAACGATCGGCTGCGGGAACAGGCGCGGCGGCTCGGGGTGAGCCTGGCCAGCCTGTGCCATCTGGCCTGGGGTCAGGTGGTGGCGCGCAGCAGCGGGCGAGAGCAGGTGGTGTTCGGCACGGTGCTGTTCGGCCGCATACACGCGGGTGCAGGCGCCGACCGGGCGCTGGGCCTGTTCATCAACACCCTGCCTGTGCGGCTTGACCTGGACGGGACCGGGGTCGAGGCGAGCGTGCGCACCACGCATGCCCGGCTTTCCGAGCTGCTGGCGCACGAGCATGCCTCGCTGGCGCTGGCGCAACGCTGCAGCGGCGTTGCGGCGCCGGCGCCGCTGTTCAGCGCGCTGTTGAACTACCGTCACAACACGCCGGCGGCCATGGCCGGTTCTGAAACGGATGATGTCCTGTCGGGCGTGGAATGGCTGGGCGGGGAGGAACGCACCAACTATCCGCTGACCCTGTCGGTAGAGGATTTTGGCGAGGCGCTCGGCCTGACGGCGCAGGTGGCGGAGCCAATCTCTGCGGATCGGGTCTGCGGCTACATGCAGCGGGCGCTCGAGCAACTGGCGGAGGCGCTGGAGCAGGCGCCCAGTAGGCCGGTGCGCGAGCTGGACATCCTGCCGGCCGACGAGCGGACGTATCTGCTGGAGGAGTTGAACCGGACGGCGGCCACCTATCCGTCGGAGCGGTGCATCCATGAGCTGTTCGAGGCGCAGGTGCGCCAGGCGCCGGAGGCGGTGGCGGTGGTCCATGAGGACGAGCGCCTGAGCTATGGCGAGCTCAACGCCCGGGCCAACCGGCTGGCGCATCATCTGATCGCACTGGGTGTGAAGCCGGATCAGCCGGTGGCGATCTGCCTGGAGCGCAGCCTGGCCATGGTGGTGAGTGTTTTGGCGATCCTGAAGGCGGGCGGTGCCTATCTGCCGCTGGATCCGGCCTATCCGTCGGCGCGGCTGCGGCAGATTGTCGACGATGCAGCACCGCAACTGCTGCTTTGCGATGCCGCCAGCCGAACCGCACTGGGCGCCGAGGCGTTGGCCGATGTCAGCGTGGTCGATCTGGAGACGGCCATCCCGGCCTGGGCCGAGGGGCCGCCTTCGGACCCGGAGCCGCGCACGCTTGGCCTGACCTCGCGCCATCTCGCCTATGTCATCTACACCTCAGGCTCCACCGGCACCCCAAAGGGTGTCATGATGTCTCACGGCTCGCTTGTGAATTTGCTCTCGTCTTCCCCGGGGGTTAGCGCGCCAAAACGCACACTTCAATTCACGACCCTAAACTTCGATGTGTCTTTCCAGGAATTGTTCAGTTGTTGGAGGGACGCTGGACTGCTCGTGCTCATGCGAGAAGAGACCCGTGCCGACTTCGCCGACTTGCTCGGATTCGTGAAGGGGGAGGCGATCGAGCAGCTTTTCCTCCCATTCGTAGCATTGCACCATTTTGCGGCGGCCTGGAGCGCGCAGCCAGTGCTGCTGCCCTCTTTAACTGAGATCTATACGGCGGGTGAGCAATTGCAGGCCACTCCACTGCTTAGGGCGTTCTTCGAAGCGCATCCAAAGGCGAAATTGATCAATCAATACGGGCCCACAGAAACCCACGTCGTTGCGGAGCACCGCCTTGCAGCTGACCCATCATGCTGGCCCCAATTGCCTCCCCTCGGCCGCCCGCTTGCGAACACGCGGGTGTACCTGCTGGACGGTCATGGTGGGCCGGTACCGTTCGGGGCGGTGGGGGAGCTTTATATCGGCGGGGCAGGCGTTGCGCGTGGCTACCTGAACCGCCCCGAGCTGACGGCGGAGCGGTTCATCGCCAGTCCCTTTGTGGCAGGCGATCGGCTGTACAAGACCGGCGACCTGGCGCGCTATCTGCCGGACGGCAATCTGG
>NZ_MZXV01000083.1 GCF_003253745.1 Mesorhizobium kowhaii
CGTGGGGGTGGGCGCCAAAGAGCCGCCCTGTAGCCTGGGCTATCAGCTCCATTCCCTGACCGCCGCGCGGACCTGCGCCATCGACGATCATCCTGCGAACGAGATCGGGCGCCTGCAAAGTGATTTCCTGCACGACCAGGCCGCCGATCGAGAAACCAAATATGTCGACTTGCTTCAGGCCCAGTGCCTTGATGAAGGCGATGGCGTTGGCGGCCATCTGTTCGAATGTGGTCGGGACCTCGCCGGAGCTGCTCGAGACGCCCGCGTTGTCGAACAAGATCACCTCGCGGCCGCGAGCAAAGCCATCGGTCACCGCCGGGTCCCAGTAATCCATGGTGCCGAGGTAGTGCTGATTGAAAACGAGCGGCACGCCGCCGGCCTTGCCGAACCGGCGATAGCCGAAGCGGATACCGTTGGCCTCGACGAACTGCGTCGGCGCGGTCTGGTGAGTATAAGTCATCATGTTAACTCCCTTAATTCAGCCCGGATTCAAATCAGGCGGCATCGCATTGGGTGCTGACTCATCGGGTAGGAGCGCCAAGGCTGCTTTCGCGCAGTCGACATCATTCTGGACCATGGGCGCTCCGCTCACTCCGATCGCCCCGACAATTTCTCCGCTCACCTTGATGGGAAACCCGCCGCCCCACGCCGCCACACGCGCGAGCGTGGGGATACCGGCCAAAAGGGACGGGTCGCTCTGGATAAAGTTGAAAAAGTCCTGTGTGGAAACGCCGAACAGAGCTGTGTATGCCTTGTTCTGCGCAATCTCGATGGTAGGCATCGAGGCCCCATCCATCCGGATAAAGGCTTTGAGGTTGCCGCCGTCATCGAGAATCGCTACGTTCTCGGTAACGCCAAGTTCTCTTGCTTTCGCCACCGCCGCATTCACCATTTTCTGCGCTAGCTCAGAAGAAATACTGTGTTTCTTCACTACGTTAGCCATTGGACTTCCTCCTTCCACTTGATACGCATTGCGCGTTTATCGGGCGTGGGTCGCAATAGTCGGCTCCCTTGCGCGATCCGGTCACCCGAACAGGGGTCAGTTGGCGCTGTGGCCGCCGTCGACGTTGAGAACGTGACCCGTGATGAACCTGGCCTCGTCCGACCCGATGAACACGATGCCGTCGGCGACTTCTTCGGACAGGCCGAGTCGACCCAGCGGGACCTGCCCCACCAGAACTGCCTTGTTCTCCGCCGTCTCGGTGAAACGAGTGAGCATGCCGGTGTCCGTGGGGCCAGGCGCGACGGCATTCACGCGAATTCCCGACTTGGCGACTTCGAGTGCTACCGACTTGGTGATGCCTTCGACGGCATGCTTGGCGCCGACGTAGAGCGAGGCGCCGGCCGCGCCCTCGTGCCCGTAGGTCGAGGAAATATTGATGATGGTGCCGCTGCCCTGGGCCTGCATGGCGCGCACTTCGTGCTTCATGCTCAGGACCACGCCGAGAACATTGGTGTCGAACGTTGCGGCAAAGCTTTCGGCGGTTTGATCCGTGATCAGACCGCGATCGCCTTCGGTTGCGGCGTTGTTCACCGCGACATCGAGACGGCCAAACCGTGCGACGGTCTTGTCGACCAGAGCGCGGACGTCATCCTCCTTGCGGACGTCGGCGTTGATGAACTCGGCCTCCGAACCGAGAGAACGTAACTCCTTGACAAGCGCCTTGCCGGCCTCGTCACGCCGACCGGCGACGACGACCTTCGCGCCCTTCTTGGCGAAGGCGACCGCGGCGGCGCGACCGATGCCGGTCAGTCCACCGGTGATCAAAACAACTTGAGTGTTCATTTTGTGTGATCCTCGCAGTTTGCCGCCCTACCGGCAGCGTATGGAAGCGGACCCACTGGCCGCGGCTTTGGAGACCGAGACCAGTCGCAGGTACTTTCGTTGAAAGCGATGTAGTCTCCCCTGGCGCCCGCGAAAAAGACTTTGTAAGCAGCGGGGCATGCCTTGGAGATATGGGGCGACTTAAGCCGGCGGCTCCAGTAGGCCGCGTGACAGCCCAAACTCTACTGCGCTTCAACGGCAGCCCGATGGTCGTTGATGCCACTCTTCAGGACATCGACGACCAATGCGCCCAGCAGAGTGCTCCCGCAGTCCGGACAGCAATACAAATCGCAGACCGGATGTGCGCTGAATAAGAGGAACGGATCGCCTGTACAGAAATGCCTGAGCACGTCGAGCCTCACCTAACACGAACCAACAGCTTTCCGAAGTTACGGCCGGACAGCGTTCCGATGAACGCCTTCGGCGCCGCTTCAAGGCCCTCGACAATATCTTCGCGATAGCGAACGCGCCCAGCTGCGACGAGCGCACCGACTTCCCGCAAGAAGTTGGCATAGTGATCGGCCACGAACTCGGTGTTGATGTAGCCTTGGAACGAGAAGGCTGCGCCTCACGATCGTCATCATAGTGGAGGGCAGCATGTCGCGATTAGATCGTGGAACGCCGTTGTAGAAGGCCATGAGCCCGCAGACCGGCACCCGCGCGTAGCGGTTGAGCAGCGGGAGCACCGCTTGCCACACGGGTCCGCCCACGCTCTCGAAGTAAACGTCGATCCCCTCCGGGCAGGCCCGCGCTCCGGCAAATTGGGCGAGCTGTCCCACCAGTGAACCGCGCAATCCTCGCAATTTAGTGCCCTACCGGCAGCGTATGGAAGCGGACCCACTGGCCGCGGCTCTAGAGACCGAGACCAGACATGTGCTATCGTTGAAAGCCATGTGGCCTCCCATGGCGCCCGCGAAAAAGACTTTGTAAGGTGGGGGGCATGCCTTGAAGATGGAAGGCGCTATGGAGCTACGGCACCTTCGCTATTTCGTCGCGGTCGCCGAGGAGGGCAGCCTGACGCTCGCGGCTGA
>NZ_MZXV01000014.1 GCF_003253745.1 Mesorhizobium kowhaii
CGTGGGGGTGGGCGCCAAAGAGCCGCCCTGTAGCCTGGGCTATCAGCTCCATTCCCTGACCGCCGCGCGGACCTGCGCCATCGACGATCATCCTGCGAACGAGATCGGGCGCCTGCAAAGTGATTTCTTGCACGACCAGGCCGCCGATCGAGAAACCAAATATGTCGACTTGTTTCAGGCCCAGCGCCTTGATGAAGGCGATGGCGTTCGCGGCCATCTGTTCGAATGTGGTCGGGACCTCGCCGGAGCTGCTGGAGACGCCCGCGTTGTCGAACAAGATCACCTCGCGGCCGCGAGCAAATCCATCGGTCACCGCCGGGTCCCAGTAGTCCATGGTGCCGAGGTAGTGCTGATTGAAAACGAGCGGCACGCCGCCGGTCTTGCCGAACCGGCGATAGGCGAAGCGGATTCCCTTAGCCTCTACGAACTGCGTCGGCGCGGTCTGGTGTGTGTGTGCGGTCATGTCCATATCTCCTTTGGATGGGCGCTAGCGCCGGGTGCGCTGCCGAGCTTCTCGAGCAGGGTCTGCGGCTCGAAATAGGCGACCCAGATCGAGGTGGCCTTGCCGTTCTTTACGGTCCAGTGCTCGGAGATCTTGATCATTGCGTCGCTGCCGGTGATGCCGAAATTCACGAGCGCCACCACGCGGCCGTTCTCCGCAATGAGGCTGTCGTAGCGGAACCGGCCGAAGTCGAGCACATCGGGGAGGTTGGCAAGGACTTCGTCGCGGAAGAACGCCGCCCCTGGATGAACTCCACCCCAGGGGAGATAGTTGGGCGCCGTTGTCGTAAAATCGGGATGCAGGTACTGGGCGAAGTCCGTTAGCCGGCCCTCCACGCCGGCCTGATAATAGGCATCCACCACCGCCTTGCTCAGTTCGCTATTTGATTGGTCGCCCATCAATATCTCTTTCCTGCTGTCCGTTGGCCATCGCGGCGCGGTCTGGTGGTCAGGATTCATTGTGGTCGCTCCTTTGTTATTCAACTGGCATCGCATCCGGTACGAGCGCGAGGGCCGCTTTCGCGCAATCAACGTCATTCTGCACCGCGGGTGCCCCGCTGAGACCGATCGCGCCGACAATTTCTCCGTTGATCTTGATGGGAAACCCGCCGCCCCACGCCGCCACACGCGCGAGCGTGGGGATACCGGCCAAAAGCGACGGGTCGCCTTGGATAAAGTTGAAGAAGTCCTGAGTGGAAACACCGAACAGAGCAGTGTACGCCTTGTTCTGCGCCATCTCGATGGAGAGGATCGGGGCCCCATCCATCCGGCTGAAGGCCTTGAGATTGCCGCCGTCGTCGAGGATCGCAACGTTCTCGCTAACGCCTAGCGCGCTTGCTTTCGCTATCACCTCCGCCACCATCTTCTGTGCGAGCTCAGAAGAAATGCTGTGCTTCTTGATCACGTCAGCCATTGAAGTCCGTCCTTCCGCTTGATGCCCGCGCGTTGATCGGGCGTGGGTCGTAATAGTGGGTCCCTTGCGCAATCTCGGTCGCCCGAACAGGATCAGTTGGCGCTGTGCCCGCCGTCGACGTTGAGAACGTGACCTGTGATGAACCTGGCCTCGTCCGATCCGATGAACACGATGCCGTCGGCGACTTCTTCGGACAGGCCGAGTCGACCCAGCGGGACCTGCCCCACCAGAACCGCCTTGTTCTCCGCCGTCTCGGTGAAACGAGTGAGCATGCCGGTGTCCGTGGGGCCAGGCGCGACAGCATTCACGCGAATTCCCGACTTGGCGACTTCGAGCGCCACCGACTTTGTGATGCCTTCGACGGCGTGCTTGGCGCCGACGTAGAGCGAGGCGCCGGCCGCGCCCTCGTGCCCGTAGGTCGAGGAAATATTGATGATGGTGCCGCTGCCCTGGGCCTGCATGGCGCGCACTTCGTGCTTCATGCTCAGCACCACTCCGAGAACATTGGTATCGAACGTCGCGGCAAAACTTTCGGCGGTCTGATCCGTGATCAGGCCGCGATCGCCTTCGGTGGCGGCGTTGTTCACCGCGACATCGAGACGCCCGAACCGTGCGACGGTCTTGTCGACCAACGCGCGGACGTCATCCTCCTTGCGGACGTCGGCATTGATGAACTCTGCCTCCGAACCGAAAGAGCGGAGTTCCTTGGCGAGCGCCTGGCCGGCCTCGTCACGCCGACCGGCAACGACGACCTTCGCGCCCTTCTTGGCGAAGGCGACCGCGGCGGCGCGACCGATGCCGGTCAGTCCACCGGTGATCAAAACAACTTGAGTGTTCATTTTGTAATCCTCGCAGTTTGCCGCCCTACCGGCAGCGTATGGAAGCGGACCCACTGGCCGCGGCCTAGAGACCGAGACCTGTTGCAGGTACTTTCGTTGGAAGCCATTTAGGCTCCCCTGGCGCCCGCGAAAAAGACTTTGCAAGTAGGGGGGCATGCCTTGGAGATATGGAACGACTAAAGCCGGCGGCTCCAGTAGGCCGCGTGACAGCCCAAACTCTACTGCGCTTCAACGGCAGCCCGAAGGTCGTAGATGCCACTGTTCAGAACATCGACGACCAATGCGCCCAGCAGGCCCGCGCTCCGGCCAATTGGGCGAGCTGTCCCACCAGTGAACCGCGCAATCCTCGCAATTTTGTGCCCTACCGGCAAAGTACGGGAGCGGACCCTCTGGCCCCGAGGCTTAGAGACCGAGACCAGACATGTGCTATCGTTGAAAGCCATGTGGCCTCCCCTGGCGCCCGCGAAAAAGACTTTGTAAGGTGGGGGGCATGCCTTGAAGATGGAAGGCGCTATGGAGCTACGGCACCTTCGCTATTTCGTCGCGGTCGCCGAGGAGGGCAGCCTGACGCTCGCGGCTGA
>NZ_MZXV01000068.1 GCF_003253745.1 Mesorhizobium kowhaii
AAGGTTTCAGAAACTATGTCCGGGTTCATCAAGGAACCAACTGGCCTGACGATTTCTTTAGCTGCATGAAAAAACCTGGCACGCTCGGAACGGAAGATCACGACCACACCGGTTCAGTCCGTACGCCGCCCGAATTGCCATCCCAACATCAGGATGCTGAAGGCGATTTCGGCGGTCGATTTGGATATGGGCATCCCGCTCACAAGCCGGATCCTTTTGCCACATACACGTTCTCTTCCGGGGCTGTTCGTCCTCTGCCGGTCGATAACAAGAAAAGATGGCGCTGACCGCTGTGCAAAAACCCTACGAAACAGCCTATTTCGCCAGGAAGCACGGGATCACGCAGGCCCAGGCACGACGGATCACCAAGGACTTCGGCCCTTTACGTGTCAGGTGCGACATTGCCGCCCAGTATCTGAACTTGGCCCTGACAGGCTCATCGCCCTGCATGAGCGTCAGCCAGCATCTGTGTCGATATCGAAGGAATAGCTGAGTTCTGAACGCAGACGGCCAAAGCCGATGCATCGGTCTTGGCACAATCAGCGAAGCCACTTCCTGAACCTCGCGGCTTTATTCCGCACGAATGCAGCAGCTGCAGCATCACACGTTCGCGATGGTCCATTCGCGGCGATGATGAACTTGGCGTCTCTCACCGTGAGGCCGTACTTCTTTGCAAAGTAGATTGCTCCATAAGGCTCGTCTTGGGGTATGCCCCCGTTCGTGTAGGCCATTTGTGCCTCGCATGACGGATAGTCTGGCTCGACTTCGGCCTCTTTCCGCCCGCCCAGTTTGGTACACAAACCTTCGACGACAGGCGAAGGTTCCGATCAGATGTGGAACCTCCGACCACAGCCAAGGTTAGCACCTTGATGTTCGAAGGTTTTCGACTTGAGACAATCCAGCTGCCCGAGGCGACGCTTCGGGTCAGGCACGGCGGCTCAGGACCACCGGTCCTGCTTCTGCATGGCCACCCACGCACGCATGCCACCTGGCATCGTGTTGCGCCGCTTCTCGTCGAAAACCATACGGTGGTGTGCCCTGACCTACGCGGCTTCGGGCAGTCTTCGATTCCCGAGGACAGCCACGATCATGCAGGTTCATCCAAGCGCGCGAAAGCGAGAGACTGTGTCGCGCTCATCGCCATCTGGGTTTTGACCGCTTTGCCGTCGCTGGGCACGATCGCGGAAGCTACACCGCTTTCCGGATGGCGATGGATCATCCGGACGCAGCGACGCATCTCATCATTCTGGACGGCGTTCCCATCCTGGAAGCGCTCGAACGATGCGACGCCCGCTTCGCTACCGAGTGGTGGCACTGGTTCTTCTTTGCCCAACCCGACAAGCCGGAGCAGGCGATCATGGCCAATCCCGAAGCCTGGTATGGCGGCTCCGCCGATCAGATGGGCGCGGAGGCGTTTGCGGACTACAAGGCGGCAATCCTCGACGCTCGTGTCATTCACGGGATGATCGAGGATTACAGGGCGGGCCTCTCACTTGACCATCTGCATGATGCAGATGACCGAAAGGCCGGCCGGCGGGTCCAATGTCCCACCATGGTTCTATGGTCGATGCGCGATGATCTGGAACGGCTTTATGGCGATGTTCTCGGCGTATGGCGCCCATGGACGACAAGCTTGCAGGGGAAAGGCATCGCCTGTGGACACCATATGGCTGAAGAGGCGCCACAGGTGCTGGCGGCAGAAATTCTCGCCTTCTTGCGTCCTTTCTAGAGCCGAACCCAAAATTCAGGGGTGGCGGCGGGCGGGCTCTTGGTCTTCGATGCTGTTTTCGTTCACTTGGAAAGCTTTGCCCTGAGGCTTCTGCCGGTTGCGTTTGTCGTCGGACTGCTGTCGTCTCGCCGCTGGTGAGCGAGCGGGCTCTTGGTCTTCCACGCTGTTTTTATTCACTTGAAAAGCTTTGCCCTGGGGCTCCTGCTCTTTCGCCATCGTGTCCTCCATTGTTACAGGACAACGCCCGCCGTTGCGGTGGGTTCCCGGGCAAATCACGGCACTGCGTTTGTTGTGGCCCTGATGTCCGTCCTAGGGACTTATTTCCGCGATCAGGGAGCAAGAAGGCGTTCGAGTTTGGCGGTCAGTTCATCAAAGCTGAACGGTTTGCGAAGGACCGCACGGTCGCTGAAGCCTTCCCGCATGTCGCGACCGCTGTTGCCGGTCGAGTAGATGAACGGCACACCGCGCTCGGCAAGCGCGTCGGCCACGGTATTGCTGTCGCCGCCGTCCAGATTCATGTCCAGCATAGCGGCATCGAACGTCTGCGCTTCGATCAGGGCGATCGCCTTCTCGATCGTAGCCGCTGAGATCACTGACTGGCATCCAAGATCGCCCAGCATGTCTTCAATCATCATCAGGACCAGAATTTCATCCTCGACGACGAGCATACGTCGGCCAGAAAGCAGTTTATCCATCGCGTGATCCCGGTACCGGAATGTTCATCGTGCAGATCAACCCGTCCGGGCGATAGTCGAGTTGCACCGTGCCTTCGAGTTCGTGGGTCAGGCCGCGCTCGATCACACGCGAGCCGAACCCCTTTCGCAGCGGTGGCGTAACCGGCGGACCGCCCTGCTCTCGCCAGGACAGGATCAGCCGACCTTCCTCTAGGGTCGGCTCGATCGTCCAGTCGATCCGGATCGAGCCCTTGTCGTTGGAAAACGCACCGTA
>NZ_MZXV01000053.1 GCF_003253745.1 Mesorhizobium kowhaii
GCCCGAGGACCTGGCGGCTACCCTCAAGGATCTTGGTAGGCGCTGTCACGCGATAGGCATGGTGGCTCCGGACCATCCTAAGATCACGGCAGCAGTCGAGGAGCTCAAGGCTAAAGGCATCCCGGTTTTCTCTCTGCTTTCTGACTTCGCCGCTGGCGTGCGCGAGGGTTACGTCGGTCTCGACAACCGCAAGGTCGGGCGCACGGCAGCTTGGATGTTCTCCAAAGCCGCCAAACGGCCTGGCAAAGTGGCGGTGTTTGTCGGCAGCCACCGTTTCCAGAGTCATGGCCTGCGGGAAAGCGGCTTTCGTTCCTATTTCCGTGAGAACGAGCCAGCATTCGAGGTGCTCGATACGCTCGTGAACCTTGAGAAACGAGAGATCACTTACGAGGCGCTGCTGGATCTTATGCAGCGGGAACCTGATCTCGTCGGCTTCTACATGGCCGGCGGTGGCATGGAGGGCGCGATCTCCGCGCTCCGGGACGAGTGCAAAGGTCAAGATCTCGTCGCGATCGTGAATGAAATCACGCCGGAGTCACGGAGGGCCCTCGCCGATGACGTCATTACGATGGCGCTCGCCACGCCACTGCGCCGACTTTGCCAGGAGCTGATGCCGCTTATGGACAACGCCATCAAGACCGGCACCGCGGAGACGCCGGGGCAGACATTTCTGCCGTTTGACATTTATCTGCCAGAAAATATTTGAAATGATGTAATCCTATCAGAAGGTCCGAGATTCCTATCATAAATGCAAGAAACGCTCGATTGACTCGCCTGATTCAATCAGGTTTGTGCATCGGCCTGTGGTGGGGGCGCGCGGAGAAGCCAGACAAAGCGAAACTGGCGCCGCACTTCTGGAAGGAAAGCCAACCCTATGCGCCAGGTATCTCCCCGCTTTGCGCTCGACCACATGACCGCGCCCTCACTAGACGTCAGTGCAATTTTCGCACTTGCTCGTGACCACGGCCTGACCGAGGTTCAAATTCGTGACCATCATTTCAGCAATCCTGTTACACGCGCCATTCCGGCTGCGGACGTCCGGTCTGCTGCTACCAAAGCCGGCGTCACGATAATCTCCATCAACGCCTTGCAGCGCTTCAACGACTGGACTCCCACGCGTCAGGCTGAGGCGAGCAAGCTCGCCGACTATGCGGCGGCGTGCGGGACTAAAATGGTCGTGCTGGTGCCGGTCAACGACGGCTCGTGGGCCGGCAACGGCGAGCGCCATGACAATCTCCGCGTCGCTCTAAATGCGCTCAAGCCGATCCTCCAGTCGCGCGGTCTAGTCGGCCTCATCGAGCCGCTGGGCTTTCGAACCTGCTCGCTTCGATCAAAGAAGGAAGCAGCCGAGGCCATTGCCGCAGTTGATGGCCAGTCCGTCTACCGCCTCGTGCACGACACGTTCCACCACACACTGGCCGGGGAGATATCCTTGTTCTGCGAGCTTACTGGCCTGGTGCACATTTCAGGCGTGAACGACCCGACCTTCTGGATTTACCCGGATCGCTTCCTTGGAGGGTCCGACAATGGCAGCCAGATCCAGGCGCTGCTTGATGGCGGCTACGCGGGACCCTTCTCATTCGAGCTGGTCGAGGAAGTCCGCACGCTGGACGATCTCGCAGGCGCACTTGCCGCCAGCATTGACTTCATCAAACGCGCTATGTTGACGCAAAAAGCAAGTGCTGGCAGACGTAGTAAATCTAAGTGCGCCTAGAGCCTCCCCTGGTGTCACAGCGGAGCAGCCATCCGAGATGCCTCCTGCATCATTATCTCCCGCATCCAGATGCTTGCCGGATCGCTATTGTGCAGAGCCGGCCATCGGACGGTTTCGGTGAAAGCGGGGAGCGGCAGCGGAAGTTCGACGACCTGAAGGGGGAACGTTTTTTCGAAATGCCTGACCAGCCGCAAGGGCATGGTCGCTATACGAGCCGTGCCGGACACCATAGGCGGGATCATGCTGAAGCCCTGCACGACGACCTCAACACGTCTCTTAAGACCATGCTCAAGCAAAAACCATTCCTCGATGGAGGGCTTCAGCAAACGTCCGAACCTGACGCAGACGTGCCTCATCGACATGTATCTCTCGAATGTAAGGTGCCGTGGCAGCTGCTTGTTCGTGGGACAGCCTACGCAAACGAGCCTCTCGTTGAACAGCGGCACGCTTGAATGCGCACTCGACGTGAACAAATCCGGGAGAATTAGAAAATCGACGTCACCGCGCCGGAGAAGCTCATCGGGGCTATCGTCGAGAGGCAGCAATTCGAAGTTGACGGCGGGGGCTTCCCGGGCAACACGCTCCACGACTTTTTCAAAAAACACGAGCGTGGCGAAATCGGAAACAATGATCCTGAAGCGGCGGTCGGATCGAGCTGGGTTAAACGGATCCGAAGAAATAATCGAGGACTGGATGTGCAGGAGAGCGTCGCGGACTGCGGGGGCAAGTGCTGCTGCACGTGATGTCAGAATACGTTCTCGGCCGCTCATGCTGAACAGTTCATCGCCGAAAAAATCGCGCAGCCGGGCGACGGCCGAACTCATGGCCGGCTGACTGAGGTTGATGCGGCGTGCCGCCGCCGTGAGA
>NZ_MZXV01000005.1 GCF_003253745.1 Mesorhizobium kowhaii
GGCGTCTCAGGCGACGATATTTCGACATTGCCCAGCGTGCCAGGCGCAGATCGAGATGCATCAATGCTCGGGAAGTGCCGATTTGTGATACCGGCCATAATAGTTCATCCAACCGCGCAGGATCGGATTGAACATCTTGGCCAGATCGTTGATGCGCTTGTCGATACGGCGGTCAAGCTGCCAGTCCCGTATCGTCTGACGGATGGCTTTCGCGGCCCGGTTGCTCATGCCAGGACTGAAGTTGACGAAGGTCTTGCCCCATCGGTTCATCGCCAGTCTCGGCCGAAAGGTATAGCCGAGAAAGTCGAATTTCCGGTTCGGGTAATATCCTCGCCGAACGTTATCCTTACAGTACACGATCTGTGTCTTGTCTGGATGTAACGTCAGTCCGCATTCAGCAAACCGCCGCTCAAGTTCCGCTTGCAACTTTTGAGCCTGACGCTCGCTGCTGCAATGACAAACAGCATCATCGGCAAAGCGTTCAAACGGAATACCAGGATGGTGTTTGGCCATCCACCGATCGAACGCATAGTGCAAAAAGAGGTTCGCCAGCAAGGGTGAGATAACTGATCCCTGCGGGGTTCCCCTCTCCCGAGGCTCCAAGGTGCCGTTCTCCAGTTGCACGGGAGCCGTCAGCCACCGTTCAATGTATAACAACACCCACGTGCAGTCGGTGTGCTTTCGCACCGCCCGTAGCAGCAGGTCGTGTGGAATGGTGTCGAAGAATGCCCGAATGTCGAGATCGAGAACCCAGTCATGACGCCAGCATCTCTGCCTTGCCATACCCACGGCCTCGAGTGCCGACTTGCCGGACCGATACCCATAGGAATCGGGATGGAAATGTCTTTCCAGTTCCGGTTCCAGGTACGCCTTCACCACCCCTTGCGCAATCCGGTCGGAGACCGTTGGAATACCCAGCGGTCTTGAACCACCTTGGCGCTTCCTGATTGCGACCCGTTTGACTGGCGGTGGAAAGTAGCTGCCCGATGACAGTCGGTTCCAAAGCTTGAACAGGTTGTTCTTCACATCCCGGTCAAAGGCTTCAATCGACTGATCATCGACCCCGGCTGCTCCCCGGTTCGCCCTTACCCGTTGATAAGCCTCCCAAACAACGCGTTTGGGAATATCGAACGGCTTTGCGTTACCCAAAGGCTCCTCCCGCATGACGGTTGACCTTTCGATAAAGCTGGACAGTGTTGCGCCTTCGCTCCAACGCCATTACAGCACCTTCCTCGCTACTACACGCAACTCCGTCCCTGTGCCCCGCATCGGTACTCGGGTCCTCATGGTGCTTCCACTTGGACGTCTCCCTTGGCATCGGGGCGACAGGTTCCCACGTTCCGCACAAGAGCCTGAAGCAAGGTCACGCCGCCTTCATGCCGGACGCCATCTGGGCAGTAGACAGGTATCTCCCAGACTTGTCCCGGGCTAACGAAGCCCACCCGGTTTTGACGCCATCTATGCACTTTTCGACACGTCTTCAGCGGTTCGCTCACGCTCGTCTCCTTGCATCTTACCTGACCGGATCAAGTCCGGCCTTTTCCTCAACGCTCACCACCATCGCTCTTTACGACAGCAGCTTGAGGTGGTTTGAAGCCTGCTCCTGCAAGCCGGCTTCGAGGGGCCAGCCCTCATCTCCTGTGCAGCATGGCTGCTTGGGAAGTGCCTAAATCATAGCTCCTCCTTCGCGCCTTCGTGGCGCACCCTCATCGAGGTGCCAGATATCGTCGCGGCTTGGCTGCTTGCGGCGCAACCGGCGGGCGTAGTCGGGCCCGAACTTCTTTCCCCATCGGCGGATTGTCTCATAGGAAACCACGATCCCGCGTTCCAGCAACATTTCCTCGACCAGACGCAGGCTCAAGGGGAACCTGTAGTAAAGCCAGACTGCATGGGCGATGATCTGCGGCGCGAAACGATGGCGCTTGTAGCTGACGGTTGCGGTGTTCATGCCGTCGCGTTTATGCCGCAAATCCCTGACCGCGAGTTAAGTTGATAACGCC
>NZ_MZXV01000086.1 GCF_003253745.1 Mesorhizobium kowhaii
GAAATCACTTTGCAGGCGCCCGATCTCGTTCGCAGGATGATCGTCGATGGCGCAGGTCCGCGCGGCGGTCAGGGAATGGAGCTGATAGCCCAGGCTACAGGGCGGCTCTTTGGCGCCCACCCCCACGATCCGCCAGAGAGTGTCTGGCTCGCGGTTAAATTCAGTCCGTCCGCGGCGGGCCAGGCGGCGGGACGGGAGTACCTGAAGCGCACGCATCTTCGGCAAGAGGGACGCGATCCCGAAGTGAACGACAAGGTGTCGCCCGCCCAGGTCGAAGCGATTCGCAATTGGGGTGTCCAGAAAGAGGGGTCGGACGACTATCTGAAGACGATCAAGCAGCCAACTCTCATCGTGAACGGCAGTAACGACGTGAACATACCCACGGTGAACTCTTTCATCATGCAGCAGAACATGCCGTATGCGGAGCTGATCATCTACCCCGACTCCAATCACGGTGCGCACCACCAGTACCCGGAGCTCTTCGTTGAACACGCGACTCTGTTTTTGAACGCGTGACGACGACGGCAAGACCGCTGAGTAGCAACGACGGCGTTCCCCATCCAGAAGGCGGCCTGAACATGATCGAGAAGTCCATCAAAATTCCCGGCCCTGATCATCCGATCACGATCGAAGCCAATCCAGATCGTGTCGTGGTTACGCTGCGCGGCCAGACGATAGCCGACACCGCCGCAGCGCTGACGCTCCGGGAGGCGGCCTATCCGGCCGTGCAATACATCCCCCGCCGCGACGTCGACATGGCGGCGCTCATGCGGAGCGACCACACGACCTATTGCCCCTACAAGGGCGACGCCTCGTACTTCAGCATTCCCGCCGGCGGGGACCGCTCGGTGAATGCCGTGTGGTCCTACGAGACGCCCTTCCCAGCGATGGCTGAAATCAAGGGCTACGTCGCTTTCTATCCCGACCGTGTGGACGCCATCGAGGAACGGCCGAGCGGCTAGCCGCTTCCGCCCGGGCCAGCCAAGCCTAAGGCCCGGCAGCCAACCGACCAGGCGCTGACGTGGATCCTTCATACGAAACCTGATTGGAGAAGACCCTTGAAACTCTATCATTCCAACGGCTCGCCCAATTCCCGCCGCGTGCGAATCCTGATCGCCGAGAAGGGCCTCGACATCGAACTGGCGCCCGTCGACCTCGGCGCGAAGGAACAGTTTTCGGATGCCTATCGAGCCATCAATGCCCGCGCGGTTGTCCCGACCCTCGTGCTGGATGACGGCACAGCGATTGGCGAGGTTCCCGCGATCATGCGCTACCTTGACGAGGCCTATCCCAAGGTCCCGCTACTCGGCGTAACGCCAAAGGAGAAGGCACTCATCACCATGTGGGAACGCCGCGCAGAGCTTGAAGGCTTCGCCTCCGTCATGGAGGGAGTGCGAAACGCCGCCGCAGGCTTGAAAGGCCGCGCCTTCTCCGGTCCGCATGGCTACGAGCAGATTCCGGCGCTGATCGAGCGCAGCAAGCAGCGGGTGGCTAATTTCTACACCGATTTTGAGGCGAGACTGAAGGACGTCGAGTTTGTGGCGGGTGATCGGTTCTCAGCTGCGGATATCACCACGCTGGTCACTGTCGACTTCGCGACGAAAGCCTTCGCCATGCCCATTCCCGACGACAGCGTCGCGCTCAAGCACTGGTACGACGCCGTCTCGGCTCGTCCGAGTGCAGCTGCTTAGCAGACACCGACGGCGGCTGCGACGGGCGTCCTCGGGGAAACAAGGAGACATTGGGATGAGCGAGTTGCTCGATGTCGTGATCACCGCCCATGGCGGCCTGGATCGTTGGAACGCCGTGCGTTCGGTCGATGTGACGTTCAACTTCTCCGGGGGTCTTCTCGACCTGAAGGGCTTTCCCGGTCATCACCGGCCCACAGCCTCGGTCGATGT
>NZ_MZXV01000085.1 GCF_003253745.1 Mesorhizobium kowhaii
GGCGTACGGACTGAACCGGTGTGGTCGTGATCTTCCGTTCCGAGCGTGCCAGGTTTTTTCATGCAGCTAAAGAAATCGTCAGGCCAGTTGGTTCCTTGATGAACCCGGACATAGTTTCTGAAACCTTCCAGCCGAGGTGCGAGGCCAGCGGTTCCGTCGGGCTGGTCATGCCTGATAGGTCCATTGGAACAAGAATGCCGCGCGGAACGTTGATGGATGTCAAAGTGACAGGAACAATTCATGCCCTACAGGGCAAGAGCGGCGAACGGCGAACGGCGAACGCGGCCGGGCGCGCTCAGGAGGTACATATGGATATCACCACAATTCTGGTCATAGTTCTTATTGTCATTCTGCTGGGTGGTGGCGGTTTTTACGGTCGCGGACGCTGGTACTAGGTCCCCGTAATGGATTATCAGCACAACAGCATTGTGGAGGCTCGCTGGCTTCTTGCCGTTCCTCTGTCGCTTGTTCTTGCGGTCCTTTTGGCCGGCTTCGTCCTTGCCTGAACCGCGTCAGTCGATAAGTCACCTTCGAGGCTTTCAGGAGCCTTAGCTGAGCTAAAGAGTTATGGGTTGGCGGTGATATCTCCCGGATGCTGCTCGATCGGGACCCCGTACCCCAGGGGCTCGCGTCCTCCGCCAGAGGCGCGGGCTTTTTCGTTTCGTCCTGGAACAGGCCTGATCTGCTCGACCAGTTGAAGGACGATCTTTTCGACCTATAGCCAGGCTGCCCACTGGGGCGCTGCGGCGACGATCCAGACGACTTAGCCGGCTCCTGCTTGACTGAATACAACCGTGCCATCGTCCTTGCGAACTTCCACCGCTACGATGCGGTCGTTCTGCTTTCGAGCAAGAAATGTCGCCAGCGCGTGATCTCTTGCGGCTTTCTCGGCATCGAAGGGCGTCTTTTCAACGATGCCCTCTTTCCCGTACCAAATCACCATATAGGCCACCGCTGGGACGCTCCCTTCTCCATTCGCCCGCAGCGTCGCCTCGGGCAGCTGGATTGTCTCAAGTCGAAAACCTTCGAACATCACGGTGCTAAACCTTTGCGGTCGGAAGTTCCATATCCAACATCAGGCTTGCGCCCGCCGGCGGCAGTCAGTGCCGCCTTGATCTGCGGTCCGATTTTGTCTCCTACTCCGTTACCGAGCGCCACGACGCCCGTCGCCGGCCGTGCGATCAGGTCGATGTCCATGATCCCGCCATCAGAGTTGAAGCGGATGAGGTGCGCGCCTTTCATCTGGATGTCGCCGACGTGCGCGGAGAATTCGAGCATGGCGCTGTCGCCGCCCGCCATCTGGCGCTCATATTTGAAGTCTTCGAAAACCCCCGCCGCGGTCCGGACCAGAAGGCACACCAGATCGTGTCCCGGGTAGGGGTGCCATTCGACTGGCGAATGGTAGACCGCCTCGGCGGCAATGACAGAGTCCAGGTCGCCAAAGTCACCACTTGCGATCATGGCGAGCCACTTCCTCAAGGTTGTCCGCGCTGCCGAATCCAGTGGCGCCGTCGTGTCATTGAGAATGTCGCGGCCTGACGGGATTGAAGGCTCGCTATGCGAAGACTTCGTTCCAGTGGACATGGCCAATTCTTCCTTCCGTTTGAGAATAAGATGGGATTCCTCATTTCACCAATGAGGACGGCCCAATCCATGCCACAAGGTATCGGGCATTCCACTAAAAGTATCGTCCGTTGCGTGTCCGTGATTTGAGCCTGCGGCGGCTAGGAGACGTCGAGGCTGAGGGGCGGTAGCCGGCTGCCGTCCATAGCAACACTTGATAAACGCCGCTCCGGCGTTTTTGTATCTTCTGTAAAAAGCGAACGAACGGCCCGCCTTGTGAAAGGGCGAGCCGTTCTTCTTGGATTTGTCATCCCCTGACGGCTGGGTAGGGTCAACTTGGCCTGCTGCCTCTCCACTGAACCGGCAGCAGGCCAGAGAGACGCAGTCCGGCGGGCTTTTTTTGCGCGACTTCGATAAACCACGGATGATCCTGCGATTGTAGGCCTATCTTCCAGCAGCCGAGATGTGCAACTCGGCTTAACGATCGATCTCTCCGAACACGATGTCGAGCGAACCAATGATCGCGGAGACATCGGCGATCATGTGGCCTCGACACAAGAAATCCATTGCCTGCAGATGGGCGAAGGAGGGTGCTCGGATCTTGCACCGGTACGGAACATTGCTGCCATCGGAAATCAGATATACGCCGAACTCACCCTTCGGTGCTTCGACCGCAGCGTATACCTCTCCGGCGGGCACGTGATGCCCTTCCGTGTAAAGTTTGAAATGATGGATCGTCGCTTCCATCGAGCGTTTCATCTCGGCACGCGACGGTGGCGTGATCTTTTGATTTGGAAGTGCGACCGGGCCCCGGCCTTCCGGCGACCGTAATTTTTCCAGGCATTGCTTCATGATCCGCACAGACTGGCGCATTTCCTCCATGCGGACGAGATAGCGGTCATAGCAGTCCCCGTTCTTGCCGATGGGAATGTCGAAATCCATCTCGGGGTAACATTCATATGGCTGCGCCTTGCGCAAATCCCAGGCCGCGCCCGATCCGCGTATCATCACGCCGGAGAAGCCCCAAGCCCAGGCACCGTCAAGACCGATCACGCCGATATCGACGTTGCGTTGCTTGAAGATGCGATTGTCTGTGAGCAGCACTTCGAGATTGTCGCAGACCTTGAGGAACGGGTCACAGAAATCCCAGATGTCGTCCAGAAGCTTCGGAGGCAGATCCTGATGCACGCCGCCGACCCGGAAATAATTCGCGTGCATGCGGGCGCCGGAAGCGCGCTCGTAGAAGACCATCAGCTTCTCGCGCTCGGCAAAACCCCAGAGCGGCGGGGTCAGCGCGCCGATATCCATGGCTTGCGTCGTCACATTGAGAAGGTGCGACAGAAGCCGGCCGATTTCGCAAAAAAGGACACGGATGAGCTGTCCGCGCCTGGGAACCGATATTTCGAGCAGCTTCTCGACGGCGAGGCAGAATGCATGCTCCTGATTCATCGGCGCGACGTAGTCGAGCCGGTCGAAATAGGGCAGGGCCTGCAGATAGTTCTTGTGCTCTATGAGCTTCTCGGTCCCGCGATGGAAGCAGGCCGATATGCGGATCGACGCGCTTGACGACCTCGCCATCGAGTTCAAGCACGAGCCGCAAGACACCATGCGCGGCCGGATGCTGCGGTCCGAAATTGATGGTGAAGTTGCGAATTGCGGCCTCGGCCATGGCAATCCTTCCGGCCTCGTAGTTCGCGCGGCTGGCGA
Source organism: Mesorhizobium kowhaii (assembly GCF_003253745.1). Classification (GTDB taxonomy): domain Bacteria; phylum Pseudomonadota; class Alphaproteobacteria; order Rhizobiales; family Rhizobiaceae; genus Mesorhizobium; species Mesorhizobium kowhaii. Next base: position 3,271 of record NZ_MZXV01000085.1, read on the forward strand.
AGCTGGCCGGGGGCGTTGCCGTCATTCGCGTCGGCGGTGCGACCGAGACGGAAGTCAAGGAAAAGAAGGACCGCATCGACGACGCGCTGAACGCCACGCGTGCGGCGGTGGAAGAAGGCATCGTTCCCGGAGGCGGTGTGGCGCTGCTGCGCGCCAGGTCGGCGCTTAACGGGCTAACGGGCGCCAATGCCGATGTGACGGCCGGCATTTCGATCGTGCTGAGGGCGCTCGAGGCGCCGATCCGCCAGATCGCCGAGAATTCCGGCGTCGAAGGCTCGATCGTCGTTGGGAAACTCATGGACAGCAAGGATCACAATCAAGGTTTCGATGCTCAGACCGAACTCTACGTCGACATGATCAAGGCCGGTATCGTCGATCCCGCCAAGGTCGTTCGGACGGCCCTGCAGGATGCCGGCTCGATTGCCGCGCTCCTGATCACCGCTGAAGCAATGATTGCGAACATGCCACAGAAGGATGCGCCCGCTATGGGTGGCGCAGGAGGTATGGGCGGAATGGGCGGAATGGACTACTGAGCGGCGCCTGAAAACTATAGCCAGGACGCCGGAAGGCCAGCGACGCGAGGACATGCGAGCCGATATCTCGGCGATCATCGCCTCGCTCGACATCGTGTTCGGGGAGATCGATCGATAAGTGACGGAGCAGTTAGGCGACAGGGCCAGCGCCTGCCGTTACGGCGAGTCAGGATATCGTTGCATCATCGGCGTTCCGAGCCGCGTCGAACGCGACCGGTCGATTGATGACATTGCTGACGGCAGAACCAGCGAGTGTGCGCGTCACGGAAGCTGGAAAGCAGCGGTCGTTCAATTGCGGAATTCGGATGGAATTGTATCGACTCCGACTATCCTTGCACACCCTGCAAAGCTGCGCCGATGGCGCTTGCAAGGACGACAGGAAAACACCACCTATAGACTGATAGCGAACAAGCTGGAAACGTCGGTTCAAGTCCGACGGCCCCGACCAAATCGGGGTTTCGTCTAGGGTAGGACACCACACTTGGTAAACGCCGCTCCCTTCCGGTCGAGCGGCGTTTTCGTATCTTCTGTAAAAAGGCAACAAACGGCCCGCATTGTGGAAAGGCTAGCCTTGTAGCGCTGGCTAGTGCGTCCACAACTCGAACTTGATCAGGACTCGCATAAGCTGCCTGTCTGTCTCGTCACTTTCGCCATTTCCAGGTGACATCGGTGAGCGTTGCGAACTGGCTTGGCAATACCGTCTGAGCGGCAAGCGATGCGAGATTCCTCCGCTTGATAAGCGCTGACTAACAGGTTGTTTGCAATCTTTGAGGGGATGCCGAAGCCCCTGAGGCCTGCGAAGTCGGAGCCTGTCAGCGATCATGATGCACGGTGCCCAACCTCGGCAATTCTGAAGTGTCCGCATCAAGCATTTGTTGTCAGCAGACCGTGCGCGCGGTCTGAAATAAAGGAACTCGAACGCTGCACCAGTGCCGCCCGCAGCACTTGAAACCATGCCCGGGTCTTCCATGTAATACGCGATAGCGCACAACTTTCCGAATGAGGAAGCGCCGGCAGATGAGTCTGCTCCACACCAGCAATTCAACAGAGCATCGCCGTGCCGACCATCGTTGGCCGGCAGCGTTAACAACAGAGCGTTTTCCTCTTCGTTGTCAGACGAAGGGAGATACACAATGGCAAAGGTCGTTTGCGTCCTCTATGACGATCCGGTCGACGGTTATCCGACAAAATATGCGCGGGACGGCCTGCCAAAGCTCGACCGCTATCCCGGCGGCCAGACACTTCCCACGCCGAAGGCCATCGACTTTGAACCGGGGGTCTTGCTCGGTAGCGCGTCGGGCGAACTCGGCCTGAGGAAATTTCTCGAAAGCGCGGGCCACAGCCTGGTAGTGACCTCGGACAAGGACGGTCCCGACAGCATTTTTGAACGCGAGCTCGTTGACGCCGAAATCGTGATCTCGCAGCCGTTCTGGCCGGCATATCTGACTGAAGAACGAATAGCCAAGGCAAGCAGACTGAAGCTTGCGATCACCGCCGGCATCGGATCCGACCATGTCGATCTTCAGGCCGCCATGGACCGCGGCATCACGGTCGCCGAGGTGACTTACTGCAATTCGATCAGCGTGTCCGAGCATGTGGTCATGATGATCCTGGGGCTCGTGCGCAACTACATCCCGTCCTACCAGTGGGTCGTGAAAGGCGGCTGGAATATCGCCGACTGCGTCGCACGCTCCTACGATATCGAGGGAATGCAGATCGGAACCGTCGGTGCCGGCCGGATCGGCAGCGCGGTGTTGCGCCGGCTGAAGCCGTTCGACGTCAAGTTGCACTACACCGATCGCCACCGCCTGCCTGAGGCGGTCGAGAAAGAACTTGGCGTCACCTTCCACCAGGATCCCGCATCCATGGTCGGCGTCTGCGACGTGGTCACGATCAATGCACCTCTGCATCCGGAGACGGAAAACCTCTTTGACGAGACGATGATCGCCAGGATGAAACGCGGCGCCTATCTGGTGAACACGGCGCGCGGCAAGATCTGCAATCGTGACGCCATCGCCCGCGCGCTGGAGAGTGGCCAACTCGCTGGCTATGCCGGCGACGTCTGGTTCCCGCAGCCGGCTCCCAAGGACCATCCGTGGCGATCGATGCCGCATCACGGCATGACGCCGCACATCTCAGGATCGTCGCTCTCCGCCCAGGCGCGCTACGCCGCGGGCACCCGCGAAATTCTCGAATGCTGGTTCGAAGGCCGGCCGATCCGTGAGGAATATCTGATCGTCGACGGCGGCAAGCTCGCCGGCGCCGGCGCGCATTCCTACAGCGCCGGCGACGCCACCCGCGGTTCGGAAGAGGCAGCACGCTTCAAGGCCAGGAGTGATTCGCGCTAGATCGATTTCCGCTGCGCTCGACTCGGACGAGGTTCTGCTGCCAAGGTTGACGAAAAGACCAAGGCCGAACTCAAGAAAAATTGGACGATGATGCTGGCCGGTTTGAAAAAGTCCGCTAAAGAAGATTGATGTGTCCGTGCCTCTGATTAGCGTTAACACGCTAGGGCGGAGCGGTTGGACGGGGACTCATCCCAACCGAAACAAGTCAGCTTCCGCGCATTCTCAAATTTCGTTGACTGACATGTCTTCCCGATGTGTCGCGATCTGCCATCTATTCCCCCGCGCATCCCACATCATCGCTCGTCGGTCGCCATGTGGCGTGTCCTTAGGTTCCTCAATCGACTCTCCGCCCGCACCGATTGCACGCCGGTACGTTTCGTCAGTGTCTTCTACATACACATAGAGGAAAGCCGGCATTGCTTCGCGTTCGCCATCGCCGCTGACCATCACGATAGGGTCGCCAATCTTCATCCCTGCCGGCGCCCCAGTCCGGTACTCGCCGGTCGCGTCGAATACGGTTTTGAGAAATTCAACCAAGCCCCTGACGTCGTCGGTGACGATTCTCGGCGTGACGGTGCGCCAGCCATCGGGCTGAAATTTGACCATTTGCTCACCCTATCAGTCAGCCACGACAGTTTCATGAGGGGCGAGGGGTTAGCAATGCTGCGCCTCGTAGGCTCTGCACGTTACCGGCGGATCGGCGCGATTGGCGCTGCAGTCGTTCCTCGAGGGATCCTAAGCTTTCTGCCGCAAGTCGAACAAGACCGCGTGCTCGGGCTATAGGGCCGGGTTCGGTCCTCAGGGCGCTTACCCACGTAGGAACAGATGAATTTCCTGACCGGGATGTTCAGTGGATGGGTAGGGAGACCCATTGGCCGTGAAACCGCGAGCCGGCAAGATTCGCCGCATGGCGGCATTATTGCTGCGTGTTGTAGCGAACACGGCTGATCCGCTTGCGAATGACAGCGCCGCGTCGACGAGACGCCAGCCCAATTTATGACGGCGATGGCTTTCTGCGACGACTACATACCCTAGTTCGACTGGGTAGGCGGCGGCGTCCGCATTTGATTTCGACTTGGCAAAGACGACGGTTCGATAGTCCGGCTCTGGATTTTTAATCGCCGCAGTTCCGACCAGCTTCTTACCGTCATAGAGCATGACTAGGCCCCGCGCACCCTTGATGCGTTCAAGCAGCCCATAGTGGGAAACTTCGCCCTCCGAAACAACCAACTTGACAAAGGCATCGAGTTCTTTGTCGGAATATCCATGCGGGGGCCTGGCGGTCAACGAACTGAGATGTTGCATTGCTTGAGCATAGGTCACTCAGATTGAGGTCGCAATTCATCGACACGGGCGGGCCGAGAGCGAGGCAATTTTCAGGCGTGAATTGCGCGCCGGCGCTCGCGGTCTCTCTCGGCGAGGCCCTCCGCGCCGCCGGGCTGCCCTAGTAACGGTGCAATTTACGATGCTTGCACAACCGGACAGCAGCGAACGTCTCCTTGTGGGCGCATCACGGTCACCGGTCCTTTGATCCGAAGGTCTGCTTTCCACCCCTTGCAGACGGTCAGACTAGTTCTGAGCAAGAGCCGACTGAAAGTCTTTGGTGTTGTTGCGATTGGGATAGGACTGGTCCGGTACTGGCACGCCAAGATGCAGGCAGAGCGGCTCCCATCCGTCGCCCAGATTGTGGACCAGCAGCCGACCCGGCGGTACTGTCGCAATGACCGCCCTTACATTGGCTTCGTAGACGGCTATGGCATTGGCGCGATCGTGCGGCCGGCCGCCGAAGACTTGCCTGGAGATCAACGCAAGACCCAGCGACTCCTGATCCGTGCTCTGGCTGATGCCTGCCAGGATCGTGTTCTCGAAGCTTTTCCACCAGCTTTCCGGCGATCGGTATGTCAGGATGACCCGGGCGTCCGGGTAGAACTCAATCAGGTCACGCCAATAGTGCGCCGAGGGCCAATCGATGCAGGACGCGTAGCCCGCAAACAGCTGGTTCCAGTCCGGTGCCGCGCCCTGCGCCAGCGCACGCCAAAGCCGCTTCTGGTCTTCATTGGCCATGACTTCGAACATGTGGTGACAGGGGCCGAAGCCGAGGATCGTCAGCGCCTCGCGCATCGAATCCGTTCCTGTCCGGCCAAAGCCCGTTCCGATTACCCTTATCACCACAGTCCCCCGGGGTTCAGGCCTACAGCCGTCCGATCAGTCGCTTGCGAGCACCATCCGCAGGCGGTTTCCCTCAGGGTCGGAGAGGTCCAGCGCCCCGCCCGTTTGCAGCCAGGGAACGTGCGCGTCGCCGAGACGTCGCGCGACGGCCGCGAGGTCTTCCCGGGTGGGAAGCACGACGGTAAAATGCTCCAGACCTGCCGCCCCGACTGGTGGCTCCTTCAGCTCGTCGCGAGCCCAGATGCTGAACGCCACCATGTGTGCGCGTTCCTCGGTGCCGCAGTCGAACAGGCCAAACGTTGCAGACTGGATATGTGGCCTGAAGCCAAGCACGCCGAGGTAGAACGCCATCAGCGTTTCGGGCGACCGTGCGCGCATATGAATGTGACCGATGAAGGTATCCGCCGCCAGCGGAACTTTGACACGGTCCGCCGGGTCGAGCTCCTGGAGCAATCGATCGATATCCAGAGGTTCGAGCCCGGAATGCCTTGTGCCGTCCTTGGCGACAAGCGAAACACCGCCGCCAGCCATCTCTTCCCTAGAAGCGAAGCGCCCGGGTGTGTCGAAGCAGATCTCGATCCCGTTGCCGGAAGGGTCGGAAACGTAAAGGGTTTCCGAGATCAGGTGATCCTGGGCGCTGTGCCTCAGGCTGGAGGCCCGCACCCGGGCGGCGACCCGGGCCAATTCCTTGCGTGTCGTGACATGGATGGCGACATGAAAAAGATCGCGGGACTTTGACGGCAGGACGGTTGTTGCCCCGGCGTGCAGCACAATAAGGATCTTGCCGTTGACGCCGAGTTCGGCGATCCCGCCGTCCCTGGTCAAGGTCGAGAGGCCGACCACGTCACGCCAGACCGGTAGGGAAGCTGGAATGTCGACGACGCGCAGATGAACCGGGCCGAGACGGATGGTGTTGGCCAGAATTTCTTGGCTCTTCATCGGCTGTTGTCTCCTGCAGCGCTGGAACATTAGCTGCGAAACATATGCCTGTCTTGCGCTTGGTTCGGGTCGACCGCTCCCGGGCGCGTATTCGACTGTGGTAGCCGGGCCGTTGCCGCCCTTGCTGTCATTTTGCGATAGCCGGCGGATGGGGGAGCAGATGGACAAGGCAAGCGCGGAGCACCGCTATGAGGACTGGGACAAGCCCAACGCGGAGCAGGATGCGCTCGGCGCCTTCGAGCCCGCCATGACGCATTCCTTCGGAATTGATCCGCAGGACGGCCGGCCCGTGATGTTCCACTCTCAGATGATCTGCGACCTAGCGACCGTCGTCGACATCGGTGAGTCGTGATCGCCGAGCCTAAGCACATATTGAGGCCGACCGCTGGCTCTCCGCCCCAATGCCGCATCGTGGAGGTGGTGCGTCGCTACCGCGTAGGGTGGTCGTGGCATGAGTGCCGATGTCCGCTTGGGTCAAAGTCGACATTCAGCCGGCAGGCAAATCAAGCTAACAGAGTAGCCGAGAATTTCGTCCAGTTCAGATCGCCACCGTGCACTGGTGGCTCTGAATCAGGTGCTTCTGCAAACGGTGAAGGAAGTCCCCAGACCGCCCCTTGGATCTTGTAGGGCTCTACAGGGCCGGTGAAGCCGCCCCCTACGGTTGGGTAGCGACTGCGCGAGACCGGATGGCCATCGCTAGCTCTCCGCATGGCTAAAGACCACAGCGCCGTTGTCGTTACGAACTTCAACGGCGACGATTCCATCGTCACCTTTTCGGGTCTGGAACATCGAGATTGCATGGTCTTTCGCAGTCTTCTCGGCGTCGAACGTCTCCTTGTCGACGATGCCCTGTCTTCCGTACCAGATGACAGTGAAGGCCATTTTTGGTCGTTCCTTTGCGCCAAGCATACAGGAATTCAGGGTGGTAGGGGATGAAAGCACGGTGCCACATTCAAGCATTGGCGCGCCACAGGGCCGGTGAACTAGCCGCATCTGTACTCCAAACGGCAAGAGGTCGCATTCTGCCCTGGTGGAAGAGGGGCGTGGACAAGCACCCCTACGACAATCGCTCTGGACCGTGGCGCAAGGTACCGCCGGCAAACGCCGTCGTCGTTCTGGCAACCCGTCGTGGTGGGTGTCCATCTTTGCGGGCGGCGCATTCCTGGCCGACTTGCTGACCCTTGAAATCGGCCCACCTCTCGTAAGCTGCAACATCAAGGGCAATATCAGCTACAACGCAGGCGAGCGCATCTACCATGTTCCCCGGACAGGAATACTACTGGCAGACACTTATAAGCCTTTGGAAGGGGGAGCGGTGGTTTTGCTCTGAAGCGGCCGCCTGCAAAGCTGGCTGGCGGAAATCGAGACTGTAATGGCATAATTGGCCGGGCTTAACAGTCCGGCCTTTCTATTGAGCATATGAGCCCAGTACGAAGACACCATGTGGCGCGCTCGCCCAGTGTACGACGCTGAGCTGACGATCCACATGCAACGCCAGTTGCGAAGCGTCTCTTCGTTCAGCTGTCCGCGGTAGTGAGCGATGACGTCTTAAAGAGTGAGGTAGTTCGAGTCAGACACGGGGCACTATTGCGTTGATGGAGTTCTTGATCGGCGACCGCCCTTGGCTACCAAGCGCAGCGAACGCCGGCGGAAGAAAGAGGCGGCTTAAGGAAGTGACTTGGCTAGATCAACCGATGCCGCTCCTTAGATTCGTTTGCCCGTCGCCTCGTGCCATTGGTGTCAGTGGTTTTAGCTCGATGCGCCGCGTCGCTTTGACCCCGATCTGTGTTCTTCTTCCTTCCGCTAGCGCCGCCTTCATTCTCCCATCGCTCGATCGCCCTCCGTTCGAGCGCCTTACGCGTCTTAAGCACGTCGAACTCAATGCCGACGCCAGCCGATAGAGCTTCGCTCGCGATGGCGTCGGCAAGATCGGCGTCGGAGATTTCCAGTTCAGGAAAGATCTGTCTTATTGCTGCTAGGGCTTCCGAGAGAGCAAATGATTTCGGGTCTCTTTGGACCTCGTTGAGGAAGGCGCTAATTGCGGCGCGCACTTCAGGCTGAATTCGGTGGGTCGGGTCCGCGCTATTCATGGCGATTCTCCCTGGCAATCGTCTTAACGGTGCATACACGTCGAGGGTTCCCTCACGCGCACGGGCAGCAGTATCCGCGGGTATGAGTGGTTGGCCGCATTCACCGTGGCATTTATTCGCCCACTGGTGATCTTCCACGCTTGGGCATGATCGCATGTGCTCAGTACTCTGACGTCCCGATCAACCACGGATTCCAAACGCTTATCTATCTAGCCAGCGACCTCGGAACGACTGAACAGCCTCGCTGCTACTCTGGCGGTGCCGCCTTTTCCCGCGGCAGTTCGCGTGTGGGTCTGCAGACGACGAGGATCGATTTGCCCAGCGATCCAACTCGCCGCTCGGATAGAGGATTGCTTTGCCGATCTTGAGGAACGATGGCCCGATCCGCATGCAACGGCAGTTGCGAAGAGTCCCTTCGCTTACCTGTCCGCGATAGCGAGCGATGACTTCTTCAGGGGTGAGGTAGTTCGGGTCAGGCATGGGCGTTATGGATAGCAGAGTTGTGCAACAGCTTGTTGCACCCGCGACCCCGTCGGATCGAGACCTGAGGAGAATGCCGGCGCCGTCACCGCGGACTTCTCGTCGTGACCCGAAGCTGCCAATGAAGGGCTCAGGCGATGATGACCGCTTTGCGCCGCCATTCCGTCATTCGTGCGAAATTCATTGCTGCTATAAGCCGCCATTCGGTCATATGGCCGGCGACGGCTGCACCGTCGCCAAAGACGACAACTCTTGGCGCATCGAGCCCGCCTTCAACAGATGCAACGCATTCTTATGCCGCTGTGAGTTCTGCGTCGCCTTCTATCGGTGGAGCAGGGAATTGCTCACGGAGCATGGCGCGACCTGTGGGACATCGCCTTGAACGTTGATTTAGGCTGAACCACCGACGCCACGTCCTCACTGACAGGTTCATAAAGCTACTGTGGGTAAGTCATCCACGGAAAGCAGCGCCGCGGCCTGACGGCGGTTACTCGCGCGATACAGAAAGCCCCGCGAGAAGCGGAGTGTGCGCGGCGAGCCTGCGGGATACGAACTCCGTGAAGAGCCGCACGCGCTTCGTCTTGCGTGTCTCCCCCTGTGTGAGAAGCCAAACCGTTCCGTACATATGCAGGGAGGTGCCCGGCACCCTCACCAGCAGGGGGTCGGCATCTCCGACGAAGCACGGCAGTGTCGTCATCCCGATCCCTTGCCGTACAGCAACGATCTGCGCCTCGCCGTCCGTGGTCCTGAATGGAACTCCCGTGGTGCGAACCTCGCGGACCCAATCCGGGATTCCATGACTGCTTATAACGATCCACCGGATGGGATCAGGCGCCCCCGTACGCCAAGCGGCTAGTCGATCCCGGGACATGTAGACGCCTCCGAACAGCTCCGGTCCCTTCAGGCCGTGAAGATTGAGCGGCAGGGTTTTGCGATCGTAGACGACGCGGATCGCGACGTCGGCCTCTCGGTTGGTCAGATTTGCCAGCTCGCCGGACGACAAGATTTCCATCTCGATGTCCGGATGCAGACGCGCGAAATCCGCGAAGTCCGGCATGAGCAGGTATGTCGCGAGGGTCGGAGCCAACGTTACCCGCAGAAGCCCGCGCACGCTCTGGTCACGACCGAGGACGCGCGTCTCCAGCTGGTGCGACGACACTTCCATCTGTTCTGCGAGCTCGAGGACTTCCTCGCCCGCTGCCGTCAGGCGGTAGCCCGAAGGCAGCTTCTCGAACATCTGCGCCCCGAGGCGGTCCTCGAGTTGGGCGATGCGTCGCAGCACGGTCGCGTGATTCACCACGAGGCGCTTGGCGGCGGCCCGAACCGAGCCTCCGCGTGCGACGGCAAGAAAGTAGCGAACGTCATCCCAGTCGATCATGGTGCAATCCCGCACCACGCGGTGCGCCTTCCAATGCCCTAACTTATCGTACAACAGTACAGGACGGCCATCCTAACATTTGTCGACGATCGAGGCCCAATTCCGAACGGCGGAACCTTATCGTCGCGGCTCCAGTTAATAGCTGTACCGGATCGATTTCGCACCACCGATGTGCGCCCTTCCGCACTCAACGCCTGACCCCGGCAGACCCATGTTGGGGGTCTCGGGAGCGTTCCCGAACGACCAAGGCGGAAGCCTGGAAGGATGCACGACATGACCAGACTGAATGGAAAGACCGCCGTCATCACGGGCGGCGCCACCGGCATCGGCCGCGCCGCAGCAAAGCGATTCGTCGAGGAGGGCGCCTTCGTCTTCATCTTCGGTCGCCGACAGGAAGCGCTCGACGCTGCTGTGGCGGACCTCGGGCCCAATACCCGCGCGGTGAAAGGCTCGGTCTCGAATGAGGCCGACCTCGACCGGCTCTACACGGCAGTGAAGGCCGAGCGTCGAAGCCTCGATATCGTCTTCGCCAATGCCGGGGCCGGAGGCCCGCTTCCGCTCGGCCGGATCACCGCCGAGCATATTGACGAAACCTTCGACACCAATGTGAAGGGTACGATCTTCACGGTCCAGAAGGCATTGCCGCTGATGGGCCCGGGCGGTTCGATCATCCTGACGGGATCGAGCGCCGGCACCACGGGCGCTCCGGGGTTCACTGCCTACAGCGCGAGCAAGGCGGCAGTGCGCAATCTGGCGCGGACCTGGGCGGAGGACCTGAAGGGCACCGGCATCCGGGTCAACGTGTTGTCGCCAGGGGCGACGGCGACCGAACTCGCGAAGGAAGCGCTGGGCGAGGAGGGCCAGAAGGCCTACGGCGCGATGACTCCGCTCCAGCGCATGGCCGATCCGGCGGAGATCGGGGCAGTGGCTGCCTTTCTCGCGTCGTCGGACAGCAGCTTCATGACCGCTAGCGAGGTCGCCGTCGACGGCGGCCTGGCGCAGCTCTGACCCCGGCTCGATCCCGCGTCTGGGCACACAACGAAGGATAGAACATCATGAAAAAACTTGAAGGCAAAGTCGCAGTCATCACGGGCGGAAGCAGCGGGATCGGGTTGGCCACCGCCAAGCGCTTCGTGGAGGAAGGTGCGCACGTCGTGATCACCGGGCGACGCGAGAAAGAGTTGAAGGAGGCTGCAGCCTTCATCAAGAGTAATATTACGACGGTCGTGGGCGACGTGTCTCGCTTGGAAGATCTGGACCGGCTCTATGCCATCGTGAAAGAGAAACATGGTCACATCGACGTTCTCTTCGCGAACGCTGGCGCGGGGACAATCGCACCGCTCGCAGTAGCTACTGAGGCCCACTTCGATCAGACCTTCGACGTGAACGTGAAGGGGCTGTTCTTCACGGTGCAGAAGGCCCTTCCCCTCTTCAAAGACGGCGGTTCGATTATTCTGAATTCTTCGGTTTCGAACGTGTTGGGGTTGCCGGGGTTTAGCACATACGCCGCGAGTAAGGCGGCAGTGCGCAACTTCTCGCGCGCTTGGACTCTAGAGCTGAAAGACCGCAAAATCCGAGTGAATACGATGAGCCCCGGAGCAATCGAGACCCCCGCGTTGGAGACAACAACGGGCCTTACCCCTGAGCAAGCCGAGCAAGCGGTCGCCCAGTTTGCTTCACAGATCCCAATGGGTCGCAGGGGCAAACCAGAGGAAATCGCGGCTGCTGTCACGTTCCTCGCCTCCGATGATAGTTCTTACATCACCGGTGTGGATCTCGCCGTTGATGGAGGCATGGCGCAGGTCTGACCCCGGCGCGGTCCCGTGGCTGGCCCTTCAGCCCCGCCAGTAGTGGCCCCGCTTCTCAAACTTTAGTTCCAATACAAGATAGGAGAAACATTGTGAGTTACGCAATCATCGGCTTCGGCAATATCGGCAAGGCCTTGGCCAAGGCGTTTGCCCGCAAGGGCATCGACGTGTCCGTTGCAACGACGCGCGACCCGGAAAGCTTTGCATCCGATGCGGCCGCGATCGGGCCTACGATCATTCCCAAGAAGCTGGCGGACGCGGTCAAGGCGGACATCATCTTTTTGGCTGTTCGTTTCGAGTCGCACTCGGATGTCGGCAAGGCGCTGCCCACCTGGCAGGGGAAGACCATCATCGATGTGACCAATGCCTACGGCGTGCCCCCTGAGGAACTGGGGGGACAGCCTTCTTCCAAGTTCATCGCGCAGGCATTCTCTGGTGCAAAACTGGTCAAGGGCTTCAACCATCTGGTTGCTGCCGTCCTTGACCAGGATCCGGCCGTGCATGGTGGCAGGAGGGTCGTGTTCCTGGCGAGCGACGATGACGCTGCCGCAGCGGAGATTGGTGCGCTCGCGGAAAATCTCGGTTTCTCGCCGATCAAACTTGGCGGGCTGTCGGAAGGTGGGCTGCTAGTCCAGGCGCGCGGAAATAGTTGGGGTCATCTGATCTTCAAGGACCTGGTCAAGTTCGACTGATGAACACGACGTGCCAACCGGCAGGGCCACGATGCACGGATCGGATCGAGCGCGATGCGATCCGTGCGAAATGGAGAAATTCCCATGAGCATTGAGAAGAACATCCAGACCGTGAAGGACTTCTTCGCCGCGATCGGCCGCGGCGACAGGGAGGCTCTGCTGGCGCTGGTCGCCGAAGACATCGAGTGGATCATTCCGGGCGAGGACTGGCCGCTGGCCGGAACGCGCCACGGACACGCCGGGCTGGCGGATTTGCTTGAGACGGCATCCAAGTCGATAGAAACGTCCACGGAACCCCGGGAGTTCGTGGCGCAAGGAGACCGGGTCCTCGTCGTCGGCTTCGCGAGGGGAAAGATCAAAGCTACGAACAAGACGTTCGAGGACGACTGGGTCTTCGCCATCACGGTCCGGGATGGCAGACTGACCAACGTCCGGGAATACGTCGACACGCAAGCGCTGGCCCGGGCCTCGCAGATGGACGCGTCCGGGCCTGCGTAGCGCTGGCCCTCTGCAGCCATCGGCTCGGGGTAAACGGCGGATCAGCCGTGGATTGCCCCCTCGCACGCCGCCCGCTCGTCGTATGCCCAACCGCAAGGGAGATTCTGATGTACGACCAATCCAAGCTATCCGAGTTGATCCGGTTCTCCCGCATCGATGCGGGCTCCACCGTGATCGACGTGTACCCAGGCGACGGAGACTGGACGCGCCTCTTCTCCGACATCGTCGGACCAGAGGGGCGGGTCTACAGCTTCGTGCCGGCCGAAGTCGCCCACTTCAAGAACGATCCGGTCGGCCGCATGCGGACGCTTGCGAAGGAGCCCGGCCGAGAGAACGTCGAAGCAGTCTCGGCTGACCTCGTGGCTATCCCGGAGGCCACGCAACCAGCGGATGTGCTGTGGCTGCACCTGTTTTACCACGATCTCCACACCGCGCTGATCCAGGCCAGGGGCGCGACGGCGGCCCAGTTCAATCGAGCCGTCTACGAGCGGCTGAAGCCCGGTGGGTCGTACGTCATCGTAGACCACGCCGCCGCCGTCGGGGCGGGCACGAGCGACGCCCAGTCGCTGCATCGTATCGAGCCTGCATCCGTTCGGGAGGAGGTGGAGGCGGCCGGCTTCGTACTGGACGCGGAAAGCACCATCCTCGCGAACAAGGACGATTCGCGCTCGATCAAGGTCTTCGATCCCTCGATCAAAGGCGAGACCGATCGCTTCGCCTTTCGATTTTTGAAGATCTGACACCTGGCCACAGCACCGCATCGTGTGGAGTCAGGATCCACTTTTAGTGATATTCGCGAAATGCCATTCCATGCAAATGCCATTGGCCGCCAGGACGCAGACTTTTTCAACAATATCGACCCGAAGCGGACATCGATACGCGCGTCAATTCAGTGACAAACGCGCCATCGTCTCGGATAAAGCGAGCTGGTAGCCGCCTATTCCGACTTGGGCGCGCGCTTGGCTTGGCGTGCGCCGAGTTTTGCCGGCCGGCTATGACCGTACGGATGTTTTGACTCGGCTATTAACCGTTCCTCCAATTGGACGTTGACGCTTCTTTTCTACTAGGGTTAATAATGCCCTAATATAAGCGTCGCCTAAATCTGGCTCCTGAAAGGCAACCAACGAGCTAGGCGTCGCTATGGGGGGTAAGGGCAACGTAGCGTGGCGATAAATGTCGCCGCAGTCGTCATCATTGAGCCACCACCCGTCTGCGAACAGCCGCCAAGCTTATGCTGGCTGGTCGTAGGGCGGTACGTTGGGCGGCTCCCTGGACGAAGCTGACAACCACCCCCCTACCGGAATTCGTCTGCCGATCGCACACCAATTTCGGCAGAAAGCAGTCAGTCGTTCATTACGGTCGATAAACAGATGTTGGGGCGTCTGTTCTCCAGACAAACAGGGGGTTAAAAATGGCTACTTCTCAAATCGCCGGTGCCGGTGGGACCACGACGTCGTTCTCCAACACGCCGCAGGCAGGTGACGACCTTTTTCTCTTTTCGGAAGATGCCACTGGCGTCCTGATCCTGAATGTCATGGCCAATGATCAGGGAGGCGCGGCCAAACTGCTCTACTCCATCGATGACGGAACGAGTGCATCGACCTCAACAAAGATAGCTGCTCCGACGGACCTGCTCGCGCGTGACGCAACATACTCCACTAATAGTCTAGGGCTCGTCGGGACCACTGACACGAGTGCTCTAGGTGCCCGTATCTGGATAGGTACTGATGGTGCGATCCACTACAACAAGGTGGATATAGATGCGCAAGTCCAGGCACTTGCGGAGGGGCAGGTTCTTTACGACAAACTGACCTACGCCATTCGGCTCGGTAATGGCACGCTGAGCTGGGCCACGACCTACGTTAAGTTCACCGGCGCCAACGACGCGGCGGTGATCACGGTCAACGGCGCCGAGGACACCTCGGTGACGGAAAAGAGCGGTGTGGCCAACGGCACGCCCGGCGACGCGACGGCCGCGGGCGATCTCAATGCGACCGACGTCGACAATCCGGCGACCTTCAACACGCAGACCGACGCAGCCAAGAGCTACGGCACGTTCTCGATCGGTGCGGACGGGACCTGGAGCTACACGCTCGACGACAACAATGGCGATGTGCAGGCGCTCAACACGGGCGGCACGCTGCACGAGCTGGTGACGGTCACGACGGCCGATGGCACGGCCAAGGTGATCGACATCACCATCCATGGCGCCAACGACGCGGCGGTGATCACGGTCAACGGCGTCGAGGACACCTCGGTGACGGAAGCCTCCGGTGTGGCCAACGGCACGCCCGGCGACGCGACGGCCGCGGGCGATCTCAATGCGACCGACGTCGACAATCCGGCGACCTTCAACACGCAGACCGACGCAGCCAAGAGCTACGGCACGTTCTCGATCGGTGCGGACGGGACCTGGAGCTACACGCTCGACGACAACAATGGCGATGTGCAGGCGCTCAACACGGGCGGCACGCTGCACGAGCTGGTGACGGTCACGACGGCCGATGGCACGGCCAAGGTGATCGACATCACCATCCATGGCGCCAACGACGCGGCGGTGCTGTCGTCGGCCTCGGTCAACCTGACCGAGACCAATTCGGCGGCCGACATCTCAACCAGCGGCACGCTGACCATCTCCGATGTCGACAGCCCGGCGACCTTCGTCGCCCAGGCCGCAACCGGCGGCAGCTACGGCACCTTCGCCATCAATTCGGCGGGTGCCTGGACTTACACCGCATCCTCGGCCCACGACGAGTTTGTCGCCGGCCAGCATTACACCGAGAGCTTCAACGTGATGAGTGCCGACGGCACCCACACCTCGGTCGACATCGACATCCTCGGCACTAGCGATGCCCCGCCGCGGTTTGCCCCGACGGATATCCAGCTCACGCCGAGCACCACGACGGACAATGTCAGTTTCGGCTCGTTCCAGTTCTCGGGAACACTGGCCGCGACCGATCCGGATCCCGGCAGCTTCATCTACAGCATCACCTCACAATCGGACTCGGGACTGTTTTCAATCGCCGGCAATACGCTCAGTTCGACAGACCTCTCGCCGAGCAAGGCGTATTCCATCACCGTACAGGCAACCCAGGTCGGCGACCCAGGCGGAGCCCTCTATCAATATAGCGAGACGTTCCAGGTCCTCACCGGCAGCAATGGCAACTCGACTGATAACCTCAGCAACCCTGTGGGCGGCGACGACATCCTCTACGGCAATGGCGGAGCAGACTCGATCTTCGGCCTGGCCGGCAATGACACGCTATTCGGCCAAGGTGGCAACGACACGTTGAACGGCGGAGATGGCAATGACCGCCTCGTCGGCGGCGTAGGCCCCGACACGCTCACCGGCGGGGCGGGATCCGACACATTCTACTACGGACCAACAGTCACGGATTCGGCGCCAGGTGCCGGAAATTTCGACACCATCACCGACTTCGTGCACGGGGTCGACAAGATCGATCTATCCTCAATTGACGCGAATACGGGTAGCGGCGGTGATCAGGCTTTCCTGATCGGGGGGTCGAATATAGCCACCGTCGCCAACACCATCACGTGGTCGGAAGCCGGCGGCAACACCATTGTCCATGTCGACGTCAACGGCAACACAACAGCCGATCTGCAGATCACCCTGACAGGTGTCGGGCTTGGACTTACGGCGAGCGATTTCGTGCTCTGACCCGAAGAGGTGAGCCTGCGGATACGCACGGCTCACCTCGCAGCTCGCCGATTGCAGATTCAGCTTACGCATTAAGGTTTACGCCAGGAATGCCGGCGGGGACGAACGATCAGAGGTAGTATCGGTTCCGGGCGTTCAGTTGGACAGGGGGGCGGTTCTCCGCTAGGTTTTTGAGCAACAATAAATCCCAAATCGTGAAGGACGCCCTCTTGGCGTGCCGCCATTATTTCATGATCGCGGCAGGGTTCAGCCTGGCGATCAATCTCCTCTATCTCGCCTCCCCCCTTTACATGCTTCAGATCTACGACCGGGTCGTGACCAGCGGCAGCGAAACCACGCTGGTGATGCTGACCATCGTGCTTTTGGCGGCCTTTCTGGCACTTGCCGGTCTCGATCTCATGCGTGCCAGAATCCTTACGCGCGCAAGCGTGCGCCTCGATCGGCTGATTTCGGCAAGGATCGTGGCCGCGTCGGTCGAGACCTCATCATCAGGCGCATCGCAGAGCCAGCCGATACGCGACTTCGACACGTTCCGGCAGGTTATCACAGGCAGCGGTATTCACGCGCTGTTCGACCTGCCTTGGTCACCCATCTATATCGGCATCATTTTCCTGCTGCACCCCTGGCTGGGATTTTTTGCGCTGGGCTCGTCGCTGCTGCTCGTCGCCATGGCGGTGATCAATGAATATCTGGTGCGCTGGCCGCTGAAGCAGGCCAACGACCTCGCGACGGCCAACTACAATTTCACCGAGATGAGCCTGAGGAACTCCGAAGTCATTCGCGCCATGGGAATGGTCGATGGTTTGCTCCGCCGATGGGGACGCGACCGCAACCTGGCCCTTCGGCGCCAGGCGGAAGCCAGCGACCGCGCCGCTCTGATGTCGGGGGCGATCAGGTTTCTTCGCCTGACCATGCAGTCATTGATCCTGGGCCTCGGTGCCTATCTGGTCATCGAACGACAGACCACAGCCGGTTCCATGTTCGCGGCGAGCCTGTTACTGGGCAGAGGGCTGCAGCCCGTCGAACAGATCGTCGGCCTCTGGCGCAGCCTGATCCTGGCGCGCGCCGCGTTGGCGCGGGTGCGCAAGCTGGTCGACGGCAAAGCGGAAAACGAAAGATCGTTCAACCTGCCTAAGCCCACCGGCAAAATCTCGGTTGAGCAGGTCAGCTATGCCATTCCAAACCCCCAGAAAGTCCTGCTTCGGGAGGTATCGTTCCAGCTGGAGGCGGGCGAGGCGCTGGGAATTGTTGGCCCTTCGGGTGCCGGCAAGTCGACACTGGCCCGTCACCTCGCCGGCATAATGCAACCGAGCCGCGGCACCGTCAGGCTCGACGGCGCCGACCTCTCGCACTGGGGGCGCGACGCGCTCGGCGACCATATCGGCTACCTGCCGCAGGATATCGAGCTCTTCTCGGATACCGTCGCCGCCAACATCGGACGCTTCAAGACCAACGTGGACCAGGAGGTGATCGAAGCCGCGCGATTGGCCGGTGTGCACGACATGATCATCCGCCTGCCGCAAGGCTATGAGACGCAAATTGGCGAAGGCGGTGCCGTTCTGTCGGGAGGCTACCGGCAACGCATCGCCCTTGCCCGAGCGGTTTTCGGCACGCCGAACCTGATCGTTCTCGACGAGCCAAGCTCCAATCTCGACGCCGATGGCGACCGCGCGCTGAGCGATTGCGCCATCGAACTCAAACGCCGCGGCAGCACGGTGATCATCGTGTCGCATCGGCCGAGCACGTTGGCAAATGTCGACAAGATCCTTCTGTTGCGGGATGGCGGCGTGGAAGCCTTCGGCATGAGAAACGAGATCGTGGCACTTCTCAATCAACGCTCAGCTTCGATCGCGGTGGCTGCTCAATGACCTGGAGAGACCGTTGACCGACACAGCCCTCACCTATCGCAGCCTGCCCAGCGAAGCCGGCATTCCGGCGTCGGATTCCATTGGAGCCCCGGTCAATATCGGCGTGCTGATCATTGTCGCGTTTTTTGGCATCTTTGGCGGCTGGGCGGCCCTTGCGCCGCTGAACGGGGCGGTGCTGGCCGACGCGATCGTCAAGGTCGAAGGGAACCGAAAGAGCGTTCAACACTTCGATGGCGGAACGGTAAAGGAAGTACGGGTCAAGGACGGCGACATTGTCAAATCAGGTGAAATACTGGTGGTGCTGGACGACAGCAGGATTCGCTCCGAGTTCAATCTCTACGCTCAACAATATGCGCTCTTGCGGGCCACCGACGCCAGGATTCGGGCTGAACTGGACGGCACCATGGCAGTTGCCTTCCCGAAGGATATTCTCAAGGAGCATGAGGCCTACCTCAAAGATGCAATGGCAAACCAGGTCGCCGACCTGGAAAGCCAGCGCGCATCAATGGCCGGCGCCACGCAGATCCTGCAGCGGCGGATTGCTGAGCTCGATGAACAGATCCAGGGAAAAGAGGCCCGCGTCGAATCGTTTCGGGCCCAGCTGCAATCGACCGTCGACGAGGGGGCCGGCTTGTCGAAACTCCTCAAGGCCGGGTTGACGACACGAACCCGCGTACTGGAACTGGACAGATCGGCCTCGGATTTGCGTGGCATGATCGACGAGAGCCTGGGCGCGATCGCAGGAAGCCGCCAGACGAAAGCCGAGCTGGAAAGCCAGATCGCGCAATTGACCAACGAGCGCAGGGCCAAGCTCTCGACCATGCTGATCGAGACGCAATCCAATCTGGCGGACCTGGTGCCAAAGATGTTTGCGGCCCAGGCCGCAGTGGACCGTGCCGAGGTTCGTTCGCCCTATGACGGTCAAGTGATGGATCTCAGCGTTTTCTCGACCGGGGCGGTCGTCACGCCGGGCCAGACAATTCTCGATATCGTGCCGGCGCAGAATTCCCTGATTGTTCAGGCGCAGATTCACGTCGAGGATATCTCTAACCTGCGACCCGACATGGCAGCCGAGGTTCGCTTCACGTCATACAAGCAGCGGTCGATACCCATAATTCACGGACGCATCACCCGCATTTCGGCGGATCGCATTACCGACAGCAAAACCGGGTTCCCCTACTACGTTGCCGACATAGTGGTCGATCCGGCGGAGTTGGCGGCGGTCCCACAGATCACACTTTATCCGGGCATGCCAGCGTCGGTCATGATCGTCACTGAGGAGCGCACCGCACTGGACTATGTTCTTGGCCCACTGCTTGTGTCGTTTCACTCCGCCTTCCGCCAGAAATAGTGGGCTTGGAGCCAAACACATTCGCGATTCGAATTTCGCGGCGTCGCGGTCCAGCGTCCTGGCTGCCAATGGCATTTGCATAGAATGGCGTTCCGCGAAGACCCTAAAAGTGAATCCTGATTCCACACGATGCGCTGCCGTGGGACAGGTTTCTATTATAGGTGCCGACTTTGCGGCTTGTCGGACTTTTTCAACATCGGGTAATGGGCAGCGGCTCTTGTCGGAGACCGTTAGGATTGGCTCCGTCATTTGAAGAGGACCGACCGTGGAATATTTTGCAGACTTGTACATCTCGATGGAAGAGACGCATGTGTGCGTTCTCGATCGCGAGGGAGCAGTCATCCACGACGCGAAGACGACGTCGACGGCTGAGGCGATCGTTGCATCGCTGGCGAAGGCACCGACTTGTCAACGGGTCGTGTTCGGGACCGGCCGCATGGCGGCTTGTCGAGGCGATTATCCCGAAAGCTGACGGACCGCTTCCGGCCCATTTCAGTCATCCCGATCGCGGGCCAGTGGGGCCGTTTCTGAGAGCAATATGTCGTTTCAGCGAGCGGCGATTGCCGATATCTCCGGCGCTCAGCAGGTTCGTCAAAGGGTGCAGTGACGCGAAATCGACGCTGCGTTGTGGGGCAGGGAAGGGCGCATGTCTTGCGCCGACAACGCCCTCGCAGGTCGCTGGCTATATTTGCGATCTATCACCCGTCGCACGACGGTTGGGCAAACTCGCAAATCTATGATTTCAGGGGAAATTGGATCGAAGCGTGACCAACCGTGATCCACAATGGTCGTAGGGTGTCGAGCGGGATCGTTGTGCACCAGGATTATCGTGCTGTTCTGCTTCGAGACGAATTCTCCATTCAGATGCCCACCATCAGATGCCCACCATTAGTGAATCTCGGTATCGGTGGCTGCGCCTCCATGATTTGAATCTGCAGAAGTCGAGGCCGAGGGGCGGGTAGCCGGCCGACGCCCTTAGTTCCGAGCGTCAAAACACGGGCAAGAGTGATTGGGAACACCGATGACCAACCTTATTTGGGCATCCTGGGGCCCCGCTTCGCAGCGGACTTAGGCCCTTTGGTCCTTGGGGCAGGTGTGTCCGGAGTCTGAAGGTCCGCGAAATTCGCCGTACTTATTCACAAAAATATCGCAAAAAAAGTACGGCGCAAATTCGCTAAGCGTTTGAAAATGTTGGTGATCCCGACAGGAATCGAACCTGTGACCTACAGATTAGGAATCAGAGGATGGGGATGCTCATTTGGAGCTCTTACCCGGTTCGCCACCGAATACGAGAACATACGAAGGATATGGCTTGGCGAACCACCCTCTAACTGATTGATTTTGTTGAAAAGATGACGTCCCTCCGGGCCCACCATCAACTACAGCTTATTTCCCAAAAGCCAATCATCCTGGTTGCTGCAGGCGCTTTTGACTCGAACCCGAAGTCCGTCTTTCACGAGGATGACGTCAGCTTTGCGCCGCGAATCGGTCATTGCCCAGCCGATATCGTGATTTCGCCCTTTTTGCGCCGCCATCGCCCGCGCAACGTCCGAGATCGGGCGCAAAGCCGTCATGTGCGCTTTCACCTGAGAAAGTCCGCTTTGGGCGCGAAGCCGACATTGTTTTGATGGCGCGGCCTCAGATGAGCACCATCGGCAAAATAGCGAGTGGCCAATGCGGTCTCGGTACGGTAGGCGCCGGAAACAAGCCGACCTGGGCTGGCGAGTGAAATGGCCGCAATGGCGTGTCGCAGTTTGATAGTTATGCGTCTGCCAGCTGCATCGAGCGGCCTAGATGCTTTTCCATTTTTTCTGTGGGGATATCTGTGGGGGCGCCAAAGTCGGGATGCGCTAACACATTGTTTTTTCTGGTCGGAGTGGCAGGATTTGAACCTGCGACCCCCTCGTCCCGAACGAGGTGCGCTACCAGGCTGCGCTACACTCCGTGACCAGACCGCGGGCTTATAGCCGCCGCACTTCGTTCCTGCAAGCGGCAATGGCAGGACTTCTGTCGCATTTCATCAGGTTTCGTCGCGCGCGTTGCGGGCGTGCGGATTTTCCTTCGGGATAAACATGACTTAAAGGCTTGTGTGGTAGCCACCGCTTCGACAAACCGTGTTCCAGCCGCTTGGAGTTTTCCAGTCTTGACCCCCAGGATCGTTGACGAGGCCCGACCCAACAGCTTCGAATTCGAAACCTCGGCGCTGATCAAACCGTCCGGCTTTCGCGAATATGATGCGCGCTGGTGGTTTGGCCATCCGGCCTCGGAGGTGCCGCCCGAGCTTAATCTGATCGGCGTCCAGGCGCTCGGCATGGGGCTCGGCACGCTGATCCGCCGTCTCGGCGCCGGACCCGATATCGTTACCGGGCACGACTTCCGTTCCTATTCGCTGTCGATCAAACTGGCGCTGGTCACCGGCCTGATGGCCGCCGGTGCAAAGGTGAGGGATATCGGCCTGGCGCTGTCGCCGATGGCTTATTTCGCCCAGTTCGCGCTGGACACGCCGTCCGTCGCCATGGTCACCGCCTCGCACAACGAGAATGGCTGGACCGGCGTCAAGATGGGCGCGTCGCGGCCGCTGACCTTCGGCCCTGAGGAGATGAGCGCCTTGAAGGCGATCGTGCTGGCTGGCGACTTCGACCTCGCCGGCGGCGGTTCCTACGACTTCGTCCGCGATTTCCGCGCGCCCTATCTCGACGATCTGACCCACGACAAGCGCATCACGCGAAAGCTGAAAGTGGTCGCCGCTTGCGGCAACGGCACCGCCGGCGCCTTTGCCCCGGAAGCGCTGCAGCGGATCGGCTGCGACGTGATCCCGCTCGATGTCGAGCTCGACCATACCTTCCCGCGCTACAATCCCAATCCCGAGGACATGCGGATGCTGCATGCCATCAGGGACAAGGTGCTGGAGACCGGAGCCGATGTCGGTCTTGGCTTCGACGGCGATGGCGACCGTTGCGGCGTCGTCGATAATGAAGGCAACGAGATTTTTGCCGACAAGGTGGGCGTCATGCTCGCGCGCGATATTTCGCTGCTCCACCCGGGCTCGACCTTCGTCGTCGACGTCAAGTCGACCGGCCTGTTCAACACCGACGCAGTGCTGCGCGCCAACGGCGCTGTTACCGACTACTGGAAGACCGGCCACTCCTACATCAAGCGCCGCGTCGCCGAACTCGGTGCCGTGGCCGGCTTTGAAAAGTCCGGCCATTTCTTCTTCAACCCGCCGATCGGGCGCGGCTATGACGATGGGCTGGTCACCGCCATCGCCATCTGCCAGATGCTGGATCGCAGCCCCGGCAGTTCGATGGCCGATCTCTACCGCGCCCTGCCGCTGACTTTCGGCACGCCGACCATGTCGCCGCACTGTGCGGACGATGTGAAGTATGGCGTGGTCGAGCGGGTGGTTGCCGATTTTCAGGCGATGAAGCGGGACGGCGCCAGCTTCGCCGGCCAGAAGATTATTGACCTGATCACCGTCAACGGCGTGCGCGTCGTCGCCGAGGACGGCACCTGGGGGCTGGTGCGGGCGTCGTCGAACAAGCCGGAGCTTGTCGTGGTCGTCGAAAGCCCGGTGTCGTCGCAGCGTCGCCGGCAGATGTTCGACGCCGTCGACGCCGTGCTGCGCCGCAGCCCTGAAGTCGGCGCCTACAACCAGACTTTCTAGAGCATGATCCCGAAAAACGGTTTCGGAAAAGATCATGCTCGAACAATAAGATTGAGCCTCATCCCGATTCATCGGGATGGAACAGGCCCTAGCTTCAGCGGTCGCCCGCCGAAGCTGTTTGCCGCAGGGCGCTCCAGTCGAACGCTCGCGCCCAGTCGGCAAAACTGTGCCAGCGGACCTCCGGGAAATCCTTGTGCAAGGCGGCGATATCGACGTCGTAGCCGACGCGGTCGAACCATTCGAACATCAGTGCCGCATCCTCGCTTTGCTGGCGAGCCACGGCGATCGGGATTTCCTGGTAGCGGATCGGCCGACCGATGGCCCCGGACAGGATTTTCGCTTGCTCTTCGCCTGACAATTCGTCCCCGGCGAAATCGAAGCGCTTGCCGAACACCTGTTCTCGCCGCTCGGCCAAAGCCGCAACGAAGCCGCCGATGTCTGCCAGGGAAACCAGTTGGAGGACGCGCTTTGGAGGCATCGCGAAGGCATAAGTGCCCTGGCCGAGCGCGCCGATCGACCATGGCGCGACGACATTCTCCATGAACGCGGCGGGCGCGCTGATCGTGTAGGGGATGCCGAGCCCGACGACATGTTTCTCGACGAGATATTTGCTTTCGAAATGCGGGATGCCGGTCTTCTTGTCGGCATCGGCAACGGATGAATAGATCAGGTGTCCGACGCCGGCAGCCTTCGCCGCGTCGGCGGCAATGATCCCCTGGCGGGTTTCCTCTTGCATGCCAGCTTCATAGCTGTTGCCCATCAGGAACATGGTGTCGACGTCTTTTGCGGCCCTCACGACGGAGGCCGCGTCAGCGAGATCGCCGGCCACGATGTCGGCGCCCGCCGACGCCAGTTGCCGTGCGGCCTCACTGTCCGGCTTGCGCGTCAGTGCCTTGACGCGATGTCCCCTGGACAACAGGGCGCGCGCAACCGCGCCGCCTTGCTGGCCGGTAGCGCCGGTCACCAGAATGCTTCGTTTGCTGGTCACGATGTCTGCTCCTTCTTGTTTGGCTGGAGCAGAGTTAGGATCTTTCGCATTGATGCATAATTGGCTATAATTGGGAAATGTCGTCCCAATTTTGGATACAATGATCGACCTCAACGATATCGTCGTGTTTGCCCGCGTCGTCGAAGCCGGCAGCTTCACCGCTGCCGCGCGCCAGCTCGCCATGCCCAAGACGACGGTCAGCCGCCGCATTGCCACGCTCGAACGCGAGGTCGGCGTCCGCCTGCTGCAGCGCACGACACGTAGCCTCAACCTGACGGATGCCGGGCGTCTCTACTTTGAGCAGAGCAGCCAGGGCCTGCGGACCATCGAGGAGGCAAATCTGCGCCTGGCGGAGGCGAGAGCGGAGCCATCGGGCACGATTCGCATTTCGGCCCCGGTCGGCTTTGGCGGCCATTTCCTGATCCGCGCCGTGGTCGACTTTCTCGCACTATATCCGAAAACCAATGTCGAACTCCGCCTCACCGACGACAGGCTCAACCTTGTCGAGGACGGCATAGACCTCGCTTTCCGCACCGGGATCCTTCAGGATTCGACGCTGATCGCCCGCAAGCTCGGCTCCACGCACAGGCTGCTCTGCGCCAGCCCGGACTATCTCGCGCGGCACGGCACGCCGCAAAGCCCGGCGGACCTAACGCACCATCAATGCGTCATCGCAGGCGCTTCGGCCTCAGGCGCTCATTGGGTGTTGGAAGGGCCGCACGGCCAGGAAACGGTCATGGTGGCCGGGCGCTTTGCCGCCAATGAAATGCAGGCGGTCGTTGCGGCCGCGCACGCCGGCTTCGGCATCGCCCAATTGCCCCAGGCGATCGCCGAAGGGCTGATCAAGGAGGGGCGACTGCAGCACGTTCTTGAGGATTACACGACACCGGCCGGCGGCCTGCATGCCCTCTATCCGAGCAGCCGCCACCTTTCGCCCCTGGTCAAGGCATTCATCGAGCTTGCATCCGAGCGCATTTCCAATGGGATAAACACAGCTTAAGGCTTGTGTAGTAGCAACCGGCCACCAATGCCTTCTGAGCGCGAGACCCGAATGACCGAGCGGATCGTTAGTTTTGTCATGAGCGGCGGCATCGGCTCGCGGCTGTGGCCGCTGTCGCGCGAGGACAACCCCAAGCAGTTCCACGATCTGTCCGGCGATGGCTCGATGCTGGCCAAGACCTTGCGTCGGCTGACGGCGAGGCCGGAAGGCGAAACGCCGATCTTCCTGATCGCCTCGGAACGCCATGCCGAACGCGTCCGTGCCGATCTCGCCGGCCTCGATCTCGCCGGCGGCGGGCCGCTGTTCGAGCCGACCGGCCGCAACACCGCCGCCGCCGTCGCGCTGGCGGCGCTGCGCACGCTGTCCGAGTTCGGCGACAGCCTGGTGCTGGTGGTGCCGTCCGACCATGAGATATCAACCCCGCGCCAATTCTGGCAGAGTGTCGAAGCCGGCACCGAGGCAGCACACGCCGGCCGGCTGGTGGTGTTCGGCATCAAGCCGACGCAGCCCGAGACCGGCTATGGCTATATCGAAGTCGCAGCCGAAAGCGGCGGCACCTTCGACGTGTCGCGCTTTGTCGAAAAGCCGGACCTTGCGACTGCGCAGAACTATCTCAAGGCCGGAAATTTCTATTGGAACACCGGCATCTTCCTGTTTCGCGCCGGCGCCATGCGCGACGCCTTCGCGGCGTTCCAGCCTGAAATCTGGCAGGCCACCGAAGCGGCCTACAAGGCGGCGACATCGGATCTGTCCGGCCTCTACATGCCGCTGGAACTCTATGGGGCCATCCCGTCGAACTCGATCGACTACGCCATCATGGAGCGGGCAAAGGACATCGCCATGGTGCCGGCTGGCTTCCGCTGGAACGATCTCGGCTCCTGGCAGTCGCTGCTCGATGTCGGCCCTGCCGACGACCAGGGCAATGTCGTCATCGGCGATGTCGTCGCCATCGACTGCGAGAACTCCTACATCCGCAGCGACGGCCGCCTGCTGTCGGCGATCGGCATGAAGGACGTCGCCATCGTCTCGACATCAGACGCCACCTTCGTCGCCCCGGTCAGCCACAGCCAGCACGTCAAGAAGATCGTCGAGCAGCTCGAGAAATCGGGCCGGCTGGAAACCCGATTCACGCCGGCGCATGACCGCGTCATCGAAAATGGCGCATGGCGGCGGCGCGTACATCACTGGCTGTTTCAGGAGACCTTGCCGCTGTGGTCGACATCGGGCGTCGACGAGCGCCATGGCGGTTTTCACGAAGCGCTCGGCCTTGATGCTTCGCCGCTGATGAAGCCCAAGCGCATGCGCACCATGGCAAGGCAGGTCTATGCTTTCGCCGTCGCCAAAGCGCGCGGCTGGGACGGTCCGGCCGACCGGCTGATCAGCCACGGCATCGACTTCATGGCCAAAAATGGCCGCACCGACCAAGGCGGCTGGGTGCGCACGCTGAATGTCGACGGCTCCGTTGCCGACGCCACCGAGGATGCCTATGATCATTCCTGCGTGCTGCTGGCGCTGGCGCACGCGCATATGTCGGGCAATCCCGACGCCTTGCGGCTCGGCGAAGAGACTTTCGACTTTCTCGACGCGTATCTCGAGGACAGCCGTATGACCGGCTTTCTCGAGACATCGGGCGGCGAGGGCGAGCGGCGCTCCAACCCGCATATGCATCTGCTTGAGGCCTTTCTCGCCTGGTATAAGGCCACCGGCGACCGCGCCTATCTGCGTCGTGCCGCACGCATCATCGACCTCTTCCGCAGCCATTTCTTCGACCCGGAAAGCTGGACGCTGGGCGAATATTTCGATGCCGAATGGAAACCGTCCGCCGGCGAGAAAGGCTCCTGGACCGAACCCGGCCATCACTTCGAATGGGCCTCGCTGCTGATCGATTTCGCCGGGCGCAGCGGCCAGGCCGAACTGAGCGGCTTTGCCAGGAAACTTTATGCCTCGGCCATCGCCAATGGCCTCAACCGCGCCACCGGCCTTTCTTATGGCGCCGTCTCCAGGCATGGCCTGCCGCTCGACCTTGTCTCACGCAGCTGGCCGCAGGCCGAAGCGGTCAAGGCCGCGATTGCGCTCGATGGTTCGGGCGGGCCGGATCTCAAGCCGGAGATCGAGGCACGCGTTGGCCGGCTGTTCCGCTGGCACATCGACCCGGCGCCGCTCGGCCTGTGGATCGACCGCATCGACGAACGCGGCCGCTCGCTGGCTACCGATGTGCCGGCCAGCATCTTCTATCATCTGGTCTGCGCGCTGACGCAGTATCTGGACAGCACGGCGAAGAAGGCAAGCTGACGGGCTGCAGCTGCCAATCTCCCCCGCAAGGGGGGAGATTGGCCGTCAAGTCGGCTTTCGCCAATCGCCAATTCAATACGGGCTGGCCACATCCCCGGTCTCGACATAAATCGACTTCAGCTGCGAATAGAGCGCCAGCGCCGCCAGCGAATTCTCGCGGCCGATGCCTGACTGCTTGAAGCCACCGAAGGGGATTTCCACCGGCGTCAGATTGTAGGCGTTGATCCAGCAGGTGCCGGCCTGCAGCTCGGCGATGACGCGGTGGGCGCGCGGCAGGTCGCGCGTGAAGACGCCCGCGGCGAGGCCGAATTCGGTGTCGTTGGCGCGGTCGATCACTTCGTCCTCGCCGTCGAATTTCAGCACGCTCATCACGGGCCCGAAAATCTCTTCGCGGGCGATGCGCATCGTGTCGGTGACGCCCGTGAACACCGTCGGCTCGACGAAGAAGCCGCCGTCAAAGCCCTGCAGCGAAGGCACATTACCGCCGCAGGCGAGAACAGCTCCATCCTGCTTGCCGATCTCGATATAGCCGACCACCTTCTCATGCTGAGCCTCGGAGACCAGCGGCCCCATCTGGGTCTCGGGGTCGAGCGGATCGCCGATGCGGATTTTTTTCGTCCGCTCGACAAGGCGTTCGACGAAGCGGTCGTGGATGCCGCTCTGCACGAAGACCCGCGTGCCGTTGGAGCAGATCTGGCCGGTCGAATAGAAATTGCCGAGCATGGCGCCGCCAATGGCATTCTCGATGTCGGCATCGTCGAAGACGATCAGCGGCGACTTGCCGCCGAGCTCCATCGTCGCGTGCTTCATCTTCGAACCGGCCAGCGACAGCACCTTGCGCCCGGTCGGCACCGAGCCGGTGACCGAAACCTTGGCGACGACATCGTGGCCGACAAGCCCGGCGCCGACATCGCCATAGCCCTGCACGACGTTGAACAGCCCATCGGGCAGGCCGGCCTCGCTGTAGATCTCGGCCAGCGCCAGCGCTGAAAGCGGCGTGTTTTCCGACGGTTTGAACACCATGGCGTTGCCCATGGCGAGGGCCGGCGCTGATTTCCAGCCGGCGATCTGGATCGGATAGTTCCAGGCGCCGATGCCGACACAGACGCCGAGCGCTTCGCGCCGCGTGTAGGCAAAGGGCCCGCCAAGATCTATCGCCTCGCCATTGTAGGCAGCGACCGCGCCGCCGAAATATTCAAGGCAGTCCGCGGCCGACGGCGCGTCTGCCACCAGCGTTTCCTGGATCGCCTTGCCGGTGTCGAGCGTCTCGATGCGGGCGAGATCGGCGTTGCGGGCGCGCAAGATGTCGGCGGCACGGCGCAGGATGCGTCCACGCTCGACCGGCTTCAGCCGCGCCCAGGCGGGCTGCGCGGCACGCGCGGCCTCGACGGCGAGCTCCAGCACGTTCGGCGTCGCCGAACGCAGCATGGCGATGGTCTCGCCGGTTGCCGGATAGATGACCGGCAGCGGCGCGCCTTGCTCATCGTCGATATAGCGTCCGTTGACATAGTGCGATGCCGTGGGCTGGGCGCGCATGGGGGTCTCCAAATCGTCTTCGCTTGGGCGGAACGTTCGCCGGATCATGCTCTATCTGTCGGACGCCTGCCAGCGCGGATTGATCCATGGTTCCTGGTTGGACGGCGCCAATGGCGTGCGGCCGAGAATGTGGTCGGATGCCTTCTCGCCGGTCATGATCGACGGTGCGTTGAGGTTGCCGTTGGTGACGCGCGGGAAGATCGAGGAATCGGCGACGCGCAATCCCTCGACGCCGATGACCCGGCATTCCGGATCGACGACGCTCATCATGTCGTCCGGGCGGCCCATCTTGCAGGTGCCGCAAGGATGGTAAGCGCTCTCGGCGTGATCCCTGATGAAAACATCGAGATCGTCGTCCGACTGCACGTGCGAACCCGGCGAGATTTCCTTGCCGCGATAGCCATCGAATGCCTTCTGGCCGAAGATCTCGCGGGTCAGCCGGATGCAGTGGCGGAACTCCGTCCAGTCGTCAGGATGCGACATGTAGTTGAAGCGGATCACCGGCTTCGATTTCGGGTCCGGCGAGCGCAGCGTCACCGAGCCGCGCGATTTCGAACGCATCGGCCCGACATGCGCCTGGAAGCCGTGCGATTTCGCCGCCGCTTTGCCGTCATAGCGGACCGCCGCCGGGATGAAGTGGTACTGGATATCAGGATAGTCGACACCGGCACGCGAGCGCACGAAGGCGGCTGCCTCGAAATGGTTGGTGGCGCCAAGCCCGGTCTTGAAGAACAGCCACTGCGCCCCGATCAGCGCCTTCGAGAACGGATTGAGCACCGAGTTCAGCGTAATCGGCTGTGTCGATTCCTGCTGGATGTAGAGTTCCATATGGTCTTGCAAATTGCGGCCGACGCCGGGCCGGTCGGCCACCACTTCTATGCCGTTTTCCCTGAGATGCTCGGCCGGACCGATGCCCGACAGCATTAGGATCTTAGGCGAATTGATCGATGAGGCGGCGACGATCACCTCACGTCGCGCCTTAACGACCTGAATCTGTCTGTGAGCTTCGATCTCGACGCCGATAGCGCGTTGATTCTCGATGATCACCCGGCGGGCGAAACCCTTGAGCAGGCTAACATTCTTGCGGTTCAACGCCGGCTTCAGATAGGCGCTTGCAGCCGACCAGCGGCGGCCGCCGCGAATGGTCTGCTCCATCGGCCCAAAACCTTCCTGCTTGGAACCATTGTAGTCGTCGGTCAGTTCGAACCCCGCCTGGCGGCCCGCCTCGACGAAGGCGCCGTAGAGCGGATTGCGCCGCGAGCCGCGCTGTACATGCAATGGCCCCCCGTGGCCGCGCCAGCCATCCTCGCCGCCGTCATTGTCCTCCATGCGCTTGAAATAGGGGAGCACGTCGGCAAAGCCCCAGCCGGCCGCACCCTCTTCGGCCCAATGATCAAAGTCGCGGGCATGGCCGCGCACATAGACCATGCCATTTATCGAGGACGAGCCGCCGATCACCTTGCCGCGCGGCGTCGCCAGCACGCGGCCGCCGAGATGCGGCTCCGGCTCGCTGGCAAAGCCCCAGTCGTAGAGGTTCATGTTGAGCGGGATCGACAGCGCCGACGGCATCTGGATCAATGGTCCGATATCGGTGCCACCGAATTCGATGACGATCACCGAATGCTTGCCGTCCTCGGACAGTCGATAGGCCATGGCCGAGCCGGCCGAGCCGGAGCCGATGATGACGAAATCCGCTTCAAGCATGGTTCATATGCGCCCATCGTTCATATGCGTAATGAAATCGGCGAGCGAAACGTTGCCGCCAGTTGCCATCACGAGCACGGTCTTGCCCTTTACATCCACTTTGCCGCCGAGCAGCGCCGCCAGCGAGGCGGCTCCCGACGGTTCGAGCACCAGCTTCATGCGCTCGAAGGCGATCCGCATGGCTTGCCGCACCGATTGATCGTCGACGGTGATGCCGCGAACGCCGGCGGTCTTGACCGCCGCGAACGGCGCGTCGCCCGGCCGTCGCGACATCAACCCGTCACAGATCGACTTCGGGCAGATCGGCATCGTCTCGATGCTGCCATGCGCCAGCGACGAGCCCATGCCATTGAAACCTTCCGGCTCGACGCCGATGATCTCGGTGGCCGGCGACAGATAGTGGAAGGCGAGCGAAACGCCGCCGATCAGTCCACCGCCGCCGACCGAGCAGAACAAAAGGTCAGCGCTGGCGTCCTTGGCGGCAAGCTGGTCGAGCGCTTCGAGGCCGGCGCCCGCCTGGCCGGCGACGATCTCCGGATCGTCGAACGGATGCAGCAAAGCCAGCCCCTCGGTCTCGGCGATCTCGCGCGCCTTGGCGGCGGCGACTTCCTCACGCGCACGCTCGCCGTGGTCGGTCAGCACGACGCGGGCGCCATAGCCTGCCGTGGCGTCGCGCTTGGCGGCGGGTGCGTCGATCGGCATCACGATGGTGACCGGAATGCCAAGCGCCTGGCCGGCCGCTGCCAGCCCTTGCGCGAAATTGCCTGAGGAATAGGCGACGACGCCCTTCTTCGCCTCGTCGGCTGAAAGCTGCTTCAGCCGCCAATAGGCGCCGCGTATCTTGAACGATCCAGCCCATTGCAGAGATTCCGGCTTGATGAAGACGCGGGCCGCACCGGTCTCCCTGGCCAGGGCTGCCGATTCCAGCAGCGGCGTGATCTGTGTCGCCCGCGAGGTGACGGCATAGGCCTGCTTGAGATGGTCGAGGGAGGGGACGAGAAGGTCTGCCATCATTCGCCTCGTGGATACCGTTTGCTCTCCTCGAGATTGTCGAGGTTCATGTGATTGCGCATGTAGCGTTCCGACGCCTTTTGCAGCGGCTGGAAATCCCAGGGGTAGTAGGCGCCGTTGCGCAGCGCGGGATAGACGACCCAGCGGCGCGCCTGGCTTTCGCGCACGGCGGCGTCGAAGCCAGCCATGTCCCAGCGCGCCCGGACCTTGTTCATGAATGCCGCCACCAAGCCCGCATTGGCCGGATCCTCAGCCAAATTGTCTCGCTCGAGCGGGTCGGTTTCGAGATCGAACAGTTGCGGCGGGTCGAGCTCGCAATGGACGAACTTGTATCTGCCGTCACGGATCGCCACCAGGGGCGCGGAGGAACCCTCGGCGGCATACTCCATCAACACAGGCGCGGTGCGCTGCCCGCCATTGGTGAGGGGTAGCAGCGACTGGCCGTCGGTCCACGGCGCGATCGCACCGATGTCGATGCCGGCGAGGTCGCAAAGCGTCGGTGCCACGTCGAGATTGGAGACCGGCGCCTCGATCAGCCCGGCGCGAACGCCTTTGCCGGCGATCATTAGCGGCACCCGCGCCGAGCCCTCGAAGAAGCTCATCTTGAACCACAGGCCGCGCTCGCCGAGCATGTCGCCATGGTCCGAGCAGAACAGGATGATGGTGTCGTCGAGCATGCGCGTTCGCCGCAGAACGTCCAGAAGCTCGCCGAGCTTGTCATCGACATAGGAGATGTTGGCGAAATAGCCGCGCCGGGAACGACGCACCTGCTCAGCAGTGATCTCGAAAGACGGATAATCGCTGGCGTGGTACAGCCGCTGCGAATGCGTGTCCTGCTCGTCATGTGCGATGAACCCGGTTTCCGGGTCCAGCGCCTGGCAGTGTTCGTAGAGATCCCAGTACTGCTTGCGCGCGACATAGGGATCGTGCGGGTGCGACAGCGAAACGGTGAGGCACCAGGGCCGATGGTTCGCATCGTCCTGATCGCGCGAAAGCTCATAGAGTTTCTGCGTGGCCAGGAACACGACCTCGTCGTCATACTCCATCTGGTTGGTGGTCTCTGCAACGCCGGCGCCGGTCACCGAGCCCAGATTGTGATACCACCATTCGATGCGCTCGCCGGGATTGCGGTAATCCGGCGTCCAGCCGAAATCGGCCGGATAGATGTCGGTGGTCAGCCGCTCCTCGAAACCGTGCAACTGGTCCGGTCCGACGAAATGCATCTTGCCCGACAGGCAGGTGTAGTAGCCGGCGGCGCGCAGATGATGGGCGAAGGTCGGGATCGACGACACGAATTCGGCGGCATTGTCATAGACCCCGGTGCGCGACGGTAGCTGCCCACTCATGAACGAGGCCCGGCCCGGCGCGCAAAGCGGCGATGCGGTGTAGTTGTTGGCAAAGCGCGCCGAGCGGCCGGCCAGTGCCTTGAGATGCGGCACGTGCAGGAAGTCCGCCGGCCCATCCGGGAACAGCGTACCGTTGAGTTGATCGACCATGACGATCAGGAAATTGGCTCGCTTGGTTGTCACTGTGTCTGTCGCCCACCAAGTTTCGTTTCGAGATAGTCCTCGACCAGCGCGATCGCGGTCGCGGCGTCGGGCACGCCGTCCTTCAGGGCGCGCCTGATATAGAGCCCGTCGATCAGCGCCGCGGTCGCCTCGGCGACGCGATCGGCCTTGGCTCTCGGCAAGATGCCGGTCAGCCCGCTCAACAGGTTGGAGTGCAGGCGCCGCGCATAGACCTTGAGCAGCCGGCGCAGCGCCGCCGATTTCTGCGCCTCGACATAGAAGGCGAGCCAGGCGGCGATGGTTTCCGGCTGGAATTGGAGGTCGGAGAAGTTGACGGCCACGACCGCCGAAACGCGCTCGCGCGGGCTGCTGGCTGCACCAAGGGCGCGCCGCGTGTCGGTGGTCAGTTCGGCCAGAATGTGGCGCATCGTCGCCAGCAGCAATTCGTCCTTGGCGCCGAAATAATGATGGGCAAGGGCCGAGGACACGCCGGCGCGGCCAGCGATCTCGGACATGGTCACGTCGAGCGAGCCGCGTTCGCCGATCGCCGAGATCGTCGCGTCGATGAGCGCCTTGCGGCGCAGGGGTTCCATTCCGACTTTCGGCATCTCGCTATGGTCCTTTGAAGCAGGATTATTTTTTATTGACGGGTCAATCAACAAAAAAATCGACACCGGCTCCGCCTGTACCAAGCGATTGTCCGGTTCCGGCCCTTCCAGGCGCGGGCATGATTGTTTATATTTGAACAATAAAGGCGAAGTGCGCCATGAGCCCACATGATAGGCTGGCGCCAAGGATGGAGACCGCCATGACCGCATGCATCGTTGGCTGGGCGCATTCGCGTTTCGGCAAGCTTGAGGGCGAGACGCTCGAAAATCTTATCGTCAAGGTGGCGACCGACGCACTCGACCATGCCGGTATCGGGCCGGACGAGGTCGACGAGATCGTGCTCGGCCACTTCAACGCCGGCTTTTCGGCGCAGGATTTCACCGCCAGCCTGGTGCTTCAGGCCGACGACCGGCTGCGCTTCAAGCCGGCGACGCGCGTCGAGAACGCTTGCGCCACCGGTTCGGCGGCGGTCAGGCAAGGCATCCGCGCTATCGACGCCAATGCCGCCCGCATCGTGCTGGTGGTCGGTGCCGAGCAGATGACGACGACGCCCGGACCCGAGATCGGCAAGAACCTGCTCAAGGCTTCCTATCTGCCTGAGGACGGCGAGACACCGGCGGGGTTCGCCGGCGTCTTCGGCAAGATCGCGCAGGCCTATTTCCAGCGCTATGGCGACCAGTCGGACGCGCTGGCGATGATCGCCGCCAAGAACCACAAGAACGGCGTCGACAATCCCTATGCGCAGATGCGCAAGGATTTCGGCTATGAGTTCTGCCGCCAGGAAAGCGAAAAGAACCCCTTCGTTGCCGGTCCGCTGAAGCGCACCGACTGCTCGCTGGTCTCCGACGGCGCCGCCGCCCTTATCCTTGCCGACACCGCGACCGCACTGAAGATGCGCCGCGCCGTTGCCTTCCGCGCCAACGAGCATGTGCAGGATTTCCTGCCGATGTCGAAGCGCGACATCCTGACCTTCGAAGGCTGCGAACAGGCCTGGACTCGTGCGCTGAAGAATGCCGGCGTGACGCTCGACGATCTGTCCTTCGTCGAGACGCATGACTGCTTCACCATTGCCGAACTGATCGAGTATGAGGCGATGGGCCTGGCCAAGCCGGGCGAGGGGGCGAAGCTCGCCATGAGCGGCGAGACCGCCAGGGATGGCCGCCTGCCGGTCAATCCATCAGGTGGGTTGAAGGCCAAGGGCCATCCGATCGGCGCCACAGGCGTCTCCATGCATGTTTTGACCGCCATGCAGCTTGTTGGCGAAGCCGGCGGCATCCAGGTGCCGGGCGCAAAACTTGGTGGCATCTTCAACATGGGTGGTGCTGCCGTCGCCAACTACGTTTCAATATTGGACCGGATCAGGTAGAAGCAGCCCGTATTTTTACGGGGTGGCCATGACAAATCCGGTTCTGATCGAAGTCTTGCGCGGCGCGATCGTCGAGAGCGCCCATCGCGGTGCTGTCGCGGTCTTTGATGCCGATGGCAAGCCGGTCCTGGAGATCGGCGACACCTCGAAGCCGGTGTTTCCGCGCTCCGCGGTCAAGGCGATCCAGGCATTGCCGCTGGTCGAAAGCGGCACGGCCGATGCCTATGGCTTTGGCAACCGCGAACTGGCGCTTGCCTGTGCCTCCCATTCGGGCGAGCCCGCGCATGTCGAACTGGCGCGATCCATGCTGGCCAGGGCCGGATTGGACGGGTCAGCGCTCGAATGCGGCGCGCATTGGCCCTCCAATCATGACTCGGAGATTTCGCTTGCCCGCGCCGGCGGTTCGCCGAACGCATTGCACAACAACTGCTCCGGCAAGCATTCCGGCTTCCTCTGCACCTGCGTCCACGCAGGCATTGCGCACCGCGGCTATGTCAAGCCGGAGCACGCCTTGCAGGAGATGGTGCGCGACGCCATGCAGGCAGTGACGGGCGCTGTCCATGGTGCCGATGAACGAGCGACCGATGGCTGCTCGATCCCGACCTACGCGGTGCCGCTCAGGAGCTTCGCCCTAGGCTTTGCCCGCATGGCCACGACAAATGGTTTTGGTCCCGAGCGAGC
Organism: Mesorhizobium kowhaii; assembly: GCF_003253745.1. Taxonomy (GTDB): domain Bacteria; phylum Pseudomonadota; class Alphaproteobacteria; order Rhizobiales; family Rhizobiaceae; genus Mesorhizobium; species Mesorhizobium kowhaii. The sequence goes on from NZ_MZXV01000085.1 coordinate 39,463, forward strand.
CAGGGCCGCGAGGCGTCTGCTGGCCGCCTGCATGGCAGAACCGTTCTTTGTCGCCGGCACCGGCCGTGCCGATGTCGCTTTGATGGAGGCTGCACCCGGGCGGATTTTTGCAAAAGGCGGCGCCGAAGGCGTCTATTGCGCGGCACTCCCCGAGCTTGGCCTCGGCATCGCGCTCAAATGCGATGATGGTGCCGGCCGCGCTGGCGAAGCCATGGTTGCCGCCGTCATTGCCAGGCTGCTGCACGCGGATGAGGCCCTGGCGGCGAAGCTACTCGAACTGGCCAACGCTCCGATTGAAAGCCGGAACGGCGCCAAGGTCGGGGCGCTCAGGCCGACGGCGGCACTCAGCTGACGTGATTGCGCTCGACGGTCAGGTGCGCATAACCGCTCTTGTCCGACGATGTCAGATCGCCTGTCGCCGGCTCGGCCCAGCGCTGGCCGACGACGGCGCCGTTCAGCGCACCATCGATGACGTTGTCTGAGATGACGGCCGTACCGGCGCCATCGACCACGCTGACGACGATGCCGGTTCCAGCCTTGCGGATGATGTTGCCGGTGGCGACGACATTGCGCAGATACGGCCCCCAGCCGATCTGCATGCCATAGAGCGGCGCGTTCTCGATGACATTGTTGGAAACGGTCGTGTCGGCTTCGACGCCGATGCCCACGCCGAAGCCGGGCGGGTCTGCGGGGTAGGGGCCGCTGGTCAACAGATTGCGCACGATGTTGCCCGAGCAGACACCCATGCGGCCACCTTCGTTGAAGTTGACGATGGAGATTCCGTTGGCGGCGCCATCGACGATGTTGTTGCTGATGATGGCGCCTTCGAACGAGAATTCCGAATAGACCGCGGTCTCGCCCAAGCGCGAGCAGGTGTTGCCTGATATCTGCAGATTGCTGGCGCTGTTGGCGCGGATCGCCGAGAAGGCGCAGTCCGAGACGATGTTGCCAGAGATGACGACATTGCCGGCCCGGAAGGCGTTGATGCCATTGCCGTTCTGCCCGGTTCCGCCACTGCGCGCCTGGATGCGCTCGACGCGGTTGCCGGTGACCATTGTGCCGTCTTCCGCCGCCTGCCAGCGGTGCACCAGGATGCCGCCATTGGCACAGTCGGAGATGGTGTTGCCTGTGATTTCCAGCCCATCAGCCTCGACCGAATAGATGCCGGCATCGGCAGCCCCCGAAATGTCCGAGCGCTCGACCCGGCCCGCCGCGTGTTCCAGCGCCAATCCGTTCTTGGCGCTGCCGGTTATCTGGCAATTGTCGACGACGAGGTGCGCGACCCGGCGCAGATCGAGCAATCCTTGCGCGTAGTCGCCCATCGAGCGGTTGCTGCCATCGAAGACCAGCCCGCTGAGTTCGATATGGTCGGCCTGTTCGGCCATGAACAGGTGACCATCACCGCCATAGACGATCCGCGTTGCGCCCGGCACGCCGGAAAGACGCACACGGCCGGGCAGCGACAGGTTGGACACCACATAGGTGCCGGGCGGCAGGAACACCGGCATGTCGCGGTCGTTGGCGCCGCGCAGCAGCTTGGCGAAGGCCTTGCTCTGATCATCAAAGGTGCCAGGTGAGACGCCAAGTTCAGTCGCGTTGATCGAACCGCGCATGGAGGCTTTCTCGATGCCGGTCAGGCTGGCGGCCGCCGCTCTGCCAAGCGAAAGGCCCATGACGGCAAAGCCGGCGGTTCCGGTTAGCAGCTTTCGTCTGTTCAACATCGGCACAGGGTCCTGGCGTTCAACCCCGACACCGCAGGAATCGTGCCAGACGTACTGGCGCTCCTCACCGGCGCAGCGACAATGGCTTGTCGAGCAGCCTCTCCGCGCCTAAGTTCAACGGATGAGCAGAGCTTTCACGCGCGAGGAAGACAGCGAAAACGCCATCGCCGGCGTTGGCGAGCGGCCGATCAGCCAGCACCGCAACCTGGTGACGGAGCGCGGCCTGGCGATGATCGAAGAGAATCTCGCCGATCTGCGCGACATACTGGCCAAAGCCGAGCGGAAGGCGGACCGCGAGCGCATCGCGGTGGTGTCGCGCGACCTGCGCTATTGGACCGCCCGGCGCGAAAGCGCCGAGTTATCGGTGCCGGAACCGAACAGCGACCTGATGCGCTTCGGCATGGGCGCCACACTTGAGGGCGATGACGGCAGGAAGGTGCACTGGAAAATCGTCGGCGAGGACGAGGCCGACCCGGCCAAGGGCACCATTTCCCATGTGTCGCCGATGGCCGTCGCCCTGTTCGGCAAGAAGGTCGGCGACGTGGCTGTGGTCAACGGCAAGGAATGGGAAATCGTCAAGCTCTCCGACAGCTAGTCCTCGAGCTTGACGACATGGTCGCGGAAGAAAGCCGCGGCTCCGGCTTCATCGATTTCGCCGGAAGCGACGGCCATGACGAATTCGTAAAGCGTGCCGTTGTCGGCTGTCAGGACATGGCCGTTCACAATCAAAAATGCGCCGGCCGCCACGATAGCAGTACGCTTGTTACCGTCGACGAAGGCATGATTTCTGGCAATGCCAAAGACATAGGCAGCGGCGAGATTCTCGACCGATGGGTCTTCATAGTTCGCCTTGTTTTCAGCGCGGGCGAGCGCCGATTCGAGAGCGTTTTCATCTCTCAAACCTTGCGCTCCGCCATGCCTGCGCAATTGCTCCGTATGCATCGCTTCGACCACGCGACGTGACAGAAACTCCCAGCTCATTCGGCGAGTTTCTGAAGTGCGACCTTGTACTTGTCCATGACCTTACGAGCAGCTTCCATCTGCCGCTCGAAACTGTCGTCCACCGGCTCAAGAGCAATACCCTTGTCCGTTTCGACAATCTGGAGCTGATCGCCTGTCTTCATGTTCAGGCGGTCGAGAATTTCCTTGGGCAGGATCACACCTTCGGAATTGCCGATCTTGCGAATGGTGGTGTTCATGATGGATATCCTGTTGCAACGCCAATTATAACGCAATCAGCATGCGTTGCAACAGATATTATAACAGGCCCCGTTAGGCCTTCAGCAGTCGATCCAGCAAGCGATCCGCCGCTTCCGGAATGACCGTGCCCGGCGGGAAGATTTCCGCCGCACCCGCTTGCAGCACCGCGTCGTAGTCCTGTGGCGGGATGACGCCGCCGGCCACGATCAGCATGTCGCCGCGACCGAGCTTTTTCAGCGCGTCACGCAATTCGGGGATCAGCGTCAGGTGCCCCGCGGCCAGCGACGAGGCGCCGATGACATGAACGTCCCGCGCGACCGCCAGCCTGGCGATCTCATCCGGTGTCTGGAACATCGCCCCAACGGTGACGTCGAAGCCGAGATCGGCGAAGGCAGTGGCGATGACCTTTTGCCCACGGTCGTGGCCGTCCTGTCCCATCTTGGCAACGAGAATGCGCGGCTTGCCGCCGGATTTCTTCTCAAAGGCTTCAAGCTTGTCCTGCAGCCCCTCGACCACGGAATTGTCGCCGAGTGCCTTGCGGTAGACGCCGGAGATCGTCTGGACCGTTGCGACATGGCGGCCAAAGGTTCTTTCCAAGGCGAACGAGATCTCGCCGACCGTGGCATTGGCGCGCGCGGCGCGGATGGCGAACTCCAGCAGGTTTTCATTGCCTTCCGCGGCACGGGTCAGCGCATCGAGCGCGCTTTCGACCGCGCCGACATCGCGTGTGCCTTTCAGGCGTTGCAGCTTCGACAATTGCCGCGCCCTGACTTCGGCATTGTCGATCTTCAGCACGTCGACCTCGATGTCGGTCGCGGGGCGATGTGCATTGACGCCGACCAGCATCTGCTCGCCCGAATCGATGCGCGCCTGCGTGCGTGCCGCCGCTTCCTCGATGCGCAGTTTGGGAATGCCTTGTTCGGTCGCGGCGGCCATGCCGCCGAGCGCCTCGATCTCCTCGATGTGGGCAAGCGCACGCGCCGCCAGATCATGCGTCAGCCGTTCAAGATAGGCCGAACCGCCCCACGGGTCGATGATGCGCGTGGTGCCGGATTCCTTTTGCAGGATCAATTGGGTGTTGCGGGCGATCCGTGCCGAATGGTCGGTCGGCAGCGCCATCGCCTCGTCGAAGGAATTGGTGTGCAGCGACTGCGTATGCCCCTGCGTCGCCGCCATCGCCTCGATCATGGTGCGGATGATGTTGTTGTAAGGGTCCTGCGCCGTCAGCGACCAGCCCGAGGTCTGGCAATGGGTGCGCAATGACAGCGAGCGCTCGTCCTTGGGCGAAAAATTCTTCTCCATCAGGGTTGCCCACAACAGGCGTGCCGCACGGAGTTTGGCGACTTCCATGAAGAAGTTCATGCCGATCGCCCAGAAGAAGGACAGGCGCGGCGCGAAGCGGTCGATATCGAGGCCCGCCGCAACGCCGGCGCGGGCATATTCGATGCCGTCGGCGATCGTATAGGCGAGCTCCAGGTCGGCCGTCGCGCCGGCCTCCTGCATGTGATAGCCGGAGATCGAGATCGAATTGAACTTCGGCATGTGCTTCGACGTATAGGAGAAGATGTCCGAAACGATCCGCATCGAGGGTTTTGGCGGATAGATGTACGTGTTGCGGACCATGAACTCCTTCAGAATGTCGTTCTGAATGGTCCCGGCCAGATCCTTTTGCGCAACGCCCTGTTCTTCAGCCGCGACGATGTAAAGCGCCATGATCGGCAGCACCGCGCCGTTCATGGTCATCGACACGGTCATGTCGCCGAGCGGAATGCCGTCGAAGAGCTGCCGCATGTCGAGAATGGAATCGATGGCGACGCCCGCCATGCCGACATCGCCGGCGACACGCGGATGGTCGCTGTCATAGCCGCGATGCGTGGCGAGATCGAAGGCGACCGACAGTCCCTTCTGGCCGGCGGCAAGATTGCGCCGGTAGAAAGCGTTGGACTCCTCCGCCGTCGAGAAACCGGCATATTGCCGGATCGTCCAGGGTTGCTGGACGTACATGGTGGGGTAGGGGCCGCGCACGAAGGGCGGCAGGCCCGGATAGGTGTCGAGATGCGGCAGGCCCTTGAGGTCGCTTTGATTGTACAGATGCTTGGCGACAAGGCCTTCCGGCGTCGTCCGCTGGCCTTTGACCTCGACCGGTGCGCGGCGTGGCGGCACCCAGCCGATCTGGCTGAAATCAGGGATCAAGAGACGGCTCCGATCGATTGGTCGATGCGGACCGGAAACAGGGCTTCGCAGACGGCAACGCCTTCGTTGAAGGCGGGCCGCCGTTCCGCTGCCAGCGTCTCGACCGGGCGTTCGCTTTTCAACGGGTAGAGCGTGGTGCCGATGATGGTCCGCTCGCCAGCCTGGTAGGCCGCGTTGCGCCGCGCCGCCGCGGCGTGAACGCGCTTCTGGATATGTCCGTCCTGAAGGCTGGACAAGACGCCGCCCTCGGCCTCGATTGTCTGCAGTTCCGCCCAGGCCCTCTCGCACAGTTCCGCGGTCAGCGCTTCGACGCCGCCGGAACCATAGGCAGGATCGGCGACATGATCGATATGGCTTTCATTGGCCATGATCAGCTGCGCGTTGCGGGCAACGCGACGGGCAAAACCCGCCGGCAAGCCATGCGCGATCGTGTGCGGCAGGATGGAGATCGAATCGGCGCCGCCGGATGCCGCGGCAAAGCAGGCAATTGTGGTGCGCAGGATGTTGGTCTCCGGATCCATGGCCGTCATCATGCGAAACGACGTCTCGGCATGGATATTGGCGGTGGAATTGGGGATCGAACAGGCCTCTTGCAGCCGTGCCCAGAGCCTGCGCAGCGCTCTGACCTTGGCCACCGACAGGAACTGGTCCTGGTCGACGCTGAGCGCAAAGCCGATATGGGGTGCGGCATAGACAAGCGGCTGTCGCGCCGTCTCGAACATTCTGAGATAGGAGACCGCCGAAGCCAGCATGATGCCAAGCTCTTGCGCCTCCGTGGCGCCGGCATTGTGGAACACGCGCCCGTCCGCCTCCAAGAGCACGCCCGGAACGCCCATCGAGAAGAAATGCGCCAGCGACTGCGGCATCGAGGCCTGCAGCGCCTCGATCGACATGCGCAGCCGGCCGGTGCCGGCGAAGATCGCCGCCGGATCGATGCCGAAGGAGAGGTTGAGCTTTGCCGGGTCCGAACGGCGCTTGCTCAGGAACGCCACCAGCCAGTCGGCCACGGCGCGGCTCCAGGGGTGGGCATCGATGCGGACCTGGATGCGGTTGAGCGGCACGCCGTCCAGCACCGTCTCCAGCGCCTGCGCCGTCCTCGGCAGGCCGTAGCCGAACGCGTTCGGCGCGCCTTCGAAGACAAGCGACAATCCCGTCGCGCCTTGCGCCACATCCTCCAGGGCCTGGGCTCTGGCGCGGTCGATATCCGGATCATCGATGCGCTGGCTGACGATCCAGGGCGATTTCGGGTTTGCGCGCACGGTTGGTTCCGCTGCGATGCTGCGCTCGTAGAGCGGTTCGATGCGGATGTTGTCGTCGGTATGCGAGACCAGCTTTTCCTCGAAGGATGCGCCGGCCAACGCCTTTTCCGCCAGGGCCAGCCATCGCTGGCGCTCGGCGTTCTCTGGTTCAACGTCCTGGATCAAGGCTCCGGCGCCCATCCGTCTTCCTCGTTTTCATGCGACCGCAACAGCCTGGAGCAGCTCAGTCTACGGTCCCCGGTCCGATATCGCAATGCAATGCGCTTTCAAGGTCGGAATTCAATCCATCAGATATAGGTAGCCTCGCATGGACGAACCATGAACGATTGCCAAACACCGGCAAAATCCGCAAGTTCCAAAAACCCGATTTGGACGACTGGGCTGGATTTGGACGATTGGCCCCGATTTGGACGATTGGCCCCCACTTGAACGATTGGCATTGTCGCTGTGCAAGGGCCTCACTATACCTGCGGCAAGGCCACTGGCTTTAAACACATCAGTCTGCGGAGACCGGACATATGGCTGACGACACCAGCATTTTCATCGGCGCCAGCCGCAAGCCCGACGACAGCTATCAGCGTGCCGAGCATTTGTTGCTGCAATATGGAAACCGTCACGGCCTGGTGACCGGTGCCACCGGTACCGGCAAGACCGTCACTTTGCAGATCCTGGCCGAAGGTTTTTCCAATGCCGGCGTGCCGGTGTTCTGCGCCGACATCAAGGGCGACCTGTCCGGCATCGCCATGATGGGCACGGCGCAGGATTTCCTCGTCAAGCGGGCTGAACAGGTCAAGCTCGACCCCTATGACTTCCAGGAATTCCCGGTCATTTTCTGGGATCTGTTCGGCGAGCAGGGCCATCCGATCCGCGCCACTGTCTCTGAAATGGGGCCGTTGCTTTTGTCGCGCCTGATGAACCTGACCGAGGCTCAGGAAGGCATCATGAACATCGCCTTCCGCCTGGCGGACGAGGAAGGCCTGCTGCTTCTGGACATGAAGGACCTGCAGGCGCTGCTGGCCAACATCGCCGAGCGCGCCGACGAGCTGGGCTCGCGCTACGGCAATGTGACGAAGCCTTCCGTCGGAGCCATCCAGCGCACGCTGCTGGTTCTGGAGCAGCAGGGTGCGGCGCATTTCTTTGGCGAGCCGGCATTGCGCATCGCCGACATCATGCGCATCACCCGTGACGGGCGAGGCGCCATCAGCGTGCTTGCCGCCGACAAGCTGATGATGAATCCGCGGCTCTACGCGACCTTCCTGTTGTGGCTGATGTCGGAGCTGTTCGAGGTGCTGCCGGAAGTTGGCGATCCCGACAGGCCGAAGCTGGTGTTCTTCTTCGACGAGGCGCATCTGCTGTTCGAGGACGCACCGAAAGTGCTGATCGACCGGGTCGAGCAGGTGGTCCGCCTGATCCGCTCGAAGGGCGTCGGCGTCTATTTCGTTACGCAAAACCCGCTGGATGTTCCAGAAACCGTTCTCGCCCAGCTCGGCAACCGGGTGCAGCACGCACTGCGCGCCTATACGCCGCGCGAGCAGAAGGCGGTGAAGACCGCGGCCGAAACCTTCAGGCCGAATCCCGACTTCGATTGTGCCACCGCGATCACCCAGCTCGGCACCGGCGAGGCGCTGGTCTCGACGCTCGAAACCAAGGGCGTTCCGTCCATGGTGCAGCGGACGCTGATCCGCCCGCCCGCCTCGCGCCTTGGGCCGATCACGCCCGCCGAGCGACAAAAGCTGATCCAGGAAAGCCCGGTCGCCGGTCAGTACGACCAGGTCGTCGATCGCGAATCGGCTTTCGAGATGCTGCGGAAAAAGGCCAAGGAGGCGCAGGACGCCGAAGAGCAGGCGCAGCAGGCCGACAGCGGCCGCTCGCGCTGGACCATTCCCGGCTTCGGCAACGACGATCCGGCACCGCAACCCGGTGGCAGGCGCGCGCCGGCGCCGCGCCCGTCCAATCGGCAGACGGTGGCCGAGGCCGCAATCAAGTCGGTGGTACGCTCGGTGGGCTCGTCTGTGGGACGCGCCATCGTGCGCGGGATATTGGGGAGCTTGTCGCGGGGGCGGTGAGAAGCGGCAGCTACGCCAGAAGCGGTCATCCGCGGCCAGTTTTCGAATGACCGCAGTGGGCGGCGGGTTCAACCGATCGCTGCAACACACTCAGCGAACTTCTCCGCAGGGGTCTTATAGAGCAAGGTCTTTCTTGGGCGTTCGTTGAGCTGCCGCGCGATGGCGCTGAGCTTTGCCTGGCTGTGCAGGGATAGGTCGGTGCCACGTGGCAGATATTGGCGCAGCAGTCGGTTGGTGTTTTCATTCGAGCCGCGCTGCCAGGGAGATCGCGGATCGCAGAAGTAGACCTCGACGTCGGTGGCCAGTGTCAGCCGCTGGTGGTCGGCAAGCCAGATCTCACGGCCTCCGCCTTCACCAGTCGCGAGTATTACCGCGATCCCGAGAAGTCTACGGAGCTTGGCCGCTTGCTAAGGGAAGCAGGTTTGCCGCCATAAGGTCGCTTGCGACCGTCTGCCGCTAACGACAACCCGTTCGACACACACTGTCGAAGTCTGCAACGACTCGACTCCGGTCGTTTGCGATCGAAACAGCGAATGGCGCGTTCAATGGCGCAACCTCGATCTACAGCTTCGCCATCGGCGATGTCTGCATTTAAGCAGTGGCAAAGGCGCCCTCATCGGCCGACATGCGGCGCAAAGGGGTCATGATCCGTTTGCGCGGGCACTGCTGCGAACAAGCAGCGGGATGGGTCGGACGCGCGTCAGTGGCGCTGCGGCAGGAGAGCCGGGGCGTCGCGCGAGCCATAGTCTCAAGAGGCGTGATCTGTGGTATCATAGCCCGGTAAGGCCGGAGGCGCCGGTCCTGCCTGCCTCTGACCTGCGGCTTGCGAGTCCTGAATCTTTACTGAGGCTCAAGATGGAGCGGAAGCTCGCTGCAATCCTTGCCATCGATGTTGTCGGGTACTCGGCGCTCATGGAGGCGGATGAAGCGGGCACCTTCGACCGGCTGAAACGTGGCCGCAAAGAGCTATTCGAGCCGGAAATCGCGACTCGACACGGGCGAATCTTCAAGCTGATGGGAGACGGCCTGCTGGCGGAGTTCGGCAGCGTGGTGGATGCGGTCGAATGCGCGGTCACGCTTCAGCGCGGCATGGCTGAGCGTAACGCGAGCGTCGCCGAAGACCAGCGCTTCGAAGTCCGGATCGGAATCAACCTTGGAGAAGTGATCGTCGAAGGGGACGATCGCTATGGCGAGGGCGTGAACGTGGCGTCGCGTCTCCAACAACTCGCCGAGCCCGGTGGCATCTGCGTTTCGGAGAAGGTGTCTAAGGAGGTCAGGCAGAAGCTGGCGTTTGCGTTCGAGCCCATGGGCGAGCAGCGGGTGAAGAATATAGCCGAGCCGATATACTGCTATCGCGTGAACCTGGACGTTCCGAGAGCCGCTCCGGTCGGCCGACTGCCATCGCTCGTATTGCCCGACAAGCCCTCGATCGCGGTCTTGCCATTCACCAACATGAGCAACGATCCGGAGCAGGAAACCTTTGTCGACGGCTTGACCGAAGACCTGATCACCGACCTGTCTCGCTCAGCCGGCCTCTTCGTCATCGCGCGCAACTCAACCTTTGCTTACAAGGGGCGGTCGGTCGATGTGCGCTTGACCGCGCGTGATCTTGGGGTGCGCTATGTGGTTGAAGGCAGCGCCCGGCGCGCCGCGGCGCGCGTGCGCATCAATGCGCAGCTGATCGACGCGATTGGCGGCGATCATATCTGGGCCGAACGCTACGACAGCAGCCTCGAGGACATCTTTGCAGTGCAGGACGAGGTCACGGCCAAGATCGTCGAAGCCCTTGTCGGCCGATTGGCCGGACAGCCGGCGCGCAAACGGCCGACGAGTCTCGAAGCCTATGACCTTTGCGTACGAGCCCGCGGCGTCAGTTTTCAGACCGGGTTAGGCACGCGGGAAGCGCGCATGCTCCTGGAAAAGGCGATCGGACTCGATCCTGACTATGCCGAGGCACATAGCTTGCTGGCCCTCAATCTTTGGCTCGGCTGGCTGTTCTGGAACGAGCCGAAGCAAACCAACCAGCCTCGCGCGCTGGCGGAAGCGCAGCGGGCTGTGGCGCTCGACCCTAACGATGCGGGGAACCGCTGGGGGCTGGGCATCATACTTGGTCACGAACGGCGTTACGCGGAATCGGATGCCGAGTTTGAGGCAACCTTCAAGCTCGATCCTAATCATGCCGATGCCTGGGCGATACGCTCGGATCTCATCACCCTGAGGGGCGACGCGGTCAAGGGCGTCGAATTCGTGAAGCGGGCGTTGCGGCTCAATCCGCACCCCCCGGGATGGTACTATTGGATGGCAGGCCAAGCCTATTATGCGCTCGGCGACTATCAATCCGCGGTTGAGGCTTTGCGCAAGCCGGAAACCTACCGCACCACGTCGCGGCGCTTGCTTGCGGCAGCCCTCGCGCAGCTCGGGCGCCTGGATGAAGCCCGTCAGGAGGCGGAATTCTTCATGATGAACGATCCCCATTTCAGCATCAGGCACTGGGCAACATCGCAGCCATTCGACAACGAGAAAGTGCTCCAGCGCTTCGTCGAAGGCTACCGCAAGGCTGGCCTTCCCGACTAAGAGCGCATCGTTTTGGATCGCCGGCTTGCTCTGATCAAGACATAGACTCGTCTTTTGGCTGTGAGGGCAATGCCCGTGGGTTCCATCGATCAATGTCCGTTGATGGCGCGCGAGTACGACGTTGGTGATGGATCCTGCAATGTCCGCTTTCGAGAAGCCGGAAAAGCAGTTGTTATGACCGACATGCGGCGCATAGCGGCCATTCGCTGTGCGCAAGACATAGGTCCTCTCGGGTCAACAGCCGTCATCGGGGCGATTATCACGCGTCAGAAACCCATGCCCGGTACCAAGCACCTGACTTGATATGTTGGCCCGTTGAAGATCAGCTGAAGCCCCGCAGATGGCAAACCCTCGCCACGCACCTCGCAGATCAGAAGATCGAGTTGGTGATCTCTTTCACCGGCCCGAGCAGGACCGATCCGTCCGGCACGCCGGCGTCGATCGGAATAGCCCGGCGGTTGGCCGTCGCCACCATCGGCTGGCTGACGTCGCTGGTCACGATGACCGGCGTCTTCGAAGGCACGCGGTCGTAGAGATCGATGATGTCCTGGTTCATCAGGCGCACGCAGCCTGACGAGACCGACTTGCCGATTGACTTCCATTCCGGCGAGCCGTGCAGGCGGTAGAGCGTGTCGACGTCGCCTTGGAAGAGGTAGAGGGCGCGCGCCCCGAGCGGATTCTTCAGCCCGCCCGGCATGCCGCCATTGTCGGCGCTGTATGGCTTCAGTTCCGGCTGCCGGGTGATCATTTCATCCGGCGGCGTCCACTTCGGCCATTTCTGCTTCCATTGGACGACGGCGTCGCCGGACCATTCGAAGCCTGCGCGGCCGAGACCGACACCATAGCGGATCGCCTGGCCGCCAGGGCGCACGAGATAGAGATGGTGGCCGGTCGTGTCGACGATGATGGTACCGGGCTTCTGTCCCGTCGGATCGGGAACGATCTGGCGCAGGAACTGCGAATCGATCCTCTCGAACGGTATTGCCGGAAGGTCGAAGCCGCCATCGCTGACGGCCGCGTACATCGTCGCATAGTCGGGCAGCGGCTGCTCGACATATGCTGGCGGTGGCGGCTCGACCGGTTCCGGTCCAGTGGTGGCGCATGCGGAAACCGCGATCGAAGCGGCGCCCAATGCAGCGGCGTTGAGAAAGCCGCGACGGCTCAGGCGATAGGATTCGATTTCGGTTATGGACATGGTTGCCTTCTTTAGGTCTCAAATCGCAACAAAGCATAAATTCGCCGACCGCTGCGTGGGTATCTGACCAACACCCGGCGCGATAGGCGGTTCCGATTCTGGCCCGAACGTGGACAAACAAAGGCGAAGCTGTGACTGCGCCGCCACTGTGGCGCCACAGACACAGCTTCGCGACCTAGCTGCCGGGCACCAGCGCCTCGAGCGATGGCAGGATCAAGGCCGGCGGAAAGTCCCGGTACTCTTCCGGCTGGTCGGAACGGTTGATCCAGACCGTGCGGAAGCCGAATTTGGTCGCGCCGGCGATGTCCCACCGATTGGAGGACTGGAAGGAAACCGCGTTGGGGTAGAGGCGCCAGCCGGTTGTGACCATGTCGTAGACCGCCGGATCGGTTTTGAAACGCCGCACCGTATCGACGGAATAGATGTCGTCCAGAACCTGATCGAGCGCGGCCGACTTGACCGCTGCCTGCAGCATTTCGGGCGAGCCGTTGGACAGGATCGCCAGTTTCGCCCCCGAAGCCTTGAGCGCCTTGAGCATGGCCGGCACTTCCGGATAGCAATCCAGCCGCCAGTATGCATCCAGCAATTTCGCCTTGAGGCTGGGGTCGGCCGAGGGAACCTTGCGCAAGGCGAAATCAAGCGCCTGTTCGGTCAGTTGCCAGAAATCGGCATAGGCGCCCATCAGCGTGCGCACCCAGGAATATTCGAGCTGCTTGGCGCGCCAGATTTCGGACAACAATTGGCCGTCCGGTCCAATCTGGTCGGCATGACGGCGCACGGCGGCATGTACGTCGAACAGCGTGCCGTAGGCATCGAAAACATAGGCGGTGTATTGCATGGCAACAGTTTTGAGGCGAGGCGCGACAAGGTGCAAGCTTTGATTGCATTTTCGGCCCGTTGCTGGCCTCAACAAAACTCCGCGATGCAGGTTGACGGCGCCCGCCAAAGCATCTTCCAATAGCCGTCACACGAGATCGATCGAAACGGGACAACGCGATGACACTGGCGGCTGCGGCACTTTCCGCGACATGGACTTTCGTCGATGGTGATTGGCACGAGGGCAATGTCGCCATTCTGGGGCCGCGCAGCCACGCCATGTGGCTTGGCACCAGCGTGTTCGACGGCGGCCGCTGGTTCGAAGGCGTCGCACCCGACCTGGAACTCCATGCCGCCAGGGTGAATTCTTCGGCAATTGCGCTCGGCCTCAAGCCGTCCATGACCCCCGACAAGATCGTCGGACTGACCTGGGACGGGTTGAAGAAGTTCGATGGCAAGACAGCCGTCTACATCAGGCCGATGTATTGGGCCGAGCATGGCGGCTATATGGGCGTGCCGGCCGATCCCGCCTCGACCCGTTTTTGCCTTTGCCTCTATGAATCGCCGATGATCCCGCCGACCGGCTTTTCGGTGACCGTGTCGCCGTTCCGGCGCCCGACCATCGAAACCATGCCGACCAACGCCAAGGCCGGCTGCCTTTACCCCAACAACGGCCGTGCCATTCTCGAAGCCAAGATGCGCGGGTTCGACAACGCGCTGGTGCTCGACATGCTGGGCAACGTCGCCGAGACCGGAACCTCGAACATCTTCCTGGTCAAGGATGGCCATGTGCTGACGCCGGCGCCGAACGGCACCTTCCTGTCCGGCATCACCCGCTCACGCACCATGACGCTGCTTGGCGAGTATGGCTTCAAGACCACCGAAAGGACGCTGTCGATACGGGATTTCCTGGAGGCGGACGAAATCTTTTCGACCGGAAACCATTCCAAGGTGGTGCCGATCACGCGTATCGAGGATCGCAACCTGCAACCCGGGCCGGTGGCCAAGAAAGCGCGCGAGCTCTATTGGGATTGGGCGCATTCGACGTCGGCTGGCTGACGCGTCCGGCCTGACTTTTTGTCGCTGCGCGGTTCGTTGTCGGAAAACCGTGTGACAGTTTTCCGCAACCCGCTTAGAAAGGGAACCGGCGCTTCATTCCGGAGTTGTTCCAGCTCAATCCAGACCTATCTTAGTCCGGTATCGACACCGGATTTTTCCACGAGGGAGTACTACCCATGGCTTTTGAATTGCCCGCTCTGCCCTACGACTATGAGGCCTTGCAGCCTTACATGTCGAAAGAGACGTTGGAATATCACCACGACAAGCACCACAAGGCCTATGTCGACAACGGCAACAAGCTCGCCACAGAAGCCGGCATGGGCGATCTGTCGGTCGAAGAGGTGGTCAAGCAGTCGTTCGGCAAGAATGCCGGCCTCTTCAACAATGCCGCCCAGCACTACAACCACATCCATTTCTGGAAATGGATGAAGAAGGGCGGCGGCGGCAACAAATTGCCCGGCGCCCTGCAAAAGGCAGTCGACAGCGATCTCGGCGGCTACGACAAGTTCAAGGCTGATTTCATCGCCGCCGGCACGACGCAGTTCGGCTCCGGCTGGGCCTGGGTATCGGTCAAGGACGGCAAGCTGGCGATCTCGAAGACGCCGAATGGCGAAAACCCGCTCGTTCATGGCGCGTCGCCGATCCTCGGCGTCGATGTCTGGGAGCACTCCTATTACATCGACTATCGCAACGCCCGGCCGAAATACCTCGAAGCGTTCGTCGACAGCCTGATCAACTGGGATCACGTGCTAGAGCTCTACGAAAAGGCCTGATGCATGTCGCCCAAAAGTGCGCAGCGGTTTTGGGACAACGACATGCACGAAAACAAGGACTCAAGCCAAGTCGTTCGGGTCCGTTCGGGCGCGACGAGTTTGATGTCCTGATCGATCTCCCAAGCCCCGGCATCCCCGGGGCTTTTCTTTTGCTGTGGCGCAGCAAAATCATCCGAGGCGAAGGGAATATTCCCCCGGTCGCATCCGTTGACGTCTTGTCCTCAAAACCGCCTCATCCCCGAAATGCCTTCATCACGGAGCCAAATGAATGAGAAAGCTTGTCATCGCCATCTCAATGCTCGCCCTCGCTGGTTCGGCGGCTTTTGCCGACCCGATCCTCGATCGGCAGGCTCTGATGAAGGAACGTGGAAAGATCGTCGGCGGCATTTCGAAGGTGGTCAAGGGCGAGGAGCCCTATGATGCCGCCGCTGTGCTGACGGCCCTGCAGGCATTGCAAGCGAATGCAGAGAAAGTCGACGTCGACGCGTTGTTCCCTGCCGGCAGCGACACAGGCGACACCACGGCTGCGCCAAAGATCTGGGAAGACATGGCCGGCTTCAAGGCCGCCAACGACAAATTTATCGCCGACGTCAAGGCCGCGGCCGCGGCCGCTCCTGCCGATGTCGATACGTTGAAGACGCAGTTTGACACCATCGCGTCCAATTGCGGCACCTGCCACCAGACCTACCGGGTGAAAAAAGGCTGATAGCGGGCGATGCCCTGGCTGAAAAAACTCGTCGGCGCCCTGGTCATTCTGGGCGGCGTCGGCGCGGTTGCAGGGTGGGTCCTGTCGGCGCCGGTGAGGCTCGACAGTGAGGCCCTGGCCAAGCTCGGCCCTGGCGATGCGGCCAGGGGCAAGCGCATTTTCTATGCCGGGGGTTGCACCTCCTGCCATGCAAAGCCGGGTTCGCAGGGCGATGCGCGGCTTAAGCTGGTGGGTGGCCTCGAACTCAAGACGGCGTTCGGTACTTTCGTGCCGCCCAACATTTCGCAGGACCCCAAGGACGGCATCGGCGCATGGTCGGTCGAAGACCTCGCCAATGCCATGCTGAAAGGGGTGTCGCCATCAGGCGAACACTTCTATCCGGCGTTCCCCTATGCGTCCTACGCACGCATGAAACCGGCCGACATTGCCGATCTCTATGCCTTCCTGAAGACGCTGCCGGCCGTCTCCGGCAAAGCGCCTGGCAATTCACTGACGTTCCCGTTCAACATCCGCCGCGGTATCGGCCTTTGGAAACTGCTTTATCTCAGTGATCAGCCGGTCGTTTCGCTCCCCGAAAGCACGCCTGCCCCGGTGATCGCCGGCCGCTATCTGGTCGAAGGGCCGGGTCACTGCGGCGAATGCCACACGCCGCGCGACTTTGCGGGCGGGACGAAAAGGAACCAGTGGCTGGCGGGTGCCGTGGCCGCCGAAGGCAGCGGCGTCGTGCCGAACGTCACATCGGGCGAGGGCGGCATGGGCAACTGGTCCGAAGCCGACATCGCCAATTACCTCGAAACCGGCTTCACGCCCGATTTCGATTCCGTCGGCGGCGCGATGGTCGACGTGCAGAGGAACATGGCCGAACTGACCGCAGGGGATCGTGCGGCCATCGCCGCCTATCTCAAGGCGATACCGCCGCATCCAAACGGCTATCCGGCGCGCAAGAAGAAGGCGAACTGACGCATATCGCCCAGAACTGCGCAGCGGTTTTGGGACAACGACATGCATTAAAACAATAGCTTGAAGCGCGGTACAGGATTTTCATCAAGCGCGACGCGCTCAGTTGTCGGATGGGGGGTGGCGGTCGCCCAGAAAGTCGAAGCCCGTCTCGAAGAAATGGTTGTAGTTGCAGGTCAGCTCCTCGCCGGGCGCGATGTCACGCAGCGCAAAGGTCTCCTCGGGCGAGGAGACGTCGCAATTCGGCTCGTCGGCATGGTTCATGTAGCGCGCATCGTCGGCTTCGAAGACGATGTAGTTCGGGTCGCGCCTGTCGGGATAGGAATAGCGGTCGAGATAGCTCTTCACCGGCCCGGTCTCGCCCTCATAGGTCTCGACCTTGATGAGCCGGTCGAACCGTGGATCCAGCTTCCAGATCCGCGTGCCGCGGGGAATGCGGTTCTTGGCAAAGACGCCGATGCCCTGGATGGGCGATTTGTCGAGATAGACGTCGACGAGCAGCATAATGGACCTTTACGCGATTGGGGCTGTGGTGGTCTCAGAGAAGCCGCGCACTGGTTAGCGCGCAGCCATTGCAATTGCGAGCGGAAAATCCACTTCACATAGCTGGAACAGAAGCGTCGGACGGGATCATGTGCAAATCAAAAAGTGATGACCGTGGGCGGCCGGCAGCGCAGTGCCGACACCTCGCTGCGCGTCAGCGTTGCTGCAGTGCCAGACGGACGCCCAAAGCACAGTAGATGCCGCCGAAAATCTTGCCTTGCCACTTGAGCACCCTCGGATTCCGGCGCAGGAAAGTGCCAAGCCGACCGGCGCTGACTGCAAAGACCACCGTGCTGAGAAGACCCAGCGTGACGAAGATGACCCCTAGTATGGTCAACTGAAGCATCACCGACCCGTTTTCAGCCCGCACGAACTGAGGCAGGAATGCAAGGAAGAAAAGCGCGGTCTTAGGGTTGAGCACTTCGGTCAGGATAGCCTGTCGAAACGCTTTGCCGGCGGAGATGGCAAGCGCGCCGGCAGCCGGGTTGGCCGGTGTTTTCTCGATGATCGCGCGAATGCCGAGATAAACCAGGTAGGCGGCGCCGATGTACTTTACGATGCTGAACAGCGCCGCCGAAGTGGCGATGATCGCCGATATGCCGACCATGGCCATGATGGTGTGAACCACGTCGCCGGCTGCGATCCCGGCACCGGTCGCTATGCCCACCTTCGTTCCGGAACTCGTTGCCCGCGCGACGGTAAGGAGGGTGGCTGGGCCTGGAATAAAGACAAAGCCGAGCACAACCGCGATGTAGGCTGTCAATGTGGACAGATCGATCATTGGCTAATCTCTCCTGTAAGCTGCGCCTTGCCCATCACCTTCAGCGCAAAGGAATAAGTATAGGCGATCTCCTCCAGTCGCGAAAACCGACCGGAAGCGCCGGCGTGGCCTGAATCCATGTTGATCTTGAACAGCACGGGATTGTCGCCGCTCTTGCGGTCGCGCAGCCGTGCCACCCATTTGGCCGGTTCCCAATAGGTGACGCGCGGATCGGTGAGACCGGCCAGCGCCAGGATCGGCGGATAGTCGAGCGCGGCGACATTGTCGTAGGGCGAGTAGGCGGCGATGGTTCGGTAATCGTCGGCGGACGCGATCGGGTTGCCCCATTCCGGCCATTCCGGCGGCGTCAGCGGCAGGCTGGCGTCGAGCATGGTGGTGAGCACGTCGACGAAGGGCACCTCGGCGACGATGCCGCCAAAACAGTCCGGCGCCATGTTGGCGATGGCGCCCATCAGCATGCCGCCGGCCGAGCCGCCTTGCGCGACGATACGGTCATGCGCCGTGTAGCGCTCGGCAACAAGGTGGCGCGCACAGGCGATGAAATCCGTGAACGTATTCATCTTGTGCGCCCGCTTGCCGTCATCGTACCAGCCATAGCCCTTGTCCTTGCCGCCGCGGACGTGGGCGATGGCAAAGACGAAGCCGCGGTCGACCAATGAAAACCAGTTGGTGTTGAACGCGGCCGGCACCGTGATGCCATAGGAGCCGTAGCCGTAAAGCAGGCAAGGTGCGGATCCATCCAGCGGCGTGTCGCGGTGGTGCAGAAGCGAGATCGGCACCAGTTCGCCATCGGCGGCGGGTGCCATCAGGCGCCTGGTGACATAGTGGTCCGGGTCATGGCCGGAGGGCACTTCCTGGGTCTTGAGCAGCACCCGCTCGCGGGTGCGCATATTGTAGTCGAACACCTGGGCCGGCGTCGTCATCGACGAGTAGGAAAAGCGCATGATCTCGGTGTCGTACTCATAGGAACCCGACAGGCCGAGCGAGAAGGCCTCCTCGTCGAGGGACAAAAGATGCTCCTCGCCGCTGGTGCGGTCGCGCACGACGATGCGCGGCAGGCCTTCCTTGCGTTCGAGCCGGACCATGTGGTCCCTGAAGCCGATCACCGACAGGATCAGCCGGCCAGGTTCATGCGGCACCAGTTCCTGCCAGTTGGCGCGCACCGGATCGCTCGCCGGCGCCGTCATGATCTTGAAGTCCTTGGCGCCGTCGGCATTGGTCAGGATGAAGAAGATGTCGCCGCCTTCTTCCAGATCATATTGAAGGCCAATCTCGCGCGGCGAGACCAGTTTCGGTTCAGCAAACGGATCGCTGGCGCGCATCAGGCGGTATTCCGAAGTCTCGTGATCGTTGATGGCGATCATGATCCATTCGTTGTTGCGGGTGCCGTCGACATTCATGAAGAAGCCGGGATCGGTTTCCTCATAGATCAGCCGATCGCTGTCCGGGCTTTGCCCAAGCGCATGGAACAGCACCTTGGACGGGCGGTGGTTGGGATCGAGACGCGTGTAGAAGAAGCCGTCATCGCTGGCGTTCCAGACGCCTGACCCGCCGGTGTCGGGAATCTGGTCGGCGAGCTCCTTGCCATCGTCAAGGTCGCGCACGCGAAGCGTGTAGAATTCGGAGCCCTTGTCGTCGAATGCCCACAAGAGCTTGCGGTGGTCGGCCGAATGATCGACGCCGCCAAGACGGAAATAGGCCTTGCCCGCGGCCTCCGCATCGCCGTCGAGCAGGATCTGCTCGGCGCCGCCGTCGCGCGGCATGCGGAAATAACGCGGTTGCTCGCCCCCAAGCTTGAAGGATGAGCCATAGGCATAGGGTCCGTCCTTCATTGGCACCGAGGAATCGTCTTCCTTGATGCGGCCCTTCATTTCCTTGAAAAGCTGCTTTTGCAACTCGGCCGTGTCGGCCATCAGCTTCGACTGATAGGCGTTCTCGGCCTCGAGCTCGGCGCGGATCCCCGCATCGAGCAATGACGGATCCCGGAACATCTCCTGCCAGTTGTCGGCCCGCAGCCAGGCATAGTCGTCGGTTCGCGTGATGCCGTGATGCGTATCGGAAACTGGCCGTTTCTCGGGCATTGGCGGGCTGACGTGCGGAAATGCGGAAGTCTTGGTCATTGCGTCTCGCTTTTGCCAGTCTTGAATGGGCCAGTATCTTGAATCGCGAAGTATCTTGAATGACGAATGAACACGCCGATCAGGGCGGGTTCAAGAGCCGCAACGTAAGCATCGTGTCGGCTCCAGGAGATGGGTCGGGAGGAGAGATGATGGATATTTATTCTCGGACTGCTGCGGCTTTCGCCGTTGCTTCGTTAACTCTGGCTCTTACCGGCCAGTCTCATGCGACCGTATTCGCGGCTTGGCAAGTGGCCAATGTGCCGTTCGGCGACACGCTCAATGTGCGCAAATACCCCTCGGGCACATCCCAGAAACAAGCGGCGTATCCGAACGGAACCGTTCTGCAGATGACCGGACGATGCACCGGCGGGATAAACCTGCTCGACATCGCCAATCAGCCGGCGCGGAAGCAGGAACAGACGGTTCGCTATCGCTGGTGCGAAGTCTGGCATGACCCGGCCCAGAACGGCAACTTCGTCACCGGCTGGGCCTATGGCAAATACATCACGCCGCATTGATTGACCTGGCAGCGATTGATCCGGGCCGGTTGCATGACAGGCATGTCGCCTGGTTGGTTCCGCTTGGCGCAAGCAACCTGTGGTTTTGTGGACAGGTGTGAGCAACCAAGCTTGCCCCGTGCGATAGCCAAGCAAAATCAAGCATTGAAACCTGCTTTGTGAGTTATGGCGAATGTAACGGCGGGCTGACGTTGCGTCAGCGGTTGCTGGTAGGCGGGCGAAATATCGAAAAATTACACAATGCACGAAAGATTGAAGCTAATCCGGGAATAATTGATCAACATTGTTGAATATAGCGCAAAGAGCGAATTGACTTACTTGGTCAGCAGGCTCATTGATGTGCCCGCGACACGAATCGCAGAAGCTCTACCTGCACAAAATTCGCGCGATGCCCTGCCTGTAAAAAAGGGCGCACACTGACGTAACTCTTGTTGGGGCCTGATGACCATGGATATTGTCGAAACACCTTCCAGAAACAGCGATGCGCTGATCGAATTGACCGCCGATGTGGTGGCCGCCTATGTCAGCAACAATCCCGTGCCGGTCGGCGAATTGCCGAACCTGATATCCGATGTCCATGCCGCGCTCGGGCGCGTGGGCGGAACCGCCGAACTACCGCCTGCCGACAAGCAAAAGCCGGCAGTCAACCCGAAGCGCTCGGTTCATGACGACTACATTGTTTGCCTCGAAGACGGTAAGAAGTTCAAGTCGCTGAAGCGTCATCTGATGACCCACTATGACCTGACGCCAGATCAGTACCGCGAAAAGTGGAACCTCGACCCGACCTATCCGATGGTTGCTCCCAATTATGCCGCTGCGCGGTCCCAGCTTGCCAAGAAGATGGGTCTCGGCCGCAAGCGCAAGGCGCGGTAATCGCTGCTCGCCAGATCGGATCGATATCGACGGCGCCTTCGGGCGCCGTTTGATTTTACAGGGCGGCAGCGCGCCGATCGATTAGAGCAATTCCAGGAAAAGTGTGAAACGGTTTTCCCGGGAAAAGCGCGTAGCGCTTTCCCTTAGGGAATTGCGTCAAAACAACGAAATAGAGCGGTTTTGCGTTCCGTGAAACGATGAACCGCTCGGGTCGTCAGGCGGTCTGCTTGAGCGCCGTCTCGGCGTCGCGCTTGATGCGCTTGACCATGGAGCGAAGGCCGTTGGCGCGCTGCGGCGAAAGATGTTCGTCGAGGCCGAGCTCTTTCAATGTTGCTTCCGCGTCGGTCTTCTGGATCTCGCTGGCGGCCCTGCCGGAAAACAGCGCCAGCATGATCGCGACCAGCCCGCGCACGATATGGGCGTCCGAATCGCCGGTGAAGGTGATGGCCGGATCGGCTCCAGGTCCGCGTTCGGTGGTCAACCAGACCTGGCTGACGCAGCCCGGCACCTTGTTGGCCGCGTTGCGCTCATCGTCCGGAAATGGCGGCAGCGCCTCGCCGAGTTCGATGACGTAACGATAGCGGTCTTCCCATTCCTCGAGGAACGAGAAATCGTCGCGGATCGTCTGGATCGTGGTCGTCATGCTCACGATATAGTCACGCGACAGCGCCGCGTCACGGAAAAAACAAGGACACCGCGGGCGTCGAGAGGGCAGACAGCCCGCGGTGCGCCGTCGAGACGGCTTAATTCTGCGCCGGCAGGTTGACTGTCTCGGGCAAGACGATTTCCTCCGGCACGCTGCCGGTCATCGTCGACGTGTCAGGGCCAGCGGCGGACTTGTCGTCCAGCATCGCGGCCGCGATCTTGGCGGTCTCCTTGGCGCGGGCGGTGATGGTGTGCATCGCCGACTTGCCGGTTTCGCAGACGTCGGGTTTGCGTTCGCAAATGCCGGCGAGGTCGCCAACCGCCTCACGCGCCGCAAACAGGGCCTGGATCGGCCCGACACTCTCGCGGCCCGATTCGTCGGGACCGACGGTCAGTGGCAGCGCCAGCAGCACCAGCGAGAACCAGAAAGCCATTCTTATCAGGAAGACCATTCCCTTGCCCTCTCGTCGTGACCGGATCATGCATCCATATGGCATGACCTCTTTTGTAGGCAGGATGTTGGCACACAGGCGCAAAGGACGGCTTGCAGGTTCGCCGAGAATTTTCCTCAAATTTTAGGCAAATTCGAAACGAACCGTTGTGCAATCAGTTTGTTTCAAATCCGAACGATTTTCCTTAACGCTGGATTACCATCTATCTGGCTGCTTTTCCTGCATTTTTCGTGAAACCTGGGAGTCCAGGCGCTGCGTGGATCCAACCCATAGGCGCCGGCGCCGGATAACCCTCCGTTTACTATGGCTGCATTTGCCCGGGCTTTCGGCTGCCGGCATCCCAATATTTGCCGCAGGCCGGGTCTTGGTCGGCGCTGCCTTATCCATTCCTTAAACGCTGGATGCGAGTTTCAGAGCCAACCAAAACAATCTGCAAAAGCAGAGCTGTCCACGACGAGTACGGGTGCGTTGAGTTGAGTTCGATCAAGGCCAGATACGTTGAATTGCCTGGCGCGATGGCAGCTGGTTGCGAACGTATGGTGCATCCGTCCATCCTTGGGCGGAACGACCGCGAGCGCCAGCGCCGCTTCATCGGCGTCATGCTGGCGGCTCCTTTCTTTGCCGCCGGTGCCGCGGTCACGCTGGTCACGTCGGGCATGGGCGCCGCCGTCACCGTGGCCGCCATCTTCGCGGCCTTTGGCCTGTGCTGGTTCGTCGCCTTGCTGGTGGCGGCGACCGGCAAGATGGCCATGGCTGCTCGGGTCGCCCTGGCGATGGCGGGTATTGCGCTCGGCAGTCTCATCGCCGCCGCCGGTGGGCTGAGCTCTCCTGTCGCCATGCTCGTTGTGGCGCTGCCGTTCGAAGCCTGGTGGATCGGCGCCTCGCGGCGTGCGGCACTGTGGGGAGCCGTGTCGGCCGCTGTCGCCATCCTGGCTCAGCCTCTGGCCGGAATTCTGTTCCCGTTCGCCGGAGCGCAGATTGCGGCATGGCACTGGCTGGTGCCGTTGGCCTGGGCGCTCACGCTGATCCCACGCGCGTCGGCGTTTCAAAACACGACCGGTGCGGCCGATGTCGCCGACACGGCCGACCGTCTTGAAGACATCATCGATGCGGTGGTCTTGCGCGTCGCCCGCCATGGCGAGGTTCTGGACGCTTCGGCAAAGGCGCGCACGCTTTTGAAGCTGCCGCCCGAACTGCTGTCCGGAAACGGCTTCTTCGATCGCGTCCATCTGTCGGATCGTGTCTCCTATCTCAGCGCACTGGCCGACATGCGCGATGGCGCGCTGTCGCGCCGGCTCGAATTGCGCATCCGGCTGCCCCAGAACGGCAACGGCCAGTCAGCCGACAATTATCGGCCGTTCTCGCTCGATCTGGTGCGAGGTGAAGAACAGGGCGACGTCTTCACGCTTGTCCTGCGCGAGAATGACGACATTGCCCGGCTGCGCGAAAATCTCGCGGCGGCCAATGAGGCGGCCGCATCCGCCGAGGTGGCCAAGGGGCGCTTCCTGGCGGTGGTCAGCCATGAACTGCGCACGCCGTTGAATGCCATCATCGGCTTCTCGGACATGCTGCTGCACGAGATGTTCGGCGCTTTCAAGGATCCGCGCCAGAAGGAGTACGTCGGCCTGGTGAGGGATTCGGGCCAGCATCTGCTGGCCGTCGTGACCTCGATACTCGACGTGTCCCGGATCGAGTCGGGCGTCTATGCGACCGAACCGGAGCCGTTCCGGTTCGTGGAAGCGGTCGACATGTGCCAGTCCATGCTGCGGCTGCAGGCGCAGGCGAAGAACATCGATCTGCAGACGCAGATCGCGCCGGACGCCGGCGACATCAATGCCGATCGGCGTGCCGTGCAGCAGATGCTCATAAACCTGGTCTCCAATGCGATCAAGTTCACCCCCGATGGCGGCGATGTGGTCGTCGGCGCCAAGCGGATCGGTTCGCGTCTGCATTTCTGGGTCAGGGACACCGGCATCGGCATCGCCGAGGAGGATTTTGCCAATCTCGGCAAGCCCTTCATGCAGATCCAGAACGACTATACGCGCCGGTTCGAGGGGACTGGCCTCGGCCTTTCGCTGGTCAAGGGCCTGGTGGCGCTGCACGAAGGCACGATGTCCATCGAAAGCATGCCGGGTGAGGGCACCACGGTGACCATCAGCCTGCCGGTGAACGGACCGAAGGGACATCAGGCGGAGAAGGCCGGAGTGCTGACGATGCCGGTGGCCATGGCGAAAGGGGACAGAAATGGCTCGCTCCGCAAAACAGCCTAAGGCGGTCAAGCGCCGCAGCAGTGCCTTTCAGGACGGCGCCGTCGCCGTCGGCGGCATGATCTCGCGCAATCCCGTCCTGGTGGGCGGGTCGACGGCATTCCTGGTGACGCTGTTTTACGTTTCCGCCAATGCCTTGTGGTACCAGCCTTTCCCGCATGCCGGCGCGTTCTTCGCGACCCGCAGCATCCAGGGCTTTCCGCACACGGCGTCCGACGAACCGGAGACGACGTTCAACATCGTGCGGCCATCCGGCGCGCCGGCACCGATCAAGGGCGATCCGGTGGTCGAGCAGGTGCAGGGCATTCTGAAGGATCTCGATTTCTACTCCGGAACGGTCGATGGCATTTCCGGGCCCAACACGCGCAAGGCCATCCAGGCCTATCAGCAGAAGGTCGGGCTCGACGCGTCCGGCGAGATCGACGCGCTTCTGCTGGACCAATTGGGCGCAACGCCGAAAACCGCGGCCGTCATACCGAAACCGCAGCCGCGCCCGGATATGCCGGCCGCCGTTCCGGTGTCGTTGCAGACGAATTCCGGGCAGGCGAATGCCGACCAGACTACCCCGACGCAGGGACCCGACGCCCGCATCGTGAAGATCCAGGCCGGGCTCAAGGCATTCGGCAATGACGACATGCAGTTGGACGGCGTCGTCGGCACGCGCACCAAGGCGGCGATCAAGGAATTCCAGTCGCTGTTCGGACTGCCGCAGACTGGCGAGCCCGATGAGCTCGTTTACGTCAAGATGCGCGAGATCGGCCTGACCAACTGAGGGCTGAGACGACGGCTCGCCGAGCGGCGGAAATATCGATAGATAGCCCGCGTGCCTAAAGCGCGTCGCGCCCGCAACGGAATCATGCGACGCGCTTTAGGCTTTGTTTTCATGCATGTCGTTGTCCCAAAGCCGGGACCACTTTTGGGCGACATGCATTAGCGGAGTTCTCTCATGCGCGTCACATCGGATTTGTGGGTCTCGGCCCTGTTGCGCCGGGTTTTCGGCGCCGGCGGATTTGCCGCCGTGGTCAAGCGCGGCGCCACCGAAGCCGGCGCTGTCTTCGTGCTGGCGCGAGGCAGGCAGGGAGACATTGCCCTGTTCGGGCCGGCACCGCAGACAAGCTACGATTCGGCGAAGCCCGACGATCGCTTCTTCAGCCTTCTCGGCGCCGGCGATAATGCCGCCGTGCTCGAAGCGCGGCTGGAACGGGAAAAGAAATTCGATCCCGACATCTGGGTGGTCGAGATCGAGGCCGGTGCCGTCTCCGTCGAGGAGCTCATTTCCGTGAAGACGCCCTGAGGCCGGACGAAGCCGCCGCATCGTCGCTGTTCGATACCGTGCGGGCATCGCTGTTTGCCGGTGCCGCGTCGCGAACCACTTTTGAAAGGGTCTCGGCTTTCCAGAGCCGCACCTTGTCTTGAGCCGCATCGCGATGCAGCAGGCGGTAGCGGTCGAGGAAGGTGCGGATGGCCTGCGGATGCGGGAACTGGCTGGGATAGACCGCAACCGTGATCAGGAACGCCCGGTCCTCATTGAGGTCGAGCGAGCGAAGGGCTGCAAGCAGCGTGGCATAATTCTGGTTGGCGGTGAGCGATCGCGCGATCGAGAAATCGATATCGAGTGCATCGGCGAGCGCGGTCTGGAAGAACGCCGCGTTTCCCGTCAGCGCCGTCTCGCGCAGTTTGACATAGGTGTCCGCGCCCGTGAAAGGATCGGTCGCCGCGGCCTCGTCGCCGGTGCGCATCATGGAGCGCAGCCTGCGCCGTGCGTTTTCGGCGGCAATGCCGGCCGCTCGTTCTCTCGCGGGCTCTTCGGAGGCGGCTTTCGTGCTCACCGGTGCAATCTTGTCCGCGGTGATGGGGTTCGCGTCCGGCTCCCGCACCCGTACCAGGGTTGGCCTTTCGAGCGCCCTGATCAGATCGGCGATGGTCGGGTTCAAGTCCTTGCGGCGCGCAATGGCGCGTGCATGCGGCAGGCCGTGCCGCCCGATCAGCGCGATGAGGTCGATGTCGCTGACCGCGCGGGAGCGGATGAGCAGCGGCGCGGCAATGTCGACCGGTTCCTCGCAAAGGCGGCGCACCAATGCGGCGGGGGCATATTCGCATTCGGACAGGGCGGCTGCCACGTAACGGCGCGACTCGACGGACACATTGTCGAACAGCGGCAGCGTCAGGTCTTCGAGCTGGCCGATCTCGCGGCGTGACGGGCGGGTGAGCGAGCAGAACGCCGACACCGCGGCGCGGAACAGCCTTTCAGCCTTTCCCGAGTCCGTCCGTACCGCGATTTGCCTGAAGTCCGAAGATGACACGAAGGATACGCCTGTACTCGACACAATCTCAACCACGCTCACCGGGACTGTGTCGGTTTCGCGTTTGCCTCGGGTCAGAACGTCCTGACCTCTAGACAAAGATCAAGTTAGCGACGATCCGTTAGCGCTCCGTTAACCCTCTGCCGTCCTTAATGATATTTGGAGGCGTTGCGTTGTGCTCCGGGGAAACCGAGAGGAATGCGCGAATCATGGGCATGGTACTGTCTTTCGTGCCGCGTACGGCACCAAGCAATCGGACAAAGCAAACCGCCGAAATTCCGGCGGCGGTGATCATCTTTCCCGGCATCCGCTATGAGCGGTCTCACGCCGGCGAAGTGCGGCCGGGTGATCCCGACAAGCCGGGATCACCACGGACGCCGCCGGCGCCGCACCACTGAGTTTAGGCAGCCGCGGACCATTGGTCCGGGATCATGTCTAGAAGTCCTGCAACTCGCAGGAACTCTTTTCGAGGAAGCTTGATACGATCGGCTTCCAGCTGTCATCGGGCACGAAGGTGCGGATGACGAAGATGCCTTCCTCGATCGGCGCCTCGACAAAGATTGCTCCCTGAAGATCCTCGGGAAGATCCTTGCGCACGTCGATCATCTGCGCCGGTGTCAGCACGACGGCATCCAGCACGCCGTCGTTCGCGGTGTGGTCGTTGAAGGAATAGATGTTGTGGCCGCTGCGGTCATAGACCGACACCGACCAGAACGGCACATGTCCCGGCGCCTTGATGCGGACCAGTCCTTCGCCCAGGTCGAACCGGCATGCCGTGGCGTAAAACAACGGGTCGACGGATTTCACCACTGGCGCGCCACCGGCCTCGGCATCGAGGCGGGTCATCCTGTAGAGGTCCGAGGCCGTGGACAGCCGTGACCAGGCGTCGCGTTCGGAAAATTCAGGCACCAGAAGCAGCACGACGATGTGGACGATGCCGGCGCCGAGCAAGCCGAGCAGGACAGCATGCAGAAGCTTGCGCAACGTCGCATAAGAGCTACGCATTGCAGCCGACCTTCAGGATCCGCGGCAGCGAAACGTCAGACAGGCCGGTGCTGCTGGCGATCGGCGTGTCGTAGAATGTCAGCACGAAATACATCCTGCCGAAGCCGCCGGTCAGCAGCCAGTTGCCCGGCATCGGGTGATCGCTGGCGGAAATGATGACAGAATTGTCGGGTTGTCGTACCACCCCGTAGGATTGCAGCGCCGCAAGCCGTGGTTTGCCGGTTTCGACCACGCCGAGCGACTGATCGGCGGCATAGAGCGTCCAGAACCGTGCCGTCGGAAATCCACCTTCGATCGTGTAGGTGCATTCGCGCTTGAGTTCGCCCCCGCCGCTGTCGCGCTCGGCGACGAAGGACAGCCCTTCGGCTCGGCCGAGCGCAAGCACGCCCTCGCGTGCCACGCGGGCCTTCGAATAGGGGTCGGCGGCTGGAGTGCCGATATCGGGAAAGGCCGTCCATTGGCCGATCCGGATGGCGCCGACACCATCCTGGGCTTTCAGCGCATACCAGACGCTGCCGCCACCGCCGCCGATGGCTATGACAAGCGAAAGCAGCGTCAGGAGTGCATTCTTGAGCATGAAGGGCCGGGGACACGAAGAGTTGCCGCTCGGGGATATCGCGGCGTGGGGTCCTGTGGCAAGCGGGCCGATGGATTTGCCCGATCAGGCCAGTCGGAAAGAATCACAATACCGACAGCGTTTCCGGCGGTTGAGGCGGATCGAGGGCTGGCGCTGACTGGAACTGCTTGGTCATGTCCCTCAACGTCTGCGTGGTCCGGCTGGACAACACCGGCGGCCGTTCGGCCGCGGCATCGGCTGCCGCCTGTTCGTCGCTCTTCTTCTGCGCTTCCCCGGCCTTGGCTGCGATCTCTTCGTCGACGAAAGGTTTGTCGATGCCGGGGATCGGCTTGAGGTCAATGTTTTGATGGGCATAGACCATGAGACGCTGCCAAACCATCGCCGGCAGCGAGCCGCCTGTCATGTTCTTGGTCGGCGTGAAATCATCGTTGCCCAGCCACACGGCCGCCGTGTAGTTGCCGGTGAAACCGACAAACCAGGCGTCGCGGTAGGATTGCGTCGTGCCGGTCTTGCCGGCGACGACGATGTTGGGAATTTGCGCACGGCGCGCCGTGCCCATCACCGGCACCGCCGCCAGCATGGTGTTCATGGATTTGAGCGCCTGCTCGGACAGCACCCGGTGCGGCGGTGGCGCATCCTTGGCGAAATCATAAACCACCTCGCCGGTGCGGGTGACGAGTTGCGTGATGCCGTGCCGGGAGCCGACGAAGCCGTCCTGGGCGAACACGCTGTAGCCCGTTGCCTGATCCATCACGGTCATGCCGGAGGTGCCAAGCACCATCGTCTTGTGCGCTTCGAGCGGCGATTCCACGCCCATCGCCTCGGCCATTGCCTTGATCGGCGGGATGCCGAGATAGTCCTTGGCCAGTCGCACCGGCACGGTGTTGATCGACTTGGCCATCGCCACGATCAGCGTGACGTTGCCCGCCGATCCACCGCTGTAATTGTGCGGCGACCAGGTGCCCCAGCTGATCGGGCCACCGGAAATGATGGAGTCGGGCGTGAAGCCGTGCTCCATCGCCGTTGCATAGACATAGGGCTTGAACGACGAACCGGTCTGGCGCAGCGCCTTGGTGGCGCGGTTGAACTGGCTGGCGCCATAGTCGCGGCCGCCGACGATGGCTCTGACGGCGCCGTTGGTCTCGATGACGACGACAGCACCCTCGGTGACGTTATACTCCTTGCCGAACTGGCGCAGGTGGAATTCGACCGATTCTTCCGCCGCCTTCTGGATGTTGGCGTCGAAGGTGGTGTGAGCGACAAGCGAGTGCTGGCCCGGCTTGGCGATCTTCTTGACCTCGTCGAACGCCCAGTCGAGGTAATAATCCGGGCTTTTCTGTTCGCCGCGATCGACGACATCGGCAGGGTGCAGCCTTGCCTGCAGGACCTGACCCTCGGTCATGAAACCGGCGTCGACAAGGTTGGACAGCACCACATTGGCGCGCGCGCGCGCCGCCGGCAGGTTGATGTGCGGCGCATATTTGGTCGGCGCCTTGAACAGACCGGCCAGCATCGCCGCCTCGGCGAGGTTCAGGTCCTTGACGCTCTTGCCGAAATAGAAGTCGGCGGCCGCCTCGATGCCGAACGTGCCGCCGCCCATATAGGCGCGGTCGAGATAGAGCTGCAGGATTTCCTTCTTCGACAGATTGGCCTCGAGCCACAGCGACAGGAAGGCTTCCTTGATCTTGCGCTCCAGTGTGCGCTCATTGGTGAGGAACAGGTTCTTGGCCAGTTGCTGGGTGATGCTGGAGCCGCCCTGGACGACGGAATTGGCCCGTACATTCTCGAAGATAGCACGTGAAAGGCCAAGCACGTCGATGCCGTAGTGATCGAAGAAGCGGCGATCCTCGGTGGCGAGCACCGCCTTGATGACGTGATCGGGCATTTCGTCGACCGGCACCGAATCGCGCTGGATGATGCCGCGCTGGCCGATCTCGTTGCCGTAGCGGTCGAGGAAGGTGACGGCGAAGTCGCCCTGCGCGCGCCAGTCGCCAGCCGTATCCTGGAAAGCCGGAATGGCCAGCGCCAGCATCACCACAATGCCGCCGGCGCCCAGGGTAAAACCTTCGCTCAACAGTTCGATGATGCCACGGCGCCAGCCGTTGACCCGGAAGCGCCGCGAGAAGATCGTCGCGGCTTCCCAGAACTGCCGTGCCTTGAAACCGATCTCGTAGAGCGAGGAATCGAGCCATGCGTCGAGCGCCAGCAGCCAGGCGGCGATCGGACCTCTTCTCTTGCGCGGTTCAGGACTGGCCATTCGGAAATCCGGCTCGGCTGTGGCGTGACCTGAAAACCGCAAGCCGGCAATTTCAGGGCGGCGCCCTGTCCCGACTATTCATCCATTTTGTGGACGCTCACAAGGGCAGCGAGGACACAGCTGCAAGGTTTGTTGGCGCAAGGGCAGGGGGCAAGCGTGAAAGGCAACTCTGTCGCGCGCCCAGAGAAAGGTAAATTGTTGAAGGCAAGCAGACATAACGTTTCTTCAATCAAGGCAAATTATATGTTTGGTGAGCTAAAAATTGCAGCGAAAGAAAGTAGTATGAAACGCCTGTTTTTTATCTGCTCCATATCCTCCTTGCTGTTCCTGTCCTTGAGCCGAGCATTCGCGTTCAATTTCGGATTGATGCGAGTGCCGGACTGGATGGATTCTTATATTGGTGTGCTCTTTGTCATCAGCTGCATTTTCTGGCTTGGCCTGGCGGCGACGAAACCGAGTGGCGTTCCGTTCAAGCAGCTTGCAAACGTCAAGATCTCGCCGCTAGCGAAGTTCTTCCGCATCGGCCTGCTCATCGCCTTCACCATCCTGATGGTCATCTTTTTCGCCGGGATGGGGCTCAGACGATACGCTGAGATGACGGGCGCAGCGTAAAGCCGCGCGCCGATTTTGTCAGTCAACGTGGGATAGTTGGTGCCCCGCCAACCGATGCCCCTCAGGCCGGTTCGCGCTTCAACGCCTGGGCCATGCAGTGGATGCCGCCGCCGGTCTTCGAGATCTCGCTCATGTCGACCGCCGCGACTTCGAACCCGCGTGCCTTGAGCTGGCCGATCAGCGTCTGGCTGGAGGTCGGCGCGATCACCCGGTCCTTGCCCAGCGACATGAAGTTGCAGCCGAGCGCCATCGTATCCTGGAACGGCACGTCGATGATCTCGTGGCCCTTGCCCTTCAGCCAGTCGACGATGCCGGGTTCGGTGCAGGCGAGGCAGACGGCGGTCAATTTTTCGGCGATCGGCACCACCATCAGGTCGATATGGACATAGTACTCGTCGATGAAGGCGATGCGGGTTTCCCAGCCTTCCCTATCGAACCAGGCCTGCACTTGGCGAGCGCCTTCTTCCTGCGTGCGGGCGCCGCCGCAGCCAATCAGCACCACACCGTCCTCGATGACGTTGAAGTCGCCGCCCTCGAAAGTGCCTGCCGTGACCATGTCGTAGATCGGGATGCCGAGTTTTTCGTAGGTGCGGATGGCGGCGTAGTTCTCGCCGCGCCGCCACCAGTTGGCCATCGCTGTGATGAAGGCGCCGTAAGGCGTCATGACACTGGAATCGCGGGAATAGACCTGCATCGGCAGTTCCGGTGTCGGCTCGTGCCAGTGGATGTTGACGCCGAAATGCTCATAGGCGGCGACAAGGTCCTTGTGCTGCGCCTGCGCGATCTGGACGTTGCAAGGCGCCTCGCGCAGATGCTTGCGCGACAGCGAGCTGGTCGACAAATGGCGCAGGAAATTGGGCGAGCCAAGCAGGACGTCGGTCAAGACATCGGTCTCGTTGGCAAAACCCCAGGCGGTTAGCGGCTTGGTGCCGCCGGCCGGGTTGCGGCGCTGCAGCGAAAACGGCTCGGCGACGATGCGGTCGTGAACGGTCATGGGGTTCTCCTCGTGAGGCAACTTGGTTGATCATGTGGCTTTGGGATTGCCCGGTATGCACCAGTCCGGTCCGCGCGGGGTGGTGACATATTCCGGCCAACGAAATCCAATCGGCGGTTCGTAGTCGCAGAGCGGCGCGATCCAGTTCGAGCCGCCGATTCCACCGCCGGTGCGGGCGACGAATTCATTCATCGCCGCATCGCGGGCCGTCTGGTCCTCCAGCAGGCGAAGGGCGGCGAGCGCGATGGTCTTCGACGCGCAGATGACCATCGGGTCGATGGTGGCAGGAATGCCGCCCAGCGCATTCATTACCCATGACGGATAGGGGTAGCCGGTTTCCGAGCGTAGCGCCGGGCGGGCGACATAGAAGCGCGCAGTCGGCGTATGCCAGCTCATGTCGGTGTAGTCGTCGGAGGTCGAATTCACCTGCGAGGGCGGCAGATCACGGCGCAGGATCGCTTCCGCCGCCTGCGGCTCGATCAGGCGCTCCAGTTCTTCGATGAACGGCTCGTCACTCGCCATGCGCCCGGCATTGACCTGTATGTCGCGCGCGATTGCCTTGGCGTCCTCGTCCCAGCGCGGCGGCCCGACGGTCGACAGCGCTTCATAGGCGATTTCGGCCATGGCGTGATTGGCCAGCCCCGGCCGCGACTTCGACACCCAATGCCGCTCATGGCGGCAGCCGCTCATGCCGGCAGCGGCCTCGGCGTTGCGGTCGAGCACGGCGGTGACCTGCTCGGCCATCGCCAGCGTCGGCACGCGGATCATGTACTGGATCTCGGCCAGCCCCGCCGGCAGATTGTCGGCGGTCGCCTGGCCGGCCGTGAGGATCGCCTCGCTGATCGACCAGCCGCCCTGGTGCGGCAGCATGGAATCGCGCAGCGCCTTGGACGCCATGTACATCATCATGAGCGCGTCGTTGGCGCCGGGCGCGCGCACCGCCGAATGCGCCTGCGGAATGGGCGCTGCGCCGGTGGCCGCCCGCGCCCAGCGCTCCGGTTGGTCGCAGATGAAGCGATAGATCATCGCGTAAGCCGCGCCGCAATGCGTGTCCCAGCGTGCTGTGTTGCAGAGCGGCAGCATGTAGAATGGATGGAAGGAGATCATGCCGGCAAGGCCGTCATAATAGCCCTTGGCGGCATGGATCGGCTTTGACCCGCGCACCTTTTCCGCCGGCTCGCCGGTAAAGCGCAGTGTGCCTGATATGCCGTGGCGCTGCATCGCCGCCTTGGTCGCCAGCAGCCCGCCGAGGCTCGAAATGCCCAGCCCGGAATGCGGGTCGGTATGACCACCGGCATGTTCGGAGAGGCCTGGGCGCGGACGCTTGACCGTCGCAGCATCCTGGCAATTGCCCGGTACCGCGTCGTATTCGGCGTACATGCCGATGGTCGGGCCGGGACCGTTGGTCCAATGGGCACAGAAGGCGGTCGGCATGCCGCCGGAACCTTCTTCGACGGAAAAGCCTTCGCGCTTCAGCCGCTCCACGTACCAGGCGGCGGATTGATATTCGCGCCATGCGGTCTCGCCGAAGTCGAAAATGGTGCGTGTCCACGCCGACAGCAACGGCTGGATGTCGTCGAGACAGGCAAGGGCGGTTGCTTGCGCCGAGGTGGCCACCGGTTTCTCCATGGACGAGAACAAAGCAGTGAAGCGGTTCGCCAAAAAGTGATATGTTTTCCCGGCTCATGCAAATTCGGTTCACCTGAGGCCTCTTGCGCATACCATCCACCCAAGCGCTGCGCGCGCTCGACAGCTTCGCTCGCCACGGCAGCGTCTGGCGCGCCGCCGACGAACTGCACCTGACCCGGAGCGCGGTGAGCCATCAACTGCGCCTGCTTGAACGCGACCTTGGCTTCGATCTGCTCGAACGCATCGGCAAGGGCGTGGCACTGACGCCACGGGGCCAGCGCTACGCCAGCGACGTGCGCAAGGCGCTGACCGTGCTGGGCGATGCGGTGACGCGCCATGCCGGCACCGGTGTCGGCGGCTCGTTCAGCATCAGCTGCACGCCGGGCTTTGCCTCGCTGTTCCTGTGCACCCATATCGGCGAGTTCAGGCAGATGTACCCGGACGTCGCGCTGCGCATCCTGACGCCGCGGCGGCTGGATGATGTCAGCAACGCCGACGCCGATGCCTTCATCGCCTTTGGCGTTGGCAATTGGCCGAACCGGGCCGCCGAACTGTTGTGCGAGATTTCCTTTACACCGCTCTGCAGTCCGACGCTCCTCAACAAGGTCGGCGGATTCTCCAAGCCCGCCGATGTGCTGCGCGCCAATCTCCTGCATCTCGGCGACACCGAGGACTGGGCCCGCTGGCTGGCGCTGTCCAAGGTCGAGAACCCCGACCCGGAAGGCGGTATCTTCTTTTCCGACATGAATCTTGTCTTCTCGGCCGCGATCGCCGGCCAGGGCATGGCCATGGGCGACGAACTGACCAGCGGCAAGGCACTGGCCGAAGGCAGGCTCGTGCGTCCCTTCGACATCGCGATCAAATCGCCGCGCTCCTACTTCCTCGTCTCCGAACACGCCAAGGCGACGCATCCGGTGCTTGACGCGTTTGCCGGATGGCTGCGATCGAAACTCGCGGAGAGCAATGCCAAGGGCATGGCCGACCACGGACGCCACCGATTGGACAGATGAATGGAATTTGCCGATCCGGCGAAAACTATTTGGTTGCGGTGAGGCCGCACGCTGCCCTACGATTTCTCCTGGAATTGAGGAAACAGGCAGGATGCAGCAACCCGGCCGGGCCGCAGAGATCAAGGCAATCGGAATCGGCAAGAGCTTCGGCTCGTTCCGTGCGCTGGACAATCTGACGCTCGATATTGGCCGTGGCGAGTTCCTGACCCTGCTTGGGCCGTCTGGTTCGGGCAAGACCACCTTCCTGATGATCCTGGCCGGCTTCGTGCAGCCGACCGAGGGCCGGCTGTTCAGCGATGGCGTCGACATCACCGAACGACCGGCCGAACAGCGCGCGGCCGGCATGGTGTTCCAGGGTTACGCGCTGTTCCCGCATATGAGCGTCGAAGCCAACATCGCCTTCCCACTCAAGGTGCGCAAGAAGTCGGCGGCCGACATCAAGCGCCGTGTCGGCGAGATGATCGAACGCGTAGGCCTCAAGGGCCACGAGAAAAAACTGCCGGCGCAGCTATCAGGCGGTCAGCAGCAGCGCGTGGCGCTTGCCCGCGCGCTGGTGTTCGAGCCGGGCGTGCTGTTGCTCGACGAGCCGTTTTCCGCGCTCGACAAGGGTCTGCGCGGCCAGATGCAGGCCGAGATGAAGCGGCTGCACCAGGAGACCGGCACCACCTTCGTCTTCGTCACTCACGACCAGAGCGAGGCGCTGGCGCTGTCGTCGCGCGTCGCCATCTTTAATCATGGCAAACTGCTGCAGGTCGGAGCGCCCGACGAGGTCTACGACAGGCCGGACAACCGCTTCGTCGCCGAGTTCCTCGGCGAGATCAACATGCTGCCGCTGAAGGGGGTGCGCCCGGCCGACAATGGCTCGACCGGCCTCTGCGAAGACCGTGCGGTCAGCATGCGCTGCAAGGCTGAGACGGTGCGCGGCGATGCAATCCTGGCGATCCGACCTGAATACATGTCGATATCAGGCGAGGCGGCAGCCGGCGAGAACGGCATCGCCGCGACCGCGACCAACTCCACCTATCTCGGCGCGGCAACGCGGCTTGACCTGACGACGCGGCAAGGCGCGAAGGTCACGGTCTCGGTGCCGAACGAGATAGCCGCCGCCGCTCTCAGCAAGGGCAACTCCGTCTGGCTCACCTGGCCAGCGGAAAAGGGATTCCTCCTTCCGCATGGAGGACAATGACGAACGGTGCGGCGAGATATCAGCGCCACCGCTTTCCGGTACTATCAACGACAAAAAAGGGGAACTGACATGACAAATGACACCAAAAAACAAGCCATCGAAGGCCTGTCCACCAGGGCAGGTCGCGGCGAGATCTCGCGCCGGCAATTCGCGCAGCTGGCGGCAATCGTGCTGGCCGGCACGCCGATGCTGCTGCGCTCGACCGGAGCCTTTGCCGCGGCGAAGGAACTGGTGCTGGTCAACTGGGGCGGCGACGCCATCACCGCCTATGATGCCGCCTATGGCCAGGCCTTCACCAAGGACACCGGCATCACCGTCAAGATGGACGGCTCCGGACCTACCGAAGGCGCGATCGCCGCGCAGTTCAAGAGCGGCGCGCCGACCTGGGATCTCGTCGACGTCGACCCGTTCTCGGCCATCACGCTCGGCGCGCAAGGCGCGCTCGAGCCGATCGACTATTCGGTCGTCGACAAGAAGAAGATGCGCGAAGGCTTTGGCTGGGAGTATGCCGCCTCGACGTATTTCTTCTCCTATGTCATCGCCTATGATTCCGAGAAATACGGCAAGGACGCGCCGACCGGCATGGCTGATTTCTTCGACGTGAAGAAATTCCCCGGCAAGCGCTCGCTCTACAAATGGGGCGTGTCGAGCTGGGAGGCAGCCCTTCTGGCCGATGGCATCGCGCCCGCCTCGCTCTATCCGCTCGATCTGAAGCGCGCGCATGACAAGATCGCCGCCTTCAAGGAGAACGTCGTTGCCTATTGGGGCGGCGGTGCCGAGAGCCAGAGCGTGCTGCTCAATGGCGAGGCCTCGATGGCGATCGTCTGGTCGACCCGCGCTTCGCTGATCGAGCAGGATTCCGGCGGCAAGATCAAGTTCATCTGGGACCAGGGACTGATTTCGCCCGGAGCGCTCGCCGTGCTCAAGGGCAATCCCGGCGGCAAGGACGCGGCCATGAAGTTCATCGCCAGTGCCCAGGATCCGCAAAAGCAGCTGGTCATGTTCGACAAGCTCGGCCAGGGCCCCGCAAACCCGGCCGCCGACGCGCTGATCCCCGCCGACAAGAAGCGCATCAATCCGGTCGATCCCGAGAACATGAAAAAGCAGATCGCGCTCGATATGGACTGGTACGCCAAGAACTACGGGGCCGCGCTCGACGAATACACCAAGATCATCTCCGCCTGACCGAGGCAGGGATAATCGAACCGAATGAGGGCATATCTCTCCGACAGGATGGGCGCGGCGCTGTTGATGGCGCCGCTGCTCCTGTTTCTTGTCCTGGCCTATGCCTGGCCGTTCCTCGGCGTCGTCAAATGGAGCTTTACGCTGCCGACGCCCGGGCTCGGCCAGTATGAGGCGCTGCTCACGGACGATCTGGTGCAGTCGGTGTTCATCCGCACGCTGCGCATCGCGGCGGTCGTCACCGTGGTTTCGGTGGCCGCTGCCTATGCCATCACCGTCGTCTGGGTGCGCGGAACCCCGGTGCAACGGGTGATCGCCGAATTCTGCATCCTGGTGCCGTTCTGGATCTCGGTGCTGACCCGTGCCTTCGGCTGGGTGGCGCTATTGTCCAATCGCGGCCTGATCAACACCTGGTTGCAGGCGATCGGCTTTATTTCCGAACCGCTGGCGCTGGTGCGCAACGAATTCGGCGTCATCGTCGGCATGACGCATTTCCTCATTCCTTTTGCCGTCTTTCCGCTGGCGTCTTCCATGCGCAGCCTTGACGACCGCGTGCTGCTGGCCGCGCGCGGGCTCGGCTCCAGCCGCATGCGCACCTTCTGGTCGGTCTTCGTGCCGATGACGCGCTCAGGGATCATCGGTGCTGCCCTCATCGTCTTCGTGTTTTCGCTGGGCTTCTTCGTGACGCCGGCGATCCTCGGCGGCGGCCGCAGCGTCATGGTCGCCGAGCTGATCTATCTCAGGATCTTCCAGAGCCCGGACTGGGGGCTGGGCGCGGCGATCAGCGTCGTGCTGGTGCTGTTCGTCGGCGCGCTGATGGCGCTCTTGTTCCGCTATGTCAGACCGAAGCAATTGATCTGATGCCGACCTACCGCCCCGGTCCCGTCTCCCTGATCATCGCAGCCTTCGTGGCGCTGTTCCTGCTGATGCCGTTGCTCGCCGTCATCCCGGTGTCGCTGACGCCGAGCCGTATGCTGGCGATGCCATCCGGCGAACTGTCGCTGCGCCACTACAGGGCGCTGATCGAGGATCCGCGCTGGATCGACTCGATCCTGCTCAGCATCCGCATCGGCTTCGTCAGCAGCGCCTTTTCCACCGTGCTGGCGCTGTGCTTCAGCCTCGGCGTGTGGATGTTTCAGCCGCGCTTCACCGCGGCACTCGTCGGTTTTGTGCTGCTGCCCATGGTCGTGCCGCCGGTGGTCTCGGCCATCACGCTCTACTTTCTGCTCACCTCGATCTCCGGCTTCAGCTCGTTCTTCGGCTATGACACCTGGCTGGGTGTCGCCATGGCGCATTCGGTGATGACGGTGCCCTTCGCCACCGTGCTGATGCTGGTCTCGCTCAGCCAGCTCGACCGGCGCATCGACCTTGCCGCGCGTGGCCTTGGCGCCTCGGTCTGGGAGCGCGCCACCCGGATCATCATGCCCAACATCAAGTTCGGCATCATCACCGCGGCACTTCTCTCCTTTGTGCTGTCCTGGGAAGAAATCGGCGTCACGCTGTTCATCACCTCGGTCAACGCCATCACGCTGCCCAGGCTGATGTGGATGGGCCTGCGCGACAACATCGATCCGGCGATCGCCGCCCTCTCGGTGATCCTGATCATCATCACGGTGCTGGTGCTTGCGCTTCGCAGTTTCGTGGTTAGGCTGCGCGGCGCCCGCTGATTGGCAAGCCGGGCAGAATCCGGATACCCTTGAGGGGTAGTCCTGGCACATGATCCGCAAGCCGCTACGGTGAGGGAAAACGATGACCGCGTCCGGCGATTTGCAGCAGGCATTGTTCCAGAGACTGAGAAGCGATGCATCGCTGTCGGCACTGCTGGGCGGCGCCGGACTGCTTGAGCAGGCAACCGACAATGCCGCCTTTCCCCACGTAACCTGCGGCCAGACCAGCGCCTTCGACTGGGACACTGGCGTCCAGAACGACGCCGATCAGCTGGTCACGCTGCATGTCTGGTCGAAGACCCACGACGAGGCCGAAACGCGTGCCATCATGGACAGCATTAAGGCGCGCCTCGCCGACGCGGTGCTGATCATCGGCCCGCGTGGACAGACACGCCTCGTGCAGGAATTCGCCGAGTCCCGCTATGACGAGGACCTGCTGGTGCATCACGGCTTGCTGCGTTTTCGCGCTATAACGCAGGAAAATGACTGATGCGCTTTCAATATGGTCCAAACGGGGTCTAGACTGATGCTTCCGAGATTTCGCCGGGTGGGCGGTGAAATCCGATCGGTTGTCTCGCGTTTCAGGGGTGTAGCGGACATGGTCTCGGTGGCGTTCACTGTTCATTTCACGTTCAGCACCGATGCGTTACAACGCCGACCATGAAAACGCTTCGCTCCCACTTCCGAACCGCGACACTGGCGCTCTGTGCTGCCGGGCTGTTTGCGTCGCAGGCGATGGCGACACCGGTCATCGCACCTGACGAGGGCGGCCCGATCGTATTGGCGGCGTCCGATTGCTACGCCATCGGCCAGCAAGTGGCCGAGCAGAATGGCGGAACGCTGGCCAAGGCCTCGCAATCGACACGCGGCGGCCAGCCGGTCTGCGTCATCGTCGTGCTCGTCCCGGGCAAGGACGGGCAGCGTCCGCGCCGTTCCGAAATCGTCGTTCCGCAGAACTGACCCAATCTTTCATCTTACAGGCCTCCGTTTCCCAGGCCGTCGGAATCGGCCTATATCTGCCCCTAGCTCTTCAACAGGTATCGATTTTCGCATGCGCGTACTCGTCGTCGAGGATGACAAGGATCTCAACCGGCAGATATCGGACGCGCTGGTCGATGCCGGCTATGTCGTCGACCGCGCCTTCGATGGCGAGGAGGGTCATTTCCTCGGCGACACCGAGCCTTACGACGCCGTCGTGCTCGACATTGGCCTGCCGCAGATGGACGGCATCAGCGTCGTCGAGCGCTGGCGTCGCGGCGGCCGCAAGATGCCGGTGCTGATCCTGACGGCGCGCGACCGCTGGAGCGACAAGGTCTCCGGCATCGACGCCGGCGCCGACGATTATGTCACCAAGCCGTTCCACATCGAGGAGGTGCTGGCGAGGCTCAGGGCACTGATCCGGCGCGCCGCCGGCCATGCCTCGTCCGAACTGACCTGCGGGCCGCTGCGCCTCGACACTAAGGCCTCGAAGGCCGATGTCGACGGCGTGCCGCTGAAACTGACCTCGCATGAATTTCGCCTGCTTGCCTATTTGATGCACCATATGGGCGAGGTGGTTTCGCGGACCGAACTGGTCGAACATCTCTACGACCAGGATTTCGACCGCGATTCCAACACCATCGAGGTCTTTGTCGGGCGGCTGCGCAAGAAGATGGGCATCGACATGATCGAAACCGTGCGCGGCATGGGCTACCGCATGCGTGAGCCGGAGGCGTAACTCGGAACCGCTCAAACAAACCGCAAGGACGCCGCTTTCGCTGCGTTTGTGGCCGCGTTCGCTGACGTTCCGCGTGATCGCCTTTTCCACGGTGTGGGCGATCGTGACCCTTGTCGTCATCTTCACCCTGATCACCACACTCTATCGCCAGGCCAGCGAGCGCGGCTTCGACAGCCTGCTTTCGGCGCATCTGTTCAACCTGATCGGTTCCATCGGCATCTCCGACAGCGGTGCGCTCACCGGCGCGCCCGACCTTGGCGACCTCCGGTTCTCGGAGCCGAATTCGGGCTGGTACTGGTCGGTTGAACCCGCTTCGGAAGGCGTGCACGGCGATCTTCATTCGTCGTCGATGACCAAGACGATCCCATCGCCTAGTGTCGCCGATGAGCCTTTCAATTCCAGTTTCCAGCGCAGCTATGCGGCCGAAGGCATCGATGGCGAGCAGCTCGAAGTGTTCGAGAGCGAATTCGTTCTCGACTCCAAGAACCGCGCCGCGCGCTTCCGCGTCATGGGCAACCAGAGCGAACTCGAACAGGAGATCTCGACCTTCCAGCACCGCCTGCTGACTTATCTCAGCCTGTTCGGCGTCGGCATGATCGCCATCAACGCGATCGCCATCCTGCTCGGCCTGCAGCCGCTGCGCCGGGTCAGGAATGCGCTTGCCATGGTGCGCGAGGGCACCGCGCACAGGCTCGACGGCCAGTTCCCGGTCGAGATCGAACCGCTTGCCAACGAAACCAATGCGTTGATCGAAAACAACAGGCGCATCGTCGAGCGGTCGCGAACCCAGGTCGGCAATCTCGCCCATTCGCTGAAGACACCGCTGGCGGTGCTGCTCAACGAGGGCCGGGCTCTTGGCGGCGCCAAGGGGCAGCTGATTGCCGAACAGGCCGCTTCCATGCAGAAGCAGGTCGAGCACTATCTGCAGCGCGCCCGTGTCGCGGCGCAACGCGACAGCGTCGTCTACCGCACGCCGGTGGCGCCGCTGGTGCAGCGCATGGTGCGGGTTTTGCAGAAACTCAACCCGCAAACCAACCTGTCGCTGGCGCTGCCGGCCACTGAGATCGTCTTCGCCGGCGAGCGCGAAGACCTTGAGGAATTGCTGGGCAATTTGCTCGAAAACGCGATGAAATGGGCAAGGAGCGCGGTGTTGGTCTCGGTCGTGCCTTTGACCGGCAAGGACGACGCGGCCAGCCTGTTTGAGATCAGCATCGAGGATGACGGCCCGGGCATTCCCGAGGACAAGGCGCGCGAGGCGATGAAGCGCGGACGGCGTCTGGACGAGACAAAGCCCGGAACAGGTCTGGGGCTGGCCATTGTCGCCGACCTCGTCAACGAGTATGGAGGCGTCCTGGCGCTCGAACGGTCCGGCATGGGCGGACTGAAGGCGGTGGTGCGATTGCGGAGCCTTCAGTGATGTATATCCAGGGCCAATCGACATTGGTGGACGGGGCGTGTCATGGCGGAATGTCGATTGATCCCGGAGCGGCCGGCAGCGGCCAAATTTCCGACAAATATCAATACTATGGCCACGCCCACTTCTCCGATGACGCGGCCCCCGGCTCATCCATGACAGGCTCCAACTCAAGAAAACCGGTTGTTGGCATGAAGATTCGCGTCGCGCTCGTTTCCGCATTGCTGGCCGTTTCCGGCTGCACCACCTTGAGCGGCAAGGGTCCGACCGTTCCGCCGACACCGGCCTCGACACCTCCTTCCAGCGGCAAGGTCACCACGACGATCATTTCCGCAATGGGCGGTGGTCTCGTCGGCGGCTCGATTGGAAACGGCCTTAGCGATGCCGAGAAGCGCAGTGCGCTCGAGGCTGAATACAAGGCGCTCGAATATACGACGAGTGGCCAGAAGGTGGCATGGAAGGGCGACCAGGCTTCGCATTATGGCGAGGTGGTTCCGGCCCAGCCCTATCGCGTCGGCTCGCAGGACTGTCGCCAGTATACGCAGACGGTGTTTACCGGCGGAGCCGGAGTGACGGCGCGCGGTACTGCTTGCCGCAACGCCGACGGCAGCTGGACGCCGCTGACCTGACAATCAACCGGTCCGGCTGGTATTCGGCCGGTTGATGTCGATCAAGGACATGCGGCGCGCCTGCCGTCAAAGCGTCGCAGGACACCTGTGTTGGCACGGCAGATGTCTGCCGGTATTGGAAGAAACATGCTGTTCTGGGTCATAGCTGCAATTCTCACGCTGGGTGCAAGCCTGGCGGTGCTGCTGCCGCTGGCCGCCAGTTCGAAGAGTGCGTCGTCGACCGGCGATCACGATCTGGAAGTCTATCGCGATCAGTTGTCCGAGCTCGACCGCGACGCCGCGCGTGGCTTGATCCAGCCGGCGGAAGCGACTGAGGCGCGGGCCGAGATCGCCCGCCGCATCCTTCGCCTCGACAATGCGGCAGCGGCCGGCAAGGCATCCGTCAGGCAGGCGTCGGTCGCGGCAAGGCTGGTGGCGACCGCGGCCGTGCTGGCGGTCCCGCTTGTCAGCTGGGGTCTCTACAGCCAGCTCGGCTCTCCCGACCTGCCGTCGCAACCACTCAGTGAGCGGTTGGCCAAGAATCCGGCCGACAGTTCGGTGGACGAGTTGGTGGCGCGGGCCGAAGCCCATCTTGCCGCCAACCCTTCCGATGGCAGGGGATGGGACGTGCTCGCCCCCGTCTATTTGCGCATGCAGCGCTTTTCCGATGCGGCGGCGGCCTATCGCAATGCCATTCGCCTCGATGGTGACAGTGCTGTCCGCCGGGCCGGTCTTGGCGAGGCGATCGCCAATGCGGCAGGCGGCATTGTCTCGGCCGATGCCCAGGACGCTTTCGAAGCCGCGCTGAAGCTCGATCCGGCCAATGCCAAAGCCAGCTTCTACCTGGCCATGGCGCTGGCGCAGGAGGGGCGCGCCAAGGA
Source organism: Mesorhizobium kowhaii (assembly GCF_003253745.1). Lineage (GTDB taxonomy): Bacteria > Pseudomonadota > Alphaproteobacteria > Rhizobiales > Rhizobiaceae > Mesorhizobium > Mesorhizobium kowhaii. Next base: position 83,223 of record NZ_MZXV01000085.1, read on the forward strand.
GGCGGTCGCGGCCTGGCAGGCGATGCTTGGCAGCCTGCCGCCGGATTCGCCATGGCGCGGCGCGGTCGAGCAGGCATTGGCCAAATCCGGCGGCCCCGAAGTCGCTTCCGGCGGCGCCACCAACGGCCCCAATGCCGGCGATGTCGACGCCGCATCCTCCATGTCTCCCGCGGACAGGGAGGCCATGATCAACACCATGGTCGCCGGTCTCGACGACAAACTGCGGCAAAATCCGCGCGACCCGGAAGGGTGGATGCGGCTCGTTCGTTCCTATGTCGTGCTCGGCAAGGCCGACCAGGCGCGTGACGCGCTGGGTCGCGCTATTGCCGTCTTTGGAGCCGACAGTGACGAAGCGAAAAAATTCACCGCCTTTGCCGCCTCGCTTGGCCTGACGGCGACGGAGTAGAACCAGATATGACGCGCAAGCAGAAACGACTGTCGGTGATCGCGGGCGGGCTGGCCTTCCTGGGCGCGGCCACCGGACTGACCTTCTATGCGCTTGGCCAGAAGGCGTCCTATTTCTACATGCCGGCCGACCTCACCACCGCCAGCGTCCAGCCCGGCCAGCGCATCAGGCTGGGCGGGCTGGTCGAAAAAGGCACCATCCAGCGCGGGCAGGGGGCGACGGTCGCCTTTTCGGTCACCGACACGCACAAATCGGTCAAGGTCACCTACACCGGCATCCTGCCCGATCTTTTCCGCGAGGAGCAGGGCGTCATCACCGAGGGCACCTTCGGCCCGGACGGCACCTTTGTTGCCGACAGCGTACTGGCCAAGCATGATGAGCGCTACATGCCCAAGGAAGTGGCCGACGGATTGAAGGCCAAGGGCGTCTGGCAGGAGAGCAAGAGTGAATAACTCTGGCAGCAGAGGAAGCGTGGATTGCGGGCATGGTTGAGACCGGACATTTCGCCCTGGTCCTGGCGTTTGCGCTTTCGCTGGTGCAGACGATCGTGCCGCTGTTCGGCGCGCGCCTGAACAACCAGCGCCTGATGGCTGTCGGCGGCCCGGTCGCGGTGACCGGCTTTGCCTTGACGGCGCTGTCCTTCGTGGCGCTCGCAAGCGCTTATGCAAGTTCCGACTTCTCGGTGGCGAGCGTGTGGGAAAACTCGCATTCGCTGCAGCCGCTGATCTACAAGATCACCGGAACCTGGGGCAATCACGAAGGCTCGATGCTGCTCTGGGTGCTGATCCTGACCTTCTTCGGTGCGCTTGTCGCCGCTTTCGGGTCAAACCTGCCGGCGACGCTGCGCGCCAATGTGCTTGCCGTGCAGGGCGCGATCGGCGCCGCCTTCTTCCTGTTCATCCTGGCGACGTCCAATCCGTTCATCCGGCTCAATCCGGCGCCGATCGAAGGCCGCGATCTCAACCCGATCCTGCAGGACCTCGGCCTCGCCATTCACCCGCCGTTTCTCTATCTCGGCTATGTCGGCTTCTCGATCTGCTTTTCCTTCTCGGTCGCCGCCCTCATCGAAGGGCGCATCGACGCGTCCTGGGCGCGCTGGGTGCGGCCGTGGACGCTGGTCGCCTGGATGTTCCTGACCGGCGGCATCGCCATGGGATCGTACTGGGCCTATTACGAGCTCGGCTGGGGCGGTTTCTGGTTCTGGGACCCGGTCGAGAATGCCTCCTTCATGCCATGGCTGGCGGGCACCGCGCTGCTGCATTCGGCCATCGTCATGGAGAAGCGCTCGGCGCTGAAGATCTGGACGCTGCTGCTCGCCATCCTGACCTTTTCGCTGTCGCTGCTCGGCACCTTCCTGGTGCGCTCGGGCGTATTGACCTCGGTCCACGCCTTCGCCACCGACCCGACGCGCGGCGTCTTCATCCTGTGCATCCTGACGCTGTTCATCGGTGGCTCGCTGGCGCTGTTTGCACTGCGCGCCTCCCGGCTGACGGCCGGCGGCCTGTTTCACCCGATTTCGCGCGAAGGTGCGCTCGTCCTCAACAATCTGTTCCTGACCACGGCAACCGCGACCGTACTTGTCGGCACGCTCTATCCGCTCGCCGTAGAGGCCTTTTCAGCCGACAAGATCTCGGTCGGCGCGCCGTTCTTCAATCTGACCTTCGGCCCGCTGATGGTGCCGCTGCTGGTGATCGTTCCGTTCGGGCCGCTGCTGGCCTGGAAGCGCGGCGATGTCTTCGCCGTCGCCCAGCGCCTGATGATGGCCTTTGCCGCAGCCCTTCTGGCGACGCTGGTCACCGCTCTGTTCATCGACGGCGCATCGGTGTTCGCGGCCCTTGGCGTTGGCCTCGCCGTCTGGCTGATCCTTGGCGCGCTCACCGATCTCGCGGTCAAGTCCGGCTTCGGCAATGTTGCAGCGGGGATCATGGTCAGGCGCCTGCTCGGCTTGCCGCGCTCGGTCTTCGGCACTGCCTTTGCTCATCTTGGCCTTGGCCTGACCACGCTCGGCATCGTCGGCACGCTTTGCTTCGGCACCGAAAAGATCCTGTCGATGCATGCCGGCGAGACGGTCGAATTGTCCGGCCACACGCTGCGTTTCGTCGGGCTTTATCCGGCCCAGGGTCCGAACTACAGCGAGGATCGCGGCCGCTTCGAGCTGATCGGCGTCAGCGGCAGCGCAATTGGCGAAATCAGCTCCGCCAAGCGTTTCTACCCGGTGCGGCAGATGACGACGACGGAGTCCGGCATCAGGACGATGGGCCTCTCTCAGCTCTACATCTCGCTCGGCGACGAGGGCAATGACGGCTCGGTCGTGGTGCGTCTGTGGTGGAAGCCGCTGGTGACGCTGATCTGGGGCGGTGGACTGGTGATGATGGCGGGCGCGGCCATGTCGCTGATGGACAGGCGCCTGCGTGTCGGCGCTCCGGCGCGCCGGCGCAAGCAGGCGAGCGCCGTGCCGTCCGCGGGCCTGCCATGAGCGCACGGCTTTCGCTGACCTCGATCGTCCTGCTCCTGGCGCTGCTCTTCGCCGGCGCGGCACAGGCGGTGAAGCCAGACGAGATGCTGGCCGATCCGGCGCTCGAGGCGAGGGCCCGGGCGCTGTCCGAAGGCCTGCGCTGCATGGTCTGCCAGAACCAGTCGATCGACGAATCCGACGCCGATCTCGCCCGTGACCTGCGCATCCTGGTGCGCCAGCGCCTCGTTGCCGGCGATACCGATCAGCAAGTGATGGACTATGTGGTGTCGCGTTACGGCGAGTTCGTGCTGCTGAAGCCGCGCTTCGAGCTGCGCAATGCTTTGCTGTGGGGGACGCCGGTCATCCTGCTGCTCGTTGGCGGCATTTTCATAGTGATGACCGCGCGGTCGCGTCGCACGCTGGCAACAAAATCCCTGTCCGCCGAAGAGCAGGCATCGCTGGACGCCATTTTGCGCCGCGACTGACGGCCGCAGTCACCCTCAAACATTACCAAAGTTTCATGTGTCGGAAATGGCGCTGTAATGTGCGCCTCTCTAATTCTCTTTCCCGAGGATGCCGATCGAGGGCGTCCATTTGAAAGAGGATACGAGTCCCCATGAATATTGCCCCCAATTCATATTCCGTCACCCGTAAGCGTCTCCTGGCTGCCGTCGCGTCCATCGCCGTTGCCGGCGCGATCGGCATCGGTGCGCTGACAACTGGAACAAGCCCCGTTTTGGCCGATGCCGTGCGTGTCGAGGCACCGCAGGTGCCGGGCTTCGCCGATGTCGTCGAGCGCGTTTCTCCCGCCGTGGTCAGCGTCAAGGTCAAGGCCAAGATCAGTCCGGCGGCCGATGACGGTTCCGACCAGTCCGACGATCCGGACGGCATGAACAACCTGCCCGACAATCCGCAGCTGCGCCGCTTCTTCAAGGAATTCCGTGGCTTTGGCGATCAGAACGGCCAGGGTGGCGGTAATCGTCGCTTCAGCCACCGCGATCACAACAACGACCAGCCGCGGCCGGTGGCGCAGGGCTCGGGCTTCTTCATCTCCGATGACGGCTATCTCGTCACCAACAACCACGTCGTCGAGGAAGGCTCGGCGTTCACCGTGGTGATGAATGACGGCAAGGAACTCGACGCCAAGCTGATCGGCACCGACCCGCGCACCGATCTCGCCGTTCTCAAGGTCGATGGCGTCGGCAAGTTCACCTATGTCGACTTCGCGGACGACTCCAAGGTTCGCGTCGGCGACTGGGTGGTGGCCGTCGGCAATCCGTTCGGCCTCGGCGGTACGGTCACCGCAGGCATCGTCTCGGCCCGTGGCCGCGATATTGGCGCTGGTCCCTATGACGACTTCCTCCAGATCGACGCTTCGGTCAATCGCGGCAATTCAGGCGGCCCGACCTTCAACCTCAACGGTCAGGTCGTCGGCATCAACACCGCGATCTTCTCGCCGTCAGGTGGCAGCGTCGGCATCGCATTCGACATTCCCGCTTCGACCGCCAAGCAGGTCGTTGAGGACCTGATGAAGAGCGGTTCCGTGCAGCGTGGCTGGCTCGGTGTCGAAATCCAGCCGGTCACCTCCGACATCGCCGAATCGCTGGGCCTGAAGTCGCAGAATGGGGCCTTGGTTTCCAGCGCCCAGGACGATGGTCCCGGCAAGAAGGCCGGCATCGTTGCTGGTGACGTGATCACCCAGGTTGACGGCAAGGACGTTGCTTCGCCGAAGGAACTGGCCCGGCTGATCGGCGCCTACTCGCCTGGCAAGTCGGTCGACGTCTCGGTCTGGCGTGATGGCAAGAGCCAGACGGTCAAGGTCGATCTCGGCAAACTGCCCTCGAGCGACAAGCAGGCATCAGTCGACCAGCAGCAGCCGGCCGCTCCGGCCAAGCCCGACTCGCTGGCCGATCTCGGCCTGACCGTCACCAAGTCCGAAAACGGCAAAGGCCTGGTGGTGACCGATGTCGATCCCGACAGCGATGCCGCCGACCGCGGCATCCAGCCGGGCGACATCATCACATCGGTCAATTCGACCGAAGTGAACGCCACCGACGACATCACCAAGGCGATGACCGAGGCGGTCAAGTCCGGCCGCAAGGCCGTGCTGATGCAGATCACCCGCGACGACAACAATCGTTTCGTCGCGCTGCCCGTCGCCAAGGGCTGAGGCACGGCCCGAAGCGTTCTTGCCTCTCCAGTCGGATGAGGACGCTTCGGCAGCAGGTTCGACTTTTCCAGTGCGGCGGTTTCAACACCCCCGAGCCGCCGTACGGGAAAGCATGGAGGAGCGCGCGTTAGTCAGTCATCGCGCTCTCCCCGGCGGCAGCGGGCTTCCCATCGCCCGCTGCCGCACCCCCACGCATGTCGTCAAAAAGCGTTTAAGCGGTCTTGGCGCAACGACGTCGGGGACAAGGATATTTATCGCGCACGGCTTCGGATGATCTTGATCGCGATGCGCTTTGGCAAAGGCCACAATGCAGATGTCTGCCACTCAACCTTCCAGCGAAATCGCGTATAACAGCCCCATGAAGATTCTCGTCATAGAAGACGATCGCGAGGCTGCGGATTACTTGCAGAAAGCCTTCACCGAAGCCGGTCACACTGCCCATGTTGCCGGTGACGGCGAAACCGGCTTCGCGCTCGCCGACGCCGGCGACTACGACGTGATGGTCATCGACCGGATGATGCCGCGCCGCGACGGCCTGTCGGTCATTGCCGGCCTGAGGTCGCGGGGCAACACGACGCCGGTGCTGATCCTGTCGGCACTCGGCGAGGTCGACGACCGGGTCACCGGCCTGCGCGCTGGCGGCGACGATTATCTGACCAAGCCCTATGCCTTCTCGGAACTTCTGGCTCGTGTCGAGGTGCTGAACCGCCGCGCCAGCGCCAAGGAAGCGGAAACCGTCTACCGCGTCGGCGATCTCGAACTCGACAGGCTGTCGCATTCGGTCCGTCGCGCGGCGCGCGAAATCACGCTGCAGCCGCGCGAATTCCGCCTGCTGGAGTATCTGATGCGCCATGCCGGCCAGGTGGTGACGCGCACCATGCTGCTCGAAAATGTCTGGGACTACCATTTCGATCCGCAGACCAATGTCATCGACGTCCATGTTTCGCGGCTGCGCGGCAAGATCGAGAAGGGCTTCGACAAGCCCATCCTGCATACGGTTCGCGGCGCCGGCTATATGCTGAAGAGCGGCTAGCGGCAGCATGGCTCTTTCCGTGCCAGCCATCATGAAGACGACGGCAGCGCGGCTTTCGGCGCTCTACCTCCTGCTCTTCGCGCTCTGCGCCGTGGCGCTCGTCTTCTACATGACCTCGCTGTCGGCGCGCATGCTGACCGCGCAGACCCAGGACACCATCAATGACGAGGTGCTCGGTCTGGCTCGCGCCTATCAACGCGGCGGTCTGCCGGTGCTGGTCCGTGTGGTTGAGGCGCGCTCACGCCAGCCGGGCGCCAACCTCTATCTGATCGCCGACGCCAACGGCCAGATCCTGACCGGCAACGTCCAGAGCCTGGAGCCGGGCGTACTCGAAACCGAAGGCTGGACCAACAGCCCATTCTCCTATCAGCGCTTTGGCGAGGGAGAGCTCGAGCGGCAGCGCAATCTGCCGGCGGACCAGAGCACCACCCAATCCGAGCAGAACGAAGCGCAGGCGCAGGGCGAAAAGGGCCACAACGCCATTGCGCTGGTGCTTCGGTTGCCGAACCAGATGATCATGCTGGTCGGTCGCGACCTTGGTGAACCGGAGCGGTTCCGCGCAGTCATCCGCCGCGCTTTGATGCTGGCGCTCGGCATGATGGGGCTGGGCGGACTGCTGATCTGGTTCTTTGTCGGACGCGCGGCGCTGAAGCGCATCGACAGCGTGTCGGAAGCCAGCCGCCGCATCATGGGCGGCGATCTTTCCGGCCGGCTGCCGGTGACCGGGGCTGGTGACGAGTTCGACCGGCTGTCCGAAAATCTCAATACTATGCTGGCCAGGATCGCCAAGCTCAACGAAGGTCTGAAACAGGTTTCCGACAACATCGCGCATGATTTGAAGACACCGCTGACCCGGCTGCGCAACCGGGCCGAGGCGACGCTTTCGGGCAAGCACAAGACCACCGACTACCGACAGGCGCTGGAAGGCACCATTGCCGAGTCCGACCAGCTCATAAAGACCTTCAATGCCATCCTGATGATCTCACGGCTGGAGGCGGGCTACTCCTCCGAGAACACCAACCGCGTCGATCTGGCGGAAGCCGTGCGCGATGTCGTTGAACTCTATGAACCGGTGGCGGAGGAGGCAGGCGTCTCGCTCGAGACAGAACTGCGGGAGGCGGCCTTCGTCAACGGCAACCGCGAATTGATCGGCCAGGCCCTGTCGAACATCGTTGACAACGCCATCAAATATTCGACCGACGCCACTGCCCAACCGGCCGTGCGCGTGGCTGTTGAGCGGGTCGGTACCGAAGTTCGACTGTCGGTCGTCGACAATGGCCACGGCATTCCCGACGATGGCGACCGTGCCCGCGCGACGGAGCGTTTCGTGCGGCTGGAGAAGAGCCGTTCGCAGCCGGGTTCCGGTCTTGGCCTGAGCCTCGCCAAGGCGGTCATGACATTCCACAATGGCCGCCTTGATCTCTTGCCTGGCAATCCCGGATTATCCGTGGTCATGAGTTTCCCCTCACGGGAGGATCACTGATGAGCGCCGCTGCGAAGCAGGTGGAGACGGATTGGCTGCTGAAGCCGGACGCCAGCCTTGCTCCGCTCGACGAAAACCGGGCGCGACAAGAGCTGACCGAAATCGCTTCCGCGGCGCGGGAAGAGGGGCTGGCGCGGCTGGCCAAATTCCTGGCCGGCAAGGGGCCAGGCCAGGATTTCCTGGCCGCCGTCTTCGATCTGTCGCCGTTCCTGCGCCATACGGCACGTCGCCGGCCGCAGATTTTGGACGGTCTGTTCGAGCAGACGGTCGAGGCGCGGCTGAAAGCGATCGGCACCGCCATCGGCCAGGCGCATTTGGCCGAGGCGGTCTCGGAATCCGGCCTGATGATGGAACTGCGCCAGTGGAAGGCCGAGGCGCATTTCCTGATCGCGTTGGCCGATCTTGCCGGCGAAGCGGAAACGGCGCTGACGGTGCGGCGGTTGAGCGACATGGCTGACGCTTGCACTCGGGCCGCAGTCGACTTCCTGCTGCGCGACGCGCATGGCCAGGGCAAGCTCAAACTGCCGGATCTCGACAATCCGTCGAAGCAATCGGGTTGGATCCTGCTCGGCATGGGCAAGCTTGGCGCGCACGAGCTGAATTTCTCCTCCGACATCGATCTTGTCGTCTTCTTCGATCCGGAAGCGCCCGCGGTCGTCGATCCGCTCGATGCCACCGAGCTGTTTTCGCGCCTGACGCGCCGCCTGGTGCGCATCCTGCAGGACCGCACCGAGCACGGCTATGTCTTCCGCACCGATCTGAGGTTGCGCCCCGATCCCGGTTCGACACCGCTGGCGATCCCGGTCGAAGCCGCGCTGCGCTATTATGAGGCGCGTGGCCAGAACTGGGAGCGCGCCGCGATGATCAAGGCGCGTCCGGTGGCCGGTGACATCGCCGCGGGCGCCGCCTTCCTCAAGGAGTTGCAGCCCTATATCTGGCGCAAATACATGGACTACGCGGCGATTGCCGACGTCCATTCGATCAAGCGCCAGATCCACGCCCACAAGGGCCATGGCGAGATCGCCGTGAAGGGCCACAACGTCAAGCTCGGGCGCGGCGGCATCCGCGAGATCGAGTTCTTCGTCCAGACGCAGCAGCTCATCGCTGGTGGCCGTTTCCCGGAACTGCGCGGGCGAGAGACGGTGCCGATGCTCGGCCAGCTTGCGGCGCGCAGCTGGATCACATCAGCCGCGCGCGATGCGCTCGCCCGCCAGTACTGGTTCCTGCGGCGTGTCGAACATGCCGTACAGATGGTTGCCGACGAGCAGACGCACACGCTGCCGGAAGACGATGAAGGGCTGGAGCGCATCGCCCGCATGCTCGGCTTTGCCGATGCCGCTGCCTTTTCCCAGGCGTTCCGCGCCTCGCTGCAACAGGTCGAACGCCATTACGCAGCACTGTTCGAAACCGCGCCGGTGCTTTCGACCGGCATCGGCAATCTGGTCTTCACCGGTGATGTCGACGATCCCGACACGCTGCAGACCTTGCACGGCCTCGGCTTTCAGCGGCCCAGCGACATCTGCCGCGTCATCCGCGGCTGGCATTTCGGCCGCTACCGCGTCACCCAGTCGGCGGAAGCGCGCGAGCGGCTGACGGAACTGACGCCGGCGCTGCTGCGGTCCTTCGGCCAGACGCGCCGGGCCGACGAAGCCTTGATGCGCTTCGACGAGTTTCTTGCCGGCCTGCCTGCCGGCATCCAGCTGTTTTCCTTGCTGCAGTCCAATCCGGCCCTGTTGAAGCTCATGGCGACGATCATGGGTGCGGCACCCCGGCTGGCGGCGATCATCACGCGCCGGCCACATGTCTTCGATGGCTTGCTCGACCCGGCCTTGCTGACCGAATTGCCGGACCGCGCCTACCTGTCGGCGCGGCTTTCCGCCTTTGTCGAGGGCGACCGGCTTTATGAGGACGTGCTCGACCGGCTGCGCATTTTCGCCTCCGAGCAAAAGTTCCTGATCGGCGTCCGGCTGCTGGCCGGCTCGATCGATCCGGCTCGGGCCGGCCGCGCCTTTTCCGATCTGGCGGATCTCACCATCGAGGCGGCATTGCAGGCGGTGACAGCCGAATTCGAGGTACGCCACGGCACTATTGCCGGCGGCGTGGTTTCGCTGCTCGGCATGGGCAAACTCGGCAGCCGCGAGCTGACCGCTGGATCGGATGTCGACCTCATCCTGCTCTACGACCACGCGCCGGATGCCGAGGAATCCGATGGCGACAAGCCGCTGGCGCCTTCGCATTACTACACCCGCATGACGCAGCGGCTGATCGCGGCCGTGTCCGCGCCAACCGCGGAAGGCGTGCTCTACGAACTCGACCTGCGCCTGCGGCCATCTGGTAACAAGGGTCCGGTCGCCACCCACATCGATGCCTTCAAGAAGTACCAGCGCCAGGAGGCCTGGACATGGGAGCACATGGCGCTGTCGCGGGCGCGTGCCATTGCCGGCGATGCCGGCCTGTGCAGCGAGGTTGAGGCGGAAGTGGCGGCAGTGCTTGGCCAGCCGCGCGACGCGGCAAAAGTGATGGCCGGGGCCTCGGATATGCGCGCCATGATCGAAAAGGAAAAGCCGCCGCGCGATGTGTGGGACATCAAGCTGATCCCCGGCGGCCTGATCGATCTCGAATTCATCGCCCAGGTGGCCGTGCTCACCGGGCAGGTCGAAGCCGGGCCGCGTGCCCCGGCCGTGCCAATTGCACATGCCCCGGCCGTGCCAATTGCACGTGCCACCAGCACGGCCGAAATCCTGTCGCGTCTGGCGCCGGGCTTTGCCGATGCCGGGGTCAGGCAGGAGCTTGGCGATGCCTATGCGCTCTATCTGGCGCTGACCCAGATGACGCGGCTGTGCCTCACCGGAGCGTTCGAGCGCGACGATGTTCCGCCGGGGCTTTCGGATCTGCTTCTGGCGGTCACCGACCTGCCGGATTTCGGTGTGCTGGAAGCACACCTCAAGGAGACGTCGCAAAAGGTCAGGAAGGACTTTGATCTTTTGCTTCGTGCCGGACGACCGTGAAGCGGTTGTCGGAGCATGGGACCCAAAAGTGGAAACCGGTTTTGGGAAAATCCGATGCTCGAACAAAGAGATAGAGCGGCAACAGGATCGAACATCCGCCGCTCTCGCATCGGGGGTGACGATGCAACAGGAGAAAGACCATGAGAACGACGACCAAACTTGCCCTTGCCTTCGTCGCCTTGGCCGGCGCCGTCGGCACCACGGCCTATGCCGAAAACAATGCCAGCGAAAAGATGCGCGAGGGCACGATGATGCGCCTCAACAAGGCGATGAGCGATTCCAACGGCACCATCAGCTTCGACCAGTTTTCCGACGCTATGAACGCGCGGCTGAAGAAGCTCGTCGCCGACAATGGCGGCAAGCTGACCGTCGCCCAGCTCGCCGACGCGCTGGAGAAGGCGCGTTTTGAGCAGATGGCCAAGCGCATTATCGCCCGCTACGACACCAAGGGCGATGGCACGCTGACATCAGACGACATCACCAGTCGCGAGAAGAAGGTCTTTGCCATGCTCGACAGGAACAATGACGGCAAGATCGAGAAGAGCGAACTGCCGAAAGGCGGCCGCTTTGGCCGTCATCGCCAATGGGATGGCGACGGCAACGAAGGCGACATGCAGTGAGATTGTCCGATGCAGGCTCCGGCGACGTCAGCCGGAGCCTGTGGTTGCTCAGGCCGCGACCTTGATCGCCGGCGCGCTCTTCTTCAACGGAATGCGCACCGACACGATTGTGCCGACACCTTCGGTCGAACGGATTTTCAGCGCGCCACCCTGGAGCTCGGCCAGCGAGCGTGAGATGGCGAGGCCAAGGCCCGATCCGGCATGGCTCTTGGAGAACTGGTTCTGCACCTGTTCGAAGGGACGGCCGAGCTTGCCGAGCGCGTCTTTCGGGATGCCACAGCCATTGTCCTCGATCGTCAGCACCAGTGCGCCGGATGTGTTGCGGGCCCTGACCGATATGTGGCCGCCCTGGCCGGTGAATTTCACCGCGTTGGACAAGAGGTTGATCACGATCTGCTTGATCGCCCGTCGATCGGCGAACAGCGTCAGCGCGTCGGCGATGCGTGTTTCCACGGTGATCGCCTTTTGCGCCGCCTGCAGCGAGACGACGCGAACCGTCTCGCTGATCAGCGGGCCGAGGTCGATCTGTTCCTGGTCCAGCGAGAATTGGCCAGCCTCGATCTTGGACATGTCGAGAATGTCGTTGATGACCCCCAGCAGATATTTGCCGCTGCTGTTGATGTCGGTGGCATATTCCTCGTAGCGCTCCGACCCCAGCGGACCGAACAGGCCCTGTTCCATCAGTTCGGAGAAGCCGATGATGGCGTTCAGCGGCGTGCGCAATTCGTGCGACATGTTGGCGAGGAATTCTGACTTCGCCCGGTTCGCCGCTTCGGCGCGTTCGGTTTCCTTCATGTATTTGCGGTTGAGGTCGACCAGTTCGCGCGAGCGCTCCTCTTCGGCCCGGCGGGCGAGGCTCAGATCATGGATCGTCGCCATCAGACGGCGCTCGCTGTCGACCAGCTTCTCCTGGTGCAGCTTGATCTGGGTGATGTCGGAGCCGACCGAGACGATGCCGCCGTCCCTGGTCTTCAGTTCGTTGACCTGCAGCCAGCGGCCGTCGGCCAGCTGCCGCTCGAAGGTGGCGCCGCCCTGCAGTCCGCTGGTGTTGGCAAGTCGCCGTTCGGAAGCAAAGGCCAGCATCCGTTCTTCCAGCACGGCGCGCGCGGTGCCCGGCATCACGTCGCGGTCCGAAAGCCCGTTGTCCTGCTGGTATTTGGAATTGCACATGATCAGGCGCTGGGCCGAATCCCACAGCACGAAGGATTCGTTGATGTTTTCGATCGCCGTTCTGAGGCGAAGGTCGGCCGCCTCGGAACGCAGCGCCAGATGGCGCTGTTCGGTGACGTCGACGGCGATGCCGATCAGCTGGATCTCAGGCGCTTCCGAATCGATGACCTGTGCCCGGGCGCGCATCCACACCCATTGGCCGTCGGCATGCCGCATGCGGAACACCTGGTCGATATGGTCGATTTCGCGGGCGACAATTCTGTTGGCGAGATCGAACAGGTCGCCGTCCTCGGGATGGATGATCTCGTCGACCTCGCCGAAGGACAGCATCGTGTCGCAGGGCTTGTAGCCGAGCATGTCGTACATCGAGCGCGACCAGTACATCTTGCCGCGCACCATGTCCCAGTCCCACAGGCCGCAGCGGCCGCGAACCAGCGCCATGTCGATGCGCTGATGCGCTTCGAGATAGATGCGATCGGCGGCTTGCGCGCGTGCCGCCTGGCCGAAATAGGCGTAGAGGATGATGATCAGCACGCCGGCCGTCAGCACGAACAGGGTAACGTTCAGCGAGACCGTCTTGCGCCAGGCGTCGAAAACCGCGTCCTGCGGTACCAGTGCCGCCGCGGCACCCTTTCGCCCATTCGCCAGGCTGACCGCCGCGTACCAGTCCCGTCCGCCGATATTGACCTCCATGACGCCTGCGCGGTCGCCGAACATGAACAATGGCTGGCCGCCCTGGACGAGACCGTCGAGCGAATGGCTTTGCCATGGCATCGAGCGCGGTGTCACCGCGACGATCTTGAAGGCGCTGTCGGTGATGACGAGCACATGGCTGCGGCCCATCGCGCCCTGACGGCTGGTGGTCTCCAGCAGATCCTGGATGGCGCCTGGCACTGTGTCCGAAGTGGTGGCGAGCGAACTCGCCAGCTGACCCGCCGCCAGCGTGAGGATCGCCTTGGCGTTGCGCTCCACATCGTCGCGCTCGTTCATCAGCGACAGGACCCGCAGCGCCGCGATGACGATCAGGAAGGTGATGATGAGCGCCGGTATCGATCGGCGCAGCAGCGGCTCGGCGGCCAGAAGCCGCCGATAGGCCGGTTCGGCGATGAGCCGCGCGTTCCCGGCAAGGCCGTCGCTTCGCGTCTCGCGATGCGCAAAAGCCTTCCCTCCGGGCGCGCCCCACGCGTCCGCCTTCGCCATAAATGGCACTCCCCGAATTTGCCTATGCTGCTTGATCCGGCAAACGCCGCACATCCGAATCGTCAGTAAAGAATCAAAGGTGATTCGCCTTGTCCAGTGGTCCGGCGAAAAAAGATTAAAAATCGACTAAAATAGTGCCGAAACGTCCGCTCCCGGACAACAGCGCACGCCTAAGCCAGCGTGCGCTCGACAATATCGCGCAGATCCGCCGACAGGTTTTCGGCTTTGGCGATCGAAAGCAGCGCTTCCCTGGCCTTGGCTTGCCGGCCAGGTTCCAGCGAGCGCCACGATCTGAGCGCCGTCGCCAGCCTTGCCGCCAATTGCGGGTTGCGCGTTTCGACCGCGAGCACGGTCTGCGAGAAGAACCGGTAGCCCTCGCCATCGGCGCGGTGAAAGCCGGTCTGGTTGGCGCTGGAGAAGGTGCCGATCAACGAGCGCACCCGATTCGGATTGCTCATTGAGAATGCGGGATGAGCGGTCAGCGCGCGCACCGTGTCGACGGCCTGCGGACCGGGCACGCTGGCCTGGATCTGGAACCATTTGTCCATGACCAGCGGGTCGGACCCATAAGTCGTCTCGAAAGCCGCCAGCGCCTGGATGGCCTCGGGCGAACCGTGGTGGCGATAGGCAAGCACTGCAAGCGCTGCCGCGCGGTCGGTCATGTTGGTCGCCGACTGGAAATGCCTGACGGCAAGTGCCGCTCCGCCCGGCTGCAGCGAGAGATAGTCCAGCAGGGTGTTGCGCAAGGCGCGTCGTCCGGCGCTCGCCGCATCCGGGCTGAACGCGGCCTTGTCGGCAAGGCGGTCGTAGAGGCCGGCAAAAATATCCGGGTTGGCCGTGGCGATCGCCAGGGCAAGCGCCTCGCGGGCAGCGTAGATGGCATCGGGGTCGATGTTCCTGCCGATGTCGCGGGCAATGTCGGCTTCGCCGGGCAGCGCCAGCGCCAGCGCCCGGTAGGCCGGCTCCAGCGTCTCGTCGCCGGCGATGCCGCCGGCAAGTTCGGTCAGCCGCGCCGCGAAAACCGGCTGCTTGCCGCCGAGGATCTCGCGGAAGGCGGCAATCAGCGCGTCGGTCAAGAGCGTGTTGAAGGCCTGCCAGCGCGAGAAGGCGTCGCTGTCATGGCGGGCGAGAAAGAATTGGTCGTCGGCTTTCTGCTCGACCGACAGCGTCACCGGCGCCGAAAAGCCGCGGTTGAGCGACACCGCCGGGCGTTCGGCAACACCTGAGAACCGCACCATGTGGCGGCGCTTGCGGACATGGATGACGCCGTCCTCGACGCTGGCACCCTCGACGCCGCTATAGTCGACCGGCTGGCCGCCGGCGCCGATCAAGCCGAAGGCGAGCGGGATGTGCATCAGCCGCTTGCGGCTTTCGGAGGGCGTCGGCGGCACCGACTGCTCGATTTCGAGCATGAACTCCTGCGACGCCGGATTGTGCGTCGAACTGATGGTCAGGTTGGGCGTGCCCGCCTGGTGGTACCAGAGCGCGAACTGCGACAGGTCGCGGCCGGAGGCGTCCTCGAACACCTTGATGAAATCCTCGATCGTCGCCGCGTCGCCGTCGTGCCGCTCGAAATAGAGGTCCATGCCGGCGCGAAAGGCATCTGCGCCGAGAATGGTGCGGATCATGCGCACCACTTCGGAGCCCTTTTCGTAGACCGTTGCCGTGTAGAAATTGTTGATCTCGCGGTAGCGGCGCGGCCGCACCGGATGCGCCAGCGGGCCCTGGTCCTCGGGAAACTGGTGGGCGCGCAGCGTGCGCACTTCGGCGATGCGCTTGACCGCGCGCGAGCGCTGGTCGGCAGAGAATTCGTGGTCGCGGAAAACCGTCAGCCCTTCCTTCAGGCAGAGCTGGAACCAGTCGCGGCAAGTGATTCTGTTGCCTGTCCAATTGTGGAAATACTCATGCGCGATGATCGCCTCGATATTGGCGAAATCGGCGTCGGTCGCTGTCTCCTGATCGGCCAGAACATATTTGTCGTTGAAGATGTTGAGGCCCTTGTTCTCCATCGCGCCCATGTTGAAGTCGGACACGGCGACGATGTTGAAGACGTCGAGGTCGTATTCGCGGCCGAACGCCTCCTCGTCCCATTTCATCGACCGCTTCAGGGCATCCATCGCATAGCCGGCCAGCTTCTCCTTGCCGGGCTCGACATAGATGCCGAGCTCGACCGTGCGGCCGGATAGGGTGACGAAACTGTCGGCGAGCTGGCCGAGATTGCCGGCCACCAGCGCGAACAGGTAGGACGACTTGGGGAAGGGGTCGTGCCATCTAGCATAGTGCCAGCCGTCGCCGAGGTCGCCCTTGTCGACCGGGTTGCCGTTGGACAGAAGCAGCGGTGCCTCCTCGCGCAGGGCCTCGATGCGCACCGTGTAGACAGACAGGATGTCGGGGCGATCGAGGAAATAGGTGATGCGGCGAAAGCCCTCGGCCTCGCATTGCGTGCAGTAGACATTGCTGGAACGGTAGAGGCCCATCAGGGCTTCGTTGCCCGCCGGCGCCAATTCGGTCTCGATGAGCAGCTGGAAGCGCCGCGCGGCCGGCGGCTTGAGGATGGTCAGCTGGTCTGATGTCACCAGAATATCGGCTGGTTTCGCTTTCTTGTCGCCAATCTCGATGCGCTTGAGCGTCAGCCCGTCGCCGTCGAGCACCAGCGGAGCAGAGGCGGATACGCCGTCACGGCGCTCGACCGTGAGCACGGCGGTGACGCGCGTTGCGTCTGGCGAAAGGCGGAAGGTGAGGTCGGTTTGCGGAATGAGGTAATCGTTGGGGCGGTAGTCCTCGAGCTTGAAGACCTGGCCGGTGTCCGTGCGCATTCCGTGGGTTTTCCTGTCGATTGCGTTGGCGGCGGATTGTTTCCGCTGGTCCAAGAAATTTGAAGTCCGCGCTCTTTACACGAAACGGTCCCTCGACAAAACTGAGACGACGCCTATTTCAGGCGTTCCTCCTCAAGTCATCATCACGAGGCATCCATGACCGTCGTCACGCCGAAATTCGGGATGGGCGCATCCGTGCTGCGGCGCGAGGATGCTGCCTTCATCCAGGGCCAGGGCCGCTATACCGACGACATCCAGCCGGCTGGCGTCCTGCATGGCTATGTCCTGCGCTCGCCGGTCGCCAAGGCCAGCTTCACCATCGGTTCGACCGAGGCGGCGAAGGCAGCACCCGGTGTGCATCTGGTGCTGACCGGCAAGGACCTTGCCCATCTCGGCGATCTCAAATCCGGCGTCATGCAGGAACAGCCGGATGGCACCAAGGCGCCGACCCGCGACATTCCGATCCTGTGCCGTGACCGGGTCAACTATGTCGGAGACGCCGTTGTTTTCGTCGTCGCCGACAGCCGCGCTTTGGCGCAGGATGCCGCCGAACTGATCGACGTCGACTATGACAGCGAAGACGCGGCGTCCGGAACGGCGACGGCGCTTGCCGAAGGCACGCCGCTGGTCTGGCCGGAACTCGGCTCCAACCGGGCCTTCTCCTACCACATGGGTGACAAGAAAAAGACCGACGCGGCTTTCGCCAAGGCCGCCCATGTCACCCGCATCGAATTCGTCAACAATCGGCTGGTCTGCAACTACATGGAGCCGCGCTCGGCGATCGGCGAGTGGAACGTTGAGGAGAACCGCTTCGTGCTGACCACGGGGTCGCAGGGCGTGCATTCCATGCAGTACATCCTGGCCAGCCTGTTCAAGATCAAGAAGGATCGGCTGCGCGTCATCACGCCGGATGTCGGCGGTGGTTTCGGGCCGAAGAGTTTCGTCTATCGCGAATATCCGCTTGTGCTCGAAGCGGCGAAGCGGCTTGGCCGTCCGGTGAAATGGGCGGGCGACCGCACCGAACACTTCCTGACCGACGCGCAAGGCCGCGACAATGTCGTGAAGGCCGAGATGGCGCTGGACAAGGACGGCCGCTTCCTTGGCATGAAGGTGGACCTACTCGCCAATATGGGCGCCTATGTCTCGCAATACGGTCCCTACATTCCCTATATCGGCGTCACCATGTCGACCGGCGTCTACGACATCCAGGCGCTCGACGTCTCGGTCACCGGCCTCTACACCAACACCTGCCCGGTCGATGCCTATCGCGGCGCCGGCCGCCCGGAAGCGGCGTTCCTGCTGGAAAAGCTCGTCGATGCCTGCGCCCATGATCTTGGCCTACCCGTCGAAGAGATCCGGCGCCGCAATTTCATCCGGCCCGAGCAGTTTCCCTACCGCACGCAAACCGGCCGTCTCTACGACAATGGCGAATTCGAAGGCCACATGAACCGCGCCATCGAACAGGCGGAATGGAAGGCGTTTCCACAGCGGCTCGAACAGTCGAAGGCAGGCGGAAAGATCCGCGGCCTCGGCATGGCGACCTATATTGAGGCCTGCGCCTTTCCGGGTTCGGAACCGGCCTTTGTCGAGCTCAACGGCGACGGCACGGTGACGCTGAAGATCGGCACCCAGACCAACGGGCAGGGTCACGCCACCGCCTACGCGCAGTTCCTGTCGGAAAAGCTCAATCTCGACATCGACAAGATCCATGTCCGCCAGGGTGATACCGACGAATTGAAAGCTGGCGGCGGCACTGGTGGCTCGCGCTCCATTCCGCTCGGCGGCGTTTCGGCGTCACGCGCCGGTGAGGACCTGGCCAACAAGATCAAGCGTATCGCCGCCGACGAGCTGGAGGCCTCGGCCGGCGACATTGAATTGTCGAACGGCGTTGCCCGCATCGTCGGCACCGATCGCGCGATCGATTTTTCGAGTATCGCCAAGGCCGCCAAGACGCCGGATGATCTCAAGGGGTTCGGCGAGTTCGTGCAGGACGAGTGCACTTATCCCAACGGCACCCATATCTGCGAGGTCGAGATCGACCCCGATACCGGCACCACTGACATCGTCCGCTACACCATCGTCGACGATTTCGGCGTCACCGTGAATCCGATCCTGCTCGCCGGCCAGGTGCATGGCGGCGTTGTGCAAGGCATTGGCCAGGCGCTGACCGAAGACACGATCTATGGCGAGGATGGACAGCTCCTGACGGCGAGCTTCATGGATTACGCCATGCCGCGCGCCGACAATTTCCCGTTCTTCCATTTCGAGACCCGCAACGTGCCTTCGACCACCAATGCGCTCGGCATCAAGGGGGCAGGCGAGGCCGGCACTATCGGTTCGACGCCGGCGGCACTCAACGCGGTGACTGACGCGCTCTGGCGCGCCTACGGTGTCAAACACATCGACATGCCGGCGACGCCAGCGCGCATCTGGGCAACGATCCGGGAAGCGGCTGGAGCGTGACAGCAAAACCAGGTCAGGCCGTAGTAGCCAGTGACCATGCCGTCGGGCACAACACGCTCACCGGCATCACGCTCAAGATCGTGTCGGTGACTGTCTTCGTCGGCATGTCGACCTGCATCAAGGCGGCAGGCACCGTGCCGGCGGGCCAGATCGTCTTCTTCCGCTCCTTCTTTGCCATCTTTCCGATCATTGCCTTTCTCGCCTTCACGGGAAAACTCGGCACCGCGTTTTCGACCAAGCGTCCGCTCAATCACATTGCGCGCGGCGTCGTCGGCGTCTGCGCCATGGGGCTTGGCTTTTTCGCGCTGACGCGGCTGCCGCTGCCGGAGGCGATCACGCTGAACTATGCGCAGCCGCTGCTGGTGGTGGTGTTCAGTTCGATCTTCCTCGGCGAAGCCATCCGCGTCTATCGCTGGAGCGCTGTCGCCATCGGCCTCGTCGGCGTGCTGATCATCTCCTGGCCGGAGCTGACGCTGCTGAGTTCCGACGAAGCGCTCGACGACCAGGAAGTGCTTGGCGTCATCGCCGCTCTTGTCGCGGCGGCGATCTCGGCCGTCGCCATGCTGCTCGTGCGCAATCTCGTGCAGAGCGAGCGCACCGCGACCATCGTGCTGTGGTTTTCGGTGACGGCGAGCGTCATGGCGCTGCTGTCGCTGCCCTTCGGCTGGCAGGCGCTGACGCCGCTCCAGGCGGCTCTTCTGGTTGCTGCCGGCTTCTGCGGCGGCCTCGGCCAGATCCTGATGACTTCGGCCTATCGCCATGCCGAAGCCTCGGTCGTGGCGCCCTTCGAATACACCTCGATGATCCTTGGCGTCGTCGTCGGTTATCTCGTCTTTGGCGACGTTGCCACGCTCAACATGCTGGTCGGCGGCCTCATCGTCGTTGCCGCCGGCATCTTCATCATCTGGCGCGAGCGCCAGCTTGGCCTGGAGCGCACCCGCACGCGGAAGGCGACTCTGCCTCAAGGGTGATTACGATCGTTCGGCCCGCTCCTTTGCCAGCCGCACCAGCACCGTTCTCGTCTGCTCATCGGCCGGGAAAAACGATTCGATCGCCAGTTCCGACAGCGTCACGTCGAGCGGTGTGCCGAACACGGTGATGGTGCTGATGAACGACAGCACCTGATCGCCATGCGCCAGCCTGAGTGGGTGCACGATGGCATTCGGCTCGACCGACGCCGGCCGGCTGCCTGTCAAGCCGGACGGATAAGTCCGCAGTTCGCGCTCCAGTTCGATCAGCACCGGGTCGCCGCTTGCGTCGTTCTGGTGGTTGAGACGCTCAAGCAGGTGCGCCCGCCACTCCGCGAGATTGACGATGCGTGGAGCGATGCCGCCCGGATGCAGGCTGAGGCGAAGCACGTTGACCGGCGGCGTCAGCAGCGAAGCCTCACTGACATCGGCAAGGAAGGGAGCGATCGCGGCATTCGCCGAAACCAGGTTCCAGTGCCGGTCGACGGCGAGCGCCGGGAAGGGCTCATGCCCCTTGAGCACGATCTC
Organism: Mesorhizobium kowhaii; assembly: GCF_003253745.1. Taxonomy (GTDB): domain Bacteria; phylum Pseudomonadota; class Alphaproteobacteria; order Rhizobiales; family Rhizobiaceae; genus Mesorhizobium; species Mesorhizobium kowhaii. The sequence goes on from NZ_MZXV01000085.1 coordinate 103,543, forward strand.
AACCGCTGCCATCGCCGGCGCCAGCGTCGTGTCGCTGAGCGAGCGTTCGCCGAAGCTCGGCGCAAAGCCCGCGGCAAGCAGCAGCTGGTTACGCTGCCGGAGCGGGATCGACAGCTGCTCGGCCAGATGCAGCACCATGTCGCGCGAGGGCGCAGCCCGCCCGCTCTCGACGAAGCTCAGATGCCGCTGCGAGATTTCGGCTTCCATGGCGAGGTCGAGCTGGGACATGCGACGTCGCGTGCGCCATTCGCGAATGAGGCTGCCGGCGGAGGTTTGGGGTGTTGTCATGAGCGAATGACTAGGCCGGCGAGAGCCGCATTTCAATTACCTGCGAGGTCATCTAGGTGAGCGCCCGCAGCTTCGCCTTCACTTCGAGAAAATCCCGCCATGCCAGCTTCTTGTGCGCAGGCGTCCGCAAGAGATAGGCAGGATGCAGCGTCGGCATGGCGGGAATGGTGATGCCGGATGCCGTCGTGTGGACGCGCCAGTTGCCGCGCAGCCGCAAGATGCCTTCTGTGGTGTTGAGCAAGGTCTTGGCTGACGGACCGCCGAGATTGATCAGCACCTTCGGATTGACCAGCTCGATCTGTCGCTCGATGAACGGCCGGCAGATTTCGGTCTCGTGCGGCGTCGGCGTGCGATTGCCCGGTGGCCGCCACGGAATGACATTGGCGATGTAGACCGATGTCCGGTCGAGCCCGATCGCGGCCAGCATCCGGTCGAGCAACCGGCCCGAGCGGCCGACGAAGGGCAGGCCCTCGATGTCCTCGTCGCGGCCGGGCGCTTCGCCAACCAGCATGACGGCGGCCTCCGGGTTGCCGTCGGCGAACACCAGGTTCTTGGCCGTGGCCTTGAGATTGCAGCCGTCGAAGGCCGCCATGTGCTGGCGAAGCTCGTCCAGGGTCGTTGCCGTCGTTGCCAATTGGCGCGCCAGTGCCGCCTGCGCTTCGTCGGGAACCGTAGCGGTTGTGGACGGTGCGCGTGCAACGGGTGGCACATTTGCTCTGTCGGCCGGCTCGGGGCGCGACGCGCTCGTCGAGCGGTGTGGCGCAACGGCGTCGGCGGACGGCACCACCGCCCGCTCTACCGGTTTGGGCGCCTCGGCGAACCGGTTCACCGGCTGGTCTTCAAGCGCGTCGTCGACACCGGCGCTGGCATAAAAGGCCAGCAGGTCGACAAGGTCCGGTCTGTTGTTTGGGGAAGCGGCAGTCATGGCGACACATTCGTCCGCATGACGGCAATTTGCAAGGCTGGCCGCTTGCTCTAGCCGGTGGGTATGCGCGGATCTTGCACCAGATAGAAGGTCCAGCGCGGCGTGTAATCGGTCATCAGGAATTCGAACCTGGCAGTTTTCAGCGGGTCGACCTTGCCATTCTTGAACAGCAGCCGGTCATAGGGTTCGAAATCGCGATCGAAATCGGCGAAATTGCTCGACCAGATATTGTCCGGCGTCTTGTTGCGCTGGTCGAACGAAAGTCCGTCGCCGAAAACGCTCGGCTGGTTCAGGATTTCCTGCAGTTCGAACTGGAATTCGACCCAGGCCTGGCCGCTGTTGTTGAGCACGTCGATGCGCATATACATGATGCCATTGGCGAATTCGCCAGACGGACCGAATGCCTGGATCGGCTTTGTCGTGCGGATGGTTAGCGTCACCGGCGTTGACGAATTCAGCTCTTCGGTGATGACCAGCGGGTCGTCCTTCGTTCCGATGCCCGAAGCGCCGGTGATGCGGAAGCCGCCAAGCTCGTCGGAGAAGGAGTAAGCGCCCGTCGCCCAGACTTTCACCTCGTCCGCGGCGGCGTGACCCGGTGCCAGCATCGGAAGGGCCAAAAGAAGCGCCCGGCAGACCCGGCCGGGCGTCGATGAAAAGCGCGTCGATGAAAAGCCGGCTGGCCCAGGAATGCGCATAGTGTGAAGTATGGCCGATAAGCGAGCCGTCGAACAATTAAAAACGTGAGCGCCGAGGCCCTGCCAGGCGAAAACAGCCGCCCAGCCCTCGCGATGCGCGACTTTTTGGCCAAAACGGCATTGTCACGTATGCGCCGGTTTCCTGTCGCCAATTGATGCGCTATGCAGCGCAGGAGCCAGCAAGATACCCGAATGGGATAAGCCAGTGCGGAGGGGTAGATGAGCGACATCGAACGCGAAAGCATGGAATTCGACGTGGTTATCGTCGGCGCCGGCCCGGCCGGCCTCGCCGCCGCCATCCGCCTCAAACAGGTCAATCCCGAACTCTCGGTTGTCGTCCTTGAAAAGGGCGGCGAGGTCGGCGCCCACATCCTCTCCGGCGCCGTCGTCGATCCGATCGGCATCGACCGGCTGCTGCCGGGCTGGCGCGACGAGGAAGGCCATCCTTTCAAGACGCCGGTCACCGCGGACCATTTCCTTGTGCTTGGCCCTGCCGGTTCGTTCCGTCTGCCCAACATCCTGATGCCGCCGCTGATGAACAATCACGGCAACTACATCGTCTCGCTGGGCAATGTCTGCCGCTGGCTGGCGACCAAGGCCGAGGCGCTTGGCGTCGAGATCTATCCGGGTTTTGCCGCGGCCGGCTTGCTCTACAATGAGGAAGGCGCCGTCACCGGCGTCGTCACCGGCGACATGGGCGTCGAGAAGGACGGCACGCACGGCCCGGGCTTTGCGCCTGGCATGGCGCTGATGGGCAAATATGTGCTGATCGGCGAGGGCGCGCGCGGCTCGCTCGCCAAGCAATTGATCGCCAAATACAAGCTTTCCGATGGCCGCGAGCCCGGCAAATACGGCATCGGCCTCAAGGAACTCTGGCAGGTCAAGCCGGAGAACCACCGGCCGGGCCTGGTCCAGCATTCCTTCGGCTGGCCGCTCGACATGAAGACCGGCGGCGGCTCGTTCCTCTACCATCTCGAGGACAATCAGGTGGCGGTCGGCTTCGTCCTCCACCTCAATTACAAGAACCCCTGGCTGTCGCCGTTCGAGGAATTCCAGCGCTTCAAGACCCATCCGGCGATCAGAGGCACCTTCGAGGGCGCCAAGCGCCTCGGCTACGGCGCCCGTGCCATCACCGAGGGCGGCTGGCAGTCGGTGCCGAAACTGTCGTTCCCTGGCGGCGCGCTGATGGGCTGCGCGGCCGGTTTCGTCAACGTGCCGCGCATCAAGGGCTCGCACAACGCCGTGCTGTCCGGCATGCTGGCGGCCGAACATGTCGCCGAGGCAGTCGGCGCAGGCCGCGCCAATGACGAGCTTTCCTCCTATGAGGCGGCATGGCGGGCGACCGACATCGGCAAGGACCTCAAGAAGGTGCGCAACGTCAAGCCGCTATGGTCGCGCTTCGGCACCATCATTGGTGTCGGCATTGGCGGGCTCGACATGTGGATGAACACGCTGTTCGGCTTCTCACCTTTCGGCACGCTGAAACATGGCAAGGCGGACTATGCAACGCTCGAGCCTGCCGCCCAGCACAACAAGATCGTATATCCGAAGCCTGATGGCGTTTTGACCTTCGACCGGCTGTCTTCGGTGTTCCTGTCCAACACCAACCACGAGGAAAACGAGCCGGTCCACCTGCTTGTCGGTGACATGGAGCTGCAGAAGCGCTCCGAGCACGATGTCTTTGCCGGGCCTTCGACGCGTTACTGTCCGGCCGGGGTCTATGAGTGGGTCGACAAGGACGGCAATGCCGCCGCCGATCCAACTGCGAAGGACGTGCGCTTCGTCATCAACGCGCAGAACTGCGTCCACTGCAAGACATGCGACATCAAGGATCCGAACCAGAACATCAACTGGGTGCCGCCGCAGGGCGGCGAGGGCCCAGTCTATCAGGGTATGTGAGTGACCGAGCCGGCGGCACCTGCCGCCGGTCCTCTCGTCGTTGAAAGGAAGCGGATATGCGCTTGCTCACGCTTTCAAGTCTGGCGATCATCGGCGCCTTGTGCGGTTTCGCACCTGCCGCGTCGGCAGGCGTCAAAGTCCTGGTCAAGACGCAGACATACGACATCGCCGGCAAGACCGGAGAGGCTCTGATCGAGTCCATGGACCGCAACGGGCCGAGGCATGGCTTCATGACTCGCGCCATCGCACAGACCAGCTACACAAAGGCTTGGGACTTCGACCTTGTTCAGATCAAGGGCACTTGCCGCGTCAGCCAGGCCAGCGGAACGCTCAACCTGAATTTTACCTACCCCCATGTCGCGTCCACCCTCCCGCCGGCCCTCGACAGACGCTGGGCGCGGTTCTTCACCGGTGTTCGCACGCATGAGGAGACCCATGGCGACATTGCCAGGCAGATGATGAAGGCGACCGAGAAGTCGCTTAGGGGCCTGACGATCCCCAATGACGCGCAGTGTTCCAAGACACGACGTGAGGCGCGGCGGCGGATCGACGCCATCTTTGACGAGTATGAGGTCAGGCAGAACGCCTTCGACGCGCGCGAGCACAGGGAAGGCGGTCACGTAGAGTATCTCGTCGATGCGCTGGAGCAGCTATAGGGTCAAAACTCAATCAGCTGGCTGCCGCCAATGGCCGAAACGAGTGAACCATGCCGTTTGAACCCGTCCGGCGGAACGAGCACAAAGCGCCAGTCTCGGACGTTTGGCTTGCTTCGAGCGAACGACCACTCCTCACCGCCGAACGGTTGTCGGGTCGTCACAGCACGGCGCGGCTTGACGTCAAATGGTGCGTTCCATCAGGACGGAGGGCAACATCGGCCCAGGGCCAATGCGCACTTCGATCCGCCCCACCGACCTGAAGCCCAAGGCCGCATAGAACCCCTCTGCGTTGAGACTCGCCTGGCATTCGAAACGGCGCACACCAGACGACCGTGCATCTTCTTCGCAACGCCGGTAAAGCTGGCGCCCGATCCCGCGGCCCAACCACTCGGGACGAGTGGCGAAATGTCGGATGTGCGCGAGTTCGAGCGTCACCTCGGAGCTTCCCGGCCGTTCCCGGGACCAACCGCCGCAGCCGACAGCAAAGCCATTTTCATCTACCGCGAGATAGTAGGTGCCAGCAGAAAGTAGCGCAGGGTTTGCGCGGGTGATCAAGGGCAGCGCGGCTTCAAGAATGGCCTGATCGTATACTGTGCGCATCAGGCCGGGGTAGGAAGCGAGAAGCAACTCGCTTACCCCAGACTCGTCCTCTGGTGTGGCGCGTCTGACGGTGAAGGTGGGGGACATGCACAGCGCCCCGTGTGTTGAGCGGGTCGATCTTCGGTTGACCACCGGGCCATGTCAAATCGAACACGCCAGGGGTCCGAACCCGGTCATTCGGCGGGATAGGGTTTTGAGCCTGGCGCGTGATCCCGAAAAGTGGAATCCGGTCTTTTCGGAAAGATCATGTGCAAACGAACAGGCTCTAACCTCGATAGCCGTTTCGCGTCTTTCCGGCCGATGTCAGCGACACGGTCGCGGTCTCGTGTTCGTCAGTCGGCTTTTGCTCGTTCAGCCTGAGCGAGAACTCGACCAGCACCGGCAGGTGGTCCGAGCCGGTTTCCTCCAGCCGGGTCGCGGAATGAATGGTCACCCCGCCCTTGCTGAAAACCTGGTCGATCGGCAGGCCGGCGAAACGCCGCAGGAAATCCGGCAGCTTGATGTGTATCCAGGTCGGTCCGGCTGATGGCATGACGGTCAGCCCGCCGAGCGCGGCGACGCGGCGCACTGCGGCACTCCATGGCACGGCGTTGCAGTCGCCCGCCATGATGGCCGTCTCGCCGAGCGAGGAGAGCGATTCGGTAAGCTCACCGATCTGCCAGTGCTGCTCGCGTGGCCACGGCCAGCTGAGATGGATCGCGGCGACATCGACGCCAATGCCGCCGAAGTCGACGGTCGCTGTCGCCATGGCGCCGCGCCGCTCGCAACGCGGCTCGGTGCCGGCGGCAAAGGGCCGCCGCGAGAGCAGCGCGACGCCGAATATGCCGTTGGGGTAGGGACAGAGGATCCGGTATGGATAGGCTCTGGTAATATAGCCAAGCTCGGTCGTCCACATCGCCGACACCTCGTCGAGGGTGATGACGTCGGGATTGGTCCGGCCGATCAGCGACAGCACCTTCTTCGGGGTTGGATTGTCGTAGCGCAGGTTCATCTGCAGCAGCTTGTAGACCATCTGGCCAGCGGGTCTGGCGACCGCTTGCACCGGCCACAGTTGCGGCAGCGCGCTCATTGTCGTGGCAAAGGCCGCCACGGCAAAAAGCAGCGCCGCGGCTGCTTGCAGGCGAAATGTCGTGGCCAGCAGCGGCAGCGCGCAAAGCGCCATCAGCACGGCGAGATGGACGCGGAAATGCGAGAAGGAATCGAAGGCGGGATGCAAGGCGCCGAAGAACCCGGCGACCAGGGCAACCGAGAACATCATCATCGCGATGAATGCCAGTGAAGCTGCCATGTCTCGACTGCGTCTCATCGGGTCAGGTCTGCACGGGTTGCCAAAGGTGGTGCTGGCACGGTTATCGGCAAAAATGCGGCTCAATCAAGATGACGAAATGCCCAATGCATGTCGCCCAAAAGTGCGCAGCGGTTCTGGGGCAACGACATGCAAAAGACAAAGACCTAAAGCGGGTCGCGTGTATCCGTTTCAACGCGATACGCTTTAGGCGATGCGTCAATCCGGCCTATTGGAACGCCGTCTCCGAAAAACTTCTCAGCTTGCGCGAATGCAGCCGCTCCATCGGCATTTCCGCAAGCTTCTCCATCGCCCGGATGCCGATGGTCAGGTGCTGCGCCACCTGCCGCTTGTAGAACTCGGTCGCCATGCCGGGCAGCTTCAGCTCGCCATGCAGGGGTTTGTCCGAAACGCACAGCAGCGTGCCGTAGGGCACGCGGAAGCGGAAGCCGTTGGCGGCGATCGTCGCCGATTCCATGTCGAGTGCGATGGCGCGCGACTGTGACAGACGCTGCACCGGCCCGCGCTGGTCGCGCAGTTCCCAGTTGCGGTTGTCGATGGTGGCGACAGTACCCGTGCGCATGATGCGCTTGAGGTCATAGCCGGACAGGCCGGTGACCTCTGCGACAGCTTCCTGCAGCGCCACCTGAATCTCGGCCAGCGGCGGGATCGGCACCCAGACCGGCAGATCGTCGTCCAGAACGTGATCCTCGCGCACATAGGCATGCGCCAGCACATAGTCGCCGAGCGCCTGGGTGTTGCGCAGCCCGGCGCAGTGGCCAAGCATGACCCAGGCATGCGGCCTCAGCACCGCGATATGGTCGGTGATCGTCTTGGCGTTGGAAGGCCCGACGCCGATATTGACCATGGTGATGCCGCCATGGTTCGGTTTCTTCAGATGATAGGCCGGCATCTGTGGCAGGCGTGGCGGTGCGACCCCTTCGCTGGGCGCGCTTTGTCCAACCTTGGTGATGACATTGCCTGGCTCGACGAACTCGGCATATCCGCCGCCGCCATTGGCCATCAGGTCACGCGCACGGGCGACGAACTCGTCGATGTAGAACTGGTAATTGGTGAACAGCACGAAGTTCTGGAACTGCTGCGGCGTGGTCGCCGTGTAGTGCGACAGGCGGTGCAGCGAATAGTCGATGCGCTGCGCCGTGAACGGCGCCAACGGCCGTGGTTCGCCGAAGGCCACTTCGAAAGTGCCGTTGGCAATCTGGTCGTCGGTGCCGTCGAGGTCCGGGACGTCGAACAGGTCGCGGATCGGCCGCTTGATGCGCTCGGCGGCCGCGCCGTCGACATGGGTGCCTTCGAGAAAGGCGAAATGCAGCGGAATGGGGGTGGTCGATTCCGACACGGTGACCGCGACACCATGATTGCGCATGATCAGGCGCAGCTGCGCGACCAAATAGCTCTCGAACAGGCCCGGCTGGGTGATCGTGGTCGAAAAATGCCCCGGCGTTGGCATATGGCCATAGGCCTGGCGCGAGTCGATCTGGGTGAACGAGTTGGTGGTGACGCCGATCTCCGGGTAGAAGGCGCGGTAGCGCTTGCTGTTGTCGCCGCCCGCTGCCGCCAGTGCCGCAAAGGAGTCGCGCAGGAACTTGGTGTTGCGGTTGTACAGCGTCTGCAGCGCCGCCACGGCCTTTTCGGCGCTATTAAAGCTTTGCCGGCCAAAAGGCTCGGGCATGACGACAGATTCGATGGCTTGTGGGTAGATTCGCTTTTCCATGGCTCAATATAGAGACTTGGATCGGCACTTGGGAGGGGTGTCGCGACCGAAGGCGGCCAAAGCGTCGTTTTTCTTTAACCGCGCTGCAGGCTGACCAGGAGCACGAAGCCGACGCCGGACTTCCTCAAAGCTGGCGCTTCGATCGTCGAGCCGGCATCGGCGCGCATCATCGGCACGGCCAGAACCGGAGCGGCCAGAACCATCAGGATAAGCGCCGCCCGCGGCAGAAGCCGAAGGGTCTTGAGAGCGTTGGCGGCGATGCGGTTCATGGTGTTCTGCTTTTCTTTTCGAGGTCTGGTTTCTTTGTTCAGTTGCGAAGATGGGTGGGGCAGGCGAGGCGGCAGGTCCGGGAACTGGCTTCGTCCCAGGCGCGGGCCGGACGCCCCGTTTCGGCGACGAGGATGGCGAAGAACATTCCAAACAGGCTCATCAGCAGGCAGACGATGGTGAAGCGGCGAGCAAGCATTAGGTCGTGTCTCCTTCAACACGCTGGAGAATGCCCGAGCGCGACTGAACCGGCTCTGAGGCCGGCGTTCATCTGCGGTTCAAATTGATTGACGGGGTTTCGACGGCACCGACGTCAGCTTCGACAGGTGCCAGCAGGAGGCGGCGAGGCGAGGGCACGCGTCCTCGACAAAACGAAAACGGGGCCCGTCGAGGCCCCGCCATCAAGTCACAAGGATGCGGTCGATCAGAGCTTGTGCCAGGTTTGGCTCTTGCAGATCAGTCCGCCGAGCACGCAGCCGCTCATGTCGCCTTGCCCGAATAGGTCTTGTCGTTTGCCGGATCGGTGATGTTGCCGGCATATTTGTTGTCGCCGGCGGCCTTGAGCGAACCGATGGTCTTGCCGGCATATTTGCCGGACTTGAGCGTGATGGAAAACGTGCCGCCGCCAGCGATGGCTGCGGTATCGCCGGCCTGCGTCTTCCAGTCGCCCTCGATCGGATCGGCCCACGCCGCACCCGCCATGATCAATGTGGCCGCCAGGGCCAGGCTCACTTTTCGAAACATGGTCTTCTCCCTTTGGATATCCGGCCGGATGCTCCGCCTCGCCGGTCTGCCGCTTACGCAAACGTAAGCTAATCCAGCTCCTGGCAAAACAAAAGCGGTGCCGCAGCGGAAGACTTTGGGATTTTGAAAGGCGCCAATGCGGGCCGTGCGGGCAAGGAAAGAAAGCATCGGCGGATCGTGTTTGTTTCCCGTGGTTAGCGGAGTGTTGATTCCTGCCGCGAAAATTTTCGTCGAATTTGAGGAAAACCGGCGCGGTTGCTGGCTTTGTATCCTTAACGAATTTCGGCGTTTACCTCTTGTTTTAGCTTTGTTTTCCTCAAATTAAGCACGCCACTTAACGACGGATTCAAGCCTCCACGGCATTCTCGAAAGCATCGGAAGAGCAGCCCGCAAGGACGAAAGAAGGCAGCTCTCGGGAGCCTGACAGGGGCCAGAAACAGGGGATTTGAAATGGCACGTTTTGAAATGCTTGAAGCAGGCTTCGGCGCCATGGGGGCAACTGCCCAGGCCGACATTCTTTTCGAACTGGGCATGATGTATGCGACCGGCCGCGATTGCGAGACCGATGTCATTGCCGCCCACAAATGGTTCAACATCGCCGCGATCAAGGGATCGGCCCGCGCTGCGGAACTGCGCTCGGAACTGTCGGCAGCGATGTCCAAGGTCGAGATCGCCAAGGCGCTTCGCGAAGCCCGCGAATGGATGACCATGCACTGAGATCTGCCAACCGCGGATAGACCTATCGAAGACAGGGAAGCCCGGGATCAAGACCGCACAGACGGCCAGACCCGGTGAAATGGAAGGCCGCGCAAGACGGTCGACGACCTAGAGCATGATCCCGAAAAGTGGAATCCGGTTTTCGGAATCAGGCTCAAACGAAGAGATAAAAAGAACGCGACAGGCCAGCTAGGCTCAGTCGCGCGATGCGGAAGGCGAGCTGGATTTCGGGGCGCGGGGGCGCTTGGGGACCGCTTGACGAGCAAAAAAGCCACGACCAGCCGGAACAAGGCTGGCGTGGCTTTTTTGCGTGGAAGACGTCTTGCAGGCCCAATCGAGTGCCGCCGATGCGCCTAGACAGGCCCAGTGAAGGATGAAATTGTCCCGCCTCTCTGGAAGAAGCGCGGCCGGACGACCGCGCGTGAGTGGAGGAGTTCTATCACCATGAAAAAAATGAGTATTTTGAGCGCGGCCGTTTTTGGCCTGTTGATGAGTGCGCCGGTCGCATTCGCCGACGACATCACCTTTGCGGTGGTCGGTCCGATGACCGGACAGCTCGCCACCATCGGCGATCAGTTCAAGCAGGGCGCACAGGCCGCTGCAGACGCGATCAACGCGGCGGGTGGTGTCGACGGTCGCCAGATCAAGTTGAGTATCCAGGACGACCAGTGCGATCCCAAGCAGGCCGTGTCGGTCGCCAACCGGATCGTCGCCGATGGCGTCAAGTTCATCGATGGCCACGCCTGCTCGGGTTCGAGCATTCCGGCCTCTGCCGTCTATGCCGAAGCCGGCGCCCTGATGATGAGCCCGGCCTCGTCAAACCCGGTGCTGACCGACGCGGCGGCCAAAGCCGGCTGGCCGACGATCATGCGCCTTTATACGCGTGACGATGCGCAGGGCGCCTTCATCGGCCCATGGATCGCCAAGAAGTTTGCCGGCAAGAATGTCGTCGTCCTGCACGACAAGAGCGCCTACGGACAGGGCGTGGCCGACGCCGTCAGGGCAACCATGAATGCCGGCGGCCTCAAGGAAGTGTATTATGACGGCATCAATGCCGGCGAGAAGGACTATTCGGCTCTCGTCACCAAGCTAAAGGACTTGAAGGCCGACGTCGTCTATTTCGGCGGTTACCATCCTGAAGCCGGTCTGATCCTGCGCCAGTCGGCGGAACAGAACCTCAAGTTCCAGCTGATCATGCCTGACTCTATCGCTTCGCCGGAGTTCTGGCAGGTTGCCGGCCCGGCTGGCGAAGGCACCATGTTCGTCTTCCCGTCGGATCCGCAGGCAAAGCCAGAAGCCAAGGCAGCCGTCGAGAAGATCAAGGCGGGCGGCTTCGTGCCGGAAGGCTTCACGCTGTTCTCCTACGCGGTGGTCCAGGCCTTCGCCGAAGGCGTCAAGCGCGCCGGCAGCGACGACCCGGGCAAGGTTGCCGAAGCGTTGAAGAACGGCACGCCGATCAGCACCGTTGTCGGTGATGTCACCTTCGACGAAAAGGGCGACCTCAAGAATGCCAGCTATGACATCAACCAGTGGCATGACGGCAAGTACGCGCCGATCGCGCAGTAATCGCTGACGTCGCCTGGAGGCAAGGCATTGCAGCGCCGCGCGTTCTTCTGGATGCGCGGCGCTTTGATGCAACGACCTAATACGTCACGGTAACGACAACAGTATCGGTATAGACGCCGGCCGAGGGTGTCGTCTGCGGGGGAACACGGCCGTAGACGGTGAGATCATGCGCCGCACCGTCGCCGCTTCCCGCCACGGTACTGCCTGGCGTCGACGCATCGCCCCATGGCTGGCTGCGTGCGACATCCTTGTAGAGGCCGTAGGTTACGGTTTCCGCGCCCTTGGACATCTTGCGCGAGGTCGGGGGCGAACCGCTCGTTCCGCCGTTAAGCGACACTGTGTAAGGCGTGCCCGGAGTGCATCTGACGGAAACTTCACCGGTCGCATCGACATTGGCGCCCAGAATGCCGTTTGATCCGAAGTCGATGTTCTGGATTGCCAGCAGACAATTGGCCGGAACGGTCGCATTGATCGTGAATGTGGGTCTGTCGACGGAGCCGGCGCTGGTGCTGCAATCGTTGAGCAGGCTGTATCGATAGCGGAACTCGACGTGGCTCCCGGAGAATGTGGAGAGATAGGTCGCCGGCACCGCGGTCATCGCCTGTCCGCCCAACACGGCGCCATAGATCGTCTGGCTGCTGGAACCGCTGCCGAACGCGTTCAGCGTCAGGGCAAAGGCCGGCGCCATAGGCGGATACGGCCACGCATAGGAGCCCCACACCGCCGAGCGCGCGGAATCCGAATAAAGCTGGTAGTCGAGATGATTGGCGCCGCTCAGCATTTGACGGGCCGAAGCCGTGGCGCCGCCGGTGCCCGTACCCAGATTTGGGCAGACGAGGATGCGCTGCAACGTCAATCCAGTGCAGTTTACGCTGAGTGCGGCTGTTGAATTGCTTGACGAACCGGAAAGCGTATCGACCAGCCCGAAATTCATCGCCGATACGCCAAAGCTGCAGCTTTGGGCCCAGGCAACGGTCGGCAAGAGCAGGGCGGCCGACAGCATAGCGAAACGGAGCATGGTTCGTCCTCGTCTCAAAAACAGATGACCTGCTTGATGATCACCTGTTGGCCGGGCACTGCCCGATAGGCGAATTCAGCTCGACACGAGCTGCCATCCGGCAATTCAATGGCCACGGCATTTTGTCGATGAAGGGTGCGGATATAGGCCTCGCCGTCATACCCGATCACAAATTCCTCGTCGGCGCCCTCAACGCGGCCCTTGGCGCCGACGGCGATCGGCGTACCTTTGCGGTCGACCAGGGAGACAAGCGCCGCATCGGCGGCCTTTGAAACGCCGAAATCAAGGACGACGCCACTTCGATCGGCCGGCACGACGATTTTGCGCGTCTCCGGCACGTCGGCATCGACCGGCAAGTTCCTTGGATCGATGGAAATGGTGTTGTCTTCGTAGGAGTTCAGATCGGGAACCAGGATCTTTCCCTGCCGGTTGCTGACGCCGACCGGCCTGTTCTGGTGCTGGACTTCCACGCCAGCAACGCCGACGTCGACAACAGCAAACGCGTCGTCGATACGGTTGGTGGCAAAAATGCCGCCGCCGGCGACGGCGATTGCCCCATCGACCTCTGCGGTTCCACGAACGCTCTTGTCGAATTGCTGGATGCCGGTCTCCACTCGTGCCCATGGTGAACGGTAGCTGACGGCAGCCGACCGATTGGGCGTGCCGCCCTCGGACGTCCTCGCGCGCCAGCCGATGCTGCCGTTCTCCAGCCGTTCGGATTTGGCGATGTCGGCGAACACCGACACGCCATCAGGGCCGTCTGCGACCCCGGTCGAGGCGGTGACATCATCGCCGAGCGGCATGGAGATGCCTGCAAACACGCCAAAACTGTTTTTGTCGTCAAGGTCGGTGAAGGCAGTGGCATAGAAGCTGCCGTCCTTGAACACTGTCTGGCTGTACGAAACGCCGACGATCTGGCTGCTCTCTCCCTCGGCGCTCTTTATGTGCGCGTAGGAAAGGTTGAGGTTTGAAAAATCAAGTGGCATCGGCACGCTCAGCGTCACCTGGTCGAGCGCGCGAGGAACGCCGGCGCTGAAGATCGGGAATTCGTCCGGGCCCGGGACAGCGTCGATGTCGGCGGTGACCGATGCAATGTCCTCGTAGCCGCCGAACGCGCGTTGTATGCGGCCATAGAGGGACCATCCATCGTGGCTCAGCTCAAGCGAGGCGTTGACGAGCGCACCCGTCTGGCCTTCGTGATGGCTGCCTGCCGCCGCGATGGAGGCTGCGCCGAAATAGCCGAGCGGAAACGCCATGCCGGCGCCGCCATTCACAAGATCCTCGCCACCCTCGACGTGGCCTTCCAGTGTCAGCCAGTTGGTCAGCCCGTAGCGCGTGCTTGCCGAGCCATAAATGGCCCCGTCATAATCATAGGATTCGACACCGAAATTGCGCCGTGGAGAGCCGACCTCGGCGGTGAAATCGAGCAGGCCCCGCTTCAGAAGCATGTTGGAATTGTAGAATGGCAACGTCACGGTGGTTTCACGGCCGAGGCTGTCGCGCAGGACAATTTGGGCTTGGCCAGCTCCGGTGAATATTGGCAGGTTTGTCACCTGAAACGGCCCGGCCGGGACGTCGCTGCTATAGGTCCGCGCATTCTGTGTGTAGACCTCGAGCGTCGAGGGGACAGCAGCGGTTCCTGAAAAGCTTGGAAGCGGCAAGGTGACCAGATCGGAACGCAGGGAAAAATTGCGCTGGATCTGAAAGCCGCCGAGATACACAGGCCTGGTCCACGCCAGTCCACCCGAGACAAAGTCACCCGCTTTGTAGGTTAGCAACCGCTCGGGATCGGAATAACTCCACGTCGTGTTCAGCCGAGTGAAGCCGTCAAGTTCGCCGTCGGACAGGCTGGCGATAAAGCCTTGGCTCAACGTTCCGTAGGGGCTGAAAAGCCGCGCATCGAAACCGCCTGAGACGCCGCGAAAGAGCTGCGAGGTGCGATCCTTCAGATCGTTGGTGCTGGCGAACAGGGAGTAGTTCAGCACACCGCCAAAACCGGATTGCGGCTCGAGCCTGTCCCGCTTGCCCTGCAGGGCAATGTCGATGACGTGGGCGGAGCGTGCCGCATTGGTGGCCGTCACATAGAGACGTTGGGTCGCTTCATCGATACGATAGGAGACGTCCGGGAGCCGATCGACCCGCACCAGGTGATCGCCACCCATCGCACTTTCGACAGGCTCCAGCCCAACCTGCTGCAATTCGTCCGGCGTGGAGGCCAGGCCGCCATCCGATAGCTGCTTGAAAGCGCCGATCAGCCCCGTCGAGACGTCGTTGACGAAGACTTCCAGATACAGATCGCGGCCGTCGGCCGGGGCCGCTGTGGAATCCGTCACCGAGGCGGACGGCAACACATTTTGGGCTTTGACCTGCATGGTGGGAAATGCGGCCACGACAGCGGTGATCGCGACCCTACTGGCCTTTGATCGCAACGTTGGCATCGAACGGTCCAAAATCGCTCTGGGCCGACAACGAAACTGCCCCGCCCGAAAGCGCCTTCCCCGCGACCGGCCATTGCATGGTCGCACCGCCGAGCACGTAGCCGACAAGACCGTTGCGGCTGCCGAGTTTTCGTCCGCTTTGAGTCAGCATCAAATCGGACAATCTCAAGCGACTTTCGCCGGTGTTTCTTGCTGTCAGGACCAGCCTGCGACCCTTGCCCGAGAGGCTCCAGGAAACATTTGGAGCAGCCGCATCGGGATTGCGAAAGAACACCGGAACTGAATAGCGCAGTACCAGACTGACGGTTCCGGCCTTCTTTCTCGACGGATCAGGAAGTTCGTCGATGATGACACGATAACTTTCCTCGCCCGCAACGGCCGATTTCGATACCCGCACAACCCGCACCGTATAGTTGGCGCCGGGGCCAAGCTTCGCAGCCGGGGGACTGGCAACAACATCACTGGTCGGCTCAAGCCGTTCGATGCCGCCCTCTTGCGTCCAGCGAAACACTCTCATCTGTACGTTGATGGGCTGCTTCGCCTCATTGCGCAGGGTCAAGACCGCCGCGCTGTCCGGCGCTATCATCTCGATGTTGGTCGGCGCCACCCGAAGCGACGCTGCTTGCGCCGAACCGGCCGCGAGCAGTAAAAGCGCGATCGCGCCAATGCTTTTGAGCATGGAACGCATGGCGTCCTCCTTGTTTGAGAGCACCTTAATAGGTGACGGTGATCGCAACCGTGTCTGTGTAGACACCCGCGCCAGGCGTTGTTTGCGGCGGCACGCGCCCATAGACCGTCAGCGGTTGCGCGGCGCCATTGCCGGTGCCAGCCACCGTGTCGGTGCCTATGGTGGTGCCCCATAGCTGGGCTCGCGCCACGTCACGATAAAGCGAGTAGTTGACGACCGCGGCCGCTGGGCCAGTCATCTTGCGGACGGCGATCGTCGCCCCGGCGCCGGCACCGGCGCTCAGGCCCACATTGTAGGGCGTACTGCTGGTGCATTGCACTGAAATGGTGCTCGTCTGGTCGACATTGGCGTCAATGACACCGTTCGTGCCGAAATCCATATCGGTCGCGGTCTGAACCTTGCACTCCGCCTGGATGGTTATCCGGACTGTCATGTTGCCGGTAGCGGTCGCTGCCTGTGCGGGACTGAACCACAGCAACGGAAATGCGGCGGTCAAAGCGAGCGCTTTGATTGAAGTCTTCATGGGTTTTCCCCCGAAAGGCCGCGTAAGGAAATCCGCCCGATCCCGTCAACGCTAACCCATTGTTTGCAGATATCAAACCCTGGAGAAAGAATAGGCTATAAATAAACTTAAAGCAAATTTCAGGCAGATTGACGGGAAAAGGGTCTTTAAGTAAAAGTGTATATATATGTTTTTCTGTTCCGGCGGATCGCATAATCATCAAGGTAGAAATGATAATCTCGATATTATGAGCTGGGATTGCGCTTTATATTTTATTGGCGGCCAGGCGCCGCCAGAAGCCACCTCGTCGCGGCGATGCTCATTTTGGCCGGGCGCCTCCTGGCGCCGGCCTTCTTCCTCCTACTGAAATCGTCAAGCACGCCCTTGCGAGGGCGAAGCTTGCGCGCCGGCCATGCTTTCGCCACCCGGCCGAAGTCTAATTGACATCGTCCGACCCATCCGCGGCTCCCGAGCGGGCGGAAGAAGGAATTTCCCATGACTTCGACCGCAGCGTTGATCTGGTATCTAGTAATCGCCGGTCCGCAAGGCGGAATGGTCGTGCTGCCCAGCACCTTCGACAAGCGCGAACAATGCACCGCCGCCATCACCGAATATCAGAAGCAGCCGACACCGGCCGGCTGGTCACTGCAGTGCGTCCCGAGCGCCTCACCCTTTGCCGACAATGGGTCGGCGGAGTAAGGAGCATCGCAGCGGTGGCCTACACAGTGATTTGGTATGGGAAACAGGGCGTCGTTGAAAAGACGCCATTCGATGCCGAGAAGGCTGCGAGGGACCACGTCTTTGCGGCCTTTCCTGCTCGGAAGCGGGATGACGGTATCGTAGCGGTGGAAATACGCAAAGACGACGACACGGTTGTATTCAGTCGAGCCGGAGGCAGTTAAGTCGTAAGGCATTTTGCTTTGGAGGGATGGCGGCGATCACTGAATGTGTCGGGTCCGCTGCCGGGGAGACAGCGGACTCAAACCAGGGCCTGGAGGGGGCAAGGCCCTTTATGATCCCTATGCGGGGATCATGGTGATAACACCGGGCGAGTACAAACGTTCCGTCGGCTGAAAGATATATCGGCGAGGAGGCGAAGCCGGCATCATCGAAAACAACGAGATGTAGGCGCGATTGCGGAGTGTATCGTTTTACACAATCCTGAATTGCTGGACTCGCGCGATGCGCCGGCAGTTTAATTTCTGCGTCAGGCCAAAAGGGGGAAAAGGCCGCGAACTGGGAGGATGTAGTCCATGAATTATGATTTTGGCATCGCCATTCGATCTGACGATCAGCCTTACGACGTTACCTCTTTCGCCAAAAAGCATGGCCTGACGATACCGGCTGCGGACGCGGTTCTTTTCGCCAAAGGCCCGTCTCGGACGGCGTGCGATGCCGCCGCATTGGCGTTCCTCTGCGCAGTCGCCGCATACGCCAAGAAACAATCGGTGCGCTAGCCTTCGTCACGAAAATCCTGCAGCGAAGCATGGCGGAGGTCTTCCTCGCCACGCCATGATCTCACCAAGCGGCTCTGTTGGCTGGAGATGGAGCATGACAACCAAACCGCAAAAAATGGTCATCGGCGACACCGATAACCATTTTAAAATGCGGGTCCGGATGATGGCCTCTGGCAGTCAAACCCCGCCCGCGTTAAAATGGGACAGGGGGACATTCACCAACCCAGCAAGGGAGGTCCGCCATGAAAGTCAAAGACGCAATGCATAAGGGTGTCGACTGGGTCAGCCCCGAAACCGATGTCACCGAACTGGCGAAAATTATGCGAGCCCAGGATATCGGGTCGATTCCCATTGGAGAGAACGACCGACTGATCGGAATGGTGACCGACCGCGATATTGTCTGCAAAGGACTGGCGGACGATGGTTTCGACGGCCGCACGGCAACGGCGCGCGATGTCATGACGACCGGCATTCACTGCTGCCGCGAAGACGACGATCTGGCCAAGGCCGTACAGCACATGGAAGAACTGAAAATCCGCAGGTTGCCGGTGATCAACAAGAATATGCGGATGGTCGGCATCCTTAGCGTCGGCGACGTCAGTCAGTCGGCACCGAGGGAAATGGTGTCCGAATACGTCAAGAGCGTTTCCGCCCATCACCACTGAAGGGCGGCTCGCCCGTGCCGGCGCGCTGCAGCCAGAGCGGCGGCAGAGATGTCCGGTCAACGAGGGCGACGCCGACACTTCATGCTACGCGGTCCCGCCATCGCTTCACCGAAACGCGCGCTGGCGGGACCCAGGGGCGCGTCGCGCGTCCTGGTGCCCGCCTGTGGCCAGCGCCATGCCCGCCGGCGTCCCGGCCATTTTTCTTTGCAATCCATCGTCCGCTTTCGGCTGTCAGCTTGCGGCCGCGGTCGGGGCGCTCTGGTCCTCGACGAACCGCACCAGCACCGTCCCGTCGGTGACCTGCGCTCCTTCGGTGGCGATCTCGGCGATCACTCCGTCATGCGGCGCGGCGATGGTGTGCTCCATCTTCATCGCTTCGAGGATCAGCAGCGGCTGGCCCTTGATCACCGCATCGCCCTTTGCCGCACGCACCAGCTTGACCAGCCCCGGCATCGGCGCGCGCAGGCTGCCGGCGCCTGCTGCCGCCTCATCGGCCCGCGCCAGCGGGTCCGGCACGGCGAAGGTATAGCCAACGGCGCCTTCGAACACGGTGATGTGGCCCGGCCAGCGGGCGAGGCGTGGTGTGGCGCGAAGATCATGCGAGTTGGTGTCATCATAAGGCTTGTCCAGCGCCACCTGGAACCGCCCGTCCAGCCGCATCGAAACCCTTGCCGCGATATCGATTTCGCCGAACTTCAGCCGCGTGCGGCGCGCCACGCTGTGGAAATGCGCATAGCCGGCAAGCGACGACCATGGATCGTCGGATGGCGGCGATGCTCCGGCACCTGAGGCCGCAAGCGCGGCTGCTGCAACGGTTTCGCCGCTCGGCGGCACGACTTCGGTCAGTGCCGGTTGATGCCTGGCGATCAGGCCGGTGTCGACATCGCCCGCGGCGAAGTCCGGATCGGCGGCCAGAGCGGCAAGAAAGGCGGTGTTGACGGTCGAGCCGGCGATCTCGGTTTGCGACAGTGCCGCGCCGAGCGCTTCCAGCGCCGCCTGCCTATCCTTTGCGTGGACGATCAGCTTGGCGATCATCGGGTCGTAATAGGGCGAGATGGCATCACCGGCCCGCACGCCGGTCTCGATGCGCATCGTGGCGCCTTCGGGGCTCGAGTCCGGAAACTTCAGGTGATGCAGCGTGCCAGTCGCCGGCAGGAACCCCTTTGCCGCATCCTCGGCATAGATGCGCGCTTCGAAGGCATGGCCGGCAAGCGTTATCTCGCTCTGCGTCTTCGGCAGCTTTTCGCCGCTGGCGACCCGCAACTGCCACTCGACCAGATCGGTGCCGGTCACCATTTCGGTGACCGGGTGTTCGACCTGCAAGCGGGTGTTCATTTCCATGAACCAGAAGCGGTCGGCCTTCAGGCCCTGCGAGGCGTCGACGATGAACTCGATGGTGCCGGCGCCGGAATAATTGATCGCCTTGGCGGCTTTCACCGCCGCATCCGTCATCGCCTTGCGCAGTGCCGGCGTCATGCCGGGGGCGGGCGCTTCCTCGATCACCTTCTGGTGGCGGCGTTGCGCCGAGCAGTCGCGCTCATAAAGATGCACCGCATTGCCGAAATTATCGCCGAACACCTGCACCTCGATGTGTCGCGGCTTGTCGACATATTTTTCGACCAGCACGCGATCGTCGCCGAAAGCGGCTTTCGCCTCGCGCCGCGCGCTGGACAGTGCCTCGGAAAACGCATCGGGATGCTCGACCCGGCGCATGCCCTTGCCACCGCCACCGGCGCGCGCCTTGATCAATACGGGATAGCCGATCTCGCGCGCCTTGGAGGCAAGCAGCACGATTTCCTGCGCCTCGCCATGGTAGCCCGGCACCACCGGCACGCCGGCCTTTTCCATCAGCCGCTTGGCGGCGTCCTTCAGCCCCATGGCACGGATCGAGGCCGCCGACGGACCGATGAAGATGAGCCCCGCCGCCACCACCTGGTCGACGAAATCGGGGTTTTCCGACAGGAAGCCGTAACCGGGATGAATGGCTTGCGCGCCCGTCGCCAGCGCCGCAGCGACAATCTTGTCGCCGCGCAGATAACTCTCGCCAACGGGTGAGGCGCCGATGTGCACGGCCTCGTCGGCCATCTCGACATGCAGGGATTTCGCATCGGCATCCGAATAGACGGCGACGGTGCGCACGCCCAGTTTGCGCGCCGTGCGGATCACCCGACAAGCGATCTCGCCGCGATTGGCGATCAGGATCTTGGCGAACATGGAGCCTCCCGGGTTTGCCGCGGGCGGCGCCAGTCTGGCCGCCGGCTTACTTCGACGCAGCGATCGCGCAGCCGCCGCTTGCGGTCTTGACCTTCCACCTGGCGAAGCCGCTCTGACAGGCGCGCAACGCAGTTTCCTCCGCAGCCTTCTGCGAAGGTGCGTTCAGCTTCACGCTGCAGAAAATGTGGAGATCGACGACGCGCGAATAGAACGTCGTGGCGTAGGCTGAATGGCCGCTCGCCGCGATATAGGCGAGGTAGGATTTGTAGCAGGCTTCCTTCGGATCGAGCAACAAGGTCGGAGAAAACCGCTTGTCGCCCATCTTGCCTGCCAGCGATTCCGCCGAGCCGGCGCCATGTGTTGCGAATATGAGCAAACTCGCAAGTATCGAAGCAGTTGTTCGCTGGTAATATTTCAGTTTCATTTCCGCCCTGTCCCCATTGCACTGTGCAGGATGAGCGATAGCGAATATTTTGCCTCGCCGCCAGCTCTCTGGCGGTGTTTCGACGCTGCCTATGCTGGTGAATCGGTTGGTCCATACAGTTCAGCTTTTTCGCAGGGCAGCAACGGCCTGCCGGTATAGTTCCGCCATTTGGTCGTCGAAGCAGCAAAAAATGACGGTTTCCGGCATTGTTCGCTCATCGATAAACGCGCCGACCGTGTCGACAGCGATCTGCGTCGCCTCATCTTTCGGGTAGCGGTAAACGCCGGTCGAGATCGCCGGAAACGCCACCGTGCGGCAGTCATTGGCGGCGGCGAGTTCGAGCGAACTGATATAGCAGGAGGCCAGCAATTCAGCTTCGCCTTTGCCGCCGCCTTGCCAGACCGGTCCGACCGTGTGGATGATGTATCGCGCCGGCAGTTTATAGCCCTTGGTGATCTTGGCTTCGCCGACCTTGCATCCATTCAGCATGCGGCATTCGAACTCGAGCTCGCGGCCGGCCGCGCGGTGAATGGCGCCATCGACTCCGCCACCGCCGAGAAGCGAGGTGTTGGCGGCGTTGACGATGGCATCGACAGCCAATTTGGTGATGTCGCCGGCATGAACCTCAATCCGCGCACGGTCGTTCATGTCACATCCTGAACACGCCGAAGCGCGTCTCCTCGATCTCGGCATTGAGCGCGGCGGACAGGCTGAGTGCCAGCACGTCGCGGGTCTTCGCCGGGTCGATGATGCCGTCGTCCCAAAGGCGGGCGGACGAGTAGAGCGGGTGCCCTTCATGCTCGTATTTCATCAGGATCGGCTTCTTGAATTTTGCCTCCTCCTCGGCGCTCCATTCCCCGCCCTTGCGCTCGATGCCTTCGCGCTTGACCATGGCGAGCACCGTTGCCGCCTGTTCGCCGCCCATCACCGAGATGCGGGCGTTCGGCCACATCCACAGGAAGCGCGGTGAATAGGCGCGGCCGCACATGCCGTAATTGCCGGCGCCGAACGAACCGCCGATGATGACGGTCACCTTCGGCACCCTGGCGGTGGCCACCGCCATCACCAGCTTGGCGCCGTCCTTGGCGATGCCACCCGCCTCATATTTCCTGCCGACCATGAAGCCGGTGATGTTCTGCAGGAAAACAAGCGGGATATTGCGTTGGCAGCATAATTCGATGAAGTGCGCGCCCTTCAGCGCGCTTTCGGAAAACAAGACGCCGTTGTTGGCGATGATGCCGACCGGCATGCCATGGAGATGGGCAAAGCCGGTGATCAGCGTGGTGCCGTAGTTCTGCTTGAATTCGTCGAATTCGGAGCCGTCGACGATGCGCGCAATCACCTCGCGCGCGTCATAGGGCTGGCGCAGGTCCGTCGACACGATGCCGTAGAGCTCATCCGCTGCGTGAAGCGGCGGAATCGATCTCTGTAAGTTAAGGCTTACGGTCTTGTTCCGATTCAGGTTTTTGACGATGCGACGACAAATGGCGAGCGCATGGTCGTCGTCCAGGGCATAGTGGTCGGCAACGCCGGAAAGCCGCGTGTGCACGTCCGCGCCGCCGAGGTCCTCGGCGCTGACGTCTTCACCCGTGGCGGCCTTCACCAGCGGCGGTCCACCGAGGAAGATGGTCGCCTGGTTGCGCACCATGATCGTCTCGTCGGACATCGCCGGTACATAGGCGCCGCCCGCCGTGCAGGAACCCATGACGCAGGCGATCTGCGGGATACCGGCCGCCGACATGTTGGCCTGGTTGTAGAAAATACGGCCGAAATGCTCGCGATCGGGAAACACCTCGTCCTGGTTGGGCAGATTGGCGCCGCCGCTGTCGACCAAATAGATGCAAGGTAAATTGTTCTGCAGCGCGATCTCCTGCGCCCGCAAATGCTTCTTCACGGTCAACGGATAATAAGTGCCGCCCTTCACCGTGGCGTCGTTGACGACAACCATCACCTCGGTGCCTTCGACGCGGCCGATGCCGGCGATCATGCCGGCCGACGAGATCTCCTCGCCATACATCGACCATGCGGCGAATTGGCCGATCTCGAGGAAGGGCGAGCCGACATCCAGCAACTGCGCAAGGCGGTCGCGCGGCAGGAGTTTGCCGCGGGAAACGTGGCGCTCCCGCGCCTCATCCGAGCCGCCGCGCTCGACGCTTGCCGCCTTGTCCGCAATGTCGGCGACCAGTGCTCGCATGCGCTCGGCATTGGCGCGGAATGTGTCTGAGGACAGGGAGATCTGGGACTGAAGCGTGGCCATTGGCGATCCTGTTACTCGGCCACGACTTGCAATTTGCCGTCTTGCCGCTCGAAGATGTCTTCGGAGAGAAGATCAGCTCCGTCTTTGAACGCCATATCGATTACCTTGCGGGCGATCTGGGTGGCGTCTGGTTGCCGTTTGTCGAAAACGAAAATGCAGTCGCGGCGAGGGATTGCAACAAATGCTCCTTCGGGAAAGCGAAAATTTACGCGAGACCAGAATTTTTCAGTGAGAATTAATGCCGGGGAAATCGCTTCGTCGCCCTCCATGATAAATGTAGATACCCCGTCAGATAGCCTGTCTTCTCGGATGTTACTGAGTTTTCTGTTGATATTGTCGAGAGCGATCTGACGAAGTTTTTCGAGGGTGCGGCCTCCCACGCTCGACCACAACATAGAACTAAGCGCATCCTTGCTATTGATTTGATACAAAATCACCAGATCGCCTACGAACTCTTCATACACCGGTCCTGAATCGTCCTCTCCCTGGATTTGGTTGAGCGCGTCGATATATTCGCGCGGCCGAATATTTGCGATTAAGTCCGCTGGGTCAAAATTGCTTGCTGTGTTTGCAAACACAAGAGCGTTGATAAAGCGCTGGATTTGAGTCTCGGTGTCCGCTGCGGAAAGGCCGCGAATTCGACCAAGCAGATTTGTGACATCCAAAAGAATATCCGGCTTGTTCTCAGCTGCGATTGCTCTGATCACGTTGACGCGCGCCGGGTCGTTCGGATCGGGCACTGCTTCCCTGATGCGATGGTCCGCTTTTAGACGTGAAATGACTTCAGCGCGTAGCGCCGCAACATCTTCGAACTTGAGCTCCTCGGAATGCGCCGTCCCTGCCAATCCTGACAGCGAAACCAGCGCGACCATGGTTCGCGCCAACGTTCCAAGGTATTTCGCCAGGCCCCGCATTCGCTCAC
This sequence comes from Mesorhizobium kowhaii, assembly GCF_003253745.1. Taxonomy (GTDB): domain Bacteria; phylum Pseudomonadota; class Alphaproteobacteria; order Rhizobiales; family Rhizobiaceae; genus Mesorhizobium; species Mesorhizobium kowhaii. The sequence continues at coordinate 127,505 of NZ_MZXV01000085.1, forward strand.
GCCCCCTCCGCCATGATCTCGCGTCCGATCAGCCAGCGGCGGATTTCGCTGGTGCCGGCGCCGATCTCGTAGAGCTTGGCGTCGCGCAACAACCGGCCGGTCGGATAGTCGTTGATGTAGCCATTGCCGCCCAGCAGCTGGAGAGCGTCGAGCGCCATCAGCGTTGCCTTTTCTGCGGCGAACAGCACGCAGCCGGCGGCATCCTTGCGCGTGGTCCGGCCGCGATCGCAGGCGGCGGCGACGGCATAGACGTAGGCGCGCGCGGCGTTCATCGTCGTGTACATGTCGGCAAGCTTGCCTTGCACCAGCTGGAACTCGCCGATCGGCTGGCCGAACTGCTTACGCTCGTGCACATAGGGGATCACCACGTCGAGGCACGCCGCCATCAGGCCGATCGGGCCGCCGGCGAGCACCGTGCGCTCATAGTCGAGGCCCGACATCAGCACCTCGACGCCGCGGCCTTCCTCGTGCAGCACGTTTTCGAAGGGCACTTCGACATCCGAAAAAACCAGTTCGCCGGTGTTAGAGCCGCGCATGCCGAGCTTGTCGAGTTTCTGCGCCACGGAGAAACCGGCCATCGCTTTCTCGACGATGAAGGCGGTGATGCCGCGTGATTTCCGTTCCGGATCGGTCTTGGCATAGACGACCAGCGTTTCGGCGTCCGGCCCGTTGGTGATCCACATCTTGGTGCCGTTGAGCACATAGCGGTCATTGCGCTTTTCGGCTCGCAGCTTGAGCGACACGACGTCCGAGCCGGCGCCGGATTCCGACATCGCCAGCGCACCGACACACTCGCCCGAGCACAGGGCAGGGAGATATTTCTCCTTCTGCGCCGGCGTTGCCCAGCGGTTGATCTGGTTGACGCAGAGGTTGGAATGGGCGCCGTAGGAGAGGCCGACCGACGCCGAGGCGCGAGAGATCTCTTCCACCGCGATCACATGCGCAAGATAGCCCATGCCGCTGCCGCCGAAATCGGGGTCGGCGGTGATGCCGAGCAAGCCAAGTGCACCGAGTTCGCCCCACAGATGCGCCGGGAATTCGTTCGAGCGATCGATGTCGGCGGCGATCGGCGCGATCCTGTCCTGGGCGAAGCGCCGCACCATATCGCGCAGCGCCTCGATATCCTCGTCATGCCCGAAGCTGAGCGTGTTCGTGTACATGCTTTCCTCCTGCCCGCATGACCCCGAAGATCACTCTCGATCTTCGAAGGAGCATACGCGAAATCAAAGTGCTGCGGCGTCTCTTGCGCGTCCGAGGGCGCGCGCGCCGTCATGGGTCGTCTCGCCGTCGGTTCCTGCTCCAACCAGACGCATTGTCATTGAAAGATATGTCGCCGTCACTTCAGTTATCGACAGTCGCTCGCCGGGGCGAAACCAGACGATGACGCCGGTCATCATCTGGATCAGCGCCATGGCCGTCAGTCCGGTGTCGTCGATGCTGAAGACGCCTGCCTCGGCGCCATCGCGCAGGATGGCGCGCAGCTCCTTTTCGTAAGCCGTGCGCATCCGCAATATCTGTGTCAGCCTTTCGGGCGACAGGCTGCGCAATTCCATGTTCGACACATGCGTGGCGTGTCGACGCTCGATATGAAAAGCGATGTGGTTTTCGACATAGGCGGAGAGCCGCTGCACAGGATCCGCACTGATAGGGCAGGCTGTTTCCCAGGCGTCGGTCAGACCTTCCATATGCTCGCGCATAAGCGTGAACAGAAGCTCTTCCTTGGTCGGAAAATAGCGATAGAGCGCGGCTGCCTGCACACCGACTTCGGCGGCGAGCTGACGCATCGACATCGCCTCGTAGCCAAAACGCGCGATCAGATTGACTGCCGCCTCGCGAACGGCTGCCTCGGTCTTTTCGCCATCGGATCCGGTCGTACGCGCCATGTCAGCCCCCACGCGGGGCTATAATAAAACGAACGTTCAATTAATTCAAGAGCATCCGAACCAAACCCATCATCATGCAACAATCCTGAACCCAACAAAAGCGTTTCCGGTTGCCAACTCCTCGACGTCGACCTTGGAAACCGAAGCCTCGGGCGGCCCTTTCCAGAGTCGCTCGATCATTGTCGAGACCGCTTCATCGAGGCCTGCAATCTGGGTCGTTACAGACCCGTCCGCTTCATTGCGAACCCAGCCCGCAAGACCAAGGTTTGTGGCTTCGCCCCGAGCCCAGAGTCTGAAGCCGACGCCTTGCACATGGCCGTAGACGCGCGCCCGCACTTCCCTGCGATGAACAGCCATGAATCTCTCCAAGCCTGTCTCTTTGGAATCTGGCGCATGGCGCAGGGAATGCAACCTGAGAATTGAGCGAACGATGCAATAGCTGGGCTCTCTGGCCTCTGAAAATTAATTGACTCAGTCCATTAATTTTTGGAAAATGGAGCTGCCTTGTCGGGAGTTGGATGCAATGTTGGACGAACGCAACGCATTGGTGGCGCAGATCCGCCACTTCAACCGATTCTATACCCGCACCGTCGGCCTTCTCGACGAGACCTTGACCCAGAGCGCGTTCACCTTGACTGAGGCGCGCGTGCTGTTCGAACTGGGCCACCACAGCCGCCCGGCTTCGGCCGAAATCGCCGGCGAACGCGGTTTCCTGGCCGGGGCATTTCGGCTGGAGAACGGCCCGGCGGCCTCCGAAATCGCCAGGCAACTGCGTGTCGATGCCGCCTATCTGACGCGGATTCTGCGCAAGTTTGCCGGCGAGGGACTAACCGAGGCCCGAACCGATCCGGCCGACCGACGCCGAAGGGTTCTCTCGCTGACGCCGAGGGGCGAGGCCGCGCTTGCCAGGCTTCAGGCGGCGGCTGATCGGGACACGGCGCGGCTGATCGAAAGCGTGCCCGACGACAGGCTGCACGAACTGGGCAGCGCCTTGCGCAAGGCCGGGGAATTGCTGGGTGATCCTGCCAGTGAAAACGGCGAGGTGACGCTGCGGCCGCACCGCGTCGGCGACGTCGGCTGGGTCGTGCAGCGGCAGGCCCAGCTCTACGCCGATGAATATGGCTGGAGCATCGAGTTCGAAGCCATGCTCGCCGAAATCGGCGCCGATTTCATCCGCAATTTCGTGCCGGGCCGCGATTTCTGCTGGATCGCCGAGCGCGGCTGCGAGGAGCCAGTTGGCGCGGTGTTCCTGGTTCATCTGGACGACAAGGTGGCCAAGCTGAGGATGCTGCATGTCGAGGCGGCGGCGCGCGGCCTGGGCATCGGCAAACGCCTGGTCGCGGAATGCGTGAGCCAGGCCCGCGCTTGCGGCTACAAGCGGCTGGTGCTGTGGACCAACGACATCCTCGTCGCGGCGCGCGCGATCTATGAGCGCGCCGGCTTCAAGCTGGTCTCGGAGGAGCACCACCACAGTTTCGGCAAGGAATTGACCGGCCAGACCTGGGAGCTGGATTTGTAGGCGCGGTCCGGCCTGGTCCTAATTCCCCCGCGCCGCCGCCAGCGCGCCGGGCAGTTCCTCGGCGAAAACGTCCAGTTCGTGATCCAGGCCGACGCTGACGCGGATGCAGCGGTCGAGCACTGGCACCACCGGCTTGCGGATGAAGACGTCGCGTGACAGCAGGCCCTGCAGCACTTTCAGCGCGAAGGCGCCATCGCCGCCACAGTCGATGGTGACGAAATTGGTTGCCGATGCCAGCGGCTTCAGCCCGTTCTGTTCGGCTATGCCGGCGATGCGTCGGCGGCCGGCCGCGACCCGCGCCACGACGCTCTGCAGATAGTCCTGATCGGCAAATGCCTCGACGCCGGCGATCTGCGCCATGCGGCTGACGCCGTAATGGTTGCGGATCTTCTCGAAATCGCGGATCACCTGGGCTTCGGCCACCGCATAGCCGCAGCGTATGCCGGCGAGCCCATAAGCCTTCGAAAATGTGCGCATGCGGATGACGTTCGGCCGCGAGATATCGATCGGCGGCAGCGCCGAGGCCGGTCCGAGTTCGCCATAAGCCTCGTCGAGCACCAGCATGGTGGTTTCCGGCAGCGCTTCGATGAAGCGGATGAGTTCGCCCGCCTCCCACCAGCTGCCCATCGGATTGTCCGGATTGGACAGATAGACCAGCGGCGCCCTTTCCCTGCGCACCGCAGCGAGCAGGCCGTCCAGGCTTTCCCTGTCGTTCTCATAGGGGACAGTGACCAGCCGCCCGCCGACCCCTGCAACATGGAAGTTGAAGGTCGGATAGGCGCCAAGCGACGTGACCACGGCATCGCCGGGCGCCACATACATGCGCGCCACCAGGCTGAGCAGGCCGTCTATGCCTTCACCGACCACGACGTTCTCGACCTTCACGCCGTGATGCGCGGCGGCCGCCACTTTCAGATCGTGATTGTCGGGATCGCAATACATCCACATGTCGCGGGCAATTCCGGCCATGCGCTCGATGACGCGCGGCGAAGGACCAAAACTGCTCTCATTGGCGCCGATGCGGGCGCGAAAAGCGCGGCCGCGCTCACGCTCCTGCGCTTCGGGACCGACAAACGGCACCGTCGAGGGAAGCGCTGCGACGAGCGGCGTGAGGGGAGGGCGTTGGTGCATGGTGGAAGCTCGCTTAAAAGGGCTTTCTTGCTAGCGCGCCGGATGGGCGCGCGCAAGTTGCCGATCGAGCTGCGCTTCAATGCAAAAACCGGCGTCTGCCGTGACGATGAAGCCGGGGACGATGTCGTAGGCTACGTTTTCTGTAACGCCGACGTTCTTCCGGTTGTCAGCAGACACCTGAGCGTTGAACGAGGTCTTCTTGTTGAACTTGCGGGTGCCGCCGCCCCTGCCGAATCCCAGCGATCGGCCGACGGAATCAAGGCAAGGCCCCGGGTCGCCAGCCAGTGAATCGCTCGCAGAACCGCCGCATCGCGGAAAAACTACGGTTCGGTGCGTTCTTATTTACGATATTATGACGCGGGCTTGTTGATTGTGCCGGCGCTTTTCTTTATCCAGCGGCGCAACGGAGAGGTGGCCGAGTGGTCGAAGGCGCTCCCCTGCTAAGGGAGTAGAGGTCAAAAGCTTCTCGTGGGTTCGAATCCCATCCTCTCCGCCATTTTTTGCCTGCTTCGAGGCGAGCTCCCCAAGATTACCACATAAAAACAGATGGATAGTGGGTATCCCGCTGCCAGCGCCGCGCGATTCGGCGCCAAAGTGCCCTGGGACACTGATTTGCGACGTCTACGGCGCTGGCTACTTCTACCATCCGGCACCGAATCCTGCCTGCGCATCGGAGGCATGTCCGTTGGGATGCTTCCGCTGCTGAGGTTGGCTCGTTCGACGGGCGGCAGGCCACCGACCATCAGGACGGAAGCGTGAACGACACATGGTATAAGCAGGTCCTCTTCACGCTGAAGACCTGGACCGGCCAGGAAACCGAACTCGGCACCTTGAAGCCGAGACGCGTTTCAACTATTCCGATGGCAGAAACTGCTCGTCGCTCAACTTTTCCTGGGTCCAGATCGGTGGATGGTGAGCTAGCCCATACTCATATCAGCCCGATCAAGAAACGCCGCGATGGCGTCCGGCAAGTCGCTGGTCTCGAGGAATGGCGCATGGCCCTGGCCCTCGACAGTGATCGTTTCCATAATGGAATGATGCTCTCCCATCTGCTTGAGCGTGTCCGTCGACAGCAATCTCGAATTGGCGCCGCGTATGGTGAGCAATGGGATCGCGCCCAACGCGTCGAATTGCGGCCATAGCGACGGCAAAGGCTGCGTCAGATCAAGACCCGAAACGATGTCGACCAGCTTCGGGTCGAAATCCGGCAACAGGCCTTGATCCGTCTCGCGGTTGAGCGCCCGTACCATCCGTGCCCAATCTGCGTCAGTGAGAGCGGAAAAGTCCTGGCCGTGAACGCTGCGCTGGGCATCCACGGCCTCGGCGAAGGTCCTGGGCTTCGGCGCGCGTTCAAGATAGGACTGAATGTGGGCGAGACCGACTGCCTCGATCACCGGCCCGATGTCGTTGAAAACAATGGCTTTCAGGACAGCCGGCTGCGTCATGCCGAGCACATGGATGATCAGCCCGCCGCGTGATGTGCCGATGAAGGCGGCCGCCTCTATTCCCAATGCGGCAAGCCCGGCAAGAATGTCGCCAGCTTCAACGCCGACATTGTAGTGGCTGATATCGGCATCGTAGGCGGACTGCCCGCGCCCGCGGTAATCGAAGGCAACCACCTTACGCGGAACCTGCGCTCGCGTCGAAAGATGGAGCGCGAGCTCATGAAAATCCCGCGCATTGCGGGTCAGGCCGGGTAGGCAGACGACTGGCCAGTGTCCGGAATTCGCTTCGCCATAGATGCGGGCGTGAAGTCTTAACCCATCCGGCGCGCTGTAGAAAAAGTCCGAAAAACCTTCACTGCTCGACATCTGGATTCTCTCCGCCGGTGCGTCAGCCGACTGCTACAGGCGAGGGCGGGGATGGTCAAATCGGGAAGGCGCTACAGCACCTTCGAGATGTCGGAGGGACAGAGGGGGGCGCGAAGGATCGCCAGCCTTTGGCTTATCCTGTCACCTCATCGGTCGGTCAGTTCCGCCCGTTCACCAGATCTCCAACGATGTCGTATCTGCCGGAAATACGCATCTTGTAGACCTCGTAATTCTCCATCACGCGCTGCACGTAACTTCTTGTTTCCGTGTAAGGAATCCGCTCTACCCAGTCGACGACGGTGTCGATGTCCTTGCCGCGCGGGTCACCGTATTTCGCCACCCACTGGCTGGCACGGTTGGGACCGGCATTGTAGCCGGCGAAGGTCAGCACATAGGAGCCGTTGAAGCGGTCGAGCTGCTCGCCAAGGAAGGCCGAACCAAGCGTCGCGTTGTAACCGGCGTCGGTGGTCAGTCGTGTTTGCGAGAATTGCAATCCGGCCTTCTTCGCCAATTGCTTGGCGGTGCCGGGCATCAGTTGCAGCAGCCCGCGCGCGCCTGCGCTCGACACGGCGCTGATGTTGAACTCGCTTTCCTGGCGGGCGATCGCATAGGCCAGCGCCTTGCCAGAACCGGAAATGTTGGCCGAATCGGGAATGACGCCGAGCGGATGCGACAGCGCGCCGACATCGATGCCGCGCGCGCCGGCAATCTTGCCGACTTTCAGCGCCATGAAATGGTTGCCCTGCTTTTCCGCCAAGACAGCGAGCAGCGCCAGTTCACCCGGACTGGTCAACTGCCCGGCAAGGTCGCGATAAAGCGTTTCGGCATAGCGGTCATAGCCTGCCTCCTGCAGCCGTTTGATGGCGCTGACGGCCTCGCGGCCGGCAAAATTCTGCCGGTCGGCGGCATCAGGCTGCGGGTAGACGATGTTCAGCGCCTGCCGGCCGACGCGTTCGGCGGCAAGCTGGCCGTAAAATGTCGTGCCGTAGGCAGCGGCGCGCGCAAAATAGTCTTTGGCGTTGCCCGGGCCACCGACTTCCGCCGCACGGCCGAGCCAGTAGTAGGCGCGCGACAGGGTCATCGGTCCCTGGGCGAGGTCGGCGATGAGCGCAAAATGCGTTGCCGCGGTTTTTGGATCGTTCAGACCACGCAGCGCATACCAACCGGCATGGAACTCGGCCTCCGCCGCACTGGTGGCACTTTCGGCGGCATGCGTGGCGACGATCCGGTATGCCGTCTTCATGTCGCCCTGGTCGACCAGTTCGCGCGACAACACGCGGCGCTCGACCCACCAGGCGTCCGGATCGACCAAAGCTTCGCGATCGGTCGGTGCCTGCAACACAACAGCCGCGGCGTCGGCAAAATTCTCTTGCTTGCGCAGATATTCGGCCTGCGCGAAAAAATAGCCGGCCGAACGCTGCGCCGCCGGCACTGCCTTCAGCAGTTTCGGCGCGTTCTTGTCGCCACGGTCGGCTGCCGCCCAGGCATCGGCAAGCTGCTGGGCACCGGCGAGGCCGGCGACGCGCTGTGCGGAATTCACCCGATCGGCATAGAACATGCGCTCCATGCGAAAACGGTGGTCGGCGGCAGGGATAAGGCTGCCGAATTCCTTGAGCAGCGCCGTCTCGTCCTTGGCCTCCAGGATCGCGGTGCGCCAGAATGGCGACAGCACCGAACGTGCCGCCTTGGCATTGCCCGACGCCACATAGGCGCGGGCGAGAACCATTACGCCTTCGAATGTCTGCGGCTGGCTGCCGTCGAACGCCCGAATAACGGTATCGGGGGCAGGGTTCTCGCGATAGAGCGCGCGCTCGCTGTTCTTGCGCAAGGCGACGGTGCCCGGCCAGTTGGGCAGCATCTTCGCGGCGGCGGCAATATCGCCGCTCGGAACCTTGTCGCCGCCGTAAAGCGCGATCGCCCAGGCAAGGATATGCTGATCGAGCGAGTGGCCGGGAAGGGCATCACGCACGGCGCGGGCGCCGGGAATGTCGCCAGCCGCCAGCGCATCCAGCCCGCTTTTCAACAGGGCGACGCTGGGCGAGGCATCCTGTTGCGCCTCGGCCTGCAGGCCTGGCATCGGGATGGTCGAGGTGACCTGCACATCGACGCTGCCGCCGATCGCCATGCCCGGCATCAGCGCGAGCGTGGCGCCAAGCAGCGCGAAGAGGTGAGGCCGACTGGTCGGCATGGTCTTTACGTCTTTCGTTGTCCTGGCATTCCACCAGCAATGCGTGACGCTTCGAAGGCTAGACCTAGGTCGTGAAGAGCCCGTAAACAAAGAGTTAGCGAGGTCGTTCGATTTGGGCCTGCTGGCACCATGGCAATGCTTGCCGCGCAACAATGTCGAGACTATGGTGCGCCGCTTCGCTTTCGGCTAGAAGGCGCGCACAAACAAAACACCGATGCATGTCGCCTAAAAGTGGGTACCGGTTTTGGGACAACGACATGCATAAACAAAGAAGTGCCAAGGAGTTGGACGACATGCTGAGAGGCTCGCTTACTGCGCTCGTGACACCGTTCGAAAAGAGCGGGCGTTTCGACGAGAAAGCCTTTCGCGCGTTCGTCGAGTGGCAGATCGCCGAGGGCACGACCGGCCTGGTCCCGGTCGGCACGACTGGCGAGTCGCCGACGCTGTCGCATGACGAGCACCGCCATGTCGTCAAGGTCTGCATCGAGGTGGCCAGGGGCCGCGCCCCGGTGGTTGCCGGCGCGGGCTCCAACAACACCGAGGAAGCGGTCGGGCTGGTGCAATATGCCGAGAAGGCCGGCGCGGACGCTGCACTCGTCGTCACGCCCTATTACAACAAGCCGACCCAGCGCGGCCTCTACGCGCATTTCGCCGCCGTCGCCAAGGCAACCAGCCTGCCGATCATCATCTACAACATCCCGCCGCGCTCGGTCATCGACATGAGCCCGGAGACGATGGGCCAGCTGGTAAACGACTTCAAGAACATCATCGGCGTCAAGGATGCCACCGGCAAGGTCGAGCGGGTTTCCGAGCAGCGCGCCACGTGCGGCAAGGATTTCATCCAGCTTTCGGGTGAGGACGCTTCGGCGCTTGGCTTCAACGCGCATGGCGGCGTCGGCTGCATTTCGGTGACGTCGAATGTCGCGCCGCGGCTCTGCGCCGAATTCCAGGAAGCAACGCTTTCCGGCGACAGCGCCAAGGCGCTGGAATTGCAGGACCGCCTGCTGCCGCTGCACAAGGCGATCTTCCTCGAGCCCGGCGTTTCCGGCGCGAAATATGCGCTGTCGAAGCTGGGCAAGGTCGAGAACGTGCTGCGTTCGCCGCTCATGACGGTCGAACAGTCGACCGCCGACAAGATCGATGCGGCGATGAAGCACGCCGGCTTGATAAACTAGGGATGAGGCGCCACCTCTCCACATCATGAATCAAGTCAGAAAAGCCGATCCCAACAACAAGACCGTTGCGGAAAACCGCAAGGCGCGGTTTTCCTATGAGGTGCTCGACACGATCGAGACCGGCCTGGTGCTGACTGGCACCGAGGTCAAGTCGCTACGCCAGGGCCAGGCCAACATCCAGGATAGCTATGCCTCGGTCGAAGGCGGCGAGATCTGGCTGATCAACTCCTATCTGCCGGAGTATCTGCAGGCCAACCGCTTCAACCACGAGCCGCGCCGGCGCCGCAAACTCCTGCTCAACAAGCGCGAGATGGCCAAGCTGGCGCAGAGCGTCGACCGCGAAGGCATGACGCTGGTGCCGCTAAAGATCTATTTCAACGATCAGGGCCGCGCCAAGCTGCTGCTCGCCGTCGGCCGCGGCAAGAAGCTGCACGACAAGCGCGAGACCGAGAAGCAACGCGACTGGTCGCGCGAAAAAGGCCGGCTGATGAAGGAGCGTGGGTGAGGAGCGGTCCGCCAAGCGGACGAAAAGCCAACGATTTGGCTTCTCGAGCGACGATCGGTGAAGGCCCGGTCCGCCTTCGGGGCGGATCAAAAGGTCCAGTGGACCTTTTGAAGGGACTGAACGCCCGAAGGGCAGGGAGACATAGCGAAGGGCTGGGTATCCCAAAAGAATGATTCTAAGGAGCCGGATCGTCCTTTGGGGTTTAGCCAGCCTGGTTTTGGTGTGTTTCATCGCTGCGGGCGGCTATCTCTATTTCAGGGCATTCTCGCCAGACCGCGGCAAATATCCGGTCAGGGGCATCGACGTCTCCCATCATCAGGGCCAGATCGACTGGCGGCGCGTTGCCGCCGACGATGTCGCCTTTGCCGTCATCAAGGCGACCGAAGGCGGCGATCATGTCGACGATGCCTTTGCAAGGAATCTGGAAGAGGCCCGCGCCGCCGGTCTCGCCGTCGGCGCCTATCATTTCTTCACCTTCTGCCGGCCTGGCGCCGACCAGGCGAAGAATTTCATCTCGGTGGTGCCGCACGATCAGCCCTTGCTGCCGCCGGTCGTCGACATCGAATTCGGCGGCAATTGTCCACAGCGGCCAACGCCCGAGCAACTGAGCGCCGAACTCGCCGCGTTCCTTGCTCCAGTCGAGGCCACGTTCGGCAAGCCAGCGATTGTTTACCTGACTGACGAGGCTGAGCAGGCCTATGCCGGGCGCATCGCTGCCCGGCCGCTCTGGCTTCGCTCATTGCTGCTGCAGCCGGATCGCGACGACTGGGTCTACTGGCAGTACCACAACAAAGGGCGCGTCGACGGCATCAACGGCGATGTCGATCTCAATGTGCTGCAGGGTGGACCGGCTGTGTTGGCCGCGCTGTCTGCAGCATCACCGGGATCGATCCCTCCGGAAGCCAAGTGATCCCCGTGAACCCATCCAGGGACCTCGCTCGCCGCCGCTTCATGCCGCGGCCTGGGAAACCTCCGGCGCGAGCGTCACATTCGCATCGCCCCAGATTTTCAGGGCGGTGATCACCGGTTCCAGGCTTCTGCCGCGCGGCGTCAGGCTGTATTCCACCTTCGGCGGCACTTCCGCATAGATCTTGCGGGCAATCAGTCCATCGGCTTCCAGTTCGCGGAGCTGGTTGGTCAACATGCGCTGCGTGCAGTTCGGAATGCGCCGGCGTATCTCGTTAAAGCGCAGCGTGCCCTCGAACAGATGGTAGAGCACGACGCCTTTCCATTTTCCGTCGATGTAGCGGAGCGTTCCCTCAACGGTGCAGCCGGGGCTGCAATCGAATCGCTCATGGCGAATGCGCGGCATGACGGTATCCTTTTCGACACTATGTGCTTTATATGTGCATTCTTGCGCGTGCGGCACATAATCCGCATCTCTGCTCCGAACAATGCTCAACAGCAATCGCGGAGACCAAAAAATGCGCGCCGTCGGCTATCAAGTCCCAGCCCCCATCACCGATGGGGCCTCCCTGGTCGACATCGACTTGCCCAAGCCGAAACCGAAAGGCCGTGAGCTGCTGGTCGAGGTGAAGGCAATCTCGGTCAATCCGGTCGACACCAAGGTGCGGCAAAGCGCCAGGCCCGAAGCCGGAGCGTGGCGTGTGCTCGGCTGGGACGCCGCCGGCCGGGTCGTCGCGACCGGTCCGGACGCCAGCCTGTTCAAGGCGGGCGACGATGTCTTCTATTCCGGCGCCCTGGCGCCACAAGGCACCAATGCCGAGTTCCACCTTGTCGATGAGCGTCTTGTCGGCCGCAAACCCGGCTCGCTCGGCTATGCGCAGGCAGCGGCGCTGCCGTTGACGGCGGTCACCGCCTGGGAGGCTCTGTTCGACCGCCTCGATGTCAGGAAGCCTGTCGCGGGCGCGGCGAAAGCCATCCTGATCATTGGTGGCGCCGGCGGTGTCGGCTCGATCGCGGTGCAGCTTGCGCGCCAACTGACCGATCTGACGGTGATCGCCACCGCATCGCGGCCCGAGACACGCGACTGGGCGCTTGGGCTCGGCGCTCATCATGTCGTCGATCATTCCAGGCCGCTCGCCGCCGAAGTCGCAGCCCTTGGCATCGGCGCACCAGCCTTTGTGTTCTCGACAACCAACACCGACCGGCACCTGGCCGAGATCGCCGAATTGATCGCGCCGCAAGGCCGTTTCGGACTGATCGACGATCCCAAATCGCTCGACATCAATCCGTTCAAGCGCAAGAGCGTGTCTGTGCATTGGGAGTTCATGTTCACCCGCTCGATGTTCGAGACGCAGGACATGGCCGCGCAGGGCGAGCTCCTCAACGAATTGGCCCGGCTTGTTGACGCCGGGACCATCCGCACCACACTGGGCGAGACCTTCGGTCCTATCAATGCCGCCAATCTGAAGCGCGCCCATGCGCTGATCGAGACCGGCAAGGCCAAGGGCAAGATCGTGCTGGAAGGGTTCTGAAGGGCAGCGCTATTTCCGCAGGAACGCCGCGATCTCGCGGAAGACGCTGACGAACATCGCTTCGGTCAGCACACCGGTGTTGGTGTTGTAGCGCGAGCAATGATAGCTCGAAAACAGCGTGATGCCCCCGGCCGGCAGCTGCCCGCCATGCTTGAACGGATAGGCGGCGACGCGCCCACCCAGCGCGCGCACCGTCGACTGGTGCGCGATCGATCCCAGCGCCAGCACGGCGCGCAAATTGGGAAAGCGGGCAATCGTCGGCACCAGGAACGTCCGGCATGTGGCAATCTCGGCACCCACTGGCTTGTTCTCCGGCGGCACGCAGCGCACCGCATTGGTGATTGCCGTGCCGACCAGCTCCAGCCCGTCATCCGGCCGCGCCTTGAACTCGCCGCGCGCAAAACCGTGCGAAATCAACGTCGAGTAGAGCAGGTCTCCGGCATAGTCGCCGGTGAAGGGCCGTCCGGTGCGGTTGGCGCCGCGCAGGCCGGGCGCCAGCCCGACGATCAGAAGCCGGACGGCATCGTCGCCATCGGGTGGCAGGAAGGTCGGCACCGGCGCGTTGAACCAGGACGGCTCGCGTTGCCGCCATTCGGCGATGAAATCATGCAGCCGCGGGCAGAGCGGGCAGTCGCGGCCGGGTTCGGAGATGGAAAGCGCGGTCAAGGCGACCGGCCTCAGTAATCGTCCTCGTCGACTTCGGCCGGCTCGGGCCTGCGCGCCGGCCGCTCGGACGGATCGCGCCCGACCTCGTTCTTCAGCGTCGTCAGGTCGATGAAATGGTCGGCCTGGCGGCGCAGATCGTCGCTGATCATCGGCGGTTGCGAGGCCATGGTCGAGACGATCGACACCTTGCGGCCGCGGCGCTGCAGCGCCTCGACCAGCGTGCGGAAATCGCCGTCGCCGGAAAAGATGACATAGTGGTCGACGACATCGGCGAGTTCCAGCGCATCGACCGTGAGTTCGATGTCCATATTGCCCTTGATCTTGCGGCGACCGGTCGAGTCGGTAAATTCCTTGGCCGGCTTGGTGACCACCTTGAAGCCGTTGTAATCGAGCCAGTCGATCAGTGGACGGATCGAGGAGTATTCCTGATCCTCGACCAGTGCGGTGTAGTAGTAAGCGCGCAGCAGATAGCCACGCTTCTGGAAGCTCGACAGAAGCTTGCGATAGTCGATGTCGAAGCCGAGCGCGCGCGACGTCGCGTAGAGATTGGCGCCGTCGATGAATAGGGCGATTTTTTCACGAGGGTCGAACATGGAAAATAGTCCTTTTCGAAATAAACGGCCGTCTAACGAAATGCGATAGCGACTATCGGTCAGGCTCATAATAAACCGGCTGACCTTCGCGCCATCCGAGATAACGCCAGTTTCGCGGCAATCCAAGGGCGGTTGCCGCACTGCAAGCAATTGTGATCGAGGCGCCGAACCCATGAATGCAGCCTGGTTTTGCCAAATCGGGTGTTTAAACGAGGGATTGAGCGCCCTGCGACCCCGCCATTGCCATGATGCTTGTATTTTGGCGGCGTTCGGGTTAAGGACCGCGCCTGATTTCCATCAAATCCATCGCATGAAAGGGGCAATCCATGGCCCGCGTAACCGTTGAAGATTGCATCGACAAGGTCGACAACCGCTTCGAGCTGGTGCTCCTTGCCGGCCATCGCGCCCGCCAGATCAGCCAGGGCGCGCCGATCACTGTGCCGCGTGACAACGACAAGAACCCGGTCGTGGCGCTGCGCGAGATCGCCGACGAGACACTGTCGCCCGACGATCTCAAGGAAGACCTGATCCACTCGCTGCAGAAGCACGTCGAGGTCGACGAGCCCGAAGCCGATGGCGAGGCGATTGCCGACCAGACCAGCGGCGCCGTCGCGGCCAGCGATGCCGATGACACCGAGGAGAACATCACCTTCGACCGGATGACCGAGGAAGATCTCCTCGCCGGCATCGAGGGCCTGGTGCCCCCGGAAAAGAGCGACGACTACTAAGCGAACCTCTGTTGCGGAGGTCGCTGGAATAATCTTCCGCACTTCCGTATCGGCAGTTTCGTGGCTATCTATGACATGCGCCGTACAGCAGTGCGGCGCATGATTCATTTCACCGCTGCGAGATCCCGCCCATGATGCGTCAGTATGAGCTTGTCGAGCGCGTCCAGCGCTACAAGCCTGACGTCAACGAGGCGTTGCTCAACAAGGCCTATGTCTATGCCATGCAGAAGCATGGCCACCAGAAGCGCGCTTCCGGCGACCCCTATTTCTCGCATCCGCTCGAAGTCGCCGCCATCCTCACCGAAATGCATATGGACGAGGCGACGATCGCGGTCGCCCTGCTGCACGACACCATCGAGGACACCACGGCGACGCGGGCCGAGATCGATGAGCTGTTCGGGCCCGAAATGGGCAAGCTGGTCGAGGGGCTGACCAAGCTCAAGAAGCTCGACCTCGTGTCGAAGAAGGCCGAGCAGGCGGAAAACCTGCGCAAGCTTCTGCTGGCGATTTCAGAAGACGTCCGCGTGCTTCTGGTCAAGCTCGCCGACCGTCTGCACAACATGCGCACCCTCGACCACATGCCGGAGGCCAAGCGCCTGCGCATCGCCGAGGAGACGATGGACATCTATGCGCCGCTGGCCGGGCGCATGGGCATGCAAGGCATGCGCGAGGAGCTGGAGGAAATCGCCTTCCGCTACATCAATCCGGAGGCCTATCGCGCCGTCACCGCCCGGCTCGCCGAAATCTTCGAGCGCAACAAGGATGTGCTGTCGGAGATCGAGAAGGCGCTGTCCACGCTGTTCGAAAAGCATGCGATCAAGGCTGGCGTGAAAAGCCGCCAGAAGAAGCCGTGGTCGGTGTTCCGCAAGATGGAGGCCAAGGCGCTGTCCTTCGAGCAGCTGTCCGACATTTTCGGCTTCCGCGTGGTCGTCGATACGGTCGAGGATTGCTACCGGGCGCTCGGCGCCATCCACACGACATGGTCGATGGTGCCCGGCCGCTTCAAGGATTACATCTCGACGCCGAAGCAGAACGACTACCGGTCGATCCACACCACCATTGTCGGGCCGTCGCGCCAGCGCGTCGAGCTGCAGATCCGCACCCACCAGATGAACAAGATCGCCGAATACGGCGTCGCCGCGCATTCGATCTACAAGGACACCGGCGGCAAGACCAACGGTGCCGCGCACGCGATCTCGAAAGAGACCAACGCCTATGCCTGGCTGCGGCGCACCATCGAGCAGCTTGCCGAGGGTGACAATCCGGAAGACTTTCTCGAAAACACCAAGCTGGAACTGTTCCAGGACCAGGTGTTCTGCTTCACCCCGAAAGGCATGCTGATTGCGCTGCCACGCGGTGCTACGCCCATCGACTTTGCCTATGCGGTGCACACCGATGTCGGCGACACCTGCGTCGGCGCCAAGGTCAACGGCCGCATCATGCCGCTGATGACGGAACTGAAGAACGGCGACGAGGTCGAGATCATCCGCTCCAAGGCGCAGGTACCGCCGGCGGCGTGGGAATCGGTCGTCGTCACCGGCAAGGCGCGCTCGGCCATCCGCCGCGCCACCAAGAATGCCATCCGCAAGCAGTATTCGGGTCTCGGCATTCGCATCCTGGAACGCGCCTTCGAACGCGCCGGCAAGACCTTCACCAAGGAGAGCCTGAAGCAGGTGCTGCACCGGCTGGCACGCAAGGACATCGAGGACGTGCTGGCCTCGGTCGGCCGTGGCGAGCTCGCCTCCACCGATGTCATGAAGGCGGTATTCCCCGACTACAAGGACGAGCGCGTCACCACCGCCGCGCCCAAGCAGCGCGAGGAGGGCTGGTCGAAAATCCGCAACGCCGCCGGCATGCTGTTCCAGATTCCGGGCCGCGCCGCGCGCAAGGACAAGGACCAGCCGCGCGATGGCGCCGTACCGATCCGCGGCGTGCGTGGCGACCTGCCGGTGCGTTTTGCGCCGGAAGGGGCGGTCCCCGGCGACCGCATCGTCGGCATCGTCCAGCCGGGCACCGGCATCACCATCTATCCGATCCAGTCGCCGGCGCTGCAGGCCTTCGACGACCAGCCCGAACGCTGGATCGACGTGCGCTGGGACATTGACGAGCGCACCAAGGAACGGTTTCCGGCGCGCGTCTCGGTCACCGCCATCAATGCGCCGGGTTCGCTCGCCGATATCGCCCAGGTCGTTGCGTCGAACGACGCCAACATCCATACGCTGTCGATGGTGCGCACCGCGCCCGACTTCACCGAAATGCTGATCGATCTCGAAGTCTGGGATCTGAAGCACCTCAACCGGCTGCTGTCGCAGCTCAAGGACAATTCGAGCGTCAGCGATGCAAGGCGTGTGAACGGCTGATGCATGTCGCCCAAAAGTGGCCCCGGTTTTGGGGCAACGACATGCATAAAAACAAAGACTAAAGCGCGTCGCCTGAATCCGTTTCAACGCGACGCGCTTTAGACCATGATCCCGAAAAGCGGGAACCGGTTTTCGGAAAAGATCATGGTTAATCAATAAGAGGCAGAAATGAACACCGATGAAGTGCTGGGGATTTTCCGCGAGGCGGGTGCTGTTCTCGAAGGGCATTTCATTTTGACATCGGGCCTGAGAAGCCCGGTCTTCCTGCAGAAGGCACGTGTGTTCATGCATGCCGACAAGACCGAGCGGCTGTGCAAGGCGCTGGCCGAGAAGATCCGAGCGGCGGTGCCGGGCAAGATCGACTACGTCGTCGGTCCGGCGATCGGCGGGCTGATCCCGGCTTACGAGACCTCGCGCCATCTCGGCGTGCCGGCAATCTGGGTCGAGCGGGAAGGGGGCGAGTTCCGCCTGCGCCGCTTCGAGATCGCCAGGGGCGCGCGCGTCGTCATCGTCGAGGACATCGTCACCACCGGCCTGTCGATCCGCGAGACCATCGAGTGCCTGCGCGAGCTTGGCGCCGAAGTGGTTGCCGCAGCCTGCATCATCGACCGTTCGGCCGGCAAGACCCATGTCGGCGTGCCGCTGATCGCGCTCGCCGAATATGAGGTTCCGGCCTACCCGGCCGACCGGCTGCCGCCGGAGCTGGCCGCCATACCGGCGGTCAAGCCCGGCAGCCGTAATATCTGACCCATGCGTGTCGCCCAAAAGTGTGCAGCGGTTTTGGGACAACGACATGCATGAAAACAAATTGGCGATGATCGCCGGCATCGATCATTTCGTGCTGACGGTCGCTTCGCTGGAAGTGACCTGCGCCTTTTACAAGCGCGTGCTGGGTTTTGAACGCATCGATGCGCCGGGCCGGCCGACGGCGCTGGCTTTCGGCACCCAGAAGATCAATGTGCACGAGGTTCGCCGCACCTTCGAGCCGAAGGCGAAGTCGCCGACGCCCGGTTCGGGCGACTTCTGCCTGATCACCGAGCGGCCGCTGGGCGAAGTCAGCACCCGTCTCGCGGCCAATGGCGTAGTGGTGGAACTCGGTCCGGTCGAACGCGTCGGGGCGCGAGGTCCGATGATGTCGGTCTATTTCCGCGACCCGGACGGCAATCTGGTCGAGGTCAGCGAATATTTGCCGTAACCGCCAGCGCGGCTGCGCCTTTCGGCGATGCGACAATGCCGGTTCCTTAAATTCGCCGCGATTGTCCAATGTTCGAAGCGAGGAATGCCCGCCCCAAAAGGGCGGCAACAAACGCGCGCCGCACAGGCGGTTTGGTTGTTTTTCTGCCGGCGCGTCGTTACATCAAGGTTGAGATTGCCATTGGGCGATCGTCAAGCGCAAGATGGTGCTGTTACGCCCGGCCGAAAATGCCGGCGCGAGAGCTGTGGAACGGGTATAGAGTGCTTTTTCGACGCCGCAAGCCTGATGGCCTTTTCGAGCGGGTGCGTACCTATCTGTGGCCGCGCCGCTCGTTTTCACGCTCGCTTCAGTATTTCTCCAAGCGCATCCTGCGGCTGAAGGCCACACCACACGCCGTGGCGGCCGGTGTCGCCGCCGGCGTCTTCGCTTCGTTCTTTCCCGTGGGCTTTCATTTCGCCATCGCCGCGATCCTGTGCTGGGTGATTGCCGGCAATCTGGTGGCGGCGGCCCTCGCCGCGGTTTTTTTCGGCAACCCGCTGACCTTTCCGCTGCTGTGGGGCGCCTCCTGGGAAACCGGTAAGCTGATCCTGCACGATCGGCTGCCTGCGCATGGCCCGCCGGCGCATCTGGGCGAGATGCTGCACAAGCTTTCCTTCGCGCAATTGTGGAAACCCGTGCTTGAGCCGATGCTGATTGGCGCGGTGCCGCTCGGGCTGGTCTTTGGGCTCCTGTTCTACGCCCTCACGCGCTGGGGCATGAACGCGTTCCGCGAACAGCGGCGCAAGCGCCTGGCCGAGCGCGCAAGCCGGCATGCGCAAGCGTCTCATCCCGGCGGAAGCATCGGTTCCACCGCACGATGATCATCGGCATCGGCAGCGACCTGATCGATATCAGACGCATCGAAAAGTCGCTGGAGCGTCACGGCCAGCGCTTCATCCAGAGAATCTATACTGAGGTCGAGCAGGCCCGCTCCGAGAACCGCCGGGCGCGTGCGGCGTCCTACGCCAAGCGCTTCGCCGCCAAGGAAGCCTGCGCCAAGGCGCTGGGTACGGGTCTCGCGCAGGGCGTGTTCTGGCGCGACATGGGTGTCGTCAACCTGCCCAGCGGCGCGCCGACCATGGCGCTGACTGGAGGGGCACAGGCGCGGCTGGACAAAATCCTGCCAAAGGGTCATCGAGCGGCAATCCACCTTACCATCACCGATGATTTCCCGCTCGCTCAAGCCTTTGTGATCATCGAGGCGTTGCCCGTCGAAGAAGCGCCACATTGATTGCATCAGAGGACCGGCATGACGTTGCCCAGCGCGCGCCGAGACTCTATACCATCCAACGCACAATCGAGGACGACATGAGCGTGGTTGAAAAATCTGAGAAGAAATCCGGCGGCCTTGGCGAGACCGTCAGCGTCATCGTGCAGGCGCTTTTGCTCGCCCTGGTCATCCGCACGCTGTTGTTCCAGCCTTTTTCGATCCCGTCGGGATCTATGCGGCCGACGCTTCTGGAAGGCGACTATCTGTTCGTCACCAAATGGTCCTACGGCTATTCCCGTTACTCGCTGCCTTTCGGCCCCGATATCTTTTCGGGCCGCATCTGGGGCTCCGAGCCCAAGCGCGGCGACGTGGTGGTGTTCAAGTTCCCGCCTGACCCGTCTGTCGACTACATCAAGCGCGTGGTCGGCCTGCCGGGCGACAAGATCCAGGTCAAGGACGGCCAGCTGTTCATCAACGATGTCGGCGTGCCGCGCGTGAAAACCGGCCAGATCGACAATCCCGACATCACCGAAGAGCCTCAGCCGATCGACGTCTACCGGGAAACGCTGCCCAACGGCGTCAGCTATGACACGCTGGACATCTCGCCCAATTCGATCGGCGACAACACCCGCGAATGGAACGTGCCGCCCGGCCACTATTTCATGATGGGCGACAACCGTGACAATTCCTCGGACAGCCGCTTCACCGTTGGCTTCGTCCCAGCGGAAAATCTCGTCGGCCGCGCCAATCTTGTTTTCTTCTCGATCGCCGGCAAAGCGAGCCCGCTCGAAATCTGGAAATGGCCGTCGCTGATGCGTGCTTCGCGCCTGTTCCACTTCGTCAATTGATGGCTTTGAAGCGCCCGACAGGCGAAACACTGGCCGGTGTAGTGAAGGCCAAGACCGGCCATGTCTTCAAGGATATCCGCTTGCTTGAGACCGCATTGACGCACTCCAGTGCGGTCAAGGCGGCCAGCAACAATCAGCGTCTCGAATTCCTTGGCGACCGTGTGCTTGGGCTTGTCGTCGCCGATATGCTTTTCGAAAAGTTTCCCGACGCGCCGGAAGGTGAAATCGCGCCACGCTTCAATGCGCTGGTGGATGCGAAAACATGCTCCGAGATCGGCATCGAAATGCAGTTGGAGGATCTGGTTCGGGCCGACGCTGCCTTGAAGACGCGCTCGCGTGGCTCGGGTGGAAACTATCTGGCGGATGCGGTCGAAGCCCTGATCGCGGCGGTTTATGTTGACGGTGGCATCGACGCCGCGCGGCGCTTCGTCCTGCGTTACTGGGAGCCGCGCTCGCGCTCGGTTGTGGCAAAGCCGCTCAATCCGAAATCCGATTTGCAGGAATGGATTGCCAAGACCAGCGACGCGCGCCCCGAATATGTGATCGAAAAACGCGAAGGGCCCGACCACCAGCCGGTTTTCACCGTGTCCTTGCAAGTCAGCGGCTTTGCGCCTTCTATCGGCACCGGCGGCTCCCGCAGGGCAGCGGAAGAAGCGGCAGCCTCGGCATTTCTTTTGCGCGAAGGCGTCTGGGCCAACGCATCGGCCCAAAAATCGGAGCCGATTTTTGGAAAGCACGATGCGTAGATTCAAAGTTTTGGAGCGTCCTTTGCGCGTCCAAGTGGACGCGCGGCGCTCTAATGAAGGGAGCGCGGCATGACCGCCACCGAAGATACCTCTCCGGCAACGGAGGCCGCCGCCACGCACTCCGGCTTCGTCGCGCTGATCGGCGCGCCCAATGCGGGCAAGTCGACACTGGTCAACCAGCTGGTCGGCGCCAAGGTGTCGATCGTCACCCACAAGGTGCAGACGACCAGAGCCATCGTGCGCGGCATCGCCACGCATGACAATGCGCAGATCGTCTTCGTCGACACGCCCGGCATCTTCAAACCCAAGCGGCGGCTCGACACGGCAATGGTGACCACCGCCTGGGGCGGCGCCAAGGATGCCGATATCGTGCTGCTCTTGATCGACGCCGAGCGCGGCATCAGGGGCGATGCCGACGCCATCCTCGAACGGCTGAAGGATGTCCGCCAGCCGATGGTGTTGATCCTCAACAAGGTCGATCGCGTCAAGCACGAGGCGCTGCTGGCTTTGTCTGCGGCAGCGAACGAAAGGGTGCCGTTCAAGCGCACCTTCATGGTCTCGGCGCTGACCGGTTCCGGCTGCAAGGACGTGCTCGATTATCTGGCTGAAGCCCTGCCTGCCGGCCCCTGGTATTATCCGGAAGACCAGATTTCGGACTTGCCGATGCGCCAGCTGGCGGCCGAGATTACCCGCGAAAAGCTCTATCTGCGGCTGCATCAGGAACTGCCCTATTCCTCCCATATCGAGACCGAGAAATGGGAAGAGAAGCCGGACGGCTCGGTGCGCATCGACCAGACCATCTATGTCGAGCGCGACAGCCAGAAGAAGATCGTCCTCGGCCACAAGGGCGAGACCATCCGCGCCATCGGCCAGGCGGCGCGCATGGAAATCGCAGGCATCCTCGAACAGAAGGTGCACCTGTTCCTGTTCGTCAAGGTGCGCGAGAACTGGGGCGACGACCCCGAGCGCTACCGCGAGATGGGGCTTGAGTTTCCGCGCTAGAGCAATTCCAGGAAAAGTGTGAAGCGGTTTTCCGTCCGGAATTGCGACAAAACAAGGGGGCAATTCCAGGAAAAGTGTGAAGCGGTTTTCCGTCCGGAATTGCGACAAAACAAGAGGGCAATTCCAGGAAAAGTGTGAAGCGGTTTTCCATCCGGAATTGCATCGAATCAACTGGGTCCATGGACAGCAAGCCGAACATCGACACCGCGCTTGTCAGCCGGTTGATCGCGACGCAATTTCCCCAGTGGAAGGATCTTGCGATCAGGCCGGTCGAGTTTGGCGGCTGTGACAACAGGACCTTCCATCTGGGCGGTGAGATGACCGTAAGGCTGCCGAGCGCTGCCGACTATTCCCGGCAAGTGGAAAAGGAGCATCGCTGGCTGCCGAGGCTTGCGCCTCTGTTGCCGCTGCCGATCCCGGTGCCACTGGCGATGGGGATACCTGCCGAAGACTATCCCTGGCATTGGTCCGTCTATGGCTGGATCGAAGGCGAGACGGCAAAGCGGAAGCGTATCGCCAGCCTGTCGCAATTCGCATCAGACCTGGCCGCATTCCTGGTTGCCTTGCAACGGATCGACGCCACCGGCGGACCGGCGCCGGGGCAACACAACTTCTTTCGCGGCGGTCCGCTCAGCGTCTATGACGGCGAAGCCCGGGATGCGATTGCAGCTCTCGCCGGCAAGATCGATACGAACGCCGCAAGCGCGGTGTGGGAGGCGGCACTTGCCGCGACATGCCACGGCGCGCCGGTCTGGTTCCACGGTGACGTCAGTTGGGGAAACCTGTTGGTCAGGCAGGGCCGGTTGAGCGCGGTGATCGACTTCGGAACCTCGGGCGTCGGCGATCCCTCATGCGATCTGGCGATTGCGTGGACGCTGTTCGAAGGCAAAAGCCGGGAGATTTTTCGCGCCGGCCTTCCGGCCGACGCGGCCATGTGGGCGCGCGGTCGCGGCTGGACGCTGTGGAAGGCGCTGATCACGGTCGCCGGCCACATCGGCGTCAACTTAGGTGAGGTTGAAAAATCCCGACATGTGATCGATGAAGTGCTTGCCGATGCGCGCGGGGCGTGATGTCGCCTGGATGGCGGGGCTACCGCAGTTGTCCAAGACAACCCGTGCTTATTGACGCCGACACGGCCAAAAATCCCGAGCGGTTTCTGAAAGATTTCCGATATTTCCATAGGCGGGGCCGATATCGTTCGGCTGTCTCGTCGCTACAGGACGATCCGCCTCAATTGGCGCGCGAGACCCAGCCCAGAATCGTCTTCAACGGTTGGCCGCTGTCACAATAATCACCGCGACGGCGCTCCGGTGAGTTTCGATCGCCTCGGCAAAAGCAAAATCGGCCGGGCAGGCGTGGCCCGGCATTTCGGCGCAGCGCCAGGGCACGATTGACGGGCGGATGTCATCGGATGGTTGGGTGGGTGAAAAAATATCCAGCTGTTTTTCACTAAAAATAGACTTATATCCGCACATATGGCGCAATTGTAGAAATTACTTGCCTACAAAAGGTAGTTAGCCACGAAATTATCTGGATATATATTGAATGTATGACGTTGTTCCAATTGTGCCGATAGCGATTGTGGTAAGTGTTATTTGTGCAACACAGCATTAATCTGTTCTTGGAATCGGATTTATTTCTGGAATCGTCATTGAAGGCAGAAGATCGATGGGTATGTTCGCCACCGAAAAGGGGGAGCGGTGCGAGCCTTTTTCATTGTGGGGGTGAGGCGGGAAAACATTGCCGCCAGCCACAAATCCGAAGCCATTTTAAACTTTGACTGGAGAGGTCAGAAAATGAACATCAAGAGCCTTCTTCTCGGCTCAGCCGCGGCCCTGATCGCGGTCAGCGGCGCGCGCGCGGCTGACGCTGTCGTCGTCGCCGAACCGGAACCGGCCGAATACGTCAAGATCTGCGACGTCTATGGCGCCGGCTACTTCTACATCCCGGGCACCGAGACCTGCCTGCGCATCGGCGGCTATGTCCGTTATGATATCGGCGTTGGCGATGCCGGCTCGCTCGATGGCGTCAACCACGTTCCGGACCACCAGAGCGCCGGCGACACGCACTCGACCTACTACAAGAACACCCGCTTCACGCTGAAGACCTGGACCGGTCAGGAGACCGAGCTCGGTACCCTCAAGACCTACACCGAGACCCGCTTCAACTACGGCAACAGCAGCGGCGACTATCTTGATCAAGCCGCCTCCAATGCGGACGACTGGCAAGGCCGCAACAAGTCCCTCTCGCTGCGTTATGCCTGGATTCAGCTCGGCGGCCTGCGCGTCGGCAAGGATGATACGGCTTTCGATACGTTCATCGGCTATGCCGGCAACGTCATCCAGGATACGCTGGTTCCGTATGGCGGGCAGGAGAGCAACGTCGTTCAGTACTACTTCGACGCAGGCAACGGCTTCACGGGGCTGGTCTCTCTCGAAGAAGGCGCCGGCAAGGTCGGCACCATCGACAGCTATGTTCCGCATGTCGTCGGCGGCTTGAAGTACAAGGGCGACTGGGGTGCGGTCACCGGCGTCGTCGCCTATGACAGCAATTACGAGGAAGTGGCCGGCAAGGTCCGTTTGGACGTCAATGTCAGCAAGGAACTGACGTTGTTCATCATCGGCGGCTACGGCACGGACGACAACCTCAACGACAATGCTGGCAACGCCATCGATGCCAGCGGTCGCGGCTTCTACAAGCAGTGGGGCGGCAACTGGGCAGTCTGGGGCGGTGGCACCTACAAGTTCAACGACAAGACCGCGTTCAACGCCCAGGTCTCTTATGACGACTGGAAGAACCTCGGCATCGCCGCGAACGTTGCCTATACCGTTGTGCCCGGCTTTACGGTCACGGCTGAAGTCGATTACCTCAATGCTGGAAAGTTCGACGACGCCGACTTCAACAACTGGACCAAGGCCAACAAGAAGAGCAGCGTCGGCGGTATTCTCCGCTTCCAGCGCTCGTTCTAACGGATCGACTGACCTTACCAGGCCGCCCGCAGCGTATCGCTGCGGGCGTTTTTTATGCGCTGTCCCAGTCCCGGTCTGTCAGGTACCAAAACCCATACCTTGATTTCGCCATCCAACCGGTGAAAAGCTCTGGAGATGGAATGGCGCGACGAGGGAATCATTCTCGGCACCCGCAAGCATGGCGAAACCAGCGCCATTCTCGAGGTGATGACACGCGCGCATGGCCGTCATCTCGGCCTTGTTCGCGGCGGCCGTTCGCGCAAGCAGCAGCCCGTTCTCCAACCCGGCAATCGCGTCGACTTGTTGTGGCGGGCGCGGCTTGACGAGCATCTCGGCACGTTCCAGGCCGAGGCGATCGAGATGAACGCCGCCCGGCTGATGGACAGCGCGGTGGCCGTCTATGGGCTGCAGACCATGGCCGCGCATCTGCGCCTGTTGCCGGAGCGCGACGCGCATGAAGGTCTCTACGAAACGCTTGCCGTGATGATCGTCCATCTCGACGATGCCGACGCTGCCGGCGAACTGGTGGCGCGCTTCGAGCTTCTGGTGCTGGACGAACTCGGCTTTGGCCTCGATCTCAGTCAATGCGCCGCCACCGGCACGCGGCAGGACCTGGCCTATGTCTCGCCCAAATCGGGACGCGCGGTATCGCGCGAAGCAGGCTTGCCATGGCGCGACAAGATGCTGGCCTTGCCGGCCTTCCTGCAGCGCGGCTCCGGCCTGCGCGGCGATCCGGCGGCGGTCGACGACGCCTTCCGGCTGACCGGCTTCTTCTTCACCCGCCACGTCTATGAGCCGCGCGGCATAGAGCCGCCCGACGCCCGCGCCGGCTTTCTTGCCGCACTGCGCAAACACCACGCGCGCAGCAAGACCATAGCCGGAGAGGATGCCGCCAGAGAAATCATCACATGAGCGAGGTCGAATTGTATCCGGGCTGGGTCTCACCGCTCGGCCTCGGCACGATTCCGCACGCCGACATTCTAGAATACACCGGCCTGGACTTGCTGCAGCGTATTATCGACGGCAAGTATCCGGCGCCGCCGATCTCCTTCCAGCTCAGCTTCGCGCTGACCGAAGTGTCGGAAGGCCGTGCGGTGTTCCGTGGCGTGCCCAACGAGCGCCACCTCAACCCGCTGGGCAGCGTGCATGGCGGCTGGGCGGCGACGCTGCTCGATTCGGCACTGGCTTGCGCCGTGCAGACGCTGCTCGAAAAGGGTGAGGCCTATACAACGGCGGAGTTCAAGGTGAATTTGACCCGGCCCATCACACCGAAGACAGGCGAGGTGGTCTGCGAGGGCAAAGTCGTCCACAAGGGCCGTACGCTGGCGGTGTCGGAAGCGACGCTGAAGGATGCCGGCGGCAAGTTGCTGGCTTTCGGCACCGAAACATGCTCGATCTTTCCGGCCGCCAATCTGGCGGCGCGTTGAGTTTCCGGCCGTTTGGCCGCCGCATTTGAATGTCAGTGAGACTGAACGTCAGTGAAAACTGGCCTGGTTTGGGGGAACCGCCATGTTTGAAAGCCTGATCGGCCTTGTCGCCATCATCGCTTTGTTCGTCATCATTTCGCGCCAGCAGAGTCGCATCGGCCTTGTCGAGCGCGAGCTTGGCGCTCTGCGCAGCCTCGTGCTTTCGGGCGTCGTGCCGCCTGCGGCCAAGCCGTCCGAACAGGCAGCGGCCGACAAAGCGCCCGCCGATGTGGCTCCGGTCGTGGCGACCGATATCGTCTCGCCAGCGGTGAGCGAGGCGGTCACCGCGGAGGCAGAAGCCCTGACCGGCGAGGCCGTGTCCGGGCCATGGGCGCCAAGTGATGCGGCGCTGAAGGCGGCAGAACCTGCCGAGCCGGCCGCCGCGGCGAAAGCCGCCCGCCAGTCCGATGTCGAAACCGCGCTCGGCACCCGCTGGGCGGTCTGGGTCGGCGGCATTGCGCTGGCGCTGGGCGGCCTGTTCCTGATCCGCTACACCATCGAGGCCGGCATTTTCGGTCCGGGCGTGCGGCTGACGATGGCCGCGGTTCTCGGCCTGGTGCTGGTCGCCGGCGGCGAGTTCATCCGCCGCACCGGCTTCAAGGTGCCGGTGCAAGGTGCCGCTGGCGCCTATATTCCGGCGATCCTGACGGCGGCCGGTGCCTTCATCCTGTTCGGCACCGTCTATGCCGCGCATGGCATTTACGGCTTCATCGGCCCGGCGCTCGCCTTTACGCTGCTCGGCGCCATCGGCGTGGCGACGATCGCAGCCGCCCTGGTCCATGGCCAGGCGCTGGCCGGCATTGGCCTCATCGGCGCCATGGTGACGCCGATGCTGGTTGCCTCGCAGGCGCCCAATCCCTGGGCACTGTTCGGCTATCTCGCGATCGTGCTTGCCGCCACCGCCGTCATCGCCCGCATGCGCGACTGGACGTTGCTGATGGCGGCGGCCTTTTTCGGCACCGGTGTCTGGACCATCCTCTACATGACCGATGCGCCCGGCGCGAACCTCTCCACCATCCTGTTCATCGACGCCGTCACGCTGGCCGTGCTTGCGTTTGTCTGGCTCAGCCGCCGTGGCGACGAGGCCGGACCAGCCAGGGCTTTCGACTGGCCGTCCATCGTGCCTGGCCTGTTCGTCGCATTCTCGGCGCTGGGCCTGTCAGTCGACCCGGCCTTCATCGCCGCCGGTGATGCCTTGCCGGGCGCCGTGCTGATCGCCGCAATGGTGGCCGTCGCGCTCTATCGCCCACTGGCGCTGCCGCTCCTCTATGCCGCAGGACTGGTGACGGTGATGATCTATCTCGGCATCATCCCACCGACCTCGATCGCCTCCGACTTTTCGGGCGGCGCCTTGGGCGTCGATGGCCTGCCTGTGGCCACATCCAACGCGCTGACATTGCGCATCGGCATCGCGCTTGGCCTGGTCTTCATAGGCGCCGGCTTCTGGGCCGCCCACAGGTTCGCCGCCGCGACACGGATCCGCGCGGCCTCATGGGCGGCGTGGGGCGTCATCGTGCCGCTGGTCATCCTGCTGGCGCTCTGGTTCACCTTCGGCAATGTCGACCGCGACCTTGTCTACGCCGCTGTCGCAGCGCTGCTGGTCGTGGTTTTCGCCGCCGGCAGCGAGTGGATCGCGCGCGGCGAGGAACCGCCGCTCGAGGGCGGCGTGGCGGTGTCGTTTGCCCTGGGCGGTGCGGCCATCGCTGGCCTCTTGATGCTGCATATGGCTTTCGGTTCCGGCTGGACCACCATCCTGCTCGGTGCAGCGGCCATCGTGCCGGCGCTGGCCACGCGTTGGCGCTCCTATCCGGTGCTCGGCTGGATTTCGGTTGGCGCGGTGATCGCGGTGCTCGGCCGGGTCGCTTTCGACCCGACCATCGTCGGCGCCGAATTCTTGTCGACCACACCGGTGTTCAACTGGCTGCTGCCGGGCTACAGCGTGCCGGCGCTCGCCTTCGGCTTCGCCGCCTGGCAGCTTGCCCGCACCACCAACGGCCGCCCACGCCTCGCCATGGAAGCAGCGGCGGCATTGTTTGCGCTGCTCACGCTGGCCATGCTGGTGCGCCATGCCATGCATGGCGGCGTCATCGACACGGGGGCGATGACGCTCGCCGAGCAGGCGATCTACACGCTGATCGCCATCGGCGCCGGCGCCATCCTGGTCGCCATCGACATGCGCTCGCCAAGCTCGGTGCTGCGCTATGGTTCGATGGCCGCCGGTGTGGTTTCGGTCGCCTTCATCGTCGTCCGGCATTTCGTGGTGCTCAATCCGCTGTTCACCGACGAATCAACCGGCCAGATCCCGGTGTTCAACCTGTTGTTCCTCGCCTATCTCCTGCCGGCGGTCGCCGCCGGGGCATTGGCGCTCTACGCCAGGGACAAGCGGCCGAAATGGTATGCGCAGATGCTGGCGCTGGTGGCGGCTGTGCTTGCCTTCGCCTATGCCACCCTGTCGGTCAGGCGTCTGTTCAAGGGCGAGTTCATCGGCCTGTGGAGCGGTCTTGGCCAATTGGAGACCTACACCTATTCGGCGCTTTGGCTGGTTATCGGCGTGGCGCTGCTCACCGCCGGCGTCTGGCTGAAATCACAGGTGCTGCGCATTGCCTCCGCCGCGCTGATTTCGGTCGCCGTGCTGAAGGTCTTCATCTTCGACATGTCGGAGCTGGAAGGCGTGCTGCGGGCGCTGTCCTTCATCGGCCTTGGCGCGGTGCTGATCGGCATCGGCCTGTTCTACCAGCGCTTGCTGACGCGGGCAGCGAGGGAGAAAATACCCGTCGGCGAGCAGTGACGACAGGTACTCAATTTAGCCGGGAATAAAACGGTCGCCCATCTCGTTATCTCATTGCTTGGGTGACCGGGGCGGCGGACCGCTTCGCGCTGGCCGCTTGCGCCGCGCTCGGAAGGCGCGTTCAATCGGGATCAACAAGGGCGACCTCAGAACCAGCGGTCATGGACGAAAAGAAGGCAGCAATCCTTGGCGAAATACCGCGACTGCGCCGCTACGCACGCTCGCTTTTGCGCGACCGCGACGCTGCCGACGATCTCGTTCAGGATTGCCTCGAGCGGGCGCTTGTCCGGCTCGACAACTGGCAGACAGGAGAAAGTCCCCGGAGGTGGCTGTTTACGATCATGCATCATTTGTTCATCGACCAGATGCGCAAGGTGAACCGTCGCGGTGAAGCGACGATGCTGCCACTGGAAGCGGGCGAGGCGGTGGCCCAGCCGGCCGAGCAGGTGGAGAGCATCGCTTCGCGCGAGATCATCGACGCATTGCAGGCGATCAGCCCCGACCGGCGCGCGGCTCTTGTCATGGTCGCCATTGAAGGTTTTTCCTATGCCGAAGCCGCCAACATTCTCGGCGTCCCCGCAGGCACGCTGATGTCGCGCATTGCGCGCGGGCGTGAGGAGTTGCGCGGGTTGCTGGACGACACGGCGCGCCGCCGCGCAATAAGGATCGTCGAGAAATGATCCGCCGCGACTTTTCCGAACGTGACATTCACATGGCGCTCGATGGCGAGCTGCCCGGCGACGAGCGCGCCGCCTACGATGCCTGGCTCGACGCCAATCCCGAGATGAAGGCCAGGAGCGCCCGCTTCGCCGCCGACCGGGCAGCACTGCGCGCCGCCTTCGCCGGCGTGCTCGACGAAGCCGTCCCAGCGCGGTTGCGCAAGGTCGTGCTCGGCGAGACGCCGGTCAGGGCGGCGGCGTCACGCTCGCGCTGGTGGCTTGCCGCTGCGGCGGCCGTGCTCGTGGTCGCTGGCGGGCTTGGCGGATACCTTGCCGGCATCGACCGCGCTGGACAGGAGGATCCGGCGGAAGATCGGCTGGCCGAACAGGCAATCGCGGCCCATGTCGTCTTCGCTGCCGAAAAGCGGCATGCGGTCGAAGTGCCGGCGAGCGACAAGGATCATTTGCAGACCTGGCTGTCCAACCGGGTCGGGCTGAAGCTTGTGGCGCCGGACCTGACCGCGAACGGTTTCCAGTTGATCGGCGGCCGGTTGCTGCCGGCCGGCGAAAGCAAGGCCGCGATGCTGCTCTACGAGGACGACAAGGGCGAGCGTATATCCCTCTTCGTCACGGCGGAATCGGCGCAGAATGCCAAGGGAACCTATACATCGGCGCAAAACGGCCCCCAGGCCGTCTACTGGCTGGACAAGGGCTATGGCTGCGCCGTTGTCGGCTCGCTGCCGCGCGAGCAATTGGCCGTCGTGGCAAAGAGCGCCTATGGCCAGCTTCTGGCCGGCCTGGCCAGTTGAAAGGCGCCGCTTTTGATGGCGGCGCCAATGCACAAATAGTGATCCCATTCAAAGCGTTTTGCATCGCTGGGCTGTTGCCGAATCTGTCACAATTCGGCCCTATTCGAGGTGCGATAGCGCTTTGTGGCCATCAGTATTTTCGGCTGATGTCTCGAACGTTTTCCAGTAGGGCATTTCCCACCACCAATCGAGGTTTTCTCAAGCCGCATGCCTGCCGAGATCCGCACGGCCCGCGCGTCTGACGTCGATGATCTCGCCGCCATTGAGAAAGCTGTTTTCCAAAGCGACCGCATTTCGCGCCGCTCCTTCCGTCTGTTCATCGAGCGCGAAACCGCCGAGACGCTGGTCGCCGAAATCGATGGCCGCGTGGCCGGCTACGCGATCGTGCTGTTTCGCAAGGGAAGCGGCGTGGCGCGTCTCTACTCGATCGCCACCGGTCCGTTCTTCGGTGGGCTGGGTGTTGGCCGCATGCTGCTCGGATCTGCGGAAGAAGCCGCCTTCGAGCACGGCCGCATGATGCTGCGTCTCGAGGTGCGCGAGGACAACAGCCGAGCCATCCGCATCTATGAGCAGGCCGGCTATCGCAAGATCGGCCGCGAATCCGGCTACTATGAGGATGGCGAGGCAGCGCTTCGCTATGAAAAGACCTTGCGCGGCGACATTCCGATCGCCACCAAGGTGCCGTTCTACCAGCAAACCTGCGAATTCACCTGCGGTCCATGCTGC
Organism: Mesorhizobium kowhaii; assembly: GCF_003253745.1. Classification (GTDB taxonomy): domain Bacteria; phylum Pseudomonadota; class Alphaproteobacteria; order Rhizobiales; family Rhizobiaceae; genus Mesorhizobium; species Mesorhizobium kowhaii. The sequence continues at coordinate 158,959 of NZ_MZXV01000085.1, forward strand.
CTGATGATGGCGATGGCCAATTTCGATCCCGGCTTCGTGCCGGATCCGGTCATGGAAATCCGACTGTGGCGCGAGGCGACGACTGTCTTCATGATGTCGGGACCCGGTGGCTGCGAACCATTCGGCCTCGCTGTCTCGGGGTACGAAAGCGGGCTTGCGGCGGAGATCTATGTTTCCTTCTACGGCGCGCTGTTCCTGCAGTCGGTGCGCAGCGAGGACAAGCGCCGGGTGATGGAACTGGCCCAGGTCGACTTTCGCCGCCGCGCGGAACTTTACGGCATCCCGGTGAATTACCGTCCATTCGCCATCGACGACATTCGCGCCGCGATCGCGGAAGGAAAACTGGTGCTGGTGCTGATCAGCGGTTTCCTTATGTTCGGCAAGAAAGTGCCGCACTGGGTGCTGGCCATCGGCGATGACGGCGACCATATCCTGATCCACGATCCCTGGGTCGAGGACGAGAGACAGGAGACCATCCTTGATGCCGCCAACATTCCCGTGCCTTACGGCATCTTCATGAACATGGCGCAGTTCGGCCGCGACGGACTGCGTGCCGCCATCACTCTGGGAAAGCGCGACAGACAATGACCTGGGTCATCCTTACCGGCCGGCAGAGCGATCTCGACCAGGTGGCGACACCGCACAAGATCATCACCAACCGTGACTATCTTGCGCATCCGTCGCTGTTTCGCGGCCAGCGGCCGAAGGTCATCAACCTGTCGAACAACTACGCCTACCAGAGCCGCGGCTACTATGCCTCGCTGCTGGCGGGTTCGCGCGGCCACAAGGTCATTCCGACCGTCGAGACGATGATCGACCTGTCGGAACGCAAGCTCTACGAACATGCTTTGCCCGAACTGGAGCTGGCACTCAACAAATGCCGCAAGGATCTCGGCGGCGCCTTTCCAACCAAGGTCTGCATCTTCTTCGGCATCGGCCCATCGAAAATCTGGGACCGTTTCGCCAAGCTGTTGTTCGACTGGTTCCGTGCGCCGGCGCTCGAAGTCCACATCAAGGACAGCGCCGAATGGGCCTCGATCCGCAAGATCGGCTTCCACCCGCTGGCGCGGATGACCGAGGACGAAGAAAAAAGCTTCATCCAGTGCCTGGAGACCTACACCAACCGCGAGTGGCGCGACACCAAGGGCCGCACGCCGGCGCGCTACACCTTCGCTACGCTGGTCGATCCGCATGAGGAATTGCCGCCGTCTGAGATTTCGTCGCTGCGCTACTGGGCCAAGATCGCCGAAAAGATGGGCGTCGAAATCGAGCCGATCACCAAGCGGGATCTCGCCAAGCTCGCCAATTACGACGCGCTGTTCATCCGCGAGACCACCACGATCTCCAACCACACCTATCGTTTCGCCCGCCGTGCCCAGCAGGAAGGCATGCCGGTGATCGACGATCCGCTGTCGATGATCCGCTGCACCAACAAGGTCTATCTCAACGAGCTGATGGCCTACAACAAGGTGCCGGTGCCGCCGACGGTGATGATCGCTGGCACTTCGGACCTCGAACTGGCGGCGCAGACACTGGGCTTTCCGCTGGTGCTGAAGATCCCGGATTCGTCATTCTCGCGCGGCGTCAAGAAATGCGCCAACTTCGAGGAGCTGAAGACGCTTGCCACGGAATGGCTGGAGGATTCCGACCTTCTGATCGCACAGAAGTTCATTCCGACCGAATATGACTGGCGCGTCGGCGTGCTCGGCGGCCAGCCACTGTTTGCCGTCCACTATCTGATGGCCAAGAAGCACTGGCAGATCGTCAACCACAAGGCCAACGGCAAGCCCGACCAGGGCGGCATCAAGACCTTCACGCTGAAGGAAACGCCGGCGCATGTTGTCGAGACGGCGGTGAAGGCGGCGCGCTGCATCGGTGATGGGCTCTATGGCGTCGACCTCAAGGAGACCAAGGATGGCGTCTTCGTCATCGAGGTCAACGACAATCCGAACCTCGACCATGGCTGGGAGGATTCCGGCGAAAAGGACGAGGTCTGGGTGCGGCTGACGCAGTGGTTCCTGGAGCGGCTGGACCGCCCAGGCCGGTAATCACCGAGGGGAAAAGATGCTGTTCATCGTGATCGAGGACTTTCGCGGTTGCGATCGCAAGGAGATCTACCGCCGCTTCCGCGACCGTGGTCGCCTGAAGCCGGAGGAGCTTCTCGTGCACCATAGCTGGATCGCGGCGGATATGAGCCGTTGCTTCCTGCTGGTGGAGGCTGATGACGTCACGTTGCTGCAGCGCTGGGTCATCGAATGGGCGGATCTGGTGGAGTTCGAGATCGTTCCCGTGGCGACGAACAAGGACATGGTAGAGGCATTGAGCGGGCACCTCTGAGCGGCCATCACTGGCCGTCAACGGCTCTCTAGCGCCGGCGATTTGACGGCGCGCACGCATTCCTCGATCAGCCACTGGCGAAACGCCGCCACCACATCGCGTCTTGCGCTGCGCTCCGGGGTTGTCAGACAATAGGGCTGGCGCAGCTCCAGCGCCTGGGCGAGGGGCCTGACCAGCCGGCCGTCTTCCAGCGCCTCGGCGCAATAGACCCCTTGCGCCAGCGCGACGCCAAGGCCGGAAATGGCAAGATCAAGTGCGGCCCGCGACGAATTCGCCGAAAGGCCGCGTTGCGCTGCCCGGCCAGGCTCGATGCCCATCGCTTCGAACCAGTTGCGCCAGGTCGGGAACGACGCGCCCGTCGGTCCCCAGTCGGTGTGGATCAGCGGCAGGCCGGTGAGGGCGGTGGCGTCCAGAGGTTTATTCGTCGCGACGAGATCAGGTGCGCAAACGGGGTAGACGGCATCCCCGACGATGTCTTCCGTTGCCTGGTCGCGGTAGTGCGAACGGCCATAGGAAAGGCGGATGTCGATCAGATCGCGGTCGAACGATACCGGATCGTCTTCGCCTCTGAGCGATATGTCGACAGCGCCGTGGGCCGCGACAAAGCCTGCCAGGCGCGACGACAGCCAGCCCATCGCCATGGATGGCGGTACCGACACGACGAGCCGGGAGCGGAACTCGGCGCCGCTCAGTTCTCGTGACACGCTGCCGATCTCACCGAATGCCGTTGTCAGCCGAGGCAGTATTTCCCTGCCGGCGTCGGTGAGGACGACGCGGCGGTTGACCCGGTTGAACAGCTTGCGGCCCATCTGGTCTTCGATGGTCCGGATCAGCTGGCTGACTGCGGCGGCGGAGATAGAAAGCTCTTCGGCTGCCGCGGCAAAGCCGCCGGAACGCGCCGCCGCTTCGAAAGCCTGGAGTCCGCGCAAGGATGGAAAAGCGATCATGATGCCCGATAGATAAGGTGACCTTATCTAAATCGCAGAATTCCTCGTTTTTAGAAAGCTTTCTTGTTGAATACGATGGGCGTCGACATTTTCAAGCGGGATGACGCAGTGGACCATCGCGACGTAATTGCCTCGTTGACGCAGGAAGAGCGCAATCGCCTGACCGCCAAGTCGGATGTCTCAGGTCTCGTTCAGCTTGCCGCTCATTGGGGCGCGATCGTGGTCATCGGATCGCTGATCGCCGCCAAGGTGCCGTTCTGGCAGCTGCTGATGCTGCCGCAAGGCATCCTGATCGTCTTCCTGTTCACGCTGTTGCACGAGACGGTGCATCGCACCGCCTTCGAACGGCAGTGGCTGAACGATGCCGTGGCGCGGGTATGCAGCCTGGCGATCGCGCTGCCGGCGGACTGGTTCCGCTATTTCCATTTCGCCCACCACCGATACACCCAGGACCCAGACAATGATCCGGAACTGGCTTTCCCCAAACCGGAGACATGGAGGCAATACCTCGTCCATGTCTCCGGCATCCCGACGTGGTGGGGGCATCTCAAGACGCTTTATGGCAATGCGATGGACCGAGGCCGGGGAAGCTATGTTCCGCCAAAGGGGCACTACAAGGTGCGCGTCGAGGCGCGCGCCATGATTGCCTTCTATGCAGTGGTCATTCTGCTGGCCCTCTATTTCCGGCTCACGGTGCTGCTCTATGTGTGGATCGCGCCGGCCTTGCTCGGGCAGCCGTTTCTGCGCCTCTATCTCCTGGCCGAGCACGGTCGCTGTCCGTTCGTCGCCAACATGCTGGAGAACACCAGGACCACGCTGACCAACTGGCTTGTCCGCAAGCTGGCGTGGAACATGCCGTTCCATGCCGAGCATCATGCCTATCCCGGCGTGCCGTTTCATCAACTGCCGGAGTTTCATGCGCTGATCGAGCGCCATCTGAAGGTCGTCGAACCGGGCTATGTCAGCTTCCACGAAAAATACATCGAGACATTGCGCTGACGGTGGGCCGACCTCAGCCGGTCTGGCTGTGCAACGCGCGCGATTTCAGCAGGCGCTGAATATCCGCTGCCTTTGATGGAACCCCGATCAGATAGCCCTGCGCCTCGACGCAACCGTTGCCGCGCAGAATGTCGAGCTGCATCTCGGTCTCGACACCCTCGGCGGTGACCGTGATGCCGAGTTCGGCCCCCAGCCCGATGATGGTGCGAACGATCGCCGCCGTGTCGCGATTGCCGATGTCGCGGATGAACGAACGGTCGATCTTGATCTTGTCGACGGGAAAACGCCTGAGATAGCCGAGCGAGGAATAGCCGGTGCCGAAATCGTCGAGCGCAATGCGGATGCCCAGCCCGCGCAATTGACGCAGCGTCCTCAGCACGGTCTCGCTTTCGTCCATCAGCACGGTTTCGGTGATTTCCAGTTCCAGTCGGCTGGCCGGCACGCCGGAAAAGGCCAGCGCCGAGATGACGCTGCGGGCAAAGCCGCCGCTTTTGAGCTGCACGGCCGAGACATTGACCGCGATGCGCAGGGCGGGAGGCCAGTTCGCCGCCGTCGCGCAGGCTTTCCTCAGCGCCCACTCGCCAAGCGGCACGATCAGTCCGGTTTCTTCGGCGACCGCAATGAAGTTGTCCGGCGCCACCGTGCCGCGCGTCGGCGAATGCCAGCGCATCAAGGCTTCCGCGCCGACAATCTCGCCGGATTCTATGTTCATGATCGGCTGGAAATCGAGGTCGAATTCCTGGTGCGGCAGAGCTGCCTCGAGGTCGGTCTCAAGTGCGCGCCGCGCCTGCACCATGGCGTCCATTCCGGGCTCGAAGAAGCGGTACAGGTTGCGCCCTTCGCTCTTCGCCCGGTAGAGCGCCGTATCGGCATTTTTCAGCAGCGTGTCGGCATCCCGGCCGTCATCGGGGAAAACGGCGATGCCAAGGCTGATGCCGACATGAATGTCCCGGTTTTTGTCGCGAAACGGTTTTGCGATCACCGCGACGATGTGCTTCGCCAGTTTTTCCGCTTCGGCCAGGCTTTTGAAAGGGAACTGGATGATGACGAATTCGTCACCACCAAAACGGGCGACGATGTCTGTCTCATTGCGCAGGCAACGCTGCAGCCTCTCGGCCACGCTCTTCAACAGCCAGTCGCCGGCCGGATGTCCCCACGTGTCGTTGACCGCCTTGAAGCGATCGAGATCGAGCGAGAAGATTGCCAGCGGTGCAGCCGCATCCTCAAGCGCTTGGTCGAGCCGTTCGCGAAGCATCGAGCGGTTGGGCAGTCCGGTCAGCGTGTCGTGATGCGCAAGATGGGTCATGCGCTCTTCGACCAGCCTGCTTTCGGTGACGTCGTCGAACGTGGCGACCCAGCCGCCGCCACTCATCGGCCGACGCGCGATCATCAGCGTTCGTCCGTCGGCAAGCTGACGGGGGGTCGATCGCGTTTGGCCGACCTGCAGGCGGGCTTCAGTTCTGAGGACCTCGCCATCGATATCGATGGGAGGATAGACACCCAGGCGTACCAGCCGCTCAAGCAGCTCGCGCAGACCCATGCCCAGTGGAAGGTCTGTTTCGCTGACACCGTAGAGTTCCAGAATGCGCTGGTTGCGCACGATCAGCCTGCCGTCGGCGTCATACATCAGCAGGCCTTGCGACATGTTGGCGAGCGCTGCGTCGAACCGGCGATGCTGCTCCTTGAGGTCCCGCTCTGCGCGTCGCTGTTCGGTGATGTCCTCGTAGATGGAGACCCAGCCGCCCGGAGCCAGCGGGCGATGCGAAATGTTGATGATGCGGCCGTCCGACAGCGTCTCCTCGTAGGTCGAGGCTTTCGCCTGGTCGATATAGGGCTTGCGGATGGCGTAGAGTTCGTCGGCGCTTTGCGAGGCGATACCGATATCGACGCTATGGCGCAGGATGTCGAGGAACCGGATGCCGGGCCGTATCACCCTGGCGTCGAGGCAGAAGATGTTGATGTAGTTGATGTTGCAGATAATCATGCGCTCGTCGGCGTCGAACATGCACAGCCCATGCGACATGTTCTCGACGGCGGCCGAAAAGCGTTCGTTCTGTTCGCGCAGTTCGTATTCAATGGAGCGCGGCCGATCCATGCCTTCGGCCCCCGGTTCCGGGACGGCCGAACCATCCTTGGCATCAGCGACGGGCATAAGGCGCGCCTGCGGCTCGTGATCGAACGGGCTAGTGTGGTCGCCGCCGGTTAATTTAGCGTTTTTCAGCCGATCGCTTGTGCCGGGACCTGGCGGCGCGACTTCTCGATCGCCGAAAAACGCTTCAGGAACGCATTCTGCGCCCAGGTAACAGAGCGTGGCGTGAAATCGAAGCGATCGGCATTGAAGCCGCGCGGACGGCCGAAGAACTCGGTCGCCTCGGCGGTCGAAAAGCCGGCAAGCAGCGTTGCTTCGAAATAGGCGGCGATCTGGTCGGCGCGCTTGATCTCCTTGCGCAGCGCCGCGGCCGGTTCCGGCGGCAGCGAGAAGCGCAGATGGATGGCGCGCTGCAATCGCAATTCACAGTCCTTGTAGCTGCCGCCCATCACCGATTTGAACGGCGAGATCATGTCGCCGATGACATATTCGGGGGCGTCGTGCAGCAGCGCCGCCAGCCGCGCGTCGGCCGAAGCCTCCGGCACCAGGTCGCAGAATAGCGCCTCGACCAGCAGCGAGTGCTGGGCGACCGAAAAGGCGTGCTCGCCGCTGGTCTGGCCGTTCCAGCGGGCAACGCGGGCGAGCCCATGCGCAATATCCGAAATCTCGATGTCGAGCGGCGAGGGGTCGAGCAGGTCGAGGCGGCGGCCGGACAGCATGCGCTGCCAGGCGCGTGCCGGCGCGCCGACGCGGTCGGCCGCCATCAGGCCTCCTCCGCGCTGACGGCTTCCTGCGGGAAGCTGAACTTCGCCCAGCCGGGAATGGCCACGGTAACCGGCATGTCGCCCGCCATGATCGGCTGGCCGGCGTCGAGCGCCGCCTTGACCCTGTCGATGCGGGCAATGGCGAGCCCGGTCGTGCCGGCGGTCGAGCCAAGCGTGCCGACCGGCCGCCCCTCGACGGTGAGTTCGGTGCCAGCGGCGGGCAGGGGAAGTCCAGCCTGAACGATCAGCACGCGCCGCCGGGCCGTGCCGCGGTGCTGCATGCGCGAGACAACCTCCTGGCCGACATAGCAGCCCTTCCTGAAGCCGACGCCGCCGGTCTCGTCGAGCAGCACGTCATGCGGGAAGGCGTCTCCAAGTTGGTAGTCGCTGCTGCTTTCGGCAATGCCGCTGGCGATGCGGAAGGCTTGCCATGCGGCAAGGTCGCTCCGCTCATCTGTTTCGCCATAGGAGCGCGTGACGGCGCCGTTCGGAAAGCGCGTGTCGGCGGCCGCCGTTGAATCAGATTGTGAGGCCGTTGACTCACTTCCCCATGCGACTTTGACAAGCGCCTGATCGGCCTTGGCAATCTCGACCTTGGCGCGCAGCTTGTAGAGCATCAGCCGGCGCACGAAATCATCTGATATGTCGGCACGGCACTCGAGCCGGAATGCATTCTCGCCGGCGCGCGAGATCAGGAAATCGAACAGGATCTTGCCTTGCGGCGTCAGCAGCGCGCCCGGTTTTGCCTGGCCGGGTGTCAAGACGTCCAGATCGGTGGTCAGGATGTTCTGCAAGAAATGCTCGGCATCGGGGCCTGAGACGGAGATGAGTGCGCGGTCTTTGAGCTGGGCAAAGGGCATTGGCGAAAGCAGCCTGATCTTGCAAAACGGTCGGCCTTTACGTAAGCCGCTGGCACTCCCCCCGCAAGAGAGCATGGCCATGACCTACGACCTCATCCTGACAGGCGGCACAGTGGTCAACCATGACGGCGAAGGGGCTCGCGACATCGGCGTCAAGGATGGACGCATCGCTGCCATCGGCGATCTCGGCCAGGCCTCGGCCGGCGAGACGATCGACTGCCGCGGCCTGCACATCCTGCCGGGTGTCATCGACAGCCAGGTGCATTTCCGCGAGCCGGGGCTTGAGCACAAGGAAGACCTGGAGACCGGCTCGCGGGCGGCGGTGCTGGGCGGTGTCACCGCCGTGTTCGAGATGCCCAACACCAATCCGCTGACCACCAGCGAGGCAGCGCTTGCCGACAAGGTCCGGCGCGGCAGTGGCCGCATGCACTGCGATTTTGCCTTCTGGGTTGGCGGCACCCGCGAGAATGCAAAAGACGTCGGCGAGCTCGAGCGGCTGCCGGGTGCGGCCGGGATCAAGGTTTTCATGGGTTCGTCCACCGGCGACCTTCTGGTCGAGGACGATGAAGGCGTCGCCTCGATCCTTAGGAATACGCGCCGCCGGTCCGCCTTTCATTCCGAGGACGAGTTTCGGCTGCGCGAACGTCTGGGCGAACGCATCGAGGGCGACCCGTCATCGCACCCGGTCTGGCGCGACGAGATCGCTGCCTTGCGCTGCACCGAGCGGCTGGTGCGCATAGCGCGCACTGTTCGCGCCCGCATCCATGTCCTGCACATCTCGACGGCCGAGGAGATTCTGTTCCTCCAACAGCACAAGGATGTCGCGACCTGTGAGGCGACGCCGCATCACTTGACCCTGTCGGCTGACGACTATGCGCGGCTCGGCACGCTGATCCAGATGAATCCGCCGGTGCGCGAGAAGCGCCATCGCGACGGCGTCTGGCACGGCATTGCGCAAGGCATCGTCGATGTGCTCGGCTCCGACCACGCACCGCACACGCTGGCCGAGAAGGCCAAGCCCTATCCGGCCTCGCCCTCGGGCATGACCGGCGTGCAGACGCTGGTGCCGATCATGCTCGATCACGTCAATGCCGGCCGGCTGACGCTGCAGCGCTTCGTCGACCTGTCCAGCCACGGTCCGCAACGCATCTTCGGCATGGCGAGAAAAGGCCGTATCGCCGCCGGCTACGGCGCCGATTTCACCATTGTCGACATGAAGCGGCGCGAGACCATCACCAACGCGCAGGCCGGCTCGAAAGCCGGCTGGACGCCATATGACGGCAGGCAAGTGACCGGCTGGCCCGTCGGCACCGTCATTCGCGGCCGCCGCATCATGTGGGAAGGCGAGATCGTCACGCCGGGCCAGGGCAAAGCGGTGGAGTTTTCCGAGGCATTGCCCCGCTAGGCCCCCCGACCTCCCGCAAGGGGAGGGTAAAAGGCTCAGTCGCCGGCGACGAAGAACGTCCATTGCCCGGTGGGCGTGATGCCGACGCGGTAGAAGATGTAGGCGCCGAACTGCTTCATGTCGTCGAAATCGCCGGCGGTGACGATCTTGAACAACTCGACCCGCTGCTTGGCATCGAGCTTGTCCAATGGCAGCGCGAAGAAATACGGCCACACGTAGAGCTCTTCCGGCGTGCCGGCGTCGAGGTGGACATAGCCTGCATTGAGCACCTCTTCCAGGATGGCCAGGATCTCCTGGCCCTCCGGATCGCCGGAGAGACCCTTGAGGAAGGCGATGGCGTCGCCGTCTATATCGGTCAGCGACAATTGCGTCGTGTTGTCGCCCGTGCCGATCAAAGGCCGCAGCTTTTCGATGTCGCCGCCTTTGCAGGCTTCGACGATCAGGTCGTGCATGCGCCGTACCGGTTCCGGCAGCTTGCCGAGATCGTAGACGACCTCGGGCACCGGCGTCTCCGGATCGACTCGCGGCCTGGTGACGCCGCCGTCCGCCGGGCTGTCCGGCTCGGCTTCTTTAGGGGCAGCCGGCTGGCCGGTTGGAGGCAGCGGTCCGACCGGGTCGGGCATTGGCACGGTGCTTCCGGGCGGCGACATGTCGTCGTCCACCGGCGGCGTGACGGGTGCGGGGAGCTCTTCGCGCTTGATCTCGCTCAGCGCATAAGCGGGGCTGCTGACGAGAACCAGGGGAATCGCGGCACAGCAAGCGGCGAAGCAGATGTAAAGGACCAAGCCACGCGGCTTGCCTGACATCGAAAGACTCACTGCCCGTTTCTCCCTGCTTCCGGGCATGACGCCCGAGCGGCATTCTGTCGTCAAAGAACCGGACGTCGGTTCAGTGCCGCAGCCGTTCAGGTTCGAAGGCGCCAGCAATCACCTTTTCACGCATGCGGTCGAGCAGGGCAAGGGCCGAGGTCTCGCCATTGGCACGCAACATCTCGCCGAATGCCGTCTCGAGCGCGGCCTCGGCAATGATCTCGGGCTCTATGCCGGCGGAGAGACCCTCCGCCCAGGCTTCGCTGTGGCTTTCCACGGCGGTCAGGCGTTTCTCTTCCCTGACCAGCGCGTCGATGTCGTTGACACCATGTTCCATATGCGATGTCCACCCTTTCAAGCGGCGATCCGTCGATGTGGATCAGGCTTGATCTGTTCATTTCACACGCAGGGTCAATTAAGTATTTGTAAATACGACATTTTTTTGATCGTTTTTTACAAAGCCCGATTGCCTTGTGCGGAGCTGCGTTCAACTCGAGTCAAACTTAGCCGATTAGGGCGGCCTGCGGGGCGAAAACCTTCAGTTTGAGTTAATTCCGCATTCACGCAGTAAGGTTTCGTTAATACTGTTGCAGAAGTGCCACATGAGGATTGCACCAAGATGTCACCTGGCACAAGCCGGATATATCGATTGTCGCCAGCGATGGTCCGGATATCTGTGGATGGGCAGGTCGGAACGGCTAAATCAGTTGCCGTAACGCGAGGCGATGTCGCGCGACAGCGTCTCACCTTCCTTCATATAGCGGCTGATGGCTTCAGTCGCCGACGGCGTGCACTGCGTGTACGTGCCGCCGAAGGAGCGGTAGCCGCGATTGAAGCTGGCGATGAAGCGGGCGCGACGCTCGGCGTCCGGATTTTCCGAATCGAGCAGCTTCTGCATCTCGACACGCCACTGGTCGCCTTTCTCACCGCACAAATTGCGCAGGAAATGCAGCGACCCCAGAACTTCCGCCAGCCGCATCAGCCCGGGCTCGAACGGCGACTCGGCGCTGAGCGCCGGCCGCGTCGAAACGGCCGTGCTGACGGCAAGACATATGGCGAGGAGCAGGGATGGACGGTTCATAAGCCTTCTCCGCCTAACGGCGTCAGCCGTTGTGGTCCGCCTAACGGCGTTAGCCGTTATGGCCTGCCGAACGAACGGCGTCAGTCGTTGTGGTCTGCCGAACGGGGTAAGCCGTTGCGGCCTGCCAAACAGCATAAGCCTTTGTGGCGAAACAATTTGTCGCCCGCAAGGCGATTTTCAGGGCTGTACCCCGGCGTTTGCGCCAAGGCCCAACAGGTCCTCGGCGACGGCAAACACCGAGCCGGCGAGCGGCAGCCCCGCCATTTCGCTGAGCGTATAAAAGGCTGCTGTCTCGGCGTCGTCGCCAGCCACCGCCTCGCCACCGGCATAGGCGGCTCCGAAGACTGTGAGGAGATAATCGACCGGGTGGCCGTCATCCCTGCCGTCGATGTGGATTTCCCGAAGCGGGCGGTAGTCGGTGGCGTGCAAGCCGGTTTCTTCCAGCAGTTCGCGCTTTGCCGCGGCCTCCAGCGTCTCGCCGGCCTCGACCTTGCCGCCTGGAAAGGCATAGAGCCCTTGCGATGGCTGCCGCGCCCGCTTGACCAGGAGCACGGTGTCGCCACGCACGACGGCAACCGAGACGGCCGGAAGTGTCTTGCGCGCTTCGTTCATGGATTCCCGATCAGGCTCATTTGAAGGCAGGTCTGTTGTGGACCGCCCAGCATGGGGAAGCTTTAGCGGTTGCGCAACGCCGGTTCCATCGCCACTTTCAGACCGAACCAGTCGAAGGGCACCAGTCGACCATGTGCGGACGTTTTGCCTTGACCGCGACACCGGATCAGACCGCCGCCTTTCTGGACGTGGCGGGGCTTGAGGATTTCCCGGCGCGCTGCAACATCGCGCCGACGCAGCCGATCCTGATGGCGATCGCCGGCGCCCCACGGGCGCCGGGCTCCAATCTGCCGGACCGCCAGCCGATGCTGGTGCGCTGGGGGCTGATCCCGACCTGGGTGAAGGACACACGCGAGTTTCCGCTGCTGTTCAACGCGCGTTCTGAAGGGGCCGCCGAAAAGGCTTCGTTCAAAGCCGCCATGCGCCATCGCCGCGCGCTGGTGCCGGCATCCGGCTTTTACGAATGGCGGCAAACCGGTGGCAAGAAGGGGCAACCCTATTGGATACGACCCAGGAATGGCGGGTTGGTCGCCTTTGCCGGACTGATCGAGACCTATGCCGAGCCGGGCGGTTCGGAAATGGACACCGGCGCCATCCTGACCGTCAAAGCCAATGCCGACATCGCGCATATTCACGACCGCATGCCGGTGGTGATCGATATCAGGGATTTCGCCCGCTGGCTGGATTGCCGCACGCTCGAGCCGCGCGATGTCGCCGACCTGTTGCGGCCGGCGCAGCCTGATTTCTTCGAGGCAATTCCGGTTTCCGACCTCGTCAACAAGGTCGCCAACACCGGACCGAAGATTCAGGAGAGGGGGGAGATCGGGACGGAGCCCGAGAAGGTCAGGCGCCAGAAGCCCGGCGCGGACGACAGTCAAATGACGTTGTTTTAGAGCATGATCCTGAAAAGTGGCCCCAGTTTTTGGGAAAGATCATTTCGGGAAATCAGGCTCAAACAAAAGGACGAAAGCTGCTATTTCGAGGCGCGCTCTGGCGCTTCATTCCGGCCACCTTCGGGCCGGTCGCGCACCAGTTCAGGCAGCGCGGGGCGATACGATCTTCTGCGCCGGCTTTTTCTTCTTCGCGGTGTGGAGAAGGGCGGCGACGATCGCGGCCGGGCCGATGGCGCGGTAGTGGTTGGCCAGCGCCGGTTGCTTGGCGCGGTTGGATTCCTGCTTGGTTCGGGGCATGTCTCTCTTCCCAGGTAACATTTTCGTGTCTGCGTTTGATGGCCGATTCTGACCAAATCGTGACGCCTGCTGAACTAGCCGGCGAATGTTTCATCACTGTGCCGACATGTTTAATAAAATGTTTCAGTGCATCAATACCTGTGATCCGGCGACGTTTTTGCTGAAACTAGCGACTTGACGGCAACACCGGCCAAGGCGATAAAGCCGCCCATGAAAACGTCTTTCGCCATTTGTGGCATTTGCATTATTGGCTAGCCTCGCGCTGGTCCGGACGTTTTCGCCTCATCTTCCCCAGATTGGACAAACGCCCCGGCCAGCAGGCTGGAGTCTGTTTTGCGCCTCGACGCGCCGGCTCCAGTCAAAGCATGATCCCGAAAAGTGGGAACCGGTTTTCGGACCAGATCATGCTCAAACAAAGTAACGAACCGGGAAGGCACGAATGTCTGACGCATCGCAGGGCCTGCGCCTCTACAACACGCTGACGCGGACGAAAGAGGATTTCGTCGCGATCGATCCGCGCAATGTGCGGATGTATGTCTGCGGCCCGACGGTCTACGACTTTGCCCATATCGGCAATGCCAGGCCGGTGATCGTCTTCGACGTGTTGTTCCGCTTGCTGCGCCATCTCTATGGCGAGACGCACGTCACCTATGTGCGCAACATCACCGACGTCGACGACAAGATCAACGCGCGCGCCTTGCGGGACTTCGGCGGCGAGATCGCATCCGGAACGCTCTCGCTCAACGAGGCGATCCGACGGGTCACCGAAAAGACCGCCGACCAGTTCCACAACGATGTGGCTGTTCTCGGCTGCCTAGAGCCGACGGTCGAGCCGCGTGCCACTGAATTCGTCGAGCCCCGCGCCGATGGCAAGGCCGACATGATCAGCTTGATTCAAAGCCTGATCGCACGCGGCCATGCCTATGTCGCGGCGGGTGAAGTGCTGTTCGACACCGCGTCGATGCCGGACTACGGACAATTGTCGAAGCGCAATCTCGACGAGCAGCAGGCCGGCGCTCGCGTCGCCGTCGACGCGCACAAGAAAAACCCGCAAGATTTCGTCCTGTGGAAACTGTCGTCACCGGAGGAGCCGGGCTGGAACAGCCCGTGGGGCAGGGGCCGGCCGGGCTGGCACATCGAATGCTCGGCGATGTCGGCCGCCTATCTCGGCGAGGTCTTCGACATCCATGGCGGCGGCCTCGACCTGATCTTCCCGCACCATGAGAACGAGATCGCCCAGTCACGTTGCGCTCATGGCACCGACGTGATGGCCAATATCTGGATGCACAACGGCTTCCTGCAGGTCGAAGGCCAGAAGATGTCGAAGAGCCTCGGCAATTTCTATTCGATCAACGAACTGCTGGAGACGCAGACTTTTGGCGGCCGCAAATGGCCGGGCGAGGTGCTGCGGCTGGCAATGCTGATGACGCATTATCGCGAACCGATCGACTTTTCCGTGCGCAAGCTGGAGGAGGCCGAAAACACGCTGCGCAAATGGAAGCGGGCGGCGGATCTGGCGCCAGCGGCGGGGCAGTTGCCGGTGGAGGTCATCGAAGCGTTGTCGGACGATCTCGCCACCTACGCCGCCTTCCAGGTGCTGACGCAGTTGGCCGGCGAGGCCGTGGACGGCAACGATGCGGCGGCTTCGCTGAAGGCGTCGCTGCTGTTTCTCGGCTTCGATGTCGCGTCGGCCGACATTGATAAAGGTGGTGTTGCCAAGGCCATCGCCAATCGCCTCGCGCTCATCGCCGCGAAGAACTGGGCCGAGGCCGACCGCATCCGCGACGAACTGCTGGCACAAGGCGTACAATTGAAGGACGGCAAGGACCCCGTCACCGGGGAGCGTATCACCACCTGGGAGGTAAAAAGATGATCGACCATCTCGGCATAACCGTTGCCGATTTCGATGCTTCGAAGGCTTTCTACGACAAGGCGATGGCGCCGTTGGGCGCCGCGCTGCTGTACATGGTGCCGCTGGAATATACCGGTGGCGCCAAGGTCGGCGGTTACGGCCGCGACCGGCCGGTGTTCTGGCTGAGTTCCGGCAAGGACAAGCCGAAAGACCACCAGCACGTCGCCTTCACCGCGCGCAGCCGCGCCGAGGTCGATGCCTTCCACGCCGCAGCACTTGCCGCCGGCGGCAAGGACAATGGCGGGCCGGGCCTGCGCCCGCACTATCACCCGAACTATTATGGCGCCTTCGTCTTCGATCCCGACGGCAACAATGTCGAGGCCGTCTGCCATGCCCCGGAGTGAACCGCGATGAGCCTCGACAACCGGCCGACCTACACCGGCGGCTGCCAGTGCGGCGCGGTGCGCTTTCGCGTCGAGGGCGCGCTTGGCGACGCTTCGATCTGCCATTGCCGCATGTGCCAGAAGGCATTCGGCTCGTTCTACGCGCCGCTGGTTTCGGTGCGCGGCGCAAAGCTCGACTGGACGCGTGGCGAGCCGAAATATTTCCGCTCGTCCAACCATGTCGATCGTGGCTTTTGCGCCGATTGCGGCACGCCGTTGACCTTCACCGCGCCCGACGGAGTTGGCCTTGCCATCGGTGCGTTCGACAATCCGGCGGAGATCGTGCCGCTGATCCAGTGGGGCACCGAGGCAAAACTGCCCTACGTTGATACGATCCCGCAATTGCCGGGCGAGGAGACGATGGCCGACATGTCGTCGGCCCCCTATCTGGCCGATCTCGTCTCCTACCAGCATCCAGACCACGACACCGAACAATGGCCGCCAAAGGAAAGATCATGACCGAGACAATACGAACCGGCGGCTGCCAGTGCGGCGCCGTGCGTTTCCGCATTCATGGGGCGCTCGGCCGCCCGTCGATCTGCCATTGCCGCATGTGCCAGAAGCAGTTCGGCTCGTTCTTCGGTGCACTGGTGACGGTGCCCAAGGATGGCGTCGAATGGACCCATGAAGAACCGAGCTATTTCCAGTCGTCGGTCAACATCGATCGTGGCTTCTGCCCCCGCTGCGGCACGCCGCTGACCTACCGGCAGCCCGGCGGGCTTGAGATTGCCATCGGCGCCTTCGACGACCGCTCCGATCTCGCCCCGCAAATCCAGGTCAATTACGCCGCGCGGCTGCCCTGGGTGGAGACGATCTTCGACCAGCCCGTCCACCAGGATCCCGATTTCTACACAAGGCAGGAGCAGATCATCTCCTTCCAGCACCCCGACCACGAAACGACGGACTGGCCGACCAAAGGTTTGCAGCTATGAGCAGTCAATCGCGTACCCTCTATCCCGAGATCGAGGCGTTCGAGTCCGGCATGCTCGATGTCGGCGACGGCCATCAGGTCTACTGGGAGCGTTCCGGCACCAGGGGCGCCAAGCCGGCGGTTTTCCTGCATGGCGGACCGGGCGGCACCATTTCGCCAAAACACCGGCGACTGTTCGACCCAAAGCTTTACGACGTCATCCTGTTCGACCAGCGCGGCTGCGGAAAATCGACGCCCAACGCCTCGCTCGATGCCAATACGACCTGGCACTTGGTCGCCGACATCGAACGGCTGCGCGAGATGGCCGGCTTCGACAAATGGCTGGTGTTCGGCGGCTCCTGGGGCTCGACCTTGGCGCTTGCCTATGCCGAGACCCATCCGGATCGCGTCAGCGAGCTGGTGGTACGCGGCATCTACACGCTGACGCGTGCGGAACTAGAATGGTATTACCAGTTCGGCGTCTCGGAAATGTTCCCGGACAAATGGGAGCGGTTCCTGGCGCCGATCCCGGAGGCCGAGCGCGGCGACATGATGGCCGCCTACCGCAAGCGGCTGGTCGGCACGGACCGCAAGGCGCAGGTCGAGGCCGCCCGCGCCTGGAGCCTGTGGGAAGGTGAAACGATCACGCTTTTGCCGGATCCCGAAACCAGCGGACCTTTCGGGCAGGACGACTATGCCATCGCTTTTGCCCGCATCGAGAACCATTATTTCGTCCATGCCGGCTGGCTGGAAGAGGGGCAGTTGCTGCGCGATGCCTGGAAGCTCGGGGATATTCCCGGCACCATCGTCCATGGCCGCTACGACATGCCGTGTCCGGCGTACTATGCCTGGGCGCTGCACAAGGCCTGGCCAAAGGCGGATTTCCACCTGGTCGAGGGTGCGGGTCATGCCTATTCGGAGCCGAGCATCCTTGATCAATTGATCCGGGCGACGGACAAGTTTGCAGGCAAATGACCATGACCCGCGAGCGCCTCTATCTCTTCGACACCACCTTGCGTGATGGCCAGCAGACGCCGGGCATCGACTTTTCCGTCGAGGACAAGATCGCCATCGCAAAACTGCTCGACGACTTCGGCCTCGACTATGTCGAGGGCGGCTACCCCGGCGCCAACCCGACCGACACCGCGTTCTTCCAGGAGAAGCGCACGGCGCGCGCCAAATTCGTCGCCTTCGGCATGACCAAGCGGGCAGGGGTGTCGGCGTCCAACGATCCCGGCCTTGCAGCCCTTGTGCAATCGAAGTCGGACGCCATCTGCTTCGTCGCCAAGAGCTGGGACTACCATGTCCGTGTCGCGCTCGGCTGCACCAACGAGGAGAACCTCGACGCCATCAAGGCCTCCGTCGAGGCGGCGACCGCCGCCGGCAAGGAGGCATTGGTCGATTGCGAGCACTTCTTCGACGGCTTCAAGGCCAATCCCGACTACGCCCTGGCTTGTGCCAGGACGGCCTTTGATGCCGGCGCGCGGTGGGTTGTGCTGTGCGACACCAATGGCGGCACGCAGCCGTCGGAAGTCCGCGCCATTGTCGAGAAGGTCATCGCCTCCGGTATTCCCGGCGGCAATCTCGGCATTCATGCCCATGACGACACCGGCCAGGCGGTCGCCAATTCGCTGGCCGCGGTCGAGGCTGGCGTGCGCCAGATCCAGGGCACGCTCAACGGCATTGGCGAGCGCTGCGGCAACGCCAATCTGATATCGATCGTGCCGACATTGGCGCTGAAGCCGGCCTTCTCCACCCGCTTCGAAACAAGTATTTCGGCGGAGGCCCTGACCGGAGTCTCCAGGCTGTCACGCGCTTTCGATGAACTCTTGAACCGTGCGCCGGAAGCGCAGGCGCCCTATGTCGGCGCCTCGGCTTTTGCCACCAAGGCCGGCATCCATGCCTCCGCATTGGCCAAGGAGCCGGCGACCTATGAGCATGTGCCCCCAGAAGCGGTTGGCAACCGCCGCCGCGTCATGGTCTCGGACCAGGGCGGCAAGGCCAATTTCCTCGCCGAGCTGAAGCGGCGCGGCATCGATGTGCCGAAGGACGACCACCGGCTCGATGCGCTGATTGCCGTGGTCAAGGAACGCGAGGCCGAGGGCTATGCCTATGAAGGCGCCGACGCCAGCTTCGAACTGCTGGCGCGCAAGATGCTGCACGGCCTGCCTGAATTCTTCAACGTCACCTCGTTCCGCTGCATGGTCGAGCGGCGCTTCGACGCCAACGGCCAGTTGAAGACGGTGTCCGAAGCGATCGTCAAAGTGCTGGTCGACGGCGAGGAGAAGATGTCGGTGGCCGAAGGGCATGGCCCGGTCAACGCACTCGACATCGCGCTGCGCAAGGATCTCGGCAAATTCCAGAGCGAGATTGCCGACATGGAGCTTGCCGACTTCAAGGTGCGTATCCTCAATGGCGGCACCGAGGCGATCACCCGCGTGCTGATCGAATCGCATGACGGCACCGGCGCGCGCTGGTGGACGGTCGGCGTTTCCGAAAACATCATCGACGCCTCGTTCCAGGCGCTGATGGACTCCATCGTCTACAAGCTGATGAAGAACCGCGAAATGGCCGGGCTGGTGGCAGCGGAGTAGGGTTGAACCATCAGCGAAAGTCCATTGATCCATCAGAACTTTGCGATGGTCTTGGCGAGGTGGCTGGGCCATAGCGTTGGCCCATGGCCACTGAAGCAATTACCCTGGACGCCGATTCAAAGGCCCGCCGCGGCTTTCTTTTGGCACTGGGCGCCTATCTGCTGTGGGGATTGCTGCCCTTCTACATGAAGGCGGTCGCCCATCTGCCGCTCGCCGAGGTGATCGCCCACCGTATCGTCTGGTCGGTGCCGATCGCCGCGGCCGTGCTGGTCTGGGCCGGCCGCACGGCGGATTTCAAGGCCGCACTTCGCTCACCCCGCACCATCGCCATGGCCGCGCTAACGGCGGCGCTGATTTCGGTCAACTGGGGCATTTATGTCTGGGCGATCGCCGTAGACCGCACCGTCGAGACCGCGCTTGGCTATTACATCAACCCGCTGGTCAGCGTCGTCGTCGGCGCGCTGCTGCTGGGCGAGCGTCTCGACCGGTTGCAGATCGCGGCAGTGGTGCTGGCGGCGGTCGCCGTCGCGGTGCTGACCATCGAGGGCGGCAAGCTGCCCTGGGTGTCGCTGGCGCTGGCGTTTTCCTTCGCCGCCTACGGCTTCTTCCGCAAGACGCTGCCGATCGGCCCGAGCCAAGGGTTCCTGCTCGAAGTGCTTTTGCTGTCGGTGCCGGCGCTCTGCTACATCGCCTACCTGATCGCGACCGGGCAGGACCACATCGTATCCGGTAGTGGCGCCGATACGGCGTTGCTGATCGGCTGCGGTCCGGTCACATCGGTGCCCCTGCTGCTGTTTGCCTTCGGTGCCAAGCTGCTGCGCCTCTCTACCATCGGCATCATGCAATATATCGCGCCGACCATGGTGTTCCTGATCGCCGTCCTGATCTTCGACGAGCCTTTCGGCACCACCCAGGCCGTCGCCTTTGCTCTGATCTGGGCGGCACTGGCGATCTATTCCTGGTCGATGCTGACAACGGCGCGGCGGGCTTCTGTCCGGTAAGAGGCTGTTTCGAAATTCGCTCTGGCGAGTCATATGGTGGTGATTTCGAGAACCGTAGCGCAGCGGACATTTGGTCCGTGAGCAACGGAAGCGCAGAAAGCGCCATCAGATGGCCGCCAGAGTAGAATTTCCAAACAGTCTCCAAGGAGTTTCGGATGTACCTGCTGCACATCGCCAACAAGAACTATTCCTCATGGTCGCTGCGGCCATGGGTCCTGATGCGCGAGCTGGATATTCCGTTCGAGGAGCGGCTGACGCCATTTCCGACCGGACCGAGCTGGGATCTCTACCGGTCGTTCTCACCCAGCGGCCGGGTGCCCTGCTTGATAGACAACAGCCTGATCGACGATGGCTGGGCGGTCTGGGATTCGCTCGCCATCGTCGAATATCTGGCCGAGCGTCACCATGGCGTCTGGCCTGTCGAGGCCAAGGCGCGCGCCTGGGCGCGCTCGGCCGCCGCCGAAATGCATTCGAGCCTCACCGCACTGCGCGGCGCATGCCCGATGAGTTGCGGCGTGCGGGTCAAACCGTTCCCGATGTCCGATGCGCTGAAGCAGGATCTCTTCCGCCTCGGCGATCTCTGGAATGATGGCCTTGCCCGTTTCGGCGGGCCGTTTCTCGCCGGTGCTCATTTTACCGCCGTCGACGCTTTCTTTGCCCCGGTGGCGTTTCGGGCCCAGTCCTATGGGCTCTCCTTCGAGGGTGCTGCTGCCGCCTATCCGGCACAGCTGCTCAATCTGCCGGCGATGCGCGAATGGTACGCGGCGGGCCTTGCCGAGACGTGGCGCGAGCCCGATCACGAAGCGGAAATCCGTGCCGCCGGCACCATCATCGAGGATCTTCGCGCCACAGCGTAAAAACCGCGCGGCCGGCGCTACAACCCCCGGCCAAGCCGCCTGACGAACAGATAGGTAGCTGCGGCGATAACCAACGAGACCGCGGTCACCACCCAAAAGCCGACGGGCGTGTTGACCAGCGGCAGCCCGCCGACATTCATGCCGAACAAGCCGGAGATGATGGTCATCGGCAACAGCACCGCCGTCATGACAGAGAGGATATAGAGGAGCTGGTTCGACTGCATGGTCAGCTTGGCCATCAGCTCGTCCTGCAACAGCCTTGTGCGTGCCTGCAACTGCTCGCCGTCATGATAGAGCGTGTGCGCCCGGTGCGAGAGCCTGGCCGCCATGTCGTTGATCGGGTCAGGCAACTCGTCGCGATGCGAATGGTCGAGATGCCGGAACAGATTGGCGAGCGTCGCCATCTGCCGATGGATCACCACCAGTTGCCGGCGCGCCTCGACCAGCGCTTGTCGCTCATTGTGCCATGCATCGCGCACGACGCGGTCCTCGATGCCGTCGAGCGTGTCGCCCAGCTTGCCGAGCTCGCCCAGCATGCCATCGAGCGACTGGCCGGTGACCGCCTCGATCAGTTCCGCCGGCGAGCGGAATTTCCGCGATCCATTCTCCACCGCCTTGCGGACGGCGTCGACCGATTCCAGCGGCTGCTTGCGAGCGCCGATCAGCATCGTGTCGTTGAAGGCGAAGCGGAAATGGACGAGCCCGCGCGCCTCCGAAAAGTCGTGTCTGAGATCCGGCAGATCGCCATAGAGCCAGCCATCCTCGAAGTCGATGTGGCAGCCATGGCTGGGGGCAAGGAAGGCATCGCGCGCCGGCCCCGGCAAAGCCCTTTCGGCGCCGATCTCCTGGCGGGCGTGCAGGTCGGTGATCTGATAGCTGCGCCAGGTCCAGCGCGCCTGTGCCGGGTCCTTGGTGCGCAGGCCCTCAGTGGTGAAATGGTAGATGAAGAACAGCCCGTGCTCGTCGGGCAGGTAAGGCGACAGGTCGGTGCCTTCCGGGGCGAGAGCGATATCCATGGGCGCGGTGCCAGATGCAGGTTTCGAGAGCGGCGCCGCTTGGCGGCTGCCTGATCGCGATTTTTAACACGGGCGAACCCGATTTCGTGTGACGGTTTCTTGACAGCCGATCACAGTCTGTCGATCACGGTCGATCATTGGCGTCGCACTGGCCGCGTTCGATCTTGCCGTTATCTTCGGCGCATGAACGGGCCTCGCACCCATCGCAACGGCGCGGTCAGCCTCCAGCTGCTTGACGCGAGAAGCGCGTTGCGTTCCGCGCGAAGGGCGTCTCGGTCGCGGACGAGCGCGTCGCGTTCGAGGCTGAGGTCGTGAACGGTACGAACGGCCGTATCGCGCTCGAGTCCAAGCTCATGATGGGCGCGAACGGCTGCATCGTGCTCGAGCCTGAGGTCGTGGAGGGCACGGGCGACCGTGTCGCGCTCGAGTCCGACCTCGTGATGGGCACGGGCGACCGCATCGCGCTCGAGTCCGACGTCAAGAAGGGCGCGAACGACCGCGTCGTGCTCGAGCCTGAGGTCGTGCTGGGCGCGAATGACTGCCCCGTACTCCAAATTCCGTGCTCCAAGCTCCCCGCGTAGCTGTTCAGTCTCGGCGGCGACCATCATACCCAACACATCGCAGCTTTCGTCGAACCCCATCCGCACCCGATCCAGTTCAGCGCGCAATTCAGGGCTTTCGCCATCGACCGCCATGGCACGGAAAATGTCATAGGTTTTCCGGACCAGCGGTGTGACATCCGGATGGTTCCGCATGTCTTCGATCGAGGCCCTTTCATGATGCAGGTCCGCGGTCAGGAACTGTTCGATCTCGACATCGGACTGGCTGGAACGAGCCGGCCAGACGACACCGGTTGCTTCGGCCGCACGGTCCATATGGCGTCGCCAGTCGATGAGGAAATCTTCGTGGCGCAGGAAATATCGTGGCATGCCTCGCGAATGATGCTCCGCATCGAGCACGTGCCTCAGCCACAGCATAAGTGATCTTGGCAGCGGCAGACCATCGCGCCGCTTCAGCGACAACGCGACCTCGAGAGGATTGCGGACCGGCAGAAATGCGACCGCATCGACCGCCATCTCGGCCAGGATCGACGACAAGAGCGGGACAAATCGACAAATCCGCGGGTCCTTGACAAAAAACAAGGGCTCGTCGCCGAATTCATTGTCGAGGATCGCCCTGATTTTGTGGCGATGTCGCTCGGCTGCCGGCGATTGCATCCATCGCGGGTCGAGCGGCCGCCAGTCACTCCAGGAGGAATTCGCCGATGTCAGCAGGTCATTATTGGCGAGATAGAGGCGGGCGCTTTCCCAGAATCCCCTGGGATTGTGGGAATTTGCGGACAGCGGATTTTTCGGACCGGCCGCTCCAAGTGCGTTGATCACGCCGCCAAGCGCGGAGGTGCCGCTGCGGTGCATACCCAGGACAAGAATTGCCTTTCTCCGGGGTGGCTTTGGCAGGTCACGCTTCGGCACCGTCGGTTGCGGGTGTTCCTGCAGCGGCAGTCGGGCCACAAGCCATTCGGAAATTCCCGCCGGAAGGTCCAGCGTTCCGTTCAATATCGGATTTGCGTCAGCCGATCCGGCGCTGAACAGTTCATGATAGTGGATGTGGACCAAGCGCGCCGGGTCAGGCACCGCCAGCGCAGCCACGCAATTGAGAGGAAAATTGTGCGTGTCCGGCAAAAGTCGCACGGAGTGGTTTCCGGCGACTGCCGCCAGCGACAAGGCGGCCTGGCTTGTGCCCCAATAGGCTGGGGTCTCTCCGTGCGGAACTCCGGTCCCGGTGCTGATGGTTGGCCCGTCGGTCCACGGTTTCATATCCGCGGCCACCAATTGCCTGAAAATGTCTTCGGTACGCTGGAAAAGGCCGCATGCCCTCTTTGCTACAAAGAGCCCGCCATCGTAGCTCGCTCGCACCGCCTGACCATCGACCGTTGTCTGCACGATGGGGAGATGCTCATAGTCGACGCCGACAAGGGTGCACAACTGTCTCCAGTAACTGTCGAATGGGTCGCCAGGCCCGGTCGTGCACATGCCCTTGATGTCCACCGGACGCGCGGCGGCCGCACTTGCGCCCAACGAAAAATCGGGCTCGGCGACAAATATCGTATCGCTGTCGAGCTGGATGATGACTGGCGGTCCCGGCCGACGTTCGACGTGAGCGAGCGCATGAATGCGATAGGACGTGCCGTATTGCGGGTCGTAACTCTCGATCTCGATCGGCAGATATTCGACGTCCAACTGCTCGAGTTTGTGCAGCGTCGACAAGGATGGGCGACGGCTGCTCCTTGGCGACACGACCGTTGTCGGGCACCGCGAATAGGCGCCGGCGAAACACCGTATGCTCTCGCACAGCAACAGGGCTTGTGCTTCGAGAATGCCCGCTTCGGCAATCAGGACAAATTCGACGCTGTTTTCAGCGATGTCGAGCGCCTGGCCGGCCTCCCGCGGCAGTGCCGGCGCGGGCTCCCGTGAAGGTTCGATTTTTGAGGCCTCGATTTTTTGGACAATGATTTGCAGGCCCCGGTACAACTCGCGGTATTGGCCGGCATGCACCGACAGGAACGTATCGATTCCAAGTTTCGGGCGATCGACTTCGTCCGGGAAGAACGTCCACTCATAATCGTCGAAAATGATGATCCCGCCGTCCCGGACCATCTGCCAGGAAAACACGGCATCGGCCTGGACATCGGCGCTGTGATGGCTGCCATCGATGAAGACGACGTCGAAACTGCGCTCCTCGGCGACAAGGCGAGCCAACGCTTGCGACGAACGGCTTTTGATCTTTTCGACCCGTCCGCCGAATTCAGCGATATTGAGGTCGAAACGTTGTTCCACATGGGCAAGCTGGTCGGCCCATCTGGCACGAAGCGCGTGTTCGGGACTTCCACTGAACGTATCGATGCATGTCAGTTGGCACTTGCTCAGATACTGTAGAAAGAAAATCGCGGACCGGCCCTCCCAGGAACCGATTTCCAGGACCTTGAGGGGCTCGTCACGGCGCGCTGCGAGCAGCGCCGCCCAGACGGAGAAGAATGGCGACGTCCAGTCGGTGGAAAGGTACTTGCCCTCAAACCACGTAGAAAAATTAGGGTCCATCATGCTCTCTCGTTACGGACGGGCAGGGACGGCAGATCTCGCGCCATAAACACCCTAGTTCGCCCAACGCCGGCTCAGCCATTTTCCTGCCGTCCGTAACCGGGAACTGGCGCCGACTGCCAGTCGCCTCATCGCCGCGCTGGTCGCGGCGCGCCGGTCGAGCGGCCAGCTCAGGGCGCAGACCTCCAGCACCTCTCGCAACCGCACCGGTGGGCTGGCGAGGATGCGCGCGACTGTACTGTGCGCCAGCCGTTGGGCGTCGTCCGCATCCTCGGCGCGCGCAAAGGGTTGCGATGCCGCAAGAAAGACGCGCAGCACGCCAAGCAGTTTGCGGTAGGCGGCGACGCGCCGCTCAGTGGCGATCTCATGCCCGCGCAGGAAGCGCGACAGGTCCTGGGCGAAGGCGTCGTCGTAGAGGTCGTAGGTCAGGCCGATACGGGTCCACAGTGCCTCGCGGATCGGATGTGTCCGGTTGCGCCAGTTTTTTGAGTTTGCCATCGACAGTCCCAGCATATTCATCCGATAGCGCGTCAGCGGCACGGCAAGGTTTCGCATGCGGCACAGGGGCAGCATCTGGAACCAGAGATAGTGGTCTTGCGAGACCAGTTCCTCGATCCTGTAATGTCCGGCCGCCTCGAAGCAGTCGCGGCGATAAGCGACCGCCGAATGGTAGAACGGATTGTAAAACAGGATGGTCCATCGGATCTCGAGATCCGTTTGCGGCATTGCCTGCACATAGTGGACCTGATCGGCTTCGTCGATCAGCGTCACGGAACTTCCGACCAGGCCCAGCTGCGGATCGTCGGCCAGTGCCGCGACGAGACGCCCGACATGCGTCGGCTCGGCGATATCATCCGCGTCCAGGCGAAGAATGATGTCGGCGCGAGCGGCTTCGATGCCGCGGTTGGCGGCGGCGGCAGTGCCTAGATTGGTGGGATTGACGACAATCCGGATGCGTGGGTCGCGACGCGCCAGCGCCTGGAAGACCGCGTCCTCGCCCGTTCCATCATCGACGAGGATAAGTTCGAGATCGCCAAATTCCTGCGCGAGTATGCTGTCGACCGCCGCATCGAGGAAGCGCCGGTCGGTGTAGACGGTCATAACGACTGATGCGCGTGGAACGCGATCTGTTCCCGCCTCGGGTCTGTTCTCCAAAATTTGTCCCTCTGCCGATATTCTCCGATAGCCAACTAGCCAGCGGGCCGCAAACGGAAATCGTTACAGGACGAGTTTGCACGACGTATCAGCGAAAGCTCTGGAGGTAGAAAGGAGACGGAGGCGGCAAGCCTTGCCGACCGCCGCGCCTCTTGCGCCCTGTCAGCGCTTCGGGCCGAAGCCGGGGTAGGGGTTGAGCGGCACGATGGCGGCGATGTCCATCATACCAGCCTTGACCAGCGGCAAAGTGGCGAGATGACCGCGCACGTCGGCGTCGCTGCCGGCCTCGAACATCATGCCGCTGCCCGGGATGTCGCCACGGTTCCATACCTGGCGCACCGCGCCTTCGGCATAGAGCGTGCGCCTCTGCTCGGCCTCGCCGGGCAGCAACGGCGCGAAATCGGCATCGGTGAACTTTTCGGTGTTGCGGGTAAGAAGGGCAAAGAACTGCATGGCGGTCTCCTTTGGTTGGGATGACCCAACTATCGCCGCGGCTAGCCAGACTGTCCAAGACTGAATAAGCTAAAATTGAGACCTAAAAGGACTTGAACCCTCGGGACAAAAATGTTCGACCTGCGCCAGCTTCGCTATTTCGTCACCGTCGCCGAAACCGGCAATGTCGGCCGCGCCGCCGAAATGCTGCATATCTCGCAATCGCCGCTCAGCCGGCAGATCATGCAGCTCGAGGAGCAGCTTGGCGTTCCCCTGTTTGAAAGAGCCAGGCAACGGGTCCATCTCAACGCCGAGGGCCGCGCCTTCCTCACCGAGGCCCGCTCGCTGCTGTCCAACGCGCAACGATTGGAGGAGTTCGGCCGCAACCTGGCCAGCGGCGCCGTCGGCCGTCTCGCCATCGGCTATGTCGAAGGCGCCGTGCATGCCGGGCTTGTCGCCGGGATGCTGCGTCAGTTCCGCCGCGAACGGCCGGATTTTCACCTTCAGTTGAGAAGCCTGCGGTCGGCGGCGCAACTGGAGGGGCTGCGGCAGCGGTCGCTCGATCTGGGCTTCGTCTATTCGCCACCGGCTGACGAAGACCCGGACATCGCCACTATGGCGCTGCGCCATGAACCGCTGGTGCTGGCGATCCCCGAAGGTGATCCGCTTGTAGAGTTGTCGGACATCAGGCCGCACCACCTCGACGGCCGCACCTGGATTACCGTCGTGCGCCAACCTGACGACACCAACCGTGGCCAGTTCCTGGCTGCTTGCGCCAAGGCCGGCTTTTTGCCCGACATCGCTTACGAGACGGCAGATCCGTTGACCTCGCTCGGTCTGGTCAGCGCCGGTCTTGGCCTGGCGACGGTGCAGGCCAGCCTGCGTGCCGCCGCACCATCGCGGATCGTGTTTCGCGACCTGCCATGGTTCGAACGCACGGTTTCCATTTATCTCGCGTGGCGGCGGCATGATCGCCGTGCGGTGATCGCCGGCTTGAGGGAGGCAGCGCGGGAAGAGGGTAGGGCAGTAGGGCAGTAGGGCAGTAGGGCAGTAGGGCAGTAGGGCAGTAGGGCAGTAGGGGACACTCCAGGCAATCTACATACTGCCTTACTGCCCTACTCCCTTATTCCCCTAGAGTTTGTCGATCACCGACTGCATGCCCTCGGTCGGGGCGTCGACAGAGGAGCCTGCCACCATGATGGCGGCGACGATTGCCTCGGGGTCGTTGACCACCAGCGGCTTGACCCGCTGCGCGGTGTGGATGAAGCCCTCGGCGGCCATGTGGTCGAGCAATGCCAGCATCGGATCCCAGAATCCGCCAATGTTGCCGAAGACGATCGGCTTGCGGTGATGGCCGAGCTGCGCCCAGGTCATGACCTCGACGATCTCCTCGACCGTGCCGATGCCGCCCGGCAGCGCCACAAAGGCGTCGGATTTTTCGAACATCCTGTGTTTGCGCTCGTGCATGTTATCGGTGATCACGAGCTCGTCGAGCCGGTCAAGCGCGGTTTCGGTCGCCTCCTTGTTGATCAGGAAGCGCGGAATGATGCCCGTCACCTTGCCGCCGGCACGCAAGGCGCCCTCGGCGACGGCGCCCATGATGCCTTTGGTGCCGCCGCCGTAAATCAGCCTGAGGCCGGAGCGCGCAAGCGAGCGCCCAAGCAGGTGACCGGCCTTGGCATAGGTTTCATCGCGGCCCGGAGACGAGCCGCAATAGACGCAGACGGATCGAATCGTGTTCATACGATGATTGGTGATTGGGTCTGAATGCGGGGTCAAGCCCGGGGCGGGCTTTTTCTTGTCGGCTTTGGCAAAACAGGCTAGACCGGCATTAGGTGGCTAAGGGGTAGGGAATATGGCAATTAATCCACTGAAGGCGTTCTTGTTCGCAGCGGGTGGGACCGTTGCGGCCGCAGGAACCGCCTATGTATCGGGCGCACTCGACCCGTATCTCAATCACACGCCGCCGGCGGAAGTAGCGGCA
This sequence comes from Mesorhizobium kowhaii, assembly GCF_003253745.1. Classification (GTDB taxonomy): domain Bacteria; phylum Pseudomonadota; class Alphaproteobacteria; order Rhizobiales; family Rhizobiaceae; genus Mesorhizobium; species Mesorhizobium kowhaii. Next base: position 187,394 of record NZ_MZXV01000085.1, read on the forward strand.
CTGACGCCGCCCGCGGCGCCGAAACCGGCCGATCCAGGCACGGAAGCGCGGCTGCCGCCAGCGGCGGTGCCGGCTGCTCCCGCTGCGGCGCCTCAGGCGACGGCCCCGGCCGCACCGGCAACGGATGCGGCGACGCCCGCTGCAACCGGTCCGATCGTGCCGTCCTTCGATGTGGTGCGCGTCGAGAGCAATGGCTCGATCGTCATTGCCGGCAATGCGGCGCCCAACTCGAAGGTCGAGATCCTCAGCGGCGGCACCGTGCTCGGCTCGACGGTCGCCGGCCCCGACGGCGCCTTTGTCATCGTGCTCGACGATCCGCTGAAGCCGGGCGACTATACAATTGCACTGCGCGCCACCACCGGCGATGTCGTGACCGCCTCGGCGCAGACCGCTGTCGTCTCGGTTCCCAAGGATGCGGCCGGCCAGGTGCTGGCCATGGTCGAGGAGCCCGGCAAGCCGGCCGAACTGCTCACCGTTCCGGCGCCGGAGACAAAGCCAGCCGCCCCGGCGGCCGGCGACCATGCTGCCGCCCCGGCTGCTCCTGCAGCCGAAGCCCCTGCAACTGCTGCTCCGGCTCCAGCTACGCCACCCGCGGCATCAGTGGCCGAACCCAAGATCGTCGTCGAGGCGGTCGAGATCGACGGCAACAAGATTTTTGTCGCCGGTCTCGCCGATGCCGGCCGCAAGGTGCGCGCCTATGCCAACGACATCCTGCTCGGTGACGCGCAGACGTCGCCGGACGGCCACTTCCTGGTCGAGGCGACGCGCGACATTCCGGTCGGCAGCTACACCATCCATGTCGATGGTCTCGATGCCGAGGGGGTGAAAGTTGTGGCCCGCGCCGCCGTACCGTTCGAGCGCGAGCCGGGTGAATCGGTCGCCGCCGTGGCGCCCGCCGAAGCAAAGCCCGCCGAGCCGAAGTCGGCCGCGCCCGCTGTCGTGGCGGCTGCTCCGGCGGTACCCGCACCGGCTCCTGCTGCACCAGCCACCGAAGCACTGGCAACGCCGACAGCGCCCGCCACTGAGGCTCCGGCCGATGTGGCAGCGGCAACGCCGCCAGGCAATGTGCCCGAGACAGTGGCGCCCAAGCTCGAGCATGCCGGCAGCGCCGTCATCATCCGCCGCAACGATACGCTGTGGCGGATTTCGCGGCGCGTCTACGGCCATGGCGTGCGGTATTCGACCATCTACCTCGCCAACCAGGATCAGATCAGCGATCCCGACCGCATCTGGCCTGGACAGGTGTTCAAGGTCCCGGAAAAGTCGAAGGAAGGCGAAGCCGCCGACCTCAAGGCGATGGGCGAGCAGGCGACGACGGCGCCGCCCAAGACCAAGTAGAGCCAAGGCCACCCAGAGGTCGAAGTCAGCTAGCTCGTTGAGCCGCTCCGGTGAAGTTTGAGCCCGGTCATGTTCTGATCGCCCAGGTCAGGGCGTAGGTTCATGCTCGGAATCAAATAGTCGCCGCCATTCTGCCGGCGATAGGGAATGGGCTGCGTGGTAGCGAGCGTTCTCATTCGCTCGCGCAGGCGCTCGGCAGCGGGCTCGAAGTCGGCTTCACCAAAGCGGTCGACGCTATAGACGACAAACGGCGGAAGCACGTCGTAACCCGGGTAGTAGAGAATCCCGTGATTGATCGGGAACAGCAGGTCGTCGATCTCTCCGTTGACGCCGCGAGGCGCGTAGTGCTCTTTCCAGCCACCGGCTGTCACGATCAGCATTGCGCGCTTGCCGACCAGGGTTCCTTCTCCGTAGCGGTCGCCCCATCGTTTGTCGCTATGCTCACCAACACCGTAAGCGAAGCCGTAAGCGAAGACCCTGTCGACCCAACCTTTGAGAATTGCCGGCATGGCAAACCACCAGAGCGGGAACTGGAGGATCAGCGCATCCGCCCAAAGCAGCTTGACGATTTCGGCCTTGACGTCTTCTGTCAGCGCGTCGGCCTCGAAAGACTTCTTTGACGCTGCGCCAGGCATCAGCCGCGCATCCGGCGCCAAAACCGGAAAATCGGTCCGATCGACCGCTGATTTCCAACCTTGGGCGTAAAGGTCCGTTACCCGCACTTCGTGACCCTGTGCCTGCAGTTCTTTGATGGCCACGTCGCGGAGCGCGCCGCTGAGCGAGCGCGATTCGGGATGAGCGAAGACAAGCAGAATTTTCATGCGGCGACTCCAGGGATTGAAAACCTGTCCATCAGGTAGGCAATATCGATGAAATCCGCTACGCATTGGTAATGGATAAGATTGTGCCGAATAATGGATAAATCGGATATCACGCTCGAACGCATGCGCACCTTCGTTCGCGTCGCAGAACGGGGCAAGCTGTCGTTGGTTGCCAATGAACTGGGCATCGGGCAATCGACGGTCACGCGGCATTTGCAGGAACTCGAGGAGGCGGTGGGTGTGCCTTTGCTCAGCAGGACAACCCGGCGGGTCACGCTGACCGACGAGGGTAGCCGGTACTATGCAAACAGCATCCAGATCCTGCGCCTTGTGGAGCAGGCCGGCGACGAAGCGCGGGGCGCGCGCGGCGCGCCGGCGGGCACCGTCCGGATATCCTGTACGGCGGCCTTCGGGGTCTTGCACGCCAGCCGATTCATCTTCGCCTTTCAGGATCGATATCCCGAGATCGGAATTGACCTCAGCCTCACCGACGAGCGTGTTGATCTCGTCCGGGAGGGCGTCGATATCGCGCTTCGCCTGGGGCCACTCACGGACAGCTCGTTGAAGCTACGCGCCCTCGGCCAATCAAGGCGTCTGCTTGTGGCGTCGCCGGATTATCTGGCGGCGCGAGGGAGACCGGTCATCCCACCTGATCTTTCTCGACATGAGGGCATCCGGATGTCGAACGTGGCGGGCAGCGAAACTCTTGCTTTGCAAGGCGCGGGCGGCGAGCTCCATATGGTGCCTTTCGCGGGGCGACTGCGCATCGACCATGGACTGGCTGCACGCGAGGCCCTGGTTGCGGGCCGAGGGATCGCACCGGCTCATCGATGGCTTGTCGACGATCTTTTGGCGGCAGGCTTGCTCGAGACGATACTGGTGGACTATTCGCTGCCCTCCGTCCCATTGAACATGCTGATTGTCCCGGAGCGCGCGGCCGTCGCAAGGGTCCGCCTACTGGTCGACTTTTTGGCTGAACAGATTGCCGATATCCCAGGGATCGAGAAATCCATCTCAAAGCGTTAGCCGCTATCTGGGTGCTTCGGCCGCGATCGGTCAGTGGCCGTCGGGGGAACAAATAGCTGAGGACGAACATGCCGATTGGGCGCTATAATCGACGCGCAGTCAGAAGCAAGGCTTATAAATGAGAAAAGGCGACTTCAGCGAGCTGGCCATGTTTATCGCGGTCGCCGAAGAGGGAAGCTTTACACGTGCCGCCGCAAAGCTTGGCCTATCCCAGTCAGCACTGAGCTACGCCGTCCGCATGCTCGAGGAGCGGCTCAAAGTCAGATTGATCTCACGAACGACGCGCAGCCTGTCGCTGACCGACGCCGGAGAAAAGCTGCTTCACAGCCTGCGTCCGGCATTCGACCATATAGACAATGAAATCGCTCAGCTCACCGCACTTCGTGACAAGCCTGCGGGCACAATCCGCATCACCACCTTCCGCCATGCGGCAAGAACGGTGCTCTGGCCTGTCCTGCTGAAGCTCCTGCCGGAATATCCGGACATCGCTGTCGAGATCAATGTCGATGAAGGGCTCACCGACATCGTCGCCGGCCGGTTCGACGCGGGCATCCGCGTCGGCGAGCAGGTCGAGAAAGACATGGTTGCGGTTCGCGTGAGCGCCGACATCCGCATGGCGGTGGTCGGCTCCCCAACCTACTTTGCCGCCCGTGTGGTCCCCCAAACGCCGCGTGATTTGAGCAACCATAATTGCGTCAGCTACCGGCAAAGCGCAGGAGGCGGGCTCTATGCCTGGGAGTTCGAGCGTGACGGCGTCGAGCTTGAGGTTCGGGTCAGCGGGTCACTCGTCATCAACGACAATGAGATGCTGGTAAACGCTGCCCTCGGCGGACTGGGGCTGGTTTACACCTTCGAAACTCAGGTTGCCCAGCACGTTGCCGACGGACGTCTGATCCGTGTGCTGGACGATTGGTGCCCGCCATTCTCCGGCTATCACCTCTATTATCCAAGCAGACGACAACAAACCCCGGCCTTCGCCGTCCTGATCGAAGCGCTCCGCTACAAAGGGTAGCGGTTTTCGACTGGCGATGACGCATTTATCAATCCCATTTCTAAGTTCATGCAGATAATAGCGTCTAATCAGGATAAGCTGTGCAGTCTATCTCCTGTCCATTGAAGACAAGGAGTTGGATATGAGCAAGGTCTGGTTCATCACGGGTGCCGGCAGCGGCATCGGCGCCGCCACCGCCAGGGCGGCCCTGAAGGCGGGCGATCGGGTGATCGCGACTGCCCGCAATCTCGACAAGGTCCGCAATGCGCTGAGCGATGTCGCAGGCGACAGGCTCGTGTGCGTCCAGTTGGACGTCGCCAACGAAGCACAGGCGAGGGCTGCGGTCGACGAGGCGATAAAGGTATTTGGACGCATCGACGTTCTGGTCAACAATGCCGGCTACAGCCTGCTCGGCAATTTCGAGGAATTGAGCACCGCCCAGATCGAGGGACTGATCTCGACCAATCTGTACGGCGTCATCCACGTCATGCGCGCGGTTCTTCCGGTCATGCGCAAACAGCGCTCGGGCCGGATCATCAACATCAGTTCGCTTGCCGGCATAATGGGCTTCAAGCATTGCGGCGCCTACAGCGCTGCCAAATTCGCGGTCGAAGGCCTTTCCCTTTCGGTGGCGCAGGAGGTCGAACAGTTCGGCATCAAGATCGTGATGGTCGCACCGGGCTTCTTCCGCACGGACCTCCTCGATGCGCAGAACGCCAAATATAGCGCCAGCACGATCGAGGACTACGCGGCTGAAGGCACTGCCCAAGACATGTGGTCGGGCTATGACGGCAAACAGCAAGGGGATCCCGCCAGGCTCGGCGCTGTCTTCGTCAAACTTGCCGGGATGGAGAATCCGCCAAGGCAGTTCGTGGCCGGCAGCGACGCCCTTGCGGCGTTCAAGCCGGTCCTCGAAGGACGCCTTGAGCAACTGAGCGCTTACGAGGATCTGTCCAGGTCGACAGACGGCTCATTCTAGCGCCCAAAGCCAAAGGAATTATACAATGAAGAAACTCGCCATCGGCGCGGCTGCAGCCACGGCCGTCACCATCGCTCTCGCAGCAACAGGCTATGCGCAGAACACGCAGGCGCCCGGCTACATGATCGCCAACTACACGATCAAGGATGACGCGGGTTACCAGAAATATATGGAAGAGGCGGGCCCGCTAGCTCCGAAATACGGCGGCAAGATCATCGTCTTCAACCTCAACGCGACCGCTGTGGAAGGCCAGCCGAAAAAGGTCATCGCCATAGCCGAGTTTCCAAGCCTGGCCGACGCCCAGCGCTTCTACAATTCTCCCGAATATACGGCGGCGAGGAAGTTCCGCGTCGCCTCGACCGAAGGCACGGTTGTTATCACGGAAGGGTTTGTCCCTCCGCAGCCATAAGGGGCGAATAGGGCGGGGCAGCACCGAGTGTGTCCTCGCCTCAAATCCCAACGGACATCGACATCTCAACAACCATCAAGGAGGCCCACATGGGCAACCAGCGCGACAATTCTGTTCAGCAGGAAGGCGCTCTCTCGAATGACCGCCGGCAGCTTCTGAAAGCGGGGGTGGCGCTTGCCGCTCTCCCTATCATCGCCGCCTCATCCGCAGTTGCGACGGCTGCGGACAATCAAATGCAAACGGGTGCAACCATGACCGATGCCAAATCCGAAGAGTTCATCAATGGCCTTGCCGATTTGATGGCACACTCAACCCGCACTCCGATCCTGAGGTGGCCGAATGAATACGGCATGGAATACGAGGAGATCTTCTTTCCGGCGATGGATGGCGTGACGATCGAGGGTTGGTTCATCCCTGCCCAATCGGACAGATTGCTCATCTTCAATCACCCAATGCCCTGCAATCGCTACGGCTACCCGGGGCATCTGGAGCCGTGGAAAAATTTCGGCGGCTTCGAAGTGAATTTCCTGCCGGAATACAAGCTCCTGCATGATGCAGGCTACAACATCATCACCTACGACATGCGCAACCATGGTCGCAGCGGGATGGGCAGCGGCGGCATCAATGGCCACGGCGTGCTGGAATATCGTGACGTCATCGGATCGCTGCGTTACGCGAAATCCCGGCCCGATACCAAGGACATGAAGACGGCCCTTTACAGCCGCTGCCTGGGAGCCAATGCCACCATCGTGGGCATGAAGAAGCACCCGGAGGAATTCGCCCACATCAAGGCGATGATCGCCTTGCAGCCCGTGACGCCGGCGGTATTCGTCGAAACAGCGGTCGAAAACCAGAAAATCGCCAATGGCCTTGATCTGTTCGACGTGGCCTTTCACAAGCAGACCGGCTTTCACCTCGCCGACGTCTGGCCGATGGACTATGCCAGGGCAGTGACTGTTCCGACACTCGTCGCGCAGGTCCGCGATGATTTCCTGACCAAGCCCTCCAATGTGCAGGAAATTTACGACACCATCTCCTCCGAGGACAAGAAACTCTTCTGGATCGAAGGGACAGACCAGCGTTTCGAAGGATATAACTACTTCGGAAAAAACCCCCAGCTGGTGCTCGATTGGTTCAGCTCTCACATTCCAACGACCTAGCAGCCAAATCTGCCCATAAGGGCAGCTTGCCGCAGAACCGGTCATCGTTTATCGCCGATGGACGATGACCGAATCCCCCTTCGAAACAGACGGATGCCGCCCCGCGCCGCGCAACTGCGCCCCGGACAGCCGCGTTGTCGCCGCAAGGCTTGCCGCCCTTTCACATCCGGCACGGATCGAAATCATAAAACACCTGTCGGCCAGCAACTCCTGTTGCTGCCGCGAAGTCGTCGATCGTTTCGATCTGGCGCAATCCACCGTGTCACAACACCTGAAGATACTGGTCGAAGCCGGGTTGGTCCGCTTCGAGCCTGATCGCCAGCGCTCGCGCTATGCGGTCGACCACGCCGCGCTTGCCGATGTTTCCGCATCGGTCGCCGCGCTCGTCAATTCCTGCTGCTCCGGCCGCTGAAAATAAGAAGAAGGCACAAAATGGCCGAAAAAACCGTCTCCGACTCCTCGACCTTCAAGACGCTGCTCAATCTGTGGCCTTACATGTGGCCGGCGGACCGTGCCGATCTCCGGGCACGGGTCACCTGGGCGACGCTTCTGCTGGTCGTCGCCAAGCTGACGCTGGTCGCCGGCCCTTATTTCTTCAAATGGGCGACCGACGCACTGGCCGGCGACGCCAAGTCCGTGCCGCCGCTGCCGACCTTCCTTTTGGCGCCCGTCATGCTGGTCGTCGCCTACAATGTCGTGCGCCTGGTGCAGCTTGGCTTCAACCAGCTGCGCGACGCGCTGTTTGCCCGCGTCGGCCAGTACGCGGTGCGCCAGCTCGCCTTCCGCACCTTCGTCCACATGCACGAACTGTCGCTGCGCTTCCATCTCGAGCGGCGCACCGGCGGCCTGTCGCGCATCATCGAGCGCGGCACCAAGGGCATCGAGACGATCGTACGCTTCATCATGCTCAACACGGCGCCGACCATCCTCGAATTCGCGCTGACCACCGGCATCTTCGCCTACACCTATGGCTGGAAATACGTGGTCGTCGTCGCGGTCACCGTATGGGTCTATGTCTGGTTCACGGTGCGGGCCAGCGACTGGCGCATCTCGATCCGCCGCGACATGAACGACAGCGACACCGACGCCAACACCAAGGCGATCGACTCGCTGCTCAATTACGAGACGGTTAAATATTTCAACAACGAAGGCATGGAGGCCGAGCGCTTTGACCGCTCGATGGCGCGCTACGAGATTGCCGCGACCCGCATCTGGACTTCGCTCGGCTGGCTGAATTTCGGCCAGGGCATCATCTTCGGCCTCGGCACCGTCATCGTCATGTGCATGTCGGCGCTGGAAGTACAGGCCGGCACGCAGACGGTCGGCGACTTCGTCTTCATCAACGCCATGCTGATGCAGTTGTCGGTGCCGCTCAATTTCATCGGCTTCATCTACCGCGAAATCCGCCAGGGGCTGACCGATATCGAGCAGATGTTCGACCTTTTGGATGTGCCGCAGGAGATCGTCGACAGACCGGATGCCAAGCCACTCGCCGTCAGCGCCGGGAAGGTCGAGTTCCGCGACGTGCATTTCTCCTATGACCCGAACCGCAAAATCCTGAAGGGCATCAGCTTCGAGGTGCCGGCCGGCAAGACGGTCGCCATTGTCGGGCCATCAGGCGCTGGCAAGTCGACGATATCGCGGCTTCTGTTCCGCTTCTACGACGTCCAGGGCGGCCAGGTGCTGATCGACGGCCAGGATATCAGGGACGTGACGCAGGAGAGCCTGCGCGGAGCAATCGGCATGGTGCCGCAGGACACGGTGCTGTTCAACGACACCATCGCCTACAACATCCGCTATGGCCGCATCGGCGCCGGCGAAGACGACATGCGCAAGGCGGCCGAACTTGCCCAGATCGGCCCGTTCATCGAGCGGCTGCCCGATGGTTACAAGTCGATGGTTGGCGAACGCGGGCTGAAGCTCTCCGGCGGCGAGAAACAGCGCGTGGCGATCGCCCGCACCATTTTGAAAGCGCCGCCGATCCTGATGCTCGACGAAGCAACTTCGGCGCTCGACAGCCACACCGAGCAGGAGATCCAGGCCGCGCTCGATCTGGTCAGCCGTGGCCGCACCACCATCGTCATCGCCCACCGGCTGTCGACGGTGATTTCGGCCGACGAGATCATCGTGCTGCAGGATGGCCAGATCGCCGAGCGCGGCACCCATGCCGAGCTGATGCGCAAGCACGGCCTCTACGCCTCGATGTGGGACCGCCAGCGCGAAGCGACCGAAGCCGAGGAGCGGCTGCGCATCGCCCGCGAGGGCGACGAGCTTGGCGTCATCGTTCGCCGCCGCACGTCGGAGGTGAATTGAGGTTTGGGAGGCACTGACTTTTCCGCTTGACCTCAACTCAAGTTGAGATTGTAGGCCGTTCTTGGAGCCCGGAAACACCAAGATCCAAGAACGGAACAATCGAAATGAGCAAGACAAATCAGAGCGCTGATGGTGGCAGCGTGTTCAGGGTGGACAAGTTTGTCGTCCCGGCCGCCGCCCGCGAAGAGATACTCGCCAAGGTCAAGGCAACGCATGAGGTGCTGCGCCGGCAGGATGGCTTCGTGCAGGATTTCCTGCTCGAGCAATTCTCGGGACCGGGCGAATTCAACCTTGTCACGATCGTCGAATGGGAGAGCCAGTCGGCCGTTGACCGGGTCGTGCCGATCGTCACGGCCGAGCATGCGCGTGCCGGTTTCAATCCACAGGAGACGATCGCCCGGCTCGGTGTTCGGGCTGATATCGCTAACTATCAGCGGATCCCCGGGGTGTAGGTAAGGCTTCTACGGCCAGCCGACGCCAGGTGCCGGCGCTTCAACGCTGAGCACCTGACCGGTGCGGGCTTCGCTGACCATATGCTCGAAGCCGCGCCATTCGGCGGCGACTATGAACAGCGTTTTCCTGTCCGCACCGCCCAGCATGCAGGCAAAGCAGCCGCGATCGATAGTGACGGTCTGCAGCACCTCACCGCCTTCGCGCACCCGCACACAGTGCTTGTTGGGGACATCCGCATACCAGACCGCGCCTTCGGCATCGAGGCAGATACCGTCGGGAAAACCGTCGAGATCGGCCCAGACGCGGCGGTTGGACAGGGTGCCGTCCGCGGCGATGTCGAAGGCGGTCAGCCGGTTGGCGTGCGATTCGGCAATGATCAGCGTCCTGTTGTCCGGGGTTATGGCCATGCCGTTGGCAAAGGCGATATTTTCCGCCACTTGCCGGACCGCGCCGTCCGGCGTGATCAGCACGACGGTACCAGGGCCGAAATGCTGGCCGGGAGCCGGCACCGGGCCGCCGCCATTGACATAGACGTTGCCGCGCCCGTCGACGACGATCTCGTTCCACGGGCTTTTCGACAGATTGCGCAAATCGGCGTGGGTAACGAGCGCGCCGTCGGCTTCCTGCCTGAGCAGCAAGCCCCCGCGACCAGAGATGACGAGCAAGCGGCCATCCGGCAGCCAGTCGATGGAGTAGGGCAGGACGGCGGGCACTGTGAGCACGATCTCGCTGTTGCCGCCGGCGTCGACGGCGACGATCTCGCCGGTGCCCCAGTTGCAGAGCCACAGGCGCCCGTCATGCCAGCGTGGCGATTCCCCGAAGGCGAGGCCTTCCGTGACGAGACGTGTTTGAGGGGCTGATGGTTTCTGCATGTGTGGGTAATCCTTGTTGCGCGCGTCATCACGGCCGAGCGGTCCATGAAAGACGCCGTCTCACCAAGGACGGGCGGAAGGACGGGTTGCCGACAGGCACCGCGCAACAATTTCAGTTCGCACGGCTCCCGCCAATTGCGGCCAATGCGGCCTTGCCGATTGTTGCGTTGCGGTGAATTGGGCTTTCGGCTATTGAGGCCGGACTTGAAACGGAGCCTGCCCCAGCCCGATGAGCCTTGTCGATACGGTCAAGAACGCGTTCGTACCGATCCATCGCGAAGGCTATCCCTTTATCGCGGCCTTCGGCGCGGCAACGCTTTTCCTGGGCTATTTCTCGTCGATCCTGTTCTGGATCGGCCTTATCCTGACCGCCTGGTGCGTCTATTTCTTCCGCGATCCCGAGCGCGTCACGCCCGTCGACGACCGCCTGGTGGTGAGCCCCGCCGACGGCATCATCTCGGCGGTTGGACCGGCGGTGCCGCCGCGCGAACTCGGCCTCGGCAATGTCGAGATGACCCGCATCTCGGTGTTCATGAACGTCTTTTCCTGCCATGTGAACCGCGCCCCGGTGCGTGGCCGTATCGCCAAGATCGAACATCGGCCCGGAAAATTCCTCAATGCCGAACTCGACAAGGCAAGCACCGAGAACGAGCGCAACGGCCTGGTCATCGAGAGCCCCAACGGCACGGTCGCTGCCGTGCAGATCGCCGGCCTGGTGGCGCGACGCATCGTCTGCTGGGCCGAGACCGGCGGCTCCATCGCCATCGGCGAGCGCTTTGGCCTGATCCGTTTCGGCTCGCGCGTCGACGTATTCCTGCCCTTGACCGCCACGCCGCGCGTTGCCGTTGGTCAGACCGCGGTCGGTGGCGAAACCGTGCTGGCCGAATTCGGCGGTGTCGCCGGCACCCCTCTAGTGCGGATTTCCTGACCGGTGGGCACGCAATACAAAAAGTTCGAGGCCCATGCCAGCGGCGGCCCGCGCATCCGCGAAATCCCGATGCGCATGGTGCTGCCCAACCTCGTCACCGTGCTTGCCATCTGTGCCGGCCTGTCCGGCATCCGCTTTGGCTTCGAAGGCCGTTTTGAGCCGGCAGTGGTGATGGTGCTGCTCGCGGCGTTCCTCGACGGCATTGACGGCCGCCTGGCGCGGATGCTGAAGGCGACCTCCAAATTCGGCGCGCAGATGGATTCGCTGGCCGACATCGTCAACTTCGGTGTTGCGCCCGCCCTGGTGCTCTATGCCTTCCTGCTCGACCGCGCGGGTTCGCCGGGCTGGATCGCAGCACTTCTGTTCGCCATCGCCTGCGGGCTCAGGCTTGCTCGCTTCAACGTGCTCGATGACGAGAAGGCCGAACGCCCCGTGTGGCAGTCCGAATATTTCGTCGGCGTGCCGGCGCCGGCGGGCGCCGTGCTGGTGATGCTGCCGCTCTATCTCTATTTCCTGCGCACAGGTCTGGAGCCCAGTCGCCCGGCTGCCTTCGTCGCCACCGGCTTCACCGTGCTGGTCGCCTTCCTGCTGGTCAGCCGGCTGCCGGTCTATTCCGGCAAGAGCCTGAGGATACCGGGCGACAAGGTGCTGCCGATCATCCTGGGTGTCGTGCTCTACGTGCTCTTGCTGATGACCTATCCCTGGTACACGCTGACCGCCTCGGTCGCCGGTTATCTACTCTTCCTGCCGTTCAGCGTGCGCGCCTATTCAAAGCGCGCCAGGCAGGAAGGCGAGAAGGTGCCACCTTCGGACATCGGTTAGCGGTTCTCGAATTCTCGATCAGGTCTTTGTAGTTTCAGGCCGCAACGCCGAGGCCCAGCCTGTCGATCGCCAGCTTTCTCGTTGACACATAGTCGGTCTTGCCGGAACCCAGCAGCGGGATTTCCTCGACCTTGACGATGTCGTTCGGCACCATCAGTTCGGCGGCACCCGCCTGTTTGCCGAACTTGCGCAACTCGTCGGGATTGGCATCGTCGGCGGTGGTGACCAGCACGATGCGCTCGCCACGCCTCTTGTCCGGCACCGCCACCGCCGCATGGCGTTCTTCCGGCCACAGCGACTGCACCAGCATCTCGACAGCACCCAGCGACACCATTTCGCCGGCGATCTTGGCGAAGCGCTTGGCGCGGCCGCGAATGGTGATGAAGCCCTCGCGGTCGACGGCAACGATGTCGCCAGTATCATGCCAGCCGGTCAGCGGCTGCAATTCGCCCGGGCGATCCGCAGTCATGTAGCCGATCATCAGGTTCGGTCCGTCGAGCCACAACTGGCCGGCGTCGGAGATGCCTTCGACCGGCTCCAGTTTCATGCGCATCGCCGGCAGCAGCCGGCCGACGGTGCCATCGCGGCCATGGATGGCGGTGTTGACGGCAACCACCGGTGCGGCTTCGGTCAGCCCAAAACCTTCGATGATCTCGGCCTGGAAGCGTTCGCGATAGACGCGGCGGGTTTCCGGCTTCACCGCCTCGGCGCCGGCGACGACGAAACGCAGGCTGGAAAAATCGCCGTCCTTGGCGGTGCGCGCATAGTTGGCGAGGAACGTGTCGGTGCCGAACATGATGGTCGGCTTCGCCTTGCGCGCGACCTCCGGGATGATCTTGTAATGCAGCGGCGAGGGGTAGAGAAACAGTTTCACCCCGGTGACCAGCGGCAGGATGGTGCCGCCCGTCAGGCCGAAGGAGTGGAACACCGGCAGCACGTTGAGCAGGATATCGGCGGGCGAGATGGTGATGCGCGCCTCGGCCTGCATGGCGTTGGCAAGCAGGTTCCTGTGCGACAGCACCACCGCCTTGGGCGTGCCTTCCGACCCCGAGGTGAACAGGATCACCGCAGGCTTGGCCGCATCCTGCCGCTGCAGCGGCCAGCGCCACAGCAAGGCGGAGGCAAGCTTGTCCAGCGCGGCGACGCTTTCCCGCACATCCTCCAGCCAAAGCAGCTTGGCGCCGCCGTTTTCGACCGCCGCGACGATGTCGCCGAGGTCGGCCTTCTCGACGAAGGCACGGGAGGAGACAACCGTGCGGATCACCGCCGTGCGCACCGCGGCGGTCACGCTGGCCGGGCCGGCGGTGTAGTTGATCATTGCCGCCACCCGGCCGGCAGACAGCAGGCCGACAAACGACAGCACCACGCCATTGGCGTTGGGCAGAAGCAGGCCGACCGCTTCGCCCGGCGCCGTCACCGCCTCGAACCGGCGGCCCAGGACGCGGGCGCCGATGAACATCTTGCGGTAGCTCAGCGCGCCGGAGATGACATCCTCGATGATCGGGTGCGAGGCGCCGACACGGGTTGCGGCATCGCGCATGGCCAGGAACAGGCCACGATCGAGGTCGGTGCCGAAAAGCCGGGCCTCGGCGACACGGTCGAACAGCGCGTTGGTGTTCGAGGCCTGGTCGGGGTTGCGCGCCACCAGTTCGGCGATGGTCATCGGCTCCAGCACGCTGATCGACAGCTGTGGAAACCAGTGCCGCGGTGCCTTGTCCGCCGGCGTCAGCGACACCGGCAGGCTGCGCGCGCCGGCGACAAAGATCGGCACGATCTTGGCATCGGCCTGCATGGCGATGCGGGTGACGGCGCGAAACAGGCGAAACGTCTTGACGTCAGGCTCGACCGCATCCGGCAGATAGACGGCGAGCCGCCCCTTGCCCTTCAGCACGCGCACCAGCCGGCGGCTGACGAAGACATGCTCGGCGTTGAAGGCGATGGTGCGGCCAAGCTCGCGCCACGGTTCGAGCCATGGCGACCGCGCCGAGACCTCGTCGAGGATATGCAGCGTGTCGTCCGGCAGCAGCGACAGCATCAGCGCCGGCTCGAAACGCGATTGGTGCGAAATGACGTAGATGACGGGCACCTGCGCCTTGCGGGCGATCCTGATGCGGTTGTCGCTGATCCGGTAGGCGAGCTTGAACGGCACATAGAGCAGTGCCTGGGTGAAACGCAGGCCGAGGCGGAATTTCTCCACCACGCCGATCAGCAGCCAGGCCAGAACAAGACCCGCAAGCAGCGCCAGTGTCAGGATCATGCCGCGTCTCTCCCAACGATTTTAGGATCGCGGCTCTTTTTGCGGCCGCTTCGGCCAGAATCTAGACGATGTGGGAGCAACGTCAATGCGGAGCTTTTTCCTTCTGCCCTTGTGGGAAGAAGGAGCTACGCCGCCTTCAACCGCCCGCTGATGAAACGGAACTCCTGCGTCTTGCCGCCATAGCCATAGGCGGCGGCCGGCACTTCGTGCACGAAGGCATAGCTTTCCTCGTGCACCCCGCCCAGCAGGCGGCCAAAGGCGTCGAAGATCGTCTTCAGATAGGCTTCCAGTTCGAGCTTGGTGTTGGTGCCGTCGACCACCTTGATATCGAGCCAGAACGTGTTGCTGCCATGCTCGGCCAATGACTTGCCGCCGGCGAACCAGTGCTGCGGGTCGATATAGGATACGGCAACCGCGGTGATGGTCGGATCCTTGCGCAGCTGCGCGGCGGTGATCTCGGTGATTTCTCTGGCGATCCTGGCGGACAGGGCGGCATCAGGTTTGCCGGTGACGCTGATGTTGATGATGGGCATTTTTCTTCTCCTTGGTTTGAGCGGCGTCTGATCGCCGTTGGAGAGACCATGCCACTAACGTTGAATCAAAAAAATCGAATTGTTTTTAACTGAAGATTCGATATTATCGAACTATGGAAACGCTCGATCCTGATCTGCTCCGGACCTTTCTCGCTTTCGTCGACAGCGGCACGCTGGCGCAGGCGGCTTCAAGCGTCGGCCGTTCACCCTCGGCGGTCACCGCTCAGATGCAGCGGCTTGAGGAAATCGTCGGCGAACCGCTTCTGGCGCCGCAGGGCCGGGGCCGTGGCCTGACGCCGGCCGGCGAGGACCTCGTCGGCCATGCAAGGCGCATCCTTGCCGCGCACCGCGAGGCATGGCTGGCGTTGAAGGGTGCACGGGCTGCCGGGCGCGTTGCCATCGGTACGACGCAGGATTTTGCCGACAGCGGTTTGCCCGAGCTGCTGCGCGCCTTCGCCGTCAGTCATCCGCGCGTCAGGATCGAATTGCGTGTCGGTCGCTCCGCCGAACTGGCGCAAGCGATGCAGTCCGGCGGGCTCGATCTGGCAATCGTCATGCGCCAGGTGGCAACGCCGGACGAAGTCGGCGTGCTGTGCGAGCCGATGATATGGCTGTGTTCGCAAAAGGGGCTGGCCTCGCGCCAGGAAGAATTGCCGCTGGCGCTGCTCGATCCGTATTGCGGCTTTCGCGAAGCCGCACTTGGCGCACTCGATGGGGCCGGCCGCCGTTACCGCATCGCCGCAGGCAGCGCCAGCCTGGCCGGCCTGCGCACGGCCGTGAATGCGGGTGTTGCGCTGACGCTTCGAACGGCGCGCTTTGCCCACTCCGGCATTGTCGAAGCGCCGCGCGAACTTGGCCTGCCACAGGTTCCGACGGCTGAATTCGCCATTCGGCTGCGCTCCGGTGCCGATGGTCCGGCATCCGATCTGGCTGCACTGCTCAGCGGTAACTTGGCTCTGCCCGGGCTCCTTGGTTGAAGCGACGAGATCGGGTCTCGTGGCGGATTAGGCGCCAAAGAAAAAGCCGACCTTGCGGTCGGCTTCGAAGTAGGACGGGCCGAGGGGTTTGGGGGGACTTGGGGGTGGCCCGTCACATCAATAATGCCTGACCCGGATGATGGTTCCGTGACTGTGTAACTTTTTTACGAAATATTTGACGCCATGCGTTGCGAGCGGGCCATCAGCCAATCCCGCCCGGCATGGGCAAACACCGCGCACAACACGATGGCGCCGCCGATCATGCTGGCGGCTGGTGCGATCTCGCCCAGGAACAGGAAGGCAAACAGGATCGCGAACGGCACTTCGGCCGAGCCGAGCAGCCCGGATTCGGCGGCTGGAATGAGCCGCGCGCCTTCTGTCCACAGGACTGAGGACAGCGCGAAGGAGACACCAAAGGTGACGAGCAGAACGGCATCCCTTGGTGAAACCGCCAGCGGATCGGTAACGAACCAGCCGAGCACGAACAGCAGGAAGGCCGACACCGCGCCGGCCCAGACCACGGGCGTGTCGCGGAAGGCGCGCACCATGATCATGTAGAGCGCGCTGCCGATGGTCATCAGCAGCGCCAGCCCGTCACCGAACAGATTGCCGGTGCCGAAGCCGGACCAGACCATGATCGCCACGCCGCACAGCGACACGGCGGCAGCGACCATCGTCTGCAGGCGGAACGGCTCGCGCGTCAGGACCCAGGCCAGCAGCGCGGTGACGAAAGGCGCGGTGGCATAGATGATCGCGACATTGGCGACGAAGGTGAACTTGAAGGCCGAGATGAAGGCGATGCTGGCCAGCGCCCCTTCCACCGCCAGCAGCCAGCCGCGCCAGCCAAGGCGCAGCGTTTCGCGGCCGCCGGAGCGGTGGCGGCGCCACAGCACATAGAGGCTGATCAGGATCGAGCCGACAAAGCCGCGCCAGCAGGTGATGGTCAGCGGGTCAGCATGGATCGACTTGGTCAGCACCCCGGTCAGGCCGAACACCGCCGCCGACGACGACACCAGCAGGATACCCAGCGTGCGTTCGGCGGTGCTGTCCGTCGTGGCTGCAATGTCACTCATACCGCCAGCCTACGCCGTTGCATCCTGACATCGTAGCGTCAGCAGTGATGGCGATCCACATCATAGCCGTTTGCGGAAATGCTCGGTGCCGACAATCAGCAGCCCGGCGGCGACGATAAGGGCAGCACCCAGAAACACCTCGCGGCGCGGCACGTCGCCCCAGATCGCAAAGCCGAGCGCGAACGCCCACAGCAGCGAGGTGTATTCAAGGGGTGCGAGGATCGAAGCCGGCGTTCGCTTCATGCCTTCGAACAGAAGATATTGCGCAAACCCGCCGAGCGCGCCGACGCTGGCGAGGAGCAGCAACTGGCGCCGGTCCGGTGTGTGCCACCAGAGCAGCGCCGGCCCCGCCGAAAAGAGCAGGAAATAGAAGTTGTTGAGGAGAAGCTGGATCATCGAGCGTTCGGCAAGCGCGGTCTTGCGCAAGAGCACGATGGCGATACCCCACAGACCGGCGGCCGCCAGCACCAGCAGCACCGGCACGGACAGGCCGAGATGGGTCGGGTCGCAAGCGACGAAGACGCCCGCAAAGCCGATCAGCACCGCAAGCCAGCGCAGCATCGGCACCTTTTCGCCGAGCATCGCCACCGAAAGCACGGTGACGATGATCGGTGCCGCGTAATAGACGGTGGTCAGTTCGGCGAGCTGCAGGCTGCGCGCGGCATTGTAGTAGCAAAGCCAGGCGGCGAGCGTGAAGGCGCTGCGCACCAGCATCGGCCGCACGATCGGCGATCGCACCGTGTCGGCAAACAGCCGTCGCCCGCCGATCGCCGCGCAGGCGCCGAGAATGGTGATGCTGCGAAAGAACATGATCTGCCAGACCGTCATGCCGGTGACCAGCAGCTTGATCGAGGCATCCTGCGTCGAAAACAGGAAATAGGCCGCCCCCGTCAGCAGGATCCCGGCAAGGACCCTTTCGCGTGTTTCAAGAATGGCGACATCGGCCATAAGGCGCGGAACCTAGGGTGCGGGAGGCGACAGAAATGCTGCGAGGAGCGATGTAAAGAGCCTGGGAAGTCAGCTCTCTGGCACCAAGCTATACGGGCGAAAGCCGGCGCAGCGCTACGCCAGCCTCATGCTTGCGTTGGGGCAGGGGTTCCTTGGCGAGCTGCGTTGCGAACCTTACTGCGTCGGCTGGTAGAGTTCCGAAGCGGCCTCTTTCAGCGCGGCGACGACCGTCGGGTCTGAAATACATCATGTGCCCGCCCTCGACGACATCGAGACGGATGGGCTTGGCGTTGGCGAGTGACGGGATCTGGCTCACCAAGTAGCGCGAAGCCAGGTAAGGCGTGACAAGGTCGGTGTAGCCATTGACGATGACCACGCCGAGCGCAGGGTTCAGCGAGCGCGCTCGCTGCAGATCATCCATCACGCCGGCATAGCCTTGCCGCGAGATGCCGTAATCCCAATTGTGGCTGATATCGCCGTTGAGCAACCGGTAGCTGACATCGGTGTGGAAATTCAGTTCGTCACGGGCGTAGCCGACGAAAGCCGAGGTCAGTGCCGGGACGCTGCGGTCGAGCACCGGATCCGGACCGGCAATGCCGGCGCTCTCCGGCGCGATATCGGCAGTCGCGATCGTGCCGTCATAAGGACTGAGCACATTGCCGCTGGCGCGGGCGAACTCCCTTGCGAACAGTCCGGTCGGGATGCGGGCGAAGTTCCGCTGGACGAGGTCGAGCGGCAGGCCGGTGATCTCCGCCACGCGCTGGCTCGCCAGCCGCCCGCCTTGCTCCAGCCCGCTGGCGAGAGCCGCAAGGTAATCGCCCAACGCGTAGTGCTCGACCTCGGCGAGCTTCTCCCGCAGCGCCTCGTCACCAATGCCTTCGGCGTGCAGGCGCACCGCCGCCAGCGAGGGAAGTTCGAGCGCCCAATGCAGCGGCTCGAATTCGTCGGGCTGGACAAGCATGAATTCGAGCGCTGGCGAGATCAGCAAGATGCCGCTTGGACTGATGCCGATATCCTCTTGCAGTGTCCTGGCGAGCAGCGCCGCCCGGAACCCGCCATAGCTTTCCCCGGCGAGGAACAACGGAGATCCGGTGCGGCTGTTCTGAGCAAGATAGAGCCGGATGAAAGCCCCCATTGAACTGGCATCCTGGTTGACACCCCAGAAGTCGTGCGTGTCCTGGCCCGGTGCCTCGCGGCTGTAGCCGGCTCCGACCGGATCGACGAAGACGAGGTCGGTCATGTCGAGCCAACTGTCCGGATTGTCGATGAGTTTTTGCGGCGAAGGCAGGAATTCCCCCTCGGTTCCGGTGGCTATCACGCGCGGTCCGAGCGCGCCGATATGCAGATAGGCGGACGCGGCTCCCGGGCCACCGTTGAACACGAAGGTGATCGGGCGCCGCGAGTCTTTCACCGCGCCCGCCGGCGATCGCAGCGTGTAGGCGACATAGAAGATCTCCGCCGTGACCTCGCCCTTGCCGGAAAGCAGCGACAGCGTGCCGGCCGTAGCCTGATATTGCAGGCTGCGCCCGGCGATGGTGATCGAATGGTCCGTGGTCTGCGCGGGCGGCAGCAACGACAGCACGCCATCCGTCGGCGCAGGGCGCTCGGCTGTTTCGGCCAAGACGGGTTGCACGAGAGCGGTGAGTATCAGCAGGATGGCGGGAATGAGTTTCAGCCTGGTACGCATGACGCCTCCGGGAACGACTGTCGCATAGGTATGGCCGAGGCGATCGAAGTCAAAGGAAATGGCTTGTGGCAATGGTCTGTGTCTCCTGGCGCCGCGTTCCTTTGCGCTGTCCTCCAGCGCATCCAAGGGTCTGCACATACCTCGCAACACAATGCTAAGAAGGCACCGAAGACTGTCGAAAGGAACGAAAATGGATGCCACCGAACTGAAGGCCATGCAGGCGCCGCTGAAGCAGGCCTATCGCGACGACGCTTCGCAGGCGCTGATCACGCTTCGCGCCAAAGGGTCGATCGACGACCAGTCGGTTGCCTGCAAGGTGGAGACGGGCAGGGCGATTACAATCGCCGGGCTGCATCCCGCGACCGGTGGCTCAGGGCTCGAGCTCTGCTCGGGCGACATGCTGCTGGAGGCGCTGGTGGCCTGCGCCGGGGTGACGCTGAAGGCGGTGGCGACGGCGTTGGAGTTCAAGCTCGGCGCCGCCACGGTAGAAGCCGAAGGCGACCTTGATTTTCGCGGCACGCTCGGTGTCGCCAAGGATGCGCCGGTCGGCTTTCGCGCCATCCGGCTCAATTTCAGTCTCGACACCGACGAGCCGCAGGAGCGGATAGACTCGCTGCTGAAGCTGACCGAGCGCTATTGCGTGGTGTTCCAGACCATCAACAGCAAGCCGGAGCTTACGGTGAGCACACGGCGCTGAAACGCCACGAAATCCGCGGCCGCCGGCCACGGATCTCGTGCGCCTGATGCTTACTGCGCCGCCGGCTCTTCGGCGTCGCCCTCGTCGGTGAAGGGCGAGGCGCTCGGCACGCATTGCACCGACCAGCCGGTCGGTGTCGGCTGCTTCTGATATTCGGTGATGGCGGCGGTGCACTGTTCGCGCTTGTCGAAGGTGCTGGGCAGCACGACCATGCCGCCCTGCGGGCCGGCGATTACCAGATACCAGACCAACGCTACGGTCGAAGCCATGGGGAATTTCCTTGTTCTGCCCAGCCAGGGCGTCTGTTGCGGGAGTCGTTACTTCTACCAACTCCATGGAAATGACGAAAGCATGACCGCCGCGCAGCCTTCCACCGTCACATCACAGCCGCGTGATGATACGGTGGATTCTAGTCCCAATTCCTGAGGTCCAAGCGGGCTCAGTTGGTGGCAAAACAATAGACCAGGCCGTCACCGCCGGTGCCTTTCAGCGCCTCCTGGCTGCAGCCGCCCGGCGACGCGTGCGAGGAGTTCCAGGATTTGGCAGCCGCCGAATCGTCGAGGCCGGTGCGGTCGTGATGGCCCATCATGGCTGCGCCTTCGGCGCCGCTCAGCGTCCAGTCACCGCAGGTCTGGTCGGCGATCCTCGTGCCGTCGGGCTTGGAGCCGGTCAGCACGTCGTGCCGGTTTGGCGTGTCGCCGCGGCCGTTGACCACTTCGCCCTTCTCGTTCAGAGCCGTCTGCTTGGTGATGCCATTGGTGTCGCTGTGCAATGAGGCGACGTCGTCGGCGATCTTCACACCCTTGGCGTTCACCCACGGCCCCTTGCCGATGCGGTCGCGCGCGTCGGTGTCGCTGGTCGACAGATAGGCGGCCCAGCTCTTGCCGTTGACGCCGGCGGCTTCCGCCAGCGAGGCGCAATGCGCGTCCGCACCCTTGAGGCCGCCGAGGTCGGCACCCTTGCAGGAGCCAACGCTGGTGACGAAGAAGCTCATCGTTGCGTCTTGCGAATCGGCAGCGCCCGCGGCTGCGATCAGGGCGGCGGCGGTGGCGAGAAGCACTCTGCGCATGGTGTCCTCCGTTCAGGGTTCGAATGTCTGACATTCGAAGAACGTCGGCAGTGCCGAAAATCTTCCGGCAAAAAAGCAGCTATTCCGGCTGACGATAGGCGACAAAGCGGTTGTGCTTGGCCTGGAAGATCAGTCCGGTCTCTTTCAGGTCCGGGCTGGCCAGCGGCACGATAAGTTTGGCGACCTCCGAGGGGTGCGGCAGTGTTGCGGGATCCTCGCCAGGCACCGCCTGGGCGCGCATCGCGGTGCGGGTGGCGCCTGGGTCGGCGGCGTTGACCCTGAGCGGCAGGCTTTGCGTCTCATGCGCCCAGGAGCGCATCATCGTCTCGACCGCAGCCTTTGATGCCGCGTAGGGGGCCCAGAAGGCGCGCGCCGAGTGGGCCGAATTCGCGGACAGCAAAATGGCGCGGCCGGCGTCGGAGAGCCGCAGCAGCGGGTCGACCGAGCGGATCAGCCGCCATGTCGAGATGACGTTGATGGTCATCACCTTCTCGAACGTTTTCGCCTCGACATGGCCTATCGGCGAGATGACGCCGAGCACGGCGGCATTGGCGACGAGAATGTCGAGCTTGCCCCAGCGTTCATGGATGGCGCCGCCCAGCCGGTCGATGCCGGCCATATCGGCGAGGTCGAGCGGCACCAGCGTCGCCTGGCCGCCGGCCGCCTTGATCTGATCGTCGAGCTCTTCCAGCCCGCCGACGGTGCGCGCAACCGCGATGACATGCGCGCCGGCGGCAGCCAGGTCCTTGGCGATGAAATAGCCGATGCCGCGCGAGGCGCCGGTGACGACCGCAACGCGGCCGGTAAGGTCGAGGGTCATGCGATGGATTCCGGGAATTTGACTAACGCAGATGACGGTCCGGCAATCCTAAGACCCGCTCGTCGCCAGCAGCGACAGCGTGCGCACATTGTCGTGGCCTTCGAAGTCGAGCAGGCGGGTCGGGTACTGGCCGGTGAAGCAGGCATCGCAGAATTGCGGCTGGTCGTTGTCGCGGCTGGCCTCGCCGACGGCGCGATAAAGGCCATCGATGGTGAGAAAGCCGAGTGAATCGACCCGGATGAACTCGGCCATTTCTTCCACCGACATGCGCGATGCCAGAAGCTTCGATTTTTCCGGCGTGTCGACACCATAGAAGCAGGAGGCGCGCGTCGGCGGCGAGGCGATGCGCATGTGCACTTCCTTGGCGCCGGCGTCGCGCACCATCTGCACGATCTTCTGGCTGGTGGTGCCGCGCACGATGCTGTCGTCGACCAGCACCACGCGCTTGCCCTCGATCATGCGGCGGTTGGCGTTGTGCTTCAGCTTGACGCCCATGTGGCGGATCGAATCGCCCGGCTGGATGAAGGTCCGGCCGACATAGTGGTTGCGGATGATGCCGAGCTCGAAGGGAATGCCGGCGGCTTGCGAAAAGCCGATCGCCGCCGGGGTGCCGGAATCCGGCACCGGCACGACGATGTCGGCCTCGACCGGGCTTTCCTGCGCCAGTTCGGCGCCGATGCGCTTGCGCACCTCATAGACGTTGCGGCCTTCGACCGAGGAATCCGGCCGGGCGAAGTAGACGTATTCGAAAATGCAGAAGCGGGTCTTCTGGGGCTCGAACGGGAACAGGCTTTCAATGCCCTTGGACGTGACGACGACCATCTCGCCGGGCTTGAGATCGCGCACGAAACGCGCGCCGATGATGTCGAGCGCGCAGGTTTCGGACGCCAGGATCCAGGCTCCGTCGAGATCGCCGAGCACCAGCGGCCGGATGCCGAGCGGATCGCGGCAGCCGATCATCTTCTTGGATGTCATCGCCACCAGCGAGAAGGCGCCCTCGACCTGGCGCACCGCGTCGATGAAACGCGAGTTCAAATCGCGCTCCTTGCTGGTGGCGACAAGGTGCAACAGCGTCTCGGTGTCGGAGGTGGACGAGAAGATCGCGCCCTGCTTCTGCAGCGCGCGCTGCACGGTCATGGCGTTGGTCAGGTTGCCGTTGTGGGCGACGGCAAAGCCGCCATCGGCCAGTTCGGCGAAGAAGGGCTGGATGTTGCGCATGCCGGCGCCGCCCGTGGTGGCGTAGCGCGTATGGCCGATGGCGCGGTTGCCTTGCAGGCTGTCGATGACGCGCTGCTTGGTGAAGGTGTCGCCGATCAGGCCGACATGGCGTTCGACATGGAACTGGGTGCCGTCATAGGAAACGATACCGGCGGCTTCCTGGCCGCGATGCTGCAGCGCATGCAGGCCAAGTGTGACGATGGCTGCCGCATCCTGCCGGCCGAAGATGCCGAACACGCCGCATTCGTCGTGGAAATGGTCGTCGGCCTCGGCGGAAAGCACGTCGTCTGCGTCTGCCATCTTAAGCTCCGCTAAAATCGCCATATAATGCGGGTTCGCGTCGAAAGCAACGCACACCGTGCAGCCGTTCACACCATCGTCAGTTCACGGCGCCCGTTCCGGGCGTCAGTTTGCCGGTGCAGCTGGTGCTGGATTGGCCGGGGCGTTGTCCGCGGGCGGTGTTGCGGCGTCATCGTCCGGAGCGGGCGTATTGGCATCGTCGCCACCTGCCGGAGCATCCGCCGCCGGTGCGTCCGGAGCCGCGGGCGTCTCGGCAGCCGGCTGATTCGGATTGAGCTTCTTGAGGATGGCGTTTTCCGGATCCTCGGGCAGCAGGCTTTCGAGCTTGGCGCCGATCTGTTCCAGCAACGGCCGCGACTTGGCATCCGTGACCCAGGCCGGTGCCTTGGCGCCAGCCAGCCAGTTGAAGAACAGCAGCGCGACGGCAACGACCAGAATGCCGCGTGCCGCGCCGTAGAGGAAGCCCAGCGTGCGGTCGAGTGCGCCGATCCTGGAATCGATGATCCAGTCGGCGAGCTTCATGGTGATGACCGAGACGACGATCAGCGCAATGACGAAGACGATGCCGGCGGCAGCCGCCATGGCGATCTTTTCGTTGTCGATGTAAGGCTTGAGGTAAGGCAGGACCGGCTTGTAGAAGAAGAACGCCGCCGCTGCCGCCGCTGCCCAGGAGACGACGGACAGGATTTCGCGCGAAAAGCCGCGAACCATGGCGAGCATCGCCGAGACCAGGGTGAAGCCGACGAGAATTCCGTCAAGCAGCGTAATCGGCATGTCTTTCGCCCCACTCCATGAGCCGCATTATAGCGCGGAGCATCGGGTTTTCCCAAAACCGGTTCCCACTTTCGGGTCCGATGCTCTAATCTTGCTCGTCCACGCGGCTTCGGCGTGAGCCGGCTATGCGTGCCACGAGGTCGGCAAGCTCGGTCGGCTGGAAAGCACCGGCCCCGATCCCCCCGGCAAGTTCCTCGCTGCCCAAGGGCAGAACCGCGCTTCCAAAACCCAGCTTTTCGGCTTCCTTGAGGCGCTGTTGCGCATGCGCAACCGGCCTCACGGCGCCCGAAAGGCTGATTTCGCCGAAATAGACGCAATCGGCGGGAAGGGCAAGACCGGTGAGCGAGGAAACCAGTGCCGCCGCCACCGCCAGATCGGCCGCGGGCTCCGAAATGCGATAGCCGCCGGCGACGTTGAGATAGACATCATGGCTGCCGAAGCGCACCCCGCAATGGGCTTCGAGAACCGCCAGGATCATCGACAGCCGGGCGCCGTCCCAGCCGACGACGGCGCGGCGCGGCGTGCCGAGCGAGGACGGCGCGACCAGTGCCTGGATCTCGACCAGCACCGGCCTCGTGCCCTCCATGCCGGCGAAAACCGCGGCACCGGGCGATTTCGCATGGCGCTCGCCAAGGAAAAGCTCGGACGGGTTGGCAACCTCGCGCAGGCCCTTGTCCGACATTTCGAAGACGCCGATCTCGTCGGTCGGTCCAAAGCGGTTCTTCACCGTGCGCAGGATGCGGAAGTGATGGCCGCCTTCGCCCTCGAAGTAGAGCACGGCGTCGACCATATGCTCGACGACGCGTGGCCCGGCGATCTGGCCTTCCTTGGTGACATGGCCGACCAGGACGATCGCCGCACCCGTGGATTTCGCATAGCGGATCATCGCCTGGGCGGCGGCGCGCACCTGGGTGACGGTGCCTGGCGCCGAATCGGCGAGGTCGGTCCACAGCGTCTGGATCGAGTCGAGGATCACCAGGTCCGGCCGCTTGCCGTCGGCGATGGTGGCCAGGATGTCCTCGACATTGGTCTCGGCTGCAAGTTCCACTGGGGCGGCGGCAACACCGAGCCGCTGCGCCCGTAGCCTGATCTGCGCGACGGCCTCTTCGCCCGAGACATAGACGACGCGGTGGCCTTTTGACGCCAGTGCAGCTGCGGCCTGGGTGAGCAGCGTCGATTTGCCGATGCCGGGATCGCCGCCGACCAGCAGCGCCGAGCCGCGCACGAAGCCGCCACCGGTGGCGCGATCGAGCTCGCCGATGCCCGAGATGATGCGCGGCGCGTCCTCGATGTCGCCCGACAGCGTGGTCAGCACCACCGCGCGGCCCTTGCGGGCATTGCGCGTGTTGGCCGGTCCCGAGCCGATGCCGCCGGACGTGCCTTCCTCGACGAGTGTGTTCCACTCGCCGCAGGCGTCGCATTTGCCGGCCCAGCGCTGGTGCACCGATCCGCAATTCTGGCAGATGAACTGAACGCGCGATTTGGCCATCAGTCGGATGCTGCCTGGCGAAGGAAAGAGACCTTTCTCAAGAGGTCACTCGAACCTTTCCGGCAGGTGATGCTCTTCGGCAAGGTCGGAGAAGCGGGTGAATTCGCCCTGGAAGGCAAGGCTGACAGTGCCAGTCGGTCCATGGCGCTGCTTGGCAATGATCACTTCGGCCTTGCCCTGGACCTCGATCATCTTTGTTTCCCAGGCGAGGTGCTCGGGCGTGCCTTTCTCCGGCTCCTTGTTTTTGATGTAATATTCCTCGCGGTACACAAAGAGCACCACGTCGGCGTCCTGCTCGATCGAGCCCGATTCGCGCAAGTCGGACAACTGAGGATGCTTGTCGTCGCGGCTTTCGACCTGACGCGAGAGCTGTGAGAGCGCGATGATCGGCACGCCAAGCTCCTTGCCGAGCGCCTTCAATCCTGTGGTGATCTCGGTGATTTCCTGGACGCGGTTCTGCGACGCCTTTGCGGACGAACCCTGCATGAGCTGGATATAGTCGATGACCATCAGATCCAGCCCGCGCTGGCGCTTGAGGCGGCGGGCGCGAGCCGCGAGCTGGGCAATCGAAATACCACCCGTCTGGTCGATGTAGAGCGGGCGCTTGTGGTTCTCCTGCGTGTACGCGACAAGCTTGCCGAAATCGGCTTCCGTCAGGTCGCCGCGCCTGATTTTCGACGATGGGATCTCGGTCTGCTCGGAGATGATGCGGGTGGCCAATTGCTCCGACGACATTTCGAGCGAGAAGAAGCCGACGACGCCGCCATTGGCTGCCTTGACGGAGCCGTCGGCCTGCTGGGCGGGCTCATAGGCGGCAGCGATATTGTAGGCGATGTTGGTGGCCAGCGATGTCTTGCCCATGCCCGGGCGGCCGGCGATGATGATCAAATCCGATGGCTGCAAGCCGCCCATGCGGTGGTCGAGATCGCGCAGGCCGGTGGCAATACCGGAGAGGTGGCCATCGCGCATATAGGCCGCACTGGCCATGTCGACGGCGTTCTTCAACGCATCGGAAAAACTTTCGAAACCGCCGTCGTAGCGGCCGTTTTCGGCCAGCTCGAACAGCCGCCGCTCGGCATCCTCGATCTGTTCGGTGGGCGCCATGTCGACCGGCGCGTCATAGGCGATGTTGACCATGTCCTCGCCGACGGTGATCAGCGCGCGGCGCGTCGCAAGGTCATAGATGGCGCGGCCATAGTCGGTGGCGTTGACGACGGTGACGGCTTCCACCGCCAGCCGCACGACATATTGCGCCATCGTCATGTCGCCGACCTTCTCGTCGGCCGGCAGGAAGGTTTTTAGCGTGATCGGCGTCGCCACCTTGCCCATGCGGATGAACTCTGACGCCACCTCATAGATCTTGCGGTGCAGCGGCTCGTAGAAATGGCTGGCCTTCAGGAAGTCCGAGACGCGGTAGAAGGCGTCGTTGTTGACGAGGATGGCGCCGAGCAGCGCCTGCTCGGCCTCGATGTTGTTCGGTGCTTCGCGATAGAGCGGTGTTTCCGCGACGCCGAATTTTCGCGCTGCTTCTGCCATGATATCCCCGATTCCGATCCCGGCTTTTTCGATACCAGAATGGGAAAAGTCAGTGCTGACTTATCTGCAACAGTGTCGATGCCAACCAACATCAATGCTCGCTTGTTCACAGGAACAACAAATCGTCCACAGGACAGAATTCCCGTGCCCCGATTTCAGTTGACTCGGCAAGGTAACAATTTACACGAAAAACAAGAACGAAGCAAGAACAATTGTGCCGGTCAAATCTCCAGAACGTCGCCCCAGTCCGACCGCCGCGCGACCTTGAACGTCTCGCCGTCGCGCTTGGTGAACAGCCTCTCGCCGGCACTGCCGTTGCTCTCGCAAAGTTTCAGCAACACCTTGCCGGATCCGGATTTTGGCGGCGCAATGACCCGTGCCCGAAGGGAAGGAGCCGGCTGTCGCGAGGCGGCGACATAGATGAACTTCTCGTCCTCCCATGGCACGTCGGCATCCTTGGCCAGCCGGTGCAGGCGCGAGCGGGCGACGCGGCGGGAAAAATGGCACCAGTCGGGCGGGGCGAGCGGGCAGGGCGCCTGATGCGGGCAAGGCGCAAGCACATGCGCGCCCGCCTCGATCAGTTGCCGGCGCACGGCGAGGATGCGCTGCCATCCGGCCGGCGTGCCCGGCTCGATGACCAGCAGCGTATCGCCAGTGAGTTGCCACAACCGACCGATGAGCTTTGGCAGAGACGCAGGGACAATTTCATCGAGCACATAGGCGCAAGTGACCAGATCGGCCGGCTCGAGGTCGGCAAGGTCGATGGTGGCGTCGCCGGCCAGCCATCTGGTTCGGGCGGCAATTGCGCCGGCGGCAAGCGTCTCGCCGACCTTGCGCACCGCGGCGCTGGCTTCGAACAGCACCGCCTGTTCGAGATCGGGCCACAGGTCGGTGGTGGCCCAAAGCACCGTACCAGGGCCGGCGCCGACGTCGAGCAGGCTCTTGGGTTGAAAGCCGGGCCTGGCGTCGCTCAGCGCGTCGAGGCTGGCGCGGACGGCGGCGTAGGTCGCCGGCAGCCGCGTCGCCAGATAGGCTCGCACGGCCACGTCCTGCGCCATATGCAGCCGGCCGTCGCGTAACTCGGCGCGGTAGCGGTCGGACAGCGTTTTTGCCGCCTGCTTCAGTGTCGCCAATGGAACGTTTTCGAGCAAGCGCTCGACGCCCTGGCGAAGTGGGGCCGGCAACTCCATGTTTAGGCTCCGCGTGGCGCGATGAGGATCACGGAGGCGCCGACAATGCAGAGCGCTGCACCGGCAAGATCCCCGCGGTCGGGGCGCACGCCCTCCACCAACCACAGCCAGCCAAGCGACGCCGCGATGTAGATGCCGCCATAGGCGGCGTAGGCGCGGCCGGCGGCATTGGCATCGACCAGCGCCAGCAGGAAGCCGAACAGAGCGAGCGAGGCGAGACCGGGAAGCAACCACAGCGGCGACTTCTCCAGCCGCCACCAGGCCCAGAACGAAAAGCAGCCGGCGATCTCGGCCAGAGCGGCAGCGACGTAGAGGACGTAGGTCATGAAAAAAGGTCCGGTGGCGGTCACGGGACCTTTTTCAGGGCAGGGGCGGGCAATGGCAAGTGGCAATAGTATTTCTAATACATGTCGCCCAAAAGTGGCCCCGGTTTTGGGAGAACGACATGCATAAAACAAAGACCTAAAGCGCGTCGCATGGGTCCGTTCAAACGCGACGCGCTTTAGTCCGCAACCTTGCGGCGGCGAGCTGGCTTAGCAGCCGGGCTCTTTTTGATGGGATTGATGGGAGCCGTTTCACGGTGTCCCATATCGCGCATCTCAAGCGCCTTCTCGCATTTGGCCATGTAGTCGCGCGTCATCGGCAAGGTGTCGTTCTTCTTGGCGAGCTGGATCTGGAAGATCACGAGATCCTGCCAGCGGAAAGCGGCTTCCGAAGCGGCCAGGTAGAACTCCCACATGCGGCAGAAGCGCTCGTCGTAGATCGCCTTGGCCTTGTCGCGGTTGGCGGCGAAGCGCTCGCCCCAGTGCTTCAGCGTGTCGGCATAGTGGAGGCGCAGGATTTCGATGTCGGTGACGACCAGACCCGACTTCTCGATCGCCGGCATGACTTCGGAGAGCGCGGGGATATAGCCGCCCGGGAAGATGTATTTGCGGATGAAGGCGCTGGTCGCCCACGGCACGCCGGAGCGGCCGATCGTGTGCAACAGCATGACGCCATCCGGCTTGAGCAGTGTCGCGCTCTTGTCGAAGAAGGTGCGGAAGTGGTTGACGCCGACATGTTCGAACATGCCGACCGAAACGATGCGGTCGAAACGCTCGTTGAGCTCGCGGTAGTCCTTGAGCTCGAAATGCACGCGGCTTTCCAACCCTTGCGCGTGCGCGCGGTCGGTGGCGACGCCATGCTGTTCGGTTGACAGCGTCACGCCTTGCACGTCGACGTCGAACGCCTTGGCGAGATAGAGGCCGAGCCCACCCCAGCCGGAACCAATGTCGAGCACCGTCTGGCCCGCCTTCAGCCTGAGCTTGGCGGCGATGTGGCGTTTCTTGGCGGCCTGCGCTTCGTCGAGCGTCATGTCCGGCTGCTCGAAATAGGCGCAGGAATACTGCATGTCGTCATCGAGGAAGAGCCGGTAGAGGTCCCCCGACAGGTCGTAGTGGCGCTGCACGTTGCGGCGCGAGCGCGAAGCGGTGTTGATCTGCTGCAGGCGGCGGAAGGCATGGCGCAGGCCTTCGATGGCTTTCGACCAGGTGGCGTCGATGCCGCCGCTGCCCATGTTCTGGAAGGCGATGCGCATCACACCCAGCACGCCACCTTCGAGAATGTCGAGTTCGCCGTCCATGTAGGATTCCGGCACCGCCAGCATCGGATCGAAGGTGATGGCGCGCTCGGCATGCGCGGTCTTGATGTGCATGTGCACCGGCTCGCCGCTGCCGTCTCCGAACACCACTGTCGAGCCCTTGGGCCCGGTTACCTTGAGATTGCCGGTGCGCACCAGGCGGTCGAGAACGCGCTTCAACAGAATATTCATGACCAAATATCCCCTCTCGGCCAGACAGGCTGTCTTGGCGCGTGACCCCGAAACCAATGGGATCATGAGCCAAACCAAAGCTCTACAGCGTCCAAAGGACGCGCGACGCTATAGTCTGCAACAATATATAGGGGTTCGAAAAGTTCCATTTGGCACAAAAATGCCCGGGCGAGAGACCCGGGCATTGGTCCAGTATGGCTGAGGCCGACTGGGAAGCTAAAGTGCGGCACGCCCCGGCGGGGCGCACCGGCAACTCAAATCGTCAGGCGTTGTCTTCGCCGCCTTCGAACTCGGTGTTCGGGTCGAAGAAGTTTTCCGGCCGGGCATTGTCGTTGATGTCGTCGCCGTAGATGGCTTCGGCGGTGGTCAGCGTCTCGCCCTCGGCCTGGCGTTCGGCCTCGTCGGCCGTACGGGCGATGTTGAGCGTGATCGTGACCTCGACTTCCGGATGCAGCGCGATCGCCACATTGGTGAGGCCGATGGTCTTGATCGGCTGGTTGAGCAGGATCTGGTTGCGGTTGACCGTGAAACCTTCCGCCGTCAACAGATCCGCGATGTCACGGGTCGACACCGAGCCGTAGAGCTGGCCGGTTTCGCCAGCCGAACGCACGGCGATGAAGCTCTTACCGTCGAGCTTTTCGGCGACCTCGGTGGCTTCCGACTTGCGCTCGAGGTTGCGGGCTTCGAGCTGGGCGCGCTGGCCTTCGAACTTCTTCTTGTTGGCTTCGTTGGCGCGCAGCGCTTTGCCCTGCGGCAGCAGGAAGTTACGGGCAAAGCCGTCCTTGACCTTGACGGTATCGCCCATCTGGCCGAGGCGGGAAACGCGTTCGAGAAGAATGACTTCCATGGTTTTGTTCCTTCGGTTGGGCGCCAATCATTGGGATCGACGCCGAATGTCTTGGGAACAGGTCAGGAAGCTTGGGGCGCGCCTTGGCGCCGGTGTCGCTGTCCTGCCTGTTCAGGCAGTTAGGATCTCTTTTCGAAATCCAACTCGGGATTTTGTCGTCGACCCGGTCGCGCCCGTCACGGCCGGTAAAAAGCGGGCGGCAAGCCGCCCGCTGGCTAGACCATGATCCCGAAAAGTGGATACCGGCTTTCGGAAGAGATCATGATCAATTAAAAGGCCTTAGCGAACCACGTAGGGCAGCAGGCCGAGGAAGCGGGCGCGCTTGATCGCCTTGGCGAGTTCGCGCTGCTTCTTCTGGCTGACGGCGGTGATGCGCGACGGCACGATCTTGCCGCGCTCGGAAATGTAGCGCTGCAGCAGACGCACGTCCTTGTAGTCGATCTTGGGCGCGTTGGCGCCGGAGAACGGGCAGGTCTTGCGGCGGCGATGGAACGGGCGCCGGGTCGGGATCTGGTTGATGTCGACCATTATTCTGCACCCCCTTCAAAGCCTTCGCGCGGACGGCGCGGACCACGATCGGCACCGGCGTCGCCGAACGAGCGCGGCGGACGATCGCCACGGTCGCCGCGATCACGGTCGCCGAACGAGCGCGGGCCACGATCGCCACGGTCACGGTCGCCGAAGCCGCCGCGTTCCGAGCGCTCTTCGCGCTTCTGCATCATGGCCGACGGGCCTTCCTCATGCGCCTCGACCTTGATGGTCAGGAAACGCAGCACGTCTTCGGACAGGCCCATCTGGCGCTCCATCTCGTTGAGCGCGGCCGGCGGGCAATTCAGGTCCATCAGCGTGTAGTAAGCCTTCCGGTTCTTGTTGACCCGGTAGGTGAGGGACTTCAGTCCCCAGTTCTCGACCCGGCCGACGGACCCGCCATTCGCGGAGATGACGCCCTTGTACTGTTCGACAAGCGCATCGACCTGCTGCTGCGAGAGGTCCTGCCGGGCAAGAAACACATGTTCGTAGAGAGCCATAGTGTATCAGTGCCTTTCTTCGTTTCTCTCCCGGTTCCCGGCGGCAAAAGCCTCTGCAACTTCTCTGACCCGCAAACCCTCGAAGGGCACGGGGAAGAAAGGAGCATGACGAGACGGTCGAGAGCGGAGACACGGGAGGCGGAAGCGCTTCTGGCTTCACACGAAGGTTTTCGAAAAAACCTCCGGCCCTCCGTTCAGCCCCCAGCTGGGACCGGCAGATTGGGGGCGTCTATACAGCAATCCGCCCATAACGCAAGCGCAAGCGGCATTCCCTCGTGTCGCAGGGACGGAAAAATCAAGCAGCAACAACGGCCGGGCTTTGTGGTTCTGGCAATCAGGCCTTAACCACACTGTCAGGTTGTGTGGAGTTGAAACCCCGCCGTCAACGGTCGATTCATCATGGGAGGCGAGAAGCCAGGATAACCCGCGTACAAAAGCGGCAAGCATTTCCGGGGGTAAGGATGCTTCTCAACAAGTTCTGGCGCTCGACGAGCGGCAATTTTACGCTTGTGATGGGACTGGGGTTGCCGGCCATCATCACGGCTATCGCCTTCGCCACCGATGTCTCCACTCTCATGCTGGCCAAGAGCAACCTGCAGAATGCCCTTGATGCGGCAAACCTTGCCTCTTCGCATCTCGGCGATCTCGACATCACCCGCAATGACGCTTTTGACCGCTATTTCCAGGCCAACATCGCCGGCCATGGCGAACTCGGCAATGCGAAGGCGACGCTGACCGTCGACAGGGGCATCAACTTCGTCAAGACAAAGGCGGTTGCCTCAGCCGACGTCAATCTCAACTTCGCCTTCCTGTTCGGCAAGGACAAGCACATCGAGGTCGATGCCTCCGCCGTCGAATCGAACAACCAACTCGAAGTCGTGCTGGTGCTGGACAACACCGGCTCCATGGCCGGCGCGCGCATGACGGCGTTGAGGACGGCGACCAAATCATTGCTCGACACGCTTGAGGCGACAAAATCGCCGACGCGCGAGATCCGCGCCTCGCTGGTTCCGTTCGTCACGGCCGTCAATGTCGATGGCGACGAATTCGATCCGTCTTGGATCGACATGGACGGCAAGTCCTCCACCAACGGCGTCAATTTCCCGGTCATCGACGGCAAGCGTCCCAATCATATGGCGCTTTTCAAGCAGCTCAAGCTGACCGGATGGACCGAGCCCGGATGGAACAACACCGGATGGAAGGGCTGCGTCGAGGCGCGACCGGGCGCTTACAACATTTCCGACACCCCACCCGACCAGGACAAGCCCGACACGCTGTTCGTTCCGTATTTTGCGCCGGACGATCCGGAAGTTGCCCAGAAGCCGTCTGCCTCCTGCGGCAATGCGGCGAGATACTACAACAATTCCTATCTCGACGACGGCTACGACAAGACCAAGCTCGCCAAGCAGAAAGGCAACCTTCTTGGCATCGATCTCAGCGATCTCGTCGGCGATTTGGTGACGCCCGGCAAGTCTGCCAAGGAAAAGGTCGCCAAATATGTTGCGCCCGCCAACGAGCTCATCACCGAGACGGGCACCCCCATCACCGTCGGCCCGAACCGCGCTTGCCCCACACCCGTCGTTCCCCTGACCGACGATTTCGACAAGCTGC
The DNA here is from genome assembly GCF_003253745.1 of Mesorhizobium kowhaii. Taxonomy (GTDB): domain Bacteria; phylum Pseudomonadota; class Alphaproteobacteria; order Rhizobiales; family Rhizobiaceae; genus Mesorhizobium; species Mesorhizobium kowhaii. Next base: position 221,370 of record NZ_MZXV01000085.1, read on the forward strand.
GCAAGGCAGCAAGCGAGATGACCGAGTGGAACGGTTCGGGCACCAATGTCTCCGAGGGCCTGTCGTGGGGCATGCGAGTGCTGTCGCCCGCCGCGCCCTACACCGATGCAGCGCCGTGGAAGACGCCTGGGATCAGCAAGATCGTGCTGTTGCTCACGGACGGCGAGAACGTCGTCTACGGCGCCAGCGAACAGCCGACGAAGTCCGACTACACATCCTATGGCTATCTGTCAGGTGGCCGTTTCGGATCGGACGACCAGACGGCCGCGGCGCGCAATGTCGACGGCTGGACCAAAAGCGTTTGCACGCAATTGAAGAACGAGGGCGTGCAAATCTACACCATGGTGCTGCAATCCGACACCGCCGCCAACCGCGCGCTTTACAGCGCCTGCGCTTCGGATCCGAGCGGCTATTATGCCGTCAACGATCCGACCAAACTGCCGGACGTGTTCCAGCAGATCGCCAACAAGTTTTCGAAGCTGCAATTGACGAATTGAACGCGTGACCCGAGGGCGCCGGGCCTGATCGTCACGGGATCGATCGGCTCAACTCGTATGGGCGACAACTTTGTCGACCGTTTCGGGGAAGAAGTCCGGCGCCGCGAGGCGTTTGCCGAACATCATGTCGTACTGCAGCAGGCGGAAATCGCGGATCGCCGGGTCGATCTCCTTCTGCCGCGCCCAATCGGGTGTGGCCTCGCCCGTCGGCGTCAGCAACAGGTTGCGGTCGACAACGCGGTAGCGCTCGCGCATCTCACCCAGGAAGCCGGTATAGTAAGGGTGGGTGATGCCGGCGGTGGTAAGGATATGATAGGGCAGGAACGCCGGGCTCACCGCGCCCAGGTTCTCGACCGGACCGGAGTGGTTCGACCAGATGACCAGCGGCGTCTGGTGATGGTCAAGTGCGGCTTCCGGCGTCGGTTCCTTGCGCGGCGCGACATTGTCTTTCAGGAAGCCGGTTTCGACATAGACCGGCCCCAGCGGCGGCAGATGGTCGCCGAAGAAGGCGATCACGGTGGGCCGGGAGCGTTTCTTCGCCCATTCGACAAGGCGTTCAAGGCCGCGGTCGGCGTCGGCTGAGCCCTCGGCGTAGCTGAGCAGCGATTCGCGCGCCCACTGGCTGATCGGTGCCTGCACCGTGTGTGTCGGATTGTAATAGCGGTTCGGCTCGTAGGGGCCGTGGTTTTGCAGGCTGACCGCAAAGAAAAACACCGGTTCATCGCTGGCGTCGGCCTCGCTGATGATCTCGTCGGTCATCGCCGCGTCGGATGCCAGCGGCCCGCGCTTTTGCAAGGGCGGCAACGTCTCTTCGGATTTGAAATCGTTGAAGCCGAAATCAGCATAGACCGCGCCACGGTTCCAAAACCAGTTGGTGCCAGGATGGATGGCGCGCGCCCGATAGCCCTGGCTCTTCAGGAAGGTTGCGAGCGAAGGCGTCGGCGTGCGCACATATTGCTGATAGGGGATGCTGCCGGCCGGCAGGAAGGCGTTGGAAAAGCCGGTCAGCGCCTCGAACTCGATGTTGGCGGTCATGCCGCCGAATTCGGGCGAGAACATCGAGCCCGAGCGCAGCGCCCGCACGTTGGGGATCGGGTCGGGCGTGATGGTGACGCCCGGCAGCTTGGTCGGATCCCAGAAGGATTCGCTCATGACGATGATGATGTCGGGCTTCTCGGCCGGCACCGAGGCGGTCACATCGGTCCTGTCGATCGCCGCGATTGCCTTGTCGGAATAGCCCGGCGGCGCCGAGACATGCGCCATCGGCACGTTGAGGGCGAAGGCCAGGGCAAAGCCGTTGGAGGCATAGTTTTCCTTCTGGTCCCACATGATCGGGATGATCTGCAGCCGGTCCCTGGTCCAGGAGAAGGTGGCATAGTCCATGATCGAAACGAAGAAGGCGAGCAGCGGCACCGCCAGCGTCAGCCGGGCAAGGCGGCCCTTGCGGCTGAGCGCTGGAACCTTGCGACGCCATAGCCGCCAGCCACAGACGAGCAACGACAGGCCGCCGACGATGCCGACGACCATGGCGAGCGCGGTCATCGGCCGGTCGCGCACCAGGAGCGGCAGCAGCGCGAAGATCTGGCGGGCATAGAGGAAATCGGTGGGATAGAGCGGATCGCCGAGATAATGCGACTTCTGGTGGCCGACGAAGGCAAGGGAAAGCGTCAGCGGCGCGACGATCATCAGGCTCTGGTGGCTGCGGCCGAGCACGGCATCGAGGCCGATCAGGATCAGCGCAAACACGACGATGGTGGTCCAGCCCGGCTTGAGCGGCTGCAGGAAGAAGGAAACCGTGCCGGCAAAGTCGCCGCGCACGATCAATTCGATGGCAAACACCAGGACCGCCGCGATTGCCAGGCTGATCAGCCCATAGCGCACAACCGGCCATCTCCTGCCCGGCAGATAGCCGGTGGACGGATCGTCTTCCAGGAACTGTGGCGCGGGCTTGCCGGCGCGTTTCGAACTCTTTGCCACTTTAACTTCCCACCCAGCGACAAACACGTCACTCGATTGTCATAGAATTGTCACGCAAAGCTAGCGCCTGTGGCGGAAATAAGAAGAGCCAGCAAACGATTCGTGAGCGGTTTTCATCAGGAGTGATCGCCAAAAAGCTTTTCGGAACAGGCACTCGGCCGGAGATGGTGCCGCCGGGCACGGTCAAACTGGGCTTGACTTGGCGGCCTGCCTTGCGTCACAGGCAAGAAAAACTCGACTATCAGGCAAGCAAAACCAGCCCTTGGGAGCCCTCGCATGGCCGTTGCATTCACCTTTCCTGGACAAGGCAGCCAGGCTGTCGGCATGGGCAAGGATCTCGCCGATGCCTTTCCCGAGGCGCGCAGGATCTTCCAGGAGGTTGACGATGCGCTTGGCGAAAACCTGTCGAAGCTGATCTGGGAAGGACCGGAGGAGACGTTGACGCTGACCGCCAATGCGCAGCCGGCGCTGATGGCGGTGTCGCTGGCCGCGATCAGGGCGCTGGAATCGCGCGGCTTTGCGCTGAAGGACAAGGTCGCCTATGTCGCCGGCCATTCGCTGGGCGAGTATTCGGCGCTCGCGGCCGCCGGCTTCGTTTCGGTTGCCGATGCCGCCCGGCTGCTGCGCATCCGGGGCAATGCCATGCAGGCGGCGGTGCCGGCCGGCGAGGGCGCCATGGCGGCGATCATCGGGCTGGAACAGGCGGATGTCGAAGCCGCCTGCGCCGAGGCTGCCCAAGGGGCTGGCAAGGGCTCTGTCTGCCAAGTGGCGAACGACAATGGCGGCGGCCAGCTGGTCATTTCCGGCGCAAAAGCCGCAGTGGAACTGGCGGCGAGGCTTTGCACGGAAAAGGGCGCCAAGCGGGCGCTCATGCTGCAGGTTTCGGCGCCTTTCCACTCCGCACTGATGACGCCGGCGGCCGAGATCATGCGCGAGGCCCTGGCGAGCGTGGCGAAGGCCGCGCCGGTGGTTCCCATCGTCTCCAACGTCACCGTCACCCCGACCAATGACCCCGACGAGATCGCGCGACGTCTGGTCGAGCAGGTGATTGCCCGCGTGCGCTGGCGCGAGACAGTGGAATGGTTCGGCGCAAACGGCATCACCACGCTTTACGAGATCGGCGCCGGAAAGGTGCTTTCAGGCCTGGCGCGGCGCATCAACCGCGACATCGCCACCGCGTCGGTCGGCTCCGCGGCTGATGTCGAGGCGGCATTGGCGACGCTTGCTTAATCGAATGCCATTTGACCCCACCCGTGCGAAGGGTGTTCTCTTCTCAATCAGGAGACAAAAATGTTCGAATTGACTGGCCGCAAGGCACTCGTCACCGGCGCATCGGGGGGCATTGGCGAGGCGATCGCCAGGGTGCTGCATGCGCAAGGCGCCATCGTCGGCTTGCATGGCACCCGCGTCGAGAAACTGGAGACGCTGGCCGCCGAACTTGGCGACCGGGTCAAGCTGTTCCCGGCCAACCTGTCGAACCGCGACGAGGTCAAGGCGCTCGGCCAGAAGGCGGAGGCCGATCTCGAAGGTGTCGACATCCTGGTCAACAATGCCGGCATCACCAAGGACGGGCTGTTCGTGCGCATGTCCGACGCCGACTGGGACACCGTGCTCGAGGTCAACCTGACCGCTGTGTTCAGGCTGACCCGCGAACTCACCCACCCGATGATGCGCCGCCGCCACGGCCGCATCATCAACATCACCTCGGTGGTCGGCGTCACCGGCAATCCCGGCCAGACCAACTACTGCGCCTCCAAGGCCGGCATGATCGGCTTTTCCAAATCGCTGGCGCAGGAGATTGCCACCCGCAACATCACCGTCAACTGCGTCGCCCCGGGCTTCATCGAATCGGCGATGACCGGCAAGCTCAACGACAAGCAGAAGGAGGCGATCATGGCGGCGATCCCGACGCGCCGCATGGGCACCAGCGCTGAAGTCGCATCCGCCGTCGCCTATCTCGCCTCCAACGAAGCCGGCTACGTCACCGGCCAGACCATCCATGTGAATGGCGGCATGGCGATGATCTGAACGAGGTCCAGCGGAGTTGTTGCCGGCTTGTGAAAAGAGACCATTTCGGCTTGGACCTCAGCTATTTTTCGTGTAATGCGGCCCGCAACCCGGCGGTTCGGGCAAAAACCGGTCCGTAGCCGTTGCGTTTCCGGCAGGACCATCTTTCAGCTTGATTAGCGGCATTCTGCCCGCTAACGAAGACAGACAAACAAAAGACGAGGATGCCCCAAATGAGTGACACCGCAGAGCGCGTCAAGAAGATCGTCATCGAGCACCTTGGCGTCGATGCCGACAAAGTGACGGAGCAGGCGAGCTTCATCGATGATCTGGGCGCCGACAGCCTCGACACGGTCGAACTCGTGATGGCGTTCGAAGAAGAATTCGGCGTCGAGATTCCCGACGATGCGGCCGAGACCATCCTGACCGTCGGCGATGCGGTCAAGTACATCGACAAGGCATCGGCCTGACGCTTTCCGCAGTCATCACCGGGGAGAACCTGCGATGAGGCGTGTCGTCGTCACGGGCCTTGGGTTGCTGTCGCCGTTCGGCATGGGCTTCGAGCACAGCTGGAAGGAACTTCTGACCGGCCGCAGCGCTGCCAAACGTATCACCGAGTTCGAGGTGGAGGATCTTGCCTGCAAGATCGCCCACGTCATTCCGCGTGGTGACGGCAGCAATGCCACCTTCAATCCCGAGGCCGTGCTCGAGCCGAAGGAATTGCGCAAGATCGGCGACTTCATCCTGTACGGGATTGCCGCCGCCGACGAGGCGCTGAAGGATTCCGGCTGGGAACCCAAGACCCATACCGAGCAGTGCGCCACGGGCGTGCTGATCGGCTCCGGTATCGGCGGCATCGAAGGCATCGCCGAGAATGCGATGATCCTCAAGGAACGCGGCCCGCGCCGCATCAGCCCTTTCTTGATCCCAGGCCAGATCATCAATCTCGTCTCCGGGCAGGTCTCGATCCGGCACGGGCTGAAAGGCCCGAACCACGCCGTCGTCACGGCCTGTTCGACCGGTGCGCACGCCATTGGCGACGCTGCCCGGCTGATCATGTGGGGCGATGCCGACGTGATGGTCGCCGGTGGCGCCGAAGCGCCGGTGACGCGGCTGTCGATCGCCGGCTTCGCCGCATGCCGGGCGCTGTCGACCGATCGCAACGATGCGCCGCAAACGGCGTCGCGCCCCTATGACCGCGACCGCGACGGCTTCGTCATGGGCGAGGGCGCCGGCGTCGTCGTGCTTGAAGAGCTCGAACATGCCAAGGCGCGCGGCGCCAAGATTTACGCGGAGGTGACCGGTTACGGCCTCACCGGCGACGCCTATCATATCACCGCGCCCGCCGAAGACGGCGATGGCGCCTTCCGCTGCATGACGGCGGCGTTGAACCGGGCCAAGCTGACGCCTGCCGATGTCGACTACATCAACGCGCACGGCACCTCGACCATGGCCGACACGATCGAGCTCGGCGCCGTCGAGCGGCTTGTCGGCAATGCCGCATCGAAGATTTCGATGTCGTCGACCAAGTCGTCGATCGGCCATCTGCTGGGGGCGGCGGGTGCCGCCGAAGCGATCTTTTCGATCCTCGCTATCAGAGACAATGTCGCGCCGGCGACCATCAACCTCGACAACCCGGAGCGCGAGACCGCGATCGACCTGGTGCCCCACAAGCCGCGCGCCCGCCAGATCGACGTTGCGCTGTCCAATTCCTTCGGCTTTGGCGGCACCAACGCTTCGCTCGTCTTCCAGCGCTACAATGGCTGACCGTCCCACTACCGGGCGACGCTTCGGCATGTCGTCAATTTTGCCATATTCGCCCCTACCCTGCCGCAGGGGATTCGTTGAGCGATCAAACGGTAGGGCGAAATGAACACAGATCCGGCGGGCAACGGAGAATTCGGGCAGCGTCCGGCATCGGGTCCGATCGTGCCGAAGACGGCGAGCGAGGCCTTGCGGCCGGAAGCCGGCACACCGCCGCCGAAGCGCTCGCGTGCGTCGCGCAGCCAGGTCGTCGTGTTCATGAACTTCGTCATCTCTTTGGTGATGCTGATGGTTCTGGCGGCGGGCGTCGCGCTGTATTTTGGCAAGCAGGAATTCACCGAAGCTGGCCCCTCGGCCAATGGCGACACCTTCCTGGTCAAGCCGAACACCGGCGTCCAGGATATTGCCGAACAGCTCGAACGACGCGGACTGATCAGCGACGCCCGGGTTTTCCGCCTTGGCGTGCGCGCCTTCGGCAATGATTCGGCGCTGAAGGCCGGCGAGTACGAGATCAAGCCCAGAGCTTCGATGCGCGACATCATGGAGCTTTTGAAGAGTGGCAAGTCGGTGATGTATTCGCTGACCGTTCCGGAAGGGCTGACGGTCGAGCAGGCGCTGCAGCGCATCGCCGACGAGCCTGCCTTGAGCGGCGATATGCCGGCGACCACTCCCCCCGAGGGCAGCCTTGCCACCGACACGCTGCGCTTCACGCGCGGTGCGACGCGCCAGCAGATGGTCGACAAGCTGCTGGCGGATCAGAAGAAGCTGGTCGAGGATGTCTGGCAGCGGCGCGCGCCGGACCTGCCGCTGGCCAATGTCGAAGAGTTCGTCACGCTGGCCTCGATCGTCGAGAAGGAAACGGGCAAGGGTGACGAGCGTTCACGCGTTGCCGCCGTCTTCCTGAACCGGCTGGCCAAGGGCATGCGCCTGCAATCCGACCCAACCATCATCTACGGTCTGTTCGGCGGCAAGGGCAAGCCGGCGGACCGGCCGATCTACCAGTCGGACATCCAGAAGCAGACGGCCTACAACACCTATGTGATCAACGGCCTGCCGCCGACGCCAATCGCCAATCCGGGTCGAGCAGCACTGGAGGCAGTGGCCAATCCGTCGAAGACCGACGATCTCTACTTCGTCGCCGATGGTACTGGCGGGCATGTCTTTGCCGCGACGCTGGAAGAGCACAATGAGAACGTCGCCCGCTATCGCGCGCTGCAGAAGAAGCAGGCCGATGACGCCGCCAAGGCAGCCAATACCACCGGCACTGGCGACAGCAATGCCGACAAGCCGGCTGACGTTGGCGACGACAGCGGCGGCGGTGATGCGGGCGCCCAGTAGGACGAAGAAAGGCGTTGCCCACAAGGCGGCGTCCTGACATTTGGAAGAGCGCCGCGCGTCCGATTTCGACGCGCCTGCGGCGCAGTCATTTTTAAGCCGCACGTGCTCTTCTCCGGAAAACCGGTTCGGAGTGATGTGCCAGGGACTTGTGGGCGATATGAATTTGCAGAGCATGACCGGTTTTGCACGTGCCGTCGCCGAGCATGAAGGCACCGCGATCGCCTGGGAGGTCAAGTCCGTCAACGGCAAGAGCGTCGAGGTGCGGCTGCGATTGCCGCAAGGCTTCGAGCGGCTGGAACCGGCCGTCAGGCAGACGCTTCAGAAGCGTTTTGCGCGCGGTAATTTCCAGGCGACGCTGACCATTGGCCGAGCCGCCGGCGCGCAGGCGCAGCCAGTCGTCAACGAAGTTTTTCTGAAGGATCTGGCGGGGCTCGCCAAGCGGTTGCAGGAGCAGTTCGGTGTTGCCCCCGCGACAGCCGACGGATTGCTTTCGCTGCGCGGCGTGCTCGATATTCCCGAAACGGTCGAAACCGAAGAGGTGCGCGCCGCGCTCGACATCGCGATCACGGCCGCGCTCGAGGTGGCCCTCAAAGGACTGGAACAGGCGCGGCAGGGCGAAGGTGCCGCACTGGCTCTGCTGCTGGCGGGCCATATCGACGCAATCGAGGCGCTGACGCTGCGAGCCGAGGCGGATCCGTCGCGCGAGACAGCGGCGATCCGCGAACGCCTCGCCGAGCAGGTCAGGCTGCTGATGGACGCTTCCGCCAACCTGGACGCAAGCCGGCTGCATATGGAGGCGGCTTTCCTGGCAACCAAAGCCGATATTCGCGAAGAGATCGACCGCCTGAATACGCATGTCGCATCTGGTCGGGCGCTGCTTGAGGGCGGCGGCGCGGTCGGCCGCAAGCTCGATTTTCTGGCACAGGAATTTAACCGCGAATCGAATACGCTGTGCTCGAAGTCGAACGCCGCTACGGTCACCGCGATCGGGCTGGAGCTGAAGGCCGTGGTCGACCAGTTTCGTGAACAGATCCAGAATCTGGAGTAGCCAATGGTTGCCAAGGATTTAGGGTCCCGCATTCGCCGCCGGGGCCTGATGCTCGTCCTGTCGTCGCCATCCGGCGCCGGCAAGTCGACGATCGCGCGCAACCTTCTGGAAAGCGATTCCAGCCTCGAACTGTCGGTCTCGGTCACCACCAGACCGCGCCGCGGCAGCGAGATCGAGGGTGTTCACTATCATTTCCGGACGATGCGCGATTTCGAGCGGCTGCGCGATTCCGATGCGCTGCTGGAATGGGCCGAAGTGCACGGCAATTGCTACGCGACACCGCGCGAGCCGGCCGAACTGGCGCTGGCTCAAGGGCGCGACATGCTGTTCGACATCGACTGGCAAGGCGCACAGCAGCTCAAGGAGAAGATGCGCGCCGACATTGTCTCGATCTTCATCCTGCCGCCGTCGATGAAGGAATTGAAGGCGCGGCTGAAGCGTCGCGCCGAAGACCAGGAGGCGGTGATCGAGACGCGGCTGAAAAACGCCCGCAACGAGATCGAGCACTGGAAGGAATATGATTTCGTCATCATCAATGACGACCTCGACCGCGCCTTCGCCGAAGTGCGCGGCATCGTCGTCGCGGAGCGGCTAAGACGCGATCGTCGGCCGGGCCTGTTCGATTTCGTCTCTGGACTGTTGGACGAGAAGACGAGCTGATGCTTCTTCCTTCTCCCCGTTCACGGGAGAAGGTGGCCCGAAGGGCCGGATGAGGGGCGGGAGCAATCATTTCAAGGTTCGTGCTGCCCCCCATCTGCCTGCCGGCATCTTCTTCCGTAAACGGGGAGAAGAAAGCTACACCGTGTTGGTCAGGCGTACGAATTCCTCGACGCTGAGTGTTTCGGCGCGGCGTGTCGGATCGATGCCGGCGCGTTCGAGCAAGGCTTCGCCGCCGAGGCTTTTCACGCTCTGCCTCAGCATCTTGCGGCGTTGGCCGAAGGCGGCTTCGGTGACGCGGCCGAGTTTTTTCACGTCAGTGGGCAGGGGTGTCGCCCGCGGCTCCAGGTGCACCACTGAAGAGGTGACCTTGGGCGGCGGCGTGAACGCCTGGGGCGGCACGTCGAAGGCGATCCTGGCCTGCGTACGCCAGCCGGCCAGCACACCAAGCCTGCCATAGGCATCGCTGCCGGGTGTGGCGACGATGCGCTGAGCCACCTCGCGCTGGAACATCAGCGTCATCGATGCATAGAAGGGCGGCCATTCGCTGACCGTCAACCAGCGCACCAGCAGCTCTGTGCCGATATTGTAGGGCAGGTTGGCGATGATCTTTACCGGGCCGCCTGCTCCCCCACTGGCAAGTGCTGCGAAATCCGTCTTCAGCGCATCGCCGGATACAATCTCCAGCCGGCCGGGATAATGATCGGACACTTCGGCAAGGGCAGCCAGGCAGCGTTCGTCGCGCTCGATGGCAATGACATGACGCGCCCCGTTGGCGAGCAATGCGCGGGTCAGCCCGCCGGGGCCGGGACCGACCTCGATCACGGTCGCATCGGACAAGTCGCCGGCGGTGCGGGCGATCTTGCCGGTGAGGTTGAGGTCGAACAGGAAATTCTGGCCGAGCGCCTTCTTTGCCTGCAGCCCATGACGCTCGATCACCTCGCGCAGCGGCGGCAGCCCGTCGATGCTCATGCGCGCAGGCTCGGGCAGGAAGCGCTCATGCGGCCGCGGCCCTTGCGCCGCTGTCGGCCAATCGCCTGGCAAGCTTCAGCGCCGCCATCAGGCTGTCGGGCCGCGCCACGCCTTTGCCGGCGATGTCGAAGGCGGTGCCGTGGTCGGGCGAGGTGCGGATGAAGGGCAGGCCGAGCGTGACATTAACCGCTTCGTCGAAGGCCAGCGCCTTGGCCGGGATCAGCGCCTGGTCATGATACATGCACAGTGCTGCGTCGTAGCCGGCCCGTGCCCGGGCGTGGAACAACGTGTCGGCGGGCAGGGGGCCGAAAGCGTCGATGCCTTCGGCACGCAGGATGTCGACCGCCGGGCGCACGATCCGCTCGTCCTCGAGGCCCATGGCACCGCCTTCACCCGCATGCGGATTGAGCCCGGCAATGGCCAGCCGTGGCCTGGCGATGCCGAAGCGGCCGATGAGATCGGCGGCGGTGATGCGCGCGGTGGCGACGATCAATTCGGTGGTCAGCGCCTTGGGCACCTCCGCCAGCGCGATGTGGATGGTGACGGGGACGGTGCGCAGGTCAGGCCCGGCCAGCATCATCACCGGCATCGCCTCGACGCCGCTGTGTCGGGCCGCCAGATGCGCCAGATATTCGGTGTGGCCGGGAAAGCGAAAGCCGGCATCGTAGAGCGGCTTCTTGGCGATCGGGCACGTGACGACGGCCGAGGCTTCGCCGGCAAGGCAGTCGGCGACGGCGCGGTCGATGGCTTCGATGGTGGCGGCCGCATTGGCCGGGTCCGGCCGGCCGGCGCTGTCGATGCAGCGAGCGGCCAGCGGAACGATCGGCAGGGCGCGGGCAAACACTTGCGCCGCTTGCGCCGGCGTGGTTTCAACGATCGGCAGCGAAATGCCGACGAGGCGCGCCCGGGAAGCGATCAGCGCCGGATCGGCGAGCAGGTAGAAGGGAGGCAAGGCGGCAGCCTCGCGCGCCATGAAGGCGGCGATGGCAATCTCCGGCCCGATGCCGGACGGATCGCCGGCGCTCAGGGCGAGCGCAATCACTGTACTGCCCACGTCAGCGCTTGACGATGCGGGCTTTCGCCTTCAACTCGTCGACGTATTTCTTGCTGAGCTCGTCGGCGTTCTTGTCGCCACCGGAGCCTTCGTTCTGGAACACCATCTGGGCAACCTTGTCGTCGGACACTTCGCGCGACGAGCAGATGCCGATGAATTCGACGCCGCGCTCGGTCTCGCGCGTGACGGTGGCGCCACCGACCTTCGTAGCCTTGATCTGCTCGGCCCAGTCCGCCGGCAGTTGCGGCGCCAGCACCCGGCCCAGATCACGAACGGTGACGTCGATCAGGCCCTTGGCGAATTCATGCGTCGTGCTGCAGCCGTTGAAACGGGCACGCATGGCGTCGGCCTCACGCTTGCGCTTGGCCAGCGTCGCGCTGCGCTCGGCGGCCGGCACCACGAAGATGATCTGCTGCAGCATGTACTCGGTGGCGCTCGGCTTGGCGCCGCCTTTTTCGAGCATCTTCCTGACGAGGTCCTGTTCGCTGACGGCGCCGGTGCCATCACCGGAACGGTAACGCGCGCTCAAGGCCTGGTTCCAGGCCATCTGGGCGCGGATGAATTCCTTGAAGTGGCCCTTGCTGACGCCTGACTTCTCCATGACGCCGTCGAGCTGGCTGAGCTGCATCTTGTTGCTCGAGGCAAAGCGCTGGTAGGCGGCCTCGACCTGCGCGTCGCTGATGCGGATACCAAGCCGCTTGGCCTCGGCCATGCGCAGCGTCTGGTCGATCATTTCCTGGGCGGCATCGCCCTTCTTGCGCTGCAACTTCAAAAAGGCGGCGCGATGCGCGATGTCGCCGGAGGTGACCGGAACGTCGTTGACGACGTATTTGATCTCGCTGGCGAAAGCCGGCGGCGTCATCACGGTGACCGACACGGATGTCACCGCCAAAAGCAGCGCGAACCCTGCTGAAAAGAGGTATTTCCTCATCGTTGGCATCCCAATTCTATCCCGGTTCCGCCCAATTCTATGCTTTCCGGGTGCGCAAAATCCCTGCCAGCCCTATGCGGCGAAACGATGTCGCCGACTGTTACTGGATCGTGCCGAGGGCATTGCTCGACGAGCCGAAATCGCCGAGGGTGCGGAACGACAGGTTGAAGCCGATGCTCTGCGTCACCTCCCTGGTGTTCAGGTCGCGCGACTGCGAGTACGACATCAGATAGGTGAAGCAGGAATCGTTGTAAGCGAAGCCGACGCCGTCGCTGACCAGCAGGCTTTCCTGCAAATCGTAGGTTCCGGTTCCGAAGACGCGCCAGTTTTCGGCAAGATGAGTCGACGCGCCAAGCGTGACCTCGTGGCGGTCGGTCGTGAAACCGTAAAGCGGCTGTGCCTGGATGAAGGCGTATTTGGCGGTCAGCGATACCGGCAGGCCGGTGTAGGCGGCCTTTAGCTCGCCACGGCGCATTTCAAAGCTCTGTTCGTCGAAACGGCCGCTAACCGAGGCAGCGAAGCCATTGGGGCTGTTGACACCAAACAGGCCGACATAGTCCGACTTGGTGGTGTCGAGGCCCGAATAGGCGCCGACATTGACCAGATCCGGCGCGGCGAAGGAATTCTCGCCGCCAATCTGGTAGGATTGGCCGAAAATGGCATTGGTGCCCCAGCCATTGCCGTAGGAGCCGGAATAGCGCAGGCCGACATTGGCGCGCGAACCGCCTTCCACCCGGTCATAGCCGGAGAACTTGTCGCGTTCGAACAACGTGGTCGCGTCGAAGACCATGCTTTGGGCGTCTTCGTTGGGAACGGCGAGCCCGCCGACATACTGCTCGTTCGGGCGCATGAAGACCTGTGCCATCGGCTCGAACACATGGCTCGAATTGGCACCCGAAAACAGCACGGGCCAGCGCATTTCGAGCCCGGCGGTTGCCATGTAACGGGCAAACGACGAGCGCATGTCGTCGCGGGCATTTATCTCAGGGTTCAGCGCCATCTCGTTGATGGCGGCAAGCGAGGCCGATGACGCGTTGACGTAGTCGGCGTCGCCCTGCAGCGCGAGCAACGGCGTCAGCACCAGCCCGCCATCGGTGACGAAGGTCCGCTTCCACTCGGCCTCGGCGGTGAGGCGCCCGGATTCGCCCTCGATGCCGCGAACACGCTGAGTTGGAGTGAGCGAGTTGTATGGGGTCGAAAAGGCCTGGTCGAGATCGTCGCGGTGGATGACGCGTGCGTTGACATTGAGCGACAACTGGCCCCCAGCCACCGATACGTCGGGAATATAGGCATAGTCGAGCGTCGGCAGCACCCAGGGCTGCTGGTTGCTGCGTGCGGAGATATTGCTGTTGGGCGTATCTTCCTGCACCTCGAAGTGCATGGCGCGCAGGTCGAAATAGTTGCGGCCGTTGAGACCCGTCAGGTAGACCGACGACTGGTGGACGCTGCTGCTGTACTTGTCGATGCTGTAGGTATTCGAGAAGTTCTTGTCGGTCTGCAGCAGCACATCCCAGCCGAAATTCCAGCGCGGATTGATGGCGAACTGGCCCTGGGTGCCCATCATGCCGCGGAATTTGTTCGGATCTCCAACTCCACCCGAATTGATGTTGTGGCCAGAGGTGGCTGGGAATCCAGCCGTGTCGAGGAAGGCATCAGGATCCCGCTGCTGAATCCCGGCGATCTTCAAACTGTACTGGCCATTGTTGAAGCGCTGGCGCCACTCGGCCTCACCGAGGAAGCCCTGCTTGGTGTAGCCGGTGCCGGTGACGGTCAGGTCGTAGGTCGGTGACAATGCGAAATAATAGGGAACCTTTACGCCGACGCCGAGGTCGCTCTTGTAGACGATGCTGGGGATCAGGAAGCCGCTCTTGCGCTTCACTGTCGGGTCGGCGATCTCAAACGCGGGCAGATAGGCAAGCGGGAAGCCGAAGAACTCGAAATTCGCGTTCTCGAAGCGAACCGTCTTCTTCTCGCCGTTCCAGATGATTTTCCTGGCCTTGACGCGCCAGGTCGGCGCCTTGTCGGGCTTGTCCTCGCACGGTTCGCAGGCGGTGTAGACGCCATTGTGGAACGTGGTCAGCACGCCGCCCATGCGCTCGGCGCTTTCGGCTGCGAAATAGGCCTTGTCGATGGTTTCGACGCGCAACGCGTTGACGAAGCCGTCGGCAAAATCATCGGTGATGTCGATATGTTCCGAATTGATCTTGGTGCCGTCGCTGTTGATGACCTCGACATTGCCGCTCGCGACCATCCGCTTGGTATTGCGGTTGTATTCGACCCGCTGGGCGACAAGGCGATTGCCACCGTAGTCGATCTGCACGCCACCGACGGCAGTCACCGTCTGGTTGTCGTTGTTGTAGACCAGCGTATCGGCAGCCAGCAGCATCTGCGAGCCGGACGGAACTGTGGCCGCCATGTCGCTGACGTCCTGCGCAAGCGCGGGCATCGGCACGGCGCAGGCAAGCAGGCACGCCAAGGCGCTGGCCGCATAGAGGCGCGCCAAACCGGCCTGCCTGTTGCTGGGCAAAAACGCCTCCCTCACTAGCCGTCTTCCTTGTATAGCAGGAAAGTCACCCCGAAGAACATAGCCACCACGACCGGTACCCAGGCGGCTACGACAGTCGGCACGAACCCCGCCACGCCGAATGCCTTCACCAGCACCGAAACGACATAAAGCAGAAAGCCGGCGACGATGCCACCCAGAATCATCGTCGCTGACTGTCCCATCCTAGCAAATCGCATTGAAACCGTTGCCGCAATCAGCGTCATGGCGACGAGAAGGAACGGCAACGCCACGAGCGAATCAAACTGCATGGCAAAGGCATTTGCCTTGAGGCCGAACGAGCGGGCAACCTCGATTTTTCCGGGCAGGTCATAGAAAGGGATGGTTTCGGGGCGCGCCAGCCGCTCCTGCACGAATTCGGGCTTCAGATTGGTCGGCACGCGATCGCTCGCCGATGCCTGGATCGTGCCGTTCTGGAACGTCTTGACGTCCTGCAATTCCCAATAGCCGTCGCGCAGGAAGGCGCGCGCGGCGTCCTTGCGCTCGACGATGTTGCCTTGCGGGTCGAGAATGAAGAAGACGACATCGGCCATCTCGAGGCCCTGGTTGAGGATCGCGCGCGCGCCAATGATGGTGTCCCCGGAACTGGTTTTCTGCCGGATCCAGGGTGCGGCATCGGCCGAAACCGTGTTCGATTTGCCGGAGCGCAGCTGGGTTTCGATCTGCTCGGACCAGGAAAAGGCGTGCGCGGCGAGTGGATTGATGACGCCAACCGACAGGACGCCGAACAGCAACGCTCCGATGCAGCACGGCAACAGGAATTGCCAGGCGGAAACGCCGGCGGAACGCGCGATGACCAGCTCGTAGCGCCGGTTGAGCGACACCAGTGTCGCCATCGCCGAGAAGAGGCCGACAAACGGCACCGTCTGCAGCATGATCATCGGCATCCGCAGTCCGGAAATGGCCACTGCCGTCCCGTAGGTGAAGCCAGGCAGGCCGGTGGTGCGGCCGGAAAGCTCGGTGAAATCGATCAGGAACACCAGCGCCAGGAGGCCGATGAAGAACCAGATGGTGATCGTCACGTAGCGGAAGAAGAAATAGCGGCCCAGCGTCCAGCCCATCAGCTGACCCCTTGCCCAGAAGTGCCGCGCCCGGACAGACGCAGCTTCAGCGCGTTCCAGCTGTCACCGATGCGAGTGGCGAAGTTCGTCATCCAGTCCGCCCAAGCTATCGGCAGTTCCATGGTCCGGTTGGAGACGATGAACCAGATCGCCACCGCCGAAGCCACAATGGGCACGCCATAGACCATATAGGCGTATTGCGGGATCTCATCGGCCTTGCTGGCGGCAAAGAAGCCCAGCCAACGCACGAACAGCGATATCGAAATCGCCGTGATCAGCGGATTGACGCGCGCCTCGCGGTGCGAGCGAGCGTCCCCCGCGACCGCGAGCGCGATCAGCGCGAAGACGATGGAATAGGTCCATTCCGAAAACCGCTGGTTGAGCTCGGCCCGGTATTCAAGGGGAATTTGTTGGTAGTTCTTGTCGTTGAGGTTTGGATTGAGCAGGTACTGGGTCGTCTGGTCCTTCGGCAGCAGGTTCACCTCCGAAGCCGCCGCCATGAAGGCCGACATGTCGAAGGCATAGGATGTGAACCGGATGACCGACAGGTCGCCGGTCAGCGTTTTGCGATGGATGACGCCGTCATTCATCATCAGCACCTTTTCGCCGCCGCGTTCGATGATGTTGCCCGTCTTGGCGTAGTAGACCAGGTTGACCCCTTCTTCGCGCGAATCGGCGACGAAGATGCCGCCCAGCCGATTGTCGGGAAGCCGCTCGCCGATCTGCAGGAACAGCCCATCCTCGATCTTGCGGAAGGTGCCTTCCTGGATGATCAGCGACAACAGATCCGCGTGCGACGCCGCCACCAGGGCTCGGTTTTTCTGCCGTGCATAAGGGTCGATGCCATTGTCGACGGCAAAGGAAAAGACGCTGGCGGCGAGTGCCAGAAGCATGATCGGCCGCACGATCGTCCAGCGCGAGGCGCCGGCGGCGTTGACGACGGCGAGCTCGGAATCGGAATTCATCACGCTGAGTGTCTGTGCAACCGCCACCACCACCGCAAAGGGCACGACGATCGGGATGATGGAGGGAAGGATAAGAGCGGCGACCTCGAAGAAGGTCAGCGACGACTGGCCGCTGTCGGTGACCAGATCGATCTTGGCCAGCACCTGCGTCGTCCAGACGATGGCCAGCGTCCACACCAGCGCCGCCATGAAGACCACGAAAGCGCGGCGCATGATGTAGCGTTCAATGACCTTCATGAAGGCTTTTCTCGATCTTCTCGAACGGCATCATGCCACCGCACAAGGTAGCTGTCCGGCGGCGCCTGCACAACTGGCTCCATGGATGGTCGATCCGGTTCCCGTCCCACATCACGCGCCCCCGGCGGGTCGGAGTGTCGGCGGCAATGGATAAGAAAGGGCAAACATCGATGGTTAACAACAGGTTGCGGCAAAAAGCGGGGCCGTGCCGCGAAGAATCACCATCGATTCCGTTGGTCATATGGGGTGCGAATTTGGCAAAGTCTTGCCAAATGCAGGAAAACGACCAAATGTCGCGCATCGCTTCGAACCACTTCCCCAAAAGCTACGCATTTTCCGAAAGCAGGACATGATGAGCCAAAGACCGTCGATCGCCTTCGCCAAATTTTCCGCACCCAAGACTGGCACGGTCTTCGTGCTGTCGGCGGATGAGGGCGGCCTGAGCGATGCCGCCAGGGCTTGCGATCCGGGCAAGACATTGGAGCGGGCCTTTCCGGTCGCCGAGTTCACCGGCAAGTTCGCCAGCTCCGTCGAAGTTCTGGCGCCGGAAGGAACGTCGCTCGACAGGCTGGTGGCGATCGGCGCCGGCAAGGTGTCGGGGCTCGACGAATATGCGTGGCTGAAGCTTGGCGGCACCATTGCCGCGTCGCTGCGCAAGGCGACCGACGTGGCCGTGGTGCTCGAAATGGTCGGCGCCTCGCCAAGCGGCAAGGACGCGGCAAGCCTCGCGGCAGGCATTCTTCTGCGCAGCTATTCCTTCGACAAGTACAAGACCAGGAAGGACAAGGACGAGGCCGAGCCGAAAAAGCCGGTCAAGGTCACCATCCAAACCGCCGCTCCGGCCGCTGCGAAAAAGGCCTTCGCTGAGGTCGAGGCGGTGATCGACGGCGTGCTTCTGGCGCGCGACCTCGTCAACGAACCGGCAAACGTGCTTGGGCCGGTTGAGTTCGCCGCCCGCGCCAAGGAACTCGAGGCGCTCGGCGTCAAGGTCGAGATCCTGGCCGAGAGGGAGATGAAGAAGCTCGGCATGGGCTCGCTGCTCGGTGTCGCGCAAGGCTCGCCGCGCGGCGCCCGCATGGCGATCATGCAGTGGAACGGCGGCAAGCCAAAGGACAGCCCGGTTGCGTTCGTCGGCAAGGGCGTCACGTTCGACACCGGCGGCAATTCGATGAAGCCGGCCTCCGGCATGGAGGACATGAAGGGCGACATGGGTGGCGCCGCCGCCGTCACCGGCCTGATGCATGCGCTGGCCGCGCGCAAGGCGAAGGCCAATGTCGTCGGCGTCATCGGCCTGGTCGAAAACGCTGTCGACGGCCATGCCCAGCGCCCCGGCGACATCGTCATTTCGATGTCGGGCCAGACCATCGAGGTGCTCAACACCGACGCCGAAGGCCGCCTCGTGCTGGCCGACGCGCTGTGGTACTGCAATGACCGCTTCCAGCCGAAATTCATGGTCAACCTGGCGACGCTGACCGGCGCCGTCATGGTGGCGCTCGGCCAGCACTATGCCGGCCTGTTTTCCAACAATGACGAACTGGCCGAAAGGCTGACGGCGGCGGGGCAGGCGACGCAGGAGCGGCTGTGGCGCATGCCGCTCGGCGCCGAATACGACAAGCTGATCGATTCCAAGAACGCCGACATGAAGAACATTGGCGGCCGCTATGGCGGTGCCATCATCGCCGCGCAATTCCTGCAGCGTTTCGTCAAGGAGACGCCATGGGCGCATCTCGACATTGCCGGCACGGCGATCGGCTCGCCGTCGAACGAGATCAACCAGTCCTGGGGTTCCGGTTTCGGCGTCAGGCTGCTCGACCGGCTGGTGCGAGACAATTATGAGCAGTGAGCGGGTTCATCCGGTATAGGCAGAGGCGATGGCCGACGTCCTGTTCTACCACCTGACCGAATCGACGCTGGAGGATGCGCTGCCCGGCCTCCTGGAGCGCAGCATCGACCGTGGCTGGCGCGCCGTGGTGCAGACCGGCACCGAGGAGCGCCGCGATGCGCTCGACCAGCATCTTTGGACTTTTCGCGACGATTCGTTCCTCGCCCATGCAACCGATCGTGAGGCCTATCCCGGCGAACAGCCGATCCTGTTGACCACCGGCGACGCCAATCCCAACGAGGCAAAGATCCGCTTCCTGGTCGACGGCGCCATGCCGCCCGAGCTTCGCGGCTACGAGCGTGCCGTGTTCCTGTTCGACGGCCACGACGCCGCCCAGGTCGAGGCGGCCCGGGGGCATTGGAAGACGATGAAGGACGCCGGCCACGCCGTCACCTACTGGCAGCAGACATCAGACCGCCGCTGGGAGCGCAAGGCGTAGGCCAGCGGCTTGTCGCAGATGACACTGTCTACGGTTTTGCCTTGATCCGGTTCTGTTGCACTGTGACGTAATCGCCGTATTTTATCTTCAGAAACTCGTCCGCCAGGCTGCGATGCGAATTCCTGAAAACGTACCAGTCGCCATCCGGAATCTTGCGCTGGTAAATCGCCCTGCCGGCCTGGCGATGCTCGAAACAGGTGAGGGCGTCGGCGTCGCCTCCTGCTCCGTGCCATTTGGCGCGGAAGCAGAGCTTGCCACCTCCAGGGATGAACCAGGTGCCGTCACCGTAGCCCGGCTTGCCTTTGTCCGAGGTCCAGGCGCTGAATTGACGGCGCTGCACAGCAAAATATCCAGCGCCGTTTCTACCCCAGAGCCACGAACGGTTCTGGTACATCTGGTAGATACCCTCATCGGGCACCGCCTCGGCCTGCCTGGCCAGTTCGGCGACTTGCGCTGCCGTCTTGGCTGTCGCGGGAAGCTGAAAGGCAAAGACACCAATGGAACAGGCAAGCGCCGTTCCGATACAATTCCCCAGTACTCGTTTCACAACTCTACCCCACTATTTTACGCCACGCCCAATTTGCACCACACCCGATGCAGCACCCCCTAGGGCAAGATATGCTGGGTAACCCTCCAATCGGGCAGCCCATAATCACCCAACCACGGCCACACTTCCTTCTGGTTGAAATAGACGACCGAGGTCAGGGCCGGAAACTCCGAATAGGACTTGCGGGAATCGATTTCCCATTGCGAAACATATTCCTGCTTCCCGACATAGCCGAGCTCCGCCACCACGACCGGCTTGTTGAAGCCCGCGACGCGGTCATAGCCGGGCTTCAGCGCCTCGGCGAACGTACGGTCATGACCGGTCTCGTTATTGTCCTTTTTCTGCAGGCCGAACACCGACAGGCCGATGACGTCGACGTAGTCGTCGCCAGGGTAATATTTTTCCAGACCCTCTTGGCCCTTGGGTGACCACATATATTTGGCGGCGGGGGCAGCCTTGCGGCAGATATCGACCTCGCGCTTGTAAGCGGCGATCCAGTCCTTGGGAGCCCAGTTGGCCCAGGTGAAGCGGCCGTTCGTGTCCTCCATTTCCTGCGCCCAGCGAATGGTTACAGGGCTCTTCATGGCCCCCACCAGGTCGCAGATTGCCTGCATGTTGGCGTCGTATTTGCCGCTCAATATGCCGTTGCGCAGTTCGGCCGGGGTGATGCGCCAGTCTTTCGACCAGGTCCACGGCTCGACAGTGATCAACAGCGACCGGTTTCGCTGAAGGGCATAGGCGTCGGCCAGGGGAAGGCTCGCCAGATCGACGTCTTCCCAGGGCAGGAACAGCTCCTCGATGCTGGCACTCTTGTCGGCACTGAAGTCCCCGTAGGGATCATAGGATCCGAACGCCGAAGCTGCGCTGCTCGTCTGAACGGGGTCCGTCGCGGCTACGGAGCCGGCGCCTCCCGCAGTGGGGAACGCCGCGCTTCCGCCCAATACCAGCGCGATTGCAAGTACATTTGCTGCGGGGTGTTTCATGTTAATCTCCCATGGCTTCAACATCCTGCGGAAGTTGAAGCTTCGCCCGTGCGCGTCGATGCTTGATCGACACGCGATTGCCCAAAAACCAATCGGCTCTATTGGTGGAATCTGCGGGATTTCGGAGCGACCATCGGTGGGCGTGCGAATCTTCGCACAGGGCCCACCCAACCATTGTCTATCTCTCAAAGCGCCGACATCGAGGAGCTACAGAGAGAAGGTTTCGCCGCGATACTCACAAATTCGCGTCAATATCCCGATATATCATCCCTAGCTAAATTAAGAGCCGGTCGCGGCCAGGAGTCAAGTACAATTAACGGTTGCTTAACCCTGTCATTCCCAACATGGTTAACGCTGCTCTCGAGCCTGATCCCCCACTGAACAGCCTCGACCCCATCAGCAAACTTCCAACGCAGAAAATTTAGCCGGCTCGTCATTGGGGAGGGTGGTTTGGGGGTGGTTATTCCCCTCCCGATTCAAGGCGTTAGGTTAACCAGATCTCAAGAATCATAGTTAATGAATGCTTAATTTAGTTGACTCTAAGAAAGCGCGGGCTGATTCTACCGCCGGGATTTGAGAGCTTTCAGCCATCTGTCGGCGGAAGCCCAAAGTGGCGGCGAGTAAGTGTATGAGTGCTTCCGTTCAGGCAAGCATCATCGGCCATGCGAGCAGACGCGCGCATCGATCTGAGACGGGTCTGGCCGCCACTGCGCGGAAGGGTCCCTTTCTGGTGCCCGTGCTGTCGGCCACCCAGCAATGGGTCTTGAGACTGGCCCTGGCCTTCTGGTTCGTCACGCTCGGATTTTTCTGGTTCTGGTGGCTGAAGCCCGAGCATGTCGAGCATGTCGGGCCATACGCATTCGCGACACTCATTCTGGTATGGCTCACGCTCATGCCGCTGTACTTCCTGTTGAACGTGCACGCGTCGAAAAAGCCGTCCAAGCTTCACACGATCCCGAAGCGTTCGCGGGTCGCGATGGTGGTCACCAAGGCCCCGTCCGAACCGTTTGCCGTGGTTGCGCGCACGCTTGAAGCGATGCTGGCTCAGGATTATCCGCACGATACCTGGCTGGCAGACGAGGACCCATCCGAGGAGACGATCGCCTGGTGCAAGGCCCGCAACGTCATGATTTCGACCCGGCGCGGCCGGGAAGATTATCATCGCAAGGTGTGGCCGCGCCGGACGCGCTGCAAAGAGGGGAATCTGGCATTTTTCTACGATCACTATGGCTATGAGCGCTATGATTTCGTCGCTCAGATGGATGCGGACCACGTACCGACGCCAACCTATCTCAGGGAAATCCTGTTTCCCTTCGCCGATCGCTCGGTTGGCTACGTCTCGGCGCCGAGCATTTGCGACAACAATGCCGCTGACAGCTGGTCGGCGCGCGGCAGACTGTTTCCGGAAGGGATGTTCCACGGGCCCCTGCAGTCCGGCCATACAGGCGGCGGGGCTCCGCTCTGCATCGGCTCGCACTATGCCGTGCGAACCACCGCGCTGAGGCAGGCGGGTGGTCTTGGCCCGGAACTGGCCGAAGACCATTCAACGTCGATGCTGATCAATGCGGCCGGATGGCGCGGTGTGCATGCCATCGACGCCATCGCGCATGGCGATGGCCCGCAAACCTTTGCCGATCTTGTCACGCAGGAATTCCAGTGGTCGCGGAGCCTGATGACGATCTTGCTCGAATACTCGCCCAGCTACCTTTCCAAACTACCGCGACGGTTGCAATTTCAGTTCCTGTTTTGCCAGCTTTGGTATCCGCTGTTCGCCACATTTGCGCTGCTGATGTACATCATGCCGATCTACGCGCTTTGTTCGGGCCAGAACTTCGCCAACGTGATGTATGCCGACTTCCTTTTCTACTACGCGCCAAACTCGATTGCCCTGGTTCTCCTGGTGATGATGCTGAAGGCGTTCGGCCTTTCGCGCCCGATCACCGCCAAGACGCTCAGCTGGGAAGGGACGTTGTTCCTGTTCTTCGCGCGTTGGCCGTGGGTGCTCGCCGGCACGCTGTCGTCGATCCGCGACTATCTGACCAAATCATTCGTCGATTTCCGCGTTACTCCCAAGGGCAGCGGCCCCAAAGACCTTCTGCCCGCCCGCGTCATCGTTCCCTATGTGGTGCTTGCGGTAGGTGCGTCCTTGCCGGTTCTTCTCGTGGATCACCCTTCGAACGCCACCGGCTTCTACTGGCTCGCCGCATTCAATGCGCTGATCTACGGGCTGCTTGTGGTTGTGATCGTAACCAGGCACCTCATCGAGAACAGGATTTCGCTGCGAGCCAGTGTTGTGAAACTCGCCTGGCAGGCATCGCTCGCCTGCGTTGCGCTCTCGGTCCCGGTCGCGGGATTTTACGACCGCGGACTGGAAGGCATATATGGGCTGCAGCAGGGCGCCGGTGGCATCCGCATCGTTAGGATCGCCTATCCGGTTTCCGGCGCCGGCCGGGGCGGGATCGGCGACCGCAATTTCTACTTCGACCCTGGCTGGAACGAGAGTCGGTGACAGGCGGAAGGGATGGTATGTGGGTGGCCTTGTCCCGCCTTTTGGCCGGTTGTCATTTGGAGGATCACTTCTGTGGTTGGTATCCTGTCGATCCGCTGCCTTCTATTGACAATGATTGTTGCGCAGCCGGTCTTGGTCAGCGGCCCAACTGCCGCGACCGCCGAAGAGGTTGATTTGTCGGCGGTCACCGCGGCCGCGCCGCTCACCCCGGCGGACCTGTTTCACCTCTATGCGGACCGCACATGGGTCTGGGAAAACGGCGCTGCCTATTTTGCCAAGGATGGGCGCCAACTTCGCGCCTGGACCGACGGCGCCAATGCGTCGATCGGCCAGGGCCGGTGGTTGGTCACCAAGAATGGCAAATTATGCATGGATGCAAAATGGAAGACGCTTGCCGGCAGCACGCAGGGGCGAACCTGCTTCAGCCATCACCGATTGGGCGGCACGATATACCAGATGAAGGATCCGAGCGGTTCCTGGTATGTTTTCCAGGCGTCGCCGGCGCAGCCCGCGCAGGAATACGACAAGTTCAAATCCGGCGATACGACCGCAGCGACCTTCGAAAAGATGCGTCAGATGATCAGCCCCGGCGGGCAGCCGGCACCAGTCAAAAGCGGCGGTTGAGCGGAACTGCCGCCTGGCATGAGCCATGACGCAGCCAGTGATTTTCGCTACCCTGCGCCGGCCCCCATCCTGACAGGTCGAGCAAACAACCCAGATCCATCTCTGTTCTGAGAGCAGGCTGCTCCTGTCGAGTGCCTGTCAAGGCATGGCCGAATCGCCTATTGTCAACCTTCAAGCGGTCCGGCCAGTGCCGTCGACGGGCCGACTGCCGATTGATCGCATTCTAATAAGATCCGACGGAACGACCAGACGGTAAGCTCACCATTCGGTTTTCATGAATATTAATAAGTGAAGTCTAATGTTCCTGCGTATGTGGTAGCGAGCGGTCGCTTACGCGGCGTGAAAGCGACGAAAGCAAAGTATGTCGCAACTCGCCTTTGGCAGGGGACAAATGATGAAAAATTCCGCAATGGGCGCCTTTCGCTCGATCAAAAATAACGCAAGTATTATTGCAGCTGCGATGGTGATAGCCATGGTTTCGGGTTGTCAGAGTATGGATGCAACCAAAACCAATTCGATCCTCGTCAAGCCTGTGGTCCACTCGGTTCGCAGTGAGCCTGCGGTCCAGCCGGTCCGCGTCACAGTGCGGACGGCTGAAAGAGCTTACGCTTTTGCATCGCCATCGCGTGTCAAAATCCGCACGCCGGCGCCGGTGAAGGTCTCCTACAATCCGGGCAATGGCGGTCCGTTCCTGGGGAGTTCGCCTTACATCTGCAGCCCTAGCGGATTTGGCCAACGCGCGAGCTGCCGCCGGCGTTATTCCTGAGCCATCGAGCCGCGACAGGCGCTACCGCCTTGGTTGGCCGTAGTTTCATCGGCTTCGTCTCCAGCCCAAAAAATGGGGCGGCCGTCCTGACGATCGTGTCGATGTCGGAAAGCTCCGGCACAAAGCCAAGATGTTCGCGTGCGCTTCCCGGATCGGCGTAGAGCTCGGCCGGGTCTCCGGGGCGCCGGGTCCTGAAGACGGCCGGAACCGGTCGTGACGTCGTTCGGCTGACGGCCTGGACAATCTCCTTGATGGACACGCCCCGCCCTGTGCCGAGGTTGACCGCCAGGCTTTGTCCGCCGCCCTCGAGATGCATCAGGGCCTTCAGATGGGCGCGGGCCAGATCGCTGACGTGGATATAATCCCGCACGCACGTGCCGTCCGATGTGTCGTAGTCCGTGCCGAAAACCTCGATCTCGTCGATGATGCCTGATGCGGCCATGAGCACCCTGGGAATCAGGTGTGTTTCCGGCGAATGCCACTCACCGAGCTCGCCGTCGGGATCGGCGCCGCAAGCGTTGAAATAGCGCAGGATCGCAAATTTCATTCCGTATGCGGACGCATAGTCGCCGATGATCTGTTCGCCCATCAGCTTGGTGCGCCCGTAAGGGCTGATCGGATTCTGCGAGGAGGTTTCGCGAACGGGCAATGCCTCCGGCACGCCGTAAGTTGCGCAGCTGCTGGAGAAGATGATGTTCTCGATGGCGTTCGCGCGCGCCGCATCGAGCACCGCGATGGTGCCCGTGACATTGGTCGAATAATATTCGGCAGGCTCGCGAACGGACTCGCCGACATAGGCCAGCGCCGCAAAGTGGATGACCGCCGTCGGCCGGTACGTCTTCATCGCCCCCGATAGCGCATCCCGGTCCCGGATATCACCGACGACAAGCGGACCCCAGCCGACGGATTTCTCATTGCCGCGGCTCAGATTGTCGAAAACCACCGGCAAATAGCCGGCGCCGGCCAACTGCTTGCAGGTGTGGCTGCCGATGAAGCCGGCCCCACCCGTCACCAGGATTGCCGGGCGAGTCATGACGCCGCGGCTCCTGTGACCAGTTTGCTTCCGTAGAGCAGGGTGTCAAAATAGTCGACAGTATGCGCGAGCCCCTGGCTCAAGCTGATTTTCGGCTCCCAACCGAGATTGTTCCTGGCAAAGGAAATGTCGGGCTTGCGCTGTCTGGGATCGTCGACCGGCAGCGGCCGATGCACGATCTTCGATCGGGAGTTGGTGTAACCGACGACCAGTGTCGCCAGTTCCATGATGGTGAATTCGCCGGGGTTGCCGAGGTTGACCGGATGCACGGGCGCACTCGGCGCATTCATCAGCCGGACAAAGCCCTCGATCAGGTCGTCGGCATAGCAGAAGGAACGCGTCTGTAGGCCGCTGCCGTAGACGGTCAGGTCTTCGCCGCGCAGCGCCTGGACGATGAAGTTCGAAACCACGCGCCCATCATCGGGCTGCATGCGGCGGCCATAGGTGTTGAAAATGCGGGCGACGCGGATATCGAGGCCATATGTTCTCGAATAGTCGAAGAACAGGGTTTCGGCCGAGCGCTTGCCCTCATCGTAGCAGGATCGCGGTCCGTGCGTATTGACGTTGCCGAAGTAGCTCTCGGGCTGTGGGTGCACGAAGGGGTCGCCATAGACTTCGGACGTCGAGGCCTGGAATATCTTGGCATTGTTCTGTCGCGCCAGTTCCAGAAGGTTCAGTGAACCAAGCACGTTTGTCTTGAAGGTATGGATCGGGTCTTCCTGGTAATGCGGCGGAGAGGCCGGGCAGGCGAGATTGTAGATCTCATCGAACTGAAGACCCAAAGGCAGTGCATTGACGATGTCGTGCTCGATGCACCTGAATCTCGGATTACGCAGAAGGGCATTGAGATTGTATCTCTTGCCGGTGTGGAAATTGTCCAGCGCGACAACGTCATATCCGTCCCGCAAAAGACGTTCACACAGATGCGATCCCAAAAATCCCGCACCTCCGGCGACCAGGGCGCGGCCTCGGTTTTGATTGGCGCCCCTTTGACTGTTCCCGGGCTCCAGTTTCAGAACCTTGATGAGCTTACTCATGCTTCCTCTCACGCACCGCGCACGCTACCGCCGGGGCCGGGACAAATGCATTGCCCGGCCACGTCCTTGAGAACGTGGCAAACCCTCCGCATCTGCGGAATCGCCATCATTGATGTGCGTTAACTGTTCTCTGGGTTCGCGGAGCTGGTGCTACTACACGACCTGTGTGCTGCCGTTCAGCCTTCTCTGCGCCCCGAAATCGCGATCACACGCTTGGTGCCATCATCGTCGATTGCTCGCCCAAATTGCACATCCCAACGTATCAAAAATATACCTGTGGAAATCCTAGTCAACTAAATTAGCGAATCCTTAACCATCACTGTTTGCGAATGGTTAATCATGACGCCGGTGTTGGCTTCGCGACCGGACCTAGGGTGTACAGGGCAGATCCTCGTTGTGAATCAGCGCATTGGTTAGGTCACAAAAAAATCCAATCGGATGCGGCAAGCTGTTTCAGGGCAGAACCAAAGCTTGACAGCGAGGAGCGTCAGGAAAGAGCCGGCGGCGCAACTCAACGCGCATAGGTAGAGTCGCGTGCGTGCCCAACAGCGCCGCCAATCTGGTTGCTCCCGCAACCCCATGATCCACCTCCTGGGTCTTGTGGCGGAAGCCTATCAAGTCGTCTGGCGCGCATCGGCCCCTGCCGCATTGCTCAAGGCGCGCAAGCAGCGAAAGCCCTGGAAGCAGGATGGCCAACGCTGGCCATCGCCTTTTGATCGTCGGAGCGCTATTGGCAAGGTCACGATACCTTCTGGTGATCCTGAATGCGCTTTCTGTTTGTCCTGATCCTGCTCGCCGGCACCGGCATCGGTGTCATCTATCCCTGGGCGACGAGCAATTTCTCCGGCCACGAGATCGGCACCTGGCGGGTCTACGAGCAGGGCCGCTTCAAGCGGCTGACGGTGCCGCTGGCCAGCCGCGACGCGCCGGTGCGGGTGCTGGTCGATCTGACCGCGAGGGCCGAGCGTATCGTTTCGCGGCAGCGCACGGTGCTGACGCTGACCGCCGCCACCAATGGCCGCACGGTGCTCGCCTCGACGCTGCAGTTCAACCATGCCGACAACCCGCGCCAGGCCAGCCCGCAACTGCCCGACAAGATATTTCGCGATGAGGCGGGCCTGATCGCGGCCGTCAGCCCCGGTCCGTACCTCTTCACCGTCGGTCCGGGTGATGCCGAAGACATCCCGATGCGCGCGGTCGATCTGATCCTGCGCTCCGGTGTCGGCGAGATCGACGGCCGTGCGCGGCCGGTCGGCTACGCGCTGATGGCGATTGGTTTGATCGGGTTTTTGCTCTCCCTGCGTAGTCGTGGCGGCCGGCCGGAAAATCCGAATTCGCAGCCGCCACCGCCGCGTTGGGGCAGGGGCTCCACGTGAACTATCGTCACGCCTATCACGCCGGAAATTTTGCTGATGTCGTCAAGCATGTCGTGCTGACGCGACTGCTCGAATATCTGAAGCAGAAGGACAAGGCGTTTCGCGTCATTGACACCCATGCCGGCATCGGCCGCTACGATCTGTCCTCGGTCGAGGCGCAGAAGACCGGCGAGTGGCAAGGCGGCATCGGCCGGTTGATCGATGCCTCGTTCGCCGCACCGGTGGCGGCACTGCTCGCGCCTTATCTGGAGACGGTGCGGTCGCTCAATCCCGAGGGCGGCATCCAGAAATATCCGGGCTCGCCGCTGATCGCGCGTCATCTCATGCGCAAGCAGGATCGGCTGTCGGCTATCGAGCTGCACCCCAAGGATGTAGGCAAACTGAGAACCCTCTTTGCCGGCGATTTCCAGACGCGTGTCATCGAGCTCGATGGCTGGCTGGCGCTCGGCGCGCATCTGCCGCCGAAGGAAAAGCGCGGCCTGGTGCTCATCGATCCGCCATTCGAGGAAGCGGGTGAGTTCGAGCGCCTCGTCGACGGGCTCATAAGGGCGCACAAGCGCTGGCCCGGCGGCATCTATGCGCTGTGGTATCCGATCAAGGACCGCAAGGCGATCATCGCTTTCCGGAAGGCGCTCAAGCAATCCGGCATCCCGAAGCTGCTCGACATAGAATTCGAGATCAGGCCCGCCTCTTCGGAACCCAGCCTCGACGGCAGTGGTCTGCTGGTGGTCAACCCGCCATTCACGCTGGAGGACGAACTGCGGACGCTGCTGCCGGCTCTGCACAGAGTGCTCGCCGTGGAAAAGCCGGCGCACTGGTCACTGGAATGGCTGGCCAGCGAGTAATGCCGCAGCGGCCTCTATCGAAGCGACCCAATGGAACGCCGGCAGGTGCGAAAAGCCCGCATTCCGGAGGGGGGTCAGGAAGGCGGGCTCTTTAACGACCCAGAGCTTGCGCCCTCTTGAGTCCAAGTTCGGCCTGGGCCAATGCGTTCCGAACTGGGAAACCATTGTTTCCGCAACCGCTTGACCGCCGCCAAGCGAATCCGCACAGTGAGCGCAATCGACCTTGAGAGGCTGCCATGACTCGCTTCGCCAAATCCGCACTTGCTGCCCTGATTTCGCTCTGCACTCCGCTTGCCGTGCCTCTCGGCGTTACCCAGGCCGTGCAGGCGGCCGACCTTGGCGTCTATTCCGACGACGATGGCGGCGTCTGTGGCGAAGCCTGGGTGTTGAACAAGATCACCAGCCGCTTTTCCTATCAGGTGCATCATGTGCCGCATCTGCCGGACGTACAGATCACGGATTTCCGGCGCATCCATCAGC
Source organism: Mesorhizobium kowhaii (assembly GCF_003253745.1). Lineage (GTDB taxonomy): Bacteria > Pseudomonadota > Alphaproteobacteria > Rhizobiales > Rhizobiaceae > Mesorhizobium > Mesorhizobium kowhaii. Next base: position 250,962 of record NZ_MZXV01000085.1, read on the forward strand.
ATCGTTATCTGGCGGCCAACGAGACCTGGCCGATCGGCCGCCGCTACTGCGGCGCCACCGTCAGCCTGTCCGACGGCCGCGATCGCACCATTTGGTACCTGATCGAGGAAGGCCAGGGCTTCGCTTCGATCGGCGACAATGTCGAATTCTGCGTCTCGGGCTTCGACCGCTGGATGGTCTACAACGGCCGCTGCCGCGTCCTGCGCTGAACGCGGGTTTCCGTTCCGATCCCTTTTCGCGCCTGCGGCTCGATCGGCTGCAGGCGGTTTTTTGTGCTGTGTTGACAGAAGAGGCGATCCGTCGCATAGCTATGAGACAGACCTGTCTCACCACTTGGTAAGCACCGTGACATCATCGCCTGCTTCCGACAAACGCCAGCACGTCGTCGAAACGGCTTACGCGCTGTTCAAGCGCGCCGGTTTCCATGCCACCGGCATCGACCGGATCATCGCCGAGGCTGATGTGGCCAAGATGACGATGTACCGTCACTTTCCCAGCAAGGACGAACTGATCGTCGAGGTGCTCGACTATCGCGCCAGGCGTTTTGACCGCCAGCTCGACCGCCTCGCCGAAGAGGTCGCCACGCCCGAGCAGAAAATTAGGAAGATCTTCGACTGGCACGAGCGCTGGTTCCGCAGCCCGGATTTCCATGGCTGCCTGTTCGCGCATGCGCTGGCCGAGTTTGGCGATCCGGAGCATCCGGTGTTCAAGGCTGCCGCCAGGCAGAAGAACAGCCTCAAGCGGCGCATGCGGTCAATCCTCGAAGAGGAGATGCCGCGTGGCCGCGCCGAGAGCGTGGCTGCGGTGCTGCTGATGCTGATCGAAGGCGCGACCCTGCTGGCGCAGATGGGGCAGGCGGACACCGCCATTCGCGACGCCCGCAAGGCGGCCCTGGACATCGTCGCCGCCTCGCGCAGGCCGCAATGAGCCCGTTGGTCATCGGGCTCGCGCTGTTTGCCGCGATCTTGCACGCCACCTGGAACGCCTTCCTGCGCACCGGGGCCGACAGGTTGTGGACCGTCACCGTCATGAGTTTTTCCAGTACCGCACTCGCCATTCCCTTCGCCATCTTTCTCACCCTTCCGGCCGCGCCGGCATGTCCCTATGTCGTCCTCTCGGCTTGCCTCCAGGTCGGCTACAGCGTGTTTCTGGTGGCCGCCTACAGATATGGCGAACTGGGACAGGTCTATCCGATCGTTCGCGGCAGCGTGCCGCTGCTTGTCACGCTCGGCGGGTATTTCCTGGCCAACCAGCAGCTCACCCTGCCGCAGACCGTCGGCGTCGCGCTGGTCGCCGGCGGCATCATGGGCCTTTCGCTCGGAAGAGGCAGGGCCGCCACGACATCGATACTCTACGCACTGGCAACGGGAGCGATCATCGCCGCCTATGCGACGGTCGATGCGATCGGCGTTCGGACGGCGGGAAATGCCGGCGCCTACACCGCCTGGGTCCTCGTGATCTACGGCGCATTGCTGCCGGCGACCTTCGTCGCCTGCCGTGGCCGGCTCATCGTCGACCTACAGGCGCCGGAAACCTGGAAGGCGCTGGGCGGCGGCCTGTTCGCGCTTTTGGCCTATGGTGTCGTGGTCGCGGCCTTCGCGCTCGGGCCAGCCGGTCCCATCACCGCGATCCGCGAAACCAGCGTCGTCTTTGCTGCCTTCATCGGACGCCTGTTTCTCGGCGAGATGCTGACGCCGCGGCGGGTCGGCGCCTGCGCCATCGTCGCGCTCGGCGCCATCTGCCTCGGCTATCAGCCGTGACGAAAATGCGCGTCGCGCAGAGCCCGATATTTGCTGATGTTGCCGACAGGCAAATCGGCTAGTCTGAACGCCCGAGAGCAACAGATCACTTTTCGGGAGCCTCCATGGACCTTGCCACCATCCTTGCCTTCACGGCTGCCTTCTTCGTGTTCGCCGCCAGTCCCGGTCCGGACAACATGACGATCGTCGCCCGTACGATCTCCAGCGGTGCCGCGTCGGGCATTGCCTATGGCGCAGGCACGGTGGTCGGCATTCTCATCTTCCTGGTCCTCGCCGCCTTCGGTCTGTCAATCATCGCCGCCAAGATGGCAATCGTGATGACGGTGCTTCGTTATGGCGGAGCGGCCTATCTGATCTGGATGGGCATCAGGCTGTGGACTGCCGTGCCCGTGGTGCCACAACTGCAACCCATCTCCGGACGGCGCGGGCTGTTGACGATCTTCGCCACGGGTATCGCGCTCAACCTCGGCAATCCGAAAATGCCGCTGTTCTACGTGGCGCTGCTGCCGAACGTGGTCGGCGCGTCGCTCAACGCAGGTCATCTCGGTGTGCTGATGACGGTGATCCTGGCTGTCGAGGTCGTGGTGATCGGCGGCCATGTCATCCTCGCCGGCCGCGCCCGCAGCCTGTTGCGCACGCCGAAGATCGTGCGCCGGGTCAACCGTGCGGCGGGCGGTGTGATGATCGGCGCCGGCGTCGCCGTGGTTGCCACGCGTTAGAGCAATTCCAGGAAAAGTGCGAAACGGTTTTCCCGGGGAAAGCGCATAGCGCTTTCCCTTAGGGAATTGCGTCAAAACAAGAGATAGAGAGATTTCGCCCAATCGCAGCACTATTTTCTGCGCTGCGTCGCCTCGGCCTGGTCGAGAATTTTGCGCAGAAACGCGGCGTGAGCGCGGAATGCTCGCCGTCCGCTCGTCGTTGCCCTGACACGCGTCTGCGGCCGGCGGCCGACGAACAGCTTTTCGATTTCGACATAGCCGGCCCTGGCCAGCGTATCGAGATGCGCGCCGAGATTGCCGTCGGTGACGCCAACGATGACCTTCAGCCGGGCGAATTCCAGCACCTCGCGCCTTTCCAGCATGTTCAGGGCGACCATGATCCTGAGCCGCGTGCTCTGGTGGATGATTTCGTCGGCGCTCATCGAGCGGCTCCGGTGCGGCCAAGCCAGACACCGTCACCGACGAGGCCGCTGCCATGGCGCGCCGTCTTGACGATCCCGGATAGCGCCGCTTGCCCTTGTGCGATCGACATCGAAGCACTCCCGCATCTCCCGCAGAATACTCTGTGATGTAGAGTTATCTGTCAATTCGCTGACAAGCGGGCGATGGGATCATGCTTGACAAGGTGATGCGGTGATCGGTCATCGCATTGCTCGCGCGATCTGTGTAGATCGTCTGCTTGCACGAGATGATCGCACCGATGAAGCAGCAGGTGATGATGTTCGCGGCCGAAGATCAATGCACAATGCCGCTCGCTGACCTTTAGAGCTTCACGGCGCGGTCGGTCTCGCAGGGCGCGGAGAATGTCGGCGGTGAACTGCTGGCAATGGTCGAAGATCAGCAGCGTATTTTTGCGATGATCGGCATGATCGTGTGCCATCAGTAACCAAAATTTAAACTGCGAAAATCAGTCTATTGCTTCGCTGGCTAGAGAGCCGCGAGTCAGATATGCATTGCCCGCCGAGGTCATTCACGGCCGTCGGCGTAACGCAAGGGGCATGACATGGCGAAGCAGTCGTCTAAGGCGCCGGCATCCAAGACACCGGCAAAGAAAGCACCTGTGAAAGCAGCAACGGCGAAGGTCGCGGCAGCAGTGAAGAAAGCAGCACCTGCGGCCAAGCCGAAGGCAGCACCGGCAAAGGCAAAAGCAGCACCGGCCAAGAAGCCGGCAGCGGCCAAGGCCGTGGCAAAACCGGCAGTGAAGAAGGCAGCGCCGGCGAAGGCCGCGGCAAAGCCGGCCGCCAAGGCAGCACCGGCCAAGAAGCCGGCAGCCAAGGCAGCGGCGAAACCCGCAGCCAAGAAGGCAGCGCCGGCGAAGGCCGCGGCCAAGCCCGCCGCCAAGGCAGCACCGGCCAAGAAAGCGGCAGCGGCAGCAACAAAGCCCGCCGTGAAGAAAGCCGCGGCTCCCAAGGCCAAAGCCAAGGCAGCGCCGGCAAAGGCGAAGGCGCCGGCCAAGAAGTAGACCAGGTCTTGTTGGAGCACTGTGTGTCCTGCTGGATGCGCGGAGAACGCTTTGACACTTGCGATCGGCGCATGATCATTCCGGAAACCGAAACTGGTTTTCGGGCCGTGCGCAAGACCGTCGGAAAAGGGGGCCAGGGCAGCAAAGCGAGGCGCCGGACAGGCTGCCTCGCTTGCTCGCGTGGGTTGGTTTTCTTTCACCCCTGGTCATGAAACGAATGCCCCGCCGCGAAGCCGGGGCTGCGGGGGATTGAAAAGCAGATCGGATGTTCCGCTCTGCTGTGGTCTTCCGGTGTGGATCGTGTATCCGTCTGTAGCCAGGTCACGATGGTCATGGCAGGAAACCATCACCGGCTTTCTGGCAGTTGGTTTTTTGTTGCCTGGCCATTGCCGGGCAGCCGCTCTCGGTCAAAAGTGCCGGCCGGCAAACAGGAACCCGATCATGCCCAGACTGCTCTACGCTTCCACTTCTCCCTACAGCTCCAAGGTGCGTATGGCCGCGGCCTATGCCGGCATTGCCATCGAAGCGGTGCCGGTCAAGACCGAGGACAAACCGGCGGCGCTGATCGAGGCCAACCCGCTCGGCAAGATCCCGGTGTTGGTGCTCGACGACGGCCGCTCGATCCATGACAGCCGCGCCATTACCCAGCACCTCAACCGGGTTTCTAAGAACGCGCTGTTTCCGCGCAATCCCGACAAGCGCCTCGAGGCGGAGGTGCTGGAAGCGCTGGCAGATGGCATTTGCGACTGCGCGCTGTCGATGGTCTATGAACGACGTACGCGGCCCGAAGAGATGGTCTATCAGCCCTGGCTCGACCGCCAGTGGGCGAAGATCACGGCAGCGCTCGATCTGCTCAACGCCAATCCGCCAAAGCTGCCGAAGAAAATCACCGCCGGCCACATGGCCCTGCGCGCCTGCCTTGGCTATCTCTCGCTGCGCTTTGCCGGAAAGTGGGAAAAGGGCCGCGCCCGGCTGACACGCTGGGCTGCACGCTTCGACGAGAAGTTTCCGGAGCTGAAGCCGGCGGTGCCGGGGTGAGCGACGAGTTGGTCTTCGAGGTTGGAGATTGGCGAAAGCCGGAGTGATCGCGCAACCTATATTGCATTGCATCGGCGCGCGCGGGAGGAAAGCAAATGGCATTTCTGGCGGGGCATTGCATGTGCGGGGCGGTCGCCTGGACATATTCCGGGCAACTCACGCGCAATCTGGTCTGTCACTGCGCCGATTGCCAGCGCGCCACGTCCGCCCCTTTCACGGCCTTCCTGGGGATGAGGCCGGAGCATCTGACCTGGACCGGCGACATCGTGCACTACGAGAGCAGCCCCAACACATTTCGCGGTTTTTGCCCGTCCTGCGGCTCAAGGCTATATTTCCGCTCCGACAAATGGCCCACCGAGATTCATGTTCACGCCGCCACGATGACCGATCCGGACGACTATCGGCCGGATGCGCAGGTCGTCATGCGCTCGCGAGCGAAATGGCTCGACCGGCTGCCGTCGATTCCGACCCATGACGGTTTCCAGCAAAAGCCGTCAGTCCACACACCTGCCGAGACACTTTAAGGTCCCCGGGTGTGGAGCTAAGACGGCAGCGAAGCTGGCGCGGGCAGGGCCGGCATACAGTTTTCGGTGAGTTTGTTGCCGTCTCGCACAAAGTTCTCGAAACCGGCAAGCTCCTGGGCTAGAAAGGTTTTTGAGAATGTCCCTGTGAAAACCCAGCGATGAACATTACCGACGACGACAGCCCGAACGGCGCACGCAACGCAGCGTTCACGCCGCCCGGCGATGGTGCCGGCACGGAAAGGGCGGGGCGTGGGCGCAAGGCACTGCTGTCCTCCTCGATGGTCGGCTCCACCAATCGCGGGCGTGTATTGCAGGCCCTGTTCGATCTCGGGCCGACCAGCCGCGCCGAGCTGGCGCGCCTTGCCGGCGTCAACCGCACCACCATTTCCGGCATCGTCCAGCCGCTGATCGACGATCAGGTGCTGGTCGAAAGCGATCCCGTCCCCGCCAATCCCGGCGGCGGCAAGCCGGCGCGGCCGCTGTGGTTTTCGCCTCATGCCCGTCCGATCTGCGGCGTCCTGCTGATGCCGGACGCTGTCCATGCCTGCGTTGCGACGCTCGACGGCAAGATCGAGTCGGAGCGGAAGATCGCACTGCCCGACGGCAGGGGGCCGGTTCAGCCAATCATCGAAACGATCGCGCAATGCGTCGGCGATACGCTGGCCAAGGCGCGGCGCACGCCCTTCGGTATTGGCGTCGGCGTCGGCGGCATGGTCGATACCGATCGCGGCTCGATCGTTACCGTCAACCTCGCGCCGTCACTCGACCGCTACCCGCTTGCCGACGATCTCGGCCGGCGTTTCGGTCTGCCCGTCAAGCTCGACCACCATCCGCGCGCCTTGCTGGTCGGCGACCGCTGGTTTGGCGCCGGGCGTGGCGTCAGGCAGTTCGCTGTCGTCTACACCGGCGAAGTGCTGGGTGGCGCACTCTACTTCGATGGCCATCTCTATCGTGGCACGGCTGGCGCCGGCGGCGAACTCGGCCACACCTTCGTGCAGCTCGACGGCGAGCTCTGCCGTTGTGGCAGGCGCGGCTGCTGGGACACCATCGCCACGCTGAGCTGGTTGCGGCGCGAGGCCGCGCGTGCGGCTTTGCCCGAAGCCGACCTGGTCGATTCGGCCCGCCTTGTCGACATGGCGGCGCGCCGCTTGCCGGGCGCGGCTGAATTGCTTGACCGCTACGCCCGCAACGTCGCCGTCGGCATCGCCAATCTGCAGCAGACAGTGGCACCCAACATCTTCATCCTGCATGGCGATGTGGTGCTCGGTGGCGATCGTCTGCTCACGGCGATCGCCGACCATGTTCGCGCCATGGTTCCCTCGCGACCGGGCGGCGCGATCGAATTCATTGCCGGCGACGCCGGTGATCGCGCGGCACTTCTGGGGGCGGCCGGACTGGTGATCTCAGAGCTGCTGCAGCTCCCGATCTAGGTGACCTTGAAGATTGGCGAAAGCCGAGATGAGAGCCAATCTCCTCCGCAAGGGGAGATCAGCAGCTTTGGCGCACCGCTCTACCGCGCAAGCCCCGGATAGTTCTGGAACCAGGGCTGGATGCGTTCGAACTGCGCTGCCATGGCCAACACACTTTCATCGGCATGCCGCCGCCCGATGATTTGCAGGCCGACGGGCAGGCCCTGCGGGGTCAGGCCCGCCGGGACCGAGATCGCCGGGTGGCCGGTGTAGTTTATCGGGTAGGTCATGCACCAGCCGATCAGCGGATCGACCGCCTCGCCATTGATCGAGGTCGGCCCGATCGTGTTGCCGTCGGTGGCATTCTTGACAGGCGGAATGGCCAGCGTCGGCGAGACGATCAGGTCATGGGTCTCGAACACATTTTCGAGCCCATCATGGACGCCGGTGCGCAACAGACCGTCGAGGGCGTGCTCGACGGCGGACACCTTGTAGGCGCCCTCCAGCATGGCCAGGAATTGCGGAGTGAGCACCGCGGCGTGTTCGCCCATCAGGTCGATGCCTTCCTGTTTCCAATACACGGCGATCGCCGCATAGTGGATCGAGATCGTGCGCACCCACAGCGCCGCAAGTTCCTTGTGATCGGCCTTGAAATCGAGCTCGACCTCATCGACCGCAATGCCATTGTCCCGCATGGTTTCGACCGCGGCCGCAATCACGCTCGCGACCTGCGGGTCGACGGGGAAATTACCGAGGCGCGGGCTGTAGGCGACACGCAGCGGACGTGTCTGCTCACCGGCGGCGGCGACATAGTCGACACCATCGTCCGGCAGGCTGAGCGGGTCTCGGCTGTGCGGGCCGGCCATGATGCCGGTCATCAGCGCTGCGTCGGCAACGGTGCGGGCCAGCGGTCCGATATGGACGAGCGGATGTCCCCACAGGAACCCGTCCGGGCGCGTCACTGAAGGAATACGGCCGAAGGAGGGTTTGAAGCCGACAGTGCCGCTGAACGAAGCAGGGATGCGCACCGAGCCGCCACCATCGGTACCTTGCGCCAGCGCCGCCATGCCGTCGGCAACCGCTGCGGCACTGCCGCCCGACGAGCCACCCGAATTGTAGCCGATTGCGAAGGGTGTGCTGGTCGGCCCGAAGCGCAGATTGTCGGTGATGCCCTTGTGGCCGAACTCCGGCGTGTTGGTCTTGCCGAGCACGATGGCCCCGGCATCCAACAGGCGTTCGACCGCCGCTGCACTGGTTTTCGGCACCCGGTTCATGACCGCCCGCGACGCCATCGATGTCGGCACGCCGGCGACGTCGTCGAGATCCTTTATGCCGACCGGCACGCCATGCAGCGGCCCCAGCGGCACGCCGGCCATCACCTCCTTTTCGGCGACGCGCGCGGCATCCATCGCTTCGTCGCCGAGCACCAGAGTATAGGCGTTGACGACCGGATTGCGCGCCTCGATGCGGCGCAGATACGCCTCGGTCACTTCGACCGGTGACAGGTCGCGGCGCCGGATGCGCTGGGCCAGTTCCGTGGCTGGCAGGAAACAAAGCTGCGTTGCGTCGTCTGCAGAAGTCATGAAGCCATTCCGTCTATTTGATGAACACTGGATTTGCCGAGCCGCCGGTGCCCTTGCTGACCTTGGCTGGGCTGGCACAGTAGAAACCTTCGTAGCGACGATCCGCTGCGCAATCGGCGGCCAGGACATCGAGCGACGCCATTTCGGTGAAGACGACGCCGAGATTGCGCATCAGTGCGGCGTGCAGCACCAGCATCAGGCCGCTCCCTGGCTCGTAGGTGGTTTCGTTGGCCAGCGTGTCTGTAACTAGGCTCGGGATCTGCATCTCGTCGAACCACCGCACGAGATCGAGGCTGAAGGTCAGCCCGGGCTCCCAATAATTTTCGCCGATGCTCTCGCGTCCAGCCGCCAGCGCGCCGACCCAGCCGGTGCGGATGAGAAGGATGCTGCGCGGCAGGATCTCGACGGCTTGTGCCCGCGCGCACTCCATCAGGTCGTGATGGGTGAAGGTCTCGGCACGGTCCAGCGCCGGCTTGCCGCGGAAGCGGGCGATGTCGAGCAGCACGCCGCGGCCGACGATGCCGCGCTCGGCGATCGGCATGATACCGGCCTTGGTCATGCCGCCATTGGTGCTGGACGCCGCAAAGCCGTTCCATAGCGTGTCGTCGAACCACATGTGGCCGAGCGCGTCGCAATGCGTTCCGGCCTGCGCGAAGCCGGTGACATAGTCGTCGGCGAATTCGAGGCCGCCGGGGAGAGGGTGCCAGTGGCCGTTCTCGAATCCGGCCTTGTCGGCGACCATGAAATGCTTCGCAGGCCAGCGGCCGGGGAACACGGCGTCGCCCTCATGCGTCGCGATCGGCACGCCGAGCGTGAAGGTGCGGCCATCCCGCACCGTCGCCATGCCGCGTTTGACCTCTTCGGCGGTCAGGTAGTTGAGCGCGCCGACCTCGTCGTCGGCGCCCCAATGGCTCCAGCGATTGGGCGCGTCGGCCAGAAGCCGGCCTAGCGTCATCGCGTCGGTCGCGCTCATGCGCTTGCCTCGCCGATTGGGGAGCGGGTCTGCATCGGCGCCTTGGCGCCTGTGATGTAGGCGACGACCTCTTCCATATTGGTGCCGGAACTCAACAGGTCGGCGGCCTTGCGGCCCCGGCGCATCACCACCACGCGGTTGCAGACCTGCCAGAGGTGATCAAGATTGTGGGTGACCATGACGATGGTCAGCCCTTTTGCGGTCAGTCGTTTTATCAGCTCGAGCACCTCGCGGGATTCGCGCACGCCGAGCGCTGCCGTCGGTTCGTCGAGCAGCAGCAGCTTGTGGCCCCAGAAGGCGCCGCGCGCGATCGCCACCAGCTGGCGCTGGCCGCCGGACATGCGCTCGACCGTCTTTGAGCGCACGCCGGGGATATCGATATGCAATTCATCGAGGCCTTTGACCGCGGTGTCTCCCATCGATTTGCGGCGGATCAAGCGCAGCAGCGCCGGGCCGCGGCCAAGAGCGAGTTCGCGGCCAAGGAAGAAGTTCTCGGCCGCGGTGAAGGTGCCGATCAGCGACAAATCCTGATAGACCGTCTCGATGCCGAGGCGTTGCGCCTCGGCCGGCGGCGACAGTTTTTGCGGCCGCCCTTCGAGGATGACGTCGCCCGAGGTTGGATCATGCGCACCGGCGAGGATCTTGATCAGCGTCGACTTGCCGGCGCCGTTGTCGCCGACCAGGCCGATGATGTCGCCTTTGGCGATTTCGAGCGAAACATTGTCGAGCGCCTGGATGCCGCCGAAGCTTCGGCAGATATCGCGCAGGCTGAGCAGCGTTGCCTGGGCCATGGCCTATCCCCTTCCGTAGCGCCGGCCGATGCCGCCGAGCGCCACGGCAACGACGAGCAGGCAGCCGGTGAACAGGAATTGGGTGAAAATAGGCGCGCCGATCATGGCCAGACCGTTGTTGCCGACGGCGACCGTCAGCACGCCGATCAAGGTGCCAAGGATGTGGAACTGGCCTTCTCTCAGCGCAGCCGAGCCGAGGAAGGCCGCGGAGAACGAGGTCAGCATGAAGCTGTCGCCCGCCGTTACTTGGCCGGAGCCGAGGTTCGAGGCCATCAGCACGCCGCCAATGGCAGCACAGGTGCTGGCGATGGCAAAGGCGACGATGCGGCTGCGGTCGACGGCGACGCCGGCGCGGCGCGCCGATTCCGGGCTGACGCCGATGGCCTTGATGTGCTGACCCTGCACCGTGCGATTGAGGATCACCCACAACAGCGCCAGCACCACGGCCATGATGATGACGAGGTGCGGCACGCCTGCAATCCGGCCGATGGCGATGTTGGTGAATTGGCGCGACTGGGTGAGCTGCAGCGGAATGCCGCCCGAATAGGCGTAGTTCAGCCCGACGACGATTGTCCCGGTGCCGAGCGTGGCAATGAAGGCATTTACGCCGATCTTGGAAACGACGATGCCGTTGACGATGCCGATGATGGTGCCAAGGCAGATGACGAGGACAATAGCGAGAGGGATCGAAAGCCCGCTGCTGCTCAGGAGCCCGACCACGAGCAGGCCGCAGAAACTCGCGACATAGCCGATGCTGAGGTCGAAATCGCCGGCGACGAGCGGCACGGTGAGGCCGGCGGCGACAATGGTGCCGATCGCCATGTCATTGATGATGTTGCGAAAATTTCCGATTGTCGCGAAGGTTGCGGGCTGCAGCGCCGAGAAGATCACAAGCATCGACGCCAGCACGATGATGGTGCCGTAGGTGCCGAGAAGGCGCATCAGCTGCGCGCGCCGGTCGCGCGCGCTGGCCGACGGATATCTGGCCAGCGTTGACGGCAAGGAGCTGGGTGCCTCTGCCGGAGCGGAGGTTTCGGACAAGGAATGGTCAGCGGACATGGTGACTCTCATGAAGGGTAACCGGTGCGGCCGGGCAAGCCCGGCCGCACCCTCGATCCGCAGAGCTTACTGCGGATTGTCCTTCATGAACTGGTCGACATTCTCCTTGGTGACCAGCGTATAGCCCGGCACGAAGGATTTTGGCTTCCACTGGTCGCCAGCCGACAGGATGTCGGGGATCTGGTCGACAAGCATCTTGCCGGCTGACGTCAGGTCGACGCCGAGCGTGGCGGTCATGGTTCCGTCCTTGACCGCCTGGACAGCGGGCGCCGTGGCGTTGAAGGAATAGACCTTCACGTCGTTGCGGCCGTTCTGCTTCAGCGCCGCGATCGCCCCCATGGCATTGTCGTCATAGCAGTTGAAGATCGCGAACGGTCCCTTGGCATTGGCATTGGCGGCGAGCCAGGCGCTGGTCGCGGCCTGCGAGGATTCGGCCGCGCCCGGAATGCTGATCTCGTGCGACGTCGCCTTGAGCCCTGGATTGGCCTTCACCGCCGCATCGAAGGCGTCGGCCCGCTCCCGGCACGGAATGCCGGGATGATAGGTGAGGTCGAGCACGGTGCCGGCGTTTCCGATATCGTTCAGCATCAGGTCGATCAGCGGCGGTGCGGCACCTGTGCTGGCCGAAAGCGCGATGCCGTCGGCCATGCCGCCGCCGGCCGAAAGCACCGGGATGTTTGCATCCGCCGCCGCCTGCAGTCCGGCCGCCAGCCCGGTCGAGTCGAACACCGTGACGATGATAGCGTTCACCTTCTTGGTCGCCAGCTGCTTGATCGAGGTGATCGCCTGCGACGGATCACCGTTGGCATTGAGCGTTTCCACCGCCCAGCCCTTGGATTGGGCTTCCTTGGTCATGGTGTCGACCATCTGGTTGGTGTCGACGTCGGAAGTCGAGAACGTGATGATGCCGATCGTCAGCTTGTCATCGGCGGCAAGCGCTGCCGGCGCGAAGGATGCCGCGACGAGCGCCGCGGTCGAGATTTTTTGAAAGCGGTTCACTGTGCATATCCCCTGTTGACGGAGTGTTCCGGCTCACATCCTGACCGTACGTCGGCCTCAGATCCTGGGGCGCTGAATCACAGGTGGTTCTGTTTGTTCGTGCGAGCCACGTACTAACTATAGGCACAAGCCCTCATGCCGTGCAACGGCAAATTTTGAGACGCATCCAGAGGGGATATTTATGCAGGCCGTGCAACGCGACAGGCAGGCGAGCGATGCCGCCGAACACAAAAAAAGCCGGGCGCGAGGCCCGGCTTTTTCGTGTCGTGGCTTGAACGACTTAGAACTTCATACCGACGCCGAAGGTAACGCGGTTGTCGGTGGCCTTGACCTTGCCGATACCATTGAAGTCCTTGCTGCCGAAGTCAGTGTAACGGTACTCGACGCGGCCGAAGACATTGTCGGTCAGCTTGATGTCGGTGCCAAGACCGGCGGTCCAGCCGACCATGGTGGCGGTATCGCTTGCGCCAAGGACACTGTCTTCCACCTTCAGGCTTCTGCCGGCGAGACCGCCGGTGCCATAAAGCAGGATTTCCGGGGTCACGGCGTAGCCAAGACGGGCACGCAGCGAACCTTCGAAGCCGGCCTTGGAGTCGATGCCGTTATCGTCGCCCTTGACGCCGTTGTAGCCGAGTTCGGCTTCAGCACCGTAGACGAAGTTCTCCTGCTGCCACTGGTAGCCGCCGAAGACACTGCCGACGAAACCCTTGGTATCGGTTTCAACGTCGAAGTCCTTTTCCTTGGTACGGCCGCTGAAGCCATAGCCAACATTGAGACCGGCATAGGGGCCGGCCCAGGACGCGACAGGCAATTCAGCAACCGGGGCGGGTGCCGGCGGCTCTTCCTGGACGACGTCCGCGGCATAGGCAGTTCCGCTGAGGGCGAAGAGCCCGAGTGCCACGGCCAGCGGCCGTGCGAATTTGAGATTGGCTTGCATTGTTCTTTACTCCTTAAGCCACAGGACACAGGCTTGTTTCTCACGATCGCCATCGACCCGTCCGGGGGGTGAAACGGATCTGGCGTTCGTCGGTTCCAAATGTCGTGTCAAAATGCGGCTGAAGCGAACCTGAACTTGGGTCATTCCCCGGCGCGAATGAGGCGGAAACTTGACGTTGCATCTTCGCAACAGCGAAATGGCAGGAGCAGTTTAATGCTGCGCTGCACACCGCTTGGTGCAAGGAGTCCAGCGTCCTATATTGCGATCGGGCGGCTCCTAGTCCAGGACGAGTCGGAATGCCCAATCGGTGGGTTCGCCACAATGCTGCCCAAGGTGCGAACGCCATTTAACGCCTGCCAGGCCATATTTCGCCGGCATCGTGTTTTCGGGCCGAAATTGAGGATTGACACCATATGAGCAAAGCCACTGCCACGGCGCTGGTGACGGGCGGGGCGAAACGGATCGGCAAAGCGATCGTCGAGGATCTCGCCGCCCATGGTTTTGCCGTAGCCATCCATTGCAATCGTTCGCGCAATGAGGCGGATGCAATGGCCGGGCTGATCAACCGGACCGGTGGCCGCGCCGCCGTGGTCGCCGCCGACTTGACCGATATGGACGCCGCCGGCGACCTCGTCGGTCAGGCGGAAGCAGCGCTCGGACCGCTCTCGCTGCTGGTCAACAATGCGTCGCTGTTCGAGGACGATTCGGTTCTGGACTTCGACTGGCGGGCTTGGGATCGGCACTTTGCCGTGCATGTGAAGGCGCCGGCGCTCCTGGCGCGGAACTTCACCCGGGCGTTGCCGCCGGGGCAGGAGGGCCTGATCGTCAACATCATCGATCAGCGCGTCTGGCGGCCGACGCCGCGCTATTTCTCCTATGCGCTGTCCAAGTCGACGCTGTGGACGGCCACGCAGATGATGGCGCAAGCGCTCGGTCCCCGCATCCGCGTCAATGCCATTGGCCCGGGGCCGACCCTGAAGAATGCTCGCCAGGACGACGGCGATTTTGCCGCGCAGGTCGAAGGTTTGATCCTCAAGCGCGGCCCGGAATTGCCGGAATTCGGGGCCACCATCCGCTATCTCTGGGAAGCGCGCTCTGTCACCGGCCAGATGATCGCGCTCGATGGCGGCCAGCATCTTGCATGGCAGACGCCCGATGTGACAGGCATGGCGGAATGAGTCCTGTAGACCACAAAAGCAAACCGCGCGGCGGCGCCGACGACATGCCTCCCGACATTGACCTTGAGGACGAGGCGGTGGAGGAGATCGTCGAACCCGTTGGTCCCGATGTCGCCTTTACGGCCATCGACTGGACGCCGCATGCCGGCGACGCCGAAGGCATGGTCGGCGCCGAGGTGATCCAGACACTGGTCAAGCGGCTGCCCAACGCGCCTGGCGTCTACCGCATGATGAACGCCGCCGGCGATGTGCTTTATGTCGGCAAGGCGCGCAGCCTGAAGAAGCGCGTCACCAACTACGCCCAAGGCAGGTTCCACACCAGTCGCATCGGCCGCATGGTGCGCGAGACGTCGACGATGGAGTTCGTCGTCACCCGCACCGAGATCGAAGCGCTGCTGCTCGAAGCCAATCTTATCAAGCGCTTGCGGCCGCGATTCAATGTGCTGATGCGCGACGACAAGTCGTTTCCCTATATCCTCTTGACTGGCGACCATGTCTCGCCCGGCATCTACAAGCATCGCGGCGCGCGGTCGCGCAAAGGCGACTATTTCGGCCCCTTTGCCTCTGCCGGCGCGGTCGGCCGCACCATCAATTCGCTGCAGCGCGCCTTTCTGCTGCGTAGTTGCACCAACTCCTTCTACGAGAACCGGACACGGCCGTGCCTGCTCTATCAGATCAAGCGCTGCGCCGGCCCCTGCACCGGAGAAGTTTCGCACGAGGACTATGCCGAGCTGGTCGGCGAGGCGAAGGACTTCTTGTCGGGCCGCAGCCAGAAGGTGAAGACGGAAATCTCGGCCGCCATGCAGCAGGCGTCGGAAGACCTCGATTTCGAGCGCGCCGCGATCTATCGCGACCGGCTAGCGGCCCTGTCGCATGTGCAGAGCCATCAGGGCATCAACCCGGCGACCGTCGACGAGGCTGATGTCTTCGCCATCCATCAGGAAGGCGGCCAGGTCTGCATCCAGGTGTTCTTCTTCCGCACCGGACAGAACTGGGGCAACCGCGCCTATTTCCCCAAGGCCGACCCGGCGCTGGAGGGGTCGGAAGTGCTGGGCTCGTTCCTGGCGCAATTCTATGACGACAAACCGACGCCGCGCACCATTCTTCTGTCGCAGGTGGTCGAGGACCAGGAATTGCTGGCCGAGGCGCTCTCGACCCGCGCCGGCCGTAAGGTCGCGGTCTCGGTGCCGCAGCGCGGCGAGAAGAAGGACCTGACCGACAACGCCCTGCAGAACGCACGCGAGGCGCTCGGCCGCCGGCTGGCCGAAACCTCGACGCAAGGCCGGCTGCTCGCCGGTTTTGCCGAGACCTTCGGCCTGCCGAAGCCGCCGGTGCGCATCGAGGTCTACGACAACTCGCATATCATGGGCACCAATGCCGTTGGCGCCATGGTCGTCGCCGGGCCGGAAGGCTTCGTCAAGAACCAGTATCGCAAGTTCAACATCCGCTCGACCGAGATCACGCCGGGCGACGATTTCGGCATGATGCGCGAGGTGATGGAGCGGCGTTTTTCGCGGCTGCTCAAGGAGCATGGCGATGTCGTCGTGGCCGACGATGCGGCAGCAGGCGAGGCGGCCGATGATATCGAGGACGACATCTCCGGCAGTTTCCCGGCCTGGCCCGACGTCATCCTGATCGACGGCGGCCAGGGTCAGATGACGGCAGTGCGCAAGATCCTCTCGGATCTCGGCATCGAGGACCGTGTCGTCGCCATCGGCATCGCCAAGGGTCAGGACCGCGATGCCGGCCGCGAGCGCTTCTTCGTCAGGGGCAGGGACTCGTTTTCGTTGCCGGTTCGCGATCCCGTCCTCTACTTTGTCCAGCGGCTGCGCGACGAGGTCCACCGTTTCGCCATCGGCTCGCACCGTGCGCGCCGCAAGAAGGAGATGGTCAAGAGCCCGCTCGACGAGATCAGCGGCATCGGTCCCGGCCGCAAGCGCGCCCTGCTCATGCATTTCGGCACCGCCAAGGCGGTCAGCCGTGCCGCCATCGAGGATCTAAGGAAAGTCGACGGCATTTCCGAACAGGTGGCGAAACTGGTCTACAATCATTTCCACGAGAGCTGAAAATGTATGGGAGTGTCTGCTGGGAAGGGTCGCACGGCATGTGCTGTCTGGGCGTGTCGGGATCGGCATCTAGTGGCATATGGCGCCTATGTCGCACCAAAGCGTGCAAAAGCGGCATAGATGCCTAGGAAGCCGAAGCCGCCGAGACCACCCTTGTCATGCGTGATCTGTGACAAGCGCATGAAGCGAACGCGCCACAATGGCCAGAAGTTATATTGCGGAAAGCGATGCACGAAACGTGCTGCCGAGTTGCGCGCAGCGGCGCGGTTGCAGGCTTCGGGACATTGCGACGTTCGCAGGTATCCGCCGATGTTTTAGCGAGGGGGCGGGAAAGTTGCGCAATTTGTCGTAAATAATTATTTCGATGAGAACTGATGCATGTCGCCCAAAAGTGCGCAGCGATTTTGGGGCGACGACATGCATCACACTTTCAGCACTTTTCGGCTGGCCAATCGATTTTGGCCTGTTGACCCCCTACAACAGCTTCTGATTTGAGTAGGCAGGCAGAAAGAGTTCCCCAAGACATGGCCAAGCGCGCGTTCAACCTGCCCAACATGCTGACCTACGCCCGCATCGTCGCGGTGCCGCTGGTGGTGCTGTGCTTTTTTCTCGAGGGACATCTGAAGTCGAGCGACTTCGCCCGCTGGTCGGCGCTGATCATCTTCCTGCTCGCAAGCGTCACGGATTACCTGGACGGCTATCTGGCGCGCGCCTGGCAGCAGACCTCCAACATCGGCAAGATGCTCGACCCGATCGCCGACAAGCTGCTGGTCGCTACCTGCCTGCTGCTGCTGGCGGCCGACACCGATCGTCATGCCGGCATTGCCGGCTGGTCGCTGTGGGCGGCGATCATCATCTTGTGCCGCGAAATCCTCGTTTCGGGCCTGCGCGAATATCTGGCGGCGCTCAAGGTCTCGGTGCCGGTGACGCAGCTGGCAAAATGGAAGACCGCGATCCAGATGGTCGCCATCGCCTTCCTGCTGGCTGGGCCGGCCGGCGACAAGATCTTCCCGCTGACCACCCAGACCGGGCTGGTGCTGCTGTGGATCGCGGCGCTGGTCACGCTCTATACCGGCTACGACTATTTCCGCGCCGGCCTCAAGCACATCATGGACGAGTGAGATGACGACCCGGCTCATCTATTTTGCCTGGGTGCGCGAGCGGATCGGCCTGCCTGAGGAAGACGTCGACTTGCCTGCTGGCATCGAGACGGTCGCCGACCTGCTGCGCTGGCTGAAATCGCGTGGCGAGGGCTACGAGCACGCGCTGCAATATCCCGACGTGATCCGCGTCGCCATCAACCAGGAACATGTCGAGCATCGCGAGAAGATTGCCGGCGCCCGCGAGATTGCACTGTTTCCGCCGATGACCGGGGGCTGACCCATGCCGGCCGCCGTGGTACCGACGGTGCGGATCCAGCGCGAAGATTTCGACGTCGCTGCCGAGATCGCCAGGCTGACGCAGGGCCGCGCCGATATCGGCGCCGTGGTGACCTTCTCCGGCCTTTGCCGCGACGAGCAGGGCGCGCTCTCGGCACTCGAACTCGAGCATTATCCCGGCATGGCGGAAGCCGAGATCAGCCGCATCGCCACTGAAGCGGTTCAGCGCTGGCCGCTGCAAGGCCTCACCGCCATCCACCGCCATGGCAAGATCGCGCCCGGCGACAACATCGTGCTGGTGGTGGCGGCTTCGGCGCATCGCCAGGCGGCGTTCGAGGCGGCGAACTTTCTCATGGACTACCTGAAATCGCGCGCGCCGTTCTGGAAGAAGGAGCATCGCACTGACGGCTCCGAGGGCGGCTGGGTCGAGGCCAAGGAAGCCGACGCCAGGGCCGCACAGCGCTGGAAACCATCCGAATAAAATCCTGCCCGCAGCCATGCATTGACCGCAATCCTTTGGCCAATTGACCGCGGTTGGTCAGCTTGGGCGAGGGAGATGGTCATGCTGGACAGGATCGCGGAGTTCTTCGTCTTCGGTTTCGTGCCGCTGGTCGTCGGCATGTTGGCCGTGCCGGAACTGTCTGTTGCCGCCGAGACGGCCGTGAGAGGCGAGGTCATCTATCGCGAGCGCATCGCCTTGCCGCCCAGTGCCGTGCTCTCCGTCCAGCTTGCCGACGTCTCGCTGGCCGATGCGCCGGCCACGATCATCGGCGAACAGAAAGTGAAGCCAACCGGCCAGGTGCCGATCAGCTTCGAAGTCAAATTCGACCCGTCCGTCATCCGAACGCAGATGACCTACGCGCTGCAAGCCCGCATTACCGTCGACGACAAGCTCCTGTTCATCTCCGATATGCGCCATCAGGTCGATCCGCTGACCGACGTACCGCAGACCATCATGCTGAAGATGGTCACGCCGAGCGCCGAGCCGACGGCTTCTGTCTTTGATCAGCTCTGGCTGGTGGACTTTGTCGACGGCATTGGCGCCATCGCTGCCCCGCAAGCCACTTTCAGGGTCAGCGAGGCTGGCAAGGCTGGCGGCAGCGGCCCCTGCAACACCTACTTCGCCACCGCCAAGGTCGATGGCCAGGCGATCGCGATCAGCGACATCGGCTCGACCTACAAGGCCTGCGCACCCGAGGTGATGGCTGAGGAAAAGGCGCTGTTCGATGCATTGACCAAGGCGGCGTCATACAGTGTCGGCGCCGGCAAGCTCGTCATATCAGACAAGGATGGCCGTGAGATCCTGCGCTTCAGCGCCGCAAGCTAGCGCGGATTTCATCGCCAATACTTTTCCGGAATAATTCAGGCAAGAGAAGCGTTTCTCTCTCAGACATGGCGGGTAAGGCAAAAGGGATATTTTCGAATTTCCCTTCGTTGAAGCCGCCAGACCTGCTGCGGCTCGTTCTGGCTTTAACTCAAAGGAGTCCAGAGATGAAAACGCACGCGCTTATCCTTGCTGCCACAGGCGTATCGCTCCTTGCTCTTGCCGGCCTTGCGAAGGCGGACGACCATCTGTTCAATGCCCTTCAGCATGGTCTCAGCACCGACGGCCAACCCTTCCATACCAACAAGGCCGACCACAGCGGCGATCTCGCGCCTGGGCAGGGTAGTCCATTTGCAGGGGCCGATACCCAGACACCGTCCACCGACACGGCAGCAGCGAACGCCCATGCGAACGTAAAAGATCGCCAGCCGAAGTGACCAGAACCCGATCTCGATGGTCTGATCATCGGCCGGAAAACAGCATTTCCAGAGCAAGTTCCGCCAAGGTCACGTCGTTGGGTGTGCCGAAAACAGTGGTGATGTTGAGGAAGGACACAGGGCCGAGCCGTGTCGCGACGCGCAGCGGCGTCGCCAGCCGCTGCGCGCCTCCAGTCCTTCCGCTGTTTCGGAGCGTGCGCGAGACCTGACTGTTCCGCCAATGAAAAAGGCCGGCGAAACGCCGGCCCTTTTACGTGATCCAAGGTCTGGACTGTCGGCTCAGCCGACGATCTCGGTGTCCGAGAACCAGTATTTGATCTCTTCCGCGGCGGTCTCCGGCGCATCGGAGCCGTGCACCGAGTTTTCGCCGATCGACAGCGCATGCACCTTGCGGATGGTGCCTTCGGCGGCATTGGCCGGGTTGGTGGCGCCCATCACTTCGCGGTTCTTGGCAATGGCGTTCTCGCCTTCCAGCACCTGCACGATGGTCGGTGCCGACGACATGAACTCCACCAGCTCGCCGAAGAACGGACGCTCCTTGTGGACGGCGTAAAAGCCTTCCGCCTCACGGCGGCTCATCCAGACCCGGCGCGAGGCGATGACGCGCAGGCCGGCCTCTTCCAGCATCATGGTGATGGCGCCGGTGAGGTTGCGCCGGGTTGCGTCCGGCTTGATCATGGAAAAGGTGCGTTCGAGCGCCATGGGTCGTCCTTGTGATGAGAATGGAATTGAGAGTGGCGGGCTCTATACAAGCCGCCCGGCCCATTGCCAAGGGGTGAGGCCAAGGGGGCGAGGACGGTCCGCCAAGCGGACGGAAAGCCAATTGCTTGGCTTTCCGAGTGACGAACGCCCGGAGCGAGAGCGAAGGGCTGGAACGCTGCGCGTTTCTGCGCCAGGCCGGCGCCGATGAGGCGGACCGGCAGGCGAGATCGGATGGCTGTAATGCGATGCTTTGCTTGCTATAGTCGCGTGTCGGCGCCGCGCTGGAGTCGGCCCGAATGGAGACAACACGACCATGGCAGACGATCGTCAGGAACGCATTCGCAACCGCGCGCATCAGATCTGGCTGCAAGAGGGACAACCGGCTGGCCACCATGATCGCCATTGGCATCAGGCGACAGCCGACATCGACCAGGAAGATGCCGGGGGGAAATCGTCGGCAACCAAAAAGCCCGTCAAGAAGGCAGCCGGCGCCGCCAAGCCAAAAGCCGCCCCCAAGGAGGCGAAGGCTGCCGCAAAGACCAGCAAGCCCAAAAAGGCTGCGGCCAAGTAAGGCCTGGCTATCTCGCTGCTGACCTTGCTCGCAAGGGATTGACGACCCCGTGCCTGCCCTGCGGTAAGGTCAGGGGTCCAGGCGTCACGCCGCTGCCGCCACCTTTCGTGCCAGCCCGCCGTGCAGGTCGAGGCAGCGGGCGAACCATTGCGCCGCCACGTCGCTGTCGTCGAGCAGCTGGTAGGGCGAGGCTATGCGTGCCCATTGCAGGGCACCGAAGACGATGTAGTCGGCAAACAGCGGTGATGCACCGCCGATGTACGGCTGGTAGCCGAGCATTGAGCGCAGCGGCTCCAGTGCGGCGCGGAATGTTGCCAACCCGGCGTCGCGCGCGATGACGACATCTTCCAGCCGCTTGCCGAGGCGCTGCTCGCGGCTCTGGCGGAAATACACGGCGTTCTCTTCGTCCTGCATGGCGTGGAGATCGATAATCGCCGCGGTGGTGACATAGGGATGGATGGTCAGCTGCGACCAGCGCTCGACGAAGCGCGCCATCGCCTTGCCACCTTCGCCGCCAAACAGCGTCGGCCGATCCGGATAGGCTTCATCGAGATAGAGCGCGATGGCGAAGGAATCGGCGACGACCTTGTCGCCGTCTCGGATCACCGGAACGGTTTTCGAAACGCCGCCCTCGACAGCGGGCACCTCGAGAAAGCGCGTCGGTGCGGTCGAAATGGCGAGCCCCTTATGGGCAAGCGCCATCCCCACCTTCCAGCAATGCGGGCTGAACGGACGGGTCGCGTCGCGTCCGACGAGGTCATAGAGCAGAATGGTCATTGGCGGCGGCTCCCCCGCAGGTTAGGTAGGCCCCGTATCGATGCGAGCCGAGGGGAAACCATGAGACAGCATTTCATGATGTTTGCGGCCTATAATCAATGGGCCAACAACCGCGTCTATGATGCCGCCGCTGAGCTCGACGAAGAGGAATTCAACCGCAATGTCGGCGCCTTCTTCGGCTCGATGATGGGCACGCTCAACCATCTGCTGACAGCCGACCGCATCTGGATGAAGCGCTTCACCGGGGAGGGCGACGCGCCAACGACGCTGGACGCCATCCTGTACCGGGCCTTGCCTGGCCTGCGGATGGCGCGCGAAGCCGAGGACAGGAGGATCATCGATTGGGTCGGCGGCCTCGGCGACAAGGCGTTGACGGGCCGCTTCACGTACATGACTGTCTCGGACATGCGCACGGTCTCGCAAAGGCTGGCGCCGGCGCTGGATCATGTCTTCAACCACCAGACACATCATCGCGGCCAGGCGCATACGATTCTGACCATCCTGGGACGGCCAAGCCTGGGGTTGGACCTGATGCTCTTCCAGCGAACCGAGGAGGGCAGGGCTTTCGCCTGATCCCGTGATGGTTTTCGCTGCCAGTCCGCAGGTTGCGCGGCCCGCGCTGACTATCGCTGCATCTTGTGCAGCAGCATTTTCTTTATGTCCGGCCACTCGGAATCGATGATGCTGAACCGGACGGAATTGCGCTTTCTGCCGTCTGGCATGATCCGCTCGTTGCGAACGATCCCCTCCTGCTTTGCCCCTATTCGCAGAATGGCTGCCCTTGACGCGACGTTCAGTTCGTCCGTGGTGAATTGCACGCGGACACACTCCATGACCTCGAATGCATGGGTCAGCAGAAGATACTTCGCCTCGGTATTGACCCCCGACCGCTGAGCCGAGCTGCTGAGCCAGCTATGCCCAATCTCCAACTTTCTATTGGTGCGATCGATCTTCCAAAAACGCGTACTCCCGCAGAGCAGTCCCGTGCTGCGCATGACGATTGCGTAGGGCATGACGGTGCCAGCCTGTCGTCCAGCCAGGGCGTTGGCGATATATCCATCGATCGTGCCCGGTCCCGGGACCACGGTGGCCTTCAGGTTCCACAGCTCACCATCCGCTGCCGCGCTCAGAAGCCCAGACGAATGGCCCTGCTGAAGCGGCGTGAGCTCAACGGTCTTGCCGACCAGGGTGGGCTGTATGGATTGCGGGTGGGCGTCCATTGGCCGATGGTTCTCAACTTCGGACATGGCTTCTGATCGGTCGACACTCGTCGGTGGACAATCAATCCGACCAATCCGACGCTTGCGCGAACAGATTGCCGGACGTCGAAGCTCAGTAGCCGATCTCGCTGTCCAGCTGGCTCTGCGTCAGCGCGGCTTCCGCCGCGATCCACTGCTTGAACAGCGATACCTTGCGCGCAGGTAGCGTCTTGTCGGAGCAGACGAAATACCACCCCGCCGTATTCGGGTGATGCACAGCGAATGGGGCCACCAGCCTTTCGGCGCGGATATCGCTGGCCATATAGGCACGATTGGCCACGGCAAATCCCAACCCGGCAGTGGCCGCCTCGTAGGACATCATGCAAGAATCGAAATAGATGCTTTTGGTCTGCTGGAGCACGGAACTGGCGCCGGCGAAGTCGAGCCATGATTGCCAGTTCTGGGTGCAGGTGTCGGAATGCAGCAGCGTGAAGTGGCGCAGATCTTGGGGCCTCACCTTCGACAGCGGCTTGTCGCCCAGGATTTCGTGGAAGAGTTTCCGGCTGCACACCGGCGTCAGGTCTTCCTTGAACAGGAGGTCGGCGCTGAGGTCGAGGAAACGGCCGTCGCCATAGCGGATCTCGACATCGAATTCGGATGTCGAGAATTCATGCGTCGCGTAGGAGGTCGAAACGCGCATCTCGATATCCGGGTATTGCTGTTGGAACAGCGGCAGGCGCGGAAACAACCAGCGCGCGGCAAAAGTCGGCAACACTGAAATCTTCAACACATGCTCCTGCGATTGCCCGGTTGCTTCCATGCTGGCGGCAACGATTCGCTCCAGCGCCTCTCGAACGCGCGAAACATAGGTCTCGCCCTCCGGCGTCAGCGACACCGCATTGCCGCCACGCAGGAAGATCTTGAAGCGAAGCTGGTCCTCCAGGCTTTTGACGCGCTGGCTGACCGCGGAAGCGGTGATGAACTGCTCTTCGCCGGCGCGCGTGAAATTCCTGTGCCTCGCAGCACTCTCCACGATTTTCAGCGAATTGAGGTTGACCTGACTGAGCAGACGCACGGTTTCGACCTTAAGCTGGGCTTACGCTAGCACTAGCATTCCTAATTTTACAGGGGTTGCCCCCATCCTGGAGAAGTACAATGAACGCCCATACCATTCCCGAACTGCGTTATGCGATGAGCCGCGAAGCCATCATCGGCCACGAAACCGCCTGGAAAGTGTCGAGTTTCGGCGTCGCGCAATATCTGCACGGCTATGACCCGGCTCTGCTTGCCGCAATTGAGGAGGCTGCACTGAAGCTCAAAGCCAGTCATGCCGTGCACAAGCACCTCGACTTGACCTTCATCACCGGCGCCGACCGTTTTATCCCTGAGATCAAGGAGTTGCTGCATGACAAGCTGCGCCTGGAGCGGCTGTCCGACATGATGGGCACCAAGCTTGAGCCGTATCCGCTGTCGATCGTCGGCTCTACGGTGACCTTCATGAATCCCAAGGACGGTGCCGTGGAATGGCATTGCGATGGCGTTCCGGTCACCGAGCTCATTCCGCTGTCGATCAGCAGTCCGCTGGTCGGCGGCCACCTCGAAATCTACTGCGACGACTCCGAAACCGGCCGCGCCATCCTCGAATCCGGCCGCGAGATTCCGCGCAACCGTGTCATGCGCATCGATCACAAAATGAATTACGCGACGCTTGGGCAGTTTCTCGGGGTCCTGCACCGCACCGCGCCGATCCGATTCGGCGAGCGCGTCACGCTCGTGCTCAACCAGCGCTCGGTGGCCAAGCCCTATGTCGACGACAACCGCATGTTCTATCTCGCCGCGGACAACGACCATGACCGCGAATGGGTCAACGAACTGGCCGAAGACGTCTGGACCAACCAGTTGCCGGCCTATCGCCGGTTTGAGGAAGAGCATCCCGTCCCGGTGTCGTCCGAGACGCCGGTTCCGGGCGGAGCAAGGGAATCATGGTAAGGAACCACGATCCCGAAAAGTGGGAACCGGTTTTCGGACAGGATCATGGTCAAACACAGAGATAGAGCCCCATGCCTATTCTTTCGGCATGGATCTGGCTCGATATCCGCGCTGGTCTTTGCTGCCGGCGCGGTGGCGTTGTGGTCGACCAATGCGCTGGTCGGCAAATCCCTGCTGGCCAGCCATCCGGTGTCGCAGGTACAGTTCCTGCAATTTACAGGCGCTGCACTCGTCTTCGCCGCCATCCGGTTGAGGAGCCGGGAAAGAGCCGCCCCGGTCTCGGCCGGGGCCGCGCTCGTGTCTCTCGCGGTCGGCTTCATCGGTCTGGTCGGCACCATGGTGCTGCAATACATCGCTTTCGCCTCGATGCCGGTGATCGAGGCCAATCTGGTGGCCTACACCTGGCCGTTGATGGTCGCGGCGGCGGTCATCACTTTGGACAATCCGCGGCGCCCGGCACTGCTGGGCCTCGCCGCGGTCGTGGGCTTCATCGGCGTTGCTCTGGTGATTTCGGGAGGGCGCAACCAATCCTGGCTCCAGGGCGATTTCGTCGGCTATGTCGCCGCATTCGGGTCCGCACTGTGCATGGCCTTCTATTCGATCATGGTGGGACGGGTTGCCACCTCGCCGGATCGTCTGTTGCTGCCGTCGTCGCTGATCGGTGTCGCCTTGACGTTCTTGTGGTGCGTTCGCGACGGTTTCGCCTGGCCCGTCGGCACGGACCTCGTTTTCGGCCTCTATCTCGGCGCCGGTCCGATGGGGTTGGGCTACTATTTCTGGTCGCGCGCCTTGAAGCTCGAAGGCAGCGGCAAGGTCGCGGTCGTCGCCTATCTCACGCCGATCGCTTCGACACTGTTGCTGTCCCTGTCCGGCGAAAGGCTGACGATGACGGCCATTGTCGGAGCCGTCCTTGTCATCGGCAGTTGCGTCGCGGTCGGCGTGGAGCGTTCGGAGGCCGAGAACCATGTTTGACGAAAATGAGCGTCTGGCCAGGCAGGAAGCGCATTGGCTGATCAAGGAATTTGGCGCCGAGGCACCGCTTTATGCTGCTATGAAAGCCGAAAAGGCGATAGAGCAAAAGGATTTCAGGCGTTGCGCCCGGTGGAAGCGTATTCTAGAGATATTGGCCGACGGCCATGCTGCGAAGTCTGCTAGTCCCAAGTATTAGATTTTCTAATTTGCGCGTCGTCGATTTTCCATGAAAGATAATTGTTGCGAGTCTTGATTCATTTTTGAGACTTGGCGGTCCGTTGGGGGACGGGGTTGAGGAGATACATAGACATAAGTCTTCGCTGGGGTGGATGACTTTGTCGCAAATAGGATGAAAGAATTGTCAAATATCGATGATAAGACCGTTATCGAACTGACGGCCGATATTGTCTCGGCCTATATAGGCAACAATCCGCTTCCGGCTTCCGGTCTGCCGGAGCTAATTGCCAGCGTCAGCGCTTCGGTTCGCAAGCTGGCTGGTGCGCCTGTCACGGAAAGCCCAAGCCTGGTTCCGGCCGTGAACCCGAAGAAGTCGGTGTTTCCCGACTACATCATCTGCCTTGAGGACGGAAAGAAGTTCAAGTCGCTCAAGCGACACCTCAGGACTGACTATGGCCTGAGCCCGGACGACTACCGGGCCAAATGGGGCTTGCCGCCGGACTATCCGATGGTTGCGCCAAACTATTCGGCGACACGGTCGGCGCTGGCAAAGTCGACAGGACTTGGCCGCAAACCGGCAGCAGCGCCGGCCGTCGTAGCCAAGGCGACGAAGCGCAAGGCGACTGCCTGAGCGCTGCTTGACCGGGTAGGCAGGCTGATCGGCTGCCTTGACGGCGCCCTTGCGGGCGTCGTTTTCAGGCCTTGTGCGGCCAACTGGCCCACAAGGTCTTGCGAAGCGTTGATGTCCGGTGCAAAAGCGCGGCCATGCTGATCATCAACGACCTTTCGCTCCGCATGGCCGGACGCCTGCTTCTCGACCACGCCTCGCTGACCTTGCCGGCCGGCACCAAGGCCGGTCTTGTCGGTCGAAACGGCACCGGCAAGACGACGCTGTTCAAGGCCATCACCGGTGACCTGGCTTCCGAAACCGGCTCGATCAGCCTGCCCAAGAACACGCGCATCGGCCAGGTGGCGCAGGAAGCGCCCGGCACCGAGGACGCGCTGATCGAGATCGTGCTCAAGGCCGATCTCGAGCGCAAGGCGCTGCTCGAAGAGGAACAGACCGCAACCGATCCGCACCGCATTGCCGACATCCATATGCGGCTGGCCGACATCGACGCGCACTCAGCCGAGTCTCGCGCGGCCACCATTCTTGCAGGTCTCGGTTTCGATGATGCCGCGCAGCGCCGCCCGGCCTCGTCCTTCTCCGGCGGCTGGCGCATGCGCGTGGCGCTTGCGGCGGTGCTGTTCGCTGAGCCCGACCTTTTGCTCCTCGACGAGCCGACCAATTATCTCGACCTCGAAGGCACGCTGTGGCTGGAAAACTATGTGTCGAAGTATCCGCACACAGTACTTCTGATCTCGCACGACCGCGACCTGCTCAATCGCGCCGTCAATTCGATCGTTCATCTCGACCAGAAGAAGCTGACCTTCTGGCGCGGCGGTTATGACCAGTTCGAGCGCCAGTATACCGAGCAGAAGGAACTGCAGGAGAAGGGCAGGGTCAAGCAGGAAGCCGCCCGCAAGCATATGGAATCCTTCGTCGAACGCTTCCGCGCCAAGGCCTCGAAGGCAAGACAGGCGCAGTCGCGCATCAAGGCGCTGGAGAGGATGAAGCCGATCGCCGCGATCGTCAACGACGCGGTGCGGCCATTCTCCTTCCCCGAGCCGGTGAAGACGGTGGCCTCGCCGATCGTGGCGCTGAACAACGTCAATGTCGGCTACACCGAAGGGCAGCCGATCCTCAAGAAGATGACGCTGCGCATCGATGCCGACGACCGCATCGCGCTGCTTGGCGCCAACGGCAACGGCAAGTCGACCTTCGCCAAATTGCTGTCCGGCCGGCTGAAGCAGGAGACCGGCACGATGACGGTGGCGCCCGGCCTGAAGGTGGCGATCTTTGCCCAGCACCAGCTCGACGATCTCCGGCCTGACGAAAACGCCTATGAGCATGTGCGCCGGCTGATGCCGGAGGCGCCGGAATCCAAGGTGCGCGGCCGTGTCGCCCAGTTCGGCCTCACCACCGAAAAGATGAACACCGCCGCAAAGGATCTGTCCGGTGGCGAGAAGGCGCGGCTTCTGATGGGCCTGTCGGCCTTCGAGGGACCGAACCTGTTCATCCTCGACGAGCCGACCAACCATCTCGACATCGACAGCCGCGAATCCCTGATCCATGCGCTGAACGAATTTCCCGGTGCGGTGATCCTGATCTCGCACGATCGCCACCTGCTGGAGGCGACCGCTGACCGGCTGTGGCTGGTCAAGGACGGCGCGGTCAACCCCTATGACGGCGACCTCGAAGACTACAAGACGCTGGTCACCGGTGTGTCCGGCGACCGCCGCGGCAAGCGCGAGGCGGACAAGGCGTCAAAGGCCGACCGCCGCCGCGACGCGGCAGCACGCCGCGCCGCCTTCGAGCCGCTGGCCAAGGAAATCCGCGCCACCGAAGCGCTGATGGACCGCATCCGCAAGCGCATCGACGGCATCGAGGACGAGCTGTCCAATCCGGCCGTCTACGAGAAGGATCCCTCGACGGCGACGCGACTGGCCAAGGAGCGCTCGCAACTGGCCCAGACGCTGGCCGGCCACGAGGAAAAATGGCTGACCATGTCGGCCGAGTATGAGGAAGGCACGGCGGAGTAGGTATGTCGAAGGAATCTTGGATTGGGGCTGCGAAGGTTTTGGCGATCAATCCAGGGGCTGTCGTAAAATGCCCTGAATGCGGAGAAGGCAATCTGGTTGTCGTCGACGCGGGGGCAGGGGCCGCGCATGTCGAGCGTCATATGCATTGCCCAAAATGCGGCGCCTACAATGCGCTCTTCAAGCGAACCGACGGCGTGTAACTGGCCCTACACGCCGCGCCCGAAAGCCGTTAGACAAGTGCCATGAACCAGCACGCCAAGCTCAGAATCGGCCATTCGGCCTGTCCGCACGATTGCCCGTCGACTTGCGCGCTCGAGGTCGAGCTGCTCGATGGCAACCGCATCGGCCGCGTCCATGGCGCCAAAGCCAACAGCTATACGGCAGGCGTCATCTGCGCCAAGGTCGCGCGCTATGCCGACCGTGTCCATCATCCCGACCGTTTGCTGAAGCCGCTGGTGCGGGCCGGCGCCAAGGGCGACGGCGCCTGGAAGGAAGCAAGCTGGGAGGCCGCGCTCGACCTCGTCGCCGAAAAATTCATCGCGGCCGAGGAGAAATACGGCTCGGAGACGGTCTGGCCCTATTACTATGCCGGCACGATGGGGCTGGTGCAGCGCGACGGTATCGACCGGCTGCGCCACGCCAAGAAGTACTCCGGCTTTTTCGGCTCGATCTGCACCAATCTGGCCTGGACCGGCTGGATGATGGGGGCCGGAGCCTTGCGCGGACCCGATCCGCGCGAGATGGCGAAATCCGATTGCGTGGTGATCTGGGGCACCAATGCGGTGGTCACCCAAGTCAACGTCATGACCCACGCCATCAAGGCGCGCAAGGAGCGCGGCGCCAGGATCGTCGTCATCGACGTCTATGAGAACGCGACGATGAAGCAGGCCGATCTTGGCCTGGTGCTGAAGCCCGGCACCGATGGCGCGCTGGCCTGCGCGGTCATGCATATCCTGTTCAGGGAAGGCATGGCCGACCGCGCCTATCTCGAGAAGTACACGGACGATCCGAAAGGGCTGGAAGAGCATCTGAGGACTCGCACACCGGAATGGGCAGCGGCCATTACCGGTTTGACGGTCGCCGAGATCGAGGCGTTCGCCCGGCTCGTCGGCACGACAAAGAAGACCTATTTCCGCCTCGGCTATGGTTTTGCGCGCCAGCGCAACGGCTCGGTCAACATGCACGCGGCCGCCTCCATCGCCGCCGTCACCGGCTGCTGGCAATATGAGGGCGGCGGCGCCTTCCATTCCAATTCCGGCATCTTCAAGCTCAACCAGGATGTGCTGGAAGGCACCAAGATGCGCGATCCCTCGATCCGCTATCTCGACCATTCGCGCATCGGCCCGGTGCTGACCGGGGCGAAGGAGGCGCTCTATGGCGGTCCGCCGGTGACGGCGATGCTGATCCAGAACACCAACCCGGCCAATGTCGCGCCCGAACAGCGGCTGGTGAAGCAGGGTTTTCTGCGCGACGACCTGTTCACCTGCGTGCACGAGCAGTTCATGACCGATACGGCCAAGCTCGCCGATGTCGTGCTGCCGGCGACGATGTTCCTCGAACACGACGACATCTACAAGGGCGGCGGCAACCAGCACATCACGCTCGGCCCCAAGCTGATCGACCCGCCGGAAGGGCCGCGCACCAACCATTTCGTCATCGAGGAACTGGCTGAGCGTCTCGGCGTCGCCGACCGTCCGGGCTTCGGCCTCACCGAACAGCAGCATATCGACATCATCTTGGGCAAGCGCGGGCTGGGCAGTTTCGACAGCTTGAAAGAAGACAAGTGGGTCGACCTGCAGCCGGATTTCGACACCGCGCATTTCATCAAGGGATTTGGCCATGCGGATGGGAAATTCCGCTTCCGCGCCGACTGGACCGGGCAGGCGGCGCCCAACCGGCCGCCGAAAAGCATGGGCCTGTTCGGCCCGGTGGAGCGGCTGCCAGAATTCCCCGACCATGTCGATCTGATCGAGGTCGCCGATGCAGCACACCCGTTCCGGCTGACGACATCGCCGGCGCGCAACTTTCTCAACTCGACATTTTCGGAAACACCGGTGTCGAAGGCCAAGGAAGTGCGGCCGGAACTGCTTCTGCATCCCGACGATGCGGCGGCCCATGGGCTCGCCGACGGCGACCGCGTCGAGGTCGGCAACGAGCGCGGCGAAGTGGTGCTGCACGCAAAACTGTTCGACGGCATCAAGCGCGGCGTCGTCATAGCCGAAGGCATCTGGCCAAACAGCGCGCATGAGCGCGGCGAGGGCATCAACGTGCTGACCGGCGCCGATGCGCCCGCACCTTATGGCGGCGCTGCCTTCCACGACAACAAGGTGTGGCTGCGCGCGGCAAGCTGAGGCTGAAGAGAGCTCCGCTCCTCTCGCGCCAATTCATACCGGCAGGATTTCGGCCACCTTCTTTCGGTCTTGTCGCAGCCGGATGTCGTCGGCGATCTGCTCGGCCTCGATCGAGATTTCGCGCAGCAATCCGGTGACCGGATTGTGGAAGCCGATGAGATAAAGGCCGAGCTCCGAAGCCCTTGCGTTGACGCCGCTGCGACCCGGCTGGATGCCGGGCCCCAGCAACCTGGCGTAGCCCGGCCGGAAGCCTGTGGCGAAGATGATCGCATCGAACTCGCCATGCCTGCCGTCGGCAAAATGGGCGCCTTGTTCGGTGATCTTGGCAATGTCGGGTGCGATCTTGATCGCGCCTTCGCGGATCTTGCGGACCGTGCCGACATCGATCATCGGGATGCGCGCCGCCACGGCGATCTGCTGCAACATCCCTTGCTTCGGCCGCCTGAGCCCATATTTCTCCAACCTGCCCAGCGCCAGATCGAGGATGACAGGGAATAAGGCATCATTGATGCGTTGCGGCATCAGGCGCGACGCCATGCCGATCATCTGGATGGGCACGCCAAGCAGCTCTCGCGGCACGATATGAACGCCGCCGCGCACCGAAATCGTCGGTCGCGCGCCGCCTTCCACCAGGTCGAGCGCAATCTCGGCGCCGGTGTTACCCATGCCGACGATCAGCACCGACTGGCCGGCAAAAGGCGTGGCGTTGCGATAGTCGGCGCTGTGCAGCCTTTGACCCCTGAAGGCATCGGCGCCGGCAAATCCGGGCATCAGCGGCTCGGCATTGTTGCCCGACCCGATCACCACGTGAGAGGCATGCAGGGTGCCGGATGTCGCTTCGACATGCCAGCCTCTCCCTTGTTGCCGGGTGATCATCCGCACTGTCTCACCAAATCGGGGACGCAAGTCGAAGCGCTGCGCATAAGCGTCGAGGTAGTCGGCGAAGAGATCGCGCGGCACGTAGCGTGGATAATCCTTGGGAAAGGGTACGAAGGGCAGCGAGGAATAGCGTTTGGTCGTGTGCAGGTGGACGCGCTCATAGTGGCGTCGCCAGGCGGGTGCGGCCTGCGCCTCTTTTTCGAGGATGACGAAGTCGACCCCCGTCTGTCGCAGGCATGCAGCAATGGCCAGGCCTGCCGGCCCGGCACCGATGATTGCAACTGGATCGTCCAACCGCGCCTCCGCTGCCGAATTCGTGGCGCCGAGAATGTCAGAAACATGGCGGGCAGGCGAGGGCCTGCCTGCCAGCAATTCTCATCCGGGCAAGGGCACCGTCAGCCCGACCTTGACGCGGTCCATGGCGACGAAAGTGCGGAACTTCCGCACATTGTTGCTGTCGAAGAACAGTTTTCGCGTCAGCGCCTCATAGGCGCCCATGTCGGCCACGGTGATGACCAGGATGAAATCGGCCTCGCCGGTGACGTAGTAGCATTGCTGCACTTCCGGCGCGGCCGAGAATTGCCGCTTGGCCGCGTCGATGAGTTCGGTGCGCTCGCTCTCGAGCTCCACCTCGACGAAGATGGTGATGGGATGGCCGACCGCCGCCGGCTCGACCACGGCGACATTGCCGGCAATGACACCGGTCTGTTCCATGCGCTTGATGCGGCGCTGCACCGCCGGCGCCGACAGGTTGACGGCTTCGCCGATCAGCCGCTGCGGCGTCGTGTTGTCCCGCTGCAGGATGGCAAGGATGGCGAGATCGAAACTGTCGAGTGAGGGTGGCGATGCCGGCAATGGAGAGATCCTGACGAAACAAACTTGCATTTCGGGGGTCATATTACAGCGCTCTTTGCGCCGGTCCTGCAATATGTTCTCGCTGAACGCCAAGGAGGCCGCCAGTGTTCCTGCCCAATCGCAATGCCTTGCACCGCCAGCCGCTCGACCCGGCCGATGCTGAAACCCTGGGGGTTGCCGGGGCCGACACCGTCGAGCGTTTCCTTGCCCATCGCGACAATCACCGGCAGACGCCGTTGCATGCTCTGCCGGTGCTCGCTGCCGAACTCGGCCTCGGTGCATTGCATATCAAGGATGAAGGGTTTCGCCTCGGCCTCGGCAGCTTCAAGGCGCTTGGCGGCGCCTATGCTGTCTTCCGTC
The DNA here is from genome assembly GCF_003253745.1 of Mesorhizobium kowhaii. Lineage (GTDB taxonomy): Bacteria > Pseudomonadota > Alphaproteobacteria > Rhizobiales > Rhizobiaceae > Mesorhizobium > Mesorhizobium kowhaii. The sequence goes on from NZ_MZXV01000085.1 coordinate 284,075, forward strand.
TGGTGCTGGAAGAGGCAAGCCGGTCGCTTGGTCGACCCGTCGATGTGGCCGATCTTAATCAGCCGGATGTTCGGTCGGTTGCCGCGACGATGACGGTTGCCTGCGCCACCGACGGCAATCATGGCCGCTCGGTCGCGCAAGGTGCGCAACTCGTCGGTGCGCGTGCGGCGATCTTCGTCCACGCCGGCGTCAGCGAGGAGCGTATCGCCGCCATCGCTCGCTATGGCGCCGAGATGATCCGCGTAGACGGCAACTATGACGACTCGGTCAGGCAAGCCGCTCGAGCTTCGGATGAGAAAGGCTGGACCGTGGTCTCCGACACCTCGTGGCCGGGCTATGAGCGCATTCCCGGCCTTGTGATGCAGGGCTACACGGCGATCGTGCGCGAAGCGCTGCACCAACTCGGCGAACCGCCAACCCATGTCTTCGTCCAGGCCGGTGTCGGCGGCATTGCCGCCGCGGTCGCCGGCCATCTCGCCATCGTGCTCGGCGATGCCAAGCCGACCTTTATCGTGGTCGAGCCCGCGCGTGCCGCTTGCGTTTTTGCAGCCGCCCAGGCCGGGCGCGTGGTGAAGGTTGCGCATGGCCAGCCGACCGTGATGGCGATGCTGGAATGCTACGAAGCCTCTCCGGTCGCCTGGCGAGTGCTGGCGCGCGCCGCCGATGCCTTCATGACGGTGGATGAGGACGAAGCCATCGCGGTGATGCGGCAGCTGGCGCGGCCTGCCGCCGGCGATCCGGTGATCGTCGCCGGCGAAAGCGGCGGCGTCGGCCTTGCCGGGCTGATCCGGGCGGTGGCAGGCCACCAGGCCGACCTTGGACTTGGCGGCAAATCCCGGGTTCTGGTGATCAACACCGAAGGTGCCACCGACCCGCATCGCTATGCCGAACTGGTTGGCATGAGCCCGGCCGATGTGTTGGCCGGCAAGATGCTTGCAGGAGCAAATTTGTGATCGCGGTCGACGCGCGGCGCCTGCTTGGCCGTATCCGCGAACTCGGCGCCGTTGGTCGGGACAGTGAGGGCAGGTTAATCCGATTGGCCGCCTCCGACACCGATAGGCAGGGCCGCGACCTCCTCGTTGGCTGGCTGAGGCAGGCTGGGCTCGATATCGCAATCGACCGGGTCGGCAACATTTTCGGCATCTGGCAAAGCCCGGACGATGCCGGGCAGGCGCCGCTGCTCGTCGGCTCGCATATCGACACGGTCATCGATGCCGGCATCTATGACGGCTGCTACGGCGTGCTTGCCGGGCTGGAGGTGATCGAGACGCTCAAGGCATCAGGCTTTTCGCCATCGCGCCCGGTCGCGGTCGCCGCCTTCACCAACGAGGAAGGCGTGCGCTATACGCCCGACATGATGGGCTCGCTGGTCCATGCCGGCGGCATCTGCGTCGATACGGTGCTGGCGGCACTCGGCACCGACGGCAGCGTGCTCGGGCAGGAGCTTGCTCGCATCGGCTATGCCGGTGACACGGAACCCGGCTTCCTCAAGCCGCACGCCTATCTCGAACTGCATATCGAGCAGGGGCCGGTGCTGGAGCGCGAAGGCGTGCCGATCGGCGCGGTGGAGAATCTGCAAGGCATCTCCTGGCAACGCATCACCATCGACGGCGTCGCCAACCATGCCGGCACCACGCCAATGTCGATGCGCAGCGACGCCGGCCATGCCGCCGCGCGGGTCATTACTCACCTGCACGACCGGGCCAAGGGTTCGAACACGCCTATGGTGGCCACCGTCGGCACGATGCGTTTCGAGCCGAATGCCATCAACGTCATTCCCTCCCAAGCCGTCTTCACCGTCGATCTGCGCGATCCCGACGAGCAGCGCCTGCAGGCGGAGGAGGCCGCGCTTGCTGCCTATCTCGATCAGCTTGCCGCCGCCGAAGGCGTGACGATCTCGGTCGAGCGGCTGGCCCGCTTCGAGCCGGTGATCTTCGACATCCGCATTGTCGAACGGATCGAGGCCGCCGCGAAAAACCGCGGTCTCGGCGTCAAACGCATGACGTCCGGCGCCGGCCACGATGCACAGATGATGGCGCGCATCACGCCGGCTGCGATGATCTTCGTGCCGAGCGCCGGCGGCATCAGCCACAATCCGCGCGAGCACACTGAGGATGCCGAGCTTGTTGCCGGCGCCAACATCCTGCTTGATGTGGTCACAGACCTTGCAAAGTAGGTCAGGAGGGGCAGAAGGAATGTCCGAATTTGATCGTGACGCGCTGAAGCAGGAGATGATTTTCTGGCGGCGCGATTTGCACGCACATCCGGAGTTCGGCTTCGAGGAAAGGCGCACCGCGGCCTTCGTCGCCGCCAAGCTGCGCGAATTCGGCCTCGATGATGTCACCGAGGGCGTCGGCGGCACCGGCGTCGTCGGCACGCTGAAGCGTGGCAGCGGCAACCGTGCGATCGCGCTCAGGGCCGACATGGATGCGTTGCGCATCACCGAGCAATCCGCTGCGCCCTACCGATCCGGCAATCCCGGCATCATGCATGCCTGCGGCCATGACGGCCACACCACCATGCTGCTCGGTGCGGCAAAGCTGCTGGCCGAAGAGGGTGGTTTCGACGGCACCGTGCGCTTCGTCTTTCAGCCGGCCGAGGAATGGGGCAAGGGCGCGCTGGCCATGCTCGACGATGGCCTGATGCAGCGCTTTCCCTTCGACGAGATCTTCGGCCTGCACAACATGCCCGACCTCCCCATCGGGCATTTCGAGACCCGCGCTGGCCCCATCATGTCGGCCGAGGACAATTTCGAGATCGTGCTGAAAGGGCTCGGCGGCCATGCCGCGCGGCCGCATTCGGGGAACGAAACTCTGGTCGCCGCCTGCGCGCTGGTCACCAACCTGCAGACCATCGTGTCGCGCCGGCTGAGCCCTGCCGACATATCGGTGGTTTCGGTGACCGAGCTGATCACCGACGGCACCCGCAACGCACTGCCCGGCCTTGCCCGCATTCTCGGCGATGCGCGCAGCTTCCGCCCCGAGGTCAGCGCCGAGATCGAGCGGCAGATGCGCATCATCGCCGAGGGCACCGCCACCGCCTACAATGTCAGCGCCGAGGTCAATTACACACGCGAGTTCGTGCCGCTGCGCAATGACGCCGAACTGGTGGACCAGGCCTTTGCCGCCGCCAGAAACGTCTTCGAGCCCGGCAACATCGCCACCGCCCGCGAGCCGATGACCGCCTCGGAGGATTTCGCCCGCTTCCTCGACCATGTGCCGGGCTGTTTCGTCTTCCTCGGCAATGGCGAGACGTCGGCGCCGCTGCACAATTCGAGCTACGACTTCAACGATGACGGGCTGCTGTTCGGCACGAATTTCCATGTCGCCGTGGTCAGGCAAAGACTGGGCGGCGAAGCGGGAAGATGATTGCGTTTTGATTGCCAGGCCGCCGCTGGTCCAAACACCATCGCTATCGACAGCCAGCTCCCGAGGTTATTGAACTCCCCCAGTTTCTATTGAACTCCCGTCGACGGAGATCGGATGCTGATGACCAGGATTTCGCTGCTGGGAATTCCCCACGACGACAACTCGTCTTTCTTCAAAGGCCCGGCGCAAGCGCCTGCCCATATCCGCCCCGAATTGTTCTCCGATGCTTACAGCATGTGGAGCGAAACCGGTTTCGATCTGACCGACAGGCTTGTCGATCATGGCGACATCCGCTTCGACGTCGCCACCGATCCTTGGGACCTGATCGAAAGCGAGGTTGGGCGAGTGCTGGAGCCGGGCGATCCGCTGATTTGCCTCGGCGGCGACCATGCCATTTCCTGGCCGATACTGCGCGCGGTGCGCCGCCGACACCCCAGCCTGACCATTTTGCACATCGATGCGCACCCCGATATGTACGATGCCTATCAGGGCAATCCGCGCTCCCACACCTCGCCCTTCGCCCGCATCATGGAAGAGCGGCTTGCCGACCGCCTCATCCAGGTCGGCCTGCGGACCGTCAACGATCATCATCGCGACCAGTTCAAGCGGTTCGGTGTCGAGGTGATCGAGGCGGCGCGGTTTGGCGATGATCTGCAGCTCGATCTCAAGACGCCGGTCTATATTTCGATGGACCTCGACGGGCTCGATCCGGCCTTTGCGCCAGGTGTCTCGCACCGCGAGCCCGGCGGTCTGACCACTCGTCAGGTTATCAACCTGATTCAGTCGGTCAACCAGCCGATCGTGGCCGCTGATATCGTTGAATTAAACCCGCCTCGCGACATCGCCAATCTGACCGCCATCGTGGCGGCAAAACTCCTCAAGGAGATTGCCGGGATGATGGTCAAGACACGCGCGTGACGGGCCGGCGACCAGCAGTTCGTGTGGATCGGTACGCTTTTAACGAAGACAATCGCCCGATGACGCCGGGGAAAGACTCAGCTAACCTCTGGTGTGCGGCGGACCTTTTATCCGCTTGGCCGGCGCTTCATTCCTCCTCCCAAGCGGCGCCGGCCTTCTTCTCCAAAAGTTCTCTTTGCTGACGATCTGAGCGCCAGAGGCGGCGCGAGGCGGGCACGAACTTCGCAATGCGAAGTTCCACTCCAGCGTCTCGATGAACGCGTCACCGAAATACCGGAGAAATGGGCGCATCAGCGGAAGCTGTCGCCTGCCCTCGATCTTTACCGCGCGGTCAAGCCGGTCGACAGGGGGAACCAAATGCCGTTTCCTCGGTTGGTCCTGCTCCAATGGAGTATTGCAACCATGTTCCGTCTGCTTGTCGCCAGCGCTTTGGCCTATGTCACCTATCGTATCACCAGGAAGATGGTCGAAGACGTGCCCGACACTGTCGACCCGCTGCTGGTGCCGCCGTCGCGATATGATCGTGAAGCCTTGCGCCGGCAGTCAGTGGCGATGGGGATCGACCCGCAGCGCTAGGGTGATCCTTCACACGCGCCAATACATCCCTCGCATCGACGTTGCGAACAAAGCAGAAACGATGCTTGATGGGCGATGAACCTCGCCACCTCTGATTCGACCTTTATGGAAGCGACCGTCCAGCCTGCCTATCTCGCCCGGCTGAACGACGCCCAGCGTGTCGCCGTCGAGCATGGCGACGGCAAGATCGCCGGGCCGCTGCTGGTTATTGCTGGCGCCGGTTCGGGCAAGACCAACACGCTGGCGCACCGCGTCGCCCATCTGATCGTCAAGGGGGCCGATCCGCGCCGCATCCTGCTGATGACTTTTTCGCGCCGCGCCGCGTCCGAAATGGCCAGGCGCGTCGAGCGCATCGCCGGCGAAGTGCTCGGCCGCGACGCCGCGGTGATCACCGATGCGCTGACCTGGGCCGGCACCTTTCACGGCATCGGTGCCCGGCTGCTGCGCGACTATGCGTTGGAGATCGGCCTTGACCCGGCCTTCACCATCCACGACCGCGAGGATTCCGCCGACCTGATGAATCTGGTCCGGCATGAGCTGGGGTTCTCGAAGACAGAGGCGCGCTTTCCCACCAAGGGCACCTGCCTTGCCATCTATTCGCGTGCCGTCAACGCGCAGGCGCCGCTGGGCGAAGTGCTGGGGTCTGCCTTTCCCTGGTGCGCCGGCTGGGCGGAGCAGCTGAAGCAGTTGTTCGCCGGTTACGTCGAGGCCAAGCAGGCGCAGAACGTCCTCGATTACGACGACCTGCTGCTTTACTGGGCGCAGATGGCGGCCGAGCCCGAAATAGCGGCCCATCTCGGTGGGCGTTTCGACCATGTCCTGGTCGACGAATACCAGGACACCAATCGGCTGCAGGCCTCGATCCTCATGGCGTTGAAACCCGACGGCGCCGGGCTGACCGTGGTTGGTGACGATGCGCAGTCGATCTATTCGTTCCGTGCCGCCGAGGTGCGCAATATCCTCGACTTCCCAAAACAGTTCGCGCAGGCCGCCGACGTGGTGATGCTGGAGCGCAATTACCGCTCGACCGAGACCATTCTGGCCGCCGCCAATGCGGTGATCGGCGAGGCCTCGGAGCGCTTCACCAAAAACCTGTGGTCGGAGCGCAAATCAACCGACAAGCCAAGACTGGTGAGCGTGCGCGATGAGGTCGAGCAGGCCAATTTCGTCTGCGATACCATTCTGGCCGAACGCGAGGCCGGCACGGCGCTGAAATCCCAGGCGGTGCTGTTTCGCGCCTCGCACCACAGCGGTCCGCTGGAGATCGAGCTGACCCGGCGCAACATTCCTTTCGTCAAGTTTGGTGGCCTGAAGTTCCTCGATGCCGCCCACGTCAAGGATGTGCTGGCGGTGCTGCGCTTTGCCGAAAATCCGCGCGACCGCGTCGCCGGTTTCCGCGTGCTGCAGCTCATGCCGGGCATTGGCCCCTCGGCCGCCACACAGATCGTCGAGACGATGACCACTGCGCTGGATGAGGCCATGGGCCTTGCCGGCTGGCGCCCGCCGCAACGCGCGGCCGATGACTGGCCGGGCTTCGTCGCGCTCTATTCCGGTCTGCGGGCGGCCGCCAAATGGCCGGCCGACCTCGAACAGGTCAGGCTCTGGTACGAGCCGCACCTGGAGCGCATCCACGAGGACGCGATCACGCGCCGGGCCGACCTTTTGCAGCTCGAGCAGATCGGCTCGGGCTATGCCTCGCGCGAACGCTTCCTGACCGAGCTGACGCTCGACCCGCCGGACGCCACCAGCGACCAGGCCGGACCGCCGCACCGTGACGAGGATTATCTGATCCTGTCGACCATCCATTCGGCGAAGGGCCAGGAATGGAAGAATGTCTTCGTGCTCAACACGGTCGACGGCTGCATTCCGGCCGATCTGGGTGTCGGCACCAAGGAGGACATCGAGGAGGAGCGCCGGCTGCTCTACGTGGCGATGACTAGGGCCAAGGACAATCTCAACTTGGTCATGCCGCAGCGCTTCTTTCCGCAAGGCCAGGCGGCGCGCGGCGACCGTCACCTCTATGCCTCGCGCACCCGCTTCATCCCGGCTTCGATCCTTGCTGCCTTCCAGCAGGTCTCGTGGCCGACCGCGCAAGCGGGACAGGGCAGGGCACCTCGGCCGGAGGTGCGCCTCGACATTGGCGCGCGCATGCGCGGCATGTGGAAATAGCCGCGGGATAGCGCCATGCCCCAACCACCGGTCAGGATCGCCATCGCGGGTGCGCTGGGCCGCATGGGCCGCCAGATGGCGGACGCCGTGCAGGCCGATGCGCGACTGGCGCTCGCCGCCCGCTTCCATCGGCCGGGCATTTCCGGCGAAGGTCTGGTGAGCCGCGACGCGGCGCTTGCCATGGCCGATGTGGTGATCGACTTCACCACGCCGGCCGCCTCGGCTGATCTGGCAAGGTTTTGCGCCGACCGTGGCGGACCAGCCCTGGTCATTGGATCGACAGGCTTCGATGCCGCCGAGTTGGCGACCATCGCCGATGCCGCGAAAACCATCGCCATCGTCCGCTCCGGCAGCTTTTCGCTTGGGCTCAACATGCTGGTCGGATTGGTCGAGCAGGCGGCGCGAGCGCTAGATCCCGGAGACTGGGATGTCGAGATCGTCGAGGCGCATCATCGCCACAAGATCGATGCGCCGTCTAGCACTGCATTGATGCTGGGACAAGCCGCGGCCAGCGGACGCGGCATCGAGCTGGGTACGGTCGCAAGGCGCGTTCGCGACGGCGTCACCGGTGCGCGGCCGGCCGGCGAGATCGGCTTTGCGGTGATGCGTGGTGGCAGCATCGTCGGCGAGCACAGCGTCAGCTTCTGTGCCGAGGGTGAGATAGTGACCTTGTCGCATTCGGCCGGCGACCGCATCATGTTCGCCCGTGGCGCCATCGCCGCCGCACTCTGGGTGGCGGGGCGCCAACCTGGCGAATATGACATGCGCGACGTGTTGGGATTGAGCGCCCCGGCACGGCATTGCGGCTAATCCCTTTCGTCCGGCGGCTGAAAGCCAGCTGAAAGCTTGGGCGTGCCATGACAGGGTCGCGGTGTCACCGCATGACCGGTCCTTGAGCGGCCGGCGAGGAGGAGAATGCGGCGCAGCTTCACGGGTGCGTCGCCCAAGTGGAGGAAGTTTCGTGACCGGTTTCATCTCGAAGTGCGCCTTGCGCGCGCTAACCCTTGCCGTCGTCGCCACGGGCGCGACCGCGGCATCGGCGGCGGACAAGATCACCATCATCGTCGGCGGCATGGAAAAGCAGATTTATCTGCCGGCCGTGCTCACCCAGCAGCTCGGCTACTTCAAGGACCAGGGGCTCGATGTCGAACTGGTCAATTCGCGCGCCGGTGTCGAGGCCGAAAATGAATTGCTGGCAGGCGCCGTGCAGGGCGTCGTCGGCTTTTACGACCATACCGTCGACCTGCAGTCGAAGGGCAAGTACATCCAGTCGATCGTCCAGTTCAGCCAGGCGCCGGGCGAGGTCGAGCTGGTCTCCGCCAAGCACCCCGAGATCAAGTCGCCGGCCGACTTCAAGGGCGCCACGCTTGGCGTCACTGGCCTCGGCTCCTCGACCGATTTCCTGACCCAGTACCTTGCCGTGCGCAACGGCCTGAAACCCGGCGACTACACACTGCTGCCGGTCGGCGCCGGCAACACCTTCATCGCCGCCATCAAGCAGGACCAGATCCAGGCCGGCATGACCACCGAACCGACCATTGCCAAGTTGCTGAAGACCGGCGAGGCCAGCGTCCTGGTCGACATGCGTACCCCTGAAAAGACCAAGGAAGCGCTGGGTGGCCCTTATCCGGCGGCCTCCTTCTACGTCCAGTCGAGCTGGCTCGAAAGCCACAAGGAAGACGCACAAAAACTTGCCAATGCCTTCGTGATGACGATGAAGTTCATCGCCAGCCATTCGGCCGAAGAGATCGCCGACAAGATGCCGAAAGACTATTACGCCGGCAACAGGGACCTCTACGTGCAGGGGCTGGCCGGCGGCAAGGCGATGTTCACGCCCGACGGCCGCATGCCGGCCGATGGCCCGCCGACCGTGCTCAAGGTTCTCTCGACATTTTCCAAGAGCCTGCAGGGCAAGCAGATCGACCTGTCGAAGACCTACACGACGGAATTCGTCGACGCCGCCAAATAACAGCACGCTGACGGGTCCCGTATCGCCCGCTAGAGAACAAGGGCTTGCGCCGTTTGCTTGACTCAAATCGGCAGCAGCGCAGCCGTTCCCGAACACTTGAGAGACCCGTGGCAATGTTGCGGGCTCCCTTGCCTCAACGCATCAGGAGTGTGCCATGCAACTGCAATCCATGGCGGCCGAGAAGCTGTCTCAGGCCGCACTGCCAGCCGATGCGGCGATCGCCATCGACGACGTGACATTGCGCTTCGTCACGCCGGACGGCCACATGATGACGGCGATCCGCGATTTCACCATGACGGTGGCGCGCGGCGAATTCGCCTGCGTCGTCGGGCCGACCGGCTGCGGCAAGTCGACGACGCTCAATCTCGTCACCGGCCTGCTGCGGCCAACGACCGGCGATGTCCGTGTCATGGGCAACCCGGTCACCGACATCAGCCGCGACATCGGTTTCGTCTTCCAGGCCGATGCGCTGTTTCCGTGGCGCAGCGTTATCGACAATGTCGCCGCCGGCCCGCTCTATCGCGGCACGCCCAAGGCGCAGGCCTATGAGCGGGCGCGCGACTGGATCGCCCGTGTCGGCCTCGGCCGCTTCGAAAAGCACTATCCGCACCAGCTTTCGGGCGGCATGCGCAAGCGCGTCGCGCTCGCCCAGACCTTCATCAACCAGCCCAAGATCCTGCTGATGGACGAGCCGTTCAGCGCGCTCGACATGCAGACGCGCACCGCCATGCAGGACGAGCTGCTGGGTCTGTGGTCGGAACAGAAATCCTCTGTCGTCTTCGTCACCCACGACCTCGAGGAGGCGGTGGCGCTGGCCGACAAGGTCTATGTGCTGACGGCGGGGCCGGGAACGGTCAAGAGCGTCTACCGCATCGACCTGCCGCGCCCGCGCGTCATGGCCGACATCCGCTACGATCCGAAATTCGTCGAGATCGCCAAGGTGATCTGGAACGATCTGCGCGAGGAAGTGCAGCTCGGCCAGAGCCGCACCTTGCAGACCGGCCATTGAGAGGAGACGCCGCCATGACCGCAATCTCTCCCACAACCTCCCAGGCCGCCGTCCGCGATGCCTCCATAGCCGTTGCCGAAGGCCGGGCGAGGGCACGGCTGCGCCGCCGCCATGCGCTGGTCATCGGTCTGCGACTGCTCATCCTTGTCGTCTCTCTCGGCCTTTGGGAACTCGGCGCCGACTACAACATCATCGATCCGTTCTTCTTCGCCAGCCCGTCCGGCATCTGGCAGCAGATCTGGGTGTGGATCACCGAGGGCACGTCGCAAGGTCCGCTCTGGGTGCAGATCTACGTCACGCTGGAGGAAACCTTTCTTGGCTTCGTCATTGGCGCCGTGGGCGGTATTGCCGCCGGCATCATCCTCGGCCGCAACCGGCTGCTCGCCGATGTCTTTTCGATCTACATCAAGATCGCCAATTCGGTGCCGCGCGTTGTGCTCGGCTCGGTGTTCATCATCGCGCTTGGCCTCGGCATGGCCTCCAAGGTGGCGCTGGCCGTGGTGATGGTGTTTTTCGTCGTCTTCGCCAACGCCTTCCAGGGCGTGCGCGAGGCCGACAGGGCGATGATCGCCAACGCCCAGATCCTTGGCGCCTCGCCGTTCCAGATCACCCGCACCGTCATCATCCCTTCGGCGATGAGCTGGATCCTGGCCAGCCTGCATGTCAGCTTCGGCTTTGCCCTGGTCGGCGCGGTCGTCGGCGAATTCCTCGGCGCCAAGCAAGGCATGGGCCTGCTGATCTCGACCGCGCAGGGCGCCTTCAATGCCAATGGCGTCTTCGCCGCAATGATCATCCTGGCGGTTATGGCGCTGGTGGTGGAGTTCATCATCACCCGCTTCGAGAACTATGTCGTCAAATGGCGGCCGGCGCCGTTCAACGAGCAGGGGACGTGATCCACTTCTGATCCTAGCACGCTGCGATTAATGCATGTCGCGCAAAAGTGGCCCCGGTTTTGCGAGAACGACATGCATAGAGACAAAGACCTAAACCTAAAGCGCGTTGCGTGAATCCGCTCAAACGCGACGCGCTTTAGGCCAAAGGCAGCCTGACCTCAACCACCAGACCGCCGGTCGCGCCATCCCCAAGGGTGACGCGGCCGCCGGCATTTTCGACGACCTCGCGCACGATGGCCAGGCCAAGCCCGCTGCCTTCCTCGGTCGAACCGGCAATGCGGTAGAAGCGTTCGAACACGTGGTCTCGCTCGTCCGCCGGAATGCCAGGCCCGTCATCGGCGACCGTCAACACGGCCTCGCCATCGACGGCTGCCAGCTTCACCGTGACGCTGCCGCCGGCCAAGGAGTAGCGTAGCGCGTTGTCGACAAGGTTGACGATCATCTCGCGCAGCATGGTGCCGTCGCCAATGACCGGCACGGGTCCAGCCTCCTCGAGGCCGAGATCGATGTTACGCCCTATCGCCGTCGGCGCCTGCGTTTCCAGCACGTGGCGGGCGGCTTCGGTCAGGTCGACGCGGTCGGCGCGTGGCCGCCGGCTACCCGGCTCGGCCCGCGACAGGGTCAGGAGCTGTTCGGCCAGCCGTGCCAGCTTGCCGGAGCTTGCCTGCAGCGCCACCAGGGCTTCCTGGCGCGCCTCGGTAGCGCTTTCGCGAAGCGCGTAGCTCGCCTGTGTCGACAGCAACGCCAACGGTGTGCGCAACTGATGTGCCGCATTGGCGATGAAGCGGCGCTGCGCCGCCATCTGCGCCCGCACCCGCTCCATATAGGCGTTCAGCGCATCGATCAGCGGCCGGATCTCGCTTTGCGCGCCTGGAACTTCCACGGGATCGAGGTCGCTGCGGCTTGGCGACCGCACGGCGTCGCGCAGCCTGATCAGCGGCGCCAGGCCGCGACGCAGGCCGAGCAGCACGAAGATGCCGGCAATGGCGACCAGCGCCAGTTGCTGGGCAAAGGCGTTGAACCACAAATCCCGCACCATCGCATCGTGTCCGGCCAGCGTGACACCGACGGTGACGGATATAGGCGAATCAGCCCCAGCGCCGACCACCGCATGACTGAATGTCAGCAGCCGCAGCGCGTGGTCGCGATAGACCGCTTCCATGCCGGGATGGCTCGGATCCTCGGGCAGGTCGGGGTAGCCGGTCAGCAGCCGCCCGCCTGCCGTCTCGACACGATAGTAGACGCTGTCGCGATCGCCGGTATCGAACATCTCGATCGCCGCCGGCGGCACCGTGGCATCGAGCACGCCGTCCACTATGGCGACCTGTTCGGCGATAGCGCGTGCCGAACCGAGCAGCATCCGGTCCGTGACCAGATCGGCGGTCGCCAGTGCACTTCGATGGCTGGTCCACAGATTGATGGTGGCGAGCCCGGCGAGCGGCAACACCACCCAGGCCAGCAACTGCAAACGGAGGCTGCTATTCCTCATGACGCAAGAGATAGCCGAGGCCACGCAAAGTGGCGATCTGGACGCGCGACCCTTCAAGCTTCTTGCGCACGCGGTGCACATAGATCTCGATGGCGCTGGGGTCGGCATCGGTCTCGAAATCGTATATCGCCGCCGACAGTGCCGCCTTGCTCACCGTGCGTCCGGCCTTGACCATCAGTTGTTCGAGCACCGCATGCTCGCGCGGTGTCAGCGCCAGCGTTTCACCGGCCAGCGAAAACAGCCGCGTGTTGGTGTCGAAGACGAGATCGCCGCAAGCAACGACAGGCGCGGTGCGGTCATTGGCACGGCGCAGCTGCACGCGGATGCGCGCCTCCAGTTCCTCGATCTGGAAGGGCTTGGCCAGATAGTCGTCGGCGCCTTCATTGAGGCCTTTGACCCGGCCGTCGAGACTGGCATTGGCGGTCAGCACGATCACCGGCACCCGGTTGCCGCGCGCCCGCAGCATGCGCAGCACTTCCAGGCCGCCCATGCGAGGCAATGCCAGGTCGAGGATGACAAGCGCGTGGCCGCCGGCGGCCAGCGCGTGCTCGACATCCTCGCCGTCATGGACGACGTCGACGACATAGTTCGCCTGACGCAGGGTCTTGCCCAGCCAGTCGGCCAGTTCGCGATTGTCTTCGACGAGCAGCAGCCGCATTTCTATCGCTGTCCTGGGAAGCAGGTCACCCGGAATTCCATCTGTTGTTCGACCGGCACAGCGAGGTCACGCCCGATTGATGATCGTGCACAAGCGATAATATCGATCGATCGGCAAGGCAAATGCTCGGACCGACGGACACCGTCAACCGCCGCCTCCATCTGCGACAGGTTGGAATCCGCAAAAACAGAGCCGGGTTGTCATTCCAGCGGACGCAAGCGCCGACTATCAATCGAACCAGTCGGTTCAATTTATCTTGACGGACCGTGATGAGATGGTGAACGCGGGTTCAGCGAACGACCGTACAGTTTGCCGAGTGCATCTGATAACCGTCTGATATTGATAAAGAAAATTTTGACCGCTTCAGCTGCTGGCCCCGTTTCAAGGTCTGGATTCGGAGCGCGATGGAACATCTTCGTGATTGGAAGTCGGCGAACGAAAAACCCATTTCGGTGTGGTCCGAGCGACGCGAAATTCCTCCCAAGGGCACGCCACTAGACGGACTGAACGAAGAACTACTGGAGTAAAGAAAATGACCAAGATCGCTCTTACCGCCGCCGCCATCCTCGTTGCTACGGGCACTGCTTTTGCCGGCAGCGACCACTATGGTTCCGACAATGTCAACCAGCCGGCCGTGGCCGTGCCCGCTGGTAAAATCGACCACAGCTTCACGGCTTCGATCCGCAAGCCGGTCGAGTACCACGGCTTCAAGCTGACGCCCGATTCGGACCAGCCGGAATCCGGCCAGGGCATCTGGGGCCGGTAAGCCGGCGTCTGTCCGAACCATCCCAAACCAGAACCATCAATCCTCAATCAGGAGTATTTGAAATGACCAAGATCGCACTCACCGCCGCCGCCATCCTCGTTGCCACGGGCACCGCCTTTGCCGGCAGCGACAACTATGGCTCCAGCAATGTCAACCAGCCGGTTGCCGGCCATTCGGTCTCCAACATCGACACCACGCACACTGGCTCGATCTTCAAGTCCGAAAAGGCGCAGGCTGACGCCAATGCCAACGTGCCGGCTCCGTCTGGCCAGGGCATCTGGGGCCGCTAATCTACGACGCAGGTCTTGATTACAAAGAGCGGTGGGCTTGGCCCGCCGCTCTTGTTTTTTGTGCACAAGGATAGCCACCAGCTGCCGCGTACACTGGGCGAGCCGATCTTCGCAGTCGGCAAAAAAATTCAGTGTCCAGGAATAAAGCCTAACTGACTGGGGTCTTGTCCTTAGCGGAACCGTCCTCCCAAGACGCCGCCTAACGGAAGAACCAGGAGACTTGAAAATGAACAGGATTACTCTCGCCGCCGCCGCCATCCTCGTTGCCACGGGCAGCGCTTTCGCCGGCAGCGACCACTATGGCTCCAACAATGCCGACCAGACGGTTGCCCCGGTTGCCAGCGTCGATCATGCCATCACTGGCGCGGTCAGCAACACGGATATGGCTGGGTACAAGGTTGCCGATCCCAAGACGAAAGCCACCACCGACTTGCCCGAATCCGGTCAGGGCATCTGGGGCAACTGATGTCTCGAGCAGGGTGCACGGCAGGTTGCCTGTCACACCTGTCCTGCACCCCTAACCTAGATCCCTCGGCCCCAGACAATGCGTCAGCCGGGCCGAGGACAGGCCGGACCAGTCGCCCTCGAAGACGAAGCGTGCAAGGGCTGCGGTCGGGAATTTTTCCTCGATCCTCTTGCGCGCCTTGGCCTCCGAGCCTGATCCGGCAAGCTGTTTGGCCAGATCTTCCAGACCCGGATTGTGGCCGACCACCAGCAAGCTGCCGCTCGAAGCGTCGGCCTGATGGATCTGATTCAGAATATCCGTTGCCGAAGCATCATAGAGCGCCTCTGCGAACGCGACCCGGGGATGCGCAGGCAACTCCGCCGCCACCAGTCGCCAGGTATCGCGGGTTCGCAGCGCCGGCGACACCAGGACCAGATCCGGCAGCCAGTCGCGCGTCGCAAGCTCGCGCCCCATCAACTTGGCGGCCTTCAACCCGCGCCCGGCGAGCGGCCGGTCGAAATCATCGAGGTCAGGGTCGTCCCAACTCGATTTGGCGTGGCGAAGCAAGAGAAGCTGTTTCATCAATTTGATCCCGACCAGGGAATATCGGCATGAAAATCTCTGCCATATCCACCGCCGTGCTTTGTGCCGGCTTCGATATCGAAAGCCGCTGCCGACTGGCCGTAGATGAATAGGCCGACACGCCGTTCACCCTTGTCCCATTTAACAGTGATGTCCGCTTCGGTGATTGGCCAGGCTCCAGATCGAATGTGTATTGTGCCGATGATTGGCCCGACCGTTTTGCTCTGCATTTCGCAGAGGTAAAAATATGCTGTGGCGTTTTGCTGGTCTCCAGCCTCGTCATATTCGAAGACCCCGGCAAGGTCGCCTTTGGTCCGGACCGCCCTATCGAAGAGGTCCATTGACCCAATCTCTCAAGGCGTGATGCGCGCCAAATGCTCGAGGTCGGCTTCCTCGCGCAGCGGGTCGGGTGCCATCACCACCGAGGTGCCGTTGTCGGCATCGTCGGCAAAGTGGGCAAGCACGGTGCGGCCGGCCTCCATGCGCGCCTTGCCTTCGGCGACCAGCCCCAGCGCCAGCGGATAGAGCCGGTGCTCGGCCTTCAGCACACGGGCAGCCAGCGCATCCGCATTGTCGCCGACCATCACCGGCACGGCCGCCTGCGCGATGATCGGGCCATCGTCCATCTCGGACGTGACGAAATGCACCGTGCAGCCATGGATGCGCATGCCGGCGGCCAGCGCGCGTGCATGGGTGTCGAGCCCTTTGAACGCCGGCAGCAGGGCAGGGTGGATGTTGATCATGCGGCCCTGCCATTTCTGGACGAAGCCGGGCGTGAGGATGCGCATATAGCCGGCGAGCGCCACGATCTCGGCTTGGAATGCCGTAAGCGCTGCGTCGATCGCCGCGTCATGCGCCTGCTTGCTGCCATGGTCGGCGCGGGAGATGACCTGTGTGGCGATGCCGCGCGCCTTGGCCACACCGAGGCCGGCAGCGTCGGCCTTGTCGGAAATGACGCCGACGATCTCGGCCGGGAAGGCCGGGTCGCTGGCCGCCGCGATCAGTGCGGTCATGTTGGAGCCGCGTCCCGAAATCAGGACAACGGTGCGTTTCCTCTGCGCGCTCATAGGCCGATCGAGCCCCGGTAGATGACGCCGGCGTTGCGGCGCGGCACGATGCGGCCGATCGGCGTCACCGTCTCGCCGGCTTCCTGCAGCACGGCGGCTACCTGCGCCGCCTGGCCGGAAGCGACCACCAAAATCATGCCGATGCCGCAATTGAAGGTGCGCATCATCTCTTCCGGCGCCACACCACCGGTCTTCGCCAGCCACGAGAACACCGCTGGGACGTCGATCGCCTCGAGGTCGAGCTCGGCCGAAAAATCCTTGGGCAGCACGCGCGGAATGTTTTCAGGAAAGCCGCCGCCGGTGATGTGGGCCAGCGCCTTGATGCCATGCGTGCCGCGTATAGCCTTGAGGATCGACTTGACATAGATGCGGGTCGGCTCGAGCAGCGCCTCGGCCAACGTCGCCTCGTCGTTGAACGGCGCCGGATCGCTCCAGGCGAGGCCGCTGACGGCGACGATGCGGCGCACCAGCGAAAATCCGTTCGAATGCAGGCCCGAGGAGGCGAGCCCAAGCAGCACGTCGCCCTCGACGATGTCGTCGGTAGGCAGAAGTTGCCCGCGTTCGGCCGCGCCCACCGCAAAGCCGGCGAGGTCGTAGTCGTTGCCGTGATACATGCCGGGCATTTCCGCCGTCTCGCCGCCGATCAGCGCGCAGCCGGCCTGCTGGCAGCCCTTGGCAATGCCGCCGACGATCGCGGCACCCTGGTCGGGATCGAGCTTGCCGGTGGCGAAATAGTCGAGGAAGAACAGCGGTTCCGCACCTTGCACGACGATGTCGTTGACGCACATGGCGACGAGATCGATGCCGATCGTGTCGTGCTTGCCGGCATCGATGGCGATCTTCAGCTTGGTGCCGACGCCGTCATTGGCAGCCACCAGCACCGGATCGGTGAAGCCGGCCGCCTTGAGGTCGAACAGGCCACCAAAGCCGCCGATCTCGCCATCGGCGCCCGGCCTGCGTGTGGCGCGCACCAGCGGCTTGATCTTCTCGACCATCAGATTGCCGGCATCGATATCGACGCCGGCTTCGGCATAGGTGAGCCCGTTCTTGCGCTTGCCCGTTTTGGGCTGGCCCGTTCTGGGCTGGCTTGTGTCGCGCTTGCTCATCGCAATTTTCCTGCTCATTTGCGGGCTCTTCGCATGAACGGCTTCGCCCCGCAAGGATGACGGTGGGATGCCGAAGTTTTGCCCCCGATAAAAAGCGTGGAGAGCGGGTTTTTCGGCGGCGGTAGCGCCCCTTGTGTGAAATCCCCCCGTCCTTGCTTTTTATCGGGGGCAAAACCCCGTACCTCCGTCTGCGCCTTCACCCCTTTTGCATCCTTGTGTCTGGCTGTTGTTGGTGCTCTGTTGCTTCGCATCAGGCGTCCGGGGACAGGCCATGCTCAATCCGTCGCAACAGATCATGAGGCTAGGCTTTGGATTCGCCGTGTCACAGGCGTTGCGCGTA
Source organism: Mesorhizobium kowhaii (assembly GCF_003253745.1). Taxonomy (GTDB): domain Bacteria; phylum Pseudomonadota; class Alphaproteobacteria; order Rhizobiales; family Rhizobiaceae; genus Mesorhizobium; species Mesorhizobium kowhaii. The sequence goes on from NZ_MZXV01000085.1 coordinate 301,720, forward strand.
ATTATCGAACTCGGCATCCCCGATCTCCTGGCTGTCAGCGAGCAGTCAGTGGATGAACTAGCGGCTGCCACTCAGTCGGATGCTGACGCGCTTTATCGTGTAATGCGACTTCTCGCGCCGGAAGGCGTCTTTAGGGAAGTACTGCCCCGTCATTTCGAATTGACGGAGGTTGGTGCCGTGCTGCGCTCCGATCAGCCGGGTCCCCGTGACTTCGTCCGCATGATCAACAGTGAGGCCTATCTTGCCTTCGAGCAGCTCCTGCATTCTGTCCGCACCGGAAAGCCAGCCTTCGATAAGGTGTTCGGGAGCCCAAGGTTTGACTGGCTGTCGGAACACCCGGAGCAGGCTGCCTTGTTTCAGCGTGCCATGGTCGCCTTGAGCCAAGGCAGTAACGAGGCCGTTGCCGAAGCTTGTGACTTCAGGCCGTTCACAAGGATCGTCGACGTTGGCGGCGGACATGGTCAGCTTCTCTCGGCGATCCTGGCCCGCAACCCCCATTTGAGCGGCGTGCTTTTCGATCTGCCTTCGGGCGTCGCGGCAGCACGCCAGGGTACCGGAGGCGACCTGCCGCGCACCGAATTTATCGCAGGTGATTTCTTTGAAAGCGTTCCCACCGGTGACGTCTACGTCATCAAGAAGGTCGTTCACGATTGGGACGATGGGCGTGCCGCGGAGATCCTGCGAAATTGCCGCAAGGCAATGTTGCCGAACGGAAAGGTGCTTGTGGCCGAGACCCTCGTGCCGCCAGGTGACGAACCGAACCAGATCAAGGGTATCGACGTGGTCATGCTCGCCGTCACTGGCGGCCTGGAGAGGACGCAGGTCCAATATGCAAGCTTGTTCGACGCCGCTGGGCTACGCCTTGATCGAGTGATTCAGACCCGAGGACCCATTTCCATCCTCGAGGCGTCTGCAGCCTAACCAGAGAATATCTCAATGTGAGCCTAGGTCGCGGTGCCTCGCTGTCCAGCTACCTTTGCTATGTGTGGCGCTTCTCCCTTGCACCCACCCTCCGTCTCCATCATCTATCAGCCAGCAAACCCGACAGGCACGCATTTGACCATCCCCAATCTGATCACCATCCTGCGCCTTGTTCTGGTGCCAGCGGTGGTGCTGGCGATGCTGCAGGCGCGCTGGGACTGGGCCTTTGCCGGGTTCCTCATTGCCGGCATTTCCGATGGCGTCGACGGCTTCATCGCTCGCCGTTTCAACCAGCAGTCCGAGCTCGGCGCCTATCTCGACCCGATGGCCGACAAGCTGCTGCTGGTTTCGGTCTTCGTCGTCATGGGCTTCATCGGGCAATTGCCGCTGTGGCTGGTCGTCACCATGGTGTCGCGCGACGCGCTGATCGTTTGCGCGGTTGTGTTGTCGTCCGTCATGGCCCATCCGGTCGAGATGAAGCCGCTTTTCGTGTCGAAGGCCAACACCGCCATCCAGATCGTGCTGGCGGCGGTTGTGCTGGGCGAACTTGCCCTTGCTGTTCACCTCGACCCGCTGCGGCCAGCCCTCATATTGCTGTCCGGGGTCTTGACCGTGGCTTCGGCCGCGGCCTATCTCGTGGCTTGGCTGAGGCATATGAGCGGCTATGGCGAAGGCTCCAATCCGGACATCTGAGAGAGAAGCGGCGGTGATCGAGGCTGCGGCTGCCGATCTTGCCGCGTCCTCCGCTTTCCGCCGGCAGATTTTCTTCTGGCTGGCCGGCGCGGCCGTGCTCGCGCTTTTCCTCTATGTCTTCAGTGCCATCCTGTTACCCTTCGTTGCCGGCATGGTGCTTGCCTATTTCCTCGATCCGGTCGCCGACCGGCTGGAGCGGCTCGGCCTGTCACGCGTCATGGCGACGGTGGTCATCCTCATCACCTTCCTCATCGTACTGGTGCTGGCCTTCGTCATCCTCATTCCGGTGCTGGCGACGCAGATGGCTGATTTCGCCGGCAAATTGCCGGAATACCTGACCCGGCTGCAAAGCCTGATCACGTCGTTTGATCCGAAATGGCTGGAACAGAAATTCGGCGTCAACGCCAATGGCTTGCGCGACGGGCTGAATTCGCTGCTGACCTCCGGGTTCGGCCTGATCACCACGGTCTTCACTTCGATTTGGAGTTCGGGCGTGGCGCTGGTCTCGGTGGTCAGCCTGTTCGTGGTGACGCCAGTGGTTGCCTTCTACATGCTGCTCGATTGGGACCGCATGGTGGCGGTCATCGACAGCTGGGTGCCGCGCGACAATGTCGCGACGGTGCGCGCCATCGCCAAGGACATCAACACCGCAACGGCCGGCTTCGTGCGCGGCCAGGGCACGCTGTGCCTGGTGCTGGGCGCGATATATGCGACCGGGCTGACGCTGACCGGGCTGAATTTCGGCATCCTCATCGGTCTGTTCGCCGGGCTGATCTCCTTCATCCCCTATGTCGGCTCGCTCACCGGACTGGTGCTGGCCGTCGGCGTCGCCTTCGTCCAGTTCTGGCCGGACTGGACGATGATCGTGGCCGTCGCCGTCGTGTTCTTCATCGGCCAGTTCATCGAAGGCAACATCCTGCAGCCACGGCTGGTCGGCAAGAGCGTCGGCCTGCACCCGGTATGGCTGATGTTCTCGCTGTTTGCCTTCGGCGCGCTGTTCGGCTTCGTCGGCCTGCTGATTGCAGTGCCAGCTTCGGCGGCAGTTGCCGTGCTGGTGCGGTTTGCCATAGCTCGTTATCTCGAATCGCCGCTCTACAAGGGTCACGGCAGCACTGCGCCGGAGCTCCCGACCGATCGGCGCAAGGCCATCAAGCCATGATCCGGCCGGTGACCAGGTGTCTTGCCGGGCCGTACGGCTGAGCCGCATGAGCGACCAGAAAACCGACCCGCCGCGCCAATTGCCGCTGGATCTCGGCCACGGCACCGGCTATTCGCGCGACGAGCTCGTTGTCTCCGGCACCAACGCCCAAGCGGTGGCTTTGGTCGACCGCTGGCCGGACTGGCCTTCGCCGGTGGTGGTGCTGGCCGGTCCCGCCGGTTCGGGCAAGACACATCTGGCCTCCATTTGGCGCGCGCGCGCCAACGCGGTGGCGGTCGACGCCAGGCGTATCGGTGACAGCATCGCCAATCTCGGCACCCGGCCGGCACTGATCGACGATGTCGATACCGGGGCGGTCGACGAGCAAGGCCTGTTCCATCTGATCAATGCGGTGCGTGGTGCAGGCTCGACGCTGCTCCTGACCGCACGCCGCTTTCCATCGGCCTGGGGTGTTGTGCTGCCCGATCTCGCCTCGCGGCTGAAGGCGGCGGCGACAGTCGAGATCCATGAGCCCGACGATCTCCTGCTCGCCGGCGTCATCACCAAGCTGTTCGCCGACCGTCAGGTCGAGGTCGAGCCGCATGTCGTGCAGTATCTGGTCCGCCGCATCGAGCGCTCGCTGGCGACCGCGATGCGCATCGTCGAGCGGCTGGACCGCACCGCGCTCGAGCGTAAGACGCCGATCACGCGCACCCTGGCGGCCGAAACCGTCAGCGCCATGGACGAGGGGCAGGGCGAGTTCGAGATCTAGGCTGTAGGTTGTTTCGGCCCATTGCTCCGAGATGGCCGACTTTAGACCGTGCACTTCAGCTCAGATCGTCAGAATGACCCGGCCGAGCGGACGCTCTTCGATGAGATACCGCAAAGCCTCGGCCGCGTCCTCGAGCGGGAAAGTCTTGGCGACGATCGGTTTGACCTGAGCTGATGCCAGCAGGTCCGCGATGACTGACCACGCGGCGTTGCGGGCAGCGGCACTCTCGCTCAGCAGCGAAAAGCCCTTGATGCTTGCAACCTTCCAAATCAGGTCGGTGACATTGATCGTGCTTTCGCGGCCGGCCGAGTAGCCAAGCGTGATCAACGACCCGCCGCGCGCCAGCGCCGGCAACGCATCGCTCAGTATCTTGCCGCCGATGCCGTCGATGACGACGTCGGCGCCGTAGCCATCGGTGATGCGGTTGACACCGTCTGCCAGACCCTCGGTCGTCAGATCGATAACCTCGGAAAAGCCAAGCGCCTTTGCCTCTTCGGCCTTGGCATGGCTGGTGGTGGACGAGATGCTGTGTCTGGCGCCGAGCGCTCGCGCCAGCTGTGTCGCTGCATTGCCGACCGAACCGCCGATTGCCGGCGCAAGCACCACCTTGCCGGTCGCGAAGCCGGCGTTCATCAGCGCGAGATAGGCCGTGAGATAGGCGACCGGCAGGCCGGCAGCGGCAACGTCATCGATGGTCTCGGGAACAGGCAGCAGCAATTCCTTGGGCACCTCGACATATTCGCTGTAGGTACCATCCTCGAAGACGCCGAACGGCCCGAGGAACGCCACCCGCGTGCCATCGGGGAAGTCTGGGTCGCCGCCTTCGATGATGCCGGCGCCTTCATTGCCAAGTACCAGCGGCGCCTTCGACAGCGGGAAATGGCCGCTGAGGATAGTATGGTCGAGTGGTGTGACGCCGGCGGCAACCATCCGCACCAGCAGCCGCCCTTCGGACACATCTGGTTTGGGAATGTCGACAAGCCTCAGGTCGGAGTAGCCGCCAAAGCCTTCTGCTCTCATTGCACGCATGACTGTTTTCCTTCTTGTGCATGGCACAGCCGCAGGATCGCGGTCAGCCGCCATTGATCGTCGGCAAGGCCGACGGCTCTACTGATTGTGTGGGGGAGGCCGCTCAGGCTTTCGGATCGGTCACCTTCTGCAAAGCGTCGGCCTGCGGTCCGGTCAAATAGAGGTCACCAAAGCCGTTTCCAACCTGTTCCCACATCAGGCGGGAAAACAGCAGCGCGGCATCGAGCGGGCGGTGGTTGACCAGGATCGAGTCCGCTTCGCCTTGTGCGTTCATATGCACGAGGACTGAGCATTCGATCGGAACGCCACGAATCTCGGCACGATACGATTCCATGAAGAACGCAGCGCCGAAGTCACCACGATAGGTGAAGTCCTGGAAATCGTAGAGCGGCATGGCCTGCTTCAGCAGCGCCAGAATGTTTGCTCTGCCTTCCACCGGTCGTCTCAGCACGGTCGCTTCGAGCGTGGCGTCCTCGGCAAGTTTCGCCAGCCATGGCGGAGGGCCATCTGGCTTGGGAAGAAGGGGGGCTGTGTCATTGAACTTCATGGTTTTGATCCCGACTGAGTGGGGTAAGCGTCGATCAATATGACCGGTCATCTTAAAGCAGTCGCAAAAAAAAGGATACGCCTCAGGTCACCAAGGCGCCGAACGCGACGTCCACGAATGCCGTCAGCGCCACGGCATCCTTGTCCACCTTCGCGCGCATCATCGCGCCTTCCCAGGAGTTGAGCAGAAACATGGCGATGGTCCTGGCTTCCATGTCGCGCCGCACCGTTCCATCGGCTTGCGCCTCCCTGACACAGGATTCGATGGCGCGGCTCCACGCCGCCAGCAGCACCGCCAGCCGCTCCCGAACCGCGCGGCTCTGGTCCGGCATTTCCGCGCTCATATTGCCGATCATGCAGCCGGTCCGGTACCCGGCCTGGCGTGCGACGTCGTTCAGGTGCTGAAAATACCGATTCAGCCTGACGACAGCAGGCGTCTTCTCGTCGCCGAGCGTGCTCAACCCGTTAAGCACCTTCTGCCAATAGCGCTCCAGGGCCTCGACGGCGAGCGTCTCCTTGCTGTCGAAATGATTGTAGAACGACCCCTTCGGCACTTGCGCCGCTTCGGTGATGTCCTGCACGCTGGTGCCGTTGAAGCCCTTCTGGTGCAGGGTTTCCACGGCCGCCACGATGATCTGTTCCTTGGTGCTCCCTCGTGCCATGAGAGCAATATGACCGGTCGTCTTAAAAAGTCAAGGCCGATTTTCAAGGACGGTGAGAGGGTGGTCCAGACCTGTCGGCCTTCAACCCAGATGCGACTGAACAAAGTCGATGAAGGCGCGCACCTTGGCGGGCGGCAGATGGCGCGATGGGTAGAGTGCGTAAAGCGGAAAGCTCTCGCCATGCCAGTCCGGCAGAATTTCCACCAGAGCGCCTTGCCGGATGAGGTGCTGCACGCCGATTGCCTTGATCCTGGCGATGCCGACGCCGTCAAGGCAGGCACCGAGCATCGTGCCAAACTCGGTGACCATGAGGCGGCCCGTGGTCCTGACGTCAATGATCGCGGCGGCGCGTCGAAACCGCCACTCCTCGATTGGCTGACCGGTCAGCGAATCCCGAACCTGGATGCAGGCATGATCGACCAGGTCGGAGGGAACGGCCGGACACCCATGTGCCTTCAGGTAGGCCGGCGCGGCGACCGTCACCGTGCGCGTGTCGATGAGTTTCCTCGCCACCAGGGACGACACTGGCGGTGTTCCGAAGCGGACAGCGATGTCAAATCCTTCGCCCACCAGATCCCCCAGCTGGTCGCGGGCGACCAGCTCCAGCGAGAGGTCGGGATAGAGCGACAAGAATTCACGGATATGCGGCGTGAACAGCTGGCGCGAGAAGAACGCATCGACGTTGACGCGCAGCCGGCCGCGCACCGCGACAGACGTGCCGGAGGTGACGGTTACCGCGTCTTCGATTCCTGTCAGCAGCGGCGCAACCTCGGCGTAAAGCCGGCGGCCCTCGTCGGTCAGCGACACCGCTCGCGTCGTCCGGTCGAGCAGGCGGACGCCAACGCGGGTCTCGAGGCGCGAGACAGCGCGGCTGACGCCCGAGCGCGACAGGCCGAGTGCGTCCGCCGCCCGGGCAAAGCTGCCGCCTTCGGCGATCGCGGCCAGTACGCCGACATTGGAGATCACGCGTCCATCAAACGCCATTTGGTTCTCCGTTGATTTTAGATCATCAATGATATGACTTAATGGCACTCACTGCAACAATGAGTGCCCGGCTAAAGATCCGCCATCCCGCACCGCAAAGGCGTGGCCCCGAAAGAATGGAGACGGATCATGTATACAATCACCGGCATTACCGGCAAAGTTGGTGGCGCCTTGGCGCGTGCTTTGCTTGCAAAGGGTCAGCCTGTCCGCGCTGTTGTGCGCGACGCGGCAAAGGGCCAGCAATGGGCGGCACTCGGTTGTGAGGTCGCGGTCGCCGCCATGGAGGATGCCGTAGCGCTGACCGAAGCCTTCAACGGTGCAACGGCCCTATTTATCCTGCCACCGCCGGTGTTCGATCCCGAGCCCGGCTATCCCGAAGCGCAAGCGGTCATCGACAGCGTCGCGGCGGCGTTGAAAGCCTCAAGACCCGCGCGGGTCGTCTGCCTGTCGACCGTCGGCGCCGATGCGGTTCAGGACAATCTGCTGTCACAGCGCACGATGATGGAGGCCGCGCTGAGCGCGCTCCCGGCGGCACTCACCTTCCTGCGGCCCGCCTGGTTTCTCGACAATGCCGTCTGGGATGTGACATCGGCCCGTGAAACGGGGCTGATCCAAAGTTTCCTGGTGCCGACGGACAGGGCGCTGCCGATGGTTGCCGCCGAGGATGTCGGGCGAGCGGCGGCGGAACTCATCCAGCAGGACTGGACCGGCATACGCATTGTCGAACTGGAAGGCCCGGCCCGCGTATCTCCTGACGACCTTGCCGCAGCTTTCGCCGCTGTACTTGGCAAGCCGGTGCGCGCCATGCCGGTGCCGCGCGAAACCTGGGAAACGCTTTTCCGTTCGCAAGGCATGAAGAACCCGCAACCGCGCCTGCGCATGCTCGATGGCTTCAATGAGGGCTGGATCGCATTCTCCGACGAAACGAAGACGATCAAGGGAATGACAGATGCGACGGCCGTGGTTGCGGCTCTCGTCGCGGGCATAGGCGCCTAGATCTCGTGGAATATGAGAGGATGGTCGGAGTGGAGAGATTCGAACTCCCGACCCTCTGGTCCCAAACCAGATGCGCTACCAGGCTGCGCTACACTCCGAACGGTCTGTTGCCTATTCATTTCGGTGTTGCATGGCAAGTGCAAAAACCTTGCCGCCGTGCGCATTGCGCAGTAATGACGACGAAGGGTGGCGATGCTGCCTTGCACAATAACGAGGTGGCCATGTCCGCGCGCATTTTCAGCCCAGCCAAAACCGCGATGCAGTCCGGTAAGGCCAAGACCGGCCATTGGGTGCTGGAATTCGATCCTGAGATGCGCAAGAAGATTGATCCCCTGATGGGCTACACCACGTCGGGAGACATGAGGAGCCAGATCAGGCTCACCTTCGACACGAGGGAAGAGGCGGTGGCCTACGCCGAAAAGGAAGCGCTCGCCTACCGCGTCGAGGAGCCGAAAGAGACCAAGCGCCGCCAGATTTCCTATGCGGAGAATTTCCGCTATGACCGCAGGACGCCCTGGACGCATTGACCGGCGGCTAGCGCCAAGTATCCAGCCGGCCCAGCGGCCGGCCAGCGGTCCCGTAGCTCAGCTGGATAGAGCACCGGCCTTCTAAGCCGATGGTCACAGGTTCGAATCCTGTCGGGATCGCCAATAATTTCAAGTAGTTAGACGGAATTTGGCACTGCTCCGTCTCTTCAATAATCGCCCGTGTCAGCACCATGTCAGCAGCCTTGCAACGAGAAAGCCCGCCTATCGCGGGCCGCCTGCCGGCCGGTTCCAATTGCGGTGCCAATCCTTTCCTGCGACTATCGGCAGGTCCGACACGGACGCGAGGTGTTGCTATGCAAGGGTTTGCTGCGAAACTCGTTGTTCGCGCGAAGGAAAAAGCGCTCGCCCAGGCCGCGCACGGAGAAACACTGCGAAACCAAATCGCGGAAACCTACAAAAGTCTGGCTGAGTTGTCCGAGCATCTCAAGGCGTCAGATATGGCTGCCGAGCGCCTAAAAATTTACAAGCCGAAGTACGGAAGCGATTACTCCTGCCCAATCTGTTGGCAGGAACGCGGCGCTATCAAGTGGCTCCTTTTCGTGGAGGAGCCAGACCATGCTTACCATTGCAAGATCTGCGGCTTCAAAGAAGCCGACGATGGGCAATTGAAAAAGCCCGCCACCTGAGAGGGCAGCGGGCGCTAGTTCGGGAGGACGGGCTCCCCTTTGCCCGTGAATAACGCTACGCCCCACTTAGCTCGATAATAAGCTCGCGCAGGTTGAAGCTCTGCATATTCAAGCAGCGTGACTTTTCTGCCACAAGATAAGGAAAGCCCGCCACCGTGAGGCAGCGGGCTAGGTCGGCAAATTTGCCGATGTTCAGTTACGCTCTTTCGGCGTCAGAGCGCTTATCAACTGCACCTGATCAAAGTCGTCCCATTCGATGAACGTCCTGCACGATGCCATGAACTCGCCCTTGCGCGCGGCTTCGGCCATGTTCGTCGGCCGATGATCGAACAGGGCTTGGCGCGTCTTGGTGACGAGTGCGTTCGCCCGCGCCACGGCCGGCGACTTCGGGTTATCGCCGGGCGTGGCATCATAATGCCGCAGAGCCTCCACATGCGCGGCGATCAAGGTCCCGAGTTGACCAGCGATGGGCAAACCGCCTTCGCCGCGTTCGTTGTCCCAAACCTCGTAATAGGCTTTCTTCAATTTGTGCGTCATCGCCTCTGCCTGACAGGCAATGAAGAAAAGGTGGTTGGCCTCACCATCGGTCAGCACGTGATTGGAGCCTTCGGCCAATTTGTCGGTTAGGTGCATATGTTCCATCATGTTCACGAGAACGTCGAGCATGTTGTCCGCGTCACAGATCAGCGGCTCCAGATTAAAGAAGGTCATCTTTTCCTTGGTGGTGGCGGCCGTCGTCATGGTGTTCATGCTATTGCTCCCTTTGTCGCGTTATGCGATACCTGAGGTATTATTTATCTTAGAGGCATTGTCAATACCTGAGGTATCAAAGTGAATGCGCTTACGAGCGAACAAGTTAGGGCTGCGAGGGCGCTAATCCGGTGGGAACAACGTGACCTGGCAGCCGCGTCGATGGTCTCGTTGCCCTCGATAAAACGGCTCGAAACGCAATTTGGTCCGCTCGCTGCACAAGAGCGTACTGTGGACGCAATCCGCCGCGCCCTCGAAGCGGCCGGCGTCGAGTTCATCGCCGAGAACGGCGGCGGCGCCGGGGTGAGGCTGCGGAAGGGCGGCGGATGACGCTTCCCACGACACGCCCGTCAAAGTCGTATTGTCCAATCCGCCAAGTCCGGCGCGTACCACAGATAGACAACAATCAGGATCAGCACCGCTAGCATAATCCAGAGCGTGATTGTCAGCCTGTCCATGGGCGGTTAGGTAATCAGTCAGCACCCGCACCGCAATTCAAATGGTCGTGGATCATCACCTCGTGAAGCGTTGCCCCCTAGCTCATCAGCGTGATCTTCGGATCGATGTAAAAGGTCGACGACGCGCCAGAAATTGCCTGGCCGGATTGCGGCTCTACCTCTCTGGGCGTAGGGTGTCTCGCTCGGGGGAGGGCAAAATGTCTGTTATTTGGGTAGGTGGAACAGCCATCGCCATTTTGGCGTTCATCGCGGTCGTGGCCATAGATTACATGAGCAACAGACCGAAGCCACACTGAAGCCTAGCGCCTCTTTTCGGCTTCGGCGTGATCTCCTCAATCTCGGCAACGATCTATTCATAAATGCTGATGTATGTTTGACGTGTCGGCCCGTAAGCGCGACAACTTCCACAACGAAAAGCCCGGAGCTCCCCCGCACCGGGCTTTTCTTATTTGGCATCTGGCAGCCCCGCCAGCGCGCGTTCCAGCACGGGTTTTTTCGCCCGCAACCCCTTGCTGCCTATGGCGTTGAGGCTGATTTTCCCGACAACCCCCCTTCCGAAATTTCAGCGCAGTGCGAACGGACCAGCCACGCGGTCCAAGGGGTTCGGCTAGGTCGATTCCGCAAGGCCCCCGCCCGGCACAGTGATGTCACTGCGGAGCTTCGACGGTAATCTTGATCGCGGCATAGTAAGCCGCAACATTGGCGATGTCTTCATCGCTCAGGTTCTTGACGACCAACGACATCATTGAACTCTTGCGCTCTCTGGCCTTGTAAGCCATCAGCGAGTGGACGAGATAGTCGTACTTCTGCCCGGCGATATTGGGCGCTTCGCCACCGCCGGGCAGAGCTCTGCCGAGGCCATCCTTGCCGTGGCACCCTTGGCATTTCACAATGACTTTCTGACCGGCGATGCTGTCGCCTGCTGCCTGCGCAAATGACGAGGTGACCACGATGCCAGCCAGGAGGATCACAACACGCAAACTATGCATCTCGAAGTCCTCCCATCGGTTGACACACAAATGTTCAATCTAAGAGCTTTCCGAGCGCGGTCCAGCTATGAGCGACGGCAAGCGAGTTTGCGCCTCCAGTCGAATATTAGCAAGCGCTTGACTAATGCCCCTCGCGCTCCAGAATCCTCTACATGGTGCGGGGAATTGGCATTGGTGATCTGGTGGCGGTAACAGCCACCGTGCGGCGGCGGGTCGATGACGACACCGTTAGCGTTTCGATTCCATCCTACGACTTCCCGCACTCCATCCGCGACTCGTCCAAGGTCAAGCGCGGCCTGCAGTTAGAGTTGACTGGCGAGGTCACCCGTATCGACGAGGATAGCGTGACGATCGCCCTGGGGCCGCTGGTGACGGTCAGCATCGACAAGGTTCGGCTGGTGGAAAAATACCGGCCGCCGACACGAAAGAAGCGGGTGCGCGACACGGTCGATTAGCTGCGGTTGTTTAAACATTCCCTAACGTAAGAACGTCTCTTGAACGTTTCGCGAACGGAAAGAGGCTTTCCTATACCGCGCGGTTTGTCGGCGTACAATTTGGCAAACTTACCTGCTACGCGCCGGCCTGTGGAAATCGTGACGCGGACCTTTAGCGATTCGTCGGACAATGAAATTCCGCGATGGCGGTTCGCAGCTTCGATCCGCGCGTCAACTTCGCGTGGCGCGGTAACTGCTTCGCGGGCGATGATTTCACCGCTGCGCTCGATGACGACGAGGTATCGATTTCGATTGACGGGCATTGCCCAAACGATAGCGGCCGAAGGCAAGTCGGAAAACTGTGTTGCTGGCCTTTCGCCCTGCGTGACGATCACAAACTGTTTCGCCTCGGTCATTCTTCGCCTTGTTAAAGGCGTGTAACCCGCCGCTCCATTCACGGCAGCGGCGGGCCGTCCCTAGGGATCGCGGGACTTGCCGGGGGTGTTGGTTCGCCCCTGCTGTTTTCGATGACGCAATAACCGTGCCAACCCATTGTGACCCATTGAGGGGCACATTGGCGCTTCCTTCGCTGCCGCGCCAATCGCCCTTCTATTCGAAAGTCGGCTTCCAGTCGCGGTTGCTCCTCGCCTGGATGCCTTCGTAGCAGCCGAAAAGGCCAACCAAATCCCAATGCATCGAGCCGTGATCAGCTCCGAGCCTGTCGATCAATGCAGGAACATCGAGCTTGGTCGACTTGCAGCACATCGGGTGCCCGCAGTTGACATAGAGGCTTTCGCTAGCGGCCAGGGTGTCGGCGAGGGTTTTTTGAGGCATGGCGATCTCCGTTGAAGGGCTCGCCGCAACGAAGGATCATATTCCTGATATCGATGGCGCCGGCAAGGCCATCAGAGCAGAGAGAGCGCCATCTCGTTTATTTCGCTACGAGGGCGAACCGCTCGCAGCGGGTTTTGGAATGGTTGAGCTCCACGCCTGTTCCGGTGAAATATTGGCACGCGAACAAGCCCGATGCTTCCTTTTCCTCATGGATGAGCAGTTGGGTGGACGTAGCTATCAACGCTATAGCGGTTCCCGCTGCACTTAAGACTATCAGGACAACGAGACCGATGATCAATTGCATCTCCTCACTCCTCCCGAAAATCCTGGAGCGAAGCGTGGCGAAGGTCTTCCTCGCCGCGTAGGTGCTTCACACGGCCGATTAAGCCCGGCTTGACCCATTGCGTCGCCGGCCGCTTCATGCCCTTTGGCGCGGTCCCCGCATGGTCCTGGACGCGTGTCCATAGCCGCTCGCGCATCTCACGGTTCAAGGTGATGAAAGCCGAGCCGACATAGCGGCCAGTGCCCCGCTCGGCCATGAGCGCAAAGGCAGGCTTGCCGTTCTCCCGCTCGACGCCGAGCAATTCAAACTCGCTTTCGGTGAAGGCCTTGATCTTCAACCATGCAGTCGATCGGCCGCTGCGGTACTTGCTGTCCCGGCGCTTCGACACCATCCCTTCAAGCCCCGCCTGGTCGACCAGATGGAAAATGGCCTTGGCGTCGCCCGGCAGCGCCTCGCTGAACTGGATGTGGCTGTCCGGTTCGATCAGGCCGTGAAGGATCTCACGCCGGTCCTCCAGAGGCATGTCGCGAAGGTCGTGACCATTGAGATGCAGCAGATCGAAGGCGACGAAATAGAGGTCGTGCTGGCGCTGCGTGATCGCCTTCCGCAAGGCCGCGAAGTCTGAAAGGCCGGCTTCGTTCAGAACGACGATCTCGCCGTCGATGATGGCGCTTTCGGCGTCGAGCGCCTTGGCCGCCGCGGCGAGGTCCCGGTACTTCGACGTCCAGTCGTGACCGTTCATGGTGAAGATGCGGACCTTGCCGGCGTCAAAGACGATCTGCGATCGATAGCCGTCGAACTTGACCTCGTGAATCCATTCGCCTCCCTCGGGAGGCTTCTCCACCAAGGTCGGCAGTAACGGTTCGATGAAATCCAGCCGGCCGCCGGCTCCCACTCGCTTTTGACGCACGGAATCGAGTCTAGCCCCCTCCGATTAGACGGCTAGGGGAACGGAACATGATCATTTTACTAAATTAGCAAGCGATGATGCATGAGAGAGCCTATATTGAAGTCAGCCGGCACAACCGCCACCCCCTACGCGCCGGTTAGGCTCGGCGCCAGTCCCCCCTCGATGCGACGCCGGGCCGCTGTTCCGCATTGGCGGCGTCTCGCAAGCCGCTGGTCAACCTACGCACCTTCGAAAGGAAACCGTTATGTTCGCAGGGGATATTGCGGAACGGCGACTGAAAATTCTGGTGGAGCAGTACGTCGAAGCAAGGAAAAAGAACCACGATTTCGTGTCTACTGAGCTTGCCGGCAAAACGATCCGCCAGTTTATTTCCCCACCGATCGGGGATCAGGCCCTTGATAACATGATTGCGAAATGCGCCGTCGAGCATGGGCTTAACGTTCGTTTTGACCGTAAGTAAGGACCATTCTGTCAAACGAAAGCCCGCCAGGCAGCGGGCGTAGATATGACGAAATGGCGCGCCCCTCAGCGCGCCACCTCATTCACAATACAGCGTTGGCTGCGGCTAGTTGGCGCCGCCGAGCTGCTTGGTCATCTTGCAGAAATTGTCGTGCGCTTTGGCGATGGCTTCGTCGCCGCATTCCTTCATCATCCCGGCGCGTTCGTCTTCCTTCATCGCCATCCACGCCGCCTTGAACTCGGCTTCCGACTTCATGGTCTTCATGCCGGCATCGGTGAAGAAGGGAGACATCTTCGCCGGGTCATCGAGCGCCGACGTATTGCCAGCAAGAGCTGAGCCAGTCATCATCGCAAGCGCCATCGCGCCCATCGTGAGCATTTTGAAGTTCATGGAAATTCCTCCCTGTTAAAAGCTGCTAGAGCAGCAGCTTCATTGCAGTGAACGAATATTTTGGGGAAAAGTTTCCCGCATCGCTACAACGAAAAAGCCCGCCACCTTTCGGCAGCGGGCCAGCTTGGGGAATCACTGGGGGACAGTGATCCAGCCGAACGTCGTCGGCGCGACAATGTTCCAACGGTCAGGAAAAAGGCCCGCCCGGAATGGGATACGGGCGGGCAGGGTCTGGAGTGCGCTGGGATCAACCAGCATAGCGTCAACGAGCGGAGGAGGAGGTTGGTTGCGCGGGATGGTAGACCAGTCAGAGTTGACCGCGTGCTCTGCCGTGCCTGTAATCGATTATATCGCCGCCCATTCCCCCTATGGCTGGGTAGCGGCCCATTCACCGTTCGTTCACCAAGATTAGCGCACACTCATAAGCGGACATGCTTAGGAGGCGTCATGACCAACAAGCTGACAAGCGCCGCAGAAATGGCTCGGTCCGTCGGTGTTGATCCGAAAGCGTTTCGACTGGCTTTGCGAGACGCGCAGTTCCCTTGGCAGCACCAGATCAACGGTGATTGGGACGTGGAACTCGATAGCCCAGAGCACTCGTCAATGCGGACCGTGCTAGTAACCCTCTTAAAGAAGCGGAAGAAGCCCTAATGCCGACCGGACGGTAAAGGTCAGTAGCGGCCCGCCTTATGGAAGGGCGGGTCTCCTACAGGAATCTGTAGCAGCCATTCCCCTACGGCTGGTCAGCCAAGGAGCTTCGTGAAGTCTTTGCGCCGCGCTCGTACTGCGGCCAGCAATTCAGCATCGTCAATGGCGGTTCCGCTTTGAAAGATGGCCAGCACGGTTGACGCCAGAAGCTCGCCATCCACCGATTTGCGGTCCAACCTGGCATCTGCGCATATCCGGTCGAATACACGCTGACAGGTCGCCAAATCTTCCGGGCTTAGGAATTGGCTTTGCGGGATACGTAGCATCTCTGCCTCCCTCAAAATGGGCGAGAGTGCAGTCTAGTCTCCCAAGCGGCGATTGCCCCTCACGAGCGCCGACGAAGATAGAATACGCTCAATGGCGCATTTCGCGAGTCCTCAGATAGCCCCGCCAGCGCGCGTTTCGGTCGGCCGCTCTCCTACAGCGCCGAAGCGCCCCGCGCGTCCTGGCGCCCGCCTTGTGCCTAGGCCTTGGCTTCTTTCCGCTGCTTGGTGGCGTTCATTTGCCGGCCGCGACGCTGATTGCACTGCCAACAGGCGGCGGCCAGATTGGACCGCTCGTTGGTGCCGCCATACATTTTGGGCTTCTTGTGCTCAAGGGTGGGTTGCTTCGGTCTGGTCTCGGCGAAGGGCTTCCTGCAATAGCAGCATTTCCCGCCTTGGAGCTCGACCAGTTCGCTACGCGCCTTGGCTGAATTGAATTTCAGCTTCTTCTTCATGGGGGTTGGTTCCCTCCTTTTTCTTTTGAAGGGATCACAGCCAGCACAAAACGTCAATCGCCCCTAGGCCGGCCACCAAGCCAGCGCCAAGACGACGCCAGCGGACAGGGTGAAGGCGAGCCAGGCGATCATGCCTGCCCCTCGGATGGCCCGTAGGCCATCTGCACGATCTCGGCCGCCGTCATCATGGCAAGCGCGTATTCGTTGCCGAAGGCCTGCCACAATGTGAACGGGATCGCTGCCTTGACGGCCGAGCCGTCTTCGAGCTCCACAATGAGGCCGACCCATTCTCCCTTCGGCGCTGGCCCGAATTGAAGGCCGACCACATGCCGGCTTGGGAAGTCGCCGAACCGCTCCTGAAACGTCGCCTGGTGAGCGCGCACCGTAGGGTCGTGCTGATCGCCGGGCTTCGGGATCGTCTTCGTATCGAAGTCGGGAATCAGGCTCTCATCAAAAGTGGTCATCAACTTCCCCTTCTCGGCTTGCGACCCGTGGTGAGCACGCCGCTGCTGACTGCGAGCTTCTGCAGGCGGTTCAAAGCGATATTTCCAATTGTCATGTCATCGATCTGCTCGCCGCTGGGCAGTTGCAGGATGAACGGCGTCCGGCCGCTGGTAGAAGACGACGCCGAAGCAGTCGCAAGGCCACCGGTGGCAAAGCGCGGAATCGCGAGTTGCGACATCGAGCGGTTGAAGCCGTCGGCCAGTCCGCCCATCGAAAAGCCGCGTAGTCCTTTGAGCGATGGCACAAAGCCATTGTTGAGCGCAGTGACAAAGTCGAGGCCGAGCCGCTGCACCGCGCGCGCCTGCAGCACGAATTCGCCATTTGAGAGCCAGGCCAAAATGCTGTCGTCTCGCGGGCCGCCTGGGCCACGCACAGAGCCGCCGGCCGCGAAGCCGCCATGAGAACCGCCCGAGTCCGAAGATGACGAGCCGGCCGCCTGTGCCCGGAGCGACTGTGCCGCTGCCGCTGCCGCCCGGAGCGATGCCATGATACGGGCGATTGCGGACTCGATCTGGCTGGCCAAGCTGGTGACGATGCTCTGCAAGCCAGAGAACCCGCCCTGAAGCAGAGCGCGCATGCCGTTGAGGATTGCTGACAACTTGCCCGGCAGCGTCTCGAAGGGCGCAACGATGGCCTCTGCGGCGGCCTGGGCAGCACCAGCGTCGAGATTGCCTAGAGAGCTGTTGAAGCCGCTGGCGGCCTCCTGTGCGGCCGGCGCTATGGTGCCGATGCTGTTGGTGATCTCGTCGCTGACGCCGTCGACCGCGTCGCTGGTGCTGTCGACGCTGGACTTCAAGTCGTCGACGGCTTTCTTGCCCTCCTGCGTCCGCTGGGCAATGCCATTGACGACGTTGAACGTCTCGGTCGTGAGCTTATCGCCGCCGCCTCTGATCACGGTGATCGACTGGCCCAAAGCCTCGACCTTGGCCTTTGTCGCGTCAGCAGCGGCGCCTGCATTGGTCAGGCCCGCATTGGCATCGGTGCCGAGCGTCTGGAAGCCCGCGCCGGCTTGGCGCGCTTGGAAGGCGGCATCGCTGATCTTGCCGGTGAGAAGATCGAGGAAGTCGGCCGACGGCTTGATCTTGTCCTGCAGCCCTGTGGCAGTGTCGGTCAGATGCACGAAGGCATCCGCCGCAGCGTTCAGTTCAGGATTCGCGGCACCGATCTTCTTGATCGCCGCCAAATACGCCTCAAGGCTGCCGCCGGCGGCGAAATCGCGAAGAGCCTGGGAGAACGGGTTCTCCTTTGCCGGTGCCGCCGCCAGTTCCCGCAGTCGCTTGATCTCGGCCTCGAACGCCGGCACGAGGTCTTGCAAGGCCGCACGCTGTTGAATGATGAGACCGTTGCGGATCTCGTCGGTCATGTTCTTGACCGCGTTGCCAGCCCTCGCATAGGCGTCCTTGACACCCTCGACCAAGCCCTCGTGGCGCTGTAGTGCCGCCGTTGCCGCGTCTGTGCGCGTCGCCCAAAGAGCGATGCCGCTGGCAATGACGGTGATTGCCGCAATCCATGGATTTGCGCGTGCCAGCCCGAACAGCAAGACAATGCCGTCCTTCGCCGCGATGACGGCGCTGTAGAGCGCCCTGAAACCGCCGGTGATCTGGCCCGCGATAAGCACCAGGCCGATGGCGTCACCGGAAATGTGGGTGCCGAGCACGGAGTTGAGCGCCGTTGCGGTTAGGTCTAGACCCGCTCGAAGCTTGTCGATTGCTGCCAGGACGATGGTCGCGGCCTGGGTCATCGACTGCCCGAAGGCGATGGCATCGTCCCGCCACTCGATGATCCAATGATTCTGCACCTTCGCGTCATTGCCGGTCAAGGCATTGACGAAGTCGAGCATCACCGGAAGCGCCTTGTTGGCGATGTCCTGGGCAAAGCCCTGGATTGCCGGACGGAGCTGCTTGATACGCTCCGTGAGTGCCGTGGCCGCTTGGGTGATCGCCGGGGCGAAGAGCAGCCCGAGCTGCAACTTCACGCCGCGCGCGGCAAAGCCGACGCTGTCGAGCGCGTCGCCGAGGTTGTCGCCAATCTTTGCTTGAGCATCAGTCAGCGTGACGCCGAGCGCCTTCGCCTCAGCGCCAAGATCGATCAAGCCCTTCTTGCCCTCGTTCAAAAACGGCAGCAATTGGGCTCCGGCCTTGCCGAACAACTGGATTGCGAGCGCGCTTTTCAAGGCGCCGTCAGGCAGCTTCGAAAAGGCGTCAGCGACGTCGAGCAGGATGGCGTCGGGCGTGCGCAAGTTGCCAGCAGAATCGCGAATGGAAACGCCCAATTTCTGGAACAGGCCGACTGCCGTTTTCGAGCCCTGGGCAGCAGCCCCGATCGTCTTGTTGAGCTTGGCCATGCCGGCATCGAAGTTGCCCTGCTCGATATTCGACATCTTCGCGGCGAAGGCCAGCTTGGTGTAGGCCTCGGTCGTCAACCCGGCCGACTGCGCAGCCTTGCCGGCATTGTCGGCGAGTTCACCAGCGGAAGACGCCAGTTCGAGCACCGCAGCGCCAGCGCCGACCGCTGCGCCAGTGATCGCCGTGCCCAAGATGGCGACATTTCGGACGAATGAGGTGATATCGCTGCGAGCCTTGCCGAGCGACGCTGAGAACTTGGCAAGATCGGCCTTGTTCACGGCGGCCTGGATATCTTTGAAAGCTCGCTCGCCAGCCTGTCCCAGCGCCTTCAGGTCAGCCACGATGCCGGCGACACCCTCGAACGAGATGCGAGTTTTGATCTGGTCAGCCATGGTCATTCGTCCTTGAGATTTTCGGCGAAGTACTGGCCAAGCTTCGCAGCGTTGGCAGCGGTAATTCTCCGCAGGTTGAAGCGCTTTTTCAGGGTGACGTCATCGACGCCGACAAACAGTGGAACTGCCTGCCTTGGCCCCGAGCCGCTGGCGCCCTTGCGCAGCTTCGCATTGGTGATCTTGCCCACCTTGCCGGAAGCCCGCTGCCGTGCCGAAACGCCGATATTGGCGGCTAGGAGCGGCCGCTTGCCTGCCCGGTTGATCGGGAACAATGGCCCGATTTGCCGGACGTACAATTCCGGGGTCATGCGTTGCCGGCCGATCTTTTTCGGTGCGGTCGGCAGCGGAAGCCAGAGCATCGGCTTGCCGTGGATCGTGCCGCCAGTCTCGAAAATGTCAGCGTATTTGATAGCGTCGAACACCAGCGCGGCGGCGCCGACTGATTCCTTGCGTTTGGGGTAGACGTTCACGCGGAAGCTATTCGCGAACCGCTTCGAAAAGCCGGCGCCCATGATGTCGGCGCGGCCTTCCTTTTTGATGTTGGTCGCGGCCTGGTTCATGGCGCCTTGCGCCGCCTTCGCCATGACGTGGTAATTCTTCCGCATGGCGCGCTCGATCTCGCCCTCCGGCGCGGTGATGCGGAAGCGGAAGGGGTTCGCCATCAGTGCACCGCCGCATGCTCTGGCTGGGTCATTGGAATTTGTCTCCATTGGCCGCAGCAACGCGGGCCTCGAAAATTGCGATGGTCTGAGGCATGGCGCCGTCGAGCGCTTCGCGAATTATCTTCTCTGCGAGATCGAAATCGCCCGCCCTCTGCGCCGTCCGGACTTCTGCCCAGACGAGCGACACCGCATCCTTCAACGGCGCAGACAAGACCGAAGGAAGATCGGGCTCATCGAGGACTGCCTTCAGTTGTCGTTTCATGCTGCTTTTGCCTTCTTGGTCTTTTGGTCCCGTTTGAAGAATTGGCGCCGGTCGCTTGCCCGTCCTGCCGTGAGATCAGCCTTCGTGACCCATGTGCAGGCCATTTCCTCGACGCCTTCGCTGATTTCGATTTCGAGGAGTGTCTTCGCCTCGGACTTGTCAGCAGAAAGAAAATGCGGCGCGACTTTCACATGCAAGCCAAGCATTCGGTTTCGGACGATCGAACACCTCGCAGCGAGCTCGCCGCAAATGCGTTCGATCTCGACAAGCTTGCCGTTGTTCAGCGCGCGCTTGGTTTCCAGACGGTGCGCCTCAAGGTCAGCCTTCAGTGCGGCAAGTTGCACCGCAGTCAAATCGTCGAGAGCGGCTCCGCGTGGCCTGGACTTGTTGGCCTCGAAGTAAGGCGCGTTCTCGCTGTCCGAGTCCGGGTCGTCGTCGAAGTCGACAGTGGGTCCGCCGCTAAGATCGGTCAGCGCTGCTCGCACCGCTTCATCCAGGATTGCCGCCGCCGCCGATGCCTCTTTGCCCGCGACCTTGCCGGCGCAGTCGTCGGCGATGCGGAAAAGGCGTAGTGCGATCTCAAGGGAATTTTGGCGAATGTATCGGCCGGCATCGTCAACGCGGACCACCGAGTCCACCAGAGCTCTAACATCGTCTTGAAGCAGAGCCACGCCAGCGGCGAGCTTCCTCCGTCGAGCTTCGTTCAAATCGGATCCGGTGCGCTTGCCGGCGGTCACTTTCTCGGCGAGCAGCCTGTCGGCTTTGCCAGCGTCGATCGTGCCATCGGGCAACACCGCGTCTGCCAAAGTGCCGTCGGTGATCCGGTCGCGGATTGCCTTTTCGGTGCAGCCTCGGCGCTTGGCATAGGCACGCCTGCTTATGCCTCCCATGAGGACACCTGCGGACTGCGTACCCAAAACCGAATGCTGCGCCTGGAGGCGCTACACGGTCCCAGCCCCCCCTCATTGCTGGTAGGGGGAGAAGAACCTAAGGGGTGGGGGTGGATAGGTGCGGCTTGGTGCCCTTGGCCCTTGTTTGGCGGCACGAATGCCAGAGGCGGCAGGGAGAGCACCTTTTCGTTGTTGGACATACCGCGAGCCCTCAAAGGGCGCCGCCCCTCAAGATGGACCGTCCGCCACTGCATTGCAGCGTGACGTGATGCGATCAGTTCTTCGAGCTTGATCTTCGACTTATCAGGGTCGAGCCCTCGGCAAGCCATGACGTCGAGCACGGTGCTGATGGTCGCGGGCGTGGCCAGGCTGGTTGCCTTGCCTGTCACCGCATTCCGCAACGCGACATCGAGGACAGCAGCAGCCACATCGCGCACTGTGACGTGTCTTGCCTCGCGCTGATCATTGAACTGTCGCCGCTGCTCGACCGTCGGCATGGTCATGTTACGCATGCCGTGCTGCCAAGCCGTGGTCTGTGCCTGGGTGATTGGGTGGATGATGTGGTCCACGTCGCTGCCGGTCAGCACATAGCGGGCAAGCAGCGCCTGGGCGATGGCGTCGACCTTGGCCCATGCATCCGCGACGAGTGCCTTGGCTTCTTGTGCGGCGAAGCGCTTGAGGGTGCGCTCTGAATGGATCGTCCGGCAATGGATGCGGGCAAGCCGGTCCGCCTCCTCGAAGTCCGAAATGCCTGATGCCTGCACATGCGAGCGAGGAACACCGCGGCGCTGTGCTGCAGGTCCGGCGAGCGCGAAGACCATGGCCTTGGCCGGATCCTCGCGCTCCATCCGCTTGGTGATCTGGATATGGCCGCCGCGCGAGAGTCCATCTCGATCGACGTCGGCAATGATGGTGAGGTGATCGATTGGCCATCCGAACTGCAAAGCAGCGACAGCGTGTCCGGCCTCATGAAACGCGGCAGCGCGGCGCATACGAGCCGTTATGGGTGGCGAGGCTACGAACGGGCGCTGGCAGTCGATCATGACCTGGCGCCCCGAAGTTCGGCGAGGCGAGCCAGTACGACCTCGATGCCGCTGTGGTAGTTGCCCATATAGCCGGACGGCCCACACGGCTGCCACAGATCGGGCTTGGCCGGGTCGAAGCTTGGAAGCAAGATCGTTGACGCCAGCGGCGGGATGTCGGCGCCCGTACCCCTCACTGACACCTCGGCAGCGGCGATCGGAGCTGCGCCTTCAGGCAGATCGTCGTTGGCAGCGGCGATAGCAGCCTCGGCCTCGGCGACCACGGCGAGCATGTCGATGATCTGCCGGGCAAGAGATGGGTAGCGAGCGAGTGCCTTGCGCACTTCGCCGCTTAGCTTGGTCGCTTCGTCATACCGACGCTTTCGCCCTGCGATCTCGTCAGCCTCGTCGATCTTGGCCAGCCGGCTCTGCAGTTCATCGCGAAGAGCAAAACGCCGCTCGATCTCTCGATTGGCGACAGTGATCTTGTCCTCGATTTCTGCGAGGTCGCGGTCATCGCCGCTGATCAGGATCCGCCGGCGCTCTGTCTCGAGTTGGGAGGCGCGTACCTCCGCGCTTTCAAGATCAAGACTTGCCAGGGCAAATGCGAGGTCGGCGCGTGGGCTCGCCGGCTTGCGTACAATGCTCAGTAGATTCTTCAGATCCATTCTTGAAACTCCGTTTCGTGGAGCCAAGAATACGGCCTGCGAGGTCGCCGGTCATTTTATGAAATCCGCATAAATCCGCATAAATCCGCAGGCAAATCCGCACCCATCAGCGGCCAAGACGGTCGAGATGGTCCATCAGTTTTTGCTTCGAAATGAAGTATCTCCCGCCCACCTGTTTGCCGATCTCGTAGGTATCGCACCATCGGATTATCGTGCTCTCTGACCTTTTTGCGAGATGGGCCGCCTCCTTCGGCGCGAGAGTTTCAGGCATATCGTGGTCGGACTTGACCAGCGTGCTCGGGCTGTCGTCCTGCCCCCGCAGGGCGCGGGCGGCAGAGAGTGCGATATCGATCTGTTCCGCCAGGCCCTGAAGATGGCCGATCAGGATGTCGAGCGGGTCCGTCATGTGGCACCCGTTTCGCCCGACATCAGGGAACGAACCGCTCCGCCATGTGTTAGCACTTCATGATGAACACCTTGGAACCCGACGGACGCGGGACAGCGGCCGATCTTTTGATCTTCGAATTGGCCAAGGCCAGGCTCCGCATTAACCGGGCGGAGCTCGTCCTTGAACGTGCAGAAGGGATGCTGGACGAGGACTGCGGAGTCGGGATCAACATCGCTCTCTGCAGCAGGATTAGGTCCGCCCGGCGGCGCGTGATCGAGGCTAGGTCGCGGCTGACGAAGATCAATCTCGCCAGCATCAATTGACCCCACCCTTGAGATTGTTGACCCATGATGCTCCCGACCTTCGACCTCGAAACTAAGCGAAACGGCGATATGCATCGCGCCGCAAAGCTTGCGATACTGCGGCATCAAGTGGTCCACCACATCGAGCGCACGGATGCTTCGGCAGAGAAGGTCGAACAAGCGCTGGCCAAGTTGGCTGAAGCAAACGCGCCCATGGACCGGCTCGCGCGGCATCAGTAGGGCTGCGCCAGCGCTTCGGATTTTCCTTTTTTCCAAAGCGGAGGTCTCAAAGTCTTCTCTCGGTTTTAGTTTCGGTTTCGGTCTTGTCTCCTCTCGGTCTCTGGTCTCACGTCTCGGTCTAGTCTCTCTGTATCGGTAGCCTTTCGATAGCCTATCCATAGTCTATCGAGCCCGTTGGAAGATTGACGTGTTGGCGAGCCGCGAATGGTTGCTGAGTTCGCTATTCACCACCTGTTCGCTTTGCCCGCCCCAATCGGTTTCACAGAATTCGGCCTCGGCCTTTTCCCGCAGCCCGTCGCTGTCAATCTGGTTGATGAGGCGCCTGGCGCCCTTGGCGTGCTTGGCATTGGTCGGCGGGTTGTGCCGAAACCAGCGATCGACAAAGACTTCCTCCGTTGCCGGATCGAAGCTGATGAGGCCGGCGGCGCCGAGCAGATCGCGGGCTGTCCGGTATCGTTCCATCGTCCAGCCGAGATCGGCGATTGCGTAGCCATCGGGAAGCCTGAAGCACCCCGACGAGGTCATGTGGTCACAGGTCATGAAGTAGACCAGCAACAGCCTTTCATCGCTTCCCTTGAGCCCCAGGAAGCGCGGCGAGCGCCACAAGGCCGGCGAGATCTTGGACCACTCTCGCCCGCCGCTCATTCGGCCGCCTCGCATTTTAGGCGAAGGTGTTCACGCCGATGGTGCAGGCGACAAAGCCAGCGGACTTGCATTGGCTTGTCATAATCGTCGTGATGGCCGTCGGCATCGAGGGCACCGCATTCCGCACAGGGCTCCTGACTGATGAGGCCGCGCTTAAGGGCCGAACGGAGCGCCGCCTGAGCCCAGACGGCTTTCGGATGAGCAAGTTTCCACTTCGTCGCCGGTGAGCAGCGGGCTTGTAAATTAACCGTGTTCTGGTTTATATCTGAAGTGGAAGTGCTGCCCGCTTTTCCATTTTCCTGAGAGCCCGTCTCCTTGCCAGAGGCGGGTTTTCTCGTTTCAGGTGCCGCTGACATCGATCGCCTCCCTGGCTTTGGAGGCGACACGACAGGCTTCCACCGCTTCCGCAACCGACAAGCCAAAGCGTTCGCGCAAGAGCGGGATCACCGGTTGATTGAGCCGATTGCGTGGGTTCTGCGCTAGCCAGTTGCCGGCCACGTCGATGGCTGCAGAGTGCTCATGATCGAGGCCGGTCATCATGCCGCCTCCGACGTCGAGCGGCGCGGTGCCGATATCTTGCCGGCGACATAGGCGTCGAGAGCCTGGTCGGTGTAGACGGCGCGGTTGCCAAAGATCTGATATTCAGGACCGCCGCCGACAGTCGCCAGTTTCTGCAGCGTCTTCCATGAGGTTTTAAGGCCGCGCTCAGTCAGAAGGCGTGCAGCCTCGCGACGGTCGCGATAGGTTGGAGTGTTCATTTCTATTCCCTCGCTGGGGCTGGTTAAGTTTGCGAGGGAAAGGATGCCGATCGAAGTCGGTTTGCGTAATGTCGGTGATCTAGCCCGATTTCACATCAGAAAACTGCTGGCAATTACCGTCTAATCGCCAGCACCCGCCCAATGGCGTTTGCCGAATTCTTCACGGTACCAGCGAGCGAAGCCTGGTAGCTTACCGCTCAGACGGTCCGCCATCGCTTCCACATGGGCGTCCATGACTTTGGGCCAGGGAATGCCAACGTTGATACGTTGTTCTTCGAGGCGCCCGGCTTCCCGCGCGTTGTCGAAGTCAAAATCGGAGATCTCTCTTTCCCAATCCCGAAGGGTATTGGACGCCACACCAATGGCCTTTCCCACCAACTCGCGGGAGGATGTCTTCGTTCGCCCGCCACCCTGCATGAAGCAGACGTGAAGAATGGCCTCTTCTCTTGCCTTCGCCCAGGCATATGGATGCGAATGCTTGCCGGTTTGGTTTGGTTGAAAAATCGTGTCCCGCTCGCCGTGATCAAGCGCATTCAAATGTTCAATGAGGAACGAAACATAGTTGGCCGGCAACGGCACGAAAACCAGATCAGGTTCCTTGCGCGCGCCCGGGAAAAGCGTTGAGGCGGTGAACGTCAACATCCACTTCAATGGGTCGCGTGAATCCCGGAACGACGGTTCCTCAAAAGCTCTAAGAAACGGCTTCAAGAACCTCTCGAACTCCATGGCTGTTTGTTGCGCAGCGCCGAGTGCGACAGAGGCCGTTTCCACAAGTTTGTCGTCGTCTCCAGATTTCTGCGCCTCAATGATATCCATGCCTCCGATCAGCCGAGCGATAAGAGAAAGTGTTTCGTTCCCGGTGTCGGCTTCGGCGGCCGGAAGGATTTTTGAATACTTCTCCATGAACGAGGCTTTGTGGGCTTGCCTCCAGCTCGGCGGGCGGTCCCGCTGGTCGCTCACTGTGCACCACCTTTCAGCGGCACAACTTCCGCAGTTTTCTTGTCGCTGGAAACCGCCATGCCGGCTAGGGCCACAGCCGCCCCTTTCTCCGCGATCGCCTGCCGGGCTTCCTGTGCCCAATGGACGTACTTCGCCGACGTCGCCATGTCGCGGTGGCCGAGTGCAGTCATGATCTCGCTGGCTTGTGCGCCAGCCATTGCCATGTGCGAGGCGAGGGAGTGTCGCAGGCCATGCAGGCCGATACCCTCTGGCAGCTCTGCCTCTACGCGGACCTTGTTCCACATCTTCGACAACACAACCGGGCCGTCACCTTTGGCGGGGGAGAAAACGAAGTCGTCGAGTTCGCCGGCAGGCTGGCGCGCGATCAAGGCTTGTGCTGCGGCAGGTAGGCCAATGATGCGCGGCTTGCCAGTCTTGCGGCCTGTCTTGTGCGCGGCCGGGGGAAGGGTGACGAGCCCCGACTTCAGATCCACATGCCACCAGCACAGACCGGCAATCTCGCCTCGGCGGGCACCTGTTAGAGCTATGACGCGAATGGCGTCGGCCACCGGCTGCCTGATGCGTTTCTCCGCCTCCATGAGGTCGAGGGTCTTGAACAGACGGCCATAGGCTGCGGCATCGTCAAGAATGACGTCGCGCGTCCCATCGGCGCCGGTTTGATAAGTCGATGCCGGGTTGCTGGTGATAAGCCGTTCGCGCACCGCCCATGCCAATGTGCTGCGCAACAGCCTGAGGGATTTCCTGGCCGCGCCTTCGCCGCCACGCACCCGCGCCAGAGCACGCGGGCCGACCTTCTCTCTCACCGCCGTCTTGCCATCGCGGATCGAGGCGAAGGCCTTGTCTAAATCTCCCGGTCGCAACTTGTCGACATGATGCTTGCCGAGAAGGGGGATAAGGTGACGATTGATCCTGCCTTTGTCGGTGGCGCGAGTTCCGACCGCTTTGCCCTTGAACGCCTCGGATTCGAGATAGGCCTCCAGCACCTCCTTGACCGTTGTCGCCAAGCGGCGGTCTCGTTTCTCGTCCAGGGGATCTCGACCGGCCTTGACCAAGCGTCGCATCTCGTCGGCCGCGTCGCGCGCCTCGTCGGGCGTTAGCGATCCGTGCTTGCCGAGCGTTGCCCTGCGTTCCTTGCCCTCCGGCGTGCGATACTGGTAGATGTAGCTCTTGACGCCGCTGGGCAGTACGAGCAGGCCGAAACCTTTGATCTGGTCGTCCCAGACATAGAATCGCCGGTCCTTATCTGCCTCCACGGCATCGACAATGCGCTTGGTGATCTTGGGCATTTTCCCGCCTCCGATTTGCTGACACGAATGGGCCGTGTCAGCACCATGTCAGCAAAACGCGGTAAGTGAGGGTATGCGTTAGGCGTGACAATCGGCGCAAAGGTAAGCCTCAAAGCCTTTGTTTGCAAGGTGTTGGTGTGGAAAAGTAAGCGTTGTGTCAGCAAAGGGAAGGGCTTTAAAACCGGCCTTCTAAGCCGATGGTCACAGGTTCGAATCCTGTCGGGATCGCCAATAATTTCAAAGGCCTGTGCCAGTTCACCTGATCAAGGCCGCTAGATCTGTCATCTCGCGGCTGCCAGCGCCACAACCCTATGCAACAGGGAGTTGAGCCTCGGCTTGCCGCCCATTCGGCGCGGCGATCCGGAATTATTTCGTGATCTGGCGGGGGTGGAACCTTAGCTCCCATCACACGTTCGGGGCCTTGTATTCGCGGTGTCTCATAAAAACCCAATGTGCGGGCCGACGAATGGGGTGGGGTAAAACAAGCGCGGGTTGGGGGAGGAGAAACCAGGTTATGTCGAAACGTGAAATTGGAACGTCCCCTGCGTTGGGGCGGCGTATCGCTGAACTCAAGGCCAGAATGCAGGATGCCGAAATTTCCGACCATGAGATGAAAACGTTTCACAAGGTCGCCGCCATCATGGGGGCAGGCGACGGCTCCCTACGACTGGATGCCGACGACTTGATCGCAGCATCCTTCGTTGTCGAGAATCTGAGTGGACCGGCGCCCAACCGCTGACTTTCAGGATTTCCCTGCATCAGTCCGAAGTCCATTAAACGGAGTGTTCCCACCGCGGCAGCGAGCACGGCTGCCGTCGGCGGCCGTTGATCTCTGGCTGACGTAGCCACCGACATCGAATTGGAAGGAAAGTCTTATCAATTTGTTTGCGTTGGTACGCCATAGTAGCGGCGGCTAACGGAGTGGAACGCAATGAGGCTCGATCTGTCGCCGACGAGCTGGGGCAGGGTGATCGCTGTCACGGCAGCCGGTACGGCATTCTTCATTGCCGTGGCGTTCTTCGTCGATTCCTTCAATTTTCCCTATCTCTCGCCCGAGGCGGTGTGGCGCGCGCAACTGACCGATCTGATGCTGCCCTTGGTGCTGGGCGGCTCGTTTCTGTCGTTCCTCATGTGGAAGATCCGCCAGCTGGCCATCGCCCAGCGCGATCTCAGCGTCGTTGCCGCCACCGACAGCCTGACGGCGGTGCTGAACCGCGGCGCATTCTCGATGCTGGTCGAGGCCTATCTCGAGCAGACCCGCAAGCAGCAGCAAGCCAATTCGGGGGCGCTGCTGATCATCGACGCCGACCATTTCAAGTTGATCAACGACCGGCTTGGCCATGACTGCGGCGACCAGGCGCTCAAGCTGATAGCGCAGGAGATCAAAGGACAGTTGCGCGGCGGCGATATCGTTGGCCGCATCGGCGGCGAGGAATTCGGCGTGTTTCTTCCCGGGTTGGATCCCGCGCAATCCTGGGTGGTTGCCGAAAGCATCCGCCGGCGCATCCGTGAAATGGACTTTTCTCCAGGCGGGAGGCCATGCCCATTGTCCGTCAGCATTGGCGGCACAAGCTTTACGGGCCCGACCACCTATGAAGAGATTTTCGTGGCGGCCGACAGACGGCTTTATACGGCCAAGTCGAATGGGCGCGATCAAGTCAGCTTCGATCCGGCAGGTGCCTCTCCGGTGCCTCTGCCCAGCATCGCCACGGTGCATTGACAACGGAGAAGGAAGCTGGCGTGGACCGCTTCCTTGACGTTCCCTTATCGCCGTGCTTCCGCTGCGTCGGTGATGTATGGATCACCGCTGAAAACGGTCCTGCTTTCCTGAGTTCCCCAAGCATCCGGGCCGGCGGTCCAGTCACGGCCTGTCTCAATGCCGGCGAACGAATGGCGGGACAGTTCAGGCAAGATCAGCGCGGCAACTATGATCCATCTGTTCAATGGCTTTCAAAACCCCTTTGGCGGCAGTGACCTCGAAACCCTGGAGCTGTACCGGCTGTTGAGCGCCGACTCCGAGGTGCGTCTGTGGGCAACGTCCTCCAGGGTGTCCGGCGAGCTGATGCGGCAATTTCCGATTCGCCGCGTCTCGCTGCCAAAGTGGAATGTGCCGGACGGCGGTACCTACGTCTTCCTCGGCGCGCATTGGCGCAACAAAATATGGCCTTACCTGATTCCACGACCGCGCCGGCTGATCTACGTCTTCAATACCTTTCACCCGAAAGTCATTGCGCTGACGACGCGCATGCCCCTTATGCTGAACTGGCCCGACGCCGAACTGGTGCTGATTTCCGATTTTCAAAAACGCATGCTGCAGGTCGACGGTGTCGTGCATCCCTCGCCAATCGATATCGAACGCTTTTTACCACAACCGGCCAAGCCGGGTCGTCCGTTCACGCTGGGACGATTGAGCCGCGACACCCCGGACAAACATCATGCGGACGATGTGCCGCTGTACGAAGCTTTGCTCGCGGGTGGCGTCGCGCTGCGGATTCAGGGCGGGATGCTGCTCAAGGACAGGCTCAAACCGCATTCGCAACTCGAACTCCTCCCGCAAGGCCGGTTTGCGGCTGAAGAGTTCCTGCCAACGCTCGACGTGTTCTACTATCGCTCCGGCTCGCATGTGGAGACGTTCGGCCGGGTGGTGTTCGAAGCGATGGCCTGTGGTTTGCCTGTGGTCTGCCATTCGCATGGCGGCTACGCCGACCATATCAGGCATGGCGAAAACGGTTTTCTGTTCGAGACGACGCAACAAGCGGGGCAGATCCTGGCCGACCTCCAAGCCGATCCGGGGCTGCGGGCGACGGTGGGTCGGGAGGCGCGGCGGACCGTTGAGCAGCTGTTTTCCCTGCAGGCGCTTCGACGGCGGCTGGATTTCTATCTGCATTAGCGGCACATCGTCCGCAGGGCTTTGCGGGCACCGTCGGCGCAACAATATGCCGGCCTGTTTGTCATCGATCTCGACATCGCGCTAAAGCTGGCATGCAACGAACCATCGGGCGGACGGGCAGCGGCGCGCCACAGACTGAGCAGGACTTCTTACCGATGACATTGATGGGCGCGGCGGCACTGCTGATCCTGGTCCTGACTTACGCCGGTGTCGCCATTGGCCGCATCCCTGGCTTGCGCCTCGACCGGGCAGGGATCGCGCTGCTCGGCGGGGCCGCGATGATCGCCATAGGCGCGCTCAGCATGGAGGATGCCTACCGAGCGATCAATTTCGACACCATCACGCTTGTGCTCGGCATGATGATCGTGGTGGCGCATCTGAAGGTCTCCGGCGCCTTTCGTGGCCTTGGCGCCGTCGCCATCGAGCACGCGCACGCGCCCTTCATGCTCCTGGTGATGGTGACGCTGCTGACCGGCGTGCTGTCGGCCTTCCTGGTCAACGACGCGATCTGCCTGGTGATGGCGCCGATCGTCGTCCACGTCACCCGCGTCATCAAGCGCAACCCCATCCCCTATCTGATCGCCACCGCCACCGCGTCGAATTGCGGCAGCGTCGCCACCATCACCGGCAATCCGCAAAACATGGTGATCGGCGCGCTGTCGGGCATTTCCTATCCTGCCTTTTCGGCGGCACTGGCTCCGGTCGCCTTGTTTAGCCTCGTCGCGGTCGTTGTCATCGTGCGCATCGTCTACCGGGCCGAATTCGCCCGCACGGCCCAATTGACGCCCGAGGTCTCGCGCGGCCGCATGCACAAGGGGCAGGTGCTGAAGGCGGTGGTGGTCTGCATCGGATTGG
The DNA here is from genome assembly GCF_003253745.1 of Mesorhizobium kowhaii. Lineage (GTDB taxonomy): Bacteria > Pseudomonadota > Alphaproteobacteria > Rhizobiales > Rhizobiaceae > Mesorhizobium > Mesorhizobium kowhaii. Next base: position 332,638 of record NZ_MZXV01000085.1, read on the forward strand.
CCATCGCCTTTTTCGCCGGCGTGCCCGTCGCCAAGGCGGCACTCATCGGCGGCGCCATCCTCTTGCTCACCCGTGCCATCAAACCGGAACGCATCTACCGCGAGATCGACGGACCACTGTTGTTCATGTTCGCCGGTCTGTTCGTGGTCGTCGCCGGCGCGGAAAAGACGCTGCTGACGCCCGACATCATCGCCTCGGCCAAGAACCTTGGGCTGGACGATGTCTGGCGCCTGTCCGGCTTCACCGCGGTGCTCTCCAACATCATGAGCAATGTCCCGGCCGTGCTGGCGCTCAGGCCCTTCATACCCGGCCTCGAAAACCCCGAGCGTGCCTGGCTGGTGGTCGCCATGAGCTCGACGCTGGCCGGCAATTTCACCCTGCTCGGTTCGGTCGCCAATCTGATCGTCGCCGAGCAGGCAGGGACCGCCGGCGCCCACCTGTCGTTCGGCGCTTTCTTCAAGGTCGGCTTGCCGCTGACATTGATAACGCTTGGCGTCGGCACGGCATGGCTGGCGTTTGGATTCTAGAGCAATTCCAGGAAAAGTGTGTGGCGGTTTTCCGTACGGAATTGCGTCAAAACAAAGAGATAGAGCGGTTCTGCGTCTCCGTGGAACGCAGAACCGCTCTAGACCTGGTTGCTTGAAATTCGGGCCCGGACAAGCGTCGCCGCGGCGCGGCCGGCTGCCTCGATATAATCGGGGTTGCGGTGGATCAGCATGATCGAAAAGGAGCCGTCTATCAGCAGCACGATCTCGCGTGCCAAGGCTTGCGGCTCCTCGATGTTGCGGGCGGACAGCTCTCCAGCCAGCCATGTTTCGAAATTTGACTTGTGCCGCGACCCGACCTTGATCGCCGGATGTCCAGGCATCGAGGCGAGTTCCGCGGCCGTGCGCAGGAAGCCGCATCCTTTCCATTTCGGATGGTGAGCGGCCCTCGCCAGATTGGTGAAGATCGCCTCGACCTTGCGATCCGCTCCGCCTTCGGCGGCATCGAACCAGCCGGCCATCCGCTTCAGATTGGGTTGGTCGCGGCCATCGAGATAGGCGGCGATCAGGTCGTCCTTGCTCTTGAAGTGGTAATAGAGCGTCCGCTTGGTGAGCCCCGCTTCCTCGGCAACGGCATCGACGCTGACGCGGCCGATTCCTTCCGCGTAAAACAGTCTTGTCGCGGCATCGACAATACGTTTGCGGGTAGGGCTTTGCGCTTCAGGCATCAGCCGATGTATACCGACTAGTGAATATACACAAGCGGCAAAGGGCGTAGCCTTCCGACCCATGACCATGCTGGAGAAGGAAGCCAAATGACCGATCTTGTCCTTAACGAAACCAGGGATGGGATTGCGATCCTCACCCTCAACCGGCCGGAGAAACTCAACGCGTTGAACTATGCTCTGATCGATCGCCTGCTCGCGGTCCTCGACGACATTGAAGTCGATGACGGCGTTCGGGCGGTCGTTCTTACCGGAGCAGGGGAGCGGGCGTTTTCGGCGGGTGGCGACATCCACGAATTCTCGGCCAGTGTGGCGCTTGGCGTCGATGTTGCGATGCGTGACTTCGTTGTGCGCGGGCAGCGGCTGACGGCAAGGCTGGAAGCATTCCGCAAACCCGTCATCGCCGCCGTCAACGGCATTGCTTTTGGCGGCGGCTGCGAAATCACCGAGGCCGTGCCGCTCGCCATCGCCAGCGAACGCGCTTTGTTCGCCAAGCCGGAAATCAACCTTGCGATGCTGCCGACCTTTGGCGGAACGCAGCGCTTGCCCAGGCTCGCCGGGCGCAAGCGGGCGCTCGAACTGCTTTTGACCGGCGATTGGTTTCCGCCGCCGCGCGCCCTTGAACTTGGCCTAGTCAACCAGGTGGTGCCGCATGCCGATTTGATGCCGGCCGCAATCGGCCTGGCCAAGCGTATCCTGCGGCACTCCGATCTGGCGATCGCGAGCATCCTCACGGCGGTGGCGCGCGGCCTCAACCAGAGCATCGCGGAAGGCCTGCTGGTCGAGGCCGAGCAGTTCGCCCGCATGGCTCCGACCGCCGACCTGCGCGAAGGGCTCGATGCCTGGCTAATGCGCCGCGAGCCCCGCTATGGCGGCTCGTGGACGCATATCGCGCGGCCTGACGAAGCCAGGCGGGCCTCGTTGGCGCTGGATCAGGGCGCCACCACCAAACGACCTTTCATGTTGGGGTGGAAACGGCAGAAATAGTCGACTGTCTCTGCCTTCTGCAGGGTGAGGCTCGCGGACTTTTTCGGCGGGATCATCACCTCCCAGCCACCCTTGACGGTCGCCGTGTGGGCGAACGCGTCCTTGTTCACCCACTCGATCGTGTCGCCGACCTTGGCCTCGACGGTGGCTGGCGAGAACACCAGTTTGTCGATGGTGACCTGGATGGTTTCAGCCTGTGCCGGAACGGTACCGATGACCAGCGTCAACGCAATCCACAGATTGCGTTTCGACATGCTTCCCGTCCTCACTTCAGCATGTCGGCGACATGTTCGGCATGCTGCTCATGGCCCTGGAATATCTTCAGGCCGGTTTCCAGCAGGCTCTTCAGTTCGGCATTGCTGGCCGACGGAATGAGCAACGTTTCGAGAGCGCCGTTGACCTGCTTGTGGTAGGCGACCTCGTTGTCGACATAGGCCTTGTCGAAGGCAGCACCCTCAAGCTTGGCGAGCTTGGCCCTTTCTTCGGCCGCCGCCTTGCTCAGCGCCTGGCTGGTGGCGTTGTCTTCGGGCGTCACCTTCAGCTTCTTGACCAGGTCGAGCGCCTGCACGTTCACGGCTTCGTGGTCGCGCACCATGTCGTTGGCGAAATCCACGACGTCCTTGTTCTTCGATTTCTCGATCGCCAGCTTGGCAGCTTCAACGTCGATGACCCCGGCCGTGTAGGCGATGTGGGCGATCTGTGGGTCGGTCGGCTTGTCGGCCGCTTGTGCGAACGGGGCAGTGCCAAGCAGCAGCATGGCGGCCAGGGCAGCGGTGTGTCGGATAAGCATGGCATCTCCTTCGCCCGGACACGGGACTCGCGCCGGACAGCGTTTCTCGGTTGACGGTCATTGGATGCCGGGCAGCGGCAAACGTTCCCAAGGAATCGGCGAACGGTCAGCTTTCCAGGCCGAGCCGCCGCATCACGGCACTGGTCAGCCTTTCGCAACGTCGGCCGGCGAAGGGGAACGCATCGAGCAGCACCGGCCCGATCTGGTCGTCCAGTGCCTTGCGCACCAGGGCGCGGGCGCGGTGCAGCCTCGTCTTGACGGTTTGTGGCCGCACGCCGAGAAGGTCGGCGGTCTCTTCGATGCTCAGCCCCTCGATCACCCGTGCCACGAACACCGTCCGGTAGACATCGGGAAGTCTGTCGGTGGCCCGTTCGACCAGTTGGAGGATCTGCCGTTGCGCCATCGTCCGTTCCGGATCGTCGCTGGGGTTGAGGGGGAACCGGATGATCTCGGCTTGCGGATTTTCCGGCATTGACACCGTTCTGCGCCTTTTGCGCAGGCGGCCGAGCGCCTCGTTGATGACGATGCGCGACAGCCATGTGGCGAGCGAGGAGTCGCCGCGAAACGCATCGAGATGAGCGAAGGCCCTGACATAGGCCTCCTGCACGATGTCCTCGGCCTCGCTGTCATTGCGCACCACGCCGCGGGCGATGCGGTAGAGCCTCTGGTTGTACGTCTTGATGATGGTGCGGAAAGCATCGCCCTCGCGCGCCAAGGCGCGGCGCACGAGCTGCATCTCGCCTGAAGCGACAGAAGGCATGGCCGTCAAGACAGCAGGCATGGCCAGTTCCTCTACCCAATCTCGGACCGGAACCCCGATTGAGAGATTGGATGGCATTGCCGGCAAAAGGTTCCCGGCCGTTTTCGCCGGATCCGGCGGCGGCTACCGTACCGCTTCCGGCGAGGGCTTGTCAGCAACCTGCAGGCGCGCCGTGGCCGCCAGCAGATCGGTCTGCGTGATCAGCCCGAGAATCCGCTTGTCGTCGTCGACGATGATGACCGAATGGCTGCGGCCGTCGGTGAGTACGGGCAGCAGACCCATGGCGGCGAAACCGGCGTCGGCTATCGCCGCGGGCGATGTCACGGATCCGACCGTGCCGGAGGCCAGCGCCAGTTCCCGCAATCCCACGGTGCCTGCCAGCCTTGCCTCGGCGTTGACGACCGGCAAGGTACGGATGTTGTGGTCAAGCAGCAATTGCCGCGCCGCCTCGATCGAGGTGTGTTCGTCAACCGAGATCACATCGCGCGACATGATGTCCTCGCACAGAAGGTTCTGGTGCGCGCGCACCAGCGCCTGCAATTCGACTTGCCGCAGCAGCCGGTCGAGATCGTTGCGATCGATATCGAACGTCTCGTCGAGCGCGCCAAGCGCGGCATCGATGTCCTCGGGCTGGAAGCCGACGCGCAGCCGCGCCGGCGGATCGACGGTGCCGTGGCTGTTCGTCGGGGGAATCGGCACGTGTGGGTAATTGCGCCGGGCCAGCTTGTGGAATCCGTAGCCGAGCGCCACCAGCAGAAGCGAGTTCAGTGCCACCGGCACGAATGGAAACAAGAAGCCGGCGCTGATGACGGCAGGCCCTCCCAACACGGCGGTCAGGGCCGCCGCCCCGCCTGGAGGATGCAGGCAGCGCGTGAACGACATGGCGGCGATGGCCAGCGCCACCGCGATGCCGGTGGCAAGGGCGGTTTCGTGGATGAAATGCGCCACGATCACGCCGATCAGTGCCGAAATCGTGTTGCCGCCGATGATCGACCATGGCTGCGCCAGCGGACTGGCCGGCACCGCGAACAGGAGCACGGCCGACGCGCCCATCGGCGCCACCAGCAGCGGCACGTGCGGGCCGCTGCCGAGCACCAGACCGCCGATCGCGCCGGTCAGTGCAATGCCGATCGTCGCGCCGATGCAGGCGATGACGCGCTCGCGCAGTGTCGCGCCGGCAAGAATGGGAACAAAAAGGCGAAAGGCCATGGGCGTCGGAAAACTCTGCCGGTATTCCAGAGGAAAGTCGAAACCGCGATGATTGCACCGCAATGACGCGGCATTGTCGAAGTTGAAAGCCAAATTGATCCGCGAAGGTGCGGTTTTGAGAAATAGAATTCCGTGACATTTGTCACCGCATCCGCCCGCGGTGCCGATTTGGCTCCGCAGGGCAAAGTGGCGGTTCACCTATCTTTCGAGCTGCTTTTACCGATCCGCTGAATTTGGCAGGTGCCCTGATCGCTCAGGCAGCCGCCGCTGCGGCCAGGCCGCGCAGAATGTCGGCCTTCAGGTCTTCGACATCCTCGAGGCCGATTTGCAGGCGGATCAACGGGCCTTCATACGGGCCCCTTGCAACAACGCGGTCGCCGAGCCAGACCGGCACCGCAAGGCTCTCATAGCCGCCCCAGGAATAGCCGAGGCCGAAGATCTGCAGCGCGTCGAGGAAGGCGTGCTGCTGCTTCTGGCTACCGCCGGCAAGCACGATGGAAAAGATGCCGCTCGAGCCGGAGAAGTCGCGCTTCCACAGGCCATGGTCCGGATGGCTGGGAAGGGCAGGGTGGAGCACGCGCGCCACGCCCGTCTGGCCCTCGAGCCAGGAGGCGATGGCGAGCGCGCTGCGCTGATGATGCTCCAGACGCACGCCCATGGTGCGCAGGCCACGCAGCACCTGATAGACATCGTCGGGCCCAGCGCAGCAGCCAAGCGTGCAGAAGCTTTCGTAAAGATGCTTCCAGCAGCCTTCGTTGGCCGAGACCGTGCCAAGCAGCACGTCGGAATGACCGGCCGGATATTTCGTCGCCGCATGGATCGAGATGTCGACGCCGTGGTCGAGCGGACGGAAATACAGCGGCGTCGCCCAGGTATTGTCCATCATGACGATGGCGCCTGCGGCGTGCGCCGCCTTGACGATGGCCGGGATGTCCTGCAGCTCGAACGTGTTGGAGGCTGGCGATTCCGTGAACACCACCTTGGTGTTGGGCTTGATCAACGCCGCGATGCCGGCGCCGACATCGGGGGCGTAGTACTCGACCTCGACACCCAGCCGCTTCAGCATCGTGTCGGCGAAGTTGCGCGTCGGGTGATAGATGGAATCGACGATCAGCAGGTGGTCGCCCGCCGACACGAAGGCGAGCAGCGGCACGGTCACCGCCGCAAGGCCCGAAGGCACCACGATCGTGCCGGCCGACCCTTCCAGTGCATCTATGGCGTGGGCAAGAGCATCGGTCGTCGGCGTGCCGCGTGTGCCGTAAGTGTATTTCTGGCTGCGTGCCGCCATCGACGCCGCGTCGGGATAAAGCACGGTCGAGGCATGCACCACCGGTGGATTGACGAAGCCGAAATAGTCATGCGGATTGTTGCCCGAATGGGCCAGCCGCGTGTTGATCCCCATGCTGCTGGTAAGTTGCCTGTCGCCGTTTTTCGCCATTCTTCTTCGCCTTGTTCGACAAGGCGCTAGCCATAGTGCCACGGCTTTGGCCGTGCAACCGGCCTGCACCCGCCAGGGAACCGACTTCGGATGTACCAAGTCGTCTCTGGTGAAGGGCGCTCAGTCTTGCCCGGTCCGAACGCATTGCGCCCTTGGGTCGATCGGCTATTGAAGACGGCCGGGAAAGATATATGATTGAATCCTAATATTTTTCCCGGACTGCCTCGATCAGACGCTGCCGGATGATCGTTCCCGGTTGACCTCCTGATCCCCTGCGATCCGGGCATCTCGCTTGCAGAGCAATGAATGCAGCCAGGGGAGGAATGCCATGACCGACGTCAAGTGGATGATCAAGGCGCGCGAGTTCGTCAACTGCAACTGCGCCTATGGCTGCCCGTGCCAGTTCAACGCCTTGCCGACGCATGGATCCTGCCGGGCGGTGATCGGCGTGGAAATCGAAAGCGGCTATCACGGCGATACCAAGCTGGATGGCTTGCGCTTTGCCGGTGTCTTCCGTTGGCCTGGCGCAATTCACCAGGGCAAGGGCGAGGCGGCAGTGGTCATTGACGAGCGGGCGACCGAGGCGCAGCGCGGCGCGCTGCTGCGCATTCTCAGCGGTGAGGACACCGAACCCGGCGCGACCATATTCCAGGTCTTTTCGACCACGCTGGAGACGGTCCACGATCCGATCTTCGCGGCAATAGACTTCGAAGTGGACGTCGATGCCCGAGCGGCTCGCCTGGACGTGCCGGGCGTAGCCTCGGGCCACGGCGAGCCGATCAAGAATCCCGTCACCGGTGCAGAGCATCGGGCGCGCATCGACCTCACGCATGGTTTCGAATACTCGCTTGCCGAGGTCGGGCGCGGCTGGACCAAGGCAACCGGCCCGATCAGGTTCGAACTGGCGGACTCGCACAGCCATTTCGCCAATTTGCACCTTTCGCAAAGCGGTATCGTGCATTGACCTGATCCGATGAGCGACACGGCCCTTGAGGCGGTGCTGCAGCGCGACCGCACGGTCGTGACGGCTGCGCTCGTCATCATTGCCGTGCTCGCATGGGCCTATGTGCTGTGGCTCGCCGCCGACATGACCACGCCGAACGCCGCAAGTGGCGACATGGCTGGCATGGACATGTCGGGTACCAATGCGGGCGGCATGGACATGCCGGGTATGGACATGGGTGGCATGGACATGGGAGCCGCGGTTGCGCCCGGTTTCCGGGCCTGGGCGCCAGCCGATTTCGCTTTCATCTTCGCCATGTGGGCCGTCATGATGGTTGGCATGATGACGCCGTCGGTCGCGCCGATGGTGCTGCTCTATGCCGGGGTCGGTCGCAAGGCGCGGGCCGGCGGGCGGCCCATCGCATCGACTGCATGGTTTTTTACCGGCTATCTGCTCGTCTGGGTTGCCTTCAGCGCCGCGGCGACCGGCGCGCAATGGCTGCTGGCCAGTCTCACCTTGCTGAGCCCGATGATGACAACCAACAGTACGGTTCTCGGCGGCCTCGTCCTGATCGCCGCCGGCCTCTATCAATGGACGCCGATGAAGGGCGTCTGCCTGCAGCAATGCCAGGCACCGATCGCATTTCTGGCCAGTCATGGCGGGTTCCGCTCCGATCCGCTTTGTGCGCTTCGCTTCGGGATCCATCATGGCGCCTATTGCCTCGGCTGTTGCTGGGCGTTGATGGCGCTCCTGTTCGTCGGCGGCGTCATGAACGTGCTGTGGATCGCCGGCATCGCCATCCTCATTCTCCTGGAGAAGACCGTCCCGACCGGGCAGCTGATCCCGCGCATCTCCGGCGCGCTGATGGCGGCAATCGGTGCCTGGCTGCTCGTTCAAGCACTCTGAGCATGTGCTCTCCTCCCGTTTCCGGGCGGCACGGCCATGCGACCCCATCGCTCGCCATGGAACAGTCTTTGGATATGCCAATTTATCCCGGGATAAATTCAGTGACGCGCAGTGAATCCGCGGGACGGATTTTCGCCGGCATAGTGCGGATCTGCGCCCGCCGGACTTTGCCAATTTTGTTTGCCTGGCTTGCTAATTTCCTGACGCTCCTGGCTGCAATTCAGGCATTTGCGGCCGCTGGTTTTCAAACTCTTTCGAATTCGGTCATTTTCCTTGACCTCACGGGAATTATCGCCTTCGATGCCATTCGTGAATGGGAGGCGGCGCGTCGATTGCGATGCGGGTTTCTGGGTATGGGCCGGAATGGGAGCTGCGTTCACACGGGAAAGGTCAGGGTTTACCTGAAAAACAGAGAAAAGGGTCTGTGGGTCATGAAACATATTGCTATCGGCATTCTTGGCGCCGCCACGCTTGGGTTGATGGCGTCTGCCGCCTCGGCAACGACGCTCGACACCGTCAAGGCGAAAGGCTTCATCCAGTGCGGTGTCTCGACCGGCCTGGCTGGCTTCTCGGCGCCGGACGACAAGGGTGACTGGCAAGGCATCGACGCGGATTTCTGCCGCGCTGTCGCGGCCGCCGTCTTTGGTGACGGCACCAAGGTCAAGTTCACGCCACTCAGCGCCAAGGAGCGGTTCACCGCGCTGCAATCCGGCGAGGTCGACATCCTGTCGCGCAACACCACTTGGACCATCAACCGCGACACGGCGCTTGGCCTGAACTTCGTCGGCACCACCTACTATGACGGCCAGGGCTTCATGATCAACGCCAAGAAGCTGCCCGGCGTCAATTCCGCGCTGCAGCTTTCCGGCGCCGCCGTCTGCGTGCAGAGCGGCACGACCACAGAGCTCAACCTCGCCGACTATTTCAAGGCCAACAAGATGGAGTACAACCCGGTCGTCTTCGAGAAGCTGGAAGAGGTCAACGCCGCCTATGACGCAGGCCGTTGCGACGTCTACACCACCGATCAGTCGGGTCTTTATGGCATTCGCCTGACGCTGGGCTCGCCGGCCGACCATGTCGTGCTGCCCGAGATCATCTCCAAGGAGCCGCTCGGACCGGCCGTGCGCCAGGGCGACGACCAGTGGTACCACATCGTCAAGTGGACCTATTTCGCGCTGCTCGACGCAGAGGAGCTCGGCATCACCAAGGCCAATGTCGACGAAATGAAGAGCTCCGCCAGCCCGGAGATCAAGCGCGTGCTCGGCCAGGAAGCCGATACCAAGATCGGCACCGATCTCGGCGTTTCCAATGATTGGGTCGTCAACATCGTCAAGGCTGTCGGCAACTATGGCGAGATGTTCGACCGCAATGTCGGCTCGGGCAGCCCGCTCAAGATCGCCCGCGGCATCAACGCGCTATGGACCAAGGGCGGCCTGCAATACGCTCCGCCGATCCGCTGATCGAAATGTGATCCGGAAGGCAGATTGTCTGCCTTCCGGTTTCTCTTTCCAGGGGGACGGTCGAATGGCATCGCAGGAAGTTCTACGCGAGGAGCCAAGTCGCGCTTCTCTTATCAACGACCCGAAAGTCCGCAGCATTTTCTATCAATGCCTGGTCGTTGCTTTGTTGGTGTCCGGTGTCTGGTGGATCGTTCACAACACGATCGTGAACCTGACCAACCTGCACATTGCCTCCGGCTTCGCCTTTCTGAGAGGCCGCGCCGGCTTCGACATTTCCGATACGGCGATCGCCTATACGTCGGACTCCACCTATGGCCGGGCCATCATCGTCGGCTTGATCAACACGTTGATCGTCGCGTTTGTCGGCATCATCACCGCCACCATCATCGGTTTCATCGTCGGCATCGGCCGGCTGTCGAAAAACTGGCTGATCCAGAAGATCTGCACCGTCTATGTCGAGGTGTTCCGCAACATTCCGCCGCTGCTGGTCATCTTCTTCTGGTATTCCGGCGTGCTGGCGGTGCTGCCTGCGCCGCGCGACAGCATCAACCTGCCGTTCAGCTCGTTCCTCAACCAGCGCGGCTTCTATTTTCCGCGTGCCATCTGGGGCGACGGCTCGTGGCTGATCCTGGTGGGACTGCTTGCCGGCATTGCCATGGCGTGGTTCGTTGCCCACAAGGCGCATCAGCGGCAGATGGCGACCGGCCAGCAATTCCCGGTGTTCTGGACATCGCTGGCGCTGATTATCGGGCTGCCGCTGCTCGCCTACGCGCTGAGCGGCTTTCCGCTGACCTTCGATTTTCCGAAGCAATCGACTTTCAACTTGACTGGCGGCTTCGTCGTCAAGCCGGAATTCCTGTCGCTCTACCTGGCGCTGTCCTTCTATACCGCCGCCTTCATCGCCGAGATCGTGCGCGCCGGCATTCGCGGCGTCGCCAGAGGTCAGAGCGAGGCTACGGCAGCGCTCGGCCTGCGTGCCGGCCAGGCGTTGCGGCTGGTGGTTGTACCTCAGGCCATGCGCATCGTCATTCCGCCGCTGGCCAGTCAGTATCTCAACCTGACCAAGAACTCCTCACTCGCCATCGCCATCGGCTATCCCGACCTGACGGCGACGACCGGCACGGTGCTCAACCAAACCGGCCAGGCGGTGGAGTGCGTGGTCATCATGATGGTGATCTATCTGGCCATCAGCCTTCTGACCTCGCTGTTGATGAACTGGTTCAACGCCAAAATGGCGCTGGTGGAGAGATAGGGACATGCAAGAACATGATATGTCCTGGGTGCGCACCGAAATGGCCCTGGCGCAACCGGCACCGGCCGGCGTCGTGGGCTTCGGTGCCTGGGTGCGCAAGAACCTGATCGCCTCGGCAGGCGACACCATTTTGACCATTGTCGGTATCGCGCTGGTGGTGATGATCCTGCCCCAAATCATCAACTGGGCCTTCATCGACGCCGTGTGGACGGGACCCAACCGGACCGTCTGCGCCACGGTGGCGCAGGGCGGTATCCAGCCGGATGGCTGGTCTGGCGCCTGCTGGGCCTTCGTCAACGCCAAATTCGGCCAGATCATGTTCGGCACCTATCCGGTCGAGGAGCGATGGCGGCCGATCCTGGTCGGCATATTGCTGGTGGTGCTTCTGTTGCCGATGCTGATACCAAGCGTGCCGCGCAAGGGCCTCAACGCCCTGCTGCTGATCGTCGTTTTCCCCATCGTGTCGTTCTTCCTGCTGGTCGGCGGCGCGTTCGGTCTCGAACATGTCGAAACCGCGCGCTGGGGCGGCTTGCTGGTGACGCTGTCGCTGTCTTTCGTGGCCATCGTCGTGTCGTTGCCGCTTGGCATCGTGCTGGCGCTTGGCCGGCGCTCCAGGATGCCGGTCGTCAAGATGCTGTGCGTCATCTTCATCGAAGCTGTACGCGGCATTCCGCTGATCACCGTCCTGTTCATGGCCAGCGTCATGCTGCCGCTGTTCCTGCCGCCGGGCGTCACCTTCGACAAGTATCTGCGCGCGCTGATTGGCGTGTCGTTGTTTGCCGCCGCCTATATGGCTGAAGTGGTGCGCGGCGGCCTGCAGGCGATCCCCAAAGGCCAGTATGAAGGCGCCGATTCGCTTGGCCTCGGCTATTGGCAGAAGATGTATTTAATCGTCATGCCGCAGGCGCTGAAGCTGGTCATCCCGGGCATCGTCAACACCTTCATCGGCATGTTCAAGGACACCAGCCTGGTCACGATCATTTCGATGTTCGACCTGCTCGGCATCGTCAAGCAGAACTTCTCCGACGCCAACTGGGCGACGGCGCAGACCGCCAGGTCGGGTCTGATCTTCGCGGCCTTCGTCTTCTGGCTGTTCTGCTTCGGCATGTCGCGTTATTCAATGTACACCGAACGCCGACTCGACACCGGCCACAAACGCTAAACAAAAGAACAAGGGGATCCTGCCATGGTCATAGAAAATGCCGTCAGCGCGGAAGAGATCAAGGTCAACGCCGCCAAGATGCACATCTCGACCACCGATGTCGCCATAGACATCATCGCCATGCACAAATGGTATGGCGAATTCCATGTGCTGAAGGACATCAACCTGAAAGTGATGCGCGGCGAGCGTATCGTCATCTGCGGCCCATCGGGCTCCGGCAAATCGACGATGATCCGCTGCATCAACCGCCTGGAAGAGCACCAGAAGGGCAAGATCATCGTCGACGGCAAGGAACTGACCAACGATCTGAAGAAGATCGACGAGGTGCGCCGCGAGGTCGGCATGGTGTTCCAGCACTTCAACCTGTTCCCGCATCTGACCATCCTGGAGAACTGCACGCTGGCGCCGATCTGGGTGCGCAAGACGCCGAAGAAGCAGGCCGAGGAAATCGCCATGCATTTCCTCAAGCGCGTCAAGATTCCGGAACAGGCCAACAAATATCCCGGCCAACTGTCCGGCGGCCAGCAGCAGCGCGTGGCGATCGCCCGTTCGCTGTGCATGAACCCGCGCATCATGCTGTTCGACGAGCCGACCTCGGCGCTCGATCCGGAGATGATCAAGGAAGTGCTGGAAACGATGGTCGGCCTTGCCGAAGAAGGAATGACCATGCTGTGCGTCACCCACGAGATGGGCTTTGCCCGCAAGGTCGCCAATCGCGTCATCTTCATGGACCAGGGCCAGATCGTCGAACAGAACACGCCGGCCGAGTTCTTCGATCATCCGCGCCATGAGCGGACAAAGCTGTTCCTGTCGCAGATCCTGCACTAGGCCTTCGATAACCAGGGAGAGCCCGGCTGAAACAGTGCCGGGCTCTTTTGCGTATGGATGAGCAGGAGGCGGGCGGTTTGTGTCGCGTCGGGGTGCGTTTGCAAGGCCGCCATTCATGAAAAAGCTGGGACGTTTTCTAGGCCTGCTGTCGATCGTCGTTGCGCTCGCTGTGACGCTGGGCACTCTCGTGCCGCGACCACTCTGGCAAACAGCCGCCGCCACGCCCGCCACCACGCGCCATATCCTGGTGCTGAACAACCCGATCCACACCGACATCGCCATTCCGGTCGACGACAGGGTGCGCCAGCGCTTCCATTTCCTGGTCGATGCCGGCATCCCGGCAGATAGTCCGGAAGTCCGCTATATCGTCTTCGGCTGGGGTGGTCGCGCCTTCTACCTGGAGACGCCGACATGGTCTGAGCTCAAGGCTGTTCCGGTGATGAAGGCACTGACCGTCGACGCGTCGGTCATGCATGTCGATGTCGCCGGCGCCATCGTCGAACCGCATCCGGATGTCGCCGGCTTCGAAATCGGCGAGGAGCGTTTTGCGGCGCTGCTCGATTTCATCGATGCGAGTTTCCAGCGGGGGCCGAAAGGGCCGATTGTTGTTCCGGACGCGGCCTATTCGAGGTTCGACGGTTTCTATGAAGCCAACGGCCATTTCAACACGCTGGTCGGCTGCAACACCTGGACGGCGGCGGCATTGCGCACCGCCGGCCTGAGGACGGGCTGGTGGAACCCGCTGCCGGCTTCGCTCGGCCTGTCGATGCGGCTTTACAATTAGACGGGTAGCCGTCGCGCTTTCGTCAGCGAGCCTTGCCCCCCCTGATCGCGTTTCGCCAAAACTCTTCGGTCAACTCGGGAATGTCGCTGGTATCGACATCACTCTCTGGCCGCGAGGTCAACCAAGCGATCTCGGCCTTCTGAGCATCGGTCAAAGGCGGCGGATTCTTTGGGTCGATTTCATATCGAATGACCTTGGCCATGGAACATTCCTACTCTGTGGGTGCTGTTGTCGAATACGAGCGCCTTGTTCCTTCGCGCCGGCCTGTCGCGTTTCATGTTTCGCCAAGCTCCGGTGCCCGCCAGCCATAAAGCCAGTCGAGATCGGCGGCGAGTTTTTCCGACGACCGCATTTTCAGGAACAGATTGCGCGCGATAGAAACTGGACCCGCGGCATGCCAGGCGAGGCGGTTGAGGGCGCCGCGACGAGCGACCCTGGCGATACGCGGCCGTCGCAGGTTCTCCCAGATTTGAAGACTTTGTGCCTGATCGGCGGGGAAGTCGGCGACGACATCCGCAAGCATCGCCGCATCCTCGATCGCCATGGCGGCACCTTGCGCCGCGAACGGCGTCATCGCATGCGCCGCATCGCCGATCAGCGCCATGCCATCTGTCGTCCAAGGCTGGTTGCTCTCGACCGTATGGATCGGCCATGCCGTCCACGGGCCGGCTTCCTCGATCAGACGGGCAAGTGCTGCCGCCGTACCACGCATGGCACCGGTCAAGATCCTGGTGTCGGCGTTCCCGGACCAGCCCTCGGCAATGCGTTCGCCCTTGGTGAAGGCGGCGAGATTGAAGGCAGCACCCTTGCTGACGGGATAGGCGACCATGTGGAAGCCGGGATGCAGGAAGGTGGTGACGCAATTGGTTGCGCCGATCGCGGCAAAGGCTTGTCCGGCAGCGCTGTCGGCGGGAATGGTGGCACGCCAGGCCAGTTCGCCCGAAAAGTGACTTCTCGGCGAGGCCGCCCCCTTGTTCGGATCGACAAGCCCGCGCACCGATGACCAGACGCCATCGGCGCCGACCAGCAGCAAGCCCTTGGCCTCGATTGTCTCGCCGGCCATCTCGGCAGCCACTGTGACACCGTGGCTGCCTTTGGCAACGCTGCTGACGTGCGCGCCGGGAGTCAGAAGAATGTTCGGCATCTCGGCAACGCGCGCAGTCAATGCGCTCTGCAGGTCAGCCCTGTGAGCGACGAGATAGGGTGCCTGCCAGCGGGCTTCGGCGGCTTGTCCCAGCGGCACGCGTGCCAGTTCGCGCAACGTCGCGGCATCCTTCAGCACCACCGCTTCCGGCCGCACCGCAGCCGGAAGCAGCCGGTCGAGCACGCCAAGCTGGCGAAGGATGCGTGTCGCGTTGGGAGAAAGCTGGATGCCGGCGCCTGCTGCTTCCAGGCGCTGTGCCTGTTCGAACACCTGCACGGGGTAGCCGCGTCCGGCGAACGCCAGCGCGGCGGTCAGCCCGGCGACGCCCGCCCCGGCGATGACGACTTGCCGGGACCGCGTGTCGTCCATCGGGCTTGTCGCGAAAGAATCAGGCGGCCTGGTCGATGTAGATACAGCCGTCCGGCAGCGTTTCGGTCGCCTTCAGCTTGGGCGAATAGCGGTAGAGCGTCGAGCAATAGGGGCAGACTTTTTCATTGTCGTCGCCCATGTCGAGAAACACATGCGGGTGGTCGAAAGGCGGGTTGGCGCCCGTGCACATGAATTCCTTGACGCCGATGTCGATCGCCGGGTGGCCCGCATCGTTCTGAAAATGGGGAATGGAACCGCCTGCCATCGTCGTCTCCTTAACGCAGTCTCTTCTGCATCTGGATCATAACCGGTCTCTTTGCAAGTTCGATGAAATCAAACTGTCGCAAAAGCCTGTCAGAGGATAAGTTAAGCCGGTTAACCGGCCAGCGGTTGCGGGGAAGAGCGGGAATCATGAACGAACTGAAGCCGGTGCAGAGCGAATTCGTGAATGTCGAGGTGGCTCGACCGGAGGGCGGCAACCCGGATCGCTTTGTCAACCGGGAGTTTTCCTGGCTGCAGTTCAACCGGCGCGTTCTCGAGGAATCGCTGAACCTCAATCATCCGCTGCTCGAGCGCGTCCGCTTCCTGTCGATCTCGGCGGCCAACCTCGACGAGTTCTTCATGGTCCGCGTCGCCGGTCTTGCCGGCCAGGTGCGCGAGGGCATCACGCTGAAGAGCCCTGACGGCCGCACCCCCGAACAGCAGCTCGAACAGCTGCTGCGGGAGGTCGAGCGGCTGCAGGAAGACCAGCAGAAGAGCCTTTCGGCGCTCACCGTGCTGCTCAACAAGGAAGGCATCGAGAGCATCACGCGTGACGCGCTGACCAAGGACGAAAAGATCTGGCTGGAAGACCATTTCCAGGAGCAGGTGTTTCCGGTGCTGACCCCGCTGTCTATCGACCCGGCGCATCCGTTCCCGTTCATTCCCAATCTCGGTTTCTCGATGGCGCTGCAATTGCGCCACCGCAAGAATGGCGAGGAGATGAGCGCGCTGCTGCGCTTGCCGGTGGCGTTGAAGCGCTTCATCCGTCTGCCGGACCGCAAGCACCATGTCCGCTTCATCCCGCTGGAAGAGGCGGTCGGCCTTTACATCGGCAAGCTATTCCCCGGCTATGAGGTCAAGGGCTCCGGCACGTTCCGCATCATCCGCGACAGTGATATCGAGGTCGAGGAGGAGTCCGAGGATCTGGTGCGCCTGTTCGAGACGGCGTTGAAGCGCCGCCGCCGCGGTTCGGTGATCCGCATCGAATTCGACAGACTGATGCCGTCGGAACTGCGTGACTTCGTTGCCGGCGAGCTTGGCGTGTCGTCGAGCCGCATCAGCGTTCTGACCGGTCCGCTGGCGCTCAGCCAGATTTCCGAGATCGTCGCCATCCCTCGCGACGATCTCAAGTTCACGCCCTACAATCCGCGCTTTCCCGAACGCATCCGCGAGCATGGCGGCGACTGCTTTGCAGCCATCCGCGAGAAAGACATCGTCGTCCATCACCCCTACGAATCCTTCGATGTGGTGGTGCAGTTCCTGCGTCAGGCGATGGCCGACCCCGAAGTGGTGGCGATCAAGCAGACGCTTTACCGCACCTCCAACGACAGCCCGATCGTGCGCGCGCTGGTCGACGCGGCCGAGGCCGGCAAGTCGGTCACCGCGCTGGTCGAGCTCAAAGCGCGTTTCGACGAGGAAGCCAACATCCGCTGGGCGCGCGACCTGGAGCGCGCCGGCGTGCAGGTCGTGTTCGGCTTCCTCGAGCTGAAAACCCATGCGAAAATGTCGCTGGTGGTGCGACGCGAGGACGGCAAGCTGCGCAACTATGTGCATCTCGGCACCGGCAACTACCATCCGGTCACCGCGCGCATCTACACCGATCTGTCCTTCTTCACCACCGACCCGACGATCGCGCGCGATGTCGCCCAGCTGTTCAATTTCATCACCGGCTATGCCGAGCCGACGGATGAAATGCGGTTGGCGATCTCGCCGTTCACGCTGAGAAGCCGCATCTTGAAGCATATTGCCGACGAGATTGCTCATGCGGTGGAGGGGAGGCCGGCGCGCATTTGGATGAAGATGAACGCGCTTGTCGACCCGATCATCATCGATGCGCTCTATGACGCCGGCCGTGCCGGCGTCGAGATCGACCTCGTCGTGCGCGGCATCTGCTGCCTGCGGCCACAGGTGCCGGGCCTGTCGGAAAACATCAGGGTCAAGTCGATTGTCGGCCGTTTTCTGGAACACAGCCGCATCTATTGCTTCGGCAATGGCCATGGGCTGCCATCGGACGAGGCGATCGTCTACATCTCTTCGGCCGACCTGATGCCGCGCAATCTCGACCGCCGCGTCGAGACCATGGTGCCGATCACCAATCCAACTGTGCATGAACAGATCCTGGGCCAGATCATGCTGGGCAACATCATGGACAATCAGCAAAGTTTCGACGTATTGGCTGATGGAACCTCCCGGCGCGTGGTGCTGGAGGAGGGCGAGGAACCGTTCAACGCGCAGGAATATTTCATGACCAATCCGAGCCTGTCGGGACGGGGTGACGCGCTGAAGTCGCATGCGCCCAAGCGCATCGCGCAGTTCAAGCGCCGCAAGAAGAACGCCGCAGCGTCCAGCTGATGCTGTCCGATTCCCAGGGCCGGTTGCAGGACCGCCGACCGCTATCCATCATCGACATCGGGTCGAATTCGATCCGCCTCGTCGTCTATGAAGGGCTGGCGCGCTCGCCCACCATGCTGTTCAACGAAAAGATGCTGGCCGGTCTCGGCCGCGGCATCGTTTCCACCGGCAAACTCGACCCCGAGGCGGTGACGCGCTCGATGGAAGAGTTCCGCCGCTTTCGCGCACTATCCGACCAGGCGGGCGCCGAGCACATGTATGTGCTGGCCACCGCCGCGGCCCGCGAGGCGATCAACGGTCCCGATTTCATCCACCGCGCCGAGGACGTGCTCAAGACCGAGATCCGTGTGATCAGCGGCCGTCAGGAAGCCTATTATTCGGCGCTCGGCGTCATTTCGGGCTTCCACCCGGCCGATGGCATCGCCGGCGATCTGGGCGGCGGCAGCCTTGAACTTGTCGACGTCAACGGCGAAGCGATCGGCGACGGCATCACGCTGCCGCTGGGCGGCCTGCGCCTGCAGGACATGGCGAAGAACTCGCTCGCCCAGGCGGCGAAGATCGCGCGTGACGAGCTGGCCAGGGCCAAGCTGTTGAAAGGCGGGCAGGGTAGGCCCTTCTACGCCGTCGGCGGCACCTGGCGAAATCTCGCCCGGCTGCACATGGAAATGACCAATTATCCGCTCGGCGTCATGCACCATTACGAGATCAGCGCCGACAGTGCGACGAACTTCCTCAAGCAGGTCGCCAAAGCCGAGATCGAGAAGGTCAAGGGTATCGAAGGCGTTTCGAAGAACCGCCGTTCGCTGCTGCCTTATGGCGCCATCGTGCTGCAGGAGATCATGGCGGCGATGCAGCCGTCGAAGATCATCGTCTCGGCGCTCGGCGTTCGCGAAGGCTTTCTCTATTCGCTGCTCGACGAGGCCGAGCAGAAGGCCGATCCGCTGATTTCGGCCTCGGAGGAACTCGCCCGTCTGCGCTCACGCTCCGTCACCCATGCGCATGAACTTGTCGACTGGACGGCCAAAACCTTTGCCGCCTTCGGCATCGACGAGACCGAGGACGAGGCGCGCTATCGCCACGCAGCCGCATTGCTGGCCGACATCGGCTGGCGCGCACACCCCGAATATCGCGGCAAGCAGTCGCTCAACATCATCGCGCATGCGTCCTTCTTCGGCGTCGACCATCCCGGCCGTGCCTTCCTGGCGATGGCCAATGCCTATCGCCACGACGGCATCTTCAACGAAGCCATCGCACCCGAGATCAAGGCGCTGGCTTCGCCGCGTTACCTGGAGCGGGCGCGGGTGCTGGCGGCGATGATGCGCGTCGTCTACCTGCTGACGGCATCGATGCCCGGCATCATGCCCAGGCTGAAATGGGAACAGCGCGGCAATGGCGTGCTGGCGCTGGTTCTGCCCGCATCGCTGGCCGACCTCTATGGCGAACGGCCGGCCGGGCGCCTGGCGCAACTGGCAAGGATAACCAATCGCCGGCTGGTGCTGGCCGTCGAGGGCGGCCCAAGCGTTTCGGTGAAATAGAGCGTTTCGGTGAAGTAGGCCTTACGCCTCACCGCGCCCGTCCGCCGACCAGGCGCCGGCCCCGGCTATCGCCAGCGCCAGGAAGCCGCCAGATATGGCGATATCCTTCATCAGCATCTGCGAATGCAGGAAGGTGAGCATCGCGTCGCCGCCGCCCTGGCCGTAATGGCCGATGAAACCGGCGACAATACAAAAGGCGGCGAGCAGCAGCGCCGCGATCCGGGTCTGGAAACCGACCAGGATGAGCAGCCCGGCGATCAGCTCGAACAAGCCTGTGCCCCAGGCGGCAAGCGTCGGCAGCGGCAGGCCGAGCCCGGCGAAATAGCCCGTCGTGCCGGCAATGTCGGAAAGCGCGTGGAAACCGGAGGGCACGAACAGGGCGGCGAGCAGCAGCCGGGAAAGCAGAAGCAGTGCGTTGCGGGGCATGCTTGTCACCTCCGATGTCGATCGGGCAGGGGCGGCTGAGACGGTTCCCCATCCCGACGCCACGATCCTAGCAGGAATTGGTCAGCTGGGACGCTTGGATAGACAACGAAAGAGGGGCGCGGAAAATTCCGTGCCCCTCTTTCTTTGATTGTTGGTGGCTTCAGCCGCGCTTGGCGTCGACCGAATAGGCGCCAGCGCCCGAGGTAGCCAGCACGATGAAGCCGCCGGCAATCCCCAGATTCTTCAGGAAGTTGATCATCTGCATCTGATCGGCCCAGCCGGTATGGGCGACCAGCGCGGTGGCGACGGTGAAGATAGCGAGCACCCAGGCGGCAATCCGGGTCTGGAAGCCGATGAGGATGGCAATGCCGCCGAGAAGCTCGATCAGGCCGACGATGATAGCCGTCGCGGTCGGTAAGGGCAGGCCGAGGCTGCCGAAGTAGCCGGCTGTGCCAGCGATCGCGGTGAGCTTGCCGAAACCTGAAAGCAGGAAGATGACAGCTAGCAGGACGCGGCCGAGTAGGATGGTGGCTGAGGCATTGGAAGCGCCGGAACCGGCGACTGAAGTGTTGATGGACATGGTGGCTCTCTCCGGGAAGGGGTTGATACCGATGAGATAGAGCATGCGGACTGTTCACCAAAGCCACCAGACTGGCGACACATTGTTCACAGTGCTTGCATTTCCGCGATCGTGCAACTTACGCAAAATTCGCGTCGAATCAGGCCGCGACGGGAGGAAATTCTCCCGCCGAAAAACCTTACCCCGGATGCGTCATATCCTCGGGCCGCACCAGCCGGTCGTAGTCGGCTTCGCTGACCAGCCCGGTGGCGAGCGCTTCCTCGCGCAGTGTGGTGCCCTTCTTGTGCGCCGTCTTGGCGATCTTGGCGGCGTTGTCGTAGCCGATGGTCGGCGCCAATGCCGTCACCAGCATCAGCGAGCGGTCGAGTGCCGCCTTGATGTTGTCTTCCCGCGCCTCGATGCCAACGACGCAATTGTCGGTGAAGGAGACCGAAGCGTCGGTGAGCAACTGCACCGACTGCAGGAAATTGTAGGCCATCAGCGGGTTATAGACGTTGAGCTCGAAATGGCCCTGGCTGCCGGCGAAGGTGACGGCGGCATTGTTGCCGAACACTTGCACGCAGACCTGCGTCATTGCCTCGCACTGGGTCGGATTGACCTTGCCCGGCATGATCGACGAGCCCGGCTCGTTTTCCGGCAACGACAGTTCGCCAAGGCCCGAACGCGGGCCGGAGCCGAGGAAGCGGATGTCGTTGGCGATCTTGAACAGCGCGGCAGCGCAGGCGTTGATGGCGCCGTGCGAGAACACCATGGAATCGTGGGCTGCCAGCGCCTCGAACTTGTTCGGCGCGGTGACGAAGGCGATGCCGGTGATGGCGGCGATGCGGTCCGCTACCCTTTCGGCGAAGCCGACCGGCGCATTGAGGCCAGTGCCGACGGCGGTGCCGCCCTGCGCCAGTTCCTGCAGGCCGGGCAGCGTCAGCTCGATGCGCTTGATCGACGAGGCGACCTGTGCGGCATAGCCCGAGAATTCCTGGCCGAGGGTAAGGGGCGTGGCATCCTGCGTGTGCGTGCGGCCGATCTTGATGATGTGGGCGAAGGCCCTACTCTTGGCGTCCAGCGCCTTATGCAGGTGCTTCAGCGCCGGCAGCAGATCGTGCACGATGCGCTCGGCGCAAGCGATGTGCATCGCCGTCGGATAGGTGTCGTTCGACGACTGGCTCATATTGACGTGGTCGTTGGGATGCACCGGCTTCTTGGAGCCCATGACGCCGCCCAGCATCTCGATCGCGCGGTTGGAGATCACCTCATTGGCGTTCATGTTGGACTGCGTGCCCGAGCCGGTCTGCCAGACGACCAGCGGAAAATGATCGTTGAGCTTGCCGTCGATGACTTCTTGCGCTGCCTCGATGATCGCCTTGCCGATCGCCGGCTCGAGCCGCTTCAGTTCCATGTTGGCTTCGGCCGCCGCCCGCTTGACGACGCCGAGCGCGCGCACGATCGACGCGGGCTGCTTTTCCCAGCCGATCTTGAAATTGCCAAGCGAACGCTGTGCCTGCGCGCCCCAATAGCGATCGGCGGCGACTTCGATCGGGCCGAACGTGTCGGTTTCGGTTCTGGTCTTTGCAGCGGTCACGGGTCTCTCCTTGTCGAAGTCGGCAACGGCGTATCGCGTTGCACAAACGGCTTCAAGCGGAGATTGCGGGCGGGACGGCTGCAAATCGGTTGAAGCCCTTACCCCTCGACGGGACAGCCGGGCCGTTCACCCAGCCGTGTATCCACCGTCCACGGCAAAGATGCCGCCGCTGGTCCAGGCCGCGTCGTCGCTGGCCAGATGGACAGCGATGCCGGCCAGATCGTCGGGGCGGCCGATTCGGCCGAGCGGATAGCTGCGCTCGACATAGGCCTTCAGTTCCGCCTTTGCCTCGGCCGGCAGGTTGTCGACTGTCCTGCGCCGCATGGCGGTGTCGACAGTGCCGGGCGCGATGGCATTGACGCGGATGCCGCGTGGGCCAAGTTCGAAGGCCAGCGATTTGGTCAGCGAGTTCAACGCGCCCTTCGACAGCGAATAGAGGCTCGACGGCCGCTTCGGGATCATCTTGTTGGCGAAGTAGGACGAGATGTTGATCACCGACGCGCCGGCTGTGAGATGCGGCAGCAGACCCTGGGTGAGGAAGAACACCGCAGCCACATTGAGCGCGAAGGATTGCTGGAACTGCTCCTCGCTGACGGTCTCGAACGGCACCAGGAAAGCCACCCCGGCATTGTTGACGAGGATATCGAGCGGCCGACCGGATTTTTTCACGTGCCCGGCCACGGCTGCGATGCCGACGCTGGTGGCAAGATCGGCCGACAGCGTCTCGACATTGCCGCCGAGTTGCCTGGCGGCGGCGTCGAGCTTTTTGGTATCGCGGCCGACGATCAGGACGTCCGCGCCTTCGCGCGAAAAGGCCTCGGCGATCGCAAGGCCGATGCCATCCGATCCGCCGGTAACCAGCGCTCGCTTGTTATCAAGTCTCATAGGACGCTCCGAGGCAGCTTTGGCCATATCGAGAGCACCGCATATAAGCGGCCGCGGTCAAGCCATCGGCCTATCCCATGGTATGAACTTCGACCGCTGGCGGCCTTCCGGCAAAACCGCGCACACAGGTTCGCTCTACTCACCGCCCAAGCCGCGAACGCGAGGTCGGTGACAGACGCAATGTCTCCGTCGATTGTGTCAGATCCGGCCGGACGGTTTGCCAAAAAACCTGCCATGCCGGCGAGCCGACAATTGTGGCCTCATGGCGAGCGTGCGTTTCCGCGCTGTCAAATCCCATGATGCTGATGAAGACATTTTCTCTGGCCCTCACCGGCAGGCGCGGAAAGCTGTTTTCGGCATGCTCGGTAACGAAAGCGGCGAGCAGGCGTGCACCGGATGCCGTTATCAGCGGTACCATTTCAGTCTCGAAGCGATTGGCGAAAGTGGTCTCGGCGCCGAGGCGAAGATGATGAATCCGGATGACGACAATGCCCGGCAGGGGCTTGTTCCGGTTTGTTTTTCTGTCAACGGTCAAGCCTGCCCGTAGTACGCCCGAGAGATCGAAGCCAGCGCCTGGCCACGCCGGCTTGAGCAGCAAGACATCGTCGGAATCGATCATTGTCGCATTGGCCGCATCGCTGTTCGCTGCCCAGACCGGCCCGCCATAAAAGGCGGTCAGTGCATCCTTGCGCGCGTCCATGCCGTCGAAGCCGCGCATCCAGACGAACATGTCCGGACGATCGAGATCCCGGAACTGGCCGATGATGGTCATCCCGACGTCCTCCTGGCCTTCGATCAGCCTGCCGTCGAAGATGTCGATGAGCGTGTCACGCTTGCCGGGCTTCAGCGTGTACTGCCGCAGCTCGACGACAGGCGAGGCGAGCAGCGCGGGCTCCGGCGTGGCATTCAGGGGCAGGTTCATCCGTCCGTCTCCAAAACAGGGTGATCATCCTGTTCATAAACAGACCGGTTGTCCTGTTTTGTCAATATGGTATTGTTCAGCAATGTCAGCAGAGATCACAGCTCGACCGAGGCTTCGGCCGCGAAAACGCATCAACGACCCCGAAGGCATGCGCAACAAAGTGCTCGATGTCGCGGAGGAGTCGTTTCAGGGGCGCGGCTATCATGCCTCCAGCCTCGGCGACCTGATGGCGGCGGCAGGTGTCAGCGGCGGCGCGCTGCATCACCATTTCCCGACCAAGAAGGCACTGGCGCTGGCGGTGATCGACGAGCGTGTGGCGGCAGCGGTCGAAGGGACATGGATCGCGCCGGTGCGGGCGGCGGCTTCGGCACGCGAGGGCGTGCGCGCCGTGTTCGAGGCCGTGGTGGCGGAACTGGAACAGCAGGGTTTCGTGCGCGGCTGCCCGCTCAACAATCTGGCGCATGAACTGTCGCTCGCCGATCCCGATTTCCGGATGGCACTTGCCGGCATCTTTTCGGCGTGGCGCCAGGCGATCGCCGACAAGATCAGGGCCGACCAGCGGGCGGGCCGGGAGCAAGGCACCGACCCGCAACGCTTTGCAGCACTTGCCGTGGCCACCTATTCCGGCGCCATGTCGATGGCCAAGACGGCGCAGGATGCTGGTGTTCTGCGCGATTGCCTGACGGCGCTGGGCGAGACTAGGACGTGATCCCGAAAGGTTGAATCCGGTTTTCGGAAAGCACAAACAGCTACTCAGCCAGCGGTTTGATCGTCTCGTAGCCGTTCACCGATTCCGCGCTGGTGCCTTCGTCGTAGCGCCGGGCGAGCGCAGCTTGCAGGTCTGGCGCATAGAGGGCGGTGAATGCGTCCAGCGTTTCGCCGGCCCTGTTCTTGAAGGTCTCTTTGACCGCCAGCACATTGTATTTGCAGTCGCCCAGGCTGAACGTCTCCTTGCCCTCGACGACCAAGGTCAGCGTCTTGGTGCTTTTCGGCTGCTTGTTCGGCGACAGCTCGACGAACTCTATCGTGCTTTTTGCCCCGTCTTCAGCGGAAACAGTTTTCGCAGATCGGAAAACGGGATCATCGCCAGCCGACCGGTGTCGCTGTCGCGAAACACCTCGATCAGGCCGGCAAACAAATATTGGGTCTGGGGCGATTGCGACTCGTAGGTGTTGGCAACGGACATCATTCCGCCCGCCACAGGCCGAAACGTGCTCTGGATGCCAGGCCTCGTCAGAACGAAACCATTCTTGGCGGACTTCGCATCAAAACATGGGGCGCCATGCGCAACGCCTGCTGCGGAAAGGATCGTCAGTATCGTTCCGACAGGTCCAATTTTCATGGCATTCTCCCGGCCATAGAACTTGAATGTCAGTGCCCCTAGGAATGGCAGACGCTCGACACGATGTCGATGTTCGAGCGATGCCGCGCGCTGAACTGGACGGCCGGCCGCTCTCCATGCTGAAATTCACTTCATGATGAATCGCCGTTCGCCTGGTTTGTTTTCTCGACGCAGCTTTCTGGCCCAGGCCGCAGGATTTGCCGCGGCCGGCGCGTTGTCGCGCCCGGCGTTTGGCCAGACCGGGCAGCGCATTCAGCCGATCGACGCCACTTTCCTGTTCATCGCCGACGTCCATGCCTGCCGCATGGCGAGCGGCTTGAGCCCCAACTGCCTGAAGGAAGGCAAGACCGACGCCGCCCTGCTGCGCAACGTGGCCGTGCTGAACGGCCTCGGCGACAAGGACTGGCCAGTAGAAATCAACGGCGTCGCCACCGGCCTGCGCTCCGCCGCCAGCCGTATCGGCGCGCCGCTTGGCCTGGTCGTCGGCGGTGACATCACCGACGATGGCGGCGGCCAGATCACCCAGCCAAGCGAGGGCACCCAACTGCTCCAATTCAGCCAGCGCTACCAGCAAGGCGTCGGCTCCGATCGCGTGCACATGCCTGTCTATGTCGGGCTCGGCAACCACGATCTCGACCAGAACGGTCCCTCGCATCATGTCGACTGGTACCGGCGTGAAATGCGCGACTATGTCGAGGTCAATCACCGCGCCGGCGTCTTCTTCAAGCCGCCAGTGCCGGCCACCGACTACGACGTCGACACCGACTGCTATTCCTGGGACTGGGGCGGCCTGCATCTTGTCCAGACGCATCGTTTCGCCGGCGATACCGGCCACGGCACCGACAGCAGCCTGCCATGGCTAAAGCAGGATCTGACAACCTACGCGGCGGATGGCCGCCCGGTCATCCTGTTCCAGCACTATGGCTGGGACACCTTTTCGATAGAACGGTGGGATGACGCCAAAAGGACCTATGACGATGACGGTGCCGGCGCGCCGCACTGGTGGAGCGAGGCCGACCGGCAGGCACTTCTGGCGGCGCTGAAGGGCTATAATGTCGTCGCCATCTTCCACGGCCATCAGCACGAGACGCCGCTGATCTACCGCCGTGACGGGCTCGACCTCATCAAGCCGAAGGCTGCCTATATGGGTGGCTTCGCGCTGGCCAGGGTGACCAGCGACGGCATGGACGTCGCACTGGGCGAGGCGACCGGTGACCACGGCGAGGTCGCCTTCACCAACGCCTTCAGCAAGGACTGGGGCACATGAAAAAGGCGGCCCAGCGGCCGCCTTTTCCCAGACAAAAGTGATACCCGGTGGGAGATCAGAGCGCTTTCTTGACCTTATCCTTCACGTCGCCATAGGCCTTCTGCACCTTGCCGACGATCTTGTCGGCCGTGCCTTCGGCCTGGGTCCGCCTGTTGCCGGTCGCCTTGCCGGCGGCTTCCTTGACCGAGCCTTTGATCTGCTTGGCCATGCCCGCGACCTGATCCTTGTTCACCATTTTCCGCATCTCCTGGGAGTTTTGAATTCGGGGGAATTCGTCCGCGGAGGCTAACGAGCCGGCGTGGTTTAGGTTCCAAGCCTCCCCAGCGCAGATCAAGTCGCGCAACCGCTTTCGGCGGCAAGGCTGGCAGGCTAGGCTGCGATGACGCGCAGGCCAAAAGGACTTCGGGACAATCGTGCGCGCGGGGAGAAAAATGGCTGAATTCACACTCTATATCGGCAACAAATGCTTCTCCTCATGGTCGCTGCGGCCCTGGGTGGCAATGAAGCATCTGGAGATCCCGTTCGAGGAAGGGTTCGTGCGACTGCGCACGCCTGAGACCGCTGCCAATCTCAGCAAGGTCTCGCCGACCGGGCTGGTACCGGTCCTGAATCACAACGGCAGGATCGTCTGGGAAACCCTTGCCATTCTGGAATATCTCGCCGACCTGTTCCCCGACAAGAATCTCTGGCCGGCCGATATCGGCGCCCGCGCGCTGGCGCGCTCGGTGGCGACCGAGATGCATTCCGGTTTTCGCGAGGTCCGCTATGGCTGGCCGATGAATTTGCGTCGGCCAAAAGGCCACAAGCCGCTCGACGCCGAGGGCGAGGCGCAGCGGGAGCGCATCGAGGCGCTGTGGCGCGAGTGTCGGGAAAAACACGGCAAGGGCGGCCCGTTCCTGTTCGGCCATTTCACTGCCGCCGACGCCATGTATGCGCCGGTCGTCACCCGCTTCGACACCTATGGCGGCACGCTGGCGCCAGACATCAGAGCCTATGTCGATGCGGTGCTCTCAACGCCGGCAATGCGTCACTGGTACGCGGAAGCGGCCAAGGAAACTTGGCCCGAGCCCGGCCCGGACGAATGAGAACCTGCAAGGCGCGGGTCGTCGCCGCTCGGCCCTCTGGGCATCAAGATGATCCGGGAAAGGGTGTAGGGCAGGCCATGACGGCTCATGCAGCCTGAAAGCCCTTCACTATACAAGAACGCCCCTCGCACTTTTTATTGTGCGGGAGGCGTCCTTTGTGTCAGCACTCCTGAGATTGCTCTCTAAAACTGCTGACGACAATCAAATGCACGGGCGCGGAATTGGTTCCCGGCATGCTGCGATTTTTTTTTGGGAACAGGAGCGCCTTGTTTCTGCGCCCGGATTCGCCAGCCGATGTCCCTTGCGCCGGACAATTTTGGGTCGAATCCTGATGGCAGGAAACCAGAAATTGACACGACGCAAAAAGAAGCCTACAAGAGTTTCGTCGATATTTGTTTGACCGACTTTTGTTATCCGCGCACGCATGCGCGCCTTTGACGAACTTCCACATCAAAAATCGAGACAAAAATCGTTGTGCATTCGCACGGCGATTAACGAATATTTGCCATGGAAAGGGTTCGTCATGAGCACCGGCACAGTTAAATGGTTCAACGCCACCAAGGGTTTTGGTTTTATTCAGCCTGATGACGGCTCGGCCGACGTTTTTGTCCACATCTCGGCCGTAGAGCGCGCCGGCATGCGCGACATCGTCGAGGGCCAGAAGCTCGGCTACGAGATGGTCCGCGACAACAAGTCGGGCAAGATGTCCGCCGACCAGTTGAAGGCGGCCTGAAAACAGAATTCAGCTCTCCCGGTGACCACGGATGTACTGGCACCGGTGAGTGGCGAATTCGGGCGCATGGCCGCCGCGGAGACCTGAGTTTCCACGGCAAGTCATGCGCATGAGAAGGGCGTTCCGTGTGCATCCATCTGGATGCGCGGCGCTCTCATGGAAGGTCAGGCGGTGCCTGGCCTTTTTCGTTTTGCGCGTCTTGCCGCCGAAAGTGCACTGCGCGTCGTCCTGAACGTGCTAAGGGACGCTCCAGCAATTTGAATCCGCTGCCGTATTGCTTTGTGCGTGGTCCTGACCGAAGACGCGGTCTCGCCATGTCGGCACCAGGCTCCTGACAGGAGAAAGATTTTGACCGTCAATTCGAAGACAGCTCCTGATCAGGCCGCATCCCTGTTCAGCAAGACGCAGACCCAGTCGATGTCGCTCAACCGGATCATTTCCGAGCGCGATGCCGTCAGCGAGGCGCGGGAAGCCAAGACCGCGCGGCTGCGCGAACAGCGCCTGGAAAAGGAGGCTGACGAGATGGCCGCGGCTGCGGCGCTCGCCGCTTTGCCGAAGCGAGCCGGAAGACGCTGATGGCCACCAAGCGCGTGCCTCCGAAATTGATCGCCGCCGACTCGACGATCGCCGACGTGGTCGAAGGCCTCAACAAGCCGGTCGAATATGTGCGCCGGGTGCTGGAAAAGCTGGAGCGCTGCAAGCGCGCCCATGGCGATGCCCAGGTGCGGCTCGGTGTGCGCGGTCGCGCCGAATGCCCGAACTACCTGATCGAATATGTCCGCGAAGACACCAAGACCCATGAGCGGGTGACCCATCAGGATGCCGCCTACAGCGGCAGCACGCATCGCGAACTGGCGCCCCACCACATCGAGGCGGTGAAGAACTGGTCGCCCGAGGAAATGAACATAACGGCGGTTTCGGCGCTGATCGGCCGCTTGCGCAATCCGCGCGCACCATCATCACGCTTCGCCGACGAGGACTGACATGGCCATAAAATTCTCCGCCAAGGACCAGCCTGCAACGCCAGCTGCCGCTGCAAAACCGGGCAAGCCGGTTGCCGCGCCGAAAGCCGACGAAGCCGCGACCGATCTGTTCAAGTCGCCGGTGGATGCGCCAAAAGGCAAGACAGGCAAGAAGAAATAGCGCCTTGCCGCAAGACACCGATCGCAACCCTGCCGAGCCGGGGCTGTTCGCCTTGGCGGCCGCTGCAAGCCTTTCGTCGTCGCAACACAGCACCGCGCCTGTCTTCGACTGCCAGAGCTGCGGCGCCTGCTGTTCCTATTCGGCGGAGTGGCCGCGCTTTTCCACCGAGGAAGACGCGCAGCTCGACCGCATCCCGGAAAAATATGTGGCGGCCAACTTGTCCGGCATGCGCTGCGAGGGCGTGCGCTGCTCGGCCCTCTCCGGCGAGATCGGCAAGTCGACCGCTTGCGGCATCTATGAAGTCCGCCCGGATGTCTGCCGCGCCTGCATGCCTGGCGACGACGATTGCCTGATGGCGCGCCGGGCGCACGGATTGCCGACCTCTTAAAGTCCTTGTTTTGCGCTTGTCGCCCAAAACCGCTGCGCACTTTTGCGCGACATGCAGTGGCAACGACTGCCGGCGGCTTGTGCGCATCCTCCTTGCTGGCTACGCTGCGACAGGGCAAGGCGCCGGAGGAAACCATCGTGAGCATCGAATTTCTGTTGACGTCGCTGATCGTCGTGGCTTCGCCCGGCACCGGCGTTCTCTACACGCTGAGCGCCGGCCTTTCGCGCGGCGCGCGCGCCAGCATCATCGCCGCCTTCGGCTGTACGCTCGGCATCATTCCGCACATGGCGGCCGCCATTACCGGCCTTGCGGCGCTGCTGCACACCAGCGCTGTTGCCTTCGAAACGCTGAAATATCTCGGCGTCGCCTATCTGCTCTACATGGCCTGGAACACGCTGAAGGAGAAGGGTGGCCTGAGCGTCGAGCAGGATGTGACGCCGCGCTCGGCCGGCAAGGTGATTGCCACCGGCATCCTCGTCAACGTGCTCAATCCGAAACTGTCGATCTTCTTCTTCGCCTTCCTGCCGCAATTCGTCAGCACCACCGAGCCCAATGCGCTGTCGAAGATGCTTGAGCTCAGCTCCGTCTTCATGCTTTTGACTTTCGTGGTTTTCGTCGGCTATGGCGTCTTCGCCGCCTCGATCCGGAGTCATGTCGTGTCGCGGCCGATGGTGCTGACCTGGATGCGCCGGACCTTCGCCGGCGCCTTCGTCATGCTCGGTGCAAAGCTGGCGTTGGCTGACCGGTAGCGGCGACCGGGCGAGGCCGACTATCCCTTGACGTATCCCATCGCTTCGATGATCAGCCCGTCCTCGACGCGCATCAGATTGACGCCGCGGATGGAGTTGCCGTCGGCGAGCCAGTAGCGCCAACGGATCGTCGCCCGTTCGCCCGCAACGAATGTCTCCTCAAGGTCGAATCGCGTACCGGGCTGGGTGGCGATCGCCGACCACAGCTGGACGCATGCCGCCCGGCCGGCATGACGGGCGCCGTCCGGTGCCGGGACGGTGTTTTCGATCACGCAGTGCTCGGCGACCAGGCCGGGCAGTGCCGACGGATCGTGCAGCTGGAACACGTCGTTGAAGCGCTGCATGATTTCGGCTGTGCGCCTGGAGTGTTCGTCCGGATGAAGCGTCACGGTGCTGTCCTGTTTCATCTCATCTCCTGATTTCATTGTTGCGTGGTGGCGGCCGCGATGAGCCCGGCTTTGAGCGTGATGGTTGCCACGCCGGCCAGGGCGCGCGAGACAAGGCATGTCGCTTTCGCCGTCTCTGCAAGGGTCTGGAATTCATCCGGGGCAAGGCCCGGAATCTCGGCTTGCGTCTCGATTTCGATGCGGATGATCGTCGGCCCGGCAGCGCCTGCGCCGAGATGCACCTTGGCGATGGTGCTGATGTTTGTCGGGATGTGATTGGCTCCGCCCAGTATGGCACTCAAGGCCATCGAGAAGCAGCCGGCATGTGCTGCCGCAATCAGTTCCTCCGGATTCGTGCCCGGACCGTTTTCGAAACGCGACGGGAAGGAATAGGCGCCTTCGAACACGCCGCTGCCGAGCCGTAGCCGGCCCGAACCTTCCTTCAACGTGCCTTGCCACTCGGCCGAGGCTTCACGAATTGTCATTGTCTGCTCTCCGTTGATTGCGAGAAATGGATGGGTCAGGCGCCGTCGACGACCACTTTCCCGAAGACGTCGCCCTGCTGGAAATAGCGGTACGCATCGCCGGCTTCGGTGAAGGCAAAGACCTTGTCGATGACGGGCCGCAGTCGGTGCTGTGAGACAGCGCGCAGCATGGCTTCGAGATTGGTCCGGCTGCCGACGAAAAGTCGGCTGATGGTGGCTAGGCTGCGCTGGTAGAGCGCCGCCGGCATCTCGATCGACCTGCCTTGCGGGTCCTGCAGCGTCAGCAGCACGATGTGCCCGTAGAGTGTGCTGGCGATCAGCGACTGCGCGAATGTCGCCGGGCCACCGGTTTCGACGACGAGGTCGATGCCGCCGGTCTGGTCGCGGACAGTCGCCCCCCATTCGGGCATCTCCGATGTCGAGATCACAAGGTCGGCGCCCAGCGCCCGCAGCCTGTCGGCCTTCTCGCCACGCGAGGTGACGGCGACGACGCGGCAGCCGAGCAGTTTGGCGAACTGCAGCGCAAACAGCGAGACGCCGCCCGAGCCGATGACCAGAACCCATTGGCCAGGCTTAGGAATTCCGGCGCCCGTCACCGCGTTCCAGGCGGTCACGCCGGCGCAGGTCAGCGTTGCCGCCTCATGCCAGTCAAGATGATCCGGCAAGCGTACCGCCCATTGTTCGTCGAGAACGGCATATTCGGCCAGCATGCCGTCCAGCGTGCAGCCGAGCTGGTCGATGAGCCCGGCATTGATGCGGCCGTCGATCCAGCGGGCGAAATAGCTGCCGGTCACGCGATCGCCAACGGCAAAGCGGGTGACGGCATCGCCGATGGCGACAATCTCGCCAGCCCCGTCGCTCAGCGGAACGACGCCCTGGCGCGGCGTGAGCGGATAGGTGCCGTTGAGGATCATCGTGTCGCGCCGGTTGAGCGAGGTGGCGTGAACGCGCATCAAGATCTCATGCGGTTTCGGCTCAGTTTGAGCCTCGTCGCGCATCACCAGGCATTCGGTCCCGCCGGACCCCTCAAGACGATAGGCGTGCATGTCGGCTTCCCCTGTAATATGTAGACTGATCTACATATTATGTAGACCGATTGTCATATTCGATGCAAGGCCTATAATGATTGCTGCTGACAGAGGTTGACATGGCGAACGACACCCGCACCCGCATACTCGAGACGACGGCGCTGCTGCTCAGGCAGCGCGGCTATCACGGCACCTCGCTCAACGACATATTGAGCGCCAGCGGCGCGCCGCGCGGCTCGCTCTACTTCCATTTCCCCGGCGGCAAGGACCAACTGGTCATCGAGGTGACGCGTGATAGCGTCGACAAGGTGACGCAAAGGTTGGGCGAGGCACTGACCGCCGAGCGGAATCCGGCGGTGGCCGTCCACCATATCTACCAGGCGGTCGGACACATGCTCGAGGAGAACCAATTCACGCTCGGCTGCCCGATCGCACCCGTGGTGCTGGATTCACCGACCGACGTGCCGGAGCTGGCCGAATTGTGCCGGTCGGCCTTCGAGCAATGGATCGGCCTTCTGCAACAGGCTTTCGTTAGGGCAGGGGTGCCCGAGCGCCGCGCGCATGCTCTGGCGCTGCTGGTCGAATCGTCGCTGGAAGGGCTGATGGTGATCGCGCGCGCCACCCGCGACCGCGCCCCGTTACGGGCGGTCGCCGACGAAGTCGCGGCATTGATTGAAGGCGCGGTGCTTGCCGGCGAGGTGCGGCAACGCGCGGATGCCGCCGTCTGAGGACCGCCAAATAGGAAGGGCGCCTTTCGGCGCCCTTCCGTAAGCTTAGCCAGATTGGCTGGATTAGAAGTCCATGCCGCCCATGCCGCCCATGCCGCCGCCGCCCATGCCGCCAGGCATGCCGCCGCCAGCCGACTCCTTCTTCGGAGCCTCCGCGATCATGGCTTCGGTGGTGACGAGCAGGCCAGCGACCGAGGCCGCGTCCTGGAGAGCCGTGCGCACGACCTTGACCGGATCGACGATACCCATAGCGATCATGTCGCCATATTCGCCGGTCTGGGCGTTGTAGCCGAAGGTCGCGCCCTTGTTCTCAAGGATCTTGCCGGCAACGATCGATGCTTCCGCACCGGCGTTCGACGCGATCTGGCGGGCCGGAGCCTGCAGCGCGCGGCGCACGATGTTGATGCCAGCGGCCTGGTCGGCATTGACGCCGGTGACCTTGATGTTGGCCGAAGCGCGCAGCAGGGCAACGCCGCCGCCTGCAACGATGCCTTCTTCCACGGCCGCGCGGGTCGCGTTGAGGGCGTCATCGACGCGGTCCTTCTTTTCCTTGACTTCGACTTCCGTCGCACCGCCGACGCGGATCACCGCAACGCCGCCCGCCAACTTGGCGAGACGTTCCTGCAGCTTCTCCTTGTCGTAGTCCGAGGTGGTCTCTTCGATCTGCTGCTTGATCTGGGCGACGCGGCCCTGGATCTCGGCCTTCTTGCCGGCGCCGTCGACGATGGTGGTGTTCTCCTTGGAGATCGACACCTTCTTGGCGCGGCCGAGCATGTTGAGGCCGACGTTCTCGAGCTTGATGCCGAGGTCTTCCGAGATGACCTGGCCACCGGTGAGGATGGCGATGTCTTCCAGCATGGCCTTGCGGCGATCACCGAAGCCCGGCGCCTTGACGGCGGCGATCTTCAGGCCGCCACGCAGCTTGTTGACGACCAGCGTGGCCAGGGCCTCGCCTTCGACGTCTTCCGAGATGATGAGCAGCGGCTTCGAGGTCTGCACGACGGCTTCGAGAACCGGCAGCATGGCCTGCAGGTTGGAGAGCTTCTTCTCGTGCAGGAGGATGTAGACGTCCTCGAGTTCGGCAACCATCTTGTCGGCGTTGGTGACGAAGTAGGGCGAGAGGTAGCCGCGGTCGAACTGCATGCCTTCGACGACTTCGAGTTCGGTCTCGGCGGTCTTGGCTTCCTCAACCGTGATGACGCCTTCGTTGCCGACCTTCTGCATCGCTTCCGCGATCATCTTGCCGACCGACTCGTCGCCATTGGCCGAGATCGTGCCGACCTGGGCGACTTCCTCGGAGGTCTTGATCTTCTTGGCAGCCTTGCCGAGCGCCGCGACGACTTCGGTCACGGCCAGATCGATGCCGCGCTTCAGGTCCATCGGGTTCATGCCGGCGGCAACCGCCTTGTGGCCTTCCTGGACGATCGACTGCGCCAGAACGGTCGCGGTCGTGGTGCCGTCGCCGGCGATGTCGTTGGTCTTCGAAGCAACTTCGCGGACCATCTGCGCGCCCATGTTTTCGAACTTGTCCTCAAGCTCGATTTCCTTGGCGACGGTGACGCCGTCCTTGGTGATGCGCGGCGCGCCGAACGACTTGTCGATGACGACGTTGCGGC
>NZ_MZXV01000015.1 GCF_003253745.1 Mesorhizobium kowhaii
CCCAGGGCCGTCAGGAAGCCGGTGACATCCTTCGGTCCCGATAGCGCAATGACGCCTCCGTCGAGGCTGTCGGCGATACCCGTTTTTTCGAAAAGAGGCATCGCGGCGTCGACATAGCCAATGAATTTGCAATGCGCAAAAGCGTCGGCGACGAAATCGCGCGCGGTCGCTTCTTTGATCAGGTCGGCCATCGCGGCCTTCGACGGCAGCAACGCTACTGCATCGTAGAGGACGGAGGGGCCGCCCCCGATCATCTGTTGCGCCTCGATCAGGCTGCCGTCGCTGGCTTTCGCGCCGCCGACCTTCGGAGCGATGATCTCGAAACTGGCGCCGGCCTTGGCCAATTCCGAGGTCAGGGCCTTGAGCAGCGCGGCGTCGGTGCCGTCGGTGACGAGGATTCCGAGCTTGCGGCCTTTGAACTGTTGAGGCCCGTTTTCCAGGATGCTGAGCGATGGCGCGGCGGCAAGATCCCGGCGAGTGGCAACAGCGGCATCGGCAGGTTTCGGCATCGCCTTCAATCCGAGATCCGCAGCGACTTTCTTGGCAAGCCCATCATCGATGTTGAGAAGGTGCGAAACCATCCGTTCGCGAATGACCGGGGTCTTCACCTTGCTCAATTCGAAGGTCAGTGCGGCCGCGATGTGTTGCTGCTCCGGCGATGTCTGGCTGATGTAGAACTGTCGTGCCTGGCTGTAGTGATCGGCGAAGCTCTCGGCACGGATCCGCTGCTTTGGGCCTTCTTCCACTTCGGCGAACGCCTTGAACCCAAGCTGGGGTGACTCCCGCGGGCCTTGGGCGAAGGAATTCGGCTGGTAGTTCACCCGGCCGACGGGGTTGCGCATGGCCATGTGGCCATCCTGCTGGAAGTG
This sequence comes from Mesorhizobium kowhaii, assembly GCF_003253745.1. Classification (GTDB taxonomy): domain Bacteria; phylum Pseudomonadota; class Alphaproteobacteria; order Rhizobiales; family Rhizobiaceae; genus Mesorhizobium; species Mesorhizobium kowhaii. The sequence goes on from NZ_MZXV01000015.1 coordinate 870, forward strand.
ATGAAACGGGCACTTTGGCGCGTTGATCGGAATATGCGTGAAATTGGGTCCGCCCAGGCGCTTTATCTGTGTATCAAGGTAGGAAAAATTCCGACCTTGCAGCAGCGGGTCGTTGGAGAAGTCTATGCCGGGTGGCACGTTCTGGGTCATGAACGCGACCTGCTCGGTCTCGGCGAAGAAATTGTCGGGCATGCGGTCGAGCACGAGACGACCGACCGGGATCGGCGCGAGAATTTCTTCGGGGATCAGCTTGGTGGCGTCGAGAACGTCGAAATCGAAACTGTCTGCGAACGCCTGGTCGAACAGCTGCAGCTGCAACTCCCACTCGGGAAAATTGCCGGCCTGGATCGAATCCCACAGGTCGCGGCGATGGAAATCCGGATCGGCACCGTTGATCTTCACCGCCTCGTTCCAGGCCACCGATTGCATGCCGAGCTTCGGCTTCCAGTGAAACTTGACGAAGGTGGATTCATCCTTGGCGTTGACCATCCGGAAGGTGTGAACGCCGAAGCCCTCCATGAAGCGCAAGGAGCGCGGGATGGCTCGGTCCGACATGACCCACATGATCATGTGCATGCTCTCAGGGGTCAGCGAGATGAAATCCCAGAAATTGTCATGCGCCGACTGAGCCTGCGGAAAGCCGCGATCGGGCTCTTCCTTGACCGAATGGATGAGATCGGGAAACTTGATGGCGTCCTGGATGAAGAAAACCGGGATGTTGTTGCCGACGATGTCCCAATTGCCTTCCTGGGTATAAAGTTTGACGGCAAAACCCCGGACGTCGCGTGCCAGATCGGCTGATCCCTTGTTGCCCGCGACAGTGGAGAACCGAACAAAGGCCGGTGTCTTCTCTCCGGCGCGCTGGAAGATATCGGCGCGGGTGTAATTGGCCAAAGATTCATAGGTTTCGAAATAGCCGTGGGCGCCGTAGCCGCGAGCATGGACGACACGCTCGGGGATCCGCTCGTGGTCGAAGTGAAAAATTTTCTCGCGGAAATGGAAGTCTTC
>NZ_MZXV01000018.1 GCF_003253745.1 Mesorhizobium kowhaii
GCTGGGTCTCGCGCCGATGAATGTCGACACCGGCGCCGGCTTCGTCACGCCTGAGAACTATGAGATTGTTGCCGAACTCGCCAAGCAGGCGCTGCGCTGATCTGTAATCTCGGCATGCCGGTCGGGCACGCCCGACAGCAGCCGTAACAAAGTCAGGACCGCCATGCCGAACGCATCAAGCTGCCGCCTAAGGCGTTAGAACGGAGGAGGGCCACCCGGTGGAGGCATTGGTGGGCGGCCAACACCGGCAGGCGCGCCGAACCGAGGTGCGCCGACCAAGCCTCTATGCTGTGGACCATGCGGCCGGAATTCTGATCGGGGAGGTCTGGTCACAACACCCGGGCGCCGCGGGCCATGCTTCGCCAAGCCCCGAGGCTCGTGGCCTGGCAAGGCACGAGGGCCGCGCCGATGCAGAATGTCACGTCCCCCAGACAGGCTTCTGCCGTGCGCGCCGACACGCGGCGCGAACTGGGAGTTTCCTGGTAGGGAATTTACGCGGCTCCCTCCCAGCGATCTTGGCCCAGCTGCAGGCATCCGCGGGGCTGCCGGGTTACCAGCTTTGAGGTTTTCGAGCCTGGTCCTCCCAACTGTTGGGAATGAATGACTCAGTGGGGTCTCTGCTCGATGCGGATTGAGGCCCGCCGCCCTTTCGATCAGACTATTGCTGCCGTCCGCTTTCAGGTCTCGCACCAGCGTGTTTTGATCGAGCCTACTCAAACTCGATCGGTCAAAAGATATTCTGGAGCTGTCGACCTTCGTCCAATCGACCTGGTCTAAACTTATGTTGCCGCTGAAGTTTCGATCGTTGAAGCAGTAGTTGCATTTGATGTCGACATCCCTCCCCCAGGAGCCGTAACCGCTCCAGGTCTCACCCTCGTACCAATCGACCGCTGCAGCCCAAGCAGCCCCGGTGACATAAGCGGCGTAGTAAGTTGCCGTTGGGTCATAGTAAGACGAATAGGAACGGGAGTTGTAGCTTACCCCCTCCGACCCGCGGCTGGAATCGTAGAGCTCCTCTGACCGGTACACGGGGATATAGATCTTGTCAGCGTGCGCCGGCGTGATGGTGACCCTTTCCTGCTTCTGGACGATCACGGTTTTGTCGTCGCTCTTGATGATCCCCTTGGCGACAGCCCTTCCACGCAATTGCTGTATGGCCTCAAGCAAGCCCTTTTGCTGATAGGCCACCGCGTCTCCCATCTGTTGAGTCCACTTGAGATCATCGTTCATCATCTTGATGATCTCGGGATAATTCATGAGCGATATGATACTCCCGTCCCAGTTTTTGTCGGGCTTCGTCTCCGGCTGGGTGTTGACCAAGTCCAGATACCTTTCGGCTTCAACGATCTGCAGGGGATACAGAGACGCAGCTGCGATCGCAGCGACCAGTTCATCGGGATAGAGCGCGATGCGCGCCACCAGCACCTCCATCTGCATTTCGTTCAGCGGCTCGCGCTCAACACTGCGGGCAGAGGCGCTTTGCTCCTGCGCGTGTGCAAGGAATGGGGTACTGGCCCAAATCACCAGCGGCAGGAACAACGCCCGCAGGAAGCGTGGCCGGGCGTTGGTACCTGCCCGGCCACGCGACCTTAAAAATTGCAGCAAATCAGGCTGTAAGCAAAAGTACTTCGTCATAAAAATCTCTGTTGAAGGTCACCGCAGGCCAATCAATCCACGAAACACTGCGCGAGCACACAAGTGTGCCCTCAAGCACGATTGGTGCGTTGATTACTAGAGCACGTCCTGTGATCGATGAATCGATTGTGATGTGACGGGTGCGTTTTGTGCTGATTCAACATCCACCTCGATGGAGGTGGACGATGGGAAGAGCATTGAGCGGGGATCTTCGGTCGCGGG
>NZ_MZXV01000033.1 GCF_003253745.1 Mesorhizobium kowhaii
TCGCCAATGTCGTTCAGCCGGGCGCCGGCCTCAACATCGATCCGGCTTCGCTCGATGCCTCGACTGTCAACACCTATGCCGCCAAGGCCCACGAGCAGTCCGTGACCGGCTTCCTGATGAACATCATCCCGTCAACGATCGTTGGTGCCTTCGCCGAAGGCAACATCCTGCAGGTCCTGTTCTTCTCGGTTCTGTTCGGCATCGCCCTGGCCATGGTCGCAGAGACGGGCAAGCCAGTCGTTTGCTTTCTCCAGGCGCTTATCGCCCCCGTTTTCAAGCTCGTCAGCCTGTTGATGAAGGCCGCCCCGATCGGCGCTTTCGGCGCAATGGCCTTCACGACCGGCAAATATGGCATCGGGTCGATCGTCAACCTCGCGATGCTGGTCGGGACGTTCTATTTCACCGCCTTCCTCTTCGTGTTCGGCGTTCTTGGCGCGGTCTGCCGCTACAACGGCTTCTCGATCCTTTCGCTCATCCGCTACATCAAGGAAGAGCTGCTGCTTGTCCTGGCAACGTCCTCCTCGGAAGCGGCGCTGCCCTCGCTCATGGAGAAGATGGAGAAGGCCGGCGCCAAGCGTTCGGTCGTGGGTCTCGTCATCCCAACCGGATATTCCTTCAACCTGGACGGCACCAATATCTACATGACGCTGGCGGCCCTCTTCATCGCCCAGGCGACGAACACGCATTTGTCGGTTACCGATCAGATTTTCCTGTTGCTCGTTGCGATGCTTTCCTCGAAGGGTGCAGCAGGTGTAACAGGTGCGGGGTTCATCACGCTGGCCGCTACGCTCGCCGTAGTACCCAGTGTTCCCGTTGCTGGCATGGCGCTGATCCTTGGCGTCGACCGCTTCATGTCCGAATGCCGGGCGCTGACGAATGTCGTCGGTAACGCGGTGGCATCGCTCGTCGTCGCCCGCTGGGAAGGCGAATTGGACCAAGCGCAGATGAAAGCCGCCTTCTGCGGTCATCGGTTTGCTGGGCATTAAACCGGCCCCGCCGCGTAAATCACAGCTTCGCTACCTATTAAGTCACCGGGCTGGTCACAAGACCAAACGATCGACTAGCAGGCCTCCAAACAACGCCTCCCCGGGCGATGAAATCAGAAGCGCCAAATGCGTGAGTGCAAAGTTACAGGCTCCCTAGGCAAACGACCTATACATAGATACGCGCCCGGTTACGCTTGGATTGCTGTTCGTAGCATACGCTATCGATCATGGCGTATGCGGACGTTTGCACTTTGCCGCCCAAAACCTTCGCCGAACGCTGGATGACAGAGAGTCAGCCGGCGTTAGAACTATTCAGAATTGGACCCATGACCAAGCGCCCCACAATTGCCGATCTCGCCCGCGAAGCCGGGGTGAGCGTGGCAACGGTCGATCGGGTGCTGAACGCTCGCCTTCCAGTGAGGGAGGAGACCGTGCGGCGGGTCCACGAAGCCGCTCGCGCGATCGGCCATCATAACGCGGGTCTCATCAAACAGCGCTGGCGACCGGACCTGCCGCGGTACCGGCTAGGCTTCATCCTGAGAAAGCCGGCCCAGCATTTCTACCAAGAATTCGTGCACGAGGTCGAAGCAGCGGTTAGTTCGGCCGAGTCCTTCGATGGCAGGCCTTCCATCGAATTCGCGCGCTCACATTCGCCCGAGGACCTGGCGGCTACCCTCAAGGATCTTGGTAGGCGCTGTCACGCGATAGGCATGGTGGCTCCGGACCATCCTAAGATCACGGCAGCAGTCGAGGAGCTCAAGGCTAAAGGCATCCCGGTT
>NZ_MZXV01000003.1 GCF_003253745.1 Mesorhizobium kowhaii
AAACGGCAAGCTGCTGATATTATTGAATGAATCCTGATTTTGGGCAGGCAAGGCCCGGCGGTTTCAGATACACTTCGAGATCAAGCCACTGATTCCAAAGCGTTTCTGCCACCGCCGGAGCCGACAATGCGCCAAGAACGCACCGTCCAATCCAGTGTATTTGATCTTTTCGCCGGACACGAGATCGGCTGTGAATTGAAAGCCATGTCGCAATGGCTGGACGAGCATCGCGAGCTTTTGAGCCTGGTGACGCGGGACCTGCGCCGGCACGGTCTCAAGGAGACCGGCCGCGAGGGCCTGCCGGCTGAGGCTGTGCTGCGCTGCGCGCTGCTCAAGCAGCATCGCCAACTAAGCTATCAGGAACTGGCCTTTCACTTGGAGGATTCCGCCTCGTTCCGGGCTTTTGCCCGGCTGCCATGGGGGTGGAGCCCAAAGAAATCAGTCCTGCACAAGACGATCAGCGCGATCCGGGCGCCGACTTGGGAAGAGATCAACAAAGTACTGCTGGCAAGCGCCAGGCGAGAGAAGCTGGAAAGCGCCAAGGTCGTGCGCGTGGACAGCACCGTCACCGCCGCACTCGTCCACGAGCCGAGCGACAGCAGCCTGTTATGGGACGCTGTGCGGGTGATGGTGCGGCTGTTGCAGCACGCGGATGCACTGGGCAGCGCCATCCCATGGCACGATCACTGCCGCGCGGCGAAGAAGCGGTCCCGGGCGATCGAATATACCCGCGGTCGCCCGAAACGGGTGAAGCACTACCGCGAGCTGCTCAGGATCACACGCACCACCTTGGGCTATCTCCAGCAGGCGGCTGAGCAACCGACCCTGGCGGCGAGCCCGGCCGTTGAACTGTGGCAGGCCCAAGTCCGCCACTACCGGCCGCTGATCGAGCGGATCATCGCCCAGACCGAACGGCGGGTCCTGGCAGGCGAGCCGGTCCCGGCCGGCGAGAAGCTGGTGAGCCTGTTCGAGCCGCATGCCGATATCATCGTCAAGGGCAGCCGCGACGTCGATTATGGTCACAAGATCAATCTGACCACCGGTCGCAGCGGACTGATCCTCGATCTCGTCATCGAAGCGGGCAACCCAGCCGACAGCGAGCGTCTGCTGCTAATGCTGGAGCGCCACATCGCGTTTTACGGCGAGCCGCCGCGTCAGGCGGCGGCCGACGGCGGCTATGCCAGCCGCGCCAATCTGCGCCAAGCCAAGGCTTGGGGCGTGCGCGATATGGCGTTCCACAAGAAGAGCGCCCTCAGCATCGAAGACATGGTCAGCAGCCGCTGGGTCTATCGCAAGCTGCGCAACTTCCGCGCTGGTATCGAGGCCAGCATCTCCTGCCTGAAGCGCGCCTATGGCTTGGCCCGCTGCACCTGGCGCGGGCTCAACCACTTCAAGGCTTACGTCTGGTCCTCGGTGGTCGCTTACAATCTCGCCCTCTTCACCCGCCTCAGATCGACCTGACCCCCAGTCATCGGGCTGCGTTCAGGAGCACGCCGGCGAGCGCCGGCCGATACCCCTATGACCCCATTGCCGCCAGATCGCCCCCCGGCAGCGACCTCCATGCACTTGTACCATCACCCGTCCCCAAAACATCGCCTCAGCAGGCCAAAGACCCCTGAAAACTCCGGGAAAACAGCCGTTTATGGACGCGCAC
>NZ_MZXV01000060.1 GCF_003253745.1 Mesorhizobium kowhaii
CATCAATGATTTGCAGACCACGGACTTCCTCGACGGGACGTTCACTGTCCTGACCGGGACGCCGGGCAACGACACCAATGCTACCTTGTCGGGTCCGGTCACGGCCGAGGCCGACATCATTTATGGCGTCGGCGGCGATGATACGCTGTCTGGCCTGGACGGCAACGACCAGATCTATGGCGGCACCGGCAACGACACGTTGGCGGGTGATCTTGGCGACGACACGCTGAACGGCGGAGCCGACAATGACATACTGACGGGCGGCGACGGCCTTGATGTCCTTTATGGCGGATCTGGCGACGACACGCTGAGTGGTGGCAACGAGGCTGACATTCTTTTTGCCGAGTATGATCCACAGACGGGCGGCGGGGACGCCGTCACTGCAGTCAACATACTGAACGGCGACGCCGGCGATGATCAACTTTACGGCGGTGAAGGCAAGGACACTCTCAACGGTGGCGCCGACAACGACACGCTCCACGGGGCCGGCAACGACGATACACTCAACGGTAATGACGGAACCGACTATCTCTACGGCGGCGATGGCAATGACGCGCTGAACGGAGGAACCCTTGCGGACCATCTGGACGGTGGTGATGGCAACGATTCTCTAGTGGGTGGTGACGGCGACGATGTCATAGACGGCGGAAACAATATCGACACGGCCTTCTATTTTGGCTCGTTCGCCGCCTATACAATTTCCGGAAGTGCGGGGACCTATACCGTGACGGGGGAAGGCACCGATACTCTCACAAATGTTGAGTTCGCGCAGTTTGCGAACGGATCGTATAACTTCACGGCCGGCACCTTCACGCCCACGATTACGGGCGTGACGATCCATGGGACTACCGGCAACGACACGATCTCGCCGACCAAAACCGTGCCCGGGCAACCGAAGCCGACTGCAGGCAACGACATCATCTATGCGAATGCGGGCAGCGACCAGCTCAACGGTGGGCTCGGTGCTGACACGATGTACGGCGGTGCCGGCAATGACACCTACACGGTCGACGATCTCGGCGACCAAGCGATCGAAGCTAACCCTGGCACCAGCCTTGATGATGGCGGCATTGATCTTGTCAACTCGTCGGTCAGCTTCACCCTCGGAGCTTTTCTCGAAAACCTGACGCTGACTGGCACAGCAGTGATCGACGGAGCCGGCAATGCGCTTGCCAACAAGATCACCGGCAACGCCGCCGCTAACGTGCTTAGCGGCCTGGATGGCAACGACACGCTGACCGGGAACGGAGGCAATGACACGCTGTACGGTGACGTCGGTAACGATACACTGGCTGGGGGGGGCGACATCGACACGCTGTACGGAGGTGATGGCAGCGACCAGCTCAACGGTGGACTCGGTGCTGACACGATGTACGGCGGTGCCGGCAATGACACCTACACGGTCGACGATCTCGGCGACCAAGCGATCGAAGCTAACCCTGGCACCAGCCTTGATGATGGCGGCATTGATCTTGTCAACTCGTCGGTCAGCTTCACCCTCGGAGCTTTTCTCGAAAACCTGACGCTGACTGGCACAGCAGTGATCGACGGAGCCGGCAATGCGCTTGCCAACA
>NZ_MZXV01000081.1 GCF_003253745.1 Mesorhizobium kowhaii
GCGGGCCTCGATGTGGAGAATATTCAATGGCCAATACCCCATCCAAAGACCATCGCATTTCCGACCAAGAAGCTTTGCGCATCGCCGAGCAGACAGATGTCTCCCCACAGCAGGCCAAAGAGCTTGCCAAGGAACACGGCAAGGAGATGGGCGAACAGGAAGCTCGGAAGACCAAAGACGAGGGCTGAGCTTTGATTTCCCGACCTCAATCGAAACGAGTGAGCCACCCGCGCGCGCAGACAACAATCGACGCAGGGCGTACTACGCGTGAGATAAAGACCGCACTTGCGCCCTCTTGGCGCTCTCTTACATGTTGCTCGCGCCTCGGCTTAGCGCCTTTGGTCGGTGTGCAGCCCGCTGCGTGTTCTTAGGCGGCGGCGCAGGGGCTCTGACCACTCGTTCCAGCGAGCCGTGGTCAAGTTCGAGATGCCGCACCAGGCCGCAACTCGGCGACGGAATGACTCGCTAACCGACTGTCAGACGGGTACAAAGCAAGGGTCGTCAGCCTGTGTATGGGCGCTGGCGATTGAAAGAGTCGATCGCGCTTTCGCCCCCTAGCGAGCTACCAAAGAAGCCGTTGGAGACGAACTGCGTCGCCACGGGTTAGCGGGCGAGATGGATCTTCAACATGTCCAGCATAGTTGACAAGTCCGAAGAGCAGCAGGACGCCGAAGCCGAAGTCGAGGGCTTTCACGACGACCTTGGCCCGTTCGTCGTTGCCGCGGAGACAACACGAATGGCCATGGTTTTCACCGATGCAAAAGAACCCGGCAATCCGATCATTTTTGCCAATGACGCCTTCCTCGCGCTGACCGGATACGCCAGGGAAGAGGTACTGGGTCAGCCCTTCAATTTCCTGATGGCGGACAGCACCGACGCCAGGGCGCTGAAACGTATCAAGGCGGAGTTCGAAGCCAATGCAGAGACGGGTGCGGAAATTTTTACCGGCGCAAGGACGGCAGCGAATTCTGGGCGGGCCTTTTTGCCAGTCCTGTCCAGGACAAGCGCGGCGCCGTGGTCCAGTATTTTACCTCCTTCGTCGATCTCACCAGACACAAGGAGGAACAGGCACAATCCAAAATGCTCATCGACGAACTGAACCATCGTGTGAAGAACACGCTGGCAACGGTGCAGTCGATCGTCTGGCAGGCATCGCGAGCCAATTCCGATCCGAAAGCGATCCGCGAAGCCGTTGAGTCTCGGCTGTTTGCGCTCTCCCGATCGCACAATTTGCTGACCCGCGAAAACTGGCACAGCGCCGGACTGCTCGATGTGCTCCACGATGCCCTGGAACCGTTCGGCGTCACCGACGGGCGAGCGGAGCGACTGGTGATAACAGGCGACAATATCCGCCTCTCGACAAAGGCGGCGCTGGCCCTTGGCATCGCGTTCAACGAACTCGCGACCAATGCGGTGAAGTACGGTGCGTTTTCCAACGACAAGGGCTCGATCCGGATCGACTGGACGATCGAGCCGACCCTAGAGGAAGGTCGGCTGATCCTGTCCTGGCGAGAGCAGGGCGGTCCGCCGGTTACGCCACCGCTGC
>NZ_MZXV01000031.1 GCF_003253745.1 Mesorhizobium kowhaii
CAAAGACGAAGCCTCAAATCCTTGGTCACTGTCGCCGCTTGGCCTCACCATCATTACGCGCTTTTAGAAAATGCTAAGCAATGCCGTACTGGCTCGAGTATCTCGCCATTCGCCATTGGCCTGCAGCTGTCGTCGTCATGGCATCTGTCCCTGCCACAAGGGCAATCCACTTTCTACAGCGAAGTCTCTATCCTCTGCGTAGATTGGCTCGCCTCTTCTCACCACCCGTCGAAGCAAATCCGCATCTTCGTCGGCATGATATCGAAAGGCATTTCGGGTGTCGTATCCATGCCCGGCTTGGGATAGGGAAAACCCGCTGACTACAACAGGAGCGAAACCGGCGAAACGCGCCAGCATGATCGCGAAGGCTCCGGTGGAGATTTTCCGGTGCCAGCCGCGGGACACATGATATTTGCCGCTAAGCCGCCAGACGATGTTGGCAAGCTGCCATTTGGTAAGCGCCTGCAAGGTGTCATAACGATAATTGAAGGTGCGACAACCGGCTTTCAGCTTGTCCTCAACGTCCGGCCAAACCGGGATGATCAGATGCTTTGCCTGCCGTCCTTTTAACAAATCACGCTTGTAAAAATCCTGCTCGCTCTCGCCGACTAAAATGCCGCGGCGGATCAGGGCGATATCAGGAACGGGGAGGCCGAAGGTTTCCGCCAAAAGCTGGGAAGCATTGACGGTCACAAGTGCCCAATCGGCATCATGTCCCTCCGGGAGGCGAAAATCCGGCGCCGACCCCATCACCAAGGCGGGACCCGTGACCCTGGGCAAGCGAAGAATTGGCTTTGAGAAGGTTGGCAAGAGATCCGAAAGAGGAGTTTTCATGCGGGAATCTGAACCGCATGTTCCTCAAACGCGCGCAGAATGCTCTCTTCTCGGCTCCACAATTCGTCCCATTGCGTGGCGCCGGACCAGCCCGCAAACCACGGACCGCCGAGCGTGTAGTGCGCCAGCGAGACATCGGCGGGGTCGAGTTCGGAAGCCGAAGCCCCTACGAGGTAGTTCCATGCCAGAGGCAATTCCCCGATCTCGTGGTCCTCAAGCCATTTGAAGGCATGGAGGTCACGTCCGGGCCACGTATTAAGCATCTCGTTGGTCAGCCGTTTGTTGGCGGGATGATCTAGATTCCACAAAACGACCGACGACCAGTTTTTGCGGCGATAGAACGTCTGCGTTTGTCCGTCCATCTTGACCGCTTCGGATTCGCGTTGCTGGTGCTTAACCGCCATAATCGCGTAGGAAGGATCGACTAGGTCGAGCAGCTTGACTGGATCCTTCAGAAACAGGACGTCACAATCGCAGAACATGGCCCAGCCGCCTTGCCTTATAAACGGAACGGCAAAGCGCGATATGGCAAACTCGGTCGACATCGGTGCCTCGGAAATCGGGCACCAGAGCTTACCATCACGTACCACCATCGGTCGCTTCATGATTCCTTGGGCTTCAAGGTCTTTGAGCACGAGTGGCTGTATCTGCAACGGCGTGCTTG
>NZ_MZXV01000079.1 GCF_003253745.1 Mesorhizobium kowhaii
CGCTCCGCCATTCAGATCCATCTTCACCGCCTGCAAGCCATGGCAGAGTGGAAAGTCGTCACCGTGGGCAACTGACATCCGCCATACAGGCCTCAGCGCGGTCAGAGCCAGATAACGTGACATTACCTCTGCCGTTCTTCGGCGTACTGTTACCCTGCTTGGTCGGTATCGAGGCTTGCGCCTCCGGTCGCTATTGGGCTCGGGAGATCAGAAAGCTCGGACACGACGTGCGGCTCATTCCACCGTCTAAGCCATACGTTCGCCGGGGAGCGAAGAACGACGCTGCGGATGCGCGGCCGTCTGTGAGGCTGTCTCTCGACGTGGCACGCGGTTTGTGCCGATCAAGTCCGAGCAAGATCAGGCATTCCTGATGTTGCACCGAGCCCGCGGCCTCCTGGTGCGGCAGCGGACAATGGTCGCGTGCGCGATCCGAGCCCATCTGGCGGAGTACGGTCTGATCACCCCGCAAGGGCGGCACCGCATCGATAGCCTTGCGATTGCTTTCGAAGAGGTCCGCGAGGCGATGCCGATTGAAGCCTGCTTTGCGATCAGTACCCTGATTACTCAGCTCGGCGAACTGAACACGCGCATTGGCGAGATTGATGATCGGCTGGTGCAGATTCATCGCAATCATCCTGTTTGCCGATTGCTCGCCTCGGTCCCCGGAATCGGCCCAATCACAGCGACCGCATTTGCCGCATCTGGGCAATGATGACGACGGGCGAGTTGTTCCGTGCCGCGAAAATCTGAGATCTGGGGAACCAGGACAAATTCCGACTGGCTCAAGTGCAATGACGACGTGATGGCAAACGGCAGAGCTGGGATCGAGCAGGCATTTGCCTTGGCATTGTTGCTCATTCGCGATCAATCTATGTCAAAACAATGTTGGACGCGGAATAATTATTCGGCGAAGTTTGATTTTAGAAGTTTAGTCGTCTCAGAGAGATCGTCCATGAACGAAGTCGTGACGAAGCAAGAAAATCAAGCGTTTCACATCATCTTCAACCGTCCTGAACGGTTAAATGCTGTCAACGAAGCCCTGTATCAACAGACGTTGGATGCCCTGAATTATGCCGACCAGGCCCCCAATGTCCGGTGCGTAGTCTTGTCCGGAAATGGCCGGGCGTTTTGCGCTGGTGCCGACATGAAGGCCCATAAGTCCGGCGAGCGGACCCGCGAAGAGCGCGAGGTTTATATTATGCTCGGCCAGCGCGTGTGCGAGCGGATTCAAACGATGACAACGCCCGTCATTGCCGAGGTGCACGGTTATGCCGTTGGCGGGGGGGCGGAAATCGCGACCTCTGCTGATTTTCTTATCATGTCCGAGGATGCCCAGCTCGGGTTTCCCGAAGTTGCCATTGGGACGTATGTGGGTGGGGGCGTGACGCTCCGGCTCCCCAGGCTTATCGGGTTAAGAAATGCGGCAAGTCTTTTGATGCTGGGCAATAGGATAACCGGCGCGAAATGCCAGGAGATCGGCC
>NZ_MZXV01000063.1 GCF_003253745.1 Mesorhizobium kowhaii
GGAACTCAGTAAGTCGACCTGGTTGATCACTTCGCTGTCGCCGGGCAGTGGGGAGAAGATATCGAAACATGCGGTACGCGGCGGCGATATCACGGGACTGCTGGCACGCTTTGCCCAGCTTCAGGACAAGGCACAGGCGCGCACCGGCCGGCACTTTGCGCTTGTGGTCATTCAGGAGGCGGGTCTCGACGGCTTCTGGATCCATCGAATCCTGGAGGCCGAGGGGATCGAAAGCCATGTCGTCGACGCCGCCTCCATTGCCACGTCGCGCCGGCGGCGTCGTGCCAAGACCGACAAGATCGATGGTGAGGCGTTGGTGCGTGCGCTGCTCGCCTACAAACGAGGCGAGCCGCGCGTGTGCGCGATAGTTAGGGTACCGAGCGTCAAGGAGGAGGACCATCGGCGCATCGGCCGTGAACGCAAGGTTCTGGTTGGTGAGCGGACCTGCCATGTCAACCGGATCAAGGGCCTGCTGTTTGCTCAGGGCATCACCGGCTACGAGCCGCTGCGACGTGACCGGCGACATCGGCTTGAGGAATTGAGGACCGGCGACGGCCGCGCACTGCCTGAACATCTGAAGGGGCAAATCCGTCGCGAGCTCGACCGACTCGAACTGGTGATAGCCCAGATCAAAGAGGTGCAGGCCGAGCGCGACGCTCTGCTGGCAATCGAAGTCGCCGAAACTCCAGCAGCGACATTGCTCGATCTCAAGGGTATCGGCCCCGAGTGTGCCGCCATCCTCTACGCGGAAGGGCTGTTCCGGCACTTCGATAATCGCCGGCAGGTCGCCGCCTATGCCGGGCTCGCGCCGACGCCTTGGCAGAGCGGATCGGTCCAGCACGAGCAAGGCGTCTCGAAGGCCGGCAACCCCCGGCTGCGAACGACGATGATCGAGTTGGCCTGGCTGTGGCTGCGCAATCAACCGAGTTCAGCGCTTACCCGCTGGTTCCACGAACGCGTGATGCGCAATCAGGGGCGCCTCAAAAAGACAACCATCGTCGCCCTTGCAAGGAAGCTGCTCGTGGCGCTGTGGAAATACGTGACCGCGGGCGTCGTCATCGAAGGTGCCGTCATGAAGGCTGTCTGACGAGATCACACCGATACACTCATCCCTCGAGGCCTGATCAGCCTCGGCGGATCCAGGAGGCGAACCGAGATCCCAGCTGGCTGGAATGCCGTATCAAAGACGGGTCTCGCCTTCTGGGCCCCTGCCGCCGCAAGCGGGATATTGGTGCAGCCGCCCCAAGCGGCGACCGTATGTGAGTTTGACTAGGCTCGATTGACCGAGCCGTGTCACGCAATCGGGCCCAGCTCTGGATTCCGCCGCCAAATTGGGAGCAACCACGATGCCGCCCTAACACACCTCTTGACCTCAGCATCGTCATGTGAGCCTGGGATCAAACA
>NZ_MZXV01000029.1 GCF_003253745.1 Mesorhizobium kowhaii
GGCCTCGATCTTATCAATTCCGGCTTGGAAGAACTGCACGGGCACCACGAAGGGACCGCCGGTAGTGTGCGGTTGAATGTACTGCGCGATGCGTCGACTTTACTTCTGCGCCCGGCATTGCCGATCTTCTTGCAGCGCTTTCCCAATATCGAACTGGAGATCGCCGTCGACGATCACTTCGTCGACGTGACAGCGGAAGGCTTCGACGCTGGTCTCAGATATGGTGGCACGATACCGGAGGACATGATCGCCATTCCATTGACGCCGCCACTCAAGTGGGTGGTCGTCGGCGCGCCGGCTTACTTCGAGCGCCGCGGTCGGCCGGAATTGCCTGACGATCTTCGTTCCCATCAATGTATCCGCATCCGCACGGGGCGAGGGCAGATTTACAAATGGGAATTCGAGCACGGCGACGATCGGCGCGAGATCGACGTTCCCGGCTCACTCATCTCAAGTGAGTCGGCCTTCGCCATCAATGCTGCGATCGACGGTATTGGTCTGTTTTATTGCCTGGAAAAGCTCGCGAGCCCTCACCTTGCAGCAGGACGGCTGGAAGTGGCACTGCCGCAATGGTCTTCAATCGGCCCGCCATTGTCCATGTACTATTCGAGTCGCCGGCAACTCCCCTTCGGGATCAGTGCCCTCATTCAGGTGATACGCGAGATCAATCCGCTGAAATGAACTTTTGCGGAGGTCGGACCATGGGTGACAATCAATTGACCATCGATGAGCGTAACTCACTGATCTGATTACCTCTCACCCATTGATTCATTAATCGACGATGGTATTCAACCTGTCGAATGCTGCGCGGCCGATGGACCGAAATGCCGCATGCAATGCAAATACGAGGCTTGAATGTACGTTGCAGATACCAAGAGATACGACGCGATTGCCTACCGCCGCTGTGGTCGGTCGGGGCTGAAGCTCCCGCCGATTTCGTTGGGCCTGTGGCAGAACTTCGGTGGTCAAGATGTCTTCGGGACCGGCCGGGCGGTGATCCGGCGTGCCTTCGACAAGGGTGTCACTCATTTCGACCTGGCGAACAATTATGGCCCGCCCTACGGGTCGGCGGAAGAGAATTTCGGACTGGTTCTCAAAAAGGACTTTTCGAGCCACCGCGACGAGATGATCATCTCCTCGAAAGCCGGTTGGGATATGTGGCCGGGTCCTTATGGGGCGGGTGGATCCCGCAAGCACCTGCTTGCATCGCTCGAACAGAGCCTGAAGCGAATGGGTGTCGAATATGTCGATATTTTCTATTCCCACCGCCCGACATTAGATGTTCCGCTCGAAGAAACCATCGCCGCGCTCGTGCAGATGGTGCGGCAAGGCAAGGCGCTCTACGTCGGCATTTCATCGTATGGGCCAGATCGGACTCGGGAAGCCGAGCGC
>NZ_MZXV01000027.1 GCF_003253745.1 Mesorhizobium kowhaii
AGATCGGCAATGCCGGGCGCAGAAGTAAAGTCGACGCATCGCGCAGTACATTCAACCGCACACTACCGGCGGTCCCTTCGTGGTGCCCGTGCAGTTCTTCCAAGCCGGAATTGATAAGATCGAGGCCCGCACTCACTTTTTCGGCAAGCGCGCTTCCTGCCACTGTTGGAGCAACACTTCGGCTTGTACGGTTTAGCAACCTTACACCAAGTCGCTCTTCAAGCGCTTTCACCCGGTGGCTGAGTGCTGATGCGGTTACGCCTAGATTGTCCGCAGCCTTTCTAAAACTGCGATGCTGTACGATGAGCAGGAATATCGAAAGGTCGTACACTTCAGCGCGACTGAGTGACATAAAAACTCCCAATATAGGTCGCCACGGTGCAGAGATAAAAACTCACAGATATGGCATTAAGCAGTCGAGATCGAAATCCTCACGATTGCTCCACAATGTTTTGTGACGCACAGCTCGTCCGCCATCGATTTTGCCTTCCACAAAGGCAGGCAATCGCTGTCGTCGGATCGGCGGACTAGGCATTCGATGTGGCCGGAGCAGCCCTTGAAGGCCGGGGTGATGCGTAGCAGCATCGCCGGCGTGCCGATCGCATTCGCGGCTACGCCAACCTGCGACATGACTCGAAGGAATGTCCGTTCTTTCAAAACCGGCTGAAAAACCGGCTGAATTCTCAAAAATTAAGCCGGTGCCGCGGCCGGTTGATCGCGAAAAATGTTAGCGATTTCAATCGTTTGGAATGGCGCGCCCGAAGAGATTCGAACTCCTGCCCCCCAGATTCATAGTCTAAAGGTGAGTGGTGCGGGTGGCCGGGGTCGAACCGGCACTCCTCTCGGAACTGGATTTTGAATCCAGCGCGTCTACCAGTTTCACCACACCCGCAAAGCATCAAGTCATTGACCTCTCAACGCTCTCATGCTGCACCTAGGTCGAAGGTGACAGATTGAGAATTGAACGGCCCTTAGCTCCTAACCTATTGAACTCCACTCCTATTGCCCTGAGTACTGAAGGTAGACGCAACCTGATTTTGAGTCGAGCGCGTCTACCAATTCCGCCATAGGGGCTCAGGCCGGGAGGCCTGGATGGGCGCGGACTATACGGTTGGAGGCCTGTTCGTCAACTGGCCAATTGTCGACGGCCCGGATGCGACCATACTGCGCCTTTCGATTTCGTGACGGGACTGCCATTGTGCAGCGCGGAAAATCTTTCTAGACAGGCGGCGCATCAAAGTGCTGCGCGTCTGACGGGATAGATGGCGCGCTTTGGGTCTTTGTTTCTGCATGCCCCCCAACCGCTGCGCACTTTTGGACGACACGCATTAGGAGTGCCGATGCTTCGCGGACTTTACGACTGGACCTTGTCGCTGGCGGCAAGGAAATCCGCGGAATGGTGGCTTGCCATCATCGCCTTCATTGAAAGCTCGTTCTTCTTCGTGCCGGCCGATGTGCTCTATCTGCCGATGGCGTTGGCACGCCCCGACCGCGCCTACCGCTATGCGCTGACCGCCACGGCCGCCTCGGTGCTGGGCGGCATCGCCGGCTGGATGATCGGCTATTTCGCCTACGACGCCATCGCCCGTCCGATCCTGGAGCATTTCGGCGGCCTGTCGACCTTCGAGCGCTGGCAGAATTCTGGCACCGGCCTGATGCTGGTGCTGCTCGTTACCTCCGGTCTCGCGCACCTGCCGCCGATCAAGGTCGTCACCATCCTTGCCGGCGCCCTGCACGTCAATTTGCTGATCTTCATCATCTCGGCCATCGTGGCGCGCGGCGCCCGCTTCCTGCTGCTGGCATGGCTGCTGCGCCGCTATGGCGAGTCGATCCGCGTGTTCATCGAAAAGCGCCTCGGACTGATCGCGGGCGCCGGAGCGGCTGCCCTGATTTTGCTCTATATCCTCGTCAAATACGCGTTCTAGTCCATGTCGCCCAAAAGTGCCCAGCGGTGTTGGGACGACATGGATAAAGGGCCGGCGGCGAACTCAACGGACGAAAACCCATGACAGCGACCATGAATGTCGACACCGGACGCCAGCGGACGCGCACGGCCTTGTTTCTCGCCATCGCCATGGCCGCCACCGTCGGCTCGGCGCTCGGCTTCCAGTATCTCGGCGGCTACATCCCCTGCCATCTCTGCCTTGAACAGCGCACGCCCTACTACATCGGCGTGCCGCTGATGCTGCTGGCGGTGCTTGCATCCATGCTGCACGCGCCGGCATGGCTGACGCGCGGCCTGCTGGCCGTCGGCGGCCTGCTGATGCTCTACGGCCTCTATCTCGGCGTCTATCACTCAGGCGTCGAATGGCAGTGGTGGGCCGGCCCGACCGATTGCACCGCGGGCGCCGGACCGGTGGACACCGGCGGCAAGGGCGTGCTCGACGCGCTCGACAAATTCGTGCCGCCCTCCTGCGACAAGGCGGCGCTGCGCATCCTCGGCCTGTCGCTGGCCGGCTGGAACGCCATCGCCAGCCTTGTCCTGGCCGCCGTCGCCTTCCGCGGCGCTCTCACCCGCGACTGAGCCAGTTCGACTGAACCAGCGCGACGCGGAGTTCGCGCAAAAATTCGGCAGGCTGAGTCGGATGGCGCAGCTTTCGAGAACCGGAGCGGACCGTACATCCAGCATGTCCCGGAAAAGTGGTTCCGGTTTTCCGACCAGGACATGCGGAAAGGAAGTACGTGAGCACCGGAAGCGCAGAAAGCTGCGTCAGGCGGCCAGCATGGCGGATTTGTGCCGAACTCTAAGGCTCCAGTTCGACATCCCAGTACAGATAATCCATCCAGCTTTCATGCAGATGGTTGGGCGGGAACAGGCGGCCGTTGTTGTGCAGATCATGCACCGTCGGCTGGAACGGCTTCTGCAGCGGCCACATCTTCGCATGCGCCGGCATCATGCCGCCCTTCCTGAGATTGCAGGGCGAACAGGCGGCAACGACATTCTCCCACGTCGTCGCGCCACCGCGATGGCGGGGGATGACGTGATCGAAGGTCAGATCCTCCGGCGTGCCGCAATACTGGCACTGGAAGCGGTCGCGCAGGAAGACGTTGAAGCGGGTGAAGGCCGGATGCCTGGACGGCTTCACATAGGCCTTCAGGCTGACGACGCTCGGTAGCTTCATCGAGAAGGTCGGCGAGGAGACGGCGTGCTCGTATTCGGCGACGATGTTCACCCGGTCGAGGAACACCGCCTTGATGGCATCCTGCCAGGACCAGAGCGACAAGGGGTAATAGCTGAGCGGACGGTAATCCGCATTCAGCACCAGCGCTGGAAGCCCATCCGGAGATACGGCAACCGTCACCTCGTTTACCTCCTAGTTCTCGAACCGATCGGCGCGGATACTGTAAGCCCGACATGACAGGGATGTGAAGCGGATTGTCGCGTCGCTGAAACGCCAAAAAAGCATGATTTTTATGCTTTTTTGCGAATTCAGGCGGGTGGCACGGCATCCCGCCCTCTGGTTTCGCGATAATAGGACCAGAAAAGCCGCGATGCGACACCTCGCCACGGGCTCCATGATTCGGCCAATGCGATCAGTGTTTTCTCCGGCGGACGCGGCTCGATACCGAGCGCATGACCGACCGCGCTCTGCAAGGCGACGTCGCGCGCCGGAAAAATGTCGGGGTGGCCGGCGGCAAACAGAAGATACACTTCCGCCGTCCATGGGCCGATGCCAGACACCGCCGTCATCGCCGCGATCGCCTCCTGGGCATCGAGCGAACAAAGGTGATGAAGGTCGAGGCCGTCGGCCACCGCCTGGGCAATGGCAATGAGCCCACGCTGCTTCGGCCGCGACAGGCCGGCCTCGCGAAACATGTCTTCGCCGGCGGTGAGGATCGCCTGCGGCGTCAGCGGATCGACCAATTTCGTCAGCCGGCCGAAGATCGCATCGGCGCTGGCGCGGGACACCTGCTGCGAGACGATGATCGAGGCAAGGCTTCGAAACCCAGGCTCGGAAAGCCGCAACGGCACCTCGCCAGCCATGCCGCGCACCTTTTCCAGGCGCGGGTCGATCACGCAAAGCGCATCGAGCCCCCGGGCAAGGTCGTCTGATGTGGCGATGCGTTGCATGCTTTCTTGTTCCTTGACCCTCGACAAGGTAGCAATTGGCGAAGCGCCGCAAAACAGGATTGCCGCCGGAGAGATGACACTCCTGACATTCCGCTTCGCCCCCAGCCCCAACGGCGACCTGCATCTCGGCCACGCCTATTCGGCGCTGCTCAATCAGAACTTGGCGCGTGCCGCCGGCGGCCGCCTGCTGCTGCGAATCGAGGATATCGACACGACGCGCTGCACGCCGCAATTCGAGGTGGGCGTGCTTGCCGATCTGAAATGGCTGGGGCTTGGCTGGGAAGAGCCCGTGCGGCGCCAGTCCGAGCATTTCGCCGAGTACCGAGCGATGCTCGAGCGGCTGATCGAGGAAGAGCTCGTCTATCCCGCCTTCATGAGCCGTGGCGAAATCCGGGCCTTCATCACCGACAGCGAGGAGCGCGGGCGCGACTGGCCGCACGACCCCGACGGCGTGCCACTCTACCCCGCCGCCGACAAGGCGCTGCCGGTGAAGGAACGCAAGCGACGGATCGCCGAGAATGCGCCTTTCGCCTGGCGACTGGATGTCGGCGCCGCCACGGCGCGGGTCGGCAAGAACCTCGCATGGGCCGAATTCGCCGATGAGACGCTCGTCGCGTCTCGCTCCGTCGAAGCCCGGCCGCAGGACTGGGGCGACGTGATCGTGGCGCGCCGCGATATCCCGACCAGCTACCACGTCGCCGTCGTCATGGACGATGCGCTGCAAGGCGTCAGCCATGTCGTGCGCGGCCAGGATCTGTTTTCCGCCACCGGCGTCCAGCGCCTGCTGCAGGAACTCCTCGGATTGCCGCAACCGGCCTATTTCCACCATCGTCTCATCCTCGGGCCGGATGGACGAAAGCTGTCGAAGAGCCTCGGCGACACCGGCCTTGCCGCCTTGCGCGATGCCGGCGCATCAGCGGACGACGTCAGGCGGATGGTCGGGCTTTGATCCCGGTGAGGCCAGGAAACCGCCTGCCGAATTCGCCGGCCGTTGAATTCCAGTGATGCATGGATCAATCGTTTCATTTTGCGCGCCGGCTTGAACCGCATTAGAGCAGCGCCACGATCAATTTCTCCCCAGCGTGGCGGTCTCCGGAACATGCACAGCATCAAGCGGTTCATCCCCGCCACCTTCGTTGTCCTGTGGGCGACCGGATTCATCGGCGCGCGCTACGCCATGCCATGGGCCGAGCCGTTCACCTTCCTTGCCGCGCGTTTTGTCCTGGCTGCGATCCTGCTCGGCGTCCTGATGCTCGTGCTGGGTTCGAAAAGAGCCACCCGCACTGAAGCGCTGCACGCCACCGGCGCCGGCATCCTGATGCACGGCGTCTATCTCGGCGCCGTCTTCTGGGCCATCCACCGAGGCATGCCGGCCGGATTTTCGGCCCTCATCGTCGGCCTGCAGCCGCTGATCACGGCCGTGCTTGCCGGCAAGTTTCTCGGCGAGGCGATCCTGCCGCGTCACTGGGCCGGCCTTGGTATCGGTCTCATCGGCATCGTCATCGTGCTGTGGCCCAAGCTGGGCGCACTCGGCGGCGGCGTGACGGCAGCGACGCTGACCGCCTCGCTGGTGTCGGTGCTCGGCATGAGCGCCGGCACCATCTGGCAAAAGCGCTTCGCCTCCGGCGGCGACCTCGTCGCGGCGACCATGTGGCAATATGTCGGCGGCGCCTCGCTGATGATCCTCGCCGCGCTCGCCTTCGAGACCCGCACGGTCGTCATCAACGGCGAATTGATCTTCGCCATGGCCTGGCTGGTGCTGGTGCTGTCGCTCGGCGCCATCTTCCTGCTGATGGTGATGATCCGCGACGGCGAGATGTCGAAAGTGGCCTCGCTGTTCTACCTGGTGCCGGCGGTGACGGCCGTCATCGCCTGGGCCTTGTTCGACGAGCAGCTCAATGCGCTGCAGATTGCCGGCATGGCAATCACGACATTCGGCGTTGGCCTGGCAACGGCTCGGTCGACCAAATCTCAGCCGACCAATCTCAACCGACCCGTGCGCGTGCCTCCAGATAACGGCTGATCGCGGCATTGAGCTCGCCGCCGAGGATGAAGATCGCCGAGACCATGTAGAGGAAGACCACCGCGATCATGATCGACGCCAAGCCAGCATAGGTCGTCACATAAGACGAGAAGTGATCGAGATAGGTGGCGAAGACGGTCGAACCGATAAGCCATGCCGCCAGCGTGAAGATGATGCCCGGCACCAGCGAGACGAAGCGGCGCTTGCCCGCCGGCAGCCAGAAATGCACGGCAAACAATCCGCCGACAATGACCACCGAGGCGATGACATAACGCCATAGCGTGATCGTGCCCATATAGGGCTTGATCCCTTCGATATGGGCTTCGGCCAGCCGCGCCAGCAGCGGCGCGAACACCAGGAGCACGCTGATCGCCAGGAAACCGGCCGTCGCGATCAGCACGAAGATGATGCTCTGCACCCGGCGGTAGACGATGCCGCGCGTTTCCGAGACGCGATAGGCGCGGTTGAGCGAAGTGCGCAGCGCCTCGATGCCATTCGAGGCAAAGTAGGCGGCAAGCAGCACGCCGTAGGTCAACAGGTCGGTACGCCTGACGGTCAGCACATTGAGCACTTCGCGCGCGATAGGCTTGGCGATCTGTTCGGGCCAGGTGTCGAAGACCAGATGCACAGCCGTGTCGGCAAAGGCCTGGGCGCCGAGGAAGCTCGCCAGCGTCGTGGCGAAGATCAGGAATGGAAACAGCGCCATCAACGACGTGATCGCCAGATGGCTGGCCATCGCCCAACCGTCATCGGTGTTGAAATGGCCAAGTGCGTCGTAGAGCACGCGGCGCAGGGCGACAATATTCCGCAGCAAGAACCCGCGCTCCCTTCGATTGTCTCGACGCCGCGAATATGGGAAGTGAATGCGGCAAATGGCAACCCTTCGTCAAACCATGAATTCTCCAGCGGAAGAGTTGCGCTCGATCATTGTCACCGGCGCATCTTCGGGAATAGGCGCCTATTGCGCGCGAGCGTTGAAGGCCGAAGGCTGGCGGGTGTTCGCGACGGCGCGAAAACCCGACGACATCGCCGCACTCGAGGCTGACGGCATCGAGGCTTTCTACCTCGACTATAGCGAACCAGATTCCATCGCCGCCCTGGTGGCAGCCGTGCTCGATCGCTCCGGCGGCCGGCTCGACGCCCTGTTCAACAATGGCGCTTACGCTCAACCCGGCGCCGTCGAGGATCTGCCGGTGGCGGCGCTCAGGGAGCAGTTCGAGGCGAATTTCTTTGGCTGGCATGACCTGACCCACCGTCTGGTGCCGGTAATGCGCCGCCAGGGCCATGGCCGCATCGTCCATTGCTCATCGATCCTCGGTCTCGCGCCGGTGCGCTTTCGCGGCGCCTATTCGGCCTCGAAACACGCGCTGGAGGGTCTGATGCTGTGCCTGCATCAGGAACTTAGGGGCAGCGGCATCCATGTCTCGCTGATCGAGCCCGGGCCGGTAACGTCGAAAATCGCCAGCAATGCGCTTCCCTGGTTCCTGAAGAACATCGATCACGAGAACTCAGTCCACCGCCTCGACTATGAGGCGCAACTGGAAAGGCTGCGGGCCGGCGGCAGCCAATCGAAGCTGAAACCTGGCCCGGAAGTGGTTCATGCGGCGCTTCGCCATGCACTTCTGTCGCGGCGCCCGCGCCCGCACTATGTGGTAACAGTGCCGGCTAAGATCGGCGCGGTGCTCAAACGCATCCTGCCCGCATCGATGCTCTACCGCTTCCTTGCCAAACGCGCCTGAACCAACCGAACTGGGAATACACTATGGCAACCGTCTTCAACATCCTCGCCGTTCTGGTCATGGTCGCCGTGGTGATCGTGCTCGTTCGCGGTCTCATCAACATGATGCGTGGCGGTTCCGGCGTCACCTCGAACAAGCTGATGCAGGCGCGTGTTCTGCTGCAGGCCGTGGCGCTGGTGCTGATCCTGCTGGCGGTGTATTTCACCCGCAAGTGAGGGCCGTTCGGGAGGCGACGTGGTCAAGCTCAACAAGATCTACACCCGCACCGGCGATGATGGCACCACGGGTCTCGGCACCGGCGAACGGCGGCTGAAGTCCGATCTGCGGGTGGACGCCTATGGCACGGTCGACGAAGCCAATGCCTGCATCGGCATGGCCCGGGTCCACACCGCGACAACCCACCCGGCGATCGACGCCATGCTTTCCCGCATCCAGAACGATCTCTTCGACCTCGGCGCCGACCTCGCCGTACCCGATGACGGCAAGCCGCTCGGCTATGAGCCGCTACGCATCATCGCCACGCAGACCGACCGGATCGAAAAGGATATCGACCTGCTCAACAAGGACCTTCAGCCGCTCAGATCCTTCGTGCTGAACGGCGGCACGCCGGCGGCCGCCGCCCTGCATCTCGCCCGCACCGTGGCGCGGCGGGCCGAGCGGCTGATGGTGGCCCTGGCCCAGGACCCGAGCGAGCCCGTCAACCGCGACGGGCTGAAATACATCAACCGCGTCTCGGATTTCCTGTTTGTCGCCGCCCGGGCGGTCAATGACAATGGAAATGCCGACGTGCTATGGGTTCCCGGCAAGAACCGCTGAACTGTCCGAAAGCGCGAGGGGGCCAGGGACCGATGTTCATCCCGCTTTACGATACCAACAGGCTGCGGCACATCCGCCTGCAATATGTGACGATCGGGCTGATCGTGGTCAACGCCCTGGTCTATTGCGCCACCGCGCTCGGCGGCGAGAACTTCACCAATGCCGCCGTTCTTGGCCTGGGCTTCATCCCAGCCGTCGTCCATGACACCGCCGAGCTCGATCCTCGCTTTGTCGTCGTCCCCGAAAGCCTGAGCTACCTCACCTATTCCTTCCTGCACGCCGACATTTTCCACCTCGGCGGCAACATGCTGTTCCTGTGGGTGTTCGGCGACAATGTCGAGGACGCCCTCGGCCACGTCCGCTACCTCATCTTCTACCTCTTGTGCGCGGTCGCCGGAGCCGCCTTCCAGGGCCTCGTCGCCTGGGATTCGCAGGTGCCGCTGATCGGCGCGTCCGGTGCCATCGCCGGCGTGGTCGTCGCCTATCTGATCCTCTATCCCAGGGTAAAAGTTTGGGTGCTCGCCTTTGCCCGCATCCCGCTGCGCATTCCGGCCTTCATCCCGCTTGTCCTGTGGGTGCTGTTCCAGGTGGTGATGTTTGCTGCCGGCGGCGAGGACCAGATCTCCTGGGCCTGCCACATCGGCGGCATCATTGCCGGCGCCGTGCTGGTGCTTGTCTTGCGCAGCCGCGGCGTGCCGCTGTTTGCCGGCGCTGACGACGATGCTGCCGTTGCCGCTCCTCCTGAACAGCCGCCCGTTGCCGCCGACATGGTTACGCCCGACCCATCGGCCAACACGCCGCGCTGGGGGCGAGGAACCGCTTCCAGTTCGGACTGAACCGATTTGAGCGGCTTGCGGCGTATTGACGTGCAGGGTCGTCGCAACTACGGAAACGTCTCCGTCGCAGCCCAAGGCGGTCAAAGACCAGAATTTCCATCCGGAATGTCGGCTTTCGACAACTCAGAAAGGGCGCAGGCTGTTATAGCGCGCCTAATTATCTTGAAGAGGTGACAGGCAATGAAGATCCTTGTGCCCGTAAAGCGGGTTGTGGATGCGAACGTCAAGGTTCGCGTGAAGGCTGACGGTTCGGCGGTGGAACTCGCCAACGTCAAGATGGCGATGAACCCGTTCGACGAGATCGCGGTGGAAGAGGCGATCCGGCTGAAGGAGGCCGGCAAGGCCGAAGAGATCATCGTCGTTTCGATCGGCCCGCAGCAGGCGCAGGAGACCTTGCGCACCGCTCTCGCCATGGGCGCCGACCGCGCCATCCTGGTCAAGACCGACGAACAGACCGAGCCGCTGGGCGTCGCCAAGGTGCTGAAGGGCGTCGTCGACGCCGAACAGCCCGGCCTCGTCATTCTCGGCAAGCAGGCGATCGACGACGACAGCAACCAGACCGGCCAGATGCTGGCGGCACTTCTGGGCTGGGCGCAGGGCACCTTCGCCTCCAAGGTTGTGATCGACGGCGACAAGGCCAAGGTGACGCGCGAGGTCGACGGCGGCCTGCAGACGGTGGAACTGAAGATGCCGGCGATCGTCACCGCCGACCTTCGCCTCAACCAGCCGCGCTATGCCTCGCTGCCCAACATCATGAAGGCCAAGAAGAAGCCGCTCGACGAAAAGAGCCCGGCCGATTACGGCGCCGACGTCAAGCCGCGGCTGAAAGTGATCAAGACCGAGGAGCCGAGCGGCCGCAAGGCGGGCGTCAAGGTCAAGAGCGTCGCCGAACTGGTCGACAAGCTCAAGAACGAAGCCGGCGTTTTGTAAGCGATCGGGAAAGGAACAAGAAAATGGCTATTCTTCTGATTGCTGAACACGACAACGCCACCCTTTCCGACCAGACCGCCAAGGCGCTGTCGGCGGCCCTGCAGATCGGTTCGGACGTGCATGTGCTGGTTGCCGGCAAGGGCGCCAAGCCGGCAGCCGATGCTGCCGCCAAGCTCAAGGGCGTGACCAAGGTGTTGCTGGCCGAGGCCGACGAACTCACCGAGCGTCTCGCCGAACCGATGGCCGCGCTGATCGTTTCGCTCGCCGGTTCCTATGACACGATCATCGCGCCGGCGACCTCGTCGGGCAAGAATGTCGCGCCGCGCGTGGCAGCCCTGCTCGATGTCGCTCAGGTGTCCGAGATCATCGAAGTCGTCTCGCCCGATACGTTCAAGCGGCCGATCTATGCCGGCAACGCCATCCAGACGGTGCAGTCGAGCGACGCCAAGAAGGTGATCACTGTGCGCACAGCCTCCTTCCAGGCGGCGCCCGAGGGCGGCTCGGCTTCGGTCGAGACGATCAAGGCGGCGGCCAATCCCGGCCTGTCCACCTTCGTCGAGAACAGGCTCTCCGAGACCGACCGCCCGGAACTGACCTCGGCCAAGATCATCATCTCGGGTGGTCGTGCGCTGGGTTCGGCGGAAAAGTTCCAGGAAGTCATCCTGCCGGTCGCCGACAAGCTTGGTGCCGCCGTCGGTGCTTCGCGTGCCGCGGTCGACGCCGGTTATGCGCCGAACGACTGGCAGGTCGGCCAGACCGGCAAGGTCGTCGCTCCCGATCTCTACATCGCGGTCGGCATATCCGGCGCCATCCAGCACCTTGCCGGCATGAAGGATTCGAAGGTCATCGTCGCCATCAACAAGGACGAGGAGGCACCGATTTTCCAGGTCGCCGACTACGGTCTTGTCGGCGATCTCTTCGTCATTTTGCCGGAGCTGCAGAAGGCGCTTTGACGCCTTCTGCCAAAGCGTATTAAATAGTGAGGGGCGGGGTAGACGAAGTCGCCCCGCCCTTTTAGTTTGCACCGCACAAAAAGCAGGCCGCAAAGGCCTTTTGACGGGATCGGTGTAATGAGCAAGATCGAGACGATCGGCATCATCGGCGCGGGCCAGATGGGCGGCGGCATCGCCCATGTCTCCGCGCTTTCGGGCTACAAGGTGCTGATCTACGATATATCGCCCGACCGCATCGAGAAGGGCATCGCCACTATCAGCGGCAACATGGCCCGCCAGGTGGGGTCCGGCAAGCTCGACGAGAAGGTGCGCAACGAGGCGATGGCACGCATCGCCTCCGCCCCGACGATGGCCGATCTTGCCGGCGCCGATCTGGTGATCGAGGCGGCGACCGAGGACGAGACGGTCAAGCGCAAGATCTACGCCCAGCTCTGTCCGCAGCTCAATCCCGAAGCCATCCTGGCGACCAACACCTCCTCGATCTCGATCACGCGGCTCGCCGCGCAGACCGACCGTCCGGAGCGCTTCATCGGCATCCATTTCATGAACCCGGTGCCGCTGATGAAGCTGGTCGAGCTGGTGCGCGGCATCGCCACCGAGGACCAGACCTTCGAGGCGGCAAAGACCTATGTGAAGCAGCTCGACAAGACGATCACGGTTTCGGAGGATTTTCCGGCCTTCATCGTCAACCGCATCCTGTTGCCGATGATCAACGAGGCGATCTACACGCTCTATGAGGGTGTCGGCTCGGTCGACGCCATCGACACCGCCATGCGGCTCGGCGCCAACCATCCGATGGGGCCGCTCCAGCTTGCCGATTTCATCGGGCTGGATACCTGCCTGTCGATCATGCAGGTGCTGCATGAAGGCCTGTCGGATTCGAAATACCGCCCCTGCCCGCTGCTGGTCAAATATGTCGAGGCCGGCTGGCTCGGCCGCAAGACCGGGCGCGGTTTCTACGACTATCGCGGCGAGCACCCCGTTCCGACGCGCTAATCAGGTCTGGGGTTGATCGACCGGATCAGGATGCCGCCGCAAGCGGCGTCTCGGTCTTGCCGCTTGAACGGTTGTCGTCCGGCGCCACACAAACGCATCCGCGGCCGGCCGCCTTGGCCGCATAGCAAGCGGCGTCGGCCCTGGCGATGATCTCGTCGACTTCGCCGCAATTGGCGCTGATCGCAGCCAGCCCGATGCTGGCGCCGATGACGTGAGGACGGCCATCCCAGGTGAAGTCCAGGCCGCGTATCGCATCGATGATGGATCGCGCCGCGATCTTGGCGCCGGCTGCCGAACCCGATTTCAGAATGACCGCGAATTCGTCGCCGCCCAGGCGCGCGACGATGTCTTCGGGGCCAAGCACGCCGCGAACCGCCTCCGCAACTCGCTTGAGCAAGGCATCCCCGGCTGCGTGGCCGCCGGTGTCGTTGACCAGTTTGAAGTGGTCGAGGTCGATGAACATGAACTGATGGCCGCTGCCTTTGCCCGAGGTGTCGTCCTTGCGC
Organism: Mesorhizobium kowhaii; assembly: GCF_003253745.1. Classification (GTDB taxonomy): domain Bacteria; phylum Pseudomonadota; class Alphaproteobacteria; order Rhizobiales; family Rhizobiaceae; genus Mesorhizobium; species Mesorhizobium kowhaii. The sequence goes on from NZ_MZXV01000027.1 coordinate 12,872, forward strand.
GCCTGATCGACCAGTTCCTCCATGGCGCGGATGAAGCTCGAACGATTGGCGAGGCCGGTCAGTGCGTCATGCGCGGCCGCGTGGGCGAGCTGGCGCTGCAGTGCGCGCGCATCGGTAAAGTCCTGGAAGACGATGACCAGTCCGCAGAATTCGTTCCGCTCGTTGATGATTGGCGACACCACCTGACGGATGCTGCAGCGCGTGTCGTCGCGCCGGACGAGAACGGCGCGGCTGTTCTGGTCGGCGGGCGCCCGGCCACCGATCGCGGGTCGGGTGACGCCGATCCTGTGCCCCGTCTCCTCGTCGACAGCCCAGTAGACATGCCCAAGCATCTTGCCGAGGGCCTCGCCGCCGGCAACCCCGGTGAGCTTTTCGGCGACCGGGTTCATGAAGGTGACGCGGTTTGCGGCATCGGTGCAGATGACCGCATCGCCGATCGACTGCAACGTCACCCTCAGCCGCTCCTTTTCATCGGCCAGCATCGCCGCCGATACGGTGAGGCGTGCTTCGGCCTCCTTGCGGCGGGTGATGTCGGTCAGGCTGCCGATGGCCCTGATCAGCCGCCCCTCCTCGTCACGCTCGATGGCCTTGCCGCGGTCGAGGATCCACATCCAGTGGCCATCCTTGTGACGCATCCTGAATTCGGCTTCGAAGTAGGGCGTATTGCCGTCAAGATGGGCGCGGTCCGCCTCGGCGACGGTCTCGCGATCGTCGGGATGGATCATCGTCAGCCAGTGGTTGGGATCGCTGTCGAGTTCGCCATCCGCATAGCCCAGCATCTTGACCCAGGTCGAGGAATAGGTCGTGCCACCCTTGCGCATGTCGAGATCCCAGACGCCTTGACCGGCGCCGGCCAGCGCGAAATTCCAGCGCGTTTCCGCTTCGGCAATGCGCGCCTCGGCCTGCTTGCGCGCGTCGATGTTCTCGATCTGCGAGACGAGATAGAGCGGATGGCCGCTGTTTTCGTCGCGAATGACGGAACCGGCAAGATGGGCCCAGATCGGGGTGCCGTCCTTCCTGAGGTAGCGCTTCTCGAAGTGGAAGGAATTGACCGTGCCCGCTCTCAGAGCGTCCATCGTTTCCCGGCCGATCTGGACATCGTCGGGATGCGTGATCTGGAAGAAGGTCTGCGCCTCGATCTCCTCGCGGCTGTAGCCGAGCATGGCGGCGAAGGCCGGATTGGCCTCGAGAATGCGCCCGTCGAGGCCGACAACGACGATACCGATCGCCGAGTCCTCCATGGCGCGGCGGAAGCGCTGCTCGCTCTCCGCGATCTGCCGGCGATCCTCACTGACCCGGCGGTTGAACAGGACGGCGAGGAACAATGCACCCACCGCCACCCCCACCGAGATCTGCAGGCAGAGTTTCAGCGCCTCGGTGCCGAGATCCAGGCGCGACAGCAGGATCGAGGCCGTCACGACACAGAGGCCGGCCACGAGCACCGCGAACCCTGCGTGCCCAAGAGATTTTCGGCCGGTCAAGCCTCGCCACATCACGATACGTGCCACCCCCGTGCGCAAACGCATGTTGTCGCGACAACCCTGGCGGATCGATTTTAAGGAATGGTTGCGTCCGGCATGCCGGCGCGGTTGGTAACCGACAAACAATTGTCGGCATGATTAAGGATCGGTGTGCATGGGGTTGTGATTGCGGCGTGACGCTACCAGCGCACGAAAAACCGCCCGCCGAGCGCGCCAAGCAGCGCGAGGACCGCGATCGCTATCGTGTACCAGGTGGCGACGAAAAGCGGCGAATCGTCGAAGCAATGCGCGGCGTAGAACGTCGCCGCAAGCCCGCCGGCAAGCAGGCCCGCAACCGCACCGGCAAGCACCGGCCGCGTCGGCGCGCCGTAGCGCAGCATCCACAGGAAGATGGCAAGCGGACCAATTCCGATCAGCGGAATGAACCCCATGCAGATCATCATGTTTGAGCCGACCATCCTTGTGCCCCAGTCGGCCTGGGGCACGACCAACAGCTCAAGAACCACGGCCACGGCTACCAACAGCGGCGCGGCGATCATCCCAGCCATTGCCCGGCCTGTCGGGGCGCCGGGTGTCGACAGGGCGCGGATCAGGGCAAAGGCGCTGACGGCAAGCACGATGGTGAAGACGAATTTGGAGAGAAAGCGCATCGTGTGCGCGGCCGCCATGAAGTCCGGACGCGGGCCGATCGTCAGCAGGAAAACGATGGCCGCGGTGATGGCAGCCGCACCGGCGGCCATCCACCAGGCCGAGCGCAGCGGCATCGCCTTGCTGCGGGCATCGGCGTCCAGCGCCTTGATGAGATCGTCCGTCCTCATGTCATTCCCGCCCGAATCGCCCCTGCCCGAATCGCTTGGCTATCGCGGCAAGTCCCCGATGCAGCGACACCCGCACCGCCGTCTCGCTGATGCCGAACTTTGCCGCCGTCTCGCCGATTGACCGCCCCTCGACTGATACGGCCGAGACCACGGAACGCTGTGCCGGCGACAGGCCGTCCAATGCCCGGTTGATGTCGCGTTCGCTGACGGTCTCCGGTTCCGGCTCGGCGAAGGTCTCGGCAATGTCGTCGACATCGATCTCGATGCGCCGTCCTCGCCGCCGGAACGCGTCGATCAGCTTGAAGCGGGCGATCGCATAGACCCACGGCAACACCGACGCATCCTGGCGCCAGGTATGTCGTTTCACATGAATGGCCAGCAAGGTTTCCTGCACGACATCCTCGGGATCGACCCCGCCCTGCACGATCTTGCGCCTGACAAAACCGCGAACCAGCGCGGCAATCCGGTGCAGAAAATCGGCGTAGGCCTTTTCATCTCCCGCGATCGCGGCCCGCATCAGCCGGGAAAGCTCGGCCTCATCCTTGCCGGTCACAAGAGTTACTCCCCGATTTTCGCGTCTCGGCGCTGATTTGTTACGTGGCCGGCGAAATAATGTCCAAGCCAAATTACCGGCAAATCACGAAAGTTTGCGTCTCGGCGCTTGATCAAAATCGGTAAGACAATGTTGACTATCCCTGTCATGTATCGATAGGTGCAGCCGTGACAGACGTAAGACCCCCGAGATCGAGGACAATGCCATGAAATATGCTCTTTCCACCCTCGTCGGCGCCACCGCGCTGGCAATCAGCCTGATCGCCGGGCCGGCGATGGCGGCAGATGATGGCATCATTGTCTACAACGCTCAGCACGAAAACCTGACCAAGGCATGGGCCGAAGGCTTCACCAAGGAAACCGGCATCAAGGTCACTGTCCGCAATGGCGGCGACAGCGACTTCTCCAACCAGATCGTCGCCGAAGGTGCTGCCTCGCCGGCCGACGTGTTCCTGACCGAGAACTCGCCAGCCATGGTGCTGGTCGAAAGTGCCGGCCTGTTCGCCCCGGTCGACGCCGACACGCTGGCGCAGGTTCCCAACGACTATCAGCCGGCCAGCGGCAAATGGGTCGGCGTCGCCGCACGCAGCACCGTCTTTGCCTACAATAAGACCAAGCTGACGGCCGATCAGCTGCCCAAGTCGATGCTCGATCTCGCCGACCCGAGCTGGAAGGGCCGTTGGGCCGCCTCGCCGTCGGGCGCCGATTTCCAGGCCATCGTCAGCGCGCTGCTGCAGCTCAGGGGCGAAGCCGCCACGGCGGACTGGCTGAAGGCGATGAAGACGAATTTCACCGCCTACAAGGGCAACAGCACGGTGATGAAGGCGGTCAATGCCGGCGAGATCGAAGGCGGTGTGATCTACCACTATTACTATTTCGGCGATCAGGCCAAGACCGGCGAAAACAGCAAGAATGTCGACCTTTACTATTTCAAGAACCAGGATCCGGGCGCGTTCGTTTCGATCTCCGGCGGCGGCGTGCTGGCCTCGAGCAAACACCCGAAGGAAGCCCAGGCATTCCTCAAGTGGGTGACCGGCAAGGGCGGCCAGGAGATCTTGAAGACTGGCGATTCCTTCGAATACGCGGTCGGCAAGGGTGCCCAGTCCAATCCGAAGCTGGTGCCGTTGGCCGATCTGCAGGCACCCAAGGTCGATGCCACTACACTGAACTCCAAGAAAGTCACCGACCTGATGACCGCAGCCGGCTTGCTTTAGTTGTCATTCCTCCTAAAAGGACACCGACCACGCTCCCGCGGGAATTCGCCTTCCGCGGGAGTGATTTTGTTTTTCGAGATGGCATTCGTCGATGACGACACGCTGTGTTCCCGACCGCAATTGCGGTCCTTCAATTGCTGCCGCTGGACGGCACCGGCACGGCGTCTGACCTGATGCAGTCTGCGGTCGATCTCGCGCGCTCGGGCCTGCCTGTGGGCACAGGCCGAAGGGCTCGGCGACGCGCTGCACCCTGGCTGGTCATCGCCGCCATCTTCGTTTCGCTGCTGGCGCTGCTGCCGCTTGCCTTCATCATCTGGGTCGCGGTGCAGACCGGCTGGGAAACCGTCTCGGCACTGGTCTTCCGGCCGCGTGTCGGCGAGCTTCTGGTCAACACTGTCCTGCTGGTGTTGCTGACCGTGCCGATCGCCATCGTGCTGTCGGTGGCGCTGGCCTGGCTGAGCGAGCGCAGCGATCTGCCTGGCGCCAGGCTCTGGGCCTGGCTGTGTGTGGCGCCGCTCGCCATTCCGGCTTTCGTGCACAGCTACGCCTGGATCACCATGGTGCCCAGGCTCCACGGCCTGTGGGCCGGCGTGCTGGTTTCCGTCATTGCCTATTTCCCGTTCCTCTATCTGCCGGTGTCGGCGGCCCTGCGCCGTCTCGATCCCGCCCTCGAGGACGCCGCGGCAGCACTCGGCCTTGGGCCATGGCGCGTGTTCTGGCGCGTGGTGCTGCCGCAATTGCGGCTTGCCATCTGCGGTGGCTCGCTGCTGGTCGGGCTGCATCTGCTGGCCGAGTATGGCCTCTATGTCTTCATCCGCTTCGACACCTTCACCACGGCGATTGTCGACCAGTTCCAGTCGACCTTCAACGGCCCGGCCGCCAACATGCTGGCCGGCGTGCTGGTGAGCTGCTGTTTCGTGCTGCTCGGCCTCGAAGTGCTGGTGCGCGGCGAGGAGCGCTATGCGCGCGTTGGCTCCGGTGCCGCACGGTATCAGCAGCGCACGCGCCTTGGACGCGCCACCATTCCGAGCCTGGCCTTGTTTGTCGTCACCACGCTGCTGGCGCTTGGCGTGCCGTTCGTCACCATCGGCGGCTGGCTTGCCGCCGGCGGCGCCGCTGTCTGGCGCTTCGACGAGATCGGCCTGGCGCTCGGCCAGACGCTGTTCCTGGCGATTGCCGGCGCGCTGCTCGCCACTGTCGCCGCCATGCCGATGGCCTGGATCTCGATCCGCGCACCGGGGCCGCTGCAGCGCCTGCTGGAGGGCTGCAACTACATCGTCGGCTCGTTGCCGGGGGTCGTCATTGCCCTGGCGCTGGTCACCATCACCGTGCGCATCGCCCTGCCCCTCTACCAGACGCTGTTCACCATCCTGGTTGCCTATGCGCTGATGTTCCTGCCGCGCGCGCTGGTCAGCCTGCGCGCATCGATCGCGCAGGCGCCGGTCGAACTCGAACGCGCTGCTTCCAGTCTCGGCCGGCCGCCGCTGCAGGCGCTGTGGTCGACGACGATCCGCCTGTCGGCGCCAGGTGCCGCGGCCGGCATGGCGCTGGTGGCGCTCGGCATCATGAACGAACTGACCGCCACCCAGATGCTGGCGCCGAACGGCACCCGCACGCTGGCGATGGCGTTCTGGTCCTACAGCGGCGAGATTGATTATGCCTCGGCGGCACCTTACGCCTTCATCATGGTGGCGATGTCGCTGCCCTTGACCTGGCTGCTCTATGTCCAGTCGAAACGGATGGCCGGACGATGAGCTTTCTCGAAATCAGCGGCCTGCACAAGCATTACGGCCCGGTGGCGGCACTTGCCGGCGTCGATCTGAGCGTCATCAGCGGCAGCCGCACGGCGATCGTCGGTCCGTCCGGCTGTGGCAAGACGACCTTGCTGCGGCTGATCGCCGGCTTCGAGGCGCCGGACCAGGGCCGCATCACGCTCGACGGCGAGGTGCTGGCCAAGGACGGCAGTGCGGTGCCGGCGCATCGACGAGGCATCGGCGTGGTGGCGCAGGACGGCGCCCTGTTCCCGCATCTGACCATTGGCGACAATATCGGTTTCGGCATGGGTCGCGGCGAGGACAAGCGCGCCGAGCGCATCGTCGAACTCGCCTATATCGTCGGGCTCGACAAGGCGATCCTCAAACGCCGCCCGCACGAGCTCTCCGGCGGCCAGCAGCAGCGCGTGGCGCTGGCCCGCGCCATGGCGATGAAGCCGCGGCTGATGCTTCTCGACGAGCCGTTCTCGGCCTTGGATACCGGCCTGCGCGCCTCGATGCGCAAGGCCGTGGCCGAGCTTCTGGAGGCGGCCGGCATCACCACCATCCTGGTGACGCACGACCAGGCCGAAGCGCTGTCCTTCGCCAGCCAGGTGGCGGTGATGCGCGACGGCAAGTTCTCGCAGGTCGGTACGCCGCGCGAGCTCTATCTCAAGCCGAAGGACAGGATGATCGCCGAGTTCCTCGGCGACGCCATAATCCTGCCGGCAAAGATATCGGGCGGCTTCGCCAATTCTCCGCTCGGCCGCATCGCCGTCGATACATCAGACAGCCGCGATGTTGCTCGCATCATGCTGCGGCCCGAGCAGATTGCCTTGAAGAGAACATCGCGCGAAGGCATGTCGGGCACCCCTGATATGCTGTTCGGCGAAGTGACGGAGTCCGAATTCGCCGGCTCGATGTGCACGGTCGCGGTGCGGCTGTTGAACAGTGCCGATCCGCCCGACGCAGCCGCGATCGGCAACACGCCCCTGATCCTGCGCAAACCGGGCATGGACGCGCCTGCCGTCGGCGAGATCGTCAGGCTCACCGTATCGGGAAAGGCACATGTCTTCGCCTGAACGGCCGAAGGCTTTGCGACACTGCGCCTCAACGCGGCGTAGCCAGTTCACGCCGTGATGCGTTCGCCGGTTTCGCCGCAATAGATCGGCCATTGCTCGAGAAAATCGCAGCCATGCACGACCACGCGCCCGTTGGCGCTGTCGACGAGGATGACCGCGTAGGAGGGTGGCGCCTGCTCGACGATCTCGCTCGATCTGTCGAGGGCGAGCTCGAACCTTCCGTGCAGGCCGCGCTGCGCCGAGAACGGAATGCCGGCGACCGTGCCGGCAATGTCGCGATGGACGTGACCGAAGAAGATGTGGCGGACGTTGCCATGGCGCCGCAGCAGCCCAAGGAACCGTTCGGGCTGCTCAAGCGCCAGCGGATCGAGCTGCGGCAGGCCGAGCGCGACCGGCGGATGGTGCATGAAGACATAGGCGGGCCTGCCGGCTATCTCTTCGAGCCGAGCGTCGAGCCAGGCAAGCCGCCTTTCGCACAATTCGCCTTCGATGCGTCCTTCCGCCAGGCTGTCGAGGAACAGCAGCACCTCGTCGGCCATTTGATGAGCCGACTGCACGAAGCCGTTCTCATCGACCGGAATTTCAGGAAACGCCGCGGCAAGATTGGCTCGCCGGTCGTGATTGCCCGGTAGCAACCGCCAGGGCACCGACAGCGCGTTCAGGGCTGTCCTGAGATCGGCATAGCTCTCGGGCGCTCCGGTCTCGGTCAGGTCGCCGGTGAAGACGCAAAGCGCCGCGTCGGCGTGATGCGCATTGATGTGCGCGATGCAGGAAGCCAATCGCTGGTGCAGGTCGACGCCATAGCGGCGCTCGCCTTGCCGGCCAAGATGGACATCGGTGACCTGGATAATTTTCATCGCACGACCGTTTCTTCGGGTTGCCGGTGGCGCCTGCTCCATCATCGGCGATAGCGGCTGCCTTCAGAAATCAGAGTGCCGGCTCCGGCACGGAAGCCTTGAAGACCTCGAGACGGGTCCCCGTCTGTGACGAGAAGAAATGCATATCATCGAGCAAAAACCGCAGACCGACGGTGCTGCCCGGATCGGGGTGGACGGCCTCCGAGGTCATGACGGAGAACGACGCGCCGTCGAGATCGACATAGATGACCCGTCCAGCGCCCAGTTCCTCGACGAGGTCGACGGTTGCGTCGAGCGCGCCTGCCGTGCCAGGCGCCACCAGGCGGACGGCTTCCGGCCGGATGCCGACGGCCACCTGCGCACCGACCGCCAGACCGGCGCGTTGAACGGCAAGGCGCCGGCTGCCGCCAAGCAGCGAAATCCCATCGAGTTCGACCGTGCCTTCAAGAATATTCATCGCCGGCGCGCCGACGAAAGTGGCGACGAAGCGGCTGGCCGGACGGTTGTAGATTTCACCCGGCGTGCCGACCTGTTCGACACGTCCGCCATTCATCACCACCAGCCGGTCGGCCAGCGTCATCGCCTCGACCTGATCATGCGTGACGAACACCGAGGTCGCGTTCAGGCGGCGATGCAGCTTGCGGATTTCCGAGCGCATCTGGACGCGGAGCTTGGCATCGAGATTGGACAGCGGTTCGTCGAACAGGAACACCTTGGGTTCGCGGATCATGGCGCGGCCCATGGCGACGCGCTGCCTCTGTCCGCCGGAGAGCGCCATCGGCTTGCGGTCGAGCAGATGTTCGAGCTCCAGCGTGCGGGCAACCGCCTGGATGCGCCGCGTGCGCTCGGCGGCCGGAACACCGGCCACCTTGAGCGAATAGCCGATGTTCTGCGCCACGCTCATATGCGGATAGAGCGCATAATTCTGGAACACCATGGCGCAGCCGCGCTCGCGTGGCTCCAGCTTGTTGACGACGGTGCCATCGATCGCGATCTCGCCGCCGGAAATCTCTTCCAGCCCAGCGATCATCCTGAGTAGCGTGGACTTGCCGCAGCCGGAAGGCCCGAGAATGACGACAAATTCGCCCGAGGCGATGTCGAGGTCGACGCCGTGCACGACCTGCGACTTGGCATAGCTCTTCTTGACGTCGCGAATGGTGATGGAGGCCATCGGCCGTCTCCTTGTTATTTCTCGGTGGCGATCAGGCCACGCACGAACCAGCGCTGCATGGCCACGATGACGATCAGTGGCGGCAGCATGACGATAAGTGTGCCGGCCATGGCGATGTTCCATTCGGGAATACCGCCGACATTGGGGATGAGCTGCTTCAACTCGGTGACCGCCGTTGCATGCGACTGATCGGTGGTGATGAGCAGCGGCCACAGATACTGGTTCCATGCATACAAAAACATGATGGTTCCAAGCGCCGCCATGTTGGTGCGCGACAGCGGCAAAAGGACGTCGATGAAGAAGCGCAGTGCACCGGCGCCGTCCATCCGCGCTGCCTCGGTCAGTTCGTCCGGGACCGTCAGGAAGAACTGCCGGTAGAGGAAGGTGCCGGTTGCCGTCGCAATCAGCGGCAGGATCAGTCCGGAATAGGAGTTGAGCAGCCCAAGGCTGAGCGAGACCTGGACGCCCGAGACTTTCTCGATGAGCCAGCTCAGACCGGTCAAATCCAGGATCGTCTGATAGGGCGACAGCACGTTGGCGACGACCGCGTAGGTCGGCACGATGCGCACTTCCAGCGGCAGCATCAGCGTGATGAAGATCAGCCAGAAGATGAAGGTGCGGCCGGGATAGCGGAAATAGACGATCGAGAAGGCGGTGAGCGCCGAAATGATCACTTTGCCGGCGGCGACGCCGGTCGCCATGATGAAGCTGTTCAAAAGCTTGGGGCCGAGATCGGCCGTCGTCCACGCCGTCTTGATGTTGAGCCAGAAGTCGCTGCCCGGCAGCAGCGACATCGGCACGTCGTTGACGTCCTTCAGATTATGCGACGAGGCGATGGCGACGATCACGAAGGGCGCGACGGCCATCAGGAAGCCGAGAAACAGGATCACATGCGTGACGAAATTGAGGATCGGGGTCCGCTCTACCATGCCAGCCTCACCGATAGTGCACGCGCCGCTCGATGAAGCGGAACTGGAAGATTGTCAGCACGACGATGAGCACCATCAGGATGATGCTCTGCGCGGCGGCGCCGGAGTAGTCGAGGCCTTTGAAGCCGTCGGAATAGATCTTGTAGACCATCAGGTTGGTGGCGTTGGCCGGCCCGCCGGAGGTCATGATGTCAACGATGCCGAAGGAATCCTGGAAGCTCTCGGTGATGTTGATGACCAGCAGGAAGAAAATCGTCGGCGTGATCAACGGGAACTGGATATCCCAGAAGCGTCTGACGACGCCCGACCCGTCCATGGCCGCCGCCTCGATCAGCGAGCGTGGAATGGCCTGGAACGCGGCGAGGAAGAAGATGAAGTTGTAGCCGATATATTTCCACGAGAAGGCGGCGATGATCGACGCCATGGCGTCGGCACCGTTGAGGCCCGGATCCCAGAAGCCGGGCCAGACTTGGTTGACGACCGCCATGAAGCCGGCTTCGGGCGCCAGGATGAAGCGGAACGCCATTGCCAGCGCCGGCGCGGCGATGCCGTAAGGCCAGATCAGCACCACACGATAGAAGCGCGAGCCGGCAAGCTGCCGGTCGGTCAGCGCCGCGAGCACGAGTGCGATGAACATCGCAAGCCCGGTGCTGATCCCGGCAAAGACGAGGCTGGCGGTGATCGAGTTCCAGTAGTCGGCGTTGGACAGGATCGAGCGGAAATTGTCGAGCCCGACCCAGATGTTGCCGCCGCCCCAGGGCTGCTGCAGCGTCAACGACCAGTACACGGCCTGACCGGCCGGCCAGTAGAAGAACGTGAAGATCAAGAGGAGCTGCGGCACCGCGAAAAGGATGCCGATCGTCCAACTGCTGAAGGTAACGCGTTTTTCCATCGGTCCGCCGACGCCGCTCAACGGCCACTTAGAGCAAGGTGAGACTAGTAACGAAATGGCCGCCCGTCGACCCAAGCATGATCCCGAAAAGTGGAAGAGATCATGCTCGGACAAGACCGGCGGGCGGCCGCGTAGATCCGAGATCAGGGCAGGGCCTTGCCCGGATAGGTTTGCTGGAAGCGGTCGAGGATGGCATCGCCATTCTTGACCAGCGTATCGAGGCCTTCCTGAACGCTGACCTTGTTGGCGAAGATCGCCTGCATCTGCGTGCCGAACTCGGCGCGGATCTGGGTGAAGTTGCCCAGCCGGATACCGCGGGTGATTTCGGTCGGCTCGGACGCGGTCAGGCTGGCGATCGCGGTTTCACGGCCCTTGAAGGGCGCCTTGTCGTAGAAGCCAGTGGACTTCATGTAGTCGAAGCCCGACTTGGTCACCGGGATGTAGCCGGTGTTGGTCGACCAGAACAGGGCAGTCTTGGGGTCGTGGATGAAGTTGAGGAACGCAGCCGCGCCCTTGTATTCCGCGTCCGACTTGCCCGCGAGCACCCAGAGCGAAGCGCCGCCGACGAGCGAATTCTTGCGCTCGGTGCCGGCATAGGCCGGCAGTTCGGCGACATCCCAGTTCATGCCTTCCTTCTGGGTCTTGCCGACAGTGCCGTGGTCGCCGACCGAGGTCATGATGACCTGGCAGGTGCCCGAGGCGAAAGCCTGGACCATGTCCTGGCCGAGATCCTTCGACTTGATCTTGATCAGGCCGGCGTCATACCACTTCTTGAGGTCGGTGACGTACTGGACGAACTTGGTCTTGTTGACTTCCAGACGCGCGTCGAGGCCGTCATAGCCATTGTTCTTGGTGGCGATCGGCTGGTTGTGGATGGCCGAGAACTGCTCCATCAGCTGCCAGCTTTCATTGGCCGAGATGTTGATCGCCATCGGGCATTCGTAGCCGGCGTCCTTCATCGCCTGGAGGTCGGCGCCGACATCTTCCCAGGTCTTCGGGGCTTCGGTCTTGCCGATCTTGGCGAAGGCGTCCTTGTTCCAGTACATCAGCGCCGTCGAGGAATTGAACGGGAACGACAGCATCTCGCCCTTGGAGGTCGCGTAGTAGCGCGCGATGCCGGGGAAATAGTCGGCGTAGTCGATCTTGTAGCCGTTTTCTTCCATCAGCTTGTCGGCCGGCTTGTAGGCGCCCGAAAGCATCATCGTGGCGGTGCCGACATCATAGACCTGGACGACGGCGGGCTGCTTGCCGGCGCGGAAGGCGGCGATCGTGTTCTGCAGCGTGGCGTCGTAATTGCCCTGGCTGGTGCAGACGACTTCATAGTCGGACTGCGAGGCGTTGAAGTTCTTGCACAGCGTATCGACGACACGTGCGAGGTCGCCCGAAAGGCCGAACCAGAAATCGAATTTGGTGGGCGCGGCAGCCGCTGGCAGCGCCATGGAAACGCTGATTGCGCCGGCGGCAAGAGCCGCCAGGCCATTTTTGATCATCGACATGAATCTCATTCCCTGTTGAGTGGCGTTTCAAGGATCGTTGCGCAGGTCCCCGGGGCCGTCTCATAGAGAAAGTATGTGACAGTTCTGTTGTGCCTTTTCAGGCCTGTGGACAGCCAATCTCTCCTCCCTCGACGGCTTGCGCCGGCATGAAATGAAACCGTCATATCGGCGCCCTAGGTACCTAGGGCGCCGAAAAGTGGCGTAAAGACCCGCGTAGTTAACCGGCTAAAAATGGATAAACGAAATGCTTGTCTCGCAGCTGACACATGTGCCGATCGCCGACCGCGAGGCCATGCGCGACGGTCCGCGCGATAGCGCCACTCATCTGCGCCTCGCCGCCGCCATTCCCGCGCTCGGTCAGGTCGAGATCGGCGGCAAGGCCTCACGCGAAAGCGTCGGCGAGACGCTCACCGTCGTGGCCTGGAACGTCGAGCGGCTGCGTCACGGCGACGCCATCGCGGCCACGCTTGCCGGCCAGGGTCCCGACGTCGTGCTGCTATCAGAGGTCGACGAAGGCATGGCGCGCTCCGGCAACGGCCATCCGCTGCGCGTGCTCGCCGACCGGCTCGGCCATGCCTTCGCCTATGGCGTCGAGTTCGTCGAGCTCGGCGGCGGCAACGAGGCGGAACGGTTGGCAACCGGCGGCGCATCCAATGCCGAAGGCTTCCACGGCAATGCGGTCACCAGCGCGGTTCCTTTGCTTCGCCCTTTCCTGGTGCGGCTCGACGCGGCCGGCGGCTGGTTCCGGCCGGAGCGCGGCCAGCCGCGCATCGGCGGACGCATGGCGATCGGTGGCCAGGTGCAGATCGGCAATCGCAGGGTGACGGTGGTCTCGGTGCATCTCGAAAACCGTACCGATCCCGCCGGCCGTGCCGTCCAGACCCGCCATCTCCTTGATGCCATCGACAAATATGATCCGCAGGCACCGGTGCTGCTTGGCGGCGACTTCAACACGCTGACCGCCAGTCATGAGGACCGCTACGACAATCCCCAGGCCTGGGCGGCGCGCATCGCGGCCGAGCCCGACCGACTGATCGATGTCGAGCCACACGAACCGCTGCTCGCGATCCTCGCCGGGCGTGGCTACGACTGGAAGGCCGCCAACACCCTCGACCTGCCCACCCAGCGACGCGAGGCCGGCGATCCCACTCCTATCGGCCACATCGACTGGTTCTTCACCCGCGGCCTCGTCGCGAGCGCTCCTGCCGTTCTTCCGGCCGTGCTGCCGGATGGCAGACCGAGTTCCGATCACGAGGCACTCGTTGTGACGGTTTGCATCGCGTGACGGGCCAGAGCCTCTAAGATTCATGGATCTCAATCTGCGGCCCGGTAACTGGTCTCTGAACCACATCCGGCCCATTCAAACCGCGTCCGCCCCGGCGACGGCCTGATCCCGCAGCCGCCCTGCCCCCGAAAGGCACGCCAGGGTTGCAGGCTCACTTAATCGATCCTTCAACGGCCAAGGGCTAATCAATCATATTGCCTTGTTTTATTTCCGATAGATCAGGTGAAATAAGATGCTGACGGTCTACAATTGTATCGTCAACGAACACGATCTGAGACTGGTCGCACTCGCCGCGCTGATCTGCGGGATATCCTCTTTTTCTGCCGTCAACCTGCTTCACCATGTCGGCAGGTCGACAAACCGAAACCGGCTTGCCTGGTTGATGATCGCGGCGACATCGACCGGCTTCGGTATCTGGGCAACGCATTTCATCGCCATGCTGGCGTTCACGCCGGGCATACCAAACGCATACAATCCGGAACTCTCGGCGCTCTCGCTTGCCGCCGCCGTTGTCCTGACAGCCGCCGGCATGTGGGTCGCCACGTTGCGCAACGGGCTCGACCATCATCTCGTCGGTGGCGCCATTCTGGGCGGTGGCATTGCCACCATGCACTACATCGGGATGGCGGCATTCGAGGTGCAGGGCCGGATCGAATGGAACCTGCTGCTCGTGGCGGCCTCCTTGCTGGCGGGAGTAACGCTCGCCGCGCTGGCGCTTGTGGTTGTCCTGCGTCGCCCATCGCTGTCTGCGACACTGGGCGGCGCGGTGCTGTTGACGCTGGCGATCTGCACCTTGCATTTCATCGCGATGGGCGCGGTGTCGATCGTCCCGGATTCCTCGATCGAGATATCGCAATACACGATCCAGCCCACTTCGCAGGCCTTTGCCGTGGCCGCTGCCAGCCTGGTGATCCTTGTTCTTTCGGGCACGGCACTTTGGATCGATCTGCGCTTCCGCCGCCAGAAGCTCGAGGCCGACCGCATGCACGGTTTGGCCAATGCTGCCGTGGAGGGTCTGATCGTCTGCGACGGCAACCGCATCATCAGCGCCAACGACAGCATGGCGAAGCTGACGGGCATGGCAACCGCGACGCTGAACGGGATGCAGCTTGGCGACCTCTTCGGGTCCGATATGTCCGGCTTCGGCGAGCAGCCGCAGGAGGTCGAATTGAGGGGCAGCGACGACACGGGCATTCCCGTCGAGTTGATCGCCAGGAGCATCGACTACTGTGGCAAGCCTCACAACGTGATTGCAGTCCGCGACATTCGCGAGCGCAAGAAGGCGGAACAGGAAATCCTGCGCCTTGCGCATTTCGATCCATTGACCGGACTTGCCAATCGCCGCAGCTTTTCCGGCCGGCTCGAGATGGAAATCGCTGCGATGGGCCGGGCCAGGAAAAGCGGCCACCTGGCGCTTCTGCTGCTCGATCTCGACCGCTTCAAGGAGGTCAACGACCTGTACGGGCACGGCGCTGGCGACGCCATGCTGCAGAAGGTTGCGCATTGCGTTACCGGCATCCTTCGTCAAGGACAGATGGTTGCGCGGCTGGGCGGCGACGAATTCGCCATCATCGCCCCAAACCTGACCGACCCGTTGGAGGCCGGCCGCATCGCCAACGCCGTGCTGAACGCGATGCGCGAGGAAAACAGGCTCTCGGTCGGCGGTGGTCTCGTGTCGGCCAGCATCGGCATTGCGCTTTATCCATCGGATGCCGAAAACCAGGCCAGCCTGATAACCCACGCCGATACGGCACTCTACCGGGCCAAGACCGAGGGCAAGGACACATACCGCTATTTCGAGGCCTCGATGGGGGCCGAGGCCCGCGACAAGCGCGTGATGGAGCACGAACTGCGCCAGGCTGTCGCGCGCAAGGAGTTCTATCTCGTCTACCAGCCGCAGAAGGAGATCAGCAGCGGAAAGATGGTCGGCTTCGAAGCCCTGATCCGTTGGCGGCATCCGACGCGCGGCGACGTGCCCCCGACCATATTCATCCCGGTGGCCGAAGACAGTGGAGCCATTGGCCAGATTGGTGAATGGGTGCTGACGGCGGCCTGCGAGGAAGCCGCCCGCTGGGAAAATCCGCTGACGGTGGCCGTCAATGTTTCGGCGGTGCAGCTTCACAATCCGAATTTCAGCCGCAAGGTCCACGAAACATTGCTGAATTCCGGTCTTGCACCGGGCAGACTGGAACTTGAGATCACCGAGACGGCGCTTGTGAAGGACATGCCGCGCGCGCTGGCGACCTTGCGGCAGGTCAAGGCACTGGGCGTGCGCGTGGCCATGGACGATTTCGGAACCGGCTATTCCTCGCTCTCCAACCTTCGCGCCTTTCCCTTCGACAAGATCAAGATCGATGGCTCGTTCATCAAATCCGTCGACAAGAACGGTCAGGTCGCGGCAATCGTGCGCGCCGTCCTGGGGCTTGGTCGCGGCCTCGGGCTGCCGGTTTTGGCGGAGGGTGTCGAGACGCTTGGCGAACTGAAATTCCTGGACGCCGAAGCCTGCGAGATAGGCCAGGGCTACTATATTGGCAGGCCTGGCCTCATCGAGGAGTTCAGCGAGCTGACCGGTGTCGACGCCCCCACGGTCACCAATGACGCTGCTGGCCAGCGCAACAGAAGCGTCCTGGCCTTCGCACCCGCGCCTGCACTGAGTGTGAACAGAGCCTAGAGGCTTTCGGGCTTAAGCGCGGCCTCGATCAGCCGCTTGGCGTCCGGCCCCGACCATTCGGCAGGGCCGTTCATATGGGCGATCAGGCAGCCTCCGCCGTCGATCAGCATGGTGGCGGGAAGGCCAAGCGCCAGGCCGCGCGTCTTGAGGTCGTTGAACACCGCCATCGTCGAATCCCGGTAGTAGCCGAGCGTCTCGACGCCTGTCTCGCTGAGGAACTTCTTCGGCTTCACATCATCGCCGGCATCGACGTTGACGGCGACCACCTGAAAGGCGTCGCTGCCCATTTCCTTCTGCAGCGCATCGAGCGCCGGCATTTCGGCGCGGCACGGCGCGCACCACGTCGCCCAGAGATTGAGCAGCACCGTCTTGCCGGCATGGTCGGCGAGCGTCATCGGCTTGCCGTCCGGCCCATTGAAGGCAAGGCGCTTCAACGATTGCGGCGGATCGGCCGGCAACAGTGCCGCGACTTCGCCGGTGGCTGCGGCCGCGACCTTCTTGGCGCGGTCGCCCTTGGCGGCGCAGGCGACGTCGTCCTTGCTGTCGTCGATGGCCGTTTGGCGCTCGGCGTTGTTGCCAGACCGGCTCTCGCTGACATATACCGCGACCGCGCCGGCCAGCACGCCCGCCACCAAAGCGGCGAGGATCAGGCGCGGGGCCGGGAAGAATCTATTACCGTCTGCCATTTTCTCAAAACTGCTCCGAAGCACGGGTTATAGCGATGAGCGACAAGAAGACCAGCAACCAGATGTGGGGCGGACGTTTTGCCTCGGGGCCGGCCGCGATCATGGAAGCGATCAACGCGTCGATCTCGTTCGACCGCAAACTCTATGCGCAAGACATCCGAGGCTCGATCGCCCATAGCGAGATGCTGGCGCAGACGGGCATTGTTTCGGCGGCCGATCAAGAAAAAATCGCTCACGGGCTGAACACGATTCTGAAAGAGATCGAAGCCGGCACATTCGAGTTCTCGACCCGGCTGGAAGACATCCACATGAATATCGAGGCTCGCCTCGCCGACCTGATCGGACCGGCGGCGGGTCGACTGCATACCGCCCGCTCGCGCAACGACCAGGTCGCGGTCGACCTGAGACTGTGGGTCAAGGACGAGTGCTTTCGCGTCGCCGAGGCGTTGAAAGGGCTGATCGAGGCGCTGCTGGCACGGGCCGATGAGCATGCGGCGACGGTGATGCCGGGCTTCACCCATATGCAGGCGGCGCAACCGGTGACCTTCGGCCATCACTGCATGGCCTATGTCGAGATGTTTGCGCGTGACCTGTCGCGGGTCCGCGACGCAATCGAACGGATGGACGAAAGCCCGCTCGGTGCCGCGGCCCTTGCCGGCACCAGCTTCCCGATCGACCGTCATGCAACCGCCAAGGCGCTCGGCTTCCGCGAGCCGACGCGCAATTCGCTGGACAGCGTTTCGGATCGCGATTTCGCGCTGGAGTTCCTCGCTGTTGCCGCGATCTGCGCCACGCATTTGTCGCGGCTCGCCGAGGAGATCATCATCTGGTCGACGCCGCAATTCGGCTTCATCAGGCTGTCGGACAGCTTCTCCACCGGCTCATCGATCATGCCGCAGAAGAAGAACCCGGACGCCGCCGAACTGGTGCGCGGCAAAACCGGCCGCGTCACCGGCCACCTGGTTGGCCTGCTGACGGTGATGAAGGGCATGCCGCTGACCTATGGCAAGGACATGCAGGAAGACAAGGAATCAGTGTTCGATGCCGCCGAGACGCTCGACCTGATGCTGGCGGCGATGACCGGCATGGTCTCGGACATGACGGTCAACGCAGCGGCGATGAAAAAGGCCGCCGGCTCGGGTCACGCGACCGCCACCGACCTTGCCGACTGGCTGGTGCGCACGCTCGGCCTGCCGTTCCGCGAGGCGCATCATGTCACCGGCCGGGC
Source organism: Mesorhizobium kowhaii (assembly GCF_003253745.1). Classification (GTDB taxonomy): domain Bacteria; phylum Pseudomonadota; class Alphaproteobacteria; order Rhizobiales; family Rhizobiaceae; genus Mesorhizobium; species Mesorhizobium kowhaii. The sequence continues at coordinate 30,985 of NZ_MZXV01000027.1, forward strand.
GGTGGCGCTGGCCGAGGAGAAGAAGGTGGGGCTGGAGAAGCTTTCGCTGGAAGACCTGCAGGCGATCAATCCCGGCATCACGGCGGATATATTTTCGGTGCTGGCGGTGCAGAACTCGGTCAAGAGCCGCACCAGCTTCGGCGGCACGGCGCCGTCGGAAGTCAGAAGGCAGATTCGCAGCTGGAAAAGGCGCATCGCAAAGGCGTGATCCCGGATATTGCGACCAGCAATATCCGGGGTGCAATGCACTGAGAACTCGGCTAAAAGCGGCGGCTGGCAAAAGTTTCGGACGGATGGATCGATGACCGGAAGCAGGATTTTGGTGACGCTGACGCTGCTGGTGGCGATTGCGGCCGTCTCGGCTTGCGGCAGGAGGGGCGCTCTCGACTCGCCCTATGAGGCAGCTGTCCAGGCGCGCAAGGATGCCTCAAAGGCGCACCAGCCTGTGCCGCCGGAGCCGGAAAAACCGGTCAAGGACAAGAAGTTCTTCCTCGACCCGCTGATCTAGAGCCAATGACACCGGGGTTCGTCTTTCTAAACCCGGTCTCATCGTGCTCCAACTGTCCGGAACCACTCTCGTGAACCATTTCGACTACCGCGACGGCGTGCTGCATGCCGAGGACGTGGCGATCCCTGATATCGCCGCACAGGTCGGCACGCCGTTCTACTGCTATTCGACGGCCACGCTGGCCAGGCACTACCGGGTGTTTGCCCAGGCCTTCGCCGGGCTCGACGCGCTGGTCTGCTACGCCATGAAGGCCAATTCCAACCAGGCGGTGCTGCGGACGCTTGCCAGGCTCGGCGCCGGCGCCGACGTGGTGTCGGAAGGCGAATTGCGCCGGGCGCTGGCCGCCGGCATCCCGGCAAGCAAGATCCTGTTTTCTGGCGTCGGCAAGACGGCGCGCGAAATGGACTTTGCTCTTGCCGCCGGCATCCTTTGCTTCAATGTCGAATCCGAGCCGGAACTCGAGCTGCTGTCGGCGCGTGCCACCACCCTGGGCAAGGTCGCGCCGATCTCGCTGCGCATCAATCCGGATGTCGACGCCAAGACTCACAAGAAGATCTCCACCGGCAAGGCCGAAAACAAGTTCGGCATCCCGTGGCAGCGGGCGCGTCAGGTCTATGCCCGTGCAGCACAGCTTCCAGGCATTAAGATCACCGGCATCGACACCCATATCGGCAGCCAGATCACCGAACTGCAGCCTTTCGACGACGCCTTCGCCCTGCTTGTCGATCTGGTCGGCGCGCTACGCGCCGACGGCCATGCCATCGAGCATGTCGATCTCGGTGGCGGCCTCGGCATTCCCTACCGCGTCGACAACAATCCGCCGCCCTTGCCCGATGCCTATGCCCAGATCGTCAGGAAGCATGTCACCAAGCTTGGGCTGAAGGTGATGTTCGAGCCCGGCCGGCTGATCGTCGGCAATGCCGGCATCCTCGTCTCCGAAGTGATCTTCGTAAAAGAGGGCGACGCCAAGAATTTCCTCGTCGTCGACGCCGCCATGAACGATCTGATCCGGCCGACGCTCTACGATGCTTTCCACGACATAAGGCCGGTGGTGCAGCCGCCGGCCGACACGCCGCGCATGATGGTCGATGTGGTCGGCCCGGTCTGCGAGACCGGCGATTATCTCGGCCTCGACCGCGACCTGCCCAGGCTGAAGGCCGGCGCCCTGATTGCCGTTTCCACCGCCGGCGCCTATGGCGCTGTGCAGGCCGGCACCTACAACACCCGCCTGCTGGTGCCGGAAGTGCTGGTCGACGGCGACCGGTTCCACATCGTGCGCCCGCGCCTGACCTATGACGACCTGATCGGCCTGGATTCGGTACCCGAATGGCTTGCATAGGCGCTGCCCGATTCGGAACGCCCGGACTGCGGCGCTACAGCCTGTTCTGGATGAGCGCCCTGGTGGCGGCGATCCTGTCCTCGTCGCGGCGATAGAACGTCCATTGCTTGATGCGCTTGGCCCGCAGCAGGCCGGCCTGGGTGAGCACGCGCATGTGCTCGCTGAGCGTCGCCTGCGTGATGCCGAGCTTTTCGGCGATCAGCAGCGCGCAAACGCCGTCCTCGACCAGATCGCCATCGGCTTGGCGTGGGAAATGCGCGCGCGGATCCTTCAGCCAGTCGAGAATCTGCAGCCTGCGTTCGTTGGCGATCGCCTTGAAGACATCAACCTCTTGCATTTAGCCATTTTGCCAAGTTACTAATTACTGTCAATCCCAAGGAGACGTCCATGACCAACGGCAACACCGTCACACGCGAACGCATTGCCGCGATGGAACCGCGCATTCGGCCCTATGTGCGGCACACGCCGGTGCTGCGCGTCGACATGGCCGACTTCGACCGGCCGCCGCTGACCGTCGACCTGAAGCTCGAATGCCTGCAGCATTCCGGCTCGTTCAAGGCGCGCGGCGCCTTCACCAACCTCCTGGAGCGGACGGTTCCCAAGGCCGGCGTCGTCGCCGCATCGGGTGGCAACCATGGCGCCGCGGTCGCCTACGCCGCCATGCGGCTCGGCCACAAGGCGACCATCTTCGTTCCCGAAGTGAGCCCGCCGGCCAAGCTGGAGCGGATCCGCAGCTACGGCGCCGAACTGATCGTCGGCGGCGCCCGCTACGCCGAGGCGCTGGAGGCCAGCGAACGTTTCGCCGAGGAAACCGGCGCCTTGCAGATCCATGCCTTCAACCAGGAGGAGACGCTGGTCGGCCAGGGCACGCTCGGGCTCGAAATAGAGAGCGACCTGCCTCAGATCGACACGCTGCTGGTCGCCGTTGGCGGCGGCGGCCTGATTGGCGGCATCGCCGCCTGGTTTGCCGGCCGCATCCGCATCATCGCCATCGAGCCGGAGGGGGCGCCGACGCTTTACCGCGCTTTCGAGGCCGGCCGCCCCGTCGACGCGCCAACTGAGGGCATCGCCGCCGATTCGCTGGCGCCCAAGCGCGTCGGCGAAATAATGTTCCCGATCGCCGAGGCTTTCGTCGAGCGTTCGATCCTGGTCAGCGACGACGACATCATCGCTGCCCAGAAGGCACTGTGGAACCGGGTGCGCATCATCTCCGAACCGGGCGGCGCGGCCGCCTTCGCGGCCGTGCTATCCGGGCGCTATGCGCCGACGCCCGGTGAAAGGGTCGCCGTACTGGTCTGTGGTGCCAACGCGAACCCCGCCACGTTCTGACGGCAATCATTCCGGCAGCTTCACGTTTTCTCAAACTGCCTCGCCTTTGCCGTGTTTGCTGGTATTCTTCGAGTCGTGAGGATCGGGCTATCCTGCCCGCCCCATGGAAGGGCCGATGACGCAACGACCCACCTTCAGCAGCCATCGCGGCCTGGCCGGGCGCCTAGCCTTGAGCCGTCTGGCGACGCGGATCTCGATGATGGTCGAGCGTGGCTGGCCGTTGCTGCTTCCGCTCGTCATCGTCGCCAGCCTGTTCCTCAGCGTCTCTTGGCTCGGCATCTTCTCGCGCCTGCAGGACATGGCGCGCATCGGTTTTGTCGCCGCATTCGGCGTGGCGGCGCTGGCCGCGCTCTATCCGCTGCGCTTCTTCCGCATGCCAGGCGCCGCCGAGGTCGACCGCCGGATCGAGGCGGCCAATCACTTGCTGCACAGCCCCGTGCTGGTGCAGACTGACCGGCCAAGCGGCCGGGAAAGCAGCTTCTCGCAGGCGCTGTGGCGCGAACACCAGAAGCGCATGGCCGGAAAGCTCGACAGCCTTGGCGCCGACCTGCCGCGCACGCGCGTGCCGGAGCGCGACCGCTGGGGCCTGCGCGCGGTGGCCGCACTTCTGCTGGTGACCGCCTTTGCCTTCTCCTACGGACCGACGGGCGGCAGGATTGGCGACGGGTTCAGCGCCCGCGGCGTGCACGATGCCGTACCGCCGCGCATCGATGCCTGGGTGACGCCGCCGGCCTATACCGGCAAGCCGCCGATCTTCCTGACCGCCGACGCCAACCAGACGACGCCGACCTTCACCATTCCCGAAGGCAGCGACATCTCGCTGCGCGTCACCGGCGGCTCGGGCGAGGAAACGCTCGCCTATGCCGACAAGAACGGCAATACCCGCTCCATCGACCCGGCCGGCCCGCAGGCCGCCGCCACGGCCGAGCCGATAGCAAGCCCGGCGAAGCCGTCCAAAGTGCGCCAGTTCACCGGCAAGCTGACCGGCGACGGCACCCTGACACTGACGTCGGGCCAGGACCAGCTCGGCCGCTGGGCCTTCGCGGTCATGCCGGACAAGCCGCCGCAAATCCGCTTCGTCGGCGAGCCGAAGCGCGCCGCCAACGGCGCCTTCGAGCTGAACTACCAGATCGACGACGACTATGGCGCCGCCAATGCCAAGGCGGTTTTCGCGCTCGCCGATCCGCAGGCGCCCGATGCGCATCTGCTCTATGGTCCGCCTGAAATGCCGCTGTCGCTGCCCCGCCGCGGCGGCAAGTCGAATGCCGCCAGGACGTCGAAGGACCTGACCGAACATGTCTGGGCCGGCAGCAGCATCAAGCTGACGCTGGTTGCCACCGACGATGCCGGACACACCGCATCGAGCGAGACCAAGACGCTGGTTATGCCGCAGCGGCCATTCGCCAATCCGCTGGCGCGGGCGGTGATCGAGCAGCGCCGCCTGCTGGCGCTCGATGCCAACGCCAGGCCGCGCGTGCTCGACCTGATGGACGCGATCACGCTGCGGCCCGAGGACACGTTCGACAACATGTCCCACTACCTCGCCATCATGAGTGCTCGCAGCCGGCTAAAGATGGCCGTCAATGACGACCAACTGCGCAGCGAAGTGTCCTATCTCTGGGAAATCGCGCTCGGCATCGAGGAAGGCAATCTCTCGGCCGCGGAAAAGCGCCTGCGCCAGGCGCAGCAGGCACTGCAGGACGCCATCAAGAACGGCGCCAGCGACGCGGAAATCGAAAAGGCGATGAAGGAACTGCGCGAGGCGATGAACCAGTTCCTGCAGGAATTCGCCGAACGCGCCAAGCAGAATCCCAACGCACCGCAGATGCAGCAGAACGGCCAGGAACTGCGCCAGAGCGATATCGACCGAATGATGGACCAGATCGAGAACCTGGCGAAGTCGGGCGATCGCGACAAGGCGCAGCAATTGCTGTCGCAACTGCAGGACATGATGAACAACCTCCAGGCCGGCCGTCAGCAGCAAGGCGGCCAGCAGGACAGCGAGATGCGCCAGCAGATGGACAAGCTCGGCGAGATCCTGCGGCGCCAGCAGGAGATGATGAACGACACCTTCCGCATGGACCAGATGCAGCGCGGCGAGCGCCAGCGCGGACAGAACCGCGACGAGCAGCTTGGCGGCGGCCAGGACGAGGACAAGCCGGGTGTCGGCGAGGACCGCGATCCGCTCGCGCAGCCGAAGGCGATGACACCGCAGGAATTCGCAGATGCGCTGAAGCAGCTGCAGCAAGGCCAGGGCCAGCTGAAAAACGACCTCGAGCAGCTGAAGAAGGGGCTGGAAGGCATGGGCATGGAGCCCAATGAGGGATTTGGCGAGGCCGGCAAGTCCATGGGCAATGCCGAACAGGCGCTCGGCGAAGGCGAAGGCGATCAGGCGGTCGGCCACCAGGGCCGGGCGCTGGAAGCGCTGCGCAAAGGCGCCAAGGACATGATGAAGCAGATGCAGGCCATGCAGGGCGATCAGGGCGGCAGCGAGGAAGGCGGCCGCCAGCAGAACGCCGACCGTGACCCGCTCGGCCGGCCACGCGCCAGCCAGGGACCCGATTTCGGCGATTCGGTGAAGGTGCCCGACGAGATCGACGTGCAGCGCGCCCGCCAGATTCTGGAAGCGATCCGCAAGCGGCTCGGCAATGCGCTCAGCCCCGACATCGAACGCAGCTATCTGGAACGGCTGCTCGAGCTGAAATAGGGATCGCCACTCCGCATCCAACCCCACCCGAAGACACTCGAACGGTTGCACCATGCCGAAACTTGGCGCTGTCACGCCCATCCTGCGCATCTTCGACATTGCCAAGGCGCGTGAATTCTATGTCGGCTTCCTCAGCTTCGAGGTGCAATGGGAGCATCGCTTCGACGACAACGCGCCGCTCTACATGGCGGTTGGCCGCGACGGCTGCGTGCTGCATCTCAGCGAACATCACGGCGACGGCGCACCTGGCATTGCCGTGCGCATCAAGGTCGAGGACATCGCAGCATTTCATCGCGAGCTGATCGGCAAAAACTACCGCTTCGCCAGGCCGGGCCTGGAAGAGACACCGTGGAAGTCCCACGAAATATCGGTCGCCGATCCGTTCGGCAACCGGCTGCATTTCTACGAGGAAGCGGCCGCTTAAGTCTTTGTTTTGTGCATGTCGTCATACCAAAACCGCTGCATACTTTTGGGCGACATGCACTAAATCTGCCTGTTGACGAACGCCTCGCGGATTGCCTCCTGCATGCCGTCGATCGCCTCACCGGAGGCATTCGGGTTGCGGTGCATCACCACATTCGAGGAATCGATATCGCCGAACCCGTCCGCGGACGTCAGTTCGCGACAGCCGGCCGGAATGTTGCTGCGTGAGATCGGCGCGATCGCCAGCCCGGAGGTGACGGCGAGCTTCAAGCCGCCAGTGGTGTCGCTCGTATAGGCGACGCGATAGGCAAGACCGCGCTGTTCCAGCGATTTGACGGCGAAGTCCTTGCACCAGCCGGCCCGGTTGTAGAGCGCGATCGGCACCGGCCGCTCCTCGTGCATGTGATGCAGGGTCGATGTCACCCACACCGTCGGATCGTGCATCAGCACTTCGCCGCCGGCAGGATCCTGCCATTCGAAAACCACGCACAGATCGAGTTCGCCGGCGGCGAGCGCCGCCACCTGCGCCCCCGAATGCGCATAGCGCACGGTGACCTCGACCTGCGTGTGGCGCTTCGAAAAAGCGCCGAGCGCGCGCGACAGGATGGCGTGGCCATATTCCTCCGGAATGCCGATGCGCACCGGCCCGCCAAGCGGCGCCGCTGCCATCGACGCCGCCGTCTCGTCGAGCAGCGAAACGATGCGGCGAGCGTTGATGATGAGTTCGCCGCCGCGCCGCGTCAGCGCGACACCGCGCGAACCGCGCTCGAACAGGCTGTCGCCGATCAGGTCCTCGAGCTTCTTCATCTGCATCGACACCGCCGACTGGGTGCGGCCGGCCTGCTCCGCCGCCCTGGTGAAATTGCCGGCTTCGGCAACGGCCACGAAGGTGCGCAGGAGGTCGCTGTCGAGGTTCGGTCGCATGAAATCCGCCATAAGGGAATTTGATTGCTGATATCATTCCAATTCGTTTGCAACATGTCAAACGCCGGACGATAGTCGCCTCTCCCATTGGATATGCGGCTGCGAAATCGGCCGCGGACCAATTCGAAGAGTCCTCACTCATGCCCGCTGCCCGAAACGGTGGCGGGTTCTTTTTCGCTTGCAGGGAGCCCGGACGGCACATGCAGAACCGGATGGTGCTTGGCATCCTGAGCCTGTGCCTGGGCGTGCTGGTTTTTTCGCTGCAGGATCCGCTCGTCAAGGCCGTGTCGAGCGGCTATCCGGTGACCGAGGTGATGGCGATCCGCTCGATCGTCGCCTTGCCGATCCTGATTGCTCTCGTCCACGCCGATGTCGGCTTGCCAGCGATCCTGTCGAAGCGATTCGGCATGCTGACGATGCGCGCCTTCATCCAGTTCACCTCCTATACGGTGTATTATCTGGCCATCGCCGCATTGCCGCTGGCCGACGCCGTGGCGCTCTATTTCATGGCGCCGCTGTTTATCATGGTGCTGGCCGGGCCGTATCTTGGCGAGCGCGTCTCCTGGCAGACGCTGGCGACCGTGCTGATCGGGCTGTTCGGCGTTCTCGTGATGCTGCGCCCCGGCGCCGGGCTGTTCGACTGGGCGGCGCTGCTGTCACTGGGCTCGGCGGCGCTCTACGGCTTTTCGCAGCTGATGGCCCGCAAGATCGGCGATACCGAATCGTCCACCGTCATGGCCTTCTATCAGAACGGCGCCTATCTGGTTGGCGCGGCCGTGGTTGCCGGCACGTTTCACCTGGCCGGCATCACCCACGCCGTCCATCCGAGCCTGGAATTCCTGGTGCGGCCCTGGCTCTCGCCGACGTTGCCCGATTTTCTCAAGATGGCGGCCTGCGGTTTCGTCGCCTCCGCCGGCATGATCCTGCTGTCGCAGGCCTACCGGATGGCACCGGCCAACCGCGTTGCCACCTTCGAATACACCGGCATCCTGTGGTCGCCGCTGTGGGGTTTCCTATTCTTCGCCGAGGTGCCCAGGTCGACGACCGTGATCGGCGCGGCCCTGATCATCGGCGCCGGCCTGCTCGCCCTCAACTCCGAACGCCGCAGGAGCGCTCCGCCCGTGCTCGCTGCAACCGATCCGGCCTGATCAGGCGAAGCAGATCAGCGCCCTTTCGACGCGTGAGCGGATTTCGGCCAACGTAAAGGGTTTCTGCACGACATCGAGGATAACGCCGTTCAATTCCTCGGCGCGCTCGCGCTGGTCGGCGTAGCCGGTCATCAGCATGATCTTCATCGACGGGAAAAGGGCTGCCGCCGCAATCGCCATCTCGATGCCGTCCATCTCCGGCATGCGGATGTCGGAGACGACGAGATCATAGCCGCCACGCGCGGCCTGGATCAGCGAAAGCCCTTGCGCGCCGTCCGCGGCGATATCGATTGTGTGCCCGGCGCGTTCAAGCGCGCGGGCGGCCAGGGTGCGGACGGACTCATCGTCCTCGACGATCAGAAGCTTTGCCATGGTCGGCATATTTGGCTGCGAAAAGTTGACTTTTCCTGAAGGCGCAGGGGCCAACAAGCCTTTTTGGAAGTCGCTCACACGTCGCCTTTGACGACGCCGACAAACGGCAATTCGCGAAACGCATGGGCGACATCCATGCCGTAGCCGACAACGAAATAATCAGGGCAGTCGAAGCCGACATAGTCGGCGTTGAGCGCGGTCTGGCGACGCATGCGCTTGTCGAGCAGCACGGCGATGGCGCAGCTCTTGGCGCCGCGCGACAGCATCAGGTCACGGGTGAAGCTCAGCGTCTTGCCCGATTCGAGAATGTCATCGATCAGCAGCACGTCGCGCCCGGCGACCTCATTGTCGATGTCGCGCAGCACCCTGACCTCGCCGCTGGTGGTGCCGGCGCCATAACTGGAAATGAAGATGAATTCGACCTCCGGCGACAGGCCGACATCATGCATGGCGCGGATGAGATCGGCGGCGAAGATGAACGAGCCCTTCAGCACCGAAATCACCAGCAAATCGTGATAATCGTGGCCGGCGATCTCCTTGGCGAGTTCGAGATTACGCCGTGCGATCGCCGATGCCGAAAACAGGACTTCGATGTCCTTGCCGCGTACGATGGGCATTGGTGGTTCTTCCCTGGTGGATCGCCTACTGCGCGAAAGTGACCGATACGGTCCTTACGCCGTTCATAGGCACGTCGAGCCGGCTGGCAAAGCCGAATCTTTCGCCCGAAGCCAGCGAACGACCGGATGTCCCCAACGTATAGCGGGTCGTGCGCCCGTCATTGCCGGTCACCCGGATTTCGAGCGGCGGCAGCGGCGCCGGTTTCGCTCCATCATTGGCGGCCTCGCCATCGACGAACAGCACTGGGTTCGGCCCAGAGGCATCGACGCGTGACGTGACGCCGGAAATGCTCAGCGCCGACGCCTGCGCGCTGGACAGGAACGGCGCCTGGCGCACCAGCGCATGCCCGCCGGAGACCCAGAAGGCGGCCAACGCGGCGCCAATGCCGGCGATCCAGAAGATCGGCCCGCCGCGCGAGGCCGGCATCCGCTCCGCCGGGGCTTCGGGCTTGCGCAGCATGTCCATGCCCTCGATAGACGGCGTGACGATTGCACGCGGCAGCGGCGAAACGCGTTCTGCGGCAGGAACAAGGCGCGGCATCACCACATAGTCTGCATCGACGATATCGGCCGCTGGCGCGCGCATGAACCGGTCCGCTGCGGCAATTGCCGCCGGATCGGTCATGATTTCGCCGGAAACCGGGCGCGCGGTTCGATCCTCAGCCATCATGGCCCCAGCATTGCAGCACGTGTTCGCTTTTCGTTTCTTTTTCGTAAACACAAATGGTTAACGCTTCCCCACCGGAGCCCTCGTGAAGAGCCGAAAGAGCCCAGCAATTAACCGCCGGTTAACCATGCCGGCCGATGGTCTTTTCCCAGAACAGGCTGGCTCGCTGCCGCCGCGAATTTCAGGTCGTCGAAATTGATTCGCTTCGAAAATGTCGGCCTCCGCTATGGCATGGGTCCGGAAATCCTCCGCGACATTTCCCTGCACATCCCGGAGCGCTCCTTCCAGTTCCTGAGCGGGCCTTCGGGCGCCGGCAAGACGACGTTGCTGCGCCTGCTGTTCATGTCGCTGAAACCGACGCGCGGGCTGATCACCATCTTCGGCAAGGACCGTTCGCGCATCTCGCGCGCCGAACTGCCGCATCTGAGGCGCCGCATCGGCGTGGTGTTCCAGGATTTTCGCTTGCTCGACCATATGACCACCTACGAGAACGTGGCCTTGCCGCTGCGCGTGCGCGGGCGCGAGGAGGCGAGCTACCGCACCGATGTCACCGAGCTGTTGAAATGGGTCGGGCTGGGCGAGCGCATGCATGTGCTGCCGCCGGTGCTGTCGGGCGGCGAGAAGCAGCGCGCCGCGATCGCCCGTGCGTTGATCGAGCAGCCGGAAATCCTGCTGGCCGACGAGCCGACCGGCAATGTCGATCCACCACTGGCGCGACGCCTGCTGCGGCTGTTCATCGAACTCAACCGACTGGGCACCGCCGTGGTGATCGCGACCCACGACCTTGGCCTGATGGAACAGGTCGACGCGCGCCGCATGATCCTGGCCGGCGGAAGGCTGGACATCTATGACTGAGCTGTCCGCCGAACATCTTGAACACCAGGGGCAGGACGCCGAGGCGGCCGAGGCAAGGCCGCGTGCCCAGCGCAGGATGGCGCCGATCGTGCCGGCGCAGAACATTGCCGGCCGGGCACTGGTGCTGGTCATCGCCATCATGACCTTCCTGTCCTGCCTGACCTTCGGCGCGGTGACGCTGGTGCGTGACACCGCCTCGGTCTGGGAGAACCAGATCTCACGCGAGGCGACGATCCAGATCAAGCCTGTCGACGGCCTCGACATGGAGGCCGCCCTTGCCCAGGCCTCGCAGATGGCCAGCGAGTTCCCCGGCGTGAAGGCGACCCGGATCATCGATCGCGAGGCGACCGCAAGGCTCTTGGAGCCGTGGCTGGGTTCCGGCCTCAACATCGACGAGCTGCCCGTGCCGCGCCTGATCATCGTCACCATCGACGAGAACAGCCCGCCCGATTTCGCCGCCATGCGCGCCGCGATCACGCCGAAATTGCCGAGCGCATCGCTCGACGATCACCGCACCTGGGTCGACCGGCTGGTGGCCATGGCCCGCACGACGGTGACCATCGGCATCGCCGTGCTGGCGCTGATGCTGTCGGCGACCGTGCTGACCGTGGTGTTCGCGACGCGTGGTGCCATGGCTGGCAATGGCCACATCATCGAGGTGCTGCATTTCGTCGGCGCCGAGGCGCGCTTCATCGCGCGCGAATTCCGCCGGCATTTCCTGGTCACCGGCATGAAGGGTGCTGCCGCCGGCGGAGCCGCGGCAGTGCTCGTGTTCATCGTCTTTTCCTGGTGGTCGTCGCGCAACATGGCGACGCCGCAGGCCGACCAGGCGACCGCGCTGTTCGGCAATTTCGCCATCGGTTCGGCGGGCTATCTCGGTGTCGTGCTGATGGTGCTGGTGATCGGCGGACTGACGGCGGCAACCTCGCACGCCACCGTCGTCGCCTATCTCAGCGACATCGAGGTCCGCCAGCCGGATGCCGGCTAATCAACATCGCTTAGAGGCAGAGACCAGTTCGGGCAATGACATCGGTAAAGACAGGGTGATCACGGATGGAGAATTGGCGTAACGCAAAGTGCGTCTTTCAACTACCCAAAGCCGCATTTCAGGATTAACCATATGGCGATGGACGCGCGGGAATCGACCGGAACGGCTGGGCAGATGCCAGTGGTGGTTGCCCGTTCGCTCGGCCATGGCAAGCTCAGCCGCCTGAAAGCTGCGCTGCGCGTGTCCGCTCTCTCTCTGCTCATACTCGCAACATTGTTTGCTGGCGGCTTTGGCTGGTTCGCCAACAAGGTCAGCCATCTGACGACGCCCGCCGATCCGGCCAAGGCCGACGCGATCATCGTTTTGACCGGCGGCCAGTCCCGCCTTGACGCCGCGATGGATCTGCTGGCGTCCGGCAAGGGCGAGCGGCTGTTGATCAGCGGCGTGCATCCTTCCGCCAGCCGTCGCCAGTTGCAAGCGGCAATCGGTGGCGACAAGCGCTTGTTCTCTTGCTGCGTCGACATCGACCGCGCCGCGCTGGACACTGTCGGCAATGCCGAGGAGAGCGCCAAATGGGTGGAGAGCCATGCCTACGGCACGGTGATCCTCGTCACCAACAACTATCATATGCCGCGCAGCCTGTTGGAAATGGGCCGGCTGCTGCATGGCGCCAAGCTCGAGCCCTATCCGGTGGTCAACACCAACCTCGACAATGGCAGCTGGCTGACCAAGCCGCGGGCATTGCGCGTGCTGTTCACCGAATACAACAAATATCTGCTGGCGCTGGCGCGCGGCATCGTGCCGATGAAGCCGACATCAGACGGCATCGCGCTGGCCGAAACCGCGGCCGGCGGCTGAACCATCATCCCCCGGCGGCAGCGCCTGAAATCCCTTTGAGGCGCGCGATCTCCTGTTCAAGGCGCTCGATACGCCTGTCCCGTTCACCGAGCGCCGCTGCCACGTCAGCCGCCTCGAACCGCTGCGGGATATGTTGCGGGCAGTTGGAGTCCCAGGCCGAGACCGTGAACAGGATGACCTGCTCGGGGCGGGCCTTGTAGTCCTGCGGCATAAGCCTTGCCATCAGCTCGGCATCGTTCTCGACGACGCGGGCCGTGCCCCAGATCTTGATGCGCTGTCGGTGGGCATAGTCGATCAGGAACAGGAATGCCTGCGGATTGTCGGCCAGATTGCCCTGCGTGATGAACTGCCTGTTGCCGGAGAAATCCGCGAAGCCGATCGTGTGTTGATCCAGCACCTTGAGAAAGCCGGCGGGTCCACCGCGATGCTGGATGTAAGGCTGGCCATCGCCATTGGCCGTCGACAGGAAGACGCTGGTCTGCATCTCGATGAAGGCGGCAAGGTCGGGCGTGATATCAGCTTGCCAGCCGCCACGCTCCTCGACGCGGGCATAGGACTGGCGTGACCCCTTGCGGGCCTGGATCGCCTTGACGGTCGGCGTGAAGGCGACGTCGCTGGTGAAAGCGTGAGCATTCATTAAAGCCTCCTTGCCCGGACAATCCTAAAGCCCAAGCTCCGACAATGACGGGTGGTCGTCCGGGCGCCGGCCGAGCGGCCAGTGATATTTGCGATCGGCCGCGCCGATCGGCAGGTCGTTGATGCTGGCGATGCGCAGGCGCATCAGCCCGTGTTCGTCGAATTCCCAGTTTTCGTTGCCATAGCTGCGGAACCATGAGCCGCTGTCGTCGTGCCATTCATAGGCGAAGCGCACGGCAATGCGGTTGCCGTGGAAGGCCCAGACCTCCTTGATCAGCCGGTAGTCGAGCTCGCGGCTCCACTTGCGCGTCAGGAAAGCCTGGATGGCATCACGGCCTTGCAGGAACTCGGCGCGGTTGCGCCAGCGGCTATCCGTTGTGTAGGCAAGCGCGACCCGGGCCGGATCGCGCGAATTCCAGGCATCCTCGGCCATGCGCGCCTTCTGCGCGGCAGTCTCGGCTGTGAATGGCGGCAGCGGTGGGCGGCTTTCAGACATGGTAACTCCTTGCTCGTCGAGGCCATGCTGCAGACAGGCCAAGAATCCCCATATAAAGCCTTCCATCCTTCAAATGCAGATGACATATTCGCAATCCGTCCTTCCATTTTCTGGAAGAAGCTATGGATCGTCTCGAAGCCATGTCGCTCTTTGTCGCCGCGGTGGAGGCAGGCAGCCTTTCCGCCGCGGCCCGCCGTTTCGGCATTCCGCTGGCCACGGTCAGCCGCAAGGTTTCCGATCTCGAACGACATCTGAACACACGCCTGTTGAACCGTTCGACGCGCCGGCTGACGCCGACGGATGCCGGCCAGGCCTATCTTGCCGCCTGCCGCCGCATCCTCGACGACGTCGGCGAAGCCGAACGCACGGCAGCCGGCGAGTACAGCGCGCCGACTGGCGAACTGGCCATCACCGCCCCGGTCGTCTTTGGTCGCCTGCACGTGCTGCCGGTCGTCACCGGCTTTCTCGCGGCCTATCCCGACGTGAACATCCGCCTGACGCTCGCAGATCGCATAACCCAGCTGGTCGAGGACCATTTCGATCTCGCCATTCGCATCGGCCAGTTGCCCGATTCGAGCCTGGTCGCCATTGCTGTTGGCTCGATCCGCCGCGTCGCTTGTGCGAGCCCGGCCTATCTGGCCGAACATGGCACGCCGATGACCCCGCAGGATCTGGAAACACACAGTTGCATCACGTTCGAGCGACTTGCTTCCGCCGCCACCTGGAGCTTCACCCAGGACAGGATGGAAGTCCCGGTTCAGGTCCGCTCGCGGCTTCAGGTCAACACCGCCGAGGCGGCCATCGATGCGGCGATTGCCGGCGTCGGGCTGACAAAAGTGCTTTCCTATCAGATCGAAGCCGCACTGCGGTCAGGCACGCTGCGCATCCTGCTTCAGGAGTTCGAGCCTGAACCATGGCCGGTAAGCCTGGTGCATGCCGGCCACGGCCTGCTGCCAGTCAAGTTGCGCGCATTTCTCGATTTCGCGGCGCCGCGTCTGAAGGAGCGTCTGGCGCGATTGATGTAGCTGAACCGGACCGATCGACGATCGTTCTTCTTCGCCGGTCAGAGCGGCTTGCGGCCATTTCCTTTTTCCCCGCGCTTGGTGTAACCAACGCACACCTCCTCACCGGGCCTCCCCCATGCTCTATGTCCGATCGCTGGCGTTCAATTTCGTCTTCTACGTCAATCTGATCGTCCAGATGATCCTCTGGACCCCCTATTATTTCCTGTCGCCTCGCCACCGCGCCTGGTTCGTGCCGAAGTTCTGGTCGCGCACCTCGATGTGGCTCTATGACAAGATCGCCGGCACCAGCAACGACATCACCGGCCAGGAAAACCTGCCGGAAGGCTCCTTCATCCTGGCGCCCAAGCACCAGTCGTTCTGGGACGCGATCGCCTTCTTCCCCTTCCTCCAGGACCCGCTCTATATCCTCAAGCGCGAGCTGACCTGGATCCCGTTCTTCGGCTGGTACATCATGAAGATGCGCATGATCCCGGTCGACCGCGGCAGCCGCTCCAAGGCGCTGAAGGCAGTGGTCGCCGCGACCAGGCAGGAAATGGCGCGCAACCCACGCCAGCTGATCATTTATCCGGAGGGGACGCGCCGCGCGCCGGGCGACGAGCCGGCCTACAAATACGGCATCGTCGAAATCTATTCGCAGCTTGGCGTTCCAGTGGTGCCGGTCGCCCATGTCGCCGGTCTCTACTGGCCCCGCCGCAAATTCCTGCGCTACCCCGGCACGATCAAGGCCCGGTTCCTGCCGCCGATCCCGCCCGGCTTGAGCAAGGAGGAATTCATGGAGCGGCTGATCGGTGAAACCGAGGCTGCCTGTGACCAGCTCCTCATCGAGGCATCCCGCGCGCCCAACCCGCCGGCCTTTCCGCCGACGGCAATGAAGCGGTTGCGGGAACTCGGCGCGAAAGCCTGAAAGGCTCCTGACCCGACACTCAGCCGAACACGGCCAGCGCGGTGGTCAACACCAGCGTCGCGGCAAAGACCAGATTGATGATCCGCGAGGCCGCGGGCTGGCGCAGGAAGCGGGCGAACGCTGCGCCTGCGACAAGCCACAGAGCGTGGATGGCGACGATCATCAGCGCGAGAACGGTGAGCTTGAGCCATAGGCCGATATCGCGGGCGCCTTGGCTCGACGAGGCGCCGGCGAACACCGCGGCGATCGCCACATAGGCTTTTGGGTTGGCGACAGCCAGCAGAAACCCGGCCAGCCATGTCGGGCGCGAAGCCTCGGCCACGCGCGCCGCCAACGGCGGGGCCGCGGCGATCTTGAACGCGAGATAGAGGATGTAGGCGGCGGAGGCGAAAGCCAGCAGCGGCGCCAGCCTCGGCATCGACGTGAGCACCGCCATGACCCCGGTCGCCACAACCAGCAGCACGGCGATCGTACCCAGGACGATCCCGCAGGTATAGCGCAGCGAGTGGCGCATCCCGAAGGCGGCTCCGACGGCGGTGACGCTTATCGTTGCCGGCCCCGGGCTGCCCATGACGACGGCGGCGGCAAGCAGCAGCGCGAGCAGCTGGTGCCAAAAATCCTGCTGCGAAAGAAGCGGTTCGGCCATCTCACCCTCTGCCTTGCTCCGTGCGACGGACGGTATGGCAAGACAAGCGGGTGGTCTTGGACGTTCGTGCGTGCAGCGGCTGCCGGAAGGTTCAGCCGCTCGCTCTGTCGAGCTCGGCCATGTCGTCGGCGGTCAATTTCAGCGATGCCGCCTTGATCAGGCTGTCCATCTGCTCAGGCTTGGTGGCACTGGCGATCGGCGCGGTGACGCCTGGCCGCGCGATAACCCAGGCAAGCGCAACCTCCGCCTGCTTGGCCGAATGCCTGGCCGACACCGCATCGAGCGCCGCGAGGATGCGCGTGCCGCGCGCGTTGAGGTAGTCTTTCACCCCGCCGCCACGCGGGCTTTGGCCAAGATCGGCCTCGCCGCGGTATTTGCCGCTGAGGAAGCCCTTGGCCAGGCTGAAATAGGTGATGACGCCTATATCCTCGGCCACGCACAGATCGCGCAACGGCCCGTCGAAGGAGGAGCGATCGTAGAGATTGTATTCCGGCTGCAGCACCTCGTAACGCGGCAGGCTGCGCAGGCTTGCCACATCGAGTGCGGCGCGCAACTGGCCGGCGTCGAGGTTCGAGCAGCCGGCATAGCGTATCTTGCCCTTGGCGAGCAGCTTCTCGTAAGCGCCAAGGGTTTCCTCATAGGGCGTGGTCGGATCCGGCCAGTGCGACAGATAGAGGTCGATGACGTCCGTCTGCAGCCGCTTCAGCGACGCGTCGACGGCCTTTTCGATATAGGCCGCGGACAGGTCCTTGTGGCCCTGCCCCATATCCGAACCGACCTTGGTGACCACCACGACGTGATCGCGATTGCCACGGTCCTTCATCCACTTGCCGATGATGGTTTCCGATTCGCCGCCCTTGTGGCCGGGCACCCAGCGCGAATAGGCGTCCGCGGTATCGACGGCGTTGAGACCGGCCCCGACGAAGCGGTCGAGCAGGTCGAACGAGGTCTTCTCGTCAGCGGTCCAGCCGAAGACATTGCCACCCAGAACCAGCGGCGCGATGGAAAGGTCGGTGCGACCGAGACGGCGTTTCTGCAAGGCGTATCTCCGGGATATTGGGGGCGGGCGAATGCAGCCCTGGCTGAGGCTCGGAACCTAACCTAGGTCTTGCCTCATCGAGGTCAAAGGCCTGGCCGCTTTTTCCGCAGAGCCAGCGCTTCACAAAGGCGCGACCAGGCGCGCCACACCCTCCAGCCAATGGTCGCTTATCCCCAGCGCTTCAAGGTGTTCCAGCGTGCTGATCACATAGTCCTCATTGTTGCCGGACTGGCCGACCGCGCCACGCACCACCGCCGCTGCATCCGCCGCGTCGAGCGCGCCGGCATATTGCTCATGTTGGCGGTCGACGATGTAGGCCACCGCCTCGACCGTGCCGCCGCCGTCGAGGCGAACCTTGAGCGTGCGTTCGAGATAGACGTTGGTGACCAGTTCGCGCTCGCGCAGATAGGCAATGACCTCGTCGCGCAATTCGCCGGGCACGCGGAACGCCAGGCCGACGCAGGAGCCGCCACGGTCGAGACCGAGCACCAGCCCCGGCCGCTGACGCGTGCCGCGATGCACGAAGGAGTAGACGCACAGCGAGCGCCGGTAGCCGTGCAGGCGGGCACGTTGCGTTTCGACATGCGCGAAACCCGGCCGCCAGATCAGCGACCCATAGCCAAACACCCAAAAATCGCCCATATCGCCGCGCCTGATTGCAAAAGAGTGGCAGCACCGCACCGGAATCGGTGTTTTTTCCGTCCGCCTCTGTCTACCTATCGTTGTCGGAATCGCGAGTCCGCCTACAACACCCATGCGTTAACGAGAGCCAAAGCATGACGTCAAGTGACGAACGCCAACCGAAGCGCCGACGCCGCCTGTTGTGGCTTGCCGCGTTCATCGTCGTGTTGTTCGCCATCTACAGCACTGGCTGGTTCTATCTGGCTGACCGGGTCAGAAGCGAAGCCGACAAGGCGGTTGCCACGCTCAACAAGAGTGGCGTCCAGGCCGGCTGCGCCAATCTCCAGGTCAGCGGCTATCCCCTGAGCTTTGCCATCTCCTGTGACAATCTCGCTTATGAGGACGATGCCAAGAACGTCGCGGCCTCGGCCGGCAGCTTCAATGCCGTCGCCCAGATCACCCAGCCTCTGTCGCCGGTTGCCGATCTGCGCGGTCCGCTCAGGACCTCCGTTCCGGGCATGGTGCCGCTGTGGATCGACTGGGACAATCTGCAGGCCAACGTCAAACTGTCATGGCCGCTACCACGGCGGATTTCGCTGCAGGCCGAGGGCCTCTCCGGCCAGACTGATCCGGCCGACGACACCGATCCGGTCGAACTGTTCAGCGCCGGCAAGGCGGACGGCCAATTGCAGCCGAACGGTAGGGATATCGACTATCTCGGCAACTTCAGCGATCTCGAGATCGATTCCGACGCGATCGGCGGGCGCGTGCTGCCGGCGCTCGATGCCAGCGGCGACGTGACGCTGAAGAACGGAGTGGCGCTGATCGGCACGCAAATGAAGAGCCTGCGCGGCCAGGCGATCGAGATCCGCAACCTCGACCTGTCGTCGGGCACGGCGCGCGTCACCGTTTCCGGACCGCTGTCGGTCGATGCCGAAGGCCTGATCGACGCCGACCTGATGATCAAGCTGAAGGACCCGAAGGCCGTGGCGGCCATCCTCGGCGGTGCCATCCCCGAGCAGAAAAGCCAGATCGAGCAGGGCTTTGCTGCCTTGGCGCTGCTCGGCAACGAACCGTCGATGCCGCTCAAGGTGGTCAAGGGCAAGGCCTCGCTCGGCTTCATCCCGCTGGGCAAGATCAAGCCGTTGGAATAAGTGCATGTCGCCCAAAGGTGCGCAGCGGTTTTGGGACAACGACATGCATCAGGCAAAGACTTGAAGTGCGCCGCATGAATCCCCTGAAATGAACCGGCCCGTGAAACTGCTGAGTGTCGGCGCCCTGACGCTGGATACGATCCTGCGTGTCGAGACGCTGCCCGACCATCAGGGCAAGTTCATCGCCTCCGACGGCGTCCAGATCGCCGCGGGCATGGCGACGAGCGCGGCCTGCGCCGCGCATCGCCTGGGCGCCGACGTATCGCTGTGGGCGAGCGCGGGTGACGATTCTGTCGGCGATCAGCTGATCGCCGGGATCGAGGCGGAAGGCGTCGATTGCAGCTTCGTGCGCCGCGTCAGTGGCGCGCGCTCGGCGCTGGCCGCGATCCTGGTCGACGCGCATGGCGAGCGCATCATCGTGCCTTTCTATGACAGCCAAGCCCAGGTCGATCCCGAGGCACTACCGGCGGCCGACCTCTCCGCATTCGATGCCGTGCTGGTCGACGTCCGCTGGCCCTGTGCCGCAGCCCTTGCCCTGGAGGCGGCGCGCGCCATCGGCCGGCCGGCTATCCTCGATGCCGATACCGCGCCGAGGGACGTGCTGGAGCTGCTGCTGCCGCTCGCATCCCATGTCGTCGCTTCTGAGCCGGCGGCGCGCATTCTGTGCGGCGCGGAACTGGATTCGCGCCAGGCCTGTGAGGCACTTGCCCGGCGCGGCGATGCATTTGTCGCGGTTACGGGCGGCGCGGCTGGAACCTGGTGGTTCGATCGCGCGACGGGATCATCGCGCCATGTCGCGGCGCCAAAAATCAAGGCGGTCGACACGCTGGCCGCCGGCGATGTCTTTCACGGCGCCTTTGCCGTCGGGCTGGCGGAAGCCATGCCGGTCGAGCAGGCCTTGCGCTTCGCCAGTGCGGCCGCCGCGCTCAAATGCCTGCGCTTCGGCGGCAGATTGGGCGCGCCCGGCCGCGCCGAGACGCTGGCTATGGTTGCTGTGACCTGGCCTGTCTGAATCAGACTTAGCTCTTGGCCGGGTGCTCGACCGCCTGACGGCCGAAATCGGGCACGTCGATGTCCTGGCCGGCCTCGATGATCGAGCGGCGCACGGCACGGGTGCGGGTGAACAGGTCGAACAGCTTTTCGCCATCGCCCCAGCGGATCGCCCGCTGCAGCGACGCCAGATCTTCGGAGAACCGCGACAGCATTTCGAGGATGGCGTCCTTGTTGTGCAGGCAGACGTCACGCCACATGGTCGGATCGGAGGCGGCGAGACGGGTGAAATCGCGAAAACCCGAAGCTGAATATTTGATCACTTCAGACTTGGTCACCGACTGCAGATCGTCGGCGGTGCCGACGATGTTGTAGGCGATGATGTGCGGCAGGTGGGAGACGATGGCCAGCGTCATGTCGTGATGCTGGGGGTCCATCGTGTCGATGTTGGCGCCGCAACGGCGCCAGAATTCCGACAATCTCTCCAGCGCCTCCGGGTCGGTGTCGGGCAGCGGGGTGAAGATGCACCAGCGATTGTCGAACAGGTCGGCAAACCCGGCATCCGGGCCGGATTTTTCGGTGCCCGCCAGCGGGTGGCCGGGAATGAAGTGCACGCCATCAGGCACATAGGGCTGCATCTGCGCGATGACCGATGCCTTGGTCGAGCCGACATCGGTGAGGATCGCACCCTTCTTCAGTGCCGGCGCGATTTCCTCGGCCACCGCGCCGGACGAGCCGACCGGCACCGAGACGATGACCAGATCGGCATCGCGGACCGCTTCTTTCGCATCGGTGGTGTAGGAGGAGCCGAGCCCAAGCTCTTGCGCTCGCGCCAGCGTCGCTGCACTGCGGGTCGAGATGGCGACGTGGCGGGCGAGGCCCTCGCGGCGGATGACGCGGGCCAGCGACGAGCCGATCAGGCCGATGCCGACCAGCGCGATCTTTTCAAACATCGGTGATGTCATGGTGTTCTAGCTTTTCAGGAATGTCGTGAGAGCGGCGACAACGCCGCGATTGGCCTCTTCGGTGCCGACGGTCATGCGCAGCGCGTTGGGAAAGCCGTAGCCGGAAACGCGCCGCAGGATATAGCCGCGCGCCGTCAGATAATCGTCCGCCGCAGCTGCCGAATGTTTCTGGTCGTCGGGAAAATGGATGAGGATGAAATTGCCGACGCTTGGCGTCACCCGCAGCCCAAGCTTGCCAAACTCCTCGCTCAACCATGTGAGCCAGGTTTCGTTATGCATCACGCTGCGTTGGACGTGGTCGCGGTCACGGATCGCGGCGATGCCCGCCTCGATCGCCGTCGCATTGACGTTGAAAGGGCCACGCACACGGTTGATGGCGTCGACGATGTGCATCGGCGCATACATCCAGCCGATCCGCGCCCCGCCCAGGCCGATCTTGGAGAAGGTGCGGGTCATCACCACGTTCTCGGCGCCGCCGACCAGCTCGATGCCGGCTTCATAATCGTTGCGGCGGACATATTCGGCGTAAGCGGCGTCGAGCACCAGAAGCACATTTTTGGGCAGGCCGGCATGCAGGCGGCGCACCTCCTGGAACGGCACATAGGTGCCGGTCGGATTGTTGGGATTGGCAAGGAACACGATTTTCGTCCGCGGCGTAACGGCGGCCAGGATCGCATCGATGTCGGCACGCTCGTCGGTCTCCTTGACCGCGACTGGAATGGCGCCGGCCGACTGGATGTAGATCTTGTAGACCATGAAGGCGTGTTCGGTGAAAATCGCCTCGTCGCCGGGCGCCAGATAGGTCTGCGCCAAAAGCCCGAGAATTTCGTCGGAGCCGTTGGAGCAGATGATGTTCTGCGCGTTGAGACCATGCACCTCGGCGATCGCTTCACGCAGCCGTCTGGCGGTGCCGTCGGGATAGACGTCGAGCTTTCCAGCAATCTCCCGTGCCGCCTCGATCGCCTTCGGCGACGGACCGAGCGGATTCTCGTTCGACGACAGCTTGTAGACCTTGGCGACGCCGGCGGGCGCCGTGCTCTTGCCCGGCACATAGGCGTCGATGTCCATGATGCCCGCGCGCGGGGTTGGACGTGCCTTGTCCGGTGTCTGGCTCATGTCATAAAAATCCGTCGAGAACGCTTCCGCCTGGAAGCCGCAGCGGAAATACAAGCCACGGCCCGCAATGTCGAGAGGTGGCAGCTTCTGGACTGCGCTGGCCGTTGACGCCGGCGTGCCGCAGCCCTAGAAGAGGTGCGAACTTCGTGGTGATTTGGCCGGTCGGCTTGCAGCCACGTTAAACAACTTGCTAAAGGGCCGTTTGCATCCTGTAACCGGCTTTGCGACTGCAATGCCGGTTTTTTGTTGTCCGCGCCGGCCGGGCACCGCATCGGCATCGATTTTCGAAAGCACGGTGCGTGGATTCAAAGTGTGAGATGGATGCAATGGCCGCTCTGCGCGTTCGAAAACCCAACAACGAGGCTGACCAGCCGTCGAGCCCGGTGTTGCGTTTTGGGCCTGACAAACCGCTCAAGCTCGATGCCGGCACGCTGCTGTCGCCGTTCCAGATCGCCTACCAGACTTACGGCACGCTGAACGATGCCCGTTCCAACGCCATCCTCGTCTGCCATGCGCTGACCGGCGACCAGCACGTCGCCAGCACCAATCCGGTGACCGGCAAGCCGGGCTGGTGGGAAGTGCTGATCGGCCCCGGCAAGATCATCGATACCAACCGTTTCTTCGTCATCTGCTCCAACGTCATTGGCGGCTGCCTGGGCTCGACCGGCCCGGCCTCGACCAATCCCGCCACCGGCAAGCCGTACGGGCTCGACCTGCCGATCATCACCATCCGCGACATGGTGCGCGCGCAGCAGATGCTGATCGACCATTTCGGCATCGAAAAACTGTTTTGCGTGCTCGGCGGCTCGATGGGCGGCATGCAGGTGCTGGAATGGGCGTCGAGCTATCCGGAGCGCGTCTTCTCGGCGCTGCCGATCGCCACCGGTGCGCGCCATTCGTCGCAGAACATCGCCTTCCACGAGGTCGGCCGGCAAGCCGTGATGGCCGATCCGGACTGGCATGGCGGCAAATATTTCGAGCACGGCGGACGCCCGGAAAAGGGCTTGGCGGTGGCGCGCATGGCCGCCCATATCACCTATCTGTCGGAAGCCGCCCTGCACCGGAAGTTCGGCCGCAATCTGCAGGATCGCGAGGCGCTCACCTTCGGCTTCGACGCCGACTTCCAGATCGAGAGCTATCTGCGCCACCAGGGTATGACCTTCGTCGATCGCTTCGACGCCAATTCCTATCTCTACATGACGCGGTCGATGGACTATTTCGACCTCGCCGCCGATCATGGCGGCCGGCTGGCGGATGCGTTCGCCGGCACGAAAACCCGCTTCTGCCTGGTGTCCTTCACCTCGGATTGGCTGTTTCCGACCGAAGAGAGCCGCTCGATCGTGCATGCGCTCAACGCCGCCGGTGCGTCGGTGTCCTTCGTCGAGATCGAGACCGACCGCGGCCACGATGCCTTCCTGCTCGACGAGCCGGAACTGTTTGCCGCCATCAACGGCTTCATCGGCTCTGCGGCACGGGCGAGAGGGCTCAGCACATGACCCCGGAAAGTTGCAGACTTGTCCGTCCAGGATCATGCGCCAAGCGGGAGGCGAAGCCATGAACGTCAGCCGCAACCAGCGCGTCGACCTCGAAGTCGTCGCCAACCTCATCCCGCCACAGTCGCGCGTGCTCGACGTCGGTTCGGGCGATGGCTCGCTGCTCGAATTGCTGCAGGACACCAAGCAGGTCGACGGCCGCGGCCTTGAGCTGTCGCAGCGTGGCGTCAACGAATGCGTGGCGCGCGGCTTGAGCGTCATCCAGGGCGATGCCGACAAGGATCTGGAATTCTATCCCGACAAGGGCTTTGACTTCGTCGTCCTGTCGCAGACCCTGCAGGCCACTCGCAACCCGAAGCTGGTTCTCGACGAACTGCTCAGGATCGGCAATCGCGCCATCGTGTCCTTCCCCAATTTCGGCCATTGGCGTGTCCGCATGTCGCTGTTCCTCAACGGCCGCATGCCGGTGACCACGGACCTGCCCTATTCCTGGTACGACACGCCCAACATCCATTTCTGCACCATCCGCGACTTCGTCAATCTGTGCGACGAGCTTGGCGCGACGGTCGAAAAGGCAACCGCACTCGACGCCAATGGCCAGAAGATCGGCTTGTCGATGCCGTGGTGGTTCTGGAATTTCTTCGGCCAGCAGGCGGTGTTCTTGCTGACACGGTAATCCCGCTATCTCTTTGTTTTGACGCAATTCCCTTAGGGAAAGCGCTACGCGCTTTTCCCGGGAAAACCGTTTCACACTTTTCCTGGAATTGCTCCAATCGCCGCGCCACCGTCGGCTTCACGTCTGGTCAAGGACATCCGTGGCCTTATGTGGATGCTCAACGCCATCGACGAAGATCACGTCGGATTCCGAGTTGTCGGTCCGCAACGTCAGTATCGCCTGATAGGCGGCCGAATTGTACCATCTGCGCACTTGCTGCCTGTCGGGAAATTCGATGATGATCAGGTGGCCCGGCCATTTGTTTTCGATGACCTCGACATCGCCGCCATGGACCAGAAAACGGCCGCCGAAAGGGTCCAGCGTGGCATCGATCTTCTGCAGGTATTCGACAAGCTGCGGACCCATCCGGGCTTGGCGCATATGGGCAACGGCGTAAGCAGTCATGACTGTATTCCCTCGGGAACCGAAGCCGACCAGCCGGCCTCGCGACGGCAATCTACCGAAACACCGGCCGCGATGCGATTACGTCTGACGTAGTGGAACGCATCCGGATTACAGACGCGTCGTTCGTCGCAAGGACGATTTGCAAGCATAACGCGCGGCAATAGTGTTGCAGTTGAAGCGCTAGTTTCTGGAATTCGTCATTTTGCACGCATTGAGCAGCATCACGATGGGGTGACACGGACGCTTGTTTTCTGTAGCGTCATGGCCAATACGGGGGATATGGAAGGGGGAGTCCGATCCATTTGACCGTCCTGAAGATCGAAAGACCTGGCAGGAAGCGCATTTTTGCGCTGGAAATGGCTGACGCAATATGACCGGGAAGACAGAGCACGCTCCTCTCATCACAGTGATCACGCCGACCCACAACAGGCGGGAGGCGGTGTTGCGCGCCGTGGAAAGTGTACTTTCCCAGAGCATGCCGAGGTTCGAGCATATTGTCGTTGACGATGGCTCGATGGACGGAACCGCGGCGGCGCTAGCCGGCATTCGCGATCCGCGCCTGATCTATGTCGGTGCGAAATGGCGAGGCGCCAATGCCGCCCGCAATGCGGGCATCGAGCGCGCGCGAGCACCGGTCGTGACGTTCCTCGATTCCGACGACATCTATCTGCCGCACAGGCTTGAACGAACCCTGACCTGGTTCGATGCCGATCCGGCGCTGGAAGTGCTGATCAGCTCATATATCTCCCTGAAGGCCGGACGCGCCACCAATTGCATCAATCGCGATGCATTCCTCAACTCGGCCACGCTGGAGCGAACGCTGGTGGCGGAGACAATCTTGATCGCAGGATCGGCGATAACAGCCCGCCGCGAGGCGTTGCTGGCCATCGGCGGCTACGACAGCGACATCGCCCGGATGCAGGATCGGGAACTGCTGCTGCGCCTTGCCCGACGCTTCGGCGCGCAGTTGTCCCAGAACATCGACTGGACGAAGCACAATTCGGACAATTCGATTTCGCGACGTCGCCGCGGCTATGTCGAAGCCTATGCGAACCTGATGCGCAAACACCCGAATATTGCCCGCTCCTACCCGCATATTCCGCCCTACATGATCATGCGGCAGATCATTTCCGATATTCTGAAGTGCCGGATCCCGGAAGCCTTCTCGGGCTACATGGCCAACCGCTCGTCGAAAGATCTCGGCTACTCGCTGCCCGAACTGATCAATGGCTATGTCTATGGCCGGCGCTGGCGCCGCGACCTCCACGATGAGTTTCGGCAGAAGTTCGGCGCCCGCCCGGCCTGAGCCCAGTTGCGACGACGCTCATCGGTCGAGCTCCGGAAAATACGGGTCCGAAAAAAACCGTCTGTCCCGCTCGCCTTGCAGGCAATCGATAGGCGCGGCAGCGTCGACAGGGATGACCCTCATCCTCTCCTGAATGCCGCTCACTTCGAGGATCAGCTTGCGCCGGATGGCCGTCGAAAATTCGGCGGCCGCGTAAATCGGCAGCACGAAGGAACCAGGCCCTCCGGTCACGCACTGTGCATAATACTGGTCGAGATGGCTGAAGGTTGGCGATGGGTTGATCAGGATCGGCAGTCCGTTGATGACGATGCCTTTGGCGGTTGCCGCATCGCGCGTCGCGGTGACCGGCGGGCCGATATTGTTGGGGCCATCGCCTGAAATGTCGATAACGCTGCGTTCGCCTTCGAAAGAAGTGCGGTCGAAAAGCTCGGTGCCGAAAGCCAGCGCACTGGAAATCGAGGTGCCGCGGAAGCTGCGGAACGGTCTGGCCGCGACCTTGTCGGCAAAGCTGTTGGCGCTCTCGGCGCTGTCGATGATTTGCCAATCGATGATCGCGTCATCGCGCACCGTGCCGGCCCATTCGAAATAGGCGAGCGCAATGCGGCCCGTATGGCCGGCGCGGACAGCCTGGATGAAATCTGGATGCCGCAGCGCCTCGACATAACCGGCGCGCTGCAGGGCGAACTCCTTCTCGTCCATCGACAGCGAAATGTCGACCGCCAGCACCAGCTCGACATCGACCGCCAGCACATCCGGCGGCGAGGCGATGGGAGCTGCCTGGGCACAAGCAAGACAGGCAAGCAGGCGCAAAGCATCAAGCATGGCCGACGCCAGGGTTGTTTCTCCGGGGAAGCTTCCTTCGCGATCACGGCAAAATAAAGCTTGGGGCCCGTAGCCGGGAAAACAGCCTATTTCTTGCGGCGGGCGGCCGCCGGCGGCGGGTCGATCGCGCCGGCCCTGACGCGGACGGGTTTCAGCGCCGGTGCACCGGAATCCTTGACGATCGTCAACGCGCGCGGAAAGAAATGATTGTTGTGCTGGCCGCGTCCGATGTTGAGGATCGCGGTCCCGGGCAAACGCTTCTCCAGCATCGACAGCACGCGCCGCAGCGAGGGTCCGTCGAACGCGTCCATGGCTTCGTCGATGATCACCCATTTCGGCTGCCGCAAGGCGAGCCTGGCAAAGGCTAGCGAACGCTGTTCGTCATCACCCAGCTCATGCTCCCAGCGCGCGCTGCGATCGAGTGAGGATGACAGCCGTCCAAGCCCGACCTCGGCAAGCACCGCCCAAATGTCGGCGTCATTCGCCGGCGCGATTCCGTTCGGGTGATCGAGAACCTCGCGCAACGTACCGGCGGGGAAATACGGGACGCGCGGCACGAATATGGGGGTCTCTCCCGCCGG
This sequence comes from Mesorhizobium kowhaii, assembly GCF_003253745.1. Classification (GTDB taxonomy): domain Bacteria; phylum Pseudomonadota; class Alphaproteobacteria; order Rhizobiales; family Rhizobiaceae; genus Mesorhizobium; species Mesorhizobium kowhaii. Next base: position 58,634 of record NZ_MZXV01000027.1, read on the forward strand.
TAGGCCGATCCGTCCGCTTCCCCATGGCCACAGACCGGCAATGGCGCGGAAGAACAACGTCTTGCCGGCGCCCGGGTCGCCGGTGATCATGACGCGCTCGCCGGGGCGGATTTCGACATGCTGGTCGGCGAGCCTGGTGCAGCCGTCCCGCGAGGCCACTTCGAGCTTCTCGAAAGTCAGGCTGCCATTGGCGTTTTCGCCGAAGGCGATGCGCCTTTCCGTGTCGTGCAGCACATCGGTTTCATCGAGTGCGATGCGGAAGTCGGCGACGCGCATCAGCGTGGCGCGCCAGTCGGCGATGCTGCCGATGTTGTTGATGAACCAGCGCAAGGAAGAGTGGACCTGGTTGAAGGCGCCGACCGCCATCATCAACCCGCCAAAGCTGATATCGCCCGAGAAATAGACCGGCGAGGCGACCAGGATGGGTGCCACGACAGTGATCCAGCCATAGGTATCGGTCACCCAGGACAGGTTGATCTGGGCGGTGTAGATGCGTCGCATGGCGCCCAGCACCGTGCCAAGGTCGAGTCCGAGCCGTCGCCTGGCATCAGCCTCGCCATGGTACAGCGCAATGGCATCGACATTCTCGTTGACGCGCACCATCGAGGAGCGCAGTTCGGCTTCGCGCGTGTAGCGGTCGCTGTTGAGACGGATCAGCGGCCGGCCGACCAGCCAGCTCAGCCAGGAGGCGGTGCCGGCATAAAGGATGGCGGCCCAGACCATGTAGCCCGGTATGGCCAGAGAGGTGCCGCCGATATGAAACACGAAGCCCGAAGACAGTTCCCACAACACGCCGACAAATGACACGAGCAGGATGCACGACTGCAGCAGGCCGACGCCGAGATCGGTCGATAGGTCGGACAGATGCGCGGCATCCTGCTGCATGCGCTGGTCGGGATTGACGCCGATGGCGCCGGCATTGGCCAGCCGGAAGGCGCGCGCCGGTCGCATCCATTGGTCGATCAGATCCGCCGTCAACGCCTCGCGCAGCCTGAGCCTGATCATTTGGTTGAGCCAGGTCTGGCCGATATTGAGCACCAGAAGCCCGCCGGCGATTGCCGCAAACACGAGAAGCTGGTGCAGGAAGGCCGCCATGTCGCGGCGCGCAAGCGCATCGTAGAAAGGCTGATTCCAGCGGTTGAGCAGGACCTGGCCGATCGACGTTGCGATGATGACGGCCATGATGCCGACCGACGTCCACAGCAACCATTTGCGAACCGGCGACACCACCAGCGCCCGCCTGATCGTCGCCACCTGTTCATGCAGGCTGCTGGCTTCAACCGCCACGGTGATCGGCTGAACGGCAGCGGCATTCTCCAGTTGATCAGCCATACCTGAGGTCCTTGCGTTCAGTAGCGGTGCTGAAACCGGGTGGAGAGACTTGAAGGCATCCGTCGTTCAAATGGGCTCAGAGCCCACTTGCGACAGATAGGGTGGGAAAAGACCCCAGACGTTGTTGACGCGATCACGAAGCTGTCACCCTCGCGACCGATGGCCTGGCATCCCCGGCCTCATTCCGACGGCCAAGCCGCGTGGCGCCATGCGGCGACAGCACCGGCACGAAGACGCGGCGCGAGGCGCGCTGGGCGACCGGAACGCCTTGATAGAGCCGCTTCTGCGCCTCGACGACGATGACGCCGGAAAAGATCGGCCACAGCCGCCGGCCGACACGCTCCAGCACATTGTGGAAGCGCATCATGAAGCGCCGCCGCGATGGCGGGAAGAACAGCGCGTCAGACCAGGACGCAGGCGTGAAATTCGTCTCGCGCAGCAGTTCCGTGAGCTGGCCGCGCGAGAAAGGCCGGCCATTGCCGAACGGCGTGTGCTCGAAGCGCGCCCAGACGCCGCGCCGGTTGGGCACGACGATGACGACGCGGCCAGCCGGTGACAGCACCCGCCAGATCTCGTTCAGCGTTTCGCGCGGATTTTCGACATGTTCGAGCGAATGGACGAGCAGCATGCGGTCGATGCAGGAATCGACCAGCGGCAGCTCCTCGTCGAAGACCAGTGCCGTCGCCGTAGGCCCCTTCGCCGGCCACACCACGGCGCCTTGCGTTGCCGGCATGAAGGCGAAGACCCGCTCGGCATCGGTGCCGAAGCGCTCCAGCCATGGCAAGGTGTAGCCGAGGCCGACCAGCCGCTCATTGGGTACGGCTGCCCAGATCGACGACAGCGCCATGGTGATCGAGCGCTCGGCGAACCGGCCGAGCGTTGTCGAATAGAAGGAGCGAAGATCGACGATGTCGGAATGCATGCGAGGGATGTAGCCGTGATATCAGCCGGTTTCAACAAAAGGCCTTGAAGAGGTCGACATCACGGGATGTCATTCGACATTCCGGGATGACATCCGCGCGCCGGCGCCCTATGTCTGCGGCGACGATGGAGAGATGCGATGCCGGTCGAAATCGAACAATTTATGTGCCGCAGCGACAATTTCGGCGTGCTGGTGCATGACCCCAAAAGTGGTCAGACCGCGATCATCGATGCACCAGAGGAAGCGCCGATCCTGGCCGCGCTCAAGCGCACCGGCTGGACGCCGACGATGATCCTGACAACGCATCACCATGTCGATCATGTCGAGGCCAATCTGGCGCTGAAGGAACGCTTCAAGCTGCGCATCGTCGGTCCGGAACCGGAAAAGGCGAAGATCCCCGGCATCGACGAAACCGTCGAAGAGGGGTCCGTCGTTCATCTCGGCGATGAGCGGATCGAGGTGATCGCCACGCCCGGCCACACCGCCGGCCACGTCTCCTATTACTTGCCGGCATCGAAGGTGGCGTTCACCGCCGACACGCTGTTTGCGCTGGGCTGCGGGCGGCTGTTCGAATGCAAGCCGCCGGTGATGTACGAATCGCTGAAGAAGCTTGTAGCGCTTCCCGCCGCGACCGTCGTCTATTGCGGCCACGAATATACGCTCTCCAACGCCCGTTTCGCGCTGACCGTCGACCCGACCAATTCGGCGTTGAAGGAACGTGCCGCCAAGATCGAGGCGTTGCGGGTCGACAACAAGCCGACCCTGCCGACGACGATCGGCGAGGAACTGTCGACCAATCCGTTCCTGCGCTGGCACGATCCGGCGATCCGCAAGCATCTTGGGCTGGAGAAGGCCTCGGACGCCGAGGTGTTCGCCGAAATCCGCAAGCGCAAGGACAATTTCTAGTGCATGTCGCGCAAAAGTCGCCCCGGTTTTGCGCGAACGGCATGCATAAAGACAAACATCCAAAGCGTGTCGCTTGAATCCGTTCAAACGCGACGCGCTTTAGGCAATCCAGGATGGTCCGAGAATCATGACCAGCGCCGCCGAAATCATCGCGATCCTCGGTCTGAAGCCGCACCCGGAAGGCGGCTGGTACGCGGAGACCTTTCGCGACGGCGCCGGCGGCGCGCGCGGCCATTCGACCGCGATCTATTTCCTGCTGGAGCAGCACCAGGTTTCGGCCTGGCACCGGGTCAAGGACGCCACCGAGGTCTGGCATTTCCATGCCGGTGCCCCGCTGGCGTTGTCGATGAGTGAGGAAGATGGCGCCGTGTTCGAGCAGGTGCTCGGCGCCGAGCTGGCGGCGGGCGAGCGGCCGCAGATCGTCGTGCCGGCAGGCTGGTGGCAATCGGCGCGCAGCCTGGGCGAATGGACCCTGGTCGGCTGCACCGTCGCACCGGGCTTTGAGTTTGCCACCTTCGAGCTGGCCGAGCCAGGCTGGCAGCCGGGAACGCCCTAGAGTGCGTTGAGATTCAGGTCAGGCCGAGTCGAAAACGGTGAGTTCCGAGAACCGGAGCGGAGCGTACTTTTGGTACGTGAGCACCGGAAGCGCAGGAACCCGCCGTTTGCAGGCCGGCATCACCTGAAGCTCAATGCACTCTTAACTCAGCAGGAACCCAAGGGTAATCGCCAGTTGGGCGGCATAGTAGAGCGCCCAGACGGCAAAGCGCATCCAGACGCGATGCGGCGAGATGGCGGCCACCAGGAATTTTTCTGCGGCGAGCAGCCCGTCCGATGCCATGAACAGCAGCGCGCCGCCGATAATCGAAACGCTGCCTGTCGTCAGCGCCGAAATGCCCATGGCGAGGATGGCCGCGACATAGACGGCGATCGGGACACGCAGGCCTGGACCGACGCGACGCCAGAGCGCCGCCAGCATGACGATCGCGAACACCGCCATTGCCAGTGCGATCGCCCCGCGCCACGATTCGGCGCCAAGCAATTCCAAGCCGCCACTGCGCAGGAAGAGCGCGACATAGACGATATGGGCGACGAGAAAACTGGCCAGCCCGCCGAGAAAGGCCTTTTCGCCGTCGCGAGACAGGAAAGCGTCGCCAACGGCGCTGAGCGCAAGGGCCATGACCAGCAGCGGCGGGCCGCCTTGCAGCGCCGCCAGCACGGCAAGCATCGCCACGGCGAGCGTCTTTGCCGCCGAGCGGGCGAGCGTCGGCGGCATGCCTGATGTGAAGGCGTAGATCACCGCCGCCACCAGCGAAAAGATCAGTGTTGCATTGGCATTGGCGTCGATGCCGCCTAGAAACGGCATCGTCATGCTTCGGCTCCGCTTTCGGTCGCGGCCGGCTTGCGCAGGAACAGCGACTTTGCCGCCAGTGCCGCCCCGCCGGCGATGAGCACACAGGCGGCGAGAATGCGCAGCGACGGCTCGGCGACGCCGGCCGCGATCAGCACCAGTGTCGACAACAACGGCGCCGCATAGCTTGCCGCGCCGAGCACCTGTATGTTGCCGCGCTTGACGCCGATGTCCCAGGCGTAGAAGGCCGCTCCGACCGGCATCAGCCCAAGCCCGAGCACGGCCAGCCACTGGCCGACACCGTCCGGCAGCACGGTCTCTTCCAGCGCCAGGTGGCAGGCGAGCGACAGCACCGCGGTCGCCGCACAGAACCAGGTGACGATGCTGGTCGGCACCGACGGGAAGCGCCGCGACAGAAGCGAATAGGACGACCACAGCACGGCGCAGACGGCGGCCATGGCATAGCCAAAGGCGTAGCGGGCATCGAAGGCGAGACCGCCGCCCTTGGTGACGATCAGCACGGTACCGGCAAGGCCGAGCAGCGCGCCGACGACATGGTTCCAGGCCAGGCGCTCGCCCGGCATCAGCGCCGAACCAAGCACAATCAGCAGAGGCCACAGATAGGCGATCAGGCTCGCCTCCACCGCCGGCGCATTGCGCAGCGCGGTGAAGTAGAAGAAGTGGTAGCCGAACAGGCCGGCAATGCCGATCAGCCAGACCTGCGGCGGTATCTTCTGGCTCTTGTCGGCAGCGGGCATGAACAGCCGCGCGACAAGCCCGACCCCAGTGCCGATCGAGAAGGTGATCGCCGACAGCAGGAACGGCGGCACCTGACCGGAGGCATCCGTGAGCAGCGCCAGCAGCGCCCACATGGCGACCGCGGAAAAGCCGATGAGTGTTGCGCGCGCCATTCTGTCTCCAGTGGCGTGCCCATTCTGTCCCCAGTGGCGCGCCTATTGTATCGCTTCGAAACGCCTGGCGCTGATGGTCAAGGTGCCGATCTGCGTTCCAACCGTGGCGTGGATCGGCGCATATACGCCGGTTTGGCCGAGCGGTGCAAACGTCACCATCATGCGGCTGCGGTCCTTCAGATAATTGATCGCCTTGCGGCCCTTGCGGTAGCCCGCCACCGGCTCGAAACCCATCCGGCAGGTGACGGTATCGCCCTTGTAACCCGGCACCGAGATCGTGCCTTTCGAATCGTAGCTCAGCGTTAGATCGGCGCGCATCTCGCCATCATAGAACTTCACCGTGCGACCGCAGACCTGGTCGAGACTGTCGGCGTGGATGACCGTGGCGGCCATCGGATCGAGCACCGATGCCAGGTCGCTGGCGCCAAGCGGCACCCAGTTGTTGGGGTCGCGCTTGCCAGGCGCGGGGATGACCTGCGTCGAGGTGACCGTGCCATTGGCAAAGCGGATATCGACCACCGATGCCTTCTTGCCGGAGGTATAGTCGGCACGAAACGCCTGCGGCACCATCTTCTTGCCCGAAATCGTGCCTTTGGACGAGATCGTGCCCTGTGTATCGTCGAACAGCTTGGCGAGACCGGCAGCGCTGACGCTGCCTTCGATCGCGTAGGCGCCGTTCTCATAGTGGCTGGAAAACGTTGATTTCGCTATCGAAAGACCAAGGAACGACACCGTGTACTCGCCCTTGAACGACTGCGGCGAGGCAGCTGCGGCGGACGGCAAGGCAATGGCAAGCACGGCAGCAAGGGCGTGAGACGAACGAAGCATGGCGGCATCGGGTCCTTGATTTTTGGCCGGAGGCGGGCAACTCCGGGCTGGCATGTCCCAATGAGACCGCTTATAGGATGAATTCCGGCCTTAATATGAAATGCCGGGCGCGTCCGTGGGCATACCGGAGCTTGACGCACCGGCGAAATGCAACTATGGAACGCCAACTTTTTCCATAAGGCCGCCAGACTAGAACCGCGCGCCACCCGGCGTGGGCACAAGGTTTGGCAGACCCGAGAACTGAAGGTTAGAACTATGTCCCGCACCTGCGAACTCACTGCCAAGGCAGTCATGTCCGGCAACAATGTGAGCCACGCCAACAACAAGACCAAGCGTCGCTTCCTGCCGAACCTCGTCAAAGTGACGCTGATCTCGGAAGCGCTGAACCAGAACGTGCGCCTGCGCATTTCCGCCAACGCGCTGCGTTCGGTCGAACATCGCGGCGGTCTGGATGCCTTCCTGGCCAAGGCCGACGTCAAGGAACTGTCGCAGCGCGCGCGTCTGTTGAAGAAGCAGATCGCCAAGAAGCTCGCCGACCAGCCTGCTGCTTAACATCGTTTAAAGGCGGGGGACGACCGCCTTGGGCATCGGATCGAATCCGCAAGGTTCGGCAATCCGGTGCTCAAATACGAAGCGAGCACAGCCCGATGGGCATGACGCTCCGCTGGTTCCATTACCCAGGATAAAAAAATGAATTCCTTCTCGCGATACCTGCCCTTCGTGGCCGCCATGGCGCTTGTCGTCGTGGCGTCGAACATTCTCGTGCAGTTCCCGATGCAGGGACAGATCGGCGACCTGTCGCTGGCCGACCTGCTGACCTGGGGCGCCTTCACCTATCCCTTCTCGTTCCTGGTGACCGATCTCGCCAACCGCCGCTACGGGCCTGCCGTGGCACGCAGGATCGTCTTTGTCGGCTTCATGACGGCGGTGATCTGCTCGATCCTCGTCCCGCCCTTCCTGTTCCGCCACGGCCTGATCGAATTCGAGACCGCCGCCGACCGGCTGGTGCGCATCGCCGCAGCGTCCGGCGCGGCGTTCCTCTGCGCGCAATTGCTTGACGTGACCGTGTTCAATCGGCTGCGCCGGCAGAGCTGGTGGCGGGCGCCGATTGTCGGCACGCTGGTCGGCTCGGTGTTCGACACCGCCGTGTTCTTTACCGTCGCTTTCTCTGCCGCTTTCGCCTTTGCTGGTCCCAACGACAGTTTCGCGCTCGAAACCGCACCGTTGATGGGCGTGTTCCATGTCGACGCCATGCGCTGGGTTTCCTGGGCGCTTGGCGACCTCAGTGTGAAGCTTATCATCGCCATTGTGGCACTCATCCCCTACCGGCTGCTCGCCGCCCGCTGGAGCCAGCCGGCTGTTGCGGTCTAGGCCGTGATCCCCTGGGTTCAGCTCGATTCGGCAAAGACCCCGGATGGCGGACAAGAGCTTCGCCTCAAGCGGCGCGGTTCTGAATTCTCGATCATGCTCGGCACCAACGAGCTGATGAACAGCCGCCTCAGCGGCTCCGAGGAAGCGCTGGCAAAACTGTCCTGCCAAAGGATTGCCAGCCATCGGCAACCGAGGATCCTGATCGGCGGGCTCGGCATGGGTTTTACCTTGCGCGCCGCTCTCGCCGAACTCGGCAATGATGCCGGCATCGTTGTCGCGGAGCTGGTGCCGGCGGTCGTCGCCTGGGCACGCGGCGCGATGGCCGAGGTGTTTGGCGACTGCCTCGACGATCCGCGCGTCACTGTTCAGGAGACCGACGTTGGCCAGCTGATACGCTCTGAGCCCGCAGCCTGGGACGCCATCCTGCTCGATGTCGACAACGGCCCGGAAGGCATCGTCCACAAATCCAACGATGCGCTTTACAGCCTGCACGGCCTCGGAGCCGCACGCACCGCCCTCAAGACGGGCGGTGTCTTGGCGGTGTGGTCGCAAGGCACGGATAGCGGCTTCACGCGGCGGCTTAAGCAGGCAGGCTTCGTGGTCGAGGAGGTCAACACGCGCGCCAACGGCAAGCGTGGCGCGCGCCATATCATCTGGATAGCCACCAACGGCCCACGATCCTGAGCGAAAGCCGGGCAGCGGATCGGTTTACTTCGACTTCTGGAGTTCTGCGCCAAGGGCTTCCAACAGCCCGCGGGTTCCCTCTTCCCGTCCCTTGGCGGAATCGACACCGTCGAAAAAGGCGCCCTGCTCGGTATAGGTCAGCCGCGTGCCATTGCCGGAGGGCGTCAGCTCCACGGTGGTCAGCGTTGCCGACATTGGCTGCGGCCCGATCGCCATCCTGTAGGAGAAGACAATGCGCTGGTCGGGAACGATGTCCTGGAACTGCGCGTCGAGCCTGACCTCCGGGCCGCCGGCATAGCTGAAGCGGGACACCTCGCCACCGCCGACGCGGAAGTCGAAGCTGAATTCAGCAATGGCAAAACCATCGCCTTCGACCCGCCAGCGCCGCACGGTCGCCTTGTCGGCGAAGGCATGGAAGACTTGGGTAGGCGATTGCGGATATCCGCTCGATGGTGAATGTGGAGTGGATGACGGAATGCTCGTCTTTCACGGGGGCGATCTGGTTCATGTCTGTTCGTCCTTTTCCTGATCTTGAACTTTCGAGGGCGATTGGCCTGTCTCGGCCAGGATCTGGCCAAGACGGTCGAGGTGACGTTCCGCCGGTATGCGGCGTTCCGTGATCCAGTCGGCGAGCGGGGCAAGCCCACCCGGTTCGATCCGGCAGGTGCGCACCCGTCCGATCTTTTCGCTACGGATCAGCCCGCAGGCCTCCAGCGTCTGCAGATGTTGCAGCACGGCGGCGAACGTCATGCCGAACGGCTCCGCCAACTGGCTGACGGTGGCCGGTCCGCGGCTCAACCTTTCCAGGATCTGCCGGCGGGTGGGCTCGACCAGAGCCCGCAAGATGCTGTCGATCTCGGAATAGTTAAGCATGGACTTGAGTATTGCGAGGTCAGCGTCAATTGTCAAGTCTGGACTAAAGTATTTTGATGAACGAGGCCGCGGCTGGAAAAGGCCGTCGACATCGGAAGCTTGGGAAGCAAATGACGCGCGCCGGACACCCGCCGCGTCGGGAGTCGCCACTGGCCGTCCCCGGCCAGGCGTTGTTCAATCCTGGTGCAGGATGAATTCCAGATAGAGGTTGCGCTGCAGGATCGAGTGGTTGTCGTCGGAGATCAGCGACACCATCAGAGCGCCGTCGTCGCGGGTCCAGACGTCGAGCCCTTCCATATTGTCTATCTGGTAGCCCATGTCGGCCTCCAGCAGCACCGGCCCGTCGGCAACGGCGCCTTTCTCGACGCTTTCGCCATAGATGCGCCGCAGCCGCATCTTGACGCCGCGCGCCATCGAAAAACTGCGCTCCAGCAACAGCAGGTCTCCATCCGGCAGGAAGGCGCCGTCGGTGATGTCGAAGTCGCCGTTGCGCTTGACGGTGAACACACCCTTGTGCGGCCCTTCGATGATGGCGGCATAGATGTTGCCGGCCTTGTCGAGGCTCTTCTCGGAGACCACCACCAGCCCGCCCTGATGCTGGCCATTGGCATTGGCATGGGTGACGGTCTCGAAGCCGCGATTCTGGCGCAATTCCCGGGCCGGCACGAGGAAATCCAGCTGCTTGAACGGCGCCTTCATGCCAGCCGGGTCGATCTTGAACTGGGCAACGTGGTGGTCGCGCTCGAAGCCGACAGTGGCGATGCCGTCCTTGACGGCGAGGCCTTCGGCGTCGACCTTCCACTTCTCGTCGATCGCCCGGCCCGTTTCGTCGACCATCTGCTGCATGCGGAAATTCTGGATGCCGGACGGCCGCTTGTCGGCGTCGCGGACCGCCGTTCCGAAGAACCAGAAACCGGTGTCTGCAACGCCGATGAAATCGCTGCCGGCTTTGAGAAAGCGGAAGGCCGACAGCGCCCCGAAATCGCGCGTCGGCGAGGTCATTTCCAGCCCGCCGACGAATTCGAATGGGCCGAACTGTTTGTCGGCGCGGCCGATTTGGAATTCGGTGATCGGGCGGGCCGAGATTTCGACCGGTTCGACCGAGGTCGAGCCGGCCGAACCGGCCAGCGCCGAAGCCGCGCCGGCAAGCAGGGCAATGGCGGCGAAAAGCGTCTGCTGGAAGCCGCCGCGCGAAAAGATCATCCGGCGCGCCGCATGCCGCCACGCCGCGTGTCGCGCGCGCTTTCCTCGGCGAACAGCGAAGCCAGTTGCTCGGTCATGGCGCCGGCCAGTTCCTCGGCATCGACGATGGTGACGGCGCGCCTGTAATAGCGGGTGACGTCATGGCCGATGCCGATGGCCAGCAGTTCCACCGGCGAGCGCGTCTCGATCAACTCGATGACGGCGCGCAGATGGCGCTCGAGATAATTGCCCGGATTGACCGACAGCGTCGAATCGTCGACCGGCGCGCCGTCCGAGATCATCATCAGGATCTTGCGCTGTTCCGGCCGGGCGATCAGCCGGTTGTGCGCCCACAGCAGCGCCTCGCCGTCGATGTTTTCCTTGAGCAGGCCCTCGCGCATCATCAGGCCGAGATTGCGCCGTGCCCGCCGCCAGGGATGATCGGCGGATTTGTAGATGATGTGGCGCAAATCGTTGAGCCGGCCGGGGTTCGGCGGCTTGCCGTCCTTCAGCCACTTCTCACGCGCCTGCCCGCCCTTCCAGGCCCGCGTGGTGAAACCAAGGATCTCGACCGAGACGCCGCAGCGTTCCAGCGTGCGCGCCAGGATGTCGGCGCAGGTGGCGGCCACCGTGATCGGCCGGCCCCGCATCGAGCCTGAATTGTCGAGCACCAGCGTCACCACCGTGTCGCGGAATTTGGTGTCGCGCTCCTGCTTGAAGGACAGCGGCTGCATCGGGTCGATGACGACACGAACCAGCCGCGCCGGGTCGAGGTAGCCCTCTTCCAGGTCGAAATCCCACGACCGGTTCTGCTGCGCCATCAGCCGGCGCTGCAGCCGGTTGGCCAGCCGGCCGACGACGCCGGACAGATTGGCAAGCTGCTTGTCGAGGAAGGCGCGCAGTCGGTCGAGCTCTTCTTCTTCGCAAAGCTCCTCGGCCCCGACCGTTTCGTCGAAAGCCGTGGTGAAGACCTTGTAGTCGATTTCCTTCGGCAGATTGGTGAAGGGATTGTCGTTGCGGCGCGCCTCGCCGGGTGTCTCGGCATCCGCATCGTCATCGTCGGACAGATCGTCGGCGGTGGCGTCGGAGGCTTCCGTCTCGGCCGACTGCTCGTCATCGGCCGAAGCCTCGGCATCCTCGGACTGCGACTGCTCGGAGCCGGAATCCTCTTCGCCGCCCTCCTCGCTCTGCTCCTCGCCTTGCGGCTGGTTGTCGTCATTGTCCTCGGAGTCTTCGGTCTCCTGGTCGTCGCCGAGTTCCTCGGCCATTTCCATGGAGGCGAGCATGTCGCGCACGACGCGGGCGAAGGCTTGCTGGTCGTCGAGCTTGGCCGAGAGACCGTCGAGATCGGCGCTGGCCTTTTCCTCGACCCAGGGCCGCCAGAGCTCGACCAGTCGCTCGCCGCTTTTCGGGATCGGACGGCCGGTCAGCTTCTCGCGCACCATCAGCGCCAGTGCTTCCTCGATCGGCGCGTCGGCCTTGTCCTTGACGTCGACGAGGTTGGCCTTGGCGTATTTGTCCTCCAGCATCGAGCCGATGTTGTCGGCGACGCCCTGCATGGCGCGGCTGCCGATGGCCTCGACGCGGGCCTGCTCGACCGCGTCGTAGACGGCGCGGGCCTGCTTGCCTTCCGGCGCCAGCTTGGTGTGGATGCGCACGTCGTGGCAGGCGCGCTTCAGCGCCATGGAATCGCCGAGGCCGCGGGTGATAGCGATGTCGGTCTTCGACGCTTTCTTCGGCAGCTCCGGCAGCCGCGCCCGGCTGCCGGCAAGTGCTGGCCGGTCCTTGGCGAAGCCGACTTCGAGCTCCTTGTCGCCGGCGATGGCACGCATGCAGACCGTGACGGCGCGCTTGAAGCTGTCGGCTTCAGACCCCGTCTTCGACTTGTTGCGCGTGTTGTCGCCCGGACCCGCCATCGAGACTCTGCTTAGCCCAGCACCACATTGGCAGCTGATTCCGGCAGATCCTCGCCAAAGGCGCGCTGGTAGAACTCGGCGACCACCGAACGCTCCAACTCGTCGCACTTGTTGAGGAAGGTCAGCCGGAACGCCATGCCGATATTGCCGAAGATTTCGGCATTCTCGGCCCAGGTGATGACCGTACGCGGGCTCATCACGGTCGACAGATCGCCATTGATGAAGGCCGAGCGCGTCATGTCGGCAACGCGCACCATCTTGTTGACGATGTCCTTGCCCTTGCCGTCGCGATAGTGCTTGGCCTTGGCCAGCACGATGTTCACTTCATTGTCGTGCGGCAGGTAGTTCAGCGTGGTGACGATCGACCAGCGGTCCATCTGCGCCTGGTTGATCTGCTGGGTGCCGTGATAGAGACCGGTGGTGTCGCCGAGGCCAACCGTGTTGGCGGTCGAGAACAACCGGAAGGCCGGATGCGGACGAATGACCCGGCTCTGGTCGAGCAGCGTCAGCCGGCCCGACGATTCCAGCACGCGCTGGATGACGAACATCACGTCCGGACGGCCGGCGTCATACTCGTCGAAGCAGAGCGCGACATTGTGCTGGTAGGCCCAAGGCAGGATGCCGTCGCGGAATTCGGTGATCTGCAGGCCGTCCTTGACGACGATCGCATCCTTGCCGACGAGATCGATACGGCTGACATGGCTGTCGAGGTTGACGCGCACGCAAGGCCAGTTGAGGCGGGCGGCAACCTGTTCGATATGGGTCGACTTGCCGGTGCCGTGATAGCCCGACACCATGACGCGGCGGTTGTAGGCAAAGCCTGCAAGGATCGCCATCGTCGTGTTCTTGTCGAACAGATAGTCCGGATCGATGTCGGGCACATGCTCGCTGGTCACCGAATAGGCCGGCACCACCATCTTGGACTCGAACCCGAATTTCTCCTTCACCGACACCGTCGTGTCGGGCAGGTTGGCGATGTCGCGATCGACCTTGTTCATATCTCTCAACGTCTCCACGGGCGAAAAGCCTGATTTCGCCGGCAATCGATTTTGTCCGGGGGCGGTCTTAGAGCCTTTTCCAACCTTATGAAAGTTGGAAAACGACACGGACTGTATGGTCGCTCAGCACAGGCCCGCCTGTTTGAGCACGCGATAGGCCTGCAGCACATCGCGGAACCGGTCTTCCGAACCTCTGTCGCCACCATTCGCATCCGGATGGTGACGCTTCACCAGTTCCTTATAGCGCGCCTTGATCTCCTTGCCAGTCGCCTTTGTATCAAGGCCAAGCGTTTCCAGCGCCTTGGCCTCAAGCGGCTTGGCCTTGCGCTCGCGCGCCTCGCGCGGGTCCTTCGGCCCCTTGAACAGGTCGAACGGGTCGCGCATGCGATTATAGTAGCCGGCGCGGCCGGAGCGCATCTGGGCCACATCGGGCGACGAACGCGTCGAGGCACCGTTGACGCCCATCTTCCAGGTCGGCCGGTGGCCGGTCATCGCTTCCTTCTGGAAGCGCGCGACCTCGGTGTCCGGCACGCCGGAGAAATAGTTGAAGCCCTTGTTGTACTCGCGCACATGATCGAAGCAGAAGCGGAAATACTCGCCCTCCTTCATCCGCCCGACCGGCGCACGATGGGTGCCCGCTTCCTTGCAGCCGTCCCACTGGCAGATCGGCGAGTGCGACTTCAGCTCCGCGTCCTTGTCGGGGCGGACGCGAATCTTCTCGAAATATTTGGGGTACGGCTTCATCTCACCCATTTATGGGGCGTTCGCAGATGCGAAACAAGAATTGACATTTTCGCGATGATCGCCCTAACCGCTGAATCGCGGCTTAAAGCAGGCGAATGGCGGATTTTGTTGCGCGGTAGCGACTTTTGCGACGACCGATTGCGGTTTCGCGGGCAATGCACCGGCCATATGTGGTGAAGGGAGACGGCGATGTCCATACAGGCGACCATGGAAGACAAGCTCAACAAGGCATTTTCGCCCGACCGGCTGGTCATCATCAACGAAAGCCATCTCCATGCCGGCCATCACCACCATGGTTCCGACCATCATGGCGCCTATGACGGCACCGGCGAGACGCATTTTCGCGTCCGCGTCGTCTCTTCCGCCTTTGCCGGCATGAGCCGCATCGACCGCCACCGCGCCGTCAACGAACTGCTTGCCGACGAACTGAAGGCCGGCGTGCATGCGCTGGCGATCGAACCGGCGGCTCCCGGCGAAAAGACCCGCTGGTAGGTCGGTTCCGCCTTGGCTGTGCTCAGAGCACCGCTTCGATAAGAAACGGTCCGCGCCGCGACAAGGCGCTGTCCAGCAGCGCGTCGAACCGCTCGCAGGTGTCGGCGCGAGCCGCCTCCACGCCCATGCCTTTGGCCAGGCAAACCCAGTCCAGCGACGGATGGTCGAGATCGAGCATTCGCCTGGCGTTCTCGCCGATGGCGCCAACACCGACATTGCGCATCTCGCCATGCAGGATCGCATAGGTTCGGTTGGAAAAGACGATCGTCACCACGTCGAGCTTTTCCCTAGCCTGTGTCCACAGCCCCTGCACCGTGTACATGCCGCTGCCGTCGGCCTCCAGATTGATCACCTTGCGATCGGGACAGGCGATCGCAGCCCCGGTTGCCATCGGAATGCCTCCGCCGATCGATCCGCCCGTGCCCATCATGTAGTCGTGAGGAGCGGCGAAGGCCGATAGCGCGAAGAAACGCCGCGCCGAGGTAACCGCTTCGTCGCAGATGATCGCATCGGCCGGCAGCTTTCGCGCCACCGACAGCGCGATCGCATCCTCGGTCAGTTTTCCGCTCGGCGTTGCCTCGTCGGGAAAGGCGGTCGCGAACACCGTCTGTTGCGACGGCTTGACGCCGAGTTCGTCGCGGAGTGCTTCCAGCGCCGCATTGAGATTCTCGCCATGGGTGGCCAGCGTCAGCACCTGGCAGCCCTCCCGAACCAGCCGTCCCGGCTTTCCCGGATAGGCGAAGAAGGCAACCGGCTCCTTCGCGCCGACCAGGACCAGAACGTCGATATCCCGCAGCACAGCCGTGGCGGCATCGACCGGATAGGGGATGCGTATCGGCGCGACACGTCCGCGGCCACGCTGCATCCGGGCGGTCAGAACCTCGCTGAACAGACGGACATCGCTGCCTGTCGAGATCTGCCCGGCGATGGCGAGTGCATCCGCTCTCGCCGCTCGCCCGCGAACGATGATGCCGGCCCGACCCGGAGCGGCGCGGATCGCCGCGGCGACTGTGCGCACGGCGTCCATGTTGACGGCGGGCGGCGATGCCAGCTTCACCTTGCCGACTGAGGCCGCGCCGACTTCGCCCCAGGCGGCATCCGCCGGCAGGATCAGGGTAGTTACGCCTGGAGGCGTCAGCGAAGCGCGGTAGGCCGCCTCGGTCGCCGGCGCGACATCGTCTGGGCCAGCGATGCGGCGCACCCAGTTCGACATTGGCGTCGCAAGGCTCTCGATATCGCTGGTGAGCGGAGCATCGAGCGACAGATGATAGGAAGCGTGGTCGCCGACAATGTTGATCATCGGGCTCAGGGCGCGCCGCGCATTGTGCATGTTGGCCAGGCCGTTGGCCAAGCCGGGGCCGGTATGCAGCAGCGTCGCGGCCGGGCGATCGGTCATCCGCGCATAGCCGTCGGCGGCACCGGTCACCACGCCCTCGAACAGGCCGAGCACGCAACGCATCTGAGGTTTCCGGTCAAGCGCTGCAACGAAGTGCATTTCGGACGTGCCGGGGTTGGCAAAGCAGACCGGCACATCATTGGCCAGCAGCACGTCACACAGGACATCGGCGCCGTTCATGAAATTCTCTCCCGTTTGACGATCGAAAAGAGCAATTGCACCGGCAGACGCCCGCGCAGCAATATCCCGCCAGCACTTTTGATCTGATCCAGTTCCTCTGACGCCTGTGCCTCGTCGGGGTCAGGGGTCAGCTGACGGTCGATTTCAGGAACGCCAGCGCGGCGGCGGTCAGCGCGTCGCCATCTTCGCCGAAATCGCGATTGATCGACATATGCGTATAGGCGCTGCCGTCGAACACTGTGACCTTGGTGCCGGTGGCGCGCAGGCGCGCGGCAAAGGCCTTCGACTCCTCGCCACGGCCCGCGGCGCGCGAATAGGCGATGAAGGTCGGCGGATGCTTGCGGCCGTCGACGTAACTGGCGGGCGACAGCGCAGCCCATTGCGTGGGATCGGAAAAGACACGCGCATAGGCCCGGACCATGCCGCCATTGCTGGAAAGGGCTGCAAGATCATAGGCCCTGGTATCGTCGAGGATGAGTGCTGCGACACCAGGCAATCCACCGCGCATGCCGGTCAGTGCAATCAGATGGCAGCCGGCCGAATGGCCCATGCCGACAATGCGGTTCGGGTCGCCGCCATGCCGGGCGATGTTGGCGCGCACATAGGCATAGGCCTTTTCGACATCGCCGGCCTGGGTGGCGACGTCGGCCTCGGGCAACATGCGATAGTCGATGGAGACGAAGCAGAAGCCGTTGGCGAGCAGGAAGGCCGGCTTGGCGTTGACCTGGCTGCGTTTGCCAAACTGCCAGCTGCCACCATGGACGAAAAAGACGACCGGCAGGCCGGTTGCACCATCGGGCGCATAGATGTCGAGCTTGGCCGGCCCGTAATCGAAGGTTTTTGGCGCGGGTTGGCGCGGGCGCCGAGCCGCCGATGCTCCCAATGGCAGCATCGCCGCCACGGAGGCCAGAATGAGGCTTCGTCGATCGATCATCATGGTCTCCCGACCGTGTAGGCCAACAGTGCCCGCAGGCGCAACGAGCGTCCAGTTAAGGATTGGTAATACCCAGAGGTCTGGCTCGACGATCGATCATCGATCCGAACCTCGAATGGCACTCGGGCTTTTGGGGGGCTCATCCGCTGTAGAGGAGGCCGGATCAACCGGGCTTCGTCGAACTCGCATCGGGTCGCAACTGTCGCAGCATCAGGCCGCATCAAATGCACTGCCCTGCAGTTCAGTTCACGAAATCAATATCTACCCCTTGACGGTCTCATCTGGCCATCACCACCTAAGTATTTGGGCAAGCATTCCAGCCACATGGGTGGTGTCCCGGGTTTCAATGCCAGATGCACGCGCTCTCCTTCATGTGAAGGGAACCACAATGCTTTCCAGCAGTTGAATCTATGACGAGCCGTCTGGTACCCAGAACGGCTCTGAGGGCAAGGATATCATGCGAGAGAACCAGTCTGACGTCTTCGATCTGTTTTCGGAAATCTACACGGGTGCTGCGCAGGAGGAGATCAGCATCCAGCAATATCTCCTTGCCTGCCGAGAGGACAGATCGATGTATGCCTCGGCGCCTGAACGGATGGTCGAGGCGATCGGCGAGCCGAACCTGGTCGACACCAGCAAGGATGAACGACTCGGCCGCATCTTCTCCAACCGGACCGTCAAGGTGTACCCCACCTTTGCAGATTTCTATGGCATGGAGGACACAATCGAGCGCATCGCCGGCTATTTTCGCTACGCTTCCCAGGGGCTCGAGGAGCGCAAGCAGATACTCTATCTCCTAGGCCCGGTTGGCGGCGGCAAATCCTCCCTTGCCGAACGGCTGAAGAAATTGATGGAGCAGCGCCCGATCTACACGCTGAAGGTCGGTAACCAGGTCAGCCCGGTTTTCGAATCGCCGCTTGGCCTCTTCCATCCCGATCGCATGGGCGACCTGCTGCAGGATAAATACGGCATAGCCCGACGCCGGCTGAACGGGCTCATCTCGCCATGGGCGGCCAAGCGCCTCGACGAACTGTCCGGCGACATTTCCAAGTTCAGCGTGGTCAAGCTGATGCCTTCGCGATTGCGCCAGATCGGCATCGCCAAGACCGAGCCCGGCGATGAGAACAATCAGGACGTCTCGGCCCTGGTCGGCAAGGTCGATATCAGACAGTTGGAAAATTTCAGCCAGTCCGATCCGGACGCCTATTCCTATAGCGGCGGACTGAACCGGACCACCCAGGGCCTGCTTGAATTCGTGGAAATGTTCAAGGCGCCCATCAAGGTCCTGCATCCGTTGCTGACCGCGACCCAGGAGGGCAGCTACAACGGCACCGAAAATTTCGGCGCCTTTCCCTACCAGGGGATCATCGTGGCCCATTCCAACGAGTCGGAGTGGCAGCAGTTCAAGAACAACAAGAATAATGAGGCCTTTCTCGATCGCATCCTCGTGGTCAAGGTGCCCTATTGTTTGCGGATCACCGAAGAGAGGCAGATTTACGAAAAGCTGCTGCGGGAGAGCGAATTGGCCGCCAGTCCCTGCGCGCCCGAGGTGCTGGACATTCTCAGCCGGTTCACCGTCTCGACCCGCCTGGCCGAGCATGACAATTCGCCACTCTACACCAAGATGCGCGCCTATGACGGCGAGAACCTGAAGGACGTCGACCCCAAGGCGAAGTCGGTTCAGGAATATCGCGATGCCGCCGGGGTCGATGAGGGCATGAGGGGCGTCAGCACGCGCTTCGCCTTCAAGATCTTGTCGCAGACCTTCAACTACGACACGAAGGAGGTGGCTGCCGATCCCGTGCATCTGATGTACATCCTGGAAGAGGCGATCAAGCGCGAGCAGTTTCCAAAGGAGACGGAAGCTGCCTATCTCGAGTTCATCAAGTCGGAACTGGCAACGCGCTATGCCGAGTTCATCGGCCACGAAATCCAGAAGGCCTATCTGGAATCGTACAGCGAGTATGGCCAGAACCTCTTCGACCGTTACATCGCCTATGCCGATGCCTGGATCGAGGATCAGGACTACAAGGATCCCGACACCGGCCAGGTTCTCAATCGCGAGGTATTGGACAAGGAATTGTCGCAGGTCGAAAAACCGGCCGGCATCGCCAATCCTAAGGACTTCCGCAACGAGGTGGTGAAGTTCACGTTGCGGGCGCGCGCAAGAAACCACGACCGCAACCCGTCATGGACGAGTTATGAAAAGCTCCGCGAAGTCATCGAGAAGCGGATGTTCGGACAGGTCGAGGATCTCTTGCCGGTGATCAGCTTCGGTTCCAAGCAGGACAGCGTCACGGAAAAGCGCCACAATGAATTCGTGCAGCGGATGGTCGAGCGCGGCTACACCCAGCGGCAGGTGCGTCGCCTTGTGGACTGGTACATGCGAGTGAACAAGGCGGGTTGAGAGAGCCCGGATGGTTCCATGCCGATCTTCATCGACCGTCGCCTGAATCCAAAGGACAAGAGCCTCGGCAATCGCCAGCGCTTTCTCAGGCGTGCGCGCGAGGAGCTGAAGCGGAGCATAAGCGATCAGATCCGCACCGGCAGTATCGCCGACGTGGATGCCGAGCATGCCGTACCCATGCCTGAAAGAGGCACAGGCGAGCCGAGCTTCAACAACGCCTGGAACAGCGGCAGGCGCCAGCACATCCTGCCGGGCAACAGGCATTTCTCCCCTGGAGACCTGATCCCCAAGCCCGGCCAGGGTGGTGGCGCGGGGTCCCCAGGAAACACGGCGTCTGAAGACGACTTTCGTTTCGTGCTGTCACGCGAAGAGGTGCTCGATCTTTTTTTCGAGGATCTCGAACTCCCAGATATGGTCAAGCTCAACCTCAAGGAGATCCTTGCCTTCAAGCCGCGCCGGGCTGGCTTCGCCGCTACCGGTTCACCGACCAACATCAATGTTGGGCGCACGATGCGTAACAGTCACGGCCGCCGCATTGCGCTGAGGCGTCCTAAGCAGGCGGAGTTGGACGCGATCCTCCAGGAAATCGCTACGCTTGAGGTGGTGCCATCCAGCGCAGCTGCACGCCAGCGCATTGCGGCATTGCGCGAAGAGCTCGACCGGCTGGAACGCCGCCGCCGGCGAATTGCCTATGTCGATCCGGTCGACATCCGCTTCAACCGCTTCGATCCTCGGCCTGTGCCGAACGTCAACGCCGTCATGTTCTGCCTGATGGATGTGTCCGGCTCGATGGGCGAGCGCGAAAAGGATCTGGCCAAGCGCTTCTTCGTGCTGCTGCATCTGTTCTTGAAACGGCGCTACGACCGTATCGAGATCGTCTTCATCCGCCACACGCACCTGGCCCAGGAGGTCGATGAGGAAACATTTTTCTACAACACGCAAAGCGGCGGCACTGTCGTGTCCACCGCGCTGGAGGAAATGCATCGCATTATTGAGGAACGTTACCCGGCCCGCGAATGGAACATCTATGCCGCCCAGGCCTCGGACGGCGACAATTTCGCCGGCGATTCCGAGCGATGCATAGCCTTGCTCAACGGCAAGCTCATGCGGCTGTGCCAGTATTTTGCCTATGTCGAGATCATCGACGAGCGTGAAGCCCATATCTTCGGCACGACTGAAAACGGGACATCGCTATGGCGTGCCTATTGCGAAATCGACCTGAGATGGCCGAACTTCCAGATGAGCCGCATCGCCACGCCCGCCGATATCTACCCGGTCTTTCGCCAGCTCTTCGGCAGACAGCCGGCTCCCCTCAAGAGAGCGTGAGGGGGTCCGATGGTCCGACAAGCCAGTAAATCCAGCCTGCTTTTTTCAGGGTCCGACTGGGATTTCAAGACATTGTCACGGGCCTATGACGCGATCGAGGCAATCGCGGTTGAAGAGCTTCATCTCGATACCTACCCCGTGCAGATGGAGATCATCTCCTCCCAACAGATGCTCGACGCCTATTCGTCGGTCGGCATGCCACTGATGTACCGTCACTGGTCTTTCGGCAAACATTTCCTCTACCAGGATCTGCTTTATCGCAAAGGCGGGCGAGGGCTTGCCTATGAACTGGTCATCAATTCCAATCCCTGCATCGTCTATCTGATGGAGGAAAACACCATGGCCCTGCAGGCCTTGGTGACGGCCCATGCTGCGCTCGGACACAACCATTTCTTTAAGAACAATCAGTTGTTCAAGCAGTGGACGGACGCCGGGGCGATCCTCG
This sequence comes from Mesorhizobium kowhaii, assembly GCF_003253745.1. Taxonomy (GTDB): domain Bacteria; phylum Pseudomonadota; class Alphaproteobacteria; order Rhizobiales; family Rhizobiaceae; genus Mesorhizobium; species Mesorhizobium kowhaii. Next base: position 79,829 of record NZ_MZXV01000027.1, read on the forward strand.
GCTATCTGGACTTCGCCAAGGGCTACATTGTTCGTTGCGAGGAGCGGCACGGCCTCACCGCCGTCGAGGCTGTTCTCGATTCCGCCCACGCGCTGATGGCGCAGGGCGTGTTCCGCTATCACCGGCCGCCGAAGCTGTCGTCGGAGCGGCAGCGCGAAGGGCTTCGCGAGCGCCTCGAATACGAAGAGCACTCCTACAATGATTTGTGGCGCACGCTGCCGCCGTCGCAGCAAAGGGCCAACGACAAGGGACAAAACCCGGAGCGGAAGAAATCGCTCAACCTGCCCGAGGAAAACCTGCTTTATTTCCTGGAAAAGAACAGCCTGGTCCTGGAGCCTTGGCAGCGTGAGATCATCAGGATCGTTCGTGTCATAGCACAATATTTTTATCCACAACGGCAAACACAGGTGATGAACGAGGGCTGCGCCACTTTCGTCCACTATACGCTGATGAACACGCTGTTCGATCGCGGCCAGATCAGCGAAGGCGCCATGCTCGAAATCCTGCGCAATCATTCCAACGTGGTCTTCCAGCCGGCGTTCGACGATCCGCGCTTTTCCGGTATCAATCCCTACGCTCTCGGCCTCGATATGATGCAGGACATTCAGCGCATCTCGACCGAGCCGACGGCCGAGGACCGGGACTGGTTTCCCGACATCGCCGGCCGCGGCAACTGGCGCGAGGTCCTGCTCGACGCCTGGGCGGATCACCGCGACGAGTCCTTTATCCGCCAGTACCTCAGTCCGACCTTGATCCGAAAATGGCGGTTCTTTGTGCTCGGCGACGCCGCCGACCAACCGCATTGCCAGGTCGCCTCGATCCACAACGAGCGCGGCTATGACAAGATACGCGCCGCGCTCGCTCACAGCTACGACGTCGGCGCGAACCGACCGGACATCCAGGTGGTGGATGTCGATCTGCTCGGCGACCGGCATTTGCGACTGCAGCACAAGGTCAATGACGGAGTCCTTCTCGAGGATGCCAGCCGCGACGCCACGCTTCGTCACATCCGCAGGCTTTGGGGTTATGAGGTCAGCTTGGCGGCCGTCGACGCTGAAACGGACGCGACGATCCACGAACGCTCGACGAGCCAGATCGCAGAATGAGGCTCCGTAGTTGCGCTGGTTCTCATGGGGTCAAAAAGTGCGCACCGGTCTTGGGCGACATGCATCAAAACAGGGGCTTGAAGCACGTCGCGTGAATTCGTTTCAGCGCGACACGCTTTAAGCGTCGCCGGCTGGCCTTATTCTCAGCCGGGCGATCCGGTTCTTGTCGCGCTTCATTACGACGAAGCGTTTGCCGTGGAACGTAAAAGCCTGTTTTTCCTCGGGGATCGACTGCGTCTCGTGAATGACGAGGCCGGCAATGGTGGTCGCCTCCTCATCCGGCAGGTTCCAGTCGAGCGCCCGGTTCAGGTCACGGATCGGCACCGTGCCGTCGACGACGACGGAACCGTCCGCCTCCTGCTTGACGCCCTGGATGTCGACATCGTGCTCGTCGGCGATCTCGCCGACGATCTCCTCGATGATGTCCTCCAGCGTCACCAGCCCTTCGACCTCGCCATATTCATCGACGACGACGGCGAAATGCGCCTTGCGGCGCAGGAAGGCGTTGAGCTGTTCCTGCAAGGTCGTGGTGTCGGGCACGAACCACGGTTTCGAGGCGATCTTCATCACGTCGATCTTGGAAAAGTCGTTGCCGACGTCGTTGAGCGCCCGCAACAGGTCCTTGGCGTGCAGCACGCCGACAATGTTGTCGAGCGAGCCCTTCCACAGCGGCATGCGGGTGTGCGGGCTCTGCAGGATCTCGCGCACCACCGCTTCCGGCGCATTGTCGGCATTGACCGAGCGCATGTTGGTGCGGTGGACCATGATGTCGGACACTTCGAGTTCGGCGAGATCGAACAGGCCGCCGACGCGATCGCGATCCTCGCGCACCACCTGGCCGTCGCGGCGGAAATCGTCGACCGCGCCGCGCAACTCGTCCTGGCTCGAGCGCTGCGGCTCGATGCGCGACAGTTCATAGCCGAAAGCGGCAAGCAGGCGCGTGCGCAAGGCAACGGCCAGCAGAATGAGGACGGCAAGGACAGCAACGACGATCCAGCCGGTCTCGTTGGTCATCTCGGCCGGCTCTTCTGCTGGCTCGGCCGGCTCTTCTGCTGGCCCGGCCGGCTTTCCTGCTCGCCCGGATGGCTCTCCTTCAGGAACGACAGCACTTCCGAAGCCGGCACGTCCTTGGCGATGAAGGCCTGGCCGATGCCGCGCGTCAGGATGAAAGTCAGCGCACCCCGCGACACCTTCTTGTCCTGGGCGATGAAGGAAAGCAGCGCCTCGGCATCGGGCAAATCACCAGGAATGTCGGCCATCCGCCACGGCAGGCCGACGGCACGCAGATGCGCCTCGACGCGCGCCGCATCGTCGGGGCTGGCGAGGTTGAGCCGCGATGAGAACCGGTGCGCCAGCGCCATGCCGATGGCGACACCCTCGCCATGGACGAGCCGGGTTCCGCCATACTGGGTGGCGGCTTCCAGCGCGTGGCCGAAAGTGTGGCCGAGATTGAGCAGCGCGCGGTCGCCGGTCTCGAACTCGTCGCGGGCGACCACATCGGCCTTGGCGCGGCAGGCTTCGGCAATGGCCTGCGCCCTCTCCGGCCCGCCGGCAAACACTCGGGCCCAGTTCTCTTCCAGCCAGGCGAAAAACGCCGGCCGGTCGATGAGGCCATATTTGGCGAGCTCGGCATAGCCGGCTCGGAATTCGCGGATCGGCAGCGTGTCGAGCACTTCGGTATCGGCCAGCACCAGCTTCGGCTGATGGAAGACGCCGACCAGGTTCTTGCCGCGCGCACTGTTGATGCCGGTCTTGCCGCCGACCGAGGAATCGACCTGCGCCAGCAATGAGGTCGGTATCTGCACGAAATTCATGCCGCGGCGCACGATGCCGGCGGCAAAGCCGGCAAGGTCGCCGATGACGCCGCCGCCAAAGGCGATGACGATGTCGCCGCGTTCCAGCCTGGCGGCCAGCACACCGTCGACCACCTCTTCGAGATGGGCGAAGCTCTTGGTCTTCTCGCCGGGCGGCAGTGTGATGACAGCGGGCTGGATGTCGCTCTTTTCGAGACCGTCCTTCAGCGCATCGAGATGCGCTGCCGCGACATTGGCGTCGGTGATGACAGCGGCGCGTGTACCCGGCAGGCGGCGCGAAATCTCGGTACCGGCGCGCGACAACAGACCGGAGCCGATCAGGATGTCGTAGGCCCGGTCGCCAAGGCCGACTTCGACCGTGACTGGCTGATCTGCGCTCACGATCGTACCTCGCCTGTAGGGGCAGTCTCATCAATGCCGAAATGCCGGCAAAGCGCATCCACCACCTCGGTCGCGATGACCTCCTTGCGGTCGTCGCGGGTCGGCACGGTGACGTCGGATGTCGCGTAGACCGGATAGCGCTCGCCCATCAGCCGCTCGAGCACGGCGCGGGGGTCGGCACTTTTCAGGAGCGGGCGGTTCTGCTTCTTGGAGACGCGGTCCATCAAAAGGTCGATCTCGGCCTTCAGCCACACCGACACGCCATGGCCTGCGATGGCCTCGCGCGTCTGCGCGTTCATGAAGGCGCCGCCGCCGGTCGACAGCACCTGCGGGCCGTTCTCCAGCACGCGCAGGATGACGCGTTGCTCCAGAGCCCTGAACTCGGTCTCGCCATACCGCTCGAACAGCTCCGGAACGGTCATGCGCGAGACGCTTTCGATCTCCTGGTCGCTGTCGATGAAGGGCAGCGCCAGCATCGTCGCCACCTTGCGGCCGATCGCCGTCTTGCCGGCGCCCATCAACCCGACAAAGACGACGGAACGGCTGCCCAGCCGGCCAAGCAGCGCGGCGTGGTTCTCGTCTGGAGGATTTGCTGGCAGCGCGTTCATCAGATACTTCGAGGGTCCTCTTTGCCGGCGTATCGACATGAAAAGCCCGTTTGCGTCAAGCGTGGCGAGCAGCCTGAGCCCGATATGGGCTGGCCGGACTGCATCAGAAGTTGCTCACAAACCTCAGCTTCTTCCTTGAATTGGCCGGAATGGCGTCCCATAAGGGCACAGGGTTTGGAAACGCAGAACAAGAAGACGGGCGAAAATTGATGCCGACACTGTTTCGCTTTGTCGTGATCCTCGCGATTCTGGTCGGCATTGCCTATGGTACGATGTTCGCGCTGGTGATGTTCGTCGAGCCCAAGAAGGCTGAAATGAGCGTGCGCATCCCTCCCGAAAAGCTCAACCCCAAGAAAAGCTGATCGCTGCCAGGAAAAGCCCTGCCAAGAAAAAGCCCGCCAAGAAAAACCCCGAATGAACAGCGCCGCCCGCATCGAAGCCTTCCTGGAAATGATGAGCGCCGAGCGGGGTGCCGCCGAGAACACGCTGTCCTCCTATCGCCGTGACCTCGAAGACGCTTCGGACGCGATCGGTGGCGCGCTTGCCAGTGCCGCCGCCGCCGATATCCGCGCCTATCTGGACGACATCGCCGCGCGCGGCTTTGCCGCGACGTCGCAGGCGCGCAAACTGTCGGCCATCCGCCAGTTCTTCAAATTCCTCTACGCCGAGGGCCTACGCGCAGATGACCCGACCGGCACGCTGGACAGCCCGAAAAAGGGCCGCCCGCTGCCGAAGACGATGAGCGAGGCCGACACCGGCCGGCTGATCGACCGCGCAGCACTTGAGGCCGGCGATCCCAGGCTCGGCAACGATGCCGCGCTTGGCAACAGCGAGTGGCTGGCGGCGCTGCGCCTACATGCGCTGGTCGAGGTGCTTTATGCCACCGGCCTGCGCGTTTCCGAACTGGTCGGCCTGCCGGTGACGGTGGCGCAGCGCGACGACCGCTTCTTCATGGTGCGCGGCAAGGGTGACAAGGAGCGCATGGTGCCGCTGTCGACCAAGGCGCGTACGGCGATGCGGAGCTGGCTTGCCGCCCGCGCCAAGGTGCCGGCCTTCGCCGACAGTCCGTTTCTGTTTCCGGCCGCCTCCGACAGCGGCTATCTCTCGCGCCAGGTCTTTGCCCGCGACCTGAAAGGACTGGCGGCAAGGGCCGGCATCGCCTCGGCGAAGATCTCGCCGCATGTGCTGCGCCATGCTTTCGCCAGCCATCTCCTGCAGAACGGCGCCGATCTCAGGGCCGTGCAGCAGTTGCTCGGCCATGCCGACATATCGACGACACAGATTTACACGCATGTGCTGGAAGAGCGGCTGGTGCGGCTGGTCAACGATCATCATCCGCTTGCCGACTAGGCCTCATATCGCTATGTGAGGACGACATTCCACCGCCCGGAGCCTTGGATTTCAGGGTTCTGCCGTTCCTCGCCTTCCGACGTATCGGTCCGCTCACGCATGTACAATTACCTCGATTTCGAAAAGCCTGTGCAGGACCTCGAGGGCAAGATCCTCGAGCTGAAGAAGCTTGCCGAGAATGGCGAGGCGGTCGATGTCGGCGACGAGATCAGCCGTCTCGAGAAGCGCTCCCGCGATGCGCTGCGCGACGCCTACAAGGCGCTGACGCCGTGGCAGAAGGTGCAGGTGGCGCGCCATCCCGACAGGCCGCATTGCGTCGACTACATCAAGGGCCTGTTCAACGATTTCACGCCGCTGGCCGGTGACCGCAATTTCGGCGAGGACCAGGCGATCGTCGGCGGTTTCGCCCGCTTCCGCGGCGAGCCCGTGGCCATCATCGGCCAGGAAAAGGGCTCCGACACGACCAGCCGGCTGAAGCACAATTTCGGCTCGGTGCGACCGGAAGGCTATCGCAAGGCGGTGCGGCTGATGGAACTCGCCGACCGCTTCAATATCCCGCTGCTGACGCTGGTCGACACCGCCGGCGCCTATCCCGGCGTCGGGGCGGAGGAACGCGGCCAGGCGGAAGCGATTGCCCGCTCGACCTCGGCCTGCCTTGGCCTGAAAGTGCCGTCGATCTCGGTGGTTATCGGCGAAGGCGGCTCGGGCGGCGCCATTGCGATTGCCACCGCCAACCGCGTCTACATGCTCGAACACGCCATCTATTCGGTGATCTCGCCGGAGGGCGCCGCTTCGATCCTGTGGCGCGACACGACACGATCGAAGGACGCGGCGACCAACATGAAGATCACCGCGCAGGATCTTCTGGAGCTGAAGATCATCGACGCCATCATCCCCGAGCCGCTGGGCGGCGCGCATCGTGGCGCTGAAACCGTGATTGCCGCGACCGGCGACCTCATCGCCAAGACGATGAAGGAGTTTTCCGGCGCCAATACCGACTTCCGCGAGCAGCGCCGCGAGAAATACCTGGCAATGGGTCGCAGCCTCTAAACCATGTCCCGCCACCGCAATGTGGCGGCGCGGAGCATTTTTGCCACAAAAATGCCGCTGCATTCGGCTCAATGAGACTGACGCAAGGGGACGCGTCGGCACTTGCGGTAAGGAATTTTCAAGGTTAACGGGCTTAGTGTCCGTACACGTTCAGTGCAGTAGCCGTGGCATGAATTGCCTTGGCGCCAGAGAAAAAGACGATATCCGTAGCCATGTTCGCCAAGCTTGCCCGCACCGGAATCCTGATCGCTGCCCTCGGCGTTGCTGGCTGCAACGATTCGTCGATGAAGGATTTTGCCCCGGAGGCCAACAAGCCGCTGCCCGACAAGATCCTCGCCGACATGAGGGCCAAGGGCATGGTCCGCACCTCGTCAGTGATGGCCCGCATCTTCAAGGAAGAGGGCAAGCTCGAAATCTGGAAGGCCAAGACCAACGGCCGCTACGACATGGTGGCGAGCTACGACATCTGCAAATGGTCGGGCAAGCTCGGACCGAAATACACCGAAGGCGACCGCCAGGCGCCGGAAGGTTTTTATACGGTGCGTCCGGCGCAGATGAACCCGCGCTCGAACTACCATCTGTCCTTCAACATCGGCTTTCCCAACGCCTATGACCGCGCCAATGGCCGCACCGGTGCCAATCTGATGGTGCACGGCGCCTGTTCGTCGTCGGGCTGCTATTCGATGACCGATGCGCAGATCGAGCAGATCTATGCCTTCGGCCGCGACGCCTTTCAGGGTGGCCAGACCGAATTCCAGATCCAGGCTTTTCCGTTCCGCATGACCGCCGCCAACATGGCGCGCTACCGCAACGACCCGAACTATGAGTTCTGGAAGATGCTGAAGGTTGGCTACGACAATTTCGAGGTCACCAAGGTGCCGCCGAAGGTCGACGTCTGCGAGAAGCGCTATGTCTTCAACCAGGTTGCCGCCGACGGCCAGACATTTGATCCGACCGGCGCCTGCCCGGCGACCACGCAGCCTGATTCGCTGAAGAGCGCCTACAACGCCTATCAGAGCACCTACGACGCGGCGTTCAACGGCGCGCTCAAGGCCAGCGTGCCCCCGCCGAAGCCAACCATCGCCGGCATCAAGGAAGCCAGCATCGTCTCCGACTGGTCCAAGCGCCGGGCGCGCGGCGAGCGCGTGCCGATCGACCCGCCGTCGCTCAATAACGACGGCTCGGTGACCGAGACGGCGCGCATGGGCCGCATCGATTCGCCGGCCGGCCGCAAGATGGCGGCACTCGACGCCGAAAAGGCCGCCAAGCAGAAGGCCGAGGAGCAGAGGCTGGCCGCCATAGAGGCCGCCAAGCAGGCCAAGGAAGCCGCCAAGGCGCAGGCCCTGGCCGAGAAGGAAGCGGCCAAGGCCCAAAAAGAGGCGGCCAAGGCAGCCAAGGAAGCACCTGTCGCCACCGCCACCATCGCAGCCCCCACGGAGGCCGCGCCTGAAGCTGAAACGCAAGCGGCAAGCGCCGACGAGAGCAGGGTCACCAGGCTGAAGAACAAGCTGCTCGGCATGTTCGGCGGCTGAGGTTTTCGCCGATGCGTGTCACCCAAAAGTGCGTAGCGGTTTTGGGGCAACGACATGCTTGAAAACAAGGACTCCAAGCGTGCGAGCGTCTACGATCTCAAGGGGCTGAACTGCCCCTTGCCTGTGCTGAAAGCAAAGAAACGGCTGGCCGGGATGCAAGCGGGCAGCAGGCTTTGGCTTGAGACCACCGATCCACTCGCCGTCATCGACATCCCGGCATTTTGTTCCGACAGCGGCCACCGTCTTGTCGAAACGGCGGCGGTGTCAGGCGGTCATCGTTTTCTGGTCGAGCGCGGCGAGCAGCAATCGTAGAGTTTACCGTCCGGCGATCGCCAGCGGATTGTTTTCCAGCGCCGCGCGGTCGGGCGTGTCGATCGACGGCCGATTGGTGAAGGCGGCGAACAGCCGGCGCACATAGTCTTCAGGCATGTCGAGCGTGATCAGCACCAGCCGTGTGCCGCGCTGGCCATCCGGCCAGGACGGCAATTGCACTGGCGGATGCAGGATTTTCTGCACACCATGGATCACCAATGGCCGCAACGGGTCTTCGCTGAGCTCGATGACGCCCTTCATTCGCAGCAGATGCTCGCCATGTGCCGAGCGCAACAGGTCGAGAAACATCTCGATCGCCGAAAACGGCACCGGGCCGTCATGGACCAGCGAATAGGAGCGCACGCGCTGATCGTGGCGGTGGCCGTGGTCATACTCGTGATCATGACCGTCATGATGATCATGATCATGCGCCTCGCCCAGCCAGCGCCGCACATCGGCAGATTTGGTCGCCGGATTGTAGAGACCGCAATCAAACAGCGCCGCCACGCCTGTCTTCGTGTCGGCGGCATCAAGCAAATCGGCGCCCGGATTGATCTGCAGCAGGCGCACCCGCAGCGTTTCCAATTCATGCGGGTCGGTGACCATATCGGCTTTGCTGAGCACGATGCGGTCGGCAACCGCCACCTGCTTGACCGCTTCGACATGCGCGTCGAGGGTCGCATTGCCATTGACCGCATCGACCAGCGTGATGACGCCGTCGAGCCGGAAGGCCTGGACCAGCGCCGGATGCGCCATGATCGACTGCAGCACCGGCGCCGGGTCGGCGAGACCCGTGGTCTCGACGATGACGCGGGCCAGACGGGCTATGCGGCCGGTCTGCAACCGGTCGACCAGGTCGGCCAGCGTGTCGACCAGTTCGCCGCGCACCGTGCAGCACAGGCAGCCATCCGACAGCTGAATGATGCCGTCGGAGGCCTGCTCGACCAGAAGATGGTCGATCGCCACTTCACCGAACTCGTTGATGATGACCGCCGTGTCGGCCAGCGCCGGATCCTTCAACAGCCGGTTGAGCAGTGTCGTCTTGCCGGCGCCGAGGAAACCGGTCAGCACGGAAACAGGGATCGGAAAGCTGCTCATCGGGCTCCGCCTGTTTGTTCGAACATGATCTCTGGCGAAAACCGGATGCCACTTTTCGGGATCATGCTCTAGTTCGCAGCCTTGACCGGCTGGTCGCCTTGCGCGGCGGAACCGGCAATGACCGGACCCGCGCCGGCCGGCGCCGGCTGGTCGGGACGCCAGCTCGGGATCGGCACGTCGGCATATTCCTGGCCGCCCTGGTCGAGCATGGCCTTCGGCGCCGGACCGGTGGCGCCGCCGAGGCCGACGGCAACCAGCGTCGGCACATGGTCGAGCTTTTCCTGGTAGGGCGATTTCGGCACATCCTTGGCGGCAGCGGCGGCGGGCGGTGCCTCGGACCGCTCCGCCGGCGCCTTCTTCTTGCAGATCTCGTCCTGCATGTCGTTGGGCGAGACAGTGTCGCCGTAGGGCGCCAGCGTGGCGATGGTGGCCGAGCCCACGGCGGGCGTGTCAAAACCCTGGTCGAGCAATTTCGCTGCGGCCTCGGCACGGGTGATTGCCGACTTCTCGCCCAGCACGACCGCCACCAGCGTGCGCCCGTTGCGGGTCGCCGAGCCGATCATGTTGAAGCCGGAGGGGCAGACGAAGCCCGTCTTCATGCCGTCGGCGCCAGGATACCGGCCGATCAGCAGATTGTAGTTCGCGATCGCCTTCTTGCCGACCGCAAGCCCCTCGATCGAGAACCACGGCGCATATTGCGGAAATTCGCGCCGGATCGCCATCACCAGCACGGCGAGGTCGCGCGCCGTCGTATACTGGTCCGGCGAATAGAGCCCGTTCGGATTGACGAAATGCGTGCCGTTCATGCCGAGGCGAGTCGCCTCGGCGTTCATCCGTTCGGCGAAGGCTGCCTGCGAGCCGCCGACATTCTCGCCGACAGCCATGGCGATGTCATTGGCCGACTTGACCAGCATCATCTTCAGCGCGTTGTCGAGCCGCATCACCGAGCCCGGCTTGAAGCCCATCTTGCTTGGCGGCTCGGCGGCGGAGTGTTTGGTCACCTTGATCGGCGAATCAAGCTGGACCTCGCCGGCCGCGATCGCCCGGAATGTCACATAAGCGGTCATCAGCTTGCTCAGGGACGCCGGATACCAGCGCTTGAACGCGTCCTGATGCTGCAGGATCTTGCCATTGTTGAGGTCGAACACAACGACCGGATTGGCCAGCGCCGACCCGGCCAGGACCGACAGCGCGATTGCGCCAGCCGAGAATAGTTTGAGGAAATGCCTGTGCCGCATGATCAAATCCGAAATCGCCTCTTGCCGTAGTCGCCCCTGGCTCCGTAAGATTTCGTTACGCGACCGCCAGCATGATGAGTCCGACCCTCAAAAACCGGACTGCATCGTTGCGGTGCTATTTACTCTATGTGACGCCAACATGGCAAAGTGCCTGACGATCACAATTGCAAGGCAGCGGACAACACCCGCCTGTCCCAACAGCGAGATGGAACCATCATGCCAATCCTGAACCGTGCCGCCGAAATGCAGGACGAAGTTGCCGGCTGGCGCCAGCATCTGCACCAGACGCCAGAACTGAACTTCGATGTCTTCAAGACCGCTGCCTTCGTCACCGACAAGCTGAAAGCCTTCGGTTGCGACGACGTGGTGACCGGCCTCGGCAAGACCGGCGTCGTTGGCATCATCCGCGGCCGCCAGGGCGAAGGCCCCACCATCGGGCTGCGCGCCGACATGGACGCGCTGCCGCTCAACGAGATCACCGGCAAGCCCTATGCCTCGACCAACCCCGGCAAGATGCATGCCTGCGGTCATGACGGCCACACGGCGATGCTTTTGGGTGCCGCGAAATATCTCGCCGAGACGCGCAATTTCACCGGCTCGGTGGCGGTGATCTTCCAGCCGGCCGAGGAAGGTGGTGGCGGCGGCAACGAGATGGTCAAGGACGGCATGATGGAACGTTTCGACATCTCCAGGGTGTTCGGCATGCACAACATGCCGGGCCTGCCTGTCGGGCAGTTCGCCATCCGCCCGGGCCCGATCATGGCGGCGACGGCCGAGTTCACCATCACCGTGCGCGGCAAGGGCGGCCATGCGGCAATGCCGCACGGCACGATCGACCCGATCGTCATCACCAGCCAGCTGGTCGGCGCGTTGCAGACGATCGCCTCGCGCAGCACCGATCCGGTCGAGGCCGTGGTGGTGTCGGTGACCAAATTCCACGCCGGCGATGCCTATAACATCATCCCGGAAACGGCGGAAATCGCCGGCACCGTGCGCACCTTGCGCAAGGAAATCGCCAAAAAGTCCGAAGAGCGCATCCGCACCATCTGCGACGGGCTGGCGACCGCGTTCGGCGCCAAGATCGAGGTCGACTATCAGGCGAATTACCCCGTCACCTTCAACCACGCGGAAGAGACGGTGTTTGCCAGCGATGTCGCGGCTGGTGTCGCCGGCGATGCCCATGTCCACCGTGGCATCCAGCCGGTGATGGGCGGCGAGGATTTCTCCTACATGCTGGAAGCCCGCCCCGGCGCCTTCATCTTCATCGGCAATGGCGACACCGCCGGTCTCCACCACCCGGCCTACGACTTCAACGACGAGGTCATCCCGCACGGCATGAGCTATTGGGTGAGACTGGCGGAAACAGCACTCGCCGCCTGATGCATGTCGCGCAAAGGGCTGGCCGAATTGCGTTCGGCCAGCCTCTTGGCGAAACGATCCGAAGCGGCTATGTGTCTGGCCGCGTGGTCCCGTAGCTCAGTAGGATAGAGCGGCAGATTCCTAATCTGTAGGTCACAGGTTCGATTCCTGTCGGGATCACCACGTTTTCAATAGCTTAGCGGATTGACGCCGTACTTTTTTGCCATTTCTGCCTGACGGGAACTCGACAAGCATGCCGTCGCCGGTGAGCTTGACGATGCGGCCCTGGTGTTCGGCGATCTTGCCGTCGGCCATCTCGCGCCGATGCGTCTTGAGCGCCGACAGCGTGCCGGCTTCGTCAAGCCCCATCAGCCTGGAATAGCCGACCACGTCGGCGGCAAGGATGGCGGTAAGCCGGCGTTCCATTGCTATCTCGCAAGCTCCAGCACCGTCTGCCAGCGCGGAAGGCTGTGCAGCGGATCAAAATCCGAGTCTTGCAGAACCCACGCTTTCATTTCGTGGTTGGCGCGCGGCATCACCCTTTCGAGCATGTCGAACACCCGGTCGAAATCACCGAGGAAGCAGTGGAAGCAGGCAAGGTTGTATTGGGTCAGGACATCGTCGGGGTCGATCGCGAAAGCGCGCGCGGCCCACTCCTTCGCTCGATCGACCTCGCCAAGTCCGGCGAGCGCGTTGGCGCCGAGGTAGGCAGGCCGGGGATTTTCCGGATTCCTTGCAAACTCGCGCTCGGCTCGTTCAACACCCCTGCGAGCAGTCTCCCCTTGTTCCTCATGTCGTCCCAACGTGCGATAGATCTGAATCAGCAGAAGCAGGGATTGGTAGTCGTTGGGGTCTATCTCGGCGGCGCGCTCCCAGTGGACGGCGGCCTTTTCGAGCTTTCCCCGCGCATAACAGCTGCGGGCGTAGAAATAGTGGGCTTCGAACAGGTTGGGATTGCCCGCGATCGCCTGCTCGAATTCTCGGTCCGCTTCGTCGTACCGCTGGCCGACCGAGAGGGCCAGTCCGCGCGAGGCATGCGCTTCGGCCAGTCCGCTTTCGATCTCGAGCGCCTTGGCGGCGTTGGCCAGTATGCCGTCGAGCGACACCTCCTCGCTGTAGTCGAGGAACAGGAAGGAGTCGCAATCGGCGCTGCCGGCATAGGCGCGCGCATAGAGCGGGTCGAGCTCGATCGCCATCGTGAACATCCGTCTGGCGAGCCGGTAGTTCAGCTTTGTGCCGCGGTGGAAAAACTCACGGCCTCTCAGATAGTAGGTGTAAGCCTCGACACTCTCGGTCGGCGACGCCTCGATCGCCTTCTTTTCTTCCGGCAGCAGCCTGACCTTGAGCTGGTCGACGATCGTTTTTGTGATCTCGTCCTGAATCGCGAAGATGTCAGTCAGGTCGCGGTCGTAACGATCGGCCCACAGATGCGTGCCGTCCTTGCTGTCGATCAGCTGCGCGGTGATGCGCACGCGCTGGCCGGCCTTGCGGACGCTGCCTTCAAGCACCGTTGCGACATTGAAGCGCCGGCTGACCTCCTGCACGTCGACCGACTTGCCCTTGTAGGTGAACACCGAATTGCGGGCGATCACCGACAGGCCGGAGATTTTCGAGAGATCGGTGATGATGTCTTCGGTGATGCCGTCGGAGAAATACTCCTGCTCCGGGTCGCCACTCATGTTGTTGAACGGCAGCACAGCGATCGACGGTTTTTCCTTCGCCGGCGCTGGCTTGGGCGACGCCGCGCCGTTCGTCACGCGCGGCGGCGGAGCGCCGGCGAAGAGGTCGATATTGTAGACTCGAACCGGCCGGTCGATGTTCTTCAGCGTCTGCTCGCCGGTGTCCTCGAAGGAGAGATCGAGCCGGTTGCCGACATTGTCGCGGACCGAGCCGGACACCGCGACGCCGCCGGGCTTGGCGATGCTTTCGATGCGCGCCGCGATGTTGACGCCGTCGCCATAGATGTCGTTGTCCTCGAAGATGATGTCACCGAGATGGACGCCGATGCGGAATTCGATGCGGCGCTCCTCCGGCACGTCGACATTGCGCTCGCGCATCCGGCGCTGGATGTCAGCGGCGCACGCCACTGCGTTCACCACGCTCGGGAACTCGACAAGCATGCCGTCGCCGGTGAGCTTGACGATGCGGCCCTGGTATTCGGCGATCTTGCCGTCGGCCATCTCGCGCCGATGCGTCTTGAGCGCCGACAGCGTGCCGGCTTCGTCAAGCCCCATCAGCCTGGAATAGCGGACCACGTCGGCGGCAAGGATGGCGGTAAGCCGGCGTTCCATACTCGGTTGCCCCGCTTGTTTCGGAGGCATACCTTAGCAGTTTCCCGCGTCGCAAGCGGGCTTTTCGTCGACCAGAGGAAGAATACCAACATCTCACCCAGCTCTCTATTCGAACGGCCTCACGGTAAGCAGTACGCTGCCAAACGACAACGGCCCATTCGACGGTAGTGTTTCATCGTAGCGGAGCGAGGAGTGTTGAGAAGTTTGCGCGACATACCATCGCTAGCTGGGAGGTATCGCAACCAGGAAGCCACTGGCCAGCAGATATTCATAAAGATGCAGTAGAGGGGATGCGGGGCGCAACTGATCGGCAGTTATCCATTGCCGGCTACCGTCAACCTCCCATCCGCGTCCCAACTCAGTTTCGAGCAGGGGAAGCAACTCCTCGCGAGGGCAGGGATAGGCCAGTACACGTACGTTGGAGCCGAAAAGCCGCGCGATACCCTCGAGCAGGCGGCCTTCCAGGTGCTGGTATCTCACATCGTCGAAAATCCGTATCAACGCAGGCAGCGGCACGGCAAAACGCAACGGAGCCTGCGTATAGCGACGCACGAATGCGGTGGTGCGGTACAACTGGCGATGCTGCGTCATCATCGCTGCGCCCTTGCCCATTGCAGGAAGCGGCGCATTGGAATCGACGACCGTCAGGCGTACATCGATGACGTCCTTCACCTCAGGACTGCCCGCGACCTCACGGCGGAGCGTTTCCAGACACTCAGCAACCGCCTTGGCAGAAAGGCCGTCACGCGGGTCGCTTGCAAGGGGTATAATAACCACAGCCTTCTTATACAGAAATTCGTTGGCGGCGACGGCCGCACCGTCACCGTCCAGCATCACCGCCTCAGCCTGACCGTCGCGTGCCAAGGCCATGTGCAGTTCGCGCATGTCGCAACCCGCGAACGCGCGGCCTCGCATCACGATCTGATCAATTTCGAGGCGATCATTTGCAAGGTTGTCGAACATCCTCGCAGGCAAATCACCGGGGGCTGCCCGCTCATTCAGCAGCGCATGCAGCAGGTTCACACCGAGAATGCCCACCGCCTCCTGCTGAAGCAGGTTGGCATTATTGCGAAGGTTTACGTGCAGCAGAATGTCGCTCGCCTCAGCCCGCGGGTGATCCTGAAAGCGGACGCCGATCCAGCCGTGGCAATCGTTGGTGCCCGCAAAGTTGCGGGCGGCGATGGTATCGGCGAACGCAAACAAGCGCGTATCTTTGCCGCGCGTGTCACCGATCTGTTGCACAAGCGATTTCCATTCACAATCGAGCATCGTCTCAAGCCGCGGCCTGGACACGTAGCGTGTTCCGGAGCCGTAAAGGTCATCGCTCACTTCCTTGTCGTAGGCTGAGACGGTCTTGGCCACCGTGCCAGACGCGGCGCCAACGCGCAGAAACCATCGCGCCACTTCTTGACCCGCGCCGATCTCGGCGAACGAGCCGAAACTCGTTGCGTCGAGATTGACCTCCAGCGCCTTCCGATGCGTGTCAGCAGCGGCGTTATCCGATCGACCAGTCGCATCGGTAGTGGCAGTATAATTCATGGCGGGGTCTCTGCGGTGGACTGCGGTTGCGTCTGAATACTGCCGCCCAGCGCTAGCTGCAAATTGATCCGCTGGGCGAGTTGTTCGCTCTGAACGAGCAGCAAACCAGCTGCGCCCAATGCGCATTCACCTGTTGCTTTTGAACCGCGCGAAGATCGCCGCTGCCTATGAGGCCGACAGAACTTGCAATAAGCATAGCGAGTCCGCTTTACGGCGGCTAGCGGGCGTCGCTACGCCAGTCGACAGGTTGCCGCTCGTTCGACCGCATTTGTCGGAAATCAGTGCCCAGCGATGCCCAGTGCCTTCATGTCGAAAAGTGGCAACGCCAGGAATGCCTTCGCAACGAGAGCATTGGCAAGATCGACGAAGAACGATCCGGCCAGGGTGATCAGCAAGAACGCCTTCGGGGCTGGACCGTAACGGCGCGCCACCTCATCCATGGTCGCCATCGCGACGGGCATCGAAGATATCCCGAAGCCGAGGAAACCACCGACCGTAACCGCTGCCTCATAGTCCCGGCCCAGCAACCGGAATAGAACGAAATAGGCAATCGCCACGATGACGATGATCTGCAGCAGTACGTTGACGAAAAGTGGTCCGAGGATAGCGGCAACGGTAATCAGCTTTGTGCTCATGAGGCTGAGCACCAGAAACAGGTTCAGAGCGACCTCGCCGCCCTTTTGAATCGGCTCGAAGTCCAGCCGGATGCGTGTCCAGTCAACAAGGTTCGTCAGGAAAACTCCCGCGAGCATCGCCGACAGGAAGCCAGGCAGCAACAATCCTGCGTCCTTGGCCCAGCTATTGAGCTTGTCGCCAAGAAGGACCGATACCGCAACAATCAGGATGGTCGCCAGAATACTCTCAAGGTTCCCGCGATCCTCCTGAACTGTTGCCGGCGCCTCCTTTTGCGGCTCGGCGAAGGAGACCTCCGTCTGCGGTGGCGCAACCGGAGAGAGTTTGTGACGCCCGATCAGCCAGCCGGTAATGGGTCCCGACACCAGCGCGCCGGTGATGACCGCAAGAGTCGCCGCTCCTGCTCCGACCGCTTGCGCGTTCTGAAGCCCGACGGCCTCCGCCTCCTTCGCCCAGGCAAGTGCCGTCCCTGGCCCACCGACGAAGGAAAGGCTCCCGGCAAGGAGCCCGTAGAAGGGGTGTGCACCCCAAGCCGTAGCGACACCGATGCCAACCAGATTCTGGCAGACCAGCAAAAGCACTGTCACCGCGCAGAGGATGACCAACGGACGGCCGCCGGCTCGCAGCGCCTTCAACTTCGCCGACAGGCCGATCGTCGTGAAGAAGACAAGCAACAGAAGATCGCGGAGCTTTGTGCCGAAGGCGACCTCGGTTCCGAACATGACCTGAGCAAGGAGAACCAGCAGCGCCACTATCATGGCACCGATCACGGCATTGGGCATGTCGATGCGTTTCAGCGCTGGAACCATTTGACGGATGCGGGTCCCCGCGACCAGCGCGATCAGACCAATGATCAAAGTTGCAAGTTCCGAGAATTCAACATGGTCCGCGGCCATCGGCTCAATCCCCCCGTCGAAGCTCTGCGAGCGCCTCCTTCATCGCCACCAATCTCGCTTCGGCGAATGGCTGAACGTCTTCGGCGATGCAAGATAACAACTGCGCTGCTCGGCCAGCTTATCACCAATGCCAGGTCATCGAGACCGGAAAACCCCCTTGGCGCTTCGATCCCACCTGCGAGCCCCTCCCAGATCAATAGCCAAGGCGAGGAGACGGCACACCAACCCGGATCAATCTCGAAAAATCCGGCGACAGGCCTGACTTCCGCGCACGGTCGTCTATGTGTGCTAGCTCCCGCAAGGTCGACAATGGCAAGCGGGTGTCGAGCGCACCCCGGTCGTACGCGTATTCGGGAAGATAGCCGTTGACGATGAGGCGCCAGTCGAGGGGAACGGCGTCGCCGACCGCTCGCATCATCTTGACGATCGTCGTCGTGCAGTTCGTCGTGATGGAATTGTAGAATGCAGGCTTCGTGGAAAGCGCATTTGCGTCCGAGACGTATTCCAGCAGAAGCGCCCGGGCCGCGTCAGGCGCCGCTTTCAGGCGATAGATCTGGACGTCCTCCCCCCGAACATTTGACCTGACGCCGACCACGTCTCGCTCGTCGGCAGCGATAATGACCAGGGGATTGCTCTTGAACAGGTCCGCTATGGGCGAAAACTCGCCACCGACACGACGCCGCACCTCAATGGACCAGGCAAGATATTCACCACCGGAGAAGCCAAAGCTCATGATGACATGGGCCATTTCCGGTCCAGCCCAATAGGACATGAAGAGGTCGGCGGTCTGAAGGGTGGAAAGGTCGTAGGTCCGGGTTGTCCAACGTTCGGTGAAATCGGTGTCGCTGCGCCATTCGAAGTCGCGCACGTCTTTCAGCGTCAACAGGTTTCCGTCGCGAGTGCCGGTTACCTGACGGGCCACATCTGGCGCCCAGTCGGCGTCGCCCAAAGGCTTGATGGTGCTCCACCAAACCAGAACCGCAGCGAACGCAGCGAGAAACAGGACGAACGCCCTGAAGCGAAAACGGCTGAAGAGGGCAATGACGGTGCCGATGCCGAATAAGATGAAAAGGGCGCAGGCCACAACCCGACCAAGCTCTGCCGAGGGCAGGCGATACCATATGGCAAATCCGGTCCAGGCAGTCAAAATTGCAACGGCTAGTGACAGGATGATGGCGAGCGATGTCCGAGCGATGCGATGCATTCATTTCCCCTTCCAGCCAGACGGGACCAGCAGAGGCGTCGCTTCAGGCGTGGGGCTCGCTCTCCGCCCACTGAATGCCATTCTCACGGAACGTTCAACGCAACTTCGAGATGGGGCATCAATAAGCTTCGCTCCCGCCTTGACTTCGTTGAAACGCTATTTCTTGCACCCTTTTGTGGGTGCCACGGGCAGGTTGCAATTCTTGCTGCCAGCATTCGTTTTCTTACTGCTTTGCGAGCCGGTCAAACTCTCGACCTCATTGCCGTAGTTTTCCCTGGTGTTCTGATCGACCATTGCAACGGGTGCCGAAATCACCAACCCTGCAGCACTGCCAGCCGCTGCCGCCGCGCCGGTCGTCGCCTGCACGATCGTGTCGCCAAGGCCCACCCTGCTGTCGGTCAGGCTCTGGCCGCCGGCCATCCGCGTTCCGATCAGCTGCACGATTTGCGGTGACGACGCGAACTTGCCGTGGTTCAAACTGTCGCCGGATTTGACTTTCGTCAGATCGATGACGACCACATTGTTGCTCGCGAGTTCTTCCTTGTATGGAGCTTGTTCCGGATCAATCGATCCGAGCCGGGGGATGTTGCCCCAGACCCGTCGCGAAACCTTGAGCGCGCGATCGTCCTGCGAGACAAAGAGGGTGAACTGCGGGTGCTGTTTGCCCATGTCGGCAATCTGCGTGCGAAACACGTCGACATCGACGTCCGGCGCGGCCAGCATGACGTTCTTGAACTTCGCCGGCAGGCCGCCATTGCGGATAGCCATCTGGCGCAAGGATTCCAAGGCAAGCCAATTACCCATCGAATGGGCGAGGATCGAAACCTCTTTTACTTCGGGATCGTGCGCCAGGTATTGGAACAGCGTCTCGAGCGCATCCCGCGTGTAGTTGGTGCTTTCGCGATCGTAGCCATAGGCCAGCGTACTGCCTCGGGAAGGCCATGTGACCAAAATCGGAGCGCTGTCGGTACCGGTATCCTTTGCGATCTGCGCAAAGCGATAAACGGAGTCCTCGAAGCGGTTGTTGAAGCCATGGATGAAGACCAGCACGCTGTGGTCCGGGCTCTTCTTGACAGAGGCGTGTAGCCACTCCTTCGCGCCATCCCGTGTTAATTCCTCGGCTTTCACAACCGCGAAATCAGTTGCCGGGTTTGAGGGCAGCTTCTTGGGCCAGGCGACCTCGCCGACCTTGCGTACCGACGCCGGCGGGATCGACACCGTAATGTCCGCAAAAGAGGGAGCGCTTCCGCGCTCGCCCGTATACATCTCGGCCGGATTGGCGGAGCGAGCGCGCGTCGTTGCCACCAGCATCTCCACCTTGCTGGATGAAGGCGACGTATCGGCCACCGGCAACAAGACATTCGTCGGGCGGGACGCACAGCCGAAAAGCAGGCCGACCAATGCAAATGCGAGCAATGCGTTGGTGGTACGCCCGACTTTCAATTTACCTATGACGCCGGTTCTCAAAACGCCCCCCAACTGTGCAACCTCAACAAGGTGGTTAGTACCGCCCTGTCGCCGACCGATCAGTCGATACAGATTGCCATGATAATGGCACCCGAGGACTGATGGGCATGCCGCTCCACACTGCCAAACGAAGACAGGCGGCCTAAAGTAAAACCCAAGCTCAAAAATTGATCTCAGGTACTTACCGGACTCTACCTCAAGTCGACGGAACTGTCAGGATTTGGAGCCTTTCCTGGTCGCCCGGGACGATATCTTCGCCGCGACGGGCTCGGTCTTCGCCTCTTGCTTAGCCGCCGAAGAAGAAGGCAGAGGATTTTCCGCCGCGCTGTCCGGCTGGGCGGGGCGAGGCGTTTCCAGCACGACGACACAGCCGTCGAGGTCATTGGTGGCCAGATGCGCATAGCGCATGGTCATCGACAGCGTCTGGTGGCCGAGCCACATCTGCACGCGCCTGATGTCGATGCCGCCCTGGACGAGACGCGAGGCGCAGGTGTGGCGCAATATGTGCGGCACCACCTGGTCGTCGGCGCCAAGGCCGACTTCGGCTTTGGCATCGTTCCAGATGGCACGGTACTGTGCCTGGCTGAGCTTGGTGAACGGGCCCTTGGGCCGGCGGCCTTCGGTGGCTGGCAGCTTGATGACCTCCTTGACCCGCTCGGTCATCGGAATGGTGCGGCTGCGGCCGGATTTGGTGATCCAGAAACTGACGCGATGCTCCTGGATGTCGTTCCAGATCAGCCCGAGCGCTTCGCCGAGACGGCATCCGCTATCGACCAGGAAGACGGAAAGCCTGTAGGCATCCTCGCTGCGGCTCTTGATAGCGGCGAACAACCGTGCCTCTTCGTCCCTCTCGAGGAAACGAATCCGTCCCGCCCGCTCCTTCTGGCGGCGGAACTCGGGCAGGCTGTGGATGTCTCCCATCTTATGAGCCTTGCGCAGCAGTTTGCTGAGGGCAGCCATCTTTCGATTGATGGTTGCGTTGCTGTTGCCGCGCTGGCGCAAGGTACCAATAAGGTTATCCAGGGTACTCTGGTCAAAGGCGCTGAATCGCTCCCCAAGGAGAAGCTCATCTATCTCGCCGATGAAAGAGCTGACATTGTATTTATGCCGCCCATCATCCCACAATATGTCCCGGTATGCTAAAAAGAGCTCACCAACCCTATACGACTTTACTTCTCTGATCTTGTTGTAACTGTATTGTATCTTCGAATTTTGAGAAGAAAACATCGAAAAATGATCGGAGGGCTCACCCTCTTGAATCGCTTCGGTCGTCATCATTTGCCACACCCCCGAGTGGGATAGATCAGCCCTATCCGCTTGGAGGCGTCCTTTCAAGAGATTTGAATCACGCAGTTGTGATTTCATCCGCCCATCAGCGGATCCCACGAAATCACCCACGGACCCTATTCAGCTACCGTTACCCCCTGTTCCTTCTGTCTGCCTTGACCCAGTCACGAAACAAAAACAGCCCGGGCGTTTGCGCGCCCGGGCTGGATTTCACCTGTGTAGAACCAGCCCTTAGAACGAGCGCTGGAAGCGGAGGAGACCGCCGATGGCGTCGTCGTCGCCAGGCCGAACACCAGTCCAGTTGGAGTCGCCCACATTGACGTAGTCGACTTCGGCCGTGATCGTCATGCCCGGAACGATGTCGTAGGCGATGTTCGCCGCGACGCCGAGGTTCTGATCCTCGTCATAGGAGATCTGAGTGTTGAACGAGGTCTTCTCGTTGAACTTGTAGGTGCCACCGCCCCAGATCGCCCAGTTGCCGCCCCACTGCTTGTAGAAGCCGCGACCGCCAGCCGGAATGGCCCAGGTCGGGTCGGAGAGGTTGTCGTCGGTGCCGTAACCGCCCATGACCCACAGCTGTATGGCGTCATTGACGTTCACGTCCAAGCGGACCTTGGTGGCGACTTCTTCGTAGTTGCTGTCATAAGCGACAACACCCGAAATGCCACCCCAGCCCTGCGTCCACTTCACGCCGCCGACGACGTGCGGAACGTAGCTGTCGATGGTGCCCTTTTCGCCCGAGCCTTCTTCGAGCGAGAGAACGGCCGAGAAGCCGTTGCCAGCATCGAAATAGTACTGGACGACGTTGGTGTCGAAATCGCCGTAGGGAACGAGCGTATCCTGGATGACGTTGCCGGCGTAACCGGTGAACGTATTGAAGGCCGATTCGTCCTTACCGACGCGGAGACCACCGAGCTGGATCCAGGCGAAGTTCAGCGAGGTGCCCTTGTTGCCGGCAGCATTGGCGTTGAAGAAATCGTCAGAGGCATCAAGCGGAGTACCATTGTCATTGCCGGTGGCATAGCCCTGCCTGTTGCCGAAGTTCCAGCGGGTCTCGGTGTAGGTCTTCAAGGTGCCGAGTTCGGTTTCCTGGCCGGTCCAGGTCTTCAGCGTGAAGCGGGCATTCTTGTAAAAGGTGTCCTGCTCGTCACCGTCCTCGTGGTCGCCTGACGTAGCGCCATCGAACGAGCCGACGTCGCCGACGCCGATGTCATAACGGACGTAGCCGCCGATGCGCAGGCAGGTCTCGGTGCCGGGGATGTAGAAGTAGCCAGCGCCGTAGACGTCGCAGATCTTGACGTATTCAGCGGGTTCCGGCTCGGCGACGACGACGGCGTCGGCGGCGCGCGCACCGGAAACTGCGAGCAGAGCCGCAGCGGAGCCGAGGAGAAGGCTCTTGATGTTCATTTTCTGACCTCCAGTCAAAAGTTAAAAAACGGGTCTGGGTATTCTTTGCTGAAGGACAGCGTTCCCTGCCCCATCCCCACTACCGAAAAAGATGCGCACCGCGCCGCTCCTTCAAACTCGACATTACCCATGAGGCGGCGGCGTTCAACCACGATCGTACCGGGCAGGTCTCTATCGGCGTGCTATCCCTGGCCTGTGTTGCAGAAACGTCACGATTTGGCCCCAGTTGGAAAGCTCTCGTTAATCTTTGGACCCCTTGCAACCCCTTGCAATCCGGCCGAATCCGGCAATTGGCCGCCGGAATTGCGGCCGAGCTCCCGAGTCGCGAGCCAGGGAATTGCCACGGAGCCGCCACATAAGGAAGGGGTGCTTCGGCAGAAGCCGGCTTCTTTAGAGATAATGCCGCCGGCTTGTTGATTGTGCGGCGCTTTTCTTTATCCCGCGGCGCAACGGAGGGGTGGCCGAGTGGTCAAGAGGCGCTCCCCTGCTAAGGGAGTAGAGGTCAAAAGCTTCTGGTGGGTTCGAATCCCATCCCTCTCCGCCATCCTGCTTCGCGCTGCGCGCCTCGCCTTCAATTTTCTCCAGCATTAACAGATGGATGACCGGGATGTTGGCCATTGCAGCCGCGCCTCACGGCCGCGAAAACCGCGGAGACGGCCACTGTTTTGTTCGATTCTGACTGGAGGTCAGAAAATGAACATCAAGAGCCTTCTCCTCGGCTCCGCTGCGGCTCTGCTCGCAGTTTCCGGTGCGCGCGCCGCCGACGCCGTCGTCGTCGCCGAGCCGGAACCCGCTGAATACGTCAAGATCTGCGACGTCTACGGCGCTGGCTATTTCTACATCCCCGGCACCGAGACCTGCCTGCGCATCGGCGGCTATGTCCGTTATGATATCGGCCTCGGCGACGTCGGCTCGTTCGATGGTGCTCGCAGCAACGACGTGCAGGACGGCAAGAACCAAAGCACCTGGTACAAAAACACCCGCTTCACGCTGAAGACCTGGACCGGCCAGGAAACCGAACTCGGCACGTTGAAGACCTACACCGAGACCCGCTTCAACTTCGGCAACTCCAACGCCGATCCTGACTTTGGCTCGAACTCCGCACACAACAAGGACGTCTCGCTGAACTTCGCCTGGATCCAGCTCGGTGGCCTGCGCGTCGGTAAGGACGAATCGGCCTTCGATACGTTCATCGGCTACGCCGGCAACGTCATCCAGGATACGCTGGTTCCCTACGGCGATTTCGACACCAACGTCGTCCAGTACTATTTCGACGCAGGCAACGGCTTCTCGGCGGTGGTCTCTCTTGAAGAAGGCTCGGGCGCCGGCGTTGATGGCCAATACGGCGTCGGTACGATCGACAGCTATGTTCCGCATGTTGTCGGCGGCGTGAAGTGGACGCAGGGCTGGGGCGCCATCAGCGGTGTCGTTGCCTATGACAGCAACTATGAAGAAGTGGCAGGCAAGGTTCGCCTGGATGTGAACGTTTCCAACGAACTGTCGCTGTTCATCATGGGTGGCTACGGCACCGACGACAATTACAACGACGCAACCTACGATCAGCCTGCGGGCGGTCGCGGCTTCTACAAGCAGTGGGGCGGCAACTGGGCAGTGTGGGGCGGCGGCACCTACAAGTTCAACGAGAAGACCTCGTTCAACGCTCAGGTGTCTGCTGACGACTGGAAGAACGTCGGCGTTGCAGCTAACGTTGCCTACGACATCGTTCCCGGCTTCACCGTCACGGCCGAAGTCGACTACCTCCATGCGGGCAAGTTCGGCGAAGCCGGCACGGAAAACTTTGCCTGGACCCCGGCCGACAAGAAGAACAGCGTCGGCGGCCTCCTCCGCTTCCAGCGCTCGTTCTAACAGGCCCTACCTGACTGAAGTCGAACCCGGCGGGCAACCGCCGGGTTCTTTCGTTACCGGAACGGCTCGCTGGTTCGATTTCCAGTGCTAAGCAAGCGGTTTCAAATTGAAGCTAGTCACCGGTCACCTGCCATTTGTCATCGGGATTGAACAGCTTTATCCCTCCGGCCACAGCCTCCGTTTTCGGGCCCAGGTCGGCCTCGTAGACAATGCCTTGCTGATTGACCACAAAGGTTTTGACGCCCGTCTCGGCATATTTCACAGGCCAGGCCAGAAGCGCGAAACCAGCGATCATGTTGCCGTTGATGATGTAGTTGTAGGCGCCACCGGCGATATTTTTGCCTTGGCCCGTCAAGATACGGAAGCGATAGCCAAAATAGCCATTGCCTTTCTTTGCCTTGTCGAGAGCCGCCTGGTTGATGAAATCGCCTGCCGGACTAACGCCATTGGTCTCGTCGGATGGCCAATATAGTCCGTCGGCCCGGCCCTCGCTGCTGACCAACTTCTGGGCGTATTCCAGCACGCCATCGCCATCGTGGTCTTCGGCAGCGTAATCACGCTGAGCGTCCACGTAGGAGCGGACCGTTTCGATCGCCGCGATCTCATTTTCGCCGACGCGCCGGTTGATGATCTCTTCGACGCCAGCCTGGGTGTCGAAAGCCCATTTGCCGTTTTTACCCTTCGTGATCGGGAATGGCAGCGTCCATAGCTTGTCGCCAATATTGAGTTCCTTGCGGTCGCCAAGGTCGCGCACGATCACCGTCTTCGCAGCGCCTTGCCGGATCTGCGCGTAGGTATCCATCACGCCTTCGCTTGTCCGCAGCTTCGCGGCATCCAGCCCAAGCAATGCCGCCAGTCCATCGAAATCGTCCTTCGCCAGGACCGATTTAAACGCTTCCACCGCCGCCGATGGATCGTCGAAAAGCGGCGGACTTTTTTTGGCCACGTAGTCCGAGAGGCTGTGCACCTCCTGCGCGCCGGCAGAATTTGCGGAACCCGCGCCAATGCCCAAGATCATTCCGGCACCGAGCAGCGAACGTAGAACAAGACTCCGGACGGACGTTTTCATGTCGGTTCTCCTCTCGCCAAACTTTATTAACGCCTGTGCCTGCCACCGCCGCGCCCGCCACCGCCGCGCCCACCACCGCCCTGCCTGCCACCGCCCTGCCTGATCATCTTGTGGCCGCCGCCGCCGCCGCTGCGAATTCCGCCTCCCATGCTCCTCGCACCGCGGTTGGAGGCAATCTGCTGACGTTTTCCGGAGCTGACGTTGCCAAGACCCGAAGGATTTCTCGGTCTGTTGTCCACTCTCGCTGCGGGCCTGGGCTTGCCGACCGGGCGATTGATTTTCCCTGACGCTTTTACGACAGAGCGGTCATTCTTTCGCGCCGAGCCAATCGGATTGTTGTTGGTTGGCTTTTTGAAATCCGGCCTCGACGCCGGGGGCCGGTTTTTCAAACCCTCTCTGATTTCGCGTTGGCGGACGTCCTTTACCTGGCCGGACTTTCCGGCAAGCGCGTTCACCCGGCCATTTCTCAGATCGGACGCCTTGTTGCGCATATTGTTGCGATCGTCGGACTTGATCCGGTTGCTGATCTTCGTTTTGTCGATGTTGGCGAATTGGTTCTTGTCGAAATTCATTTTCGAACGGTCGACGTTTTTCCAGTCGACGTCGTTGAAATTGACCTTGCCGTTTATGTTGTTGAAGCAATTGTTGCAGTCGATATCGATATCGTTGCCGTTCCAGCGCCCTCCCCACACACCCCCACCATTCCAGTCCACCGCCGCTGCCCAGACGGCGCCAGTCACGAAGGCCGCGAAATAGGGCGCAGTGGGATATTAATAACTTGGGTAGGGGGCTGGATAATAGGAGATCGGAGCAACCGGATAGTCGGTGGCATAGAGCATTTGCGGCTCATATCGTGGAACATAGATCGTTTCCGCGCTCGCGGATCGGATGACCACATTGTCGTTCTCCTCGACAACCTTGATCTTGTCATCGGACTTGATCACGCCTTTGGCGACAGCCGTGTCGCGCAACTGCTGAATAGCGACCAGAACGTCTTTTTGCTGATAGGTCAGTGCGTCGCCAAGCGCTTGGGTCCACTCCAGATCGTCGCTCATCATTTTGACGATGTCGGGGTAGTTGAGCAGTGAGATGACGCTGCCGTCCCAGCTTTCCTTTGGTTTCAGGCCTGGCTTCTTGGCGACCTGATCCAAAAACCGGTTCGCCTCCACGATCTGCAATGGATAAAGCGACGCCTCGGAAATCACCGCGACAAGTTCATCGGGGTAGAGCGCAATTCGCGCTACCAGGATTTCAAGTTCATCCTCTTCGAGCGGTTCGGGGGCTTGGGCGGCCGCAGCGCTAGCTGTAGCAGCGGCTTTATCCTGAGCAATCGCGAAAGGGGTCTGAGCGGAGCACATCAAGATCGCGATCACGACCACGGCGCCAGCATGCCAACGCGGAAACTTGATCTCCATTGTCATCCTCCCAGGTTGTGACAACCCGGTTGTCAGCGACATCCGTGTCGCTAAGTCCAGGGCGAGTGTTCTTGCCTTGGCGTTACGTTGGCGCATTGCCTGCCGATGCGGAAGGTAAGTAACTGTATGCTACGTGCAGCATTGGCAAACCCTGCCAGCGGATCAGTTGAGGTCGAGGCCATCTTCGGATCGAATGTCCGCGTCAAATAATAGTGTTCAAAGGCGCGGCGCGGATGACCGGCTGGATCCGAACGATGAGGTCTCCTTGGGCTCGAAGGAGGCATGCCGACCGGCGACTTCGATGGCGATCGGCCAGGCCTTTACTCGGCTGCTTCGGCGGAGCGGAATACCGCTAAGACGAGGCCGGGATGAAACGGAAAAGACATACGGCCCGAGCGGTCACAAGCGCTTTATGACAGCACCTTGTCTTCAGTGCTGCGCCTCGGTCCTGGCCAGAGCAACGCCGTCATGAAGATCGTATAGGCGATGGCCACCAGTATGTAGTTGACCCGCGTGGCAAAGGATTCCGCTGCCGATCCCGGCAACGGCGAGACGCCCGTTCCAAACAGGATGAGGAAGATTGTCAGCGCGCCCGCGTAGAGCTTGGCGGCAGGGTTGCTCAGAGCGGCGCGGCCGCCAAACACCAGGCCGGCGAGCAGCACCAGGACAAACAGCCAGGGGGTGGTGGGACGAACCTGCAGCAATGCGAACGCAAAGGATGCAGCCACGCCGCCGAGTAGATTGACCACGACGAGGCCGAAGGCTGCCCTGGCGCTTGCGCTTACATCGAGCTGCGACAACAGCGATGCGACGGTGATCGGAATGACGATCGCCGTGGCGAGGCCGTCCCGCGTCAGGCAAGCGAGCACGGCGATCAGCAGAATGGCAGCATTGGCGGCGGCATAGCGCGCGGCGCGAGGGTTTGCAGCAGGAGCCGGGGCTTGAACATCGGCGCTGCCTCGGTCGGGTATGACCGCATGGGCAATCCACATCAGGATCGCTCCGCTGACCACGCCCTGTACAAGGATCGACAGGATGGAATCGCCGAGATCGCGGTTGAGCACGGTCAGCAGCGGCACCATCACGGCGACCACCAGGATAAGAAAGATCGCCCCGCCACCCTTGCCGTTCGCCTGCAGGTAGAAACAGACGAAATAGACGAGCCCGAGCAGCAGCAACAGGACTGGCGGTCGGTCGCCTGTCAGCACTGCGACGGCCTGCAGAAGCGCGCCGGCGACAACAATGAGGATCACCATTCCCATTGCCTGTTTCAGCTGCAGCGGGCGGGAACTGGAGATCAAAAACTGCGCCGCGAACAATGGTCCCAGAAAGGGGATGATCGCCCCTGACAGAACCGACCAGGTGAAGCCGACGGCTACGGCCAGCGCGATGCGCAGACCCTTGCGCTTGGCATTGGCGTGCGCAAGGTCGCCGTCAGCTGACATAGGTCAGGACCGACAACACGCGCATCCAGATGCGGCCGATCGTGTTGGTCACCGGATTGTCGCCGGTATAGATCACGACGTTCGCCTGCGACCCGTAGCGCACGCCCTTGGGTCTGCCCTCGTCGAGGATCAAGCGGACCGGAAAGCTCTGTGGCGTTCTCACCCATCCGCTTTCGGTGGAAATCTTGGGCAGCCCGGTCTTGGGGTCGACACTTCCCTGGGCCACGCCCATCCCAACGCTTTCGACCGTCGCGCCAAAAACCTGGCCGGGCAAGAGGTCGAACAAAATGTCCGCGTGGTTGCCGGCGGCGACGTTCTCAAGGCTGTTCTCCTTGAACGCCGCGGTGATCCATACCGTGCCGACATCGATGAAGGTCATGGCGCTCTGGCCGGCGCCGACAACGCCTCCGACGGAAAGCTGGAGGTTGGTGACGACGCCCTCCGCCGGCGCCAGCACCGTCGTGCGCAAGAGATCAAGCTGCGCGCGTTGAAGCGCCGCGAGTGCCTCCTTCAGCTGCGGATTGTCGGCGCCTGCGGGGCCAAGCTCTTCCTGCGCCCGCTTGAGGTCCGCTTCAGCGGCGACGACCGAGGCATTTGCCTGGTCCACCGCCGCCTTCGCCTCATCGTACTTCGCCTTGGAATAGACGCCGCGCTTGACGAGCTCCATTGCCCGGTTGGCCTGTTGTTGGACGTTGTCGCGAACTGCCTGTGCCTCCACAAGGCGTGCCTGGACGGCTTCGACGGAGGCTGTCGAAGCGCCGATCGTCTGGCCTACCCGGGCAAGCTTTGCTTCTGCCTCGGCGACGGCCAGCTCGTATTGCTGCGGATCGATACGAAACAGCATCTGCCCAGGCTTCACGCCGCTGTTGTCGACCACGCCCACTTCGATGACCCGGCCGGTGACCTCCGGCGCGATGCCGACGACATAGGCGCTGACCGTCGCCTGCGATGAAGAAGGCGTGCGCCTTTCCATGAAGACCGCCAGCACGAACAGCAGGCAAGCCAGCAGCAGCACGACAAGCGCGACCCGGCGCAGCGGATTCCCCTTCGTCGCTTGTGTTTCGGCGCCGTCAGCGGAGTTGTCTTGGGAGGTTCCGGTTGCGTCGGACGCCATGGCATCTTCTCCCAGTCAGACCAAGCGGGCATCGCGCCGCCGATGGATGCTTGCTTCCTTAGAGTCTTCAGCCCAGGCAAGCCGGCATGCGGAACACGGCGCGAACGCGCGAGAAATCATGACCTACCGGCGGTTCGGTTTTCATTGCGTAAGCGCCCTCGGCGCCTCCACACTATACACAGTCTTTTGACGGTTCCAGCAACTGGGGTGTTATTTACGTGGTAACAACCGCGAATGTCGCACATTGATTTACCTGCTCGCGCCAGCGGATGTCCACGCGGATACACGATAGGTTAGCGGCTTGCTCGATCTCGCTATGCCGCTGAAGCGCGCGCTCGGCATGAAGAGCTTCAACCTGCATCCTGCGCGCGGGCCGGATGGGCCGCGGTCCACTTGGCCGTGGCATGCTGGACAGCGGCGATGAAGAGGGCCGTGGTAACCCCGAACATCATCAGCCCATTGGCGGCCTGAAGTGGCGCAAGTAGCCGCATGCGGCCGCTGAGAACCACGTCCCCATAACCAAGTGAGGTGAAGGTGACGCCCGAAAAATATACCGCCGTTTCAAAGTCCTCAAAAGCACCTAGCGACCTGTAGAGCAGCGCCCAGAACGCGACCTGGACGATGTTGCCGATCATGAGCACGATCATCAGTATCGAGAATTGCAGGAAGATCGACCGCCACGGCTTGGGACCCAGCGGTTGTTTGGTGGCCCTGGCGAAATAGCGCGCAGCGAGCATCGATGCCAGAGCCTGCAGTGCAAGGCATACCGACATCGCCAGCAAGCCGACCACAAGAACCGTGATCATGCCGCCGGACCCTCGATCCGTGGCCCGCCTTCGACCGAAGGCTGGTGCAGCCATTCATTGAGCAGCACATAGCCGACGGCCAGCAGCACCGGGCCCACAAACAGACCGAGCAAGCCGTCGACAAGCATGCCGCCGATGACACCAATGAGAATTACCGGCATCGGCGCCTCCAGTCCGCGGCCGAGCATCAATGGCTTGAGAATATTGTCGCTGAGCCCGGCGAACAGGGTCCAGACCGCAAAGATGATCGCCGGCGTGGTTGCTTCCGTCGAAAAGACATAAACTATGACAGGCAGGGTCAGCAGCACCGCCGGCACCTGCACAATGGCCAGCAAGAGTGTTGCGAGCGTCAAAAGTCCGGCTCCCGGAACGCCAATAACGAAGAAGCCGATGCCGACGAGCAGCGCCTGGATCACCGCCACGCCGACCACGCCGAGTGCCACGCCGCGGATCGTGGCGGCGGTCAGCGTAACCAGGTGTGCCCCGCGCGCCGTGCTGCCGGTGACACGTTCCAACAGGCGCCTGGCGAATTCGGCGGCACCCTTGCCGTAGGCGACGAGCACCGCGGCGATCGCGAACGAAAGGACAAACGATAATTCACCAGCGGCCAGGCCGCCAGCGAACGACATCAACGATGTCGCGGGCCCGCTCAACATCTGGCCATATTTGGCAAGCGCCGCCGGCATGTTGGTAGCGACGAGCGCCCAGGTCTCCGTCAGTTTCTGGCCCACCAGCGGCAGGTCGGCCAGCCATGGCGGCGGTGGCGGCACGGTCAAAGTGTGGTTCTGCAAACCCGAGACAAGCGAAAATATGGAAGACCCGAGCGACGTCACCACCGTGATCATCGGCACCAGCATCACCACAACGCTGACCAACCCGATCAGCACCGCCGACCACCGATTGCCAAGCCGGACGGCCAGGCGGAGGTGTAGCGGATTCAGCATCACCGCCAGGATGACCGACCAGAGCAGGATACCAGCAAAAGGCAATATGATCCGGCTGCAGGCGTAGACCAGCAAGGCCAAAAGTCCGATTTTAAGTGCGGCATCGATCATGGTCGAGTGCGGAAGCGCGTGATCGGGATTTGGCGCGTTCGGGTGCATTATCTATGCCTCGTTGCCCAGCTATACATTGTCGCCAATTCCCGTCGCTGGAGCGACCGCTCGAGAATCCGACCAAAGCGGATCAGATGGGCTCAACGGATTTGACGGCGCCGTCGGTGTCCACGAGGCAGCTTGTCTTCTTGCCGCCAGCATCGAGCTCGACCTGATAAGTTTTGGAATCGATCTTGCTCGAGGAGATGGGAAGTATCTTGGCGCTATCGACGCCGCTCGACTTGGCGACCGCGTTGGCGCAAAGAAGCTGAAGATCCGCCGGAGCCGTCTCAACCTGCGTCCTCGACATCTGCTCGGGAGCAGGCGGCGGCGTGCTGACGCAAGCGCTCAAGCTCTGCGCCATGAATCCAAGAGCTACAACCAGGATCGATCTTCTCACTGCACGTTTTTCCGACATTGCTTGTCCCTCTCCGAATGCCGCTTCAAACGCCCTTGTAAAGGGCCGCCCCCTGCATCAGAACGATGACCTTGGCGCCAACCTTGACGCGGGACGCCAGGTCGGTGATGTCGTCGTTCCGCATCCGGATACACCCTGATGACACGTCGAGCCCGATCGTCCAGGGCTCCGGCGTGCCGTGTATCCGGTAGATCGTGTCCTGATCGCCCTCGTAGAGATAGAGCGCCCTGGCGCCGAGCGGATTGTCGGGGCCTCCCGGCATGCCGGCCGCATATTTGACCGCGTTCGGATCACGAGCGACCATTTCGACCGGGGGCGTCCAGGTCGGCCATTCCGCCATGCGGCCGACGCGCACGATGCCGGCCCATCCAAACCCTTCCCGGCCGACGCCGATGCCGTAGCGCATGGCCTGCTGACCCGACTGCACAAGGTAGAGAAAATGCTTGTTGCCATCGATGATGATCGTACCGGGCATCTCCGCGGTGCGGAATTTGACCATCTGCGGGCGAAATGCCTCGGGCACCTCTTTATGGGCGGCGTAGTATTTTCGCGCTTTCTTCTTGTCGTAATCGACCCACTTGTGCGTCTGCGGATCGAATACCTGCGTTTGAGCGGCATACGCCAATGTCGCGCCGATCGCTGTCATGACAAAAGCTGCGCCAAAGACGAGGCAGCGGCCAGCCATTCTGCGATCATTGCTTTTCGAAGTGACGGACCGGATTGCGAGCGAAAAGGTCATGGTCGTCCCTGTCTCTACTTCGACCAGGCGCTAAGCCGGTCTTGATGCTTTGCAACCCAGGCCTGTGCGAACTTGGCGGGATCCTGCCGATCGACCTGCAATGCGTAGCTCATGTCGGTGACCTCGTCCGGGGTGAAGTCGACATGGGAGAGGAAGGCCGCCACTTTCGGCAGGCGCTTCGCCATCGATGACGCAAATCCGATGTAGAAATGTGATGCGTCCCACGCCACCGGCGCCTCCGATTTCGTAAGCCAGTCAGGGTCGTCGCTCGGCATCACGATGTGCCACTTGGCGGGATCGTATTTCGGCTCGGTCAATTGGACGATATCATGGAGCTTGAACATATGGTGCGGACTGTAGCAGTAGAATGCCATCGGTTGCCCGGTTGCCGCGGCTGCGTCGACTGCAGCCATGGCCATGTCTTCCGGCATTTGAAGGAGCGTCATCGTTTTTTCATAACCGTAGCTCTTGGCCCGGATCTTCTCGATGCTCGTCGACGACCAGCCCAGCGCGCCAATCCACATTTCGCCCTTGCCATCGCCGTCGGTATCGAACACGGCCGCTTTTTTCGGATCGGCCAGATCTGAAATGTCCTTGACGCCATATTTGTCAGCCGTCTCGCGCGTCACGCAGATGCCCTGCGTCGCCGACACACCCTTGGGACTGAGGTCCACGGTCTTGCGCCCGTCGACGTATTTCTTGACGAGTGAATCGAGATTGGGAAGCCAGACTTCCGGATAGACGTCGACCTCCCCGGTATCCATTCCGGCGAATGCGGTCATGGAGCCCATCTCGCGCACGTCGGCGTCCAGATTGAGTTTTTCCTTTATGCCGTACTTGATGATATTGGCGGCCGCCTGGCCCGAGGGCCAGTTCGGCATTGCAATGAGGAGGTCAGCCGCAAGGGACCGGCCATGTACTGCCAGCATCGTCAATGCCGCTAGCGACACTTTCAGCAGATGTCGCCGAAATCGACTGTCCATTTTCTCCCTCCCTGCGGGACTGAGATGAACCGTGGCGGCAACGAAGACTCCCGATATGCCACGGAACCGGCACACCATCGCCGAGACCGCTTTTGTCTGCCAGCCGGCGTTCCATCCCGTTTATTGGTTCGTGTTGTCCCGAAGACTACCGGACCGAGCCGGTAGCGGAACGTAAGTTACGTGGAGGGCAGGGTAACTTTCTGACTGCGAGGCCGTTCGAAGCAAGGTCGAATCTCCTCTCGGAAAGCCATGAAAGGCTGGACTCGCATCGGCGGCTTAATATTGAGCTGTGTCGATCACATAGAAAGTCAGTCAAAGGGCGGCACCCTGCCCATGACGACGATCGCTAGTAACAATTACCGGAATCCGCTTCCCTGGGCGAGCATGGGCGATAGGATCTGTTTGAGTGATACCCATTGCCATAATACCGGTCCTGGTAATACGGATCGCCGTAGTACGGATCGACATAATACGGATCGCCGTAATACGAACCTCCGTAGTAGTCACCGCCTCGGTAGTACCCGCCGTAGTAGCCGTTGCTGTTGGCGATCATGCTGCCGAGCAGCGCTCCGGCGACAAAAGCGCCGCCGGAGGCCCAGAAGTCGTTGTGCCGGTGGTAGTGGTGGTAGCCGCGATAGCCCCTGTGCCAGCCATCCCGAATTTGGATGAGATCGGACTGCGCGCTTTGTGCCCTGGGCACGAAGACCGGTGCGGCATCAACAGGAACAGTGCTCGTTAGTGCAAAAGTTGCGACCATGGAGGTCGCTATGCCTGACAGGAATCTCATGATCGCGTCCTCGCTGGTGGCAATGTTACCGAATGCGAAACGTCGTCATTAACTGCGGGAAACGTCGTCGATCCAAAATTGTTCCAGAGACATGCAAATCGTCTGAAGCCCGCTCCAAATGTTTGACAGGCAGGAAGGCCGCCGACCATCGGCACCCTTGTCGCGGACTGGATTTGTCAGCCTGAATTATCTGCTGCGGCCGAGTGCGGAGGAATGGTCTTCCCTTGCCCTGCCCAACCGTTCTATTTCCAGCGAATAGCAAAACAGGCTGAACAGAACCAGCAGGACTTCCAACAGCCTGACGGCTCCCTGAATGGAAGATGGGGATTGATCGAGTTCCGGTACGTGGCGGAAAAAGAGCACCGAAAACAAAGCGCCGCCAAAGAAGAAGCTGACCCGGCTGGCAAACAGGAACAGGTGCCTCACCAAGGCATTGCGAAACGGTGCGGGGATCGCAACCCAGCGAAACCTGACCCAGTAGCAGGCCTGCAGAACGAGCGCACCACAAACCACCGCGGACTGCTGATAGGGGCTGATGTCCTGTGCTTCTCCCAATTGCGTGATCACTTGCCGGAAGATTGGGAAAATCGTCAAAAACAAGAACATCGCCGCAGCCGTCTCAACGACCATCAATAAGACGTACCGGATGTTATTGCTGGTCATGCTGGACTGTCCTCTGCCACCGACCATGTCGTTCCCGGTAGAAAATGCAACTTCAACGTATCGACTTTGGTGGGCTTGACGCCGACCAGATTGCCGCGTTGTTTGATGGCCCGCCGGGAAGCGGACACTTGGTAGATGTCGGGCGCTTCTCACGGCAGACAGTCGCGAACCGAGCCGCGGATATCCTATATCCGTCACCACGGTGAGGGTGAAGCGCCAACCTTAAATTCGCATATCCCTGAAGCGATGCTAGCTGCCGCCAGTGGCGGAGATGGGTGGGAATATTGCCTGGCGGGCGGTCAGTGCTTGAGGCACTTGCGACCCACTGCCATTGCCTTGAAAGTCCCCTTCAGATCGACGACAAAGGTCCCCTTGGTGTCCGGAAACACGGTCATATTATATTTCTTCGCCACGTCGCGCTTGAACTTCGGGTCGTCGGTCAAGATGTAGCCGCCAGAATATCCGCCCTTGAGTTCGCCGCTCGTGCTCGTAGCCACACCCTTGTAGAGATGGCCGTCAAGAGAAACGAAGATTTCCGACGTGTTCCCGTTCTTGAGGCCGATATCCACCTTCGTGAACACGCCAAGATACCCGACCTCCTGATTTGCGGTAACGCCCATTTGCACCGCACTTGGCCCATCTTGGCGCACGATCAAGCAATCTCCGCGGGTTTGATTTGCATAGACCGTCCAGCCCTCGACGTCGTCCCCGTATCGGACAAGCACATCGCTGGCCTTGGGAAGCGGATTTTGTGTTTGTGCGTAGGCTGCCGTCGCAGACGTAAGTGCTACTGACATTGCCGCGATGAGTGTCATGAAGTTTCGCATGGTATTGCCTTCCCTTTGTTTGCCGTTCTTTGCTCATGAACGTTCGTTTTTGTGGATCGTTACTGCCGTGCTCATCCTGGAGCGTTGCTCGGAGGTCATTTCACCAGTCCGATCTCCCCCGGCCGCCACCTCTTGTCGAACCACGGGTCGAGCGCGCCGTAGAGGCAGCATCGGGTTCCAGCCTTTGCCGGGCAATGGTCTGGATCCAGTCCGCTTCCTTGCCTGCCGGAGCCAATGCGAGCTTTGCGGCAAGCGCGCAACCATAAGCACGGACTGTTCATCTGTGCCACAATCAGTATGTATGTTACGTGGTGTCAGGGCTTCGAAGGGGCCGCAATTCTGTCGCGCATAAGACGCAGCAATTGTGGATTGCTCCTTTGAGGCCAGCCCTTGATGTCGAGGCCGGCTTTCCTCAGCGAGCCGATGATCAATTCGACGTCTTGCGAACGGGCCAACCGCGTCGAAACCATCTGACGCATATTCTTCACCAAATCAGGTTGATTTTGGTCCAGCCATGCAACCTCGCGATCAGCCTCGATCCTATCTCCTCCTTCGCCGGTGATGGCGGCGGACGAGGCCACGCCGGAATATTGCCAGGCCAGACGAGCCGAATGGCAGGAACTCATAGATCGATTGGTCGGAGAGGTAAGAGCAGAATTGCTAGATGACGATGCCGCCGTGAGATCGCGTCTCAATCCTCCGCCACCACGGTAAGCTGGCGATCTTTTCGGCACTAAAGCGCGTCGCGTCGAAACGGATTCATGCGACGCGCTTTAAGTCTTTTGTTTCTATGCATGTCGTTGTCTCAAAACCGGGGCCACTTTTGAGCGACATGCACTAGGGATCGGTGGCCCCACGGTACTTACCGTTAGTTACGTGGCGCGTCGAAACGGCCGATGCTAAAGTAATGCATTCGCACCACTCGGCAGGGGTGCTTTACAAGGGGACGTCATGGCTGACAAAATTCACGGTTTTCTGCCGGCCACGGCCGAAATGCCAACCGACCGCCAGCGATTGATCATACGCTATCTCTTTGGAGTCCTGATCGACCTCGTGGTCCTAAACCTGTTCGATGAGTTTTCGGACAGCGTCACAGTCTCTTCCTTCAGCGTGTCATTGCTCGCCGCCATCTTGTTGCAGGCCCTTCTGAAGGGGACGATCGCTATCGAGCACCAGGTCGCCGTGTTCTTCCAGGCAAGGCAAGGTGCCTTCATGAAGTTCATGCGATTCTTCGGCGCATGGGTGGTGCTGTTCCTATCCAAGTTCGTGATCCTGGAGGTGATCACCTTTGTGTTTGGGGATAGGGTTCGCTTTGAAGGCATGCTGCACGGCGTGGTTCCGCTGATTATCGTGGTCGTCGCCATGCTCGTCGCCGAGGAAGTGATCGTGCGGTTCGTCAGATGGGTGCGTTGACAGCGTACCGCAGGGCTCACTCCACACAGGAAGCAAGCGACTTTTACGCCTCTCCAGGGCTGCGCTGTCTCATAGCAGGGGGCCGAGCGTGGCGATGCTGTTGTTCCAAAGGCGCCGTGGCAGGGACCATGAAGCCACCATCTTGGTTGTGACGGGGGTCGAGCGGGCGATGGTCGCGAAATGCCGGCCAGGGATCGGGGCGTCGACCGCCCAAAACAGGTGCGCTCGCCGCATCGAAAGATGCGGCGAGGCCCTTATGCTTCCACTCGAGCGGAAACTGTTAGCCGGCCGGGGTATACCAGATCGGCGACGTGTAGGCTCGCTCCTGTGTTGTCATGGTCACATCCGGCGACATCTTGATGCCAAAGTATTTCGCATCATAGGCGGGCCAGCGCGGTGTCGGGATCTCGATGACGCGGCCATAATAGAAGGCCCGCTGGGACGGATCGAAATCCGGGTCCTTCCACACCGCTATAAGCTCCGGTGCTCCGATCGTGTTTGTCCAGGTGGCATTGGGCACGTCCACGGTATTGCCGACCGGCGGCAGCTTGCCGTCGGCGCCTGGCTTGCGGTCGCCGGACCAGGCGACATCATAGACCTTTTCATGCACCTCGCCGGCTGCGTCCAGCCAACCCTTGATGATCTGATAGCGGTCGAGGTTGGCGCCGATCGGATCTTTCAACGCAGCGACGAGGAAGGTCGGCACCTTGCCCGCGGGCGCCTGAGTGAGATCGCCGCCCATCGGCACGCCCTTGGTGTAGCCGGCGATCGCCGGGCTGCGGGAGTTGGCGTCAGCCTCATCGAAATCGAAGCCGCCGAAGAAGCGGACCACCATCCGCGGCCCGGTCGTGGCATAGGTCTCGCGCCGCTTCATGGCGTCGAAGATCGAGGCGCGCGTGTTCTCCTGCGCCCAGACGGCGGCATAGCCCGACGCGGTCGTCTCCCAACCCATGATCTTGAGCCCGAGCTTGGGGTTCGCCATGAAGGGGTGCGACCAGCGTTCCGGGCTCGGCTCGGCGGTCGAAATCTTGCCGAAGAAATTGTCGTCGTCGGCAGTGGAGAGGCCCGTGTGCGAATCCGTGCTGCCGACCAAGCCGAATTTGTAGGGATTGACCCCCAGCTTGGCTTCCAGCTTCAGCCCGTTCTTGAGCGCCGAGCGCGTATACTCGAACTCCAGCATGTCCGGTGTCTTCTTCACGCTGAGGTCAAGATTGCCCTTGTCCCATTTCTCGAAATTGGCGAACTCGTCATTGGGAGAAAGAAAGGGGTGGCTCTCACCGTCGCCCTTCATCTGGGTGGTCTCGTAAAGCACCTCCCAGTGGGCACGCTGCTCGGCGTATTCGCGATCGATCTCCTTGCCGGTGACCGGCTCGATGATCGGGAACATCTCGCCATTGCTCAGATTGCCATTGTGGGCGATGGCAAGCACATCGCCGCCGGTCTTGTCCTCATAGTTCCGCAGCCATTTCCACAGGTCGCGCGGGTTGTTGCTGCCGACGGGCGGCTGCGTCGTGTATGGCTCGATGAGACCGGCTTTTTCGGCACCATCGCGGAAGATGACATTGCGGTGCAGGTTGTTGCCCTTGGACAGGGACGTCCATTCGAAGCCGATGAAAGCGGTGAAATGCCCCGGATCGTTGGCTTCTTCGGCTGCCGAGATAATGCTCTGCCACACCGACCGATAGGCGGGATTGCCCGGCTGGTAGATGATATCGGGCGGAAATTTGCCTTGCGAAAAGGTCACGACGATGGCCCACGCCGCTTCCCCGGCGTGCCCCGACTGTATCATGTCATACCACTCGCGGGCCTGCGCGTTCTGCAGGATCTCCGGCTTTCCGGCCATGAAGTCGGTGAACCATCCCATATTGTCGGAGTGATCCGCGACGACCAGGAAGTCGAGCGGACGTGACAGCTTGGCCGGCTGTCCTGTCGAGGAAATGACCTCCTCGCCCTTCGCAAATTTGTAGGCCTCGCGCGGTCCCAGCCTGGCTCCGGCCGCCCCGGCGTCGAAAGACAGGGCCGTGTGCAAATGCGTGTCGCCAAACAGCGGCCGCGCCGGGAAATTGCGTCCGGCATAGGGTGAGTAGGGCCGGGCCTTGATGGCTTGCCCCGCTTCCTCGACGGTATAGGTGCCGGCATCCTGTGCCCGTGCCACGGCGCTGG
This sequence comes from Mesorhizobium kowhaii, assembly GCF_003253745.1. Classification (GTDB taxonomy): domain Bacteria; phylum Pseudomonadota; class Alphaproteobacteria; order Rhizobiales; family Rhizobiaceae; genus Mesorhizobium; species Mesorhizobium kowhaii. The sequence continues at coordinate 119,203 of NZ_MZXV01000027.1, forward strand.
CGCACACGGTAAGCAATACAAGACTTGTGATTGTCAGCGGTTTCCGGATCATTGTCTCTCTCCCTCGTGGAATGAAATCTCGGTGTGGTCAGGTGTGCATCCGAGCTCGGCGGGCGCGATGCCAACCGGGTGCGACTGCATCGAAGCGAAATGGGGTGAGCCGGCCGCCGCGCTTGCTAGCGAGAAGACCGGTTTCTGTGATGTTTCGACAGCACTGTCGCTTGCGCCGACGTCCGAATAGCTGAGCAGGAATTGGGCGATCTGCGGCGCCGTCCCATAGAGACGCACCACGCCGCGCTCGACGGCCTGGCCGAAGGTCAACCGCCGCGCCGCGATTTCGGTTATTACGGCTTCGCCCGAGACGAGGACAAGGTCACCGGGGAGCGCCCCCGGAACATGAACCGTCGTGCGCAAGCCGTCGGGACCCTGATCGAAGCGTGTCCACAGCATCGGCTCGACGACGACCAGGGAAACCGAAGGCAGGGCCGCCGGACCTGGCGACGCCGCCCGGAGCATGTCGCCGAATTGCTCCAGCGCCGTCGCCGTCAGCTTAAATCTGTGTCCGAACAGATCTGGTCCGGTCTGATCGAAGTTCGCTACCGGCAGCCGTCCCGCAGCCACCTCCCTCGATATCGCGCCGACGACGTAGAGTGAATCCGGATAGAGCCAATTCAGGAAACCCTGCGAAGCGGTCTGCGGACTATCATAGCCGCAAGCGTGTCCTTCGGACGTCGGAGCAGTGGCCATAAAAGACGCAGCAAACGCCACCGCGATAGCGCGTGCAAGTTTCTGGCTCCTCAGGAGGCGCCGGCCCGTCAGTTTCGTGCGTGATCCCATTTGCTCCTCCTCACAAGAACATCGCGTCCAGTCGCTGGACGCTCCAGAATGCCGCGATGATCCCGATGGCATAGGCCGACGCGACGATCGCCTGCCGCGGGATCATGACGAACCGCATCACCGAATAAACCGCGGTCAGCAAGACGGCGATGAAGGCGAGCTGTCCGAGCTCGACGCCGACATTGAAGGCCAGCAGCGCCAGCGGAATGTCGCCATGCGGCAGGCCAAGTTCGACCAGCGCGCCGGCAAAGCCGAAGCCGTGCAGCAGGCCGAAGGCGAAGGCCACAATCCACGGCTTGGCGATGGCCAGGCTGAGCTGCCCGCGCTCCATCCGCACAACCTCGGCGGCGACCATGACGATGCTGATGGCGATCATCGCCTCCACCGGCCGCGACGGCAGCGTCAGCCATCCGAGCGTTGCGCAGGTCAAGGTGATCGAATGCGCGACTGTGAAGGCGGTGATTGCTTTCACCAGCTTGCGCCAGTCGCGCACGATGAGCATCAGCCCGGTGACGAACAGCAGGTGGTCGAAGCCGAAAGCGATATGTTCGATGCCGTGACGGACGTAGGTGACGAACACCGCCCAGACGCTCTGCGAAGCCGGGATGACTGCCGACGGTTCGCTGGGTGTGAGACGGGCTGTCCAGCTGTTGCCATTCGCGAACACCACGTGGACCAGTGTGTCGGTCATGGTGTTCTGCAACCCGTCGATCACAACGTTCTGGCCTGCGAGCGGCTCCAGGGTGCGCATGCGCCAAGTCTGCACCATGGCATCCCCGGTCGGATGCGAGATGATCGGCGTAACCGCCTCGATCTTGCCGGAAAAGAGTGCCGACAGCGCCAGTCGCGCATCGCCCTGCATCGGCGTTTTGAACAGAACGCTGAACTCGTTCGGCGCCTCCTCCTTAAGGCTGAGATATGCCGGGCGCACCTCGTGGGAATAGGCAACTTCGCAGAACAGCGCAGCAATGGCCGCTGTCAGCACGACCAGCCGAACGCACTCCAACGCAGCGCGGGCACCCTGCACGAGCGCAGACCAATTGGCCAGCCGCCTCATTGTGCGGCCACATTCGTTGCGGCCCCAGGCCCCAGCGCCGCCTTCGTACTGTCGTCAAGCTCGACGCCGTACTTGTTGCGCAGCTCGACCAGATACTCCCGGCTGAGCTCGGTCTGCTTCGCAGAGCGCCACTCAGCGAGGACGGCATCCTTCACGGTCTCGAAAGGCTTCGGCGTGGTCGCCGTGCGCTGCGTGACGAGCACCAGATGAAAGCCATAGCCAGATTTCACCGGACCGCGCCATCCACCCGGTTCAAGCGCAACCACCTCGTGCGCAAAATCGGCACCGAACATTCCGGACAGCGCCTGTTCGTCGGTATCGGCAAAGCTGTCGCCGAACAGCAGCCGGTCGCCCTCGATCGAATCGTCCTCGACATTCGCTGACAGCGCACCCAGCGCGGCGGTCGCGTCCGCCGCGGCATCCCTGCGGTGCTCCGGGTTGAAGTAGACCTGCCGGAACGACAGTTTTCCCGGTGTCTCGAACTTCGCCGGGTTGGCGGCATAAAACTGCCGCAGCTCCGCTTCGGTCGGCTCGGCAAGCTGGGCCGTATCCTCGACAAGGAATTTGAGCTTTTGCGCCAAGCGGCGGCGGATGATGGTGTCGTCCTTCTCGAGGCCCATCTCCTGCGCTTCGCGCGCCATCACTTTCTCGTTCAGCAGATCGTCGACAAGACCCTTGAGCTCATCGGCGGTTGGCTCGCGCAGCCACTGGCTCGACCAGGTCTGCTTGAGCCAGCGCAAATCGCCTTCGCCGATCCGGACCGGCTCCGCGGCTGTGGCTTCGACATGTCTGTCGTTCAGCCAGGAATAGCCGCCAAACAGGATCGCGCCGACAACGGCAAAATGCAGCAGAGGTTCCTTGAGCCACGTCATACGCTTTCCTCCGCTCCGGCTACGGCAGCATTCTGCACGCGGGCATTGTCAAATGCCGCGTTGCCTTCGACGCCGAAAACCAGCGGAACCGCCAATGGAAAAATCGATACGACGTCGCCCATGTTTGCCTCTCGTTGCGAAGGCTCCGGCAGCCGACAACAGGCATGCTCTCGAGTTACCCGTGCAACACCATTGGCGTGATACTCGATGAGCACTTCCTGCATTCCTTCACGGATAGTAGACCCCAAAGAGCTGGCGCTGGAATGTAAGTTACGTGGGGCAAGCATGTAATCGCGCTACAGAGCCTCTGTCGTTGCCGGGCGCGAACTCGTAGATGTGCCCGGGCGAGCGGGGCATCTTGCGGACCGGCGCGTGGGGACGGCACTTCGCCTTCAGCGCGCGGACTTCGCAGTTGAACCTTGCTGGCCCTTTATGGGAGCGCCGCGCCATCGTTGAGCAGCTTGCCGGTGCCGGTCAGATGCGATGTGCCACAAGCCAATGAGACGTTGTCTTACTTTCCAAGGATCAGCTCCTTGGTTGTCACCGGTTTCCCGATGGAGTTTCGCTTGGAATGCCCTGCAGCAGCAGACCACCCCAGACGGCAAGAAGTGCGTGAAATGCAACCGTAGGCCAAAGCATGACGCCGGTCATCTTCAGGACCGCGGCCGCATACACGAGGAGAATCGATACGGCCGTGTTGTAAATCAGAATGCCAACAAGCAGTCCGAACAGTGAAGGATTTAACGCGTCTTTCCTCGCCATCCAGCTTGCGACACCTATGGCAAGCAACGCCGCGCCCGCAATGCGGCCGACAAAAATTGCTTCAACCGTGGCGCTTTCCAACCCAAGCAGGAGAGCAAATGGAACGGAAGGCAGCAAAAGAAGACCGAGACCTGTCGCCGCTTCGACCGCCGCAATGACGACCAGGAATAAATTTCGTTTCGCGTTCATTTGTTGACTTTGTCCAGAGCTGGGCCCGCCGATTGGTGCTGGCAGTATCCGAGCGCACGACCCACGACCGGTCGTTGCTTGGACGATCTTGTCGCCCAAGGCCGACCTGCTGTCGGTCAGGTCTGGCCGGCGGCCATCCGCGCGCCAATCAGTTGACCTGAACGACCACGTACTTCGAACCCGAGTGCTGATAATATTTCCCGCCGCAATGCCAGACGGCCGTCCCGTTGACGGAGGTTTTGGCGCAACCGGCAGGAAGCCTGGCTACGTAGACGCTGGTTCTGCGGATTGTTCGCCGGGTCGCGCGTCGCCCGACGCCCGCGGCGCTTGTGGCCGTAAGAGGGCGGCCAACGCGCGCCAAAGCTTCAGATGATATCGATCCCCGAGTGACCAGGGAGACCGGATCAACCTGCACGAAAGTAGCCAAAGCCAAGGCCAGGACGGCGCAGTTGCGGAATGTAAGTTTCGTTGTCATCGCTTCCTCCATTGTTGTTCATTGATGCAAATTGAATCCTAGAAACGCATGACCAATCCCATGATCGGTCCTTGCTGGACGACATCGAAGACGAAGCCGTCATTGCGGTAGTTGACGCCGAGCGCGCGGTAGCCGGCGACCGCCGAAAACCGCTCGTTGAACCGGTAGCCCAGTGCGGCTGCGACATCCCAGTCGACATTGGCACCGCCTGCACCAACCATGCCCCAGCCCGTCAGATAGATTTCGGGCGTGAGCGAGTAATTCGCGCGAACGCCAACCAGCCCATCCACCCAGGTCGCTCCATCGCTGCCGGATACGCCGTCAAGGATACCGCCATGGAAGTCGAGGTCCGTGTTTACGGACCAAACCCTCATGGCGCCGACGAAATCGAGACGTCCGGTATCACTCTGGATAATCGAATAGCCAGCTCCGATTAGTCCCGAAAATGTCTCGGAAGAAACATCGACACTGGTGGCGAGGACGCCTCTCGGCGTGCCGTTTTCTCCCGATAATTTCACATACATGAGGTCGCCAAAAATGCTGTAGCGGTCGTAGCGAGCCTCGGCGACAGCCATGGCCGCGAAGTCGAGATTCTTCAGGATGTCGCTGAAGCTCGCATCAACGTCGACGGGGGGCAGACCGAACTGCGCCACCTCCCCCGACATTCCAGCCGCCCAGAAATACGGCGCAACGGAGAACGTCCACCCTTGTTCGGTGACCACCGGCTTCAGCTCCGGCGTCACTGGTGAGACCGCATCCGCGGCTCCAGCGGGATGGGTAAGCCAAAGGAAGGAAAGAACGGCACAACCTTGGGCTACTGTCCGAAAGAACGTCATCATGTCAGGGTCCCCTCCTGTGTTCCACCACCATATGCTTGATTTATTGCTCTGGGAAACGGGAGTGTTGGCATGTTTCCCGCGCTTTCGGCCCGGCACTCATGGCTGTTCACCGTGGCGGCCATGGGTTGATACCCGATTTGCGGGCGGCGTCGGTGTTCAGCACCGCTGCGCCTACCTCTCCAACCAGGCGATCCACCAGTTCCTGCCATTCGGCTCGTCTGGCCTCCCGCAATGCCGGCGGGGCTTCGTCGACCTTCGAAAGCGCAAACTCCGCATCCGCGAGTTCCTCGCAGATGTCGCGAAAGCTCTCACTTCGGTCCATCAGCCGATGGATCGTCAATTCAAACTGGGGGTATCGGCGCACTGCCGCCGAGACCGCTCGGTGCCTGTCAGACGATCCGTCTTTTGTGTTCATGACGCCAGTTCATCGACCTGACGCAATCGTATTGCAAAGAGACGGCAGCAGAAGGTAAGTTACGTGGATATGCATGTAACCGCACGATAACAAAAACTGCGGTTGCGAGGGACCAAGCGAGGGCATGGCGATCCAGGCGGAAACGCCCGCACCAAGGGAGCACGAGCTCCCTATGGAGGCTTGTCGCGCCCAACTTGCCCTTATCCTCGACAGTGCGGACTTCGATGCCACCGGCCGCGAGCGCCGCTTCCTCAGCCATGTGGTGGAAGAGGCATTGTCGGGACGAGGCGACCGTATCAAGGCCTATTCGATCGCAGTGGAAGTGTTTGGTCGCGGCGAGGCGTTCGACCCGCAGACGGATCCGATCGTTCGCATCGAGGCTGGCCACCTCAGGCGTGCGCTCGAGCGCTACTATCTGACCGCCGGACACACAGACCCAATCCTGATCACGATTCCAAAGGGGGGGTATGTCCCTGCCTTCCTGCTTCGTTCGCAGCCTTTATTGTCGCTACCGCAGGCGACCGTTGTTTCTCCAACAATCACCCACTCTCCGGTCCGATGGGTTGCGTTCCTGCTGCCTGTGATGCTTGCAGCCATTCTCGCGGCTGGAGCGTCGGTATTGGCGTGGTCGTGGACGTCTGTCAGGTCAAGCGCGCCAGAAACGCCTCACGTGCTTGTTGAGCCGTTTGACGATCTGACCGGCAACGCCGCGGCGGCAGCCATTGCGAGTGGATTGAAGCAGGAAATTGTCAGCCAACTTTCGAAGTTCAAGGACATTGTGGTCATGGAGTCGGCGCCTGAGGACGGCGATGCGTCGACCGCGCCACCACGATTTATCCTTGCTGGAAGCGTCAACCTGTCGGTCGATACCTTTCTGCTTCGGGTCAGGTTGATCAATCGAGCCAACGGTTCGGTTCTGTGGGCAGACAGCTATGATGGCCGGATGAAAGTCGCGGACCTTGTCGAAGCCCAGTCGGACATCGCGCGGAATGTATCGACGAGCTTGGCTCAAGCCTATGGCGTCATCTTCCAGGCGGATGCCAATCTCCATGTCGACAATCCGCCCGACAATTGGGTGGCATATTCGTGCACCTTGTCCTTCTATGCATATCGCGTCGACCTCAACCCAGAAACCCGTACATCCGTACGTACGTGCCTCGAGAAGGCCGTAGGGCGCTTCCCGAACTACGCCACCGCCTGGGGTCTTCTTTCGCTTGTCTACATCGATGACTATCGGTTCGAATTTCCAAACGACCCCAAACTGTCCGCCGCCGTGCTTGAGCGCGCCCTCGCCGCCGCAAGGCAGGCGGTGGAAGTCGACCCTCTCAACGTAAGAGGGCTTCAGGGAGAAATGCTTGCGCTCTATTTCAGCAAGGAAATCAATCTGGCACTGGGAGTGGGCAAACGGGGTTTGGCCATCAATCCCAACGATACCGAGTTCATGGGCGAATACGGACAGCGCCTGGCGGTCTCCGGAAATTGGCGTGACGGCTGCGCGTTGATAACGGAGGCGCGCGAAAGAAATCCGAGTTCGTTGGGCTACTATGAGGTGGAGTTGGCTCTTTGCTCTTATTTCAGCGGCGATTATCCGCAGGCGGTTATGTGGATGAAGAAATCGCCGGTTCGATCGAACCCGATCTATCATATTGTTGCGGCCGCCGTTCTGAGCGAAGGAGGCTACAAGATCGAGGCTGATCGCGAGCGCGCCTGGCTGGAGCAAAATCAACCGGCTTGGGTGAAGAACATGCGCCAGGTCGTTACGATGCGCTTGGCCCGTTCGCAAGACGTCGAAACCTTCCTCGGCTCACTGAGGAAAGCCGGCTTCGACGTGGTGGACTGAGAGCAAATTCTGTGACGTTGGCAACCGGGGGCTTGGTTCAGGGTTGGGCTCGGGACTGGCGGCTGGCCGCCCGCTCGCGATGTAGCTTGTGGCCGGCTCATAGGTCATCTCTTCCCTGATCTGTCAAAGCCCGCGCCTCTGGCGGAGAGCGCGGGCCGATCAGGCGATGGAGTCCCGATCTTCGGCAGCGATGCGGGTGAGACATCACCTGCCGCAAGCACAAACTGTTAGCGACCTCTAATGTTCCGCTCAGGCTCCGGGATTAGATGTCAGTGGCTTTGGGACGGCCTTAATGCCGTTTTCCTGAAATGCCTGGTGCACGGCGAGCAAAACGGCGCGGCGGATCATGAAGTGTTTGCCCGCTTTCGCCATGAATTTGGCCCGGATGACCAGCGTGCCGTCCTCAACCTCGCCAATTCCCTGGCTCTTGAACGGGGCGAGCAAATCCCCAGCAAGTTCCGGGTTGGCCGAAATATCCTGGCCGATCTTCTTGAAAATCTTGCGGACTTTCTCGACATCGGTGTCGAATGCAACGCGAAAGGTCAGTTTCTCGATCATCCAGTCGCGGCTGAAATTCTGGATCTTGCCAATCTCGCCATAGGGAATTGTCGCCAAGGCACCGCGCTGATGGCGCAGGGAAACCGACCGGACCGAGATTTTTTCTACGGTCCCCTTGGCGCCTGACGTTTCGATATATTCGCCGAAGCGGAATGCATCGTCGATCAGGAAAAACAGCCCGGAGACCAGGTCCTTCACCAGCGTCTGCGAGCCGAAGCCGATGGCCAGCCCGAACACACTCAAGCCGGCGATCAGAGGCCAGACATTGACCCCGATCGACACCAGGATCGAGAGCAGCGCCAACGCCACAATGCTCGATTTGCCGACCGCGCTGAGCAGCGGCACCAGCGTGCCCAGCCGTGAACGCGGCGCACCCAGCTCCTCCTCTTCACTAGCTACGGCGGGTAACTCCGCGCGCAAGGCGCGAGTCGTCCCCGTGCCGACCACGTTCCACAGAAACGCCGCCCCCAATATGATCAGCGCCACCCCGGATGCGCCCTTGGCGACCTCTCGCAGATCTATGCCGAACCCGGCAGCCAGCGGTGTCGCCCATAGCGTTCCCAGCATGGCAATCATGATAGCCACGACGGTGAAGCGGGCGGTCTGTCGCCCCGCCGCTGCCAAGATCGAGATGTCAGGAGACTCCAATCCGCGCTGCGCCCAGTTCCCGATCATTGCGTCGAGATGCGGCGCGGCAAGAAACATCAACGCGGTCAGCAGAACGGCCGATCCACGAAGCGATGCTCCCAGGGTCAGCGCGGCCTGAGTGCTGAGAAAGGTGATTATCAGGAACGCGATCACGATTGCCGGCCACATTTTGGCGAGACGGGTGCGCCAGCGGCTTCTGGGGCGCGGACCGGCGACGGCGGCAGCCAATGTTGGTCTGTGTCGCCATACCGCCCATGCAAACAGAAGGTAGATCGGAATTCCCAAGCCTGTTCGCAGCAGATCCGCCAAGGCCGGACCGACGCTCCAGAGCCGCAACGTCGCGAACAGCGTAACGCCGATGAGCGCCAAGCCAATCGCAAGCGAGAGGTCATGCACGAGCGCCGCCAGATGGGCGGAGCGCTCTGCGAACTCGGTTCGCCGCGATGCCATCAAGAGTGATCTGACGGCGGCGAGGATGATGAGGCCGAGCACGGTCGCTACCGTCCAAAGGCGAAGGGTTTGCAAAGGCACGCCAGAACCGGCCAGCAGCCGCGCAGCAATGAAACCGATCACCAGCGCCACCACAGCAGCCGCCACGCCCGCGAAGAATCTGCGCCATGCACTGGTTTTGGCACTCGCCTTCTTGAACCGCCGGGCGAGCAGGATGAACACGCCCGCGACGAGCGCGACAACCAACACAATCTCGAACAGGAGCCCAAGGAGAGATGTTCCCCCGGCCGCAAGCGAAGCCCTCAGGTTTTCAAGCTCGACGGGGACGTCGCTCAAGGCGGCAAACCGCGCGAACAGTCCGGAGACGAAACGATCGGCGAGCTGTTCGAAGCCCGAAATCAACGAAGTAACGTCCGTTTCCGCTGTCGTGTCCACGATTCCCCCTCTTCGGCCCCTCGGAAGCCAGTTCCGGCGGTCGCGGCCGCTGTCTCGCTATCCAGCACTCGACCGTCGCACAATTCAAGCTTCTTTTCTGCCCGGACCTTTTGCCCCGCGCAGGGTCCGAGCGCACTGAACTTGTCGGCCCAGGGCATGACGACCGCGCCGATGTCATAGGTCTGATTTGCGCTGCCTGTCAGGCATTTTCTGTGGCTTTCTTCTGCTCGACTTTCGGAAAACCAACATCTTATTCGGCTCTCTGTTTGAACGCCTCACGGTAAGCAAGTACGCTGCCAAACGACAATGGCCCTGTTTCTTTGCCTGTTATCAGGGAATATCAAACGGAGACTGATTCGCCTGTGACTGCTCGGTTCACCACGTTTTCAATGGCTTGGCGAAGAACCGCCGCACTTCTTAGCGAAATTGAGTTAGCGAATTGAGTCCGCTGGAGACGACGAACCCATCACGCCTTCGCATGCGCATTCGATGACTGTCGAGCCTAAGAGATGAGAGAGAATCCTCGCCTGCGCTGGCATTTCGGCATTCGCCTGCTGCATTGGCTGACCGTGATCGCGCTCGCGGCGCAAATAGCCGTTGCCTTCGGGCCGATGAACGGGCCGGGGATGGCGGCGATGAACTGGCTTCCGCTCCACATGTCGATCGGCGTGACGATCCTTGTCATCATTGTCCTCAGGCTTTGCTGGCGCATCTTCACCCAAGCCCCTGTCAGGCACGCCTCACGGTTCGTGCGGTTTGCGACCTCATTTTTCCACATGTTTCTCTACGTCGTGATTCTTGCCGTCCTGATAACGGGATGGCTGGGCTACCGGCCAATGCCTTTCATGCCACCCGCACGGCTTTTCGCAACCTTGCCTGTCCCGTTGGCGCCATCCGTCGGCGCGCTGCCGGCAAGGGCTTTCGCATTCGTCCATGCAAAGCTGGTCTGGATCATGCTTGGATTTGTCGGCGTTCACATCCTGGCTGCATTCGTGCATTTCATTCTGCTTCGCGATGGTGTCATGCGCACCATGTTCTTTGGACGGCCGGACACCGCTTCGCGGCAAGAGAACGCGCAGCTTGCGGTCAGCGATGAAGCCGGCAGCTCACGCAATCGCCCATAATCCTCCCGCAACGATCACGGCATAGCGTGCGGCCTTCCCTATTGCGACAAGAACAACGAACACCGCGAGGTTCACACGTGCCGCGCCCGCCGCAACGGTGAAAGCATCTCCGACAACCGGCAGCCAGGCAAACAGCAGCGTCCATTCGCCAAAGCGTCGGAACGTCCGGCTTGCCTGCTCATAGCGCTCAGGACTTACAGGAAACACGCGCCTGGCCCGGAGCGAGTCGATGCCACGCCCCAGAATCCAGTTCACCACGGAGCCGAGCGTGTTGCCGAGCGTGGCGACCGCAAGCAGCAGCGCCGGATCACCGCGACCCGAGACGATCAGGCCGGCGAGCACCACTTCCGATGAGACCGGCAGGATGGTTGCGGCGAGGAACGCGCTGATGAAAAGCGCGCCATAGAGCGCCGCCACCTCGGCCTATGCCTGCACGTCGACAATGCCCATCATGCCAAGCTGCTCATGCTCGAGGATGTGGCAGTGATACATGCGCGGCCCCGGCCGGTCCTGGCGCAGCAAGAGTCGCACCGTCTCGCCGCGCGCGACGTTGACGGTGTCCTTCCAGGCCAGATAAGCCGGCTTCGAGACATTGCCGTCGCGTTCGTGCTCGACCACCTGGAACTGCGTTCCATGCACATGGAATGGATGGTCCATGTCGGCCTTGTTGACGATCTCCCAAAGCTCGACCTCGCCTGCCTTGGCGACGATGTCGACGCGGTTCATATCGAAGGCGGCGCCGTTGATCAGAAACCCCATCTCCATGCCGCTGGCGCTCATGGCCATGGTTTCGGTGAACACGAAGCGCCGGCTGACGGCAGGAGCGCCGAGGAGCGCGATTGGCCGCAGCCTGTCGGGCAATGGCGGGACCGGCTCGGCCGGCGTCTCCGAAACATTGACCGTGAAGAGCGTCAGGCCGGCATCGGCAGGAAGTCCAGCGCCCATCCAGCCGCGATCGTAGTCGAGCGTGTATAATGTCGCGGGGCCGGGCTTCTCGAAGGAGACGATCAGTTCAAGCCGTTCCGCCGGGCTGAGCAGGATGTCGTCGGCTGCGACTGGCGCCTGCAAAAGACCGCCGTCCGTTCCGATGATCGTCATGGATGCGCCGTCGAAGGAGAGGCGCAAAAAGCGCGCGTTGGTCGCATTGTAAAACCGGAAGCGCCGCTTCGTGCCGAAGGAGACCGACAGAGCGGGATTCTTCTGTCCGTTGACGAGCACATGGTCGCCGACGCGCCCGTTCATCAGGTCCGTCATCGTGTTGTCGGGCAAGGTGCCATCGCCCGCGAGGCGCAGGTCAGTGAACACCAGCACAGTGTCGCCGTAGGCGGCCGGGATCGGATCGGCCTTCGGTTTGACGACGAACGCGCCGGCAAGGCCGCGATAGACCTGCTCGGCCGTCTTGCCGTGCGGATGTGGGTGATACCAGTATGAGCCGGCACTGCCTTCCGGCAGGTCGAAGCTGTAGGTGCGATCGGTGCCCGTTGCGACAGGGTCCATCGGATTGCCGTCCTGGTCGGCGGGCACCGGCATGCCATGCCAGTGGATGGTGCTTGCCTCGTCCGCAATCCGGTTGGCGAAGGTGATCTCGACCCGGTCGCCCTCGACCGCCTCGATCAGCGGCCCGGGGCTGGTGCCGTTATAGCCGAGGATCGGTGTTTCGAGCCCTTCCGCAAAACGCACAGTTGTGGACTGAGCCGTCAGCTTCGCCTTGAACAGGCCGGGCGTGCCGGCTTCGTTCGCCAGCAGGGGCAATTCGCGAAATGCTTCCCCTTCTGGCAGCACGGCCGCGCCTTGCGGCGCGGAGCCCATGTCGTGGCCTGCGTGGCCGCCCATATCCATGCCGGGCATATCGTCCATCTTCATCTGGGCAGCGGCACGCTCACTCACAAGAACCGTCGCAAGACCTGCCGCCAGAAAACCGCGTCGATGCATCTCTGTCGCCTCCTCGATCAGTCATTGAACACCCGGGTCGATCCTAAACAGACTGCCGATGCCCGGCTAGTTCAATGCGGCGTTTGAGCCGCCTGATCGGCCCGGGCGATGGCCCGGGCAAAGTTCGAGGTGAGTCCGATCGGCATCAAAGCCAAAATAGCGCCAAGGCATGCCTGTCATTGCCCGCACTGGACATCTGCCATAGGCGTTGACCATCAACGGCCTATGCGAACAGGCCGCCTCAGCCAACCCTGACGACAAAATGCTTCGTCACCGGCTCGATGATCTTCCACGTTCCCTTGAAATCGGCTTCCACCACGAAGGCATCGCCGGGGCCTACCTCGACCGGTGCGCCGCCGTCGGGGGTGATGATGATGCGGCCGGCGATCATGTGCACGAACTCGTAGTCGGTGTAGGTCGCATGATAGGTGCCGGGCGTCGCCTGCCATGTGCCCGACATCACCTTGCCGTCTTCAGTCGTGTGCTGGACGGCGGTTTTCATGGTCGGCTTGCCCTCGACCACGACCCAGCCGGCCAGATCGCCGGCTTCCGCGTTTTCGACGGCGCCGAATTTGAGGATCGTCTTGTCGGTCATATCAGGGGCTCCGTTTGATTGGTCGTTCAGGCGTCAGGTGCCTGGACGGTCAGATAGCCGATGGCCCTGGTCCGGGCAACCGGCGCGGCCTCATGGCGAGCCTTGCGCCGCGTGCGCCTCGAGCATGCGCCGCGCGCTTTCCTCGTCGGTGATCAGGATCGTCGGCGCGATCAGGTTCATGGCGCCGAGCAGCGCCTCGGTCTTCTCCGCACCGCCGGAGGTGAGGATGCGGATCGGCGCCTTGCGCAGACGGTCGACATCCACCGACATCACGTGGCTGTTGACGGGATGGTCGACCAGATCGCCATTGCGGTCGAAGAAGTGGAACAGAAGGTCGCCAACGGCGCCACGCGCAAGCAGAGCCTCCCGATCCGCTTCCTTGAGAAAGCCGCCGCGAGAGAAAGTGGTGGCCGAGGCGATGCCACCGACGCTCAGCAGAACGGCATCGAGCACGTTGGCCATTTCAAAAACCTCCTGCAGGCCGCAGCGCTCGACCAGCGCGATCTTGGTCTCGACGCTGTCGACGACGGCCGGCGTCGGGATCAGATAGCCGTCGCCCTGGAAGATTTGGGCGAAGCGCCAGGCGAACTCGGCCGGGTTGAATCGACGCACGACGCCGACACCGCCAAGCAGCGAAATGACCTTGAAGTCGGTGAGCGACTTGGCGCTGATGAAGGGCAGGCTTGAGAACAGCGTCCGACCCCAGCCAACGCCGACGCGCATGCCGGACTTCATCGTGTCGGACAGGAAGCTGCCGGTCTTGGCGCTGATCGCCGGTATCGGGTCGGCATTGGGGGCGCTAAGCGGCGCCACCAGCGCCTGCTGCAAGCCGAAGGTCCTTTCCAGCGCGCGCTCCAGCCGCACGATTTCCGACAATTCGCTCTCGATGCTGATCTTCACCTCGTTGCGCGAGCGGGCGTCCGCCAGCATGCGCACGATGCTGACGCGCCCGACGCCAAGCACGTCAGCGATCTCGTTCTGCGTCATCTGCTCGACGAAATACATCCAGGCGGCACGAATCCTGAGGCGATCCGTCCGGCTTTCGCTAGCGACCTGCTCGGTTGTCTCAGCTGCCGCCCGCCCGTTTTTGGTTTCGCCCTGTCGTCGCCTACCCAATCTATCTCTCCCCCACGGCGATGGACGAGCGCGCCGTCGCCGATTCTGCATGCTGGTCTAGTATCGCCTATTGATCTACCAATCGATAGGAACAATGTAGAGGTGGCGGCTGGCCCCGGCTGGAGGCCATCCGCGGCAATTTCGAGGCGATTGGCAATGCTCCGACAAATCTCCGAAGATGTCCGCGTCAATCTGAAAGACCGGTTGCGGGAAGTCCGCGACATCATCCGGCAGAGCCGCCATGACGGCAGCGGCGACGCCAGTGTCGTGCGCGAAGCAACCAGCCATCTGCCGCCGTTTCCGGGCAAGGGCATCGAAGATCTGCTCAGCCATGCCGCAAGTGCCTTCGACGAAGCACTGTCGATCGCCGAATCCTTTGTCCCGCATGAGCGCCCGATCAAGGTGGACGGCACGACCGTAAAAGGCCTCGGCACCTATTTCCCGGCCGGAAACGAGGATCGCCAGTTGAGCGCGGAGCGCCTGTTCCGCCGCGACATGTATTATCTGACCAAGGCGGTGCTCGCCGGCCTGAAGATCGACAATGCCCGCATCCATGAAGCCGATTTCGCCGCCGTCCATGCCACGATGCGCAAGCGGCATGGCGATCTGCTGGCCGCGTTGGTCGCGCCTGGCGCGGGACTGGAGGCGATCGCGGCCACCTGTTCGGCGCTGCTGGTCGAGTGTCTCAACCAGCGTCCCGTCCACTTTGCCGAAACCGCGCCGGAAACGCCGGCGATCGGTGACCGAGCGCTCGACGTCAACTGCCTGGCGCCGCTCGTTCTGGCCTGCGGCCTGGCGACTGCCGGCAGGGATGGTTTGCCGGAGCCGGATATGCTGGAGATCGCGATCCTGGCAGCCGATATCCGTCATGATCGCATTGTTCAGGCCTGCGCCAAGGCGAGCCCGATCGATGAACTGACACCCGTCTTCGCCACCTTGCTTGCCCATTTGCCGTAGCTACTCAGAACTCAGCTAGGCGGCACCTTCTCCCGCCATGGCCATGATCGTCTTCTTGGCACGCTGGATCGAGGCAGGGCTCATGCTGAACTCGGTCAGCCCCATCTTGACGAACGTTGCAATGAGATCGGGACGGCCGGCCGCCTCACCGCACATGCCTACCATGATGCCGGCGGCGACGCCGGCTTTTGCCGTCATTTCGATCGCCGACATGACGGCCGGGTTGGTGACATCGTTGAGCTTCGCCACGGTCGGGTTGAGCCGGTCGGCAGCCATGATGTACTGGGTCAGGTCATTGGTGCCGATCGAGAAGAAAGCCACTTCCTTGGCCAGCGCCGGGGCAATCAGCACGGCGGCCGGGGTCTCGATCATCACGCCGAGATCGAACGCCGCATGCGGCACGCCGTCGGCTTTCAGCTCGGCCGCGCACTCCGCCACCAGCACGCGCGTCCGCCTGACCTCGCCGATGTCGGCCACCATCGGCAGCATCACCTTGATGTTGCCGTGTACGGCCGCCCGCAGCAGCGCCCTGAGCTGGCGCTTGAAGATATCGGGCCGGTCGAGGCACATGCGGATGCCGCGCCAGCCGAGAAAGGGGTTTTCCTCATCGGGAAATTCGATGCCGGCGATCGGCTTGTCGCCGCCGATGTCGAGCGTGCGCACGATGACCGGGTACGGCGCAAAGGCCTTGGCCAGCGCCGCATAGGTCTCCGCCTGCATGTCTTCCGAGGGAAGGTGCATATGGCGCATGAACAGCAGCTCGGTGCGGAACAGGCCGACGCCCATCGCACCGGCCTCCTGCGCCGCCTCGATCTCCTCCAGCGAGCCGATATTGGCCGCGACCTCGATCACCTTGCCATTGGCGAGCTTCGGCGTCACCGTCTTGAAGACGGTCAACCCGGCGCGCTCCTTTGCCGCCGCCTCGACGCGGCCGGCGAATTCGGCGCGGGTCGCCGCATCGGGGTCGATGATCACACGGCCGCTGTTGCCGTCGAGTGCCACTTCGCGCGCCGTACGCAAGGCATTGATCTGGTCGCCGAGGCCGAGCACCGCCGGAATGCCGTGCGAGCGGGCGATGATGGCGATGTGCGAGGTGGCGCCGCCATGGCCGCACACCACCCCGCCGAAGCGCTTCAGCGGCGCGCGCGCCAGGTCCCAGGCGCCGATGTCGTCGGCGATGAGGACAGCGCCTTCGGGGATGGTTTCGAGGCTGACGTCGTCCTGCCCGAGCAACACCAGACAGATCTGCCGCCCGACCGCGTGGACGTCGTCCGCCCGCGCGTTGAGATAATGATCATCAACCGCGCTGAAATCGGCGGCGATGGTGGAGGCGGCGGTGATGACGGCTGAAACCGCATCGTTGCCGCCCCTGATCAGGCCCTCGGCCTCGCTGGTCAGGCTGTCGTCGGCGGCGATGTCCCTGAGTGCGGCGATGATGCCGCGGTCTCCTGCCGACAGGGTGTCCTGCGCCAGTGACCGGTCCATGCGCGCCTGGACGGCGCTGACGGCGGCGTGGAACCTGTCGATCTCGCCGGCGATCTCCTGCGCCTGCAACATGCGGCCTTGTCCGGCGATATCAGGCGGGAAATGCGCGAAGGCCGGCCCGATGGCGACACCTTCGCTTGCGGCAACGCCGCGCAAGCCGGTGATTGCGCCCGAAACCGCCGGCACAGAGTTCGGCGCGGCGGCGGCCTCCTGGCCCGTATTGCCGGCCGGCTGCGAATCCTCGTCGTCAAGGCCGGCCTTGGGATTTTCGAGATAGCCGATCAGCGCCTCGATGGCCTCGATGGCGTCGGCGCCGTTCGCCCGCACGGTGACTTCCTGGTTTTCCTTGACCGCCAGCAGCATCAGCTTGACCGAGCTCTTGGCGCTGACCGCCTTGCCGTCCTTGACCAGTTCGACGTCGGATTCGAAGCCCTTGGCGAGCCTGACGAACCGCGTCGCGGGACGGGCGTGCAAACCTTCGTGCACTCTGACGATGGTCGAGCGTTCCATGGCAATACTCTGGTCCTGGGCGCCACCGCCAACCTAGGCTGCGGCGCGAATGCTGTCAGGCGGCGATGGTGATGATCGCGCCGGTCTTGAGTGCAGCCACGAGCGCTTGCGCATCGACTTGCGATGCACAGATCTCGCCCGGTCTCTCGGCCTCGGTGGCGCCGTTGAACGAGATCACGACATGGCCCATTTCGAGCACCTTGCTCCAGGCGCTGGAACCGACCGCGGTTATGGTCGCGGCAACCGGACCTAGCGTGATCGACGCGCCCTTTTGAGGCGCGCCGTCGCTTGGTCCGTGCTCCGTCTTGTGGAGCACGGAAACCTCGGCAAGCTCCGGCGGCGAGCCATCCGCAAACAGGATGACCACGCCCCCTTCGGCAAGGTCCGCCACTTCGGGCCCGATGGCAGTGACCCGTGTTCTCAACAGAACCGTCATATGGCGAACCTCATTTCGTTTTTTCCTTAGAACACGATCAGGCTGACGATCCAGGCGATCAGCACCGAGACCGGGCCCATGATCTGGCGGCTGATGAGCACCGCCGGAACACCTATCTCGATCGTCTTCGGCTTGGCCTCGCCGAGCGCCAGGCCGACAGGGACGAAGTCGCAGCCCACCTGGGTATTGTAGGCAAACAGCGCCGGCAGCGCCATCGCCGGCGAAATCGTGCCGTTGGCGATCTGCGGACCGATGATGGCCACGCCGATGACCTGCGCGATGACCGCGCCTGGCCCGAGGATGGGCGACAGGAACGGCAGGCCGCAGATTGCCGAGATGATCAGCAGGCCGACGATGTTGTTGGCCAGCGGACCCATCGGCTGCGCCAGCACATCGCCGATGCCGGTGTAGAGGATCAGACCGATGAGCATGGTCACGAAGGCCATGAACGGCAGCACGTTGCGGACGACTTGATCGATCGTGCGGCGGCCGGCATTGAAGAAGATGCCGACGACACGGCCCATGACGCGGCCGATCGAGCTGATCAGACCGATCACGCCGCCCTCGCTCGGCAGCGGCTGCGGCGCCGCAGCCGCGTTGTTATTGCTTGAGCTCATCGATGCTGCTCCCCCGGCAGTGGTGACCGCTTCGGATCCATCCGCCATTGTGATGTTGGCCGGCTTCACGCCCGAAACGTAGATGTCCTCGGTGATGAACTGGGCAAGCGGCCCAGACTGGCCGACCGGCGTCAGATTGACGGTCGGGATGCGCTTGCGCGGATAGACGCCGCATCGCGCGGTGCCACCGCAATCGACGACGACCACCGCCATCTCGCTTTCGATCGGCGGTGCCTTGAAGCCGTCGACGGCTTCGGCGCCGGTCATATCGGCGATAAGCTGTGCCACCGGATGAATGCCACCTCCGGTGACGGAAACAACCTTGCTGCGCTGTTCGGTCGGCTCGATCACGAGCGGACCGCCCCAACCGGTTTTGCCCCGGGAGATGTGTACGGATTTGTATGTCTTGGCCATGATGTCCCTCCCCGCCCTTACAGCTCGACGCCCTGGCGGCGTGCCATGATGGCGGTGATGCGTTCGGTCAGCATGCCCTTGAGCAGGATGACGACGAGACCGACGATGGCGTACCAGATCGCCACCTTGACGTGATAACCGGCGACGACGGCGCCCTTCTTTTCCAGTTCCAGCAGCGCGACGAGAATGCCGCCCCAGACGAAATATTCGCCGGGATTGATGTGCGGGAACAGGCCGAGCGGCGGGTGCACATAGGACACGGCCGCGTCATAGAAGGCGGGCTTGTGCTTTTCTTCCAGGAACGATCCGAACGTATAGGCCATCGGATTGGTGAGGAAGAACACCGCCAGCAGCGGCAGCAGCGTGTAGCGGGTCAGCGCGATCCTGCCAGCGCCGCGCGCCAGCCCATGCACGCGCTCTTCGCCGACCAGTTCGGTGACGGCGTAGAAGGCCGTCATCAGCACCACCAGCGTCGGAATGATGCCGGTGACGAAGCCGGCGAACACCTCGCCGCCCTTCTGGAAGATACCGATGAAGTATTTGCCGATGGCGGTCAGCCAGCCGAGCTGCTCTTCCTGCTGGACTTCCTTCAGCTTTTCCTTGAACTGATCGACGGTGATCGGTCCGCTGTCCGCCTGTGCGAGGACAACGAGATGGTCGGAGGCATGCTCGACGGCGAGCTTGCCATGCAATGCGGCATCCGAGACCATGGCACCTGCGACATGCAGATTGTGCACGGCCATGTCGGCATGCTGCGCCAACAACGAAAATACAGACATTTCTCCTCCTTATGCCGCCCGCCGGTTGATCCCAGTCGGTGCGCGGCGTCCTCTAGGCCCTTGCTATGTTCAAACCGGACAGACCCGGCTTCTTCCCCGGCTCCGACCGTGTTTTGTCGATCAGTTCGATCGCCCGCTTCACGGCCTCGGCCACACCGGGTTCCCCCTCCCCCATGATTGCAGGGTTGGACCGGAGTCGATCGAGGGGAACACCCTCGAACTCTTCATGTCTCTTGAACTTGGTGAACACGGAACGGCCGCTCATCACCATTAGGCGGCGCACGACCAGGTCAGGCGTCACCACGACGAGCGCGATGGTGCCCTTGGCCAATCGACCGCGAAAATTGCCAGCTCCGACGAAGCCATCCTTGTACTGGTCGGTGACGCCCCTGAAGACATCCGAATAGTGCCGCATCTGCAGCCAGACGCCGAGCGACTGCAGCGCCCACACAATAACCAGCAGAAGCAGCCCCCACTGCCAAATCGCCATTCGGTTCTCCTCCCGAAGCCTGTGTTGAACCGCACCTTGGACCGACGCGTGACAACAGCAAAGTGAGAACATTTGTTTCCGCGAATGTCAATATGTATGATATTGGCCTTGGCTACGATCATCCACAGGCCGTCAACCGATTTCGGTGGCGGCGCCGTTGTGCTAGCCTGACCGGGAACAGGAAACGAGAAACATGGATCTGCCCTTCAGGGACGAACTGGCGCTGATGCCCGACCTTCGCCACCGGTTGCGGCAGTTGCGCTGGTTCCGCGCCACCTTCCGCGGCAGCGCCAAGGTGGTCTCGGACACGTTCGGCGTGCGCTTTGAAATCGACGAAGCCAAGCTCACCAGGGCCTTTCTCGACTGGGTCGAGATCATGGAGGCGCAGAAAGGCTTCGCCGCGGTCGACCGCGCCGACTTCATCGTCTTTGCCGCCGGCCTCGTTTTGCGCGAACTGATCAGGCAGGCGCCGGCAAGGGAAATCTCTGGCCTCAACCAGTTGATTGAGACGGATTCGAATGCCGGCACGCTGGAAATCATCCGCTTCTGGCCGGAAGGATTCCTCTACACCAACTACTGCGTCTCGGTGATCTCGGCGATCCACGAGCAGGAATTCGGCACCGCGCCAGGCATCGACAAATGCGCCGACGACCTGCGCACATGGTGGTCCTATCGCGAGAACGTGACCGAGATGCCGGCCTACGCAGTGGCTTTCCTTGACCGCTTCCTCGGCGCTGAGCCGAACTGGATCACGCCCGATCGCGCGCAGTCCCGGCAAGCCATGCAACGGGCGCTCGGATCCTCGCGTGCCAGCGATGCTATCCGCCGGCTTTGATTGTCCGCCGGTTTCGCGCTCCCTGGCGATGCGGCTGTCAAAGCACGCACTTGAACATTTGACTTTTTGCCGATAGCGATGTGCGAAATCGACTGGGAGAAAAGCGCGTGGCGCGATCAAGGCTTATCATTTTCGATTGCGACGGCGTTCTTGTCGACAGCGAACCTCTGGCCGCCCGCGCCTATGAACGCGTCTATGACAAGCATGGTATGCCTGGCGTCAACACCGGCATCATCGCCCAGTGCATCGGCATGAAGCAGTCCGATATCATCGCCAAGATCAGAGATTTGACCGGCCACCAGTTTCCGGCGACGGCCGACGGCGACATCTGGGCCGAGACCAAGGTCCTGTTTTCGCAGGAGTTGAAGCCGACCCTCGGGATCACCGCATTTCTGGCGACGCTCGTGGGCGACCGCTGCGTGGCCTCGTCATCCTCCGTCGAGCGCATAAACCACAGCCTGGCCGTCACCGGACTGGCGCGGTTTTTCGGCGATGCGATCTACAGCTCCTCGATGGTCAAGAACGGCAAGCCGGCTCCGGACATCTTCCTGTTCGCCGCCGACAAGATGGACGCCAACCCCGCCGATTGCATCGTCATCGAGGATTCACCCTTCGGCATCCAGGGCGCGGTTGCCGCCGGCATGACGGCGATCGGCTACACCGGCGGTGGCCATACCTATGCGGAGCACAGCGCGCGGCTGACAGCGGCCGGTGCCGATTTCGTCTGCGCTGACTGGCATGACGTGAGCCGGCAACTGTCCGGGCTCGGTGTCCCCGCCTAGTTTATCAGCGAAGTCCAAAGCGAGCCGCTTCTTCGGCCGAAATCACAGTCCCGACACGGTAGGCGAAGGACGAGACCCTCGTCGCATCGGTGTCGACCTCGCACCGGAAGCTCAGATGGTACCATCCTGTCGTTGTGCGGAATGCGACATCCGGGGCGTCAAGGATGTTACCCGCCTTCAGCCGAACAAATGGCAACAAGACGGGAAGATAAGAGGCGTCCAGCAGTTGCTGTTGCAACACGCTGGCGCAAAGTTTACCAGCGCGCTGATCGCGAGACACGCCGCTCATCGAGGTCGTGGCCAACGCATCGCCAGTAGCGCTCTGCGAGTTGAGCTTGCGAACACCCGGAAGGCCCGAATAAGCCCGCGATGCATCAGCGGTGGCGGCCGTGGAACTTGGCCTCTTGGCGCTCTCGCTTCCGGACTTCGAGACCTTTGAAGGGCCAGGCTTCGGCGCATTTGCGGGTTTGGGCTTCGGCGTTTCGGCCGACATGGGAAGCTCGATCTCACCGTCGCCGCCGCCGGCAGCCAACGGCGTTGGTGCCGCTTCTGTTTGCTTTTCGGCGTCTCGCGCTCCTGCCTCTTGTTTGTCTGCCTGCTGTTTGTCCAGTTCCTGGGTTGACGTTGCCTGCTTCTCCTGAGCGGGCTCAGCGTCCTTCGTCGCGGTTACCGGTTTCTCGGCGGCCTTGGTTGAAGCTGGCGGCTGATCGGAATCTGCCGGCGCTGCAGGTTGGTTTTCTGCAGGCTTCGGCACGACAGGCGGCTTCGAATCGTCATCCTTGGCTGGCGACGGCGAGTTGTCTCGAGCGCTGGCCCCATCCAGGGATTTCCTGGGGCCTGTATCCTTGTCGCCGAACTGAAAAACAGGCTTCAGGACCTCGATTGGCGAGGGCTTGCGTGGCTGTTTTTCCGGTGGTTGCGGCTTTTCGACATTCTGCTCGGGCGGTTTTTCAACCTTCGGTTCCGGTGGCTTTTTGGCTTTGGGATCCTTTGGGGGCGGCGCAGGAGCAGGCTTCGGTTGATCGGGCGGAGGCACGAGCGCGACATTTACCGCTTGCTCCTGCTGCGGTTGTTGGGGAGGCCTCGGCACGTTGTAGACCACGAGCGCGGCGATGAGCGCATGCAGGATCAGCGATGCGGGCAAGCCCCACAGCAAATTCCGACGCCGTTCTCGTGCCTCGTCCTTCATCCTGACCGATGTGGAATGAAATAGCGGCGGCTTCAAGCACAGGCACTGGATTAGCGCAATTTAGCCGCTGGACAGGATGCTGATTTGGATGACCACGCGCAGGGCCGCACCACCCAGTCCGAGGCTGGTGCGGCCTTTTTCGCCAAAGCCGCCGGCTAGGTCCCGGCATCATCACGATGCCACTCCCGCCGCCGGGATAAGCCAGCCGGACTTTATGCACAGGCGTGCCTGGGCCCCGACCTCCAACATGACTGGATCGGGCTGCTCGAAATGCAAAGTGAGATCGGGGCCAGCGGAAGACGTGAACTCGATGCGCGCCGCACCACCCTGGTAGATCACCCGCTTGACTAGGCCGTCGAGGCCGGGGCCGTCAGGCGACACGTCAAGGTCCGCTGACCGGCAGCAAATCCTGGCGCCGGCGCGCGGCCGCTCGCCTGGCCGGCAGCGGACCAACAGCTCAGTGCCGAGAACCCGCACCTTGCAGTGGCCGGCCACCTCTGCGCTCAGCACATCGGCTGGCAGCAAAATCCCTTGCGAAATGAAGGATGCCACCATCTCATTTGCCGGCTCATGATAGAGCTCGCGCGGCGTCGCGAGCTGCGCCAGCCGTCCGTGATCCATCACCGCGATCCGATCGGCCAGCGCCATCGCTTCGGCCTGATCATGGGTGATGTAGACGATGGTCGTGCCCGTGCGCTTGTGAAAGGCGGCGAACTCGTCTTCCATCGAGGCCCTCAAATGCACATCCAGATTGGCCAGCGGCTCGTCGAACAGCACCAGCGACGGCGCGGCGACAAGGCAACGCGCCAAGGCCACTCGCTGACGCTGGCCGCCTGAGAGATTGGCCGGCCTGCGGTCACCCAGCCCCTGCAGATTGACCAAGGCGAGGGCGTCGGCAACCTTCTGGCGCGCGACGGCCTTATCCAGTTTCGCCACCTTCAACGAATAGCCGATGTTCTCGGCGACCGTCATGTGTGGCCACAGCGCGTAGTTCTGGAAGACGATGCCGACCCGCCGCTTTTCCGGCGCAACGCTGCCGCCCTTGCCCGATACGACCTCGCTGCCGATGCGGATCTCGCCGGAGGTGACTTTCTCGAACCCGGCGACGAGCCGCAGCAAGGTCGTCTTGCCGCAGCCGGAGGGCCCGAGCACCGCCAGGAACTCACCGTCGCCGACATCGATCGATACATCCTTGACCGCGTCGAAGTCGGCAAAACTCTTGGTCACGTGATCCAGGGTCAATCGCGCCATGGCAGCACTCCGCTGGGCAGGTGAGCGGCAAGCATATTGGTCACCAGCATCAGCACGAAGGTGACTGCCACAGTGATGACGGACATCGCCGCCGCGTAGTTGGAATCGCCGCCCTGCTCGAAGGAGAACATCACAACGCCGATCGTTTCCGACCCTGACGACCACAGCAGCGCCGAAACGGTGAGCTCGCTGAGTGCCGTCATGAAGATCAGCAGGCCGCCGGCGATTGCCGCCGGTGCCACGAGCGGAAAGATGATCGTGCGCATGCGCATGAACAGCCCGGCGCCCGCCACCTGCGCCGCTTCCTCCAGCGCCCGGTCGATCTGGTGATAGCCGCTGATGGTCGGCCGCAGCGCCAGCACCAGGAAACGAGCGAGGTAGGCATAGAGAATGATCCAGACCGTGTTGTAGAGCTGGATGCCGGTCAGCGGAATCGGCCGCAGGAACAGGAGCAGCGAGGCGATCGCCAGCACCACGCCGGGCAAGGCGTAGGGCAGTTCGACCGACAGGTTGAGCAGCCGCACCCAACGCTGCTTGCCCCAGGCAATGAGGTAGCCGATCGGCACGGCAACTAGGACAGCGAAGAAGGCGGCCGCGATCGACAGCCAGAAGCTGTTGAAGAAGGCGCGGCTGGCCGCGTCATGCTCGAACAGCACGAAGCGGTAATTGTCGAGCGTTGCCGTCTTGGCGGTAAGGGCAATGCCGTAGCCCGGCACCAGCGATGCCAGCACCAGTCCGAACAACGGCAGCAACAGCACCACCACGATGAGCAGCCACATGCCGGCCTGAACGGCGGGCCGCCAGCGGCCGAGCTCGTAGGGCTCGGCCGGCAGCGAGGTCGAGCTGATGCGATAGTCGCGGCGGCGGCTCATGACCTCCTGGGCGAGAATACCAGCCATGGCGATGACCCCGATCAGCACCGACAGGAATGCGGCTTCGCCAAGCACCGCCGGACCGCCGCCGGCCAGCCGCTGATAGATCAGCGTCGGCAGCACGAGATAATTGGCGGGAATGCCGAGAAAGGCGGGAATGCCGAAATTGCCGACGCAGGACACGAAGGCGAGTGCCGCGGCCGCCATGATCGACGGCGTCATCAAAGGTAGCACGATGGTGACCAGCACGGTGAACCAGCCGGCGCCGCCGGCCCGCGCCGCCTCGACCAGCTCGCGCGGCAACTTGCGCAGGCCGGCGCGTACCAGCAGGAAGACCAGCGGGCCGTACTGCACGCCGAGCAGCAGGATGATGCCTGAGGTGGAATAGAGCGGATTTTTGGTGCCGAGCGGCGGTGCTGCGCCGATTAGCTTGAGGAACGGGCTTGCCGGGCCGAACAATTGCAGCCAGGCGAGCGCAGTCACCTGCGGCGCGATCATCAGCGGCATGACGTAGCAAAGCACCAGGGCGCTGCGGCCGCGTATGTCGGTCAGCGTGACGAGGACAGCCACCAGCGTTCCCGACAGCACCGCAAGCAAGGTGCCGCCAACGCCGACGACCAGTGTGTGCCAGGTCGCGATCCAGGTCGCAGGGCTTCTCAACCCGGCCTCTATCGCCATGCCGGAGAAAGTGCCGCCGGGGGCCACGATCTCCTTGATGAGGCGCAGCATCGGCAGCAAGGAAAGCAGGACGATGACGACGGCCACCGCCGCAGTCAGGACCATTTCCTGGCCCAGACTTTCCCTGATCCGTGTTGACATAATTGCGTTTCCTGAGATCGATCAGCGGACCGGGATGCCGTCGAGACGGCACCCCGCCGCGATTGTCGGGCTCAGCCGCCGAACAGTTCCGAGAACTTCGCCTTGTCGGCGTCGGTCGTGGCGACGATCGCCTTGGTGTCGAACGGCATCACCTTGATCTTGACGCCTTCCGGCATCCATTCGGGGCGGCCGACCGAGGCGCGTGCCGGCAGATAGCCCATGGACAGCGCCAGCTTCTGGCCTTCATCCGAAAGAATAAAGTCGACGAACTTCCTGGCGCCGTCAACATTCTTGGAGGTCTTCATGATCGCCACCGGTTCGGTCACCGCCGGCACGCCCTCGGACGGGAACACGAATTCGACCGGCGAGCCCTTCTTCTTGGCGTTCATCGCCATGAAGTCGACCAGGATGCCATAGGGCTTCTCGCCGCTCGCCACCGACTTCAGCACGGCGCCGTTGCCGCGCACGCTGACGGTGTTGTTGGTCTTCAGCTTCTGGAAGAAGTCTCAGCCATAATTGGTGTCGCCGACGAAGCCGGAGAGCAGATAGGCGGCCGCACCCGAATAGAGCGGGCTCGGCATGACCAGGCCATCGGCATAGGCCGGCTTGGCGAGATCGGCCCAATGCGCGGGCTTCTCAGTCGCTGCGGTGTTGTAGACAATGCCGGTGGTGATCAGCTTGCTGCCGAAATAGGTCTTGTCGGCGTCATAAGCATCCGCCTCGATGCCATCGAGCTTCGCCTCGGGATAAGGCAGCAGCCGGCCGTCCTTCTTCAACAGCTCCATGCTGACCGCGTCGGCGATCAGAAGCACGTCGGGTTGCGGGCTGCCGGCGGCGAATTCGGCTGCCATCTTGGTCAGGATGTCGCTCGTTCCCGAGCGATAGATGGTCACGTCGATACCGGGCTGCGCTTTCTTGAAGGCATCCACAGTCTTGGCCGCATCGGCCTCCGGCTGGGATGTGTAGAGCGTCAGTGTTTCAGCACCGGCGACGCCGGCAAACAAAGTTGCGGCGAGCGCAAGCTGGCTGGCCAGCAGCTTGATGAATAGCGTCTTCATGAGACCTCCTGTCTTGTCTGTGCATGAGCGGTCCGGCGTCCTGGCCGGTTCCCGTCTCCCTCCCTGCACGGCGCATATGACTGGTGGATGACAGCGCGCATGCCCGGCCCGATCAGGCGGCAGCTTCGCGCGAAATGCTCTCGCAGCACAACGATACGGGCCCGCGGAACCAGTGTTCCACGAGCCTATAGCCACCCTTGGGCTGGCTGCGACCCTTCGGGGACCCGAAGGCTTCGGCGCTTCGACCGGCCCTAGACCAGCATGCCCATCGGGTTCTCGATCAGCCGTTTGAAGGCGACCAGCAATTCGGCACCCAGCGCTCCGTCGACGGCGCGATGGTCGGTCGACAGCGTCACCGACATCACGGTGGCTATTCTGATCTCGCCGTTCTTGACCACCGCCCGCTCCTCGCCGGCGCCAACCGCGAGGATCGTCGCATGCGGTGGGTTGATGACGGCGGCAAAGTCCTTGATGCCGAACATGCCGAGGTTGGACACCGCCGTGGTGCCGCCCTGATACTCTTCCGGCTTCAGCTTGCGGCTGCGCGCCCGGCTGGTCAGGTCCTTCATCTCGTTGGAGATGGTGGACAGCGTCTTTTCGTCCGCCTTGCGGATGATCGGCGTGATCAGGCCGCCCGGGATCGACACCGCAACGCCGACATCGGCATGCTTGTGCTTGACCATGGCGCTTTCGGTCCATGACGCATTGGCATCCGGCACCGCCTTCAGCGCCATGGCCATTGCCTTGATCACCAGGTCGTTGACCGACAGTTTGTAGGCGGGTGCATCACCCTTGTCGGTCTTCTTCATCGGCGCCGCGGCATTGATCTGCGTGCGCAATGCCAGCAGCGCATCGAGTTCGCAGTCGAGCGTCAGGTAGAAATGCGGGATGGTGGTCTTGGCCTCGACCAGGCGGCGCGCGATGGTCTTGCGCATGTTGTCGTGCGGGACGAGTTCATAGGAGCCTTGCTCGAACAGTTTCAGCACCTGCTCGTCCGACATCGCCTTCACCGGCGCGGCAGGAGCAGCAGCCGGAGCCCCAGTGGGGGCTGCCTTGGCTGCAGGCTTGGCGCCGCCACCGGCAATCGCCGCGTCGACGTCGGCCTTCACCACCCGGCCGTGCGGGCCAGTTCCGGTCACGGCAGACACATCGACGCCGGCTTCCTTGGCGAGACGGCGAGCGAGTGGTGTTGCGCGCGCGACCGACGGCGATTGGCCGATCTCCCCTCTTGTGGGGGAGATGCCCGGCAGGGCAGAGGGGGGCGCGACAGAATGAGACGTCGGCGGGACAGCGCCCCCCTCTGTCGACTTCGTCGACATCTCCCCCATGGGTGGGGAGATTGGAGCCCTGTCCACCTTATCCCCATAGGCTTCGCCGTCGGCGTAGATCCAGGCAACCGCGGCACCAACCGCAATGTCGATCCCCTCTTTGCCGGTGACATCGCGCAGCACGCCGCTGGCCGGCGCGTCGATCTCCATTGCCGCCTTGTCGGTCTCGATCTCGAACAGCACATCGCCCTTGTTGACCCTGGCGCCTTCCTCGGCGAACCAGCGCGAGATCTGTCCGGTCGCCATGTCCATGTCGACCTTGGGAAGAATGACTTCGGTCGGCATTGGTCAGCGAACCCCTCTCACGAGGTCACGCGCGGCCGCGATGATGTCGGGAACCTGCGGCACAACAGCCTTTTCCAGCTCCGGATTGTAGGGGATTGGCGTCTCGGCGCCGCCCAGCCGCACGATCGGCGCGTCGAGATAATCGAACGCCTCGCTCTCGGCGATCATGGCGCTGACCTCGGCACCGATGCCCAGCGTCTTGACCGCTTCGTAGACGCACATCAGCCGCGACGTCTTCTTGACGCTGTCGATGACGGTCTGCTTGTCCATCGGCCGGATGGTCCGGAGATCGACGACTTCGATGTCGATGCCTTCGGCTTCCAGGGCGGCCGCAGCGTCAAGCGCCTTGTGCACCATGATCGAGGTGGCGACGACGGTCAGGTCGCGGCCCTCGCGGCGGACATCGGCCTTGCCGATCGGCACCGTGTAAAAGCCCTCGGGCACCGGGCCCTTCATCTTGTAGAGCAGCTTGTGTTCGAAGATCATCACCGGATCGGGATCGGCGACCGCCGCCAGCAGCATGCCCTTGGCATCGTATGGCGTCGCCGGCTGGATGACCTTGAGGCCCGGCACATGGCCGAGCCAGGCCTCGAGGCTCTGGCTGTGCTGGGCGGCGGCACCAGTGCCGGAACCAGCGGGAAAGCGCATCACCACCGGGACCGAAACCTCGCCGCCCAGCATGAAGCGCATCTTGGCCGCCTGGTTGACGATCTGCTCCATGGCCAGCGTGGCGAAATCGGAGAACTGGAACTCGAAGATCGGCCGCATGCCGGTGAGAGCGGCGCCGACCGCCACGCCCGCGCCGCCCAGTTCCGAGATCGGCGTGTCGATCACCCGCTCGGTGCCGAAGCGATCGACCAGATCGCCGGTGACCTGAAAGGCGCCGCCATAGACGCCGATATCCTCGCCCATCAGGAAGACGCGTTCGTCCATGTCCATGGCAATCGCCATGGCTTCCTGGATCGCCTGGGCGTAGCTCAGTTCACGCACCATCGCGTCCATCACGCCTGCTCCGTGTAGACATAATCGCCGGTGTCACGGACATCCGGAGACGGGCTCGCCTTGGCGAACTCGATGCCGTCGGCGATTTCCTGCGCCACTGCGCCGCGAATGGCCTCGATGCCCTTGTCGTCGATGAAGCCGAATTCGCGCAGCTCGCTTTCGAACAGG
Source organism: Mesorhizobium kowhaii (assembly GCF_003253745.1). Classification (GTDB taxonomy): domain Bacteria; phylum Pseudomonadota; class Alphaproteobacteria; order Rhizobiales; family Rhizobiaceae; genus Mesorhizobium; species Mesorhizobium kowhaii. The sequence continues at coordinate 148,624 of NZ_MZXV01000027.1, forward strand.
GTGATCGGGTCGCGGTTCGACATCCAGTCCTCGATCTCCTCCTTGCTGCGATAGCGGTTGCGATCGCTCTTGGAATGGCCGCGATGGCGATAGGTCTTGGATTCGATCAGCGTCGGTCCCTCGCCCGCGCGTGCACGCTCGACAGCCTTGTTGGACGCCTCGGCGACCTCCGAAAAAATGTTGCCGTTGACGATGACGCCCGGCATCGAATAGGCGGCGGCGCGCTCGGCGATGTTCTTGACGGCGGTCGAACGCGCCGTCGATGTCGACATGCCGTAGCCGTTGTTCTCGCAGACGAAGATCACCGGCAGCTTCCAGATCGCGGCCATGTTCAGCGCTTCATGGAAGGCGCCTTCATTGTTGGCGCCATCGCCGAAGAAGGAGACCACGACCTTGCCGGTCTTCATCATCTTGGAGGACAGTGCCGCCCCGACGGCGATCGGAATGCCACCGCCGACGATGCCATTGGCGCCGAGATTGCCCTTGCCGACATCGGCAATGTGCATCGAGCCGCCCCGGCCCTTGCAGTAGCCGGTGGTCTTGCCGAAGAACTCGGCGAACATGCGCTTGACCTCGGCGCCCTTGGCGATGCAGTGGCCGTGGCCGCGATGCGTCGAAGTGATCTGGTCATCCTCGGAAAGCGGCATGCAGATACCCATGGCGCTGGCTTCCTGGCCGATCGACAGGTGCATGGTGCCGTGGATCAGGCCGCGCGTGTAGCACTCCTCCGCACCCTCCTCGAAGCGCCGGATGAGGTACATCTTGTAGAGCACATTTCTGAGCTGCTCGGCGTTGTACTGGCGGTAGACGAAGGGCAGGTTGGCGCGACTGTCGTTGACGGCTTTGCTGGCTCCGGCCATGATCAGGCTCCCACGGACCCGTAGACGAGCTTGTCCTGGCGGGCGCGCAGTTCGGCGATCTTGGAGCCCGGCACGGGAGCGGCATTCGCATAGGTGATGAGCTCGCCCTTCTTGATCGGCTGGGTCACCGAGCCGCCCTGCAGCAGGCCGCAGGGAATGGCCTTGGCGGCACGCGCTTCCGGCGACGTCATGATCCAGGCGCGGTAGCAATATTCGCCGATCGCATCGAGCTTCTCGCCCGGCTTCATGTCCTTCTTGGCCACCGCGCAGACTTCGGCGGTCGGCTTGGCCAGCGGCACCATGTCGGCCTTGCCGTAGAGCACGACGCGCGCGCAGGTCAGCGGCACTTCGAGCGAGGTCAAATGATAGGGGCGGTGGAAGGTGAAGTACGGGCCCTTGCCCATCTTCAGATCTTCCATGCGCTCCGAGATGCGCGGATGCGACATGTCGGCGACGACGAAGACGCCGGGCGCGACACCCTTGCCAATCGAGTAGTCGACCACGCCGACCTTCGACAGCACGCCGCCGTCCTTTTGCGGCACCAGAACCTTGGACAGTTCGCCAAGCGTCGCCGCCGGCCCGTGCATGCCGGGCTTGTCGGGAACCAGCCCGGTGGCGTTGGCGATCGCCGCCATCTCGACCATGGTCTTGGAGCCGTCGACGAATTCGACCAGCATGCGCACATTCATGTGCCGGCGCTTGGCTTCTTCCTCATAGTCGGGGGGCGTGGCGTCGATGTTGAGCGGATTGTTCTTGCCCTTGCCGGCGGCGACGATCGGGTGACCCATCGCCGAGACGAATTCGATCAGCTCCATGCAGGAGGACGGCTCGTCGCCGGCACCCAGCGAATAGGTGACGCCGAGCCGGTCGGCCTCGCTCTTCAGATAGGCGCCGATGGTGACGTCGGCCTCGACATTCATCATCACCAGATGCTTGCCATGCTCCATGGCGCGCAGGCCGATCTCGGCGCCGACGGCTGGGACGCCGGTCGCGTCGATGACGACATCGATGAGATCATTGTTGATGATCAGGTTGGCGTCATTGGTGACCGCCACCTTACCGGCCTCCATTGCAGCCGTCATCGCCGAAGCGTTCGACACTTCGCGCGCGTGGCCGGTTTCCTGGAAGGCGATATCCACCGCTCTGCTGGCGGCGGGCAGGTTCAGTTCGGAGATCGCGCCGATCTCGATGCCGGACATATGGGCGACGCGGGTGACGATGTCGGTGCCCATCTCGCCGGAGCCGATCAGGCCGATGCGGATGGGCTTGCCCGACCTGGCGCGTTCCTCGAGATCGCGGGCAAGCCCCGTCAGCGAAACATTGGAAGCCATACCGCTCATTCCTCCGTAGTGCAGGCTCTTTGATTGCTTGACCGGTATTGAACATCTGTATTTCTGTCAAGACTAATGTCCAAATTTGCATACTTTTAAGGCGCCTGCCGGAAGACGTGTCGTGTCGAAAAAGGAGACGTGGAGGGCTGCAGCCCCTGCAGTCAGCCGATCCGCTTCGACGGTGGCCTGCGGCCGCCAGATGTGGCTTGCGATGTGAGGGAACGAAGCTGATCCAGGATCGCAGATGTTGAAATCGCTATGAAGACATTGAAATGCCGATCGGCGGCAGTCCGGAATTCACCCGACTGGTCAGCTGTGAGCCGCCAGCAGCACATCGCCTAAATCATCGTATCCTGCTGGCGTTGCACAATTTTCTCCACGGCGTCTTGCGGCACGTTGAGCTGCGCCAGCGCCCTTCGCACGATGCTTGGCCAATCCTGCATCGGGCAGCTCTTTAAGCCGGCAAAACGATCTTTGCCGATGAAGAAATTGCGCGTCGCGTGGAAGCCGAGCGCCCGATAGACCTCGAATTGCTCTTCATTGAAGAACTGATCCAAGGTCGTTTGATGGGGGAATTGCGGGTAACGCCGACGATAGTCGCGTATCATGTCGCTTTCGTCACCGCTCATGCATGACTTGATGTAGATCAGCACGCCGTGCTCGTCTTCTCCATAGTCAATTCTACCGATCGCGACGTGGGGGCCATGGAACGGCTCCTCATCGGTAGGGCTGTCGTTCAGCTTCTCCTCGGTTGCCTGCGCATTCGAGCGTCGAAGCTCGGCCCAAGGCAGATCTATCAGAATGCCGAGATCAATTCGTGCATAGCGCTCGACCCGAATGAGCGAGTTGAAATCGAGCGTCGGGTCGGCCTCGGCGTCGGCCACGACGATAACCTTACAGCGCCTTTTTAGCAGCTCATAAAGGCCCAGATTGTCGAAATGGCCTCCATCCGTCAGGTAAACATTGCTTGTCAGTTCATCGACTTTGCCCAACGCTTCCTTGGCAAAGTACCAGGGCGCGACATGGGCCAGCCATCTCCGCAGGCCCGACCGGTCACCGACGAACCGCGGGTTTGGAAGCCAGTACCCCAGGCGTACGTTCAGCGCAGCTAAGCTGAAAGTCAGGGCGCGGATGGTGTTCGCCCCCATATTTGCGGATGCCGCCGCTCCCGAGATAGCCATTGCCGTGCCAATATTGAGATTGCGGTCGGCCTGCTCAACTGAATCCGTCGCGACGTAGCCCGTTGCCTGGCTGCCGGTATAGAGTGGGCTGAGAAAGAAGGCATCGGCACTGCGACCGCGCCTGCCGAGATAGGGCGAGCCCTCCAGATTGACCGTGGTGTTTATGATCAGATACGGCGAGAACCAAATGGAATCAGCCCAGTTTCCTGGTGAGCCGGGCTTCAGCGACGTCAATTTGAACTGATCGACATCGGTCTCCCGTTTTCGCGCTTTCCGGTCTTTGAGCCATCGCTTCAAGGGAGCGAGCACGCGCTTTTTTTCAACAAGTTCGCTCTTGGCGCCGTCTCTCAGCTTGTCCAGCCGCCAAAGGAATGCCCTGCTCAGACGGTCCCGGTAGTAGCCGTGGAGCGAATTCGCGTTTGGCGTAACCAGCAATGAGAAAACAATGAGCAGGCCGGCCACGATCGCATAGTTCTCGCGTGCATTTCCGGTGACAGCTGCCGCGTCGCCACCGCTAATTCCCGCATAGGACAGGCTTAGATAAACCACCCACAGGAATATCGGCACCACCACAGACAGGCAGTACAACAGGACCTTGGAAGCCAGATGTCTAGCGATTCCGGTCCACGAATTGTCGCCCTTCGAGGCAACCACAACGGCGATAAGCTTGTTGCCAAAGGCGGCAAGCCCGGCCGACATGCCGACAAGGACACTCCAGAGCCCGCTCAGTGAGTTCGGCATATGGATCAAGGCGCACCCGACCCAGTTGATCGCTTTGCAATCCTTTGGTGGATTCGCCGCGTCGAAGAGGCCGGCGAGAACGTAAGCCTGAAACTCGAAGAAGGCGATCAGCAGGCACACGATAAAGACAAATGCAAAAACCCGGCTGGTCGTTTCTCGCTCTACAAGCGTGGTCATGCGATCGGGCCGCTTCGAAGGCAAAAAAGCAAATATCGAATAGCCAATCTGGATAAGGCCAAATGCAGTCACCAGAACGATCGACCAAAAGAAGACGCTTTGCGAATTCCTGGTCAATTTTTCGAAGATGGGCAGCCGCAGTGACGCTTCCGTCGGGTTGATCAGGATGGTCAGCCAGGCAAGCGTCACAAGAGCCGCAAGGAAAATCATCGCGTTGACCAGCAGTCCACGCAGCAGCACCACGAGGCCGACAATGACGTCGATAAATCCATTTGGCGCCAGATAGTTGGAATAATGCCGAATGTGCTGGGTCTCGAGGGACTCCGGACCGCCGAGTGTGCTTGTGAACGGAAAAACACCATCCGTCTGCATCAGCCCGGCGACCAGCGACGTGCCGATGTAGCCGCCTCCGGAAACCGTCGATAGGTAATCGACATTGTCGAACACCTTCGGCTGGTCCTCTTCGGTGATGGACTCCAGCGCCTGCAGAACGCCCATGCAAAATGCCGCCGAACGAACGCCTCCGCCTGAACACGCAAGGCCTGTCAGGTCGCGCTCCGCCTCGATTCTGGGATAAGGGTCACCGCGCTCATCCGCCGTCCCCGATGTCACCACATGGACCCGGGCCGCACGGCTCGCCGCCACGGACGGCGCATTCGGCGGTCTCTTCCCGCCCTTTTTGTCCGCCGCACGTCTGGCGGCGATCAGTTCTCGGCGACGGCTGACAACGGAAGCCTCGGCGATCATCACATCGTAGAACGAAATCGGGAGTGTTTCAGCGTCTCCAGACATGACATTGCTCGGGTGGCAAGAGAACTTTCCGACTGAGAAGATGCTCCCGAAACGCGAAAAATGACATGGTGCGATAGCCCATGAACGCGATTTCTGTTTCACTTGATCGATGGGCAACGGGCCGGCGCACGTGATTCATCGCCGGGCCAGCCAAATCAGGCGGCTGCGCTGTCTAGAAAATCGTGAAAATGCACGATCACCCCATCCGCATCGATCAGGATCACGGCATAGGCCGGCGGCTCATGGCCGAGGCTCCAGCTCTGCGAGAAATCGAGCGCGGTCTGATGATTGGTGCTGCGCAGCGTGCTGACGGGAATGCCGCGCCAGTTGCCGGCGATCAGCCGGTGGACGTGTCCGGCGAAGATGTGGCGAACATTGCCGTGACGCAGCAGAACCGCATGCAAGGCATCGGCATCGGCGAGCCGGACACGGTCGAGCTCGGGGATGTGTATCCGGAACGGCGGATGGTGCATGAAGAGGAAGACCGGCCGATCGCGGGCCTCTTGCAACCGTTCATCCAGCCAGTCGAGACGCGCTGCGCATAGTTTGCCTTCGACATGTCCGCTGTCCAGCGTGTCGAGCAGGATCAGGCGGCCTTCGCGGCTGTCGACGACGCTCTGGACAAAACCGCGCTCTGCGGCTGCCTCCGGAAACATCTCGAGAAACAGCGCCCGGTCGTCATGGTTGCCGAGCATCAGCCGGCAGGGCAGACCGAACCCTGCCAGTCTTTCCCTCAGCGCAGCATAGGCGGCGCGCTCGCCGTCATTGGTCAGGTACCCGGAAATCACCACCAGATCGGCGTCGGCATGGTTGCTGCCGATGTCGGCAAGGCAGGCTTCCAACCTGGAGAGCGGATTGGAGCCGTATAGAAGACCGCCCGGCGTCATCAGATGCGGATCGGATATCTGAATGACTTTCATGGACCTGACCGGAATGCTTTCCTGCCGGCGCGCCTGGCGGCACCAGCCGGCAAACGGAACGCCTTGACTACCCTCTACTGTGCGGTCCAGCCGCCGTCCATCGGCAAGGTGGTGCCGGTGATCTGCTTGGCTGAGTCCGAGCACAGGAACAGCGTCAGCGCCGCAAGCTCGTCGACGGTGACGAACTCCTTGGTCGGCTGCGCCGCCAGCAGCACGTCGTGCTTGACCTGCTCCTCGGTCATGCCGCGCGCCTTCATCGTGTCGGGAATCTGCTTTTCGACCAATGGCGTCCAGACATAGCCCGGCGCGATCGCGTTGACGGTGATGCCGTCAAGCGCCACCTCGAGCGCCACCGTCTTGGTCAGTCCCGCAATTCCGTGCTTGGCCGACACATAGGCTGATTTGAACGGCGAAGCGACCAGCGCGTGCGCGGAAGCCGTGTTGATGATGCGGCCCCATTTGCGTGCCTTCATGCCGGGCAGCGCCGCCTTGATCGCATAGAAGGCGGCGAGCAGGTTGATACGGATGATGGCTTCCCATTTGTCGTCCGGGAAGTCCTCGATCGGCGCGACATGCTGGATGCCGGCATTGTTGACCAGGATATCGAGACTGCCAAACGCCGCCTCGGCCTCATGCACCATGGCGCTCACCGCCGCACCGCCCATCATGTTGGCATCGGAGTAGCGGCACTTGACGCCGAAATCCTTCTCGATGCCGGCCCGCTCCTGCTCGATTGCCGCGGCATCGCCCAGACCGTTGATGGTGACGTTGGCGCCTTCGGCGGCAAAGGCGCGGGCGATGGCCAGACCGATGCCGCTGGTCGAGCCGGTAACGAGGGCGTTCTTCGAGGACAGGGAAGCCATGATGATCTCGCGAGAGGTGGGAGGGAACGAAAGACGGTGCGGCCTTGTGCGCCGCAGCATGACAATGCCATGGCGATATGTCGGCGCGATTACAGCATTGCGACAACCGCCTTGGCCCCTGGCGCCGTGGTCTTTGAGCTGACACGGCTCTGTCATGGTGCCGTGCAACATAATCAATTGCGCATTCGCGCGTTCATTCCTGAACGAAATTTGATCTGAAAGAAACCGGGGGTGCAGCTTGGAAATCGCCGATGTCCTGAAGCGCGCCTATGCGATGCCGCTGACCAACCCGTCTTTCCCGCCCGGGCCATATCGTTTCTTCAACCGCGAATACGTCATCATCACCTATCGCACCACGCGCGAGGCCCTGGAGGCCGTCGTGCCGGAGCCGCTGGAAATTGACGAGCCGCTGGTCAAATACGAGTTCATCCGCATGCCGGACTCGACCGGCTTCGGCGACTACACCGAGACCGGCCAGGTCATACCGGTGCGCTACAAGGGCGAGCACGGCGCCTATGTCCATTCGATGTATCTCGATGACGATGCGCCGATCGCCGGCGGCCGCGAGCTGTGGGGCTTTCCCAAGAAGCTGGCCAACCCCAAGATCGTGCATGAAGGCGAAGTGATCGTCGGCACGCTGCACTATGGCAGCGTTCTGTGCGCCACCGGCACCATGGGCTACAAGCACAAGGCCGTCGACCGCGATCCGGTCCTCGCTTCACTGGCAGCGCCCAATTTCCTGATCAAGATCATCCCCCATGTCGACGGCACGCCGCGCATCTGCGAGCTGGTCCGCTACCACCTCACCGACATCACGCTGAAGGAAGCCTGGACGGCGCCCGCAGCGCTCGATCTGCGGCCCCACGTCATGGCCGACGTGGCGCGGCTGCCGGTCCTCGACATCGTGTCCGCCGTCCACTTCACCGCCGATCTGACGCTTGGACTGGGCGAGGTGGTGCACGACTATCTCGCCGACCGCACCTGACCGCATCCAAACAGAACATGATCCCGAAAAGCGGGAACCGGTTTTCGGACAAGATCATGCTCAAACAAAGTCGGAGACCAAAGCCGTGCTTGAACGCAATCGCACGAAGGAGGCCACGGCCACCATCGAGGAAATCTCGGCGCAGTATGATCGCGTCGCGCTGGTGTTTCAGGGTGGCGGCGCGCTCGGCGCCTATCAGGCCGGGGTCTATCAGGCACTGGCCGACGCCGGCTGCGAACCGAGCTGGCTTTCCGGCGTGTCGATCGGCGCCATCAATGCGGCGATCATCGCCGGCAATGAATCAAGCCGCCGCCTGCAGCGTCTCGAGCAATTCTGGCAGACGATCTCGGGCCGCAAGATCTGGGCCTATACGCCGGAAGGCGACATCTACCGCGACATCCGCAACCGCACCAGTTCGTGGATGACGATGACAATGGGCCAGCCCGGCTTCTTCAAGCCACGCAATCCCAATCCCTGGTTCGAACAGCCGGGAGCCGACGGCGCCACCAGCTTCTATGACACGGCCGAGTTGAAGGAGACGCTGGAAACCCTGATCGACTTCGATATCCTCAACGACGGCAAGAAGCGGCTGAGCGTCGGCGCGGTCAATGTCAGGACCGGCAACTTCGTCTATTTCGACACCGAGAAAGTGCGCATCGAACCGGAGCACATCATGGCAAGCGGCGCGCTGCCGCCGGCCTTTCCGTCGATCCGCATCGAGGGCGAATACTACTGGGATGGCGGCATCGTCTCCAACACGCCGCTGCAATACCTTCTCGACCAGGAAGAGGACCGCTCCTCGCTGGTGTTCCAGGTCGACCTGTTCAGCGCGCGCGGCACCTTGCCACGCGGCATGGCCGACGTGCTGTCGCGGCACAAGGACATCATGTATTCCAGCCGCACGCGGCAGAACACCGACAATTTCCAGCGCATCCATGCGCTGAAGATGAAGCTGCTCGAGGCGCTGAAGCGCGTGCCAGCCGAACTGTTGAAGGAAGGCGAAAAAGAGCTGATCGAGGACTATTCGCAGGCCGGCGTCGTCAACATCGTCCACCTGATCTACCAGCACAAAGGCTATGAGGGACACGCCAAGGACTACGAATTCTCCGGCACCTCGATGCGCGAGCACTGGGAGATGGGGCTGGAAGACACGCAGCGCACGCTGCGCCATCGCCAGTGGCTGACACTGCCGACCAATGTCGAGGGCGTCGCCATCCACGATCTGCACCGCGAGGATCCAACCTGACGTCTTAGCTGGCGCCTTCGTCTGACGAGGGCATCGGCAAATCCACAGTTCACCGGCCAAGGCCTTCAGGCGTATGGGAATGTGCCCGAAGGCCTTGCCTTGAATGACACGTGGCCGAACACAATCCCGAACACGCCACAGCCGCCCCAAACGAAAAACGGCGCCGAAACCGGCGCCGTTTTCATTTCAATGGTTGATTGTCTGCTCAGAACACCTGGCGGAAGATGATGAACAGCACGAAGGCGAGCGTGATCGAGCACGGCAAGGTCAGCACCCAGGCAAGCAGCAGATTGCGCACCGTCGACCATTGAGCCCCGAACCGTTGGCAGCCATCGTTCCGGCGACGCCAGACGACAGTACGTGGGTTGTCGACACCGGCAGTCCGAGCCGGTCGGCCATGCCGATGGTCACCATCGCGACAAGCTCCGCGGCGGCACCCTGGCCATAGGTCAAATGGCTTTTGCCGATCTTCTCGCCGACCGTGACGACAATGCGTTTCCAGCCGACCATGGTGCCGAGGCCGAGCGCCAGGGCGACGGCGACCTTCACCCAGATCGGAATGAACTTCGTCGCGTTGTCGACGGCCTTGTGGTAGTCGGTGACCGCTTTCAGATCGGTCGCCTCCATCGGCAGCAACTTCTTCTTGTCGATCAGCTTGAGCGCCTCGCCGATCAGGTAGATGTCGTTGCGTGCGTTGCTGACCAGATCGGTGGGCACGTTGTCGACCGAGGCATAGGGCTGCAGGCCCGCTGTCGTGTTGTGGATGTAGGTCTGCAGCGCGACCGTCGTCTGGTCGCTCCAGGTCCGGGTCCGCACGGCATCCTGGACAGCGGCCTTGGCATCGGTGACGGTGACGCCAGGCTTGGCATATTTGCCCAGCGCCTGCTCGACGCTGGCGGAGGCCGACTTGTAGGCCTCGAGGTAATTGATGTCGGGCGTGCGGTTCAGCGCGTAGGCCGTCGGCACGACACCGATCAGGATCAGCATGATCAGGCCCATGCCCTTCTGTCCGTCATTGGAGCCATGCGCGAAGCTGACACCGGTGCAGGTGAAGATCAGCAGGGCGCGGATCCACCACGGCGGCGGCGTGTTGCCTTTCGGTGCTTCGTAGAGCGCTGGATTGCGCACCAGCAGCTTCATCGCATAGAGCAGGATCGCCGCCGCAAAGAAGCCGATGATCGGCGACACCAGCAAGGTGATGCCGACATTGGTCGCCTGCGACCAGTCGACACCGCTGGTGGCGCTGCCGGCAGGCGCCATGAACTGGTTGGCGAGGCCGACGCCGATGATCGAGCCGACCATCGTGTGCGAGCTCGACGCCGGCAGGCCGAGGAACCAGGTGCCGAGATTCCACAGGATGGCGGCAACGAGCAGCGCGAACACCATGGCAAAGCCGGAGGAAGAGCCGACCTGCAGGATCAGTTCGACCGGCAACAGCGACAGGATGCCGAAAGCGACGGCGCCGCTCGAGGTGAGAACCCCGAGGAAATTGAAGGCGCCCGACCACATGACCGCGAACTCGGCCGGCAGGGAGCGTGTGTAGATGACCGTCGCCACCGCATTGGCGGTATCATGGAAGCCGTTGACGAACTCGAAGCCGAGCGCGATCAGCAAGGCAATACCGAGCAGGATCCACGGCACGGTCTTGGCCTCTGCCAGATCCTGGCTGAGCGCGTAGCCGACATAGACAACGCCGATGAGCACCAGCACGCCGAAGGCCGGCAGGAACCACTTCGCGCTACCCGAACTATCCAGCGGATGATCCGGTCTCGGAATGCCCGCTTCACTGGAAACTATATCCACCATGTCCCACTCCTATTGCATTGCAGCAAAGAACCGAGAAAGACGCTATGTCCGCACGATGAACCCTGTGTGACGATGTCGGCCGCCATATCCGCGGATGCGCCGGGGCGAAAAGCGTGGTGACCGATGCTCTCAGGCGCCGCTGGAGCGCGTCTTCAGGATCGCCGAAAACAGCGGATCGAAGGCCCGGCTGATCGGCGCCGCGGCAGCACCGAGCGCGATCGACCAGGGATCGGTGGTGCCGAGCTGCAGGCGCGGCAAATTCCGCCCTGGTCGGTCGGCAATCGACGGCAGCAGCGGATGCATCGCCTCGACCAGCCGGCGGGCCAGGGCTTCCGGCGCTCCGCTGGTCAGGATGACGGTCTGCGGATCGAAGATCGTTTCGATGAGATGCACGCTCCAGCGCAGATCATGCGCTGCACCATCGATCCAGGCCATGATCTTGGGATCCTCGGCCATGACCAGCGCATTCATCTGTTCGTAGATGTCTTTGTCGGCCGGGTTGAGGTCGAGATGCTGGTAAAGCGAAGCCAGCGACGCGCGATGTTCGAGCGGCGTCGAGCCGGGGCCGGCCGGCGACAGCAGCGCCATGCCGATCTCGCCGGCATTGCCATGGCCGCCGCTGTAGAGCTCACCATTGAGGATCAATCCGGTGCCGATGCCGTAACCGACGTAGAGGCAGACCGCGTGATCGACGCCGTGCGCCGCGCCAACGATGCGTTCCGCCGTCGCGCAGGCGGCGGAGTCGTTCTGCAGGCTGACATTGAGGCCCGTGCCTTCGGCCAGAGTCTCCAGCAGTGGGAATTTCTGCCACGCCGGCATCATCCATTTGTCGTCCGAATTCTTCAGCCCGAAAGGACCCGGCATGGCGACGCCGAGGCCGACTAGCCTCTCTTCGGACTGGGCGGAGATCTCGGAAAGTTCACGTCGGACGCCGCCGACCAGGCCGAGGATCACCTCGACGCCCTTCGATGGCTCATCGAACGGCAGGTTGGCCTCGGCCCGCGCCAGCACGCTGCCGACCAGGTCGACGGCGACCGCCCGCGTCAAATGGCGGTCGATCTGCAGCCCGATGGCGAAGGCGCCTTCGGGAACAAGCCAGTAAGGGGTCGAGGGCTGGCCCCTGCCCTTGCGCACCGCATCGAGAGCAACGACCAGGCCATCGCTTTCGAGGTCCTCGATGATGTTGGAGACCGCCTGCTTGGTGAGTTGGGTCGCCCGTGCCAGATCGGCGCGCGACAGGGCACCATTGAGACGCAGCGCCTCGATCATGACACGACGGTTGTGGGCGCTCGTGCCTTCCTGATTGGTGCCGCTCTTGGCGCGGATCGGGCTGATATCGTCCACCGGCGTTTCCCTCTTGACTCCATTAGGATATTGATCGACTAATTAAGTCAAGCGAATTGACTTAATGGCGAAACAGACCGCAGAAGAAGACGGCCAGGGCTTTGTGCCAGTCGCCGCCCACGGTCGGGGAAACATTGGGTCACGTGACATCAACCCGGGAAGGCAACGCAAATCGCCGGCCCGCCACATCGGAAATGGGAGAAGAAGATGCTGAAATCGATCGGTAAGACACTCTTGGGCGCAGTCTTTGTCGGAGGACTGTTCGTTCCCCATGCTTTCGCCGAAACGTCGATCAATGCGCTTTTCATGGCGCAGGCCGCCTACAGCGAGGCTGACGTGCGCGCCATGACGGACGCCTTCACCAAGGCCAATCCCGACATCAAGGTCAATCTCGAATTCGTCCCCTATGAGGGCCTGCACGACAAGACCGTGCTCGCGCAGGGGTCGGGCGGTGGCTACGACGTCGTGCTGTTCGACGTCATCTGGCCGGCCGAATACGCCACCAACAAGGTGCTGGTCGACGAGTCTTCTAAGATCACCGACGACATGAAGAAGGGCGTGCTGCCCGGCGCCTGGACCACGGTCGTGTATGAAGGCAAATACTACGGCATGCCGTGGATCCTCGACACCAAATACCTGTTCTACAACAAGGAGATCCTGGAAAAGGCCGGCATCAAGACGCCGCCGAAGACCTGGGAAGAACTCGGCGAACAGGCCAAGATCATCAAGGACAAGGGCCTGCTGAAGACGCCGATCGCCTGGAGCTGGTCGCAGGCCGAGGCCGCGATCTGCGACTACGCAACGCTGGTCAGCGCCTATGGCGGCGACTTCCTCAAGGACGGCAAGCCGGACTTCCAGAATGGCGGCGGCGTCGCGGCGCTGAAATACATGGTCGACAGCTACAAATCGGGCCTCACCAATCCCAATTCCAAGGAGTTCCTGGAAGAGGACGTGCGCAAGGTCTTTGAGAACGGTGACGCCGCCTTCGCGCTGAACTGGACCTACATGTACAACATGGCCAACGATCCGAAGGACAGCAAGGTGGCGGGCAAGGTCGGCGTTGTGCCGGCGCCAGGCGTTAGTGGTACCAGCGAGGTGTCGGCCGTCAACGGCTCGATGGGCCTTGGCGTCACCGCGGTCTCAAAGCATCCGGACGAGGCCTGGAAATACATTGAATTCATGACCTCGCAGGCGACGCAAAACCAGTATGCCAAGCTCTCGCTGCCGATCTGGGCATCGTCCTATGACGACCCGGCCGTCACCAAGGGTCAGGAAGAGCTGATCGCCGCCGCCAAGGTCGGCCTGGCTGCCATGTATCCGCGCCCGACCACGCCGAAGTACCAGGAGCTGTCGACCGCCTTGCAGCAGGCGATCCAGGAATCGCTTCTTGGTCAGTCTTCGCCGGAAGACGCCTTGAAGACCGCCGCGCAAAACAGCGGCCTCTAAGACGTTGCTCTCCAACCACGGGCGGCACTACAGCGCCGCCCGTCCACTTGGACGGGCAAAGGACGCTGTAGCGCTTTCTGATCTTGCGCATGATCCTTTCCGGAAATCGGTTCCGATTTCCGGGGTCATGCGCGAGTGCCGCCCGTGCTATTTCTGAAATCTCGATGAATGAAGAGGGGCTGCTCCGATGTCGGGCACCTGGATGACAACCCGTGCATGGCTGCTGATGCTGCCACTGCTCGTGGTCATGGTCGCCGTCATCGGCTGGCCGCTGGTCGATACCGTCGGGCTTTCCTTCACCGACGCCAAGCTTGTCGGCACGGGCGGCAATTTCGTCGGCTTCGACAATTATGCGAACATGCTGTCGAGCTCGAATTTTTCGCGCACGCTGGTCACCACGACACTCTTCGCGGTGATTTCGGTCGCCGCCGAAATGGTGATCGGCGTTCTCGCGGCGCTGCTGCTCAACCAGCAGTTTCATGGCCGCGCCATCCTGCGGGCCTTGATGATCCTGCCCTGGGCGCTGCCGACGGTGGTCAACGCCACGCTGTGGCGGCTGATCTACAATCCCGAATATGGCGCGCTGAACGCCGCCCTCACACAATTGCACCTCATCGACGCCTACCGTTCCTGGCTCGGCGAGCCGGGTACGGCGCTGGCGGCGCTGATCGTCGCCGACTGCTGGAAGAATTTTCCGCTGGTGGCGCTGATCGCGCTGGCAGCGCTGCAGGCGGTGCCGCGTGACATCACTGCCGCCTCACTCGTCGACGGCGCCGGGCCCTTCAACCGCTTCCGCTTCGTCATCCTGCCCTATCTCGCCGGCCCGCTGATGGTCGCGCTGGTGCTGCGCACCATCGAGGCCTTCAAGGTCTTCGACATCATCTGGGTTATGACCCGCGGCGGCCCGGCCAACAGCACCCGCACGCTGTCGATCCTCGTCTACCAGGAGGCCTTTTCCTTCCAGCGCGCCGGCTCCGGCGCGTCGCTGGCGCTGATCGTCACCTTGCTCGTCACCGTGCTGGCCGTCGCCTATGCGGCGCTGGTGCGGAAGACCGCCGGGAGTGCCGCCTGATGGAACGCCAGAGCCCCGCCTTCAGCATCCTCATCCATGCCTGCGCTTTGCTGCTCGCCGCCGTCATCCTGGCGCCCATCGCCTGGCTGTTCATCATGAGCATATCGCCTGCCGCCGACCTTGCCGCCAAGCCGCTGCGCTGGTGGCCGCAAAGTGCTGACTTCTCCCGCTACCAGCAATTGCTGTCGACGGCCGAAAACAGCGCCGGCGCTGCCTTCACCTCATCGCTGCGCAACAGCCTCGAGATTGCCGGCATGGCGACCATCGCGGCGCTCGCCTTGGCGATCCCCGCCGGCTGGGCCGTGTCGCGCACACCGTCGATCGGCTGGTCGCTGTCGATGGTCATCGCCACCTATATGCTGCCGCCGGTGGCGCTGGCCGTGCCGCTCTATATGGGCCTGTCGTATCTCGGCCTGCTCAACAATGTCTTCGGTCTGGCACTGGTCTACCTGACCATACTGGCGCCCTTCACCACCTGGCTGATGAAGGCGGGCTTTGACTCGATCCCGCGCGAAATCGAGGCGGCGGCGATGATCGACGGCGCCGGCCTGTTCCAGACTTTGCGCATCATCACGCTGCCGCTGGCCGCACCTGTAATGGCGACATCGGCGCTGTTTGCCGTGCTGCTTGCCTGGGACGAATTCTTCTATGCGCTGCTGTTCACCTCGGACCAGCGCGCCAAGACCTTGACCGTCGCCATCGCCGATTTGGCCGGCGGTCGTGTTTCCGACTACGGATTGATCGCCACGGCCGGCGTGCTGGCCGCCTTGCCGCCGGTGCTGATCGGCCTAGTCATGCAGCGCGCCCTGATCTCCGGCCTGACCAGCGGCGGTGTGAAAGGATGACGATGAGTGCAGCAAAACCCCGGCCGGTCGGGCTGGCCGCGATCGACCGCGAGATGGCGCGCCAGCATGCCGATGCGATCGCGTCGTTCGAACACAACACGGCCATGGCGGCAAAGGTCGCCGCCTCGATCCGGCGGACCGGCCGGCTGTTGCTGCTCGGCATGGGCGGCTCACATGCCGTCGGTCGCGCCGTCGAGCCGCTCTACCGCGCGCTCGGCATCGATGCGCTGGCGCTGCCGCTTTCCGAGCAACTCGGCCAGCCGCTGCTGCTGACGGGCAGGACGGTGCTCGTCACCTCGCAGTCCGGCGAAAGTGCCGAGGTCGTCAGATGGTTCTCCGAGATCGGCAGCACTGCCGATGTTTTCGGCCTGACGCTTGAAGGCGCCTCGTTCCTCGCTCGCACCGTACCTTGCCTGGTCGGCGCCGGCGGCACCGAACTGGCGTTCGCCGCGACCCGCAGCCTGACCGTGACCTTCGCCTTGCATCTGGCGATCCTAGCCGCACTCGGCGAGGATCCGAGTGCCGCGCTTGGCGCCCTGGATCAGCCACAAGACAATGACATCGCGCAGGCACTCACGGCTCTGGCCAAGGTCACGACCATCGTCACCTCGGGCCGCCGGCTGCAAGGTCTCGCCGAAGCGCTGGCACTTGGCTTCACCGAGCTGTCGCGACTGCCATGCTTTTCGCTGGAGGGTGGCCAGTTGCGTCACGGACCGATGGAGATGCTCGGCCCGCACGTCGGCGTCATACTGTTTCGCGGCAACGACCCGACGTCGGAGCTGGTGACCGCCATGGCCTTGTCCGTGGTCGAGGCCGGCGCACCGCTCGTCATCTTCGATTCGTCCGGGCAATCGCCTGTTGCGGGTGCCATCACGCTTTCATTCAAGCCGGCTTCCGGCCTCGCCGCGATCTTCGCCATGCTGCCTGTAGCGCAACGCCTGATGATCGCCTTCGCCGATGCCCGCGTCGACAACGCCGGCACGCCTGTCCGCTCCACCAAGATCACCAGGAGCGAGTGATGCGTCCGCTTGCGGTGATCGGCAACGTCAATGTCGACCTGATTGTCGGCCCGGTAGCGCCGTGGCCTGTCGCCGGAACGGAGACCGTCGTCGACCACGACGAATTGCGCGTCGGCGGCCAGGCTGGCAACAGCGCTCTGGCCTGGGAGGCGCTGGGCGTCGATTTCGCCGTTGCCGCCAATGTCGGCGACGACCAGTTCGGCCGCTGGCTTCGCGAGGCCTTCGGCCGCCATGCCGAGAAATGGCCGGTCCGGCCTGAAGGCACGACGCTGTCCGTCGGCATGACCCACCCTGACGGTGAGCGGACCTTCTTCACCACACGTGGACATCTGCCGCGCTTCAGCCTCGCCGACGTGCTCGCCGTTCTCGACGGCAGGGCGCTCTCAGGCGGCTACGCGCTGTTGTGCGGCTCCTTCCTGACCGACGATCTGACGCGCGACTACGACGCGTTTTTCGACTGGGCGGACAGCCATGGTATTGCCGTCGCGCTCGACACCGGCTGGCCGATCGATGGCTGGACCGAGGCCAATTGCGCGGCCACCCGCGCATGGCTGTCGCGCTGCGAGCTGGCGCTGTTCAACGAGGTCGAGACCGTGACCCTGGCCGGAATGCAGAGCCCTGTGGAGGCCGCGCGCGAGATCCGGTCGAGCATGAGGGAAGGCGCGACCTTCGTCGTCAAGCGCGGGCCGCTGGGCGCCATCGCCATCGGCCCGGATGGGGCACTCGTCGAAGCCGTCGCGCCCGATGTCCGGGTGGTCGACACGATCGGCGCCGGCGATGTCTTCAACGCCGCCTTCCTCGCCGCACTGGCCCAGGAGCAACCGCTATCGGCCTGCCTCTCCGCCGCGACGCATGTGGCCTCGCGCGCGATTTCCACCTTGCCCCGCAACTATGGTGGGCCGATGCAGTACAGGGAATCCATCCATGAGCGCGCTTGAAATCCGCGACATCCGCAAGAGTTACGGCAGTGTCGAGACGCTGAAAGGCATCGACATCGCGCTGCAGAGCGGCGAATTCCTGGTGTTGCTCGGCTCGTCGGGCTGCGGAAAATCGACGCTGCTCAACATCATCGCCGGGCTGGCCGAAGCGACAAGCGGCAATGTGCTGATCGGCGGCCGCTCGATCCTTGGCGTTCATCCCAAGAACCGCGATATCGCCATGGTCTTCCAGTCCTATGCGCTCTATCCGAACCTGACTGTCCACCGCAACATCGGCTTCGGCCTGGAGATGCGCGGGGTTGCCGCCGACGAGCGCGACAAGGCCGTGCGCGAAGCGGCGAAACTGCTGCAGATCGAGACCCTGCTCGACCGCAAGCCGAGCCAGCTTTCCGGCGGCCAGCGCCAGCGCGTCGCCATTGGCAGGGCGCTGGTGCGCAAGCCGCAGGTCTTCCTGTTCGACGAACCGCTGTCCAATCTCGACGCCAAGCTGCGCCTTGAAATGCGCACCGAGCTGAAGCGCCTGCACCAGATGCTGCAGACCACGATCGTCTACGTCACCCACGACCAGATCGAGGCGATGACGCTGGCGACCCGCATCGCGGTGATGCGCGATGGCAGGATCGAGCAACTCGGCACGCCCGAAGAGATCTACAACCAGCCGGCGACGCTCTATGTCGCGGGCTTTGTCGGCGCGCCATCGATGAACATGCTGCAAGCGGTCGTCGCCGACGGAAGGCTGGCCATTGCCGATACCAACGTGCGGATACCCGTACCTGCACGCTATCGGAACTCGGCCCGTGACGGCGCAAAGGTCGTCGTCGGCATCAGGCCCGAAGCGCTTCGCGTGGCGACCGGTGCTGCGACGGACTTGTCGTTGCCCGTGGAGATCGAGGTCGTCGAACTGACTGGACCCGAACTGGTCACCACGGCCCGCATCGGCCCACAGCGGCTGACGGCTTGCCTGCCGCCACGGACCCGGCTTGCCAAGGGTGAAACATGCAGCTTCGCCTTCGACGAGACAGCGTTTCGCTTGTTTGACCCGGCAACCGGCAAGGCCTGCCTGGATCAGCCCTGATCGATGTCCTCGCGGGTCTGTGGCGATCCCGCGATCTCAAGCAGGGACGACACCAGCAGTCGCCGTTCGTCTTTCGACAGGACATCCGCATCGAAGAGGTTCATGCTGCGCAGCCCCTCAATGGCGAGATAACAGACCAGCAGCGACTTCAGATCCTGCGTCTCGCCCTTCAGCCGTTCGAAAAGCTGCCGCTTGAAGGTCTTTATCGGCGTCATGAAATCGGGATCCTCGGCGATCGCCGAAAAGATCCAGGATGCCGATGGCTGCTTGTCCTCGCAATCACTTGCCGACAGCCTGATATAGACGGCGAGCGGGTTTTCGCCTTTGTCGTTGCTGTTGGCGGATTCGAGCGCTTGCCCAAATTCACGCAAATAGCCCTCGACCAGTCCCTGCATCAACTTGGCCTTGGTCGGGAAATTGTAGAGCAACCCGCCCTTCGATACGCCGGCACGGCTGGCGACCGCTTCCAGCGACAGGCTGCCGGGGCCGGATTCTCGTGCGACATCGGCCGCTGCGGCGAGAATTTTCTCGCGCGAGTTCGATCTTGGAGCTTTCATGGCCCCTCCCATCGCAAGCTTAGGCCCAATTGACAAGACCGTCCAGACGGTACAGTAAGACCGCCATTATTTGAAATCGGGACCTGCAGTCGATATGTGTCCCGATGTCCGAGCTTCGCGCCGGATTTCGACTGAGGGGACTTCCTTGTTCAAGCGCATCCTTCGTATCGTCATCATCGCCCTTGTTCTGCTCGTCCTCGTCGTCGTGGTCGGCGGCATTGTCGGCTTTAACTTCCTGCGCGACAACGGCATTAAGCAGTATTTCGCCTCGATGAAACCACCGGCGGCGACCGTGTCGACGACGATCGCCAAGCCGTTGACCTGGACACCGGGCGTCGAGGCGATCGGCACGGTCAGGGCGGTGCGTGGTGTCGATCTGACGGTTGAAACCACCGGCATCGTCAAGGAGATCCTGTTTCACGCCAATCAGAAGGTTGCGTACGGCGCGGTCCTGCTGCAACTCGACGGTGCGGTCGAGCGCGCGGATCTAGAAGCGACGAAGGCGCAAGTGGCGCTCGTCCAGATGGCGCTGACGCGCGCCATTGAACTGCAGAGGCGCGGCGTTAACGCAGAGGCTACGCTCGACACGGCGCGGGCAACCGCATCGGCAACTGCCGCGCAAGTGAACAAACTGCAGGCGGTGCTCGACCAAAAGCAGTTGACGGCGCCTTTCAGCGGCACGGTGGGTATCCCGAAAATCGACCTCGGCCAATACCTGGCGCCCGGCACCGTAGTGGTGACGCTACAGGATCTCGACACGATGCGGGTCGATTTCACGGTACCGGAACAACAGCTGCCTTCGCTGAAGATCGGTCAAACGGTGCGGCTGGGAATCGGCGGCGGCGAGATGCCCTACGCCGGCACCATTCGCGGCATCGACCCGAAAATCGACCCTTCGAGCCGGCTGGTAAACGTGCGGGCCGAGGTCGCCAACACCGAAGGCAAATTGACCCCCGGCCAGTTCGTGCAGGTTCGTGTCGAACTGCCTGAAGAGCAGAATGTGCTGGCGCTGCCACAGACGGCGCTGACCACCAGCCTCTATGGCGACTATATATTCGTGGTGCAGCCGGCGAAGCCAGCCGAAGCGCCCCCCACGCAAGCAGCCAAGCCGGAAGAAAAGCCCGCCGCGTCGGCAACCGAGAAACCGGCGGACGCCCAGCCCGCAGACACCAAGCCGGCTGATGCCAAGCCGGCTGATGCCATGAAGCCGGCGGCTGATGCAACCAAGCCTGCCGCCGATGCGGCAAAGCCAGCGGACAAGCCTGCCGATCCGGCCAAGCCGGCGGCGGAAGGCGACAAGCCTGCGCTGGTGCTGTCGCAGGTCTTCGTCAAGCCAGGCCGCCGCAATCAAGGTATGGTCGAGATCGTCGAGGGGCTGAAGGCCGGTGACGAGGTCGTTACCGCCGGTCAGAACCGGCTATTCAATGGCATGTCCGTAGCCGTCGACAACACCATCGACCCGACCAAATCGGCGAACAAGCAGGCCGACCCGCAATGAGCTTTTCCGATCTCTTCATTCGCCGGCCTGTCCTTTCGACCGTCCTGGCCTGCATGATCCTGCTCCTGGGTTTCCAGGGCATCTTCAACCTGTCGATCCGGCAGTATCCGAAGGTTGACGAAACCGCGATCACCATCACGACGGCGTATCCGGGCGCCAGCGCCGACCTGATCCAGGGCTTCATTTCCGCCCCGATCGCTCGCGCCGTCGCCTCGACCGAAAACATCGACTACGTCACCTCGTCGAGCCGTCCGTCCTCCAGCACCGTGACGGTGCAGATGAAGCTCGGCTCCAACCCCGACGTCGCGCTGACCGAAGTGCTGTCCAAGGTCCAGGGCGTGCGCGGCACCTTGCCGGACGCCTCCAAGGATCCCGTCATCGTCAAGGGCACCGGCCAGCAGTTCGCGATGATGTACATCTCGATGCAGAATCCGAACATGACGAAGGAGCAGCTGACGGAGTATATCGAGCGCGTCATCCGGCCACGCATGTCGACGGTCGAAGGCGTCGCCGACGTTCAGATCTTCGGCGCCCAGGAATACTCGATGCGCGTCTGGATCGACCCGGTCAAGCTTGCCGCGCGCGGCGTGACGGCCTCCGAAGTTCTGGAGGCGATCAACAACTCCAACTTCCTCTCGGCGCCCGGCAATACACAGAACGAGTATGTCGTCTCGTCGATCACCGTGCGCTCGACGCTGCAGACGCCGGAAGCGTTCGCCGCGCTGCCGCTGCGCTCGACCGATGGCAATGTGGTACGGCTGCGCGACGTGGCTCGCGTCGAGCTCGGCGCCGAGAATACCGACACCAGGGTCAGCTTCAACGGCAAGCCCGGCACCTTCCTCGCCATCTTCCCGACGCCGGCGGCCAACCCGCTGACCACGGCGGCGGCGCTCACCAAGCTCGTGCCGCAGATTCAAGAGACGCTGCCGAAAGGCATGACGATCGAGGTCGTCTACGATGCGACCGGGCAGATCAGTGCCTCGATCGACGAGGTGTTCAAGACCATCGCCGAGGCGGTTGCCATCGTCATCGTCGTCATCCTTTTGTTCCTTGGCTCTTTCCGTTCGGTGATGATGCCGATCGTCACCATCCCGCTGTCGCTCATCGGCGTCTGTTTCCTTTTGTTTGCGGTCGGCTATTCGATCAACCTTCTCTCCCTGCTGGCCATGGTGCTGGCGATCGGCCTTGTCGTCGATGACGCCATCGTGGTGGTGGAGAACATCCATCGCCACATGGAAGAAGACCACATGTCGCCGATGCAGGCGGCATTCAGCGGCATGCGCGAAATCGCCTCGGCCATCGTCGCCATGACGATGACGCTGGCCGCCGTGTTCGCGCCGCTGGCCTTCACCGGCGGCCTGACCGGCGCGCTGTTCCGCGAATTCGCCGTCACGCTCGCCGGCTCGGTGGTGCTGTCAGGCGTCATCGCCGTCACCATCACGCCGATGATGTCGGCGCGCCTCTTGAAGTCCGGCACGCCCGGCCGCTTCCAGCGCATTGTCGACGGCACCTTCGCGCGGGTCGAACACGTCTACGAGAGGGCCGTCACCGGTTCGCTGAACTATCGCCCGCTGACGCTGATCATCGTGCTTGCGCTTGTCGGCGTGACCGGCTTCATGTTCACCAAGACCTCGACTGAACTGGCGCCGGAAGAGGATCAGGGCTTTCTGCTCTCGATCGTGACAGCGCCACGCTATGCGACGTCCGATTACACCGAGACATACGTCAACCAGATGCTCGGCCTTGTAAGGGATATTCCCGAGACGCGGGCGCAGTTCTCCGCCGTCGCCTTCAGCGGTGAGACAAACAGCGCCTTCGTCGGCTTTGCCTTCAAGGACTGGGCGGATCGCAAGCGCAATTCAAAGGAATTGCAGGCCGACATTACGGCCCGTCTCGCCAAGGTGGCGGGTGTCCAGGCCTTCGTCTTTGCGCCCCCGACGCTGCCGGGCTCCGGCGGCGGCCTGCCCATCGCCATGGTGGTGCGATCGACCGGCGATTCCTCGGAAGTGTACGAGGTGGCCGAGCAGATCAAGAACAAGGCGCAGGCCTCCGGCCGCTTCATCGTCGTGCAGAATTCGATGGCCTATGACGCACCGCAGGTGACGGTGACCATCGATCGCGACCGCGCCGCGGCTCTCAACCTGCCGATCGCCGATATCGGCCGGACGCTGACGCTGCTGGTCGGCGGTGCCGAAGTGGCGCAGTTCGATCGCGACTCCAACAGCTACGACATCATCCCGCAGGTGCCGCAGGAATTCCGCGACAATCCCGAAAAGCTCGGCGAATACTTCGTGCGCAGCGTGACGGGCGAGATGGTGCCGCTGTCGGCCGTGGTGAAGATTTCGAACAATGCGGCACCGGCGGCCATCGAGCAGTTCAACCAGCTGAATTCAGCGACGATTTCCGCGCTCCCACTGCCCGGCGTCACCACCGGCGACGGGTTGAAGGCACTGGAGGACATAGCCAGGGAGAGCCTGCCCGATAGCTTCTTCATCGACTACTCCGGCCAGTCCAGGCAGGAGAAGGAACAAGGCAACACCATCCTGATCGCCTTTGCGGCGGCCGTCATCGTCATCTATCTGGTGCTGGCGGCGCAGTTTGAAAGCTTCCGCGACCCGCTGATCATCATGATGGCGGTGCCGCTGTCGATCTTCGGCGCCATCGTGCCGCTCAATCTGGGTCTCGGCACGCTCAACATCTATACGCAGGTCGGCCTGATCACGCTGATCGGCCTGATCACCAAGCACGGCATCCTTCTGGTCGAGTTCGCCAACCAGCAGCGAGAAATCCACGGCATGCGCCGCCGTGACGCCATCATCGCCTCGGCCAAGGTGCGTCTGCGGCCGATCCTGATGACGACGGCGGCGATGGCGCTTGGCGTCGTGCCGCTGATCACGTCCAGCGGTGCGGGTGCCGCGGCCCGTTATTCGATGGGCCTGGTGATCTTCACTGGCATCCTGGTCGGCACCATGTTCACGCTCTTCGTCGTGCCCATGTTCTACACCTTCATTGCCAGCAAAGACCTGCCGCATCTGGCCGAGAAGCCGGATCCCAAGCTGATGCCGGCACTGCCGAACTAGAGCAATTCCAGGAAAAGTGTGTAGCGGTTTTCCGTCCGGAATTGCGAAAAACAGGTGACAAAAAAGAGGCCGGAAATTCCGGCCTCTTTTTTTGGGCTAGGCTCAATACCGCGAGAACCCGCGGGAGTCTCGAACGAGGCACGGCAGTTGGCCGGCCCGTTCCACAGCCTGCTACTTGACGATGACGATGCTGGTGTTGGTCGGCCCGAACATTTCGACAAGCTGATAGAAATCGGCGGCATTGTCGGGATGCAGCCGCACGCAGCCATGCGAAGCCGGCTGGCCGAGGCGCTTGAT
The DNA here is from genome assembly GCF_003253745.1 of Mesorhizobium kowhaii. Classification (GTDB taxonomy): domain Bacteria; phylum Pseudomonadota; class Alphaproteobacteria; order Rhizobiales; family Rhizobiaceae; genus Mesorhizobium; species Mesorhizobium kowhaii. The sequence continues at coordinate 172,697 of NZ_MZXV01000027.1, forward strand.
CGCATTGGTGGCATGCACCGCATAGCCGCCGCTGAAGAAGACCGAATGCGGCATCGGCGCGTTGTCGTACTTCTTCGAATACCACATCTCATGCATGCGCGTAGGCTTGAACGAGCCGGTCGGCGTCACATGGGCCCCATCGCCGGTGGAAACCTTCCAGGCGAAGGCCGGCCGACCATCGACCGAGACCTCCATGACCTGCTGTGAAAGCGAAACGCGCGCCACGATCTTGTTGGCGGCATGGGCGGCGCCAGAGCCGGCGCCGAACAGCAGTGCCGCACCGGTCAGGGCGGCGGCGGCGACGTTGATGAGCTTTGCGGAAATGGCGGTATGCATGATGATATCCCCTCTCTCTGCCGGGCTTGGCCGGCTCCAATTCGATGGCTGCTTATCCCAACGTCATGTTTCGACGAGATTTCGTGAAATGCTCGTTTGTGTTTCGATTCTGTTTCCTCTGGTTAACAAGAAGGAGCCGCTGACGGAGCCGAGAATGGGGATCAGATGCAGCTTGCTGACGAGGCCAGAATCACGAACATGGGTATTTTCCCCTAAACGAAAGTGCGAATTCCTGCATACGAAACAAAGGTCATCGATCTCGAAACCAATCGGCAACAATGCGCGACTCCAAGCGGCATGATCCGGATACGGGCCGCAAGCAAAGTTGACGCAACGAAAACAGCCGGTAACGAAAATGGAAACGAAATCGAACGCACTGTCCTGGGTTCTCAGGATCAGCATCGCGGCAGCGGTCATCGGCGGCGTCGGCACGGTTGCCGGCAACCCTCTGGCAAGGCTCGGCGCGATGACGTCAGGCGAGATTTCGACACTGCATGCCGCACTGTTTTTTGCCACGGTCTGGATTGTTTCCAGCCTGCGCATCGCTCGGCTCAAGGCCCTCTGGCGGGTCGGTCTTAAGCTGACGGGAGTGCGCGGCCCCTCCGGCAACTTGCTGCCGAGAGGACCGAAGGCCCGCGCCGCTGCGGGGGGCTCCGTGAGCGGCGCGGGCACTTCGGGAGTATCCTGAAGCGACCTGCAACATTTGGGGAACTGATACGATGAACACGAAATTTGCCGCTTCGGTGCTTTCTGCACTGCTCTACGCGCAGGGCCTGCTCGGCTTTGCCGGCGTTGCCACCGTCCTGCTCAGGGACCGCGCCCATGCGAGCGAACTCAACATGGGCAATGACATGCCATCGGGTCCGTCGATGCTGGTGGTGCGCTGAGCGTCAGGAGCATCGGACCCCAGGTGGAAACTCCGATGCTCGAACGAAGAGATGGCGTCAGTGCCCAGCCGTCAGTCGGCGAATTGCTGCGGCGGATCGAACCGATAGCCGGCGCCGCGTATGGTGGTGATGGTGTCGGTATCGAGCTTGCGGCGCAGCCGCACGATGCGCGAATCGATCGAGCGATCGAAGGCGTCGGCGTTCTCGGCCGGTGCCGCGGCAATGATATCGTCACGCGTCAGCACCTTGCGCGGACTGGCCAGGAACAGCCTGAGCAGCGCCACCTGACCGGGCGAAAGCTGCTCTTCTGTGCCGGAGCGATGCATGACCATGGCCGATCTCAAATCGACGGTCGCGTTCTCCAGCACGATCAGTTCCTGGGTGCCCCTGCCGCGCCGCGAAAGCAGGCCGCCGACACGAGCGGCGAGTTCCCTGACATTGAGCGGGCTCTCGACGACGTCGGCCGCACCAAGCTCGAGCGCCAGCACCTTGTCGACGAGATCGGCCGGCCGGCAGATCAGGATGAAATCCGGCCCGCCCTCGCCACCATGACGCTTGAGCAGGTCCCGCCCGTCCGCCTGGCTGAGGCTGTCGCCGACGACGACGACGTCGATGCCCTTTCCCGACAGCAGCGATTCAGCCTCCCATGGCTGCCGCGCCTGATGCACATCGTGGCCACGCCGCTCGAGATGGTCGGCGAGTTCGGTCGCGACCACTTCGGCGACCGAAACGAGCGCAATGACGGATCGTGCGGCCATATATTCTCCAACCGTTTCTTGGCAACCGGATATGAGTGCTGGACATCATGTTTATACCCAATCTACTTTCCACTGAAAGTGGGAGCGAAGGCATCGTGCGGGGAAGAATTGTCATCGTCGAGGACGAGCCCGACCTAAGGGACGCGGTCGCCGAATATCTGGGCGCCGCCGGCTATGACGTGGTCACCGCTGAAAGTGCGGCCGCCGCGCGCAGCCTCGTTGAAACGCAGTCGTTTCATCTCGCCATCCTCGACATCGCCATGCCGGGCGAGGATGGCCTGTCGCTCGGCCGCTGGCTGCGTTCGCGGCTGCCGATCGGCATAATCTACGCGACCGCCGCCGGCACCGCGCTCGACCGCATCGTCGGGCTGGAGCTCGGCGCCGACGACTACATCGTCAAGCCCTACGAATTGCGCGAAGTGCTGGCAAGGGTCCGCAGCGTGCTGCGCCGGGTTCCCCAGCCGCAGGAGCTTCAGGGCAAAAAGGCCGCGACGGATCGCCGTTCCGTTGTCTTTGGCCCTTTCCAGGCCGATCTCGACGGCAGGCTGGTCACCGGCGCCAATGGCTCGGTGATCGACATGGCCAAGAGCGAATTCGACGTGCTGGAGGTTTTCCTGACCCGCGCCAACCGGCTGCTGACCCGCGCCGCGATCTCCGAGGCGATCGGCTTCACCGAAGACCCGGAATCGTCGCGCGCGGTCGACATTCGCATCATGCGGCTGCGCAAGAAGATCGAGACGGACCCGGCCAATCCGAAATTCCTGCGCACGGTGCGCGGGGAAGGCTATATCTTCTCGCTGCCGACCGGCGACAGCAACTGAGCACCGAGGCCAGAGGGTTCGGTTTCGCGGCCGTTGCGAGCCGATCGAAATTGGCACGACTCTGGAAAGACGGCAGACGATGACCGCTGAAGCAGCAAGCACGAATATGCAAGGGCTCAGGCAGGGCGCGGCGATGGCGGCCGTGCGCGTCGTTCGCCGGCTGCGTGAGGCCGGCGACTGGCAGCGCGAGATGGAGGGCATCCTGGAAACGCTCTGCCGTGCCATGGAATGCCAGCGCGGCATCCTGTTTCGCTTGCGCGAGCTGCCCGGCCAGGGCTTCGCCCAGTCGGTCGCCGCCTACTGGATCGACCCCGACTTCGGCGGAGAACTGGCATCCCCAACCGTCATCATGCAGTCGGTCGTCAATTCGGACCCGTTGCTGGAGCGGGTGGCCGAGGATGAACGGCAAGGCAAGATCTTCGCCGGGCATACGCGCAATCTCGAAGGCTTCCTGAGAACCGACTTCGAAAAGCAGAACATCAAGTCGTTCCTGTCGGTGTCGGTCTTCGCGCATGGCCATCTGTGGGGCACGCTGGCGGTCAATGACTGCGTCGACGAGCGCGAGTGGACCGATGAGGAAGAAGCGACGCTGCACATCATCGCGCTCGCCATCGGCGACGCCATCGAACGATCGCCCTCCGACGCCCATGCCAGCGAGGTCATTCGCCGCACCATGCTGCAAGCCTCGCTCGATGCCATCATCGTCATCGACGAGACCGGCTCGATCATCGAGTTCAACCCGGCCGCCGAAAAGATGTTCGGCTACCTGCGCAGCGATATCCTCGGCAAGGACCTGCTCGACACCGTCGTGCCGGAATACTACCGCAAGGGCTATTCGTCGGGGGCCGAATACATGTCCGGCCGCGGCGCGCCGATGGTCGGCCAGCGGCTGGAGACAGTGACCCAGAACGCCGCCGGCGAAGTGTTCCCGATCGAGCTGACGGCAACCGAGATGCGGGTCGCCGACCGCCGCCTCATCTTCGGCTCGATCCGCGACCTGCGCGACAAATTGCGCGCCGAGGAGGAGATCGGTCGCCAGCGCGAGAAGCTGCACCAGAACGAGAAGATGGCGGCGATGGGTTCGTTGCTGGCCGGCGTCTCGCATGAGCTCAACAACCCGCTGGCCGTGGTGGTGGCGCAATCGACGCTGCTGCACGAATTCGCCTCCGATCCGCAGACCAAGGTGCGTGCCGAGAAAGTGCGCGCCGCCGCCGAGCGCTGCGGCCGCATCGTCAAGAGTTTCCTGTCGATGGTCCGCCTTCATCCCGCAGCCCAAGCCGAGACCGATCTCAACCAGGTGATCCGCGCAGCCCTCGAGGTGACCGCCTATGGCGCGCGATCAAGCGGCATCATCATCGACACCGATTTCGCCGCCGGCCCGCTGCTGGCCATGGCCGACGCCGACCATGTGACGCAGGTGGCGGCCAACTTCCTCATCAACAGCCAGCATGCTTTGGCCGGCGTCGCCGGCGACCGGCTGATCAAGGTGCGGACGTTCCGCGGCGACCGGGGCAACCCCTGCTTCTCGGTCGAGGACAATGGCCCCGGTGTGCCGGAAGCGATCCGCAGCCGCATCTTCGAATCCTATTTCACCACCAAGCCGGTCGGCGTCGGCACGGGCATCGGCCTGTCGATCTCGAAATCGATCATCGAGCGCCACAATGGCAATGTCTGGTTCGAGGAAGTGCTGCCGAGAGGGGCGCGTTTCGTGGTCCAGATGCCGGCCATTGCGGCCGGCGCCGCCAGCGCCGGCGAGAACCAGCCGCGCTCGAGCGGCTTGCGCCATGCCTTGATCATCGACGACGAGCCGGATGTCGCCGGCTCGCTCTCCGATATTCTCGAATTGATGGGCATCAAGTCGCGGATTGCACCTGTCTGGGAATCGGGCGCCGCCACCCTGGGCGGCCACATGCCGCCCGACATCGTCTTTTCGGACCTGCGCATGCCCGGCATCAGCGGCATGTCGATCTACCGCGAGCTGCTCGCCGAAAGGTCTGACCTGGCGCAGCGTTTCGTGCTGGTCACCGGCGATCTGATCGGCGCGAAAGCAGAGATCGAGGCCTTGCCGGCGCAGCAGCGGCCGCAGATCCTGGAAAAGCCGTTCAGCACGCTGGATGTACGCAGCGTGCTGTCCGCCATTGCCGAACAGGCGGCATTGAAAGGATAAAAAAGAGGCCCCCAGCCGGGCTCGTGGCAGGGGGCCGAAGAAGAGCGCGCTGGAGGGAGCGCTCGGGGAGGTCAGAGCATGATCCCGAGATGGGAACCGGTTTCGGGATCAGGCTTCGACAAAAATCAGAAAACGTTCGGCGTGCCGGTCAACGGCGCGGCATTGGCGATCATGCGGATCGCGCGGATCTTGTGCGCTCCTGACTGCTGAGCGATGGCGCGCAGGCAATCCATGCTCTCGGCGCCCCAGGCCTGGCCCTTGCAGGCGAAGTCGGTCGACGGCATCGGCAGACGCGCAGTCCTTGTCGTCGTCTGCGCACCGTCAACGAGGTTGGCTGGCGGATTCAGCGAAGCGAAGGCCGGCCCAACTGTCGGCGCGAACGCCATGCCGATGAAGGCGCAAGCAGCCAGCACCATGAACATCGCCATGGGATGGTCGCTGGCGCGCTGGCGCAGCGCCAGTTTCGGGCGGCGGTCATCGCGCTCAGGAGCCTGGAAGACGCGCTCACCACGGGCCGTCTGGACTTTCGCATACATCGTCGTTCCCTTCGTTGAGTTTCTTTTTGGTGATGAAACGAACTTAGCCGCACTGTGTAACCGGGTTAGGGTGGTGCAAGTCTGACAATGTAACCGCCCTGAAACAGTATTTCGGGCAGAATCGGGCAAAACCGGTCACAGCGTTTCGAACATCCCTCGAAGAATGAGTCTTCGCCCGATTCCGACCCTGATTGCTCTGGCCAAGCGCCGCCGCAGCGCGGCCCAAACCGACGACCGGCAAGCCCGTTCCGGCCCCTGCAAGGCGCTTTGTCCACCGCTCCGTCTGCCTCGCAAAGTCGTGCCGGGACAGTGTCCCTGAAAACGTAACTAACACCCGGATTCTCCGGGATTTTCCGGGCCGACAGCCGCGCAGATTTTGGCTCCAGGCGACATCAAGATTCAGTCCTAGAAACTGTTGGATTTTCACAAGCCATTGCATTTCAATGAAAAATATGCTTTTATTGAATGAGTATTCAACAAAAAGAAGAGACGTTTATGAACCCGCACCTCCGTGACGTGGCGATCCCCAACGATTGGGACCGGCGGGGACTACCGGGCTGGAGTTACCATTCCGATGCCCTTCTCGAGTTGGAGAAGGAGCACGTCTTTCGCAACCACTGGCAGATCGTCGGTCATGTCTCGGACATCCCGAATGCCGGCGATTACCTGACCATGGACGTGGTCGGCGAACGCGCTTTGATCGTGCGCGGCAAGGACGGCGTCGTGCGCGGCTTCAACAACATGTGCCGCCACCGCGGCAGCCGCGTCGTTGCCGACAGCCAGGGCAATTGCAAGAACGCGCTGGTATGCCCGTTCCATGGCTGGGTCTACAATCTCGACGGCACGCTACGCGGTGCCGCGCGCCCGCGCTCTTTCCCCGATCTCGACAAGACCGAATTCGGCTTGATGCCGCTCGATCTGGAAGTCTGGATGGGCTTCATCTTCATCCGCTTCCGCAATGGTGGGCCGCAGCCTTCGGTCGCCGAGCTGATGAAGCCGATCGAGCCCGAATTCGCGCATTACAACGCCGCCGACATGGTGCCCTCCTGGGGCATCTGGACACAGAAGACGCCGGTCAACTGGAAGTCGGTGCGCGATGTCGACAATGAGGGCTATCACGTCGCCATGGCGCATCCCGCGCTGCAGGATCTCTATGGCGCCACCTATTTCGACGAGCCCTTCATCAACGGTGTGTCGCGCTCCTTCGCCACCTACAACCCGCATGCCGGCCGCCGCTGGAGCGTCAAGAACTATGTCAAGATCGCGCCCGAGCCGACGCATCTGCCCGACTATTTGAAGAAGGCATGGGTCTATTACGGCATCTTCCCCAATGCGGTCATTTCGGTGATGCCGGAATCGGTGCAGTTCTATCAGGAGTTTCCGCTGTCGACCGGGCAAACCCTGCTGCGCGGCGCCATCTACCGCTACCGCGGCGAAAGCCGCGAGCAGGCCGCTGCCCGCTACCTCTCCTTCCGCATCGACCGCGACACGATGTCGGAGGACGTCCAGCTTTCCGTGTGGTCGAACGAATCCATGCTGTCCGAGGCGTTCGAGGGTTTTTATCTCTCGGACCTCGAATATGGCGTGCGCACGCATCACGACCATCTGCGCAAGATGCTGCCGGTTCTGGGTCTGGAGACCGCGCCCGAGGAGAAGGACATGTGGAATCTGAACGACGCGCTCAGGTCGCGGTCTTAGGGGCGACGTTGGTAATTTGCGAAACCGTCGACCCCTCTCCCCGTCAATAGGGGAGAAGGAAGCTACCCCCGCCACACGCCTTCTTTCCGCAAATCATCCATCGTGCGCGAAATGCCCTCGCGCAAGATGCCGACCATGTCGTCGATCTGCTCGCGCGTGATGATCAGTGGCGGCGACATCACGCACATGTTGATCAGCGGCCGGACCAGCAGGCCGAGTTCATGGCAATGGGCATCGATGCGCTTGCCGACATCCTTGTCTAGCTGCAGCGGATCCTTGCTTTCGCGATCGGCCACGCATTCGACGCAGCCCATCAGCCCCAGGCCACGCACCTCGCCGACCAGCGGCAGCTCTTCCAGCGTCTTCAGCTGCGCCTGGAAATAGGGCGCGACGTCCTGTGTATGGGCAAGCACGCCTTCTTCCAGCAGGTCGAGGTTCTTCAGCGCCACGGCGCAGCCGACGGGGTGGCTGGTGTAGGTCAGGCCGTGGCCGAACATCGCGTCGGGATGGTTCGACCGCCGCAGCTCTTCCAGCAGCCGTTCCGAGATGATGACACCGCCGAGCGGGAAATAGCCCGAGGTGACGCCCTTGGCGAAGGTGATCATGTCAGGATCGATGCCGAACACGTCGCCCGAGGCAAAGACATGGCCAAGCCGGCCGAAGGCCGTCACCACCTCGTCGGAAACATAGAGGATGTCGTTGTCGCGGCAGATCTCGCGGATGCGCTTGAGGTAGCCGTCGGGCGGCACGATGACGCCACCGGATGCCTGCACCGGCTCGCCGACAAAAGCGCCGATCTTGTCAGCGCCGACACGGGCGACCGTGTCGCGGAACTGATCGACGAGGAAATCGGTGAAGGCGGCAAAGCTCATGCCGTGAGGGCGGCGGAACGGATCGGGCGAAGACAGCTTGATCACCAGCTCGTCGGCGCCGTCCATCCAGTCGCGGTCGCGCGGACGGCCGTTGAGCGAGGCCGACAGATAGGTCGAGCCGTGATAGGCGCCGCCCCGGCTCAGGATCAGCTTCTTCTCCGGTCGGCCGCGCACATTGTTGTAGAACTGCATGAAGCGCAGCGCCGTCTCGACGGCCGAGGAGCCGCCGGTGGTATAGAAGACGTGGCTGAGATCGCCTGGCGCATGGCCGGCGATGCGCTTGGCAAGTTCCGCCGACGGCGCGTTCATCGTGTACCAGGGCGTGTTGTAGGACAGCGCCATCGCCTGGTCGTACATCACCTTGGCGAGTTCCTCGCGGCGGTGGCCGACATTGACGCACCACATGCCGGCAGGCCCATCGATCAGCCGCTTGCCGGTGCTGTCGGTGATGTAGATGCCGTCGCCTTCGCCGATCAGCGCGCGCGCTTCGGCACCGACCGAACCGGCGAACGGCCAGGGCTGGATGAGATGACGCTTGGCCAGTTCGACGGCATCGACATCGCCGATATCGGCCGTCTCGGTCGCTCTCAGATCTCTCGCAGCAGCCACAATCGCCTCCAATCATCTCGTCGATTTTTCTCGGGCATGAAATTCAGCGGAAAATGCCGGAAATGGCGGCTTTCTTCCCTCAATTTTGAATGTCCGTTCAATCAATATCGCAGAAATAGCGCTTGATTTCAATCCGCGGATGCGCGCATGATGAAAGAAAGCCGGCAAGCTAGGAGCGCGATCAGCAAAAGTGGTCACCGGTTTTGCGTTCGATCGCGCTCCAAAACAAAATTGGGAACAAGAAGCCGGCGCCAACACAATGGGAGCCGCATGGCGGGACAGTCCAGGCCAGCAACCAAGATTACACCCGGAGTCCTGCAATGACGGCAGCGGCGGAAGGGTCGCCCCTGTTGCGTATGACGCGGGCCAGACGAAATGCCCTTCTGCAATCCGAACCCGTACAGGGCTTTGCCCTGATCAGCCCGACCTTTCTCTACGCGCTGATCCTTCTCGTCCTGCCGATCCTGGTGGTCATTGCGCACTCCTTCTGGACGCAGAACTACCTGACCATCGACCGCACCTTCACGCTGGAAAACTACCGCATCGCGCTGACCGAGCCGATCTACCGCGATCTTTTGTGGCGCTCGCTCTACATCTCGCTGACGGTCAGTCTGTTCACCGTCCTGCTGGCCTATCCGATCGCCTACTTCATTTCTTTTCATGGCGGTCGCCACAAGAGCCTGTGGCTGTTCCTCATCACCATCCCGTTCTGGACCAGCTATCTCTTGCGCGTCATGTCGTGGAAGGTCATTCTCGGCTACAACGGCGTCCTGAATTCCGGCCTGATGGGCCTCGGCATCATCGACGAGCCGTCGACCGCGCTGCTCTACAATTCGAGCGCCGTCATCATCACGCTGACCCATGCCTGGGCAGCCTTCGCCATCCTGCCGATCTTCGTCTCGCTGGAAAAGGTCGACCGCACGCTGGTCGAAGCAGCCACCGATCTCGGCGACGGCCCGCTGCGGTCCTTCCTGCGCGTGACATTGCCGCTGACGGCGCCGGGCGTGATTTCTGCGGCGCTGATAGTCATGATCCCGACCGTCGGCGACTATGTCACGCCGAAGCTTGTCGGCGGCAAGGACGGCGTCATGATCGCCAATGCCATCCAGGCGCAGTTCGGCAAGGCTTCAAACTGGCCGTTGGGCGCGGCCCTGTCCGTCACCACCATGCTGATCGTGACGCTTATGGCGGGCGCCACGGTGCTCATCATCCGCGCCCTGCAGAGGCTGGCACGATGACGGCGGTGCGGCGTTTCCTGTCCAGCGGCTGGCTGGCCGCCTACGCGTTCCTCTACGTCGTGTTTCTCTACCTGCCGGTCATCTTCCTGCCGATCTTCTCGATCAACACGGCGGCGACGCCGAAGTTCCCGCTCTCCGGCTTCACCTTGCATTGGTACGAGGACCTGCCCCGCACCCCGGCTCTGCTCGACGCCGCCTGGAACAGCCTGATCGTCGGTGTCTCGGCCGCGATTCTCTCCACCGTGCTCGGCATCCTCGCCGCCCGCTCGATCACCCGCTACCGCTACCCCGGCCGCCGCACCATCAATGGCCTGATCATGGCGCCGTTGGTTCTGCCGGAAGTGATCGTCGCCATCTCGATGCTTCTGGTGATGCTGCAGCTTGGCTTGAGCCTGTCGCTGTTCACCGTCGTGCTCGGCCATGTCCTGGTCTGCATCCCCTATTCGATGACGGTGCTGACCTCCGGCTTCGAGGGCTTCGACCGCAGCCTGGAGGAAGCCTCCTCCGATCTCGGCGAGAGCGCCTTCGGCACCTTCCGGCGGGTGACGCTGCCGATGGTGGCGCCGGCGATCATCTCCAGCCTGCTGGTCTGCTTCACCATTTCGCTGGACGAGTTTATCATCGCCTTCTTCCTCACCGGCACCGAGGCGACGCTGCCGATCTACATCTGGGGCCAGTTGCGCTTCGCGGCGAAATTGCCCGGCGTGCTGGCGTTGGGCACGCTGCTTCTGGTTGCCTCTTTCCTGTTGATGACCGTCGCCGAAATCCTGCGTCGCCGCGCGACCAGACGCACCCAGAACGAGGGAGGCCTCTATGCCTGAGCAGCCGCAAGTCGAGCGTCAGGAAGACCGGTCCAGGCCTGAACGAGCGATGATCGAGATCCGCAGCGTCACCCGCAGCTATGGCGCGTTCAAGGCGCTCGACGACGCCTCCTTGACCATCAGGGAGGGCGAGTTCTTCTCGCTGCTTGGCCCATCCGGCTGCGGCAAGACCACGCTGTTGCGCATGATCGCCGGCTTCGACAATCCGACCAGCGGCTCGATCTCGGTCGGCGGCCAGCCGATGGAAGGCATCCCGGCCAATCGCCGGCCGACCAACATGGTGTTCCAGAGCTATGCGATCTTCCCGCATCTCAATGTCGAGCAAAACGTTGCCTACGGGCTGAAGCGGCTCAAGCTGCAGGGCGGCGAGGAGAAACGCCGCGTCGAGGAAGCGTTGGCGCAGGTGTCTTTGACAGGCCTCGGCAAGCGCCTGGCAACAGAACTTTCCGGCGGCCAGCGGCAGCGCGTGGCGCTCGCCCGTGCGCTGGTCATGCGGCCCAAGGTGCTGCTGCTCGACGAGCCGCTGTCGGCGCTCGACAAGAAGCTGCGCGAGCAGATGCAGGTCGAGCTGCGCCGCCTGCAGCAGGCCGTCGGCATCACCTTCGTACTGGTCACCCACGACCAGTACGAGGCGCTCGCCATGTCCGACCGCATCGCCGTGATGTTCGGCGGCAGGATCGCGCAGGTCGCCTCGCCCAAGGAAATCTACCAACGGCCGGTCAACCGCCAGGTTGCCGACTTCCTCGGCGGCATGAATTTCGTCAAGGCTGAGATCGTCGAAGAGAACGGCGCTTCGCTGGTTGTCGACACGCTGGGTTTCGGCCGCGTCAAGACCGATAAGCCCAAGGCCTTCGTGCGCAATGGTGGCGGCGCCACGCTCGGCATTCGGCCGGAGCGCCTACGCGTGCTGTGGGACAATGCGACAGCCAAGTTCGAGGTCGCCGGCAAGGTGGTCGAACGCCACTATTTCGGCGAGATCACCCATCTGATCGTCGAGATACCGGGCCTGGAAAAGCCGCTCTCGGTGACCGAGACCAACGATTTCGGCGCCGATGACATCCCCGTCGGCACCTCGATCCGCCTTGCCTACGATCCCGAGGCTCTGGTGGCGATGGCTGATTGAAGATCGGCCATGATCTTGCGCGCCGCGATGCGCCCGGCGACGATGGCGCCCTCGACATAGCCTGGAAATGACGGCGACAGTTCTGAACTGGCGAAATACACCGGCGGCGCGCCGGTGAGAAGCGTGCGCTCGGCGTCGGTCGCCGTTGCATCGATGATGAGATCGCTGTAGGCGCCGCCGCTCCAGCGATCATCGGTCCAGTCGCGATAGCTGAGATCGACCAGTTTTGCCGCCTCGGAACCCAAGGCCTCGACCAGCCTTTCCGTTACTTCGGCGCGCAGGGCCGCATCGCCGAGTTCGCGCCAGCGCAAGGCGAGCGGCCCACCGACGAAGACGACCAGCGCCGCGTGATCGTCGTCCTTGCTGACATCACAAGCGAAAAGGCCAGGCAAATCCCGCCACATCACCATGCCGCTCAGGCCGCGGTCACGCCAGAAGGCGGTGGGGTAGCGCACCAGCACCTTGATCACCGCGCCGCTTTGCCAGACCGCCAGGGATCCTTGCAGGCCAGCCGGCAGCGGTGGCGCAAAATCCAGTTTCGCGGCCATCGTCGGCGGCACGGCGATCAACACCGTTCGTGCCTCGATGGTGCCCGCCGCCGAGGCGAGACGAACCCTTCCCGGCCCATGGTCGATCACCGTAACCGCTGCACTCAACCGCAGCCGGTCGCCGAGATCGCCGGCCAGATCGTCGGCCAGTGAATGCATTGTTTCGCGTACGAAATATTGCAGCTCCGTCACCTCATTGGTGATGCGCCGGTCATTGTCGATCAAATGCCACAACGGCAGCTTTTCCAGAGCCTGGCACCACAGGCCTTCGATCATCGAGCGGAACACCGCCTTGGCGTCGTCGGGATCATTCTGGCCGTCGAGCCATGTGGCGACGGTCAGGCCGGCAATAGATGGATCATCAGGCGCGATCGCATTCATGCGGTCGCGGATCGCCATCGAGCCGGCATAGGTGCGCTCCGCCTCCCGGGCAGACATCGCCGGCTGGGCGACGAAGTCGCCATCGAGATAAGCGTCGACCAGCGTCTTGCCGCGCGCCTCGATCAGGGCCATCAGCTCCGGCATGTCCTCGCACAGGAACTGGCCGCCGCTGTCGATGCGCTCGCCAAGCCCGTTCTGTCTGGACTCGACGCGTCCGCCGACGCGGTCGCGCGCCTCGAGCAGCAGAAAGTCGATGCCGGCTGCCTTCAGCTCAAGCGCCGCCGACAGGCCGGTGAAGCCGGCGCCAACGATGACGACGTCGGTTCTTTCCGGTTCGCTCGTCAATAGCCGGCCTTGATCTTCTCGAATTCGGCGACCATGCGCTGCTTGAGCGCTGGCGCCACCGGCTGCTGGAACAGCGTCTTGTCGAGGAACGTGTCGAGATTGTCGAAGCCGCGGTCGACCAGCACCTTGTGGTCGATAGCGGCCATGCCGGCGCCATTGCCATGGCCATAGCCAAAGGTCTTGACCATGTAGTCCGACACGGCGGGTGCATTGACGGCGCTCAGGAAATCATAGGCTTCGTCGAGCTTGCCCGGCGCATCCTTCATCAGCACATAGCCGCACACCCAGGTCGAAATGCCTTCCTTGGTGTCGCGGTTCATGGCGATCGGCATGCCTTGCCCTTCAGCGTCACGAAGGTCTCGTTCCAGCCCCAGACCAGATCGACCTCATTGCCGATAAAGGCCTGGTTGAGGTCGGTGTCGTCGGTCCAGTAGAAGCGGATGTTCTTGTGCACGTCGCGCAGGAAGGCGGAGGCCTCCTGGAACTGCGCATCCTTCATCAGCACATAGCCGCACACCCAGGTCGAAATGCCTTCCTTGGTGTCGCGGTTCATGGCGATCGGCATGCCTTGCCCCTTCAGCGTCACGAAGGTCTCGTTCCAGCCCCAGACCAGATCGACCTCATTGCCGATAAAGGCCTGGTTGAGGTCGGTGTCGTCGGTCCAGTAGAAGCGGATGTTCTTGTGCACGTCGCGCAGGAAGGCGGAGGCCTCCTGGAACTGCGCATCGGTCATCTTGGTCCAGTCCTTGAGGCCGATGACGAGGCTCGCCAGCGCATAGGCGTCGTCGACATTGTCGCCGATGGTGACGCGGCCTTTGAACTTGGGATCGGCAAAAATCCTGAGTGACTGCGCCTGTTCTGGTGTCACCTTGTCGGTGCGGTAAAGCAGCGAGGTGTTGCCCCAGTCGAACGGCATGAACCAGGCCTTGCCGTCTGCCGTGGTGGCGAGATCCTTCATCGCCATGATGCCCGGATTGAGATCCTTCCAGCCGGGGATCCTCGATGTGTCGAGCGGTTGCAGCATGCCGGCCTCGCGCCACTTGACCACGCTTTGCGAACAGGGGTGGGCGACATCGGCCTTGAAGCCAGCCCGCATCTTCTCGAACGCTTCGTCCTCGTCGCCGAAGAAGGCGAAGGTCGGCTCGGCGCCGTATTTGGCGGTGTAGGTGGGGTGTAGCAGCGGATCCTCGTAGCCGGACCAGTCGAACACCACGAGGTCGCCACCGCCTTCCGCCAAGGCATGGACCGCGCCTGCACCGATCAGACATGCGGCGGCAAGAGCAAGGCGGCGTAGCACTGACTTCATGGCGCGAAACTCCCCCATCGCGAAAAAGCTTGCTGCGAGGTTAGGAGAATTCGGCTGCTTTGGCGAGCCTGTCCGCCCGTCATGTCGACGGGCGGACGGACAGTCGAGACAGGGCTCAATAACCGGCTTTGATCTTCTCGAATTCGGCGATCATCTTGAGCTTGAGGGCTGACGGCACCGGCGACTGGAACAGCGTCTTGTCGAGGAATTGCTGCACGTCGTCATAGCCCTTTCCCTTCAGCACCGCCGGATCGACGCCAGCCATGCCCTTGGCGTTGGCCTGGCCATAGCCCCAGTCCTTGACCAGCACCTTGGCGGTCTCCGGATCGTTGACCGCGTTCAGATAGTCATAGGCCTTGTCGATATTGCCGGGCGCGTCCTTGAACAGCACATAGCCGCAGACCCAGGTCGAGATCCCTTCGTCGGTGTCTTTCTTGGGCTTGATCGGCACGCCGGCCGCCACCGACTGCACGGTCGCGTCATTCCATGCCCAGGCGAGGTCGACCTCGCCGCCGCTGAGCAGTTGCACGACGTCGGTGGTGTCGGTCCAGTAGGAGCGCACATTCTTGTGCACCTGGCGCAGGAAATCCGACGCCTGCTTGAACTGGTCGTCGGTCATCTTGGTCCAGTCCTTCAGGCCGATGGCCAGACTGGCAAGCGCGTAGGCGTCATCGACATTGTCGCCGATCGACACCCGTCCCTTGAACTTGGGATCGACAAAGGCTTTCAGCGACTGCACGTCCTTGGCGTCGATCTTGTCGGAATTGTAGGTGAGCTGCGTGTTGCCCCAGTCCCACGGCATGAACCAGGCCTTGCCGTCCGACGTGGTGGCAAGATCCTTCATCGCCATGATGCCGGGATTGAGGTCCTTCCAGCCCGTGATCTTTGACGTGTCGAGCGGCTGCAGCAGGCCGGCTTCGCGCCATTTCACCACACTCTGCGAGCAGGGGTGACCGAGATCGGCCTTGAAGCCGGAGCGAACCTTCTCGAACGCCTCATCCTCGTCGCCGAAGAAGGCGAAGGTCGGCGAGTCGCCGTTCTTCTCGACATATTTCGGGTGGAAGCTCGAGTCTTCATAGCCGGACCAGTCGAACACGATCAGGTCCTTGTCGGCGGCGATCGCCAGTGCGGCGGCCGACGCCGCCAATGTTCCAGCCAGTGCCAGGGTCAATGTCAGGCGTCGGGCCAATGTCATTCTTTGGATCAGTGTCTTCATTGCTGTTCCATCCTCTGTCTTGTTCTGATTTTCTTATGGTTTCGTCGCGCCGGCCGCCTTCCACGGGTAGTGTTTGGGGAATGCCGCCGACAGGAATTCGTTTGCCGACTGCAAGGCGGTCTCGCGGGTGGTGTCCTCGGTGCCCATCATCAACCGCAGCCACAACCCCTCCAGCATGGCGCTGAGCGCCAGCGCCATGACTTGCGGCTCATAGGCATAGTCGCCGCTCTGTTTGAGCGTCGCGCACAGGTCGATGAAGATGGTCTGATAGACGGCGTCGCGGGCGCTGCTCAGTGCCTGATAGGTCGGCCGCGACTTGGCCTCGCCCCAGAAGGCGCACCAGGCGGCGAGCTTGCGCTTGTTGCAGATCGACCGGTCGAAATCCGCCGCGACCAGGGCCTGGAGCTGTTGGGCGGGATCATCGCCTGCCTTCTGCAGGGCATTTCGCCAATGCGTCGAGTATTCGTCATACATATGCTGCAAGGTCGCGATGAGCAGCTTTTCCTTGCTCTCGAAATGGAAATTGACGATGCCGCGCGACAGGCCCGCGCCGTCGGCGACATCGGCCATCGTCGTCTCCGAATAGCCGCGCTTGGCCAGTGAATCGATTGTCGCCTCGATGAGCTGAAGCTGCCTGACCTCCTTCGAGGCCTTGCGGCCGCGCTTTTCGGATTCGCTTTTCCGCGCCGATTCAAGGAGGCGGTCCCTGGCGTCTGCCGTCTTCATGCGTGTGATGGTCTCCAGCATCGCCGGCTATCCCTTTGCATCCGGCTTCCACCCGCGAAGATGAGTGGGACGGTGCTCGCCACTGTCAAGCACCTTCTGCATGGCTTCCCAGGTTCGGATGTTCTTGTCGACATAGGCGGCGCCGACCACGGCCGCGACCGTCGGATAGAGCGGTCCTTTGAGCCTCTCCAACTCGCCGCGCGCGACGTGGCGGTACCAGGGATTGCGGTCCCTGACGGTGACATCGGCAAAGCCGGCCCGGCGCATCGCCTGCGCATAGCGGGAGGGCGATGCCATGGCGAAGGACAAGCCTTCGGCGGCGACGTAGGCCTTCATCTCAGGCGATGGTTCGCCGTCATGCGAGATCATCCAGTTGGAGGCGGCAAAGACGCCGCCCGGCCGAGAAGACGGCATCGAAGGAATGGTCGGCGAAAGGCAGCGGTCCCGGCGGCGCCTGAACGAAGCTGACGCGATCCGTGAGCCCACGCGCGGCGGCGCGCCGGCTCGCCGTCTCGATCACCGGCTGTTCGACATCGAAGCCGGTGGCGTGGGCGGCGCCATGACGCTCGACCAGATGCAGCGTGATGCCGCCGGAGCCGCAGCCGATGTCGAGAATTGTCTTGCCCTTGAGCGAGAGCCCTTCGACCACCAGGTCGACCTCGTCCGGCCCGCCCGGCGACAGGTAGCCGTCGCCCCACAGCGCTTCGAGGAAGCGGATGGCGGTGTCGTCATACTCCGGCTCGGCAGCTGCCGTTTCGATCATCGGACCTCGGCCCCTTCAGCCGATTTGCGCATTTTCGATTGCCGGCAAAGCGTAGCGCATACAGGGCAAAACGCAACACCATTTGTTGAACATTCATTCAATATGGCTGGACAAAATGGCGGCTTCCGTGCCAAATTCCGCGCATTCGGGAACAGATCACCCAAAAATGAAGAGCGGGTCGGAATGAAGACTGGGCCAAAATGAAAGCTTGGGATGCGATCATCATCGGCGGCGGACACAACGGATTGGTCAACGCCTGCTATCTGCAGCGCGCCGGCCTCGACGTGCTGGTGGTCGAGAAGAACGACTGGGTCGGCGGTGCTGCCACCAGCCGGGAATTGACGCCGGGCTTCCTCTATTCCAACTGTTCCTATGTCTGCTCGCTGTTCCGCCCCGAGATCATGCGCGACCTCGAACTGCCGCGCTTCGGCCTGCAGGTCATCTCCTATGAGGGCGGCGCGGTATTCACGCGTGACGGCGACTACCTCGCCAACTACCGCGACCACGATGCCCACCGGCGCGAGTTCGCCCGCTTCTCGAAGCGCGATGCCGAAGCCTATGACCGCTACGCCCGCGACGTGACGCGGCAGTGCCGCTTCATCCAGCCTCTGTTGATGCGCACCGCGCCCGACCCGACCAGCCTGCGGCCGCGCGACCTCGGCGAACTCCTCTATCTCGGCAAGAAATTCGCCGGCCTGTCGGCTCAGGAAATGGCGCTGACGCTGCGCTTCTGGACGATGTCGATCTCGGAGTTCCTCGACGAATATTTCGAGACCGACGTGATCAAGGCGAACTTCGCTTTGTCCGGCATCATCGGCACCGCGCTCGGGCCGATGTCGCCAGGCACTGCTTACGTGCTGCTGCACCACTATATGGGCGAGGTCGACGGCTCGGTGGGCGCCTGGGGTTATGCGCGCGGCGGCATGGGCGCTGTGACCAAGGCGCTGGCCGCATCGTTTAAAGCCTCGGGCGGCACCATCCGAACCGGCGCCGAGGTCGACCATGTGCTGGTCGGCAGGGGCAAGGCCAAGGGCGTGGTGCTGGCCGGCGGCGAGGAGATTTACGGCAAGCTCGTCGTCTCCAATGCCGACGTGAAGCGCACCTTCCTGAAGCTGGTCGAGGAAAAGGAACTGCCCGACATCTTCCTGCGCCGGGTCAGGAACTTCAAGATCCGCGGCTCGTCCGGCAAGGTCAACATTGCACTCGATTCGCTGCCGGAATTCCCGGCACTGCCGAAGGATTCGCCGGTCTATCGCGGCGACATGCATTTCACCGATTCGATGGAGCGCATGGAGCGCGCCTATGACGACTGGAAGGCCGGGCGCTGGTCGGCCGATCCGTTCCTCGACATGGTCATTCCAACGACGCTCGACCCGACCATGGCGCCGCCCGGCAAGCATTTCATGAGCTGCTTTGTACAATACGCCCCACCCAGGATCGCAGGGGCGGAATGGACCGATGCCGACCGCGACGGCTTCGCCGAAAGCGTGATTTCGCAGATCGCGGAATATTCACCCGGCTTCCGCGATCGCATCGTCCACATGGAGGTCCGCACGCCGCGCGACATCGAGGCCGAGGTCGGCCTCACCGAAGGCAACATTTTCCAGGGCGAACTGACCTTCGACCAGCTTTTGTTCAACCGGCCGGTGCCGGGTTACGCGCAGTACCGCTCGCCGGTCGGCGGCCTCTATATGTGCGGCTCCTCGACCCATCCCGGCGGCGGCGTCATGGGTGCGCCCGGCCGCAATGCCGCGGCCGAGATCCTGCGCGACCTCGCCAAGTCGACCTCGCATATGAGCCCTGCCCATGACGTCATCTGATGCTATCGTCATTGGCGGCGGTCACAACGGCCTCGTCGCCGCAGCCGCGCTGGCGAGAGCCGGCCGCAAGGTGCTGGTGCTGGAAGCCGGAAGCGAAGTCGGTGGCGCCGCGCGCACCGAGGAATTCGCGCCGGGCTTTCGTGTCTCGTCAATCGCCCATCTGCTGAACAGGCTGCATCCCGATGTGATGAAGACGCTGGAGCTGGACAAGCACGGGCTGCAATTCGCGCGCGCCAACTTCATGCCGTCGGTTGCACTGTCCAGGGATGGCCCGCCGCTGGTCCTGCATGGCGCCTATGGCGAGGTGCTGACCGGCGCCAGCTCGTCCGAGCAGTCGGCCTGGAAGGAATTGCGCGCGCAGCTGCTGCGCTATGCCGGCATATTGAAGCCGTTCCTTTCCGGCCGCCCGCCCGATCTCGCCGGCATGTCGTTGCTCGATACTGCCTCCCTCGGCCAGACCGCGCTGGCGCTGAAAAAACTCGGCAAGGAAGACATGCGCGACTTCCTGCGCGTGCTCCTGATGAACGTTGCCGACCTGCTCGACGAGCAGCTTGCCGATATCAGGCTGAAAGGCCTGCTCGCCTTCGATGCTACGCTTGGCAGCCATCTCGGTCCACGCTCGCCAACCTCGTTGCTCGGTCTCTATTACCGGCTGGCCGGCGAGACCGGCGGTGCGGCCGGCGCGCAGATACTGCCGCAAGGCGGCATGGGCGCGGTTGTCGCGGCTATCCGCGCCTCGGCGGAGAAGGCCGGCGTTGCCATCCGCATATCGGCGCCGGTGGCGAAGATCATCGTCGAGAACGGTCGCGCCGTCGGTGTCGCGCTCGACAATGGCAAGGTGCTGCACGCCAGGACGATCGTCTCGGCCATCAATCCGGCGACCACTTTCCTCGACCTTGTCGGGCCGCGCGAGATCAACACCGGCTTTGTCCGCAAGGTGAAAAACATTCGTATGAAGGGCGATGCGGCCAAGCTCAATCTGGCGCTCGACCGGCCGCCGCAATTCACCGATGTCGATGCCGCCGGCCACAAGGGCCGGCTGGTCATCGCCCCCTCGCCCGACCACGTCGAGCGCGCTTTCAACCCCTCCAAATATGGCGAGTTCTCGCCCGAGCCGGTGATGGAGGTCACGCTGCCCAGCCTTGCGGACCCGTCGCTCGCGCCCAGCGGCGCCTGCGTGCTGTCGGCGGTCGTGCAATACGCGCCCTACGCGCTGAAAGAGGGCTGGCATGCCGGCAAGCCGAAATTCCTCAAGGCGATCATGGCGCAGCTCGAGGCCTATGCGCCTGGCATCGGCAAGAGCATTGTCCACGCCGAGCTTCTGACGCCGACCGACATCGAAACGCGCTACCGGATGCCGGGCGGCCACTGGCACCACGGCGAATTGCAGGCCGACCAGATGCTGATCTCGCGACCGGTGTCCGGCTGGTCGGGCTATGACACACCGCTCGAAGGGCTGTTCCTGGCCGGCGCGGGTTCGCATCCCGGTGGCGGCGTCTCCGGCGCACCCGGCCTGAACGCCGCGCGGCGCATCATTGCGATGAAGGGGTAAGCCATGGCCCAGGCAATCAGGAAGAAGCCCGTCTCGAAGTCAGTCAACGCGGCTGTTTCGGCCCGCATCGCCGCGCAGGACCATTTCCGCACGCTTCGGCTTGGCACGCCGTTCCAGCCGCGCATCGATGCGCTGGCCAAAACCCAGGACTGGTACAATTGGGCCGGCTGCCGCGCGCCGCATTCACTGTGGGACGAGGAACTCGAATATTTCGCCATCCGTAGCCAGGCGGCGCTGTTCGACATTTCGCCGATGACCAAATACCGGATCGAGGGGCCGGACGCAGAGGCATTCCTTGATCGTGTCACCTTGCGCGATGTCACCAAGCTGAAACCCGGCCGTGTCCACTACACGGCGTGGTGCGATGACGAGGGCTTTGTCCTCGACGACGGCACGCTGTTCCGGCTGTCGCCGAAGCGCTTTCGGCTGTGTTCGCAGGAGCGGCATCTGCCATGGCTGCTCGACAGCGCCATTGGCTTCGACGTAACAGTCGAGGAAGAAACCGAGGCCGTCGCGGGCCTCGCCTTGCAGGGACCGACCTCCTTCGCCGTGCTGCGCGATGCCGGCTTCGCCGGCGTCGAGAAGCTGAAGATATTCGACCTCGCCGACTTCCCGCATGATGGCGGCACCGTCGGTATTTCGCGCACCGGCTTCACCGGCGATCTCGGCTATGAACTGTTCGTGCCGGCCGACAAGGCGCTGAGCCTGTGGGACCGGCTGATGAAAGCGGGCGTACTGCGGGGTATCCGCGCCATCGGCTACACCGCGCTCAACCGCGCCCGCCTCGAAGCCGGATTGATCGTCGCCAATGCGGATTTCACCACCGCCGAGCACGCCATCCGCGCCGATCGCTTGCGCATGCCGGACGAGATCGGCCTCGGCTTCATGATCGATCTGGAGAAAGGTCATTTCAACGGCCGCCGCGCCATCCTCGAAACCAGGGCGAAACGCAAGCTGCGCCATATGCTGGTCGGACTGGAGATCGAAGGCAACATTCCGGCCGAACACGCCATCGTCTACCACAAGAAAAGCCAGGAGGTCGGCCTGGTCAGCGCCGCCATGTGGTCGCCAATGGCCAAGCGCAACATCGCCATCGCCTCGCTGGCGCGGCCGTACGGTGATACCATGGTCGAGGACCTCTGGGTCGAGATCTACGCCATGCGCGAGTTGCAGTATCAGAAGCTGATGAAGCGGGCCAAGGTGGTGGCGCGGCCGTTCATCAAGCTCGACCGCCGCACCGCCAATCCGCCGGCGGATTTCTGACCATGACCGACGAAGCCGAACTCGAAGCAGCCGAGCAATGGGAACTGGTCAACACGCCGCTCGGCGAGAAATGGTCGGGACGCACGCGCTATGCCGCCGCCATGTTCTTCTACAAGCGCGGCGAGATGGGCGCCGAGACGCTCGAAGTCTACCGCATCTGCGCGCGGCTCGATTCGGAAAGCCCGCTGCCGATCATCCGCGATCGCGGTGTCGGCAAGGACTGGCTGAAGCGCATGGGTTTCGAATAGGTCTTTCTAACCTATGGTTTTCTCCAGCATGCTCAGCCAGTTGCGATAGGCGATCTTTTCGGTCAGCGCGCGGCCGAAACCGCGCGCCGCCAGCGCATCGATCAGCTTCGGCAGGCCGGCGACGTCGCCGATGACGGCCGGGATCATGGCGCCGTCGAAATCCGATCCGAGGCCGACACCGTCTTCGCCCAGCGCCTGCAGCAACGAATCGACATGGCGCACCATGATGTCGAGGTTGGTGTCGGCATTCATGCGGCCATCCTCGCGCAGGAAACCGGTGGCGAAGTTCAGCCCGACCATGCCGCCGGAGTCGCGGATCGCGCCGAGCTGCCAGTCGGTGAGGTTGCGCGAATGGCCGCAGATCGCGTGCACATTGGAATGGGTGGCGACCAGCGGCGCATCGCTAAGCGCGGCGACATCGCGAAAGCCCTTCTCGTTGAGATGCGACAGGTCGATCATGATCTTCAGCTGGTTGCAGGCCTTGACCAGCGCCTTGCCGGCATCGGTCAGCCCGGGGCCGGTGTCGGGCGAGGACGGAAAGCGGAACGGCACGCCGTGGCCGAAGGCGTTCGGCCGGCTCCAGACGATGCCGAGCGAGCGCAGGCCGGCGGCATGCAGCACGTCGAGCATGGTGAGCTCGGGATCGATCGCCTCGACCCCTTCGATGTGGAACACCGCCGCGATCGAGCCTCGCGCCATGGCGTTGCGCACATCGCCGGCACTGCGGCAGACGGTGAGCGCGCCGGCTCGTTCCAGCCTGAACAGGATCGAGGCCATCGCGATCGTCGAGGTCAGCGCATCGGCACGCGGAACCTCGGGCGGCAGCGGCTCGGCAGCGCTCGGCGCCAGCGGCACGGCGCTGCGCCTGGATTTCTCGACAGGCGGCGGAAAGATGGCGAACATGCCGCCGGCAAAGCCACCGGCCTTCGCGCGCGGAAGGTCGATATGGCCGCCCGATTTCCCCTCGAGGAACAGCTTTTCGACATCTGTGTCTTTGGACTGGTAGAGTCTGAGCAGCGTGTCGTTGTGGCCGTCGAAGACGGGAACGAGGTCGGTTTCGGTCATTGGGGATCATTCGGTTCGTTTGTCGGCGCGGTGGCTGCGATATATCATATCCACTTAGGCAAGATGCGCTACCCGTGCAAATGCCAAAGCCATCCCAGCGGGATGACAGCCTGATGTCGCGCTATTCCGATCGACGAAATGCCGGCCGATCCTACTGCTTCAGCACGTCGGCCCATTCGTGATGGCGGCGGAACTGGGCGTTGGCGAACGGGCAAAGCGGGATGATCTTCTTGCCCGCCGCGCGCGCATCCTCGACGGCGCGGGTGACGAGCCGAAGCCCGGCACCCTGGCCGCGAAAGACGTCCGGCACTTCTGTATGGTCGATGATGATCTGGTGCTCGCCGATCTTGGTGAAGGTCATCTCGGCCTCGGCGCCATCAGGCCCGCGCAGGACATAGCGACCCTTGGAACCGCGATCTTCCAGTTCGATTTCAGGCAGTTGGTCCGGCATCGCTATACTCCCTGGGTGGCACCGGCAAAGAGACGCCGTGCCGCCTCGATCTCGTTTGGCCGCACCTCGTGCCCGCCATCATGCCACTCCACTGTGACATCGGCGCCGTCGGCACGCAAATAGGCTTCGAGCCGCGTGGTCAGGTTCGGCGGGCAGATCGGATCGCGCCTGCCGGCGGTCACGAGAATATGACGGCCGGCAAGGCTGCCGTTGATCTCAGGTTCGAACGGGATCAGCGGATGCATCAGCACCGTGGCATCGAACACTGCCGGCGCGGCAAACACCACCGAGGCCAGGATGTTGGCGCCGTTGGAATAGCCAAGACCGAACACGGCCGACGGCTTCGCCGCCTCGATGTGCGCCTTGACGTAACCGGCCATCTTGTCCGTCGCCCGCGCCAGATCGTCCATGTCGTAGACACCCTCGCCGGTGCGGCGGAAGAAGCGCGCCGCACCTTGTTCCGCCACATCGCCGCGCGGTGAAATGATGGTTGCCTGGGGCGCGAGATCGCGCCCCAGCGACAGAAGCTGGTTCTCATCGGCCCCCGTGCCATGGAAGACGAAGAGCAGAGGACCGCCCGGCGAACCGGGCAGCACCTTGTGGATGTAAGCGTCCTTGCTCATGATCTCAGCCTTCCAGCTTCTGCAGATGCTGTTCGAGATAGGGCCGCAGGTGCTGATGCTGCGTCGGCAGCTTCAGCGCCTCGCCGAGATGAGCAGTATCCTCATCGCGGTCGAAACCCGGCTCGTTGGTGGCGACCTCGAACAACACGCCACCCGGCGTGCGGAAATAGATCGCCCAGAAATAGTCGCGGTCGATCACCGGCGTCACCCCATAGCCGGTGTCCATCAACGCCTTGCGCACTTCGAGCTGCTTGGCGCGGTTCTCGACGGCGAAGGCGACATGGTGGACGGAGCCGGCGCCGAGATCGGCGAAGGCCGCGGTCGGCAGCGATTCGATGTCGACGACATCGGCGCCATTGCCGTTCTTCACCGCCAGTCGCCTGACGTTGCCTGACTTTTCGATTTCCTCGTAACCCATGAACTTCAGCAGCTCCCCAGTGGCGCCGCCATCCTTCAGCCGCAGCGACACCGAGTGAAAGCCGCGGATCGCCTCATCGGTGGGAATGCCGCCCTTGGCCCACGGCGCTCTGCTGTCGGCCTTGTCCTCGACCAGGGCGAAACCATCGCCGTCCGGACCGGCAAAGGCCAGGCGCTTCTCGCCGAATGTCTCTTCGCGCGACAGGCCAGAGACGCCCTCATCGGCGAAACGCTTTTCCCAATAGGCGAGCGTGCCTTCCGGCACCGAATAGACCGTGGTGCCGACTTCGCCGACGCCATGACGGCCCTTGCCAATGTCGGGAAACGGAAAATAGGTCATCACCGAACCGGGCGTGCCGGCCTCGTCGCCATAGTAGAGGTGGTAGACGTCAGGCGCGTCGAAATTGACGGTCTTCTTGACCCGGCGCTGGCCGAGCTTTTTGGTGAAGAACTCATTGTTCTGGCGGGCATCCCTGGCCATCGAGGTGACGTGATGCAGGCCCTTGATCTGGTCGAGCATTGTCTTGCTCCTTCCCTTGGTGCTTGTGCGGCCCTTGCCGCTGTCCACGCCAATATGAGGACGCGACCGCTTGCGGCAAAGGCGGCAAACACAGAATGGACTGTGCTGCATAAGTGAACAACACAAAGAGCTTTGTTCACCAGTTGGCCAACATGTCAGGCTTGCGCCATCGCCGGAATTCGGTTCCATGAGCGGCGTTCGACCATGCAGGGATAGGGTATCGCGAGTGACCGGAAAAGCCAGGCGCCCGAATGTTCTTCTGATCACATGCGACCAATGGCGCGGTGATTGCCTGTCGGCAGCAGGCCATCCGGTGGTGAAGACGCCGAATGCCGACGCGCTGGCCGCCGAAGGCGTGCTGTTCAGACAGCACTACGGTGGCGCGGCACCTTGCTCGCCGGGCCGCGCCTGCCTCTACACCGGCCTCTACCAGATGAACAACCGCGTCTGCCGCAACGGCACGCCGCTCGACGCCCGTCACGACAACATCGCGCTTCATGCCCGCAGCCTCGGCTATGATCCTACGCTGTTCGGCTACACCGACGTATCGCTCGACCCGCGCCTTCTGGCGCCGGGCGACCCACGGCTGCAAAGCTATGAGGGCGTGCTGCCTGGGTTCACGGTGCGCCAGTTGCTGCCCGAGCATCAGAAGCAATGGCTGTCCTGGCTCAAGCAACGGGGCATCGATGCCAGCGCCGGATCTCCCGACATCCATCGCCCTGTGGACAACGGCGACACGGCCAACGCTACCGTTAGCAGAGCACCGCCCGTTTACGCGAAGGACGAAACCCCGGCGGCCTTCCTGACCGGCGAATTCACGCGCTGGCTCGGCGAGCAGGAGCAAGCCACGCCATGGTTCGCCCATCTTTCCCTCATCAGCCCGCACCCGCCCTTCATCGTGCCGGAGCCATACAACACACTGTATGATCCAGCCGACGGTGCCGCCTTCCGCCGTGCTGCGAGCTGGCAGGCCGAGGCAGAGAGCCATCCCTATCTCGCCTATGATCTCGGCCAGCAGAAGCAGGCCAAGTTCCGTCCTGGCTCCAGCGGCAAGGTGCATGATTGGAGCGATGACGACTTCCGCCGCATCCGCGCGATCTACTACGGCATGATATCGGAGGTCGACGCGCAGCTCGGCCGCATCTGGCAAGCGGTCAAGGCAGCGGGCGCGTGGGATGACACCATCATCGTGCTGACCTCCGACCACGCCGAGATGATGGGCGACCATTTCATGCTGGGCAAGGGCGGCTACTTCGACGGCAGCTACCACATTCCGCTGATCATCCGCGACCCGCGTCACGGCAAGGTTGCCGGCAGCAGCGTCGATTGGTTCACTGAAGCGGTGGACATTTTGCCGACGCTTCTCGACCTGCTCGGCGAAGCCCCACAACCGCATCTCGACGGATACTCGCTGAAGCCGTTCCTGAGTGGCGGGAGCCCTGCGGGCTGGCGCGATGCCGCCCATTGGGAGTTCGATTTCCGCTCGATTGCCGAGGGTGAAGCCGAACGCCATTTCAGCATCGCCTCACGCCAGTGCAATCTCGCCGTCATCCGCACGGAGAAATTCAAATACGTGCATTTCGGCGGCGGCCTGCCCCCACTGCTGTTCGACCTGGAAAGCGATCCGGGCGAGTTGAACAATCTCGCCGCTGATCCGGCCCATATGGCCGTGCGCCTGGAGTTCGCCGAAAGGCTGCTTGCATGGCGAGCCGAACATCTCGACCAGTCGCTGGCATTGGCCGAACTGACCGAGCATGGCGTTGCCGGCCATGTCAGCAGGGGAGCAAGGCAATAAGGCAGTAGGCCTGGAATGCGCCGCACCCTACTGCCCTACTGCCCTACTGCCCTACTGCCCTACTGCCCTACTGCCCTACTGCTTCCTACCGCACGATCATTCGCTGCTGGTCGCGCTTCTCGGCATAGCTGCCCTTGTCGTAAGCAGTTTGAGCCTCGAGCTGTTCCTTGGTGAAGGTCGTGTACAGGTACTTCTTGCCATCCTTGTCGGTCATGAATTTGAGATTATCCATGCCAACCGCGACTTCCTTCTCGCCAATGCCGAGGAAACCGCCGACATCGACGATCACCGCGTCGGTCTTGCTGTCGGGCGCCAGGACGACGTCGCCGATTTCGCCGACCTTGACGTCATTGGCGCCGTAGACCGTCGTGCCCTTCAGGTCATCGCCTCGGATTTCGCCAACCGGCATCTCGGTCAGCGTCGACTTGTCGATAGCCGCCGTCTGAGTTTGGTCCGGGGCCGAGGCATCGGGTGTCGTAGCCTCCGCCGTCTTGTCCGCCGGAGTGACAGCAGGAGCCGTGGTGTCGGTCGGTGCAGCCGCCGGCGCCGTTGCCGCCGGCTCATTGGACGCTGTCGTAGCGGGCACCGGATCATAGGCCTTGCGATCGAAATCCGGCTGCGCCTGCAGTTCCTCCTTGGTGGTCTGGGCTACGAGCCAGCGGTCGCCGTTCTTCTCGGCCCACTGGGCCTTGCCGAACTCATAGGCGACATTCTTGGCGCCAAGGCCAAGGAAGCCACCGACGCCGATGATCAGCGACTCGGCCTTGCCTTCCTTCGTCAGAACGATGTCGTTGACGCTGCCGATGTTCTGCGCGTCATCGCCGGTGCCGTTGTAGACGGTTTCGCCGATGATGTTGGTGGCGAGATTGCCGTCAGCACGCTTTACCGGTTCGGCCGGAGCAGCATTCATGTCGACGGGTGTCTGCGCGGTGTCAGCCGGCGCGGAAGCTGACGGGGCCTGTGCACCCGCCGATGCGGCCGGTGCTGGAGCCGGCGCATAGGGCTTGCTGTCGAACTCCGGGCGCGCCGTCAGCTCGTCCTTGGTCGTCTGGGCAACCAGCCAGCGGTCGCCGTTCTTTTCGGCCCATTGCAGCTTGTCGTAGTCGAAAGCGACATTCTTCGCTCCGACACCCAGAAAACCGCCAACGCCGATGACGACGGACTTGGCCTGGCCTTCCTTGTCGAAGACGACATCGCTGACCTTGCCGATGTTCTCGGCGTCATCGCCGGTGCCGTTGTAGACGGATTCACCGATGATGTTGGTGACGATGCTGCCTTCGGCGCTCGACACCGGAGTGGCGGCTAGCTCCTGGACGGCAGGGGTCTGCGCGGGCGCCGGGGTTGTCGCACTCTGCGCATAGGCCCCGGTCGCGACCAGCGCTGCGAGAGCGGTCGTGGCTAAGAGGTTGCGGGTCATGATGGTCTCTCCTCGTGCGTGATTTCGTGCGTGCCGCGCCCGGTTGAACCGTCGCTGTGGGAGATCGGACGCTGCACGTTCTTCACAACGTCGTGATCATGCTGTTGTTCCGACAAAAACGCCGTGCGTCCGTGGCGAAAACCAGGAAGCGGGAAGCGTGGTGGCTGTAGACTACGCCGGCGATTTCGCTGCCCTCAAAACGGAACCTTTGCCGCTTCGTCACGTTTCAGCCTGTGGCTGGGTTTGTTCCGGCCAGATTGCGATGGAATGACGGAGCGGGGCATGAAATTTGCTGCGGTGCTGAACAGCGACGGCGGCACCTTGCGCACCACGGACATCGCCGCTTTTTCCGACAGGATGCGTCAGACCCTGGAGACGGCAGGCCACTCCCTTAGCATTGATGTTGTTGCCGGCAAGGACGTGGTGGAGACGCTCGATGGCGCTGCATCGCGCCGCTCCGTCGATGTCGTGCTGGCCGGCGGCGGCGACGGAACCATTTCTGCCGCAGCCGCTCGGCTGATGGGCACCAGGAAGGCGCTTGCCATATTACCGGCCGGCACAATGAATCTGTTCGCACGCGGACTGGGTATTCCGCAGTCCCTCGATGCCGCGCTGAAATCCTTCGCCGACGGTGAAATCATCGCGGTCGACATGGCCACGGCCAACGGCCGGCCCTTCGTTCATCAGTTCTCGATCGGCATGCATGCGCAGATGGTGCAACTGCGCCAAAAAATGGAATTCGGGTCGCGTATGGGAAAGATCCGCGCCTCGGCCAAGGCGGCTTGGGCAACGATCAACAATCCACCGGCGATGAAGGTGACGCTCAGCATCGGCAACGCCGAGATAGCGGCCCGCATCACCGGCATCGGCGTCACCAACAATTTGTTCGGCGAAGGCCACCTGCCTTACGCCGACAACCCGGCGGGCGGCGTGCTTGGCGTTTATGTCACGGTGGCGCAACAGCGTGCCGAACTGGTCAAATTCTTCTTCAACATGGCGCGCGGCAAGTGGCGCGACAACGAACACGTGGAAATCCATCAGGCTGACCGAACGGTCCTGAAAATCCATTCGGGCAGCAGGAGGTTCCGCGCCGTCATGGACGGTGAACTGGTCAGGCTCGACCGTGAGACAACGATCGAAATCCGGCCCGGCGCGCTGAATGTCCTGGTGCCGGCCAGCATCGCAGAGGCGAAGGCTGCCTGATGCGATCTCGAACGATGAAGGCCGAAAATCTAGCCGCCTGGCGAGCTTCCTTGCTCTGTCGCCGGCGTCTTGGCCAATTCACCATAGATTTCGGCGATGCCCCAGGCAACGAAGGCCAGAAGCAGCGCGGCAATCAGGATACGCAAGCCGTGCCAGCCCCACCGCCCCTGACGCGCTTTGTTTTCGGGAATGATCTTGACCATGGTCGGCCCTTGTCTCGTTTTACGCCAACTGGCGCGCTCGACAAAACACAGTCGGGTAACGGTTCCTCGCTAGGATGGTTCCGGGGAAGCCGGCTGGTCATGAGCCGGCAGATGCGTGAAGCGGCGAAGGCCGGGACGGGCCATTGGGGACTTGGGTGAACAGCAAGGCGGAAACAGTGCCGAATCTGCCGGCCGAAGTTGCTCGTGCGGTCAAGGACGAGGACCGGCTGGCCGTTCTGCACGGGCTGGAGGAGTTAGACACGGCGGCCGATCCGGATTTCGACCGCATAAGCAGCCTTGCCGCCGCGGTCATGCAGGCGCCGATCGCCTTGGTGACCCTCGTCGACCACGAGCGGCAGTGGTTCAAATCCTGTGTCGGTCTGGACGAGACCGAAACCGCGACCGATATCTCCTTCTGCGCCCATGCGATTGCCGCCGGCGACGAGCCGATGGTGGTGACGGATGCCACGACGGACCCACGCTTCAAGACTAACCCGCTGGTCACCGGCAAGCACCATGTCCGCTTCTATGCCGGCGCGCCGATGATCGTGGCAGGCGCGCGCATCGGCACGCTGTGCGTGCTCGACCGCAAGCCGCATGCCTTTCCGTCCCGCGCCAGGCTCGAGCAGTTGAAGGTGCTCGCCGGCCTCGCCGGCAGCCTGTTCACCTTGAAGGATGCGACCCGCAGCGGCGCCATCGCCGAGGCAGCACTGGTGCGTGAGGAGAAGAGGCGCGCCATCGCGCTCGATGCGGCTTCGCTCGCCAGCTGGGCGTGGGACATCCGCACCGACATCATCGAATGCGACACCTTGCTGTCGGAGCTGTTCAACCTGCCGCGTTCGAACCGGCTGCGGGCGCGCGACATCCTCACCGCCATCGATCCACGCGACGTCTACCAGACCGAAACCCGCTTTCGCGATGCCTTGACCGGCAGCGACGACTATTTCGGCGAATACCGGGTGAAGGGCTTTCATCCGCCGCGCTGGCTCGCCACGCGCGGCCGCGTCATCGAGCGCAACGGCGACGGTAAGCCGACCCTGATTTTCGGCGTCAACTACGACATCACCGAGCGCAAGCTTGGCGACGAGCGGCAACGGCTGCTGCTGCGTGAGCTCAACCACCGGGTCAAGAACACGCTGGCGACCGTCCAGGCGCTGGCAACGCAAACCGTGCGACATGCCCGCCAGCCGAGCGAATTCCTCGAAGCCTTCAGCGCCCGGCTTCAGGCCCTGGGCATCGCCCACAATCTGTTGTCCGACCGTGAGTGGCGCGGCATCGGCATCCGTGAACTCGTCCAGATCGAAGTCAGGCCTTTCGACACGACCGAACAGCCGCGCATGACGATCTCCGGCGACGACCTGCTGCTGTCTCCCGACCAGGCTGTGGGACTTGGCCTGATCCTGCATGAGCTGGCCAGCAATGCGCTGCAATATGGATCGCTGTCGGTGGCGCCCGGCAAGGTTGATCTCGGCTGGAAGAAGCAAGGCAGAAAGGGTGCCCGACGCCTTGTACTGACCTGGCGCGAAAGTGGCGGCCCGCAAGTCGCCCCGCCGGAGCGGCATGGCTTCGGTTCGATCCTCATCCGCCGCAGCCTTGCCAAGGTCATTTCAAGCGAAGTGACCCATGAGTTCCGGCCGGAAGGCGTGTTTGCCGAAATATCGATGCCGCTGGAAGATCTGTCGAGTGACAAACCATGATCCGGTTTTCGGAAAGATCATGGTCAAAGAGAAAGCGGCCTTATTTCCGCTCGTCTTCATCCGAATCGTCTGACTTCACGTTTTCACGGTAGATGGCGTAGGCCGCCAGCGCCACGGCCGGCCCCAGAATGACGCCGAGACCGCCTTTGCCCTTGAGCAGCGCCGGCAGCACGGCAAGCGCCGCGGCGATGCCTATCGCTTTCATGTCGGCATTGCGTCGTTGCGCCCGGCGCCGGGCGCGCGCGCCCGCGGATATCTGGTAAATCAGCAGGATCAGCCCGGCAAGCACCAGGAAACCGGCGCCAAAGCCCAGCGCGGCGGCAAGCGACCCATAGCGAGTTGCCGTCCAGATATAGGCTGCCGCGACCAGAAAGCCGAGACCGCAGAGCGCTGCTGATATGGCGAGCCCATAGACGATTGCCGCCGTGCGCGCCCGGCGCATGGCGGCAACGGTTTCGCCCGATGCCAGACCTGAAATCAGGGATGCGAGCATTCCCATTTGGAATGCGACTAGCGACGCGCGAGAAGCGCGAAGAGGAAGCCGACGCCGGCAGCGATCGCCAGTGACGTCACCGGCTTTTCGCGCACGCTCGCCATCAACTGCGCTTCGATATCCTTGGCATTGCCGCGCAAACTATCAAAGGCTGCTTCGCCCTGTGCACGCAATTGCTCGACCCCTTCCGTGGCCGCACGGCGCGCGGTGCCGTAGCCATGCTCGCCGGTCTTGGCCAACTGCTTGGTAAGCTTGTCGATATCGGCCTTCAACTGCCTGATATCGGCTTCGAGGTCTGAATTCGACCGGCCTTCGTTTGCGGTCTTTCCTGCAGCAGTTGCCATTGCTTAACTCCTTGTGATTGCTTGATTTCAAACGCGCCGCATGTCTCAAGGTTCCGACATCCGGAACAAAGTACCCGAAAACGCCTGCGCGTGCACCCGATCCGCTGGCGCTGGCAAAAAGGCGCTTCGTCAGATCAGCGGCCGGCGCCCCTCGCCCAGCCCTTCCCAGCCGGCGAGTTGCTTGAGCCCTTCATTGTCGGTTACCTCGCAACCGCCGTCGCGCCAGACAATCAGCTTGCGATCCATCAGCTTGCGGATCGTCTTGTTGGTATGGACCAGCGACAGGCCGAGCGTGTCGGCGATGTGCTGTTGGGTGATCGGTATCTGGACGGATTGCTTGCCGTTCAGCCCAACGACCTTGGCCCGGCTGCCGATAAAGGCGATAAGATAGGCGGCGCGCTCGATTGCGCTGCGACGCCCGAGGCTGAGCAGATTCTCGTCCAGCATGCGCTCTTCGCGCGACGCGATCCAGGTGATGTCGTAGGCCAGGCCGGGGTGATTGCGGTAGAGTTCGTGGAGATACTCGCGTTCGAAAACGCACAGCAGCATCGGCGACAAGGCCTCGACGGAATGCCGCATCTCGCCCATCACGCTACCCTGCAGGCCGATCAGATCGCCAGGCATGAGGTAGTTGAGGATCTGGCGGCGGCCGTCCCGCATCAGCTTGTAGCGGAACGCCCACCCGGAGAGCACGGTGTAGAGATGGGCGCTGTGGCTTCCCTCCACCAGGACCGTGGCGCCCTTGTCGACGGCGAGCTCGCCCTTCTTGAATTTGCTGATGAAGGCCAGTTCCTGTTTTTCAAAGTCGCGGAAAACCGGTAGCGGCCGCAACGGGCAGTTCTCGCAAGGATACTGGCGGCTGGAGAAAGCACGACCGTTCTGGCCTGACATTTCGACCCCTCCTCGAAAGCCCCCTCTTTGAAGGCTGCGTCCCAACGCGTTGCGGGGATCGAGGTTCCGGGGCGGGCACATGTCTTTTTTAAATGACAGCTTGCCAAATAGCGATCATGACTCCCCTGTGTTTCGAGGAGCCCTTGCCTGTGTCCCCTTTGCTCGATGGATTGCGGATTCTGGTCCTGGAGGATGAATTTCTCATCGCAATGGATGTCGAGCAGCTTTGCCGTGATCATGGCGCCGGCGAGGTGGTGATCGCCCGCGATCTGGCCGAGATCGACGATCGGCAGGTCGCCACGCACTTCGACGCCGCCATTGTCGACCTCATGCTGGGCGGCGCCTCGACACTCGATTTCGCCTCGGGCCTGCGCGCCGCCGGCGTGCCGTTCGTGTTTGCTTCGGGCTATTCGGATCCCGATCAAATCAAGGCATCGTTTCCGGGCGTCAGGCTGGTTGGCAAGCCCTATTCGGGTGAGGACCTCATGCAAGCGGTGGCGGCGGCCTGCGGGCGGGGTTCTCCTGGTTGAGACACGATCCCGACTTAAGGTGTGTTGAGATTCAGGTCAGGCCGAGTCGAAAATGCTGGTTTTCGAGAACCGGAGCGGAGCGTACTTAAGTACGTGAGCACCGGAAGCGCAGAAAACCACCGTTTGCAGGCCGGCATCACCTGAATATCAACACACCTTAAGTCGCGATCGCGCCTTGCGATCGCAGGTCAGTTGGCCGCCGAACCCGTTACCTGGGTCGAAATCGCATCCGGACCGTACTCGTCTTCGCCGGAGATCTTCAGGATCTCCTGCAATCGCGTGCGGGCCCGGCTGACACGACTCTTGATCGTCCCGACCGCGCAACCGCAGATTTCGGCCGCCTCCTCGTAGGAGAAGCCCGACGCGCCGATGAGGATGATGGCTTCGCGCTGGTCCTCCGGCAATTGTTCAAGGGCGTCGCGAAAATCCTTCAGGTCGAGCTGGCCATGCTGGGCCGGATGAACGGCAAGCCTGGCCGTCATGATGCCGTCGCTGTCCTGCACCTCACGCCCGCGCTTTCGCATCTGCGAATAGAATTCATTGCGCAGGATGGTGAAAAGCCACGCCTTGAGATTGGTGCCGAGCTGGAAGCTCTCATGCTTGTCCCAGGCCTTGACCAGTGTTTCCTGGACGAGATCGTCCGCCTTGTCGGCATTTTGCGTCAGCGACACGGCAAAGGCGCGCAAGCTCGGGATTGCCCCAAGCAAATCGGTCTTGAAGCCTTGGGAGACCGCTGCCATGCTTCAGTCCTTCTTCTGTGCGGGTTCGGCCTGTTCCAGTTGACTGAGCAACTGGGCGAAGCGATCCGGCACATCGTCAGAGACCAGCTCATCGTAATATTGTTTGAGTTTGCGTCCGATTTCGGAATTCGGCCCGAGTGCGTCACCGGAACCGTTCCGGCGCCTGCCCGCGACGCCAGCCAGAATATCTTTCGTCATATCCTCATTTTGCCCTTGTATTCCCAGCGCCCAAGCCGCTCACAATATTGCCCAACACAACGCAAGCGGCACCCTTGTCTGGTTGCCCATCCCGACTTCAAACGCCGTCCCCGCGCATTAGTTCCATCAAGGCCGGAACTTTTTCTCAAGACCCGCGTTGTTTGACCGGGGCTTGCAATCAGCTTGACCTGCACTCTATGCACCCACGTCATTCTGAGGGAGACGTCTTACCATGAGCTTATCCGCCACCATCGCACCACATCTGCCGTTCCTGCGCCGCTTCTCGCGGGCCGTTTCCGGATCGCAGGAGAGTGGCGACGCGCTGGTCGCCGCGATGCTCGAAGCCATCATCGCCGATATCGATATCTTTCCCGAGGCCTCGAGCGACCGCATCGCGCTGTACAAGGTCTTCGCCAAGCTGTTCACGTCGATCGCCATCCGCGTCCCCCAGGAACGGGCGCAATCGGCATGGGAACAGCGCGCCGCCGCCAATCTGAATGCGATTGCGCCGCGTCCCCGCCAGGCTTTCCTGCTCGTCGCCGTTGAAGGTTTCAGCGAGGACGAGGCGGCCGAGATTCTCGATGCCGGCGACCAGGAGTTTTCAGAGCTGCTTGCCCAGGCAAGCAACGAGATATCCCGCCAGGTGGCAACGGACGTACTGATCATCGAGGACGAACCGCTGATCGCCATGGATATAGAAGAAATGGTCGAGAGCCTCGGGCACCGCGTCGTCGGAACGGCGCGCACGCATGCCGAGGCGGTGACGATGTTCGGCAAGATGCGGCCGAAGATGGTGCTGGCCGACATCCAGCTTGCCGACGGCAGCTCGGGCATCGAGGCCGTGAACGAGATCCTGTCGTCGACATCGGTGCCGGTGATCTTCATCACCGCCTTCCCCGAGCGTCTCCTGACCGGCGAACGCCCCGAGCCGGCCTTCCTGGTCACCAAGCCGTTCAACCCCGACATGGTCAAGGCACTGATCAGCCAGGCGCTGTTCTTCGATCGCCAGGCGAAAGCCGCCGCGTAAGGATCGCAACACTTCCTGACGGCACGACACGACATCGAGGGCCGTCTGATGCGATGCATCAGGCGGCCTTTGCCATGTCGGGAACCCGTCATCAGCGAATTCCCGGCGCCACCCTGCTTAGAACGATTTGCAACCATCGTCTTTTTCGGCAAATGGTGGAACAATCCGCATCTACCCACGTTTTCATTACGCCATTCGAAGGAGATGGATCATGCTTTACTGGGCGCTCGTATTTCTCGTCGTGGCAATCATAGCCGGCGCGCTTGGTTTCGGCGGCATCGCTGGCACGTCTGCCGGCATAGCGCAGATATTGTTTTTCATCTTTCTCGCTTTCCTGGTCATTTCGCTTCTCGCCGGCCTGTTCAAACGGGCGTGAGAACCGAGCGATCATCCGAGCGAACACTGGAAGCCGCACCCCTCAAACGGTTTCCAGCCACCGCCGGGCGGTATCCTTCAACGGACGCCGCTCGGCGGACCGCTTTTGGAGGCCGGTTTTCGGGAAATCCTCTTTGGAACCCATTTCACAGTGAGCCGTTCTGCCTGAGTTGGGTGGACAGATTGGCCGATGCGTTCCAGGACCGGAGATAGGAAAGAAGACGTGCCAAGCGATGAAGTCATCGCCCTGCATCCCGCCGAAAGTGGCATGCAACTTGGTCGGGCTCTTCTCCACGCGCTGCACAATGCCGGCATTTCCGTTCTCTATCAGGATCGCGAGCTGAAAACGGTTTGGGCGCGCAACATGCGTGCGCCCTGGGTTTCCGACACCGCGGACGGCAACGGCATCCTGCCTGCGGCGCAGGTCGACCGCATCGGCGCGGCAAAGCGCGACGTCATCGCATCCGGCAATCCGCAACGCCTCGAAATCAGCGTTCCCGCTGAAGACGGTTTTCGCTGGTTTCAGGTCTGGGTCGACGCCGACCATGGCGATGGTGGCACGGTGCAAGGTGTCGTCACCACCATGGTCGAAACGACGGATCAGAAGCGCCGTGAGCAGACCCTGACGACGCTGTTGCGCGAAGTCAGCCATCGCTCGAAGAATCTCCTGGCGATCATTCAAAGCATAGCCACCCAGACCGGGCGCTATTCCGATGGCATCGCTGATTTCCTGACGCGCTTTCGCGGCCGGCTGCAGTCGCTGGCCTCGTCCCAGGATCTGGTGACCTCCTCAAACTGGCGGGGCGCGGCACTTCGCGAACTGGTGTCGGGCCAGGTCGGTCGCAACGGGGTGGACCCGTCGCACGGCCTGCGCTTCCGCGGGGCAAATCCCTATCTCAATCCCAACGCCGCGCTGCACATCGGCCTCGCCATGCATGAACTCGCCGTCAATTCGGTCAGCTACGGCGCCCTTTCACGTGCGGACGGCTTCGTTGAAGTTACGGCCGATCTTGACACCGTTGCCGGCGGCCCCGCGCTGTCGCTGACATGGGCCGAAGCGATACCGGCGAGCGACATCGAGCACAGCCAGAAGCGTTTCGGCAGTGTCGCGCTCGAGCGGGTCGTGCCCGCCTCCCTGAACGGAACGGCGACGCTGGAGATAATGCCCGGCCGCCTCGACTACCGCCTTGTCGTTCCGCACGGCAATTTCGAGACGGAGTGAGCGCCCGCGCCTTCTCCAGATCGTCCTTAACCGGCTATTCACCATAAAAGCAGATGCTGTTTTTCCCAGATACCGCTGGAACCTGCCGCACCGCCGGACATTGCCGCAGCAGGACTGCAGCATGGTGCGGGAGGAATGGCTCGATGGTTGCCGGCATGAACAGACTGGAGCAGGCCGCCCGCATTTCGATGGGCGGGTTTCAGGACCCGGAGGCGTCCGCACCACCGCCTGCTCCTCACGCCTCACTGCGCCTTGCCGCCCTGGGTCTGACCGCGGCGATTGTCGCGGTCGTCCTGTTCCAGCTGGTCTCCTGACGTCCATCACACCCGCGCCTGCCATCGCGGCCGGCGGGGGAATTGCCCGTTGCGCCGCGTTATTTCGCCGGTCGCCCTGCGGCCCAGGAACTTTGGCGGCTATGGACCGTTACTGTGGCGAGAGGACATGTCGCCATGGAACACATCGCTGCGTTGCTGCTGGTTATCGGTTGCTCGAACACGATGGTCGACTGCCGTGAATTGCAGGTGCCGGTGAGCGTTTTCGAGACCGCCGATCAATGCGTTGCCGAACGGCCATTCGCCATGGGCGACGTGCAGGGGCAGGCTCAGCACATCGTCGCCAAATGCCTTGCCGTCGATCCGGCGCTGGAAGACGACTATGACCAGATCGTCTGGAACGTGCGCGCGGACGGCACGCTCGACGCGTCCCTGGCAATTTCAAACGTCGTGATGGCATCGAACGCAGTGCGCCCAGAAAAAGACTATCTTCACCAACAATAGATTGCAGCAGCAAAGGCCGCCATTTCATGCTAAATGACTGCTGGAGCTTACCAAAGTGTGGACACAAAGTGAGGAGTGACTCTATGCGGAAGATGATTATTGCCATGATTGCGGTGGCTGCCCTCAGCGGCTGCACCAGCACCGAGCAGGACGTGGTCGGCGGCGGCTTGATTGGCGCCGGTGTCGGCGGCTTGGTCGGCGGCGGCAAGGGCGCGCTGATCGGCGCGGCTGTCGGTGCCGGGTCCGGCCTGCTGGTGCGCAACCTGCGCAACGGCTATTGCCAGTATCGCGATCATCGCGGCCGGATCTACACGGCTCGCTGCAACTAGTTCGGCGATAATCGAAATGTTAGTTCGGCGATAATCGAAATGTCGATCCGGAGACTGGTCCGCCGGCCTCCGGATTTTTGACGTTTGGACGCACCATCTCTGTTCGCCTGATGGTCGCCGTTTGAGCAATTCCGGGAAAAGTGCGAAACGGTTTTCCGTCCGGAATTGCGTAAAAACGTAAAAACAAGGCTCTAGCCCGTCAGCGGAATTCTGATTTCCACCTTCAGACCACTGGCCTGATAATCGCGGTTGATCGTGCCGCGCAATTCGCGCGTGACGTTGAGGTCGATCAGCTTGGTGCCGAATCCGGTTTTGGCGGGCGATTTGAGTTTCTTCTGTCCGGTTTCGCGCCAGTTGAGAACCAGCATCCTGTCGCGCCCGCGCCCTTCGAGCGACCAGTCGACCTTGAGCGCCCAATCCCCCTTGAGCGAATTGGCTGAATTGCCGGCTTCGCCATATTTCAGCGCATTCGTCGCCAGTTCGTGGAACGTGAGGCCGAGCGCCTGCGTCGTGGTTTCGTCGAGCAGCACCTCCGGTCCCGACAAGAGCTCTTCGGGCAGCTCCTTGCCGAACACCTGGCCGAGCTCGATGCGCAGGAGATCGCCAAGATCGGCCTTCTGCCAGCGCGAGCGCGTCAGCATGTCCTGAGACGCCGCCATCGCCTGCAGCCTGGCCGAGAAGGACGAGGAAAACTCGTTGACGTCTGTGGCTCGCGAAGCCGTCTGGCGCGCGATCGCGAGCACCCTGGTGATCGAATTCTTGATGCGATGCTTCA
Source organism: Mesorhizobium kowhaii (assembly GCF_003253745.1). Classification (GTDB taxonomy): domain Bacteria; phylum Pseudomonadota; class Alphaproteobacteria; order Rhizobiales; family Rhizobiaceae; genus Mesorhizobium; species Mesorhizobium kowhaii. Next base: position 211,822 of record NZ_MZXV01000027.1, read on the forward strand.
TCTCCTGCAGCATCAGGTCTTTTTCGAGCAGGCTCTTTTCCGTCGTCTCGTGCAAGCGCGATGCGGCCTCATAGGCCCGCTCCTGATAGCGCGCCACCAGCGCGATGGCGCCCGCCAGCAGCAAGCCGAACAGCCCCAGCATCACCGGAATGGCGCGCGACGACGGCTGCGAGAAGGCGCTTGTCGGCCGGAACAGGACCGTCCACGGTTGGCCGGCCACCATGATCTTGCGGGTGACCAGCAGCCTGTCCCCGAAGGACGAAGCCGGCGGCGTCTCCGACCGGAACAAGAGATTGTCGCCACTCACCGCGCCGTCATAGATTTCGGTGTTGACCGGCAGCAGCGGCGACCGGCTGAGCGCTATCTGGAACAGGTCCCGGGCCCGAAAAGCCGCATAGAGAAAGCCGGCTGTCGAGGATCTGGACGCATTAATGACATCGGGTGCGGTTTCGACATTGAGCCGCACGAAGACGAAGAAGCCGGTGAACGTCTGCGCGGCACCCGTGTTCTGGCCGAGCTGCACCAGCCCGCTGGCGTGCTGCTGGTCGTCGGACATTGCCTTTTCGATGGCCACGCGCCGCACCGGTTCGCTGAACATGTCGTAGCCAATGGCGGCCTGGTTGGACGGATCCAGCGGCTCGAACATCACGATGGGCGCGCGCCAGGGTTGCGTGGTGTCCGGATAGATTGGATGGCTGACGCCATGGTCGTGCAGCATGTCGCGTTCGACCGCCGCCTCGTCTCCGGCCTTAACCAGCCTGAGAAAGCCGATACCGCGCAAGCCGGCGAAATTGTTGTCGACATCGAGCGCGTGGAAGAACGCCTTGAACTCGTTCTGGGAGATATCGCCGTTGCGGGCATCGAACAGGGCCTGCGTCGACCGCAGCAGCGACAGATGCAGGTCGATGCGGCTCTCGATCCGGTTGAGCGCGTCGTCGGCCGTTGCTTCGAACTTGATGCGGGCTGCCTCCTGGGTCGCGAAATAGGCAAACCCCGCCATCGTCATGCTGATCAGCGCAACGGCGATGAACGCGACGATTGGAAAAAGCTTCTTCAACGGATGATGCGGTCCATGGGCAATGTCGGACCTTTATGGGCAAGTCGCCGTGCCAACACAATGGTAAGGCCAAGCCATCATGACAGCTGGCATATCACATGACCGGCAACCCGCAGCCGGGCACGCTCGTCCGGCCAGAGCATGATCCCGAAAAGGGGGTACCGGTTTTCGGAAATGATCATGCTCTAGGCGGCGATCTTCAGCGCGCCTGGCCCGGGAATGGCGCCGGGCGGGCATTTGCCCAGAATGATCATGCCGAGCACCTCGTCCTGGGTCACATCCGTGGTGCGCGCGGTGCCGACGACCTGGCCGTTCTTCATGACGCAGACCCGGTCGGCAAGCTCGAACACGTCGTGGATGTCGTGACTGATCAGAAAGATGCCGATGCCGTCGGACTTGAGCTGCTTGACCAGCTCGCCGACCTGCGCCGTTTCCTGCGGACCAAGCGCCGCCGTCGGCTCGTCCATGATCAGGATGCGCGCGTTGAACAGGATCGCGCGCGCGATCGCCACCGACTGCCGTTGACCGCCCGACAGCTTGATCACCGGGTCCTTGAAGCGCTGGAAGCGGGGATTAAGTCGGCCCATCACCTTGCGCGCCTCGGCCTCCATCGCAACGTCATCGAGCGTGCCCCATGCGGTCATCAGCTCACGGCCGAGGAACAAATTGGCGGCGGCATCGACATTGTCGGCCAGCGCCAGCGTCTGGTAGATCGTCTCGATGCCGTATTTCTTGGCGTCGCGCGGGTTGGAGATCGATGCCTCCTCGCCGTTGACGAAGATCTGGCCCGCGTCGCGCTTGTAGGCGCCGGACAGAATCTTGATCAATGTCGACTTGCCGGCGCCGTTGTGGCCGAGCAGCGCCACGACCTCACCGGGGAAAAGGTCGATCGAGGCGTCGTCGACGGCACGGATGCCGCCAAAGGCGATCGAAATGTTCCTCATGTCGATCAGCGCAGTGGCTGCGGGAGCGGTTTTATCTGACATAATCCTTGTCCTCCCCTAGACGCGCTTGCGATAGACGGTATCGAGCCAGACCGCGACGACGAGCACTGCGCCGACGACGATGCTCTGCAGCGGCGAGTCGATGCCGAGCAGCACCATGCCGGACTGCAGCGACTGCATCAGCAGCGCGCCGAGCATGGCGCCGAGCACCGTTCCGGAGCCGCCGGCAAGCGAGGTGCCGCCTATCACGGCGGCGGCGATCACCAGCAGCTCGTCCAACGTGCCCAGCGCATTGGTCGACGCGTTGAGGCGGGCCGACGAGATCGCCGCGCTGATCGCGGCCAGTACGCCCATGATCATGAACACCTTCATGGTCACCCAGCGGGTGTTGATGCCGGCGAGATTGGCGGCCTCCGGATTGCCGCCGATGGCAAAGACATAGCGGCCGAAACGGGTGCGCTTGGTGATGAAGGTCATGACGATACCGACCGCGACCGCCATCAGTACCGGTATGGCGATGCCGTGGGCGATGAACAGCCCGCCTTCGGGAATGGTGATGCCGTTCTGCTGTGCATACTGGCGCACGATGCCGATTGGCCATGGATAGGAATTGGCGATCCAGACGGCCCCAAGGATGGCAGCGCAACTGACCAACCCGAGAAAGGTTTCCGCCCAGACGGGGCGCAGTGGAAAGTTGAACCGTTTGCGCTGCGACCGGCCGTTGAGCAGCGCGAAAGCGACAGCCGCGCAAGCGACGATGCCGACGATCCAGCTGGCGCTGGCGCCGATCGAGCCCCGCGGTCCGCCGCCCATCAGCTGGAATGTAGCGTCGAGCGGCGCGACCGTGCGCCCATTGGTGATCAGCCATGCCATGCCGCGCCAGACCAAGAGACCGCCCAGCGTCACGATGAACGCAGGAACTTCGAGATAGGCGATGATGAAGCCCTGGAAGGCGCCGATCACAAGACCAAGCACCACGCCGGCGGCCAGTGCGATGATCCAGAGCCACGGATTTCCAAGCTGGAAGCCGATGACGCGAATGAGGAATTCGGCTTGCGCCACGCCCATGATCATACCGATCACGCCTTCGACGGAACCAACCGAAAGGTCGATGTTGCGCATGACGATGACCAGCACCATGCCGGTTGCCATGATCGCGACCGAGGAAGTCTGCACCGATAGGTTCCAGAGATTGCGCGGCGTCAGGAAAAGTCCGCCCGACAGGATGTGAATGCCGACCCAGATGACCAGCAACGCACCGACCATGCCAAGCATGCGCGTATCGAGTTCGGTTGCCTTCAGGAAGCGTCCGACGGCGCTCAGTTCAGACGCACGCGCCCGGTCTGCGGGCGTATTTGCGGCAGGCGTGTTAGAGGTCGTGTCGGTCATGATGTCCTCCCACCGGTTTGCCGTCTGGCGCGGTTGCCGATGCTATTTGCTTTCCGCGGTCATTTGAAGCGGAATGCCCCTTGAGAAACGCCGCGGCCTTGAGGCCGCGGCGCCGAGATCGAACCGATCTGGTTCGGTTTTAGTTGCAGGCAGCGACCGCACCGGCGGCGACGCCTGCGCAGACTTCGTCCTTCTTGATCCAGCCGGCGTCGATGACGAGGTTGAGATTGTCCTTGGTGATGGCAACCGGGGTCAGGAACAGCGACTTGACGGTGTTGCCGCCAGGCGTCGTGAAGTCCTTGACGCCGGCGATGTCGGTCATCTTCTTGCCGTCGGCCAGCTGCGAGGCGATCTCGGCGGCGTTCTTGCCGAGCTCGCGCGCGTCCTTCCACACCGATACGGTCTGCGTGCCGAGCGCGATGCGGTTCAGCGCGGCGTGGTCGCCGTCCTGACCCGAGACCGGCACGGTGCCGGCAAGGCCCTGCGCCGTCAGCGCTGCGACGACGCCGCCGGCGGTGCCGTCATTGGCAGCGACCACGGCGTCGACCTTGTTGTCGTTGGCGGTGAGGAACTGTTCCATGTTCTTCTGGGCGTTGACGGGCAGCCACCCGTCCGTATAGGCCTCACCTACATTCTTGATCTTGCCGCTGTCGATGGCCTCCTTGAGCACTTCCATCGAGCCCGAGAACAGGAAATCGGCATTCGGATCGGCACCGGAGCCCTTGATGAAGACATAGTTGCCTTCCGGCTTGACCTTGAACACTTCGCGGGCCTGCATGCGGCCGACTTCCTTGTTGTCGAAGGTCAGATAGAAGACGTCCTTGTTCTCGATCAGCCGGTCATAGCCGACGACCGGAATGCCTTCGTCCAGCGCCTTCTGCACCGCCGGGCCGATGGCCGAGGCATCCTGCGCCAGGATGATCAGCGAATTGGCGCCCTGCGAGATCAGGCTTTCGACATCGGTGAGCTGCTTGCCCGGATTGGACTGCGCGTCGGCGGAGATGTACTTGTCGCCAGCGGCCTCGATCGCCGTCTTCATGGCGGCCTCGTCGGTCTTCCAGCGCTCTTCCTGGAAGTTGGACCAGGAAACGCCGATGACCTTGTCCTTCGCCTGCGCGACCGACGCGAGCGTCAGCGACATGGCGACACCCGCCAGGATGGCGGCTGTGAATCTTTTCATTTTATCCTCCCTGCGCCGCGTATGGCGCGACCAAACTGACCCGTAGGCCGGCACAGAGGCTCTATTTTTTCGAGCCTCGAAAAAATACTGATCCAACACCCGAACGCTGTCAACATCGATTCTGATGGATTTTGATGTCTCTCTGAATTTTTTTCGAGCTCCGGAATAAATAATGACAGGATGGCAGGCTTCTGCCAGAATTTGGCCCATCGCTGATGGCCTTCGGGGGGCACGAAAGGCTACAGCGGCCGGGAGGATGTGAAAAAGCATGTCGGTCGGAATCCGCCACGACGATCTGCGCCGCCGCAACCGGGCGATGGTGATCGCGGCCGTGCGCCGCGCCGGACAGCCGTCCCGCACCGAGATCGCCGCGACCACGGGCCTCAGCCATTCGACCATATCGGCGATCTCCTCCGACCTCATCGGCGAAGGCATCCTGACTGAGAGCAAGCCGAGCGAGGCCGGCTCGCTCAAACGCGGCCGGCCGCAGGTCGGCCTCGGCCTCAATCCGGAAGCGGCGGCGGTGATGACCGTGGTGCTGTCGCTGAACTTCCTCTCGGTCGCCGTCATCGACTATGCCGGCCAGGTGATCGCCGAGGAACAGCGCCGGCTGGACACGCTGACCATGCCGCGCGACGCGCTGGTCGGTGAATGCGTCGCCATCGTGCGGCGCCGTCTCGAAGACCCCGACCTCGACGTCCGCAGTGTCGCCCGCATCGCGCTGGCGATCCAGGGCATCACCGACACGCGTGCCCGCGCCATGCTGTGGTCGCCGATCACGCCGCACACCGATATAGCCTTTGCCGACATACTCGAAGGCGAGTTCGGCATCCCCGCCACCATGGAGAACGACTGCAACATGATGGCGATAGCGCTGCGCTGGCGCGATCCCCAGCGCTACCGCGACGACTTCATCGCCATCCTGCTGTCGCACGGCATCGGCATGGGCCTGGTGCTGAAGGGCGAGCTGTTCACCGGCACCCATTCCTCGGGCGGCGAGTTCGGCCACATGATCCATCGGCCGAACGGCGCGCTGTGCCGCTGCGGACGGCGCGGCTGCGTCGAGGCCTATGCCGGCAACTACGCCATCTGGCGCAACGCAAGGCAGATGAGTGAGGACGCAGAACCAGTGGCCGATGTCAGTGACGCTGACATGCGCGCTCTGGCAACCGCGGCTCGCGAAAGGGATGGACCCGAGCGCGAGGCCTACCGCAAGGCCGGCGAAGCGCTCGGCTACGGTCTCGGCAGCCTGTTCGCGCTGATCGATCCGGCGCCGGTCGCCATGGTCGGTGTCAGCGCCGCCGCCTTCGACCTGATCGAGCCGGCATTGCGCGAGGCGATTGCCCAGACCGCAGGCGGCCAGCATTCGAAATCGATTTCTTTCGACACCGAACCAAACGAACTGCCACTGATCCGCGAAGGCTGCGCCATGCGGGCGCTGACCTTCGTCGACCAGGAGATTTTCGCGCCCGGCACGCAGACAAGATCCGGCCTCGGCGGCAAGAACGTGGCTTGAATTTGCCCGAAGAACGCGGACTTGGGATGTGCTGAGATTCAGGTCAGGCCGCGCCGAGAATGGTGGATTCCGAGAACCGGAACGGAGCGTACATTCCAGTACGTGAGTACCGGAAGACGCCGTTCGCAGGCCGGCATCACCTGAATATCAGCGCATCCCTAATCTTCCCTGATCGCGTATCCAGCACCGCGGATGGTGCGGATGACATCGGGCATGCGGCCGTTGTTGACCGCCTTGCGCAGCCGGCCGACATGCACGTCGACCGTGCGTTCGTCGATGTAGATCGTCTCGCCCCAGACATTGTCGAGCAGCTGGCTGCGCGAAAACACGCGGCCGGGATGGCGCATCATGAACTCGAGCAGGCGAAATTCGGTCGGCCCGAGCCGGATCTCGCTCTTCTTGCGATAGACCCTGTGCGATTCACGATCGAGCACGATATCGCCGACCTTGAGCACGCTGGACAGCACTTCCGGCTTGGCGCGGCGCAGCAGCGCCTTGATCCTGGCCATGAACTCCGGCGTCGAGAACGGCTTGACCAGATAGTCGTCGGCGCCGGTCGAGAGGCCGCGCACACGATCGCTTTCCTCGCCACGCGCGGTCAGCATGATGATCGGCAGACGCTCGGTCTCGGGACGCATCCTTAGCCGGCGGCAGAGTTCGATGCCGGAAACCGCCGGCACCATCCAGTCGAGCACCAGAAGGTCGGGGACGTTCTCCTGCAGCCGGATCTCGGCCTCGTCGCCGCGCGTCACCACCTCGACCTGGTAACCCTCGGACTCCAGATTGTAGCGGAGCAGCACACCTAGCGGCTCCTCGTCCTCCACCACCATGATGCGTGGCGCGATCATCGACTGGTCACCCCTGTCGTCATGCCGCTGGCGCGGACATTGCCGTCTCGTCCTGCTTCGGACGATTGGCGGGCAGCTGCGTGCCGGTCAAAACATAATACGCATTTTCAGCGATGTTGGTGACGTGATCGCCGATGCGCTCGAGGTTCTTGGCGCAGAACAAAAGATGCGTGCAAGCGGTGATGTTGCGCGGGTCTTCCATCATGTAGGTAAGGAGTTCGCGGAACACGGAGGTGTATTTCACGTCGATGCGCTCATCGTCGGCGCGCAGTTTCGCCAGGGCCTCGGCGTCGCGCGCCGCATATTCCTCGATGACGCCCTGCACCTGGATCAGCACCAGCTGCGCCATTGCGTCGATGGAGTGCGACAGGTCGCGCGGCGTGACGCTGAGGCCGAGGGTGCCGACGCGCTTGGCGATGTTCTTGGCAAGATCACCGATGCGTTCGAGATCACCGGCCATGCGGATCGAACCGACGACGGCGCGCAGGTCGTTGGCCATCGGCTGGCGCTTGGCGATCAGCGTGATGGCGCGGTCGTCCAGCTCGCGCTGACGCGCATCCATGATGGCGTCGTCGGAAACGACGCGCTGCGCCAGCGCGTTGTCGGAATTGAGCAAGGCGCGCGTCGAGCCGCTGACCATCGAGCGGGCCAGATCGCCCATGTCGCGGATCAGCTGGCTGATCTGCTCCAGATCCTCATCGAAAGATGCGACGGTATGTTCACCCATGATCCAGTCCTCGTGCCTGAAAATTCAACGCCGGACCACTCAGCCGAACCGGCCGGTGATATAGTCTTGAGTGCGCTTGTCGTCGGGGTTGGTGAACATCTTGTCGGTGGCGCCCTCCTCGACCAGATAGCCGAGATGGAACATCGCCGTGCGCTGCGACACGCGCGCCGCTTGCTGCATCGAATGGGTGACGATGACAATCGTGTAGTTCTGGCGCAGCTCGTCGATCAGTTCCTCGACGCGCGCGGTGGCGATCGGATCGAGCGCCGAGCAGGGCTCGTCCATAAGGATCACCTCTGGCGATACGGCGATGGCGCGCGCGATGCATAGACGTTGCTGCTGGCCGCCGGAGAGGCCGGTGCCGGGTTCCTGCAGGCGATCCTTGACCTCGTTCCAGATCGCCGCCTTCTTCAGGCTCTGTTCGACGATCTGATCCATGTCAGCCTTTCGCTTGGCCAGCCCGTGGATACGTGGGCCATAGGCAACGTTCTCATAGATCGACTTCGGGAACGGATTGGGCTTCTGGAACACCATGCCGACGCGCGCCCTGAGTTCGACGACGTCAATGTTCTTGTCGTAGATATCCTCTTCGTCCAGCGTGATCTTGCCGGTCACCCGTGCCGAGTCGATGGTGTCGTTCATACGGTTGAGGCAGCGCAGGAAGGTGGACTTCCCGCAGCCCGAAGGGCCGATCAGCGCTGTCACCTGATTGAGGCGAACGTCGAGATTGACGTCGAACAGCGCCTGCTTGTCGCCGTAGAACACGCCGACTTTGTCGCCGCGCATCTTGATCACTTCGTTCGACTTGGCGTTCATTTTGTCGCCCACTGCGTTTTCAAGAGACTGCTCGGTCATGATGTTCATACCAGATGCCTTTTTTTCTACCAGCGACGCTCGAACCGACGCCGAAGCACGATCGCTGTGATGTTCATGGCCATGAGGAAGACCAGCAGGATGATGATGGCGCCCGACATGCGCTCGACGAAGGCACGTTCGGCCTCGTTGGCCCACATGTAGATCTGCACCGGCAGCGCGGTCGCCGGGTCGAAGGGCGTCTTTGGATAGTCGGCAACGAAGGCGACCATGCCGATGAGCAGCAGCGGCGCGGTTTCGCCCAGCGCACGCGCCAGGCCGATGATGGTGCCGGTGAGAATGCCGGGGGCGGCTAGCGGCAGGATATGCTGGAACACCATCTGCATCTTGGACGCGCCGAGGCCGAGCGCTGCGGCGCGGATCGACGGCGGCACCGCGGCAAGCGCGGCGCGTGTCGCGATGATGATCGTCGGCAGCGTCATCAGCGTCAGCACCAGGCCGCCGACGAACGCAGCAGAGCGCGGCATGCCGAGGAAATTGATGAACACGGCGAGGCCGAGCAGGCCGAAGACGATCGACGGCACCGCCGCCAGATTGTTGATGTTGACCTCGATCAGGTCGGTGAAGCGGTTCTTCTTGGCGAATTCCTCCAGATAGATGGAGGCGGCGACACCGATCGGCAGCGCCAGCAGCAGAACGATCACCATCATGTAGAACGAGCCGATGATCGCCACGCCCATGCCCGAGGTTTCCGGACGGCTTGAAGCGCCGTAGGAGAACAGCCCGGTGTTGAAATGCTCGGCCATCGCACCGTCCGCCCTGAGCTTGTTCATCCAGGCGATCTGCTGGTCGGAGACCTTGCGGCGCGCTTCCTCGACGCCAAGGTCGATCTGGCCCTTGAAGGCGGAGTCGAGATTGGCGGCGGCAAGGATGTTGACGTCGCGCGTCGTGCCGATGACCGACGGATCGGCGGCGACGATGTTGCGCAGCTGGACGCGGGCACCTTCGGACAGGAAGCCCTTGAGCTTCAGGATCGACGGCTTGTCGTCGGGATTGATGCCGAGCTTGGCGATCAGCGCCTTTTCGGCGAGCTTTGGATAGTTTGCCTTGATCAGCACGGTCGGATCGGTGGCGCGCTTGTTGGACGGATCGATCACCTTCTCGTCAAAGCTGATCGGCAGCGACACCGTCGTCTGCCAGAAGGCCGTGTAACCCTTCGTGACGATGGTGATGAGCATGATGGCCAGGAACGCAAGGCCGACGGAAATCGCCAGCATGCCGTAGATGCGGAAGCGGCGTTCGGCGGCATAGCGGGCCTTCAGGCCGATGTCGCGGCGCGGATGAGCGGCGACCCGGACCATCGTATTCATGGGGATGTCGGTCATTCGTACTGCTCCCGGTACTTGCGCACGATGTAGAGCGCGACGATGTTCATCACCAGCGTCAGGGCGAACAGCGTGAGGCCGAGCGCGAAGGCGACCAGGGTTTGCGGCGAATTGAACTCGAGATCGCCGGTGAGCTGGTTGACGATCTTGACGGTGATGGTCGTCATCGCCTCAAACGGATTGATGGTGAGATTGGCGGCGACACCGGCGGCCAGCACGACGATCATCGTTTCGCCGATGGCGCGCGAGGCGGTCAGCAGGATGGCGCCGACGATGCCCGGGAGCGCCGCCGGTAGGATCACCCGCTTGATCGTCTCCGAACGCGTCGCGCCAAGGCCGAGCGAGCCGTCGCGCATAGCGCGCGGCACCGCGGTGATGATGTCGTCGGACAGCGAGGACACGACCGGGATCAGCATGACGCCCATGACCAGGCCGGCGGTGAAGATGCTCTGGCCCTGGATGAACGGCGAGCCGCCGGTGAGCGCGGCGGAGAGGTCGCGCAGGAACGGCCCCAGCGTGACGACGGCGAAGATGCCGTAGACGATGGTCGGTATGCCGGCCAGCAGTTCAAGCGCCGGCTTGACCACCGATCTCACCCTGGGCGATGCATATTCGGCCATGTAGACCGCCGACATCAGGCCGACCGGCACCGCGACCAGCAATGCAATCAGGGCGATGTAGAGGGTACCGGCGAGAAGCGGGATCAGGCCGAACTGGCCCTGGCTGCCGCCCGAGCCGGCGGCGGCGAAGCGCGGATCCCAGACCGTGCCAAAGAAGAAGCTCATCGGCGAGACGCTCTCGAAGAACTGGATCGTCTGGAACAGCATCGAAAGCACGATACCAACCGTGGTCAGGATGGCGATGGTCGACGCAGCGAGCAGCCCCCACAGCATCAGCCTCTCGACATTGTTGCGCGCCCTTGCACGCGGTGCGATTTGCCTGAGCGCATAAAAAGCGCCGGCGATCGACAGGGCGAATGCAAGGACAGCGCCGATCATGCCAAGCCGGCTCTGCACGGCGTTCGCTTCGACGGCGATCGGGATCATGTAGTCTTGCGTATCCGTTGCCAGCGCCACGCCCTTGGCTGCGAGCAGCGGCTGCAGCTCGGCGAAGGTCGCGGGCAGCGCCGCCAGCGTGTTCGCATCGAGCTGATGCAGGCCTTTGGCGAGGCTCTTTACCAGGCTGACGTCCAGCGCTTCGCTGGCAACCTTGCTGTCGGCGGTGCGCTCAGGCAAGGCAGCGTGAATGTGCCGGTCGAGATAGAAGGACGAGCCGATGGTCCAGACGGCAAGCAGCAAAAGGGCAGGCAGGACGGCGAGCAGGAAGGCCCACCAGCCGTGATAGTGGGCGCGCGAATGCGGCTTCACCGTGCCGTTGTCCTGCGCTGCGGCACGCTGCCGACCTATCAGGAATGCAACCAGGCCGATGGCGACGACAATGGCCAGTACGAGCATGGACGACATGGACCCACCCCAGGGGAAACTCTAGAGCAAAGGATGCTCAAATCGCCACCCGCCAGCGGCAGGCGGCAAAACCAGGGCGCCGGCTTCGGCCGGCGCCCTGGTTTTGTAGATTGGTTACATCGACTTTCCGGCGGCGAAAGCGTCGCGCTGGGCCTGACGTTCGGCGTCCGGGGCCGCGACGAGGCCGTATTCGGCGAGCGGGCTTTCCGGGCCTACCATCTGGTCGTCAAGGAAAAACTCGACATATTCCTTGAGACCGGGGACGACGCCGAGATGCGCCTTCTTCACATAGAAGAACAGCGGGCGCGACACGGGATACTTGCCGCTGGCGATCGTCTCGGTCGAAGGCGTGATGCCTTCCACGGTAGCGACCTTCAGCTTGTCGGCATTGTTCTCGTAGAAGGCGAGGCCGAACACGCCGACGCCGGTCTTGTTCGAGTCGATGCGGGCGAGCGTCTCGGTGTAGTCGCCGTCGATGTCGATGGCCTTGCCGTCCTTGCGGATCGCAATGCAGGTCTTGCCGACTTCCTTGTCGTCGGCGACGCCGGTGGCCTTGATGGCAGCCTTGTCGCAGCCGGCGTCGAGAAGCTTGGTCTCGAACACTTCGCGCGTGCCATGCTTTTCGCCGGGAATGTAGGCAGCGATATCCCAGTCGGGCAGCTTCGGATTGACCTGGTTCCACTTGGTGTTCGGATTGTCGACGAGCTTGCCGTCGACGACGAGCTTGGCGGCGAGCGCCTTGTAGATGTCGGCGGGAACCAGCGCCCAGTCCGGACCCTTGATGTCGGTGGCGAAGACGATGCCGTCATAGCCAATGCGAACTTCCTGGATTTCCTTGACGCCAGCGTCGGCGCAGGACTTGATTTCGTCCTTTTTGATCGGGCGCGAGGAGTTGGCGATATCGATCGTGTCTTCGCCGACGCCCTTGCAGAATTCCTTGATGCCGGCGCCGCTGCCGCCGGACTCGACCACCGGGGTCTTGAAGTTGGTGAAGGCTTCGCCGAACTGCTCCGCGACGATCTTGGCATAGGGTAGCACGGTCGACGACCCGGCGACCTGGATCTGGTCGCGCGCGGCGGCGAAGCCGGACGACGCGGCGAGCGCAAGCGCCGCAGCCGACGCCGTAAGGAGGAATTTCTTCATGTGGCCTGCTCCTGTTCGGAAGATGGTCTCTCGGCGCCGTTCCTTCAGCGCCCGCTGAGGCCAATAGCCCTCGATTATTACAGTCGCATGACAGTTTGATGTCACCCCGGTAACGCGTCATCGGGGTGGGGAAAATGCCGGCCGGCCGGCGCTTGCGGCGGAGCCTGTCTTTGTGCCCGGAATCAGGCACTTGCGCCGTTTCAGACCGAGAGCGACCCGTGGTTTCGCAATCGATGCCTCGGCAAAGAAAATCCGGACGGGAGTGCGTTGCTCTCGGCCAGATGTCGTGGCCGGGCCATCGCCGAAAACAGGTCCGTTGGGGTAGGTTGACGCTGTCTCATGCCGGCGGTCGCTGCTCCCGCCCGTAACTGGAGGAGCGGAATTCGAATGTGGCCATTGTCTCGGCTGGGCGCCGCCTTGGATATGGTGCGATCGCGCCATAGTCTTGCCTCAGCGGGGATCGCGAATCGCCGCCGAGTTCCCTTGGGCAAGCCGGATGCTACGCCGGCCTTTACCCGGCGTTGCGCTGAGCCTGGCGGCTGGCGCCGACCCAGCGCTCGACCTTCTCGAGCAGGGCCCTTGGACTGATCGGCTTGGGCAGGTAGTCGTCCATGCCGGCCTCCAGGCAGCGTTCGCGATCGCCCTTCAGCGCATGCGCGGTGACGCCGACGATCGGCACATGCGTGCCGGTCTCTTCCTCCAGCCGGCGAATGGCGGCGGTGGCTTCGAGCCCGTTCATCTCCGGCATCGAGACATCCATCAGGATCATGCACGGATTGAGCCGGCCGAAGGCGTCGAGCGCCTTGCGGCCATTGCCGACGATCTCGAAACCATAGCCGGTCTCGCCGAGAATCTGGGTGAACACCATCTGGTTCACCTCATTGTCCTCGGCCACCAGGATATCCAGCCTGTCGCCGCCGGCGGTCGCGGGTGGCCGGGGGCGAACCGAAGGCGGCTGTAGCAGCGCCCGTTGTTCCGACGGCTGTGGCCGCACAACCTTGCCCAGAGGGATGTCGGCTGCCAGCGGTTGGGCGTCGCCCGTGTTGTGGCGATGCCGCTGGATGGTGGCAACCAGCGTTTCCAGCAGCACCGATGACCGCGCCGGCTTGATCAGCTGGGCATCGATGCCGAGATCGCGATAGCTGGTGTTGGCGAGCGACTGGTCGACCGAGGTCAGCATGATGATCGGCGTGCCGGCAAGGCCAGCGGTGTTGCGCACGATCCGCGCCATTTCGGCGCCGCTCATGCCGGGCATCTGGTAGTCGAGCACGACGCAGTCGACCGGCACGCCATAGGCGGCGGCGGCAATCAGCACTTTGAGACCCTCGGCGCCGCTTTCGGCCGCGCAGGAATCGAATGTCCACGATGTCATCTGCTCCGTCAGGATGGCCCGGTTGACGGCATTGTCGTCGACGATCAGCACGCGCGCGCCGGTCACGTCGACAGGCATGATGCGTTGCCCGTTCTGCTGACCGGCCCTCGGCAGCGTGACCGTGAACCAGAAGGTCGAGCCCTTGCCCTCGGAGCTCTCGACACCGATGTCGCCGCCCATCAGTTCGACGAGCCGCGAGGTGATGGCAAGGCCGAGGCCGGTTCCTTCGTGTCGCCTCGTCGACGAGGTGTCGACCTGGCTGAATTTTTCGAACACGAGTTTCAGCTTTTCCTCGGGGATACCGATACCGGTATCGGTGACCGAGATCGTCAGTTTCGTCCCAGTCGGAACCCTTTCGCCGGTGACGTCGACCAGCACATGGCCTTCATCGGTGAATTTAACCGCGTTGCCGAGCAGGTTGGTGACGATCTGCCTGATGCGGCCGACATCGCCGACAAACAGGCTCTCGAGCCGAGGCTCGATGCGCACGATGAGTTCGAGGTCCTTTTCCTTGGCGCGTGTGGACACCAGCGTCGCCACGTCCTCGATCGCCTCGGCAAGGTTGAAGGGCGCCGGATCGAGCACCAGCTGACCGGCGTCGATCTTGGAGAAATCGAGGATGTCGTTGATGATGGTGAGCAGCGCGTTGCCCGATTTGACGATGATGTCGGTGAACGTCTTCTGTTTCGGGTCAAGGTCCGATTTGGCCAGCAGTTCGGCCATGCCGAGCACGCCGTTCATCGGCGTGCGGATCTCGTGGCTCATATTGGCGAGGAATTCCGACTTGGCGCGGTCGGCGAGCACGGCGCGCTGCCGCGCCTCGCGCAGTTCGGCCTCGCGCATCTTCAATTCGGTGATGTCGGTGGTCGATCCGATCAGGTAAAGCGAACCGTCGGACGCGATCATCGCGCCCTTACGGGCGAATTGATGCCTGACGCTGCCGTCGGCCATCGTCACCGTCTCTTCGACCTCCTGGGTTTCGCCGGTGCGCAGCACGGCTAGGTCGCCATTGACGAAAGCTTCGCCATCCGGCCCGAAGATCTCGATGTCGGTCTTGCCGATCGCCTCTTCCTTGCTGAAGCCGGTCAGGTCGCACCAGCCCTTGTTGACGTAGAATTGCCTGAGGTCGGAGCGCTTGGCGTAGATCGACACCGGTACGTTGTCGATCAGGCTGCGGAACACCTCGTTCTCGCGCATGCTGTCTTCCAGCGCGCGCTCGCGCGCCTTGACCTCGGTGATGTCGGTGCTCGAACCGACCAGATGCACCGATCCGTCCAGCGCCACCAGGCGGCTCTTGCGCGTCATCAATTGCCGAACCGTGCCGTCGCGATTGGTGACGGGTTCCTCGATCTCCTTGACGGCGCCGGTCACGGCGACTTCGGTGTCGTCAAGGCTGTAGCTGTCGGCGTCCTGCGCACCGAACAGCTGGCGGTCGGTGCGGCCGATGACCTCCTCCTTGGCGAGGCCGGTTATTGCGCACCAGGCCTTGTTGACGAACTCGATGCTCAGGTCCTGCGCCTTGATGAAGGCGGCCACCGGCAGCTCGTCCAGCACGTGCCGGAACAGATCGATCTGGCGCATGCTGTCGCGCAGCGCCTTCTCGCGGCTCTTGATCTCGGAGATGTCGACGCGAACGCCGATGAACGTGCCATCGTCGGTCCGCATGTCGTAGACCTGGTACCAGCGGCCGTCGGGGTTGCGACGTTCGAACGAGGAACTGGGCAAGCGGTAGCGGGCGAGGATAGCGTCCAGCCAGCGATCGGGCTCGTCGTCGTAGAGCCTGTCGACTTGCGGGTCGCCGCTTGAGCGGAAATAGCCGTTCGAATGGCCGAGAACGAGCGCTTCGCGGAGTGTACAGCCGGGCTGCCATGCCGGCTTCAGGGCCGGCAGCGTATCCTGGATCTTGCGGTTGGCGAAAACGAACTTGTCGTCGCGATCGTAGATGATGACGGCCGCCGGCAAGGATTCCAGCACGCTGGCGAGATGCTTGCGTGCATCCTCGGCCTCGGTCTCGCGGCGCTTCATGTCGGAAATGTCGAACAGGAAACCGGCGACATAGTTGCGGCCGCTGGCCATGCCGACGCGGCTCTTCCTAACGATGCGCGAGCGGCTGGCGCCATCGGCCTCGAAATTTTCTTCCACTTCGTAAGCGCGCCCGCTGGCAAGCACGTCCCGTTCGCTCTGTTCGAAAAGCGCGACATTGTTCGTCGAGAGGAAATCGCCGCCGGGCTTGCCGAGCATCGCTTGCGGCGTCTGGCCAAACAAGGTGGCGAACGCCTCGTTGACGAACACAAACCGCAAATGGTCGTCCTTGACGAAGATCGGATCCTTGACGGCGTTGATCACCGCTTCCGCCAGCCGCGCTTTCTCCAGCGCGTCGGCAAGTTCGGCCTCACGATCCTTCATGTCGGTGACGTCGACATAGGAGATCAGCCGCTTGCCGCCGGCGAGCGGCGCCATCGACGAGATCAGCGTGCGGCCGTCATTGCGCGGGAACTGCCGCGATCCAGCTGTGCCGGCCCTGATTTCCGCCTCGCGATCGGCGATATGCCGCTGCCATGTCGCGTCGTCGTGACCGTACGGGTCGACGTCGCGGCTGGCGTCCACCAGTTCGCGGAAGCTGCAGCCGATCTCGGCGCGCCGGGCGTCGATCTGCCAGAAATCGTAGAAGGCACGGTTGATGACTTCGGCGCGCAAATCGGCATCGAGGACGAGGACACCGATCGGCATCTGGTCGACCATGGTGCGAAGGTTGGCGAAGGTCTCGGCGGTCCTGGCATTGGCGTTCTGGACTTCGGCGTCGCGAAGCTTCAGTTCGGTGATGTCGTAGTAGGTCAGCAGGCGCTTGCCGCCGGACAGCGCGGTGACCGAGAACATCATGGTCCTGCCGTCAGCGTGGGGAAACTCGCGCGGCGCAACGGAGCCGGCGCGAATCTCCTCCATGCGGGTGGCGAGGTAGCGCTGCCATTGCTGTTCGTCGATATCGCCATAGATGCCGTTGCGGCGGTTGAGTTCCATCAACAGGCTGAACGGGGCGCCGACGGTCACGGCACCGTCCGGAATCCTGGAGAGGTCGCGATAGGCCTTGTTGACGATCAGTGTGTCGAGTCTCGCGTCCAGAAGCACGACGCCCATGTGCATGGCATCCATCGTCCGCTCGAGATCGGTCAGATGCTGGGCGGGTTCGCTATCCGCCGACGACTTCTGCTCCAGGGCCTCGAAAGCGCCGGCCAGCGCCGTGACGTTGCGGCCGATGCCGCGATAGCCGGCAAATCTTCCCTCGCCATCGAACCTTGGAAAGCCCGATGTCAAGATCCAGCGGCAATCGGCGCGGCCGCCTTTCAACTCATAGACGAAGTCGCGAAACGGCCGATGTGCCTGCAGATCGGCCAGATGCGCGGCACCACTGCGGTCGCCGTTCAGGACCTGGTTGAGGAAGTCGAAGCGGAACCGGCCAAGCACATCAGCAGGATCGACGCCGGTGGCTGCCTGGTAATTTTGTGAAAGCCAGGAGAAGCGCAGTTCGGCGTCGGTCTCCCATATCCAGTCCGAACCGGCTTCGACTGGCGAAGCGTATCGGTCGAATCCATGTCCGCAGCGGACGATGATGCATCGTCGGCATGCGTTGCCGATTTGCGAGGCCCGCGCTTGCCGCGCGCGCCAATTGTGTCGTCCGCTTCCGCCATGCCGTCCCCACCCGAAAACCAAGGCCGAACCCTCCTCCGCGGTTCGTCGCCGGAATGTGCCCGACAAGCATTAACGATCCGCTAACCTTAACGGGCGGTTAGATATATCCGCCGACACGGCCTGCGGTGTTGCGCCGGGTTGTCGGCAGGATCGAAGCCGCTATATAGGTCCCAAGGGATATTGCGGATGGTTGGACGGATCTTGCCTTTCGTCATGGGGCTGACGCTGCTGTTCGGCAGCGGCTGCACGCGCACCTATGACGGCACCGTGGTGATCCCGAGGCCGCTCGATGTCCGGCGTTTCTGGGATCGGCCGCCACCGCATGTCGAATACGGGCAGATCGAAGACGGCGCCTTTCCGGTGGCGCCGCAGCCGCCGCAGCGATTTTCCGAGCGCAGGGTGATGACGCATGCTGCGCCAAGAAGGCACCGGACGAGGGTCTCGACACCGCCTTCCCTGTCTGAACCAACGAAGCCGCTGACCTGCAGAAACGTCAGCGAGCCCGGCAAGAGAGCTCGCATGGTCTGCGAATAGCGATCGATCGGCAAATGCCTTTCAGTGAGCTTGCCTTCAGAGCGAGGCGGCGCCCTTTTTGGGTTCTTTGGCACCGAGCTTGTCGAGTGCAAGGCGCACCTGACGCAAATCGTCCTGCCAGCCGTCATCGTCGCCCATCGGGCTCTCCGACGCAGCCCGCTGCAGCCCACGTGCCTCGGATTCGATCCCGCGCAGCTCAGCGATTTTCTGTTCGGTGGTCAGGGAGCCGTCTTCGACGATCTCCAGCACCCTCATTTCCCTGAACGTGGCCATGGCGTTTCTCCTGGCTGATGTCGATCACAACGCCATGAGCGCCACTCTGTTCCAGGCAGATCCTGTGTTCCGGCCGGATCGCAACAGGCCCGCTGCAACCGGTCATCCGCCGAAATCGGAAAGGCCGGTCGTCAGTCGGCCGGGAAGAAGGCAGGGCCGACCACGCGCACCGGCCGTTTGCTGGCCTCGATCGACTGGTGCTGGGCGGTGCCCAGGGCATCGGGCGCGGGAACGGCGGCAACGATGCCGAGATCCGGCTTTACCGTCGGCAGCGGAATGATGGCGTTGCTCATGTCGGCGGGCGTCACCGTCCTGGCTCGCAATTCGGCGACCCGCTGGTAATAGCGCTTGACGTCGCATGCCTTGAAATTCGCGTCATCGCGATATCTGAAGGCCGCCGGCAGCTCGGAGTAGGGCTTGCGCGTATCGAGCGCGACCATGTTGTCGGTTTCAAGGCTGGCGTCGCTCAGCGTGTAAAGGTCGACGCCGGGATCGTCGCAGATGTAACGGCACTGATCGGCCGTCTCCTTCAGATCGCCGCTTCCGGCGAATTGCGACTTTGGCGCCGGGAAGAAGTAGCCGTCCGACAGGCGCACGCAAAACAGCATCGCATTGCCGCCGAGCGATGCACCCGCCGATTGAGTCCCTGGTGTGGGCGGGCGCCGCTGCTGCTTGGCCGAAGGCGCGCAGCCAAGCGCGACGAACCGCGCCTGCAGGCCCGATGTATCCCCGCCCGAATTCGCCGCGGCAGCGATCCGGCGCTGCACGTCCGTGCGGCTCCTGGCAAGGTCGGCGCAAGCGTTGAAGAGGCCACCCTGGGAGCTTTTCGCGGTGCACTGGCGCTGTCTCTCGATATTCTGGATCGCGGCAAGTTGCCGTCGCAACGAGGCAAGCTCCGGACTTGCCCCGCCACCGCGGCCGGCCGAAAGCAGCTGGGCCCTGATTGCGCCGCAGCTATCCGCATAGGAAGGGGGTGTACCCAGCAAGATCGCCGCCACCGATATCAGCGCGATCATAATGAGAGGCCAGAAACGGGTCATCTTGACGACTTGGTCCCTGTCGCTGAGAACCTGGAATTACAATGTTTTACTTCGGTAAGCTTCAGCTAAATGAGTAAATCCTAATTCTTTCAAGCTTTTCAACCTGGATGGACTCTTCCTTTGTGTATTATGTCGCGCTCTGTAAATTCGATATTACATTTTTATTTCAAGATTGAGACGAACTCCAAAACAATCCGGCAAGGCCGACAGACCGGCAAGGTCAACGATCGCCGAGGGGCCGCAGCGCAGCGGACCCAAATCAATCCGCCGTTACCGCCATGCGCTTTGAAACTTTTGCCTGGCCTTCGGCGTTGAATGGCTAAAGGAGAACGCAGATGTCGATCCACTTCACGGTCTCGGACCTGACAAGGAACCTGTTTCACTCGCTTGGGCTGGACCACGAGCGCGCGCCAAGGCCCCTCAACGCCGAGCAAAGCCTGTTGCTGGAATGCTATCTGGCCGGCCAGATCCCGGAATCGGCCTGGAACGACTACGTCTTCGAGACGCCTGACCTTGCCCGGCATGCCGAGGCAAGGCGCAGCCACCACTGAGCCAGCACCCGCAGGGCCGCGCAAACCGCCGTGATACGGCGGTTTTGGCTGGCTTGTCGGTTTGCTCTCGCTTGTCGGTTTATTTGGGAGAGGTGAATTGCAACGTGAACACGTTGCCGGCGACCCCTTGCGCCAGCTTCGGCGAGAAGGTCAGGGGCAGGCAGTTCTGCAAGGCCGTTGTCGCGGCGTCGACAAATGATTTTTTCGCCGTGGCGTCGCCGTTCACCTTGATGGCTGTCGGCCTCGGGGGGCCGATCAGCGTGCCGTCCCGCTTGAAGCTGAAGCTCAAAGTAACGCTGGCGGTTCCGGCGTCCGCCGGCGGCGTCCAGCATGCCTGGATCGCGGCCCCGACATCGCTCATTGTGTTGAGTTCAGCGGCATTTGAAGGATGACCAGCGCCCGCCAGCATCATGCCCGCAATCGCAACCTGCCTCGCAACGCTTTTCATCGCCAGCCCTCATCTCGCTCCTGACCGGCAATCCATGCCGGACTGCCGAAATGGATGGTAGGGCCAGCGCCGGCAATGACAATATCTCTCGGCAAAAAGTTGACGCCCAAAAAGCGACACCAGATGATACCTGCGTGGCCCTGATCGCTGCTCGATCACGTCCCGCCGACAGCGTGCGAAAGCAAAAAGGCCGGCATTGCGCCGACCTTTCCTTCCACCTCGGCGCCAGTACATCCGTGGTCGCGGGGTGAATTATCGGCAGTAGACAGGGCTTTGGTTAACGAATCCTTAACCTCAGACCTTGGCCTGCGACTTCACATAGGCGATGTAGCCGCGCACGTCGCCGGCCGGCTCGGCGTAGGCCTTGCCGAGCTTCTTCTCGATCGCCGCCATATACTCCTTGGCCCATTTGGGCAGGGTGTAGTCGATGACCGCCAGGAACTCGAGCGTTGCCGCCAGGCGGATGTCGGCGATCGAGGGGTTCTTGCCGCCGATGAACGGCTTGCCGTCCCTGAAGAAGCTGTGGAAGACCTCAAGCGGCTCGGCAATCGCGGCCATCGCGGCCCTCTGGGCTTCGGACTTCTTGCCAGGGTCGGCGTCGCTGTGGCCGACCTCGCCGGCATATTGCGGGAAGCCGAGGAACGGATAGGTTGCACGCGCCACATAGGGGTAGAGCGTACCGACCAGGTAGAACATGGCACTGTCGATCATCGCCCGCTTGGCCGGCGCCTTGGGATAGAATTTCTCCAGCCCGTGCTTGTTTGAGAGGTATTGCATGATGGCGCAGCTTTCCCACAACACGCCTCTGGGAAGGCCTTTGTCCTCGATCATTGGCGTCAGATGGGCGGGGTTTCGCGCCATGAATTCCGGCGAGCGGGTGTGGCCCCAGGCATCGGTCTCGTCGGCACCCAGCCCGGCCGCGCGCGCGAACACCCGAACAGTCATGTTGTTGACGCTGGGCTTCAGCATGCTGAGCTTCACGGCAGGTTTCTTAGCCGGCTTCGCCTTGGCCTTCGCAGCGGGCTTGGCCGCTGCCTTGGCCGCCGGCTTTGCCACCGCTTTCGCCGCAGGCTTCGCGGCTGCTTTGGCCGCGGGTTTTTTCGCACTCTTCGTCGCTGTCTTGGCCATTTGTTCCTCCCTCTGGTTTGTTCAGTATGGGTTCTTCGGTGCCCGGTCATCCGACAAGGTTGCGCGGGAACGCTCGACGAGCGCCTGGATCGCATCGGCAAGATGCACTTCCGCAATGTTGTAGTCGCCGCGCGCGACACGCAGCCTGTGCGCTTCCATCAACACGTCGGCATGGGTGAAGCCCGCCGGCGGCTCGAAGCGGTAGGAGGCGAGCTCGATCAGCAGGCCGAGCGGATCCTCGAAATAGATCGAATCCATGAAGCCGCGATCCTTGACGCCGCTGTGTTTGATCCCGCGCTCGTCGAGCCGGGCAACCGCCTGCAGGAAGGTGACGCGCGACACCGCAAAAGCGATGTGGTGGACGCAACCCGGGTCGGTCGGCGTGCGTCGTTTCTCCGGCGTGCGGCTCTCGTCGGTGAAGATGGTGATCAGCCGGCCGTCGCCCGGATCGAAATAGAGGTGGCTTTCCTTGGGTTTGTCGAGGTTGGGCTGCTCGAAGATGAACGGCATGCCGAGCACGCCCTCCCAGAAATCGATCGAGGTCTGGCGCCCGGCGCCGACCAGCGTGATGTGATGCACACCTTGCGATTGCAGTTTCTGCATTGGCCTTCCTCCCGCACGGCATCAACTGCCGGTCTGGACCTGCCCGGCACCCGACGTTCTACGCGCCGCTTGCGCCATGCCTCAGGATCCATGGCGCAATGCTAATGCAATCGGCCCCGCCGCGCCAGAAGCGACGAATGCAGCCAAGATCGAACGATTGGTGGAGACGGAGAGAGTGGTACGCCCAAGGGGAATCGAACCCCTGTTCCCGCCGTGAGAGGGCGGTGTCCTGACCGCTAGACGATGGGCGCGTTCAAGAACCGGCGATATAGGCTGACGGCTGGGAAAAAGCAACTGGGGTTCGGGTGGCTTTGTCGTATCGAGGAAAAGCCGGCCGCAAGCCTACCGTTTCGGCTCGATCAGGTCCCAGAGATTGCCGTGGAGATCCGCAAAAACGGCCACCGTGCCATAGGGCTCGAAGCGCGGCGGCTCGCGGAATTCGACGCCCTTCTCCAGCATCGCCGCGTGGTCGCGGGCAAAATCGTCGGTTTCGAGAAACAGAAAAACCCGGCCGCCGGTCTGGTTGCCGATGCTTTTGCTTTGTGCCTCGTCGGAAGCCTCGGCCAGAAGCAGCCTCGCGCCCTGCCCGTTGGCCGGCGCCACTGTGACCCAGCGCTTGCCGGCGCCGAGATCGACATCCTCGATGAGCAGGAAACCCAGCCGATCAACATACCAGGCAATCGCCTCGTCATAATTGGCGACGACCAGCGCCACGGTCGCGACACGACGGTGCTCGGCGAACCCGGTCATCCCTGAGGCTTACTCATTTGTTGCGCCCCGCTCATTTGTTGCGGATTGCAAAACGGCCGATCAGACGGCGCTCGGCGATATCGTAGATGAAGATCGTGCGGCTGCCGTCGGTGAGTTCGGCGTCGATGGAGACGCGATTGTCGGACAGCGACTGGCTGACCACCTTGGCGCCGACCGGCAGCACGATGTCGCCGCTGACCGGCTCGCCGGCCGGCACCTGGATGTCACCGGCCAGCGGCGGGTTCGCCGGCGGTGCGTTGCGCGCTTTGTAGACAAGGGCGCCGATCACCACCATAAGGGCAAGGAACAGCAGGCCGAGATTGATCCCGACGAAGCGGACGAGTTTCCTGCGCACCTTTTCGACCTCGGGGTCGAGCGGTTTCTCCTGATCTTCCTCGGCAATTGGGCTGGCCATGGCAAATAGTCCGGAACGGTTTTTCAATGAGCGCTCATAGCGAAGAGGCCCCTGAATTGATAGAGGACCAATTCAGAGAGGCAGCCCCCACCGTGCTG
The DNA here is from genome assembly GCF_003253745.1 of Mesorhizobium kowhaii. GTDB lineage: Bacteria > Pseudomonadota > Alphaproteobacteria > Rhizobiales > Rhizobiaceae > Mesorhizobium > Mesorhizobium kowhaii. Next base: position 235,186 of record NZ_MZXV01000027.1, read on the forward strand.
GTGGCGGGCGCGGATGCGGCCGGCCAGCGCCTCGACCAGTGGCTGGCGGCCAGCCTCGGCCCGGATATGTCGCGCAGCCGCGTGCAGATGCTGATCAGGCAGGGCGCGGTCTCGATCGACGGCAAGCCGGTCGACGAGACCAAACGCAAGATGACGCCGGGCGAAAGCGTCTCGGTCGCCATGCCGGAGCCGGAACCGGCGGAGCCACAGGGCGAGAACATCGCGCTCGATGTGCTCTATGAGGATGACGAACTGATCGTCATCAACAAGCCGGCTGGCCTTGTCGTGCATCCCGGCGCCGGCAATTGGACCGGCACGCTGGTCAACGCGCTGATCCACCACTGCGGCGACAGCCTTTCCGGCATCGGCGGCGTACGGCGGCCGGGCATCGTCCACCGCCTCGACAAGGAGACCAGCGGTGTAATGGTGGTCGCCAAGACCGACCGCGCCCACAAGTCGCTGTCCGAGGCCTTCGCCGATCACGGCCTGACCGGCGATCTCGAGCGCGCCTATCTGGCGTTGGTCTGGGGTATACCGCAGAGGCCGACCGGCACGGTCGACGCGCCGCTCGGCCGTGCCGCCGACCGCGTAAGGCGTGCCGTGGTGCCGGGAGGACGCGACGACGCCCGCCATGCCGTCACCCACTTCGCCGTGCGGGAACGCTTCGGCGTCGATCAGCAGGAGTTCGCCACGGCCAGCCTGGTCGAATGCCGGCTCGAGACCGGCCGCACCCACCAGATCCGCGTGCACATGGCGCATATCGGCCATCCGGTGATCGGCGACCCCGACTATGGCCAGGCTTTCCGCACCAAGGCCAACCGGCTGCCCGAACCGCTGAAAGGCCAGGTCAAGGCATTTTCCCGGCAAGCTTTGCATGCCTGGCTCCTTGCATTTCGCCACCCGGCTACCCATCTAACGATGCGGTTCGAGGCGCCGTTACCGGGGGACATGGAGGAACTCGTCGGCGGCTTTCGCAAGCTGTGAACCTGGTCACCAACAAGCTTCAAGCTAGCCATCAAAAAACCTGACTGGTATTGTTCACTTCAGCGTGACACACTGTTTCGTGTTGAACAAACGCCTGTCTTTTCTGGTTTTGTTCCTGTATAAGATCTGATGTCGCGGGCGAGCCTTTTGGTGCTCGCGTCATATGCCTGCCGCGTTTCGGGGGCATCACTCCAATAGAGAGGGGGCGCTATCATGGCCCAGTCATTACCCAGTATCGTTTCCGGCGAAGGCGGCCTCAGCCGCTACCTGGAAGAAATCCGCCGCTTTCCCATGCTGCAGCCGCAGGAAGAGTACATGCTCGCCAAGCGTTATGCCGAGCATGAGGACACCTCCGCCGCGCACAAGCTCGTCACCAGCCACCTCAGGCTCGTCGCCAAGATCGCCATGGGCTATCGCGGCTACGGCCTGCCGATCGGCGAAGTGATCTCGGAAGGCAATGTCGGCCTGATGCAGGCCGTCAAGAAATTCGAACCCGAGCGCGGCTTCCGCCTCGCGACCTACGCCATGTGGTGGATCAAGGCCTCGATCCAGGAGTACATCCTGCGCTCGTGGAGCCTGGTCAAAATGGGCACGACCGCCAATCAGAAGCGCCTGTTCTTCAACCTGCGCAAGGTGAAGGGCAAGATCCAGGCGCTCGATGACGGCGACCTCAAGCCTGACCAGATCACCGAAATCGCCACAAGGCTGAACGTTTCCGAAGCCGAAGTGGTGTCGATGAACCGCCGCCTGTCGGGCGACGCCTCGCTCAACGCCCCGATCCGGGCGAGCGAAGGCGAATCCGGCGAATGGCAGGATTGGTTGGTCGACGACCATGAAAGCCAGGAAGAGATGCTGATCGAACAGGACGAGCTGGAAAACCGGCGCGGCATGCTGTCGGGCGCTCTTGCCGTGCTCAACGAGCGCGAGCGGCGCATCTTCGAGGCCCGTCGCCTCGCCGAGGAGCCGCTGACCCTGGAAGAGCTGTCGGCCGAGTTCGACATCAGCCGCGAGCGCGTGCGCCAGATCGAGGTGCGCGCCTTCGAGAAGGTGCAGGACGCGGTCAAGGCCGCCGCCAAGCGCCAGACCCAGGCGCTGCGCACAATCGAGGTGCAGCCGGCGGCGTAAAGCCAGCTTCGGCAGCGAAACACAAAGGCGGCGTCAGGAAACTGGCGCCGCCGTTTTTTTGTGGGTTCTGCGAACGGATGCGGACAGCTGCTATTCAGCGCTTTTCCAAACGATGTTAGCGCTGCCCCTCATCCGCCTGCCGGCACCTTCTCCCCGTATTGTGACGGGGAGAAGGGGCTGATCGCGGCACCGCCGCTCTTTCTTGCAACGTGGAAAATTGGCGAAAGCTTCGGGCGCAGGCTTCTTTCTCCCCGTCACAATACGGGGAGAAATGTCCGGCAGGACAATGAGGGGCGGCACTGACTTCCCAGAAAGTGGTATGCCGTCTGCGAGCGCCCTCACAAGCAATCCAGCGGAAATTTCAGATAGCGCCGGCCATTGGCTTCCGGGTCCGGCAGCCGTCCGCCATTCATGTTGACCTGCAGCGCATGCAGGATCAGCCTCGGCATTGGCAGTGTCCTGTCGCGGGTCTCGCGCAAGGCGACGAAATCAGCCTCGGTGCGCGCGGCAACGAGGTGGATGTTGCCGGCTTTCTGCTCGGCGACCGTGCTTTCCCACAACGGTTCTCGTCCGCCGACCTGATAGTCATGACCGACGAAAACGCGCGTCTCGTCCGGCAGCGCCAGAATGTCCTGGATCGAGTGCCACAGCCGCGCGGCACTGCCGCCGGGAAAGTCCGCCCTCGCCGTGCCGCTGTCGGGCACGAACAGCGTATCGTGGACGAAGGCGGCATCGCCGATCACATAGGTGATCGAGGCCAGCGTATGCCCGGGGGAAAACAGCACCGTGACCGGAAGGGTGCCGATCCGGAAGGTTTCGCCTTCCCTAAACAGCCTGTCCCATTGCGAACCGTCGGCGGGAAAATCCGGCCAGTTGTAGATCGCCTTCCAAAGTTTCTGGACGTCGACGATCCTCTCGCCGATCGCCGTGGGCGCGCCGGTCTTCTGCTTCAGATAGTGTGCCGCAGAGAAATGGTCGGCATGCGGATGGGTATCGAGGATCCACTCGATGCTCAGCCCTTGCTCGCTGACGAAGTCGAGCAAGACGTCGGCGCTCTTCGTTGCCGTGGCGCCGGACCTCTCGTCGAAGTCGAGGATCGGATCGATGATGGCGCATCGTTTCGTCGCCTGGTCGGCGACGACATACTGGATAGCCCCTGTCGGCTTGTCGTAGAAGCCGCTGACCTGCGGCCTGGCCAAAGCTACGTCCAATTTCGGCTTCCCCAAACCCTGATGCATGTCGCCCAAAAGTGCCCCCGGTTTTGGGAGAACGACATGCATAAAAACAAAGACCTAGAGCGCGTCGTCTGAATCCGTTCAGACGCGACGCGCTTTGGTCGGCAGGAATGATTTTCTCTGCCGGTACCCGAGGGGAGCATGGTTGTCCCCCCGTGTGCCCCAGTCAAGTATCATTTCGCTCGCAGCGGCGAGAAAGCCAAAAGCTGTTCCGAAGAAGCGCGGTCAGGCGGATGGCTGCTTGGTCTTCCTGAGATAGGGCAGGATGGTCTCGTAGGCGCCGAAACGCTTGATTGCATCCTCGTTGGAGACGGCGGCGGTGATGATGACATCCTCGCCCTGCTTCCAGTTCGCCGGCGTCGCCACCTGGTGTTTGGCGGTCAGCTGCATGGAATCGACCGCGCGCAGGATCTCGTCGAAGTTGCGGCCCGTGGTCATTGGGTAGGTAAGCACCAGCTTGATCTTCTTGTCCGGCCCGATGACATAGACCGACCGCACGGTGGCGTTGTCGGCGGGCGTGCGGCCCTCCGACGTCTCGCCGGCGCCGCCTGGCAGCATGTCGTAGAGCTTGGCGACCTTGAGGTCCTTGTCGCCGATCAGCGGATAGTTCACCGAATGGCCGGTCGCCGTCTTGATGTCGTCCTGCCATTTGCCGTGGCTTTCGACCGGATCGACCGAAATGCCGATGATCTTGACGTTGCGCTTCCTGAACTCGCCTTCCAGCCCGGCCATCGTGCCAAGCTCGGTCGTGCAGACCGGGGTGAAGTTCTTCGGATGACTGAACAGGATCGCCCAGCCGTCACCGATCCATTCATGGAACTTGATCGTCCCTTGCGTGGTCTCGGCGGTGAAGTCCGGCGCGATGTCGTTGATACGAAGGCTCATGGCACATCTCCCCTGTAACAAACTCGCCAGCAGAGAGGGCGGGCGGCAAACCATGCCGCCATCAAGGCACCCACGCTCCGGCTTAACTCTATCTTAGCGCAAAAATTGCGACGGCGAGATAATATGAAACTCTTGTCGGCGGCGGAACGAGCACTTTCGTACTGCCTGCGGCGCCACTGGCGCACGAGAGCTTTTGGCTGGGTTGGAAGGGCCGCGTGCGGCTCAGACCTTGTTGACCGCCAGCGTCGCCGTCAGATCTTCCATGCGCTGTGCCAGCGCGCCAAGCGCATTGGTGAGCACGCCGTCGTTCTTGTCGGCCTTGGTCAACGCGTCGTCGCGCGTCTTGCGCAAGGTCAGCACTTCGCTTTCCATGCCCTTGACGCGCTTCTGCAACTCCGAGAGTTCGTCCATCACCATGATGCCGGCCATGACGGTCAGCCGCTGGTCGCCGATCTCGCCAAATGACTCCTTCAGATGCGAGACATAGCGGTCGAAGCGTTCGGCAAGATCGATCAGATGCTCTTCCTGGCCTTCGTCGCAGGCCATCCGATACTGCTTGCCGTCGATGGAAACCGTGACTTGTGCCATGAGCCTACCTGTCCAGCCCTATCTGTCCAACACAGCGCGGATGGTTTCCATGGCGGTCACCAGCCGTCGCGACACTTCCTTGTTGGCGTCTTCCAGCCTTTCGGCGCGCGCTTCGGAATTGTCGAGTTCTTGCGCCAGCCGCGAGCGGTCGGCGTTCATCCGCTGCACCTCGGCCTCGGCTTCCGAGTAATCGCGTTCATGCTCGAGCTTGGCCGCGACGGCATTTTCCAGCCCCTCGATGGCCTTACCCAGCCTGGAGATGACTTCCTTGAGCGTGGTTTCCCCGGTCATGGCCTTCGTCCTGTGCCCTGCCCATCACCGAATCGTTCGCGTTCAGAACGCGTTATCCGCGAAACATTAGGCACCGGGTGAAGGCAACGTCAACAAAGCTCTCGCGACTGTCCCCTGCTAACGCTAATGTAGGCCCGCCGCCGGCATCACAAGACCGGCAAATGCGCACCGGTTTGTTGACTAAAAGCCCGCGCCTGCTATGTGTCGCGCACCCTTTTCAAGGCTCTCCCAAGCCCCCAAACCCCCATTTCTGGAGGAACCATGACGTCGCGTGAACAACATGACCGGATGGCCAATGCGATCCGCTTTCTCTCCATGGACGCCGTCGAGAAGGCTCAATCCGGCCACCCCGGCCTGCCCATGGGCTGCGCCGACATCGCCACGGTGCTGTTCACGCGCTTCCTGAAATACGATCCCAAGGCCCCACACTGGGCCGACCGCGACCGCTTCATCCTGTCGGCCGGCCATGGCTCGATGCTGCTCTATTCGCTGCTGCATCTGACCGGCTATGAAGACATGACCATCGACCAGATCAAGCATTTCCGTCAGTTGGGCTCGAAGACCGCCGGCCACCCCGAATATGGTCACGCCACCGGCATCGAGACGACGACCGGCCCGCTCGGCCAGGGTCTCGCCAATTCGGTTGGCTTCGCGCTCGGCGAGCGCATCATGAACGCTGCCTTCGGCAACGACCTCGTCGATCACTACACCTATGTGCTGGCCGGCGACGGCTGCCTGATGGAAGGCGTCAGCCAGGAAGCCATCGCGCTTGCCGGGCATCTCAAGCTCAACAAGCTGATCGTCTTCTGGGACAACAACAACATCTCGATCGACGGTCCGGTGTCGCTCGCCGACAACACCGACCAGGTCGCCCGCTTCCAGGCCTCCGGCTGGAACGCCAGCCACATCGACGGCACGGATCCGGAGGCAATCGCCTATGCCATCGAAGCCGCCCGCCATTCCGACAAGCCGACGATGATCGCCTGCAAGACGACCATCGGCTTCGGCGCGCCGACCAAGGCCGGCACCAACAAGGCACACGGCTCGCCGCTCGGCGCCGACGAGATCGCCGGCGCGCGGAAGTTCTTCAACTGGGATTCGCCGCCCTTCGAGATTCCGGCCGACATCCTCGACGCCTGGCGCACCGCCGGCAAGGCCGGCGTCAAGGCACGCACCGACTGGGAAGGCCGCCTCGCCAAGGCCGATGCGAAGCTGAAGGCTGAGTTCGAGCGCCGCCTCGCCGGCAAGCTACCGTCCAACTTCGACGCCGTCATCGCCGACTACAAGAAGAAGCTCTCCGCCGACAAGCCGAAGGTCGCCACCCGCAAATCGTCCGAGATGGCGCTGGAAGTCATCAACGGCGCCGTGCCCGAGACCATCGGCGGCTCCGCCGACCTGACCGGCTCCAACAACACCAAGACGAGCCAGACCAAGAACATCACGCCGGACGACTACGGCCAGCGCTATGTCCACTATGGCATCCGCGAGCATGGCATGGCCGCCGCGATCAACGGCCTGACGCTGCATGGCGGCCTCATCGCCTATGGCGGCACCTTCATGTGCTTCTCCGACTATGCCCGCCCGTCGATGCGGCTTTCCTCGCTGATGGGCATCCGCTCGATCTTCGTCATGACCCATGATTCCATTGGTCTGGGCGAAGACGGTCCGACCCACCAGCCGGTCGAGCATCTGGCGGCACTGCGCGCCATCCCGAACCACAATGTCTTCCGTCCGGCCGATGCGGTGGAAACCGCCGAATGCTGGCAGATCGCTCTCGAGTCGGAAAAGACGCCTTCGACGCTGGCGCTGACCCGTCAGAACCTGCCGACGGTGCGCACCGAATTCTCGCCCGAGAACCTGAGCAGCCAGGGCGCCTACGAACTGGCCGCCGCCAGCGGCGAGGCGGCGGTGACGATCTTTGCCACCGGCTCGGAGGTCGAGATCGCACTTGGTGCCCGCGATTTGCTGGAAAAGCACGGTCACCCGACTCGCGTCGTCTCGGTTCCCTGCTTCGAACTGTTCGACAAGCAGAGCGACGACTACCGCAAGAAGACGATCGGCAACGCGCCGATCAAGATGGCGATCGAAGCCGGCATCCGCCAGGGCTGGGATCATCTCATCGGCTCCGACGGCATCTTCATCGGCATGACCGGCTTCGGCGCCAGCGGCACCATCGAACAGCTCTATCCGCATTTCGGCATCACCGCCGAAGCCGCCGCCAAGGCAGCGGAAGCCCGCTTGCACAGCAAGTAAGGTCTTGCATGTCGTCCAAAGAGTATCGCGGTTTTGGGATGACGACATGCATGAAACAAAAATGCTCCGGCGAAACCGCGCAAAGCGATTTCGCCGGACTGGCCCAACCTAATCGATTTAAATCCACGTCGCTGCGGCTGGATTCTTTCCGCTTCCGCCGCTATGAAGCTGCGGACCCATCGTCTGCCCTCCAGCTCCCCGGGAGAGAAAAATGACCGTCAGAGTTGCCATCAACGGATTCGGCCGCATCGGCCGCAACATCCTGCGCGCCATCCATGAATCAGGCCGCAAGGACATCGACGTCGTCGCCGTCAACGATCTCGGCCCGGTCGAGACCAATGCCCATCTCTTGCGCTTCGACAGCGTGCATGGCCGCTTCCCGCACGAAGTCTCGGTCTCCGGCGACCAGATCACCGTCGGCAAGGAAAAGTTCAAGGTCACCGCGATCAAGGATCCGACGCAGCTGCCTTGGAAGGAACTGGGCGTCGACATCGCGCTCGAATGCACCGGCATCTTCACCGCACGCGACAAGGCCGTCGCGCACCTGACCGCCGGCGCCAAGCGCGTGCTGGTCTCCGCGCCCGCCGAAGGCGCCGACCTCACCGTCGTCTACGGCATCAACCACGACAAGCTGACCAGGGACCACATCGTCATCTCGAACGCGTCGTGCACCACCAACTGCCTGGCGCCGCTGGCTGCCGTGCTGCACGAGACGGTCGGCATCGAAAAGGGCATGATGACGACGATCCATTCCTACACCGGCGACCAGCCGACGCTGGACACCATGCACAAGGATCTCTACCGCGCCCGCGCCGCCGCCCTGTCGCAGATCCCGACCTCGACCGGTGCCGCCAAGGCGATCGGCCTGGTGCTGCCCGACCTCAAGGGCAAGCTCGACGGCATCTCGATCCGCGTGCCGACCCCGAACGTCTCGGTCGTCGATTTCAAGTTCATCGCCAAGCGGCCGACCACCGTCCAGGAGATCAACGATGCGGTCATCGCCGCTTCCAAAGGCAAGCTGAAGGGCATTCTCGGCGTCACCCATGACCCGAACGTCTCGATCGACTTCAACCACGATCCGCGGTCTTCGATCATGGCGCTCGACCAGACCAAGGTCATGGACGGCAACTTCGTTTCGGTGCTGTCCTGGTACGACAATGAGTGGGGTTTCTCCAACCGCATGTCCGACACCGCCGTCGCCTTCGGCAAGACCATCGCCTAATCGCAAGGCTTTCTTTTCGAGACTTGAAACGCCCGGCTTTGTCCGGGCGTTTTTCATGAGAGCGCCGTGCGCCTTCCCAAATTGCGTCCTGATCGCCAAAGCGCCCGAAAATCAGCAGCATAGGGCAAAAAACCACCCCGCCGCCTTGCACTGGTCACGTCTTCGCCCCACTCTGCCGTAAACCAGGAGACAGACGAATTTGAGGGGCTGATTCAGGATGGAGCATGCGATCTATCTCGTCACGCTGGTCGGCACAGCGCTTGTTGTCGCCGCCGCGTTTTCGAGCCTGATCGCCTTCCGCTTCGGCGCCCCGCTTCTGCTTCTGTTTCTCTGTATCGGATTGGCCACAGGCACCGACGGCCTCGGCATCCAGTTCGACAACGCCCGCATCGCCTATTTTGCCGGCTCACTGGCGCTGGCCGTCATCCTGTTCGATTCCGGTTTCGGCACCCCGCTCAGCGCCTTGCGGCAGGCGGCAGGCCCGGCGCTGTCGCTGGCGACCTTTGGCGTGCTTCTCACCACCGGCCTGTTCGGCGCCGCCGCCCACTACCTGCTCGACCTCACCTGGCTGGAATCCTTCCTGCTCGGCGCCGCCGTCGCCTCCACCGATGCCGCGGCGGTGTTCTTCCTGCTGCGCGCCGGCGAGATCAATCTGCGCGAGCGCGTGCGCTCCACGCTTGAGGTGGAATCCGGCACCAACGACCCGATCGCCATCTTCCTGACCATCACGCTGGTCGAAATCATCGCCGCCCACGCCAACCCTGAAGCCAATGTCCTGGTCACCAGCCTGATCCTCGGCTTCGTCCTCAACATGGGCCTCGGCGCCGTCGTCGGCGTGCTCGGCGGCCTCGCCATTGTGCGCCTCGTCGATCGGCTCAACCTCGATCACGGCCTGCTGCCGATCTTCGTGCTGACCCTGTCGCTGATGGTCTTTGCCGCCGCCGGCGCCATCGGCGGCTCGGGCTTCCTGGCGGTCTATCTCGCCGGCCTGATCGCCGGCAATTCCGACATCCGCGCCGTCACCATCCTCAAGCGCTTCCAGGACGGCATGTCATGGCTGGCGCAGATCATCATGTTCCTGATCCTCGGCCTGTTCGCGACGCCGTCGCAATTTCCGGCGATCATGGTGCCAGCGGTAGCGCTCGGCCTGTTCCTGATGTTTGTCGCCCGGCCGATCGCAGTCTGGCTCTGCCTGATCCCGTTCCGCTTGCCCCGCCCCGAAGTCGCCTTCGTCTCCTGGGTCGGCCTGCGTGGCGCCGTATCGATCCTGCTCGCCATCACCCCGCTGCTCGGCGGGCTGGAAAACGGCCGTGTCATCTTCAACACCGCCTTCATCATCGTGCTGGTGTCGCTGGTCATCCAGGGCTGGACGGTCGGACCGCTGGCGCGCCGCCTGGGTCTGATCGTGCCGGCGCGGCTCGGCCCGCTGGACAAGGTCGAGCTGGAATTGCCGGGCTCGGCCCATCACGAGCTTCTTGCCTATCGCGTAGCACACGGCAGTCCGGTGGCGCGCGGCGAGCGCATCCCGCGCTGGGCACGGCCCTCGCTGGTGCTGCGCGACGGGCGCTCGATGCGCTTCCAGGACATGGGCAGGCTCGCCGCCGGCGACCAGGTCTATATCTTCGTGCCGGATCGCTATCCGCGCCTGCTCGACAAGCTGTTCGCCAGCCGCGCCGTGGTCGATCCCGAGGATGCGGATTTCTTCGGCGCCTTCGCCGTCGACCCGGCGCGCTCCGCCGCCGAACTGGAAGCCGCCTATACGCCCGGCCTGACCGAAGCGGAGCAAAAGCTCACCGTCGGCGCGCTGGTCACGGCGCGGCTCGGCGGCCATGCCGAATATGCCGACCGCGTGCTGCTCGGCCCGATCGAGCTGATCGTCCGCGACGTCGACGACAAGGGCAAGATCATGGGCCTCGGCCTTTCCTTCGAGCCGACCGCGCCGGTGGCGCGGGTGCCGGTTTTCCTGAGTGCCGGCGAAATCGGCGATCGTCTCTCTGCCTTTATCCGCAACTGGCGCAAGCCGGCTGAAACGCAGATTGCAGAGGCGCGGGTGGACGAGAAACCGGCGCCGGAACCGGCGGCGGAAAAGGCAACGACCGAGAGCTGACACGGCGATCGTTTGCGCCGCCCCTCATTCGCCTGCCGGCAAGCCTTGGTACCGACTTCAAAATTTCGTTTCGAACCCAGCCTAAGCCTTGCATCATCGTTGGCGCGGGGTATGGTCCCCCGATTTTTCGCGAAAGGAACCCGTATGGCCGCCTTCAAGACCCTGGACGACATCGGCAACATCAGCGGCAAGCGCGTGCTGGTGCGCGTCGACCTCAACGTGCCCGTCGCCGACGGCAAGGTCACCGACGCTACCCGCATCGAACGCATCGCGCCGACCATCGCCGAGCTGTCCGGCAAGGGCGCCAAGGTCATCCTGCTCGCCCATTTCGGCCGCCCCAAGGATGGCCCCTCGCCCGAATTCTCGCTGGAGCCGATCGCCAGGGCAGCGGCAGATGTGCTCGGCCGCCCCGTCGGCTTCGCCAGCGATTGCGTCGGTGACACGGCAGGAAGCGCCATCGCCGCCATGAACAAGGGCGACGTGCTGCTGCTCGAAAACACCCGCTTCTACAAGGCCGAGGAGAAGAACGATCCGGCCTTCACCGAAAGGCTCGCCGCCTGTGGCGACATCTTCGTCAACGACGCCTTTTCCGCGGCGCACCGCGCCCACGCCTCGACGGAGGGGCTGGCGCGCCTGTTGCCGGCCTTTGCCGGCCGCACCATGCAGGCCGAGCTCGAGGCCTTGGAGAAGGGTCTGGGAAATCCGGTCCGCCCGGTGGTTGCCATCGTCGGCGGCGCCAAGGTCTCGACCAAGATCGACCTGTTGATGAACCTGGTGAAGAAGGTCGACGCGCTGGTCATCGGCGGCGGCATGGCCAACACCTTCCTTGCCGCGCGCGGCACCGATGTCGGCAAATCGCTGTGCGAGCATGATCTCGCCACCACTGCCAAGCAGATCATGATCGAGGCGGCCGAGGCCGGCTGCGCCATCATCCTGCCGGTCGACGGCGTCGTCGCAAAGGAATTCAAGGCGGGTGCCGCCTGCGAGACCGTCGCCATCTCGGATGTGCCGGCCGACGGCATGATCCTCGATGTCGGCGCCAAAACGGTAAAGACCATTGGCGAATGGATCGACCGCGCCGCGACATTGGTCTGGAACGGCCCGCTCGGCGCTTTCGAGATCGCGCCCTTCGATCATGCGACGGTGGCCGCGGCGAAGCATGCGGCAGCGCGCACCAAGGCCGGCAAGCTGGTCTCAGTTGCCGGCGGCGGCGATACGGTGGCGGCGCTCAACCATGCCGGTGTCGCCGACGACTTCACCTATGTCTCGACCGCCGGTGGCGCTTTCCTGGAATGGATGGAAGGCAAGCCGCTGCCCGGCGTCGACGTGCTGAAGCGCTAAAGCATTTTGCAGCCAGGCGGAAACGCCTGGCGTGGCAGAAATGCGGCTAAAACAAACAACTCGATCAACATAAAGGGCGCCTAGGACTTTCAATCGATTCGAGCTTTCCGATGCCATTCCTTTGGCGGTAGACTTCCGTTAAGCGCGGAAAGCAACCGTTTCAGGAGAAGCAGAATGAGCGAACGTCTCGAAGACATTGCCGCCGCGATCGTGGCTGATGGCAAGGGCCTGCTGGCCGCCGACGAAAGTTCCGGCACCATCAAGAAGCGTTTCGACGTCATCGGCGTCGAATCGACCGCCGACAGCCGCCGCGACTACCGCGAGATGATGTTCCGCGCCAGGGAGGCCATGACCCGGTACATTTCCGGTGTCATCCTCTACGACGAGACGATCCGCCAGAAGGCCACCGACGGCACACCGCTGGTCGACATCATCAAGGCGGCCGGAGCCATCCCCGGCATCAAGGTCGATGCCGGCGCCAAGCCGCTGGCCGGTTTTCCCGGCGACACCGTCACCGAGGGACTCGACGGCCTGCGCGAGCGCCTTGCCGACTATTACAAACTCGGCGCCCGCTTCGCCAAATGGCGTGCGGTGATCGACATCGACACCGGCAAGGGCGTGCCTTCGGCCAATTCGATCAGCTCGAACGCCCATGCGCTCGCCCGCTATGCAGCGCTTTGCCAGGAAGCCGGCATCGTGCCGATCGTCGAGCCGGAAGTGCTGATGGACGGCGCCCACGACATCGACACCTGCTATGCGATTTCGAAGGCGACGCTGATCAATCTCTATGACGAGCTCCATGCGGCGCGCGTCGTGCTTGAAGGCACGATCCTGAAGCCCAACATGGTGCTGGCCGGCAAGAAATCGGGCAAGGTGAGCAGCCCGGAAGAAGTCGCGGAAATGACCATAAAACTGTTCCGCGAGACCGTGCCGGCAGCGGTGCCGGGCATCGCCTTCCTCTCCGGCGGCCAGGAGGACGAGGAAGCGACCGCCAACCTCAACGCCATCAACGCCATCGGGCCGCACCCGTGGAAGCTGACCTTCTCCTATGGCCGCGCCCTGCAGGCCGCGCCGCAGAAAGCCTGGAGCGGCAAGGCCTCGAACATCGCCGCCGGCCAGGCCGCCTTCACCCACCGCGCCCATATGAACCATCTGGCAGCACTTGGAAAATGGAAGGCGAGCCTGGAACAGGCTGCCTGATCGGGGCTTTTCCGTATTCCTTCGAACCCGGGCCATTGCGCCCGGGTTTTTTGTTTGTGGCTTGCCTGGGCTTGGGACGGAGCGCCTGCGTCCTTATTTCCTCTCCGGCGATGTCGGTTTTCGCCCGTCCCGACCGTCCTTGGGATGACAGACAGGGAGAGGTTCATGCATCGCAACAAGGTCGTTTCGCGTGAAGACTGGTTCCAGGCGCACAAGGCGCATCTGGCCCGCGAGAAGGAACTGACGCGGCTTCGCGAACGCATCTGCACTGAGCGGCGTGAACTGCCCTGGCTGAAGATCCGAAAGGACTATGTCTTTGAGACCGAGCAAGGACCGAAGAAACTGGCCGACCTGTTTGCTGGCAACAGCCAGTTGATCGTCTATCACTTCATGTTCGGGCCGGGGTGCAACCATCACTGCGAGGGCTGCTCGTTCCTTGCCGACCATATCGACGGCGCCAACCGGCATCTCAGACATCACGACGTGTCACTGGTCGTGATCTCGCGGGCACCGCTGGCTGAACTTCTGCCCTACAAACAGCGCATGGGCTGGAAGTTCGACTGGGTGTCGTCCTATGCCTCGGATTTCAACTTCGACATGCAGGTCTCCTTCACCGACAAGCAGATCGCCGCTGGCGACACCACCTACAATTTCGAGGCCCGCCCCCGGACGTCGAAGGAGCTTCCCGGCACCAGTGTTTTCTACCGAGAGGAGAACGGCGACATCTTCCTCACCTTCATGTCGCGCGCCCGCGGCGGCGAGGCGCTGATCGGCACGTATGATTATCTCGACATGACGCCGAAGGGCCGCAACGAAACCGGTCCCTATCACGGCCTGATGGATTGGGTGCGGCTGCATGATGAATACGGTGACCGGTCGGGAGCGCAGGAGACCTGTTGCGACTAGAGCAATTCCAGGAAAAGTGAAACGGTTTTCCCGGGAAAAGCGCATAGCGCTTTCCCTTAGGGAATTGCGTCAAAACAGGCAGATAGCGCGGTGGCCAGCCGCCGGTCGTTCACCTCCGGCGCAACATGCGCTAAAGGGTGCGCATGCAGCGCCTTCTCGCCCTCCTCACCTGGCTCGCCTACCCGGTCTATGTCTGGCAAGGCCTCGGCGTGCGCCGCCGCACCACGCGCATGCTGCCGGCTCAGGGACCGGTCATGCACGATCTCTCGGGCAATGCGCCGGCGATCTCGCTTCTGGTGCTGGGGGATTCCTCGGCCGCTTCGGTCGGCATCGGTAATTCGGAAAACGGGCTTGCCGCGCAACTCGCCGTGCTGATTTCGCAAAACACCGGCCGCGCCGTGCGCTGGCGGGCCGCCGGCTTCAATTCGGCAACGTCGGGCCAGATCCGCGACCATGTCCTGCCCAATCTGTCGGCGGATCCGTGGACGCATATCGTGCTCGCCATCGGCACCAACGACACCAAGAATTTTCACTCGGTGCCGCGCTTCAAGAGGGAGTTCGGCGGCCTGCTCTATGCGCTGCGCGCCAAATGGCCGGAAGCGCGCGTAGTGTGGTCGCCGGTGCTGGAGTTCACGCGGGCGCCGGCGATGCCGTCGCTGCTGGGAAAAATCCTTGAGATTCGTGCCACCGAGATGAACCGGATGGGCGAGCGCCTTTGCCTGGAGCGCGGCGCAGTGCCGGCGCCGCGCCTGCCGATCACAAATCCTGAAGAGGGTTTTGCCTCCGACGGATTTCATGCCTCGGAAGCCGGCTACCGGGCCTGGGCCGAGCATCTCGTCGGCCAGGTGCTCGCCAGCTGAACTGAGCCGGGCCTGCTTGGCGCAGGCCTATGTCCAGTGTCCGAGCACGGCTGTTATGGAAATCGCCGCCATCGCCAGCAGCGCCAGCTTCCAGAAATCGCTACGCCGTTTCAGCCCCGGCCAGCCGAGCGGCTTGATCAGCTGGATGACCATGATGCCAACAATGACGAGCGCGAGGAGTTTCGACATGACGCCTTTGACCAGCAACGCGGCCGACTGTCAAAGCACGTCGTTCGTCGCCGGGGAAAGAATGGGCGCCGCGATCCCGAACCGGAACGCGGCGCCCGCCTTGACTGAGGAACGATCTATTTCAGCGGCTTGAGGCCGGCCTCGATCGAAGCGCGCTTCGGTTCGAGGAACGGCGGCAGGGCCAGTTTTTCACCAAGCGTCTCGAGCGGCTCGTCGGCCGTGAACCCCGGTCCGTCGGTGGCGATCTCGAACAGGATGCCGTTCGGCTCACGGAAATAGAGCGAACGGAAGTAGTAGCGCTCGACCTCACCGCTCGACGGCAGCCGGAATTCGGCCAGCCGCGCCGTCCATTGATGCAGCGTCTCCTGGTCCGGCGCCCTGAAGGCGACGTGATGGACCGCACCGGCACCTTGCCTTGCGGGCGCCAGTCCCGGCTGCACCAGGACATGAAGCTCCGCCGCCGGCCCGCCCTCGCCCATTTCGAAGACGTGAACCTGACCTTCCGGCGAGGCATAGTCGCGGGCCTTGCGCATGTTCATCACTTGCGTCACCACCGCCTCGGTGTTGGTGCTGTCGGGAACGCTGATGACAATTGGCCCGAGCCCGCGGATCTGGTGCTCGGCCGGCACCGGGCTTTGCGCCCAGGGATGACTGTCGCCCTTGCCGCCATCGCTGACGAGGCGCAGACGCTGGCCCTCGGGATCCTCGAAATCCAGACAGAGGTAGCCGCCGATGTCGGCGGTCTCGCTCGCCACGATGTTTTCGTCGGTCAGGCGCTGCTTCCACCAGGCAAGGCTTTGCTGGCTGCCGACCCTGAGGCTGGTCCGCACGATGCTGTGGGTGCCGCGCCGCTCGCGGCCAACCGGCCAGTCGAAGAAGGTAAGGTCGGTGCCCGGTGTCGCTTCGCCGTCGGCATAGAAGAGGTGGTAGGCCGAGGTGTCGTCCTGGTTCACCGTCTTCTTAACCAGCCGCAAGCCCAGCACCTTTGTGTAGAAATGGAGATTTCCAGGCGCATTGGCGGTGATGGCGGTCAGATGGTGGATCCCTGTCAGTTGCAGGCTCATGGTCGTCTCCCTGTTTTTGGGGAAGAATTTTCTCCTTCCATATCAGAACTGCGGCCTCGTTGCTGAAGGCCGCGTATCCTGACAGACCGTCGCCGGAGACTGAACAGTGGACCCTCGATCGATATTCGAGGGGTGAACAATCTCAGCCGGCCGAGCCCGTTGCTGGCTAGTCTGGATGCCGTGAAAACGATGCCTTCCCTCAAAAGAAGCATCGATCGCAACTATCGTCCGCGCCCTGCCACCCTCCTGACAGACTGCTGTCAGGAGGGGTATGCGATAGTGTCTCCATTCAGAGAGAGGAGACTAGCCATGAACGGTTTTACCATTCTGCGCGGCATGCAGCACTATGTCGGCAAGATCCGGACGATGCGCAACGAAATCCGCACCCAGCGGTTCATGAACTCGCTGCCGGCGGACCTTCGCAAGGATATCGGCTGGCCGGACATGTATTCGGAACGTCGCCATCGCGGCAATTGAGACGAATTTTTCGACACAGCGGTTGGATGTGGGCGCCACAACGCCCAGATAAGTGGCCAGATAGCAGGTTTGGCGCGCGAGGGATGGAGCGAGCTCATGCCCGAACAGAAGACAATCGGCTTTCTTTTCATCGAAGGCTTTGCCGACTGGGAATATGGTTTGCTGGCGGCATCGGCGGTCGAATGGTTCGGCGCCCGCGCGGTGTCGCTGACACCCGATGGCAAGCCGGTGACCGGGACGAGCGGTTTTCGGCTGACGCCCGATCGCTCTGCTGAAGTCGGTGAGAATGCTGATCTCGATGCCATCGCTGTGATCGGCTCCGACCAGTGGGCAGGCAAGGCGCCGCCGGATGCGGCAGAATTGCTCACATCCGTTGCGTCGCGCGGCGGCGTGGTCGGCGGTATCTGTGCCGGCACGCTGGCGTTGGCCCGGGCCGGCCTGTTCGAGCAGGCCAGGCACACCAGCAATGGCCGCGACTGGATCAACCGCCACGAAGCCGGCTATGCCGGCGAAAGCAACTATCAGGACGTGCCGCACGCCGTGGCCGACGGCGCGGTCGTTTCCGCGCCAGGCTCAGCGCCGGGCACCTTCGCGCTTGCCTTTCTGAAGACGCTCTATCCGGAAAGAGGCAGCGATCTCGCGCAGATGCGGACGCTGTTCGCCAAGGAGTATGCTGAAGCCTCCTGACAGTATGTTGTCAGGAGGAACGTGCAATGGTGCGAAATCGAGATGCTGTGCATCGACGAGAGGACGATCGATGAAGAGCTGGAACGACAGATTGAACGCACAAGGTATCAACGGCGTGAAGCCGACGCCGCGCACGATGGCCGATGTCGTCGAGGGCCAGCCGATGCTGGTGCCGACAGCTCGTCAGGTCGATGATTTCATCCGCTCGATTTCGGAAGGCGTCGAGATGGATGTCCGTGCGCTGCGCACGGCACTTGCCATCGAGCATGGCGCCGAAGTGACATGCCCGGTTACCATCGGCTATCATCTGCGCACTGTTGCCGAGGCCGCCAACGAGGATCTCGAGCGCGGCATGACACTGAGCGACATCGCGCCGTTCTGGTGCGTGCTCGATGCGAACACGCCGACCACGAGAAAACTGTCCTTTGGCGCGGCATTCGTCGCCGCGCAGCGCAAGCGCGAAGGGCTGAAACCATAATGCATGCCGCCCAAAAGTGTTCTGCGGTTTTGGGATGACGGCAAGCGCAAAACCACAATGCGCGTCGCCCAAAAATGGAGACCGGTTTTGGGCGACATGCATAGAAACAACGCCGAGGGACCAACCAATGCGCCGCGCCGACAGGCTCTTCCAGATCGTGCAGCATCTGCGTGGTGGCCGTCTGGTCACCGCTCAGAAGCTCGGCACGTGGCTCGAGGTTTCCGAGCGAACCATCTACCGCGATATCGCCGACCTGCAGTCGACCGGAGTGCCGATCGACGGCGAGGCCGGCGTTGGCTACATGATGAGGGAGGGTTTCGACCTTCCGCCGCTGATGTTCACGCGTGACGAGATCGTCGCGCTGGTTGCCGGCGCCCGCATGGTGCGCGCCTTTGGCGGCGCCGCCATGGCGAGGGCGGCCGACGAGGCGCTGGTCAAGATCGGTGCGGTGCTGCCGGATGCCGAGAAGGACCGCATCGCCCGCACCGAGATCCACACGCCGATGTGGGTGGTCAGCGACGCCGCCCGCGAGGCGATCGACCTGATCGAGCGTGCGGTCGAAAAGCGCCAGGTGCTGACCATCGACTATTGCGACGAGGCCGGCCGCGGCACCGCCCGTGATATCCGTCCGCTCGGCCTGTGGTTCTGGGGCAAGGTGTGGACGCTGGTTGCCTGGTGCGAGATGCGCGACGATTTTCGCGCCTTCCGCATCGATCGCATCGCTTCGGTGGTCATCGCCGGCCGCATCTTCAAGCCGGAACGCGGCAAGCAGCTTGCCGACTTCTACCGGGCAGTGGAGCGCAGCGAGGATTACGGCATGGCACCGGACCGCGCGGCGCGGACCTAGAGCAATTCCAGGAAAAGTGTGAAACGGTTTTTCCCGGGAAAAGCGCATAGCGCTTTCCCTTAGGGAATTGCGTCAAAACAAAGAGATAGAGCGGTTCTGCGTTTCCGTGAAACGACGAACCCTCTGAGACTGCCGGACCGCACAAAAAAGCCCGCTCGAAGCGGGCTTTTTTGTTGGATTGTCGGAGATATCACTCGTCGTCGTTATCAGTGTTCTTGGACTTCAAGGCCGAGAGCTTGGCGAAGACGGCGTTGGCGTCGAGCTCGGCATCCTCGTCCTTCGGTTTCTCCGGAGTCGGCACCAGCCGCTCGGTCAAGGCCGCCGGCAGCAGCGTGTCGCCGACCGGCTGTGCCTGCTCGCGACCACGCGAAGCGCGGTTGACTTCCATGTCGAGGTCGATCTGCGAAGCGAGGCCCAGCGTCACCGGGTCCATCGGCTGCAGATTGGCCGAGTTCCAGTGCTTGCGCTCGCGGATCTGCTCGATCGTCGACTTGGTGGTGCCAACGAGGCGCGAAATCTGCGCGTCCTTCAGTTCGGGATGGTTGCGCACCAGCCACAGAATGGCATTCGGCCGATCCTGGCGCTTCGACAGCGGCGTGTAGCGCGGACCCTTGCGCTTGGATTCCGGCACCCGCACCTTGGGGTCCGAAAGTTTCAAGCGCTGGTTGGGGTCCTTTTCGGCGCGCGCGATCTCGTCGCGGGTCAGCTGGCCGGTCATGATCGGGTCCATGCCCTTGATGCCTTGCGCCGATTCGCCGTCGGCGATGGCCTTGACCTCGAGCGGATGCAGCCCGCAGAACTGCGCGATCTGCTCGAAAGAAAGCGCGGTGTTGTCGACCAGCCAGACGGCGGTCGCCTTGGGCATCAGCAGCGTATTGGCCATTTTAAAAATCCTTCTCGTTCGCCCGCGTTCCCGCGCGGGCGGTGGTTTAGAGCCACCAAAATGGGAAATTCGCGGCCTATATAGCCGCTCCATCGCCGCTTCGCAATGTTTTTGGATGTCGTCGGCCAGAAACCGTCGCTCGCGACGACCGGAACGGCTCCGCGCTCTTGAGCAGCGACAAGCTGGCTTTGCTGACTGAGGCCGCGGTCGATCCCGTCTCGCCGCCCGACCCCCAAAACGACAAAACCCGCCGGACTGGGTCCAGCGGGCTCGGAACCGCGACGGAAATCCGTCTGATGCGGCTCTGGCTTCTCGTGCATGGTCCGCTCGGAGCGGACCGTGCTCGACTTCAGATGGTCCTGCGGGCGATCTTTTCGATGTCGGCGCGGTTGATGCCGAGATCGTTGAGCTGACGTGCGTTGAGACGGTTCAGTTCGCGCACGGTCTCGGTGTACATGCGCCAGTTACGAAAAGCGCGGATCGGGTTCATGGTAGTCCTCCAAATGGGTTGTTCGTTTCGGTGATGCTCAAATAGTCATCATCGATCAGGACTTGAACGGCCGATTTTGCATAGCAATGATGCAAATGCTGCATTGCATCATTAAGCCTCTGTTCATCTTGTAGGCAGCGAGACGCACGCCGGGGACGTGTCGAGATTCAGGTCAGGCCGAGTCGAAAATGGTGGTTTCCGAGAACCGGAGCGGAGCGTACTTAAAGTACGTGAGCACCGGAGGCGCAGGAAGCCGCCATTTGCAGGCCGGCATCACCTGAATATCGATACGGCCTAGCCGACGTCGAGCACGATCTTGCCGATATGCTCGCCCTCTTCCATGCGCTCATGCGCCCGCCAGGCCTCGCTGAGCGGGAAGATCATGTCCATGACGGGAGCGACCTTGCGCGTGCCGAGCAACGGCCACACCTGCGCCTCCAGCGCTGCCGCGATCGCTGCCTTGAATTCGACGGTGCGCGGCCTCAGCGTCGACCCTGTGTGGGTCAGCCGCTTGACCATGATCTTCGAGAAGTCGGCGCTCGCCACGGCGCCGGCCTGCACGGCAATCTGCACAATACGACCCTCAATCGCCGCGGCCTCGTAGTTGCGTGCCACATAGTCGCCGCCAACCATGTCGAGGATGACATTTGCGCCTTTGCCTCCGGTCGCCTCCTTGACCGCGGCGACGAAATCCCCCTCGCGATAGTTGATCGCCCGGTCGGCGCCCAGCTTCAGGCACGCGTCGCATTTCTCCTTGCTGCCGGCGGTGGTGATGACATAGGCGCCGAAAGCCGAGGCAAGCTGGATCGCCGTGGTGCCGATGCCGGACGAGCCGCCATGGACGAGCAGCGTCTCGCCGCTTTTCAGGCCGCCGCGCTCGAACACATTGTGCCAGACGGTGAAGTAGTTTTCCGGCACCGCCGCGGCTTCGGTGTGGGTAAAGCCGGCCGGCAGCGGCAGCACGCTGCCGGCGTGAACCTTGACATATTCGGCATAGCCGCCGCCGGGCGTGAGCGCGCAGACGCGGTCGCCGATGCGCCAGCGCGATATGTCATCGCCAAGAGCGGCCACTTCGCCCGAGGCCTCGAGGCCGGGCAGGTCGGATGCGCCGGGCGGCGGCGGATAGGCGCCCTTGCGCTGCTGGATGTCGGGTCGGTTGACGCCGGCGGCATGCACCTTGATCAGGATCTCGCCGGGGCCGGGCTGCGGCACGTCGCGCGTTTCGGGTTTCAGCACCCGGGGGCCGCCCGGCTCCGAGATCGCGATGGCCGTCATTCTTGCCGGAACTTTCTGTCCGCTCGCCATGAGATTTCCTGTCTTTCCTCGCCGTTATCCGATCGGCTGTTTGCATCGACGCCCGTGCCCTATGTATGCTGATTGCCAAATCAGGCAAATGGCCAATCTGGGAGGAGCGACGATGGCGATCTTCGACGACGAACCCAAGAAGAAGGCGCGCCCGCACGAGATCGGGCAGGACCTGTCGCTGCTTTCGGTTGGTGAATTGACCGAACGGATCGGCATCCTGCGCGATGAGATCACCCGCCTGGAAAACGAGCTCAAGGCCAAGGACAGCACCAAATCGGCCGCCGAAGCACTCTTCCGCCGCGAATAGAGGCGGGCGCAAAGGCTCGCCGCCGAAAAGCCCGAATGCGACTGTCTTCAGACCCAGCGTCCCCCGCCAACCCGAGCCGGATCAAAC
Source organism: Mesorhizobium kowhaii (assembly GCF_003253745.1). Lineage (GTDB taxonomy): Bacteria > Pseudomonadota > Alphaproteobacteria > Rhizobiales > Rhizobiaceae > Mesorhizobium > Mesorhizobium kowhaii. The sequence continues at coordinate 256,997 of NZ_MZXV01000027.1, forward strand.
AATGTTCGCAACCTACCGACCGATCCTCTCGCTGCTTCGCGGCACCGCCTTTCTGCTCGCGGCGTCTGGATTGCACGGGCTGCTGTTGCCCCTGCGCGGTCAGTTGGAAGGCTTCTCGACCGCATCGCTCGGCCTGATGGGCACGGCCTGGGCCGGCGGCTTCGTCACCGGCTGTTTCTTTGCACCGCGCATCGTGCGCCGCGCCGGGCATGTGCGCGCGTTCGGCGCCTTCGCCGCGTCGGGCGCCATCGTGGCGCTGCTCACCGGGCTGATCATCGACGAATATGTCTGGATCCTGCTGCGCGCCTTCACCGGCTTCACCATGGCCGGCGCGTTCATGGTCATCGAAAGCTGGCTGAACGAGAAGGCCACCAACGAGAACCGCGGCACCGTCTTTGGCCTCTACATGATGGTCACCTATGCCTCGATCATGGGCGGACAGATGATCGTCGCCGGCGGCGACGTGAAATCGGCATCGCTGTTCATGATCACCGGCATCCTGTTTTGCCTGTCACTGCTCCCGACCGCGGTTTCGACCGCCTCCCACCCCAAGCCGCTGCAGGATGTCTCGCTCGACGTCAAAGGCCTTTATGCCAATTCGCCAGTGTCGGCTGTCGCTTGCGTCCTGATCGGCATCGCCAACGGCGCCTGGGGCACGCTGGGCGCTGTCTATGGCGCCCGCATCGGCATTCCCACGGCCGAGATCGCCTTGATGATGAGCCTGGTGGTCGTTGCCGGTGCCGCCATGCAGCTTCCGGCCGGGCGTCTCTCGGACAAGACCGACCGGCGTTTCGTGCTGGCGGGTGCTGCCTTCGGCGCGGCCTTGTTTGCGCTTGCCATCTTCCTGTTCGAGCCACGCTCCAGCGTCTTCGTCATCGTCTTCACCGCCGCCTATGGCGCCTTCGCCTATACGCTCTATTCGATCGCGGTGGCGCATGCCAACGATCACGCCCGCGCCGAGGATTTCGTCAAGGTGTCGGGCGGCCTGCTTCTGCTCTACGGCTTCGGCACGATGATCGGACCTCTGCTGGCAGCCGCCTTGATGGGCTGGATGCGCCCGGAAGGCCTGTTCCTGGCGACCGCTTTCGCGCATCTCTGCCTGGCGGGCTATACGCTGCTGCGCATCAGCCGGCGCGCTCCGGTGCCGATCGGCGATCGTGACGCCTTCAAGACGCAGCCGGCCGACCGTTCGGTGACGCCGGAAGCATTGCGGCTTGATCCCAGAAGAAAAGCAGAAGCAGACAGTTGAGATTCGAGAGGCTTTGCCTCACTAATAAAGGCATGATGTTTTCCGACGCCTTCATGGCGATTGCCGACCCCAACCGGCGCCATCTTCTGGAAGAACTTCGACGCGGCCCGAAAACCGTCAACGAACTGGCCGCGGGTTTGCCCGTATCGCGCCCGGCCGTTTCGCAACATTTGAAAGTGCTGCTCGATGCCGGGCTGGTCAACGCCAAGGCCGAAGGCACCAGGCGCGTCTATACAGTGAGCAATCCCGGCTTCCTCAAACTCAACATCTGGCTCGATCAGTTCTGGCAAGCCTGACGGCCCGCAGCATCGGCAACACTCACCTCGTAGTTCAAGCTTCCTTGCGCAAGACAGCGCCGAGCGCGTCGAGCAGCTCGCCTGTGCCATGTTCGCGTGTGGCTGGCGTGTCGTGGCCATCGAGGAAGGCGCCCTGTTCCGTCATCACAAGACGCGTGCCGTTGCCCTCGGCAAGGAGTTCGATCGTCGTCAGCGACACCGAAATGCGGGCTTCGCCAAACAGCATCTCGTAGCTGTAGACGATGCGCTGGTCCGGCACGATGTCCTGGTAGACGGCGTTGAAGACGTGGATCGGACCATCCTTCGGCCCGCCGGCATTGACCTCCTTGCCGCCGACGCGGAAATCCATTTCGTGCCTGTGGGTCATCGGATTGTCGGGGTCGGCGAACCAGCGCCGCTTGGCGGCCGGATTGCTCAGCGCAAAATAGACTTTTGCGGGCGACGCTGGGTAGCTGCGCTCGATGACGAAGGTGGAATGGACGACGGAATGTTCGGTCATGATGGGCTCCTTCAGTTTCCTTCGGTGTCATCGCCAGTCTCGGCCAGAAAATCGCCGAGCCGATCCAGCCGGCGTTCCCAGGCAAGACGCCGTTCATTGATCCAGTGTTCGGCCGCTCTTAATGCTTTGGGTTCGATCTGGCAGGTGCGCACCCGGCCAAGCTTCTGCGTGCGCACGAGGCCGCTTGCCTCCAGCAGGTTCAGATGCTGGACGACGGCCGACAGCGACATCGCCAGCGGCTCGGCGAGCTGGCTGACCGAGGCCGGGCCGCGCGACAGCCGGTCGACCATCTGCCGCCGCGCCGGATCGGCGAGCGCCTGGAACATCAGATCGATCTGGGCAGGATCGTGCAGCATTGCGATCAGCCGTTGTTGTAGGGGAAGAACTTGAAGTAGGGCTGCGCCTCCTCGATCACGCGGGCGAAAGCCGCGCGCTGCACCAGGCGGTCATGGTATCGTTTTACGGCAGGATACTTGTCGCCGAACGGCTCGACCTTGTTGGCATAAAACAGTGCGGGAGACGCCGAGCAATCGGCCATGCTGAAGGCGTCGCCGATCGCCCAGTTCTTCGTCTGCATGTCCTCTTCGAGGATGGCGTAGGAGTTGCGCAACTGGGCGCGGGCCTGCTCGACGCCGAACGGGTCGGTCTTGTCCTGCGGCCGCAACCGGTCGCCGACGATCTTCTGCATCGGCTCCTGAACATAGAAATCATAGAAGCGATCAGCCTGCCGGACTGCCAGCGCCAGGTCGATGTCGGCCGGGACGAGGTCGACCGGCCCCGGATAGTACGCGGCCAGATATTCGACGACGATGGTCGATTCCAGCACCGTGCGGTCGCGCGCATCGTCGCTCAGGGCCGGCATCTTGCCGGTCGGCGAAATCTTCAGGAAGGCCGTGCGCGACTCGGTATCGCCGAGATCGACGATGACCGGCGTGAACGGTATGCCGTTCTCATACAGCGCGATCAACGGCTTCCAGCAGAAGGAGGCCAGTGGATGGAAATGAAGCGTCAGGGACATTTTTTGCTCGTCTGTTTCAGGATGCGTCGGTGGTCGCTGCCGTGCTGCTTGCCAGAATAAAACACTGAAGCATTTACTTAACTATTGCGACAGGCCTGGCTCGTCAAGGCCCGTGCAGGATGGCTCAATTGGCTTGAGTGTGATCGACGATGGCGGCGACCATCACCGTCCAGTCGTCCGGATGCAACTCGTGGCCGCCGCCTGTGATCCGAAGAATTTTGGCGCCGGCGACAGCCTCGGCCAGCGCCTCGCCGTGCTCGACCGGAAAGATCGGATCCGCCGTGCCATGGATGACCAGCAGTGACGCCGTCATCTCGTGCACGCGGCCCTTCCACGCATCGCCACCCCTAAGCATGAAGTGATTGGTCGCGCTCAGCAGGCCACCGGAGCGGTCATAATCGTGCTCGACAAAAGCCCGCATCTGGGCCTCATCAAATGGGTGCACGGTGCTGGCGATCGCCTGCGCGTCCTTGACGATGAAATCGACCACCTGGCCACGGTTCGACCAATCGACTTTCGCGCCCTCAGCCGAATGCTTGATATAGGCATCGCTCGTCTGAGGCAGTTGCGAGGTGTCGATCCCCAGGGGCGAGCTGCTGATGACGATCAGCGAAGCGACACGGGACGGGTGCTTGAGGGCCACAAGCTGCGCGATCATACCGCCCATCGACATGCCGACAACATGTGCCTTGCCAACGCCGTGGTCGTCGAGAACACGCATCGCGTCGTCGGCCATGTCATCGAATGTATAAGGCGGCTCTCCCGGCGGATATTTGGTCGAGCAGCCGGTATCGCGATTGTCATAGCGGATCACGAACAGGTCGGCATCGGCCAGTTTCCGGCACAGCGCCTGCGGCCACCAGAGCATGGAGGCCATCGCTCCCATGATCAGCAACAGCGGCGGGTTTGCCGGATCGCCAAAGGCCTCGGATACGATCTTGGGGCGTTCGATGGTTGTCATGGCTCGGTCTCCTGCCCAGCAATACTGATTGCATTTTGCAATCGGTTGCACGATAATAAAACTGATACGATAATGCAACCGGTTTTTTGGAGAAATCTCATGAGCATGGATCACCGGTCCGGATGCCCGATCAACCTGTCGCTGGAAGTGTTCGGCGACCGCTGGAGCCTGATCATCCTTCGCGACATGATTTTCGGCGGCAGGCGCCACTTCCGCGAGCTGCTCAACGGATCGATGGAAGGCATTGCCTCCAACATCCTTGCCGACCGGCTGAAGCGGCTGATGGAGCTGGGCATGCTGACCAAGGCCGACGATCCCAGCCACAAGCAGAAGGCGATCTACAGCCTGACCGAGATGGCGATCACCCTGGTGCCGATCCTGGCCCATCTCGGCGCCTGGGGCCGTGTCTGGCTGCCGGTCAGCGAAGAACTGTCGATCCGCGCCGAGCTTCTGGAGAAAGGCGGACCGCCGCTGTGGGACAAGTTCATGGACGAGTTGCGCCACGATCATCTCGGCATGCCGCTCGATACACCGGCGGACGCTACCGTTCGGGCGACCTTGCAGGCCGCCTACGAGGCCGTGGTCGCCAGCAAGGCCCTCGCCGCCAGCCCGGCCGCTTGACCAACTTATTTTCCCGTTTGGGACCCGGCTCTGCTAGAAGAGGCGGAAAATCACGATTCACGGGATTGGATAAGGTCTTGGTTGAGAACTCTCGGGATGCTGCCCGCGCGCGCGCTGACCTGCGTTTCAAGAAGCAGGAAGAGGCGGCAACCGTCCGCCAGAAGGCGATGGCCGAATACGTCGCCGAGAGCGACGCCCGCCAGGCCAAGACCAACAAGTTGCGGGCGCTCCGTCTCGCCAAGGAAGCGGAAGACCTTGCCAACGCGCCGGCGGCACCCGCCAAGAAGCCGGCCCGCGCCAAGAAGAAATAGCGCTGCCAGCCGGCACGTCTGGAGCAATTCCAGGAAAAGTGTGAAACGGTTTCCGTCCGGAATTGCGTCAAAACAAAGAGATGGAGCCACAGCGGTAGTACCATGTCCGGATGGTGTCGGTGAACGCCGCTTTCCATTCCGCCTCTTCATGCGAAGCTATTTCAACCGAAACCGGGATTTTGCCGTGCCCGTCGACGGTCGATGATCGACGCGTTTCAACCAGGAGACTGCCATGACCGCACTGTCGCTCGAAAAAGCCGTTGAGATCATCGATGCCGCCTTTGCCAGGGGCGCCGATCTCAAGCTCAAGCCGCTCGGCGTCTCGGTGCTCGACGCCGGCGGACATCTGGTCGCCTTCCAGCGCCAGGACGGCGCCTCGTTCCTGCGTCCGCAAATGTCGGCCGGCAAGGCCTATGGCGCGCTCGCCATCGGTATGGGCTCGCGCCGCGTCGAGGCCTTCGCCAAGGAGCGCCCGCACCTCGTTGCCGGCATCTCGGACGTGTCTGGCGGACGCGTGCTGCCGGTCGTCGGCGGTGTGCTGATCCGTGACAAGGCCGGCGCCATCATCGGCGCCGTCGGCATTTCCGGCGATACGTCAGACAATGACGAAGCGGCTGCCATCGCCGGCATCGAGGCCGCCGGCTTCACCGCCGATCCTGGTTGAGGCGCCGGCTCTAATTTAAGTTGATGTCTCTGCTCGCCGACCGCATCGACACTGCGAACCCGGCCAGCACGTCGAACAGCGTGATGACCATCAGCGTGAAGAAGATGGAATGTGCCGCGCCCTTCACCAGCAGGAATTCGACCAGGAACGCAACGAAGACCAGTGTCGACAAAAGATGATCCATGATCGAGGCACTGGTCGTGCGCGTCGACTTCACCATTTCGGCGAAAAGGAAAATCAGCCCAATCAGCACCATCAGATCGCCGAGCGTCATCGAGAACACCCCGCCCGACATCATCCTGAAGGAGAAGATTTCGCTCGCCCACGGATCGTCGCCGCCGCCGAATATTCCGAGCAGGCCGAGATTGTAGAGCACGAAAGGCACGATCAAAAGCGGGACGGCACCGAACATCTGGCGTCTCCATATGGGGGCAATCTTCTGTAGAATGCGCCACAGGCACGCCGTCAAGATTTTTCGTGAAAGGCCACGAACACGGTCGAAGACCGGATGCAACAACCATGTCAGCCGGTCGCCCGGCCGACATGGAGCAGATTCCAGGAAAGTGAAACGATTTTCCGTCCGGAATTGCGTCAAACAAAGAGATCGAGGGCTCAGCGCGCCAACGCGGGCCAGGGGCTGCCCGGTCCTGGGGCCCGCCAAACGCAAAAAGACCGGCCACTGGCCGGTCTTTCGATAGCTCAAAACGTCGAAAAAGCTGGTCTCAGCTTTCCTTGGGCGTCAACACCTGACGGCCGCGATACATGCCGGTCTTCAGGTCGATGTGATGCGGACGGCGCATTTCGCCGGAATTCTTGTCCTCGACATAGGTCGGGGCCTTGAGGGCGTCGGCCGAGCGGCGCATGCCGCGCTTGGACGGAGAGGTTTTTCGTTTCGGAACGGCCATGGATATGCTCCATTACATGGTCAAAAAGCCTCGCCCGCCCTCGTAAAAGGGCCGTGTCGGGGCCGGAATCTGAGAAAGTCGGGTGCCTATACACGCCCTGCGCCGTTTTGGCCAGCACTGCCGCGAATTTTTTTGAGCTGGCTACTGCAGACAGCCGACATAGGCGCCGGAGCGGCCAGCGCGGCGCTCGATCAGATTGGCGAGCCGTCTCAGGCCCGGGCCGGGCTTCGCCGGATTGCGGGCAATCGGATTTGGCAGGGAGACGGCGAGCAGGGCTGCCTGCCGTCGCGACAATTGCTTTGCTGAAACGCCGAAATGGTGCTGTGCCGCGGCCTCGATGCCATAGATGCCCGGCCCCCACTCTGCGATGTTGAGATAGATTTCCATGATGCGCCGTTTCGACATCACCGCGTCGAAATAGACGGCCAGCGGCAGTTCGACCACCTTGCGCACCGAGCCCAGCGGCCGCGACCAGAGAAACAGGTTCTTGACCGTCTGCATGGTGATGGTCGAGGCGCCGCGCGTCGCTTCGCCGGCCAGCGCGTCGTCGACGACGCCCCTCAGCTCGCCGAGATCGACACCCCGGTGAAAGCAGAACTGCCCATCCTCCGACATGATGACCGAATTGGCCAGCACCGGCGCCACGTCGTCGATCGACACCCAGCGGCGGTCGTAGCCGGAGAACGTCGCCAGGTCCTTCAGCATCAGTGTCGAGACCGGATGCACGAAGGACGGCAGATAGAGGAACGTCAGCACCGTTGGTATGAGCGCCAGCACCGCGGCCACGACGATGCCGCGCCGGACCCAGCGCTTGAGACTGCGGCGGTTCACGCCCCGCGATCTCGTCGCCATGTCCAGCTTTTCGATTTCATGATCGACGATCGGTTCCGCCAAGCCGCCCAACCCGTGCTTCTCCCTGCTCCGGCATAATGGCGCTTGGCTTCTTGCGCAACGTCTGAGTGTCGGCTACCGCTCCCGGCCATGACGAATGAGGACGAAATGGCGTTCGAAATGGCGCTTATTGCGCGCGCTGCCGCCGTCGAGGTGCTGCTGCGGCGGCTTCTCGACGACCGCACGCTTTCGGGCGAGATCGCGCGGCCCGACCGCCTGATGGCGGCGATGCGCCACGGCGTGCTGAACGGCGGCAAGCGCCTGCGTCCCTTCCTGGTCATGGAAAGTGCAGCCCTTTTTTCCGCCGATGGCGACGCGGCACTGCGCGTCGCCGCCGCCCTTGAATGCGTGCATTGCTATTCGCTGATCCACGATGATCTGCCCGCCATGGACAACGATGATCTGCGTCGCGGCCAGCCCACCGTGCACAAGGCCTTCGACGAGGCAACCGCCATCCTGGCCGGCGACGCCTTGCTGACGCTGGCCTTCGACATCATCGCCGGCGAGGCAACCGTGCTGCCGGCGGAGCGGCGGGCAGCCTTGGTGCTGGCGCTGGCCCGCGCCGCCGGGGCCGGCGGCATGGTCGGCGGCCAGAAGCTCGACCTCGAGGCCGAACAAGCGCAGCCGGACGAAGCCGGCATCATCCGGCTGCAGGCGATGAAGACCGGCGCGCTGATCCGCTTCGCTTGCGAGGCGGGCGCGCTGATCGCCGGTGCCCCTGCCGAGGACCGTGAGCGGCTGGCCGAATTCGGCTCGGCGATCGGCCTCGCCTTCCAACTCGCCGACGATTTGCTCGATTTGACCGCCGATGCCACTCAGATGGGCAAGGCCACCGGCAAGGACGCCGCCGCCGGCAAGGCGACGCTGGTGGCGCTGCATGGCGCGAACTGGGCGCGCAGCCAGCTGCAAGGGCTAGTCGACCAGGCGCATGAATTGCTCGCGCCTTATGGCGAGCGTGCCATGCGGCTGAAGGAAGCAGCGACATTCGTGGCGGCGCGTAACAGCTGAGGTTGCGGCCGATCTGATCTTTGCTCCGATCAGATTGCCAAATTTGCCTGCTTTGTGCCGGGAGCGGACGCTTAGCATCAAGGCTTTGAACGTCCCTATGTGGACCGGAAGCGGAATGGCAGCTTCTAGCATCCAGAAAGCGATGGCAGACATTCAAGCAGGTGGGATTGAAGTCTCCAACTGACCCAAACACGACAGCCGACATCACGGCTAACAGGTCCGCTTGCACCAAAAACGATCTTCCGAAGCAAATCTCAACCAGTGGAGGGAGTGGGATTGAAACCACCGAGAACTCGTGCCCGCGCCGGTTTTCAGTCCGGTGCCCTGGCTAAAGCGCCTCGCGACTGAACGGATTCATGCGACGCGCCTTAGGTTACTGCTGTTATCCATCTCGTTGTACCAAAACCGCTGCGCACTTTTTGGGCGACATCTACGAATGTCCGGTTCCCGCAGCCTTTTGCCGACGAGACCTGACCGCCTCCAGCAGTTCGCGCTCGCAGGTGTGAGCATTTCGAAAAATGGCCACAACCATCACCGCCAAGATTTCTGCGTCCAGGTCCAAAGGGTCGAGATTCTCATCCTCGCAGACCTGATTGAACACGCGCTCGCAAATAGCCAGATCGAGGGGGCTCAGGCAGGTGCGATTGAAACGCCGACGCAGCATCTGTGCGAACCTTTCAGGGCCCGCCCCCGTGCTTGGAGGCGGGCTTTTACTAATGAACCGCTGACGCGATGGAATGCTTAAATGATAATATCGTCCACAGTGTATTGAATCAGTTTACCTGTTGCCTGATGATTCCTCTGTTAATAGTCCCAAAATCAGCGCGCATTCACGAGCTTTATACTGCCCAGCAATCATAAGCTGGTAGTAATCTTGCCGTTTGTGTTCCGGGACGTGAAATCCGCGCCGAAATTCCGCCGCTTCTTTCGCGGTTCGAGTGCAGCCGAGTTTACTGGCGGTGACTTTCAAACTCGCCAGCGAGCATCCGATCTTTTCTGCAATAATTTTCAACGGCTCGTTGTTACCGTATCCATCAAGAATTATCTTGCGACGAGCTTCGCTGTTGAGCTTTGTGTTCATTTCGATGGTCTCCTCAACTACTATCTCACGATGCCAGATTCTTACGCGTCAGGTTGAAGAGTGTCGTTAGCTTCGCATCCAGAAACTTATCTCGGAATGCATTTCTTGCTGTAATCCAGCGTGATCGCCGTTTTTGTCGACTCGGGTTCCGCCAGTCTTGCCAGATGCCTGAAATACACCACATGATTGTGAGGGGCATGGGCATACCCGAATCGGATATGGCACCACGCGATGGACACTAAGAGGCAAGACCAGGCCCTTGCGAGGCAGCAGCGGGACCTTGATCGGCGTCGTTGGCCGCGCGAAGGTCAACCCCACAATGAGGCCGCTCCATCGCTCGCGCCGGTGCTCGAACCTCTGCCCTTTTCAACGCTCGAACTGGCGCCAGAGGGTCAATTCGCTGCTTGGCAAGCGCATATGGCGCCGCTTGTCGAGGTCAGGTTGCCGGAAGACAAATCGCCGGACAATGGCTTTCCCGCCGACCACACGGCTTGGAATCTCGGTGGCATGCTGATCGTTCAACAGCGCGCGCCGGCACATAGCTACATGCGTTCCGCCGCGAAGCTCCGATCCAGTTCGATCGATCACTGGTATATCGTCTTGCCACGTACTGGCCGGTCGTGGACGGAGGTGGATCGCCGCGTTGCGGAAAACCAGTCGGGCAAATTGGAGATCAGATCGCTTGGCTATCCGTTTCGCGGGAGGGTAACGGACTCGGAAAGTCTCTTTCTCTATCTGCCGCGTGATTTGTTCTCTGATGCGGCGTCGACCCTCGACGCAAAGAACAATTCAATTCTGTCCGGCAACTTTGCCAACCTCTTCGTCGACTACGTCAACAGCATCGAAGCAAGACTGCGCAGTCTCACGGCCGAAGATCTGCCCCGCATCATACACGCAACACGCAGCATGATCATTGCCTGCCTCGCGCCTCCGGCGGAACATGCCGCGGCTGCCGAACAATTGGCGAGTGTCGCGCTGATGGAGCGCGCGCGTCGATACGTCCAAACCAATCTGGATGCGGCTCATCTGACACCGGATTCAATGTGCCGGGCGCTCGGCGTATCGCGCTCTCGTCTGTATCAATTGTTCGAACCGAGCGGTGGTGTTCTCCATTACATACAAAGTCGCCGACTTCTGGCAGCTCATGTTGCACTCAGCGATCCGGCGGACAGCCGGCGAATTGTTGATATTGCCGAGACCTTCGGGTTTAGTTCAGCGGCCAATTTCAGTCGAGCATTCAGCAAGGAATTCGGTTACAGCCCCCGCGAAGGCCGCAGTACTGTGGTGTTGCCGCGCCCCGCCCACTCTGTTTCGCTTGCTGAACACGAGAAGGCCTCGTCCTTTGAAGGTTGGCTCAAAGCGCTCGGAAGCTGAGTGCAGGATCGGCGATGGTTGAGATGGGCGGGCTTAAAACAGGGGCGGGGAAGGCGACGCCGCTCCGTGGACCAGAATATTTCGTGTCGCGTCCACCCGCGCCATCAATCATATGGCCAATTCCCGCCAATTTCCGGTTTATTAACCAACTGGGATTGCTCATCGTTATCGCCGCCAATCACAGCAGAGCATACATTGCAACTACGCCGCATGCGGAACTTGTTAAGACCGGGAGTTGAAAGTTTGCCAAGCTTGACAGTTATGCTATTTTTACACTGGGGACGCGGATTCGCACCGCCTATGGAGGTGGCTATTGCATCCAGACGCATCAGGCGTCGGCACGGAGAGTGAGGGGCCCTCCTCAAGCGATGTTCCACGTCCCGGCGAAACGCTTCTCGCTGACCTTTTGGCGAACACGACCGAACTTTTGTCGTTCTATGACCGCGACTTCTGTCTGACGCACTACGCAACCAAGCTCAAAGGCGTGTACGGAGGCGTGGTGGCGCCGGGTGCCGCCATTTGGGAGATCTATCCGAGCTTCCTCGATGCGAGGTATCGCGACGAATTTCATCGTGTGTTCCACGGCGGCTCGCCGGCAAGCATCGATTTGCCGCGATCATCGGGCGAAGCGCCGCGGTCCGCTTTCGTTTTCGCGACTGCAAATGGTGTGGGAATCATCGAATCAAGGGGGCGTGGTGGGCGGAGCGTCGCGGAGGAGCAAGAGCATGTAATTCTGCTCCATCAGGCGACGCACGACGTGTTGACCGGACTGCAGAATCGGCGGCGATTCGGCGAGCAGCTGCAGCAAGCACTGGCGGCCCTCGGCGAACCAAAGTCGAAAATCGCCCTGCTGCAGATCGACCTCGATGATTTCAAAGCGGTCAACGACACGCTCGGCCATGGAGCAGGCGATACGCTCCTTCAGCTCGCGGCGGGTCGTATCCGCGACGCGCTGCAGGATGGCGAATCCGCGTACCGGTATGCCGGCGATGAGTTCGCTGTCATCCAATTGGGAAGGGAGCAGCCAGCAGAGGCTGAGCGCCTCGCCGGATCGCTGGTCGACGCGTTCAAGGCCCCCTTCGTCATCAACGGTATTCCCGTCTTCGTCGGCTCGAGTATCGGAATTGCTTTCGGGCCGGAGCACGGGACCGATGGCGAGCAGCTGATGAAAGCCGCTGACATTGCTCTTTACGCAGCCAAGACAGATGGGCGCGGCTGCGCTCGAACATTCAACCGTTCGATGCTGCTCTTGCTCGAGCAACGCGAGAATCTGAGGCGCAGCCTTCGAACCGCGCTGGAGCGGGGCGAGCTTTATCTGGAATATCAGCCGCTCATTCGGCCCCCCTCGTCGGTGATCGGTTTCGAAGCGCTGCTGCGGTGGCGGCACCCCGACGTCGGGGTCATTCCTCCCAGCGTGTTCATCCCGATCGCCGAAGCCGACGGTTTGATGGACGACATTGGACGATGGGTGCTCGAGGAAGCCTGTCGCCAGGCATTGACCTGGCCTTCCTCGCTGACAGTCGCGGTGAACCTGTCGCCGGCTCAGTTCCTTGGCGGTTCGCTGACAGACACGGTTGCTCAGGTCATCGACGAAGTTGGAATCCGACCCGACCGGCTTGAACTCGAGATAACCGAGACGGTTCTTCTTGAGAAGACGATCGACAATATCGATACATTAAACACTCTGAACGTATTGGGAATACGAATATCGCTCGATGATTTTGGAACGTACTATTCGTCGTTGAGTTACCTTAAGAATTTTCCCTTCGACACGTTGAAGATAGATCAGTACTTCATTGCGGACCTGGAGACCGATCTCAAAAGCCAAACGATCGTGCGATCGATCATAAATCTGGCGCACGGCCTGGGAATAAGTGTCACTGCCGAGGGGGTCGAGACGTCGGCACAGGCACGATGGCTGATCAAGGAAAACTGCGATTGCTTGCAAGGTAATTTCCTGGGACGGCCGCTCGGAGCCGAAGCAACCAACGATTTCATCAGGCGGTCCCCGCTGAGGGTGGTACGAGCGATGGAGGAATCAAATCGGGCGGTCTAGCGCCTTGCACCCTTTGTTAACGGTGAAGTGGAGATTTGTAGAAACGATCGAGACAGATACCGCGCAATCCTTCGAGTCAGTGCGAGAGTGACTCGTTACGGGCGCGGTGAAATTTTCAGCCTCGGAGGTCATTGCCCCACCAGGGCTCAATACTGATGGAACATGGGAGGATGCCGATGGGACCTGTTCAACATGACCTAGCTGGCGAGCCGACTTTTGAGCCCATGATCCAGATCGACATGGAAATCAAAGCTTTCGTCTCCGCTTGGAGACACTGCGATTATGTCTCGACATACATGGCCCGCATGATCAGTCAAAATAGATCAGACTCGGTCCGGCATTCAAATCTCTTTTCCTCTGCCTTTAACGAACTGCTGGAAGTCGTCTTTCGTACCCGCCATGCCGACGGCGAATTGGCATGCAGGGTGTCTCGCCATGGCGCCACGGATAGGATCGAGCTGACATTCCCTTGCGTGCCAGGGGAGCGCCGATTCTACCAAGAGGCCGTGTCGCAAGTCGCAGGATTCGAGGCCGGGGAGCGATACCTTAACTCGGTGTCCGGGGATCTCGCGCCCAGCCGGGAGGTCGTACTCCTGGAACTGGCTGTCGACTACAACGCGACACTCAGGGTCGAGGAAGCCGATGGCGATGCAATCAAGCTTGTCGTCGATCTTCCGCTTGAGGGCCTGCGAAATTGAGCCCTTATGACCTTCTCCCGCGCTTCAAGGCGCAATACGACGCGAACAACCAGGAGTTCTCCATATGGGGGGTGGTCCGGCCTCAGGCGGTCGATGAGCTCGGGCCCAGCATGGCATTGCTTCGCGATGCGATCGGCCGCGTGTGCGGCGTTCTCTACATCAATGTCAGACGCCTGACGCAGATGAACAACGCTGCGTTTTACGCCTTTTCGAGGACCATCATTGATGCCTGTCGCGCTCGACCCGATCTCAAATTCGTCGTCATCACGTCAAGCGTCGTCGGATGGACCTCGCGAAAATTCGGTCGCTTGAGCGGAATCGAACCGAACATCACGGTCGAGGAGTATGACAGTGAATTCTATCCGGGGCAGGGCTTCCTCGAGGAAGGCGGGTTCGTTCCGATCCTCCGCACACAGACAAAGATGACCTGGCGCCACGAGCGCGCAATCTTGCCGCGACACGGCATGAGGCCCGGGATCGTCATGGCCGACATCTGTTGCGGGATCGGAGATTTCGCCGTGCTCGTGCAGAAGGAGTTCCAGCCATCGCGGATCGTCGCCCTCGACCACTCCATGTCAAGCCTCAGCTATGCTCGACAAGTGATGCGGGAGTTCGATATCCGGGGCATCGAATATACCTATGGCGATGCGTCGGAGATGCTGCTCGACGAAGCGCAGTTCGATTTGGTCACCTGCCGGCATTCACTGCAAATCTTCAATCGGCCTGAACTCATCCTCAAGGAACTCTATCGCATATGCAAGCCGGGCGGACGGGTCTACATTACCAACGAGAAGAATTCGCATTGCCTCGGGGAGCCGCGCTCCGAAAGCATTCGTTGGACCTACAACGAGGTGGCGAAGCTGTTCGGGCATTTCGAGATGGATGTCGAGCTTGGGCCCAAGAGTCGGCGATACCTGGTCGAAGCCGGGTTCGAAGATATACGTGTCGAGTCCTTCATGGTCACTAACCTGGACGGCGATCCGCAGGACTTCGCCGATGTCATTGTGGCCTGGGCGAATGTCTATGCGGGCGAGATGGCGACCAGACGCGGCGACGGACCGGAGTTCGTCGCACGGTTCCGGCAGGGCTTCCAGGACCACATTTTCGCTGCACTCCACCCCAAGGGTTATGCGGGTTGGCCGATCTGGGTCGCATCGGGGCGACGGCCGCAATGAAAGCCGACAATGAGCCTACACCACGCTTCGGCCTGCGCTCCTTTCGAGCGAAATTCGTATTGGTCGTTGGCGGCGCCGTACTGTTCGACCTCCTGCTGAGTGGCGGCCTGGCGCTTTGGAACGTTCAAAAGCTGTCGCGCGACGCCACATCGGAAGTCGGTGAGGGCCTGACGACCGCAAACCAGGAATACATTCGTTCCTATGCCGATTCGACGGCGTTGAGTGTCGACCTGCTGCTCGATCGGGTTCATGGGGACGTCAAGGCGCTGGCCGGCGTGCTGCAGGCCCAGATCGACGATCCGAGTAGGCAGCAACAGGTCGGAGCGACGCTTTCGCATCAGGCGCCCGGCTCCGTGAAGGTCGTCTACGACACTAAGGGCGATTGGGCGCAGAATCTGCCGGGCTCGCCTTCCGTGGTAAGCGTCTGGGGCTACCTGCTGGGCGCCGACCACAGTCCGCTGCCCGGCGTTCAGAAGGAAATAGAAGACAGTACCGTGATCGATCTCGTCGCACCGACTCTCATGGCCAGCGGGGCGTCCAAACTGCAGATGTACTATATTGGTCCAAAAGAACGGCCGATCTTCAGGACGGTACCATATACGGACCAGGCACAGACCTTCGACCGGCTCTATCCAGGCCACAACAAGGCGGAGTTCTGGGAGTTCTTCTTTCCGGGAATCTATGGTTCATGGCAGCAATGGGCCAAGGATCCAGCCTCACGTCCGGTCCCTGACGACATAACCCAGACAGCGCCTTACACCGATGCGATCACGGGAAAGCTGATCGTCAGCTTTTTCCACCCGCTGTGGACGCGCGATCGCACCAGTATCGCCGGCACGGCGGGGGCGGACATCACGCTCGATCAGCTCGCGGAAGTCGTTGAAAGGGTGAAGATCGCTGAAACCGGGTTCGGTTTCCTCACGATGTCGACCGGCAACGTGGTGGCGATCAATCCGTCGGGCCAGGCGATCATCGGCCTGACTTCATCGAGCGATGCCGGCACGCAGGGCGTCACCGGCCTGGAGAGGTCCCTGCGGGGAAGTACGCAGCCGGCTATCGCGTCGCTGCCTCTCGACCAGAACAATGACGGTGTCATCCAGCATATCATGCTCGACAACAAGGGCGAACGCGTTCCCTACATTGTTGTTCTCAAGAGGTTGAAACCGACCAATCTGTGGAGTTCGGGACCGATCAAGTCCGAAACGATGTCGGTCGGGATCGTCGTTCCCGAAGGGGAGATCTATGCGTCCCTGTTCGCCGCGCAGAAGAGTATTTCCCGCGCAACCAATCGTATCCTGCTCTTCCAGGTCGGCGCGATCGTCGTTTCGCTTCTGATTGTCTTTGCGGCCGTGCTCGGGATTTCGAAACGGATCACCGCGGGCCTCAGGGCGCTTGCCAGCGCCGCCCAGAAGCTCCAGTCCAAAGATTATTCAGTCCGCGTGAACATTCCAACGCGCGACGAGGTTGGAGCGGCAGGGATTGCCTTCAACCGGATGGCTGAGGAGATCAGCTTTCACACGGAAAACCTCGAGCAACTCGTCGACGAACGAACCAGGGAGCTCGGGGACGCAAATCAGGAGATTTCCGCACTCAACGAAAAGTTGCGGGACGAGAACGTCCGCCTCGGTGCCGAACTCGCAGTTGCCAGGCAGATCCAGATGATGGTCCTGCCGAAACCATTCGAACTCGAAGCGATTCCGGGGCTGGAGATCGCAGCGTATATGCGGCCGGCAGACGAGGTCGGCGGGGACTACTACGACGTCCTGCAGAACGGATCACGGGTAAAGATCGGCATCGGCGACGTGACCGGTCATGGTCTCGAGAGCGGCGTGCTGATGCTGATGGTCCAATCCGTTGCACGCGCGCTGCAGGAGACCAACGAAGCGGATCCGCACCAGTTTCTGGATCGGCTGAACAGAGCGATCTACAAGAACATCGAGCGGACGAACACCGATAAGCATCTTACGCTGGCCTTCCTTGACTTTGAGGATGGGCGGGTAACGCTATCCGGCCAGCATGAGGACGTTCTCGTCGTCCGTGCGGACGGGGAAGTCGAACGCATCGACACGCTTGATCTGGGTCTGCCGGTTGGTCTGGAGAGTGACATCTCGCAGTTCATTGACACGCATGACATCAAGTTCGGGAGCGGCGACGTGATCGTGCTGCACACCGACGGTGTGACCGAGGCGGAAGACCAGGACAAAAGACTGTTCGGGTTCGAGCGCCTTTGCCAGAGCGCACGAAAACGTCATGGCAGGAGCGCCGAGGAAATCAAAACCGGGATCATCGAGGATCTGATGGCCCATATCGGAATACAGAAGATCCACGACGACATCACCCTCGTGATCATAAGGCACACATAGGCATGACCACGCTGTTCGGTACCCCTGACGTTGCAATCGGGATGAAGGAGAGTGTCAGTCGCGTGCGGCTGTTCGACGGACCTCTCGACTTGAGTTGGCGTCATTGTGCCACGACCTCGGACTTCATCGCCGATCTTTTCGCGTTGCGCTTTCAGTCGTCCCGCAATGACTACAGGGAAGTGCGCCATAGCATCGGATATCTGGTCAACGAGCTCATCGAAAATGCCGTCAAGTTTCGCGCACCGGGTGAGATCGTGATCGAAGCGTCGATGGATTCGGAGTGCTTCAAGCTCAAGGTGTCGAACGACGTCGATGGTGAAGACGCGTCCGAGTTCCAAAACCTCCTGGCGGACATCACGGTTGGCGACCCCAGAGACCTGCTGATACAGCGAATTGAAGCGAATGCCGCGAACCCCGACATGGCAGGCTCCGGACTCGGATTGCTGACGTTGATGAGCGACTATGGCGCACGCCTGGCTTGGATATTCAGCTCCGCCGACGAAAGCGATCGGATTTGCCTGGAGACATATGCCTCCATTCCGATCTCGCAAACTCACAACTAGATGAAACGAAGCCAGGCCATGGAAATCAAGACAGACGACTACCGCGTGTGGATTGAAGGAAGCGAAATTTTTTTCGACGGTGCCATGCGGCTCGCCAGTTCCGAAGCCGGTGCGCCTATCACGGCTTTGGCGGCCAGTGTTCTTGCCTCAAATCCCTCCTCCATTACGCTCAACTTGAAGGACCTTCACTTTCTCAACTCTTCCGGTATCAACCTGCTGGCGAAATTTACCATCGAGGTGCGCAAGCATCCCGATGTTCGACTCGTCGTGCGTGGAACGCCCGACATACCCTGGCAATCGAAATCATTGCCGAATCTGAAGAAGCTGCATCCCGCTCTGGTGCTTTTGATGGACTAACCAGGTCGCTCGAAATCAGCCAAAGGACTGCGTGGTGCAAGAGCGCCGCAACGAGCGAGATATGTACGCCAGGATAAGTATTTGGATGCGAAGCTAACGACAATCCGACCCCGTGCGCAGATGCTTGCAATGGCTCGGCGGGGGCTCGGCACAGGCGGCAGGCATCCAGGTTGGGGGGATGTCGGGCTGCCTGTGCCGATCAGCCGCTGCTGCGCGATCAAAGGTGGCGTCATTGAGGAAGCGTGCCAAGGTGAACGGTGGCCGGCTGGAGTTCATTCCGCCGCAGATCCCGACTCGGGTCGAGGAGCCGCCCGAAGATGAGGGATGGGTTCACGAGGTCAATCTTGACGGCTACCGAACGCAGATCATCATCGATAAAGGCGGCGTACGTCTTTACAGCAACAACGGCCGTGACTGGACCACGAAATACTGGCCCATCGCGCTGGCTGCCGAGCTGCCATGCCGAGCTGCCATTATCGACGGCGAGGTCATCGTGCCAGGCGAGCAGGGCGATCCCGATTGCCCTGCGCTGGAAGCTGCGATCTGGAACGAACCGAGCCGGCTGGTGTTCGTCGCGTTCGACATCCTCCATCTCGACGGTCGCAATCTAGCCTCCTTGCCCCTGTTGCAGCGCAAGCAGGCGCTGTGGCAACTGGTTGGGCACGACCTCGGCAAGATCCAGTACAGCGAGCATTTCGAGAGCAGTGCGCTAGCGATCTTTCGCGCCATCGAGAAGGTGGGGCTCGAGAGCATCATCTCGAAGCGCGTCGACAGCCGCTACAGGAGCGGACCGTCGAACACATGGCTGAGGGCCAAATACTTCGAGGAAGCCGATTTCTGAGCATCGACGACCGCATCTGGCGCAACCGCGACCGCAGCGTCGGCACCAGCAATGTCCGCTTTTGGTAGGCGGTCAAGTCGGCCGGAATGACCGGAGGCGCAAAGCAGTCACTCAGGATTCAGTCTGCGAAGGTCGACTTCGGATCGAAACCCGTCACCCATCGCTTAGTTCGCCTCCACACCCGAACGAAATTTTAATGTAAATGAAGCGTAATCCCGGTCATTAAAATGATGCGTATGTGTTGGGGTTGCGCATGCCGGAATATTCGTCCTTCATCCGGTCAGTCCGGATTCGCTATATTTCAGGGTTGCTGATCTTTGCGCTGGCTTCCGCCGCCATCGTGATTGCGCTCGATCGGGTCAATTCCTTTCGCCATGACATCGATGCGCTGAGCAGCAACCTCGTCGTCTTCACCCGCGACCTGCGCAACGCGACCAGCTTTGCCGAGACGACCGGCACCGCCTGGCGGACGGAGACTCGCGATGCGCTGACCACATCGGCGCGCGGCCATTCGGAGCGCCTGACCGGCGAGATCGAAACGCTGACCGCGCAGCTTGCCGCGATCAGGCCGCGCCTTTCGGTGAAGACCATCAACGAGCTCGAAACCGCTTCCGTCAACGGCGACCTGTTCTGGTCGCCGCGCGACATGGTGCGCAACTTCAACCTGATGTCGATGGCGCAGAAGGTCGATGAATGGAGCTATCGCGAAATCCGCAACCAGAACGACCTGTTTGCCCAGCCCATGCTGGTCCGCGTCCGCACCGCCATGGACGATGAGCGCCATCTGGCCGATGTCTCCAGCGACAGGCTGCTGCTGTGGGCGAGCGGCATCCTGTTCGCCGCCCTTGCCATCGTCGCCTTCTGGATCTTCCGTCCGATGGAAGTGGCCATCCGCCGCGCCTTTGCCGAATCCGCCGAATCCCTGTTCAAGGCCGAGGCCGCCGACCGCGCCAAATCGGAATTCCTGGCCAATATGAGCCACGAGATCCGCACGCCGATGAACGGTGTGCTCGGCATGGCCGAGCTGCTGGCCAAGACCGACCTGACGGCGCGCCAGAAAACCTTCACCGACGTCATCGTCAAATCCGGCAACGCGCTGCTCACCATCATCAACGACATCCTCGATTTCTCGAAGATCAACGCCGGCCAGCTCACCCTCGACCCGGCTCCCTTCCGTCTTTCCGAGGCGGTCGAGGATGTGGCGACGCTGGTATCGGCGCGCGTCGCCGAAAAGAACCTCGAACTGATCGTGCGCGTCGACCCGCGCCTGCCGGCCCATGTCGTCGGCGACGCCGGGCGGTTCCGGCAGATCGTCACCAACCTGCTCGGCAATGCGGTGAAGTTCACCGAAAAGGGTCATGTGCTGATCGATGTCGGCGGCGAGATCGTCAACGACGTGGTCCAGCTCAAGGTTCGCGTCGAGGACACCGGCATCGGCATACCGGCCGAGAAACTGCAGAACGTGTTCGAAAAATTCGCCCAGGTCGATGGTTCATCGACCCGCCGCCACGAGGGCACTGGCCTTGGCCTCGCCATTGCCGCGCGCCTCGTCGACCTGATGGCAGGCAAGATCGGCGTCGAGAGCGAGATCGGCCGCGGCTCGGTGTTCTGGTTCGCGGTGCCGCTGCCCGCGCACCATGCCGCGGCGCGCGACGAAATCGTCCCGGTCGACGTCACCGGCGCGCGCGTGCTGGTCATCGACGACAATCCGGTCAACCGCGAAATCCTGCTCGAGCAGCTGAGAAGCTGGAGCTTCGACTGTGCCGCTGCCGAAAGCGGCGCCGTGGGCCTGGCCTTCCTCGATCGCGCCTGCCAGCTGGGAGCCGCCGTCGACTGCATCATCCTCGACTACCAGATGCCGGGCATGAACGGCGCCGACGTCGCCAGGGCCATAGCTTCCGACAGCCGGCTGGCTTCCATTCCGGTGGTGCTGCTGACCTCGGTCGACCAGGTCGATTTCGGCAAGATGATCATCGACTTCGGCATTGCCGCGCACCTGACCAAGCCGGCGCGTTCCGCCATCCTGCTTGGCACCGTGATCTCGGTTGTCCAGAAGGCCCGTTCGCAGGTCGGCAAGGCGCAGTTCGTTCGCGAACCGATCGTGCCGGCTCCCCCGGCAGCACCACCCGCATTCACCGTCATTCGCGGCCCGGCGATGCCGATCGCCATGGCACCGGAATCGACGGCCACGCCGAACGGTCCCATCGACATCCTCATTGCCGAGGACAATGACGTGAACCAGCTGGTGTTCGGCCAGATCCTCAACGGGCTGGGGCTGAGCTATCGCATTGCCGGCAACGGCCGCACGGCGGTCGAGATGTACCGGGCGCTGCGCCCCAAGCTGATCCTGATGGACGTCTCGATGCCGGAGATGAACGGCTACGAAGCGACCCGCGCCATCCGCGCCATGGAGACCTCGTCGGGCACTCACATCCCGATCATCGGCGTCACCGCGCATGCGCTGAAGGGCGATCGCGACAAATGCATCGAGGCCGGCATGGACGATTATCTGCCCAAGCCGGTTTCGCCTGATCGTCTCGGCACCAAGATCGGCACCTGGCTCAGCGAGACGGTGGTGGCGAAGACGGCGTGAAGCACGGCTGCCGGATCAGCGCCGCCGGCCGATCGGGATGATTTCCGCAGAGGTTGCGACATAAGGCTCGCCTTGCCAATCGCCTAGCCATTGCTCGACCTGCAGGCCGGCCTCGTCCAGCATCCCCGCGAGATATTCCTTTGCCGGAAACGCGATTTTCGACAAGGCGCCCAGAATCGGTCCGCCGCCTGGAATCTCATAGTGGGTTGAATAGGTGACGATGCCGGTGGCGGCGTCGTGTTCGACATCATTCCAGGCCTTGACTGTGCCGAGACTGGGATGCGCCACCATCCGTTCGGAGCGCTCCGGCGTCCACTCCAGCCACTCCTCCACAGCAGGATTTCGCGTGTCGAAGATGAAGCGCCCACCGGGAGCGAGATGTTCAGCGATGGTGCGCAACACCGCTTCTTGATCCGGTTTGGTCAGGAAAACCTGGAACGCGTGCCCGGTCAGCAGCACCAGATCGAAGCGTCGTCCGAGGCGAACGGTTCGAGCGTCGGCCTCGACCCACTCCACCTTGTGCCCGCCGGTCCTGCGCCGCGCGACGTCGAGCATCGCCGATGCCGGATCAACGCCGGTGACACTTTGCCGGTCGGCCAGTTCGGCAGCCAGCTGCCCGGTGCCACAGCCGAGATCGAGGACCGAACCGCCATGTCTGGCAAGGCTTACGCAGTAGTCAAAATCAGCACGGCCCTGGTTCTCAATGTCGTAGAACTGGACGAGGTTGGGATCGCTGTAGGGTCTGTCGGTCATGGCGGTCGCCTATAACCGAAATCTTTGCTGAATGCGACGGCGCATTCAGCCGAACAAGGCACGCTGCCGAGTTCGTTCAATGCGACTGTTCTACCGGTTGCGCACCACCACGCACGCTCCGCCGACGCTTTGCAATTTCTGGCAGATGACATTGGCGGCGGCGCGGTCGTCGATGCCGATCCTGACCGCGTATATGCCGCGCCGGCCGATTGGCGTGCGCACCCGGCTGACCACCGGATCATGCCCGCTGAGCAGGGCCGGGAACCGGCTCCTCACCCGCAGCCACTGGCCGATCGCGGCACTGCGGCGGAAGTTGCCGGCCACCTGGATGCCCCACGGTTTTATGTTGATCGAGGCCATCGCCACGGTCTGCGACATGATCACCGGCAGCCTGCGGCAAGCGACGGCAAAATCCGCCTTCTGATCGAGCGGTTCGACCTTGCCGGCATAGGCCCGGTCGGAAAACTTGTCGACCGGCTCGCCCATGATGTCGAAAACATAGCTCTCGGTCTCCATCGGCAGGAAACCGCCGGAACCGAGCCAGCGCGACACCCGGCTTTCACCCGAATTGTAGGCGGCCGCCGCCAGGCCGAGATTGCCGTAGCTGGTTTTCATCTCGGCGAGATATTTCGCCGAGGCCGGGATCGCCTGGTTGACGTCGAAGGAGTTGGCAAGGCCACGCATCTTGGCGGTGCCCGGCATGAACTGGGCGATGCCTTCGGCGCCGACCGGACTGACGGCGTTGGGATCGAAACGGCTTTCCTTCCAGATCAGCCGGGCGAAGAAATCCCTGGGCAGGCCGTTCTGGTCGGCATGGGCCTGGATCAGGTTGCAGACCTTCTCGATGAGCCTCTGCTTGGCGGATTGCGGTGGATCGGCCTGGACAGCTGTCGAACAGACCAGGGCGCAAAGCAGAACCAGCGTCGCCCTGAGGAAACGCTGCATCGCGTCTACTCCGCCGCTGCTTTGCCGCGACCGAACCGTTGCTCGATATAGTCGGCGACCATTTTCTCGAAATCCGCCGCGATCGACGGCCCGCGCAGCGTCGCCGCCTTCTTGCCGTCGACGAAGACAGGCGCCGTCGGCGTCTCGCCGGTGCCGGGTAACGAAATGCCGATATCGGCATGCTTGGACTCACCCGGGCCGTTGACGATGCAGCCCATCACCGCGACCTTGAGGTTCTCGACGCCGGGATATTTTTCGCGCCACACCGGCATGTTCTTCCTGAGATCAGCCTGGATGTTCTGGGCGAGTTCCTGGAACACGGTGGAGGTGGTGCGGCCGCAGCCGGGGCAAGCGGCGACGATCGGCACGAACTGCCTGAATCCCATGGTCTGCAGCAGTTCCTGCGACACCTGCACCTCGCGCGTGCGGTCGCCGTTCGGCTCCGGCGTCAGCGAGATGCGGATGGTGTCGCCGATGCCTTGCTGGAGCAGGATGCCCATGGCGGCGGACGAAGCCACGATGCCTTTCGAACCCATGCCGGCCTCGGTCAGGCCAAGATGCAGCGCGTGGTTGGAGCGGGTGGCGAGCTCGGTATAGACGGCGATCAGGTCCTGAACGCCGCTGACCTTAGCCGACAGGATGATTTTTTCGCGGCCAAGGCCGATTTCTTCCGCCATTTCGGCCGACAGGATCGCCGACTGCACGATCGCCTCGCGCGTCACTTCCTGCGCGGTCAGCGGAAAGCCCTGCGCCTGGTTGTCGTCCATGAGCCGGGTCAAAAGCTCCTGGTCGAGCGAACCCCAATTGACGCCGATGCGCACCGGCTTGTCGTATCTGATCGCCATCTCGACGATCGCAGCGAACTGCCGGTCCTTCTTGTCCTTGAAGCCGACATTGCCCGGATTGATGCGGTATTTGGCCAGCGCCTCGGCGCAGGCCGGATGGTCGGCCAGCAGCTTATGGCCGATATAGTGGAAGTCGCCGACCAGCGGCACGTTGATGCCGAGCCGCGCCAGCCTTTCGTGGATGCACGGCACTGCGGCAGCACTCTCGTCGCGATCGACGGTGATGCGCACGATCTCGGAGCCGGCGCGGTGCAGCGCCGCAACTTGCGCAACCGTCTGGTCGACATCGGCCGTATCGGTGTTGGTCATCGACTGCACGACAACCGGAGCACCGCCGCCGACGACCACGCCGCCGACATCGACGCCGACCGAGGTGCGGCGGGGGAAGGGGGAGGAAAAATATCCGGTCATGCCCGGCAGCCTTTTGTCTCTGGAGCGCCATGCGCCCACCGGGACGCACAAGAACGCCCCGGGCCGATGCGCTAAAGTCCGGGCATGAGGTGGAGGAGCAAAGATGGCTTGTCAATGGCGACAGGTCGCCACTGGCCGCAATTGGCCCGCCGCCGGGATCAAAAAAATCGAAGATCCGGCGACGGCCGAAGCAAAAAATTGAGCTGAACGGAAGTCCAGCCTCGGCGACCGCCCAGCACTGGAAATCACAATCCACCACACCGGCGACAAATGCCGCCGGCAAGAGAGGCCGTGGATCGTGATCGTCTATATCAGGAGGGCATCAATGGGTGGTCGGTTGTGCTCTCAGTTTTTCAATCTCGTCCTTGAGTGCCAGCTTGCGTCGCTTGAGATTCACGATTTCGAGGTCGTCGACCGATGGATGGTTCATCGCGTCATCGATTTCACGCTCGATGTCGCCGTGTTTCCGCTGCAACTCATCAAGATGGGATGCAAGAGACATGATTGGTTCTCCCTTTCATGGTTTCCTCGATTGCAGCCGTCACGGCGCGTCCACCGCAGGTTCGCTTCTGTGACGGCACAATGACACTGTGCCACCATCCGGCCGCGATGTCGAATGCTGCGTGGTAGCATTCCACGACAATGTGAAATGTGATATGGGCTGCGCGCCGGTGATAAAAGACCCCGGCCCCGCCCAATCAGGCCCAGTTTTTGGGCGCCGCAGACGTGCAGACGGTAGAGAATGTCCGATCAGGAACAGGCCGATATTCGCCTCGAATTTTCCCGGCTAAAGCAGGAACACGCCGATTTCGATGCGGCGATCAACGCGATGATCGCCACGAACTGCGACCCGCTGCAGATCCAGCGCATGAAGAAGAAGAAGCTGTTCCTCAAGGACCGGCTGATGGCGCTGGAAGACAAGATCATTCCCGACATCATCGCGTGAGACGGCAGAGCCGGGTCGCTCCTGATCGCTTCTTTGCGCCTATCCGGCGATCGAAAGCCTGGCGGCGCGGTCGCGCAACAGGCCGATGAGACTGCTGGTCCGCTCCTCGGACGTGTCGATGGGAACCACCAGGCACATCGTCGCCTCGACCTTGCCAGGTCCTGATAAGACCGGCGCGGCGAGGCATTTCGTATACGCATCGACAAGGCCCGAGGTGACGCAATAGCCGGTGGCTTCAGCCTTCTCGATGTCGGCGATGAAGTCGCTGAGAAGCAATCTGCGGCCGTCGGGCAGGATGAGATCGTCTTCGGATACCATGTCTTCGATCCGGGCCTGTTCGAAGCCCGCCAGAAGCAGCCGCCCCGAAGCGGTCCAGGGCAGCGGTATCTGCAGGCCGGTGGCGGAGCTGATGCGGAACGGCCTGGTGCCCGGGCTTGAATGGACGATCGTGTAGCGGCCGCTTTGCAGCATACACAGTTCCGAGGTTTCGCCGGTCTCGCGCGACAGATTGTCGACCTCCTGGCGCCCGCGCCTCAAGAGGTCGTTGCCCCGCACATAATCCATTCCGTAGAGATAGAGCTTCTTGCCGAAATAGACGCGGTTGCCGTCGCCTGCCGTCTCAAGCAGGCCGGCATCGACCAGCGACCGCACAAGCGTGTAGGTCGTCGAGCGGGGTGCGTTCACCCCCTTGGCAAGATCGCCAATGCCGATCGCTCGCTGCGTCGTGTGAAGAAACTCGAGGATCTCGAGCACCCGGTTGAGGCCTTTTTCGCGGGAGCCTGACGTCTTCTCGTCGGCTGAAACTGCCAAGGCACTGCCATCTTGCATTGTCGATTCCTGATGTTAGTATCTGTCTTGTACAGGATACATACGTCTCTTGTAAGAGACAATTTCTCTGAAAATCAACGATGCGTGTATTGCCTGTGCATAGGGGAACACAACACGAAAGGAGGTCGCCGTGAACGACACATCCGGAAGACGTGATTTTCTAAAATTGGGAATGGCGGGACTGGCCACGGCTGGTGTGCTGGCAACCGTCGATGCCCAGAAGGCCGCTGCTCAGGCGGCATCCGACAGCCTGCTGCGCACCGTGCTCGACCGCGGCAAGCTGATCGTCGGCACCGGCAGCACCAACGCGCCCTGGCACTTCGAGAACGATGCCGGCGAACTGGTCGGCATGGACATCACCATGGCGCGCATTCTTGCCAAGGGCCTTTTCGATGACCCGACCAAGGTCGAGTTCGTTATGCAGGATCCGGCGCAGCGCATTCCCAACGTCACCACCAACAAGGTCGACATCACCATCCAGTTCATGACCATGAGCGCCCAGCGCTCGCAGTTGATCAATTTTTCCCGGCCCTACTATGTCGAGGGTGTCGCCTTGCTGACCCTTCCGACCGCCGAGAACAAGACCTTCGATAAATTGCTTGCCGCAGGTTCGGCGACACGCGTCTCGATCCTGCAGAACGTCGATGCCGAAGCATCGGTGCACATAGCTCTGCCGCAGTCGCAGGTGATGCAGATCGACACCCAGGCCAACGTGTTGCAGGCGCTGGAAGCCAAGCGTGTCGATGCTGCAGCGGTCGATCTTTCGACCGTGCGTTGGCTTGCCTCGCGCAATCCGGACAAATACTTCGACGCCGGCAAGAGCTGGTTCTCGATGCTTTATGGCGCCGCGCTCCGGCAAGGCGATCTCGACTGGCTGACCTTCGTCAATCAGACCTTCACCATCGCCATGTTCGGTCACGAAACGGCGCTCTACGACGCCGCGTTCAAGGATTATTTCGGGCAGGAGCCGCCGGCGCGCCATCCCGGTTTTCCAGTCATCTGATCCAGTTGGCGGAAGGGCAGCATTCGGCGCCTTTCCGCCGGCTTCTCCTCGACGGCCCTTCGCACTGAGGCGGACGCATGGGCTATGCCCTCAACTTCAACCTGATCTGGCGGCATTTCGACAAGCTGTGGGGCGGCCTGCTGCTCAGTCTCGAACTGGCCGTCATCTCGATCGCCATCGGCATCGTCATCGGCCTGGTTCTGGCTGTCTGGTATGTCTCGGCAGGGCGCGCGGTGCGGGCGGCCATCGCCGCCTATGTCGAATTCATCCGCAACGTGCCGCTGATCCTGCTCGTCTACCTCGTCTTCTATGGCTTGCCGACCGTGGTCGACCTCGCCTACAGCGCTCAGACCTCGTTCATCTTGACGCTGTCGGTCTATAGCGGCGCCTACCTGGTCGAGGTGTTTCGCTCGGGCCTTGAAGCGGTTCCGCGCGGCCAGCTCGACGCCGGCAAGGCGATTGGCCTGACGCCATGGCAGCGACTGGTCCATGTGCGCCTGCCGACTATGCTGCGCATCACCTTGCCGGCGCTGTCCAACACCTTCATCTCGCTGTTCAAGGACACCTCTATCGCCTCGGTCATCTCGGTACCCGAGCTCACCTACGGCGCCCAGTGGATCAATTTCAACACCTTCCGCATCGTCGAGGTCTACCTGGTCACGACGGCGATGTACCTGTTTACCGGCTATGCGCTGCTTTTCGCGCTGCGGCTCGTCGAGCGCCGATTCAGGGCGGCACGCTGACATGCTCACCCAGATCGCCTATGCCTTGCCGTTCCTTGCCCAAGGCTTCGCCTTGACCTTGTGGGTGTCGCTGCTGGTCGTGGTCCTGTCGCTCATCGCGGGCGTCCTGCTGGGCGTCGGCCTGGTTTATGGTCCCGCGCCGCTGCGCTGGGCGGTGCGCATCTTCAGCGACACGATCCGCGGCATTCCGATCCTGGTGCTGATGTTCTTCGTCTATTACGGCCTGCCTGCGATCGGGCTTCATCTGCCGTCGTTCTGGGCCGCCGTGCTTGCGCTCACCTTGTTCAAGACGGCGCAGGTCATCGAGTATCTCAGGGGCGCGGTCGGCTCCATCCCGAAAGGGCAGTCGGAAGCAGCAATGGCGATCGGGCTGACCTTTCGCCAGCGCCTGGCCTACGTCATCTTCCCGCAGGCCTTCAGGCGCTTCCTGCCACCCTGGATCAACGGCGTCACCGATGCGGTCAAGGGCAGCGCACTGGTGTCGCTGCTCGGCATCACCGACCTGATGCAGGCCATCAACCAGGTCATCGGCCGCACCTACGAGGCCATGCCGCTCTACATCCTCGGCGCGCTCATCTATTTCGCGGTCAACTATGCCCTTTCGCTCGCCAGCCGGCGGCTCGAGCGGCGTTTCTCCTTCATCCGGGAATAGCAATGTCCACAAGTTCGAACGACACCCCGGCCCTCCTCGACGTCCGCAACGTTTCCAAATCCTTTGGCGCCGCCCAGGTCCTGCGCTCGGTCAGCCTGCGAGTGGCGCGCGGCGAGGTGGTGACCGTCATCGGCCCCTCGGGCAGCGGCAAGACCACGCTGCTGCGTTGCGTCAACTTCCTGGAAAGCTATGACAGCGGCTCGATCCGCATCGACGGCAAGGAGGTCGGCTTTCGCGACTCGGGAACCCGTCAGCGCCGCAGCGAACGCGATCTCGCCGCGATGCGCGCCGAAACCGGGATGGTGTTCCAGAGCTTCAACCTCTTTCCTCACCTGACGGCGGCCGGCAACATCATGCTGGGGCTGCGCAAGGTGCGGGGAAAAAGCGAAGCCGAGGCGCGCTCGATCGCCGAACATTGGCTCGGCCGCGTCGGCCTTGCCCACAAGGCCGACAGCCTGCCCGCCGAACTGTCCGGCGGCCAGCAGCAGCGCGTCGGCATCGCCCGCGCCGTGGCGATGGAGCCTAAGATCCTGCTGCTCGACGAGATCACCTCGGCGCTCGACCCCGAACTCGTCGGCGAGGTGCTGGCCGTCGTGCGCAGCCTCGCCGAGGACGGCATGACGATGCTGATGGTGACGCACGAAATGGCCTTCGCGCGCGACGCCTCGAGCCGCATCGTCTTCATGGCCGATGGTGGTGTCAGCGCCGTCGGCCCACCGAAGGAGATTCTCGCGGCGGAGACCACCAACGAGCGCCTCCGCACCTTCCTGGCGCGCTTCCGCGCCTCGCATTTCTGACACCGGACAGCGAAAGCTGTCGCAAGGAGCATTTGATGACGCCTTATATCCGGCTCGCCGAACTCGGCTTGACGCTGCCCGAGCCGCCGACCCCGATCGCCAACTTCGTCACCCATGCCGAAAGCGGGCGGCTGATCTTCCTGTCCGGCCAGGGGCCATTGCGGGCCGACGGCACGCTTTGTACCGGCAAGGTTGGAGAGGACGTGACGGTAGAGCAGGCCTATCAGCATGCCCGCCTCACCGGCCTCAATCTGCTCGCCGTCATGCACGCAGCCGCCGGCGATCTCGGCCGCATCGTGCGGGTCGTCAAGCTGCTCGGCTTCGTCAACGCGATACCGACCTTCAGCGACCACCCGAAAGTGGTCAACGGCTGCTCCGACCTTTTCGCCGATGTCTTCGACAATATCGGCGGCCATGCCCGCTCGGCAATCGGCGTCGGCTCCTTGCCCGGAAACATCACCGTCGAAATCGAGGCGGTCATCGAGATCGCCGCCTGACTTTTAGAAATGGAATCCGAGAGATGAAAACCTATTCCGCCGACGGCTCCAACACCACCATCCGCGAACGGCTCGGCCTTCGTCCGATCATCAATGTCTCGGGCACGATGACTGCGCTTGGCGCATCGATCATCGTCCCGGAAGCGATCAGCGCCATGTCTGAAATGGCTTCGCAATGGGTGGAGATGGACGATCTGCAGCGTGCCGCAAGCACGATCGTTGCACGCCTCACCGGCGGCGAGGCCGGTTTCATCACCGCCTGCTGTGCCAGCGGCATCACCATGGCGATCGCCGGCGCCATGACGGGAACCAACCTGCTCGCCATCGAGCGCCTGCCGGACGACACCGAGGACCTCAAGTCGGAAGTCATCGTCCAGCTCGGTCACATCGTCAATTACGGCGCGCCGATCGACCAGTCGGTCAGGCTGGCCGGAGCAAAGACCATTCCCGCCGGCACGGTCAGCGTGACCCAGGACTATCATGTGCGTGACGCAATCCGCGACCGCACAGCGGCGGGCCTCTATGTCGTCGCGCACCACACCGTGCAGTACGGCATGCTGTCGCTGGAGGAATTCTGCGAAATCTGCCACGCCAAGGGCGTCCCGGTGATTGTCGACGCGGCTTCCGAATACGATCTGCGTGGCTTCCTGGCGCGCGGCGCAGACATTGTCATCTATAGCGGCCACAAATTCCTCAGCGGGCCGACCAGCGGCATCGTCACCGGGCGCAAGGATCTGGTGCGCGCCGCCTATCTGCAGAACCGCGGCGTCGCACGCGCAATGAAGGTCGGCAAGGAGAGCATCGCCGGCACCATGGCCGCACTCGAAGCCTGGGAAAAGCGTGACCATGACGGCATCCGCCGGCGCGAAGAGGCAGCGCTCAACCTGTGGAAGGACACGTTGCAGGGACTGCCGGGCATCGTCGCGCAGATCATCCCTGATCCGACCGCCAATCCGCTTGATCGCCTGCAGATCTTCGTTTCGCCTGAGAGCCGGTTCACCGCCGCCGGCCTCGCCTCGGCCCTGGCCGCGGGCTCGCCGCCCATCATCGTGCGCAACCACGAGGTCGAGCGCGGCCATTTCTTCCTCGACCCGTGCAATCTCCACCCTGGCGAGGCGGAGATCGTCGCCGAACGGCTGCGAGACATATTGACCGCGGCCGACCGGCCCATCGACGCCATGAAGCCTGCCCGCAAGGATTCGTCCGGCGCCTTGCGCTGGCCGGACTAGAGCAATTCCAGGAAAAGTGTGAAACGGTTTTCCCGGGAAAAGCGCGTAGCGCTTTCCCTAAGGGAATTGCGTCAAAACAGAGAGATGGAGCGGTTCAGCGTTTCCGTGAAACTGTGAACCGCTCTAGACCCCTAGCATGCTGGTGTCGCCAGCCATCACGTGACCGTGAACGGCCGGATCTGCACCAGCCGGGAATAAACCACCGCCATCCCGGGTCTCCTCAGCATACGCCACTCCTGGCGTTGAGGAGACCGACATGACCCATCACCACGATGACGAGAGCGGACGCGACGGCATCAGCCGCCGCCATGCGCTGGAATGCATGATCTGGGCCGGCACCGGCGTGCTGTGGACGATTTCAGGCGGCGTACCGGTGTCGCTCAATCTGCTTGGCGCCGCACAGGCCGCCGAAGCCATGGCCACCGGCTTCACCTTCCTGCAGATCTCCGACAGCCATATCGGCTTCGACAAGGCGGCCAATCCGCATGCCATCGACACGCTGAAGGAGGCCATGGGCAAGATCCAGGCGCTGCCGCAAAAGCCCGCCTTCATGATCCACACCGGCGACATTACCCATCTTTCCAAGCCGGCACAGTTCGACAATGCGGCTGAGATCATCGGCGGCGCCGGCTTCGACGTGCATTACGTGCCGGGCGAGCACGATCTGATCGATGACGGCAACGGCAAGGCCTATCTCGGCCGTTATGGCAAGGGCACCAAGGGCGCCGGCTGGTACTCCTTCGACCAGAACGGCGTGCATTTCGTGGCCCTGGTCAATGTCGTCAACCTCAAGGCCGGCGGGCTCGGCAATCTCGGCGCCGAGCAACTGGCGTGGCTGGCCGACGACCTGAAGGCGGTCAGCGCCTCGATGCCGATCGTCGTCTTCGCCCATATCCCGTTATGGGCCGTCTATCCCGAATGGGGCTGGGGCACCGACGACGCGGCACAGGCGCTCGGCCTGCTCAAGCGCTTCGGCTCGGTCACCGTGCTCAACGGCCACATCCACCAGATCATGCAGAAGGTGGAAGGCAACGTCACCTTCCACACCGCGCGCTCGACCGCCTTCCCGCAGCCGGCGCCAGGCACCGCCGCCTCGCCTGGACCGATGACCGTACCGGCCGGTCAACTGCGCGGCCTGCTCGGCACCAGCAGTGTCACCGTGAAGCAAGGCGGGCAGGATCTCGCCATCATCGACTCGACGCTGGCTTGAGCCTGAAAGGGAAATCACCATGATTTGCATACGCCTTCCGGCCCGGCACATGGCCGCCATCCTCACGGCCTTCACCTTGACCACGGCGACCTGTCCGCCGCTGCGCGCGGCGGATGCGCCGATGGTCAAAATCGAGAATTTCGCCTTCACGCCACGAGAGCTGACGGTCAAGCCCGGCACCACCGTGATCTTCAGGAACGACGACGACATTCCGCATCTGGTCGTCGCCAATGATTCCTCCTTTCGCTCCAAGGCGCTTGACACCGGTGACACATATGAATTCACCTTCACCAAAGCAGGCGACTTTGCCTATTTCTGCGGACTTCACCCGCACATGCAGGGCAAGATCACCGTCGCGCCCTGAAGGCGCATGGCAGAACCTGCCCGGAGTGCCGGATCATGCTGCGGTGTTGAGCGAGAAGGCCCTGGCCGAGCGCTTCGGCGAGGTGGTGCTGCCCCATCTCGGCGATGCGCTTGCGCTCGCCCGTTGGCTGACCGGCAACGCCGCCGATGCCGAGGACGTGGTGCAGGAGGCCTGCGTGAAGGCGCATGCCGGCATCGCCGGCTATGCCGGCGGCAATGCCCGCGCCTGGCTGCTGACCATCGTGCGCAACACCGCCTACACCTGGATGTCGCGCAACCGGCCGCGCGGTATGCTGACCGTCGGCGACCTCGGCGATCTCGACGAGATCGCAGCGGCGCACGGCACCAGCCTGCCGGGCGAAGATGGTCCGGAGGCGAGCCTGATCGCCAGGGCGGATACGGCGGCACTGGAGGCGGCGATCGCGGCACTGCCGCATCCGTTTCGCGAGACGCTGGTGCTGCGCGATATCAACGGCCTCAGCTATCGCGAGATAGCGGCCATGCTCAGCGTACCAATGGGCACTGTGATGTCGCGGCTGGCTCGTGCCCGCGGCCTGCTTGTGTCTGAACTGGGGAGAACGCCATGACCAACCATGACGACGGACTGCCCAACGATCCCGAAGGCATCAGACTGATGATCCACGCCCTCGTTGATGGCGAACTCGACGCGGCAGCAGTGCTGGCGGTGGAGCGGCGCATCGCCGCCGACCCGCAGCTTGCCGCCGAACACGCCCGCATCGTCGCCTTGCAGGCGGCAGTCAGCCGCTTGCCGCGCCCTGATGTCAGCGATGCCTTTCAGGCCCGCATCGCGGCCATTGGCATGGCGGCCACGGCACAACAGGCGCAAGACGAGCCGGTGCAAGACGAGGCGGCGGAGCCTCAGCAGGGCACGCCGTCGGCGCAACCGGGGTTGATTGCCCTGATCGGGGGAGGCCAGAGGCGAAACGCCGAAACACGTCTGTCGCAGACGCGGGTCCTGCCAAGGGCGCGCCGCTTCGGCTCGTTCGACTGGCGTGCCATGGCAGCATCGATCATGATCAGCGCGGTGCTGGCCAGCGGCGCGACGCAATGGCTGATGGTCAACAGCGCATCCGACGGTTTCGCAGCAGCGGTTGCCAGCGGCCATCGCCGCAGTCTGCTTGCTGCCAGCCCTATCGATGTCGTTTCGTCCGACCGCCATACGGTGAAGCCGTGGCTCGACGCCCGGGTGGGCGTATCGCCGCCGGCGCCGGACCTCGCCCAGGATGGCTACGCGCTCATCGGCGGCCGGGTCGAGGTGATCGCCGACCGGCCGGTGCCGGCGCTGGTCTACCGCCACCGCGAGCATCTGATCACACTGGTCGCCGAACCGCAGCAGGGCGGCGGCACCACAGCACCTGACGATCTCTCGTCGGGCGGCTTCTCGCTGGTGCACTGGAGCGACGGCGCCTTCTCCTACTGGGCGATCTCCGACATGGAGCGCCCCGAACTCGACGACTTCGTCGCCCGCTTCCGCAAGGCGGTGTGACGACGGCCGTGCCCCGCTCATCCCACCGTCCCTGACAGGTCTTCAGCCTACGGCGTCAGTTGAGAAATCGCCGGTTCACGGCGCGCATTTGCGCTGGCCTGGACGAATTGCGGCCCGGCCGCCGCTCATAACCTTTCAAAACAATAACTTTACAAATATTTGTGTTTATGTGAAGTTATGAATGTTGAAGGGTCGATCATGACAGCCAATCGTTTCGCCACGCGCCTGAATTCCTTTGCCTCGCGGCCACAGGCCGAATGGCCCGACCTCACCGGCAAGCCGTCACTGATGCAGATGGCCGCGCGAGCCGCCAAGGTTGCCGGGTTGACCGACCTCGATCTGAATTTCCCCGACCATGTCAGCGAAAAACCTGCTGAAATCGCGCGGAGCCTTGGCGACCTTGGCCTCTCCATCAATGGCTTTGCCATGCGCTACTACTCCAATCCGGCCTTCAAGCTCGGTGCCTTCACCAATCCGGATCCGGCGGTGCGCCGCGAAGCGATCGACCTGACCAAGGCCGGCATCGACGCCGTGCGCGAGGCCGGCGCCAGCCTGATGACGCTGTGGCTCGGACAGGATGGCTTCGATTACGCCTTCCAGGCCGACTATGCGACACTCTGGCAACACGAAATAGAAGGAATTTGTGAAGTCGCGGCGCACGACCCCGACTGCCAGATCAGCCTGGAGTACAAGCCCAACGAGCCGCGCTCCTATAGCCTCATGCCGGATGCGGCGACGACCTTGCTGGCGATCCGCGACGTCGGCCTGCCCAATCTCGGGGTCACGCTCGACTTCGCCCATGTGCTCTATGCCGACGAGCAGCCGGCCTTCGCCGCCGCCCTTGTGGCACGCCACAGCAAGCTGCTCGGCGTGCATCTCAATGACGGCTACGCCAAACGCGACGACGGCCTGATGGTCGGCGCCGTGCACACGCTGCAGACGATCGAACTGCTCCGCCAGATCCGCAAGGACGGCTACGCCGGCGCCATCTATTTCGACACCTTCCCCGACATGACCGGGCTCGATCCGGTGCACGAGTGCGAAGTCAACATTGCCACCGTCAAGCGCATGCTGCGCGTCGTCGACCGGATCGATCAGGACAACCGCCTGTCCGCCGCTGTCGACCGCCAGGACGCGGTGACGTCGCAGGCCATCATCCAGGAAATCATGCTCGGTCCGGACAGCTGAGGCGTCCGGGACAGCTGACGCGCCTGGACGCCACCACCGTTTTCAACAAGGGAGGAATACAATGAAATTTCTGCTTGCCACCACCACCGCCGCGCTGATGGCACTATCGATCGGCTCAGCGTTTTCGGCCGATCTCGCGCCGCTCAATTCCGATACCGAGAAGGACCGCATCGACTGGTCGCAGGTCGAAGCCAAGTTCGGCGCATTGCCCAAGCTGCCCCAAGGCACCAAGGCCGGCGCCGTCTCCAAGACGCTGACCAATGAATACTGGCGCTCGCTCGGCGAGGGCTACAAGGCGTTCGGCGACAAGGTTGGCGTGCCCGTCGTCTATCAGGCGGCGCAGAGCGAAGGCGACCAGCTCGGCCAGCTCACCATCGCCGAAGGCCTGGTGACGCAAGGCTACAACGTGCTGCTCGTCTCGCCGCAGACGGACGCCAATCTGCAGCCGATCATGGAACAGGCCAAAGCCGCCAACGTGCCGGTCGTCAACGTCAACGACGCGGTCATCCCGCAAGCCGAGCACTATGTCGGCAATGTCCAGCGCGACAATGGCGTGCGCGTCGCCAAATGGTTCATCAAGAACCGTCCGAATGGCGGCAAGGTCGCCATCGTCGAGGGCCAGGCCGGCGTCTATGCCGCCGTCCAACGCACCGACGGCTTCAAGACCACCATTAGCGAGTCCGGCAAGTTCGAGGTCGTCGCCAGTGTTCCCGGCAACTGGGACCGCCAGACCTCCTATGACGCGGCCACCAACATCCTGCAGCAGCACCCCGACCTGATCGGCTTCTATGCCAACAATGACGGCATGGCGCTGGGCATCGTCGAGGCGGTCAAGGCCGCAGGCCTGCAGGACAAGGTTGCCGTGTTCGGCACTGACGGCATTTCCGACGCCTATGCCTCGATCCGTGCCGGCGAACTGACCGGCACGGTCGATAGTTTCCCGGTGCTGACCGGCGAGGTGGCGCTGGAAACGGCGCTGCGGCTGGTGGCGGGACAGAAGCTGCCGCGTGTCGTCGCCACGCCGCAGGCATTGATCACCAAGGACAACGCAGACCGCTATTCCGGCGCGGGTGACGCCGTGCGCAAGGCGCTTCTCGAGGACGCCGCGGCAGGCAACTAAAGGGCGGGGTGGCGGGTGCCAGCCCAAGGCTGGCACCCTGCCTGGAGAACGAACTGATGTCTGTCCCCAGGCTGCAATTCGTGGGCATTTCCAAGCTGTTTCCGGCCGTACGGGCGCTCAGCGACGTGTCCTTCTCGGTCGGTGCCGGTGAAATTCACGGGCTGCTCGGCGAGAACGGCGCCGGCAAGTCGACGCTGCTGCGCATCCTGTCGGGCGTCTACAGGCCGACGGCGGGAAGCGTCCTTATCGACGGCAAGCCGGTCACACTAGCCAATCCGGTCGCGGCGCGCGCGGCGGGTGTGGCCATGATCCATCAGGAACTGCAGCAGGTGCCGCGCCTCAGCGTCGCCCAGAATATGTTTCTCGGCCATCCGCTGACGCGCGGCGGCATCTTCGTCGCCCGGCGAGAGCAGGAACGCCGTGCCGCCGAGGCTCTTGCCGCCATCGATCCGTCCATCGATCCAGCGGCCCCCCTTGGCACGCTGAAGGTAGCGCAGCGACAGATCGTCGAGATCGCCCGCGCGCTGCTCGATCGCGCCCGCATCGTCGCGATGGACGAGCCGACATCGAGCCTGACGCCGAGCGAATTCGAACGCCTCGCCGAAGTCATCACAGGGCTCGCGCGCGACGGCGTGGCGGTTGTCTATGTCTCGCACAAGCTGGACGAGGTGTTCGGCATCTGCCAGCGCGCCACCATCATGCGCGACGGTGTCGTTGTCGATTCCGTCGATCTGGCAAGCCTGTCGGAGAAAGCGGTCGTCGCGATGATGGTCGGCCGCGAATTGGCTCAGGAACACCATAACTCCCATGCCTCCGGCGAGGTCATGCTGAGCGTACGCGGCCTGGCCTCCGCGACGAAAGTCCGCGACGTTTCGTTCGACCTGCATCGCGGCGAGGTGCTCGGCATTGCCGGCCTGGTCGGATCCGGGCGCACCGAGTTGCTACGGCTGCTGGCCGGCGTCGACCGCGCATCCGCTGGTACGATTGCAATCGACGGCAAGGCGACGCGATTTTCCAGCCCGCGCGATGCGATTGCCGCCGGCATCGGCCTGGTACCGGAGGAGCGCAAGCGCGAGGGCATCGTGCCGCTGCGGTCGATCACTAGCAACATGGCATTGGCGTCGATGGGCGTGTTCGCGCCTCGCGGCGTCATCGATCACACCAGGCTGAAGCGGGTGGCAGCCGAGAAGATGAGCCGCGTCAATCTGCGCCCGTTCCTCCTCGACCGGCCGATCCGGCTGTTCAGCGGCGGCAACCAGCAGAAAGCGATCATCGGGCGCTGGCTGTCGGCGGGCACGCGCATTCTTTTGTTCGACGAGCCGACACGCGGCATCGATGTCGGCGCCAAGGCCGAAATCTATCATCTGATCGAGGAACTCGCAGCCGAGGGTCATTCGGTGATTGTCGTCTCCTCCGAGCTTCCCGAGGTGATCCGGCTTGCCGACCGCGTGCTGGTCATGCGCGACGGCACGATCGCGGCCGAACTCGACAGGAACGACATCAGCGAACCGGCGATCGCGGCGCACGCCATCCCGCAAACGCAAACGCCGGCGGCACGGCCGGCAAGGCATTAGGTGACGGATATGTCGGATACCACTCTGGTGCAGCCACGGACCGAGTTCCTGCGCGGGTTCTCCATGCGCGACGCCGGCACGCTGATCGGCCTTGTCGTGATCCTGGTCGTGTTCGGCGCTCTGGTGCCCGGCTTCTTCGCCGAGCGCAACCTGATCAACATCCTGCAGCAGTCGAGCATCAACGCGTGCTTGGCGCTGGGCATGACGCTGGTCATCATCTCCGGCGGCATCGATCTGTCGGTCGGGCCGACGGCAGCCCTTTCGGCCGTCATCTCGGCCTCGATGCTGGTCGCCGGCGTGCCGTTTCCGCTCGCCATAGCCGCCGGCTTTGCCATTGGCCTCGCCTGCGGCCTCGTCAACGGCTTGCTCGTCGCCTATGTCGGGCTGCAGCCCTTCATCGTCACATTGGGAACGCTCAGCACCTACCGGGCGCTGGCGCTGATCTATACCGGCGGCAATCCGGTGCTCGGCCTGCCCACAAGCTTCCGCGCCATCTTCAACGGCTCGCTGTTCGGGCTGCCGCTGGCGGTCATCATCGTTGCCGGTGTGGCTGTCATCGCCTGGATCGTTTTGAAGAAGACGCCCTTCGGCGAATATCTGCTTGCCGTCGGCGGCAATGAGGAGGCCGCCTATATCGCCGGCGTGCCGATC
This sequence comes from Mesorhizobium kowhaii, assembly GCF_003253745.1. Lineage (GTDB taxonomy): Bacteria > Pseudomonadota > Alphaproteobacteria > Rhizobiales > Rhizobiaceae > Mesorhizobium > Mesorhizobium kowhaii. The sequence continues at coordinate 295,783 of NZ_MZXV01000027.1, forward strand.
GCCCGCACCAAGATCGCCGCCTACATGATCTCAGGCCTGCTGGCGGCCCTTGCCGCGCAGATCCTGGTTGGCCGGCTGGGCGCCGCCGAGCCCATCCTCGGCAATCTCTGGGAACTCGACGCCATTGCCGCGGCGGCCATCGGTGGCGCCTCGCTGATGGGCGGCAAGGGCAGCGTCGTCGGCACCATTCTGGGCGCCGTCATCCTCGGCGCCATGCGCAACGGTTTGACGCTGATGAACGTGCAGTCCTTCTATCAGCTTCTGGCAACTGGTCTTATAATCCTCGCCGCGATGCTTATTGATCGTGTGACGAGGGGGCGTGGATGACCTTGAGCGGGCTGGACCTGAAAGCGGTAGGACCGCGCATCCGCATGATGATGCCGCATCTCACCCCGCTGGAGGCGAAGGTGGTGGAAACCGTCTTTGGCCGGCGCGGCTTTGACGAGAGCATTCCGCTGAAGCAGATCGCCGAGGAATCCGGTGTATCCGAGGCGATGGTGGTCAAGATCGCCAAGAAGCTCGGCTTCTCCGGCTATCGCGACTTCCGCACCGCCGTCTATGAATACAGCCGCCTGCCGACCGCGGAGATGCACCAGGAACTGTCGTCGGACGACAGTTCGGCCGAGATCGTGCAAAAAGTGTTCCGCACCTCCATCCAGGCGCTGGAGGAGACGCTGGCCATCCTCGATATCGAGGATTTCGACCGCGCCGCCGATCTTCTGTACCGCGCCGGAAATCGTGACTTCTACGGCGTCGGCGGTTCGGCGCAGATCGCGCGCGACGTCTCGCACAAATTCCTGCGCATCGGCATCCGCACGAACGTCTTTGACGACTCGCACATGATGCTGATGTCGGCCTCACTGCTCGGCCCAGACGACATCGCCGTCGGCTTCTCGCATTCCGGCAATACGTCAGCCGTCATTGATGCCATCCAGCTGGCCCGCAAGAACGGTGCCCGCACACTGGCCATCACCAATTACGACACTTCGCCGCTGGCCGCAGTCGCCGACATTGTGCTGTGCTCCACCGCGCAGGGCTCGCCGCTGATGGGGGAGAACGCGGCGGCGCGCATTGCCCAGCTCAACATTCTCGACGCGCTGTTCGTGGCGGTGGCGCAGCGCGACTACCAGGCGGCGGAGCGCAATCTCGGCCGCACCATGTCGGCGGTTGCATCGAAACGAAAAGATCGGGGCTCATGAGCACAACGCCGCTGGTCACCGTGTTCGGCAGCCTGCACTATGACATCATGGTCGACGCCCCCGGCCGCCCGCGCAAGGGCGAAACGGTGACCGGCTATGCCTGGCACCCGAAATGCGGCGGCAAGGGCGGCAACCAGGCGGTGTCAGTGGCAAGAGCCGGTATGCGCGCGGCAATGATCGGCGCCGTCGGCGACGACGATTTTGGCACGGCGCTGCTGGCCAATCTCGATCGCGCCGGTGTCGACCGCCGCTTCGTTCGCGTAGTGCCGGGCGCCGGGTCCGGCATGAGCGTGGCGATCTTCGACGAAGGCGGCGACTATGGCGCGGTGATCGTCTCCGGCAGCAATTTGACGCTGGGCGACAAGGACATCGCGGCTGCCTCCGATGCGGTGGCACAAACTTCCGTGCTGCTCTTGCAGAACGAGGTACCGGAAGCCGCCAACATCGCCGTTGCACGCGCAGTGAAAAGACATGGCGGCCGCGTCCTGCTCAATGCCGCCCCCGCGCGCAAACTCTCCGGCGAGTTGATCGCGCTCGTCGATATCCTGGTGGTCAACGCCATCGAGGCGGAATTCCTGGCCGGCCTGGCGGTGGTCGAAACACTGGACGGTGCCGCGCAAGCGGCGCGGCTTCTGGTCGATCTCTGCCCGACAGCAATCGTTACGGCGGGCGGCGAGGGCGTCGCTTGCTGCGACCGGACCGGTGTGGCCTTCGCGTTGCCGGCCATCCCGGTCAAGGTCGTCAGCACGCATGGTGCGGGCGACGAATTCGTCGGCGCGCTGGCCGCGGCGCTTGCCCGTGGCGAGGCCATGCGGGCCGCCGTCACCGCGGCCAACGCCGCTTCGGCCTTGCTGGTTTCGACACCCGAGGCTGAGCGCGACGGCATCTGATATCTCGGCTCTGGAGGAGCACTTTCCATCTTGCCAAACGGCAGCAGCTGCCGCCCATCCTTGCGGCTTCGCCCGAATTCCGCTAAGGCGCGCCTTTGTCGCCGGGGAGCAAGGACTTGGACGATCAACGCGCCGACGTCGCCATCATCATGGGCAGCCAGTCCGACTGGGCGACCATGCGCCATGCGGCCGAAACGCTGGAGGCACTGGGCATTCCGCACACGCGGCTGATCGTCTCCGCGCATCGCACACCGGACCGGCTCTATGATTTCGCGAAGGGCGCCAAGGCTGCCGGCTACAAGGTGATCATCGCCGGCGCCGGCGGCGCGGCGCACCTGCCCGGCATGACAGCGGCGATGACGCCGCTGCCAGTGTTCGGCGTGCCGGTGGAATCGAAGGCGCTTTCCGGGCAGGATTCACTGCTCTCCATCGTCCAGATGCCGGCCGGCATTCCCGTCGGAACCCTGGCCATCGGCAAGGCCGGTGCGGCCAACGCTGCACTTCTGGCTGCCGCCGTGCTGGCGCTCTACGACGACAAGCTTGCCACGCGGCTGGATGCCTGGCGCGCCTCGCAGACCGCCAAGGTCGCCACCGAACCGACGGACACGCCGTGAGCCTGCCCGCCGGATCGACCATCGGCATCATTGGCGGCGGCCAGCTCGGCCGTATGCTGGCGATGGCCGCCGCACGCCTCGGCTACCGCATGGTGGTGCTGGAGCCGCAGCCGGATTGCCCGGCAGCACAGGTCGCCAACCGGCAGATAACAGCCGCCTATGACGACCCGGCGGCTCTTGCCGAACTGGCGGCGGCGAGTTCCGTCGTCACCTACGAATTCGAGAACGTGCCGGTCGCGGCCGCCAGCGCGCTTGCCGCCAAGGTTCCGGTCTATCCGCCGGCGCGAGCGCTTGATGTGGCGCAGGACCGGGTAAGCGAGAAGACATTCCTCAATGGCATCGGCATTGCGACCGCGGATTTCCGCCCGGTCGATAATGACGATGAGCTGACGGCGGCGCTGAACACGTTCGGCGGCAGCGGCATCCTGAAGACGCGGCGCATGGGCTATGACGGCAAGGGCCAGCGCGTCTTCCGCAACATGGAGGCGGGCGGCTTTGCAGGGATCTGCGAGGCGATGGGCAATGTGCCGCTGATCCTGGAAAGCTTCGTGCCGTTCGAGCGCGAGATTTCGGTGATCGCGGCGCGTGGGCTGGACGGCGCGGTTGCCGCCTACGATCCGGCCGAGAATGTCCACCGCAACGGCATTCTCCACACATCGACCTTGCCGGCCGCCATTGTGCCGGAGACGGCCGCAGCGGCACAGGCGGCAGCATCGAAGATATTGTCGGCGCTCGACTATGTCGGCGTCATCGGCGTCGAGTTCTTCGTGCTGGCCGACGGTTCGTTGCTGGCCAACGAGATCGCGCCGCGCGTGCACAATTCCGGCCACTGGACCGAAGCCGCCTGCATCGTTTCGCAGTTCGAGCAGCATATCCGCGCCGTGGCGGGCCTGCCGCTGGGAGACCCGAAACGCCATTTTGACTGCGTGATGGAAAACCTGATCGGCGACGATGTGCTGCGTGTCGCAGAACTGCTCGCCGAGCCGGATCTGATGCTGCATCTCTACGGCAAGGCCGAGGCACGCCCCGGCCGCAAGATGGGCCATTTCACCCGGGTCAGGCGTCGCGCCTGACCTGAGAAGCGCGCTTTATTGCACCTCGTCGCCCTCGTCCTCGTCAGGACTGGCGCAACTCGCATCACCCTCCTCGCAATTGGCCGCGGCCGTGAGCTGCTTGGTGCGGTCATTGGTCAGCCTGGTCAGGCATTGCGAAACTTCCATCGGATGGATCGAGCCGCCCTCGCTGGCCGCGGTGGAATGAGCGCATTCGGCGTCGCGAAAGGTGATCCAGGCCCGTTGCGCCGCCTGCAGCAATTTCCTGCTGTCGGCATCATCCGAGCTGATGAGGTCCTGGTAGGCCTTGTTGAGCCTGGCGTCGGCGGCCTGGTAGTCCTCGCCGGCACAGATGTTCATCATCTGCTGGCTGTCGTCGCTGCGGTCGCATTCCTGCGCCCGGGCATCCGAAGCTCCCGCCAGCAAGACAAGGCAGGCGGACAGGAAAATTCGGCGCATATTCATCCCCAAATCCCTTCATGGCGGCCGTATCATCCCAGCCGGCCAGAGGCCGCGCAATGCCGCAAGGCCGACATGGCCGATATTTGATGATATGGAAGGTTCGCCCTGTTATGGAGCACGCTTGCGGTTGACACGGACAAGGCTCCTCGTTTATGAGCCACCCACAGTTCAAAGGCGCGTCTTCTGGCGCGCCTTAAAAATTCGACCCGGACCGGGTCCACACCGACAGGCAAGACCATGAAGATCAAGAATTCGCTCAAGGCGCTGAAGGCGCGTCACCGCGACAACCAGCTGGTTCGCCGCAAGGGCCGCGTCTACATCATCAACAAGACCGCCCCGCGCTACAAGGCACGCCAGGGCTGAGTTTTCGGCCGGAGGCGTGTTGCCTCCGCCCAATTGATGCTTGTTGCCGGCCCTGCCGGCCTTTCACGCCAAATTCAGTTTGACGTTCCGCCGCCCGGGACTAGAGTCCGGCGATGCGGATTCTCTTTGCATTTTTAACAGCCTTGCTTCTTTCCGGCGCCATGTCCTTGCCGGCTCGGGCGGATGACGCTGTCGCACCGCCAGCCGCTTCGGACGCGCCGCCGGTGGCAACGACGAAGCAAGCCCGCCTCGACCAGCTGTTCAGCGACTTGAAGCGCGAGCGCAACGAAAAGGCGGCCGAGCGCATTGCCGGCAACATCTGGAACGAGTGGTCCCAATCCGGCAGCGCCTCGATCGACCTGATGATGCAGTGGTCGCAAAAGGCCCTAGAGGGCCAGAAGTTCGACGTCGCACTCGATTTCCTCGACCAGGTGGTGACCCTGCAGCCGACCTACGCCGAAGGCTGGAACCGGCGTGCCACCGTGCATTTCATGATGAAGAACTACGGCAAGTCGATGTCCGACATCGACCATACGCTGCAGCTCGAGCCGCGCCATTTCGGTGCGCTGTCCGGCCTGGCGCAGATCATGGCCTTGACCGGTCACAAGCAATCGGCGCTCGAGGCCTGGCAGAAGGTGCTGGCCATCTATCCGATGATGCGCAGCGCCCAGGACCAGGTCGCCACGATTTCGGAAGAGCTTGCCGGCGAAGGCATTTGATGCTCCCGATCTCCCGCAGGGGTATGCTGAGATTCAGGTCAGGCGGAGCCGAGAATGGCGGTGTCCGAGAACCGGAGCGGAGCGTACTTTTGGGTACGTGAGCACCGGAAGCACAGGACGCCACCGTTCGCAGGCCGGCCTCACCTGAATATCAGGCATACCCAGAACTAATTCCGCTCCAGCCCGTATTCCCCGCATGAACCTGATCTACGCTGCCCTCGCCTTCCTGATGGCGCTTGTCCTTGGCCTTGTCGGCGTCACCCGCGTCGGCTCGTGGCTGATCGAGCGGCGCAATCCGCCGATCGGTGAATTCGCCGACATCAATGGCGCCCGCATCCACTATGTCCATGTTCCGGCGCCTGCGAACGCCGCGCTGCCGCCGATCGTCTTCATCCATGGCGCCAGTGCCAATCTAAGGGACCAGATGCTGCCGCTGCGGCCGCTGCTCGAAGGCCGCGCCGAAATGCTGTTCTTCGACCGGCCGGGTTTCGGCTGGTCAGGGCGTGGCCCAGGCAACAACGAAAGCCCGTCGGCCCAGGCCAGCACCATAGCCGCGCTGATGGACCGTCTCGGCATGAAAAACGCTGTCGTCGTCGGCCATTCCTTCGGTGGCGTGGTAACGACGGCGTTTGGCCGCGAGCATCCCGACAAGACACTCGGGCTGGTCTTCCTCGCGCCGGCGACCCATCCCTGGCCGGGCGGCGCAACCTCCTGGTACTATGATCTGACGACCATTCCGGTGATCGGCTGGCTGTTTTCCGAGACGCTGACGTATTCGACGGGAACGCTGCAGATGGCTGATGCCACGACCTGTGTCTTCTCGCCCAACAAGGTGCCGGACAATTATCTCGCCACGGCCTCGATCCCGCTGGTGCTGCGGCCACCGGCCTTTCGCGCCAACGCCACCGACGTCGCGGGGCTCTATCGCTATGCTGTTGGCGCCGCCCCCCACTACGCCGAGATCAAGGCACGGACCGTGGTCATTTCGGGCGACCGCGACAAGGTCGTCTATGCGGAGATTCACTCGGTCGGCCTCGTCCGCGACATTGCCGGCGCCGAACTGGTCTGGGTGCACAATCTCGGCCACAAGCCGGACTGGATTGCCCCCGACCTGGTGGTTGGCGCCATCGAGAAGGTCGCCGGCAAGGACATCGACCTGCAGGCACTGGCAAAGGCCGTGGAAGCGCGCATCGCCGGTGACGCCTATGGCGTCGGCAAATGCGCCGACATCAAGGTGCCGCAGGCCGAACTCGCGCCGACCTGATCACCTAGATCGGCTGGTCTGCACGTCCGACCCGACATAGGCGATGCGCAGCATGTTGGTCGAACCCGGGGTCCTCAGCGGTACGCCGGCGGTGATGATGACGCGGTCGCCCGGCTTGCCGAACCCTTCGTCGAAGGCGATGCGGCAGGCGCGGTTGACCATGTCGTCGAGGTCGCGGGCATCGGGCGAGACGACGCAATGCGTGCCCCAAAGCAGCGACAGCCGCCGCGCCGTGTTGAGGATCGGCGAGAGCGCAATGATCGGCACTTGCGGACGCTCGCGGGCAGCGCGCAGGCCGGTGGTGCCGGACGCTGTGTAGGTGATGATCGCCGACAGTTTCAGCGTCTCGGCGATCTCGCGGGCGGCCAGCGAAATGGCGTCGGCGCCGGTCGCTTCCGGCTCGGAGCGCTGCGCGTTGATGATGCCGGCATAGGTCGGATCGGTTTCGACCTTGGTGGCAATGCGGTCCATCATCGCCACCGCTTCGACCGGATAGGCGCCGGCGGCGGACTCCGCCGACAGCATGACGGCGTCGGCACCTTCGAAGACGGCGATCGAAACATCGGACACCTCGGCGCGGGTCGGCACGGGGGCGGTGATCATCGATTCCAGCATCTGCGTTGCCACGACCACCGGCTTGCCGGCGCGGCGCGCGGCGCGCGTGATCTGCTTCTGGATGCCGGGCACCGCCTCAAGCGGCATTTCGACACCGAGATCGCCACGGGCGACCATCAGCGCGTCGGACAGCTCGATGATCTCGGCCAGCCGCGCAACGGCCTGCGGCTTTTCGATCTTGGCCATGATCAGCGCCCGGCCCCGCGCGATCTTGCGCGCTTCGGCCAGATCCTCCGGCCGCTGCACGAACGACAGTGCGACCCAGTCGACGCCCGTCGACAGCACGGCATCGAGGTCCTTGCGGTCCTTCTCGGTCAGCGCGCCGACAGGCAGGTCGGTATCAGGCAGGCTGACACCTTTCTTGTCGGAAATCGTGGTGCCGGCAATGACGGTGCAGACGATCGACTTGCCGTCGCCGCTTCTCACCGCCCTCAATTCGAGCTTGCCGTCGTCGATCAGCAGGCGATGACCGGCTTCGACCGAACTCAGGATCTCGGGATGTGGCAGATAGACCCTGGTCGATGTGCCGGGCTCGGGATTGTCGTCGAGCGTGAAGGTCTGGCCGACGGTCAGCACTTCCTTGCCATTGGCGAACTTGCCGACACGCAGCTTGGGGCCTTGCAGGTCGGCCAGGATGCCGATCGGCCGGCCGACCGCTTCCTCGACAGTGCGGATGCGTCCGACCAGCGTGCGCATCAGTTCGTGATCGGTATGGCTCATATTGATGCGGAACACATCGGCGCCCGCTTCGAACAATTTCTTCAGCATCTCCTCCGACGAGGAGGCCGGACCGATGGTGGCTAGGATCTTGACCTTGCGGCTACGTCTCATTGACTGTTTGTTCCCGGGGCGGCTGGAGCGCCTCCCGTTGCGGGCTCATCGGTCAGCTGGACCATCCAGCTTGCCTGTTCGCCCGTGTCATATTCCTGGAATCCGGCGCGCTGAAAGCCCCGGGCGACGCAATCGGTTACGCCGGCGATCTTGAACTCTTTTTCAGCCACGCACATGTTGATCGGGCCGTCCCAGCGTCCACCGCGCTCGGCGTCTTCTGCATAAAGATAGTAAAACCTTGATGACAGCGGCCCTTCGATCAGCGTCTTGCAGCTCGATCCCTCGATGTGCCACCAGCCCTCGGTGATCCAGCCGGCCTTGGCGCGATAGCCGATGCCGACGCCGACCAGGTTCTGCGTGGCGTTGCAGACACGGAAATCGGCACGCGCCGGCGAGGCCATGACCATCGCCGACAGGCCCACCGCAAGGATCAGGAGCGGCATGGCAAAGGCAGAGCGCATGCGCTGCCTGCCGGCGGAACCCATCCGAAAACCCCTCAAGAACCACATCTGCATCTCTCTGCGCCCCTTTTCGGAAAAGTCCGGGCGCATGTCAACGCACCGTTTTGTTCAATTCCAATCGATTTAGAAAGGCTCCGGCGCACAATTCGCCGACTTCTGCCAGATTTCCGCAGAAACCTTGGCCAAACAACGGCATTGCGCAAGCGTCGTCTTCGTGGAATGACGATAGCACCCTCCCCGGAAGCCCGCGAACAGACCATTTCCTGCCAATGACCCGATCCACAGTTTTCGCGCCTTTCGATGTCATCGAAGGCGACCGCAAGCGAGGCATCGTGCTCCTGGGCGACCATGCCCGTCGTGACCTGCCGGAGGAGTATGGCAGCCTCGGCCTGCCGGCGGCGGAGTTCGACCGCCACATCGCCTATGATATCGGCGTCGAGGCGGTGACGCGCGAACTGGCCGCCTCGCTCGGCGTGCCGGCGGTGCTCGCCAATTTTTCGCGACTGCTGATCGATCCCAATCGCGGTGAGGACGATCCGACGCTCATTCGCCAGCTCTATGACGGCACCGTCGTGCCCGGGAACTACCCGATTGCCGCCGAGGAGCGCGAAAGACGGCTCGACCGCTTCTACCGGCCCTATCACGACGCCGTCGGCGCTATGATCGCCTCGGTCGCGCAGGCCTCTGCCCAGGCACCCTTCATCTTCTCGGTGCATTCCTTCACCCCGGTCATGCAAGGGATCCAACGTCCCTGGCATGTCGGCATCCTGTGGGATCGGGATGACCGGGTGGCGCGGCCGCTGATCGACATGCTGGCCGCCGACAAGGCCCTCGTCGTCGGCGACAATGAGCCCTATGACGGCGCGTTGCGCGGCGACACTATGTACAAGCACGCCATCGTCAACGGCTTCGCCCATGCGCTGATCGAGATCCGCCAGGACCTGATATCGGACCAGACGGGCGCGATCGCATGGGCGCAGCGCCTGGCGCCGATCGTTGACGCGATCGACCGCCGCCCCGATATACATGTGGTCAAGCAATTCGGCTCCCGCGCCGGGCCGCTGTAGAGCCGCAAGGAGGTTCCGATGACCGAACTCAGCGAAGAGCAGAAGCGCGATTTCGAGGCTGCCGCCTTTCGCCGGCTGGTCGAGCATCTGCGCGAGCGCAACGACGTGCAGAACATCGACCTGATGAACCTCGCCGGCTTCTGCCGCAACTGCCTGTCGAACTGGTATCGCGAAGCAGCCGAGGCCGAAGGCGTTGCCCTCAGCAAGGACCAGTCGCGCGAGATCGTTTACGGCATGCCTTATGCCGAATGGCAGGCGCTCAACCAGACCGAGGCCTCCGACGCCAAGAAGGCTGAATTCGAGGCCAGGCGGCCTCGGGACCATTAGAGCAATTCCAGGAAAAGTGTGAAGCGGTTTTCCCGGGAAAAGCGCATAGCGCTTTCCCTTAGGGAATTGCGTCAAAACAAAGAGATAGAGCGGGTCAGCGTTTCCGTGAAACGATGAACCGCTCTAGCTCAACCGCCGACACCCCTCGATCATTTCCAAGGCCAGGTTTGGCCCAAGCGCTTTCCCCGAGAGAGTGCTTGACTAGAAATTGAATCGATCTAATTTGCCGCGCGAAGCCATTTTCTGACCGGATTCGCTCTATGAACGCGTCAAATGCCATGCTGACTGCCATTCGCGGACGATGGGCCGTGGCGGCTATTTTCCTCGCCAACGGCTTCCTGACCGGCAGCTGGGCGCCGCAGATCCCGGTGTTCCTGACCCGGCTGGAGATCACGAAGTTCACGCTCGGCCTGCTGATCCTGCTGTTCGGCGCCGGCGCGGTCACCGCCATGACCTGGTGCGGCCACCTGATCTCGAAACATGGCTCGCGCACCGTGCTGCGCTGGTTCGGTCTTTGCGGCAGCCTCGGCCTGCTGGTCGTGGCGCTGGCCCCCAACGTGCCGCTGGCAGCGATCGCCATGTTCATCTTCGGTGGCTCGATCGGCGGCATGGATGTCGCCATGAATGCCAATGCGGTGGTAGTCGAACGGCGGCTCTCCCGCGCCATCATGTCATCCTCGCACGGCTTCTGGAGCCTTGGCGGCTTCGCCGGCGGCGGCCTCGGCGGCTTTGCCATCCAGCACTACGGCCACCTCGCCCACGCGGCGGTGGTGACGGCGCTTGCCTTCGCGGTGATCGCGGTGGCGGTCCGCCATCTGATCGCCGAGGACAGGCCGCAGGCGACCGAGCATCATAAATTCGCGCTGCCGGCAAACCCGCTGGTCTACCTCGTCGGGCTGATGGCGCTGCTGACGATGATCTCCGAAGGCGCGGTGCTCGACTGGGCGGCACTGTATCTCAGACAGGAACTCGGCGCCGACCTCGCCATTGCCGGTCTCGCTTATGCCGCCTTTTCCGGTGTCATGGCGATCATGCGCTTCTTCGGCGACGGCGTTCGCAACCGCCTCGGCGCGGTGATGACGTTGCGCGCGTCGGCGCTCGTCGCCGCCGCCGGCATGCTGATCGCCGGGCTATCACCTTCGCCCTGGCTTGCGATCGCGGCCTTTGCCTTGTGCGGCTTCGGCATCGCCAACATGGTGCCGATCATCTTTTCGGCCGGCGGCAACCAGGAAGGCATATCGTCGGGCACCGGCATGAGCGTGGTCACCACCATGGGCTATTCCGGCATTCTGGTGGCACCGTCGGCGATCGGGTTCGTTGCCGAGCATTTCAGCTTCGGCCCGATCTTCGTCGCCATGTCGGGGCTGCTGATCGTCGTGCTGCTGATGGCCGGGCTTGCTCACCGTGCCGAATTCGCTCCCGACGCCACGCCGGCCGAATAGCGTTTGAGTTCCTCGTAAAGGAAGTCCGCCACGCGGCGGATGCGCACGCTGGTGCGCACGTCGCGATGCATGGCCAGCCACACCGGCAGCACCGGCAGTGGCAGGTCAGGCAGCAATTTCTCCACCGATGGATCACGGTCGACCAGCGGCTCCTGGCCGAGACCGATGCCGTTTCCCGCCTGCACCGCCTCCCACAGAACAATCTGGTTGTCGGTCCTGAAGCGGAAGCTGCTCCGGGTGACAGGGATGCCATACTGGGTGAAGCCTCTGATGATGTCATCGCCGCGGTCGAAGCCGACCAAGTCGTGGTCGACAAGGTCGGCAGGTTCCAGCGGACGGCCGCGCCGATCGAGGTAAGATCTGGCGGCGCAGGCGCAGAGCGGAATATCGCAGACCTTGCGCGCCATCAGCTCGTTCTGCGCCGGCTTGACCATGCGGATGGCGATGTCGGCATCGCGGCGCAACAGGTTCTCGACCTGGTTCGAGGCGACGATCTCGACCTCGATGGCGGGCTCCTCGATGCCGAGCCGCGCCGTCATCTCGGGCAGCACATAGGCCGCCACCACCTCGCTGGCGGCAATGCGAACCGTGCCTTCGATCGCCTCGACCGAACCCAGCGCCAGCAATGAAAAGGCGCTCGCCTGCTCGCTGACCGCCTTGCCGCGCTCGAACAGCGTGCTGCCGGCTTCCGTCAGTTCATAGCCGCGCCGCCCACGCCGGAACAACGTGACACCCAGCGCCTGCTCGAGCTCACCGATGTGACGGCCGAGTGTCGGCTGGCTTGCCGAGAGCTTCCGCGCCGCGGCCGACAGGCTGCCGGTTTCCGCCACGGTGACGAAGCTCTTGATCAGGTTCCAGTCGATTTCACTCATTCATTTATGAATATCAGAACCCCATCCATAGTCAATTTCCATTCGCATACGAGGGGATCATATTCGGGATGCAAACACCAACAAGGAGACCACAAATGACCAAGATCGCTCTCACCGCCGCCGCCATCCTCATCGCTACGGCCAATGCTTTCGCCGGCAGCGACAAGTTTGGCTCGAACAACGCCAACCAGCCGGCTGTCGCCAGCACCGACAACACGATCACCACGTCGATCCAGAAACCGGACGCCCAGAAGCCAGTCACGCAGGGCAGCAACCGCGACCTCTTCGGCAACCGCTGATCCCGATCGCGCTTGTCGCTGATCCCGATCGCGCTTGTCGCTGATCCGCCTAGCCAACCGGCCACGCAATTCCAACCAGGAGTACTTCCAATGACCAAGATCGCAATTCTCGGTGCCAATGGCCGCCTCGGCCGCGTGGTCGCCAAGACCTTCATCGACGCCGGCTATGATGTCCGCGCAGTCACCCGCAGCGGCAAGGTACCGGCCGAACTCAAGGGCGCCACGGCCGTTGCCGGTGACGGGCTTGACCGCGAAGCGCTCATCCGCGCCACCGAAGGCGTCGACATCATTTTCAACGGCCTCAACCCGATCTACACCGAATGGGTCAAGTGCCTGCCGATGGCCGAGAACGTCATGGCCGCCTGCCGGGCGAACGGCGCTTTGCACCTTGCTCCAGGCAACGTCTACAATTTCGGCTCGCCGATACCAGCGGTGATCACCGAAGACTCCCCATTCCGGCCGACGACCGAAAAAGGCCGCATCCGCGTCGCCATGGAAGATCTGTTTCGCCGCGAGGCCGACGCGGGCCGGGTGCGCACCATTCTCCTGCGGGCCGGAGACTTTTTCGGCGGCACCGGCAGCGGGTCATGGTTCGACCTGGTCGTCGCCGCCAAGATGAACAAGGGCATCTATACCGCACCCGGCCCGGTCGATCTTGTTCATGAATGGGCCTACCTGCCGGATCTGGCCAAGGCTTTCGTCGGACTGGCGCAAAACCTGGACAAGCTCGGCTCCTACGAAGCGTTGAACTTTCCGGGCCATGCCGTCACCGACCGGGAGATCAAGGCGTCAGCCGAGACGGCACTCGGTCGCCCGCTCAAGATGACCGCGATGGCCTGGTGGGTGCTGCGTGCCGGCAGCCCGTTCGTGGCGATGTGGCGCGAGATCGTCTCGATGTCCTATCTGCGCTTCGAGCCGCATCAGCTGTCCTCGGCAAGGCTTGAAGGCATCATCGGCGCGATCCCGCACACGCCGCTTGATCAGGCAGTCGCCGAGGCTCTCGAGGACATCGGCATCGCCACGGTGAATGGCGTTGCGAAAGCTGCCTGACATTGCTCCGGGGAGAGCAATGCAAAAGCCCGCCCGGTTGTTCCGGACGGCCTTTGCGTCAGAGGTTCGCAGACAGGTTTATTCGGCTGCCTTCGGAAAGGCGATAGCCGGTTCGCCGCCCACATCCGTATCTGGCGTGTCGGTCGACGAGACCTTTCCGTTGCCGCGCCGGAATAGCCGACGGAAAAACGCGTAGAAGCGGCTGTTCTTGCTGCGCGTGAAGATCATCAGCATCGACGGCGTCACCACCAGCGTCAGCAAGGTCGCAAAGGACAGGCCAAAGACGATCGCCGACGACAGCGAGATCCACCATTGCGTCGACGGCGCGTTGATCGTCGTCTCGTGATGGAAGATTTCGAGACCGAGGCCAAAGGCGATCGGCAGCACGCCGAGGATCGCCGACACCGCCGTCAGCACAACCGGGCGGGCCCGTTCGCGGCAGGTCTGCAACACCGCTTCCATCTTGTCCCAGCCTTCTTCGCGCAGCCGGTCATAGGTGTCGATCAACACGATGTTGTTGTTCACCACCACGCCGGCCAGCGCGATGACGCCGATGCCCGACATGACGATGCCGAATGCCTCTCCCGTCAGCAGCAGCCCCAGGAACACGCCGATCGTCGCCATGACCACGCAGGACAGCACCATCAGCACGCTGGTGAATTTGTTGAACTGCATCAGGAGCACGAGGAAGATCAGGAAGATCGCCGCGCCAAAGGCCTTGCCGAGGAAGGCGCTGGCCTCCGCGCTGTCCTCGTTCGAGCCGGCCAGCTTCCAGCGTATGCCGCTGCCAAGATCCATATCGGCGACAGCCTTGGTGACCTCCTGCTGCACGGCCGCGACCTGAGTGCCGGCGGCGACGTTTGCCTGGACGACCACCGTGCGGGCGCCGTCGATGCGGTTGAGGATACCAACGGTCGGTTCGGGCTTGCGCACGACGAAATTCGAGATCGGTACCGAGCCTTGCGAGGTCTGCACCCTGAGCTCATCGAGCGTCGACAGCGTGCGGCGGTCTTCGGGCAGACGCAGCCTGATGTCGACGGCATCGTCAGCACCTGCCGGTCGATATTCACTGAGCTTCAGCCCGTTGGTCACCAGTTGCACCACCGTTCCGACCGAAGTCGGGCTGATGCCGTACTGCGCCGCCTTGGCACGGTCGACCTCGAGCGCCCAGTCGACGCCGGGCGGCGGCAGACCGTCAGAAATGTCGATGACGCCGGGCACCTTGGCAATGCGGGCCGCGACGGCGCGCGCCTTGTCGTCGAGCCCCTTGGGATCGATCGCCGAAAGCCTGATCTGGATCGGCTTGCCGGTTGGCGGACCGGCTTCGGGCACGCGCACCTCGACATCGACGCCGGGAATGCCGGCCATGACGCCACGCAACTCGTCCAGGATCTGGTTCGCCGACTTGCGCTCGCGCCAGTCGATGAATTCGTACTGGATGACGCCGACGACGTCTTCCGGAACGTCCTGGCCGCCGCCTTGCGTCTTGCCGACGCGGGTGTAGACCGATTTGATGCCGGGCCAGCCGAGCAGCCTGTTTTCGGCGATCTTGGTCGCGGTATCCATTTCGGCCAGCGAAAGATTGCCGCGAGCGTGCACGTAGAGCAGGCCGTAGTCTGGCTCGACACTGGGGAAGAACTCGACACCGGCGCCATATTTCGAATAGGCAAAGCCGACGCCGAACAGCAGCGCCACGGTCAGCACCAGCACGGTGATGGGGAAGCGCACCGCCTGCTTGACGATGGCCATGTACCAGCCGTCGCGATTGTCATCCTCATGGAGCTCGGGCGCCTTGGCGAAGATCGCCCCCAGCGTCGGTGCGAACACCAGCGCGTAGAGCATCGAGGCCGACAGCGTGACGATCAGCGTGATCGGCATGTATTTCATAAAGTCGCCGATGATGCCCGGCCAGAACAGCAGCGGCGAGAAGGCGGCGATGCGCGTCATCGTCGCGGCGATGACCGGACCGGCCATGCGCTTGGCGGCAAGTGCGAAAGCTTCCGCCTTCGGCATGCCCTCGCCCATCCGCCGCTCGGCGAATTCGGTGACGATGATGGCATCGTCGACAAGCATGCCGACGGCCAGGATCAGGCTGAACAGCACGATCATGTTGATCGTGTAGCCCATCATCGCAAGCAACAGGATGCCGATCAGGAACGATGAGGGAATGGCCAGGCCGATCAACAGTGAGGCACGGCCGGACAGCGCGTAGAGGATGACGATGAACACCAGGATGACGGCGATCATCACATGGTTCTGCAGGTCGCCGAGCAGCTGGTTGACGAAGACCGACTTGTCCTGCGTGTAGGTGACATTCATGCCTTGCGGCATGGTCTTGACGAAGGCGTCGGAGACCTCCCTCACCTTGGTGAGCGTGTCGATCAGATTGGCACCGATGCGCTTTTTCACTTCGATGGCAATGGCCGGCTTGCCGTTGAGGCGGGTCACCGTCTCGGCATCCTTGAAGGTGGAGCGGATCGTCGCGATGTCCTTGGCCTGAACCACGGCATTGGGGCCGGCGACCACCGGCAGCGCCGCCACATCCTCAGGTGTCTCGATCAGTGACGGCACCTTGACGGCGTATTTGCCCTCCGAGCCCTCGATATTGCCGGCGGCGACCAGGCTGTTGGAGTTGCCGACCGCACCGATCAGCTGATCGAGCTGCAGCCCGTAGGAAGACAGCTTCATCGGGTCGATGACGACCTCGACGAGGTCGTCGCGCGCGCCCTGCAGCGAGCCTTCGAGAACGCCGGGCACTTCTTCGATGCGGTCGCGCAGTTCGCGCGCGGCAGCGGTCAGCACACGCTCGGGCAATTCGCCTGACAGGGTGACGACGAGGACGGGGAATTCGGAGATATTGACCTCGGTAACAACAGGCTCTTCAGCCGCCTGCGGCAGGTCGGCCTTGCCATCCTGCACCTTGCTGCGCGTGTCCTGCAGCGCCGTCGCCAGGTTGGTCTGCGGTTGGAACTCGACCAGCACATAGCCGCCGCCCTGGAAGGCGGCCGAGCGCATTTCTTTGAGGCCTTTCAGGCTCTTCAGCTTGCTTTCCATCGGCCGCAGCAGAAGGCGCTCCGAATCCTCGGGCGAAATGCCTTGATAGATCAGGCTGACATACATCATCGGAATCGGAACGTCGGGTTCCGCTTCCTTTGGCGTTGACTGATAAGCGACCCAGCCTGCGAGCAGAAGGAAGACCAGGACCGAAATGGTCAGGCGGGCATTGTTGATTGCGAGTCTGACGATATCCATGGCTAACGCCTGTTGTTGAATTTCAGGAGCTGCGTCGCAGCCGATTGTCCCCGCCCAGGGCTAGTCCGTCGCGACCCGTTGCTACTGCGTCCCGGCAGTCGCCTCGCCCAGCAGCTTCCGGATCGTCGCCTGGTCGGCCTCGACCGGATTGACCACATCGCCTTCCTTCACCAGTTCCTGGCCGGCGACGATGATACGCGCGTCGGCCGGGATGCCGCCGAGCACGAGGCCGGTCGGCGTGTCGTCGACGAGGTCGATCGGGAAGAACGCCACCTTGTTGTCCTTGCCGACGGCGCGGATGCCGAGGTCGCCCTTGTCGCCGAGCGTCACCACCGAGCGCGGCAGCAGGACCGCGTCGGTCGGTTGCGCATTGAGCGCGATTTCCGCCGTCATGCCGGCCGGCACGGAGCCGTCGCCATTGGGGATCGCCACCTCGACGCGGAAGGTACGGGTCGCCGACGAGGCGTCGCGGCTGATGTAGCGCACGGTGCCTTCGACCGTCTGGCCGCTGACCAGCCGTACATTGGCCTTGTCGCCCAGCTTGAGGTAGCCGAGATCGCGCTCGCTGACCTCGCCGCGGGCAATCACCGGATCAAGCTTGAGGATGGTTGCCACCTCGCCGCCCTCCATGATGGAACTGCCAAGTTCCACCGGCACCCGGTCGATGACGCCGTCGAAAGGCGCCCTCACCTCATTGCGCTCGAGCAGGGCCTGTGCCGTTTTCAGCAGCGACTGCGCCGAGGTCAGGTTCGAGCGCGCGGTGTCGAGCTGCAGCTTCGGCAAATTGCCGGTTTTCATCAGTCGCAAAGCTGCGTCCAACTCGGCCTGGCGCTGCACAACCAACTGCTTGGCGTTGTCGACCATCGAGATCTTTTCTTCGGCGGCAAGCATCATCACCAGATCGCCGGTCTTGACGTGCTGGCCTTGCTTGACCGGCAGCTTGTCGATGACACCGGCAACGCGCGCGCCCAGCACCGCTCGTTTGTCGGCTTCGGTCAATCCTGAAATGCGGATGGCGCGCGCATAGGTCTTGCGCGGCGGCGTCACCACCGCGACGGTGCGCAACGGTGGCTTCGGCTCGGCTTCCGCCACCTTGGGCTTGTTCGCGTCCGGCGCCTTGGCCTGCTCGACTTCGGCAGCCTTGGCTTTGTTGGCGGCTACGCTGCCGACGGACGAGAATTCGCCTGTCGCCATCCACGCCGCGAAACCAATGAGCACAACAACGGCTGCAAGCTTGTGAAACCTGATTCTCATCGTCGTTTTTTCCACTGCGGATTCGGCCAGCGTCCTCATAACGCGGGCGCGTCGCCGATATGGGTGCGCGCCAGGCCGTCTTCAATTTGCCGTGATCGGCGAAGCGCGCTTCTACATCAAAGTTGCACCGCAATATAGCCTTAAAGTTGCAAGACCATTACGGCACCGGGCAAGGTGAACCCACCGCCATCCAGTTTTCGATCGCTTGAAAGGTTGCTTCGGCCGAGCCCGGAGCCGGCTCACGGTTCAACCCCGGCGCCCAGCCCCAGGCGACCAGCCTGTCGTCGCGAACATGCAGCGCGATATCGTCCAAACTGCGACCGCCATTGCGCACCGGATCCTTGATCTGGGCGCAGATTTCGGCCGAAGATTTCCCGAACCAGGCCATCTCGGCCGGCGCCAGACGCCAGTTCTCGGCTCCGGGCGGTCCATGCAATGCATTGGAATTGCTAGAGAAATGGCAAGTCGTGCAGCGCAGGCCCGGATTGCCGAAGCCCGATCCGTCGTTACCGCGCTGGACGTTGAAGGCGTGAACGCGGGTGCCGCCATAATGCGCGCCGGACCAGCGCGGCCGGTCGTCCGCGACATGACAGTCGGCGCAGCGCGGATGCGAGAACACCGCATGGATCTTGTCCCATTCGGACAAGCCTTTCGCTGCGTCGACCGTCGCCGGCGCCGGCGTCTGGCTGTCTTGTGCGACTGCGAACGGCGCCGCGAGGGCGAGCATGGCAGCAGGCGTCAGCATGATGAGGAGCTTCTTCATGCGAAGGCCACCGTTTTCGACAAAGGCAGCGTGCGGATGCGCTTGCCGGTGAGCGCGAAGATGGCGTTGGCCAGCGCCGGTGCCGCCGGCGGTGTGCCGACCTCGCCGACACCGCCCATCTTGTGGAAATTTTCCAGGATGGCGACTTCGAAGACCGGGCACTGGAAGATCCGCATGGCGTCGAAGTCGTGGAAGTTCGACTGTTCGACCATGCCGTCGGCGAAGGTGATTTCCTGTCCCATTGCCGCCGAAAGACCGTAGATGGCGGCGGAAATCAGCTGAGCCTCGATGATACCGGGATCGAGCGCGGTGCCGACATCGGCGGCGATCCACACCTTCTCGATGCGGATGCCGGCCGGCGTGTCCGCCACCTGGATGATCTCGCCGACCCAGCTACCGAAGGACAGCGTGAAGGCCATGCCCCTGGCCTTGCCGGCGGGTAGCGCCTCGCCCCATTTCGCCATCGCTGCGACTTTCTCCACCACCTTCACCGCCGAGGGATAGGCGGCCATCAGCTTCTTGCGCATCTCGACCGGATCGATTTTGCCGGCTGTGGCGATCTCGTCCATGAACCCCTCATGGAAGAAGCCGTTGACCGAGCTGCCGACCGAGCGCCAAAAGCCGACAGGGATGGAGACGGGCGCCGCGACGCCGCTGACCCGATAGTTCGGAATTGTGTAGGGCTGGTCATAGGCCCCATCGACAATGGACTTGTCGGGACCGAGTGGCGATATCGACGGAAACAGCCGACGCAAGGTGCCGGCGATCACCGATGGCGAGGCGAGCTTCATGTCGACGGCGACCGGCATGCCGTCGTCGCCGAGCCGCGCCTGGAACTTGCCGACCGCGGCCGGCCGATAAGCGTCATGACGCATGTCCTCTTCGCGCGTCCAGGTCACCTTGATTGGGCGCCCGCCTGTCTCCTTCGCCATCAACACCGCGCAAAGGGCATAGTCCATCTCGGTACGGCGGCCGAAACCGCCACCCATGAAGGTGGTGTGGACGGTGACCTTGTCCTGTTCGATACCGACCGCGTTGGCGCAAAGCTGCCGCACCAGGGTCGGCGCCTGGTTGCCGCACCAGATGTCGAGGGCACCATCGCCGAACCGTGCCGTGGCGTTCATCGGCTCCATGGTCGCATGCGCCAGATAAGGCACCGCATAGTCTGCCTCGACGATCCTTTCGCGCGGCGCGTCGGCGAAGGCGGTATCGACATCGCCATTGTCGCGCATCGCTGAGCCCTTGGTGCCGAGCGCCTGTTTCAGCACGTCGCCAATGGCGGCGCTGCTGAGCGGATATTCGGGATCCGCCCACTGGGCGTCGATGGCGTCGGCCGCCCTGAATGCCGCCCAGGTATTGTCCGCGATGATGCCGAAGCCGTGACCATAATTCGTCTCGAGCGGTACGATCTTGACCACGCCGGGCATTTTCTCGGCTTTGGCGAGGTCCGCCTTGACCGGCTTGGCCCAGAAGCGCGGGCTCATCTTGACCGTGCCGTAGAGCATGTCCGGCAGCCTGACATCGATGCCGAAGATCGGCGCCCCGGTGACCTTGGCCAGCATGTCGATGCGCTTCTGCGGTTTTCCCAGCAGTCTCCAGTCGGCTCGGTCCTTGAGCCTGACTTCGGCCGGCGGTGCCATGGCGGCGGCGGCCGCGGCGACCGCGCCATAAGTCAGCGACTTGCCAGACGCCTTATGCAGGATCGAGCCGTTGGCCGTTTCCAGATCGGCGGCGGCAACGCCGAGTTTCTGCGCCGCCGCCGCAATCAGCAACTGCCGGGCAGTGGCGCCCGCCTGGCGCATCTTGTCGAAACCGTCGCGCGCCGAAGCCGAGCCGCCGGTGGCCTGGAGAGCAAGGAACTTGCCGACCACGCCGAGACCCGAGCGCACGGCTTGTGCAGTCATGCTCTCGTCGAAGAAGGCGAACGGGCCGCCTTCTTCGAGGATCGCCGCGTTGTAATAGGCATAGGAGGCCGGGCCGTGCTCGACCTTGACCTGATCGAGACCGACATCGAGTTCTTCGGCGACCATGACGGCAAGCGTCGTCGAGATGCCTTGCCCCATCTCGGCGCGCGGCGCGACGATGGTGATGGTGTTGTCGGCGCCGATCTTCACATAGGGGTTGAAGGTCGCCTCGCCCTTGCCGAGATCGGCCTCGAGCGGGTTCGCAAACGGTTTGCGATAATAGTAGTAGCCGACGGCAAAGCCGCCCGCGACAGCAGCCGCGCCAATCAGGAATGTGCGGCGGGCGATCTTTCCGACACTGGCCATGGTCAGAGCCCCGCTGTCTTAAGCGCTGCAGCCTTCTTGATGGCCGAGCGGATCTTCGGGTAGGTGCCGCAGCGGCAGAGATTGCCGCCCATGGCGTTGTCGATGTCGGCGTCGCTCGGGTCGGCGACCTCGTCGAGCAGCGCCACCGCGCTCATGATCTGGCCGGCCTGGCAGTAGCCGCATTGCGCGACCTGCTCCTCCAGCCATGCCTGCTGCACTGGATGCAGTCTGTCCGCCGTGCCGATGCCTTCGATGGTGGTGACAGCGCCGCTGACCTGGCCAACCGGGAGCGAGCAGGAACGCACCGGCTGACCATCGATATGCACGGTGCAGGCGCCGCAGGCGGCGATGCCGCAGCCGAACTTCGGTCCGGTCTTGCCAATGAGATCGCGCAGCGCCCATAGCAGCGGCATGTCCGGATCGGCTTCGAAATCGAAAGACTGCCCGTCGACGGTGAGGCGCATGGGGATACCCTTTGTTGTCGTCCACAACCCGAGACGAAATGGCCAACCGGTCATTTCATTCTCAAACAGATTGACAAAAATCGTCATTTTGTCAATTGCTATTTTGCAGGATAATGTTGCCCCATGAATCAGATCGAAGACATCGCCATCACCGACCCCAAACGCGTCCGCATCCTGGATGGCGCAATGAAGGTGTTTTTGGCCTATGGCTTCTCCCGCACCACCATGGACGACATCGCCCGCGCCGCCGACATGTCGCGGCCGGCGCTCTATCTCCTGTTCAAGAACAAGACCGACATTTTTCGCGCCATCGCCATGATGGTGCTGTCGCGCTCGGTCGAGGCCGCGAAAATGGCTCTGGCCGGCGATGGCGCTTTCACTGAGCGCATGATGCGAGCCATCGACGAAGCTTTCATCTCGATGATGAGCGCAGTCGTTGCCTCGCCGCACGGCGCCGAATTGGTGGACATGAAATCAAGCCTTGGCGATCTGGTCGGCTGCTGGCGCGGCGGCCTTGTCGAACATATCGCCGCCGCGATCGAGAGCGAGGCCGCCAGGAACGGCGTCGATCTGGCGGCCAAGGGCCTGTCGACGCAACTGCTTGCCGACATGCTGCTCGACGGACTGGAAGGCATGAAGGCGCGGATCAGCGATCCCGACAGGCAGCGGCAGGCGGCCGCTGCCCTAATCAGGGTGATCGATCTGACCTTGAAAGCTGGATGAAGCCAAGAAGCAAAGCTGTGCCGAGATTCGGGTCAGGCCGAGCCGGAGTCCAAGACGGGCGCGAAGCGACCAAACAAGGCGGGTTCCGAGAACCGGAGCAGACCGTACTTTCGGGTCCGCGAGCACCGGAAGCGCAGGAGGCCGCCATTTGCAGGCCGGCCTCACCTGAATCTCGGCACAGCTCAGGCCCGGCGGCGCTCCGCCTCCGGATTCTTGCGCACCGCGAGGAATTCCTTGACCCGCCGGCCAGGTGCGGGACCACGCACCGGCTTGAAGCCGTCATCGAGTTCGCCTGACAGATCGAGCGTTGGGCGCTTGCCGACGGCATCGTAATTCTCCTCCAGCCAGTCGCTGGCGGCGGTGCGGCCAAGATCGCGCAGATAGCTCAGGAACGCCCATTCGGCATTGACCTTCGATGACGCCGACAGGTCCTTGAACGCCTCGTCGGCATCGATGCGGTGCATGCGGATGTCGCGGTATTCGCCATGTGGCAGACGGCCGGCGGCGATCAGTTCCTTGATGAAGGCGATCGAGCGGAATTCGCGCAGCAGCCCGGCGTTGAAGGTGATCTCGTCGATGCGGTTCTGGATCTCGTTGGCGCTCCTCGGTGTTCCTTCCCGCACCACCGGATTGATCTGCACCAGAAGCACGTCCTCGGTCGCCGCCGTCTTGAAGAACGGATAAAGCGCCGGGTTGCCGCCATAGCCGCCATCCCAATAGGGCACGCCCTTGATCTCGACGGCGCGGAACAGTTGCGGCAGGCAGGCCGAGGCCATCACTGTGCCGAGATCGATCTCGCCATCGGAAAAGACGCGCAGCTGCCCGGTTTCGACATTGGTCGCCGAAATGAACAGTTCCATCGACTTGCAGGCGCGCACATTCTTGAAATCGATCTCCTGCGCGACCACGTCGCGCAGCGGATTGAGGCCGAGCGGATTGGCGACGTAGGGCGAAAACACCCGCGACATGGTGTCGAAGAAGACATAGCCCGGCGTGTTCTCGATCGACCAGTTGCCCCAGGCTACATCCCACGGCATGCGCTGCACCGGGCTGAACCGGCCCTTTGCCGCCACCGCGCGCCAGAAATCGTCGAGCTTTTGCCGTGCGCCCTCGACGCCGCCGCGCACGAAGCCGTCGGCAAGCGCCACCGCGTTCATGGCGCCGGCGCTGGTCCCGGACACCGCCGCGATCTCCAGCCTGCCATCCTCCAGCAGTCGGTCGAGCACACCCCAGGAAAAGGCCCCGTGCGAGCCGCCGCCCTGAAGCGCGATGTTGATCTTCTTGGTTTCCTCCGCCTTGCCGTTTTTCGTCATGGCGTTCCTGTCGATTTGGATGCTGCAGGCCTCATCACGCCCGGGAATCGGAACGGTTCGGTCACAGCGGACTCATGTTGCAGTGCAGCATATAAGTCCTGACCCAGGCAAGAACACGAACACGGTCGCGTGATCACATGAAATTTCGGTCATGAAAAACCGCCCCCCGCTTCGAAGCGGAGAGGCGGCATCCATCAAAACAGGCAGACAGCCTCAGGCAACAAGGTCCGGCACCGGCCCGACATAGCGCGACTGCGGCCGGATCAGCCGTCCGGTCGCCTGCTGCTCGCGTGCATGGGCGATCCAGCCGGCGACACGCCCGGCGGCGAAGACGTTGCTGAATGCCTCCTTGGGGAAACCCGCAGCTTCCAAAAGCAGCGCGGTGTAGAATTCGACATTGGTCTGCAGCGAGCGCGACGGCTTGGCAATCCGCAGCACGTCGAGCGCGGCTTGCTCCACTTTCTCCGCGAAGGCCAGCCGGCGACCGGTTTCGCCCTCACCGCCGAGCTGCCGCACGACCGCCTTGAGCACGTCGGCGCGCGGATCGCGCACGCGGTAGATGCGATGGCCGAACCCCATGATGCGCTCGCCATGCGCGACCTCGTCGCGCAGCCAGCCGGCGGCATCGCCATGCGCCTCGATCGCATCCAGCATCTCGATGACCGGGCCGGGCGCGCCGCCATGCAGCGGCCCCTTGAGTGCGCCGAGCCCGGCCAGCACGGACGATGTCAGGCCGGCCTGTGTCGACGCGACCACGCGGGTGGCGAAGGTCGAGGCATTGAGGCCATGATCGCAGACGGTCATCAGATAGGTGTCGAGCGCCTTCGCCAGCGCCGGCGAGGCGGCACGACCGCTGAGCATCCTCAACATGTCGGCGGCATGGTCGGACAGGCTGTCCGGCTCGATGGGCGCCTCGCCGCGCTGCAGGCGAAGCAGGGCCGGCGTCAGCACCGCGGGCGCCGCAACCAGCCGCAGCGCGTCCGGCAAAGTCTCGCCGTCCGGCAGAAGCGCCATGCCGGCGCGCATGGCGCTGTAGACATCGAGCGGAGTCAGCAAGGGCAGTGAGGGCAAAAGCCGCTCGAACACTTCTGCGCGCGCCTGGCCCAGCGCTCGCGCCAGTTCGGTATCGCCGGGAAGGTCTTCGAAGAAGCCATCGAGCAGCAGGCTGACCACCTGCGCGTAGCTCCAGCGTCCGGCCAGTTCCCGCAGCGAATGGCCGCGGATGGTCAGATTGCCGCCAAGACCATCCACGTCGGAGAGGACGGTTTCAGCCGCCACAACGTCGTCGAGCCCATTCGCCATAGCCTGCCTCCTTGATCCATTTCCGTATCAGAGATAAGGCTAGGCAATCTGCTGATCAATCTTGATCAATATAATCAATATCAGAGTTCGATATGTCCGAGTGGTTGTCGCGGGAAGAGGCGCTGGAAAGGCTCAAGGTGCGGCCCCAGACACTCTACGCCTATGTCAGCCGCGGCCGCATCGGCATGCAACCGGACCGCGCCGATCCGCGCCGCAGCCAGTATCGTGCCGACGACATAGCGGTACTGGCAACGCGAAGGGCGCGTGGACGCAGCCCGTCGGCCATCGCCGAAAGCGCCATTGCCTGGGGCGAACCGTCGATCGTCACCTCGATCTCGACCGTCTTGCACGGTCATCTTGTCTATCGTGGCCAGGACGCCGTTGCGCTTTCAGCGAGTGCCACGCTGGAAGAAACAGCGGCAGTGCTCTGGGCGCTGCCTGAACCGGTGGCCTTCCGAGCGCCGGCGCCGGATGCGGCCCACCAACCCGGCCGGGCCTCGGCCTTTGCGCAACTTGCCGTGCTTGCCGGCCAGGGGCGGCCTTCACTCGGGCGCAGCGCCACCTCGCTGCATGCCGATGCCGCGCACGCGGTCGGCGTGTTGGCCAGCGCCTTGGGCGCATCGGCGGGACCGGACCCAGTTCATCGGCGATTGGCGCGGGACTGGTCGGTGGATGCAGCCGGAGCCGATGCGATCCGCCGCGCGCTCGTCCTGCTCGCCGACCACGAACTCAACGCATCGACTTTCGCCGCCCGTGTCGCGGCCTCGACCGGAGCGCCGATGGCCGCCTGCCTGCTCGCTGGGTTGGCGACATTGTCAGGTCCTCGCCATGGCGGCGCCGGCGAAGCGGTGATGCAACTGGCCGAGGATGCGGGGCGGCACGGTGCCGAAGCGGCGATCCGGCGCTGGCTCAGCCATGACCGGCCACTGCCGAGCTTCGGCCATCCGCTCTATCCCGACGGCGATCCCCGCGCGGCGGCATTGCTGAGCGTGATCGACATCGATGATCTCTCTCAATCGCTGCGTGATACGGCCCTTGCCGCGACCGGCGCGCGCCCGAACATCGACTTCGCGTTGGCCGTGCTGACACGCGGCCTTGGCTTGCCGCGCGATGCACCGTTCCGCCTGTTCGCACTCGCACGCAGCGTCGGCTGGGCCGCGCACACGGTCGAACAGCTAACAAGCGGAAGTGTCATCAGGCCGCGCGGCCGCTATGAGGGATTGCTGCCGCGATAGCACTTTGTGCCAGCTAGCGGATCTTTCGATCCGAAGCGCTCACGACTCCGAAGCGCTCACGACATCGTGTCGAGCTTGCGCTGCATGGCCGCGATCTGGTCCTTCAGTTCCTGAAGGTCGTCGGGCTTTTCCGGCATTTCCTTCCTCGCCGGCTCGGCCGGGGCCGCGGCTGGCGCGGTACCTACCGGTGGAAACGGCGTGAACAGCCGCATCGCATTCTGGAACATTTCCATGTTGCGGCGCGTCTGCTCCTCCAGCGCCTTGATCGGCGTGGTGATCTTCATCATGTCCAGCGGCGACTTGCCGAGCGCACCCTTCATCTGCTCGCGAAAGCGTTCCTGCTCCTTGGAGAAGGCGAGCATGGACTGTTCGAGAAAGCTCGGCACGATCATCTGCATCTGGTCGCCGTAGTAGGCGATCAGCTGGCGCAGGAACGGGATCGGCAGCATGTTCTGCCCATCCTTGTTCTCCAGCTCGAAGATGATCTGGGTCAGCACCGGATGGGTGATGTCGTCACCGGTCTTGGCGTCCTGGACGGTGAACTCCTCGCCCTTCTTGACCATCTCGGCGAGGTCCTCGAGCGTCACATAGGTGCTGGTGCCGGTGTTGTAGAGGCGGCGATTGGCGTATTTCTTGATGATGATCGGATCGTCTTTCGCGGCCATCTGCATCCTCCCGGGGACACCGGCGCCCCCCAGTAAGCCGCCGGTAACGATTGTGCCTTTTTTGAGGATATGCGCAAAAGCCTCACAATTCCAAGCAGTTTGTGCACTGCGGCATCATTAAATGCTGCATAGCGGGCAAAATATGCTGCGCAGCAATGGATGGAGTGCAGCCATGGCACGGCGCGATGTGCTTGCTGCGCATGGGCGCCATGCCCATTTCCGGTTTGACTTGGGTTCTGGAAAGGGCAAGAAAAGTCCTCAACGACAGAACAACACCTTGAAGTCTGGAGAAGAAAATGTCCGCTTCCATCGTCATTGCCAGTGCGGCGCGCACGCCGGTCGGCTCATTCAACGGCGCTTTCGCCACCACGCCGGCGCATGAGCTCGGTGCTATCGTCATCAAGGAACTGCTGTCGCGTGCCGGTGTCGAACCAGGCGAGGTCGACGAAGTCATCCTCGGCCAGGTGTTGACCGCCGCTCAGGGTCAGAACCCGGCCCGCCAGGCATCGATCAATGCCGGCCTGCCCAAGGAAACCACGGCCTGGGGCCTCAATCAGGTTTGCGGCTCGGGTCTGCGCGCCATTGCGCTCGGCATGCAGCAGATCGCCACCGGCGATGCGAAGGTGATCATCGCCGGCGGGCAGGAGTCGATGTCGCTTTCGACGCATGCCCAGCATTTGCGCGCCGGCGTCAAGATGGGCGACTTCAAGCTGATCGACACCATGATCAAGGACGGACTGTGGGATGCCTTCAACGGCTACCACATGGGCAACACCGCCGAGAACGTCGCTCGCCAGTTCCAGATCACCCGCGACGATCAGGACCAGTTCGCGCTCGCCTCCCAGAACAAGGCCGAGGCGGCGCAGAAGGCCGGCAAGTTCAAGGACGAGATCGTCGCCGTCACCATCAAGGGCAAGAAGGGCGACACCATTGTCGACCAGGATGAATACATCCGCCACGGCGCCACGATCGACGCCATGACCAAGTTGAGGCCGGCTTTCGACAAGGACGGCACGGTGACCGCCGCCAACGCCTCCGGCATCAATGACGGCGCCGCCGGCGCGCTGCTGATGAGCGAAGCGGAAGCGGTGAGGCGCGGCATCTCCCCGCTGGCGCGCATCGTGTCCTGGGCAACCGCCGGCGTCGACCCGCAGATCATGGGCACCGGTCCCATTCCGGCCTCGCGCAAGGCATTGGAAAAGGCTGGCTGGTCGGTCGGCGATCTCGACCTGATCGAGGCCAACGAAGCCTTTGCCGCCCAGGCCTGCGCCGTCAACAAGGACATGGGCTGGGATCCCTCGATCGTCAACGTCAATGGCGGCGCCATTGCCATCGGCCATCCGATCGGCGCTTCGGGTGCCCGCATCTTCAACACGCTGGTCTTCGAGATGCGTCGGCGCGGCGCCAAGAAAGGCCTCGCCACGCTCTGCATTGGTGGCGGCATGGGCGTCGCCATGTGCGTGGAAGCGCTTTAAGATATCACTGAACGGGCGGCGCAAGCCGCCCGTTCCATATCCAGTGCCTGCTCCATATCCAGTGCCTGCCAAGCCCGACAACAGGGCGATATCAAAAAAGGGGAAACGCATGACCAAGGTAGCAATCGTCACAGGCGGATCGCGCGGCATCGGCGCGGCGATCTCGATCGCATTGAAGAACGCCGGCTATTCGGTTGCCGCCAACTACGCCGGCAATGACGACGCGGCGGCGAAATTCAAGGCCGAAACCGGCATCCCGGTCTACAAATGGTCGGTCGCCGACTACGATTCCTGCGCCGCCGGCATCAAGCAGGTCGAGGCCGATCTCGGTCCGGTCTCGGTGCTGGTCAACAATGCCGGCATCACCCGCGACGCCATGTTCCACAAGATCACGCGCGAGCAGTGGAAAGAGGTCATCGACACCAATCTGTCGGGCGTCTTCAACATGACGCATCCGCTGTGGGGCGGCATGCGCGACCGCAAGTTCGGCCGCGTCATCACCATCTCCTCGATCAACGGCCAGAAGGGCCAGGCCGGACAGGTGAATTACTCCGCCGCCAAGGCCGGTGACATCGGCTTTTCGAAGGCACTTGCACAGGAAGGGGCCCGCGCGGGCATCACCGTCAACGTCATCTGCCCCGGCTATATCGCCACCGAAATGGTCAAGGCAATCGACGAGAAGGTGCTCAACGAGCGCATCATCCCGCAGATCCCCGTCGGCCGCCTCGGCGAGCCGGAAGAGATCGCGCGCTGCGTCGTCTTCCTCGCATCCGAAGATGCCGGCTTCATCACCGGCTCGACCATATCAGCCAATGGCGGCCAATACTTCGCCTGAAGCAATTCCAGGAAAAGTGTGAAGCGGTTTTCCGTCCGGAATTGCGGCAAAACAAAGAGAAGACTCGCTCTGAGCAGCAAGATCGACGGGCCGGGAAACCGGTCCGTTTTTCGTTGGCGGCTTTATGCTTTCGACATTCCCGCGCCGGCTGCTGCCCCAATCCGGCACGCAGAGGTTAACAGCCGCCGGCTGCCCTGTGCGAAAGCGGCTTCACAACCTGTGGATTCTCGGTGGATAAGCTGTTCACAACACAAGATATTGGGGTGAACAAAACGGGAAGATTCTGGCATCGCTGATTCGTCGCCGATTCGTTCCGGCTTTGAGCGGAATGTTAATGATGGCAGGAGGCATCGCCTGCCAAATCCTTAATGCCGATTAGGAAAGGTCAACAATTTCATAACCTTGGACGGGGTACGCCAGGCCGCCACGGTCGTTCACCGGCAAAGGTTAACGGCAAAGCTCGCCCTGCATGAAACGGGCCAGTTTGTTGATTCAGCATGTGGTGAGACTCATGGTCACAAAATCCATATGTAGCCGTGAACAAAAGCTGAATCTGGTCGAGTCACTGATTCGTCGCCGATTCGTTCCAGACTCGTTCCAACTGTTAATCCGCAACCAATCTGGAGCTTGACACAGACGACTTCGAGCCGCCGGTGGAACATTCCGCTTTCGCTTCGCGCTCGAAATCCTTATGTGTCGCCTGTCATACGCGCCACTCGAGGCACGCTCCCGACAACGAGAGACCAGAAAGCCTTATTTCCAGGTCGATGAACATCCAGCCGAAACATACCGAACCGCTGATCCTGTCGGGCCGAGACGTGACCGCCGTGCTTGGGCCGACCAACACCGGCAAGACCCATCTCGCCATCGAGCGCATGGTGGCGCACGAGAGTGGCATCATCGGCCTGCCGCTCAGGTTGCTTGCGCGTGAGGTCTATGGCCGCGTCTGCGAAATGGTCGGCGCCCACAAGGTCGCGCTGATCACCGGCGAGGAGAAGATCCAGCCGGCCGGCGCCAGATATTCGGTCTGCACCGTCGAGGCCATGCCGCGCGAGACCGACGCCGCCTTCGTCGCCATCGACGAGGTGCAGTTGGCCGGCGATCTCGAGCGCGGCCACATCTTCACCGACCGCATCCTGCATCTGCGCGGCCGCCAGGAAACGCTGCTGCTGGGTGCGGCCACCATGCACGGCATCCTCCAGCGCCTTTTGAAGGGTGTGTCGGTGGTGACGCGGCCGAGGCTGTCGCACCTTGCCTATGCCGGCTCGAAGAAGCTGACGCGGCTGCCCAGGCGCACGGCGATCGTCGCGTTCTCCGCCGACGAGGTCTATGCCATCGCCGAGCTGATCCGTCGTCAGCAGGGGGGTGCCGCCGTCGTGCTTGGCGCGCTCTCGCCTCGTACCCGCAACGCCCAGGTGGCGTTGTTCCAGTCGGGCGACGTCGACTATCTCATCGCCACCGACGCTATCGGCATGGGTCTCAACCTTGATCTCGATCATGTCGCCTTCGCCCAGAACCGCAAGTTCGACGGCTATCAGTATCGCAACCTGACGGCGGCCGAGCTTGGCCAGATCGCCGGCCGCGCCGGCCGGCATCTGCGCGACGGCACGTTTGGCGTCACCGGCCAGGTCGACCCGCTTGACGAGGACCTGGTCAAGAAGATCGAAGGCCACGACTTCGACCCGGTGAAGGTGCTGCAGTGGCGCACCGCCCATTTCGACTTCGCCAGCCTCGACGCGCTGAAGCGCTCGATCGAGACCAACGCCCCGGTCGAGGGACTGACGCGGGCACTGCCTGCCGTCGATGCGCAGGCGCTCGAGCACTTGTCGCGCGACGAGGACATCCGCGCACTCGCCACCAATGCCAAACGCGTGGCGCTGCTGTGGGAAGCCTGTGCCTTGCCGGACTACCGCAAGATCGCGCCGGCCCAGCATGCCGACCTCATTGCTTCCATCTATACGGACCTCGCCCGGCATGGCCATGTCGACGAAAACTACATGGCCGAGCAGGTGCGCCGCGCCGACACCACCGAAGGCGACATCGACACGCTGTCGCATCGCATTGCCCAGATCCGCACCTGGACATTCGTGTCGAACCGGCCGGGCTGGCTGGCCGATCAGGCACACTGGCAGGAAAAGACGCGCGAAATCGAAGACAGATTGTCGGATGCGTTGCATGAGCGGTTGACGAAACGCTTCGTAGACCGCAGGACTTCCGTCCTCATGCGGCGCCTTAGAGAAAATACCATGCCTGAAGCCGAAATTAGTCCTACCGGAACCGTCCTTGTCGAAGGCCATCATGTCGGCGAGTTGCAAGGGTTCCGCTTCACCGCCGACCAAACCGCCGGTGGCGAAGACGCCAAGGCGGTGCGCACCGCCGCCCAGAAGGCGCTGGCAGCCGAATTCGAGGCGCGCGCCGAACGCTTCGGCGCCTGCGCCAATGGCGACATCGCGCTGGGCTCGGATGGCACGCTGCGCTGGATCGGCGCGCCGATCGGCACGCTGGTCGCCGGCGAAGACGCGCTGAAGCCGCGCCTTGTACTGCTGGCCGACGAACAACTGACCGGCCCGGCGCGCGACAAGGTCGCGGCGCGCGCCGAACGTTTCGTCAATTTCCAGATCGAGTCGCTGCTGAAGCCGCTGGTCGACCTCAAGAACGCCGACCAGATTGCCGGCATCGGCCGCGGCATCGCCTTCCAGCTGGTCGAGAATTTCGGCCTCATCAACCGTCGCGACATCGCCGAGGAGATGAAGTCGCTCGACCAGGAGGGCCGCGCTGCCCTGCGCCGGCTCGGCGTGCGCTTCGGCGCCTACCATGTCTTCGTGCCGGCGCTGATCAAGCCGGCGCCCGCCGGACTGGTGACCTTGCTGTGGGCGCTGAAGAACGACGGCAAGGATAAGCCCGGCTTTGGCGACGTGGTCCATGCACTCGCCTCAGGCCGCACCTCTGTGGTCATCGACCCGGCCTTCGACAAGACCTTCTACAAGCTGGCCGGCTACCGCAATCTTGGCCGCCGCGCCGTGCGCATCGACATTCTGGAGCGGCTGGCGGATCTGATCCGCCCGGCGACCAACTGGAAGCCCGGTCTCGGCCAGCGTCCGGACGGCGCCTATGACGGCCAGTCCTTCATGGTGACGCCGCCGATGATGTCGATCCTCGGCGCCACCGCCGACGACATGGAAGAGATCCTGAAAGGTCTCGGCTATCGTGCCGAGCCGAAGCCGGCCGTCGAGGTCAAGGCGCGGCTCGAGGCGCAGGACATTGCCGCGCGCGAAGCGGCAGCTGCGAAGCTGGCGGCGGAAGAAGCTGCAAAGGCCGAGCAGGCCAAGCCAGCGGAAGCTGCGGCAGTCGACGCGGCCGCGGAGGCATCGGTCGAAGGTTCGGAGCCGGCCACCACTGCTGAGGCCATCGCCGAAATTCCCGCCGAACCCATCGCGGAAGCGGCGGCCGCGCCCGTCGCGGAAGAACAACCCGAAGCTCCAGCCGAAACCACGGAAGTGGCCGCACCAGAGGCCGTCGTCGAAGTGGCTGCTGAACCCGCGCCGGCTGCCGAGCCAGAGGCGGAAGCCGAACCTGTCGCGGTCGCATCGGCAGAGCCAGTTTCCGAAGCTGCGCCAGCGGCGGAAGCGGCGCCGGACGAGCCTGTCGTGGTGGCCGATGCAGCCGCCAGCGAGCCCGCTCCGGAAGCCGAGGCGCCAAAGCCGATCCTGTTGTGGCGCCAGGGCCGTTTCGAACAGCGCCCCCGCCATCGTGACGGCCGCCACAATCGCCCGCGCAACGGCCAGGCCGCGCGCGGCCGAAGCGATACACCGGCCGATGCCGCCGGCGCGCCAGCGGCAGCCACACCTGGAGAACGTCCGGCCCACGAGGGACGGCGCGACGGTGCCGGCAAGCCGCGCTTCGACCGCTCGAAGTTCAAGCCCAAGCCGCAGGGCGAGGGCGAACAAAGGCGTGACGGCCGCCCACAGGGCGAGCGTCCCGACCGCCGCGAAGGCCGGCCCGACTGGAAGGGCGGCAGGCCGGATGGCAAGAGTGGCGGCCCCGATCGAGGCAAGGGGGGCGGGAAGCCGGCCTTCCAGCCCAAGCCGCGCGAGGAGCGCCCGGTGCGCTTCGATCCGGATTCGCCCTTCGCCAAGCTCGCCGCTTTGCGCGACCAGCTGAAGAAGTAGGCCCGGCTCGCTGCGATGGTTGCCCCAACGGCTGCCCGAGACCGCCAGCGCATCGACAAATGGCTGTTCTTCTCGCGCGCCGTGAAATCGCGCTCGCTGGCGGCGAAACTGGTGGTCGCCGGCCGCGTGCGCATCAATCGCGACAAAGCAGCGCAGGCCTCCGATCTGGTCAAGCCTGGCGATGTCCTGACCATCACGCTCGAGCGGCGCATCTTCGTCTGGAAGGTGCTGAACGCCGGTCTGCGGCGCGGCCCGGCCGAGGAGGCCCGCACGCTCTACGAGGATATCTCGCCGCCGCCCGCGCCGAAGGGCGAAGCCCCTCCCGATGCAATTCCAGGGCTGCGCGAGGCCGGCAGCGGCCGCCCGACGAAGAAGGAACGCCGCCAGACCGACCGGTTGCTCGGCGAAGACTGATGTGTCGGCCCCAAAAATGCGCGACGGTTCTGGGACAACGACACGCACAAAACAAAAACCTGAACCCGGCAAACAAGACACTGCGTGGGACGTGACCGACTTCTGCCGGGCCTGCCGTCTGGAATTCCATTCCGGAAACACTGGCACCGCCACAAAGGCTGCCCTTGCAAGCGGCGGATAAAGGCGTTACCTCACGGAAAAAGCCCAACAAAAATGGGACGCCCCGGAGCCGACCGATGACCTATGTCGTGACCGACAATTGCATCAAATGCAAATACATGGACTGCATCGAAGTCTGTCCGGTCGACTGTTTCTACGAAGGCGAGAACATGCTCGTCATCCATCCCGACGAGTGCATCGACTGCGGCGTCTGCGAGCCGGAATGTCCGGCCGACGCGATCAAGCCCGACACCGAGTCGGGGCTCGACAAATGGCTGCAGATCAACACCGAATACGCCGAGAAATGGCCCAATATCACCGCCAAGAAGGAGCCTCCGGCCGACGCCAAATCCTTCGACGGCGAGGCCGGCAAGTTCGAGAAATACTTCTCGGCCGAGCCCGGCGAAGGCGATTGACAACACGGCCGCAAAGGCCGGTATTACGCAGGGTAAGAGGCATGTCGCACTAACCGCCTTGACAGGCGGCGCTTGCCTGTGGCCTTCGCTCATGCAGCAAAACCTTGATTCTTCCGACTTTTTGTGTTACATCAGCCAAACATGCCGGTGACACAACGTCGATTTATGGCGCAGACGCCCCAAATCACTGAAAGGTGAAAATCTCATTCCGGACCAGAGCGATCTGGGCCAGGCGGTCGCACTATTGCGGTTTGCCGGTCCCGGCTTTTCCGGATGGGTTCATCTGTTGTGCGGCTAACGATCGGTTTCCCCGATCGCGCGAGTTCGGGCCGGCAGGACGCCGGTACCACAACAAGGAGTTCAGGGCGCAATGGCAACGATAACCCCGCAGAAGAAGTCCTCCGCTGCGCGTCACGGTTTCAAGACCGGCGAGTATATTGTCTATCCGGCGCATGGCGTCGGCCAGATCGTGTCGATCGACGAGCAGGAAGTCGCTGGGCACAAGCTGGAACTGTTCGTCATCGACTTCCAGAAGGACAAGATGCGCCTGAAGGTGCCGGTCGCCAAGGCGACCTCCATCGGCATGCGCAAGCTGTCGGAAGAGGATTATGTCGAGCGCGCGCTGAAAGTCGTGCAAGGCCGCGCCCGCGTCAAGCGCACCATGTGGTCGCGCCGCGCCCAGGAATATGATGCGAAGATCAATTCCGGCGACCTGATCTCGATCTCGGAAGTTGTGCGCGACCTCTACCGCGCCGACAACCAGCCCGAGCAGTCCTATTCCGAACGCCAGCTCTACGAGGCAGCACTCGACCGCATGGCCCGCGAGATCGCGGCCGTCAACCGCATGTCGGAAACCGAAGCCGTGCGCCTGATCGAGGTCAACCTCAACAAGGGCCCTAAGCGCGGCGCCAAGGCCGACAATGAGGAAGCCGAGCAGGAAGAAGCTGCCTGAGCTTTTTCACCTTCGAATCCATGAAAAACCCGGCCTCGTGCCGGGTTTTTTGTTTCTGGGAGGATCGGCCGAAGCGAGGACGGCGCCTACGCCTCGCCGCCACCCTCCTTCTCCGCCTCTTGCTTCAGCGTCGCAATGAACCGCTTGGTCCGCTGGTGTTCCGGATTGCCGAACAGCACGGCGGCCGGGCCTTTCTCGACGATGACACCGGCATCGAGGAAGACCACTTCCTGCGCGATCTTGGAGGCGAGGCGCAGATCATGCGTCGCCATCACCATGGTCGTGCCTTCGCTGGCGAGCTTGCCGAGCACGTCGACCACCTCTTGGGCCAGTTCCGGGTCGAGCGCCGAGGTCGGCTCGTCGCACAGCAGCACTTTCGGCGACGGCGCGAGCGCGCGAGCGATCGCCACGCGCTGCTGCTGGCCGCCCGACA
Organism: Mesorhizobium kowhaii; assembly: GCF_003253745.1. Taxonomy (GTDB): domain Bacteria; phylum Pseudomonadota; class Alphaproteobacteria; order Rhizobiales; family Rhizobiaceae; genus Mesorhizobium; species Mesorhizobium kowhaii. The sequence continues at coordinate 331,404 of NZ_MZXV01000027.1, forward strand.
GGGTTGCTGGCCACGCGTCGGCCTTGTGTGCCATGCCGACTTTTTCCAAGAGGGCGAGCGCCCGCTCGCGCGCCCGCTCCGTTGGCCATTTCAGCACCGTCACCAGCCCCTCCATGACATTCTCGATCGCGGTGCGATGCGGAAACAGCTGGAAGTTCTGGAACACCATGCCGGTTTGCAGGCGCAGGCGCTGGATATCCCTGGCCGGGACCTTGCCGCCAGGGTGGAATTCGAGCGTCTCGTCGCCGATGCGCACCATGCCGGAGGTCGGAATCTCCAGCAGGTTGATGCAGCGCAGCAGCGTGCTCTTGCCGCCGCCCGAGGGGCCGACCAGCGCCGTGACACTGCCTTCGTCAATGGTGACCGTCACGCCCTTCAGCACGAGATTGTCGCCGAAGCGCTTTTCGATGTTGGTGAGGCCGATCATGAACGCGCCTCCAGGAAGCCGCCATAGCGGTTGAGCCGTTCTTCCAACCGCGTCTGCAAGGCCGACAGCACCGAGCTCATCGCCAGATAGAGGATCGCCGCCTCGACATAGAGGATCAACGGTTCATAGGTGGTGGCGACGATGCGCTGCGCCGCCTGGAACATTTCCGGCACGGTGATGGCGGCGGCCAGCGACGTATCCTTGACCAGCGAGATAAAGGTGTTGGAGAGCGGCGGCACCGCGACCCGTCCGGCTTGCGGCAGGATGGTGCGCCGCATCGCCTGGCTCCATGTCATGCCGATCGAATAGGCGGCTTCCCACTGGCCTTTCGGCACCGAGCCTATTGCCGCGCGGATGATTTCCGACGTGTAGGCACCGATGTTGAGCGTGAAGCCGATCAACGCGGCGGTGAAGGCGTCAAGCAGGATGCCGACCGACGGCAGGCCGTAGAAGATCAGGAACAGCTGCACCAGCAGCGGCGTGCCGCGGAAGATCCAGACATAGAAGCGCACAAGCGCGACCAGCGGCTTCGGCCCGAACAGCCTGCCGAGCGCAGCACCGAGGCCGACCGTCAAGCCGAGAACGAAGGACAGCAGCGTCAACGGCACGGTGAAGATCAGGGCCGCCCACAAGAGCGACGGCAGCGACTCCAGCATCAGTTGCAGCCAGTGCGTCACGTAAGACCCTCCAAATGGTCGAGGCGGCTCATCAAAGCGCGAATGCGATCGGCATATCACGACAAAAGCGGCGGACCGTCAAAGACGGCTCGCCGCTTGATATCGCATGGGCCGGCGACCGGCCTCACCTCAATGAAATTACTTCGAAACGTCCTGGCCGAAATAGGTGTCGGCAATCTTCTTGTAGGTGCCGTCCACCTTGATATCGGCCAGCGCCTTGTTGATCGCCGCAACCAGGTCCGGATCGCCCTTGCGCACGATGACGCCGGAATAGTCGGCGTTTTCCTCTTGCGCGGCGATCTTCACATTGGCGTCGGGCTTGTGCTTCTTGAAGTCGAGAAACGACAGGCTGTCATTGATGGTGGCATCGGCGCGGCCGGTCAAAAGCAGCTGGATCGACTGGTCGAAGCCGTCGGTGCCGACGAGTTCGGCGCCATTCGTCTCGGCGAGCTTACCGAAATTCGAGGTCAGCGACTGCGCCGACTTCTTGCCCTTGAGATCGGCGAAGGTCTTGATGTCGGTGTTGTCGCCGCGCACGATCAGCACCGCCTTGGAGGCGATGTAGGGATCGGAGAAGTCGTACTTGGCCTTGCGGGCATCGGTAATGCCGACTTCGTTGATGACGGTATCATAGCGATTGGCATCGAGGCCGGCGATCAGCCCGTCCCACTTGCCTTCGAGGAACTCGGCCTTGACGCCGAGCTTGTCGGCGATCGCCTTGGCGATTTCGACATCGAAGCCGACCAGCGCGCCGGAAGTGTCATGATAGGTGAACGGCGCATAGGTGCCTTCCGTGCCGACCTTGATGACGCCTGCCTGCTTGATCTGGTCGAGATTGGCGCCGGCATGGCCTGACGTGACAGCCAGCGCCTGCAGCGTTCCGGCGATGATAAACGACTTGAGCCATTTCATTTTTCTGTGATCCCGTCCTTGGCCGGCTGTCCGGCATGTTGTGAGCGCTGGAAACTGACAGATACAAGTCGAAAAAATAAGGAACAGGATTTCAAAAACAACCAACTTCTGAAATCAGATTCTCGAAATAGCGCTTTTGGTTGCGATCGACACGACCGCGGATCATCGCCGGAACCCCTCAGGCAACTCGATCCAGCCGCCAACGGCCACGGAACCATTCTCGTGCATGGCACGTTCTGGATTTTCTAGGGCACGACGCCGCGATTTCAACCCGGGCGCCCTGCCAAGTTTGCAAAGTCATCCGCATCGCCTGAGCCAGGGAGCGCCTCATGATGGAAGACACTGCAGGACGGATCATGGTCCGCGCGGCAATGAGGGCTCCCTACCTCGAACGTGAAGAAGAGCACCGGCTCGCATTGCTCTGGAAAGAAGACAACGACCAGAACGCGCTGCACAGCATCACGGTTGCGCATATGCGGCTGGTCATTTCCATGGCCTCCAAATTCCGTCACTACGGTCTGCCGCTCGGCGATCTGATCCAGGAAGGTCATGTCGGCCTGCTTGAAGCCGCCGCCCGCTTCGAGCCCGAGCGCGAGGTGCGGTTTTCGACCTACGCGACGTGGTGGATCCGCGCCTCGATGCAGGACTACATCCTGCGCAACTGGTCGATCGTACGCGGCGGCACCAGCTCGGCGCAGAAGGCGCTTTTCTTCAACCTGCGACGTCTGCGCGCGCGGCTGGCCAACGGCACCGAACCTTTGTCCAACGCGACGCTCTATCGCGAAGTGTCGGAGGCACTCGGCGTCTCCGAGGCCGACGTGGCGATGATGGATTCGCGGCTGTCGGCGCCGGACTCCTCGCTCAACATGCCGATGGCCGACGATGCGGGTTCGACAGAGCGGATGGATTTCCTAGTCTCGGACGATCCATTGCCCGACGAGATCGTCGGCGACAAGATCGATGTCGCACGCCGTTCGCTCTGGCTGAGGGAAGCGCTTCGCGCGCTCAACGCGCGTGAGCTGAGGATCATCGAGGAACGCCGGCTGAACGACGAGGGTGCGACACTGGAAGCGCTTGGCGAGACGCTTGGCATCTCCAAGGAACGCGTCCGCCAGATCGAGGCGCGCGCCATGGAAAAGCTCAAGGTCGCGCTGGTGAAGCAGAACCCGGAATTTATGGCGACTGCCGCCTGATCCGCGGCAGGCGTCCAGCGGGGTGAGTTTGCGACGGACTCTTACTTGTCGGTGACGATCTTGACCTTGTCGCCGGCCGAGACCGCGGCCCCCGGCGACAGCGCATTGAGCACGCGGAACAGGTCGAGCTTGCGGTCGACACCAACCATCTGGGCGGAAAGCGAACCCATCGTCTGGCCGGGCTGAACGGTGACGACGCGGATATGCAGCGGCTTCAGCGCCGCTTTTTCCTCGGCACTGAGGATACGGAACGATCCGCTCACCGAACGCGCCACCGTATCCAGCGAGGTGCTGGCCGAGGGCGCCGCGGTCAGCAGCCGGTAGACCTGGCCGCCGGCGCGGATCACCGCGATATCGAACTGCCAGCCATCGGCACCGGCATGCGCGGTCGCCGCCTCGTTGCCGTTGATCGTTTCCTGCTTGACGGTGCTGTCGTCGAGACCAGCCACCCAGCCGCTGCGGATATAGTCGGTGAGCGCGCGGTTCCTGTCGATCGAGACGCCGTCGAAGCGGATCGCCATGTCGCCGGGCCCGGTTGCTGTCACCGCGGCGGCCGAATTGTCGATGATGAAGCCCTCGGGCACCGAGAAGGACACGCCGAGTCCCGGATGCAGGAAGGTTTCGCCGCGCACATAGCCTTCTTCCGGCGTGTCGCCATAGAGCAGACCGTCTATGCCGGCGAGGAAGGAATCGCGGTCGCGGGTGCCGACGCCGGGCGCACCGAACTGGCGGGCATGGCGCTGCGCCAGATCGATGCGCTGCGGCGTGTTGGGGTGGGTGGCCAGAAAGTCGAGGCTGGCGTCGGTGGCGCCACTGATCGAGCGGAAATCGGTATAGGCCGACATCGACTGCAGGAAGCGGCCGGCGGCGAAAGGATCGTAGCCGGCTTCGCCGATCGACTTGATGCCGATGGCGTCGGCCTCCAGCTCCTGGTTGCGCGAGAATTGCGCCAGCCTCAGCTTGCCACGGATCAGCGCCGCCTTGGCGGTCGGGCTATCGCCGAGCACATCGGAAACCACCTTGGTCGCCAGGCCTTCCTCGGCCTCCAGCTGCTGGCGCTGCAAGCCGTGATTGGCGGTGACGTGGCCCATCTCATGCGCGATGACCGCGGCAAGCTCGGCCGAATCATTGGCCAGCGCCAGCAGACCGCGCGTGATGTAGAGATAACCGCCCGGCAGCGCGAAGGCGTTGACGTTGGGCGAATTCAAAATGGTGATGCGGTAGGTCTGCGTCGGGTTGGCCGACACCACGGTCAGATTGCCGACCACCTTGGCAACCATGCGCTCGAGCTTGGGATCGGAATATTCGCCGCCATAGGTGGCCAGGATGCGCGGATGCTGTGCCTTGGCCAGTTCGGCGAGCTTGCTGTTGGCAGCGACGTTGTCGACCGTGATCGGCTTGTCGGAAGGCTGGAAGCCGGATTCCTGAACCTCGGGAGGCGTGAACATCTGGCAGCTCGCCAGCGCCACGGCAAAGCCGGCCAGCGCGAGAAAGCGCGCCAGCGGATTCATTCGTAGCCTGTCAACGCCGATCGCCAGAACGGCTTCCTTTCGGGTCCCGGCACATGACCACGAAAATCGGGGGCGATCTTCGGAACGTGTCATGCGCTATCTCAAACTGCTGCAGCATCCGGCGCGCGCCCCTCGGGGCGGGCGGCGGATGCTGCAGGCAAATCACGGCCTGTTGCCGGACCAGTAGGGGGACCTAGCCACACTCCTCCAGTCATGGCAAGCAAGCGCCACATCGCCTGGAGCCGGTTTGACCGTAAATTATGTCCGCTTCCGGGCAACATCTCGTGATACGGCATCCCCGGCACCTGCGCCGATATAGCGCCGGAACGCTTCCGGACCAGCCCCGGTGAAGAAATCATCCGCCTTGCCGGTTGCCGCGACCAATCCATTGTCCAGAAACACCATGTGCCCGCCGATGCGGCGGGCATCCTCCGGCTGGTGGGTGACGAACAGCACCGTCATGCCGCGTTCGGCGTGCACTGCGGCGACCAGATCCAGCATGTCGTCGCGCAGCGCCGGGCCGAGCGAGGCGAAGGGTTCGTCGAGCAGGAGCACCGGCCGGTCGCGCACCAGGACGCGGGCCAGGGCGACGCGCTGGCGTTCACCGCCGGAGAGTTCACGCGGCAGGCGCTTTTCCTTGCCGGCAAGGCCGGTGCGTTCGAGCGCCCCGGCGATCGCGGCACGATCCGCCTCGGTCAGCAGCAAGGATGGCGAGCGGCCGAGCCCGACATTCTGCTCGACGGAGAGGTGGGCAAAGAGATTGTTCTCCTGGAACACCATCGACACCGGCCGCGCTGACGGCGGCGCGGCGTTGACATCGGCCCCGCCGATTAGCACGCGGCCCGACTGCGGTACCTCGAAGCCGGCCACCAGGTTGAGCAGCGTCGACTTGCCAGAACCGCTCGGCCCCATGATGGCTGTGATTTTCGCCGCGGCGAAATCGACGTCAAAGACGAGCGGCGCCTCGCCATAGCTGAACGACACCTGGTCCAGCCGCACCGAAGCGCCCTTTTCAGACCTGCTGGCCGCCCCGTCAGGCATCCCGGTTCTTCTCCCTTCCCAGCCAGTGTGCGGCTACGATCAATGCGAGGCAGACGAGGCCAAGCAGCAGCGCCAGGCCGGCGGCGTCCTGCGTGCGGTAGCTGCCCATGCGCGCCAACAGAAGGTAGGGCAAGGTCTGCACGGAATCACTGCCGAACAGCGCGATGACGCCAAGATCGCCAAGCGACAGCGCCATGGCGAAAGCAAAGGCGGTGGCAAGCGGCCGCCGCAGCGACGGCCAGTCGACCAGCATCAAACGATTCCAGCCCGCAATGCCGAGCTGCGCACAAAGCCGTTCGTGACGCTCGCTCGCCGCATCATAGGCGGGACGGACAGCGCGCAGCGCGAACGGCATCGCCATCACCGCGTTGACGGCGACGACCATGACCGGGGCGATGGCAAAGACATCGCCGACATGGCGCAGCAACAGGAACCAGCCGGCGCCGACGACGATCGGCGGCACGACGAGGACGAAACCGGCGCCGGTATCAGCGGCGTGTTCCAGCATTGCCTTTGCGCCTGAGCGGTGGTTCAGCGCCAGCGCCCGGCGTGCCATGGTCAGCGCCAGCGACAGCGTCACGGAAAGCAGTGCTGACAGGAAGGCCAGCACCGCGCTGGTCAGCGTCGCCTGCCGCACGGCGACCTCGCCGGCAAGCCGGCCGAGATCGGCGCCAAGCCCGGCCATCACCGTGGCCGCCATCGGTCCGACAACGAACAGCAGCGCGAGCACGATGAGCACGACGTTCAGCAAGGTCTCGGTCCCATTGACGGAGAGGTAGCGGCGCGGCGCAACCGGCAGGTTGGTGTCGCCGACCACATTGGCGCCAAGCCGCGTCAGCGCCAGCACGACGACAAACGTCAAGGCGATCTGCAGCAATGTCAGGGTGACTGCCCGGGCAGGATCGAAATCGAAGCGCAGCGCCTGGTATATGCCGACCTCCAGCGTCGTCGCGGCTGGCCCGCCGCCGAGCGTCAGCACGATCGTGAACGAGGTGATGCAGAGCATGAAGACAAGCCCGGCAACACCCGGCAAGGCCGCACGCAGCGTAGGCCATTCGATCAGCCGGAACGCCGGCCGCGCGCCCATGCCGAGTTGGCTCGACAGCCGCCATTGGTCGGCGGGAATGGTCTGCAGCGCTTCGAGAAAGAGCCTTGTCGCCAACGGCAGGTTGAAGAAGACATGTGCGACGAGAATGCCGGGCAGGCCATAGATGCCCGGCCAGCTTCCACCGCCAATCCCCGTGAACACGCCGGCGAAATAGCCGGCGCGGCCATAAAGCGCCAGAATGCCGAGTGCCGCGACGATGGCCGGCAGCGCCAGCGGTACGGCGAACAGCTGCAGGATGAAGGCGCGGCCAAGGAAGCGTGGATGCCGTGACAGCGCGCGCGCCACGAACAGCGCCGGCCCGACCGAAAGCAGCGTCGAGAGCGCCGCTTGCCAGAGCGTGAAGCGAACGACGCGAAGCAGATAAGGATCGAAGGCCGCCCAGGCGCCGGAGAAGTCGTGAGCGCCTTCGAAAAGCAGTCCAGCAAACGCGCCGCCGATCAACAGCGAGATTGCGGCGAGCGCGATGACGCCGGCTGTGATGCGAGGGTCAGAGGATGCGCGCCGGGGTGGGGGTGAGGACGTCTTCAAGGTTGCAGCCCCCACCCCGCTCCGCTACGCGGATCGACCCTCCCCACAAGGGGGAGGGTGAAACGCGCTCTCATTTGCTCATTACCGCCAGCCATTCATCCACCCAGGCCTTGCGGTTGGCGGCAACCTCTTCGGGGCGGAACAGCAAGGTCTTGGTCGGCTTGACCAGTTTGTCGAAGGCCGGATTGAGCGGCTTGTCGGTCTTGCCGGCCGGGAACATCCAGTTGGTCTCGGGAATTGCGTCCTGGAATTTCGGTCCGGTCATGAAGGCCAGGAACTTTTCCGCCAGCGGATTCTTGGCCCCTGTCGTGGTGATGCCGGCGACCTCGATCTGCAGATATTCGCCCTCTTCGAACGACGCTGCCTGGTAGCGCTCGGTGTTCTCGGCGACCATGTGATAGGCCGGCGAGGTGGTGTAGGACAGCACCATCGGCGCCTCGCCCTTGGTGAACAGGCCGTAGGCCTCGCTCCAGCCCGGCGTCACGGTCAGCACCTTCGCCTTGAGCTTCGCCCAGGCCTCCGGCGCCTTGTCGCCATAGACCGACTTGACCCACAACAGCAGGCCGAGGCCCGGTGTCGAGGTGCGCGGATCCTGAATGACGATCTTGTCGTCGGCGCTGCCTTCGACCAGCTCCTTCAGGCTCTTCGGCGGGCTCTTCAGCTTCTCGGTGTCGTAGACGACAGCGAAATAGCCGTAGTCAAAAGGAACGAAAGTATCGTCGTTCCAGCCGCCCGGTACATTGACATCGGACACTGCGCCATGCGGCGCAAACAGGCCTGTGGCCTTGGCATCGGCGGTCAGATTGGTGTCGAGGCCGAGCACGATGTCGGCCTTCGTCGATGCCCCCTCCAGCTTGACGCGGTTGAGCAACGCGACGCCATCGGCGACCGAGACGAACTCGACATCGCAGCCGCATTCGGCCTCGAATTCCTTCTTCACTACGGGACCCGGACCCCAGTCGGCGGTGAAGCTCTCATAGGTGTAGACGGTGAGCTTGTCCTTGGCCAAGGCCGGCCCGGACAGGACCACAGCCATCGCAGAGACAAGAGAGTATAAAAGCGTGCGCATCGGCGCCTCCTTCGTTCGAATTGAAAGGAATTGAGGCGTCGGACTGTCCGAAACGTCTAATCCCTCCGCCGGTACAAACCGGATCAGGTTCAGCGGGTTGGCGAGTTTGCCTCTCAGCCGGTCCGCGAAGATCGCGTCCGGCACCCCGTTAGAGCGTTTCGACACATAGGCCCGGCCGATCAACCGCGCAAGTGGCAGTTTGCCGGCCTTCCGTTTCCCGTGCCGGGCTGGTAAGGGCCACACGATATGAGCACATTCACCATCTTGCTTGGCGGCGATCTCATCCGCACGCCACGGCTCGACCGGCAGGTCGAAGGCTCCCGCGTCATCGCCGCCGACGCCGGCATCGGCCATGCGCGCATGCTGGGCCTTGTCCCGGAACTGTGGGTGGGTGATTTCGATTCGGTGCCGGCCAACCTGCCGGATGATCTCGCCGCCGTGCCTCGCCGGACCTTCCCGGCGGAGAAGGACAAGACCGATGGCGAACTGGCCATCGCCGCCGCGCTGGAGCGCGGCGCGACCAGCCTGGTGCTCGCCGGCGCTTTCGGCGGCAAGCGCGCCGACCACGCTTTCCTGCATCTGGCGCTTGCCCTGCGGCTGGCCGAGGCCGGAACGAGGGTGCTTCTGAGCAGCGGCGCCCAGGAAGGCGTCCCGCTGCTGCATGGGAAAGCCGGCTTCGACTATGCCGACCGCACGCTGTTTTCGGTGCTCGGCTTTTCCGATCTTTCCGGCCTGACCGTCATCGGCGCCAAATGGCCGCTCGACCGCGTCAAGGTGGCGTTCGGCTCGTCATTGACCATCTCCAACGAGGTCAAGGGCCGCCTCGAAATCACACTCGGCCAAGGCCGCGCGCTGTTGCTCGCCCATCCTTATCCACTGCCTGAAAGCTGACATGGCCCCGCCCCTTCTCAATCTCGACGGGATAAAACTGACCTTCGGTGGCACGCCGCTGCTCGATGGCGCCGCCCTGACCGCGTCTGCCGGCGACAAGATCGCGCTGGTCGGCCGCAACGGGTCCGGCAAGTCGACGCTGCTGAAGATCGCCGCCGGCCTGATCGAGGCGCAGGACGGCGAGGTGTTCCGCCAGCCTTCGGCAACCATCCGCTATTTGCCGCAGATGCCCGACATGGAGGGTTTTGCGACCGTGCGCGCCTATGTCGAGGCTGGGCTCGGGCCTGCCGACGATCCATACCGCGCCAGCTATCTCATGGAGCATCTCGGCCTGTCGGGCGAGGAGCGGCCGAACGATCTTTCCGGCGGTGAGGCAAGGCGCGCAGCACTCGCTCGCGTCATGGCGCCGGAGCCCGATATTCTGCTGCTTGATGAGCCGACCAACCATCTCGATCTCTCGGTGATCGAATGGCTGGAAGAGGAGCTCGTCCGTACCTCCTCGGCGCTCGTCGTCATCTCGCATGACCGCCGCTTCCTCGAGCGCGTATCGCGCGCCACGGTCTGGCTCGATCGCGGCCAGACCCGCAGGTTGGACAAGGGCTTTGGCCACTTCGAGGAATGGCGCGACCTCGTGCTGGAAGAAGAAGAGCGTGAGCAGCACAAGCTCGGCCGCCAGATCGTGCGCGAGGAACACTGGCTGCGCTACGGCGTGACGGCGCGGCGCAAGCGCAACATGCGCCGGCTGGGCGAACTGCAGACCATGCGCCAGCGCTTCCGCGGCCATCGCGGCGCCGAAGGTTCGGCAACCATGGTGGCCAGCGACGCCGCCGAATCCGGCAAGCTGGTGATCGAGGCGAAAAACATCGAGAAGAGCTTTGACGACCTCACCGTGGTCAAGGGCTTCTCGACTCGCATCCAGCGCGGCGATCGCGTCGGCCTCGTCGGACCGAACGGCGCCGGCAAGACGACGCTGCTGAAGATGCTGACCGGCGAGATGAAGCCCGATTCCGGCTCGGTGCGGCTCGGCACCAATCTGGAGATCGCCACGCTCGACCAGAAGCGCGAAGCGGTCGACCCGCAAGAGACGCTGGCGCAATATCTCACCGACGGGCGCGGCGAGAACCTCGTCATCAATGGCGAGCAGCGCCATGTCGTCTCCTACATGAAGGATTTCCTGTTCAAGGCTGAGCAGGCACGCACGCCGGTGCGCGAGCTTTCAGGCGGCGAACGGGCGCGGCTCTTGCTGGCGCGTGTGCTGGCGCGGCCGGCAAACCTTCTGGTGCTCGATGAGCCGACCAACGATCTCGACATGGAGACGCTGGAGCTGCTGCAGGAACTGGTTGCCGGCTTTGCCGGCACCGTCATCCTGGTCAGCCACGACCGCGATTTCCTCGACCGCACCGTGACCAGCATCATCGCTCCGGACGGCGGCGGCCGCTGGATCGAATATGCCGGCGGCTATTCGGACATGCTGGCACAGCGCGGCGGCACCCGGCTCGACGACCGCAAGGCCCGGGCGAAGGCCGAAGCCGGCGAGGCCCCAGCGACGACCAAAAGTGAAGCCGCTGCGCCAAAGGGGCCGGCGAAGAAACTGTCGTTCAAGCAGAAGTTCGCGCTGGAATCCCTGCCCAAGAAAATCGAGGCCGTGATGGCTTCAATCTCCAGGCTTGAGAACAACATCGCCGATCCGGCCTACTACGAGCGCGATCCGGCCTCGTTCCAGAAAACCATCGCCGCGCTCGACAAGGAGCGCGCGACCCTGGCCGCACTCGAGGAAGAGTGGCTGGAACTGGAGATGCTGCGCGAGGAAATGGAAGGGTAATGGTGTTCGCAGGCTTTTTGCATCTATGTTGGACGCATAAAGGGACGCGAACTCCATGCTTCAATCGAAGCCGAAGCCTCGGCGAAAATCCGTCAGCATATTCATCAGGTCGCCGTTGATCGAAGACGCCAAAGCGTTGGGCATCGACATTTCTTGCGCCGCGGAGATGGGTATCGCGTAAGCGATCGCGGCGCAAAAGACGCGTCAATGGCAAGAAGAGAACAAGGAAGCCATTGCAAGCTGGAACGACTATGTCGGACGCAACGGACTGCGTCGGACGCAACGGACTGCCCCTAGCCAAATATCGGCTGTTTTGATGTCGCCTGACGAAGGCGCTCTTCTCAGCCCGCCGTCTTCGCCTGCCAGGCCTTGATCGCTTCGTCGAACACCTTCTCGCCGGGAATGCCCTTTTCCATGGTCAGCAGCGCCCGCCGTCCGGTCTTGTAGACGACTGGCACGTCGATCCAGTCCTGCCCGCGAAGCAAGGTCATGTTGGCGTCCTCATCGGCCTTGGTGTCGTTGAGGGCGACGAGGAAGAAACCGTCGGCGATCTTGGCCGGAATGCCGATCAGCGGGCTGCCGGCGTCCTGCTCCGAACTCTTCATCGCGACACGCAGGATGTTGTCGACACCGCCGCCTTCGAAGCCGTCGGGCGTCAGAAAGATCATCTCGATGATGTGGCTGGCCGGCAGTGTCTGGTCGGTGTTGCGGCGGATGGTCATGCGCAACTGGATGTCCTTGCCGGGAATGGTTGCCTCGGCGCGGATTGCCGGCTCCGGCGGCAGGTCGCCACCGGGCGATTCCTGCACCAGCGACCAGACGATGCTGCCGGGCTCCGCCGAACCCTGGGCGGTGCTGGTGCGCTCCTCATAGAAGATCGCCTTCTGGCCGACCGGCAGCGCGGTTTCCGCTGGCGCGGCTGCCGGTGCCGCCGGCGCGACGCCTGCCGGTGCTGGCGGAGTGGCGGCTGCAGCCGGCGCCGCAGGTGCAGCCCCCGCGGCAGGTGGCGTCGCCGGTGCCGTGCCGGGTGGCGGCGTTGTGGCGGGTGCGGCCGCGGGCGGAGTGCCGGCAGCCGGTGCAGAAACGGCTGGCGCGTTCGTCGCCGAGGGCGGCGTGGTCAGCGCGGCGACCGATTCGCCTTCGCCGATGCCGCTCTGTCCGCCGGCCGGGCCGGGGTCGACTTCGCTACCCTGCGGCGTCAGCCGCTGGGTGAATTTCGTGGCTTCGGTTTCCGTGCCGCCGGCTGCGGGTGCTGGCGGCGTTGCGGCGGCATCTTTTGCCGGCTTGGCCGGCGCCGGCTTCACCGGTTCGGTCTTCGCGACCTTGGTGCTGCCGTCAAGTCCCAGCATCTTGCTGAAGGCGTCCTTGTTCAGCCAGATGCCATAGCCGCCACCGGCAACAACCAGCAAGGCGACGACGGCGGCGATCAAGCCGCCATAGCTGCGCTTGCGTTCGGCGGGGCGCAGGCGCTGGAAAGTGTCCGACACCGGCTCTTCGTTGCTGGAAAAGACATCGACCCCGTCGTCGGCTTCTTCACCCTCCATCCCCGGAAGGGCCGTATCGGCGTGAGCAGCAGGCGCTGGGGTCGGCTTTTGCCAGCTAGGTTCGACCTTGGCGACAGGTGGTGGCGCCGGTCGATAAGGTTCCGGCTTGGCGAGAGGCGGCGGCGGCCAGGTCGGTTCTGCCTTCGCCGGTTGCCGTGTATGGCTCGGCTGGTTCTTGTTGCGGTCGATCGAGGAAAAGATGTGTTCCAGCTCCGCAAGCGGATCGGTCTCCGGCACGCTCTTGGCATAGTCCCGCTCGACACTTACGACAGCGTCTTCCAGGGAGCGCTTCTGTTTGGCTATGACCTCGGCAGACAGCGGCGGCGAAAACTCCGCAAGCTTCTTTTCGAGCGCGGAACGCGCGCCGTCATAGATCCGCTTGCGCGTATCGAGTCCCGGCTCGCCATGCTTGTCGAGCTGCCTTTTCAGAACAGAAACGAAATCTGCCATGCTTCGGTCGACCTGTATTTTGCTCCTGGGCCGGCCCCCGCAAATCAGCCGCGATGCCCGGAAAGGCTGAGAAACTAGTCTTGAAACGGATCGGTCACAAGTATCGTGTCGTCCCGTTCCGGGCTGGTGGACAGGAGTGCGACCGGGGCGCCGATCAACTCCTCGATGTAGCGGACATATTTGACGGCCTGGGCCGGCAGATCGTTCCAGCTGCGCGCGCCGGCGGTGGTGCCTTTCCAGCCCTCCAGCGTCTCGTAGACCGGTTCGACGCGTGCCTGCGCACCCTGGCTGGCCGGCAGATAGTCGATCATCTCGCCGTCGAGACGGTAGCCGGTGCAGACCTTGATCTCGACCAGCCCATCGAGCACGTCGAGCTTGGTCAGCGCGATGCCCTTGATGCCGTTGACGGCGACGGCCTGGCGCACCAGCACCGCGTCGAACCAGCCGCAGCGGCGCTTGCGGCCGGTGACGACGCCGAATTCATGGCCGCGCGTGCCGAGGAACTCGCCGATCTCGTTCTTCTGCTCGGTCGGGAACGGACCTTCGCCGACGCGCGTCGTATAGGCCTTGGTGATGCCGAGCACATAGCCGATGGCGCTTGGGCCGACACCGGAGCCGGCAGCCGCCTGGCCGGCGACCGTGTTCGACGAGGTGACGAACGGATAGGTGCCGTGGTCGATATCGAGCAGCGTGCCTTGCGCGCCCTCGAACAGGATGCGCTCGCCGGCGCGGCGCTTGTCGTCGAGGATTTTCCACACCCGGTCCATATAGGGCAGGATTTCGGCCGCGACCGAGGTCAGCTCATGCATGATCGCATCATGCGTGACTTCGGCATGGCCAAGCCCGCGACGCAGCGCATTGTGGTGCGTCAGCAGCCTGTCGACCTTCAAGGGCAGCGTTTCCAAATCCGCCAAATCCATCACCCTGACCGCGCGCCGGCCCACCTTGTCTTCATAGGCGGGGCCGATGCCACGACGGGTCGTGCCAATCTTCGTTCCGGAGTTGGAGGCGGCGTCCTCGCGGAATCCGTCCAGCTCCCGATGCAGGGACAAGATAAGCGCTGTGTTTTCGGCTATTTTCAGGCGATCCGGCGCCACTTCGACGCCTTGTGCCTTGAGCTTCGCCACTTCGGCGACGAAAGCATGCGGGTCGAAAACCACGCCATTGCCGATGATGGACAGCTTGCCCTGGCGCACGACGCCGGACGGAAGCAACGACAATTTGTAGACCTTGCCGTCGACGACCAGCGTGTGGCCGGCATTGTGGCCACCTTGGAAACGCACAACCACATCGGCGCGCTCCGACAGCCAGTCGACGATCTTGCCCTTGCCTTCGTCGCCCCACTGCGAGCCGACGACCACCACATTGGCCATGTTTCTTTTCCCTTGAGACGCCGCCGAGCGGCTTGAATATGGTTCGAAACGACAGGCCTCTATAACGTCAAGACCTCGTGAGCGCGACCTTTCTTTGCCGCCAAAAACGCGCTGAGGCACAACAATTTTCGGCTTTGACATCATTTACTTGGGCGGACGGGGACAATAGGCCGGCAAACACCGCAGCTCACCTCTGGCGGCCGGAATCCCGCGATGCATCGAAGCGCCTACATATTCCTGCTGCTCACCACCTTGCTGTGGGGCGGCAACTCGGTGGCCGGCAAGCTGGCGGTCGATCACGTCTCGCCGATGACACTCGTCTTCCTGCGCTGGGTGCTGGCCGTGGCGATCATGCTGCCAATCGGCTTGCAGACGATACGCAAGGACTGGCCGGTGGTGCGCAAGCACTGGCTCGTGCTGGCGGCACTTGGCGCCAGCGGCTTCACCTTGTTCAACACGATCTTCTACACGGCCCTCAACTACACGACGGCGATCAACGTCTCGATCGAACAGGCTGCGATGCCGATCCTGATCATCGTCGCCAATTTCGTCTTCTTCCGCTTGCGCGTGAACTGGGCGCAGATTGTCGGCGTCGTGCTGACCATCGCCGGCGTGGTCCTGACCGCCTGCCACGGCGACCCGCGCCGGCTGTTGACGCTGGAACTCAATTTCGGCGACGCCATCATGCTGGTCGCGGTGTTTCTCTACAGCGGCTATTCGGTCGGACTGCGGCTGAAGCCCGTGATGCACTGGCAGAGCCTGATGCTGGCCCTGTCGGTTGCGGCACTTGTCACCTCGCTGCCCTTCTTCCTATGGGAGGTCGCCGCCGGCAAGGTCATCGTGCCCGACGCGCGCGGCTGGGCGGTCATCGTCTATACCGCGATCGGCGCCTCGGTCATCTCGCAGATCTTCTACATCAGGGGCAACGAACTGATCGGCGCCAACCGCGCCGGCCTGTTCATCAACCTGGTGCCGATCTTCGGCACCCTGCTTTCGGTGCTGATCGTCGGCGAGACGTTCCAGCTCTATCAGGCACTGGCTCTGGTGCTTGTGCTGGGCGGCATCGGGCTTGCCGAATACAGCGGGCGCAAGGCAGCGAAGCTGCCGTCAGCCGGGGCACGCTGAACAAACAAAAGGCGCGGACCAGGCCGCGCCTTTCGATCTTTCCTAATGCATGTCGCCCAAAAGTGGCCCCGGTTTTGGGAGAACGACATGCATAAAAACAAAGACCTAAAGCGCGTCGCATGGGTCCGTTCAAACGCGACGCGCTTTAGCAGGTCGGGTCACATCGCGTTGACGTCGAAATGCAGCCGCTTGGCCGAGTCGATCGACTTGTGCGCCTTGACCTGCTCCAGCACATTCTCCGGGAACGGTGCATCGAGATAGAGCAGCGCGATGGCATCGCCACCCGGCCGGTTGCGGCCAAGCTGGAAGTTGGCGATGTTGACGCCGTTCTCGCCGCACACCGTGCCCAGCAGGCCGATGATGCCCGGCGCGTCGGCATTGGTCGTATAGAGCATGTGCTGGCCGACCTCGGCGTCGAGATTGATGCCCTTGATCTGGATGAAGCGCGGCTTGCCATCCGAGAAGCAGGTGCCGGCGATCGAGCGCGTCTTGTGTTCGGTCGTGACCGTCAGCTTGATGTAGCCGTCGAACACCCCCGACTTGTCGCGCTTGACCTCGGCAACGATGATGCCGCGCTCCTTCACCATGATCGGCGCCGACACCATGTTGACGTCGGAGACCTGCGGCCGGATCAGCCCTGCAAGTGTGGCGCTGATCAGCGCGCGCGTGTTCATCGTCGCGGTCGAGCCGTCGAACAGGATCTCGACCTCCTTGATCGGGTCTTCGGTGACCTGGCCGACAAAGGCGCCGAGCACTTCGGCGAGCTTGACGAAGGGCTTGAGTCGCGGCGCTTCCTCGGCGGTGATCGACGGCATGTTGATGGCGTTGGAGACGGCGCCCTTGATCAGGTAGTCGGCCATCTGCTCGGCGACCTGCAGGGCGACATTCTCTTGCGCCTCCGTCGTCGAGGCGCCGAGATGCGGCGTCGCCACCACGTTCTCCATGCCGAACAATTCATTGTTCTCGGCCGGTTCGACCTCGAACACGTCGATACCGGCACCGGCCACCTTGCCGCTCTTCAGCGCCGCGATCAGGTCGGCCTCGACGACCAGCCCGCCACGCGCGCAGTTGATGATGCGCACGCCATTCTTCATCTTGGCGATCGCGGCGGCATCGATGATGTTGCGCGTCTTGTCGGTCAGCGGCGTGTGCAGAGTGATGAAGTCTGCGCGGGCGAAAAGCTCGTCCAGTTCGACCTTGTCGACGCCAAGCTCCTCGGCACGCTTGTCCGACAGGAACGGGTCGAAGGCGATGACATGCATCTTCAGGCCGACGCCGCGCGTCGCGACGATCGAGCCGATGTTGCCGCAGCCGATGACGCCCAACGTCTTGCCGGTGATCTCGACGCCCATGAAGCGGTTCTTTTCCCATTTGCCGGCATGGGTCGAGGCGTTGGCTTCCGGGATCTGGCGCGCCAGCGCAAAGATCATTGCCACCGCATGTTCGGCGGTGGTGATCGAATTGCCGAAGGGCGTGTTCATCACGATGATACCCTTGCGGCTCGCCGCCGGGATATCGACATTGTCGACGCCGATGCCGGCGCGGCCGATAACCCTAAGATTGGTGGCGGCATTGATCAGCTTTTCGGTGACCTTGGTCGCCGAGCGGATGGCGAGGCCATCATACTGGCCGATCACTTCGGCGAGCTTTTCCTTGTCCTTGCCGAGGTCGGGCAGATAGTCGACCTCGACGCCGCGATCCTTGAAGATCTGCACGGCGGTGGGAGAAAGTTTGTCTGAGACGAGAACGCGAGGCATGGATTTGATCCTTTGATTGGCGTCCCTCCCCTTTGGGGAAGGTCGGCGCGAAAGCGCCGGGATGAGGTCCTTGCGGCCGGATGTGGCCTAAATCTTCTGGATGTTGGATCGTTGAGCCGGGCAAACCCACCCGGCCCTTCGGAGTCAGGCCGCTGCCTTGAGCGACGCCTTTTGCGCGGCAAAGGCCCAGTCGAGCCAGGACAGCAGCGCCTCGAGATCGGACGTCTCGACCGTCGCGCCGCACCAGATGCGTAGGCCGGGCGGTGCGTCGCGATAGGCGCCGATGTCATAGGCGACGCCTTCCTTGTCGAGCACTGAGACCAGCCCCTTGGCGAAAGCCGCCTGTCCGTCGGCGTCGAGCGCGGACACGTCCGGGTCGGTGAAGGACAGGCAGACCGAGGTGTTCGACCGCGTCGCCGGCTCGACGGCGAGATGACCGAGCCATGAGGACTTGCCGACAAAGCGATCGAGGACCGCCGCATTGGCATCCGCTCTGGCGATCAGCGCCTCGAGGCCGCCGATCGATTTCGCCCAGTGCAGCGCATCGAGATAATCCTCGACGCACAGCATCGACGGCGTGTTGATGGTTTCGCCCTTGAAGATGCCTTCGATCAGCTTGCCGCCCGAGGTCAGGCGGAAGATTTTAGGCAGCGGCCAAGCCGGCTTGTAGGTCTCCAGTCGCTCGACGGCGCGAGGCGACAGGATCAGCATGCCATGCGCGCCCTCGCCGCCCAGCACCTTCTGCCAGGAGAAGGTGACGACATCCAGCTTCTGGAAATCGAGCCTTTGCGCAAATGCGGCCGAGGTGGCATCGCAGATGGTCAGGCCCTTGCGATCCGCAGGAATGAAATCGCCATTCGGCACCCGCACGCCGGACGTGGTGCCGTTCCAGGTGAAGACCACATCGCGATCGAAGTCGATCTTGGCTAGGTCGGGCAATTGGCCGTAGCCGGCCTCGATCTTGCGCACGTCGGCAAGCCTGAGTTGCTTGACCACATCGGTGACCCAGCCTGAGCCAAAGCTCTCCCAGGCAACCATGTCGACGCCGCGCTCGCCGAGCAGCGACCACAGCGCCATCTCGACCGCGCCGGTGTCCGACGCCGGCACGATGCCGATGCGATAGTCCGCCGGAACCTGGAGGATTTCGCGCGTCAGCTCGATCGCCTGTTCGAGCTTGGCCTTGCCGATCTTGGCGCGGTGGGAACGGCCGAGCGCGGCATTGTTCAGCGCCTCGGCCGACCAGCCGGGGCGTTTTGCGCAGGGACCTGAAGAAAAGTTGGGATTGGCCGGACGGAGTCCGGGCTTCGTATGTGTCGTCATCGTGGTCTATCCTTCCAGATAGTGGCCCCTCGTTGGGGAGGGGTGGCCCACTCGCGGACATACTCGAACGCCTAGAAAACCGCAAGAGACAAAAGGATTTGGCCGCAGAGCACCTGCAGGTTCGCGCGCGTCTATGCGGAACGACGCGTGAACGCGCCAATTGAATTGACACACCAGTGACACAAGACGGCCGGGGTTGTTCCCGGCTCGTTCTGGGAGGCCCACGGATGGTCGCGTCGGTCGAGGTTGGTAGCGCACCTCGTTCGGGACGAGGGGGTCGCAGGTTCAAATCCTGCCACTCCGACCAGAAAAAACAACGTGTTAGCGCATCCCGACTTTGGCGCCCCCACAGATATCCCCACAGAAAAATGGAAAAGCATCTAGGCCGCTCGATGCAGCTGGCAGACGCATAGCTATCAAACCGCGACACGCTATTGCTGCCCATCTCACTCGCCAGCCCAGGTCGGCTTGCTTCCGGCGCTTAACCACTGGCGATTTTGCAGATGGCTCTCATCTCGCCATCTATGTCTGCTTCGCGCCAAACGTGTTCGATCGCCCCCAGTTGTCGAATGACTTCAATTGGGCCGTGAACGGACCGTCCGTTCTCGGGCGAGGAAAAGGTGAAAGCTGCCGCCCATTGATGCCTCACCTCAATGGCCGATAGCGAGCCGATTATGTTGAAGAAGTCGGCTGTTGGCGGAGGCACAATATGGGCTAGAACAGGAAAGAAACACGAGGCTGCTCAGAATGTCGATGACGGACTCACACCGTCGAGAACTAGCCCGGTTGATCGAAAAGGAAGCGAGCTTGCGCAAGGAGTTGCAAAGGCATGGGGCCGATTCAGCTAAGGCAAACGAAAGCGCTCATCGCTATGCGGACCAGGCCCGAAGGGCCTCCAACATTTCATCAATGCAAGGCGCCATGAGGTCGAGTCAGCGTGAAACCGACAAGGCCGTACAGGCAGGAAATAAGGCAGCAAATGTAACCAACAAGCTCGCGGATAACGCGCGCGCTCAGGCAAACCGACGGCGCTGGCTGGAATCTTCCGAGAAGTCCGATCGGCAGGCTCAGGATCGCGAGGCAGAAAAACGACGGCAAAAGGAAAAGGCTCATCTTCGCGAGATCGCCCGCCTCTCCGCGCCTACCGTCCACTTCGTCCACATCAGGCCGCCAGAGCCGGAGAAGCTACGGGTTCTATATCTAACCGCCAACCCCGGAATGGATCTGCGTACCGATACTGAGGTTCGTCAAGTGCAGCAGTCCCTTCGTGGCGCAAAGTATCGCGATCTTGTTGCTATCGAGCAGCGCCCCGCCGCGACCTTTCAGGACTTGATTGACGGGCTCAACGATGTCCGGCCTCATGTCATCCATTTTTCGGGTCACGGCGGCGGGGAAAGCCTGCTAATGGACGGCGGGATGCTCGAAACCGCGTCTGAGCGGCAAGTGTCGTTTCAGTTGCTGGTCAAGGCGCTCGATGCAACTGATAGTCCCTCGACGCTCCTTGTTCTTAATGCTTGCGACACGCTGGACGGAGCGGATGTCATTTTGCCTGCCGTCCCGGTCGTAATTGCAATGTCCGACAGCGTGCTGGACCTTGCAGCCATTCTTTTCGCCCAGCAGTTCTATGCAGCCCTTGCCAGCGGGCAGTCGATCGGCAGCGCGCTCAAGCAGGCTAAGGTGGCGATAGAGGCCGCGATGATCGATGGTGCCGCAACCGAGTTGCCCCGGTATATCGCTCGCGACGACGTGGACATCTCAACGTTGGTCTTAGTCAAAGTTCAAGAGCATTAAGCAATCCGTTGCCGCAGAAGGCCATGACAGCTGTTAGCATCCTCGGGCAATTCCGGAACGCGAGCCAACCGTGCGCGGTCACTCCCGTGCACCCCGACGGTGTGCTGTCTCCTTAGCGGCGCGAGGCAGAAACATTCGCATGGCCTACAAAAGGTGGCTGATCCGCGAGCGTCAAGGATTCTCTGCCGGTCGTTCCCACGCCTCACGGCCCACCAACAATCTTTGGTGCAGTGCAATATAGATGTTGCATTGCACACAGGTTTCCGTACGTAATGCTCCAAACGAACGAGACGGCTTTCTGTCAAAGCCGCCGCCTCTGAAAGGATGGAAAATGTCCAAGACCACGGAAAATACCCCTGAATTTCTCGAGAACGTAAGCTCCGCGTTGGACCCTTCCAAGGCTATCGAATATGTGAGCGCGGCTACCGAAAAGGGCGTCGAGCAGACGAAGGAAGCCTATGCCAAGGTGAAGACCGGCGCCGAGGAGACCCAGAAGGCTCTCGAGGCGAGCTTCGAAACCGCCAAAGCCGTTGGCAGCAATCTGTCGCTGAAGACAATTGCCGTTCTGCGCGCCAATACTGAAGCCGCCTTCTCGCACTTTGAAGCTCTGGTGAGCGTTAAATCGCCTTCCGAATTCGTGGAACTGCAGACCGCTTTCGTCCGCAAGCAGGTTGAACAGACCGTCGAGCAGGCCAAGGAACTCCAGGCCGCCGCTACCAAAGCCGCCGAGGACATATCCAGGCCCATCAAGTCCGCCTTCGAGAAGGCGGTCAAGGAACTCAAGGTCGCCTAATTTTTCTTGGGGCGGAGCCTTGGTCGCTAGCCGCATGATTTGCCGCACCTCTTCATACGCGAGTGTGGTGCGTCAGCTTTCGGCCTTGTAGTTCTCGGCTTTGTCCTTGATCTTCGCCCAATCGTTGCCGTGCTTACGGAGCAGCGCGCGCGCCTGATTGGGTGATAAGTCGGTAGTTTCGGCTAGGTGTTGCACCTCCAACTCCTGGCCCTTCACCACGCGGCTGGTGTCGCTCGTTTTTTTGACAGCCATTTCTTCGTTCTCCTCCTGCATACCAGTCAGATGAACGAGCATTTGATGTGCATGGTTCCAACCTATGGAACAATCCATCTTCCGCCGAGTTACCCCCGCTCGGCAGCCTAGGGCCGTTTGCCGACCGGCAGTTTCTGGCGTCCAAAAAGCGATAGCGGACAATCGATCCGGTAGGTCAGAGGTCCCTGACTGACCCCATCCGGGACATTGCCCAGCACCGGCTTGTTGTCCGCTCTTACGGATGAAGCAGTCATCGACGAAGCCCACGGCGCGGACTACGAGGTCTCTGGCGGCCGGATTCTTGCGCGGATCGGGGCCGGGAAGCTGGGCATTCTTAGGAGTTGCGAGCCTCGTCAATCTCACGCGATAGCCTGACGATTTTCCAATGTTCTACTTGCGGAGACCAGCACGCCCAGTACGGCTCGTTCCGCAACGAAAAGCCTGCTAGTGTCTGCTTCTGGCGGGAGGACAGATGTGCAGCACGCTTCCTACGCACGCGGTAGAGGCCAATACGATTGCGCCTGGGCCGCGGATTTGGCAGCTCTATCTCGTACTTGGTTTCTTCCAATTCGTTATCAGTCTTCAGGGAAACATCTTTCCATTCCTGAGGGTCGAACTCGACATCAGCTACCGCACGATCGGCCTCCATCCGACCGCATTCGCCTGCGGGATCATTCTGGTGGGGTTGCTCGGTCCGCGGGT
>NZ_MZXV01000067.1 GCF_003253745.1 Mesorhizobium kowhaii
TTGATGGTGACGACGATGCCGGCACCGACGGTGCGGCCGCCTTCACGGATGGCGAAGCGCAGCTTCTCTTCCATGGCGATCGGCACGATCAGTTCGACATCGACCGTGATGTTGTCGCCCGGCATCACCATCTCGGTGCCTTCCGGCAGCGACACGATGCCGGTCACGTCCGTCGTGCGGAAATAGAACTGCGGACGGTAGTTGGTGAAGAACGGCGTGTGACGGCCACCTTCGTCCTTGGTCAGGATGTAGGCTTCGGCCACGAACTTCTTGTGCGGCTTCACCGTGCCCGGCTTGGCCAGAACCTGGCCGCGCTCGACACCTTCACGGTCGACGCCGCGCAGCAGCGCGCCGATGTTGTCGCCAGCCTGGCCCTGATCGAGCAGCTTGCGGAACATCTCAACGCCGGTGCAGGTCGTCTTGGTCGTCGGACGGATGCCGATGATCTCGAGTTCCTCGCCGACCTTGACCACGCCGCGCTCGACGCGGCCGGTCACCACCGTGCCACGGCCCGAGATCGAGAACACGTCTTCGATCGGCATCAGGAACGGCTTGTCGAGCGGACGAACCGGCGTCGGGATGTAGGCATCGACCGCAGCCATCAGCTCGCGGATCGCGTCCTCGCCGATCTTCTTGTCCGAATCTTCAAGAGCCGCAAGCGCCGAACCCTTGACGATCGGAATGTCGTCGCCGGGGAACTCGTTCTTGGTCAGGAGTTCGCGAACCTCGAGCTCGACCAGTTCGAGCAGCTCGGCGTCGTCAACCTGGTCGACCTTGTTCAGGAACACCACGATCGACGGCACGCCGACCTGACGGGCCAGCAGGATGTGCTCGCGGGTCTGCGGCATCGGGCCGTCGGCAGCCGAAACAACCAGGATCGCGCCGTCCATCTGCGCCGCACCGGTGATCATGTTCTTCACATAGTCGGCGTGGCCGGGGCAGTCGACGTGAGCGTAGTGGCGGTTGGCCGTCTCGTATTCGACATGCGCCGTCGAGATCGTGATGCCGCGCGCCTTCTCCTCAGGTGCCGCGTCGATCTGGTCGTAGCGCTTGTATTCGCCAAAATACTTCGTGATCGCCGCCGTCAGCGACGTCTTGCCATGGTCAACGTGACCAATCGTGCCGATGTTCACATGAGGCTTGTTACGCTCGAATTTACCTTTTGCCAT
>NZ_MZXV01000036.1 GCF_003253745.1 Mesorhizobium kowhaii
GGGCCTGTTGCGTAATTCGCTGGTTGTGATTCTCTGAGACAGAAGCTCGGAGGACATCAGGATGGCAGTGAAGCGGACGGGTCAGTTGAGCTTGGCGGAGGCTTTTCTGGGCACCAAGCTTGTGGGCGGCTCATCGCCGCTCGACCGGTTGTCGGGTCTGGTGAAGTGGTATCGCTTCGAGAAGCTGCTCAACCCGCTGCGCGATGGCGGTCCGGGTCGGGCGGCGTGGCCGCCGCTGGTGCTGTTCAAGGCGCTTTTGCTGCAATCGCTCTATGGACTGTCGGACCGTGAACTTGAGGAAGCGCTTGGCGACCGGTTGTCGTTCCGTCGCTTTGTCGGGCTCGGGCTGGAGGAGAGCATTCCCGACCACACGGTGCTTTCGCGCTTTCGCAATCTACTTGTCGGCGAAGGTCTGCTTGAGAAGCTGTTTGGCGAACTGGACCGGCAGTTGGAGAAGGCCGGCGTGATCCTGAAGCGGGGCACGATGCTGGATGCCACGCTGATCGATGCGGTCTCGGCGCCGCCTTCGGGTGAGCGGGCCTCGAAGGATGCGGATGCCCGCCCTACCGTGCGGCAGGGCAAGAGCGGCTTCACCTTCGGCTACAAGGCTCACGTCGGGGTCGACGAAGGCTCTGGTCTGATCCGCAAAGTGATCACGACGCCTGCCAACGTCAACGACACGGTGATGGCCGATCATTTGATCTGCGGCGACGAGAAGACGGTGTGGGCGGACGCCGCCTACGACACCCATGCCCGCCGCCGTCGGCTCAAAGCCGAAGGCAAGAAGGCTCGCATTGCGCGGCGCCCCAACAAGCACCATCCGCTGCCGCCGCGGCTCAAACATTACAACCGCCTGATCGCCAGACGCCGCGCGGCGGTGGAGACCACCTTCGCGACGCTCAAGAACCGCATGAGGCTGACCACGATCCGCTATGTCGGGCTGGCGAAGGCGACGGCCCAAGTGACCTTGGCGGCGATCGCCTTCAACATGCGCCGATGGGTCGCCATCACAGGATAGGTGCGCCTGCAGTCCGGCCGCACGGGCCGAGCCGCCGCCCAAAACCCCAAACAAGGCGCCAGAGACTCACAAATACGAGCGAAATCCCTGCAATTTCTGCCCCCTCAACATCCCGGGCTACTGCGCAACAGGCCC
>NZ_MZXV01000028.1 GCF_003253745.1 Mesorhizobium kowhaii
CGGGGGCGCACTGTTGCTGCATTCAAGACTGCACGTGCGACCCGCCGGTCCGGTGCACTTGCGTCCAGTCAAGCGCGGCCACCTCTTGTTTGACCCAAGTACAGAAGGCCTGCACATGAGGGTGCTCCCTCCGGCTTTTTGCGCAGACGAGGTGATAGGCTCGGCCCGAGCGCAGGGCGAGCTCGACTGGTATCACGAGCCGCCCCGTGCGTAGGTCGTCATAGGCCAGCACATCGTGCGCAAGCAGCACGCCGGCACCTTCGCCTGCGGCATCGAGCGCGTGATCGGCGCTGTTGAAGCGCAGCCCGCGACTGACATCGACGGCGTCGACGCCTGCCGCCTTGAACCAGTCGGCCCAGTCTGGCACCTGGGCGCGGCCGGCGAGCGTGTCGTCATGGATCAGCGGCACACGCTTGAGCGCCTCCGGCCGCTCCAAAGGCCCGTGCATCTGGATCAGCCCAGGGCTGCATACCGGCACGATGGACAGCTCGATCAGCTTCTCGATCACAAGTGCCGAGTCAGCCGCAGCGTCGATCGGCAGGTTGCGTATCGCAACGTCGACGCCGTCGGTCGTGAAATTGGCATTGCTGCCGGACGAGGAAACGCGAACGTCGATCTCGGGGTAAGCGCTTGCGAAGCGGTAGAGCCGCGGCGCCAGCCAGTTCGCGGTGAAGCCTGGCGGCGTGCTGATCACGACGAAAGTCCGTTCAATGGGTTGCGCGGCTCGCCGCGCTGCCTCCGCGGCCGCCTCCGCCTGAGTAAGCGCCAGCCGTGCATGGTCGAGGAAGGCGCGCCCGGCGGTGGTTAATTCGATACCGTGCACGCTTCGATTCATCAGCGGAACGCCGACCTCGTATTCGAGATCGCGGATTTGGCGGCTCAGCGAAGGCTGCGCCGTGTGCAGCCTTTTCTCAGCCGCGAGCGTCAGGCTGCCCTCCTCGGCGACCGCGACGAAATAGCGAAGGTGCCGTAGCTCCATAGCGCCTTCCATCTTCAAGGCATGCCCCCCACCTTACAAAGTCTTTTTCGCGGGCGCCA
>NZ_MZXV01000035.1 GCF_003253745.1 Mesorhizobium kowhaii
TTTCGGTTTCGGAGTCGTCTTCGTTGGGGGGCGCGTTCGCGCGGTATGAGCAGGATTTCGCCACCTATAATGATAGCCACTGGGCGGCTGACGGCACTGACTGGGCCTCGGCGAACTATTACGACCGCGCCTTCATCAACTATGTCTGGTATGCGCGCACCGGCGAGCAGGTTTATCTCGAGCGCGGCAATGCGATCGCTGACGATTATCTGAAGAACTATGTCGAGGGGAATAACTACGGCGTGGCCTCCTGGTGGTCCATGCCCAAGGGCATCACCGCCCACTATCTGCTCAATGGCGACCAGGCCAGCCTGAGCGCCATCGGCAAGATGGCCGACCAGGTCGTCAATCCGTGGAACACGGAGAATAATTGGGCCAACCTGTTCGACCCGCATCAGTCGGAGGGCCGCGAGCAGGCGCGCGCCCTGGAAACGCTCACGCAGGCAATCCTCATCGATGCGCCTTCCGTTGGCGTCCCCAACATCCAGCCCAATGGTGAAGACTGGGGGGTCTCCGGCGGCAACGATTTCCGCGCTTTGGCCAAGTCGCTCGTGGAGAAGATCCTGACTTCCGGCTTCCAGCATGCCGACGGCTCGCGTCCGCACTTCGTGGACGGCGCGACCCCTGACGGCGCGCCGATCGACAAGCCGTTCATGAACGGGCTCATGAACGAGGCCTTGACGAACTACTACGAGCAGGTCGACGCCGACCCGCGCATCGTGTCCTTCATCAAGACCAATCTCGATTACATGTGGGCCCACGAATGGGATGCCACGGCCAAGGCGTTTCAATATATCGACGAAACGTCCGCCACGGGAGAGCAGGATGGGCCGGCCGCCGACCTGAACATGCTGATCGTGAATGGGTTCGGCTTTGTCTACCAGCACACCGGCGACGCGACATATCTGGAGCGCGGCAATATCGTCTTCGAGGGCGGGGTGGAGGGCACCTGGCTCGAAGGCTCGAAGCAGTTCAACCAGCAATATGCAAGCTCCTACAATTACATCGCCTATACCCA
>NZ_MZXV01000077.1 GCF_003253745.1 Mesorhizobium kowhaii
CTAGGGTGGCAAATCTGATTCAACCTTCTTGCTAGGCAAGGAGGTTGGTAAGGATGGGCAAGCCTTATTCGATGGATCTTCGCGAACGGGTTGTTGCGTCGGTTGAGCGGGAGGGGCTGTCGCGACGGCAGGCCTCGGTGCGCTATGGAGTTGGTATCAGCACCGTCATCAGGTGGGTGCGCCGCTTGCGCGAAACGAGCAGCCTTGCACCCGGCAAGATGGGTGGGCACCGGCCGAAGAAGATTGCCGGTGAGCATCGGGACTGGCTTCTGGTGCGCTGCCGGGCCACGGATTTTACGCTGCGCGGTCTTGTGATCGAGCTGGCCGAGCGCGGCCTTGCGGTCGACTACCGCTCGGTGTGGGAGTTCGTCCACGCCGAGAAGCTCAGTCACAAAAAAAGACGCTGATCGCGGCTGAGCAGGATCGCCCGGATGTGGCGCGCAGGCGGACACAGTGGGCAAAGTATCAGGACCGCATCGATCCTTCCCGTCTGGTGTTCATCGACGAGACATGGACCAAAACCAACATGGCACCGCTCAGGGGATGGGCGCCGCGCGGCGAGAGGATCAAGGCCAAGGTGCCGCACGGCCATTGGAAGACAATGACCTTCCTGGCGGCGCTGCGTCATGACTGCGTCGATGCACCATGGCTCATCGACGGACCGATCAACGGCGAGCGTTTTCAGCTCTATGTCGACAAGGTTCTCGTCCCAGTCCTCAAGCCCGGCGACATCGTCATCATGGACAATCTCGGCTCACATAAAGGCAAGGCCGTGCGCCGCGCCATCCGCGCGGCCGGCGCCAGGTTGTTCTTGCTGCCCAAATACTCGCCCGATCTGAACCCCATCGAGAAGCTCTTCGCCAAGCTCAAGCATTGGCTGCGCAAGGCTGCCAGACGAACAGTCGAGACCGTCTGCGAAGCCATCGGTCAGATCCTCGGCACCGTCACTTCAACCGAATGCAGAAATTACTTCACCGAGGCCGGGTATGTACCAACCTAAATTCATCCCGCTCTA
>NZ_MZXV01000021.1 GCF_003253745.1 Mesorhizobium kowhaii
ATTCAAGGTTGCTGATCCTTCCTTTTAGAAACGGCGGGCTGCCACGATGAGCTAGCCCAGACGAGGTTGCCGTCCGACATGTAAGCACTGCGCTGCATTTTGAATGTTCGATTGTAGCGAACACCGAGTTCGCTGAATGATCTGCTGTTGGATTCTCCAGAACAGGGCGCGCCGGACTACTGATCTAGGTGCGCGAATGGATATCGGCGCTCCAGCTCCCGACCGACCAGGAAAGCGGCCAGCATAGCAACGATGAGCGTCGGCACCAGCAAGTGGGCGTTGTGCAGCCCGACGCGACCGGCAAGTTCGCCCAGCAACCCCGGCATGGTAAGGATCGCCACGCCCCCAGCGAGCGCCGTCCGGGCACTCGCCCTGTCGTGCTGGGCCACGAGGGTCGCACCGATCGCCTGACCGGAGACGAGCGGATAGAAGAGCGAGATTCCGAAGCCGAGGACGAACAGGCCGGCGATTGAGACCGCCGCATCGCTCGTTCCCCAATAAAACAAGAAGCCCAAGAGCGCCACGGTGACTGCCACAACAAACAGCGTCGGCACAGCGATTATGCGGAGAATGCGGCTCCCTGCGAGGCGCCCGACGGCCATGGCGACGGCAAATGCAACGGCCGCCGTAGCCGCGGCCGCAGCGGATAAGCCGACCACGCTTTCGAGGAACGTCGGCGCCCAAAGGAGCACACAGAATTCTGTCGCGATCCCAAACGCGACCGCGGTCCAGTAGGCCCAATATGCAAGTGGGAGCATCCCGCTTGGTGCGCTCGCAGCAGTATCGAACGCTGGTACGCCGACGCGCGTAAGACTCGCGAGCACCGCCAAGCCGTAGGCAACGGCGGCCAGAACAGCGCTCCGCCAGCCGAGACCAGCATAGATGCAGAGGCCAGTCAGGATAGGGGCGATGATACCAAACATTGAGGCAATCGCGGTAGCCTCGTTAAATGCGACTGCACGGTTTTCCGCGCGAACGTCGGCGAGCGTTGAGAACACAATCACTGGAATGAACGCCCCCGACATTCCAAGAAGCGCGAAGCTCGCAATGCTGACCGGCGCCGCTGGAGCGAGACATAAGAGCACCGCGGCCGTGGCGAAACCGAAAACGCCCACCATAAGCATCCGCCGGCGACCGAACTGGCTGATGACCCGCGGACCGAGCAACCCCACCAGAATGATCCCGCAGGCGAATGCGGTCGGATGGAGGCCGATCGTGCGGTAGCTGATGTCGAGTTCGACCCTCAGGAATGGAAAGATGTTTCCCTGAAGACTGA
>NZ_MZXV01000051.1 GCF_003253745.1 Mesorhizobium kowhaii
AGCCTTGATGATGGCGGCATTGATCTTGTCAACTCGTCGGTCAGCTTCACCCTCGGAGCTTTTCTCGAAAACCTGACGCTGACTGGCACAGCAGTGATCGACGGAGCCGGCAATGCGCTTGCCAACACGATCACCGGCAACACTGCTGACAACATTCTACGAGGCGGAGACGACAAAGACACGCTGAAGGGAGGAAATGGCAACGATACTCTCTACGGTGGTAGCGGAAGCGACTTCCTGACCGGCGGCGCGAACGATGATCATTTCGTGTTCGACACTGCGCTAGGCCCGACCAACGTAGATAAGATTCTTGATTTCGTTGAAGGTAGCGACGAACTCTGGCTCGACCACTTGATCTTTTCCGCAGCCACTGCGGATTCTGGTGGACATCTGATCGCCAACCAGTTCCGCATCGGCACCGCAGCGCTTTCAAGCTCAGATCACGTGATCTATGACAAGGCACACGGCGCACTCTTTTACGACCTAGATGGCGTTGGTGGAGCCGCGCAGATCCAATTTGCCTCGGTGACGGCGAACTTGAACCTCGCGGCAAATGATATTCTGATCGTGTAGCCAAGCTGCGGCCAGATGCCGTCGCGTAGGCCGACGTGTTCGAGGGATGGGCATTCGACAGCCGCATGACGCCTGAATGGACAGCCAAGCTTGCGGGATGGGCAGGGTCTCTGCGGCGGTTGGCAGATGAAGTCGGATCGGCCTGGGATCCACCAAGACCGGTATCGGACATCGTTTTACTCCGGTTGATCAAAAAAGTGGGTTTCTGGACGGGCTGGGCCGCGCCAGAGATGATCAGCGGTGCCCCCACCATTTTGATCACCTGCGACGCGGCCTAAGGCCTGGAGCGGATGCCAGGTGTCAATCCTGGCTCAGCGCCTGTGGAACAGGCACCTCTCACGGAGCATCCGCGTAACTGTCAGGGACGGCTGGACCGCTCGGTTCAGTGCGTGTCTGGTCAAACGCCGAGCCGGTCCTTACTTGGGCTACTTTACAGGTTCGCTCTTACCCAGCATCTTGAGGGCGCGGATTTCCGTCGGGTTAGGGATGGGCCAATGAGTTTTGAATCGCTCCTGGCTAAATGTTCCGAATTGCTTGGTGCGGTTGAGACGCCGGCTGCAGTGGCAGCCAGACTGCGGCTTGCGCACGACGGGACTTCGGCGGATGCTCGACTGCAATCGCAGCTCGACCGGATTGTAGACCTAGTTGAACCTAATCTTCTCGAAGGCCTTGACCAAGCCCAGCAGGCGGTCGTTCTGGCCGACATTAGTACCACAATCCGTCAATCGCTCGACTTCCTCGAAAATCCCTCCCGTCCTCTGGGATGGCACCATGACGATCCGGCAGTCTTGGATTCCCAGGGCAGGGCATCGAAACATATCATTAGCAGAATTCAGGCCATAGCCACCAAACGTGCTCCTCTGGCTGAGTTGCTGAGGCAGCCAGGTGCCTTTCTCGATATCGGGACGGGTGTTGGCTGGATCGCCATTGAAGCAGCCCGAGTTTGGCCCAACTTGCGCGTCACCGGCACCGACATCTGGGAGCCTTCGCTAGCGCTTGCCCACCGCAACATTGCCGACAGCGGCATGACGGAGAGAGTATCCGTCCGCAATGAGAATCTCGAAAACCTGCGCGAATTGGCCCGCTACAACCTGGTATGGCTGCCGTCGCTTTTCATGCCCGAACAGGTCATTCGGCGCTCCCTGGCGCCCGTCTTCCAGGCTCTCGCCCCAGGCGGCACATTGAACTTTGCACTATGGGAGGTGTCGCCCGACCCTTTGCGGCAGGCTCTCACTTCGCTCGCCGTAGTACGAATGGGCGGGCATCCCTGGCGACCCGAAGAAGTTGAATCGCTGCTCAACGCCACAGGCTTCACCGACGTCGAAGCATTCAATTTCCCGGAGGTGGAGTTGACCCTGGTTGCCGGATGCAAACCGACCGGTGCCAGTTAGACCGACGAGGTTCAGCGATCTGGTCACGGGTACCAAGCGTTAGAATCTAACCACTAGGGAGAGGGACGATGTGGATAGTAGGAGGCATCATACTGGGCGTTGTAGCCTGGTATCTGCTGCGAAATGGGAAAAGAAACGGTGATCCGCTCAACAGGAAATGTTCCGCTGAGATATGCGAGTATCTAACCGGCTCGGATCAATTAAGCGCAAGCGACATAGCCGAAATTTTTATGCGAAATGCTCGCTATAGGACGCAGGCTAGGCATATCGTTTCTATGGTGCCGGCAATTCTGATCAAGGCTGGCTATCCAAGGGAGCAATCCACGAGCTTCGTTCCGATCATGTATCAAGCGGCCGCTTTGATTCCAGAATAATTCAAACTGACCCACTACAGGCAGCAATTGCTTGTCGGCCGCTGTTCGCGCCACTAATGGGGACGCAGCGATGCTGGCGAGAATTAGCAACCAGCATGAAAGATCACGCGCGTGCCGCCTTCAACTCGTCTTTTCAGACACAATCTGCTGATCGGTTCCGAGAAAGCCGTCCATCTCACAGTGGAAGAACTCATCATTGAAGACCTCAGACCAACTTTTCACGCCTTGCGAACGGTTGATCCGCATGCCACGTACTCGACCTGAAAAGTCGTGCAAGCTCTCTATCGCCTCGGTCAAAGCCTGCTTAATGCCGGATATGGTCGGCTCGCAGGGAATGATATTTTCTGACAATCCGCGTAGATGCGTCTCCGAGCGACCATCGACGGTGTTCGTGACCACCCGCGCGCCGATCGAGGCCATTTCGAAGGCTACCAGACCTGGATGGGGTGCATACATCAGGCTCAATCCGACATCGACCTTGTGCATGAAGACCTCGTATTCGGCCTCCGTCATCTTGGCGTGCAGATTGAGCTTATGACCGCGGCCCAACGGGATCGTCATCTCGGCAAGCGCTCCCACTCCGTGGAACTCCCAAGGCCCAACGAAACTTCCCTGCTGCGCCATCTCCTCTAAGGCGATGAGAGCTAGCGGAAACAGGTTGCGTTTGGCGTGTGCTTCCGGCCGCGCGTAGAAGATTAAGGTCCTCGATGGTCGGCCCTTCAGATCGGCCAAGGTTGGCGCCCGAAGCTTGGTCAACACGTGCTCGAACACCGCGAAATCGCGTCCTCGCGACGGCGTCCGATCGCCGGAGAAAATACCGATCCTGTGGCGCTGGAAGTAATCCTTTAACTCGGTCGAATTGAAGATCGGATAGTGTGCCAGCTGATAGGCACTCGCGACGATGGCGTGCTCTGCCGAATAATCGTGGAAAACCGGCTCATATTCTTGCACAAGCCAGGCGAACAACCCACTTTTGACATGCGCTGCCATCTGGTGCGCAAGGTGCGCTTCCCAGGCAGAGTAGGCGAAAATCTTATCCGTAGGCGATAGACGTAGTGGGGCTTTGAGACGTCGACCGTTGACAATCCGGACAGTCCCGAAAGCTACTGCGATCCGGATCTGTCGCGTGATCCAGTACCTAAAATAAGAACCGTCATCATCCTGAGCACAAATGACAATGGTTATCGGACGCTTCAGCGAAGCCAATCCCACAACCAACTCAATAAGTGCTTTGTATCCACCGAAGAAGATGTCTGGGTCAAGCGTGGGAACCAGGATCCAATAACTCTCCTCGTCCGCGCCCGAGCACGCCGCGATCGGTGCGATCCGACGTTCGATGAAACGTGCCTGAGCAATGCCAACCGGATCGGTGAGGCTCGGATGGCGTACGTCCAAGGTTTTCGTAAGGTTATGTTTGGTCAGACGGTTTTCCGCTCGACCTACGAGAACGTAGTGTTCGAAACCGCAAAGATATTTGCGAGAGGAAATGGCCAACCTGACATCAGGGTAAAACGCTGAATAAAATTGCTCATCGAAGTCTGCGTGCGGAGAACAACTGCTGCGGCCACCCTTGGCCAAATAATGAGCGAATCCATGTAATTCCCGGTCTTTTAACTCGTATGTCCGATCGTACCAATCTTCGTCAAACATCGGTTGAAGATGGGAATAGTCGTGCGGCAGCCGGCCTTGACCGCTACGCCCCTCAGCGCGTCCGTACCGAATGTAATGATCAAAGCCGCAAAGAACCCCCCCTGCCTGAACTGCCTTGGCGACATCGGGATTGGCAGAGAGGTAAAACTCTTCATCAAATGCGGCATTTGGGGAATATCCCGCTTTCGCCCCGATCGTGCAGTAATGATCTAAGCCACGAAGTTTTCTCGCTGTCAGCGCGTACTTGTAATCGTACCAGGCTTCGTCGAAGCAAGCTGAGATTAGTTTCGCCAAATCGGGGGGACAACGTCTAGCTTGGTTTGTACTCGTTCTTCTGCCCACGAGGGGCTGGGGCAGTGCCTCAGCGGTAGCAAGCATTCGTTCTCTGCGCTCAGCAAGTTTTTTCGGCAGTTGCAGCGTCACGACCCACCAACCAAACTTTAGTGCGCGCCTTCCAAACCGCCGTATCGGGGCTGGTATCGCGGCAGCAACACGACGGATCGGCCAAGTTGCGCGCCAGACCGTGCTCGTTGTAAATGCGCGAAGCTGGGTTTGGAGATTAGCTAATTCTTCAGAAAGCTGCCTGTTTTGGGCAGTAGATTCCTGGGCAACTTGAGCGCTGCGGTACGCAGCATCGCGCTCTGCTTCGACCAAGGTTTGAAGTGCGGCCTCGCGATGAGCTGCATCGTCACGTTCGGCCTTCAGATCCCGCTCCAGCCTGTCGCGCTCTGCTTCGACCAAGGTTTGAAGCGCGGCCTCGCGATGAGCTGCATCGTCACGTTCGGCCTTCAGATCCCGCTCCAGCCTGTCGCGCTCTGCTTCGACCAAGGTTTGAAGCGCGGCCTCGCGATGAGCTGCATCGTCACGTTCGGCCTTCAGATCCCGCTCCAGCCTGTCGCGCTCTGCTTCGACCAAGGTTTGAAGCGCGGCCTCGCGATGAGCTGCATCGTCACGTTCGGCCTTCAGATCCCGCTCCAGCCTGTCGCGCTCTGCTTCGACCAAGGTTTGAAGCGCGGCCTCGCGATGAGCTGCATCGTCACGTTCGGCCTTCAGATCCCGCTCCAGCCGCGAGACGGCCAACGTTCTTACATGAGCCTCTCCGCTAAAGGCAAAGAGTGCTCTTACTGTCGGAGCCACACTGTCGTCTTCCGACATAGAAAACAGGTTGTGCAAAGTCAGAGGAAGATCCTCGCCGACGCCGAGTACACCCAGGCCAAAGCTGTGCCGAAATTCAAAAGAGGGATGCTTGGCTGAAAGTTCGTTCCAAAGTCGCCAAACTCCGTATTTGTCGCGGTGGACGCATGTGTCGTGAAAAAGCACGACCGATCTGGACGATAGTGCACTCTTCCAATTCTCAAAATCGTGTTTGACAGCCTCGTAGGTGTGCGTTCCATCAATATGCAGGAGATCGATGCTGCGATTGTCGATCATCTCGCGAGCTTCATCGAAGTTCATTTGCAGAAGTGTCGAGAAGCCGCCGAAGCGCGGATTATGGTATGCCTGGAAGTCTTCAAGCACACCCACCTCCGCATCCATGTGAATATCGCCCTTCCAGGTGTCCACGGCAAACGCCTGCGCGTTGAGCTGCAGCGTAGCGATCGCCTGACAGAACGCGCAGTATGAATTGCCGCGGTGCGTGCCCAGTTCCACAATTCTTCGGGGACGTAGGGTCTTCACCAGCCAAAATGCAAATGGAATGTGGCCGACCCAATGCTCGAACTGGACTAGACGTTCCGGTACCCAAAATAGCTCGTCGCCGATGTCGAGCTGCCGCATAATGTTGGCAAGGTGAATATCGTCTTGCGGAGGCGCTAAGATCTTCATGAGTGACGGACCACTTGCGGGGCGTTGGCTGTTAGGCGCAAGCATCCACAATTGATAAAAGAGCAAGAAGGGCACACCACCATCAATCCCGTCCTTATACGCCCGTTTCCGAATAGCAGCTATTAGAGGTGTTCTGCCCGGTCAGTTGTGGTGGGTGCCGCGTAAATCAGGTGCTCGCGGGTCAGTTCCCGGCCATAACTGTGCTCATCTTTCAAGAATGACCATGTCCTGCCAACCAAAGCGATATGACTCGCCCCGCCACGCACCGGGAAAGCTCTCGATGACTTTCAGGTTCGCCTCCGTACACAGTCTGATGAAGGTGTCGATTTCATAAGCCACAGGATCGCCGATAGGATCGCTGAGGTAATGGTTTTTGGGCGCGCCATACTCGTCACAATGTGTGTAGTAGCCGTTACCTCGATTTCGGAAACGATAAGCCCATTCCCCCTGGCCCACCCCTAAGAGCCTCGTGAGTCCGCCTTCCCCGCAGAGCGCATCCGCCGGGATAGCGTGGAAGGAAAGAATTGCTCGCCCGCCTCGTCGGAGAGTGCGGCGGATCTGGCGCAAATAGTTTGAAGCAGTCGGAACATCGAGATGTGTGAATACGGAAGCCGCAAATGTGGCATCGAAAAGCTCATCGGGATAGGGAAAGTCGTAGGTATCCGAACGGATGACACCAGGCTGATTGTACAGGTGATGCGACAGGTCAATCCGGTCAAAATGAAACGCCGGATGCTCTATCTCACGTTTGCAATGATCAATAGATTCCTGAAGAACATCGAAACCGTAATATTCACCTTCGTGCGTGATATAGTAGGACAAAGGCACTGCCATGCGCCCGGTTCCACAACCTATATCCAAGACCTTGCCCCATGGCGGCAGACGGCCATAACGAATCAGAAACTCCAGCCATTCGAGGCCGACATAGAAGAACCGATTGGCATCCGTGTCTCCTCCTGCCAATGCGGCCATTCTTTGATCGAACTTGCGTGGGATAGCGCGGCGGACGACTGAAGACACGGTCTTCGCGATCAAGTCGAAATTTTCATTACTCAGATCGGCTAGGTCGACCGGCAAAAGTCCGATCGGCTTCGGATCTGTCGATTTTCCTTCAGGCTTTGCGGTGCCGGTGCCGCTGGCGGCGGTTGGTAGCGGCGCAACACCCAATTGAGCTTCTGCGGCAGCGCCGTCCGTTTTTTGACTTTCGGCGTGTACCGAGCACGGCCTGGGTCGCGTGAAATTCCTTGCGAGTCGGCGGCGAAGCACATCTAACATCATCAACCCACCTTTCTTTACCATGTTGCCAAAATTGCCTATCGAGGAGGCATACCCTCGATGGCGTCGTTGAATTTGACACCTGCGATGGAATTTTATCGCAAAATTTCATCAGAGAGGTTGATGTTGCGGACGACAATGCACCGGCGCTCTGATTACCGCCGCCGCGTGGCGCCGCCCATGCGTTTTTCATAGCCTGCCGCTACCGGACACCGGGGCCACCACGAAGCGTTATCTGCCCATACTCTGCCCAAGCCGATTTTCTGGGCAGATTGGCCGATCTGATTTTGCCGTAAGTTCTTGATTTTGCTGGCGCGCCCGACGAGATTCGAACTCCTGACCCCCAGATTCGCAGTCTGGGATTGCAGTCGTGCGAGTTTGTGCGACGCTGTTCCATGAACTCCTGAAAACCTTGCAATTCCGGAGTTTTCTCATTTGCCTTGTGTGCGGCAAGGTGCAAGGAAAAGCGAAGTTGTGCAACGTTTTTGTGCCCCCCGGCGTGCCCCTGGAGAATTGCCCTATGTCGAAGCTGACAAACGACATCGTTGCCCGGGCGCGGCAAGCGGCTTGAAATTCGCGACGACGTCGAGGCTGTTCTGATCTTTCGCGTGTTCGAGCAGCTTCGCCGGCGCAAATGGCCTGATAAAGCGTTCGTCGACGCCGGACTGCAACAGCGGGATGTGCTGACCTTCCGCTCCGGGGGATATCAAAGCGATACGGGGCAGGGCACTGGTCCGGGCATCCTGCTTCAGCCTGCCGCTTCCAGCCGCCAGGTGATTGTCCGGCCGACAGTCCAGCACAACCGCACCGACCGGCTTTTTCGCCGCAAGGGCCAGCACTTCAGCGATGGAGCCAGCCAGCGTACTGGTGAAGGCGTCCACCTCCAGAATGTGGCTGAGGAGCAGATAGAATTCCGCATCCAGCGAGCAGATCACGATTAATGGCTTCATATGCGCAGCAAAGTCTTTCCGCTGCCATCAAGACGGGCTGGCCTGTAAATCGAATCCCTATTACCAGGCGCCAGAATGCCAGACCGAATCAACTATAACAACAAAGGCAACAGGAGAGTCCGCACAGGTCAGGGCAGCATTGCTTGAGCTGGATCCGCTGTGGGACGAACTCTTCCCGGTCGAACAGGCGCGCATCGTCCAGCTTCTGGTCGAACGCGTCGATGTTGCGGTCGACAGCATT
The DNA here is from genome assembly GCF_003253745.1 of Mesorhizobium kowhaii. Taxonomy (GTDB): domain Bacteria; phylum Pseudomonadota; class Alphaproteobacteria; order Rhizobiales; family Rhizobiaceae; genus Mesorhizobium; species Mesorhizobium kowhaii. The sequence goes on from NZ_MZXV01000051.1 coordinate 8,279, forward strand.
GCTATCCGCCTGCGCACCGAGGGGCTGGCTTGTCTTGCGGCCGAACTCAACCAGCGTTTGGACCTAAGGAGCGCAGCCTGATGCCCGACACCGAGGTCACCGGAAGCACCCTCACGATCCAGCTTCCGCTGAAGGTTCGGAAGCGGGGAGGGCGCAAGCTCATCGTCGCACCGGTTGGCCAGGAGCCATGGACCTTTGCACGGCCTCGTGTCGACAACACTCTCGTCAAGGCAATCGCCCGCGCCTATCGCTGGCAGGAATGGAACGCGCAACGCCATTTGTGGTCTGAATAGGCTGCTTAGTGCCAGAGCGGACGTCTGGCAGCGTTCCGGGCAGCTAGTGATTTAGCGGGACCGGACATCCGTCTGAAATGCACCAAGCCATCAGCTACCGTCCAAGACGGTAGACTCTTGCCTCTCAAGGGCGCACTCTGAAGACACGAAACGCAAGCTAGAGTTTCGTCCAATGCTTCACACGCTTGAGATGCGCCGCTGATTGCTTGACCTATCCGGATGTTTCCGGGTGGGGCAGCTGTTTCATCGGGCGCCTATCCGTGATCAGGCTACGGCTCAACAGGCACGCTGCAGCCCATTCCGGATCAACTGGGAGGAAACAGCATGCCCCATCTTCAACGCAGAGAACTTATTCAAGGTAGCGCGGCTCTTGCCGCAATCGCCGCTCTCCATGCCTCGCGTCGTGCTTACGCCTTTCCAGCACAGCCGAGCGGGAAAGTGATTCCGTGGCTGGATCAGCCGACCAAGAATCCCGATCCGGCGGGCATTCAGAGCCAGCTTGTCTGGGAGGATCTGGATAGCTGGATAACGCCAAACGACAAGTTCTTCAGCATCTCGCATTTCGATCGACCAACGATCGACGAGAAGACCTGGTCCCTTGAGATCGGCGGCTTGATCAAGAAGCCGTTGAAGTTGACGCTCGCCGATATCAAGTCGCGCCCGCGGCAGGAGGTCGTTTTCACAGTGGAATGCTCGGGCAACCATGGCTTTCCATTTTTCACCGGCGGCATCGGCAATGCCCGTTGGGCGGGGACGCCGCTCGCCCCGATCCTTGAGGAAGCCGGTGTTTCGGCCAACGGCATCGAGGTTGTCTTTTTCGGTACCGACAAGGGCGAGATCCCCATACGCGACGTCAAGATGAAGCAGAACTTTGCTCGCAGCATGTCGCTCGCCGACGCGATGAATCCCGACAATCTTCTTTGCTATGAAATGAACGGAGCGGCCTTGCCGCCGGCCAATGGTTTTCCGGTGCGGTTGATTGTTCCGGGCTGGTACGGAATCGCCAACGTCAAGTGGCTGAAGGGCATTGAGGTTCGCGACACCCGCTTCATGAGCCTGCTGATGGCCCGCGACTATGTCACCATCCGGGAGGAAGACCACAATGGCGAGACCGTGTGGGCCGAGACCTCGGTCGGCCGAGCCCGGATAAAGTCCGCGCCCGCAAAGGTCACCCAGAAAGACTCAGAGTATTCCATCATTGGGGCAGCCTGGGGTGCGCCGATCGACCGGGTCGAAGTGCAAATCGATCAAGGGCCTTGGACACCGGCGACCATTGACCATAGTGAGGAGGCCGAACACGCCTGGAAGATCTGGTCCCTCGGCTGGCAAAACGCCTCCCCTGGAGAACACACGGTGACCTCGCGCGCGATCGGCATCACGGGAGAAATTCAACCGGCAATGGACGATCCCTTGATTGCCAAGAAACACACATATTGGGAGAGCAATGGCCAGGTGACGCGGCGCGTCAATATCGTTTGAGAAGCATTGCTGCCACACAGGGGTATCGCCAAAGGGAAAACCACCGCGAGCCCGAAGGGAGATGTTGATGTCGGACGCTGGTCAGGAAAAACTGGACGCATTCTTGGGGAAGATGGTCGGCGATCTGGGTGCGATCGCAACCGGCGCGGGTGTCCTGCTGGGTGACAGGCTCGGCCTGTTCAAGGCCTTGCGCGAAGGCGGCAAGATGACGTCCGCCGAACTTGCCAATGGCACCGGCACCCAGGAACGCCTCATCAGGGAATGGCTGTCCGGGCAGGCGGCGGCGGGCTACGTCGACTACGACGAGGCCACCGACCGGTTCTATCTCAATGCCGAACAGGAACTGGTCTTCGCCGACGAGGACAGCCCGGCCTTCATGGCCGGCGCATTCGAGGTTCTGTCGACGCTGTGGCTGGACGAGGAGAAAGTGAGGCAGGCGTTCGTGTCAGGCAAGGGGGTTGGCTGGCATGAGCACAGCGCGTGCCTGTTTCGCGGCACGGAGCGGTTCTTCCGGCCAGGCTACAACGCCAATCTGATCGACTCCTGGCTGCCGGCTCTCGACGGTGTCGTCGAAAAGCTCGAACGCGGCGCCGAGGTGGCGGATGTCGGGTGCGGCCATGGCGCATCGACCGTGCTCATGGCGCGCGCTTTTCCGAAGTCGCGCTTCGTCGGCTTCGATTATCACGCCCCTTCGATCGAGCGCGCCCGCAAGGCCGCTGAGGAAGCCGGCGTCAGCGCCAACTCGCGCTTCGAGATCGCGGCCGCCAAGACCTATCCCGGCACCTATGACCTCGTCGCTTTCTTTGACTGCCTTCATGACATGGGCGACCCAACGGGTGCCGCCACGCACGTCCATGGTTCGCTCAAGCCGGACGGCACCTGGATGATCGTCGAGCCGTTCGCGCATGATCACCTGGCTGCCAACCTCAATCCCGTCGGACGCGTCTACTATGCCGCCTCTACCTTTGTGTGCACGCCGGCCTCGCTGTCGCAGGAGGTCGGGCTCGGGCTCGGCGCCCAGGCTGGCGAGGCGAGGCTGCGCAAGGTGGTGACCAGCGGCGGTTTCAAGCGCTTCCGCCGGGCCACCGAGACGCCGTTCAACATGGTTCTGGAGGCTCGTCCGTAGCGCATAACCCCGAACTGATGGAGGAAGATATGACCGCCTATTAACGTCGTCCGCTTTCGCACCAAGCCAGGCAAGGAAAAGGCATTCGTCGATGCGCATGAGAAAATCTCGCTAAACGCCAAGGGCTTTCGCAAAGGCGCCCTGATCAAGACGGGCGAGCGCACATTCTGCATGCTTGGCGAGTAGAATGACATGGACAGCCTCGCCGCTGCGCGGGTGTCGATGATCAGCATTCTCGACACATTCCGCGATATGCTCGAGGACCTCGGCGGCGATTTCGGCGTGACGGACCCGGTCTCGGGACGGTTGTGGCGGAAATACGCTGAGGAAGGCCCACAATCCTGCTATCGCCAAAATCCCTTCGGGGGCAAGATGGAAGCAGCATCACCATTCAGATTCCGCTGACGGTTCGCAAGCGGGGAGGGCGAAAGCTCATCGTTGCGGCGGTTGGCCAAGAGCAATGGGCCTCTGTACGGCCTCGCGTCGACAACACCCTCATCAAGGCGATCGCCCGCGCCTATCGCTGGCAGCAGATGCTGGAGCAGGGCGCATGCGCGAGTGCCGAGGATATCGCCAAAACTGAGAAAATCAGCGCATCGTATGTCAGACGTTTATTGCAGCTTACTCTGCTTTCGCCTGCGCTGGTCGAGATGGTACTCGACGGACGCCAACCCGCAACGATGATCACCGCCAATTTGCTTCAGCACTTGCCGGCAGAATGGAATTCGCAGCACTATTCGTGGCCTGGATAGTCTGCTTAGCGCCATGTTCGGACCTACGCGGGGACAAGCGTGAACGTCTCATCTCAACCATTCCGTTACATTCCAGTCCAAACGGACTAACGCGCGTCTCGGGTGCGCAATGAGCCAAGCTCGCAAACTACGCTGTCGGAACCGATGCAGATGGTGCGACCTCAACGGCTCAGGGCGTCCAGCGCCCTTTGTGCCGCGATGAGGTCGACGATTGGATACCTAGTGTTAAATGTGTGGACCACCGCTTGCAGATGCGTCGCGGCCTCATGGGCACGACCTTGACGTGCCAGAACTGGTGCTAGTTGCGTTGCGGCGCGAAGCTCGAAGAGTCTCGCTTGTTGCCGACGGGCAATGGCAATCGCTGTTTCGAATAGGTGCGCGGCACCCGTCAGGTCATCTCTGCCCGCGGCGATTTGGCCACGAAGGCGAATACATTCTGCAAGGGAGCACGCCTCGTCCGTATCGAAAACGAGCGTATCGACATCATCGAGCATTTTCGATGCGTCTTCGATGCGACCGGCGCGCAGGAGCAGATCACAAAGTTCGCATGCTTTCTCAGGGGTATGAAATACGACGCCGTGCCCACGCCAAAGAACCAAACTCTCCCGGACGTCATCGATGCCGGCATCCAGTTCGCCCAAATGCGAGCGGGCATGACCACGCCACCGAACGCCGCTGCTTCGACGCGCCGTGTAGCCATGCCGTTCGCAAATCTCAACGATCTTCGTAGCGTTCTCAAGGAGTTCCTCGTATTGACCGAGTAGCGCATAAAAATCGCACTGAGCGAGAAGACGCCAGGCTAAGTCGAAGGGCTTGTCGAATTGGTCAACATTTCGAACCAAGCGCTCGTTATCTTCGGCTGCAGCGTCGATGAAGCCCAAAATGATCAGCGAACCGATAAGATAGTCCTGGGTAGAGACACGTTGATCCGCACCGGCGAACAAAATTCGAAAACTTGGGTCAACACGATCAATCAGATCTAAGGCATTCCGCAAAGCCTCCGTTGCCTGCGGTTGTTCTCCCCGGTTATAATGAGCCATCCCCCTTGTCGCCAAAAGGGCACTCAAATAGCCTGGAGGAAGGTGATCGGCGCCTTTTTTTAGCTGCTCATCGGCGAGCATCAGATAGTCGTGATTGCGCCCAGTGGCATAAAAAAATGGAGCGAGTGAAAGCGCAACGTCACATTGCAATTCGACCAATGCAGTGTTCGCGGCGACAAGACGTGCATCTTCAAGCGTCTTCCTAAGGCGCTCAGAACGATACCCTTCAGCCTGCATTAAGGCATTAGCCATCGCAAGGTGGAGACGTGTCATCCGTTCGGCGCCGCCGGACACATCGCCAAGTCTCCTGCTGCAGTCAATGGCACTGGCAAAGTGCGACACGGCTTCCCGAGTGGCAGCTCTGGCCAAGGCGGCCCTTCCCGCCTTTTGCCAGTGATCGAGCGCGCCCGCCCAATCCCCAGCCTCCTGAAGGTGGTGCGCGAGGAGCTCGGGTTGCGCTTCAGTGATTTCGGTCCACTTTTCCTCCAACACATCTGCGACACGCTTATGTAGCTCCTGGCGCTTAGCGCGCAGCAACGTGCCATACGCTGCGTCCTGAACGAGCGCATGCTTGAAGAGGTAGGTAGCCAATGGCCGCGTCCCGCGGCAGAACACCAGACCGGCGCCGACGAGTTGATCCAGTGCACCATTTAGATCAGCGGTATTTCGCTGTGCGACCGCTGCCAGCAATTCGTAGGAGAACTCCCGACCGACAACCGCGCCGACCTGTGCGACCTCCTTAACGGTTGAGCCGAGGCGATCGAGCCGCGCCATCAACGAGGCATGCAGCGTGGCGGGCACGTTCAGCGCCGTCGCAGCAACTCTTGAGAGCACTGTCCTGGTGTTGCCCCCCTCCAACACCGCCTTGGTCAGCTCCTCGACGAACAGTGGCACCCCGTCAGTGCGCTCGATGATCTCCGCGACAACGTCGCTCGGCAGCTCTCCGGTGCCGGCGACCCGCCGGACCAGCGCGGCGCCTTCACGACGGTCGAGCCGGTTGAGGACAAGAACCGTGACGTGCGCCTGCCCGGTCCACGGCGGTTGAAACTCGGGGCGGAACGTGAGGAGAAGCAGCACTGGCAGGCGCTGCACCCGCTCGACTACCAGGTCGAGCAGCTCGCGCGAGCTGGGGTCGATCCAGTGCACATCCTCGAAGAGCATCAGCACCGGACCTTGTCGCGCCAGGTCTTCGAGCCGCCGGAGCAGCGCATCGAAGGTCTTCTCTTTCTTACGCTGGGGCGTCAGTTGGAGAGGCGGGAAACGGCCTTCGGTCGGCAACGACAGCAGCTCGGCCAGCAGCGCCACGTCCTCAGGCGAGGCCGCGGCAAGCATGGCCACAAGCTTATCCAGCTTCCTCTCAGGTGGGTCGTCGCGTTCCAACCCGGCGGCACGTTCTAGCTGCGCAATGGTCGGGTGGAGCGCGCTGTCTTGATGGTGCGGCGAACAGAAATAGCGCAAGCGGGTGTGTGGCTCGTTCTGTATCCGCTCCTGCAAGGTGACGGTGAGGCGCGACTTTCCGATGCCGGGCTCGCCCGAGAGCAGCACCACACGACCTTCACCACTTTTCGTGCGATGCCAGTGGCGCTGCAACAGCTCGACCTCCTCCTCACGCCCGACTAGCGGCGTGGGCGTCGTCCCATGCAGCGCCTCGAACCGGCTTTCGACAGCGCTCTCACGAAACACTTGATAGGGATGGATCGGCTCCGGAAAGCCTTTCACCTCGACGGCGCCAAGATCGCGATATTCGAAAAGATCGCCGACCAGCTGCCGCGTTTGAGGCCCGATCACGACCGCGTCGGGTTCGGCAAGAGCTTGCAGGCGGGCGGCGAGGTTCGGCGTCTCACCCACGACGCCGCGCTCTTGCCCTTCGCCGGCGGTGAGCAGATCGCCAACGACGACCTGTCCGGTGCCGATGCCGATACGAACCCGCAATGGCTCGGGCTCCGGGAGTCGCCTAACGGCATTGACGAGAGCAAGGCCAGCGCGCACCGCCTGCTCGGCGGCGTTCTCGTGCGCCTGCGGGTAGCCGAAATACACCAAGACTCCGTCGCCCATATACTTGGCGACAAAGCCGCCGAAGTGGGCGACCGTATCGGCGACACAGAGGTGATACGCTCCGATGGTCTCACGTAGGTCCTCGGGATCCAGACGCGTCGACAGCGCCGTCGAGCCGACGAGATCCACGAACATGACGGTCAGCTGTCGACGCTCCGCGCTTAGCTCCCGGGTGCGGCTCCGAGCCGTGATGTCATCGGTGCTCGCGTCGGGACGGCTTGACGACGGCCCCAGCCCCACCACCGCCTTGCGGAATCGCTTGCGATGACCGAGGAGCATACCGAGCTTCTCGAGGTCGGCATCGGTCAGTTCCGGCAGGACTTCCGCGTCGATCGCGTTGTCGCGAAATGCCTGCTCGTATTGCTGGAGGCCGAGGCCTCGCAACCAAGCGGCAACGTCCACACAGCTCTCCCAAGGCTGAATTCGGATCCTTCACCCGCAATATTAACTCAGATGCCGGGGAAATGCTGTAGGCCCGGATTTCTGTCGAAGCTGGAAGGTCCCTCTCGAAGAATTGGGGGCTCGGAGACCGACAGGTTACCGCGGCGGTGACAGCTTTTGGCAGCAGCGGACGATACGCTCCTAGTGATCAAGCGTCCGCATCGGGTCACGGAGCGACGCTTGTGAATGCGCCGCTCCGCATACTTCAGAGTTCAACCTGTTCAGAGATCGCCAATGCGTCATCGACTTCGATGCCGAGGTAACGGACGGTGCTCTCCAGCTTCGTGTGACCGAGAAGCAGTTGCACAGCTCGGATGTTGCCGGTCTTCTTGTAGATCTGCGACGCCTTTGTCCGCCTCATTGAGTGCGTACCGTATCGTTTCGGGTCGAGGCCGATGCTGGCCACCCATCTGCCTACGATCCTCCCATACTGCCTCGTAGACATGTGCGGCTTAGCGCGAACCCGGCTGGGGAAAAGGAAATCCCTTTCGGTCAGGCCTCGGCGTGCTATCCATGCACCGACGGCCGCGCGTGTCTGCTCCGTGATCTCGAACTGCACTGGCCGCCCTGTCTTCTTCTGTACGATAACCGCCCGATCACGCACGCTACCCGAAAGGGCGACGTCTCCGACGGTGATCGTGACCAAGTCGCAACCGCGCAGCTTGCTGTCGATCGCGAGATTGAACAGCGCAAGATCGCGTTCTGCGCCTGATACCTGCAGTCGCGTCCGGATGCTCCAGACTTCTCGTGGCTTGAGCGGAGGCTTCTGGCCAACAATGTGGCCTCGGTTCCAACTAGGCATGGTCCTTCTCCCATGCCGCCCTCCACAGCCGCAGCGCCCGATCCGAGCCCGCAAATTGTACGTCTCGCCTGGAGCCGCCTCCGAGGATTCTGTTCGAAAGGTTACCGACTTGCGACTTGCGGCGTGTCCGATTAAGTGGACCACGGTAATGGGCGCACTCGCGCCAATTGTCGACGTTTGCAGTTATGCCAACAACGTCGCGTCTACTCGGCAAGCAGACTTACGGCCTTGCGGCATTTGGGAGTTCACTTGACGACCGAAAACTCGAACTGGTCCCCGCGGTAAACGGCCTTGTATTCGTCGTCGCGCCCCGGCGTCCTGAACACATTGCGAAAAATCGCCCCACAGCTTGTCAGTTCTCTGGGAAAGGCGTTGCACAAGAAATCGCCTTGCACCCACGAGGTTCCTACGCTGCTCCTCTGGCCAACGGTCTCGCTGACGGCGCCGTCGACCGAGGTTGTGCGCTGCATCGGCAGGAACGTGGGCATTACCAATTTTCCGCGCGTTTCGTGCCCGAACATGAGAGACTTTATTTCCGCCCCTGTGAGCCGGTCCTTCGGATTCATGCCTGCCTTTGCCAATGCCGGCAGCTCTGGCACACCTGCCTTGGTCAGCCCGGCCAAAAGGCGTTCGATATCGGCCGTATTCTTGAACACCATGTAATCCTGGGTCATCAACTGGCTCGGCCCCCTGTCCACCCGCCCAACAACCTTCCTAAGCGTTTCCAAAGCCGCCGCGGCCTGGTCTGTGCGCCCAAGATGCCCATAAGCCGAAATAAGGACCTGCAGGGCATAAAATTTCGCCCGTGGATCGGCCGATATAAGGTCCATCTTCTCGATAGAGCGAACCGCGTCCTCAAACTTCTCCTGGCCGAACTCGGCCAGTCCGGCTTGGTAGCGCCTGTAGTCCATCCACGAGTTTGGGTCGACGCGCGCAGCCGCATCGAGATAGCTAAGCACTTCCTTCGGCCTGCCGTTGAAATTCAGAGCATTGGCCAGCGAGAGATAATTCCAAGTATCGCTGGGATCGAGCGCCACCGACTTCAGAAGAACGGTAACTGCGTCGTCCGAGTCGTGCTCGCGGACCATCAACTCGGCGACGAGCTGATAGTAGCCCGGCGAAGGATCCCTGGCCGCCGCTTCCAGGGTTTCATAGATCTTGCCCTGGGCCACGTCGGTCGTAAGCCCCATTACTACGACCCGACCGACATCCGCGTCCCAGTAGGCCCAGGCGAGCTGGGCGTACGCCGCGCCGAAATCGGGGTCGAGTTGCACGGCTTGCTGGAAATACTTCACAGCCTGCGCAAACTCCGCGGGCGTGTTGATACGGTTGTAGATGTCCATCCCCTTGAGATAGGCCTCATAGGCCTCGGGATTACTGGTGCCTCCGGCCCGGGTAGCCGGCGCGCCGCTCACCAGGCGGAGCTGGAGCGCACCCGCGATGCTGCTGACAACGCCGTCCTGCAGCGCGAATACGTCTGCCCACCGGCCGTCGAAACGCTGCGCCCAGAGATGTCTGGAAGTCGAGCCATCGATCAGCTGCGCATTGATGCGCATGTCGTCGCCGACGCGGCGAATCGAGCCTTTCAGCAGGTATCGGACGCCCAATGCCGCCGCAATCTCCTTCGGGTCCTTGTCCTTGTAAGCGGAGGCCGCGTTGGGGGAGAAGACGAAAAGACCCGGCACACGCGCCAGTGCGGTCGTCAGATCCTCGGTGAAGCCGTTGGCGAGATATTCTTGTTCCTTGTCGTCGCTGAGATTGTCGAAGGGCAGGACGACTAGCGAGGGCCGGGTGTCGGCTGCCTCGCTGACGGTCGGAACGGCAAGCTGTGCAGGCCTCTCCCACGGCTGCCACCATGCTACTGCAAGGCCGAGAGCCAGGACGAGAACACCCGCCGCGACTGGAAGACGCCAGGCGCGCGGCTGGCGGCGAGCATGGAGGGTCTTGCCCGCTGCCGCTGGATCAAGCAGTACGCGATACGCCCGAACTGGTTCGGTGATGTTCTTAACCCTCTGTTCGCCCATTGACTCAAATGTGAACGCTAGCTTCCTCTCGACCTCCTTGGCCACTTTTCCCGAGACGCAGATGCCGCCCGGTTTCGCTAACTGCTGAAGTCTGGCCGCGATGTTGACCCCATCGCCATACCGGTCGTCGCCGTCAACGATCACCTCGCCGAGGTTGATACCGATCCGCACCAGGATCTGTTCCGACTCGGGAAGCGAGGCGTTGCGCTCGGACAGGCCGCGCTGCAGCGACACTGCACATTCGACGGCATCGACGACACTGCCGAATTCGGCCAGCATCCCATCGCCCATCAGCTTGAAGATATGGCCGTGGTGGCGAGCAATTTCGGGTTCGAACAGTTCTTTGCGCCCGGCACGAAGGCGTTCGAATGTACCGGCCTCATCGCGCTCCATCAGAGCCGAATAGCCCACTACATCTGCGGCTAAAATCGCGGAAAGCTTGCGATCCATCGTCGGCCTCGCCCCAGCGGATCATAGTATTGGTTGTTCTGAAAGGAAACCGACCTCACCAGCAATTCCCTTCTTCCGCACGTTTGATGGACCGCTGATACGGCGAGGTGTAACCAATGTCGTAGTCACCACATTCGAGACATTAGAGCTTGCCTGCCGGAATGGCTCGTTTGGGTCACGTCACGACGATACTCGCAGCGACTTGAAGGTCCGCTATTGAAGATCCGAGGCCCGAAGCTGCCGGTCCGTTACCGGCCCAAAAGAAGTCATGGCTGCATCGCGCCCCAATGCCGTCGTTCAGTGAAATCCTATGATGATCCTGAACCCCCCACTAGTTCATCAGTGCGGCGGCGCAGGCGGAAGCCGTGTCGATCCAACGATGCATTGCTGGCTAGACGTCCACATGGGCAGGGTCTATCGGACGTTCGGGAACGCAGCTCATGTGCCGTCCAATAAGGTTGGTATTGACTTTTGGGCACATCTGACTCAACAGTCTAGGTGCTATTGGACACGGAGGGTCGGATGCAGGTCGGTTACGCGAGAACTTCAACGGAAGAACAGGTGGCGGGGTTGGAGGCACAGGTCCGTGATGTTAAGGTCGCCGGTTGCGAGGAAGTCTTTTCAGAGCAGGTGTCGGCTCTTGGGGATCGGAAGGAACTGGACCGTGCTCTGAAGTTCCTGCGCAAGGGCGACACGCTGGTGGTCACGAAGATTGACCGCCTGGCACGCAATACACGCACCTTGGGCGAACTCGTCGATGGCCTGCATGGACGCGGCGTCGGGCTGAAGGTGCTGCAATTTGGCAAGGAGACGCTGGACACGACCGGAGCCTACGGTCGGCTGATGCTAAACATGTTCGCCGCTTTCGCCGAGTTCGAGCGGGACCTGATGAGAGAGCGACAGAAGGAAGGCATCGCGAAGGCGAAGGCAGAGAAGAAATACAAAGGGCGGAAGCCGACGGCGCGAGCAAAGGCCGGTGAGGCGGTCGTCTTGTTCCAGCAGCAGAAGTCCGTGTCAGAGATCGCCGCGTCCCTCGGCATCGGGCGAGGGTCAGTCTACCGAGCGCTTGCGGCTGCTGGCCTCAGGTAGCCCACGGTATGCAAGTGTGGCGCGGACATCCTTCGGCTGGTCGTTGATCTGAGCCCCGGAAACTGGACTGTTCAGATTTGGAGTTTTCCGCCGTAATTTCCTGGCTGGGAGAGGAGCGGAAGACGATGAAGGCATCGAAGTTTTCGGACGCGCAGAAGGCGTTCATTCTGAAGCAGGGAGCGTATGGGATTCCGGTGGCGGAGATCTGCCGGCGTGCCGGGATCAGCCAGGAAATTACGGCGGAAAACTCCAAATCTGAACGGTCCAGTTTCTTGGGCTCAGATCACCCTACCTTCACGATCCCCAGGCCAGGATTAAAGGAACATCAGTTCCCTCGCCGGCCTATCGGCCGCAGATAGTGGCTGCTTCCGAGCATCTGCTTCCCGGAAGCCGGCGGGCTGCTTTCGACGAATTGCTTGAAAAACTCTCGAAGTGGACCTTGGCAACCATCGGTCCGCGACTGTCTCCTTCCAGATCGGCTCGGGCGCGCGGTGTCACGCAATAGGCTGTTTGGCGGTTCGAACATCAGCCCCGTATTTCTTCAGCGTGCGCCTTCACGAGGTCGGCCATGCTGTCGAAGCGAAAATCCACCGTCGGTACATCGCCGGGGTTCATCGTGGCGCCGAAGCCCTGATCCGCATGCCGGCGATAGATCCAGCACGATGTCAGGCCGAGGCGGTTTGCGGGAGCGTGATCGTGGAACAGGCTTTCCGCGGTGTGTAGGATCTCTCGCTTCTCGACTCCGATTGTACCGAGCTTTTCGAGCATATAGTCGAAGTTCCGGTCGGAAGGCTTGTAGGAGCCGATATCTTCCGCCGTATAGATCGCGTCGAAATCAACGCCGAGCTTCTTGTTGCTAAACGAGAAACTTTTGTTGTCAACGTTGGAGAGGATGATCAGCTTGTAGTGCTTTTTGAGGTACTGCAAGGCTTCCGCGGAGTCGGCAAAAGCCGGCCATTCCCTCACGCTTTCCCCATACGCCACGCATTCCTCTCGAGTGACGACGACACCCCACTCCTCCGCAAGTCGCTTGTAAACGATGGGCAGGAGGTCGCGGTAGCGTTTCCCCGGCGTCCATTTCTGCTGACTGGATTCGTGCCGGGCGTGCGCCTCGAGAATCTCGTTCCGGCTTAAGCTGCGGGCAGCCCTTTCAGTCAGCGGCTTAAGGCCGTCGATCATGCCGGACTCCCAATCGATCAGGGTGCCGTAGCAGTCGAAGGTCAGGGCTTTGAATTCTGTGAGTTTCATGAAACTACCTCCTTTGATGTCCATGGGTGAAGCGACGCTGACGTGGATCGCCATCAATCATGAGGTCGATTTCGCCTCGGTGATTAGCCGACATGATGCTGACTGAGCTGAAAGTCCTTCGACGCGCGCTGCCCGACGAGGTGAACCAGACGCCGAACAGTGTCACCGCAAGGCCAACCAGCATCGGCTTCGAAAGTGGCTCGCCGAACATCGACCAGCCCCAGAGCATCGTCACCGGTGGGCTGAGATAGATCACGCTGCTGACCTGTGAGGCCGTGTAGAGGCGCAGGCTTGCATAATAGATGCCGTAGCAGCAGAAGGTCGAAAATAGCACCAGCCAGGCAATGCCGAACCCGAAACGGGCATCGAGGGGCGGCATCAGCCCGCCATTCCATCCGGCGCAAGCGGCGAAAAGGATCGCCGCTGTCAAGCATTGGATGCACAGGCTCTGATGAATGGGCATATTGATCGTCCCCATCCGCTTCTGAACCACCGTTGCCAGCGCCAGAACCGCCATGGACACAACAGTCAGCGCATATGCCCAAGCCGGGGCCGTCCCGAGGGTCAGGCTGTCCAGCGAGACGATGAGAACGCCGGTCACTCCGAGAGCCGTTCCGACCCATTGTCTCCCGGTCAATCGATGTCCCAGAACCGGCTGCGACAAGGCTGCAATGGCGAGAGGCACAAGATCGGAAATCAGTGCGACAAGGCCAGTCGGCACCCGCTGGCCGATGGCAAGCGCGAATCCGCCCAGATAGAGGAACATCGTCGCCACGCCGAAGACAATCTGCTGGAGCAGGGCACGGGCGTTGACGCGCGGTCCGATCAGGAGAGCAAATGGCAGGAGGATCAATCCGGATATCAAGGTCCGCCAGAACAGCACCAGCATGACATCGGCATTCTCGCTGGCGTAGCGGATGCCGACGAAGCCGGAACTCCAGCTTACGACCAGCGCCGTCGCCATTGTTGGCCATACGAGGCGATGGATCTTGGTTTGCAGGAGCGTCATGAAATCTCTTTGTTCAAGCCGGCCCGTGACCCCGAAGCGGAGCATGGCCGACGTTGGCTCAGACCATTGAAGGCACCAGCGCGGGTTTGCACATGACAAATTTCGATCCGATCATGAAGCGGTCAGAAAAATCGCCATACTGGCTTGCCTGAAAGGCATCGGAGGATCAGAAATTGGCGTGTCTCTTTAGTTTCGAGCGAGGATTGTCATGGCCGGACTGATGAGCCGCCGCTTGGATGTCGACGCCTTGCGCGCACTGGTCGCGATCGAGAAGCACGGCGGCGTGACGCGCGCGGCCGAAATTCTCGGCCTGTCGCAGTCGGCCGTCAGCCACAAGATCAAGAGACTCGAAATGAGTCTCGACTGCGAAATCCTCACCCGAAAAGCAAACGCGCCGATGTTCACCACGGCCGGACAGGACCTGCTTGGCTATGCGCGGCGCATTCTGGGCATCCATGACGAAGCGGTCCTGAGCCTGTCGAAAAGCTCTTTGCAAGGCAAGATCGCGCTGGGAATGACCGAGGATACGACCTGCACGGACCTTTCGCGCATTCTTGGCCGGTTTCGCCGGCTCTACCCGGAGGTGAGCGTCCGAACTCGGGTGCGCATGAGCCTCGTGTTGCAGGAGCAGCTCAGCCAGGGAGCCCTTGATGCCGCCATCATCCAGGTATTCCAGCACGAGGTCCGCCCCGCCGACATCCTCCTGTTCCGCGAGACGCTGCATTGGGTGAAATCCCGCGATCTGGTTCTGTCGAGCGGGAAGCCGGTCCCATTTCTTTCCTTCGATGAAAATTGCTTTTACCGGCGCTGGGGCATCGACGTCGGGCAGGACGAGGATACGGTGTTGGAAACCGTATTCGAATGCTCCAGCGCAGCCGGAATCATTGCAGGCGTGACAGCGGGCCTCGGCGTGGCACTCTTGAGTCAGCGGTACCTGCAGCCCGACATGGAGATTGTCGACAACAAATTCCCCAAGCCTCCAGACCTGGCTTATGTCATCAGGCGCGCGCGCACCCCCAGGAACCCCGCGCTAGAGACTCTGGTCAGGGAGATCGAGGCTGAGGTAAAGCGTTACGGGACGCTTCAAATCGCCGTCTGAGCGCGCCGCGCTGCGAAAGCTGGCACGTCAATCCTTCGGCTGCTCGCCGGCAGTTCGTCCATAGTTGGCCGTTTCGCCCGCTCTTCCAATAAGATTACGCGGCATTCCGCCGCCCTCAAAGCAAGGGCCGCTTCTGGCGCAAAGCGGGGGGCATAGCGCTGGTGGTCGGCTTTTCGCGCAAACATCCCGAAAGCGGAGGTTCCGTTTTTGATGCGGTGGACGGCTCTCCACCCCCTTGCGGCTATAGTCGCGGGGTTAGAGCTGGAGGAGAACTGCCATGGGAATTGCTACGACGATTGGTCTGGATATCGCGAAGTCGGTCTTTCAAGTGCACTGCGTGGATGCGGCTGGCGAGGTTGTCGCCCGCAGGAAGCTGACCCGTGGGCGGGTCTTGGGGTTCTTCGAGAATCTGCCCCGATGCCTCGTGGGGATCGAGGCATGCAGCTCCTCGCACTATTGGGCTAGAGAACTGATTGCACGAGGCCATGATGTGCGGCTGCTTCCTGCGCAGTATGTGAAGCCCTACTTGAAGCGGCAGAAGAACGATGCGGCCGATGCTGAGGCCATCTGCGAGGCCGTGACCCGGCCGACCATGCGCTTCGTGCCGGTGAAGACGCCCGAGCAGCAGAGTGTGATGATGTTGCACCGGGTTCGGTTGATGCTCAACCGCCAGCGTACCCAGCTATCGAACGCGTTGCGGGCGCATCTCTCGGAGTTCGGTATCGTGGCGCCGATCGGTCGGGGCGGGATCGAGCAGCTGCTTGCCGTCATCAACGACGAGAATGACCCGAGGGTGCCAGCTGACGCACGGCTCTGCCTGCAGATGCTCGAGGCGCAGCTCATGGTCGTGAAGGCGCAGATACTCGAGAATGATCGAAGGGTCCGGGCGAGTGCGAGAGAGACCGAGCTTGGTCGCAGGTTGATGGAGATACCAGGCGTAGGCCCGTTGCTGGCGAGTGCGTTCGTGGCGACCATCGCCGATGCGCATGCTTTCAAGTCGGGGCGCTGCCTCTCGGCCTGGATCGGGCTCGTGCCGAAGCAAAACTCAAGCGGAGGCAAGGAGAAGCTCGGCAGCATCTCCAAAGCCGGCAATCGTTACTTGCGCCAGATGCTCGTGGTCGGCGCGATGGCGGTCATCCGTTATGCCGAGCGCAACGGGACTAGGCGGCCATGGCTCGTGCAGTTGATGACCCGGCGAACGGCCAAGGTTGCAGCGGTTGCGCTCGCCAACAAGACCGCCCGGATGGTCAACGGTAGACAGCAGAAATCTCAGGCGGCAGGATCACCTCTCGGCCCGTCGCATTGATCTCTTTGCCCAAAAAATCTTCAAGCTCGAACACCGCTTGTCGAAGCTCTCTCATCGACTCCCGCTTAAGGTCTTCTGGATCGACGTCCCAATCGGTGTCGGTGTCAAGGTCTTCTTCGATGTTGAAGTCATACCGGATTCGCACATAGTCGTTCCGGAAAGTGCTGGACCGAATGAACTCCTCGGCGGTGCCGGAGACGCGCAAACCATGAGATTTGCCGCAATCCAGCATTGCCGTGAAATTGTGCTGGTAGGCCCGGATTTGAACCGGATCCACCCTATTGAGCCGGAGGAAGCCGCGAAGAAAGTGCTCAAGCGCCTGGAAGTACAATAGGCGCCGTGGGTGGTCCGAAAAATGCAACCGAATGTGCGAGGAGGCGGCCTCCAATGCGTCGGCGTGTGCGCGGTATGATTGGCCGAGCATATAGACGCCGACGGGTGTTACTCCCGCGCCATAGATTGTTGGGCCTTTCCCCATTCGAGCTATCGTCTAGGCTCGCTCTGCTTTGAATCGCCCTGTCGCCTCATCAATTTCTGTGACCCTCATTTGTGGCCCGACTCTACGCTCTACGATCCTGCTATGCATGCGATCGCTCGGCGTCACGATAATCGAACGAAAGAGGCCGCCGCGCTTTGACATCGCATGCCGAAGATGCTCGGCCCGACGTCGGTTCTCGGGCCGGTCGATCCATCCCTTCCCAGAAAGTCCGAAAGTGCTGTACTGGGATTGCTCGAGGTCCAAGAATCGGTCTGTCCAGAGGGTCACAACCACCGCTTTTCCGTCATCGGTGATTGCCGACCATGTGCGCCGCGGATTGCGGACCGTGGCGCCTAGTCTTGCATAAGCCTCAGTTAGGGTTTTGCACTCCGCTTCGGGCTCGGTCTTCATTGTTTTCCTTTTCTCCCACCTGGTTTCTAGCTGGATCAGCAGAGCGTCTCGCACGCCTTGCCGTCGCCATCGGCGTCAAGCTTGCGACCCCACGAGCAATTATGAAGATACCACTGCGCCGCGGCGCACGAGCCGACCTGCGCACAGTACCGCCGCGGCTGGCACGAATAGCTTTGTGCGACCTGCCCACTGCCCACAATGCCGAGCGGCTGGCTGATCGCCGGCTGCGGATCGTCGGAATGCCCTGCACGCCAATCCCAAGGTTGATCGAACCGGCCTTGCCAGACACCGCGGTGGGCTGCCTTGGCTGTGCCTTGCTCTGCGGCGAAAGCCCCGTTGGAATAGCGAGGCCAGTCTAGAGCGAGACCTTGTTCAACGAGCCATCGCTGGACACTGACGCCATCGGCTCGCTCGCAATTCCCGACAAGCCGGCCGTAGCGATCACGTTCGACAAAGCTGCAATGCAGTGGTCGCGATGCCGCCAGGAACTCGTCCAAGGCTTGGGCAGCGCGGCGTCCGCATGGGTATTCGAAGCCCTTGGCGTCGTCGCAATACTGCCGGCTCTCTGGTGCGTCGATGCCATTGAAACGGATACGCTGGCCAGCGATCTCGACCGTGTCGCCGTCGATGATAGAGGCGCGACCATCTATCGGGTCGGGGAGAGGTTCCGTCCAACTCGATATCGTGCCTTGAAGGACGGCGCCGTGTTGCATGACGAACTGCGTCGTGTAGGCCGCAATCGCGGCCGCTGTCACGAAAACGAGCCGCATCGGCACGCCGGCGAGGCTGCCCCAGCGATAGCGCTTCGCTCCAGTGTGTTTGCGCCACTGGTTAGACCGATTGCCAGGGTAACGGTAAACCTTGCCCACGCCCCTCTCTCTCCCCGGCAGGCAGAATGCTTCCAATCGGGGGTTGAGTCCATACATGAGAGATCGCTAAATCGGAGTAGGTGGAGGCGGTTTGGGATGCGTGATCACGAACTGACAGAGCGGCCTCGCCGCGGCTTTACGCCATGGAAAGAGGGGCCCGGCGACGTCGACATTGAAATGGTGGGCGGCGAGGGCGCTGCCCTTTGCCAAGCTGAACGTTTCGTGCTGGTTCGACGGATCCGATCTCGTCGGGATCGAGCATTGGGGATACCGTCGGCCACAATGGTGCATGAAGCTGAAGCCGGCCGACTGGCAGCCTTTGCCCGAAGTCTACAGGCTGGCACGCGAAGCAGAGAAGCAAGCCGCGGTCGATCTCTTCCGGGCACGGTCGAATGAACGCTCCTGCAGGCCACAGCGAGGCGCCAGAGCGAGGGAGACGCTTCGGCTTAAAGAGCGGCAGAGCCGGAATGCGCGGGTAGCAGTCACGCGCCCCTTAATCCGTCACGTGGTCTTTACCTTCGTTGTGCTCAAATGCATTGTGCTCAATTACGCCAACCCGACGATCGGGAGGAAATCATGGCGACAAGGAAGACTGGCGGCACCGAGTATCGGTTTAAGATCGATGCGTTCAGCCCTGAGACCATCCCAATGGCTCGGCTCGCAGAATACATGAAGGAACTGGCGGCTGTCCTAGGGACAGAAGCATCGGTTCATTTCGATCGTCTAGAAGCCGGCAGCACAATTCTCGTGCACAAGATCGAGAAGGAGGCGATCCCGAAAGTTCGTGATCGAGCCAGGTCGGTTATGCGCCACGACGCACCTGCCGAAGCGCAGCGCGCATACAGAAGCATCAACAAGCTCCTTAAGGAAGACAACGCCGTTGGCTCGCTGAAGGAGCCGAAAGGCGTCTTGCTTCATTTCCCGGGCCGCGAGGATAAGGTCGAGAAATATCCGCCAATCCGGCAACACGGAACATTTGACGGCAAACTGGTTGCCGTCGGTGGCGGCACTGACGTCCACGTAAGACTCGAGTCCGAAGGCACTGTGGTTGCGGGATTTACGACATCCGACCGCCGCCTCGGAAAGGAGTTGGCGAAGCATTTCGACGATGTCGTTCGACTGGTGGGATGGGCGAGTTGGTCTCGTGACGCCGACGGAAAATGGACGATGACCGGTTTCCGCATTGAAAGCTTTAAGTCTCTTCGATCTGCGTCCCTTTCTGAAGCTCTCGGCGAACTCCGTGCGCTACCGGTGCAGTTTGACGACGGCGCTTACCAGGAGCTCGATGCTGTTAGGAGCGGGCCGGGGGATCAAAAGAATGGTCGTCATTGACGCCACGCTTCTTATGCTCCTCCTGCATCCAGGCGCAGGTGTACCCCTCGACGAATCCGGCAAGCCTGTCGAACGCTCGCAGGATCGGATCGCTCATCTCATTGCATCGCTGGAGAGATCCAGGCAGCGGCTTGTGATCCCAACCCCAGCCCTTAGCGAAGTTCTCGTTCGAGTTGAACCTGGAGCGGCGCAATTGATAATTGAAAAAATCTCTGAACTTTCTGTCTTTCGGATCGAACCTTTCGACCAGCGAGCTGCCATTGAAGTCGCGGCAATGACCCGGAACTCTTTCGATGGGGGGCGCAAACCGGCTCGGCGTCCCGATGAGTCGACATGGGCTAAGCTGAAATATGATCGGCAGATCGTGGCAATCGCTGTGGTCGTTGGCGCGCGCGCGATTTATTCCGATGACAAGGGTATTCGCGCCGTCGCCGATCGACAACGAATCCCCGTCGTCCGCCTTTCGGAACTGGAACTTCCACCTGAGAGCGCACAGCACTCCATGGATTTTGAAGGGTCTCAGCCAAGCGCGTGATGTCGCCGTGGAAATCGCGGCCCCCGGCAAAAGCCCGCAACCGTGAGGCTCGCTGTACCTCATTCGGGTGTACCTCATAGGGCCATCTTGCATTCCGCGTGCGCCATTGCACTCGATCAGCAAGGGTCCGCTTCAGGGAAACCCTCACGCGCGACGCCGAGCGGTTGGCTTTCGACGAGAAGAAGAAGGCCAGAGACCTGAGGCACAGGCTGGACCTGCACGATGAAACCAAGGCAAAACTGGAATCCGATCTGGACGACAAGGTCGCTGCGGGTGCCCGCTTAGATACGTATCAGCCCCTTATAGACGATACGCCTCAATGCCCGCGCTGCCGGATATGGCGAGCAAGGAAAGAGCCCATGGTTGACCACGGGACACAAGACCAGAATTTGTTCAAGTGCCATGAGTGTGGGTACCTCGCGTTCTCTTGCCTTGAAGAGCCCCGCCACCGTTAAGGCCTGTAAGCCCCCGACACCACGATACGATACTGGATTGGGACGGCAGCGGTAAGAGTTCGATATGGTCGCCTAAGGCACCGTAGAAGCCCCGCGCGGCTGGACACCGTTGAAGGCAGGACCGGGGCGAGATCGTTACAAAACCGTAATTTGGCGGCCACAAGTCTGACAGGAAGCCAACGTAAGAAGGAGATCCTTTTTTAACAGGAGCCCCTCGTCGGATGACATCTGCCGCGTACACTTCCACCCAGAAGTTTTTGCACTGGTCTCTCTTCGTGCTTGTCCTTTTGCTCTACGCACTGACCTACGGCGAGGACCTGTTGCCTCGTGGCGATCCTACGGTCGATTCCATCTGGCGGCTGCATATTTCGTTTGGCCTTCTGTTGGCTGGCCTGGTGCTTTGGCGGGTCGTTCTCCGCGGCCTGAGAGGAGCCCCCAGTCTTCCGGATGAGATGTCGGCGCCAGAGCGGGCGGCGGCCAAGGTTGGTCACCTTGTCCTCTATGCATTATTGATTGCGATCCCTGTCCTAGGCATCCTTTTGACTTGGTTCAGGGGCAACGAGTTGAGCTTCTTCGGCCTGTTCACGGTCCCGGCTCCTTTTCCACCTGATCGAACTACGGCTCGCTCGATCCGAGAACTTCACTCATTGTGCGCGGATGGCATTCTGATAGCAGTCGGCCTGCATGCGTTGGCTGCGCTCTTCCATCATTTCATCCGCCGAGATGCGATTTTGACAAGGATGCTTCCGAAGGGGGCAAAGTAAGTCTCCGGTTGGCCACAGGCGGGCATAGCTCCGGGCCGAGCGGACCCACCGGCAGGCGCGATCGATCAGCTATCGCATCGGCGGCGCCAAGTTCCCGGTGCTCAAGGACCTGGATGCCTTCGTCTTCGCCGATACGCTGGTCGACGAGGGCCAGGTCCGGGAACTCGCAACCGGCGCCTTCCTCGACGCCAAGCGCAACGCCATCTTCATCGGCGGCACCGGCACCGGCAAAACCCATCTATGCATCGCCGTCGCTTCCGCCGTCATCCGCACACGCGCCAGAGGGCGGTTCTTCAACCTCGTCGATCTCGTCAACCAGCTTGAAGCAGGAGAAGGCCGCCGGCCGCAGTGGGCGCTTGGCCGAGAAGCTGCTGCGCCACGATCTCATCGTCATCGACGAGCTCGGCTATCTGCCGTTCAGCCAGCCTGGCGGCCAGTTGCTGTTCCACCTGATCAGCAAGCTCTATGAAAACACCTCGCTGCTGATCACCACCAACCTCGCCTTCGCCGATTGGCCCCAGGTGTTCGGGGACGCCAGATGACCACCGCCATGCTCGATCGACTAACCCATCACTGCGACATCATCGAGACCGGCAACACCAGTTGGCGTTTCAAAAACCGCAGCTGACAAAACCCTCCCCCGGACCCCCCGGGCCATTCTGCTAATGTGGGGAGATTAACTGCTCCTTGCCGCGAGATCTGTTCATCTACCGGGACCTTCTAGGCTGGTAGATGGGCAGATTTTCTAGGTCGATTCCAGAAAAGAAATCAGGGCGACCCGGCATGCCAACATTTCTGCGTTCCACCACGCCGGGCGGCAAGGATCTCTGGGTCTCCGCTGAGATTGGCGGGTCATCGGCAGCGCCACAAAAAACTGAAGTACGACGTCGTCACCAGCTGGCAAGCGTTCGACCGCAATCGACCAAACGGACCATCAGAGTAGCGCAAGAACAGGAACCTTTGGCCCTCAATTCACGCACGCATGAACCGCATGCAGATTGCTAAGGTTAGGAACTTGGCCACGTGCTACCATTGGTGGCCTGATTGTGGCGTCCGAAGCAGGCTCAACGGTGCTTGATCGCATATCTCCAGTCCACGGTTGAGATTGGCTTCGTTTCCGGGATTCGAACCGCCATGGCTCCACGCACCCAGTACGCGAAGTGCGGCAATCTATCGATCGCCTATCAGGTCCTTGGTGACGGGCCAATCGATCTTGTCTATGCGCAAGGTTGGGTCTCCCATTTGGAGTATGCATGGGAAAGTCCCGACTATGCGCGGTTCTTCAGGCGTCTCGCCAATTTCTCGCGCTTGATCAGGTTCGATCGTCGGGGCATGGGTCTATCCGATCGAGATGTCGGGCCCGCGACGCTCGAAGAGCGAGTGGATGATATCCGGGCGGTCATGGATGCTGCCGGGTCGGAACGGGCAGCCCTCCTTGGCGTGTCCGAGGGGGGCTACATGGCGGCAATGTTCGCCGCAACTCATCCCGAACGTACAGCCGCGCTTATTCTCTGCGGGAGCTATGCTCGGCAAAGCTGGGCGCCTGACTATCCGTGGGGCATAACGCTAGAGGATCGTGACGCGTGGAACACGCTCATGGAAGAGAATTGGGGTGAGCCTTTTGAGCTCGACCAGGCTGCGCCGAGCATGGCAAAGGATGAGGCGGCGCGCTCATGGTTCGGCGCCTATCTTCGCTATTCCGCAAGTCCGGGTGCAGTTCGAGCGCTCAACGATCTGAGTTTTGAAGTCGATATACGCGGTGTTTTGCCGAGTGTTCAAGTGCCTACTCTAGTGCTGCATCGCAGCGGAGACCGCTGGCATTCTGTCCCCGAAGCCCAATATCTTGCCGATCATATTCCAGGCGCCAAGTTGGTCGTGCTTCCCGGCGACGATCACTTACCGTGGTGGGGTGACCAGGAACGACTGGTAGGTGAAGTGCAGGAGTTCCTGACTGGAACCCGAAATAGTCCGCCCTCCGAGCGGGTCCTCCTGACCGTGCTCGTGACCGATATTGTTGGATCAACCGAAAAGCTCGCGGCAATCGGAGACCTCAAATGGAAGGAGACTCTGCAAGCGCATGACGGTGTCGTGCGACGAGAGCTGAAGAACTTCGGTGGCCAGGAAGTCAACCGCACGGGCGATGGCTTCGTTTTGGCTTTCACCGGGCCAACCCGGGCTATCCAGTGCGCGCGGGCAATCATACAGGAACTGTCGCGTCTCGGCCTCACCATGCGCGCTGGACTGCATACCGGTGAATGCGAGCGGCGCGAGACCGATCTGAGTGGGCTCGCGGTGCATGTTGCGTCACGCATCTGCAGCAATGCGTCGCCGGGCAGTATCCTGGTGTCCAATACGGTCAAAGACCTGGTTGTCGGCTCGGGGATCGGGTTCATTGACCAAGGCATGTACTCGTTAAAGGGGGTGCCTGGTGAATGGTCGCTTTTCGCCGTCGTTGAATAAGCCGCAGACTTCCGAGACGCGGTTGGTGGCTACGGTTATTCACTATGCACCATCCAATCTCGATCTCTGCTCGTACCTAGAAGGTCCGGCCAAAGATGGACGAAGTGAAGGCGGCGCGAGAGCAAGCAGGGGCGGTGGCGGAAAGGGTGAAGGCGGAATCTTCTTCGGCTGAAGGACTGCTGTCAACGACCGCCCTGAGCACTCTCGCCTAGTGGCGCCGCTTGCTAGTCATCTGAACGGCCTCATCGATCTGGCTACGAAGGTTGAGCAGATCCTTGTGTTGAAATTCTAGGGGTAAATCCGCCCCGCTCTCCAGCCTTAATAGGAGAGCTACCGTTCCGTCTTCCTTCATCGCCAATTGAGTTCCCGTTGCTCGGATGCCCTGAAGGTTGGGCTGCTTATCTGCCGGGAGACCAGCAAGGAGTTTCCCGGCTTCTGCGGCGAGCGCTGCAATAGCGAGCGGAATGCATTTGATCGCAAAGTCCAACTGAAACCTTTTCTTGTCGACGGACCCAAAAGTTACGGACACTGCCTCGGCCGCTTCGTCCATCCTGGATGACAAGACGACCTCTAACATCGGCGCTTTCATAACACTTACTGGCATGGGGATTTTCCTCCAATAGCCGTCCAACCTGGCCCGCCGAATACTGTAGTCAATCATCATCTGAAAGGAAAATTCATGGCTGTTTCCCGTGAAAAGGAATCGCTTGCCAAAGTGCTGGCGCACGAAGGCGGGTATTCGAACAATAAGGCGGACCCTGGCGGCCCCACGATGAAGGGCGTCACCCAGCGGGTGTATGACGCCTATCGCAAGGGCAAAGGGCTGGCCGCGCGGTCCGTGAAAAGCATCACGACCGATGAACTCAATGAAATTTACGACAAGCAGTATTGGGACGCCGTGAAGGGCGATCTGCTGCCCGATGGCGTCGATTACGTCGTGTTCGATGGCGCCGTGAACTCCGGCCCTGGCCGCTCGATCATGTGGCTTCAACAGGCCTTGCGCCCGGTTTACACCGGCAACATCGACGGTGTGATCGGCATGGGTACGATCACGGCGCTGAAGGCGATCAACAACAACGACGCGCTGATCGACAGGATCTGCGATGCGCGCACGAACTTCCTTCGCCATCTCGGCACCTTCCCGACCTTCGGCAAAGGCTGGACCGCTCGCGTGAAGGAAGTCCGCGCGATCGGCAAAGCTTGGGCAACCGGCGAGACGCCACAGGCTGCAAACTTCGTCGACGGCGGCCAGGCGAAAGCGCTGGTCGAGGATGCAAAGCCCTCACCGTCTACCGCGCCCGCCGACGCGGCGATCGGTGCCGGCGGCGGCGGACTTGGCGTCACCGCCACGCTGCAGGGCCTCCAGGAGCAGCTTTCCCCTCTGTCCTATGCCAGCGAGTGGATCACGAAGATTGTCGTCATCCTGGCCTTGGTAAGCGCGCTGCTGGTGATCGGTGGCGGCGCCTATCGCTGGTACACCAACCGGAAGGCAAAGCGGCTCGCTGAAGCCCTCGGCACGGTGCCTGTGTGATGTTTGACGCGATCAAGCTTCCGTTGGCAGCGGCGGCCGGCGCGGTGGTCTGTGCTTTCGCCGCAGTGCTCTACGTCACCATCATTCATGACCCGGCAACCCGAACCGAAACCCGCGCTCTTGTCCAGGCAGAGGCACGGGAAGCCGCGCTCGCACTCATCCAGCAAAGGAATGACGACAATGTTGAAATCAGCGCTTTCGATCAACAGCATCTTTGCATTGAGCTTGGCGGCAAGTGGGTGCAGCCAGACCGCTGCGACTAACGGCGCCGGGTTCTCGCTTCTGAAGCCGTCCGGCCCGACGCGGGATTTCATCATCAAGAACGACAGGCCATTCGCCGAACAGGTCGCGGGCAACAACCGGACGTGCACGCGCGCGCCGGCCTGCACGAAATAGCATCGCATTGAAGGGCAGGGGAATGCCGACATCCACCAAGAGCCTGGAAATGATGATTGGCGGGCTTTTGGAAGCCACCCAGAACATGCAACGCGATATCACGGAGATCCGTCGCGATATCAAGGACAGCGACTCCCGTGCCGCCCTAAGCTATGAGCAGTCGGAACAACGTGCCGCCGCCAGTCGGGCGAAAATGTACCAAAAGACCGATGATCTGATCGAGCGGGTAGCGGCAACGGAAACGGCTGTCAGCAAGCTCAATGACGACATGACCAGCGTGAAGGTGGTGACGGCCGAGGTGACGCGCTGGAAGCTGATGGGGCTCGGCGCTCTCGGCGTTACCGGCATGGCGGCGGCTGCTTTGGCGTCTCTGATCACGGCCTACTGGTCAGACATCTGGCGCGTGCTGCGGGGCGGGTGAGCACGTCGAGCGGCTGGAATGTGATTATATATTTGACCGACCCAGCCTAGCATAACTGGCGCGGCGGCGGCGCTTAGAAAGGGCCTGCAATAGGTCTGCTTCGTCCATGATCCCGCTCTGGAAAACGCTGACGACTTCCTCAGCGAGGGCTTCCATCTGCGCCACGTCTTTCTTGGCGAGGAAGCGCTCCTTGCATAGTTGGTCGAACACTCGCTTGAGCAGGGCCAGATCAGCGGCCTCGAATGCTCCGCCATAACGTCGCAGTGGCATTTGCCGTCTTTCAAACTCGGCTTGATGCCTGACTGTCTCACAAACGATGAATGACCGCTACCCTGCCGTAGGGGAACGGCTCGTACTGTAGCAGCGCCACCTTCTTCAGGCTCCCGCGCAACCAGCCCCTCCGCCGTTCGTTAACCCAATGCTGGTTGATCCCAGCACTCCAGACCGTGCCCGCCTTTCCCACAGGCGGGCCTTTTTTTATCGCCGAAGATTCGAATCAAATTGAGACCGCTGCATTAATGGTTCGAAAGCCATGCTCCCAAGTAAGTTTTTATGCGATGGCGCTAATATGCCCGTCGTAAGTTGTTCCTGCACAGTCATTCACGGCTGTTTAAGGCAACCAAGGAGGATCGCATGTACTCCCTGAACAGAAGTCTGGCCAAGACTTTGGCCGGCAGCGTATTGGCAATTTCACTATCGTTCCCGGCTTACACTGCGGGCATAGGCGTCGGAGCCGGCGCATCGGTCGGTGGCGGCGGCGGCATCAATGCAGGCGTTGGCGCCTCAGTTGGTGGTGGAGGCGGAGTTAACGCTGGTGCTGGCGCTTCAGTCGGCGGCAGCAGTGGAGCTAATGCCGGTGCTGGCGCAAATGTTGGCGGTTCCAATGGTGTCAGCGCCGGCCTCGGTGGTTCCATCGGTGGGAGCAATGGCGTCAATGCAGGTGCAGGCGCCAATGTCGGCGGGACTGGCGGCGTCACCGCCGGTGCCGGTGCGAATATAGGAGGGGCCAATAGCGTCGGCGCGGGGGTAGGGACCGGCGTTGGCGCCGGCGTTGGCACCAATCCAACCAATCTGACGAACTCGAGCATCGCGTCCAATCCCGGCACCGCAAGGCTGACAAGTGTCGTCGCCGACATGTCGGACAGCCAGGTGGCGCGAATGAAGAAGCGCTGTGTGGACGTGCTGAACAGCTCCGATTCTTATGACCGCGACCTTCGCCAGCTTTGCCTGATGATCGCGCGCCGCTAGACACTGGTCGATCATCTGTCAGAACAGCCCGTCACGGCTTCCTCCGTGGCGGGCTTTTTTATTTGATCAGGGAACCAACCTCCAGCCGCGCCGTTTGTGTCGGGCGCTGCCGGAAACTTGCACACAGGCCCTTCCGGCCCTGCATTTGCCCGCTGCTTCCCCCCGAGGCAGCGGGCTTTGCTTTTTGGCGCTAATGAGGCTTGGCACCCAGCTCGCGAAAGACCTGGCACTAGAATCGATAGTCATCCTCAGCGGACCCTATTTCTTCAGGCCCGCAACGGAAGCGCCATCGCGACTGGAAGCCGACCTTCGATCGCGCCAAGCAGACGCCAGGGCAGCGCTCAGACTAAGCGGCCCGGCATCCCGCAACGGCGGGGTGGCCAGCAGAGCGCCGGGCCTGACCAGCGGGGCGGGTTGGGCGGCGCCGGCTAGCGAAGATATATATGCTCCTGCTAATATAATCGGAACACACCCATATGAACGAAGGAAAGTAGCCAAAGGTGGAGCGCCGACCGGCCCCAACCTACGTCGTGAGCGTGTTCGAGAAACCACATTGGCGCACTGTACTGACCACCAAAGACAAGGCCATGGCGATGGCGAAGGAGATCGGGGACAAGGCGCGGGTTGAAGAGATCACGCCGAAGGTGAAGTGCTGATCGCTATTCTGGATCGCGGAAGCAGTTCTGCGGCCCGGCGCCCTGCTTTGACACTGAACAAACCAGAGGGGCGCCGAGCTATCACCGGCGGCGCTTTGAGGGAAACGGCGCCGAGTATTGAGTTATAGCGATGGCCCGCGCGCATTGCCGTTTCATTAGAAATTGCTAAAGTGCAATCGATATCGGGAATTGTCAGATTGGATGTTGCCCGCATTAGCACCGAGGCCTGGCGGCAGGCAGATTCGGTTGCGCCGCCGCCTAGATATGATCCGTTCCGGGCTGGTGTGACCGGGGCGGCTATAGCCGGCGGCGTGGTTGCTGTTTTTGGTTGGCTTGGCGGCAGCAGCCACATGACGGGCGAGATCGGCGTAATCGTGATATTGGCATTTGCGCTGCCGTACGTCCATCTCCGGAGCGAGGACCGGAAGAACCAGGAGGCCTTTGAGAAAGAATACATCAGGCTGTTGGAACTGGAGAGGGAAAGAGAGGAACGCTTGCCTACCGGCAAACCAAAGTCGCTTCCGGCAAGGAAAGCTCGCCTGACGGTGAGAAGACCCCGCCTGCCAGTAAGAAAACCCCGCCCGGGGTTTCAGGCGTCGCGTCAACAAATCGCGTGTCGGCGATATGTTGGTTGGAGGAGCTGATTGTAGGAAAGCGCCGCAGCCAGAAAGCTTCCCGAAGGGGCGCTGACCGTCAACAAATGCAGTACCCCCCGGCCATTTCCTTACATCGTGATCGAGACATACGGCATCAGGTAAAGGATCGCCATGGTCGCCGTAACGAGTACGACCCATACGCCTAAGCGCCTCATGCTCCCTCGGGGTACTAGCTCAAGTCTCGCTCGTCCCTCCCGGGAGAATTGCGCCGGTCGAGCGTAAACGCAAGCCGACTCCCCGAAGAGAGTTAACTGGACGGCCGCCGCCGCCGTTCTATTTCCGGTTTGGAACCAAATCTGGATTTGCAGCTTCTTAGCATTCAACGAATGCATGCATAAGGCGCGCCTAATGTTCAGTGACAAAGAAACACGAGTTTTAGAAGTGGGGCTGATCGCTGCCGTGCCGCTCTCGATTCTGATCGCGGTGGCGATGGTTAGCCTTACGTTCGGCTATTTTGGATGAGCACACGCGGAACCGACTTTTTGTACAAATGGATGGCGTCCAACGTCCCTGAGACGGCTGGCGCAGATATCATCTCAGTTGCCGAGCTCACGCAAAAGCTGTTCGCCGACGCCAAGTCGATAGGCATTTCAAGCACCGAGATCGAGGAAGACACCGGGAGCGTCTACGAGGCGATCCTGGACGCAATCGTGCACCACGAAGCTGGCGTGGCCGACTGACGAGCGATCGGATGACCGATAAGCCGGTGACAACCTACATCGTGAGCGTGTTCGAGAAACCGCATTGGCGCACCGTTCTGACCACCAAGGACAAGGCAAAGGCTTTCGCGATGGCGAAGGAGATCGGCGACAAGGTGCGGGTCGAGACGATCACGCCGAAGCCGAAGGGGCGATAGGTCGTTACTTCTTCTTCGGTGTCTGAGGTGGCACTAGTGTGACATAGGGTGTCCTCGGTTCCTTGCCGGGCTCCCGGTAATACGGTGCCGACTCGCCGGGTGGTCCGAGCGATTTGATGTAAAGATACACCGAACGCATGTCGCTTTCGGTCATGGCTTTGACTTGGTACCAGGGCATCGGCGGCAATTGGACCTTGTTCTTGAGGTGGTCGACCCAAGCGTCCTCATCAAAGCCCCTTGCCGAATCCCTGAGATTTACGGCATAGGTCGTGCCCCAGGGGCCCTGCCAGCCCACGGAAGAGCCTTTCAACGCTTTCTCCGGATCGATTTTCCCCTCGGCTTCACGGTATCCTTCCGTGTGGCAGAAATGGCAGCCGCCGATGATCGAAATATACAAACCGCGTTCGACGGAAACCTCGTCGGCCGCCAGTAGTTGGCTGGATGGCACGATGCACAGAGCAACGGCCGCACAAAGATCGATTGTTCGCATATTCGCTGCCTCCCCATGACTGATTGCAACCAGGGCGGGCCCGACAACCTTTGGGTTTGGGAACTCCGAGACGCCGGGCCCTTGGACCGGAGAGACGGGTGAATCTCCCAAGCCCCGTCTATAATGTGCTCCTAATATAGGCCGGTGGCAATTTCACTTCCGCAGCCTCACCCCGGCCGGGGGGCATCGCCAAATCGTGCCGCCTAAGTCATTCTGAACTTCGGCTGCGAGCCTACGCATTGCCGTCTGTCTCGCTGTCCTCGTCGATCATCCGGACCGGCAGATAGGCGTTCGTTTCCAGCCACTCCC
This sequence comes from Mesorhizobium kowhaii, assembly GCF_003253745.1. Lineage (GTDB taxonomy): Bacteria > Pseudomonadota > Alphaproteobacteria > Rhizobiales > Rhizobiaceae > Mesorhizobium > Mesorhizobium kowhaii. Next base: position 38,359 of record NZ_MZXV01000051.1, read on the forward strand.
GCAAAATCCTCGCGATAAGGTCGGGCCTGGACACCTTCATCTCGGCGGCAATGGAATTGAGCGCGTCTTCCGTCGGCGGCTCCAGAGGCACGCCAGCGACGTTGCGCAGCATCAAGGCAGCGCGGCGGAGGATGATCTGGAGATCCGCCCGCGACATGTCCGCGATGCGGTCAGCTGCGCTTTCAAGCTCTTCGGCGATAGAAAGGCGGGTCACTTCGCCTTCCGCTTCGCGGGCCCTTTAGTGGCTGGCGCATCAGGCACAGCCTTACGGCCCAAACCAAATTCCTTCGCCAGGGCCGATCGTTGCGCTGCGTAATTCGGAGCGACCATTGGATAGTCAAGCGGCAAGCTCCACTTTGCGCGATATTGATCAGGCGTCATACCAAGCAAACCAAGGTGGCGTTTCATCGACTTGAATTTGCGGCCGTCTTCTAGGCTGATGATGTAATCAGGAAACACTGACCGCTTCGGATTGACCGCTGGCACCAGTGGCTCGACTGGTGTTGCTGCGGGCGTAGTTAGACCCGAGAGCGACAGATGCACGGAGGCGATTAGATCTGGCAGCGAACCGGCCGGCAACGGGTTATTGCTCACGTATGCAGAAACAACTTCCGCAGTCAGCTCGGCTATTGCGGCGGCGTGGCTGTCCGTGTCGTTGGTCATTTGTCGATCCCTCATTTTAGCTGACAAACAACCTCTTTATTAGAGCGCCCTTACGTGCGCAACCTAACGGCCCGGCCTGCCATGGTTCAGGAACTCGATGCCGCGCCCCTCTAGAGCGCGCTGCACGGCTTGAACGTTCTGAGAACTTCCGGCTATCGGACCAGTACCGGCAGCCTCCATGCTGCGAATGGTGTTGACGTTGATGCCAACAAGCTCGGCAAGGTCCTTCTGTTCGATGCCAATCAACGCGCGAGCTCCGTTTGGGCAGCCGCCGAAGGCATGCCCAATGTCAACCGCCGCAACCTTTTGCTTGGTGCGGCCGCTATCTCAACCGCTGCCGCTGTCGTAACGGTCGCGGCTCACGCTCATGCCGCGCCGACCAGCCTGGAAGAGGCAATCGCCGCCTGTCAACTGGCCGAAGAGACCTACGGCGTTTACGTAGCTCGGGAAAACGCCATCGCCAATGAGCTGGATGACAAGCTCTTCCCCAAGTGGACGCCTCCGGGCGGGCTCTCTTCCATTTGGTCGCACCGGCCCAATCCGTTCCGCTCGTCGGCCGATCTCGAAGCCGAGATTGCCCGCAAAAGAGAGCAAGTGGACCAGTCGTGGGCGTCCAGCATGATGGATCGCGCCGGCTACAATCGGTGGATGGCAAACCTCGCCACGGCAGAAAATGAGGGCGTCGCCTCGCTTCGGGAACAGGAAGCCTTCATCGAGTCCAGCGGCTACCATGAAGCCAGCCGCCTTGCTGACAACGCCGTGGCCGTCTGGAGCGCCGCTTTCAACACGCTGGTCCGGCACCTGCAGAACGATGGACGAAGTGAAAGCCAAGGCCGCGTGTCTCATTCACGGCTACGAACAATTGGGCATGCCTGTCGACGGCGAAGAGTTCGTTACCTGTCTGGCGTCCTTCTGCGGGGAGGGATGACCATGGGCGAGGTTATAGCCTTCCGTCCGAAGCCGCCGCCTGTCGGGGAACTGGACGAACTCATCGCATGGCTGAAGCCTGCCGCCGACTGGCGCACTGGACGCATGCAAATCGAATTGGCACATCACTTCCGCATGATGACAGACTGGCGGCGGATGCTCGCCGCCGACGCGCATGGCCGGGAAAGCCCCGAAGCTACGGCCGAGCGCGACCTTGCGGACGAGGCCTTCAAGGCATGGCAGATCGAATGTCTGAAACAGATGTTCATCCCTGCCGAGTGCGTTCGGCATCTACGCTGGAAACAGGAGTGGTTGCGCCGCAATGGTGGGGGCTCGCCCGAAACCGCGCTTGCCATTGCCCGCGACGAAGCCGCCTTCGCTGGACGCATCGAACTCCATTCGCGTCAACAAGCCACGCGGAAGGCAAACCGGCTGGCGGTGCCATCATGAGCGCTTTTTCCCGTCTTTCTGACCCGTCTATTCGCCGCTCGATCGAGGAGGAGATTGAACGCCTGATCTCCCTGTTGGACTTCGTGGAGCCTGACCCGGATCTAGAGCCGTGGCTGGCCGGCGGCATTGAAGTGGTGGGGACAGGCGACCGCGAGCAAGACGACTGCGACCTTGAAGAACAGCACGACGCGGAGGGGTATTGCCCGGAAGACTATGGCGAAACGCTGGTCTGGTCCAACGACCCGGATCAGCCGCAAGTCGGTCAAGATTGGCACACTGATTCGTGGGCAAGGCTGGCTCCGCGCCGATCCGCGCGCGGTTGAAGATGCAATCAACAGAGTAGAGCCCGCTGCCTAACGGTGGCGGGCTTTTCCATACCTAAATTCCGAAAATGGCGGCCAAATAGTCCCCGTGCAGGATCAACGCAGCGCCTACGGCAATGCATAATGCAGAAAGCAACCCGGAAACGATGCTGCCCCAATTGGTAATGTCTAGACCTCTAGCGTAGTGCGGCGGGTCTACCCACTTTTCGGAATCCCAAAGCATGTCGTATCGCGCCTGTGAGGCGTAATTGAACGAGTGCATGGACCAGTTGATCCAAGCGAAAAACCCCGACGCAAACGCCAACAAAAGGCCGACAACGAAGCACCAGACCGGCGCCTTAAATGCTTGCAGCGTGGTAGGCTGAGTGGCCGCATTGTTCAGCAACGAAAACATACCGAACAACGCACCAGAATGAACCAGCACCAGCGACGCGATCAGCCAGCGCCCCCACTCGGCGGCAACCTGGAAGGTGGCCCGTTGGGAGTCCTTGAGATCGCGATAAACGACAGCAGCCGCAGCGTCTCGGCCCATCATCGAAGTTTTAGAGCGCTCGGTTTCTGTCATTATTCGAATCCCCCCATTCCCTGGAAGGATAACAGACTATCTGCAGGTCCGCGCGACATGTGCGACATGTAAGACCCGACTCAATTCAGGTGCCGTCCACGGAAATTCGCTGGCGTTTATTCGGCCGATATTCGACGGAAGAGGGGAGATTGCCACTAAGTGCTTGAAATTGCTGGTACGCCCAAGGGGAATCGAACCCCTGTTACCGCCGTGAAAGGGCGGTGTCCTGACCGCTAGACGATGGGCGCGCTCAGATGAAAGCGGCTTATACTGGCGTTGCACGCAACCGGCAACCCGTCAGTTGCCGCCTTGGACAACTTTTTTCCAGCCTTTCAAATCAGGGATTTCGCCACGTTTGGCTCGTTGCGGTATGCCGCCAGTCATGCTGCGCGGCAGCTCTGCAAATCTGGGGCAGAATGGGGAAGACTAGCCGTCGCCGCCACCGCTGCGCCTACGGCAGCGCCAGTTCCAGTCGCGCTCGGGGCCGACGTCGACATGGACGGATTCGGTGTGGCAGTAGGTGCCGACGCCGCCGCGGCCGGGCATGCTTCTGATGTAGCTCGCCAGTTCCCATTTCGAAACGCCGGGGACCTGGATGTCGGCGGCGGCGCAATACATGTGCAGCGAATTCTTGGCACCATTGGCGCGGCGGTTGCGGGCCGGGTCGCGATAGCCTGAGGTCACCGTCATCTTGCGGCCGTAGTGGCCTTCGATCGTCTTCAGCACGCGAACCAGCGACGGCTTCAGGCAAGCCACATCGACGCTCTCGTTCTGCTTGAGCAAGCCGTTGGGCGCCAGCCGAGCCATGCCGGCGGCGGATGCAACCTGATAGCTGCCGCCGATTGGACCCTCGTCCTCGTTGAGGTCGACGTCGCTTTCGTCATCGAGGCCCGATTTGCGCTTGATTTCGAACAGGGCTGTCTGGCGCACGCCGGGCAGCGCATCGCTACCAGTGATGTGGCCGGTCTCGCCGCCGGTCGAAGCCAACTGCACCGGTTTTGCCGTGGAATCGGCCGAGGCGAGCGTGATGATCGGTTTTGCCGCTGCCGGCTCCGGCTTGGCTTGGCTTGCGGGCTGCTCGCCTGATCTGGTGTTGATAAGGGGCGCAGGCGCAGCCGAGGCGGGCGTGGCGCCAAACATCGAGGCCAGGAAACCTTTTTTCTTCGGTGCGTCGACCTGCGGCATCTCGCCTGCCGTCACATAGACCGGATTGTCCATCGCCGGAGCGGCAGCCGGCTTCGGCGCGTTCACGCCGGCATCGGCGGCGGCAATCTGTTGGGCAACCGCGTCGTTCTGCTGCGCCGTCTGCGCCGGCTGCTGCAAGGGCTGCGGGGTTTGTCCCGCGATCGTCTCGGCGCCAGCCGGCGTGGTCAGCGGAAAGGCGGCCTGCGGCTTGGCCACCGGCACATAGGCGACCTTCTCGGGGAGTGCCGTATCGCTTGCCGTCATCACGGTCGTCTGCTCGGTCGTGGTCTGCGTCGAATCGGTAACGGTGGTCGTTTTGCCGTTCGAGGCAGCGCTTATGTCCGATGCAGTGGCATTGTAGCCGGGCATTCCAACCGACATCGTCGGGTCGCCGGCCGAGGTGCAGGAGGCCAGAAGCACCGAGCAGAGCGCTGCCACGATGGCGCGGCGTTCTCCCTTTGCGAGGCTCCATCCTGCTGATTTCAAGTCAAATTCCCCCTCGATGTCCGGTCGGTATATCCTTGGCGCGGCACTGATATGGTGCCAAGGTGACCTTTGTCTCCGATCCGGAAACGAGACCTGTGTCAAATCCGCAAGCCTGGAAGTTTTTTTGCAGTGATTGCCGAATTACGGCTGCTCGATGGTTGACGACACCATTTCGCCCGCTTTTGCCGGCCCGTCAACTCACCACACATTACAGTCCGTTACACACGCACTTTCACATAGGTGCCGGGAGCATCGCCCAAGGTTTTCATATGCTTGCCGGGTTTGCGGGCCGGCACGCGGGTGTTGTCCCTGGCCTCTATCCAGCTTTGCCAGTGCGGCCACCAGGATCCGGGATGGTCGGTGGCCCTGGCTATCCACTGGCCGAAATCGCCCGTCGGCGTCCCCCCGGTCCAGTACTGGTATTTGTTGGATGCCGGCGGATTGACGACCCCGGCGATATGGCCTGATCCCGCCATGACGTACTCGACCTTGCCGCCGAAATATTTCGAGCCGAGGAACACCGAAAGCGCCGGCGCGATGTGATCTTCCTTGGAGGCGAGGTTGTAGATCGGGATGGTGATATCGCCGAGCGAGACCGTGTGGCCTGCCAGTTCCATCATGCCTTGCGAGAGGTTGTTCTCGAGGTAGCAGTTGCGCAGGTAGAAAGAGTGATTGGCCGCGCCCATGCGGGTCGAATCGGCATTCCAGTAAAGCAGGTCGAAGGGCAGGGGATCCTTGCCGCGCATGTAGTTGTTGATGACATAGGGCCAGATCAGGTCACCCGAACGCAGCATGTTGAAGGCGGTCGCCATCTTGGTGCCGTCGAGGTAGCCCTTTTCGCTCATCGACTTTTCCACCGCCGCGACCTGCTCTTCGTCGACGAACACTTTCAGGTCGCCGGCATAGGTGAAGTCGACCTGCGTGGTGAAGAAGGTGGCCGACTTGATGCGGTCGTCGCCTTCTCGCGCCATCAGCGCCAGTGCCGCCGCCAAAAGCGTGCCGCCGACACAATAGCCGATCGCGTTGACGTCCCGTTCTCCGGTGGCCTTCTCGACCGTGTCGAGGCCGTATTGCAGGCCCTCGCGGATATAGGCTTCCCAACCCTTGGTGCCGTGGCGCTCGTCGGGATTGATCCAGGAGATGACGAAGACGGTGTGGCCCTGTTCGATCGCCCAGCGGATGAAGGATTTCTGCGGGTTGAGATCAAGGATGTAGAACTTGTTGATCCATGGCGGGCAGATCAGAAGCGGGCGCTTGAGCACCGTCTCGGTCGCCGGATCGTACTGGATGATCTCGGCGACATCGCTGCGGCCAACCACCTTGCCGGGGGTGGTGGCGATGTTCCTGCCGATCTCGAAGGGCGAGTAGTCGGCCTGGCGTAGCTTCAGGTCGCCTTTGCCGGCGGCGATGTCCTCGGCCAGCATCTTCATGCCGCGCACTAGGTTCTCGCCGTTCGAGGCGACGGTTTCGCGAAACAGTTCCGGATTGGTCAGGATGAAATTCGACGGCGAGATGGCGTTGGCCACCTGCTTGACGTAGAAGCCGGCCTTGTGGCGGGTGTGCTCGTCCAGACCATCGGCGTGCTCGACCAGATCGGCCGCCCAGCGCGAGGTGACGAGATAGGCCTGCTTGAGAAAATCGAAGAAGGCGTTGCGGCCCCATTCCGGATCGAGGAAGCGCTTGTCGCCGCGCTCCGGCTTCACGGCATCTTCGGTGGCTTCCGTGGCGTTGCTGGTGCGCTGGATGGCGTTGGCCCAGACCGTCATGTAGCCGGAGAACAGTCGCGTCTGCGCTTCCAGCGCGCGCTGCGGATCGGAAAGCCAGTATTCGCTGAGCTTGGAGAAGGTCTTCACCATGTCGACCACAGGCTCGGCGACGTGATCGCGCACGTCGCCTTTTTCGCGCGGCTCGGCCCATGCGGAAGCCGCTTTGCCGGCTTGCTCGATCATGCGCGCCATGTTCAGGGCGAAGCGTTCCGGGTCCTTCACCAGATATTGCTCGACGGTCGAAGGCTCGTCATCTTCCGCTTTGCCCGAATCGGGTGTTTTGGACATGGTTCGCGGGGTTCCTCCCGAGGCCTTTTCTTGACATATTAACATGGGACATCCGACCGGGTCCAATCTCGCTCTACCGCGGCTGCCAAGGAAACAATATGACGATTAACATTGGCGAGACTGTTTTTTTTGGTGCCGGACGTTTTTTCCGCATCGGGGCGGCAATCGTCCTGCTGGGGATTGCCGGGTGCTCGAGCACCAGCAGCCCGACGTCGGTCGCGGCGGGCACGGGTCCGAAGGATACCGGCACCTTTCCGAACCTGAACATCAAGCCGCAAGTGGCGGCGCCGCAGTTCACCGACGCCGAGAAGAACGCCAAGCTTGCGCAATTGAAGGCGGACGAGAGCGCGCAGGCGGCAAAAAACGGCACCCCCGACGTGGCCGACCAGGCTGCGCTCACGGAGCTTGCAAAAAAGCATGGCGATGAAACGCTGAAGCAGATCGAGGGCAAATGCGACCCCGCCCTCGACCCTACCTGCAAATAAGTATATAGCGCGCGCCCAAAGCCCTTAGATATCTGGCCCCCTTTTGCTGTCTGGAACTGCCATGGAAGAATTTCACAAGGTTCGCCGGCTTCCGCCTTACGTCTTTGAGCAGGTCAACCGGCTCAAGGCCAGCGCCCGCTCGCGCGGCGCCGACATCATCGACCTCGGCATGGGCAATCCGGATCTGCCGACGCCCAAGGCCATCGTCGACAAACTATGCGAGGTCGTGCGCGATCCGCGTACGCATCGTTATTCCTCGTCGCGCGGCATTCCGGGCCTGCGCCGCGCCCAGGCCGCGTACTATGCCCGCCGCTTCAGCGTGAAGCTCAACCCCGACACGCAAGTGGTGGCGACGCTCGGCTCGAAAGAGGGCTTCGCCAACATGGCACAGGCGATTACCGCCCCCGGCGACGTGATCCTGTGCCCCAATCCGACCTATCCGATCCACGCTTTCGGCTTCATCATGTCGGGCGGCGTCATCCGCTCGCTGCAGGTCGAGCCGGACGACGGCTTCATTCCGGCGCTCGAGCGCGGCGTCCGTCACTCGATCCCGAAGCCGCTGGCGCTGATCCTCAACTATCCGTCGAACCCGACGGCGCTGGTCGCTTCGCTCGATTTCTACAAGGACGTGGTCGCCTTCGCCAAGAAGAACGACATCATCATCCTGTCCGACCTTGCCTATTCGGAGATCTATTTCGACGGCAATCCACCACCCTCGGTGCTGCAGGTGCCGGGCGCCATCGACGTCTGTGTCGAGTTCACCTCGATGTCGAAGACCTTCTCCATGCCCGGCTGGCGCATGGGCTTTGCCGTCGGCAACGAGCGGCTGATCTCGGCGCTGACCAGGGTGAAATCTTATCTCGATTACGGTGCCTTCACGCCGATCCAGGTGGCGGCAGCACACGCGCTCAACGGCGACGGCGCCGACATTGCCGAGGTGCGCGACATCTACCACAAGCGCCGCGACGTGATGGTCGATGCCTTCGGCCGCGCTGGCTGGACCATTCCGGCACCCGCGGCATCGATGTTCGCCTGGGCGCCGATCCCGGAGCCGTTCCGGCATCTCGGCTCGCTCGAATTCTCCAAGCTGCTCATCGAACACGCCGACGTGGCGGTGGCGCCCGGTGTCGGCTTCGGCGAACATGGCGACGATCATGTGCGCATCGCGCTGGTCGAGAACGAACACCGGATCCGGCAGGCGGCGCGCAACATCAAGCGCTTCCTGTCGACCAGCGCCAAGCAACCCAACAATGTGGTGCCGCTTTCCGCTCACCGGTAAGTTTGCCGCAGACAATTTCGATCTGACTTGAGGGACATCGCCGGCTATGGCTGAAGCATTGCGTGTTGGAATTGCCGGCCTTGGCACTGTCGGCGCGTCGGTGGCCCGCGTGCTGCGCGACAAGGCGGCGGAACTGACCCGGCAATGCGGGCGCGACATCGTCGTCACCGCGGTTTCGGCACGCGACCAGAAACGCGATCGCGGCGTCGATGTCAGCTCGGCAAAGTGGTTCGACGATCCGGTCAAGATGGCGCAGACAGCCGATATCGACGTGTTCGTCGAACTGATCGGCGGCGACGAGGGGCCGGCGCGGTCGTCGGTGAAGGCGGCACTTGAAGCCGGCCGTCATGTCGTGACCGCCAACAAGGCGCTGCTGGCCAAGCATGGCGTGGCGCTGGCCGAGATCGCCGAGAAGCGCGGCGTGCTGCTCAACTACGAGGCGGCGGTGGCGGGCGGCATTCCCGTCATCAAGACCATGCGCGAGGCGATGGCCGGCAATTCGGTCACCCGCGTGTTCGGCATTCTCAACGGCACCTGCAACTACATCCTGACCCGCATGGAGGCCGAGGGCATCTCGTTCGACGCCTGCCTGAAGGACGCCCAGCGGCTCGGCTATGCCGAGGCCGATCCGACCTTCGACATCGAGGGCCACGACACCGCGCACAAGCTGTCGATCCTGACCAGCCTTGCCTTCGGCACAAAAATCGCCGCCAACGACATTTACATGGAAGGCATTTCCAACATCACCCAAGCCGACATCCGCGCGGCCGGCGACCTCGGCTACCGGATCAAGCTGCTGGGCGTTGCCCAGCGCACCGACAGCGGCATCGAGCAGCGCGTGCACCCGACCATGGTGCCAACCGCCTCGGTCATCGCGCAGGTGCATGGCGTCACCAATGCGGTGGCGATCGAGACCGACATATTGGGCGAATTGCTGCTCTCCGGCCCCGGCGCCGGCGGCAACGCCACCGCCTCGGCCGTCATCGGCGACATCGCCGATATCGCCAAGAGCCGGCCCGGCTTCCAGCACGGTCCGGTCTTCGGCCGGCCGGCGAAGGAGCTGAAGCCTTACAAGAAGGCGCAGATGCGCAGCCATGCCGGCGGCTACTTCATCCGGCTGACCGTGCATGACCGTATCGGGGTGTTTGCTGCAATCGCCAAACGCATGGCCGATAACGATATTTCGCTGGAATCGATCGTCCAGCACGCGGTCAACGGCGAGGCGGAGGCGCAAAAGACGGTGATCCTCGTCACCCATGAGACGACCGAGGCCGCCGTACGCAAGGCTGTCGACGGCATCACCAAGGATGGCCATCTGACCGACAAGCCGCAGGTCATCCGCATCGAGCGGGCAGGGTAGCTTTCCCCTTCCGGTCGCCGCGCGGGGCAAGAATCCCGCCGGTATTGCGCGTCGGTCTGATGGCAGGCAGCCACGATCGACCGGAACGAATTCGCCTTGGCGCCGTTCTCTTGGTAAGCAACCAAAGGAACCGCTTCATGGCCGATACCAACAAGTCCGACAGCCCCAACATCGACGACATCCAGAAGACGCTGGAAAAGCAGATCGCCGAACTGCGCAAGGAGATCACCAAGATCAACAAGAGCATTTCGGCGCGGGGCGCGGAAATGCTCGACGACGCCAGCGAGCAGGCTTCGGATTTCTACGAAACTGCCGCGACCCGCGCCTCGCGGACTGCTCAGCAATTGCGCAGCCAGGCCCAGGCGGTGTCGGAAGTCGCGCGCGAAAATCCCGGTACGACGACAGCCGTGGTCGGCGTGATCGGTCTGCTCGGCTTTCTGGCAGGCCTCGCCGTTGGCCAGTCGATGAACGACAACTCGCGCCGCTGGTATTGACCGCGCCGTGATGGAGCCGGCTTTGCCAGCTCATTTCTCTGTTTTCAGCGTATCATTTCCAGGAGGGCACTATGGCTTCATCCATGTTGATCAGCATCCTGATCACGTTCCTCGTCATCATCCTTGTTCTCTATCTGGTTCAGCGTCTGCCGCTCGACGCCCGGATGAGACAGATCGCCCAGATCATCGTCATCATCATCGGCATCATTTCACTGCTCAAATACCTCGCGGTTTTCTAATGCATGTCGCCCAAAAGTGGCCCCGGTTTTGGGACAACGACATGCATAAAGACAAAGACCTAAAGCGTGTCGCCTGAATCCGTTCAAACGCGACGCGCTTTAGGCCGCGGAGGCGCGATTTTCACTTTTTCAAGTCGGCCCGGTTCTTTGCGACCGGGGCCGGCGTCGTTTCAAGAATGCGGTTTAATCGATTGATATTGCTGGCTATTCGATAAAATTTTCGGCAGGTCTTGCCGTTGTCATGCTCGTTTGACAAAAGAGACGCGCCTCCGGCGGGAGGCCGCATATCAACGAGGAAATTGCCAGATGAATGTGGCCCAGAACATTGTCGCCGGTCTTGACCGGATACTCACCATGGAGCTGGTGCGCGTCACCGAGCGGGCCGCCGTCGCGGCCGCCAGATTGCGCGGGCGCGGCGACGAAAAGGCGGCCGACCAGGTCGCCGTCGATGCCATGCGCCAGGAGCTCAACCGGCTCGCCATCAAAGGCACTGTGGTGATCGGCGAGGGTGAGCGGGACGAGGCGCCGATGCTCTATATCGGCGAGGAAGTCGGCTCGGGTAAAGGCCCGGCGGTCGATATCGCGCTCGATCCGCTCGAAGGCACGACGATCTGCGCCAAGAACCTGCCCAATGCGCTGGCCGTCATCGCGATCGCCGAGAAGGGCAGCCTGCTGTTCGCGCCCGACGTCTACATGGACAAGATCGCCATCGGCCCAGGCTATGCCGACGGCGTCATCGACATCGATGCATCACCGGCCGAGAACATCGCCAGCCTCGCCCGCGCCAAGGGCGTCGCGGTATCGGACATCACCGCCTGTATCCTCGACCGGCCTCGCCACGGCAAGCTGATCGATGCCGTGCGCGCCACGGGTGCTGCGATCCGGTTGATCGGCGATGGCGATGTCGCCGGCGTCATCCACACCACCGATCCCGAGGAAACCGGCATCGACATCTATCTCGGCACTGGCGGCGCACCGGAGGGCGTGCTGGCCGCGGCCGCCTTGCGCTGTACCGGCGGCCAGATGCAGGGCCGGCTGATCCTCGACACGCAGGAAAAGGTCGCGCGAGCCGCCAAGATGGGTATTTCCGATCCGAAACGGGTCTATCGGACGGAAGACATGGCTCGCGGCGACGTGCTGTTCGCGGCCACCGGTGTCACCGACGGCAACATGCTGGCCGGCGTCAAGTTCGGCCGCAACACCATCACCACCCACACGATCGTGCTGCGCTCGTCGTCGCGGACGGTGCGCGAGATCAAGGCACGCCATCAGGACCTGGATAAGTTCTAGGTTCTGTTATTGGCACGGGTGCTTGCGGACCAGCATCGCAGTTGTTAGCCCTGTCGCTGCATCGGATGATGCTGGCCGCAAGGATTTGATGATGAAACCGTTCGACTGGCACGCGGATGCGATTTCGCGCGCCACCGCGATCACGAAGTCCTATCGCAACACCCAGAACGTGCGCCGCTTTTTCACTAGCGTATGCGGCGATGCGTTCAGGTTCGACCGGCCTTTCATGGCCTGGCTCAAGGACGGTGCGGGCAAGACGATGGGCGATGCGGCCGACGAATGGCTTCGGCGCCAGGCTGAAAAGCGGAAAGCGTAGTTTTCTTGAAATTTCCCGTGACGGCGCATCAACGCGAACCGCTTGGCTTTGCCTGCCTTTGGCCTAAAGCGCGTCGCGCTCACGCGACGCGCTTTAGGTTGTTGTTTGTGCATGTCGTTGTCCCAAAACCGCTGCACACTTTTTGGGCGACATGCATTATCCTGCGGCCAATTATGAGTTGGCAAACCGCATGACCGGTGAAAAGCGCCTCTTCCTCGACGTCAGGCAGTCGGCTACCGGGGTTTCCTGGGAGCACCGACTGACTGAGCGGCAGGACATGGTTGCGCTCGCCATCGCGCAAGGCCACGGCGTGCCCGACATCGTCGCGCGGGTACTTGCCGCTCGCGGCGTCACCGCCGAACAGACCGAGCGGTTTCTCGACCCGACGATCCGTGACCTTCTGCCGGACCCGGCATCGCTGACCGACATGGACAAGGCGGCGGCCCGCATTGCGGCTGCGGTGGTGGCCAGGGAAAAGGTGGCGATCTTCGGCGACTATGATGTCGACGGCGCCGCCTCGTCGGCCTTGTTGAAACGGTTCCTCACGCATTTCTCGGTGCCGTCGGAAATCTACATTCCGGATCGTATTTTCGAGGGCTATGGCCCCAATCCGGATGCCATGCGCGAACTTGTTTCGCGCGGCGCGACACTGATCGTCACCGTCGATTGCGGCACCAACAGCGCCGTTTCCATCGATGCCGCCAATGAGGCCGGCGCCGATGTCGTCGTGCTCGATCACCATCAGGTCGGCGGTGCTTTGCCGGCGGCAATTGCCGTCGTCAATCCCAACCGTGACGACGACCTTTCGGGGCAGGGCCATCTCTGTGCCGCCGGTGTGGTCTTCCTCGCTCTTGTGCAGACGGCCAAGATCCTGCGCGGCCGCTTGGCCGATGCCACGCCGCCGGACCTGCTTTCCCTGCTCGATCTCGTCGCACTTGCCACCGTCTGCGATGTGGTGCCGCTGACCGGCATCAACCGCGCCTTTGTGGTCAAAGGACTGCAGATGGCGCGCCAGCAGAAGAACGAAGGGCTGGCTGCACTCGCACGGGTGTCGCGCATCGGCGAGCCGATCAGCACCTTCCATCTCGCCTATCTGATCGGCCCGCGCATCAATGCCGGCGGGCGCATCGGCGATGCCGCACTTGGCAGTCGCCTGCTTGCCACCGACGATCCGGTCGAGGCGCGCACCATTGCCGAGACGCTCGACCGGCTCAACCAGGAACGGCAGCTGATGGAGCAGGAGATGCTGGCGGCGGCGCGCGCCGAGGCGGATGCCGAGCTTGCCGGCGGCAACGGCCCGGCCATCGTCGTCACCGCCAGCAACAACTGGCACCCGGGCATTGTCGGCCTGCTCGCTTCACGGCTGAAGGATCACGCGCGCCGGCCGGCCTTCGCCATCGCCTTCAACGCCAATGGCATTGGCACCGGTTCGGGCCGCTCGGTGTCGGGGTTCGACCTTGGCCGTCTGGTGCGCGAAGCGGCCGATGCCGGGCTGATCGTCAAGGGCGGCGGCCATGGCATGGCGGCCGGCATCACCGTGGAACGGGCGAAGCTTGGCGAGCTCAGGGCGTTTTTCGAAGAGCGGGCGGCGGCCGACGTGTTCCGTCTGCAAGGCGAGGAAAGCCTGGCGATCGACGGTGCGCTTGCCGCCGAAGGCGCGACACTCAGCCTTCTCGACGCGCTGGAGAAAGCCGGCCCGTTTGGCGCCGGGCACGCAGCGCCGGTCTTCGTGCTGCCGCGTCATCGGTTGGCGGATGCGCGGCCGGTTGGCACCAACCACATCCGCGTCGACTTGCAGTCGGAAAGCGGCGGCCGCATCCAGGCGATCGCCTTTCGCGCGGTCGATACCGCACTTGGCGAATTCCTGTTCAAGAACCGGGGCAAGACAATCCATGTCGCCGGCTCGCTGTCGGGCAATCACTGGAACGGCAACCGCACGGTGCAATTTCGCATCACCGACGCAGCGCGTGCGTAAGGTTACAGTGGGGCGACCTAGGAGCGTATTTGCTTCCGAAATTCGCCCGGCGCCATTCCGATCGTTTTGGAAAAAGTACGACTGAACGAAGCGACATCCTGGTAGCCCACTCGATAGCAGATTTCCGAAATGCTTAATTTCGTTCCCTCAAGCAGCGACCTTGCCAATTCAAGCCGCTTTTCCTGGATCCATTTTCCCGGGGTCGTCTTGAGCTCATTGGCAAACCTGCGGGACAGCGTTCGCGCAGACATGCCAAGTCCCGCCGCGAGAAAATTCAAGTCGATTTCCCGTATCTTGTTTTCCGAGAGTCCACGCAGTTTGTATTCCAGCGGGTTGGTCTCTTTCGGCAATTCCTCAAGAGGGAATTCGTAGGGGCTCTGATATTTGCGCGAAGGCGGAAGAACCAGAAGCTTTCGAACAATCCGCTCCTCCTTCGAGAAGCCCAAATCGACCAGCAGGGCTTTGGCGAGTTCCAGTCCTGAAAATCCGCCTCCGCAGGTGTAAAGGCGACCGTCGCGAACAAGCATGCGCGATGAGTCCCATTGAACCTGGGGAAACCGGCTGCTGACGTGGGACTTCAGCCACCAGGATATCGTCGCGCGCTTGCCGTCCAACAGGCCCGTATCGGCGAGCAAATAACATGCCCCGCAATGTGCCGCTATGATGGCTTGCTGTTGTCGCGCGAGTGCAATCAGAGGTTTTGAATATTCACTCTCCTGGTCAAGCGAGCGCAGAAGCTCAGGAATCTCGGCGCCCGGCATCGCGATGAGAATCAGCACATCGATTTTTCGGGACGGTTGCGCCTTCGCAGGGAAGGAAATTCCGGCCGTCGAAATTGCAGGCGACGCCCTGGAAACGAGCTCGCATGAAAGAACCTCTGCACCGGCGACGTCATTCACGAGTTGAAACATTTCGACCAGCGTCGAGACAACCGCCGAATAGAAGTCGGACGGCAGCCAGATCACAACATGGATGCACTTGGCAGCCATTCGCGGCACTCCCGGTATCGTTATCGCCGATGGCAAGTTTAGCACAATCTTTGTCAAAAATGCCAATTCCGAAATAGGTGCTGCGCCTCCAGGGTGGCCGTATGCGCGCCTGGCTGCCGAAGAGCAGGCTGCGGAATCCATAGCTGGGAAAGAGACCAATGCAGAAATCGCCAAATCAAACCGATACGGACGCGTTGAGTACGCTGGACGCAACCGGCGTCACGCGACCGCCACGCTGGTCCGGGCTCAGGCTCGCGCTGCTGGCATTCGCACAGTTCATAATCGCGATCGACTACAACATCGTCTATGTCGCCCTGCCGGATATCGGCCGTGATGTCGGCTTTACGCCGCAGTCGCTGCAATGGGTGGTAAGCGCTTACGCTGTGGCTTTTGGCGGTTTTCTGTTGCTCGGCGGTCGGGCGGCTGACCGGCTCGGCCCGCGGCGCATGTTCATGCTGGCGCTCGTGCTCTACGGCGTCTCGTCCTTTGCAGGCGGATTTGCGCCTGACGCTCTCACGCTGGTGATCGCTCGGGCAGTTCAGGGTTTGGGCGGTGCGCTTCTATTTCCTGCAACACTGGCGCTGATCAACACAAGCTTCGCGGAAGGTGCCGAACGCAATCGGGCGCTGGCGGTCTGGGGTGCCACCGGGAGTGGCGGCCTGGCCGCTGGTGCCATCATCGGAGGCGTCCTGACCAATGGCTGGGGCTGGCAAGCAGTCTTCTTCTTCACCGTTCCACTGGCTTTGGGCGCTGCTCTTATCGCAGCGCCGGCTCTGCTGGCACCCGATCCAGCAGGTAAGGGCCAGAGGCGAAGTTTTGATCTACCGGGTGCGCTGGTTGTCACGACCGCCGTCACACTGCTGGTGTTCGGCCTGGCTAGCGGGCCCGAGGTGGGCTGGAATGCTGTTCGCAGCTCCGGATCGCTTGTGACTGGCGTGCTGCTGCTTTGTGCTTTCATTCTCATCGAGAGACGCGTGCGCGATCCGCTGGCGCCACTGCGGCTGTTTGCCAATCGCAGCCTCGTCACGGCCATGGCGGTGAGCTTCTTTCACCACATGGCGCTGAGTTCCGGTTACTACCTTCTCACGACCTATTTTCAGAACCTGCTCGGCTACAACGCACTCACCGCCGGCCTGGCATTCGTCCCGCTCGGTGTGCTGGCAATGATCGGTGGCGGGAAGGGCGCTGCGCTGCTGCTCAACAAGTGGGAGACTCGCGCCACGATGTTCGCCGGCATGTTCATTTACGGGGTCGGGCTGGTGGCCATCTCTCTTGCCCTGTCGCCAGGCGGTTCGTATTGGGCCGTGCTGCCCGGAATCCTCATTTATGGTTTCGGTGGCGGCATCGCCTTTACGACGCTGTTCGTAGCCGCCGCTTCCGGAGTTGCTCCCAACGAACAGGGGGTCGCGTCGGCGCTAGGGTCGACCGCATTGCAGATCGGCGCGGCATTGGGTCTGGCCGCCAGTCTTGTCGTGGCCAATGTCGGTCTGGGTGGCGGGCCTGCTACCGCGTCGGATGTCGTCGACGGATTGCGAATGGCAGGATTGTTCGCCGCCGCCGCGGTTTTCCTTGGCGCGGTGCTGGCTCTGGCGCTTAAGCAGAATCCGGCAATACCTCAGGATGCTGCCGCTTCTGCCGAAGCTGCCCTCTGATTCCCCTCAGTCACCGCTGCTTGAAGCGCGTCGCGTTTAGTCGACGCGCTTCAAGTGTTTGTTTCCATGCGTTGGGAGACATGCATCAGGCGAGAACGGACTGCAGCCGGGTCAGCTCGCCGATCTGCGCCATCGTCGCCTGATAGCCGATGTTGATCGCCTCGTCGGCGCGGTGGAATTCGGTCAGGCCGATATGGCTGAGCTTCGGCTGCAGCGACATGTCGGGCGGATCGCCGGCAAGCCTGGCGCGTGAAATGCGATCCTGGATGATGTTGAAGGCCTCGACCATGACGCCGGTGATGCCGAGCCGCGTCTGATGCGACTGGCGCCCGGCGTCGATCTGGCCGGGCCGCGGCGCATCCTTTTCGACGACCAGCTCGCCGGCACTGTGCTTGATGACGGCGGCGCGGCCGAACAGGTCGTAGTGAAGATTGACCGCCACCACGAGCGGCTGTTCATAGGCGCGGCAGACTGAGACCGGAACCGGGTTGACCAGCGCACCGTCGACCAGCACACGGCCGTTGCAATTCACCGGCTCGAACACGCCGGGCAGCGCATAGGAGGCGCGCATGGCGGTGATCAATGACCCGCTCGATAGCCAGATTTCGTGGCCAGTGCGGATTTCGGAGGTGACTGCGACGAACGGCTTGGCCAGATCCTCGAAACGAATACCAGTCATGTGCTCGCGCAGCCGGGCGTCGAGCTTCATGCCGCCGAACAGGCCGCTGCCGCGCAGGTTGAGATCGAGCAGGCCAAAAATGCGTCGCTTGGTCAGGCTGCGGGCGAATTCTTCCAGTTCGTCCAGTTTGCCTGAGAGGTAGCAGCCGCCGACCAGCGCGCCGATCGAGGTGCCGGCGATCATCGATACTTCGATGCCGGCTTCATCGAGCGCGCGCAGCACGCCGATATGCGCCCAGCCTCTGGCGCAACCGCCGCCTAAGGCAAGCGAAATACCGGTTTTCTTAGGCAGGTCTGTTTCCGATGCGCCGCCTGACGAGGACAGGCCATTGGCCTCCCTGACATCCGGTCTGTTACGCAATGACGCCCACTCGAGCATCATGATCTCCCTTGTCCCAAGGCTAATATACAGGCGGGCCGTATCGAAATGGTGAATCTATGTGACTTGTGTCGGGTGGAAGGTTCAAGCTGATGGTTTCCGATATGTGTTTTCCGCATCGAACAGCGGCTTGCTGCCGTCATCGGCAAGCGTCCCCTTGCCGTCGACCAGGCCCACCGTCCGATAAAAGCATGAACGTCGGCCCGTGTGACAGGTTGCGTCGTGGCCCAACACTTTGACGCGCAGCCACAATGCATCCTGATCGCAATCGGTGCGCATCTCGACGACATGCTGGAAATTGCCCGAGGTTTCGCCCTTTTTCCACAGCGCGTTGCGCGAGCGCGACCAGTAGTGGGCGATGCCTGTCTCCAGCGTCAGCGCCAGCGCTTGCGCATTCATGTGCGCAACCATCAGCAGCATGCCATCTTCGGCATCGGTGACGACGACCGTGACGAGGCCGGCCACGTCGAAGCGCGGTGAAAACACCGCGCCTTCCTCGAGCGCTTTCTTGTCTGACGGAGCTTTGGGAAATTCCAGTGCCGACATCGCCGGTCTATTTTCCTGTTTGACCATGATCTTATCCGAAAACCGGTCTCCACTTTTCGGGATCATGGTCTGGCGATGTCGGTGACGGGCTTACGCCCCGCCGCCGCGCACCATGGTGACGAAACGAACCTGCTCTTCGGGCGTGTCCTTGAAGACGCCGGTGAAGGTCGAGGTGAGGGTGGTTGAGCCCTGCTTGCGGATGCCGCGCATGGCCATGCACATGTGCTCGGCCTCGATCATGACGGCGACGCCGCGCGGATTGAGCACATCCTGGATGACGCCCGCGATCTGCGCCGTCAGCGCCTCCTGGGTCTGCAGGCGGTGGGCAAAGATATCGACTACGCGCGCGATCTTGGACAGGCCGACGACCTTACCGTCCGGCAGGTAGCCGACATGCGCCTTGCCGATGATCGGCACCATATGGTGTTCGCAATGCGAGTGGAACTGGATGTCCTTGACGATGACCAGGTCGTCATAGCCGGCGACCTCCTCGAAGGTGCGGCCCAGCTCTTCGGCCGGGCACATGTCATAGCCGCCGAACATTTCGCGAAAGGCCTTGGCCACCCGCATCGGCGTGTCGACCAGCCCTTCGCGGTCCGGATTGTCGCCGGTCCAGCGCAAAAGCGTGCGCACGGCGGCCTCGACTTCGGCTTCGCTCGGCCGGTCGGTAACCGGCTTCTCCATATAGGCTGACTGGGGCATGAGTTTCTTGATGACGGCATCCATAAAAGGCGTCTCCCGTAGTTCCTCTCGACGGAGGAACGAGTTGAACGGACCACGACCTTTCGGTGTCGGAAACTCGCCTCGTTTCCAGCCCCGCAAGTGGCGTGAACTTCCCGGCAAGGACACTGGCTTTCGTTGTCTTGTCGATACCGGACTGCCAGCATTATATATGGTCATGACGAGCGAAAGGAAGACACGACAGCGGCAATCGCTGTTCGCTTGGCGGCGACAGATTGGAAAATAATGATCAACGACGTCTACAATGCGAAAATTCTCGGTTTTGCCGGAAACATCGCCCGCATCGGCCACCTCGACCATCCTGACGCGACCGCAAAGGCGCATTCCAAGCTGTGCGGCTCGACCGTCACCGTCGACCTCAAGATGGAGGACGGCGTGGTCACCGACTTCGCCCATGACGTGAAGGCCTGTGCGCTCGGCCAGGCGTCATCCTCGATCATGGCGCAGCATGTCGTCGGCGCGAGTGCCGCGGAATTGCGCGCGGTACGCGAGACCATGCTGAAGATGCTGAAGGAAAATGGCGCCCCGCCCGACGGCCGCTTCGCGGACCTGAAATATCTGGAACCGGTGCGCGACTACAAGGCGCGCCATGCCTCGACCATGCTGACTTTCGACGCCGTGGTCGACGCGATCGGTCAGATCGAGAAGAAGCGCGCCGAACAAGCGGCCTGAAGGCAAAGTAGCGAGAGTGCCGCCTAGAAAGCCCGCCTTAAGCCTGCGCTTCCAGCGCCCGTCTGCTTTCGGCAAATTCGCTTCTTAGCCAGTCGGCGAAGGCCGCGGCTGGCTCCGAGAGATCGCGCAAGCTCCTGGCCACCAGCCAGTAGGCGCCGGATGCGACGTCGATGTCGAATGGCTTGATCAGCGCGCCGGATGCGATTTCCTCACCGATCTGCAAGAGATCGCCCAGCGCCACGCCGTGCCCGAGCAGGGCAGCCTGCCTTGAGAGCGACGTATCCGCCAGGATAGGGCCGCGCGCGGGCACAGCATCGGCGGGAACGCCAGCCGCTTCGAACCAGCGCGCCCAACCCTGGCGGTTCTCCTCGTGCAAAAGCGTGTAGCGGCCAAGGTCAATCGGCTTCTCGAGGGCAGGGCCAGAGGCGAGCAATGCCGGCGACAGCACCGGTGAATCGGCTGTCGAGGCAAGTCGCTCGGCTTCGCTTCGTGGCCACGAAGTGGCATGCGCGCTGAAGCGCAAGGCCAGTTCGGGCTGATCGCTGCGGAACTCGATGGGCCTTATATCCACTTCGAGAGAAACGTCGATATCGGGCCGCAATTCGCGAAACCGATTGAGCCGGGGTACCAACCACATCGATGCAAGTGATGGCTCGACACTGACGCGAACCACGGACGGCGCCGGCGTTGCCACCAGTTCCCCAAGCAAGGTGTCGATGGCGTCGAAACTCTTGACGAGCTGGTCCAGCAGACGCCGGCCGGTGTCGGTCAGCTCGACGCGGCGATGGTGACGTTCGAACAAGGGCCGGCGCAGGAAGATTTCGAGCTCACGGATCTGCCGGCTGATCGCTGCCTGCGAGACGAAAAGCTCCTCGGCGGCCTTGCTGAAGCTCAGATGCCGGCCCGCCGCCTCGAAGCTCCTCAATGCCGTCAGCGGCAGGCGTCCGCGCTTCATTTCGCATAACCCAGGATTATCCGAAGTGGAAATTATACTCGTTTGAAGGCGAAGGCCAGCGGCGGTCTAATCCATGTCAAAGGAGACACGGCCATGATCCAGATCCTGAACATCTTTGGCGATGTCATGCGGATCGTAACGTTTCAATGGCATGACGACAGAGGGCATGCAAGGCGCCGCGAAGGGCCGGTCAGTCCTGGCCGCTGGGCACCTTCGGTTGACAGGCAGCCGTTTCGCCGCTCCCGTCCGTGACGACAGGGAGGGTAAGTGTGGGGATTGCGTTCTCAGGGAGAAGCTCACATCTATCGCTTTGGAACGCGATACGGAGAAAACGGTGGGCCACCAGCATGGGCGTATTGCCGGACCGCCAAAGCGCGGCCGCAACTGGCCGGGCCCGTGGCGCAAGACGCCGGGTCGGGTCCTGGGTACTTCGTTCGTCAGGCTCTATCAGCTGACGCTGTCGGGCTTTGTCGGCAATTCCTGCCGGCACCTGCCGACCTGTTCCGAATATGCGCATGAGGCGATCGCCCGTCATGGCCTGTGGGCCGGCGGGTGGATGGGATTTTTCCGGGTGCTGCGCTGCGGGCCGTTCGGCACGCATGGCATTGACCGCGTGCCGGAGGTGCTGGCGGATCGTTATGTCTGGTTCGCGCCGTGGCGGTACTGGCGGATCGGCGGCAAGCGCGGCGAAGCGCAAAGCTGATCGGCCTGCCAAGCTTGTCGTTTACGATCTGGTAGGGTTAACGCCAGCCTGCACAAAGACTACGCATTTGAGACAAAATCGAGACAAGAGACCTCGCTAAGCCGCTCGCGAACTCCTCTGGAGCGAGCATCAAATGCGTAATTTCGACCGTCTTCCCTTCATCTTTGCCGGGATCCTGTTCCTGCTCGCCTGGCTGCTGGGATTTCCGCTGCGCGCGCAATCAGCGCCGCTTGGGGATGTGCAGGGCACGCTGATCCTCGACGCCGCGAGCTACAAGACGCTTTACCAGGATGGAGTGTGCGACCAGAGGTTCAGCCCGGCTTCGACGTTCAAGGTGCCGCTGTCGCCGATCGGCGCGCACGGATGAGGTGGCCACCGGCGTTGGTCGTCTCTCCCTTCGGTGTCCCGGAAAGGCGGGCGGCGATATCGCCGCTCTCAAGATCTTCGATCTCATCGAATCCGAGGTCGCGGAGCGATTTCGCCAGTTCGCCAGGGATGAAGAAGCTGATCCATGGCTCGCCGACTGCTGCGACGCGCGCCGCGTGGAAAGCCAAAGCGGCTTGTCCCGCCGCGTCGCGATTCTCAGACGGTTCGCTGTAGTCGAATACGACTTCCGAACCGAGGGTGCCGGAGATGTAGGAGAGTGTGGTGAAGATCGCGTCTTTCGTCAGGTAAGGCACGACCCCCAGCCACATGAAGAAGCTCGGCTCGGTCGATTTCAAACCGGCCGATGCCAGTTCCTCGGGCAGACGCTGCCGCTCGAAATTGACCGGCACGAATGTGGTGGCCGGCGGTTCGGCAAGACCGGCATCGGCGATAGATTTGCGTTTCCAGGCTTGGGTTGCCGGGTGATCGACTTCGAACACTGCGAGGCCTGGGTATGGATTGCGCAGCGAAAACGTGTCGAGGCCGGCGCCAAGCACGACGAGCTGGCGGACGCCACGACGCACCGCTGCTGCCAGCCAATCCTCGGCAAAGCGGGCGCGCGCCGCCACGAACAGGCGCATACGCCGGCTGCGGGTGTCCTCTTGCGCAAGCTGTTGCTCGGCGGGAGTACTTTCACCCAGAATCGCGATCGCGTAAGGGTCACGAAACAGCGCCGCCTCAGGTGAAATCTGATGGAGAGCTCTCAGGCGCGCGACGCCCAGGGCGGTTTTGCTTGGGGATGCGTCTTCCATGTCGATGATTCCAAAGCCATGCCGGCGATATTCGCAAGCCTTGACAACGGCCTGCGACATCTCTGCCGACATTTCCTGACGGCCAGGCCAATCAGTGCTCTTTACCTGGCGCGGCGCTGCCTCTAAAACCCGCCCGCTGCCGGACGCATCCGGCTTTACCCGACGACCACCCGCGCTCGTTTGCGGGACTGGATAGGAGATACCCATGTTGAATGCCGTTTCCCTGACATTTCCCGATGGCTCCGTCCGCGACTATGATGCGGCGATGACCGGTGCCGGCCTGGCCGAATCGATCTCGAAGTCGCTGGCCAAGAAGGCGGTCGCCTACAGCATCGACGGCGTCGTGCGCGACCTCGGTGATCCACTCGGCAAGTCCGGCAAGGTCGAGATCGTCACCCGCGAAGACCCGCGCGCCCTGGAACTCATCCGTCACGATGCCGCACACGTGCTGGCGGAAGCCGTGCAGGAACTGTGGCCGGGAACGCAGGTGACCATCGGGCCGGTGATCGAGAACGGCTTCTATTATGATTTCGCCCGCAACGAGCCGTTCACGCCTGACGATTTCCCGGTGATCGAGAAGAAGATGCGCGAGATCATCGCGCGCAACAAGCCGTTCACCAAGGAAGTCTGGTCGCGCGACAAGGCGAAAAAAGTGTTTGCCGACAAGGGCGAGCGCTACAAGCTGGAACTGATCGACGCCATTCCCGAGGATCAGGACCTCAAGATCTATGCGCAGGGCGACTGGTTCGACCTCTGCCGTGGCCCGCACATGGCCTCGACCGGGCAGATCGGCAATGCCTTCAAGCTGATGAAGGTGGCCGGCGCCTATTGGCGCGGCGACAGCAACAACCCGATGCTGACGCGCATCTATGGCACCGCCTGGGCCGACCAGGCGCAGCTTGAAGCCTACCAGACGATGCTGGAGGAGGCGGAGAAGCGCGACCACCGGAAACTCGGCCGCGAGATGGACCTGTTCCATTTCCAGGAAGAAGGACCGGGCGTCGTCTTCTGGCACGCCAAGGGCTGGAAGATGTTCCAGAACCTGGTCAACTACATGCGCCGCCGGCTCGACGAGCAGGGCTATCAGGAGGTCAACGCGCCACAGGTGCTCGACAAGAGCTTGTGGGAGACCTCAGGCCATTGGGGTTGGTACCGCGACGCCATGTTCAAGGTGACGGTCGCCGGCGACGATACCGACGATGATCGTGTGTTTGCGCTGAAGCCGATGAACTGTCCGGGCCATGTGCAGATTTTCAAGCATGGGTTGAAGTCTTATCGCGATCTTCCCGTAAAGCTTGCGGAATTCGGCAATGTGCATCGCTACGAACCATCGGGCGCGCTGCATGGGCTGATGCGCGTGCGCGGCTTCACGCAGGATGATGCGCATATCTTCTGCACCGAGGAGCAGCTGGCGTCGGAGTGCCTGCGCATCAACGATTTGATCCTGTCGACCTATGCCGATTTCGGCTTCGACGAGATCAGCGTCAAGCTATCGACGCGGCCGGACAAGCGCGTCGGCACCGACGAGGCGTGGGACCATGCCGAGGCGATCATGGGCAGCGTGCTGGAGACGATCAGGACGCGGTCCGGCAATCGCATCAAAACCTCGATCAATCCGGGCGAGGGCGCCTTCTACGGGCCGAAATTCGAGTATGTGCTGAAGGATGCCATCGGCCGCGAGTGGCAGTGCGGCACGACGCAGGTCGACTTTAACCTGCCGGAGCGGTTTGGCGCCTTCTACATCGGGTCGGATTCCGAGAAGAAGCAGCCTGTCATGGTGCACCGTGCCATCTGCGGTTCGATGGAGCGTTTTCTCGGCATCCTGATCGAGAACTATTCCGGTCATTTCCCGCTGTGGTTCGCGCCGCTGCAGGTGGTGGTGGCGACGATCACGTCGGACGCCGACGCGTATGCGACCGAGGTGGTGGCAAAACTCAAGGCCGCCGGACTGTTGGCGGAAGCGGATCTGCGCAACGAGAAGATCAATTACAAGGTCCGCGAGCACTCGCTGGCCAAGGTTCCGGTCATCCTCGTCTGCGGCAAGCGCGAGGCGGAAGAGCAGACGGTCAACATGCGCCGGCTGGGCTCGCGCGACCAGGAATCGCTCGACCTTGCCCAGGCGATCGCGCAATTGACCGAAGAAGCGGTCACGCCCGACCGCAGGCGCAAACGCGCTGCCTGATCTGCATGGTCCCGACGACATGGCGGTGGAGCGATCCACCGCCATTTTCATATCCCTGTCACGCCAACCTTGTAACGAGCCTCATGCTCAAGCTGAAATTGCGCGAACGGTCCTTTCCCGAGCTTTCCTATGCCAATCCGCGCCAGCCGGCGCTGACGCGCTGGTTCATTCATTCGGTCGAAGGCCTGTCGGGCCGCGACCGTTACACCGCGCTTTACGATTTCTGGCGCCGCCAGGTCGTGCCAACCGGCGAGCGTGTGTTCAGCCGCATGCTCGACCTGATCGACGTCCGAGTGCGGACAGCGGATCAATGGCCGCCCGCGCAATTGCCGGACACACCGCTGGTGATCGTCGCCAACCATCCGTTCGGCATCGGCGACGGCATTGCCGTGCTTTCATTGGTAGAGCAGCTTGGGCGGCCGTTCCGGGTGATGATCCACAAGGATCTGCTCAAGATCCGCGAGATGGAGCCTTATTCGCTGCCGATCGACTTTTCCGAGACCAAGGACGCGCTGAAGAATAATATGGCCGTGCGCCACGAGGCGGTGCGGCTGCTGAAAGAGGGCGTCACCATCGTGGTGTTTCCGGCCGGCGGCGTCGCCACCGCGCCGAAGGGCTTTGGCTTGGCGCGCGACCTGCCGTGGAAGATGTTTCCGGCTCGTCTCGTCCAGGACGCCAAGGCGTCTGTCATTCCTATGCATTTTTCCGGACAAAACGGCCGGCTGTTCCATCTGGTCAGCGGCCCGATGAACATGGCCGAGAGCGATGGCCGCCTGGCGAAATTCGTCGGCAAGGCCTCGCTGGCGCTGCGCACGTCGCTGCTCATCCGCGAATTCGCGCGGCTGTCCGGCAAGGCGATCGAGGTGCGCGTTGGCAATGTGCTGAGATGGAGCGAGCTGGAGCCGCTACGCGACCGCAAGGCATTGCTCGACCGTCTCTATCGCGGCGTGTTCGACCTGGCGCCAATCGTGGCGCGTCGCCGGCTTCCGTTCCTGCCGGCGCGGACCAAGCTGGCGGCCTGAAGTCGGCAAGCCTGCGGTGGAAGGTTAATCGGCACCTTCCTCGGGATCCATCGCCGCGGCTTCGGTGGCCAGAACCTCGATTTCCTGGTTCTGCCCGGCCACGACCGTAAAATCCTTCTGGTAGATGCGGTCGCGGTTCTTGGCGATGATGGTGTAGTCGCCCTCGGCGAGCACCATCGAGGCAAAAGCGCCGACGCTTTCCTTGATCGGATCGCCGGATTCGTTAAGCAGCGACCAGGACGTGTCGGCGATCGCCTCGCCACCTGTTTCGCGCACCAGCTTCATGGTTATCTCGGCGGCGTGATGCTCGACGGTGGCTTCGGTCAGCTTGCCGGCCTCGACGCGGATGTCGGAGCGGATGACCGCGTTGACCGCGCCATAGGTCGAGACGACGTGGTAGGTGCCGGCGTTGAGCCGCACGACAGTGTTGGGTTCGACATCGGGTATGATCAGCGCTTGCTCGCCATTCGGCTCGGCGGTGCCTTCGTAGATCGAGAAGCGCAGGTTCTTCGGCGGAATGCGCACCCCGCCGGACAGAACGGCGTCGAGCTTGAGGCCGCCGGCGTCGAGCACAAGGCTTTCGCGCTTGGCGTCCTTGCCGACAACGGTGATGCGCTTGGTGGCGCCGGCCCGGCCGTAGGAGGCATGAACCAGATAACTGCCGGGTTCGAGCTGGAAGACGGCGGTGCCGCCATGCGCGGAGGCGACCATCGGCAATTTGCCGTTGACGGCCTCGGGCTTGAAGACGCGCCAGACGATGCCGCGGGTGATGTCGGCGCCCTTGTCGGTCAACTGGGCGGACAGGGTGATGGCGCCGCCGCTGCCGAGCGCCAGCGACCTCTCGCTTTTCGGCGTCGCGTAGCTCGAAATTCCGGGAAGCTTCAGATCGCCAACACCGTCCGCGTTCTGCGCCACGGCGAGCGAAACCGGCGCCGTGAACAGCAGGGCGACCAACCAGACCAGGAAAAGACGCAGTGTCCCCTCAAACATGCCTTGCGTTGAAGCCCATGGCGGTGGCAATTTCAAGGCTTAAGAGTCCAGCGATACGACTCTTCCGTCCGGCGCGCGCGCCGCCATTGCCCGAGCCGCCCGAATTCCCGATGGTGCGCTTCAGCTCAAAACAGATTGTTTTAGGAGACTTGCGCCCATGGCGTCGCCGATCATTGACTTCCTGCTGACCCGAAACTCCGCACCGATCCCCGATTTGAAGGAGCCGGTGCCGAGCGATGCGGAGATCGCGACGATGATCACCGCCGCCTCGCGCGTGCCCGACCATGGCCGGCTCGAACCCTGGCGCTTCATCCTCTACCGCGGCGATGCCCGCGTCGAGATCGGAAGACAACTGGCGGCACTTGCCGAGCAGCGGGAGGGGCCATTGCCGGAAGGCCGACGCAACCAGGAACTGGCGCGGTTCTCGCGCGCGCCGCTGGTGATCGGCGTGGTATCGATCCCCAGGGAGAATCCAAAGATCCCGCAATGGGAAATGTTCCTGTCGGGCGGCATGGCGGCGATGAACCTGATGATCTCAGCCAATGCTTTGGGTTATGGTACCAACATGATCAGCAACTGGTATTCCGACGTAGCGGAGGGCAGGGCGCTGCTGGGGCTGGCACCGCAGGAGCGCGTCATTGGCTTCGTCCATATCGGCTCCTACGCCGGCCCGGCGCCGGAGCGGCCGCGACCCGATCCGGCGAAGCTCTATGCCGATTATTCGGGGCCGTGGGTGGGCTGAATGTTCTACGAGCCTTCAAAGGGCCACGGGCTGCCGCACGATCCTTCCAAGGCGATCGTGGCGCCGCGCCCGATCGGCTGGATATCGACGCTGAACCGGGCAGGCGAGATCAATCTCGCGCCATACTCGTTCTTCAATGCCGTTTCGACACGGCCCTTCATCGTCTGGTTTTCCTCCGAAGGCGACAAGGACAGCGCCACCTTCGCGCAGGAAACCGGCGAGTTTGTCGCCAATCTGGTCAGCCGTGATCTCGCCGAAAAGATGAACCGCACGTCGGTCAGCGCGCCGCGCGGCGTCAATGAGTTCGCCTATGCAGACCTTGCCATGGCGCCGTCACGCCTCGTCGCGCCACCGCGCGTGGCGGCAGCACCGGCTGCGCTCGAATGCCGAGTGACGGAAGTCTTTCGGCCAAAGGCGCTGGACGGATCGCCGACGAGCGCTGTCGTCGTCGCCGGCGAAGTGATCGGCGTGCACATCGACGATGCATTCCTGAAGGATGGTCTGTTCGACATCACCAAGGCCGGCAATGTCGCTCGTCTCGGCTACATGGACTATGCCAGTGTCAACGAGATATTTTCGATGCGCCGGCCGCGCTGGGACAAGGATTAAGCCGAGATCCCCGCCGCTTTGGCCCGCGCCAGAAGCCGTTCAGCCAGCCGCAAATGCGGGCGGTCGTACATCTTGCCGTCGATGCCGACGACGCCGGGATTTCCCGCTGCCGCGAACGCCGCGACGATTGCCGCCGATTGTTTGACGGCCTCGACCGACGGCGTGAAAGCGGCGTTGATGACGGACACCTGGTCAGGATGGATCGCCATCTTGCCGGTGAAGCCGTCGCGCTCGGCCTCGGCGCATTCCGCTTCAAAGGCCGCCATGTCGCGAAAATTCGGAAAGACGGTGTCGATCGCCGCGACCTCCGCCGCACCCGCGGCAAGGATGGTCATAGTGCGGGCGAAGCGGAACACGTCGGTGTAGCCGCCACGCTCGTTGCGAGCCGTGCGCGCGCCGATCGCCGCCGACAGATCCTCAGCCCCCCACGTGAGCCCGGCAAGCCGCGCGCTCGCCCCGGCATAGCTGGCCGCCGCCAGCACGCCTGCCGGGGTTTCGGTAATGATCGGCAGGATTTTGATCGCGCCGTCGGCGAGGCCGTTTTCGGCCTCGCGAACCCTGAGCTTTACCGAGAGATGCTGCACATCCTGGCCGCTGTTCGATTTTGGCAGCATGATGCCGTCGGGTTTGGCTGAAACAAGAGCCGCGAGATCGTCATCCGTCAGTCCGGTCGATAGATCGTTGACCCTGACATAGATCGCCGAACTGGTTTGCGCCCTGCGTTCGGCGATGAAGCGCGCCGCGATTTCGCGCGCCAGCGCCTTGTTCTGCGGCGCCACGGAATCTTCAAGATCGACGATGACCACATCGGCGCCGGCGCCAAAACCCTTTTCCAGCTTCCTCTCGGAATCACCGGGGACGAACAGCAGGGAACGCATCAGGCCGCCTTCTTCAGCATCATCGCTTGCCTCGTGCATTTGGCGACGAGATCGCCGTTCTGGTTGTAGGCGCGATGCTCGAATTCGACGATGCCGCGGTCGGGTTTCGACCTGGACTCGCGCACCGAGATCACCGTCGTTTCGACACGGATGGTGTCGCCATGGAAGACCGGGTGCGGAAACACGGTTTCCTTCATGCCGAGATTGGCGACCGTGGTGCCGACGGTGATGTCGTTGACCGAAATGCCGATCATCAGGCCGAGTGTGAACAGCGAATTGACGAGCGGCTTGCCCCATTCGCTCTTGGCGGCAAAATCGAAGTCGATATGCAGCGGCTGCGGGTTCAGCGTCATCACCGAAAACAGCATGTTGTCGCTTTCGGTGACGGTCTTGCGCAACGTGTGCTGGAAGACATGGCCGACGACGAACTCTTCGAAATAAAGCCCGGCCATATCCTGCTCCTCACCTGCCTATGGGGTTGATAGGCGCTGCATTCAGGGCTCGCAAGCCAGTTAATGAACATGGTGAACCGTTCGTAAACCTTTTTTGCCTACCGTCTGCACGGGGCCAGGAGCGTTCTGGCAGGGGGCGTAAGCAGGCGGTATGGTTGTTTCGCATTTTTTGAGATGGATTTGCACCGCCAGGGTCTCGGAGCGCGCTGCTGCGGCCAATGCACTGGCCCGGGCCTACGTCAATTCCGACCTGCCTTTCGAAGATCGCTGTGCTGCCGAGGCGGCGCTGACGCTGCTGCTCGACGACGCTTCGTCGAAAGTGCGGCTGGCGATGGCCGAAGCGCTGTCGATGAGCCAACACGCGCCGTTGCAGATCATCAGCGCGCTGGCCTCGGACCAGCCGGAAGTCGCCGGCGTGGTGCTGGCGCGCTCGCCGCTGCTCACCGACGCCGACCTGATCAATCGCGTGGCCAGCAGTCCGAAGGTGACGCAAAAATTGATCGCTGACCGGCCGTTCGTTTCGATGGCGCTGTCGGCGGCCATCGCTGAGATCGGCGAGGCGGAAGCCTGCGCCGTGTTGCTCGCCAACAGCGGCGCCGACATCGCTTCGCTCAGCTTCCGCCGCATGGCCGAACGCCACGGCCATCTGCACCTGGTGCGCGAGGCGCTGATATCAGACGCCCGCCTGCCTGCCGACTGCCGGCATATGCTGCTCGTCAAGCTCGGCGAGATGCTGAAAACGTCGCCGCTGGTCATGGCGTTGATGGGCGCGGCGCGAGCCGACCGCGTGATGCGCGACGCCTGCGTCAAGGCTTCGGTGACGCTGATCGAAGGCACGCGACAGGAAGAACATGCGGCGCTGATCGAGCATCTCAGGCTGCGCGGCGATCTCACCGCGAGCTTCCTCATCCGCACCATCGCGCATGGCAAGGTCGATTTCTTCGGCTCGGCGCTGGTTGCGCTTAGCCGACAATCCGAACAAAGGGTGAGGGCGCTGCTGGCCGGCGGGCACGATGTGGCTCTGCAGGCGCTGTTTCGCAGCGCCGGTCTCGCCGCCGCCACGCATGCCATCATCCTGCGCGCGCTGAAAATCTGGCGCGAGGTGGCCAATGGCAAGCGTGTCGCCGGGGTGCAGGAGGTCAGCTGGCTGATGCTGAAAGAGTTGGGCGGACAGTCCGTGGAAGGCGATCTCGCAGCGCTGGTCAAGTCGATCCATCTCGATGCGCTGCGCGAGAACGCACGGGGTCACGCACTGGCGATCGCTGCGGCCTGACGTGTATCGATATTAAGGTGATGCCGGCCTGCGAATGGCGGTCCGGCCTGACCTGAATCTCGACACGCGTAGCCGCTCTAGCTCCGATCCTTGGCAAAAAAATCCGGAAAATCTTCCATCGCGGCGGCAATGATGCGCAGCGATGCCGCGATCTGCAGCATCTCGCCGGTGCCGTTCCGTTGGGCGATGTTCGTCGCATACTGCCGGGCGACGGCGATGGTTGACGTTTGCGGATCGCCGGGAGCGCGGAAGAGCAGTTCGCGCGCCAGCCCCCTCAGAAAGTTGGCGATCGACAGCGCGGTCTCGGACGGGATGGCATGGCCTTGGCTTGCGTCGCGCAGCCGCAGGACTTCCAGGCCGACGGTGACGGCGGCGACGCTGCCGCCCAAAACCGCATCGCCCTTCCTGCCAGCATTCTGCACCAGCGGCATCAGCTGGTTGATGCGGTCATAGGCGAGGCTCTCGAAGGCGGAACGTCTCGGCACGCGCTCATGCAGGCAAAGCCGCGCAAGATCTTCCCGCATGGCGCGTACGATGCGGTTGGCCGCGAGCCACGGATCGGCGGGCAGTACGAGGATGAAGACGCCGATCGCCAGCAGAATGCCGACCAGGATCGACGCCGAGCCGGCGAAGAACGGGCCGGGATCGTAGGTCATCGCCTGATGCGGGCTGAGGAAGGCGAGGAAGTTGATGGCGAAGGCCGTCGCCACGCCGACATAGCGTGGGTTGGCCATGGCGAGCGCCGTCGGCACCAGGATCGGCACGACAAACAGCATGAACCAGCCGAAGCCGGGCAAAGCGGGCAGCGCGATCTGGCCGACGAGAAAGGCAAAGGGCAAAGCGAGCAGCGTTCCCTTGAAGAAGCCCCATGCGACTTGCACGGGATCGGGGCGAGCGGCAAACAGGCTCGACACGACGGCAACGAGAATGACGGTACCGGCGGCTTCCGACCATTTCGTCGTCAGCCAGAAGGCCGCGACCAGCAAGGTGGCAAGGGCGGCGCGCACGGCATTGCGCGATGCGCCGGCATAGTCGCGATGCACCACCAGCGCGGGCTGCCTGCTGCCCCGGGCTGGGCGCGTGACAGGCGCGCGCAAGGCGTCGAGGCCGCGCAGCACCTGCCTGAGCGCTTCGGCGAAATCGGCGGCGATGGTGAGGCGGGTGATGGTGCCGACCCTGTCATCGCCCTGATCGGCTGAGGCATCGGGCATTTGCCGGGCCTTGGCCGAGATCGCGTCGAGCCGGGCCACCCAGGGTGCGGTGTCATCCAGCGCGCCGGGTTTGGCCGCCAGTTCGCTGACAAGGGCTTGCAGCTCCGAGCGCACCGGAATGAGCGCCGCGTTCTTCGGGGCCGCGTGCGAATGCAGCGCGCGCGCCGCCGACAGGGCCGAGAGCAGTTGCCCGATGGTGCGCCGGACCGGATGGGCGCGCGGCGCGAAGCTCGGCGCTTCGAGCCTGGCATAGGCACGCATCTCGCCAAGCGTCTGGGTGTCGGCGACCAGCTTTCGATGCAGGCCCGACAGCGTTGCCGGATCGCCGCCGGAGAATGCGCCGCCGGCATAGGTGGCGAGATCGAGGATGCAGCGTTTCAACCGCGAGACGATGGCGTCGCTGGCCAGTTTGGGCAGGATCAGCCGGCTGGTCAGGCCGGCGCAGACAATGCCGAGTACGATCTCGGCGCAGCGTGCGACCGCGAGGTCGACGACGAGGTGTGGCTGTCCGAAGGCAGGCAAGCCGATGATCATCGCGGTGTAGCCGGCAAGGGCGGCGCCATAGGCTTCGGGATTGCGCAGCAGCGACGAGACGAAGGTACAGATGCCGATCCAGACGGCAAGCACCGTCACCAGCACCCAGGGGCCGGTGCCGAACACCGTGGTGATGCCGATCGCAGCTATGCCGCCGGCAAGCGTGCCGAGCAGCCGGTAGAAGCCTTTCGCCAGCACCATGCCGGCGACGGGCTGGGCGACGATGAACACCGTCATCATGGCCCATTGCGGGTGGTCGAGCTCGAGGGCGTAGGCGACCAGAAGCGCGATCAGGCCGGCCGAAACGGTGCGCAGCGAGAAAATCCAGTCCGAACGCGTCGGCTGCGTCAGCCCGGCCAAACTGGTCTCGAAATAGCCCTTCAGCCGCGCCCAGATCACACGCTGGTCTCCGTATCAGAAGCGCAAGCTAGACCGGGTGCGGCTCAGATATCCAGCACTTCCGTTGCGGCGAATTCGGCGCGTTCCTGGATGAAGCGGAAGCGGGCTTCCGGCTTGGTGCCCATCAGCGCGTCGACGGCGTCCTTGGTGGCGGCCTCGGCGTCGATCACATCGATCCGAAGCAGTGTGCGCTTCTTCGGATCCATGGTGGTTTCCTTGAGCTGAGCGGCCATCATCTCGCCCAGTCCCTTGAAGCGGCCAAGTTCGACCTTGCCGCGCCCGGTGAACTCGGTGCGCAGAAGCTCGTCCTTGTGCGCATCGTCGCGGGCATAGGCGACTTTGCCGCCTTGCCGGATCGAATAGAGCGGTGGCACTGCCAGATAGAGATGGCCGCCACGCACTAGGGCCGGCATCTCCTGGTAGAAGAAGGTGATCAGCAGCGAGGCGATGTGGGCGCCGTCGACGTCGGCGTCGGTCATGATGATGACGCGGTCGTAGCGCAAATCCTCGTCGCGATATTTCGACCGCGTGCCGCAGCCGAGCGCCTGGATCAGGTCTGAAATCTGCTGGTTGCCGGCAAGCTTGTCGTTGCCGGCGCTGGCAACGTTGAGGATTTTTCCGCGCAGCGGCAACACGGCCTGGCTGGCACGGTCGCGTGCCTGCTTGGCCGAGCCGCCGGCCGAGTCACCTTCGACGATGAACAGTTCGGCGCCGGCAGCGGCATTCTGCGTGCAGTCGGCGAGCTTGCCCGGCAGCCGCAATTTGCGCACCGCACTCTTGCGCGACACCTCTTTTTCCTGGCGCCGGCGCACCCGCTCGTCGGCGCGCGCGATCACCCATTCGAGCAGCTTCGAGGCTTCCTGCGGGTTGTCGGCCAGCCAATGGTCGAACGGGTCGCGAATCGCAGTCTCGACAATGCGAATTGCCTCGATGGTTGCCAGCCGGTCCTTGGTCTGGCCGACGAATTCCGGCTCGCGGATGAACACCGACAGCATGCCCGCCGCCGAGATCATGACGTCTTCCGAGGTGACGATCGAGGCGCGCTTGTTGCCGACGAGATCGGCATAGGCGCGCAGGCCGCGCGTCAGCACGTTGCGGAAGCCGGCCTCGTGGGTGCCGCCTTCGGCGGTCGGGATGGTGTTGCAGTAGGAATTGATGAAGCCGTCGCCGCCGAACCAGGTCACCGCCCATTCGAGCGAGCCATGGCCGCCTTGCTTGTCGCTCTTGCCGGCGAAGATTTCGCGCGTCACCTGGAACTCGTCGCCGAGCGATGCCTTGAGATAGTCCTTCAGGCCGCCGGGAAAGTGGAACTCGGCCTTGGCCGGAGTCGTGTCCTTTTCCTTGATCAGCGACGGATCGCAGGTCCAGCGGATTTCGACGCCACCGAACAGATAGGCTTTCGAGCGCGTCATGCGGTAGAGCCGCGCCGGCTCGAACGCAGCGCCCTTGCCGAAAATCTGCTCGTCGGGGTGGAAGCGGATTTTTGTTCCGCGCCTGTTGTGAACCTCGCCCAGTTGTTCCAGGCCGGTTACCGGGACGCCGCGCGAAAAGCGCTGGCGATAAAGCTGGCGGCCGCGCGCGACCTCGACCTCGAGATGGTCCGACAGCGCGTTGACCACCGAGACGCCGACGCCATGCAGGCCGCCTGATGTCTCGTAGACCTTGGAGTCGAACTTGCCGCCCGAATGCAGTGTCGTCATGATCACTTCGAGCGCCGGCTTCTTGAATTTCGGATGCGGATCGACCGGGATGCCGCGGCCATTGTCGGTGACGGCAAGATAGCCGTCGGCAGAGAGCTCGACATCGATGAAGGTGGCATGGCCGGCAACCGCCTCGTCCATCGAATTGTCGATGACCTCGGCGAACAGGTGGTGCATCGCCTTGTCGTCGGTGCCGCCGATATACATGCCTGGCCGGCGGCGCACCGGCTCCAGCCCTTCCAGCACCTCGATGTCGGCGGCGCTATAGCCTTCGCTGCCATCCTTGGTCGCGGCAGGGCGCTTGGTGGCCTGCACCAGCGGATCCGCCGGGCGCGCCGGTGTGCGCACCGGCTGCGGCTGCTTGTCCAGATTGCCGAAAAGATCGTTGTTGTCGTCCATGCCTGCCATAGCATCCGATGCTGCGAATCACCTCGCGATACTGCCACGCTTTTCAGCGCCAAGCGACCGAGGTTCCTGTTCCGTTCGGGGAATTGCCCCGTCTTAACCCAAAACCATTCGATAACCAAGCCGGCGGAAATAGGTCAAATGCCACCGCGCTGGATTCCTGATTCTTTAACAATGCCACCTAGTGTGAGCCCAACAAAACAAGAAACTGCGGGCATCAGGGGTTTCGGGCGTGAGGGGCAAGGCCATATCGATGATCGGCATCGCCGCCGTTTTCGGCGCGATATCGATCTTTGCCGCGGATTTCTGGGTCAAGAGCCAGGCCAAGGCAGATAGCGAAGAGAAGACGGCGTCGATCGCCGCGCCAGCCGCACCCAAAATCGAGTTCAAGACCATCGTGGTGGCCAATGCCCCGTTGCGGTATGGCATGGAACTCGACCGCACGAAGCTCAGCGAAATCCCCTGGCCGCAGGATTCCCTGCCACAGGGCGCCTTCCCGACCATCGATGGGTTGCTTGGCGACGGCAATCGCGTGGTGCTGACGCCGATCGAGGTCAACGAACCGGTGCTGCTCACCAAGCTGTCCGGGCCAAATGGCCGCGCGACGCTCGCCAATATGCTGACGCCCGGAATGCGGGCGGTGACGATCCGCACCGACGAGATTGCCGGTGTCGGCGGCTTCGTCACACCTGGCGACCGGGTCGATGTCGTGCTGACACGCGATGCCGGCGAAATCCAGGAAGTGGCCAAGAACGCGCAAGGCGCTGCCGGTTCGACCATCACCTCAGAGATCGTCGTCTCAGATGCCAAGGTGCTGAGCGTCGGGCAGGGCGCCGACTCGCGCCAGACCACGCCGCAGATTGCCAATTCCGTGACCATCGAGGTGACCACCGAAGGCGCGCAGAAAGTGGCGCTGGCCCGCACCGTCGGCACGCTGTCGCTGTCGCTTCGCTCCGCTAGCGAAGGCGGTGACGGCAAGAACGGCGTCACCACCATCTCTTCGTTCGGCGGATCGGTCGCTTCCAACGTGCAGGCCGCGGCCAGTTCGTTGTTCGAAGCCATGGCGAAGGAGCCGGAGAAACCGAAATTCAAGACGGTCATCGTGACGCGCGGCACAAAGGCCGAGGAATACCAGGTTCCTTCGCCGGACCAGAAATAGAAGCCAGTGGGGACTGGGTGAGGGACGGGACAATGTTGGGGCTGATCACATATCGGGTCATGGGGCGGTTGCGCATTTTGCGCACCGTGGCTGTCGCGGCTTCGCTGGCTGCTGCAGGGATGCCGGCTTTCGGCACCTCGGCCAGGGCCGACAACGACATCGTCTATGTGTCGTCGACCAAGAATGCGTCGATCAAGGTGGCCAAGGGCAAACCGAAGACGATCATGACGAACGCCGCCTTCTACCAGATCGTCATCGGCGATCCGGAGATCGCCAACGTCAATCCGCTGACCGACAAATCCTTCTACGTGCTCGGCAACAACCTCGGCACCACCGGCATCGCGCTGTTCGATGAGAAAAAGCAGCTTGTCGGCACCGTCGACATCGAGGTGACGCTCGACACCGACCAGCTGGCCAGCACCATCCGCGCCAGCGTGCCGGACGCCAGGATCAAGGTCGGCTCGGCCAATGGCCGTGTCGTGCTGTCGGGCGAGGCCGATGACGCGGTCGCCGCCGAAAAGGCAAACAAGATCGCGACGCGCTTTTCCGGCACCGAGGAGGTGATCAACTCGGTCAACATCTCGTCGTCGCAGCAGGTCCAGCTCAACGTCCGCTTTGTCGAGATCAACCGCCAGGCGGGTCAGGATCTCGGCGCCAAATACAGCGCCAATTTCGCCTACGGCCTCGGCGGACGCGATGTCACCCTCGAACCGGGCACCGTGCCGGCAGCCGGGACCGGCGAGATCATCGGCCGGCTGCTGTCGAACGGTGTGTCGATCGATATCGCCATCAAGGCGCTGGAAGAGCGCGGCCTGGCCCGAAGGCTGGCCGAGCCGAACCTGATTGCCCGTTCCGGGCAGACGGCAAGCTTCCTCGCTGGTGGCGAATTTCCGATCCCGGTTTCCGAGGACAACGGCAAGATCTCCGTCAGCTACAAGAAATACGGCGTCAGCCTGGATTTCACGCCGACGGTGCTGAAGGACGGCTTGGTCAGCCTGGACATCGCGCCGGAAGTCTCGTCGATCGACCCGTCGGCCTCCTACAATATCGGCACCATCTCGGTGCCCGGCTTCATCGTGCGTCGCGCCAGGACGTCGGTCGACCTGAAGAACGGCCAGAGCTTCATGATCGCCGGATTGCTGCAGTCGCAAAACGACATCACCACGTCGCGCATTCCCGGCCTTGGCAAAATGCCGGTGCTTGGGGCGCTGTTTTCGTCGAAATCCTATCAGCGGCGCGAGACCGACCTGGTCATCATCGTCACGCCCTATCTGGTCAAACCGGTCGACCCGTCAAAGAAGCTCGTCGAACCG
The DNA here is from genome assembly GCF_003253745.1 of Mesorhizobium kowhaii. Taxonomy (GTDB): domain Bacteria; phylum Pseudomonadota; class Alphaproteobacteria; order Rhizobiales; family Rhizobiaceae; genus Mesorhizobium; species Mesorhizobium kowhaii. Next base: position 75,812 of record NZ_MZXV01000051.1, read on the forward strand.
ACCGATGGCACGCAGCCGCCGAGCAACGTCGACTATTTTCTCAACAACACTGAGGAAGTGAAGACGTCCGACACCAATCGCGCGCTGGCAATGGCCGGCGGCAGTGTCGCGCAGCCGGCTGCCGTTACCACGGTCGGGCATTTCCTCGACCTGCCGAAGGATTGAAGCCATGCGTCTGATCTTGAGATCGAGCATCGCCTTGCTGCTGTCCGGCTTCGCTGCCGGCTGCACCAGCGACGACTATGTGCGCACCGAGGGGCTGACGACCGCCGCTGGCAATGCGCAAGCCGCCAACACCGCCATGCAGATGGTCGATCCGTGGAAATACGGCGTCCAGAACACAAAGCTTCTCGTTCCAGCCCAGCGCGGCGAGGCGGTGGCCATCACTCCCGATCAGGCGGCCGGTGCGAAGGCGTCGCAATCCACGACAGGCAACTGATCCAACAGGCGGCGACCGGACAGGCTGACAGAATGGCAAACGGCATCAAGACCAGGAAGATCCTGCTCGTATCGACCGACAGGACCTTTGTTCAGGACACGCGGACTGCATTCGCCGCCTCCGAGATCATCCAGCTGTCGACAGTGGAAAAGAATGTCACCGAGCTGCGCGGCGAAATCCAGGAAGCCGACTTCGGCGCCATCATTGTCGACATGGATGCGGCAAGGCTGGAGGAGGTCGAGTCGCTGCAGCGCATCATGCGCCGGCTGGAGGACAAGGTGCCGGTCGTCGTCGTCACCCAGGAGTTCAATGCCGCCGCCGTGCGTATCCTGGTGCAGCTCAAGGTCGCGGACTTCCTGGTCAAGCCGATCACCACCGCCGACCTGGTGCGCTCCGTGGTGCGGACGCTGCAGGGCCCCGGGCGCGAGGAAAACACCGAGTCGCAGATCTACACCTTCATGCCGGCCGCCGGCGGCGTCGGCACCACGACGCTGGCCCTGCAGACCGCCTTCCAGCTGCATCACTCGGTGACGCGCGGCGCGTCGACTTGCGTGGTCGACCTCAATTTCCAGCAGGGCGCCTGTGCCGAATACCTCGACCTCGAACCGCGTTTCGACATCACCGAGATCGAGAACCAGCCCGAACGTCTCGACCGGCAACTGCTCGACGTGATGCTGTCGAAGCATGCCAGCGGGCTTTGCGTACTGGCGGCGCCGACGCATCCGGCGGAAATGCGCTCGTTCAAGACCGATGTCGTGGTGCGCATGCTGGACCTCGTTTCGGCCTATTTCGACAATGTCGTCATCGACATGCCGCGCACCTGGTTTCCGTGGACGGAGACGGTGTTGCTCGGTTCCAACAAGCTCTACATCGTCGCCGAAATGACGGTGCCGTGCCTGCGCCACACGCAGCGTCTGATCCAGGCGGTCTACGAGACCGCCGGCAAGGAAGTGAAGCCGAACGTCATCGTCAACCGTTTCGAGCAAAAGATGTTCGATAACGGCATCAAGCAGGCGGACGTCCAGGAAATCCTCGGCGAGCATTTCGTCGGCGGCATTGCCAACAACTACCGACTGGTGCGCGAGGCGGTCGATCGCGGCGTGCCGCTGCACGAGATCGACCCGAACGCCAATGTCGTCAACGATCTGAAGAAGATCATCCTGCCGGAGGAAGCGGTCCAACCCCGGGCGAAATCGCGCTCGCTGTTTGGCATGGGCCGGGGATTGCTGAAGAGGAAGGCCGGATGACCAGTCGCTTTTCCACCCTGCAGAACCGCGATGCGCGTCCGCAGCGCGCTGCCGAGACGATGCCGGTCGCGCATCATGCCGTCGTCATTCCGACGAACCGAAAGGCTTTGCCGGCAAAGCCGGACGCAGCACCGGCAAAGAATGCCAACAAGGTGCTCGATGCGCGCGTGCGTATCCACCGGCTGCTGCTCGAGGAGATCAACCTTGTCGCGCTGGAGCGTTTGCCCAAGGATGAGATGCGCCGGCAAGTACATGATTTCGTGTCGGAAAAGACCAAGCAGGAGCGGATGGCGATCAACACCGTCGAGCTCGACGCGCTGGTCGACGACATCGTCGACGAGATGGTCGGCCTCGGCCCGCTGGAGCCGTTGCTCAAGGATCCCGATATCAACGACATCCTGATCAACGGCCACCAGAACTGCTTTGTCGAAAAGAGGGGCAAGCTGACGCCGGTCCATATTCCGTTCAAGGACGAGGCGCATCTGCTGCGCATCATCAACAAGATCGTCGCCGCGGTCGGCCGCCGTGTCGACGAATCGCAGCCGATGGTCGATGCGCGCATGCTGGACGGCTCGCGTTTCAACGCGGCCATCCGCCCGGTTGCGGTTGACGGGCCACTGGTGTCGATCCGCAAATTCTCCAAGAACAAGCTCGGCCTGCACAAGCTGGTCGAATTTGGCGCCATCACCCAGAACATGGCCGAAGTGCTGGCGGCCGCCGTGCATGCCCGCAAGACGACGATCATTTCGGGCGGCACCGGCACCGGCAAGACGACTATGCTCAACGCGCTGTCGGCTTTCATCCCGGAAGACGAGCGGTTGATCACCATCGAGGACGCGGCAGAGCTCCAGCTGCAGCAGCCGCATGTGGCGCGCATGGAGACGCGTCCAGCCAACATTGAAGGCCATGGCGAACTGAAGCAGCGCGATCTGGTCAAGAACGCGCTGCGCATGCGCCCCGACCGCGTCATCCTCGGTGAGTGCCGCGGCGAGGAAGCCTTCGACATGCTGCAGGCGATGAACACCGGCCACGAAGGATCGATGGCGACCATCCATGCCAACACGCCGCGCGACGCCATTTCGCGCCTGGAGCAGATGCTTGGCATGACCGGCATGCCGATGACGGTGCAGTCGATCCGCAGCCAGATCGCCAGCGCGCTCGACCTTATCGTGCAGTTGACACGCCTGTCCGACGGCAAGCGCAAGGTGACCAGCGTCGCCGAGGTGACCGGCATGGAAGGCGATGTCATCCAGATGCAGGAGATATTCCGCTTCGTGCGCACCGGCATGGAGGCCGACGGCAAGATCCTCGGCCACTACGAGGCGACCGGCATCCGGCCGCGCTTCCTCGAGGATCTGCGCGCCATGGGCATCGAGTTCCCCGGACGATATTTCGAACCCGGCCGGCCGCAGGAGTAGCCAAAGTGTTCGACGGATTCAGCGCGATCTATGTCGTCTATGCCGCGGCAGCACTTACCGGCATCCTGATCGCCGAGGCCTGCTACCTGCTTTTTGCCGGCCGCAGTGACAAGCGCGCCGCCATCAACCGGCGCATGAAACTGCAGGAAGGCAGGATCAGCCAGGAGCAGGTGCTTGTCCAGTTGCGCAAGGAGCGCGGCCTTGACGCGGGTACGTCGCTGTTTTCGCCGGACCGGTTTCGCGCTCTGCGGACCCAGTCGGGCATGATCATGCCGCTGCCGAAATTCCTGATGATCACCTGCGGCGTGGCGATGGCCATGGCCTTGGTCGCCGTCTGGTACGGCTTGCCGCCGCTGATGGGGCTTGTCCTGTTTGTTGTGCTTGTGCCGGTGCTGCCGGTGATAACGTTGCGTTTCAAGCGCAAGCGCCGGGTGAAGCGGTTCGGCATGCAGTTGCCGGAGGCGCTGGAACTGATCACGCGCGGTCTGAAGGCCGGCCATCCGGTGCCGGTGGCGATCGCTATGGTGGCTCGCGAGATGCCCGATCCGATCGGTACAGAGTTCGGCGTCATCGCCGACGAAGTGACCTATGGCTCCGATCTGGTTTCGGCGTTGAACTCGCTGTTCGACCGGGTCGGCCAGGAGGATCTGCCGCTGTTCGTCACCGCCGTCTCGATCCAGAGCACCTCGGGCGGCAATCTGCGCGAGATCCTCGACGGCCTGGCGACGACGATCCGCGAGCGCGGCAAGCTGCGCCGCAAGGTGCGCGCCATTGCAACCGAAGGCCGCATGTCGGCCTACATCCTGACGGCGGTGCCGGCGTTGCTGTTTACCGCCATCATGGCGCTGATGCCGGGCTTCTACCGCGACGTCTGGGGCGAGGCGAAGACCTGGTACCTGCTTGGCGGCTCGATTACCTGGCTCATGCTGGGCAATCTGATGATGTTCAAGATGTCGAATTTCAAGTTCTGACATGCAGGGCTTCATCGAATTCCTCGCCTCGCTTGCGCCGACCTCGTTGATGCCGGTGGCCGTCCTGCTGCTGGCTGCGGGGGCTGCCGCTGTTGCATGGCCGATGATGGCGGCGAAGGGCGATCGTAACGAGGTCAAGCGCCGGCTCAAGGTCGACTACGGTCCCGTGGCCGCGAAACCAGAGCCGGTGCAGAAGAAGAATACCGGCGTCGTGCGCGAGAGGGCGGTGAAGCGGGCGCAGGAATTCTACGCCAAGAGCGATCCGGAAAATGTCGCCCGGCTGCGCATGAAGCTCATCCAGGCGGGATATATGGAGCCGCGCGCTGTCGGCATGTTCTTCCTGATCCGGTTCACCGCGATGATCGGCACGGCAATCGGTGTCTTTGTGCTTAACCGGTGGATGGCCAGCCCGGACGCGACGATGGCCAGCCGCTGGACATTCGTCATTCTGTCAGGAGCGGCCGGCTATTTCGTGCCCGGCCTGGTGCTGAGCCAGAAAGTCCGGGAACGCAGGCGTGAGTACCGCAACGGCTTTCCCGATTTCATGGACCTGATGATCGTCTGCTCGGATGCCGGCATGAGCATGGAGGCCGGCATCGAGCGCGTGTCGAAGGAACTCGCCAAGACCTATCCCGCGCTCAGCCAGAACCTGCAGCTGGTGTCGCTGGAGCTGAGGGCCGGGCGCAGCCTTGACGATGCGCTGAAGGCGCTCGCCGACCGCCTCAGCCTGGACGAGGTGCGTTCCTTCGCCACGCTGCTGCAGCAGTCCAAGGAACTCGGCACGAGCCTGTCGGGAGCGCTACGCGTCTTTTCCGACGACATGCGCCACAAGCGCATGTCGCTGGCCGAGGAAAAAGCGCACGCCCTGCCGGCCAAGATGTCGGTGCCGGTGGTGGTGTGCATCCTGCCGGTGGTGCTGATGATTGCGGCCATTCCGGTCATCGTCAAAATGACGATGGCGCACTAGGCGCGCGCGCCACGAAAGCCAGCCCAAGCCAGGACAAACATGGCGTTCGCGATCAAGGCCGAAATTGCCGATCCACGGGCGAATACGTTCGTATTCACGGCGCAAAAGACCATGTATGGCGGCAAACATATCGCCAAAGGCGATACGGTTTTCCTGTTTGCCAGTGAGAACGAGGGCGGCCAAGGTCTTGTCGCGCGCGGCCTTGTCACCTCCACTGAAGCGATCCTGAGGAAGCCCGGCATTGCCCGGCAAACGCCGCGCGTCAGCCTTGCCATCGAACGCACCGCGCTGGCCAAGCGGCCACTGGGACGCAGCGAGCTCAAACGTCTCAACGACTGGAATGACGGCCAGCCTGGCACCGAGCTCAATTTCAAATTCTATCGTCAGGCAACGAACAAGGTCGTCGGCATCTCGGACGGCGCGGCGGCGTTTCTCAACGATTTTTTCTAGCCCGCGGGGCGGGCCAGGCCAGGCAACCCGAACTTCGGTTGCCGTGGTCAAAGTCCTCTGGCCTGCACTGGATGGTTAATGGCTGGTGTGCCCGAAGCTTAATTTTAAGAGCGTTTTGGCACCGAAGTTTAATCGCTCGGATGTAGTGTGTTTCCTGAAGAACGACCCGGCAAATCGGGCGATGAGGCAGGGGCATGCGTCACAGTAACTTCACGGCAATGGCCGCGATGGCGGCCGTCTTGATGATGTCTGGTTGTACGACAAGCGGCGTCGACACCACCAAGACCACCGCCATCCAACCGGCGGCAAAGGACATCGACACTTCCGATCTGGCGCAAGGCAAGGCGCAGTTTCGCGACGCCAATTACGGCCTCGCCGAACAGCATTTCCGCAAGGCCGTCGAGTTGAAGGCCGACAATGCCGAAGCCTGGATGGGGCTCGCCGCTTCCTATGATGAACTTGGCCGCTTCGACTTCGCCGACCGTGCCTACAACCAGCTTTTGAGAGTCGCCGGCCGCAAGCCGCAGATCGTCAACAACATGGGCTATTCGCAACTGTTGCGTGGCAATCGCAAGAAGGCCAAGGCGCTGCTGCTCGAAGCGAGGGCCGGCATGGCCGATCCCACGGTCGTCAACGCCAATCTCGCTCTGCTGAACAAGGGTTGATCTGGTCGGCGCATCCAAGGGTGCGGTTTCGGGACACAGGGCATCGACGCTTTGTAAACCGTATCCGCAGGTTGCGTCGAAAGATCGGCTGAAAACCGTATCTGAGGGCTGCCGCTGACCTAGAATGCAGCGCATCCGCCGACGCTCGAGAGGCCTTCGCCCGACATGCTGGACTTCAGTTCGCTCCTGCTCGCAGCCGCGCTGTCGGGCATCTGCCTCAGCGTTACCATGTTTGCGATTTGGTGCACCGCGCCAAAGGCAGGTTTCGTGCTGACTGTGGCGTGCGGCATTCTGGTGCTTGTCGCGCATGTGATCCTGTTCTGGCGATACACCAAAGAGCCCGACCCGTTGCTCTGCCAGATCGTGCTTGCTCTGCTCAGCCTGGGGTTCCTGATCATTTGCCTGTCGTCCATGCAGTATCTCGGCGTGCCCGGCTACAGGCGTGCCGTTGCTCCGACGCTTGCCGCCATGGCTATTTGCGCGGCCGTGACCTTCATCGGCCTTGATGGTGTAGGCTTCATCATCACCTACGCGACGGTAACGGCACTGCTGTCGGCGATCGGCGTCATGTTCTGGATCAACGGCAGCCATGATCGCCGGATCCTGCTGGTGGTTTCGTTTCTGAGCGGCACCTGTGCGGTGTCGTTTGCGCTCTGTGGCATGGTTCTGCTGGGCCGGGGGCAGTGGGCGCTCGCGGCCGCGCCCGACAATTGGGCCGAACGACTGAACTCCGTCGTCGCGGTGGCCTGCATGACCGGGCTCGGCGCATTGACGCTTTCCCTCCACCACCTGCAGGCGCAGATCGAGCTGAAGGCCGAAACCATGACCGACCCGCTGACGGGGTTGATGAACCGCCGGGCGCTGACATCGCTCTATGGCGAGCGGAGTTTCGGTCCGTTCATGTCCGTCGTCATGTTCGACCTCGACCACTTCAAGCGGACGAACGACGTCTACGGTCACCCGGTCGGCGACCAGGTCCTGTGCCGCTTCGCCGCGGTCATCAAGAAATATGCCCGGACCGGCGTCGACGCCTTTCGCCTCGGCGGCGAGGAATTCGCCGTCGTCATATCGCGGATGACGGATGAAAGGGCCTACGATCTCGCCAGCAAGATCGGCGTCGCCTTCGGCACCGAAATCGTTGCCACCCAGCTCGGTCCGTTGCGCAGCACGGTCAGCGGCGGCATCGGCTTTGGCGAGACCGACGGCCGCAGACTCGACGACGTGCTGGCCGAGGCCGACACGGCGCTCTATGCCGCCAAGCGCGCCGGGAGAAATTGCGTCATCAGCCGCAAAAGCACGGCCAAGGCCGAACCGGTCAAGCCTGCCTTGCGCTCGGCGTAGAACCTGTCCCATCCCGATGGGATCGGGATGGGCCTCCATTTGTTTGTTTGAGCATGATCTCTGGACAAACGGTTTCCTCTTGTCCGAGAAAACCGGTGCCCACTTTCGGGATCATGCTCTAAAGCGCGTCGCGTCGAAACGGATTCATGCGACGCGCTTTAAGTCTTTGTTTGTATGCATGTCGTTGTCTCAAAACCGGGGCCACTTTTGAGCGACATGCATTAGCTATTCCGCCGCGCCCAGATAATCCGACAGCGGCGGGCAGGAGCAGACCAGGTTGCGGTCGCCGGCGACATTGTCGATGCGCGACACCGGTGGCCAGTACTTGGCCGCCGTGTCGGCATCGCCGGCGGGATAGGCCGCCTCCAAGCGCGAGTAGGGATGGGTCCACTGGCCGGCCAGTGCCTCAGCCGCTGTGTGCGGTGCATTGACCAGCGGGTTGTCGGCCAAGGGCCAGTCGCCCCTGGCAACTTTCGCCGCCTCTCCGGCGATGGCGATCATCGCCTCGCAGAAGCGATCGAGTTCCCGCTTGGGCTCGGATTCGGTTGGCTCCACCATCAGCGTGCCGGCGACCGGGAACGACATGGTCGGCGCATGGAAACCATAGTCGATCAGGCGCTTGGCGATGTCATCGACGCTGATGCCGGCGCTGTCCTTGAGCACGCGGGTGTCGAGGATGCATTCATGCGCGATGCGATCGTGCCTGCCCTTGTAGAGGAGCGGGAAGTGCGGCGCGAGCCGCGTCGCCACATAGTTGGCCGAGATGATGGCGGTTTCCGTAGCCTGCTTCAGGCCGGAAGCGCCCATCATGCGGATGTACATCCAGGTGATCGGCAGGATCGAGGCGCTGCCGAAAGGGGCGGCCGACACCGCATGGCCCGAGCCTTCGGTGACGTGGCCCGGCAGATAGGGCTGCAGATGCGCCTTGACGCCGACCGGGCCGACGCCCGGGCCGCCGCCGCCATGCGGGATGCAGAAGGTCTTGTGCAGGTTCATATGGCAGACGTCGGCGCCGATGTCGCCGGGGCGGGCGAGACCGACCAAGGCGTTGAGGTTGGCACCGTCGAAATAGACCTGGCCGCCATGCTCGTGAATGAGGGCGCAGAGGTGGCGCGCGCCTTCCTCGTAGACGCCATGCGTCGAGGGATAGGTGAACATCAGCGCCGCGAGATTTTTGGAATGCTCATTGGCCTTGGCCCTCATATCGTCCATGTCGATATTGCCATCCTCGCTGCAGCGCACGACGACAACGCTCATGCCCGCCATCGCCGCACTCGCCGGATTGGTGCCATGCGCCGAGGACGGGATCAGGCAGACGGTGCGGTGATTGTCGCCGCGAGAGCGGTGGTAGCCGCGAATGGCGAGCAGGCCGGCATATTCGCCCTGGCTGCCGGCATTGGGCTGCAAGGTGACGGCGTCGAAGCCGGTGATCTCCGACAGCCAGCCCTCCAGCTCGCCGATCATGGCGCGATAGCCGGCCGAGTGCGCGGCCGGTGCGAAAGGATGCAGATTGGCAATGCTTGGCCAACTGACCGGCATCATCTCGGCGGCGGCGTTGAGCTTCATGGTGCAGGATCCGAGCGGGATCATGGCGCGGTCGAGCGCCAGGTCCTTGTCGGCCAGCCGGCGCAGGAAGCGCATCATCTCGGTTTCCGAGTGGTTGTCGCGGAAGACGGGTTGGGTGAGGAACTCCTTGCCACGCGGCCTGCCAGGCACGGTGCTGGCAACGGCGGTCCCAGCCTTGGCGCCGAACAGCGCGGCGATCGCCTCCACATCGGCATCGGTTGAGGTCTCGTCGAAGCAGACGGCGACATGGTCGACGTCGATGATCCGCAACAGCCGGCCGGTCTTTTCAGCGGCAGATGCGATTGCCGCGGCCTTGCCTTTGACCTCCGCCGTCACCGCGTCGAAGCGGCTGGCACCGAGCACCGACACGCCGGCCGCCTCGAGGCCGCTCGCCAGACGGGTGGCCAGCGCATGGATGCGTCCGGCGATCGCCTGCAGCCCGGCGGGGCCGTGCCAGATGGCATAGGCCGTCGCCATATTGGCGAGCAGCGCCTGGGCGGTGCAGATGTTGGAGGTGGCCTTGTCGCGGCGGATGTGCTGCTCGCGCGTCTGAAGCGCAAGACGATAGCCCGGGCGGCCCTTGCTGTCGGTCGATTGGCCGACGAGGCGGCCGGGCATCAGCCGGGTCAGTTTGTCGGAGACGGCGCAATAGGCGGCGTGCGGGCCGCCAAAGCCCATCGGCACGCCAAAGCGCTGCATCGGGCCGACGGCGATGTCGGCGCCGAGTTTCGCCGGTGCGTCGGTCAGTGTCAGGCCAAGTGGATCGGCAATGAAGATGACCAGCGCGCCGGTGGCGCGAGCCTTCTCGATCGCCGCCTTGTGGTCGCCATAGACGCCGAACGTGTCCGGCCAGGAGACGAGCAAGGCGGCGGTGTTGTCGTCGATCGTCTCGCCGTCGACCTCGGTGCCGAGCGGTTCGGCGCGGGTGCGCACGACATCCAGCGTCTGCGGATGCGGCGTGCCGGCAAGCGCCACCTTGGTGCGCTTGTCGCGATGGTGGCGCAGCGCAATGCCGACCGCCTCCGCGACGGCGGTGGCTTCATCGAGCAGCGAGGCCGAGGCCACCGGCAGACCGGTCAGCTCTGCGACCAGGGTCTGGAAATTGAACAGCATTTCGAGCCGGCCCTGGCTGATCTCGGCCTGGTAGGGCGTGTAGGCCGTGTACCAGGCCGGGTTCTCGAACAGATTGCGCTGGATGACCGGCGGCACGTCGACGCCGTGATAGCCGGCGCCGATGAAGCTCTTCAACACCGTGTTCTTTGCCATGGTCGCTGACAGCTCGGCCAGGGCTTCAGCTTCGCTGGCCGGCGCGGGCAGGTTCAGCGGCAAGTCGAGGCGGATCGATCTCGGCACGGCCTGGCTGATCAGTGTCTCAACCGAGGGAACGCCGATCACGGCCAGCATGGCTCTGACATCGTTAAGGCCGGGGCCAATGTGGCGGGCCGAGAAGGGGGTGGGTGCTGCGGTCATCTTTTTTGGTCCTGCTATCAGCCGATGTGGGCCAGGTAAGCGGCCTCATCCATGAGGCCTTCCAACTGGCTCTCATTGGCCAGTTTCATCTTCCACAGCCAACCGGCGCCGGTTGCCGCCGAGTTGACCAGCGACGGGTCCGACGACAGCGTGCCGTTGGCTTCGGTGATCTCGCCGTCGGCCGGTGCGTAGACGTCTGAGGCCGCCTTGACGGATTCGACCACCACGGCGGTGTCGCCCTTGGCCAGCTTCTTTCCCGTCTCGGGCAGTTCGACGAAGACGAGATCGCCGAGCTGCTCCTGCGCGTAGTTGGTGATGCCGACAGTGGCGATGCCGCCCTCGACGCGGAGCCATTCGTGATCTTCGGTGAAATAGGTCTTTGCCATGAAGATTATCCTTTGCGGTAGCGATGCGGTGTGAAGGGCAGGGAGCTGATATCGACAGGGATTTTCGTGCCGCGCACATCGGCGAAAACCCGTGTGCCGGGCTTGGCCAGCGGCGTTGCGACATAACCCATTGCGACCGGATGGCCGGCCGAGGGGCCGAAGCCGCCTGATGTGACATGGCCGGCGGGCTTGCCGTCGGCATCAAAGAGCGCGGCACCGGCGCGCACCGGCTGGCGGCCCTCGGGCTTCAGGCCGACCCGCTTTTGCGCGGGGCCTCGCTCAAGGGCGGCGCGCAGGGCGTCAGCGCCGATGAAAGCGCCGGAAGCGCGGATCTCTTTCGGGATCGCCCACATCAGTCCGGCGCTGGCCGGGTCGGTCTCCGGCGTGATGTCCTGGCCGTGCAGGCACAGCCCAGCCTCCAGCCGCAGGCTGTCGCGAGCGGCAAGGCCGATCCACAGCACGCGTTCATCGCCGAGCAGTTTCGCGACGAGGTCGCGCGCATCGGTCTCCGGCAGGCCGATCTCGAAACCATCCTCGCCGGTATAGCCGGAGCGGCTCATGAACCAGTTCTGCCGTGGCTCGACACCATGCATGAACAAAAGCGAGCCGGTCTCGATGCCGGCGCGGGAAAGGGCGGCCCAGGCTTCAGGGCCCTGGATAGCCAGGAAGACGCGCTCGAGCGGTTCGACCTTGGCGTCGAAATCCGCGGCAAGCGCACGCAAATGCTTTTCGTCGGCCACGGCATTGCCGGCGTTGGCGACCACCATGAAACGCTGGTCGCCGAGCCTGGTGACGATCAGATCGTCCAGAATGCCGCCTGCCTCATTGAGGAAGAAGGACAGTTTGGACTGCGAGATTTCGAGCGCGCCGGCATCCAGGGGACAAGCGCGGTTGAGTAGCGAAACCGCCTCAGGCCCACTGACCTCGAACAGCTTCATATGCGAGATGTCGAACAGGCCGGCATGCTCTCGGGTGTGGAGATGCTCCTTCATGACGCCGGCCGGATAGGTCAGCGGCATCGACCAGCCGGCAAAGGCGCCAAAGCGTGCACCAGCGGCCACGTGGATATCTTCGAGGGGAAGGTGTTTGGTGTCGTCGCCCGTCATGTCATCTCCAGAGTCGCACGCAATCGGCCGCGAATGGCGACCAGTCCGTGCCCCTCTGTCTGAAGCCTGAGAGACTCGCGCAGCCGGAACTCTGTCAGCGGCGCTTACACCTTCGGCGCGGGGGCAAGCCCCGACTTTCCAGAGTGTCTTTCCCGTCTACGGTTCTTTTGCCTGAGAGATTTCGGGCGATTTCCCCTTCGGCGACAGCTTTCGCTGTTCTCTCCCGCAAACAGGTAGGACTCGCAAAAGTCCTCGACTCATCATCCATAGCCCGTCAACGACACATTGTCACCTGCCAGCGACGTCTTGCTGACAAGTCTTCGCTAACCACGCCGTTTGCCGGTTTTTCAAGACACTGCTGATATGTTGGCGGCTGTGAGGCTTTGGGCCGGCGCTTGCCGGCGGCGGACGGGGGGACGACAAATGGGCGAATTGATCATGAGCGCGCCGGTGACGGGGCTGACCTCGAAAAGCCGCATCACCAGGGAAGACGTGGCCATGTTGCGCCATGAAGTGTTCGGCGATGGCGTGGTGACGCGCGGCGAGGCCGAGGCGCTGTTCGCGCTCGACGCCACGGCCAAGGACAAGTGCCAGGAATGGCCGCAGTTCTTTGTCGAGGCGGTCACCGACTACATCGTCCACCAGGAAAAGCCGTCGGGCTACATCTCGCAGGACAATGCCGACTGGCTGATCCGCACGATCTCGCGTGACGGCATGGTCGACAGCCGAACCGAACTCGAATTGCTGGTCCATGTGCTGGAAGAAGCAAGATCGTCGCCGAGCCAGCTTTGCGTCTATGCGCTGGAGCAGGTCGCCCACGCCGTCATCGACGGCAAGGGACCGCTGATGCTCGGTGGTGCGCTGGTTCCCGGACTGATCGCCAAGGCGGAGGTCGAGCTGCTGCGCCGGATCCTCCATGCCCATGGCGGCGACGGCAACATCGCCATCACGCGCGCCGAGGCCGAGGTGCTGTTCAAGATCAATGAGCAGACAGCCCAGGCCAACAACGATCCGTCCTGGAACGATCTGTTCGTCAAGGCGATCGCCAATTTCGTCATGTGCTCGGCCGGCTACGAGGCGCCGACACGCGATGTGGCGCTGCGCCGTGATGCCTTCCTCGAACATGCCGATCCGGAAATCGGCGGTTTCTTCAGCCGCATGGTCGCCGGTGGCCTCGCCGGCATCATGGAGGCCTACCGCTCACCCGACGACATCGAGGCCGAGTGGGAAGCCAAGAACAGGGCGGCTGAAGCCCTGGCCCGCCGCGCCGAAACGATCGATGCCGGCGAAGCCAGCTGGCTGATCGAGCACATCGGGGTAGACAGGCCGTTGTACGAGAACGAGCGCGCACTGCTGACCCTGATCAAGCATGCGTCGCCGGAAATCCATCCGGCGCTCAAGCCGCTGCTCGACAAGGTTGCCTGAACCGGGCGGCGGCGCTCGCTAGCCCCCCGGCCGATCATCATTTTGCGGTGCGGTTCAGATTCCACCGTACCAGTCGTAGCCATTGTCTTCCCAATAGCCGCCCCTGCCGCCGCCGACATTGGCGAAGCCGTCGACCAGCTCGATCTTGTAGAGATATTTCGGCATCTTGTAGCCAAGCTGACGCTCGACGCGGACGCGCAGCGGCGCGCCGTTCTCGACTGGCAGCGGCTTGCCGTTGACGCCATAGGCGAGGATCGTCTGCGGGTGGCGGGCATCGATCAGGTCGATGGTGCCGTAATATTTGATGTCGCCGGAGAGGCTGCGGTCGATCGTGTCGAGACAATGGAACATGACGTAGCGCGCCTGCGGCTTGACCACCGCCTGGTCGAGCACCAGCGACAGCGGCGTGCCGGTCCATTTGGCGATGCAGCTCCAGCCTTCGACGCAGTCATGGCGGGTGATCTGGGTGCGGCTCGGCATGTTCATCAACTGCTCGCGGCTGAGCGATAGCGGCTTTTCGACAAGGCCCGAAACCTCCAGCCGCCAATCGGCGAAATTGTTGGCAAGCAAGCCCTTGTAGACGTCGTCATCTGGCGCCGTGACGCCGTTCGGCCGCTGCGGCTGGCGGATGTCGGCCTCGGTGAATTCCGGCGCCAGCGCATCGCGTCCGGCGAGCAGGCGTTGCGCCCGGTATGTCAGGCCATTGGCGTTTTCGAGGAAGCTGCGCAGGCCGCTGCCAATGCTCAGCTGGCTGTCGAAGGCGTCGCAGCCCGACAGCATGATGCCGGAGGCGCCAAGGCTGGCACCCGTCAGGAACTTCCGGCGGCTGATCTCTAACTTCGCCATATCACTCGCTCCTCTCGGTGGAATTGTCGTCCTGTGCGGGAGGATCGGTGCGGTACCAGCCGGTGATGATCGAGCGCAGTTCGTTGATCGGACCGGCGGCGAGGATCATCAGGATGTGGACGACGAAGAAGGCGACCAGCAGCACCATCACGGTGAAATGGATGGTGCGTGCCGTCTGCCGGCCACCGAGCAGATCGTTGAGGAACGGCAGCACCGAGTTCATGCTGGGCGACATCGCCAGGCCGGTGATGATCATCAGCGGCAGCAGCACGAACAGCACGCCGCCATAGGCCATCTTCTGCAGCGTGTTGTATTCCCGCGTGTGGTGAAATTTGAGCTTGGCGTGGTCGATGATGTCTTGCGGCAGTCGCTTGAGATCGTCGAGGCGCGGCGCGAGATCGCGGCGCAGATGGCCATTCACAGCGCTGGCGACCAGCCAGACGATCAAGGTCGTCGTCAGTATCCAGGCAAAGAAGAAGTGGATGACGCGAGCGGTGCCCAGATCATAGTAGGACGGGATGGTCGCCCATGACGGGAAGCCGCGTGCCGTTTCCTGGCCTGCCGGCCCCGACCAGCCGAGCACGCCTGTGGTGTCGAAGCGATGCCCGAAGATTTCGGTGTAGCCACGTGCACCGGCGTCGGTGTTCTCGGCGCCGATAGCGAAGACGGTGTTGTTGTAGTCGAAGCCCGACTGCTTGCCGATATAGAGCTGCGGGCGGGCATTGAAGATCTGCAGGCCGGAAAGCAGCATGAAGAACAGCGAGATGGCCCAGATCCAGTGCGTGAGCCGCGTCCAGCGCGACTGGCGGTAGATCAGCGTCTCATCCTTCGGCGCGGCAGTGTCCGCCCCGGCGGTGGGTTGGCTTCTGGCAACCGATTCCATCTTGTCTCGTCTCCCGGCCTCGCGGCGTGGCGTGCGCGCTCATTGTCCTCCTGATACGTTGCCAACCAAACCGATGTTTCATCCGATCACGGAATTATTATGGGCTGCCCAGGCTAACGGCGAGATTGACGGCCGCAGCGACGATGACCGTGTTGAAGAAAAACGACAGGATGGAATGGACAAGCACGACACACCGCATATGGGTCGTCGAGATGTTGGTGTCGGCGGTCTGCGCGGTCATGCCGATGACGGTCGAGAAGTAGAGGAAATCCCAGCCTTCCGGCCGCTTGTCGCCGGGGAACAGCAGTCCGCCGACCGGGATTTTCTTCTTGGTTTCGGCGTCGACCGCATCGCCGTCCATCCAATAGACATGGGCATAGTGGAGCGCCGCCATGGCATGGAGGGTGAACCAGCCGAGCGGGATCGATAAAAGCGCGAAGCCAAGCTCGACAGGGTGAGCGCTGTCTTTCTGGTTGATCAGTTGAAACAACGAGAAGGTGGCAAAGCCGACGACAACAAGCGTGACGGCGAAGATGACCAGCACCGGCTGGTCGGTGGCGCGCGCATTCTTGCTCAGGTACCTGCCGGTGAACTTCGGCATCTGGGCGACGACGAGAATGACGTAGGCGGCAAAGAATGCGTTGGCGCCAATCGAATAGGCAAGCGGGGCGTGCAGCAGCAACGCCACGACAAGCGCCAGAACGCCGAAGCCGAACGACATCGCGAACAGCATGTGGCGCTGCATAGGGCTCTTCATCGGGGTTTCGGCAGCCATGGCGTTTCCAACCTTGGATGGCGCTCGGTTTCTACTGCGGTGTGGCGGATTTGAGGGCGCGCCGCAAGATGCGGTCGAGTTCGCCGAGAAACCGCGAACGGTCCTGCGGCGCGAAGCTGGCATTGTAGCCCTTGCTTTCGCCGGTCTCGCGCAGATGCTGCTTGAGATCGCGCATCGCCACCGCCATGCCGATCGTTTCCGGCGTGAACGGGCGCCCGGTGGGCCCAAGCACATGGGCGCCGAGCGCCACCGCGCGGGCGGCGAGCGGAATGTCTGCGGTGATCACGATGTCGTTGGTCCGCGCGTTGTCGACGATCCAGTCGTCGGCGGCGTCGGCACCCTTGGACACCACGACATTGCGGATCATCGGATCGCGCGATGGCCGCAGGCCGCCGTTGGAGACGTAGGTGACGACGACGCCATGGCGCTCGGCGACCTTTTCGACCTCGGCTTTCACGGGGCAGGCGTCGGCGTCGACGAGGATGGCGGGGAGTTCACTCATGCTTGCGCGGTGCCGTCTTCGACCACGATCTCGGATTCCTTGTCGACCATGTGTTCGCGCATCACCACCTCGGCTTCCTTCACCGCTCTTCTTACATAGGACCCTCGGGCGCTGAACGTGATTTCGTCGACACATCTATCGATTTCGCCGAGATCGATGCTGACGCGCTTGTTGTCGCGAAATGTTCGCCAGAGGTCTTCGCCGAAGTTGCGAATACGGTGGATACCGGACGCTTGCCAGTCGCGAAATCTGATGTGGATCGTGACCATGACGTTGCAAGCTTTCGGGCCGTTGGTGCGGGCTGGCCTGGAAGGACCGGCCCGCAACTGATCAAGCCGGCAAGGCGCCGGACTTCTTCGCGGTCCAGGTCGCGATATAATCCATCAGGCCGGGATTGAGGCAGTCATAGGGTTCCAGCCCGATGGTCCTCAGCTGCGCGCGGATGCCGTCCATCCGCTTCGGGTCGACACCGGACTCGATGATCGACGAGACGAAGGCGGTGAAGCCCGGCGGCGACCAGCCGTCCTCCTCGAAGCGCTCGGGATGGATGAAGGACAGGCCCTTGAACGGATGGTCGCGCTCGACCGGCCCGTGCATGTGGACGCCGCAGCCGGTGCAGGCGTGGCGCTGGATCAGCGCGCTCGGGTCGACGACCTTGAGCTTGTCGCCGTTCTCGGTGACGGTGACATCGGCCGTGCCGGCCACGGCAACGACTGAGAATATCGCGCCTTCAGGCTTCCAGCATTTGGTGCAGCCGCAGGCGTGGTTGTGGGCGATCTGGCCCTTGACCTTCACTTTCACCGGCTTGCTGGTGCAGGCGCAGACTAGCGTGCCGCCGGCAAAGCTTGCGCTTTCCTTGGGCAAGCCATTGTCGATCTTTGGATGCAATTTCTCAGGCATTTCATTCCTCCCTTGTTGAACCCTTGCAACGCAGTCGCAGGCCTGCTGGTCGGCGGCTTTTTCTCCTCAGTAAACCACGACGCTACGAATGCTCTCACCTGCATGCATGAGGTCGAACCCCTTGTTGATGTCCTCGAGCTTCAGCGTGTGGGTAATCATCGGGTCGATCTGGATCTTGCCGTCCATGTACCAATCGACGATTTTTGGCACGTCGGTGCGGCCGCGCGCGCCGCCGAAGGCAGTGCCCATCCAGGTGCGGCCGGTGACCAACTGGAACGGCCGCGTCGAGATCTCCTGGCCGGCGCCGGCAACGCCGATGACGACCGACTTGCCCCAGCCGCGGTGTGAGGCTTCCAGCGCCTGGCGCATCACCTTGGTGCTACCGGTGCAGTCGAAGGTGTAGTCGGCGCCGCCGATCTGGTCGGCGCCGCGCTTGGTCATGTTGACCAGATGCGGCACCACATCGCCGTCGATCTCCTTCGGGTTGACGAAATGCGTCATGCCGAACTTCTCGCCCCAGGCCTTCTTGTCGTTGTTGAGATCAACGCCGATGATCATGTCGGCGCCGGCAAGCTTCAGGCCCTGGATGACATTGAGGCCGATGCCGCCGAGGCCGAACACGACGGCGGTGGCGCCTTGCTCGACCTTGGCGGTGTTGATGACCGCACCGATGCCGGTGGTGACGCCGCAGCCGATGTAGCAGATCTTGTCGAAGGGCGCGTCCGGGTTGACCTTGGCCAGCGCGATCTCGGGCAGAACGGTGAAGTTGGAGAAGGTCGAGCAGCCCATATAGTGAAAAATCTTGTCCTTGCCGATCGAGAAGCGCGACGAACCGTCCGGCATCAGGCCCTGGCCCTGCGTGGCGCGGATCGCCGTGCACAGATTGGTTTTTCTGGACAGGCAGGACGGGCACTGGCGGCATTCCGGCGTGTAGAGCGGAATGACGTGGTCGCCCTTCTTGACCGAGGTGACGCCCTTGCCGACATCGATGACGACGCCGGCGCCTTCATGGCCGAGGATGGCCGGAAACAGACCTTCGGGATCGGCGCCCGAAAGCGTGAACTCGTCGGTGTGGCAGATGCCGGTCGCCTTGATCTCGACCAGCACCTCGCCATCGCGCGGACCATCGAGGTCGACCTCCATGATCTCCAGCGGCTTTCCGGCGGCGACAGCGACAGCGGCGCGGGTTTTCATCGGGCAATTCCTCCAAAGGCGATTTTTGCGCACGCTTTCAGGTTTTGCCTTGCCGATCAACCGCTAGCTGGTTCCAGGCTTGGGCCAATACGAAGAATTCTAATCCCAAATCGATTGAAAGGTCGCGATTGACCCGGCCGGCTTGACCGCGCCAGCACAGGCCATAAAAGGAACGGCCGACCCGAGGGATGACATTCCGCATGTTCACAAAAATCCTCATCGCCAATCGTGGCGAGATTGCCTGCCGTGTCATCAAGACGGCGCGCAAGATGGGCATCGCCACGGTTGCCGTCTACTCCGATGCCGATCGCGATGCCGTGCATGTCGAGATGGCCGATGAGGCGGTGCATATCGGGCCTTCGCCCGCCGCGCAGAGCTATCTCGTGCCGGAGAAGATCATCGCCGCCTGCAAGGAGACGGGTGCGCAGGCGGTGCATCCCGGTTACGGCTTTCTGTCCGAGCGGGCGGCCTTCTGCGAGGCGCTGGAAGCGGAAGGCATCATCTTCATCGGCCCGAAGCCCAGGGCGATCAAGGCGATGGGCGATAAGATCGAATCGAAGAAATTCGCCAAAGCCGCCAAGGTTTCCACCGTGCCCGGCTGGCTCGGCGTCATCGAGAATGCCGACCATGCCGAAAAGATCGCCGGTGAGATCGGCTATCCCGTGATGATCAAGGCCTCGGCCGGCGGCGGCGGCAAGGGCATGCGCATCGCCTGGAGCCAGTCGGAAGTGCGCGACGGTTTCGACCGGGCGCGCTCGGAAGCCAAGAGCTCGTTCGGCGACGACCGCGTCTTCATCGAGAAATTCGTCGTCGATCCGCGTCATATCGAAATCCAGGTGCTGGCTGATGCGCATGGCAACGCGCTCTATCTCGGCGAGCGCGAATGCTCGATCCAGCGCCGCAACCAGAAGGTCGTCGAGGAGGCGCCATCGCCATTCCTCGACGCCAAGACGCGCAAGGCCATGGGCGAGCAGTCGGTGGCGCTGGCCAGGGCTGTCGACTACCAGAGCGCCGGCACGGTCGAGTTCATCGTCGACAAGGACAAGAACTTCTATTTCCTTGAAATGAATACACGATTGCAGGTCGAGCACCCGGTGACAGAGCTCGTCACCGGCATCGACCTGGTCGAACAAATGATCCGCGTCGCCGCCGGCGAAAAGCTCGCCTTGAAGCAAAGCGATGTGAAGCTGAACGGCTGGGCCGTGGAAAGCCGGCTCTATGCCGAGGATCCGTACCGCAATTTCCTGCCTTCGATCGGCCGGCTGACGCGCTACCGGCCGCCGGAAGAAGGACAATTCGGCGATGTCGTCATCCGTAACGACACCGGCGTCACCGAAGGCTCCGAGATTTCGATGTTCTACGATCCGATGCTCGCCAAGCTGTGCACCTGGGCGCCAACGCGGCTCGCAGCCATCGACGCCATGTCGGAAGCGCTCGACAGCTTTGTTGTCGACGGCATCGAGCACAATATTCCGTTCCTGGCTGCCTTGATGCAGCATCCGCGCTGGCGGGAAGGGCTGATATCGACCGGTTTCATCGCCGAGGAATATCCCGACGGCTTTGCGCCTGTCGTACCGAACAACGATGAGAAAGCCGTGCTGGCGTCGATTGCGACCGCGGTGGAACTGCTGCGCCGCGACCGGCTCGACCGGCTGGGCGGGCGCCTGGCGCCGCATTCGGGGGCGCTGAAGCGCGACTGGGTGGTGAAGATCGGTGAAGATTATCTGTCGGCGTCCATCCTCGAAGGCATGATTTCCATTCCGATCGAAATCGATCTGTCGATCGAGGGCGGCGAGGCGCTGACCGTTGCCTCCGACTGGGGGCCGGGCGACCTGATCTGGCGTGGCACGATCGGCACGCACAAGGTCGTCGCTCAGATCAGGCCGGTTGCCAATGGCTTTCGCATCGCCTGGAAGGGCATGTCGGTGACCGCGCGCGCCATGCTGCCACGCACCGCCGAGCTGGAAAGGCTGATGCCGGAGAAAGTGGCGCCGGACACGTCGAACCTGCTGCTTTGCCCGATGCCCGGCCTTGTCGTGTCGATCGCCGTTGCCGAGGGCCAGGAGGTCAAGGCCGGTGAGACGCTGGCCGTCGTCGAGGCGATGAAGATGGAAAACGTGCTGCGCGCCGAACGCGATCTTATCGTGGCGAAACTCAACGCCAAGCCGGGTGACAGCCTGGCGGTCGATGCGGTGATCATGGAGTTTGCGTAAGGCGAGCCAGGCAGGGTACGGCAAGCCTGTGGTCGGCGATCGTTTCTGCTGGACTGGCATCGCCGGGTCCCGGACAATACATCTCCATCGACTCAGGACCTTCACGCAGCATTATGGCCGACGAAAAACTTCCACGCGATCCCCTGATGCGCGAAGCCGCGATAGCGGCTGCGCGGCCTGAGGCGCCGGCGCGGCCCTTCGTCCATCTGCGCGTGCATTCGGCCTATTCGCTGCTGGAAGGCGCCTTGCAGATCGGCAAGGTGGTGGCTCACGCGGTCAAGGACGAAGTCCCGGCGATTGCGGTCACCGATACCAACAATCTGTTCGGCGCGCTGGAATTTGCGCAGAAGGCGGTAAAGGACGGCATCCAGCCGATCATCGGCTGCCAGGTCGCGCTCGCCTTTTCCGGCGAGAACAGCGACGGCCAGCGCGACCGCAGGCGGCAAGGTCCGGACATGCGGCCGGTGGTTCTGATCGCCGCGACCGAGGCCGGCTATTCCAATCTGGTCAGGCTGGTCAGCCGCGTCTATCTGGAAACACCGCCCGGCGAGGCGGTGCACCTGACCACCGAAATGATGGCGGGCTATTGTGACGGGCTGATCTGCCTCAGTGGTGGGCCGCGCGGCCCGATCGGTATTGCGCTCAAGGAAGATCGCCGCGATCTGGCCGAGGCACGGCTTTTGACCCTCAATACGATGTTCGGCGACCGACTCTATGTCGAGCTGGACCGGGTTTCCGGTTATGATCGCATGATCGAGAAATCCTCGATCGATCTCGCCTATGCCCATGAACTGCCGCTGGTTGCCACCAACGAGGCGTTCTTCTCGGCGCGTGACGATTATGACGCGCATGACGCGCTGATCGCCATTGCCGAGGGCTCGGTCGTCGCCGCCGACAACCGCCGCCGGCTGTCGCCGGACAATTTCCTGCGCAGCCAGGCCGATATGGCCAGGCTGTTCGCCGACCTGCCGGAGGCGATCGACAACACGGTCGAGATCGCGCTGCGCTGTTCCTACTATCCGAAGAATCGCAACCCGATCCTGCCGCGCTTCACCGGCGGCGACGTCGCCGACAATGATGCCGCCGTGCAGGCGGAAGCCGACGAGCTGGCTCGCCAGGCGCATGAGGGGCTCAACGCGCGGCTGGCGGCGCACGGCCCGACACCAGGCTACACGGTCGAGCAATATCGCGAGCGGTTGAATTTCGAGCTTGGCATCATCACCAAGATGAAGTTTCCCGGCTACTTCCTGATCGTTGCCGACTTCATCAAATGGGCCAAGGCGCAAGGCATTCCGGTCGGGCCGGGCCGTGGTTCGGGCGCAGGCTCGCTGGTCGCCTATTCGACGACCATCACCGACATCGACCCGTTGCGCTTCTCCCTGCTGTTCGAGCGCTTCCTCAACCCCGACCGCGTATCGATGCCCGACTTCGACATCGACTTCTGCCAGGATCGCCGCGAGGAGGTGATCCGCTACGTTCAGCAGAAGTACGGTCGCGACCAGGTCGGCCAGATCATCACCTTCGGTACGCTGCAGGCCCGCGCCGTGCTGCGCGACGTCGGCCGCGTGCTACAGATGCCCTACGGCCAGGTCGACAAGCTCTCCAAGATGGTGCCGCAGAACCCGGCCAATCCGGTCAAGCTCGCCGACGCCATCGCCAACGAGCCGCGCTTTGCCGAAGAGGCCGAGAAGGAACCGATCGTCCAGACGCTGCTCGACATGGCGCAGAAGCTGGAGGGCCTTTATCGCCACGCCTCGACCCATGCCGCCGGCATCGTCATCGGCGACCGGCCGCTGTCGGAGCTGGTGCCGATGTACCGCGATCCGCGCTCGGACATGCCAGTCACCCAGTTCAACATGAAATATGTCGAACAGGCCGGGCTGGTGAAGTTCGACTTTCTTGGCCTGAAGACGCTGACCGTGCTCGAAACAGCGGTCAAACTGATCCGCCGCCGTGGCATCGAAATCGACCTGGCGACGATCCCGCTCGACGATCCCGAGACCTACGCCATGCTGTCGCGCGGCGAGGTGGTCGGCGTGTTCCAGGTGGAAAGTGCTGGCATGCGCAAGGCGCTGATCGGCATGCGGCCCGACTGCATCGAGGACATCATCGCGCTGGTCGCGCTGTACCGGCCGGGGCCGATGGAGAACATCCCGACCTACAACGCCAGAAAGCATGGCGAGGAGGAGATGGCGTCGATCCATCCCAAGATCGACCATCTGGTGAAGGAGACGCAAGGCGTCATCGTCTACCAGGAACAGGTGATGCAGATCGCGCAGGAGCTTGCCGGTTATTCGCTCGGCGAAGCCGATCTGTTGCGCCGCGCCATGGGCAAGAAGATCCGCGCCGAGATGGATAAGCAGCGCGAGCGCTTCGTCTCGGGCGCGGTCGAGCGAGGCGTCGGCAAGCCGCAAGCCGACTTCATTTTCGACCTTCTGGCCAAGTTCGCCGACTATGGTTTCAACAAGTCGCACGCCGCCGCCTACGCGGTGGTCTCGTACCAGACCGCCTATCTCAAGGCGCATTATCCGGTCGAGTTCCTGGCGGCGTCGATGACGCTCGACATGGGCAACACCGACAAGCTTGCCGATTTCCGCCAGGATGCATTGCGCCTCGGCATCGAGGTTCTGGCGCCGTCGGTGATATCAAGCTTTCGTCCCTTCGAAGTCGGTGAAAACCGTATCTATTATTCGCTGGCCGCGCTCAAAGGCGTCGGCGACGCGGCGGTCGAACATATCGTTGCCCAGCGTGGCGAAAAGCCGTTCAAGAACCTCGCCGATTTCTGCGAGAGGGTCGATCCCAAGATTGTCGGCAAGCGCGTCTTCGAAAGCCTGATCATGGCCGGCGCGCTCGATTGCTTTGGCCATGACCGTGCTTCGATGATGGCAGGCGTCGAGCGCATGATGGGGCTGGCGTCGCTGGCGCAGCAGAACGCGGTCTCCGGCCAGCACGATATCTTCGGCGCCTCGCTCGGCGCCCAGTCGCAGGCGCTCAATCTGCCGGCGACGGATCCATGGCTTGCCGCCGACCGGCTGCACCGTGAATTCCAGGTGGTCGGCTTCTACCTCTCCGCCCATCCGCTCGACGAGTACAAAGCGGCCTTGCAGAAGATGCGGGTGCAGAACTGGGCTGAGTTTTCGGCGGCCGTCAAGCGCGGCGCTGCCGCCGGACGGCTGGCCGGCACGGTCACCACCAAGCAGGAGCGCAAGACGCGCACCGGCAACAAGATGGGCGTCGTCGCGTTTTCCGACACGTCCGGCCAGTATGAAGCCGTGCTGTTTTCCGAAGGCCTGGCGCAGTATCGCGACCTGCTCGAGCCCGGCCGTTCCGTCGTCATCACCGTCGCGGCCGAGGACAGGCCGGAAGGCGTCAATTTGCGCATCCAGACGGTGCAGTCGCTGGAGGACGAGGCAAGCCGCATCCAGAAAGCATTGCGCATTTTCGTACGCAATGCGGCGCCGATCGGCACGCTGGCCGGCCAGCTTTCGGTGAGGGGCGAAGGCCAGGTCAGCTTCGTGCTGATCAAGGAAGATGGCGAGGGGGAAATCGAGATCGAACTGCCCAATCGCTACCGGATCTCGCCGCAGATCGCCTCGGCGATGCGTGCCGTGCCGGGCGTGGTCGAAGTGGAGCTGGTGTGACCCCTGCTCTTGCGGGCTGGCGGCAGTCCGCCGGGCGGCTTTTGCCGCGAACGCCACCGCAATCATGAATGCGGCGGACAAGGACGGATTGCCAGACAGGTCAGCAATGGCGCAGCTGCGCGACAGGCTGCGCAAGCTCTATCACGGACGCACCCCGGCGGCTTTCCGGTTCCAGCTGGTGGCTGTCGTCATCGACCTCGCCATCATTGCCTTCTTCATCGCGACGCCGGTTCTTCAGGACACGCCGTCATTCCTCTGGCTCGACTATGCGGTGGCGGCACTGGTCGCCGTCGACATGATTGCCCGGTTGCTCGCTTCCAACGACATGCTGCGGCTGATGAAGCAGCCGACATCGTGGGTCGATGCCTTCATCCTCTTGACGCTGCTGATGCCGACGGCACTCGCCAATCTCGGTTTCCTGCGCATCCTGCGGCTCTGGTCGCTGTCGCGTAGCGGTTCGCTGTGGCGGCATTTCGAGATGCGCGGCGTCAAGAAATGGCGCGAAGCGAGCCAGGCGGTCATCAATCTCTTGACCTTCCTGTTTGTCATCACCGGCTTCGTCTACACCTTCTTCTTCCGCACCGCGGCAGGTCTGGAAGGCTACATCGACGCGCTCTATTTTACCGTCGCCACCGTGACCACGACCGGCTTCGGCGACATCGTCCTGCCCGGGATAGCAGGCAAGTTGACGGCGATCGCCACCATGATCATCGGCATTTCGCTGTTCGTCAGGCTGGCGCAGGCGCTGTTCCGTCCCACCAAGGTATTCTTTCCCTGTCCGCAATGCGGGCTGCAGCGACACGAGCCCGACGCCGTCTATTGCAAGGCCTGCGGTCACCTCCTCAAGATACCCGACGACGGCAATTGACGGGCTGGAGTTCATCCCGCCAGAATCGAGAGATTAACCCGAACGGCCGCCGCGTGGCACCACGATCCGGAGGCTCAAAACTGCGGGCTGCCTATCTGGCTGTAGTTGATGCCGCCGAAGCTGATGCCCAACAGGCCGGGAGCTGCCATCTTGCGCTTATGGCCATCGCGGCAGTCGAACACCGGCCACTCCGTCTGTCGGCAGGATATCTCGCGGCACATTCGGCTCAGGCAATCGCCCTCGGTGAGCAAGAACAAGCTGTTCCCGACGCGCCGAACCGTGCTTCCGTCATCGGAACGCCAGGTCCATGGAATGCGCAACGAGGAAACGAAATCGCCGACAAAGCCATCATTCCTGGAATGCGCGCTCAAGCTTGTTCGATAATGCGCCATGGACGCAGAATAGTCGGCCACAACCGTCGGGCTATAGTAGGAAGCCATAGGATTCTCCGACTCGAGAAGATGCGTTCCCGCTTCGGCTTTCGCTTCGCCGGTGGCTACCAGCACCGATATCAGCAAAACAGCGACGATCATAAGAGGCATCGTTGCACCATCTTCCAGGAGTGTCTCATCCCACCGCCCCAGCTAGTAGGCGGCAACCTCCAATCAGGACACGAAATTCTCTTAGACTCAATCTCTACCAGAGCGGATCATGGTCTAGGACGCGGCGATCTTCGCCGGTTGTGGCGCTTTTCGCTGCAGATTGAGCAGATTGCCCATCAGGATCAGCAGTGCGCCGCCGGCGGTGAAGGCGTCGATCTGCTCCTGATAGAGCAGCCAGCCGATCAGCGCCGACAGCGGCACGCGCAGGAAATCCATCGGCGAAATGACGGTGGCATCGGCATAGGCAAGCGCACGGGCCATGCAGAAATGCGACGACATGCCAGTGAAGGCGATCAGCAGGATCCAGGGCCACAGCTCCAGCGGCGGGTTGCGCCACTCATAGAGCGCCGGGATGAGGCCGAGTGCCGACTGGATGATCAGCATCCAGAAGATGATGCGCACGACGCTGTCCGTGCGCGTCAGCGACTTGACCAGCACCAGCGATACGCCGAAACAGACGGCGGCACCGAGCACGACGAGATGTCCCGGATCGACGGCGCCGACACCGGGGCGCACGATGATCACGACGCCGATCAGCCCCAGCACGATCGCTGCAAGCCGTGGCCGGGACAGCCTTTCGCCAAGAAAAGTCACCGCCAGGATAGCCGTCCAGATCGGTGTGGTGAATTCGATCGAGATCAGCACGGCCAGCGGGATCAGCGTCAGCGCGTAGAGCCAGGCCGCCTGGCCGGTATAATGGATGACGTTGCGGGCGATGTGGGCGACGGGGCGCTGCGTGAGCATGGCTGCAAAGCCACCGCTCATCATCACCAGCGGCAGAAGGATGAAAAAGCCGATCACCGAGCGCAGTTCCAGCACCTGGAAGACGTTGAGCTCGGCTGTCGTGGCGCGGCCGGCGACCGACATCGCCAGGAACGAGGCGATCGACAGCGCCATCCAGAACGCGGCCTTGGGGATGGAGGGGGTAGGTACCATGCCCGCTATCTCGCAGGCCGGGGCCATTGCCGCAATCGCTAGCCGCTGCATTCTTCTGGGCCAGCCGTAACGGCTGGATGTTGCAGAACGTCCTGTTCGAGGCGGAACCTGATACGGCAACGGGCGTTGAGTCCCGATATTCTATCTGCGGAACTGCCTTTGCAACATCGACAAGGAGAGTTTCATGAAACCATTCGCGCAGTTCGCGCTTGCCGGCTGTCTGTTGTTTGCAGCAGGCACCGCACATGCCGATGAGGCCAAGTTTCTCCAGTCGTTCAATGGCAATTTCGCTGGCAAGGGTACTGTCCAGGTGACCACCGATGTGCCGAACGCTAGTGTGTCCTGCAGCTTCAAGTCGAATGCGACCTCAACCTCACTCTCGCTGGATGGCAATTGCCGCGGTCTCGTCTTGGTAACCCGGGCCATCAGCGCCAACTTGAAGGTCACAGGTGCGAAGTACAACGGCATCTATGTCGGGTCTCGCACCGGGCCGGCACAGCTGAATGGCAGCCGCTCCGGCAACGCGATCAATCTCGGCATTGGCTGGGCCAAGGAGGTCAACGGTGATCGAAAGGCGCGGATGACGGTCGAGAAGAGGGGCGAGAACGGCATCCGGCTGACGGTCACCGACACCGACCCGAAAACCGGCAAGAGCGTGGTGACGAGCCGGATCGATCTGCAGCGCACCTGACAGGTATGTTGATATTCAGGTGATGCCGGCCTGCGAACGGTGATTTCCTGCGCTTCCGGTGTTCACGTACTTTAAGTACGCTCCGCTCCGGTTCTCGAAAACCGCCATTCTCGGCTCGGCCTGACCTGAATCTCAACACACCCGATATGCAAGGCCAGCAAGGTCAGTCCTCGAGAGGCTCCGGCGGGTGGGCGTCGCGGCCCTTGCCGAATGTATAGCCGGTTTCCACCGCCCTGCGGCCGAACTTGTCGCGCAGGGCATCGATGGCGCCTTCGGCCATGGCGCGTTTGCGCGACTGGACGTCGACAAGATCGGGCGGGTCGGCCTTGTGGTCGTCCGAGAGGTCGCTGACGCCGATGCCGAGCAGCCGATATTTCGTGCCGTCGGTTTCCTTGCGCAGAAGCTCCACCCCGGTCTGAAAGATGCGATCGGCGAGCCGGGTCGGGTCGCCGAGCTGGCGGTTGCGCGTGCGCAGCTTGAAATCCTGGGTCTTCAGCTTCAGCACCACGGTGCGCCCGGCGATGCCGGATTTCTTCAGCCGTGCCGAGACCTTCTCCGACAGCCCCCTCAGTACCGCGACGAGCTCATCGAGCGAGGCGATGTCGGTGTCGAAGGTGGTTTCGGCCGATACGCTCTTGGCATCCTGGTCGGGATCGACGCGGCGAACGTCCTCGCCGCGCGAAAGGTGGTAGAGCCGGTCGCCCATCGTGCCGTAACGGCGCATCAGGTCGCCACGATCCATCTGCTGCAGCTGACCGATGGTGCGGATACCGTCGCGCTCCAGCGTGGCGTTGAACGCCTTGCCGACACCCCAGATCATGGTCACCGGCTGCGCTGCCAGGAAGCCGACCGCCTCGGCCTCGCCGATGATCGAGAAGCCGCGCGGCTTGCGGAAATCCGACGCCATCTTGGCGAGGAACTTGCAGTAGGACAGGCCAGCCGAAACAGTGATGCCGATCTCCTTCTCGACCGCCAGCGCGAAACGCGCGAGCACCACTGCCGGCGGCAGACCGTGCAGCCGTTCGGTGCCGGCGAGGTCGAGAAACGCCTCGTCGATCGACAGCGGCTCGACCAGCGGCGTCAGCGCCTGCATCATGGCGCGCACCTCGCGGCCGACGCGTACGTATTTTTCCATATTGGGGCTGATGACGACCGCCTCGGGACAGGCTTCGAGCGCCTTGAACATCGGCATTGCCGAGCGCACGCCCTGGATGCGGGCGATGTAGCAAGCGGTGGAGACGACGCCGCGCTTGCCGCCGCCGATGATCAACGGCTTGTCCTTGAGCGCCGGGTTGTCGCGCTTTTCGATCGCCGCATAGAAGGCGTCGCAATCGATATGGGCCAGATGCAGCCGGTAGAGCTCGGGATGGCGCGCCAGCCGGGGGCTGCCGCAGCGTTCGCAGCGGCGCGTCTGGCTGCGCTGAAACGTCAGGCAGTCGCGGCAAAAACCGTGATCGGGATTGTTGACAGGGGCCGCCATCGCTGCGAACATAAAGAGAACAGAAGCAATGGTACGACAGTGCAGGGCCTGCGACAAGGCTGGCCTGGGGAGAACTCATGAGCACGACCATAGCGCCGCTGGCGCCCGAACTCTGGGCGGATTTCGAGGACCTCTTCGGCAAGCAGGGCGCCTGTTATGGCTGCTGGTGCACGCATTTCCGGCTGGCGCCGGCGGTGCGCCGCGAAAGCAGCCGGGAACGCAACAAGGACCACATCAAGGCGCGCATTGAAGCCGGCCCGCCGCCTGGCCTGGTGGCATTCGAAGACGGCAAGGCGGTCGGCTGGATGCAGATCGGACCCCGCGCCGACGTGCCCGAATGGAACAATCAGGGCAGGGGCTCGGCACCCGTCGATCCCGCTGACGCCATGGATCCGGCCGTCTGGGCGATCTCCTGTTTCTTCATCCGCACCAAGGCGCGTGGCAGGGGCATCACGCATCGCCTGGTCGAAGGGGGTGTCGATTTCGCCCGCAGGAACGGCGCCCGGCTGGTCGAAGCCTGTCCGATAGACCTGTCCCGGGATTCGCGTTCGATCGGCCTGTTCGTCGGCTCGTCGCGGGTCTTCGAGAAGGCCGGTTTCGAGCGGCTTGTCGAGCGCAAGGCCGGCAGGCCGTTGATGCGGCTTGTGCTATAACCAGCCTTTCCGCCTTGGCAGCGTTGTTGATCTTACCTTGCGGTTGTAGCGGTAATTTCATACCAGACGTACGAGGCGCTCCTTCTAAAAGCGCATGCGCTTTAGGTTTTTGTTTTTATGCATGTCGTTCTCCCAAAACGGGGCCCACTTTTGGGCGACATGCATTAGGTCAAACGGAGAATTCGCGTGAACCGTGCCCTGCCATTCGTTTTCCTTCTTGCATTGAGCGCGCCTGCTTTCGGCCAGACCGTCGACAGCCAGGGCGCGAAGCAATTGTCGGAGGATCTGTCCCGCTATGTCGGCAAACAGGCGCTCGACAAAGGCATTCTGAAGATTTCGCTCGAGGGCGACGCCTACAAGATCGCGTTTGATTTCAAGGCGCTTGCCGCATCATTGCTCGATCAGAAGCTGCTGAAATTAGACGTTGCGCCCTATGCCCTGATGGTCAAGCCGCGCAGCGACGGATCCTGGGATGTCTCGATGGATTTTTCGCAGAGCGCCTCCTTCGAGTTCAACGGGCCTGAGGGTCTGCAAAGCACGCAGTTTTCGATCAAGGACGGCAAGGGTTCGGGCGTCTATGACCCCAACCTGGCGGCCTTCACCAGCGGCACCAGCTCGATGGCCGGCATGACGATGGCATCGAAGGATGCCAAGCAGCACATGGAAGCGAGCACCGGCGCCGGTACTGCGACGATCGCGGCGACCAAGTCCGCGACCGGCGGCGTCGATTTCACAACCTCGCAAAAGGTGTCTGATTTCGTCGAAACGATCAATTTCGACGATCCCGAAAGCGGGCTGAAATTCCCGGTCAACGTCAAATCGCCGGAACTGTCGGTCGAGGCCAGCGGCACGGGGGTGCGGACAAAGCCGCTGCTCGATCTCCAGGCATTTGCCGTGGCCAATGGAGACGAGGCGAAGCTGAAGGCAAACCAGGCGCAACTCAAATCGCTTCTACTCGCAGCCTTGCCGGTTTGGGAGCATGTCGAGGGAACCTACGGCTTCAAGGATTTCACGGTGGAAAGCCCGGTCGGCAATTTCGGCGCGACGCAGCTCAGCACTGCGTTCGGGTCCGACGGCGTCGCCCAGAACGGCAAGATCACCTATGCCATCAAGGCGTCGGGGCTGACCGTGCCGCAACAGCTTCTGCCAAGCTGGAGCGTGGCGCTGCTGCCCACCGATGTCGACCTGAACTTCGGCGGCGCCAACATCGATCTCGACAGCATGGCGAAGAAGGCGATCGAAGCCTTTGATCTCAATCAGGATCCGCCGCTGTCGGCTGATTTCGGCGACAAGCTTAAAGCCGACTTCATGGCCAAGACGCCGAAGGTCGTCATCGGCCACAGCACCGTGAAGAACAAGGATACGGAGATCGCTCTGGAAGGCGAGATGACCTTCCCCGGCGAGAAGCCGGAGGCAAACATGACGGTCGACGTCACCGGTTTCGACAAGCTCGTCGAGGGCCTGCAGACGGCGGCAAAGTCGGAACCGGAGGTGGCGCAGTACGTACCTGCCGCTCTCATGGTGAAGGGTTTTGGCAAGACGCTGCCCGATGGACGCATCGAATGGGTCGTCAACGCCAAGGCCGACGGTTCGGTTATTGTCAACGGTGTCATGGTCAAGCCGGCCGATCCGGCCGTGGACGACAGCGTCGATGATGGTGACAGCGGCGACGATGACAGCGGGGACGACAGCGGCGGAAATGCCAACGGCGGGGCGGGCGCGAAACTTAGCCCTTGATAGGCTAGCTTTCAGAGCCCCAGCGCGATCGCAATCTTCGGCGCGGCTTCGTGCCAATCCTGCACGACGATGATGTCGTCCGGCACCGGCGGCAGGAATGCGCGCAGCGAATTGTCGGCCATTAGATGGAACAGACTGGCGTCGGCGACGGATACCCGCACCGATGCCAGATTGTGCGGCTGGTCGTCGACGAAGACCACTGGCCGGCCGGTCTTGCCGCGAAGCCTGGCCACTGCCGGTCCCTTGGCCATTTCAGTGGTCAGGAGCGGGTAGCTCAGCCCGAGGGCATCGAGATGGGCACGACGTGCGGCACGGTGCTTGTGCGGCATGGCCGTCAGCAAAATGATCTCGGCGCGATCGCCCAGTCCCGCCAAGGCATCCGCGGCGCCGTCGGTGATGCTCTGCCAGTCGGCTTGGGCATCAAAGAAATCGCCCAGAAGTGCTGTGACTTCGGGCTGTTCGATCAGGCGACCGCTCGCCGTCTCGGCAATGTTGCCGGTCAGGCGGAACGAGGCCAGCGTCAGGCCGAAACCGCGCGCCTTGAGGAAATTCGGGAAGGGGCGGATGAATTCGAGCACCACATCGTCGACGTCGAGCACCAGCAGCGGACGGCCGTCGGCCGCCAGTTCCTCGATCTGGCGTGCGGTTTCGGGATCATCGCTCATATGGAATGCTCATGGTTGTCGTCGCCCAGCGGCAGCGCCCGCAAGGCCTTACCGACCGCTGCCGGTGGCGTGCCGGTTTCCTCGGCAAAGCGCATCAGCGTCGGCTCGTGGGCGAGAATGAACTGCAGGACACCGGCCAGGAATCCCGGTTCGCCGGCGGCCTTGCGGATCGAATGCGCCTCTATGCCGGTGATCGCCAGAAAGCGCGGCAACAGTTCTGGATCGGAAGCGACGAAGCCCAGAGCCTTCACGGCAATGTTTTCCGCTTCTTCGCGCATTGACGCTGCGTTTGCCATCACTACCTTCGGTGTGTGGAATGAGTCTCTCCCGCAGTAATGGCAAGAGATGCTTGCGGCAAGCCATTAGAGCGGCGCCCGAGGTGGAATCCAGACAGCTTTTTGCCCCACGGATTTCCGTTTCGTCAATCATATTGCCGTAGAGTGAAGCAGGGTTTGGTGCGTTTTGAGATGGACGCATGACGGTCGCCTTCGAGCGGAAGGACGGCCGGGACGGGATATCGATGCCGAAGAAGGTCATGATCGTCGAGGACAATGAGCTCAACATGAAGCTCTTTCGGGACCTCATCGAAGCGAGCGGCTACGAGACCGTGCGCACCCGCAACGGTCTGGAAGCGCTCGATCTGGCGCGCCAGCACCGGCCGGATCTCATCCTGATGGATATCCAGTTGCCTGAAGTGTCGGGGTTGGAGGTGACCAAATGGCTGAAGGAGGACGACGAGCTGCACGTCATCCCAGTCATCGCGGTCACCGCCTTCGCAATGAAGGGTGACGAGGAACGCATCCGCCAGGGTGGCTGCGAGGCCTATATTTCGAAGCCGATCTCGGTGCCGCGTTTCATCGAAACCATCAAATCCTATTTGGGCGATGCGTAATGTGCCCTCTCAGCCGAGCCGGAGCCTTGTGAAATGACTGCACGGATCCTCGTCGTCGACGACATCCCTGCCAATGTGCGGCTGCTGGAGGTCCGGCTGCTGGCCGAATATTTCGAGGTGCTGACCGCCACCAACGGGCCGGATGCCATCGAGACCTGCGAGAATGGCAAGGTCGATGTCGTGCTGCTCGACGCGATGATGCCCGACATGGACGGGTTCGAGGTCTGCCGGCGGCTGAAGAGCGACCCGGCAACGTCGCACATTCCGGTGGTGATGATCACCGCGCTCGACCAGGTCTCCGACCGCGTGCGCGGGCTCGAAGCCGGCGCCGACGACTTCCTGACCAAGCCGGTCAACGACCTGCAGTTGATGACGCGCGTCAAGAGCCTGGTCCGGCTGAAGTCGCTGACCGATGAGTTGCGGCTGCGCGCCTCGACGACGCGTAACATCGGCATCGAAGAACTGCTGAGCCGCAATTTCGCCTCCGAGGACACAGCGCCGAAAGTGCTTTTGATCGACGAGCGCATATCCTCGGTCGAGCGCATCCAGAAGATGCTGCGCGACCGCGCCGACCTCGACGTCACCAGCGATCCGCATGCCGGCTTCTTCCAGGCCGCCGAGACGTCCTACGAATGCGTGATGATCTCGACGGCCTTTGCCAATTTCGATCCGCTCCGGCTCTGTTCGCAGTTGCGGTCTCTCGACCGCACCCGTTTCGTCCCGATCATCCTGCTCGCGGAGGCGGGCGAGGAGGAGCGCATCATCCGTGGCCTCGAGCTCGGCATCAACGACTATCTGATGCGGCCGATCGACCAGCAGGAACTGACGGCACGGTTGCGCACCCAGGTGCGCCGCAAGCGCTACAACGACCAGCTGCGCGCCAGCGTCACCCAAACCATCGAAATGGCGGTGACCGACGGGCTGACCGGGCTGCACAACCGCCGCTATCTCGACAGCCATCTGCAGACGCTGTTCGATCGCGCCGTGGCGCGGCGGCGGCCGCTGTCGGTGATGATCACCGATCTCGACCGTTTCAAGTCGATCAACGACGCGCACGGCCATGACGGCGGCGACGAGGTGTTGCGGGAATTTGCGCGACGGCTGCGCAAGAACGTCCGCGGTATCGACCTTGCCTGCCGCTTTGGCGGCGAGGAGTTCGTCGTGGTGATGCCGGACACTGAGGGTTCGGTGGCCGAGAAGGTGGCAGAACGCATTCGCGCCGAAATCGCCCAGGCGCCTTTTGCCATCGGCCCGGACGGCAAGACGATCGAAGTCACGGTCAGCGTCGGCGTGTCGTCGGTGCTAAAGGGGATGGATACGGTGGCGGCGCTGATGAAACGCGCCGACCTCGCGCTCTACGAAGCCAAGAGCGGCGGCCGCAACCGCGTCGTCGCCAAGGCGGCGTGACCGTCCAGCCCCGATTATCCAGTCAACCCGACAGGGTTACCCGTTTACCTTAATCCAAGCGATTCCCGAGCTTTGGTTAAGAAATGGTTGATTTTCATAAGCTCTTGCGCAAGTGTGCAGGCCAAGACGAAGCCGGCACGAGGACAGACATCCGGCTCGATCCCTAGAAATACCCCATGATGCTCAGGTCCGCCGCATCTCCTGGGTCCGTGGGGTCGGCCGGCCGGCGCTGGCACATAGTGGCCTCCTCGTACCGCTGCCAAACGCCGACCGGCCCCCTTCTCCAGACAGAACATCAGAGCTCCGTGCCAAGGCACGGAAGACTCTGCTTTTTTGCGTTTGAAATCCGGATCCCGTTCTCTTGGATCAACGGCGATGGTCATATGGCGCACACTGCCACTGCACGAGAAGCTTTGTTCGTGGCTGGCGACCTGAAGGGAAGAGTACTCTCTCCAGTTCATACATATGGCGCACAAGGGGCTTGCGGCAAGACCCGGCTCCTCCCGTAAAACCGTCGGCCTAACCAAAGGTACGGGACGGGAGTGCCTGTAATGACCGATCATGCGGTGGTGATCGCCGGAGGCGGGCCGACGGAGTTGATGCTGGCGGGTGAACTGGCGCTGGCGGGCGTTGACGTCGCCATTGTCGAGCGGCGCGACAACCAGGAGCTTGTTGGCGCGCGCGCGGGCGGCCTGCATGCACGGACCATCGAGGTGCTCGATCAGCGCGGGATTGCCGATCGGTTCCTCGCGCAGGGCCAGGTGGGCCCAGCCGTGGGCTTTCACATGATCCGCCTGGACATCAGCGACTTCCCAACCCGGCACAATTATCTGTTGGCGCTGCGGCAAAACCACATCGAGCGCATCATGGCCGAATGGGTCAGCGAGTTGAAGGTGCCGATCTATCATGGACACGAGGTTGCGGGGTTTGCCCAGGACGACAGTGGCGTCGATGTCGAACTGTCCAACGGCCCCCGTCTGAAGACGACATATCTGGTCGGCTGCGACGGAGGCCGCAGCACCATCCGTAAGGCAGCTGGTATCGAGTTCACCGGATGGGATCTGACGATGAGCTGGATGATTGCCGAGGTCGAGATGTCGGAAGAGCCGGAATGGGGCTTTCGCAGCAACACCTTTGGAATTCATGCCCTGGGTAAGATCGAGGACGGCAAAAAAGTTGGCGTCGTGCTGACGGAGCCGCGCCTGGAGGCCCGCGGCGAACCGACCCTGCGCGAGCTCAGCGAGGCGCTGATTGCCATCTACGGCACGGACTACGGGGTCCACAGTCCAACCTGGCTCTCGCGCTTCACCGACATGACGCGGCAAGCCGCGACTTACCGCGACAGGCGCGTGCTGCTGGCGTGTGACGCCGCGCACATCCACCCGCCGATAGGCGGGCAGGGCCTCAACATCGGCGTGCAGGACGCGCTGAACCTGGGATGGAAGCTGGCTCAGGTGGTCAAGCGGATATCACCGGAAAGGCTGCTCGACACGTACCACGCCGAGCGCTACCCGGTCGCTGCCCGTGTCTTGCAGAACACGATGGCGCAAGTTGCCCTTCGGCGCATGGACGACCGCAGCAAGGCCATGGGCAACATCTTCTCTGAACTGCTCGGCATGGATGAACCGCGAAGACGAATGGCCGCGGAGATGTCCGGTCTGGGCGTTCACTACGATCTTGGCGAGGGGCATCCTCTGTTTGGGCGGCGAATGCCAGACCTCGACCTGCTCACCGCCAATGGCCCGCTGCGGGTCTTTGCCCTGCTTCACGATGCCGGGCCGGTGCTCCTCAACTTCGGAGAACCTGGCGACTTCGACATCGCTCCGTGGGCGGATCGGGTCCAACTGATCGACGCGACATATCCCGGTCCATGGGAGCTTCCTGCGCTTGGTTCCGTCGCCGCGCCGACCGCCGTTCTGATCCGGCCCGACGGCTATGTGGCCTGGTTGGGGAGGGAACCCAGCTGGGACTTGCCGAGGCGCTGACCGTCTGGTTCGGACCGCCTGCCGCGGGGCCGCGGACACAATGAGGCGGCTCACGTAACCACTTGAAAAGCGTCCCTCCGCAACTTGCGGCGGGACAGTCTGCTGACAACCGATTGACAGGATGTCTCTCATGTGCAGAAATTGGTTGGACCATTGGACCACTTGGAGAGAGCGTGGACCAGAACAGCCTGCCACCCATTCAGACGACGGCGCGCGATGACGCCGTGCTGAAGGCGTTGGTGGGGTTTGTTCGTGCCGAAGCCTTGCAGCCCGGCGAGAGACTGCCAACCGAGCGTATTCTGGCTGAGCGGCTGAAGGTCAGCCGCAACACCGTGCGCGAGGCGCTGACGCGCTGGGAAGGGCTGGGTCTCGTCGAGCGTCGGCAAGGCAGCGGTACCTATCTCAAGGCGGCCGTTTCACCTGACATGCTGCATATGCCGCTGACACTGGCGGGCGGCAATGATTTCACCAGCCTGATGCAGACGCTGGAAATCCGCCGCGCGCTGGAAGCAGAGGCCGCCGCACTCTGTGCCGAGCGTGCAAGCCAGACCGACATCGCCGAGATCGCGCGCAAGCTCGACATCATGGAGCAGGCGTTTCGCACGCGCGATGGCATGTCGTCGGAAGAGGACTGGGAGTTCCACCAGGCGATCTACCGGGTCTCGGGCAACCCGCTGTTCGAGCAAATCATCGCCGCCATGCACGAGTTGTTCCACCGCTTCTGGGAGCATCCGCTCGGCGTGCGCGACTTCGGCCATGCCAGCTTTCCCTATCACCGCACCATCTACGAATGCATCGCCGCGCGCGACCCGCAGGGCGCCCGCGCCGAGGCGCTCAAGCTGATCGCCACTGTCGAGGACGATCTGAAGCGCGGTGCGGCCAAACTCAAACTCTCGAGCCAGACATGAACGAGCATCCATCCGGTTTCGATCACGATTATCTCGCTGAGGCGGCAACGCTGCTGGCCCATGACGAGCCGTTCCCGGGCGGCGCGGTGGTGCCGCCGATCTACCAGACCTCGCTGTTCACCTTCGCCAACTACGCCGAGATGGCCGACACCTTTGCTGGCAAACGAAAGCAGCCGATCTATTCGCGCGGCGACAATCCGACCGTGATGGAGTTCGAGGCGCGGGTGGCGGCGCTCGAGGGCGCTGAGGCCGCGCGCGGCTTTTCCAGCGGCATGGCTGCGATCAGCGCCACCGTGCTTGCTTTCGTCGGTGCCGGCGAGCGCATCGTGGCGGTGCGCAACTGCTACGGCGATGCCTACCGGCTGTTCGAGCGGCTTTTTCCGCGGCTCAACATCAAGGTCGACTACGTCGATGGCTCCGATCCGGATGCGGTCGCGGCGGCACTTCCCGGCGCCAAGCTGCTCTACCTGGAAAGCCCGACCTCGATGATGTTCGAGCTGCAGGACATCGCGCATCTGACGCGGTTGGCCAAAGAGCAGGGCATTGTCACCAGCATCGACAATTCCTGGGCGACGCCGGTGTTCCAGAAGCCGATCGCGCACGGCGTCGACCTGGTGCTGCATTCGGCTTCGAAATATCTCGGTGGTCACAGCGACACCGTCGCCGGCGTGGTCGCGGGTTCTGCCGCTCACATCAAGCACATCAACGAGCAGACCTACTCCTATCTCGGCGGCAAGCTGTCGCCGTTCGAGGCCTGGCTGCTGCTGCGCGGCCTGCGCACGCTACCGCTGCGCCTGCCGCACCACATGAAGAGCGGCCTGACCATCGCCGAACGGCTGAAGGCGCATGCCAATGTCGAGCGCGTCAATCATCCCGCCTATTCGAACCACCCGGGCAAGGCGACGCTGGCCGGCTATGCCGGGCTGTTCTCGTTCGAGGTGACGGACGATATCGACATCCCCGTCTTCGTCGATGCGCTCAAATATTTCCGCATCGGCGTCAGTTGGGGCGGGTATGAGAGCCTGATCGTGCCTGCCAAGGCGTCGCTGGAGCAGACGCCGGGCCTGAATTCGATGGCGCGCTTCGGCGTCAGCCCCCGAACCATCCGCTTCAGTGTCGGATTGGAGAGTGTCGAAGACCTGTGGGCGGACGTCGCCCAGGCCTTCGAAAAAGCCAGAAAATAACAAGCGGGTTCAAAATGGGAGTCTTGAACATGAAAAAACTGACCGTCATGCTTGCCACCGTTGCGGGGCTGGCGATTTCCGCCGGAAGCGCGCTGGCTGATTCGACCCTCAAGATGGTCGAAGTCATCACCAGCCCGCCGCGCACCGAATTCCTGAAGAAGCAGATCGCCGAGTTCGAAACCGCCAATCCCGGCGTCAAGGTCGAGCTGATCTCGCTGCCCTGGGGCCAGGCCTTTGAGAAATTCCTGACCATGGTGCAGGCCGGCGATACGCCCGACGTGGTCGAGATGCCGGAACGCTGGATGGGCCTCTACGCCAACAATGCCCAGCTCGAGGATCTCGGCCCCTACATGGCCAAATGGGACGACGCCAAGACGCTGGGCGACCGCGCCAAGCAGTTCGGCTCGACGGTCAACAACACCCAGTTCATGATCCCCTACGGCTACTATGTGAACGCGCTGTTCTGGAACAAGAAGCTGTTCAAGGAGGCAGGCCTCGACGGCCCGCCGGCGACGCTCGACGATTTCATCGCCGATTCCAAGAAGATTTCGGCACTGCCCGGCAAATATGGCTACTGCCTGCGCGGGGGACCGGGCGCCTTCAACGGCATGCACATGTTCATGAATATCGCCGCCGGCAAGGG
Organism: Mesorhizobium kowhaii; assembly: GCF_003253745.1. Lineage (GTDB taxonomy): Bacteria > Pseudomonadota > Alphaproteobacteria > Rhizobiales > Rhizobiaceae > Mesorhizobium > Mesorhizobium kowhaii. Next base: position 114,868 of record NZ_MZXV01000051.1, read on the forward strand.
CGGCTATTTCAACGAGGATGGCACCTCGACCATCAACGACGAAGGCTCGGTGAAAGGTCTGCAGATGCTGGCCGACATGTACAAGGACGGCCTGGCGCCGAAGGATGCGGTGAGCTGGGGCTTCAACGAGACGGTCACCGGCTTCTACTCCGGTACCTGCGCGATGCTTAACCAGGATCCGGACGCGTTGCTCGGTATCGCCGACAAGATGAGCGCCGACGACTTCGCTGTGGCGCCATTGCCGGTCGGGCCGAGTGGCAAGTCCTATCCGACGCTCGGCTATGCCGGCTGGGCGATGTTCGCCAACTCGCAGCACAAGGACGACGCCTGGAAGCTGATGGCAACACTGCTCTCGCCCAAGGACAATCTGGAATGGGCCAAGGAAGTCGGCGTCGTCCCGATCCACAACGGCGCCGACCAGGATGCTCACTTCAAGACCGAGCAGTTCAAGGGCTGGTTCACGGAGCTGAGCGACACCTCCAAATATGAAATGGTGACGCCGCCGACCCATCTGGAGAATCTCGGCAATTTCGTCGATCAGGTGGCGATCAAGAACTTCCAGGAAGTGCTGCTTGGCCAGAAGACGGCCAAGGATGTCGCCGACCAATGGGCTGCCTTCCTGACCAAAGAACAGCAGGACTGGCTGGCGAAGAACAAGAAGTAATTTTTCTTCCCTTCTCCCCGTTCCACGGGGAGAAGGTGGCCCGATAGGGCCGGATGTGGGGCGGCACAGGCTTCTGCCAGCTTAGCGCTGCCCCTCATCTGCCTGCCGGCTTTCGTCGCTCGAAAAGCCAAGCAATTGGCTTTTCGTCCGCTGCGCGGACCGCTCCTCAACTCCCCGTGAACGGGGGGAAGGACGCTTTTCACCAGCCCCAACGCTTCCCGGAGCCGATCCACAGCCAATGACCTATGCCGTGTCCGAAATACGATCCGCAGGCAAGCCGCGTCGCAGGCGGCTATCACACGCCGCCATCGAACCCTGGCTCTATCTCAGCCCGGCGATCATCCTTCTGATCGTGGTGCTTCTGGTGCCGCTGGTCATCGGCATCAGCTACTCCTTCCGCAAATTCTCGGCTTTCAAGTCGGAATTTGTCGGGCTCGGGCAGTATCAGGCGATGCTGTCGGACCAGGTGCTGGGGCAGGCGCTGGTCAACACGCTGTGGTGGACCGTCACCAGCCTGTTCTTCCAGTTCTTCCTCGGTCTCGGCCTGGCGCTGCTGCTCGACAAGCCATTCCCCGGCCGCAAGGTGGTGCAGGCCCTGGTGTTTTTGCCCTGGGCAGTGCCGTCCTTCCTGTCGGGCCTGACCTGGGCCTGGCTGTTCAATCCGATCGTCGGGCCACTGCCGCACTGGCTGTTTGCGCTGGGGCTGAAGGCCGAACCGACCAATGTTCTCTCCGATCCCGCCACCGCCATGTGGGGACCGATCATCGCCAATGTCTGGTTCGGCATTCCCTTCTTCGCCATCACGCTGCTGGCGGCGCTGAAGTCGATCCCGTCGGAATTGCATGAGGCGGCGGCGATCGACGGCGCTTCGCCATGGCAGCGCTTCACCAAGGTGACGCTGCCGTTCCTGGCGCCGACCATTGCCATCACCGTGATGCTGCGCACCATCTGGATCGCCACCTTCGCCGACCTGATCTTCGTCATGACCGAGGGCGGACCGGCCGGCTCGACCAACACGGTGCCGGTCTACATCTATGTCAGCGCCTTCAAATCGCTGGACAAGGGCTATGCCTCGGCGGTGGCCGTGCTGCTGCTCGTCCTGCTCATTGCCTATGCGATTGCACTGATCGGCATCCGCCGCTCCCTGGTGAGGCACGTCTGATGATCGCAGGACGCTCAGCCTCGCAACGGTTTTTCGGCGGCATCGGCCTCTACGCCGCCATCGCGGCTTACGTGATCTTTGCGCTGTTCCCAATCTACTGGACACTGAAGATCTCGGTCACGCCGGAGCGGCTTCTCTATTCCGAAGGCATCACCTTCTGGCCGTCGCAGATGACGTTGCAGAATTTCGTCACCGTGCTCGAGGCCACCGATTTCCCGCGCTATTTCCTCAACAGCGTCATCGTCTCGGTGTCGACTGCAGCACTGGTGACGGTCATTGCCACGCTCGCCGGCTACGCCATGTCGCGTTTCACCTTTCGCGGCAAGGCGGCGCTGGCCCTGATGCTGCTACTGACCCAGACGTTTCCGCTGGTGATGGTCATTCCGCCGATCTACCGCGTGATGGGGCAGATCGGCCTGATCAACAGCCTGACCGGGCTGATCATCATCTACACCGCCTTCAACACCGCTTTCGCCACCTTCCTGATGCAATCCTTCTTCGACGGCATCCCGAAGGACCTGGAAGAAGCGGCGATGATCGACGGCTGCACACGCGCGCAAGCGATGCGCAAGGTGATCGTGCCGCTGACGCTGCCCGGTATGGGCGCGACGCTGGGCTTCGTCTTCACCGCCGCCTGGAGCGAGCTCTTGTTCGCGCTGATGCTGATTTCCAGCGACGACCAGAAGACCTTCGCGGTTGGCCTGCTCACCTTCATCGGCAAGTTCGCCGTCGACTGGGGACAGATGATGGCAGCGTCGATCCTGGCGCTGATCCCGGTCTGCATCTTCTTCGCTTTCCTGCAACGCTATCTCGTCACCGGCCTGACCGCCGGCGCCGTCAAAGGATAGATCGATGGCCTCTGTTACGCTCGAAAAGGTCCGCAAGGATTATGGCGCTGTGCGTGTCCTGCATGCGGTCGACCTTGAAATCGCCGATGGCGAGTTCGTCGTCCTGGTCGGCCCGTCAGGCTGCGGCAAGTCCACGCTTTTGCGCATGATCGCCGGGCTGGAGGAGGCTTCCGGCGGCGAGATCCGCATCGGCGAGCGGCTGGTCAACGATGTCGCGCCGAAGGACCGCGATATCGCCATGGTGTTCCAGTCCTACGCGCTCTATCCGCATATGGACGTGTCGAAGAACATGGGCTTCAGCCTGATGCTGCGGAAGGCCGAGAAGCCGGCGATCGACGCGCGGGTGGACGGTGCGGCCAAGCGGCTCGGGCTCGATACTTTCCTGCAGCGCCTGCCGCGCCAATTGTCCGGCGGCCAGCGCCAGCGCGTCGCCATGGGCCGCGCCATCGTGCGCGATCCCAAGGTGTTCCTGTTCGACGAGCCGTTGTCGAACCTCGATGCCAAGCTGCGCGTTCATATGCGCGCCGAGATCAAGGCGCTGCACCAGCAGTTGAAGACCACCTCGGTCTACGTCACCCACGACCAGATCGAGGCCATGACCATGGCCGACCGCATCGTCGTCATGCATGACGGGCTGATCCAGCAGGTCGGCGCGCCGCTCGATCTCTATGACCGGCCGACCAACATGTTCGTCGCCGGCTTCATCGGTTCACCGGGCATGAATTTCCTGCCAGCAACGGTTCGCAAGAGCGGCACGTCGGAGGCCGTGCTGGCCGACGGCCAGGCGTTGCGCCTGCCGGAGGGCCTGCCGCTGAAGGATGGTGACACGATCACCGTCGGCCTGCGGCCCGAGCATATCAGGCTGGCGGATGACGGCGAATTGCAGGGCGAGGTGGGGGTGGTGGAGCCGCTCGGCCTCTCGACGCAGTTCTACGTCAAGTTGGCCGGCCAGCAGCTTTGCGTCTTTGCCATGGGCCGTGCCGGCGTGAAGCCCGGCGACGTGGTCCGATTGTCGGCCGACCCAATGTCACTGCATCTGTTCGATCCGAAAAGCGGCGATCGCATCGGGTAAGGGCCTGAGGCCAACCATGAAAACAAAAACGCCGCCCAATGGGCGGCGTTCGGCATTCTCGGACAAACCAGATTACTTGATCTTGGTTTCCTTGAATTCGACGTGCTTCTTGGCGACCGGGTCGTACTTGCGGAACGACAGCTTGTCGGTCTTGGTACGGCTGTTCTTGCTGGTCACGTAGAAGAAACCGGTGTCGGCGGTCGACAGAAGCTTGATCTTGATGTTTGCGGCTTTGGCCATGATCTCAGTCCGTTATGTTCGTGGGGTTTTGGCCGCTGGAGCACGGGAAAACACCCGGACGCGGGAAACTTGGCGCGACACATAAAGAACGTGCCTGGAAAGTCAAGCCCGGCGGAGCCCATACGGCCTACCGGAGCTGGCCAGTGGCCTCAAATCATGCGGTTTCTCTCGCCGGCGCCGCAACCTTCTTCCAGTCTCCGGTCGTGTTCCACCAGCGATTCGGATTGGCGCGGTCGTCCAGCCCCTTGGAACGGCTGGCCAGGATCGGCTGAATGCGGATCACCGGTTCCTGATAGGAATGCGCCTGGAAAATTGCCTCGACGACGCGCGCGGCCAGCGCTTGGTCGTCGGGCAATTCAAACGAAACCTCGACCGTGCCGGGGCGTCGCCGCAACTCGGTTTCGGCGCCGGCGGCCGCACCGTCGAGCGGCCGGTAGCGTTCGATGCCATGTGCAGACTGATAGGCGTTGCGGTCATATTTGCCCATCGCCAGCGGCGCTATCGCCACCACCGCATCCATGATGCGGTCGATATCGGCGGCTGGTGCCTGGAAGGTCACGAGCAGGAGCAGTGTCATTCGCAACGAAGTGGTTTCAAAGCCGCTGTCGATCATGGAAGTGTCCTCAACTTCAGGTGTTTTGAGGCAACCTTATAACCGGGGGCTGCTGACATGGTTCTGTCAGCAGCCTGTCATCGCGCCGCGTGAAATGCAGGGTTCGCAGAGGTATCGCTACAGGAGGATCTTGCGGATCAGCCTGATGCTGACCAGGCCGATGTAGGCGGCGAAGAACAGGCCGAGCGACCAGCCGAAACCGGACGGACCGAACGCATCCATGCCGATGCCGATCGCTTGCGGGCCGAGCACCATGCCGACGCCGTAGCAAAGCACGAAGGCGGCGTTGGCGGACGCCAGCTCGTGGCCGGAGAGCTGCGAGCCGAGATGGGCAAGGCCGATCGTATACATGGCGGCGACGACGCCGCCCCAGATGAACAGAAGTGCCGCCATCAGGTGCCAGTTCTGCGCAAAGAAGGGCATGAAGACCGTGCCGGCAAGGCCGACAGTGGCGCAGGCGATCAGCAGATAGCGACGATCGTTGACGCGGTCGCTGATCATGCCGATCGGGATCTGCAGCAGCACGTTGCCGAGGCCGATCATGGTCAGGAGAAGGGCTGCGTCGGCCTCGGAGTAGCCGATGCGGTTGCCGTAGATCGGGAACAGCGCAAAGCCGCCGGTTTCGACGGCGCCGAACACCAGCACGGCGGCGGTCGCCGACGGCACCAGCCAGATGTAGCGCAGGAAATTGCTGGTTTCGCCATCGGAGGCGATGGTCGGGCTCTCGTTTCGGGCCGCCAGCACCGGTATGGCGGCCAGCGTCACCAATGCGATGATGACGCCGAATGGCCTGAAGCCCGAACTGCCGAGATGGGCGAACAGCCACGGCCCGGCGGCAAAGCCGAGCGACAGAACGGTGGCGTAGATGCCGAGGACAAGGCCACGCCGGTGCGGCGGCGCCGAGGTGCTGATCCAGAATTCAGACAGGATGAACAGCACCGTCAGCGCGATGTGCAACACGATGCGCAGCGGAAACCACATCCAGAAATCCGGCGCGAAGTGGAAGCCGACGAAGGCCAGGGCGCCGGCGGCAATCATGGCAATCATCGTCCAGGCAACGCCGAAGCGCATGGCGAGCGGCGTGGCCAGCGGGGCACCGGCGATCGAGGCCAGGCCGGCGACGGCTGTGTTGAGGCCGATCATGGAAGCCGAATGGCCACGCGTTTCGAGAATGACGCTGAGCAGCGGCATGCCGAGGCCGATGGCGATGCCGACGACGCTGATCGACGAGATCGCCGCCACCATCGGCAGCCAGTGTACGCGTTCGTCGCCCTGGGTATCGACCGTCATGGGATGTCTGAATACTCGATGTTCTACAGAATTTCGCGGGTGAAGCGGTTGCGGACAAGCCGGTAGAAGGGCACGGGACCGCCTGGGCGCAACTGCGGATCATGGGCGAGGCGCTTTTCCAGCTCGTCCAGGATCATTCGGGTGATGTCGGGTATGTCGGCTTCCCTGGCCTTGGCCAGCGGCAGCCAGACCAGCTCTTCGAGTTCGTTGGTTGGGCCGCCACCCGGCAGTTCAACGGCGACATCGTCGCGCCAGGCGCTGAAGAAACGTGTGTCGAAGCGGCGCACCCGGTTCGGTGGCGTGATGGCGCGCGCCACGAAGCGCAGCATGTCGAGAGAGGGTTGCACGCCGTGTTCGGCAAAGCCCTGCCAATCGGGTCTGGCGGTGGCGAAAACACCTTTGCGGCCGATCAGCAGCCCGGCTTCTTCATAGGTCTCGCGGATGGCCGACAAGGCAATGGCGCGGGCCCGTGCAGCACTTGTGCGGCCCGGTCCGGCGATGAGCTTTGCTTCCTGCTCCGGATGCAATGCGGCGGCGACCGCGATGCGGCTGTCGGCCGGATCGGTGCGGCCGCCGGGAAAGACGAATTTGCCTGGCATGAAGGCGTGGCCGGCATGACGACGGCCCATCAGCACCAGCACCTCATCGCCCTCGCGGTCGAGCAGGATCAGGGTCGCCGCGTCGCGCGGGCGAATTGGCTGGTCGCTATGAGCGATCATGCTCCGCTCGATCCTGTCGACTTCCGCCTTGGTCATACCGTCCATGCGCAGGACCTAGCGGAAACTTCTGGCAAGCGAAAGTGGCCTTTCACGTCGGTATGTTGCACCAGCGAGCGTAGCCAACTTTGACCTAAACCCCGGGATGGGGCTCGATCACGTCCTGCTCGCCGCCGAATCCGTGCATATAGAAGGCCCATTGCAGTCCGATGACGGCACCCTTGACCGGCTGTAGCAGCGCCACCGCCAAAATGATGGTCAGCGGTACCCAGATGGCGATATGCTGCCAGGTGGACAGGGTCGATGTCGCCTCGACAGCCATGAAGGCGCCAAGCACGATGTGGCCGACGATGACGATGACGAGATAGGCCGGAAGGTCGTCGGCGCGATGGTGGTGCAGTTCCTCGCCGCAGACGCTGCATTTATCGACGGTCTTGGTGAAGGCGCGAAACAGCTTGCCTTCGCCGCAATGCGGGCAACGGCCGAGCATGCCGCGCTTCATCGCCGTCCACAGCGGGCGGGCGGCCCGGCCCGAGTGATGTTCGCCGCCGAAAACCTGTTCTTCCATGGCTGTTGCCATCATCTTCTCCTGCCGCGCGAACCTGGTCGCGATTGCGACGCGCGGGCGCGGCCTTTGGCCTTGTGAAACGACCGCTTGGAGCCCGGCAAAGGCTTCGGGTCGGTCAACATCTCGAAGCGCATCGCGCCGGCCATTGGTGCCACCTCGACCAGCCGGACCTCGACGCGATCCGCGAGCTGGTAGCCTTTGCCCGAGCGTTCTCCGAACAGGGAGCGGGCCGTTTCGTCGTATATATAGTAATCGCCATTCAATGTTGACACCGGGATGAAACCATCCGCGCCATACTGCGGCAATTGGACAAATAGTCCCGATTTGGTGACGCCGGAGATGCGGGCGTCGAACCGGTCGTCGACGCGCTCGGCGAGATAGGCGGCGATCAGGCGGTCGACGGTGTCGCGCTCGGCCGCCATTGCGCGCCGTTCCGTGCCTGAGATCAGCACGCCAACGTCTTCGAGGCGTGCCTCTTCGTCCTGCGTCAGCCCGCCCGGACCGAGGCCGAGTGCGGCAATAAGTCCGCGATGCACGATCAGGTCGGCGTAACGGCGGATCGGCGAGGTGAAATGCGCGTAGCGCCTGAGGTTGAGGCCGAAATGGCCGATGTTCTTGGGCGAATATTCGGCCTGGCTCTGCGAGCGCAGCACCACCTCGTTGACCAGGCCTTCATTGTCGGCGCCGCGCACGCCCTCCAGAATGCCGTTGAACTGGCTTGGCCGCATCTGCGCGCCGCGCGCCAGCGACAGGCCAAGCGTCTGCAGGAATTCGCGCAGCGATTCCTGCTTGGCCAGCGACGGCGCGTCATGCACGCGGTAGACCAGCGTCTGCTTCTTCGCCTCCAGCGTCTCGGCCGCGGCGACATTGGCCTGGATCATGAATTCTTCGATCAGCTTGTGAGCATCAAGCCGTTCTGGCACGATGACGCGATCGACGGTGCCATCCGGCTTGAGCAGGATCTTGCGCTCCGGCAGCTCGAGCTCGAGCGGCTGGCGACCGTCGCGGCCACGCTTCAGGATCGCATAAGCGTCCCACAGTGGCTTCAGCACGGTGTCGAGGATCGGACCGGTTTTGTCGTCCGGCACGCCGTCGATGGCGGCCTGGGCTTGGCTGTAGGCGAGCTTTGCCGCCGACTTCATCATGACGCGATGGAAGGAGTGCCGGAGCTTGCGGCCGTCGGCCGAAAAAACCATGCGCACGGCCAGCGCCGGCCGGTCCTGGCCTTCGCGCAGCGAGCAGAGATCGTTGGAGATGCGCTCGGGCAGCATCGGCACGACGCGGTCCGGAAAATAGACCGAATTGCCGCGTTTCAGAGCCTCGCGGTCGAGTGCAGTGCCATAGCGGACATAAGCGGCGACATCGGCGATCGCCACCGTGGCGACCACACCGCCCCGGTTCTTCTCATCGAGATCGGGGGTGGCGAAGACGGCGTCGTCATGGTCCTTGGCGTCGGCCGGATCGATGGTGACCAGCGGCAGGTCGCGCCAGTCCTCGCGGTGATCCATCGTCGCAGGCTTGACCGCTTCGGACTCGGCGATGACGTCGGCCGGAAAAATATGCGGAATGTCATGCGCGTGGATGGCGATCATCGAGACCGCCTTTTCGCTGGTCAGCGAACCCAGCACGTTGAGCACCTTGGCTCTCGGCAGCCCATAGCGGGAAGCGCGCGCGGGCTCGACCTCGACCAGGTCGCCGTTCCTGGCGCCGTTCTGGAATTCCTTGTCGACGATCAGTTCGGGCTGGCGCCGCTCGACCGGCTCGATGCGGAAAGTGCCGTCCTGCAGGATGCGAAAGACGCCGAGAACCGCATCGGTGCGCTTCTCGAAGATCTTCATCACCCGCCCGGTGTAGGCGGGGCCTGTCGCTTCGTTGGTCGGGAAGGTTTTTGCCAGCACGCGGTCGCCGATGCCGGGCGCCGGGCCGCTGCCGCTGCGCGATATCCGAATGGAGACAACCGGCGGCTCGCCCGTGCCGACGGCCTCCGCCGGGTGGGCCAGCAAAATGCCGTCGCCGTCACGGCCAAAAATGTCGAGCACGGCGACATGGGGCAGGGCGCCGACGCGGGCCAGTTGCTTGCGCTCCTTGGTCAGGACGCCTTCGTCCTGCAGGTCGCGCAAAATATCCTTCAGCCAGATGCGGTCGTCGCCGCGCAGCGCGAACGCCTTGGCGATGTCGCGTTTGCCGGCGCGATCGGGATTTTCGGCGATGTAGCGCAGGATTTCGTCACGTGACGGCCGATAGTCGTCCTTGACCTTGGCTCTCGTGTCGGCGGTGCGCGGATCGCCGTGGGTTCTACCGGTGATCCTGCGCGCCACGCTGTCCTACCCGTTTTTCTTCGCGGCCGGCTTCTTGGCCGGCGCTTTCTTGGCTGCCGTTTTCTTGGTTGTCGGGGCCTTGGCCGCTGCCGCCTTGCGGAACGGCTTCTTGCCGCCGCCGCCCTTGGCTTCCTTCTCGGCAATCAGCGCCAGCGCGTCCTCAACCGTCACCGATTGCGGATCCTTGCCCTTAGGCAGGGTGGCATTGACCTTGCCGAAATTCACGTAAGGCCCGTATTTGCCGTCGCGTACGACGATCTTGCCGCCGCCATCGGGATGGTCGCCAAGCTCCTTCAGAGCTGCCGGTGTGCCGCCATTGCGGCCGCCCTTGCCCTTCAACTGCTTCTCGGCAATCACCGACACGGCGCGGTTGAGGCCGATCGAGAACACGTCCTCGATGCTGTCGAGATTGGCGTAGGTGCTGTCATGCAGCACGAACGGACCGTAGCGGCCGAGCCCGGCCGAAATCATCTTGCCGGATTCGGGATGCTTGCCGACATCACGCGGCAGCGACAGCAGGGCAAGCGCCTTTTCGTGGTCGACGGTTTCGGCCGTCCAGCCCTTGGGCAGGCTGGAACGCTTGGCTTCCTTGCCGTCGCCACGCTGCAGATAGGGGCCGAAGCGGCCGCTGCGCAGCGTGATTTCCTCTGACGTATAAGGGTCTTTGCCGATGACCTTGGTGCCGTCATCGCCATTGCCGTTCTCGCCATTGGGATTGGCGGCGTCGCCGAGCTGGCGGGTGAAGGAGCATTCGGGGTAGTTCGAGCAACCAACGAAAGCGCCGAACTTGCCCAGCTTCAGCGACAGATTGCCGGTGCCGCATTTCGGGCAGATGCGTGGATTGGAGCCGTCCTCACGCGTCGGAAACACCAGCGGGGCCAGTTCCTCGTTGAGCGCATCGAGCACGTCGGTGACGCGCAGCTCCTTGATGTCGGCGACGGCGCCGGAGAAATCCTTCCAGAAATCGCGCAGCACGTCCTTCCAGGCGAGCTTGCCGTCCGAGATCTCGTCGAGCTTTTCCTCGAGAGATGCGGTGAAGTCATATTCGACATAGCGCTTGAAGAAGCTTTCGAGGAAGGCCGACAGCAAGCGGCCCTTGGCCTGCGGCACCAGCCGGCGCTTGTCGATGGTGACGTAGTCGCGGTCCTCGAGCGTCTTCAGGATCGCCGTGTAGGTCGACGGCCGGCCGATGCCGAGCTCTTCCAGCTTCTTGATCAGCGAGGCTTCGGAGTAGCGCGGCGGCGGCTCGGTGGTGTGCTGGGTGGCGTTGATCGCCTGGCGGGCAAGCTGCTCGCCGGCGCGGATCTCGGGCAGGCGGCGATTTTCTTCGTCTTCCGAATCGTCGTCCTTCTGGTCGGTGTAGGCGGCAATGAAGCCGTCGAAGCGAACGACCGAACCGATGGCGCGAAGCTCCGCTGTGCGGGCGCCGTTCACGGCCTCGATCTCGGCCGTGGTGCGTTCGATCTCGGCAGGCTGCATCTGGCTGGCGATGGCGCGCTTCCAGATCAACTCATAGAGCCGCGCCTGGTCGGAATCGAGATATTGCCTGACCGATGCCGGGGTGCGCATGAAATCCGTCGGGCGGATCGCTTCGTGCGCTTCCTGGGCGTTCTTGGCCTTGGCGGTATATTGGCGCGGCTTTTCCGGCAGGTATTTTGGGCCGAATTCCTTGACGATGGCGTCGCGGGCAGCCGAAATCGCCTCTGGCGCCATCTGCACGCCATCGGTTCGCATATAGGTGATCAGGCCAGTGGTCTCGCCGCCGATCTCCATGCCTTCATAGAGGCGCTGCGCCACCTGCATGGTGCGGCTGGCCGAGAAGCCAAGGCCCGATGAGGCGGCTTGCTGCAGTGTCGAAGTGGTGAAGGGCGGGCCGGGATTGCGCTTGGTCGGCTTGGCTTCGACCGACACCGCCTTGAAGGTCGCGCCTTCGAGCATCGACTTGATGTCGTTGGCCTGCGCCTTGTTGGAAATATCGAGCTTCTGCAGCTTCTTGCGATCGAAGGCGGTCAGCCGCGCTTCGAAATTCTCGTTGCGCGGCGTGCCGAGGAGGGCGGCGATCTGCCAGTATTCCTCGCGGATGAAGCGCTCGATCTCGGATTCGCGGTCGCAGACCAGACGCAATGCGACAGACTGGACACGGCCGGCCGAACGAGCGCCCGGCAATTTGCGCCACAGCACCGGCGACAGTGTGAAGCCGACGAGATAATCGAGCGCCCGGCGCGCCAGATAGGCATCGACCAGCGGCGCATCGATCTGGCGCGGATTGGCCATCGCTTCCAGCACCGACGATTTGGTGATGGCGTTGAAGACGACGCGGCTGACCGGCTTGTCCTTCAGCGCGCGCTTCTGCTTCAGCACTTCCAGCACGTGCCAGGAAATCGCTTCGCCTTCACGATCCGGATCGGTGGCGAGGATCAGGCCGTCGGCATCCTTGACCGCCTTGGCGATGTCGGCGAGGCGCTTGCCCGAGGCGGTGTCGACCGCCCAGGACATGGCGAAATCCTCGTCCGGGCGCACCGAGCCATCCTTGGCCGGCAAATCGCGGACATGGCCGAACGAGGCCAGAACCTTGTAGTTCTTGCCGAGGTATTTGTTGATTGTCTTTGCCTTGGCCGGCGATTCGACGACGACGACGTCCATGAGGTCTCATATCAGCTGTGATGCGGCAGAAGAATTCCGCTGCGCGCGACGAAATCTCGCTCTATTTGTCGCTCACATGGCCGCGCTTTTGCATCGGGTCAAGGGGAAGCGGCCAAATTGCAGGGCTGTCCGCAGCAATACACTCTTAGAGTGTATGGAGAAAATCACAGAATTTTGGCTTGGGGAGATGGTGGTTCCGAGTCAGCGGAAACTGCCCGGTTTCATTTTTCCGCCGAGTCGCGGAAGGCGGGCTGGGTATCGCAGGGGTCGACGCTCTGACAGGCTCATTGATGCTGGCCGCCGGGCTGTTGGAGGGATATCCGGCGGCCAGTCGAAGTCCCGCCAGCGGCAGGACCCGGATTGGGGACTCTAGTCGGCCTTGACGACGTGCCAGACACCTGCGACGCCATCGCCGGATATGTCACCAGCCTTCTTGTCCTTGACGAAGGTGTAAACCGGCTTGCCGTCATAAGCCCACATCTTGGTGCCGTCGGTACGGTCGACAACGCTCCATTCGTCGTCCGCCTTGGCGCCGGCCTCGGCCTTCAGCGGCGGCCAGTTGGTGGCGCATTTGTCGTAGCAGTTGGTTTTACCCTTCTCATCCTTGTCATAGGTATAAAGCGTCATGCCGTTGGCGTCGGTGTAGATCTTGGTGCCACCGACCTCGGCTTCCTTCCACGCGTCGGCGGCGAACGATGCGGCGGTGCTAAGCAAAAGCGCGGCCAGCCCTACGGTTATGGTTTTCATGGAAATCTCCCTGATATCTGGAGACGCGCGGGAAATCGCGGCCTCGCTATAGCAACGCCTGCGAGCCATCGTTTCTTCCCCGACCTGCACATGCGGCGACGACTTGCCACAAAATGGTGATTGGTGGAGAAGCAACGTCGAGCCTATATCGGCGCCGGGGCAGTCGGAGTTTTGGAATGGCATTGGACATCGGCTATGTCAGCGCGGTCGGGGCGGGAGCGATCTCGTTCCTGTCACCGTGCGTGCTGCCGCTGGTGCCACCCTATCTCTGCTACATGGCAGGCGTGTCGGTCGACGATTTTCGCGGCAATGCGGGTGTAACGGCCCGGGAAGGCGCGCGCGGTGCGCTGCTCTATTCCTCGATTGCATTCGTGCTCGGCTTTTCTACCGTGTTTGTCGCGCTCGGTGCCGGCGCGTCGACCATCGGCCATTGGCTGCGGGTCTGGCAGGAGCCGCTGGCGACGGGCGCCGGTGTGCTCATCATCCTGATGGGCTTGAATTTCCTCGGCATCTTGCGCATTCCGCTGTTGTCACGCGAGGCGCGCTTCCAGTCGCGGGGAAAACCGGCAAGTGCGATCGCTGCCTATGTAATGGGCCTGGCCTTCGCCTTCGGCTGGACGCCTTGCATCGGCCCGGTGCTGGGGCCGATCCTGACGCTGGCCGGTGGTCGCGAAACCGTGGGCGAGGGCGCGTTGCTGCTCGCTGCCTATTCGCTCGGCCTCGGCATCCCGTTCCTGATCGCGGCGCTGTTTTCCGGCGCCTTCATGCGCTTCCTCGGCAAATTCCGCGTCCATCTCGGCCGCGTCGAAAAAGCGATCGGCGCGCTGCTGGTCGTCGCCGGCGTGTTTTTCCTCACCGGCGGCGTGCAGACGGTATCGTATTGGTTGCTGGAGAATTTCCCGGTGCTGGGGCGGCTGGGATAATCTCGTTGCCCAAAATGCGAAATGCGCGCCGTGGACCCGATGATTAGGAGTCAGCCGCTCCGCCATCTCACCGGAATTTAACCGCATTGGTGCAGCATGGCGCCACTGCTATCCTGTCTTGATTCCCAACCCTTTTCATATGGTTGTCCTTTCATGAGCCAGAGATCCTGCCTGTCCGTCATCCTCGCCGCCGGCGAAGGCACGCGCATGAAGAGCGCGCTGCCGAAGGTGCTGCACCAGATTGCCGGCCTGCCGATGGTCGCCCATGTGGTGAAGGCGGCCGAAGCGGCCGGTGCCGGCAGCCAGGCGCTGGTGATCGGCCATGGCGCCGACGAGATGCGCAAGGCTGCGTCAAAATTCGCGCCGAAGGCCGAGACCTTCGTGCAGGAAAAGCGCCTTGGCACCGCGCATGCCGTGCTCGCCGCTCGCGATGCGATATCAAAGGGTTACAACGATATCCTGGTGATGTTCGGCGACACACCATTGATCGACGCCGACGCACTCACCGTGGCGCGGCTGAAACTGGCCGAAGGTGCCGCCGTCGTGGTCATCGGTTTCCGCCCACCCAATCCAACCGGCTATGGCAGGCTGATCGAAAAAGGCGGCAAGTTGATTGCCGTCCGCGAGGAGAAGGACTGCAGCGCGGAGGAACGGAAGATCGGCTTCTGCAATGCCGGCATGATGGCGGTGGCCGGCAGCCAGGCGCTGACGCTGCTCGATGCTGTCGGCAACAAGAACGCCAAGGGCGAGTATTATCTCACCGACATCGTCGAGATTGCCAGCGGACAGGGCCTCGATGTCGTTGCCACAGAAGCCAGCTTTGAAAGCGCACTCGGCATCAACAACCGCGCCGAACTGGCGCAGGCCGAGGGCATCTGGCAGGCGCGCCGCCGCCATGAGGCGATGCTGTCGGGCGTGACGCTGATCGCGCCGGAGACCGTGTATTTCTCGCACGATACCGAGATTGGCGCCGACACGATCGTCGAGCCCAATGTCTGGTTCGGCCCAGGCGTGAAAATCGCCACGGGCGCCAAGATCCATGCCTTCAGCCATTTCGAAGGTGCCACCATCGCCTCGAATTGCGAAGTCGGGCCATTCGCGCGGCTGCGGCCGGGTGCCGATCTCAGGAACAAGGCCAAGGTCGGTAATTTCTGCGAGGTCAAGAAGGCGACCATCGAGGAAGGCGCCAAGGTCAACCACCTGACCTATATCGGCGACGCCCGCGTTGGCGCGGGCGCCAATATCGGCGCAGGCGCCATCACCTGCAATTACGACGGCTATTCGAAATTCTTCACCGACATCGGCGAAGGCGCCTTTGTCGGCTCGAATTCCTCGCTGGTGGCGCCCGTGTCGATCGGCAAGCGCGGCTATATCGCCTCGGGCAGCGTCATCACCGAAAGCGTACCCGACGATGCGCTGGCCTTCGGCCGCGCCCGCCAGAAGACCATCCCTGGCAAGGCCAAGGAATTGCGCGAGCGCTTTGCTTCGGCCGCGGCTGCGAAGAAAAAGGCTGCCGGCGCCGACCACTAGCGGTTAGCCGGTCATGCCCTTGTCGAAGGCGGCGGTCACCTCGATCTTGCCAACGATGGCCTTGTTGAAATCATCGAGGTCTTCGGCGGGTATCCAGTATTCCAGATGCGCCTTGCTGCCGGCATGCTCGACCCGGTAGCGGTCGAGAAAGCTTTTGAGCACAGCAAACCGCGTCACGAATCCTGCTCCGCTGGCCGGCACGTTCCAGTCTCGCGCGATCTGCACGGCATAGGCTTCCGACAGAACCGGATAGAAAATCGGCTGTTCTGGCAGGCGCGGCGCGAAATGCCCGCATATCCGAAGCCTCGATGAGTTTCAGCTCTTTGGGTCCGACCGGGCGCCAGAGTATAATGGTTGATATGGTTTCGTTCATGGTCGGAGCTTAGCCAAATATTTCCCGAACGAGAACCGAATGGCTGAAAAACCGAACAATTGCAGTAACCGGATTGCAAGAGCGGTCTGTCATGGTGCATGCCTGCAGAAGCGTTCCGTTACATGGGACGAAATGCAATGTGACTTTCGCGGCAGGCCGGCCATCCCTAAATAGTGCTGGTTTTCCATGGGGAATTGGGGACTGTCTGCATGTGCGGTATCGTTGGAATCGTCGGCCACTCGCAGGTTGCGCCGCTCATCGTCGACGCGCTGAAACGGCTCGAATATCGCGGCTATGACTCGGCTGGTGTCGCTACCATCGAACATGGTGAGCTTGCCCGCCGCCGCGCGGAAGGCAAGCTGATCAACCTTGAGCGCCGGCTCAAGGACGATCCGCTTGATGGCACCATCGGCATCGGCCACACGCGCTGGGCAACGCATGGCGTGCCCAACGAGACCAATGCGCACCCGCATTTTTCCGACGGCGTCGCCATCGTCCACAACGGCATCATCGAGAACTTTGCTGAATTGCGCGACGAACTGAAGCGTGACGGCTACGAATTTTCTTCGCAGACCGACACCGAGGTCGTCGCCCATCTGGTGGCGCGCGCCCTGGCCAAGGGGTTGAAGCCGGTCGAGGCCGCGCACCAGGCGCTGAAGCGGCTGGAAGGCGCTTTTGCGCTGGCGATCATGTTCAAGGACGACGAGGACCTGATCGTCGGCGCCCGCAACGGCCCGCCGCTGGCCGTCGGCCATGGCGATGGCGAGATGTTCTTGGGCTCAGACGCCATCGCGCTCGCGCCGTTCACCAATTCGATCACCTATCTCGAAGATGGCGATTGGGCGGTGGTGCGCCGCAAAGGCGTCACGATCTTCGACATTGATGGCAGACAAGTCGAGCGCAAGCGCCAGCAGTCGCTCTCGACCAGCTTCATGGTCGACAAGGGCAACCGGCGCCATTTCATGGAGAAGGAAATCCATGAACAGCCCGAGGTGATCTCGCACACGCTGGCGAATTATATCGACTTCGTCGGTGGCGTCTCCAAGCCGCTCGACCTGCCGTTTGATTTCGCCAAGATCGACCGGCTGGCGATTTCGGCCTGCGGCACCGCCTATCTCGCTGGCCTGATCGGCAAATACTGGTTCGAGCGCTACGCCCGCCTGCCGGTCGACATCGATGTCGCCTCGGAGTTCCGCTACCGCGAAATGCCGCTGTCTGCGAAAGATGCCGCCTTCTTCATCTCGCAATCGGGCGAGACCGCCGACACGCTGGCCTCGCTGCGCTACTGCCGCAAGGCCGGGATGAAGATCGGCGCCGTCGTCAATGTCCGCGAATCGACCATGGCGCGCGAATCCGACGTCGTGCTGCCGACGCTCGCCGGCCCGGAGATCGGTGTTGCCTCGACCAAGGCCTTCACCTGCCAGCTTTCGGTGCTGGCATCGCTTGCCGTGCGCGCCGGCGTGGCGCGCGGCACGATCTCGCGCGAGCAGGAAAAGACCTTTGTGCGCGAACTGTCGGAAGCGCCGCGCTATGCCAACCAGGTGCTGAAGCTCGACCATCAGATCGAAAAGATCGCGCGCGACCTCGCGCACTACAAGAACGTGCTCTATCTCGGCCGCGACACCAATTTCCCGCTGGCCATGGAAGGCGCGCTGAAACTCAAGGAAATCTCCTACATCCACGCCGAGGGCTATGCAGCGGGCGAGCTGAAGCATGGGCCGATCGCGCTGATCGACGAGAACATGCCTGTCATCGTCATTGCGCCGCATGACCGGATTTTCGAAAAGACGGTCTCGAACATGCAGGAAGTGGCGGCCCGCGGCGGCAAGATAATCCTGATCACCGACAGCAAGGGTGCGGCACTTACGAGCGTCAAGACGATGGAGACGATCGTGCTGCCGGACGTGCCGGAAATCATCTCGCCGATCATCTACGCGCTGCCGATCCAGATGCTCGCCTATTTCACTGCCGTGTTCATGGGCACCGATGTCGACCAGCCACGCAATCTGGCGAAATCGGTGACGGTGGAATAGGGGCCTTTAAAACTTCGCAGTTCCAAAGCGCATTCCGGTTCACAGAGCCGCTGTGATGGCATTTGCATCACAGCGGCTGTTTTTCTTTTTGAGCATGATCTTTTTCCGAAAACCGGTTCCCACTTTTCGGGATCATGATCTAATGTTGCGGCGCAACCCGTGTCCTCGGTGAACCATGTCCGATGCTCCCAAGACCTCCGGCATGACCCGGCTGAGGAACTATTTCCTCACGGGCTTCGTCGTCTGTGCGCCGCTGGCGATCACCGCTTACATTGCCTGGTCGTTCATCGGCTGGGTCGATTCCTGGGTAAAGCCCTATATTCCGGCACGCTACAGCCCTGACAGCTACCTGCCATTTCCGGTCCCGGGGTTCGGGCTGATCGTCGCGCTGATCCTGATCACGCTGATCGGCTTCCTGACGGCCAACATTGTCGGTCGCGCTATCGTCAATTTCGGCGAGCGCCTGCTTGGCCGCATGCCGCTGGTGCGCGGCATCTATGGTTCGCTGAAGCAGATTTTCGAGACCGTGCTGTCGAACAAGGGCGACATGTTCCGCCAGGTCGGGCTGGTCGAATATCCGCGCAAAGGCGTCTGGTCGCTGGTTTTCGTCGCCAGCGAGAAGGAGACCGAGATCAACCAGAAGCTCGATCAGGCAGACGATCCGCTGATCGCCGTGTTCATGCCATGCACGCCGAACCCAACCACTGGCTTTCTCATGTATGTGCCGAAGTCCGACATCGTGCTGCTCGACATGACGATCGAGGACGGCGCCAAGCTGATCGTCTCCGCCGGGCTGGTGTCGCCCGAGGTCAAACAAATGGTCGTCGTGAACGGCGAGCCGATCGATGGAGTGCTTGCCAACCCGTCGGTTGCCGCCCTGGCTCAGCCGGCGCGCAGGAGCCGGACGGCTTCGTCGCGCCCGAACAAGTAAAGCAACAGGCGCAACGCCTCGCCACGCTCGGACTGCAGCTCCGGGTCGCGTGACAGGATCAGCCTGGCGTCGTCGCGGGCAGCCTCCAAAAGGTCCGCATGCGCCTCGATACGCGCCACCTGGAAGCCAGGTGTGCCGGACTGGCGGGTGCCCAGCAATTCGCCTTCGCCGCGCAACTTCAGGTCTTCTTCGGCGATCAGGAAACCGTCCTCGGTCTCGCGCATGACCGACAGCCGGCGTTTTGCGGTCTCGCCGAGCGGGTCCTTGTAGAGCAGCACGCAGGAGGACTTGATATCGCCGCGCCCGACGCGGCCGCGCAACTGGTGTAGCTGGGCGAGGCCAAAGCGCTCGGCATGTTCGATGACCATGACGGTGGCGTCCGGTACGTCGACGCCGACCTCGATGACCGTGGTGGCGATCAGGATGCGTGTCTCGCCCTGCTTGAAGGCGCGCATCGCCTCGTCCTTGTCGGCGCCCTTCATGCGGCCGTGGACGAGGCCGATGCGATCGCCGAAGAGCGGTTTCAGCGACGCGAAACGGTCCTCGGCCGACATCAGCTTGATCTCTTCGGATTCCTCGACCAGCGGACAGATCCAGTAGATCTTCTGGCCGCCGGCAACGGCGTCGACCATGCGGCCGACCAATTCGTCGAGCCGCTCGAGCGGCAGCGTGACGGTGCGGATCGGTTGCCGGCCCGCCGGCTTCTCCGTCAGCTTCGACACGTCCATGTCGCCGAAGGCGGTCAGCACCAGCGTGCGCGGGATGGGCGTGGCCGTCATCACCAGCATATCGGGCGCGTCGCCCTTGGCGGTGATGGCGAGCCGCTGGTGGACGCCGAAGCGATGCTGCTCGTCGATGACGGCGAAGACCAGGTCGTGGAAGGTGACCGTCTCCTGGAACAGCGCGTGGGTGCCGACGACGATGTCGATCTCGCCGCTCGCCAGGCCGGCCAGCGTGTCGGTGCGCTCGCGGCCTTTCTCGCGGCCTGTGAGGATAGCGATGCGCAGACCGACCTTGGCGGCAAGCGGCGCGATCGTCGCCAGATGCTGGCGCGCCAGGATTTCGGTTGGCGCCATCAGTGCTGCCTGGCCACCGGCCTCGACCGCACGCGCCATGGCCAGCAGCGCGACAACCGTCTTGCCGGAGCCGACATCACCCTGCAGGAGCCGGAGCATGCGCTCCGGATCAGCGAGGTCGGCATTGATTTCGGCGAGCGCGAATTCCTGGCTCGCGGTCAGTGAGTAGGGAAGTGCGGCGCGCAGTTTTTCCACGATGCTGCCATCACCGACCAGGGGGCGGCCGGACAGGCGGCGGATTTTTGCCCGCACCAGCGCCAGCGAGACCTGGCCCGCCAGCAGCTCGTCATAGGCGAGGCGCCGCCATGCTGCGCCGTCGATGGAGACGTCGATCGGGTCTGCCGGATTGTGGATGCGGGCGAGCGCATCGCCAAAGGCCGGAAAGGTGTGCCGGCGCATGAAGGCGCCGTCCTGCCATTCGGCAAAGACAGGCAAGCGCGCCAGCGCCTGGCCGATCGCCCGGCGCAGCACCTTGCCCGAGAGCCCGGCGGTGAGCGGATAGACCGGCTCGACCAGCGGCAGGTTTTCCGCTTCGCTGGCCGGCGCGATATGGTCGGGGTGGACCATGGTCGGGCGGCCGTTGAACCATTCCATGCGACCCGAGACCACGACATGCTCGCCCTCGGGCATCGCCTTTTCGAGATAAGAAGCATGGGCATGGAAGAAGGTCAGTGCAATCTCGCCGGTGTCGTCATGGGCGTAGACCCGGTAGGGCACCGACCTGTTGCTGCGCGGCGGCGGCTGGTGGCGGTCGATGCGCACCTCGAGGGTGACGATTGCGCCTTCGGCGGCGAGCGCGATGCCCGGGCGGTTGCGGCGATCGATGACGGTGTGCGGCAGCACGAACAGAAGGTCGCCGGCGCGTGCGGCGCGATCACCGAGATCGGCCGCGACCACTTTCTCGATCAACGCGCCAACCTTCGGCCCGACGCCGGCCAGCGAGGTGATCGGGACGAACAACGGATCGAGGATGGAAGGACGCATGATGTCAGCTTATGTCGCGATGGCCGCAGCGCAAGGCTGACAGCCCCTTCTATCCACGCTATATGCGCCGCAGCAAGTGAGGATGCGGCACAATGACCGGGACGACGAGATCAAGCGAGGGGCTGGACGCCCGCCGCCGCAAGCTTTTGTTTCGCTCCTGGCATCGCGGCATGCGCGAGATGGATCTCATCCTCGGCACCTTCGCCGACGCCGAGATCGGCGCCTTGACCGGCGAGGAAATCGACCAATATGAGAGGCTCCTCGACATTCCCGACACCGAATTCCTGCCCATGGTCACCGGCGAACGCCCGGTCCCAGTGGATATCGATTGTGCCGTTCTGCGAAAGATCCTGGCTTTCCGCCATTCCATGACATTCTGAACACAAGCAATTCCAGGAAAAGTGCGAAGCGGTTTTCCGTCCGGAATTGCGACAAACAAGACCGTGATTTCATGAGCCTCATTCCCACCATAGGCCTGCCGAAAGGCCGCGCCGGCCAGTTCATTGTCGATGGCGTCGCTGACGGCTACGAAGCCTTCGCGCTGGTGCAGGCGGCACTTGAGATCGCGCCCGACAAGCCGGTTCTGTTCGTGGCGCGCGACGGCCAGCGCCTGCCGGCGATCATCGAGGCGTTGTCCTTCGCGGCGCCCGGCCTTCCCGTATTGGAACTGCCGGCCTGGGATTGCCTGCCCTATGACCGCGTCTCGCCGGGGTCGGACGCGGCCGCCAAGCGCCTCGATGCGCTGACCGCCATGATTGCGCTGGCGAAGAAGCCGCACCGCGCCGTCATCCTCACCACCGCCAATGCGCTGCTGCAGCGCATTCCGCCGGCCGATCTGGTCGAGGCACAGACGTTTCATGCCAGGCCCGGCAACCAGATCGATATGAACGCGCTGGTGTCGCGGCTGGAGACATCAGGCTTCGAGCGCGTGCCGACGGTGCGCGGCGTCGGTGAATTCGCCGTGCGCGGCGGCATTCTCGACCTGTTCGCCCCCGGCTGGACCGAAGCCCTCAGGCTCGACTTCTTCGGCGACACGCTGGAATCGATCCGCGTCTTCGATGCCGCCACCCAGCGCACCACCGGCCAGCGCAAGTCGATGGCGCTGCAGGCGATGAGCGAAGTGGCGCTGACACCGGAAACCATCAGCCGCTTCCGCCGCTCCTATATCGAAGCCTTTGGCGCACCCCAGCGCGACGACGGGCTCTATGCGGCGGTTAGCGAGGGCCGGCGCTTCGCCGGCATGGAGCACTGGCTGCCGTTCTACTACGAACGGCTGGAGACCGTGTTCGACTATCTGCCGGACACGCCTGTTGTGTTCGATCATCTGGCGCATGAGGCGCTGGCCGAGCGCCACACGCTGATCCTCGATCACTACGAGGCGCGCAAGAAGCAGGCCGAGGGCGCGCTGAAGGATGCAGTGCCCTACAAGCCAGTGCCGCCGGACCTGCTCTACCTCTCGCCGGAAAACCTGATTGCCTCGCTTGGGCCGCGCGAAGCGATCGATTTTACGCCGTTCGATGCGCCCGACGCCGGCGCCAAGAAGGTTTTTCATGCCGGTTCGCGCCACGGCCGCAGCTTTGTCGAGCAACGCGCCGACCCCAGCGTCAATGTCTTCGACATAGTAGTCAGGCATATCGCCGACGAGCGCGCGGCGCGCCGCCGCGTCGTCATTGCCGGCTGGACAGAAGGCTCGCTCGACCGGCTTGGCCAAATCCTTGGCGAACACCATCTCGGCAATCTCAAGCAGGTCAACACGCTGGCGGAAGCGGAACAGCTCGAGCCGGGGCAGGCGGCATTGGCCGTGCTGCCGCTGGAATCCGGCTTCGAGACCGAAAGACTGGTCGTCGTCGCCGAACAGGACATTCTCGGCGACCGGCTGATCCGGCGCTCGAAGCGCAAGAAGCGGGCCTCCGACTTCATCGCCGAAGCTTCGGCACTGTCGGCCGGCGACATCGTCGTCCACGCCGATCACGGCATTGGCCGCTTCATTGGCCTGCGCACCATCGAAGCGGTTGGCGCGCCGCATGATTGCCTCGAAATCCACTATGCCGGCGACGACCGGCTGTTCCTGCCGGTCGAGAACATCGAGCTTCTGTCGCGCTACGGCTCGGATTCGGCCGAGGCGACGCTGGACAAGCTCGGCGGCGGCGCCTGGCAGTCGCGCAAGGCGCGGCTGAAGAAACGCCTGCTCGATATGGCCGGGCAACTGATCCGCATCGCCGCCGAACGGCAGATGCGCGCCGCCCCGGCCCTGGTGCCGGCCGATGGCCTCTATGGCGAGTTCGCCGCCCGCTTCCCCTATGAGGAGACCGACGATCAGCAGACGGCGATCGACTCGGTCAGGGACGATCTGGCGGCTGGCAAGCCGATGGACCGGCTGATCTGCGGCGATGTCGGCTTCGGCAAGACGGAAGTAGCGCTGCGCGCCGCCTTCATCGCGGCGATGGAAGGCTTTCAGGTGGCGGTGGTGGTGCCGACGACATTGTTGTCGCGCCAGCATTTCAAGACCTTTTCGCAGCGCTTTTCCGGCCTGCCGATTCGCGTTGCCCAGGCATCGCGGCTGGTCGGCGCCAAGGAGCTGGCCGAGACCAAGAAAGGTATCGCCGAGGGGCAGGCCGACATCGTCGTCGGTACCCACGCGCTGCTTGGCGCCTCGATTTCGTTCAAGAACCTTGGCCTTTTGATCATCGACGAGGAACAGCACTTTGGCGTCAAGCACAAGGAGCGGCTGAAGGACCTGAAGACCGATGTGCATGTGCTGACGCTGTCGGCGACGCCGATCCCGCGCACGCTGCAACTGGCGCTGACCGGTGTGCGCGAGCTGTCGCTGATCGCCACGCCGCCGGTCGACCGCATGGCGGTGCGCACCTTCATCTCGCCCTTCGATCCGCTGGTCATCCGCGAGACGCTGCTTCGGGAGCGCTATCGCGGCGGGCACTCCTTCTATGTCGTTCCGCGCATCAGCGATCTGGCGGAGATCCATGATTTCCTGAGAGAATCCGTACCGGAGCTGAAAGTGGCGGTGGCCCACGGCCAGATGCCGCCGGGCGAACTCGACGACATCATGAATGCCTTCTATGACGGCCAGTACGATGTGCTTTTGTCGACGACCATCGTCGAATCCGGCCTCGACATCCCGACCGCCAACACGCTGATCGTGCATCGCGCCGACATGTTCGGCCTGTCGCAGCTTTACCAGCTGCGCGGCCGCGTCGGTCGCTCGAAGGTGCGCGCCTATGCGCTGTTCACGCTGCCGGCCAACCGCAAGCTGACCGACACGGCCGAGCGCCGGCTGAAGGTGCTGCAGTCGCTCGACACGCTGGGCGCCGGCTTCCAACTGGCCAGCCATGACCTCGATATCAGAGGCGCCGGCAATCTTCTCGGCGAAGAGCAGTCCGGCCACATTAAGGAGGTCGGCTTCGAACTTTACCAGCAGATGTTGGAGGAGGCCGTCGCCGAGGTGAAGGATTCCGGTGAAGTCCAGGATGGCGGCTGGTCGCCGCAGATTGCCGTCGGTACGGCGGTGATGATCCCGGAAAGCTATGTTCCGGATCTGCAGCTCAGGCTGGCGCTCTACCGCCGCCTCGGCGACCTCGAAAACACCGAGGAGATCGACGCCTTTGGCGCCGAGCTGATCGACCGATTCGGCCCGTTGCCGGAAGAGGTGAAGCATCTTCTGAAGATCGTCTTCATCAAGGCGCTCTGCCGCAAGGCCAATGTCGAAAAGCTCGACGCCGGGCCGAAGGGCGTCGTCATCCATTTCCGTAAACGCGAATTCTCCAATCCGGTCGGCCTGGTCCAGTTCATCGGCGAGCAGGGCTCGCTGGCCAAGATCCGGCCCGACCACAGCGTCGTTTTCGCGCGCGACTGGCCGACGGCCGAGAAGCGGCTGGCGGGTTCGGCGGTCGTCATGACGCAGTTGGCGCGGCTCGTTGAGAAGGCAGCTTAAGGTGTATTGATATTCAGGTGAGGCCGGCCTGCAAACGGCGGCTTCCTGCGCTTCCGGTGCTGAATCTCAACACACCTTAACGACGCGCGTGCATTCGCCACGCGGCCAAATCCGGTCTAGAATAGGAAATCGGCTTCGTGTATTGAGCCGCGATCCCCATATGGGGTGGATTGGCGGGCGATGGCGCTTGCTTTGTTGTTTGACGCAATTCCGGACGGAAAACCGTTTCACATTTTTCCTGGAATTGCTCGGAAAGAGCGTTGGGTGCAGCGATGACAAAATGGTCGCCGAATTCGTGGAGAACGATGCCGATCAAGCAGGTTCCGACCTATCCGGACCTTGCCGCGCTGAAGAACACGGAAGCTCAGCTCGCTACCTTTCCGCCGCTGGTTTTTGCAGGTGAGGCGCGCAAGCTGAAGAAGCAGTTGGCGGCGGTCGCTGCCGGTGATGCATTCCTTCTCCAGGGCGGCGATTGCGCCGAAAGTTTTGCCGAACATGGCGCGGACAACATCCGCGACTTCTTCCGCGTGTTCCTGCAGATGTCGGTGGTGCTGACCTTCGCCGGCGCGCAGCCGGTGGTGAAGGTCGGCCGCGTTGCCGGCCAGTTCGCCAAGCCGCGCTCGTCCGACAACGAAACCAAGGGCGATGTGACGCTGCCCAGCTATCGCGGCGACATCATCAACGGCATCGAATTCGACGCCAAGTCGCGCATACCAGATCCTGCCCGCCAGGAGATGGCGTATCGCCAGTCGGCGGCGACGCTCAACCTTCTGCGCGCCTTCGCGCAGGGCGGCTATGCCAGCCTGGAGAATGTGCATAGCTGGATGCTCGGCTTCGTGTCTGACAGCCCGCAAGGCGAGAAGTACGGGGAACTCGCCAACCGCATCACCGAGACGATGGACTTCATGAAGGCCGTCGGCATCACCTCGGAAACCAATTACGCACTGCGCGAGACCGATTTCTACACCAGCCACGAGGCGCTGCTGCTCGGCTATGAGGAAGCGTTGACCCGCGTCGACTCGACCTCTGGCGACTGGTACGCCACGTCGGGTCACATGATCTGGATCGGCGACCGCACCCGCCAGCCCGACCATGCGCATGTGGAATATTGCCGGGGTATCAAGAACCCGCTCGGCCTGAAATGCGGCCCATCGCTGACGCCGGATGGATTGCTGGAACTGATCGATCTGCTCAACCCCGAAAACGAGCCGGGCCGGCTGACGCTGATTGCGCGCTTCGGCTCCGACAAGGTCGCCGACCATCTGCCGAAGCTGGTTCGCGCGGTGCAGAAGGAAGGCCGCAGCGTGGTGTGGTCGTCCGACCCGATGCACGGCAACACGATCGAGGCTGCCGGTTACAAGACGCGGCCGTTCGACCGCATCCTGAAGGAGGTGCAGACCTTCTTCGAGGTGCATCGCGCCGAAGGCACGCATCCAGGCGGCATCCATGTCGAGATGACCGGCAAGAACGTCACCGAATGCACCGGTGGCGCCCGCGCCATCACCGCCGAGGAATTGCAGGATCGCTACCACACCCATTGCGACCCACGCCTCAACGCCGACCAGGCGATCGAACTGGCCTTCCTGGTCTCGGATCTCTTGAAGAAGAGCCACCCGGTGCAGCACAAGCAGGCCGTTAACGGCTAAGCTTGATTTCGGCCTGAACGTCGACAGAAAAAGCGCTGGAGAAATCCGGCGCTTTTCTTTTTATTCAGGGCCCGCGTTCCCAGCGCAGGCCAACGAGACGGGGATCGGCAAAGGCGGTTCTGGAAAACTCGATGCGCTTTTCCGGAAATTCGCAGATCGCCTGCACGCCGAACGCGCCGAGCCGGATGCGCCAGGTCTGCGGCCCCATTGGCTTGGCCTTGGCGAAGCCGCGGCAGGTCAGCAGCGCAATGTTGGCGCCCTTTGGGTCACGCGCGGAACGGTAGCGGATCGCCTCCAATTCACATGGAAAGGGGTAGCGTCACACAATCCGTGGCGGCGATAGACGAGGCACGCTCAGTCCTTCTTGTAGAGCAGCCAGCTCTTGCCGGCGCGGCCGGCCATCGTCGAGTGCTTGGTGACGCGGTTGCGACCGCTGACTTTCGAGCGATAGAGCGCCCGGTCGGCCTTGGTGTAGAGGTCCTCGGGCCCCTCGGCTTCAGATGCCATGCAAATGCCCATCGAGACGGTGACGGTGCCGTAGTTGGTGCCGGTCTGGCTGCTGGTGAAGGGTGTCTGCTCGATCAGGGCGCGGATGCGCTCTGCAATCTCGTAGGTGGCGTCCTCGCTGGCGCCCTCGATGATCAGCGCGAACTCCTCGCCGCCGGTGCGGGCGACGAACATGTCGCCGCGAATGCTGGTCTGGAAAATGTCGGCGATGATCTGGATGATCTTGTCGCCGACCGGATGGCCGTAGCGATCGTTGATGTCCTTGAAGCGATCGATGTCGGCAAGGATCAAGGCGTTGAACAGGATGCCCTTGCTGCTGTTGTAAATCCTGGTGATTTCCTTGTCGAAGGCACGGCGATTCCAGATATGGGTCAACGGATCGGTGTCGGCCAGCCGCTTGTATTCCTCGAGCTTCGACTTGACGCTCTCAAGTTCGGCCGTCTTGTCGCTGAGCGTCGAGGCGACCTGCCGGCCGTGGTCGATGGTCGAATTGGTGGCAATCGCCATGGCGTTGGCGATCTTCTGCAAAAGATCCTGAGAGAGAAGGCTGCGGTTGCTCAGCCCGCTCGATGTCTCATCGAGGATCCTGCCGTATTTCTCGATGTGGCTGCGCTCGCTCCTCAGCAGCGAAGCGACCTCCTCGAGCTCCCTGGCAATGACTTCTCTGGCATGCTCGACGATGCCGGGGCCATGGTTGTGGGCAAAAAAGGCGCGGCCGATCTGGTCCAGATCATCCTGTGTCGGCCGGTTGCTCAGCGAAACGACGGCGAGGCTGAGTTCACGATTGGTGCCGCTCAGTGCCTCGTAGAAAATCTCGTAGTTGCGCGGCAAGCCGAGCACGCCCAACTGGCGCATTGTGGCGACGACATTGGCCGCGATATCGGTGCTTCGTTCGGTCGGGACAACTGCCGGCTGCATGTTCTGATCACTCTTCCCCTCGGATTCCGCGGCAGAATTTGCGGATTCCATTTGTCGCCGACCGGGGAAGGCTACCCGATAATCCAGAACAACTTGCGAACAGACGCGTCCCCACCTGCGACATTCGCTTACCATGACCATAAATGCGTGAGCGCTAAAGTTTCCTTAATTCGCTGAGGTTCCACAGTTTTTCTCTCTCTGAGGCTGTAGAAGCATCAATTTGCGCACCAACAATCCGGGATGAACGCCAGTTTGGTGGCTTTGAATGCGAAATTCGCGCATCACGCTGCTAAAAATGAAACTGGATTTCGGTTTCGCCACACCAGCAAATGTCGCATTTGCTTGCGTATGGCTGCCGCAAAGCTGGAATCCTGACGACGATGCTGTGGCAGAGTTTCTTCAAGGAGGGTCGTAATGAGTGACAGCCACCGAGGATCGTGTCTGTGCGGAGCGGTTCGCTTCAGAACGCGCGGAGCGCTGCGCGGCGTCGTCTATTGTCATTGCTCACAATGCAGGAAGCAGAGCGGACATTTCTATGCCGCGACCAATGTTGCAGACGCCGACATCGTGATCGAGGGTGGCGAAAGCATCACCTGGTACGAAGCATCTTCCTTCGCCAGGCGCGGTTTTTGCAAGGCATGCGGGTCGGTGCTGTTCTGGAAGCCGCGGGACCAGGACTACATTTCGGTCATGGCCGGATCGTTCGACAGGCCGACGGGCCTTGAGGGCGAATGCCATATCTTCGTCGGCGACAAGGGCGACTATTATTCGATCGACGACGGGCTGCCGCAGTTTGAAAAGTCGACGCCCGTTATACCGGTCGCTGAATGAATTTTGGACAAGTCGCCTTATTCCATTGATCTCGCCAGCCATTGCATTATCCCGTGCCGGTGATTCGGAAAGGGGTTTTGCATGCAGCGGCTGATCGACGCTTTTTTCAATTCGGTGCGGGCGTTTCGCAAGCTGGCCGTCAGCGAGAAGGCTTTCCAGCAGGAGCTGATGCTGCTCGCGCTCGCCTTGCCGCTCGGCTGGTTTGTTTCGATCTCGTGGCGCGGCTATGCCTTGCTGATCGGCGCGGTGCTGCTGCTGATCATGGTCGAAGTGCTGAACACCGGCATCGAGGCGGCCTGCGACGCCTTCAGCCGCGAGTTCAATGTCGATATCCAGCTGGCCAAGGACTGCGGTTCGCTGGCGGTGCTGATTTCGGTGATCATCGTCGCCGGCGTCTGGGGCATCGCCATTATCGAACGGATCGCCGGTCTACCGATCTAGCGTACCAGCTCCTATATGACGGTTACCAAAGGAGACTGTCATGTCGGACGCCGCTGATTTCCCCCTGCTTGAGCGAGCCGGCCTGCCGGACGATCTGCGCTGGCTGGCCGAAAAATACCCGCGTGAAAACTGGCAGGGCCACGCCAACATCCACGGCATCGCCAATATGTGGCTGCAGCGGCACGACATGTTCCGCGAACTCGGCGGCATGCTGGCCAACGGCATTGGCGACTACCGCGAGGGCAGGCTGACGGCGCCCGACTTCGCGCGCTGGTTCGCGCCGCGCCTCAACCATTTTCTCGGCAATCTCGATGGTCACCACAATGTCGAGGATCATCATTATTTTCCGGTCTTCGCCAAGGCGGAGACGCGGCTGAAGCGCGGTTTCGAGATCCTCGATGCCGACCATCACACCATCCATGAAGGACTGGAGCGCAATGCCGAGGCCGCCAACGCCTTCATCAAGACGCTTCATGAGAGCGAGGACAGACAGCGCTTCGCCGCCGACGCCTATGCCGACGAAAACAGCCGGCTGATCGACATGCTGACCCGGCATCTTGCCGACGAGGAAGATTTGATCATCCCGCTGATCCTCGATCGGGGTGATCAGGCGCTCGGTATCGACTGATGCATGTCGCCCAAAAGTGCGTAGCGGTTTTGGGACAACGACATGCATGCAAACTAGAGCGGTTCATCGTTTCACGGAAACGCAGAACCGCTCTATCTCTTTGTTTTGACGCAATTCCGGACGGAAAACCGTTTCACACTTTTCCTGGAATTGCTCTAAAGACCTCAACTCTCCCTGGCACGTTCTTTCCTGGCGACATGCCGGGCGACGAACCAGGCAAGGATCGCCACCGTCAGACCGATGCCAAGCCCGACCAGCAACCGCTCGTGACGCATCAACGCCTGGCCGATGAAGTGTTCGGCCCCCAATCCAAAGACATAGCCAATCGTGCTGAACAGCACCGCCCAGATCACCGATGAAATGGCGTTGAGGATGACGAAACGCAGCGCTGCGATGTTGGAAAGGCCGGCCGCGATGCCGCCGACAAGGCGCATGCCGTAGACGTAGCGGTTCGACAGCACGAAAATGTCGGGATGGGTGTTGAGCAGGCGAAAGGCACGGCGAAAGCCGGGCCGCTTGCGCAATCTGACGACATAGGGATGGTCGGCAAAGCGTCGTCCAAGAATGAAGAAGAAGGTGTCGCCGACGAAGGCGCCAAGGGCGGCCGCGAGGACGCTATGCCACAGCACGAAGACTTGCTGGTGCGCGAAGAAGCCGCCGAGGATGGCCGCACTTTCACCTTCCGCGACACAGCCGAGGAAGACGGCAAGCAGGCCGTATTGTTCGATCAGGTGATGGATCGTTTCGGTCATGAAGACGGCTGCTGCTGCGAAAGCCTTTCGTCGATCCGCTTGACGAGGTCGGCCAGTCGCACGAGCTCGTCGCGCATGCCGAGGATCTGGCCGTGGCGGAGTTCGTCCAGCTTTTCATGCAGCGCCATGATCTCGATCTCCGCCTTCAGGTTGACCTCGTAGTCGTGGGCGGCGTCGATGCGGTCGCGTTCGGTCTGGCGGTTCTGCGCCATCATGATCACCGGCGCCTGCAAGGCGGCGACCATCGACAGCACGAGGTTGAGGAAGATGAACGGGTAGGGATCGAACGACTCTTGCCCCAGCAGCCACCAGTTGGCGCCGATCCAGAGGATCAAGAAGGCGATGAAGGACAGGATGAACGTCCACGAACCACCGACGCGCGCAATGGCATCGGCGATACGGTCGCCCGCGCCCTGAAGGCCGGCAAGGCTCTCATTGATGTTCTGCGATACCGGCTTGCGGTCGACAGCGCTTTGCAGCACCCGCCTTTCGAGTTCGGTCAGATTTTCCGGCGTTCGCCTTAGCCAGCGGTTGGCCAGTTCGGGCACTGTCTTGTTCATGGATGTCTCCATACCAAAAGCCTCGGCTTGGCAGCCTCGTCTCCATATAGGAAGATGCCGTTCCGTCAAAAGCGCGGCACGGAGACGAAAGCAAAATGCCAGACTTCGCGAAAATCCGCGCCCGAGCCGCCAAACGCAAGGGCGGTGAGGCGGAGCTTTCGTCGCTTTTGGGGCCGGCGCCCGACAATGCCGCCGTGGCTGACATCACCGATGACCGTATTCTATCGACGATGGCCGAGCGCGTCTTTGCCGCCGGTTTCGTCTGGCGCGTCATCGAACAGAAATGGCCGGGTTTCGAAGAGGCCTTCCTCCGCTTCGAGCCGAAGCGGCTGTTGTTCCAGCCCGACGATTTCTGGCACGATCTGGCTTCCGATCAGCGCATTGTGCGCAATCCGCAGAAGATCAGATCGGTGCGCGACAATGCTGCCTTCGTCGAGCGCGTGTCTGGGGAATATGGCGGTTTCGGCAAATTCCTTGCCGACTGGCCGGCGGACGATCAGGTCGGCCTGATGGCGTATCTCGGCAAGCATGGCAGCCGGCTCGGCGGCAAAACCGGCCAGTATTTCTTGCGCTGGCTGGGCTGGGATGCCTTCGTCATTTCGGGTGATATGGCGGCCGCGTTGCGCGACGCCGGCCTCGACATCGCCGAAAGCCCGACCTCGAAGAAGGATCTCGACAAGATCCAGAGGCAGATCAATCAGTGGGCGGCGGACACGGGCCTGCCGCGCCGGCATATTTCGCGCATCCTGGCGATGTCGATCGGCGACAACCATTCGCCGGAAGCGTTGCGCGAATATATGGGCGACGACTGATCCCTGGTCGCCCAAGCTATGATCTGACATTCGGTCTGGACACGAATGACATATGACATTCGGTCTGGATTGGTCCAAACGAACGCCATTGCTCGGGCAAATTTGCCGCGCTAAGTCAGCAACATGACCAAGAAGCTCGACACCCTGCGCATCGCCGTCGCCCAGCTCAATCCGACTGTTGGCGACATATCAGGCAATCTCGCCAAGGCCCGCGAGGCGAGGGCGGATGCCGCCCGCCAGGGCGCCGACCTCGTGCTCTATACCGAGCTTTTCCTCGCCGGCTATCCGCCGGAGGATCTGGTGCTGAAGCCGGCCTTCCTGAAGGCCTGCGAAAAAGCGGCACAGGACTTTGCCGCCGATACCGCCGATGGCGGCCCGGGCGTCATCATCGGCACGCCGCTGAAGCGCAAGAGCGGCACGCACAATTCGATCATCTTCGCCGATGGCGGCAAGATCATCGCCGAGCGCTACAAGCTCGATTTGCCGAACTACGGCGAATTCGACGAGAAGCGCGTCTTCCAGGCCGGACCCGAGATCCAGGGGCCGGTCAATTTCCGCGGCGTGCGGATCGGAATTCCGATCTGCGAAGACATCTGGGGCGATGTCGGCATCTGCGAGACGCTGGCCGAAAGCGGGGCCGAAATCCTGCTGGTGCCGAACGGCTCGCCCTATTATCGCACCAAGATCGATGTCCGCCACCAGGTCGTCATCCGCCAGGTCATCGAATGCGGGCTGCCGATGATCTACGCCAACCAGCTCGGCGGCCAGGACGAGCTGATCTTCGACGGTGCGTCGTTTGCCATCGGCGCTGACAAGACGCTGGCCTTCCAGATGAGCCAGTTCGAGGAAGCGGTCGACGTCACCACCTGGAAACGAACGGATGGTGGCTGGGTCTGCTCGGAAGGGCCGATGTCGAAGATCCCGGACAGGGACGAGGCCGACTACCGCGCCTGCATGCTTGGCCTGCGCGACTACGTCAACAAGAACGGTTTCAAGAATGTCGTGCTCGGCCTGTCCGGCGGTATCGACTCGGCGATCTGCGCCGCCCTTGCCGTCGATGCGCTTGGCGAGGAACGCCTGCGCGCGGTGATGATGCCCTACCGCTACACCTCGAAGGACTCGCTGAAAGATGCCGAGGATTGCGCCCGCGCGCTCGGCTGCCGCTATGACATCGTGCCGATCTTCGAGCCGGTCGAGGGCTTCCTGCACACGCTGACGCAGCTCTTCGAGGGCACCAAGGAAGGCATCACCGAGGAGAACCTGCAGAGCCGCGCGCGCGGCACCATCCTGATGGCGATCTCCAACAAGTTCGGCTCGATGGTCGTCACGACGGGCAACAAGAGCGAGATGTCGGTCGGTTATGCCACGCTCTACGGCGACATGAACGGCGGCTTCAATCCGATCAAGGACCTCTACAAGATGCAGGTCTACGCGCTGTCGCGCTGGCGCAACAGCCACGTGCCGCCGGGCGCGCTCGGGCCTTCCGGCGAGGTGATCCCCAAGAACATCATCGACAAGGCGCCGTCGGCGGAATTGCGCGAGAACCAGACCGACCAGGATTCGCTGCCGCCCTATCCGGTGCTGGACGATATCCTCGAATGCCTGGTCGAGAACGAGATGGGGGTCGACGACATCGTCGCACGCGGTCACGACCGGGCGACGGTGACACGCATCGAGCACCTGCTCTACATCGCCGAATACAAGCGCCGGCAGGCTGCACCCGGCGTGAAGATCACCAGGAAGAATTTTGGCCGCGACCGCCGCTATCCCATCACCAACCGTTTTAGGGATCGCGGCTAGATACCGGTCGCGGACCGGCTCGATCGCAGTCCGCAATGAACAGTATGCTGCCGTCGCGACATCAGCCTGTTGTTGCAAAATAACCTCAGTGCTTGGATCAGATAGACTTTTGGCGTGAGCCGATCTTGGCGATGCATCGTGGCGTCTCTATAAGGACCGTTCCGCGATTCACTTGCGGGAGGTCCGAATGGCAGTATTTCAAATGGTAATGCGAGGCCGCGAAGCCTAGGTCTCATCCGGCGTTCCGCGAGGGTTTTGTCCTCGCGCCTATGCCGGATTGAGCACAGGCTTATGCCGATGCCGGTCGCCGCCCGATTACGGGCGAGACGCCAAATATGCCACTCCGCATTCTGGGCCATCATTAGCCCTTGCGCGGCTTCTTCAATTTTCGACCTTACTGGGATCGGGCTCGTTTGCGCCCGAATGACATCATGGCTCGTTTTAGAATCGATTTGCGCGCGAGCGCCTTTCGCAGCGTTCTTGGTTTCACGCTCACCCATTGGCGGCGTCAGCCGTGGCGGCTTTCGCCCATCATGGGCGGCTTCCTGCTGTCGACGCTGGCCGACGTCTTGACGCCGCTCTATTCCGGCCGGCTGGTCGACGCCGTTGCCAGCAGTGCCGGCGCCGACGCAATTGCCTGGAATGCCGCGGTGACGGCATTTTCGATACTGATGGCCCTGGCGCTGACCGGCGTCGTGCTGCGCAACCTTGCCTTCATGGCGATCGTCGAGCTGACGCTGAAGATGATGGCGGATATCGCCGCTGACGCCTTCCATCGCGTCCAGCGCTTTTCCACCGACTGGCACGCCAACAGCTTTGCCGGTTCGACCGTGCGCAAGGTGACGCGCGGCATGTGGGCGCTCGACCTGCTCAACGACACGATCCTCATCGCGCTGCTGCCGTCGGTCGTCATGCTGGTCGGCTCGACGCTGCTGCTTGGCTGGTTCTGGCCGCTGATGGGTGCTGTCGTTGCTGCTGGCTCGGTGCTGTTCATCACGGTGACGGCGATGCTGTCGCTCGGCTATGTCGCACCGGCGGCAAGGCTCGCCAACACCTGGGACACGCGCCTCGGCGGTTCGCTGGCCGACGCAGTCAGCTGCAACGCCGTGGTCAAGGGTTTTGGCGCCGAGGAGCGCGAGGAGCGCCGCCTTGCCCGGGTCGTCGCCAAATGGCGTGCGCGCACGCGGCGCACCTGGGTGCGCGGCACCATCAACGGCACCACGCAAGGGGCGCTGCTGCTGGTCATGAGAGCCGCGGTGATCGGCCTGGCGTTGATGCTGTGGTCGTGGGGGCAAGCGAGCGCCGGTGACGTCGCCTTCGTGCTGACCTCGTTTTTCGTTCTGCAGGGCTATCTGAGGGATATCGGCACCCATATCCGCAATTTGCAACGCTCGATCAACGACATGGAGGAACTGGTCGATTTCCAGTCCGAACCGCTTGGCATCGAGGACCGGCCTGGCGCCAGGCCGATCCGGATCACGCAGGGGGCTATCCGCTTCGACAACGTCACCTTTCACTACGGCAGTCACCGATCGGCGCTTTACCGTGACTTTTCGGTTGATGTCGCGCCGGGCGAACGTGTCGGGCTCGTCGGCCATTCGGGTTCGGGCAAGACGACTTTCGTCAAGCTGATCCAGCGGCTCTATGACGTGAATGCGGGAAAAATCCTGGTCGATGGCCAGGACATCTCGCAGGTGGCGCAGGCGTCGCTGCGCGGGCAGATCGCCATCGTCCAGCAGGAACCGATCCTGTTCCACCGGTCGCTGGCCGAGAACATTGCCTATGCCCGGCCGACAGCGACGCAAGATGAGATCGAGCATGCCGCGCGGTTGGCGAGTGCGCACGACTTCATCGCCAACCTGCCGAAGGGTTACGGGACGCTGGTCGGCGAACGCGGCGTGAAACTGTCGGGCGGCGAGCGTCAGCGCGTGGCGATCGCGCGCGCTTTCCTTGCCGATGCGCGCATCCTGATCCTCGACGAGGCGACATCGAGCCTCGATTCGGAATCGGAGGTGCTGATCCAGCAGGCGATGGAACGGCTGATGGTCGGCCGCACGACGCTGGTCATCGCGCACCGGCTTTCGACGGTGCGGGCGCTCGACAGGCTGCTGGTCTTCGATCGCGGCAGAATCGTCGAGGAAGGCTCGCATGACGAACTGATCCGGCTGAACGGCGGCATCTATCGCCGCCTGTTCGAACGACAGGCACTCGAACTGACCAAGGGCTTGGTCATCTGACCTGAGGTGGCCTCCGGCTTCGGACGGAGGCCACCTCTATCAGAGGCGCTTTCAGCCGCTGTCAACTCTGCGGTTGCAACAGCGAGCTTCCGTCAGTCGGTTGGAGTGACGCGAATCAGCATCCAGTGCGTTTCCAGATCCTGAGTTTTGAGACGTCTTGTTTACGTTGTTTCTACCACTGGTTGGTATACATTTACTCCAGGCAACCCAAAGACGGTCTATGCATATCCTGGAATCCGATTAACCTGTGCTGGATTTCACCCTGCGGCAGACGACCTTCTACAGGCTTCACGATGCATCTTGTGTCCGCAAATGCCGGTCCGGAAAAGGTGGCTGCGCCGTCGGTGCTGGAATCTCAGCACGGCTCGGTTCGGCCGCTCGCTGCCGAAGATCTCGAGCGCGTCGCCGCACTCTTCCTGACGAAGTTTCGCCGGCGGCGGCGTCATCTCCTCGATCGCGCGATCGCGGAGACGGCCGAGTATATGAGAGAGATTTATCTTGACCCTGCCGGCCAGTCCGGTGCGAGCAACGCTCTTGTCCAGATCAACCGGCAGGGTCGTTTGGGTGGGTTCCTCGGCGTCCTGAAAGCCCGCTACGAGCTCAACGGAGCGGCATTGAATGCGGCGATCATCGGTCCGCTCATGGCCGACCCCGGCACCGATGACGGCTCGGCCGGACCGCAATTGCTGCGAGCCGTGCATCAAGGCGAATTCGATCTGCATCTGACCGATTCGGCCAACCGGACATCTTTGGCCTTCGCGCGCCCGATGAAGTATCAGCTCCTGCCGGTGCATTGTCTGGGATGGACCTGTATTTTCCGGCCTGCCGCGATGGCCGCCGCCGCACTGCACCGTAAATGGCCCGGCCTGCCTCGCTTGGCACTCGATCCCTGTGCGAGAGCTTTCGATGCTCTTTCGAAAAGAAGGTTCGGGTCCCCCGTCCAGCTTTCATCGTCGCATCGGGTCCACCGTGAGCCGATCGATGCCGCGCAATTTGCCGAGCGGCTGCCGACCCTCCTGTCCGATTACTCTCTTCGGCCGAATTGGAAGGATGGCGAGCTGCCACGGCTGCTTGCGCTGGCGGCCGAGAAGCGGGCCGACGGCCCACTTCATTTCGGTGGGACTTACGACGAAACGGGCAAAATGCTCGGTTGT
Organism: Mesorhizobium kowhaii; assembly: GCF_003253745.1. Taxonomy (GTDB): domain Bacteria; phylum Pseudomonadota; class Alphaproteobacteria; order Rhizobiales; family Rhizobiaceae; genus Mesorhizobium; species Mesorhizobium kowhaii. The sequence goes on from NZ_MZXV01000051.1 coordinate 151,834, forward strand.
TATGCCTTCTACGGTCAAGCTGGCGACATCGCGAGCCTGTTGCAAATCCAGGCGTCCGGATCTCACTGGGGCGCAACTCTGGATGGCCTTATCGCGGCCGCGTGGGATATGGGTTGCGTGGGCATCACCGGGCAGACGCAGAGCAGATTCATGCCTCAACTCTTCGGCTACAAGAATGTCTTCTTCCGCTATGCCGGGGGGACGATGGTCCGCTCGCGAATTGCTGAGGTCACGGAAGCGGTCCGCTCCGGCGACATCTTTATCGGTGGGTTGATCGGCGACCGCTGGACCCGCCTCAGTTCCGACGACTTCGGCCGCTGATCGCCTTCAACGACCTGTTCGTCGGCGCCAGCACGCATGTCTCGGCCCGCTACGAGTTGACCTATGGCGGCAGTCGTCGAGCGGCATCACTATCTCGGCCGGCGTCGGCTTCCACCGGCTGGTTGCGCTCGGTCATGGTGGGCGCCGCCGGACTGGCCGCCGCCTATGAGCCGCCCGAGGCGCACGCCGCCCCGGTCTTTTCATTGCACGCGTCCTGTTCTATGTCTGCCGCACCGCGCGGGGGCGCGTCTTGTCAATCACAAAAGCATCCGGTACGCCCCGCTCATGACAGTTACCGTTCGTTTCGCACCGTCGCCAACCGGCCGCATCCATATCGGCAATGCGCGTACCGCTTTGTTCAACTGGCTGTTTGCCATGAACAACAAGGGCCGCTTCATCCAGCGTTTCGATGACACCGACATTGCCCGCTCGAAGCAGGAATTCTCCGACGCCATCCTCTACGATTTGCATTGGCTCGGCATTTTCCCGGATGCCACCGAATACCAGTCGCGGCGCTTCGAGGTCTATGACGCGGCGGTCGAGAGGCTGAAGGCGGCCGGCGTTCTCTACGCCTGCTACGAGACGCCGGAGGAGCTCGACCTCAGGCGCAAGGTGCGCCGCACGCGGGGCCTGCCGCCGGTCTATGGCCGCGAGGCGCTGGCGCTTTCGCCGGAGCAGATCGCCGAATACCAGGCCGATGGCCGCAGGCCGCACTGGCGCTTCCTGTTGCCCAATTTCTCTGGCGATCCGCAGCAGCCCGAACGCACCGAGATCCACTGGAACGATCTGGTGCGCGGCGAGGAAACCGTCGACCTTGCCTCGCTTTCCGACCCGGTTCTGGTGCGCGAGGACGGAACCTATCTCTATACGCTGCCTTCGGTAGTCGACGACATCGAGATGGGCGTCAGCCATGTCATCCGCGGCGACGACCACGTCACCAACACCGGCGTGCAGATCGCCCTGTTCCAGGCGCTGGCTGCCGAGCCGCCGGTGTTCGGCCACCACAACCTCTTGACCACGGCATCGGGCGAGGGGCTGTCGAAACGCACCGGGGCGCTCTCCATCGAAAGCCTGCGCGAGGACGGCATCGAGCCGATGGCCGTCGCTTCGCTTGCCGTGCTGGTCGGCACTTCGGAGAATGTCGCGGCGGTGCCGACGATGGCCGAACTTGCCGAACGCTTCGATCCGGCGGCGACATCGAAATCCGCGGCCAAGTTCGATCCTGACGAGCTCTTCGTGCTCAACCGGTCGCTGTTGCACCATATGCCGTTCTCCGAGGCGCAAGACCGGCTGATCGTGCTCGGCGTCTCGGGTGACCAGGCCGAACCGTTTTGGCTGGCGGTACGCGGCAATCTCGACAGGCTGGCCGATGCGGCGAGCTGGTGGCGTACCCTGCGCGAGGGCCCGCAGGAGAGGCCGGAATTTTCCGATGACGACCGCGACTTTCTGGGTCAGGCCTTCGACCTGCTGCCGGAGGAACCCTGGAACGGTACAGTCTGGAAGGACTGGACGGGCAAGATCAGGGAGGCGACCGGCCGCAAGGGCAAGGCGCTGTTCATGCCGCTCAGGCTCGCCCTTACCGGACTGCCTTCGGGGCCGGAGCTTGCAGATCTATTGCCGCTGATGGGTCGGGAAGGAACGATGGCCCGACGACCCTGACCTTACGCTGTTCCGGTGGCAAGGCCGACACCGGCGACGTCACCGGCTTGGCGGAAAGCCGCTTGATCGCCTCGCGGTCAAGTCCGCCCTCCACATTGGCCAGGGTTTCCGGATCGATACCCGGATCGGGCTTGGAAACCGGGACCGGAATGAGCGGTGCCGCGTCCGTTTCGGGCTGCGACTGCTCAGGATTCGGCGGGTTGCCGGCGATGATCTGGAAATTCTGCGCGGCGTTGCAGCCGCAAGCCGGCGGCCGCGGCATGTCGGACTGCTTGTAGAGATAGGCGGTCGGCAATTCGCTGTAGGGCCGGCCGGTGACCGACGACGTCATGTCAGCCGAATCGTCATCCATGCCGCGCGAATAGAAAACCTGCATCTCGGTGCCGGGGCAGCTCGATTCGCAGTTCTTCTGGTCGCGTTCGAAATCGCTTGTGGAAGCCGCATTCGACATCGGGAAGAAGTAGCCGTCGCAGGTGCGCACGCACATGGTGTGGAACTCGCCGCCGATGCTCGGAAAATCCGGTACTCCGGGCCGGTTGAGCACCCGGCTGACGTTGCGCTCCTCGCCGGGATCGTCAGGCTCATCGAGCGCATCGAGCTGCTGGCTGTTGCCGCCGAAAAGCTGGTCGAACAGGTTTGCGTTGCCGTCTTCGCGGTTCGCTTCCTGCAGGGGCGCGCGCCGCGGTGCTACGGTGTCGTCGCGGCAGCCCTTGGCGTCGAGCGCCGCCAGGATGCGGCCACGGTCGCGGCGCGAGCCACCGCTGGAGAGCTGGGCGCGCTTGGCCTGCAGGCTATCGAGATTGGCATTCATGCGGTCGATGGTGGCGTTGAGCCCGGCGCATTCGCTGACGTTGCGGCTGAACAGCGAAAAGCCGCAACCGGCGCTGCTGGATTGGCTGCGGGCCCTCGAGATCTGTTCGCGCTGCCTTTCGATGGCTGCGTCGTATTTCCGGATCAGTGCCGGGCCACCACCGCCGCCGCGCGAGGCAGCGGCAAGATCGGCTTCCAACTGGCGGCAGACCCGCGAGGCGGCCTGTGGCTCGACTACCCAGCTGCTGGACAGCAAGAGACCAAGCAGCACGGCAGCATGCGCCTGCTTCCACCCTCCGCTTGCCATCCGCCCAAACTCCGCCTGTCCGTCCGCAAGGCTACCGCCTTCGCGGTTAACTGCAGTTTACCGCGAAATCCGTGTTCAGCCCAGATTGACGACCGCTTGTGCCTTGTGGGCGGCTTCAACCACGGCAAGCGCCGTCATGTTGACCACGCCGCGCGACGTGACCGACGGCGTCAAAATATGCGCCGGCATGTCGGTGCCGAGCAGGATCGGCCCGACATGCAGCGCGTCCATCATGGTCCTGAGCGCGGTCAGCGTGATGTTGGCCGAATCGAGGTTGGGGAACACCAGCAGATTGGCTTCGCCCTTCAGCCGCGAATGCGGATAGACGCGCTGGCGCAGGTGCTCGGACAAAGCTGTGTCCGCATGCATCTCGCCGTCGCACTCCAGCTCCGGCGCGATGCGCGCCAGGATCGCCGCCGCTTGCCGCATCTTGAGCGCGCTCGGCGAATCGCGCGAGCCGAAATCCGAATGCGACAGCAGCGCAGCCTTCGGCTCGATGCCGAAGCGCTGGATTTCTTCCGCCGCCAGCACCGTCATCTCGGCGATCTCCTCGGCCGTCGGGTCGACGGTGACGTGCGTGTCGGTCAGGAAGATGATGCCGCGTTGCGAGATCAGCATCGAAAGCGTCGACAGGTCGTGGTCCTTGATGCCGAGGCGGGGGCCGATGATCAGGGTGACGTTGCGCAGATGCCGCTCGAAACGTCCTTCGAGGCCGCAGACCATGGCATCGGCATCGCCACGCTTCAGGGCGAGCGCGGCGATCACCGTGTTGTCGGTGCGCACCATGGTGCGGGCGGCCTCCGTTGTCACGCCGCGCCGGCCGGCGAGTTCGATCAGGAGGTCGACATAATGGCGATAGCGCGGATCGTCCTCCGGATTGATCAAGCCGAAATCGACGCCGGGCTTGATGCGCAAGCCGTAGCGCTTCAGGCGCACTTCGATGACGTGCGGGCGGCCGATCAGGATCGGCTCGGCGATGCCTTCCTCGAGCACCACCTGGGCGGCGCGCAGCACGCGCTCGTCCTCGCCATCGGCATAGATGACGCGCTTGGCGGTCGATGCCTTGGCGGACGAGAACACCGGCTTCATCACCAGGCCGGAGCGGAAGACGAAGCGGTTGAGCTTGTCGATATAGGCGGCGAAGTCGGTGATCGGCCGTGTCGCGACGCCGGTGTCGCAGGCCGCCTTGGCGACCGCCGGGGCGATGCGCAGGATCAGGCGCGGATCGAAGGGCGAAGGGATCAGGAAGTCAGGCCCGAAGATCGGCGTCTCGCCGGAATAGGCGCGCGCCGCGACATCGGAGGGTTCTTCGCGGGCAAGGGCCGCGATCGCCCGCACCGCCGCCATCTTCATCTCCTCGTTGATGGCGCTGGCGCCGCAGTCGAGTGCACCGCGAAAGATGTAAGGAAAGCACAGTACGTTGTTGACCTGATTGGGAAAATCAGAACGGCCGGTGCAGATCATCGCATCGGGACGTGCGGCGCGCGCCGCTTCCGGCATGATCTCCGGATTGGGGTTGGCCAGCGCCAGGATCAGGGGCTTCGGCGCCATGTGCTGCAGCAGTTCCGGCTTCAGCACGCCTGCCGCCGAGAGGCCGAGGAAGACGTCGGCGCCGGGGATGACATCGGCCAGCGTGCGCGCATCGGTGTCCTTCACATAGGGGTCTTTCCAGCGGTCCATCTCGTCGACGCGGCCCTTGTAGGCGACGCCGAAACGGTCGGTGACCCAGATGTTTTCCACCTGAGCACCAAGCGAGACCAGCAGGTTGAGGCAGGCAAGGGCGGCAGCACCAGCACCCGAGGTGACGATCTTGATGTCCGAGATGGTCTTGCCGGCAAATTCCAAGCCGTTGAGCACGGCGGCAGCGACGATGATGGCGGTGCCGTGCTGGTCGTCATGGAAGACCGGAATGCCCATGCGGGCCTTCAATTGCTCTTCCACCTCAAAGCATTCCGGCGCCTTGATGTCCTCGAGGTTGATACCGCCGAAGGTCGGCTCCAGCGCCGAGATCGTCTCGACCATGCGCTCGATGCCCGGCGCGTCGATCTCGATGTCGAAGACGTCGATGCCGGCGAACTTCTTGAACAGGACAGCCTTGCCTTCCATCACCGGCTTGGAAGCCAGCGGGCCGATGTTGCCGAGGCCGAGCACGGCCGATCCGTTGGAGACGACACCGACCAGATTGGCCCGCGCCGTATAGTCGGCAGCGGTCGCCGGATCGTCGCGGATCTCAAGACAAGGGGCGGCGACGCCCGGCGAATAGGCGAGCGCGAGGTCGCGCTGGTTGCCGAGCGGCTTGGTCGCCTGGATCTCGAGCTTTCCCGGTCTTGGATACTTGTGGAAGTAAAGGGCGGCTTCGTCGAGGTCCGAACGTGCCGTCTTTTTGGTCTCGCCTTCCATGCGGCTACTCCCTCGAAATCTGCCTGAAGATTCCTTTTAGCATGCGGCCAAGGTTTTTCGCGACGCTAAATGACGCGCCGGCAGCTTTACCCGGCGGCGCGTCAAAAATCATTATCTATCAAATGCTTATGCCGATTTCATCGCATATGAGTCCTGCTGCGCGCAGGCGCGTCTATCAAAAGGCGCTGACGTAGAGACCGCCGTCGACCGGTATGTTCTGACCGGTCAGATAACCGGCATGGACCGAGCACAGGAAGGCGCAGATCTGGCCGAACTCCTCCGGCGTGCCGAGCCGCTTGGCCGGAACATCGGCGCTGATGCGGGTCTTGCGCGCGGCGGCGGCCGCTGGATCCTCTGGCGTGCCGGCCTCATGCGGGCCACGCAGCCGGTCGGTGTCGAGCTTGCCCGGCAGCATGTTGTTGATGGTGACGTTGCGGTCGATCACCGTTCGCGCCACGCCGGCGAGGAACGAGGTCAGGCCGGCGCGCGCGCCGGACGACAGGTCGAGGCCGGGGATGGGGACGTAGACCGACAGCGAGGTGATGTTGACGATGCGGCCGAAGCCACGCGCCGCCATGCCGTCGATGACGGCCTGAACCAGCTCGACCGGCGTCACCATGTTCTGGGTCACGCCTTCAAGGATCTTGGCGCGATCGAGTTCACGGAAATCACGCAGTGGCGGCCCGCCATTGTTGTTGACGAGGATGTCCGGTTCGGGACACGCGGCGAGCAACGCCTTCTGCACCTCCGGCTTCGAGACGTCGCCGACGACTTCGGTCACCGTCACGCCGTAGCGCTCGCGCAGCTCGGCGGCGGTCTTGGCCACCAGCTCGGCATTGCGCCCGTTGACGACGATGTCGCAGCCGGCCTCGGCCAGTGCCATGGCGCAACCACGCCCAAGCCCTTTGCTCGAAGCGCAGACGATGGCCTTCTTTCCGCGAATGCCGAGATCCATGATGATTTTCTCCTTGTGAGCCGGCGGCAAGCTAGTCCTTCGGCTGGACCAATCGCAACCGTCATACGGTTGTTGCATGAATCGGGGCATAGCCTGCGCGAAAGCAAGGGTGAAATCGCGATGTCCGGCCAAGAGCCCCGCACTTTCCGCAGCATGTTCATTTCCGACGTTCATCTCGGCTCGAAGGCGGCCAAGGCCGAATTCCTGATCGATTTCCTTAGATATCACGACGCCGATATCATCTATCTGGTCGGCGATATCGTCGATGGCTGGCGGCTGCGGCGGAGCTGGCACTGGCCGCAAAGCCACAATGACGTCGTGCAGAAATTGCTGCGCAAGGCGCGCAAGGGCGCCAACATCACCTACATCGCCGGCAACCATGACGAGTTCGCGCGCCAGTTCCAGGGCGTGCATTTCGGCGGCATCGTCGTTGCCGACCGCGCCATCCACGAGACCGCCGACGGCAAGCGGCTGCTTGTCATCCACGGCGACCAGTTCGACACCGTCGTCCACAATGCGCGCTGGCTCGCCTATCTCGGTGACCACGCCTATGACGCGGCCATGCTGGTCAACCGCGTGGTGACACGGCTGCGTCAACTGCTCGGCCTGCCGTACTGGTCGTTCTCGTCATGGGCCAAGGCCAACGTCAAGAAGGCGGTGAACTTCATCGGCTCGTTCCAGACCATGCTAGCCGAAGAGGCGCGCCGCTCGCATGTCGACGGCATCATCTGCGGACATATCCATCACGCTGCCATCGAGAATTTTGGCGATGTCCAATACATCAACACCGGCGACTGGGTGGAAAGCTGCACGGCGGTGGTCGAGCATTTTGACGGCCGGATGGAAATCCTGACCTGGGCGCAGGTGCTGCCCGAGGCGCCGGACGAACCCTTTATCCCGTTGCTCCTCGAAGACCGGGTGGGGCAGGCGGCCTGACGGGGCACTCGCCGCGGATTTCGGGATTAATCGATTAGGCCAGCCGGTTTCGTCCGGTTTTCGCCCATGTTAAGGGATCGATACACGTTGCCGTCCGGTCGAGTGCAGCGTTATTGGATCGATTCATGTCGCTGCCGCCGCTTTCGCCCGAACAACTCGTCAAGCCGCGCCATTTCGAACTGCGCATGAGCCTGATCTTCGCGACGCTGTTCGTGCCGCTCGGAACGCATCTGCCCTATTTCCCACTGTGGCTGCAGGCCAAGGGTTTCCACGCCGAGCAGATCGCCGTCATTCTGGCGGCCCCGATGTTCCTGCGCGTGGTGACGACGCCGTTGCTGACAGCACTTGCCGACAGGGCCAGGGATCGCGCCGATGTCTATGTCGCGCTGGTGGCGGCGTCGCTGCTGCTGTCGGCCGGTTATTTCCTGACGCCGACCTACGCCATGGTGCTGGCGGTTTCACTGGCACTGACCGTTGTCTGGACGCCGCATTCGCCGATCGCCGATTCGCTGGCGCTGTCGGGTGTGCGCCGGTTTGGCTCGAACTATACGAGCATGCGCAAATGGGGCTCGATCTCCTATCTGTTCGCCAATGTCGCCGGTGGCTTCATCCTGTCGGCAACCGGCTCCGGGGCTGTTCCGGTGATCATTTTCGCATCGCTTGCCGCTGCCCTTGCCGCCGGCTTGCTGGCGCCGCGTCTTGGCCGTCCGCGACGCGCCTCGCCGCTGTCGGCCACCGACTTCCAGCACGCGGCGCCGAAGCTTCTCAACCCATATTTCCTGTATTTCTCGATCGGTGTCGGCGTCATCACCGCCAGCCACGCATTCCTCTACGGCTTCGTCTCCATCTACTGGAAATCGATCGGCCTCAGCGATTCGGTTGTCGGGCTTTTGTGGGCCTGGGGCGTGGTGTCGGAAGTCTGTATGTTCATGATGTTCACCCGCTTTTTCGGCTCGTTCTCGGTCGTCTCGATCATGGTGATGGCGGGGATCGGGGCCATCGTGCGCTGGATCGCGTTTCCGCTGGTCTGGCCGCTCGGCCTCGGCGTTGCCGGATTTTTCGGCGTCCAGACGCTGCATTCGGTCTCGGTGGCGCTGGTGCTGATCGGCCTGCAGAAGATGATTGGCGAAACGGTCTCCGAGGAGCGGACAGGTGCTGCGCAAGGCATCGCCTATTTCTCCAACGGCTTCTTCATGGCGGTGGTGACGTTGGCGTCCGGCCCGCTTTACGACCGTTTCGGCGTCGATGGCTTCTTTGCCATGATCCCGATCGCCTCGATCGGACTGGTGCTGATCGGACTTGCGGCGCGCTCAGCCCCACAGCGCCGCATCAGGCGGTGACACCAGCGATCCCTGATAGACAAGGCCGGGCACTCGGTCACGGGCAAGCAGCAGCGGACCGTCGAGGTCGACGAAATCGGCATCCTGGGCGAGCAGCACCGCCGGCGCCATCGCCAGCGACGTGCCGACCATGCAGCCGACCATCACACCGAAACCGAGTTCGCGAGCGCGATCGCGCAGCACAATGGCCGCTGTCAGCCCGCCCGATTTGTCGAGCTTGATGTTGACGGCATCGTAGAGGCCGACAAGCGCTTCGAGATGCTCAGCCTCATGCACGCTTTCATCGGCGCAGATCGGCACGGGATGCGCTATATGGCGCAGGATCTCGTCGTGGCCGGCCGGCAGCGGCTGTTCGATCAGCGCGATGCCTTGCTCGGCGGCAAAGGCGAGGTTCGCGACGATGTTGTCGTCGGTCCAACCCTCATTGGCGTCGAGGATGATGCGGCTGTCGGGTGCGGCTTGCCTGACGGCGCGGATACGGGCGATGTCGTTGTCGCCGCCGATCTTGACCTTGAGCAGCGGCCGCGTCGCATTGGCGCGGGCCTGCGCCGCCATCGCCTCCGGTTCGCCCAATGACAGCGTGTAGGCTGTCTTAAGCGCCCGTAGGGGGACAGCGCCAATGGCAGCAGCCACCGATGTTCCGCTGATCTTTGCCTCCAGATCCCACAGGGCGCAGTCGATGGCGTTGCGGGCGGCTCCGGCGGGCATGGCGTCGAGCAAGGCGATCCGGCTGATGCCGGCGGCGATCCGCTCACGCATGGCTTCGATCGCCTCGCTCACGCCGTCCATGGCCTCGCCGTAGCGCTTGTAGGGAACGCATTCGCCGCGCCCAGCGTGGCCGTTCTCGCTGATCGTGCAGGTGATGACCTCGGCTTCGGTCTTGGAACCGCGTGAAATGGTGAAGGTTCCGGCGATCGGAAAACGCTCGGCCTCGACCGAAATGACACGCGCCATATTTTTCTGCTCCGGCTATGCAACAACGGGCGAGTCGGCAAATCGACAGCTTGGTTCCGTCAGGCTAAACAGGGTGCCATGTTGACCATCGGCAAGAGCGACGCAAGCGGCACGACCGCGGGGGAGGCTGACCACGAACCGCGCGTGGCGACCGGCGAGGAAGACGGCGTTCTCGGCTGCGCCTTCTCGGGAATCTGGACGACACGGACCGTCGCGCTGATCGACGCCGACATGCGCAAGATCGAGAAACGAAGTGGTTTCAAGACCTTGGCGCTCGATCTTTCCAAGATCGAAAAGATAGATACCGCCGGTGCCTGGCTGATCGACCGGCTGGTCAGTGCCTTCGAGAAGAAGGGCGTCAAAGTCAGCATGCAAGGCCAAAGCGAGATCGCTTCCATCCTGCTCGACGCGGTGGGTGAGGCCGTTCGGCGCGAACCCGAATCCGGTGCCGCCGGTCCGCCCAACATCATCATTCGCGCGCTGGAGGCCGTTGGCCGGCGCGTCTACGAGATGCGCGACGACTTCCTCGCCTCGATGAACATCCTCGGCGCCACCATCCGCGGCGCGCAGATGAAGCTCGGCCGTGGCCATGCCATAAACCCGGCGGCGATCTTCAACCAGATCGACCGCATGGGCGTCGGCGCCATTCCAGTGGTGGTGCTGATGTCGGCGATCGTCGGCGCCATCGTTGCCCAGCAAGGCGCCTATCAGCTCAGCTATTTCGGCGCCGATATCTTCGTCGTTGACCTGGTCGGCGTGCTGATTCTGCGCGAGCTCGGCGTGCTGATGACGGCGATCATGATCGCCGGCCGCTCCGGCAGCGCGATCACCGCCGAGATCGGCTCGATGAAGATGCGCGAGGAGGTCGACGCGCTGAAGGTCATCGGGCTCAATCCGATCGGCGTGCTGGTCTTTCCGCGCCTGGTGGCGCTGGTCATCGCCTTGCCGTGCCTGACCATCATCGCCAATTTCGCAGCGCTCGGCGGCGGCATACTGGCTGCCTGGCTCTATTCCGACATCGCGCCAGCCGCCTTCATCGATCGGCTGCGCGTCGCCATCGACCTCAGCACCATTTTCGCCGGCCTGATCAAGGCGCCGTTCATGGCCATGATCATCGGCACGATTGCCTCGGTCGAAGGCATGAAGGTCGGCGGCAGCGCGGAATCGCTCGGCCAGCACGTGACCGCCTCGGTGGTGAAGTCGATCTTCGTCGTCATCATCCTCGACGGGCTTTTCGCCATCTTCTACGCAGCGATCGAGTTCTGAGATGAAGCTGCGCAGGACAAAGGCGATCGCGGACGAAACGGGCGAGGGCGACATCGTGCTTTCCGCGCACAACATCACCGTGTCCTTCGCCGACAAGCTCATACTCGACAAGCTGTCGCTCGATATCAGGCGCGGCGAGATCCTTGGCTTTGTCGGCGCCTCGGGTGCCGGCAAATCCGTTCTGCTGCGCACCATTCTCGGCCTGACGCGCAAGCAGTCGGGCACGATCAAGCTGTTCGGCGTCGATGTCGGGAAGGCGAGCGATGTGGAGCGCCTGCGCATCGACATGCGGCTTGGCGTGCTGTTCCAGCACGGCGCCCTGTTTTCGGCGCTGACGGTGCTGGAAAACGTCCAGGTGCCGATGCGCGAATATCTCGACCTGCCGCGAAAGCTGATGGACGAACTGGCGATGCTCAAGGTCGAGCTGGTCGGGCTGCCGCCGGACGCGGCGCAGAAATTCCCGTCCGAACTTTCCGGGGGCATGATCAAGCGGGCGGCGCTGGCAAGGGCGCTCGCGCTCGATCCCGATATCGTCTTCCTCGACGAGCCGACATCCGGCCTCGATCCGATCAGCGCGGCGGAGTTCGACGAACTGGTCGTCAAGCTGCGCGATACGATGGATCTGACCGTCTATATGGTGACGCACGATCTCGACACGCTTTTCACCGCTTGCGACCGGGTGGCTGTGCTCGGCAACAAGAAAGTGCTGGTCGAAGGCACCATCGACGACATGCTCAAGAGTGAGGAGCCGTGGGTAAAATCCTATTTCCGCGGAAAACGCGCCCGGCAACTTGATCTTGCGGCGCGCGCATAGCCATAAGTGGGACAATGGAAACCAGAGCCAACTACGTCATTGTCGGCATTTTCACGCTGGCCGCGATCCTGGCGGCGTTTGCCTTCGTCTACTGGACGGCGGCGATCGGCGACAAGGGCGAGACCACGTTGCTGCGCGTGCGCATTCCGGGTTCGGCTTCCGGGCTTGGCCGCGGCAGTTTCGTGCTGTTCAACGGCGTCAAGGTCGGTGATGTCAGGCGCGTCTATATCGACGTCGACAATCCGACCGTCGCCATCGCCGACACCGAAATCGATCGTCTGACGCCGATCACCAAGTCGACACAGGCCGATATCGGCCTCGCTGGCCTCACCGGACAAGCCAACATCGAACTCAAGGGCGCCGATCCCAAGGAAGTAAAACTCCTCGACCAAGCCGAAAAGGAAGGCAAGGTCGCCGAGATCGTCGCCAACCCCTCTGCTGTGACCAATCTGCTGCAGACGGCACAGAACATCTTCAGCCGCGCCGACAAGGTGCTCACGGAGCTCGAAGGCTTCACCACGGACGTTCGCGGGCCGTTGACGCAGACCGTCAAGAACGCGCAGACCTTCTCCGACGCGTTGGCCAAGAATTCGGACGGCATCGACAAGTTCCTGTCCAGCGTCAGTGCGCTCTCCGAAGAGCTGAAAGGCGTTTCCGGCAAGCTCGACGGCACGCTGAAAGCAGCGGAAGGCCTGCTCAATGCTGTCGACAAGGACAAGATCAAGAGCATCGTTGCCAACGTCGATACGGCAACCGCGAATCTCAAGGAAACGTCCACGCAGCTCGACGGCGTGATCAAGAATGTCGACACGGCGGTGGGTTCGGTCAACGATTTCGCCAAGCAGACGCAAGGCACCCTGGCCAAGGTCGACGGCGTGCTCGACGGTATCGATCCGGCGCAGGTGCGCGCCGCACTGGCCAACATCCAGAAAGCCAGCGAAAACGCAGACAAGGCCGCCGCCGACATCGCAGAGGTGACCGACAAGATCGCCAACCGGGCCGACGACATCGACCAGACGATCAAGGATGCCAAGCAACTGGCGCAGCGGCTCAACGACGCCTCGGTGCGTGTCGACGGCATCCTCGCCAAGGTCGACACCTTGCTTGGGTCGGGGCAGGCCGACGGCGTGATCGCCGACGCCAGGGATACGCTGAAGTCGTTCAAGCAGGTTGCCGACACGCTGAATGCCCGCCTGGGCGTCATCACCGACAATCTGGCGCGCTTCTCGGGCCAGGGGCTTTCGAACGTCGAGGCGCTGGTGCAGGACAGCCGCCGTTCGATCAGCCGCATCGAGGAGGCCGTAACGGATCTCAGCCGCAATCCGCAGCGCATCCTATCGGGTGGCGATGGCGAGGTTCGGCAGTTCGATGGCAGGGCGCGGCGTTGACTTCGGCTTCGGCGCGCCCCAAGAACATGAGCCGCGAAAGCGGGTCGATCTTACGATCCGGGGACAACGGGGATCGCGCGTGAAGTCTGTGTGGGTGAGAACGGGCGGGTTGACATCGGCTGCGGCACTGCTTGCCCTGACGCTGGCCGGCTGCGCGGTGTTGGGCGGCAAGCCTGCGCCGCTCGATACGTTCGAGCTGTCGGCGCCGTCGGTCGACGCGCATGGCCATAGCCGCCGACAAATCCTGATCGCGCAGCCGTCGGCGCTCAAGGCGCTGGACAGCCAGAACATCGTCATCAAGCCATCGGATCGCTCGATCCAGTATCTCAAGGGCGCGCAATGGGCCGACCGGCTGCCGCTGATCGTGCAGGCGCGGCTGGCCGAGACCTTCCAGCGTTCGGGCAGCTTTGCCGGCGTCGGCAAGCCGGGCGAGGGCCTGGCGATCGACTATCAGGTGATCGTCGAGGTCCGGTCTTTCGAAGTTCGGGTCGACGGCGGCGAGCACGCCGAGGTCGACCTGTTCGTGCGTATCCTCAACGACCGCAATGGCGAGGTGCGTGCCTCCAAGAGCTTCACCGCATCCGCACCGGTTTCGGGCAGCGGCAATCCTGCCTATGTCAGTGCGCTCGACAGTGCTTTCGGCGATGCCGCTAAGCAGATCGTGCGCTGGACGGATTCGGTCATCTGATCGCCGTAAACGATTGATCGCGCAACGTTTCCGATAACGCTGATGCCGAGGCTCTGATGTCTGAGGCCCTGCAAGGGACGCGCCGCCGCAGACGCGCCAGCGGCACAAATCGGCAAAAATGAAAAAGGCGGGATATTTCCCGCCTTTTTTGTCTTTTGCCCTATCGGGTGATCAATGCAGGCGGCCGCTGGCATGGGCCAGCATGGTGTAGACCTTGCCGGTGTCTGATGTCAGATAGGTCTGCGCCATGATGTTGTCGCGGTCGTTGCGCGAGACATCCTTGAGCAGCTTCTCGAAATCGTCGCAGTAGCGGTCGACCGCGGTGCGGAACTCGGCCTCCGCCTGATACTTGCGGCGGATCTCGTCGAACGTCTGCTGGCCCTTCAGCGTGTAGAGCCGCCGGGTGAAGACGTCACGCTCGCCGCGCCGGTAGCGGTTCCACAGCTCGATCGAGGCGTCGTGGTCGATGGCTCGCGCGATGTCGACGGAAAGCGAGTTCAGCGATTCCACGACATGCAGCGGCGAGCGCTGGGCAGGAGCCGCGCGCGGTGCTTCCGCGGGCGTTGCCGGCCTGGCGTCCTCTTCGCGCGATGCCCCGGTCAGGAGATCGCGCACCCAGCCGCCCTGTGGTGTGCGTGCGCCGGCATCGGCACGCTGTCGCGGTGCCGCCTCGGCTGGACGCTCCATGTCGAGCGTGCCGCGCAGTGCTGCGCCGCCCAACGGGGCCTGTGGTGTGCGCAGCTCCGGCTGCGGTGCCGGTGCGCGCCGCGGTGGCTCGGCAGGGCGTGCGGCCGGCGCTTGTGGCGCCGGGCGCAGATTGCGTTGCTCGGAGGCATCGCCGCCGCCGCGACCGGACTTCGCAACAATGTCCGAAAGCTCTTTCAGGGCGTTGATCTGCTCGGAAACGGCGCGGCGGATGGCCGAGGTCGATTCCTTTGCCTCTTCCGGCATCTCGATGACGCCCTTCTTGAGCTCGGCGCGGGTAAGGTCGAGCTCGCTCTTGATCGAGCCCGCGGTGCGCCGCATCTCCTCGGTCGCGTCGGCGAAGCGCTTGGTCGCTGAATCGACGACATCGGTGATGGCGTTGCGGATCTTGTCGGCCGACTCCATCGTCTTGCCCTCGGCGTTCTGCAGCGTCTGACCGACGAGATCTTCGAACGAGCGCATGACCCTTTCGAGATCTTCCGACTTCTTGACCAGGCCGACGGCGAGATCCTCGAGCGACGACTGCCTTTCGAGCGTGTGCTCGAGGTTGCTCTGGGCCGAGCTCAGCAGGTCCGAAGCACTGGACAGCAGGCGGCTGTGTTCGTCGAACTTGGTTGCGATCGAAGCGACCTCGCGCAAGGTGGACGACGACAGTTCCGTCAGCCTTGTCGTGTTCGAATCGACCAGCCGTGCCGAGCTGGCGAAGGTTTGCGCGGCTTTCTCCGTGGTGGCGGCGAAGCTTTGCGTGCTGCCGCTCAGGCGTTCGTCGACCTGGCCGAGATTGACCGCGGCCTGCTCGATCAACTGACCGAGCTGCGAACTGGACGTGGTCATGCGGCCGATGAGGTCGGCGACGCTGTCGGACAGCGACGAGCGGGCGCCCTCGACCGCCGACAACGTCTCGGCGGTGCGGTTGGCGAGTGCGTTGACAAGTGCGGCATTCTCGCTGCGCAGCTTCTCGGTGGCGCGTTCGGTGACCTCTTCCATGCTCTTTTGCAGTTCCGAGCCGCCCTGGGCGAAGCGCTCGACCAGTGGCCGCGCGGTTTCGTCGAGGATCTTCGACATTTCGGCCGAACGCGCCGCGAGCATGGTGTTGAGCTCGCGTGTGTTGGCGCCGATCGTCTTGGCGGCATCGTTGGTGCTCTGGCCGATATGCTGGCCAACCGCGGTGAAGGTCTCCGCGATCACATTGGCGCGCGAGACGAGTTGCGCCTCGGCATTCGCCACCTGCTCGTGGATCTTCTGGCCCATGGTCTCGGCCGTGTAGGCGAGGCGGTTCTCGACGCCTGAGACCTGCTCTTCGACACGGGCCGCCGCAGCCGCCGCGCTCGATGCGAGGCGCTCGTCGGCGCCGACAAGCGCCTGTTCGATTTCGCGGGCATGCACGGCCATTTCCTGACCGGTCCGCCTTGCGCGTTCGGCGACCCTCTGCTCGGTGTCGGCAAAGGCGCCGACGATGGTTTCGGTATGCTCGCCGATCGTCGACGAGCTGCTGGCGATGCGCGACACCAGACGCTGATCGGCTTCGTCGAAGATGCGGCCGATTTCCGAGGCACGGCTCGACAGCGCTTCCGAACCTTCGGCGATGCGCGAGACCAATTGCTGGTCGGCGGCATCGAAGATACGGCCGAGATCCGATGCACGTGCGGCAAGCGCCTCGGCCGATTCGCCGATACGCACACCGAGCCGCTGATCGGCGCCTTCGAAGTTGCGCAGGATGTCGCCGGCGCGGGCGGCCAGCGACTGTGCGGTTTCGACAGCGCGGGCGACCAGCTTCTGGTCTGCCGCATCGAATGCGCCGGCAATTTCGCTTGCACGGGCGGTCAACTGATCGGCGGTTTCCTGGGCGCGGGCGGCGAGCTTCTGGTCCACTACGTCGAAGCTGCCGGCGATCTCGCTTGCACGAGCAGCCAGTTGATCAGCGGTTTCATGGGCACGGGCCAGCAACGAGCTGGAGGTGTCATCCGCGCGGGCAAGCAAGGCGCTCGACGTATCTTCCGCACGGGCGTGGAGGCGACGATCGGCCTCCTCGAAGGTGCGGGCGATGTCTTCGGCTCTCGCCAGCAGGGCGGCCGAGGTCTGCTCGGCGCGCTCGGCGATCTTGCGGTCGGCGTCACTGAACGCAGCACCGGCCTGCTCATGCAGCGTGCTGGTGACCTCCAGGACCTTTTCGCGCAACGCGCCGGCAACGAAGACCGCACTCTTCTCGAGCACGGCTCGGACGTTGTCGACGCCTGTCGAGAGCGCACGCTCCATGGTGCCGGCGCGCTCCTCGATGACGCCGGTCTGGCGGCTGAACGCCTGCTCGATCTTCTCGACATCGGCAGCGATCGCCGCAGAGATATCGGTGCTCCTGGCGGCGATCTGGTCGATATGGCCCGACAGCGAGCGGTCGACGTCCTGGCGGGTCTCGGCGAGCTTACCGAGATCGTCTTCCAGCGCGCGGGCCAGCATATTGCGGCCTTCCGATAGCTTGCCGACATGTCCGGCGATGATGTCGTCGATATCGCTGCGGCTTGCGGACAGCTTCTGCAGGTCGGCTTCCAGCGCACGCTTGAGGATATCGCGGCCTTCGGCGAGCTTCTCGACCTGGCCGGCGACCAGTCCGTCGATGCTGGAACGACTTTCCGCCAGCTTGGCGAGATCGTCTTCGAGCGCCTTCGACAGGGTCGAGCGCTCCCCGACCAGTCTTTCTGCGTGGTTGTTGACCAGGCCGCTGACGTTTTCGAGATCAGACTCGAGTGCCCGGGCGAACTGTGCCCGGTCATCGATCAGTTTCTGCGACTGGTCGGCAACGGTGCTCTTGATCGCATTGAGGTCGGCTTCCAGCGCGCGCCGCAGGATGTCGCGGCCTTGCGACAACTTCTCGACTTGACCGGCAACCAGCCCGTCGATGCTGGAACGGCTTTCGGCCAGCTTGGCAAGATCGTCTTCGAGCGCCTTCGACAGGGTCGAGCGCTCCTCGACAAGCCGTTCCGCGTGGTTGTTGACCAAGCCGTTGACGCTTTCTAGATCAGCCTCGAGCGCACGGGCGAACTGTGCCCGGTCATCGACCAGTTTCTGCGACTGGTCGGCAACGGTGCCCTTGATCGCATTGAGGTCGGCTTCCAGGGCACGCCGCAGGATGTCGCGACCTTCCGACAACTTCTCGACCTGACCGGCGACCAGCCCGTCGATGCTGGAGCGGCTCTCCGCCAGCTTGGCGAGATCATCTTCAAGCGCCTTCGACAAGGTCGAACGATCCTGAACGAGCTTGTTCATGTGGTCGGCGATGACGCTGTTCACATTCTGCAGGTCGGTTTCCAGCACCCGCGAAAGCTGGCCGCGATCCTCGGCCAATCTTTCCGACTGGCTGGCGATGACGCCCTTGATCGTGTTCAGATCGGATTCCAGCGCCCGCTTGAGAATGTCGCGGCCTTCGGCTAGCTTCTCGACCTGACCGGCAACCAGCCCATCGATGCTGGAGCGGCTGTCGGCCAGTTTGGCAAGATCAGCCTCGAGCGTCTGCGACAGCAGGCTGCGATCCTCGGCCAGCCGTCCCGAATGGCTGTCGATCAGGCCGCGTATGCTGGACAGATCGTTGTCGAGCGAATGGGAAAGCTGCGTGCGGTCGTCCGCCAGCTTGGCGGAATGGACTTCGATGAGGCTCTTGATGCCGGTGATGTCGTTTTCCAGTGCCTTGGCGAGCACGGCGCGACCCTCGGCGATCTTCTCGACTTGGCCGGCGACGAGCCCGTCGATGCTGGCTCGGCTGTCGGACAATTTGCCGAGATCGGCTTCCAGGGCGCGCGACAGGATGCTGCGACCCTCGGCAAGCTTGCCGACGTGTCCGGCAACCATTTCATCAATGATTGTACGAGCTTGTACCAGTTTCCCGGAGTCTTCATTCAAGGCATTGGAGAGCCTATTGCGGCCTTCTTCCAGCCTTTCAAGATGGCTGCCGAGCGACGCATCGATGGCCGCCCGCGATTCATTGACCTTGCGCAGGTCCTCTTCGAGGGCGCGCGCGATCAGGCTGCGGCCTTCGGCCAGCTTCTGCACCTGATCGGTCACCGCCGCATCGATGCCGGCGCGGCCTTCGTCGAACCTTGCCAGGTCGGCCTGCATGGCCTCGGCCATGCGCTCGCGGCTTTCGGAAAGCTTGCGGCTGTGGTTTTCGACGGCTTCCTCGATGCCGACGCGAGCGTCGGCGAGCCGCTGGATGTCGCTGTCGAAGGAACGAGAGACGACATGACGCGCGGCTTCCATGCGGCCGGCGAAGTCGCTGGCGCGGGCTTCGAGCATGGAGGAGGTCGAAGTGACGATGTCGGCCATGTCGGCGCCGATCTGGGTTTTGCCCTGATCGATCATCGCCGACAGCGTGTCCTTGCTCTCGGCAAAGGTGTGCGCGATTTCGCGGGCACGCTCGACCAGCGTCTCGTTGATCTGGCGGGCGCGGGCCTCGAGCGCCGCGTTGAGCTTCTGCGTTCCGGTGTCCAGTGCCTCGGCGCGAGTCTGGAACTCACTGATCAGCGCCTGGCCGCGCTCGGCGAGCGTCCGCTCGATGCCGTTGAGGCTGGCCTCGAATTCGGAATTGAGGGTGCGCGCGGCGCCGCCAAGCAGAGACACCATGCCGGTGGTGCGATCGTCGAGCAGATCGGTCAACGACCGCGTCAGGCCGTCGGTGGTGTCCGTCAGTTTGGCGATGCGGGTGTCGAGAAGGCTGGCGAAGGCCTCGCCCGAGGTCGATAGCTTGTCGGTGATCGTATCGAGCCGGCCTTCCACCGAATCGAAGATCGACATCGAGCTTTCATTGATGCGGTCGATGAGCGTGTCGCCGGAATTGGTGATCGTCATCGACAGCTTGGTCGACGCATTGAGGATGCTGTCGCGGATGATGTCGGAGGCAGCGCCGATCTCGTCCTTCAGCGTCTCATGCGCGCCGGTGATCGAGGCGCGGACGCGCTCGGCGTGGCTGACAACGGCTTCACGCTCGCTGCCGAGCCCGTCGACCAGCGAACGGATGCGGGATTCGTTCTCCGAATAGGAGCGCTCGATCTGGTTGACCTCGCTGTGGACCAGCGTTTCCAGCTCGACGGCGCGGGCAAGCGTGCGCTCGATGCCTTCGCCCATGGCGGCCACCTCGCGACGAACGGCCTGGCCGATCATCATGACGCGATCCTGGGCAAGGTTTTCCGGCTCGGTCAGGCGGAAGGCCACTTCGGTCATCGACTGGGCGGCAATGCGCATTTCCTGGGCGCGGCGGATCATCGCCGCGAAGGCCCAGAACAGGATGACGGGCACGATCGCCGCAACTGCCAGACCGATCACTTCGGGGCGGGCGAGAAACTGGTCGAGTGTGCGGATCCTCCAGACGCTCGGTCCGAAAAGGAGGTTGGCCAGTCCGCCTGCACCGGCGAACCAGGCGAGCGAGACAAAGGCAACGACCCAGTAAATGGTGTTCGAGGCACGCCTGTTGAGGCTGTGCAGGAGCGTCTTATAGTCCTTCTGGCGATCGTCATTGGCCGGCGCGAAACCGGCGGGCTGGGCGCCATTGCGTGTTTCGACGGGGCGCAACTCGGCAGGCTTGGGCTGGGGCGCGGGTTTCGCGGACTGCTGGCTTTGCGCGGCCTGACTCTGATTGACAGCGGGCGCCGGCTTCTCGTTGCGTCCCTCGCGCGCCAGTTCGTCGGCGGCCTGGGATATCTGCGCTTCCAGATCTTCCATCGAAGCCGCGATGTCGAGGTCGCCGTCGCCGGTATCGCTGCTGAGGTCTAGATCAAGCGCCTTTTCGAGTTCCCTGGCCACGTCGTTGTCGAGAGTTCTCGTCGTCGTTGGTTTCTTTGCCATGCCTTCTACCCTGTACTAGCTGCCGCGGGCTTATAATTGTGTTTGTCGTACCCCGCGCAGGAGGCTGAAAATGGACCCCTCGTATCGTAATGACACAGGGGGGTAAAGAAAACATGCATTCCGCGAGATACGTAAAACTTTAAATATAAGGTTAACGGAAGCGTGATTTCGGCGCCGCTTTCGCAACATTTTTCCAGGCCACTCATTAACCCGTTGTCCACTGGAATCACCTAGCTTTTTGGGCGATCGAAGAAACGGAGTTCGAGTTCATGCGTGGCGAAAGTGGCATTGCCTTCTCAATGCCCGGGGGCGACGTATCCGGACCCAGGCGGTCACGGCCGGTCGATTTGGCACATCTTGCCCGCCAGACGATGGGCGACCGCAGCCTCGAGCAAGAGGTGCTGGCGCTGTTTGTACAACAGGCGCTGTCGGTGCGCGACAAAATAGTCGATGCCGACATCAAGGACCGGCTTCTGCTGGCGCATGGGCTGAAAGGTTCGGCACGGGGTGTCGGTGCCTTTGCCATCGCCGATTGCGCCACCGAGATCGAGCACCGGCCGGAAGACAACCAGACGCTCGGGCGGCTTGGTGTCCTGATCGACGAAGTGCGCGATTTCATCGCCGCCATCAGTCGCTGAACCCGGTTTGCGGAAAAACGTCACCGAGCGGCGCTTTCGCGCGCAGTTGACTTGTCTGCCGGAGTGATTATCTCGGGCGAGACTCCTTCAGGTGACAAATGACCAAGCTGACTTTCATCGCCCATGACGGCACACAATTCGACATGGACGCCGAAAACGGCTCGACGGTCATGGAGAACGCGATCCGCAACGCGGTGCCGGGGATCGAGGCGGAGTGCGGCGGCGCCTGCGCCTGCGCGACCTGCCATGTCTATGTCGACGAGGCATGGACGGCGCAAGTCGGCGAGCCGGAAGCGATGGAAGAGGATATGCTGGACTTCGCCTATGAGGTCCAGCCGAACTCGCGGCTGTCGTGCCAGATCAAGGTGCGCGACGCGCTTGACGGTTTGGTCGTCCGGGTGCCGGCCCGCCAGGGCTGAGACACCGATTTTTGCCGGCTGCTGCTTGGCAGCGGCGCATTGCTCATGCAGTGTCACGCGGTTTCCGCTACAGCGCCGCGCGTCCTCTTGGGCGCGCAAAGGACGCTGTAGCACTTTTATTTGGCGCATGATCCTTTCCGAAAATCGATTCCGATTTTCGGGGTCATGCGCAGCGAGGCACACCGCATGACCGACATCACCAAGACAGACGTCCTCATTGTCGGGGCAGGGCCGGTCGGCCTGTTTGCCGTGTTCGAGCTCGGTCTGTTCGACATGAAGTGCCACCTGATCGACATCCTCGACCGGCCGGGCGGCCAATGCGCGGAACTCTATCCGGAAAAGCCGATCTACGACATTCCAGGCTGGCCTTCGATCTCTGCGCAGGGGCTGGTCGACAGACTGCTCGAGCAGGTCGCGCCGTTCAAGCCTGACTTCACCTACAACCGCATGGTTTCCAGCCTGGAAAAGCTGGAGGACGGCAGCTTTCGCGTCACCACCGACGAGAATGAGGTGTTCGAGGCCAAGGTCGTGGTGATTGCCGCCGGCGGCGGTTCCTTCCAGCCCAAGCGGCCGCCGATCCCGGGCATCGAACCCTATGAAGGCAAGAGCGTCTTCTACTCGGTACGCAGGATGGACGATTTTCGCGGCCACGACCTTGTCATTGTCGGCGGCGGCGATTCGGCGCTCGACTGGACGCTCAACCTGCAGCCGGTGGCGAAGAGCGTGACGCTGGTGCACCGGCGGCCCGAATTCCGCGCCGCACCCGACAGCGTCAACAAGATGTATGCCATGCAGGAGATGAAGCAGCTGGAGTTCCAGGTCGGGCAAGTGACCGGACTGACCGGCGCGGACGGCCAGCTCTCATCGGCTGTCATCAAGGGGCCGGACGGAGATGTCGAGGTGCCCTGCACCCGCATGCTGCCGTTCTTCGGCCTGACCATGAAGCTCGGGCCGATCGCGGAGTGGGGGCTCAATCTTCACGAGAACCTCATTCCGGTCGACACCGAGAAGTTCCAGACGTCGGTGCCAGGCATCTTCGCGGTCGGCGACATCAACTGGTATCCCGGCAAGCTGAAGCTGATCCTGTCGGGCTTCCACGAGGTGGCGCTGATGGCGCAGGCTGCCAAGCGCATCATCAGCCCCGGCGAGCGCATCGTGTTCCAGTACACGACCTCGTCGACCAGCCTGCAGAAGAAACTCGGCGTCGTCGGCTGAGCCGCCGGACCACCTCAGCGTTGCGCCAGCCGTCTGTTTCCGCACAATTCCTGGCGGAAACCGTGAATTGCTCTATTCCGCCATCACCGGTGCATGCTCGGCCTGACCGCGAAGCGGTATTTCCGGCATCAGGCCGAGTGCGATCAGCGCCATGAGCAGCGTCGCCGCGGCGACAAGGAAGATCATCTCGAATGGCGCGGCTGAAATAACCTGTCCGATGGCCAGCGTGCCTTCACCGGCAAGCGGCAGGCCGTAGCCAAGCGCGACAGC
Source organism: Mesorhizobium kowhaii (assembly GCF_003253745.1). GTDB lineage: Bacteria > Pseudomonadota > Alphaproteobacteria > Rhizobiales > Rhizobiaceae > Mesorhizobium > Mesorhizobium kowhaii. Next base: position 174,748 of record NZ_MZXV01000051.1, read on the forward strand.
GCCGAGCATGGCGACACCCAGCGCGCTGCCCAGTGAGCGCAGGAAGGTGAGCACGCCGGTTGCGACGCCGAGGTGCGCGCGATCGACGGCGTTTTGGACCGATACGGTGGCAACCGGGAAGGTCGTCCCGCTGCCCAGGCCGACGCAGATCGTCAGGATCTCGACAACCAGCAGCGAGGCGTTCCCGGCGACAAAAGCGAGCAGGCCGAGGCATATCATGGCGAAGAGCACACCCACCATCGCGATCCGCTTGTAGTGGGTGAAATGCTGTAGCATACGCCCGCTGATCGTCGCGCCGGCCACGGTGCCAAGCAGCAGGCCCAGCATCGCCAGACCCGACTCGCTGACGGAGAGACCGACGATCGACTGCAGATAGACAGGCAGGTAGACCGCCAGACCTATGTTGGCGGCCTGCAAAAGGAACACTGACGAGGTGCCGGTGAGAACGACTGGGTTGCTGAGCACCTCAAGCGAGATGAGCGGTTCAGCCGCGCGCAGCAGACGCAGTGCGAAAGCAGCCCAGAAAACCACTGAAGCGGCCAACAGCCCGAGAATTTCGCGCGACAGCCATGGATATTCGCTGCCGCCCCAGTTGAGCGCCAGCAGCAACAATGCCGTGGCCGCGACAAGCAGCAGCGCGCCCAGGCCGTCGATGCGATGCTGCTTTGCGGCGATTGGCAGCTTCTTGAGCGGCTTGTTGATGATCGCCATGGCTAGCAGGCCGAGCGGAATGTTGATCCAGAAAATCAGCGACCAGTGGAGATGTTCGGCAAATGTACCGCCGAGCAGCGGCCCGGCGATGCTGGCGACAGCCCAGGTGCCGGAGATCCAGGCGGTGTAGCGCGCCCGCTCGCGTGGCGGAACAAGGTCGCCGATGACGGTCTGCGTCAAGGTGAACAGGCCGCCGCCACCAGCGCCCTGGATCGCCCGTCCGACAACCAGCACAAACATGTTGGGGGCCATGGCGCTGACCAGCGATCCCAGGAGAAAGATCAGGATTGCCGCATAAACAGTTGGCCGGCGGCCATAGACGTCGGAAATCTTGCCGTAGAGCGGCGCCATGGCGGTCGCGGTCAAGAGGTATCCGGTAACGATCCATGGTAGATATTGCGCATGGCCGAGCGCATGCCCGATGGTCGGCATGGCAGGTGCGACGATGGTCTGATCAAGTGCCGCCAACAGCATCGACAGGAGCACGCCGGCGATGATGGCGTTCTTTTCGGTTTCGGTCAGTGGCGTGCCGGTTTCCACCATCGTTTGCTTGTCGACAGCCTGGTCCATGATCGTTCATCCGTAAGCTTGCGATTGACCGGCCTTGTTCGGCCCTGTCCGGTCCTTTGACCATTTTGATTGCATTGGCGTTTTGAAGCCCGTGCCTGGCGAGCCTGATATATGTCGTCCCGTATAGGCCGATTTCGACAGGCGCCCGAAAGTTTTTCGAAACTGGCACTACGCTTCAGTGAATTTGGCTTTCGCCGGCGCCGCTGGTTTTCGAGTCAGGCCGGCGGCAGCTGACCACTCTCGATGCGTTCGATGCGATAGCGCAGCAGCCGCAGGATGCGGCTTTCGAAATTGACGCTTTCGACACGATCGAACTGCACCTGTGCCCGGTCATGCCTGGCAAGAACGGCCGCGGTGATTTCGGCGGCCTTGGCCTTGGCGGCGTCGCAATTCTTTTGCGGGTAGGCGGCTTTCAGGTCCTCTTCGAGTTCGCGGCCATGGTTTTTGGCAATCTCGACATGGCGCTCCTCATGGCGCTTAATGTCGGCGGCCAGCGTGTCCCAAAACAGCCTGACATCGGCATCGGCCTTGCGCGGACGGCGCCATTCGGGGAGGATCACCTTCACCTTGACGGTCACCACCGCGTCGGCGATCCGGCAGGAGTTCGATGTCTTCGCATAGCTTATGCGGGTGGTGAAGGCCATCTGCGTGGCGCCCGGGTGCCGCGTGCCCGTGCTTTTCACCTCCGGCCCGCGTTTGGAGAGTTGTGCCTCGATGTCGTCGAGGGTGCTGCCGCCGATGGCGAAATAGCTGTACGTCTTGACGAGATTGGCCGCACCGGCCGGGACGGCAGTGGCGGCAAGCAGCAGCGCACAGAGCAGGGATGGTTTCATGCCAAGCATGGATCGTTTCATCATGTTGCCTCTTCGATCACCTTGCTTTACGGCCGTTGCCAGCGCAACGGAATTGATCCGCTGCGGATCACACATCGTTGATGAGCCTCTTGGTTGATGAGCCTATGGTTGCTGAGCAATGACGGCTAGGCGATGGCACTTGGCGCATGGACGCCATCTCGACCTTGGCGGCAAGGCCGTGGTGGTCGGCATCCTCAATGTCACGCCCGACAGCTTTTCCGACGGCGGTCTGTTCGACGCCCCCGAAAAGGCGCTGGTCCAGGCACGGCGCATGATCGGGGAAGGGGCACTGGTCGTCGATGTCGGCGGAGAATCGACCCGCCCGGGTGCCGCCGCGATATCGCCGAGCGACGAACAGGCCCGCATCCTGCCGGTGATCGAAGCGCTGGCAAGCGCCGGCGAGGTGCTGATTTCGGTCGATACCTATCGCGCCGACACCGCCCGGCTCGCGGTGGCCGCCGGCGCGCATATCGTCAACGATGTCTGGGGTTTGCAGCGCGAGCCCGACATTGCCCGTGTCGCCGCCGACGCCGGCGCCGGGCTTGTGATCATGCATACCGGGCGGGACCGCGAGAAGCTGCCGGACGTGATTGCCGATCAGTTGGCGTTCCTGCGAAAATCGCTGGAAATCGCCCGTCAGAATGGCGTTGCCGACGACCATATCGTGCTCGATCCCGGATTCGGCTTCGCCAAGGAGACGGCGGAGGAAAATCTCGATCTGATGGCTCGCTTTTCCGAGCTCAGTGCGCTCGGCTTGCCGCTGATGGCCGGCACCTCGCGCAAGCGCTTCATCGGCACCGTCACCGGCCGCGACGCGGCTGACAGAGGTGTCGGAACAGCGGCGACCAGCGTCATCCTGCGGCTCAAGGGCGCCGATCTGTTTCGCGTCCATGATGTCGCATTCAACGTGGACGCGCTGGCGCTCGCAGATGCTATGCTGGCGCGTCAAACCGACTGGGCGAAAGACTGAGCGATGTATGTCATCCGCATGAAGAATTGCGCATTCTTTGCCCGGCACGGCGTGCTGGACGAGGAGGAAAGGCTCGGCCAGCGCTTCTATGTCGATGCCGCTCTTACCGTTGATCCCGGCCGGGCGCTTGTCGAGGATTCCATCGAGGACACGGTCAACTACGGTATCGCGTTCACGGTGATCGAAAAGATCATCACGGGGCAGCGCCGCTTTCTGATCGAATCCCTGGCGCTCGAGGTGGCCCGTGCGCTGACGGCGCGTTTTCCGCAGATCAAAAAGGCCGAGATCACCGTGCGCAAGCCCAACGCCCCGGTCCCCGGTGTGCTCGATTACGTCGAGGTGACCGTTGTCTGGCCCGAATAGCACCGTCTATCTCAGCCTTGGCGGCAATCTTGGCGACCCGGCGAAGTCGATGGGCGCGGCGCTGCGCATGCTGGATGCCGACGCGGATACGCGCGTTACCGGCGTATCCTCGCTCTATCGCACGCCACCCTGGGGCAAGCTCGATCAGCCGGATTTTCTCAATGCGGCTGCCGAAATTTCCACCGGGCTTGCGCCACGCGCCTTGCTCGACCTCTGTCTTGATGCCGAACGCCGGCTGAAGCGGGTGCGCGAGGAGCGCTGGGGACCGCGGCTGATCGACATCGACATTCTGGTGTTCGGCGACCGCGTCATTCACGAGACGGGACTGGAAGTGCCGCATCCGCGCATGCTGGAGCGCGCCTTCGTGCTGGCGCCGCTGGCAGAGATCGCGCCGGGCCTGGTTGTCGGTGGCCGCAGCGTTGCGGACCGGCTGGTCGCGGTCGACACGTCCGGTATCGAGCGATTGCCATCCGGCCGCGATTGGTGGCTGGTCTGACGCTTGGGGAGGCGGCAGCAGGGCCTTTTAACCGGAGAAGCCGCCGCCATCCAGGAACCCCTGCTCATGCGGCGTGGTCTCGCGGCCAAGCATCCTGTTTCGGTGCGGGAAACGGCCGAAATTCTCGATGATATCGCGGTGCTCGACGGCGTATTTCAGATAGGGCTCGGCCCTGGCCCGCGTCAGCTCGACCGATATGTGCTGGTCGGCGAGCAGCTCCGAGTGCTCATACGGCAAATAGAGGAAGACGCGGACGTCCTCGTCGAGCGCCAGATCATGGCCCGCCGCGATCGCCTTTGCAGCGAAATATCTGGCCAGCGGATCGGTCGCATACATATGGCCGGTGGCGCGAAAACAGTTCCGCGGAAACTGGTCGAGCAGGATCATCAGCGCCAGCGAGCCTTCGGCGTGTGCCGACCAGTCGTCGCATTCACGCCGCGCGGCTGCGTAGTGCAGATCGAGAAAGCGGTTGCGGAAGTCGGCATCGAAAGCCTCGTTCTTCTCGAACCATGCATCCTCGCCGGCGTCGCGCCAGAATTTGGTGACCGACAGGGCTCTGCTGTCCAATTCCATGCATAATTCCTTGTTCAATCCGCGGGTTCGGATTTGTGCAAAACACCGGCCGTCTCTTCATTGAGTGCCTGGCCGGTACGGCGCGGCTGGGTGAGGGGTGTGGGGATGGGCGTGCCGATATTGCCCCTCAAGAAGCGTTGTCCGGCGCGAACACCTTCGGCGAGCTGGGTTTCGAAACGGGCGGTGTCGCGGCGCCGCACATCCTCGATCACCTCGGCCACGTCTTCGGGATCTACGCCGAGCGACTCCAGCGCCGAACCTCCGAAAACCAGCGCCGATTCGAAGGTTTCGCGCAGCTGGAAGTCGACGCCGGCGCGAATGAGCTGCAGCGCTGTTCCGCGGTCGAAAGCCCGGGCCAGCACGGTGAGCAGTGGGAATTCGGCCTTGATCAGCTGGGCGATGCGAACGGCCACATCAGGCTTGTCGACGCAGATCAGCACGGCGCGCGTCCGGCCTGCACCCGCGGCGCGCAGGATATCGAGGCGCGTGCCGTCGCCATAATAGACCTTGAAGCCGAAATCGGCCGCCGCCTGGATCATCTCCACATCATTGTCGATGATCGACACATCGATGCCGCGCAGCAGCAGCGGCTGGCTGGCGATCTGGCCGAAGCGGCCGAAGCCGATGATCAGCACGCTACCGGTCAGGCCATCGGCGACGTCGACCCCGTCGAGCGACTGCTCGTCGCGCGGCGTGAGATACCGCAGCGCGATGATCGCCAGCGGCGTCAGCACCATCGAGATGATGACGATCGCCGTCAGGGTCGCGTTGGCCTGGTTGTCGATGATGCCGACCGCGGCGGCCGCCGAATAGAGGACGAAGGCGAATTCGCCGCCTTGCGCCATGAAGACCGCACGTTGCAGCGCTTCGCGATGGCCGGTTTTCAAGACCCGGGCGACGATGTAGATGCCGAGCGCCTTCATCACCATGTAGGCGACGACATAGATGGCAATCAGCCGCCAGTTCGCGACCACCACATGCAGGTCGAGCGACATGCCGACGGCGAGGAAGAACAGGCCGAGCAGGATGCCGCGGAAGGGTTCGATGTCGGCTTCGAGCTGATGGCGGAAGGTCGATTCCGACAGCAGCACGCCGGCCAGGAATGCACCCATCGCCATCGACAGGCCGCTGAGCTGCATGGCGAGCGCCGATCCGAGGACGACCAGAAGGGCGGCAGCCGTCATCACCTCGCGGGCACGCGCATCCGCCAGGATGCGGAAGAACGGATTGAGCAGATAACGGCCTGCCAGTACCAGTCCGACGATCGCGGCAAGGCCGATGCCGACCTCGGTGAGGCGCTCCGTCAGGCTGGTGTCGGCGCCGCCGGGCGCCAGGAACGCGATCAGGGCCAGCAGCGGCACGATGGCCAGGTCCTCGAGCAGCAGCACCGACACGATGCGCTGGCCTTTCGGCTCGGCGATTTCGCCGCGTTCCTCGAGAAGCTGCATGACGATCGCCGTCGAGGTCAGCACGAAGCCGGCGCCGGCGACGAAGGATTGCGAGATTGGAAACCCTCCCGCCACGCCAACAGCGGTCAGCAAGACCGCGCAGACGCCGACCTGCAGTGCACCGAGGCCAAAGATCTCGCGGCGCAGGCCCCACAGCCGCGACGGCTGCATTTCCAGTCCGATGATGAACAGGAACATCACCACGCCAAGCTCAGCGACATGAAGAATGGCTTCCGATTCGGAAAAGACGCGGAGACCAAACGGGCCGATCACCACACCGGCGGCCAGATAGCCGAGGATCGAGCCGAGGCCCATGCGCTTGAAGATGGGAACGGCGACAACGCCGGCTGCAAGCAGCGCCACCACCTGAACCAGATCGCTGCTCGATGCCTCTACAGCCATGCCGCCATTCCGCTCGTTTGAGGACCGATTCCGATTTCGGAGTTCTATGACAAGGGGCGAAGATAGGGGCTTCGGTGGGGATCGAACAGCCCGAATCCGGATCACCGGCGATGTTGCAGGCGCGTTATACAAGTGACGCCGGGACCGCGTTGCATCTTGCCACAATCGAAGGCTAAGGACGCTCGGCTTCGGCCATTGGAGGGTGAGCGACGATCAAGTCGAGCCCTTTTGAGGAGATGACTGACATGAAGAAGTTTTTGTTTGTTGCCGTCGGCCTGGCGGTGCTTGCCGGTTCGGCTTGCTCGAAGGCGCCTGAGTGCACGGCCGAGATCGCAACCAAGAAAGCGCAGGACATGGCTGCCGCGCTGCAGGAGGCGATCACCAAGGACCCGTCCAAGGCGGCTGATCTGACGGCCAAGGTGCAGGCAGTGACAACCAAATATCAGGGCGCCACGACATTGGCCGACGCCTGCAAGGCCTATGACGAGGTGACGGCCGCGATCAAGGGCTAAGCGCCTGGTTCAAGCGGTTTAAACGAGGCGGCGACCGTGGGTCGCCGCCTTTTTTGTCTTTGTTTTTGTGCATGTTGTTCCGCCAAAAGCGGGGCCACTTTGGGCGACATGCATCAGGGATCGGTGATTGTTCAGTTCGGCGCGATGGAACCGACTTCGACGGCATCGACGCGCTTCAGGCTCATCCCGATCACCGGCACCAACTGGTCGTCGACGCGCACCGCAATGGTCACCGTCATTGAATTGTCGTCGGGGATGCGGGCCTGCATGACGCCGCGCAGCTGGTTGCGGTTGATGGTGAAAACCACCTTGCGGGCATCGACGACATTGCCGCCGATGATGTCGAGGCCGGAACCGGTCGCGCCACCCATGAAGCTGCCCTTGTAGCCCTCACGGCCCTTGCGCTCGATCTTGGCCGACATCTGCTGGGTGAACATGCCGACCCGGCAACCGCCGTCGAGTGACATGCCGACCTTGCCGTCCGGCGTCGAGCCGGTGAAGCTGCAGTTGAATTTGGTGCCCTTGTATTTGCCGGCGACGATTTCGCCGGGGCCGATCCATTTGCCTTCGGCCGACTGGAAGAACTGCTTGTCCGGTTCCGCCGCGGAAGCCGCTCCGGCAATACCGACGAGTGCTGTGATCACGGTTGCCAGCGGCAAGACGCTGGACAGAATTACACTTTTCATCGACGACACCCGGCAACAAAGAGGCTGTTTGGAACCCGTCTGACCATGAACAAGATTGGTTAATGCTTCGTCACTACGAGCCCACCGGAAAGCAGTCCGGTAACAATTCCGAAGGTCCAAATGCTGCAGTCCGGTTCACTTGCCGGATGAGGTTGTTTCAGCACCTTTCCTGGTTGCAAACGATGTCAGCGCCGAGAGGAAATCGCCCAGTCCCGGACGCTTCGCGGCGCTGAAGGGCAGGGGACGCGCCGTCTCCATCGCCGCGATGCCGATGCGCGCCGTCATCATGCCATTGACGACGCCCTCGCCAAGCTTGGCCGAAAGGCGCGCCGCCAGGCCGTGGCCGACGATCTGCTGGACGAAACTGTCGCCGACGGCGATCGAGCCAGTGACCGCCAGATGCGCCAGCACGCTGCGCGCCAGGCGGAAGAAACCGAGCGTTCCCGGCCGCCCGCCATAAAGTTCCGACAGGCGGCGAATGAGGCGTCCGGCCTCGAACACGACATAGGCGACATCGACCAGCGCGCGCGGGCTGACCGCCGTCACCAGTGAGACGCGTTTGGCGGCCTCGAGAATCATCACCTTTGCCCTGGCATCGAGGGGGCCGAGAATTTCGGCTTCGGCCAGGCGCACCAGATTGCCGCCGTCGATGATTTCGCCGCGCAGTTCGGCCAGCGCGCGCCGGCCGGCCGCGGTTTCGGGCTTGGCGGCGACGAAGGCCGACAGCTCGTCGACCACCGATCGTGCCGCCTTGGGATCGTCGCGTGCAATGGCATCGAGGGCTCGCTTCTGCAGCTTTTCGACCTCGGCGAGGCGGGCGATTGCCAGGAACTCGCGGATGAGGATGACCAGAAGTGCCAGCAAGGCGATGGCCGCCATGCCGGCTGCCAGCCAGCCCAGCCATTCGGCGCGCGCAAAGAGGTCCCGTATGAGCTGATCGGTCCACAGGCCGACAGCCAGCGAAACCAGCACGCCAAAGGCGCCGAAGAAGATGCTGCCAAGCAGCGACCGCCTTCTGGGGGCGATCGCCGGCGGTGGTTCGGCGGTAACGATGTCGGGTTCGTCGAAGACATCGACTTCCGCCGGGATGACCATGGCGACATCGGTCTTCATCGCGCGGGGCTTCCGCTCTGCGTCGGCCTGGGCACGGGTGCCGGCCCGGGCACGGCGCGCCTCAGGCGCCTCTTGTCTTGGTAGGGCTTCCGGCTCGATACGAAATGCGGCCGGCTTGCGGGGCGCGGTCATGCCAGATGATCTCCAATCAGGAACTGCAAGGCACGGTCGAGCCGGATATGCGGCAGCGACAGCGTGACACCTTCGGCCGTGCGTTCGAGCTTTGGTGGACGGAAACGGACGAAGCGGATTGCCGGATCCACAGCGTCCTGCTTGTGATCGGGTCCCGAAATATCGAACACCGCATCAATATTCTCCGGTAAATCACCGGGAAATATGGCTGTTTCCGTTTTTCCATCAAACGTTTCGCCGTTGATCTTCTCGCCGGCGATCGGTGTGCCGATGATGACGGGAAGCGTCTCTCGGCCCTGTTTGACAGTGCCTTCGCGTGTCGCGCGCACGGCCGCCATGGCGACCACATCGACATCGGCGCCGGTGAAATTCGCCCGTGCCACGGCGCGGTCGGCAAGCCGCCGCACGATTGCTTGCAGGCGGTCATGGCTTTCGTGGTGCAGATGGTCGGCCTTGGTCGCGGCAACCAGGATGCGGTCGATGCGCCGTGAAAACAGGTCGGTGAGGAAGCTGCCCCGACCGGGACGGAAACAACTGAGGATCTCTGTCACCGCGCGCTCCAGGTCGGCCATGGCGCCGGGGCCGGCGTTCAGGGCCTGCATGGCGTCGATCAGCACGATCTGACGATCGAGGCGCGTGATGTGTTCGCGGAAGAACGGTTTGACGACATGCGTCTTGTAGGCCTCATAACGCCTGTCCATCATGGCGTGCAGCGACCCTGGGCGCGGACGCTTGTCGCCGAGCCCAGCCAGGGGCGCGAAGGTCAGTGCGGGCGAGCCTTCGAGATCGCCAGGCATCAGGAAGCGGCCGGGCGGCAAGGTCGAAAGCGCCCGCTCGTCGAGCTTGCACGCCTTCAGATAGGCGGCGAAGCTTTCGGCCAGGCGGCGCGCCGTCATCTCGTCGGCATCGGCGTTCGGGTCGATCTCCGCCGACAGCGCCCGCCAGGCCGGCGACAGGTCCTCGCGCACCGGCAAAACGGCCATTTCGAAGGCTTCGCGGGAAAAATCGGCGAAGGATTTGCCGAGCAGCGGCAGGTCGAGCAGCCATTCGCCGGGATAGTCGACGATATCGACCGACAGTTTGCCGGAGGAAAACATGCGGCTCCAGCCGGAGGCCGATTCATATTCGATGGTCAGCCGCAATTCCGAAATGGCGCGCGTCGAATCGGGCCAGGCGCGATCGTTGACCAGTGCGGCGATATGATCCTCGTACTGGAAGCGCGGCACGGCGTCGTCGGGCTGCTGTTCAAGGAAGGCACGGGCGATGCGCCCGGATTTCTGAGCCTCGAACAGCGGCAGGCGCCCGCCATGGATCAGATTGTGGACAAAGGCCGATATGAACACTGTCTTGCCGGCGCGGGACAGACCCGTGACACCCAATCGCAGCGATGGAGAAAAAAGCCCGGTGGCCCGGCCCGACAGCGTATCGAGGGCAATCCTCGCCTCGTCGGTGAAGGTGGTCAGCGATGATGCCAAAATATGATCTCTCGGGCTTCGGTCCGTCCGATATAGGCTGTGGAACCCGGCTTTGAAATGGCTTCAGAGATCGGCCGGCGTCAGGAACGCTTCGAGATAGCCGGCGTTCTGGGCGGCTTTTGCGAGATCGCCGTCGAAGCGGACGACCGCCAGGCCCATGGTCGGGAACCCGTGGGTGAGCGTTGCCCGCGCCGTCTCGTCGCCGTCGCCCGAAACCGCCATGGCGAGATCTTCCGTCATCGGGTTGTGGCCGATGACCAGCAACGAACCCGATCCGCCATTGTCGCGGATGAGGCGGAGGTAACCGGCGGCGTCTTCGCTGTAGAGCGTGTCGAAGAACAGAACCCGGCCGGTGTCGGTCTGGCCGGCCAGGCCTTCCAGCGTCTCCTTGGCGCGTTTGGCATTGGAGCAGAGGGTCAGGTCCGGAACATAGCAGCGGGACCGCATCGCCGCGCCCATCATTTCGGCATCGGCGCGGCCGGATGCGTCGAGCGGGCGATCGAAATCGCGCATGCCGGGCAGTGCCCAGCCGGCCTTCGCATGTCGCAACAGATAAAGCGTGCTCACCCAACCTCCGCTGACGCCGAATGCCGAAACTCTAGGGATTAGCCACGAGAAAGGCGTTGCGCACAATGGCCCGTGTTCTTCAAACACAGCGAATCACCCATGGTGCGGCGCCGCAAAAGGCGCCTGTGCTTCGGCCCGAAGATCACGCCGATCTTCGAAAAGCATGTTGCACGGGATCCAAAGTGTCGGAGCGGAGTTTGGTATCAAAACGACCATCCGCTGCTGCAAAGGCGCCAGCCACCGCACATTAACAATTGCGTGAGACGGCGGCCGATTGCGCTTGTGCAGGCGTCGGACCGCGAATATATAGGCGCAAAATTTGGGGCAGTTTGGGTGAGTCGAATGAACGACATCGTTACCGCCGATTACATACCCTCCGAAGACGAGCCGTTCATGAACGAGCGGCAGAAATCCTACTTCCGCCAAAAGCTCGTCACCTGGAAGAATGACATATTGCGCGAAGCGCGCGAAACACTCGAAATCCTGCAACAGGAAAACGCCAACCACCCCGATCTTGCCGACCGCGCCTCTTCGGAAACTGACCGCGCTATCGAACTCAGGGCCCGCGACCGTCAGCGAAAGCTCATTGCAAAGATCGATTCCGCCCTGCAGCGCATCGACGAAGGCACTTACGGCTATTGCGAGGAGACCGGCGAGCCGATCGCGCTGAAGCGGCTCGATGCCCGTCCGATCGCGACGTTGTCGATCGAAGCGCAGGAGCGGCATGAGCGCCGCGAAAAGGTCTATCGCGACGACTGACGCATCGGCCAAGGGCTGCGCTCAAGACAGTTTGCAGTGACGCTGACGTTGAAATGGCCGGTTTTCCGGCCATTTTTGTTGGCGCGCCACGCATCTGTCCGAACAGGCGAATGCACGCCCAAGACCTTGACCGGTCCAATTTCCCGACTGGCGGGGCAGATCAGGATCTGATCATCTCTTTTGGCTGGAGAGTTCGCCCAGAAGCTTCGTCATTTCGTCGTCAAGCGACGGCGGCGCCTTCGCCACCGGTTTGCTCACCGGGTCGCTCGAACGCGGCTGGTCAAGCGACACTTCGAGTTCCTTCATCAGCGTATCATCGATGCTGTCCTGCCTTGGCGGTGGCGGCGCGTGCCTGATAGCATTGGCATTCGCGGATCCATAGGCGGGCACCGGCGTGACATTGGCCGGCTGGTAACTCTGCGGCTTCGGTGCTGGCGCCGGTGTTGGCGCCGGCGCTGTTTGACGCGGGCGTGCGTGCGGCGCCGCGCTCACCGGCTGCGGAGCAGGTGCCTGCCTCACCGGCGGCGGCGGAGCGGAGTGAGGCGCCCGCGGTCTCGCCGCCGGGGCCGCGGCGGCCGGGACGGGCTGCAAGCCGCCATCTCCGGTCAGCGCCGGACGGCGTGGCGCCGAAAGCCGGATGTCACGTTCGACGACAACGTCGGTCGGGCCGCCGATCAGCAGCAGATGTTCGATATCATCGCGGCGTATCAGCACCAGCCGTCGATGGCTGTCGACGGCGGTGGCGTCCATGACGGCCAGCCGCGTCTTGCGGTTCCTGCCGCCGGCAACGAAGGTTCCGAACGTCAGATTGCGCACGAGCTTGATGATGACCAGAACGATGACCAGCAGGACGAGCGCTGCAAACGTCCACAACAGTGCTGCGGCATAACCGGGGCCCGCCACGCTATCCAGCCATTGCATTGGTTTTACCTGATTGCCCTTGGAAGTGACGCGACACTAGACCGTTGCGGCGGGCCACCGCAAGTTGCGTTTCGCGCTTGATGAACAGCTTGAAAACTCCGAAGGCCGGAAGATATCATTTTTATCCGACATTTGCCGCCCAGGCCTTTTCCGGACTAGGAGAATGTGATTCAACCCGCTAGGGGCGGGTGTCGGAACACCGGAATTCACGAGCAGGGGGCACATGGCCAAGGAAGCGCGCGGCGATTTCTATCCGGTACCGATCGTCGACCAGAATACGCGACCGGGCGCGGTCACCCGGCTCATCATCTTCATCGTCGTTCTGACCGGGGCCGCGATCGTCTTCGGCCTTTTCCGCGAGCGCCTCGGCGACCCTTTTCTGCTTGGCATGCTCGGTGTGCTGGCGATGATCGGTGTCGGCTTCCTGTTCGCCACGGCGATCGGCTTCGTGCAGATCACGCCACGCTCGACCGGTGACGAACTGTCGAAGGCATTCGTTGATTCGATGTCGCAGGGCCTTCTCGTCACGGACACAAAGGGCCGCGTCGTCTACGCCAATCGGGCCTATGCCGACATGACCGGAGCGACGTCGGCGGCCGACCTGAAGACGGTCGAGGGGTTGCTCTCGGATGTCCCCGAAGCCTCGGTGACGATCTATCGGCTGGCGTCCGGCCTGCGCGACGGCCAGCCGGGCGACGGCGAGTTTCGTCTCGCGCAGTCCATTCGGCCGGGCGCCGAGCCCGGCGCCCGCTGGTACCGGGCGCGTGCCCGCGCCTTCAGCATTCCGGGCCAGCGGCTGCCGATGCTGGCCTGGCAGCTTGCCGATATCTCGCAGGAGCGGGCCGAGCAGGAGCGTTTCTTCCTCGACCTGCAGAAGGCGATCGATCACCTCGACCACGCACCAGCCGGCTTCTTTTCGGCCGACCAGGACGGTCGCGTCACCTACATCAACGCCACGCTTGCCGAATGGCTGGGCATCGACCTTACCAGCTTCACGCCCGGCTCCGTCACCCTGCCGGAGATCGTGGCCGGCGACGGCATGGCATTGGTCCGCTCGGTCAAGGCCGACCCCGGAACGACACGCAACGCGGTCATCGATCTCGACTTGACGACGATGACGGGCGAAGCACTGCCGGTGCGTTTCATGCACCGCGTTTCGGCCAGCCGCGAAGGCCTCAACGGGCCAACGCGCACGATCGTGCTCAACCGCACGCAGGGCGAGGACGCCTCGGCCGACCTGCGCGCTTCGGAAGTGCGCTTCACCCGCTTCTTCAACTCGACACCGATGGCGATAGCCGGTGTCGACCACAGCGGGCGCATCCTGCGCACCAATGCGCCTTTCCTGTCGCTGTTTTCGTCGGTCGTCGACCGCGACGCCGTCGATCGTCGTGTGCGGCTCGACACGGTGATCCACGAGCGCGATCGGCCGGCCTTCGCCGCGGCTTTCGAAAAGGCGCAGCAGCGGCAGGCCGACATCGAGCCGATCGACACCTTGCTGCCCGGCAACGACGACCGGCACATCCGTTTCTACGTCAACGCGGTCGCCGACGGCACCGGCGGCGAGGGCGCCGAGGAGTCGGCCATCGTCTACGCCGTCGAGACGACGGAGCAGAAAGCGCTCGAAGGGCAGATGGCGCAAAGCCAGAAGATGCAGGCGGTCGGCCAGCTCGCCGGCGGCATCGCGCACGACTTCAACAATGTGCTGACCGCCATCATCATGGCGTCCGACCTTTTGTTGACCAACCATCGCCCGTCGGACCCATCCTTCCCCGACATCATGAACATCAAGCAGAATGCCAACCGGGCGGCCTCGCTGGTGCGGCAATTGCTGGCCTTCTCGCGCAAGCAGACGCTGCGGCCGGAGGTGCTCAACCTGACCGACGTGCTGGCCGATCTCAGGATGCTGCTGGCTCGCCTTGTCGGCAACGACATCAAGCTGAAGGTCGACCATGGCCGCGACCTGTGGCCGGTCAAGGTCGATATCGGGCAGTTCGAACAGGTGGTGGTCAATCTTGCGGTCAACGCGCGCGACGCCATGCCGGCGGGCGGCGATCTCACCGTGCGCACGCGCAATGTGGCCACCGAGGAATGCAAGGCCTTTTCCTACCGCGAACTCACCCCAGCCGACTATGTCGTGGTCGAAGTCGAGGATACCGGCAGCGGCATCGCGCCCGACGTGCTCAAGAAGATTTTCGAGCCCTTCTTCACCACCAAGGAGGTCGGCAAGGGCACCGGGCTTGGCCTGTCGATGGTGTACGGCATCATCAAGCAGACCGGCGGCTTCATCTTCTGCGATTCCGAGGTCGGCAAGGGCTCGACTTTCCGCATTTTCCTGCCGCGTCATATCGCGGAAGCGAAAAAAGCAGGCGAGCCCGACGATCTGCCGGCGGCACCGGCGAAGGTTGCCGATGCGGCCAAGGATCTGTCCGGCTCGGCCACGGTGCTGCTCGTCGAGGACGAGGACGCGGTGCGCATGGGCGGCATGCGGGCGCTGGTATCGCGCGGCTATACCGTGCACGAGGCATCCTCGGGCGTCGAGGCGCTGGAAGTGTTCGAGGCGCTGGGCGGCAAGGTCGACATCGTCGTCTCCGACGTGGTGATGCCGGAAATGGATGGGCCGACGCTGCTTGGTGAATTGCGCAAGCGCCAGCCGGACATCAAATTCGTCTTCGTGTCCGGCTATGCCGAGGACGCATTCGCCAGAAACCTGCCGGCAGATGCGCATTTCGGCTTCCTGCCAAAGCCGTTTTCGCTCAAGCAACTGGCGACGATCGTCAAGGATGTGCTGGAGTCTTAGAATTTTCTGATGCTCTTTCCCTTGCGCTACGCCGTGACAACGCCATGATTGCGGGTGAAACGGCAAGTGGGCTTGGGGGAGCAGCGGTTGACGCCACACAACGAAGCAGACAAGGGTGCCTACGCCGACACGGTGTTGCTGCCGGGTGATCCGCAGCGCGCCGAATGGATGGCGCAAACTTTTCTGGAAGCGCCGCGCTGCATCAATCGCCGACGCTACGCCCTTGGCTTTACCGGACTGTTTCGCGGCAAACCCATCAGCATCCAGGCGACAGGCATCGGTGTCTCGTCGTTTCTGATCTATGCGCATGAATTGCTTGACTATTATGGTGCCCGGACGTTGATCCGCACCGGCACCTGCGGCAGCCTGACCGCCAAGGCCAAGCTGCGCAGCCTTGTCATCTCGCAATCGGCGCAGGCGGAAAGCGCTCAAAGCGGTCAGGTCTTCGGCCTCTACAAAGCCGTCGCCGGTCCGGATCCGGCACTTCTCAGTTGTGCGCTGGCCAAGGCAGCCGAACTCGGCATCGACCATTGTGCCGGCCTGACGGTTTGCAGCGACATCTTCTATCACCCGGAAGGACGCGGCCGCTTTGCCGATGCGCAGGCAGCCGGTGCTCTGGCCGTGGATATGGAAACCAGCGCGCTTTATCGCATCGCCGAGCATTTCGGGGCTCGGGCGTTGTCGATCTGCACGGTGGTCGACAACATCGAGACCGGGGAACTGACCGACTACTCCGAGCGTCAGGACCTGTTCACCGATATGAGCCGGCTGGCGCTCGCTGTCGCCGTGGAAGGAGGCTAGGGCGGTTCACCGTTTCACGGAAACGCCGAACCGCTCTATCTCTTTGTTTTGACGCAATCGGGAAAACCGTTTCACACTTTTCCTGGAATTGCTCTAGGCGGCTTGCCGCTTCGGCACCATCTGTTCATCCATGCCTGGACGATGGCCGCGCAAATAGAGCGCGCAGGTGGTGCGCAGCATCGAGGCAAAGTTTGGAATGGCGCCGTTGATCTCGATGGCTTCGTCGTAAAGCTTCGAGATGAATTTCGGCGTCGTCAGGCCCTGGTTTTCGGCGATCTCATCAAGCAACGCCCAGAATGTCGCTTCAAGCTGGATGCTGGTCGAGTGGCCGTCGATGCGAATCGACCGGTTGATCTGGCGATAGCCTTCGGGGTCCTGGCCCGCAAATACCCTGCACATCCGACAAACCTCCCATGCTTGTTGGTCTTGGGCGGGCAGGCGTGCGGTCTGATACTGCTCGACCTGTCCCCATCCGCATTCTCGGGCAAAATTGCCGGAACGGCAATCGGACTTTCGTCCCTGTCCCCTAAAGCGCGTCGCGTTTGAATGGGTTCAGGCGACGCGCTTTAGGTGTTTGTCTTCATGCATGTCGTTCTCGCAAAACCGGGGCCAGTTTTGCGCGACATGCACTAGGCAAGCCAGTTCACGGTTTTGGGCGTGGTAACCGGCTGCCACCATTTTTCCCCCGCGCCGCCCATAATCGGTTCCAGACCAGGGCGGAGACTGATTTGGCCAAAGCGATCCATTCCATGATCCGGGTTCTCGATGAGGCCCGATCCATCGATTTTTACAGGAATGCCTTCGGGCTCGATGTCGCCGACAGGCTGGACTTCGAGACATTCACACTCATTTACCTCAGCAATGCCGAGTCAGGGTTCGAACTCGAACTGACCGTGAACAAGGGTCGGATCGAGCCTTACGGACTTGGCGATGGTTACGGTCACCTCGCGGTCTCGGTCGCCGACCTCGACAGCGAACATGATCGGCTCGGCGCGCTCGGCCTCAACCCCAAGAAGCTCGTCGAGTTCAACCATGACGGATCGCTGATCGCCCGCTTCTTCTTCATCGAGGATCCGGACGGCTACAAGATCGAGGTTCTGCAACGCGGAGGTCGCTTCAAATAGGGGACAGTGCGACCGCACCGGCAGGTGCGGTGCCAGCAACGGCGCTCAGCAGGGCGCAAATAGCAAGCAGGGAGGAATAAATGGTCACGATCTATGACGGGAAGCCTGGACTTTCACGTCGTGAGCTTCTCAAACGCGGTGGCATCGGCGCGCTGCTCGTCATCTCCGGCAGCGCGGTCATCAGCCCCGAACATGCCTGGGGGCTCGAGACATCGGCGCTCAAGCCCGAAACCATGGCGACGCTGATCCAGATGGCGCGCGACATCTATCCGCACGATCAGGTTCCCGACAAAAATTACGCCATTGCCGTGAAAGGCCATGACGAGCAGGCCGGCAAGGACGCCGCCTACAAGACGATGATCGAAGACGGCATCGCCGACCTCGACAAGAAGTCAGGGGATGGAGGCTACCGGGGCCTTGGCTGGGAGGACCAGCGCGTCGCTGTGCTGAAGCAGGTCGAGGCAACGCCGTTCTTCCAGGCCATCCGTGGTGGCCTCGTCGTCAGCCTCTACAACCAGAAAGAGGTCTGGCCGATCTTCGGCTACGAGGGCGAGTCCTTTTCCAAGGGCGGCTACATCGCGCGCGGTTTCAACGACATCGAGTGGCTCTGAGCCCCGTCGTTCTTGAACCCGCAAACAGAAAATCATGGGAGGAAACCATGGCTGCAGCATTTGATCTGAACAACGACGGCGTGGTCGTCATCATCGGCTCGGGCGCCGGCGGCGGCACGCTCGGCAACGAACTTGCCCAGAAGGGTGTCGACGTCGTCATCCTGGAAGCCGGCGCGCGTCACGAATACGAGGATTTTGTCAACGACGAGTGGGATTCGTTCACCCAGCTTGCCTGGAAGGACAAGCGCACCACCTCCGGCGACTGGCGAGTGGCCAAGGATTTTCCAAACCTGCCGGCCTGGATCGTCAAGTCGGTCGGCGGTTCGACAACCCACTGGGCCGGAGCGTCGCTGCGCTTCCAGGAACACGAGTTCAAGACGCTGTCGACCTACGGCAAACTGGAGGGCGCCAACCTGCTCGACTGGCCGATCACGCTGTCCGAGCTGGAGCCATACTATGCCAAGGCCGAAGCCAAGATGGGCGTCACCGGCACCAACGATTGGCCGAGATTGCCGGGCAACAACAATTTCAAGGTGTTGAAGGCCGGCGCCGACAAGCTCGGCTACAAGGAATGCCACACTGGCAACATGGCGATCAACTCGGTCGAGCGCGACGACCGCATGTCCTGCCAGCAAACCGGCTTCTGCTTCCAGGGCTGCAAATGGGGCGCCAAATGGTCGACGCTCTACACCGAGATCCCCAAGGGCGAGGCGACAGGCCATCTCGAGGTCAGGCCGAACGCCATGGTGGTCAAGATCAACCATGATGACTCGGGCAAGGTGACCGGCGTGGTCTACGCCGAAAAGGACGGCAAGCTGCAGGAGCAGAAGGCCCGCATCGTCGCCGTCGCCGGCAACTCCATCGAAAGCCCGCGGCTGTTGCTCAATTCGGCGTCGGGCAAATTCCCCGATGGCCTTGCCAACTCGTCGGGGCAGGTGGGCAAGAACTACATGCGCCACACCACGGGCTCGGTCTATGCCATCTTCGACAAGCCGGTGCATATGTATCGCGGCACCACCATGGCCGGCATCATCCGCGACGAGGCGCGCCATGATCCGTCACGAGGCTTCGTCGGCGGCTACGAGTTCGAGACGCTGTCGCTCGGTCTGCCGTTCATGGCGGCCTTCCTCGATCCGGGGGCCTGGGGCCGTTCGTTCACCACGGCGCTCGATCACTACGACCACATGGCCGGCCTGTGGATCGTCGGCGAGGACATGCCGCGCGCGGAGAACCGCATCACGCTGCATGCCGACTTGAAGGACGAGCACGGCATGCCGATCGCCGACGTGCATTTCGACGACCACCCCAATGACACGGCGATGCGCAACCATGCCTACAAGCAGGCCTCGGCGCTCTACGCCGCGGTCGGCGCCACGCGCACCTTCCCGACGCCGCCCTATCCGTCGACCCACAATCTCGGCACCAACCGGATGAGCGAGAAGGCGGCCGACGGCGTCGTCAACAAGCACGGCCAGACGCACGACATCAAGAACCTGTTCGTGTCGGACGGCAGCCAGTTCACGACGGGTGCCGCCGAAAACCCGACCCTGACGATCGTGTCGCTGGCGATCCGCCAGGCCGACTACATCGCCACGCAGATGTCGGCCAAGACGATCTGAGCCGCCAAGACACCGCCCCGACCATCGGGGCGGTGCGAAATCCAAGCGTCCTCCCGGACTGCCAAGCGGAACGCGTAACGCGCGTTCCGCTTTTTTTCGTGCTGGCTAGGCGCCGACCGGCTGCCCGTCCTTGCGGCGGATGGCGACCACCGAAGGGCGCGGCAACTGGCCATCCTTGAAGTCGGGCCACAGCGTCTGCACCTTGTCGAGCGTCTCGGCGTCTTCGGCCGGGTGCTGGACCGACAGGAACAAGGTCGTGCCATCCGGCGTGAAGCAGGGTCCGGTTGCTTCGGCGCCATTTGGGCAGGTGAACAGCAGTTTCGGCAGGCCACGCGCCGGGCCTTCGGTGTCGACGCCATAGACGCCGTCCGGCAGGTCGAAATCATTGGCGCCGTCGGTCGCCACCCAGAGCCGGCCGGCCGGATCGAAGGTGATGTTGTCGGGGCAGACGAACCAGCCATTGTCCGACGTGTCCGGGTGGAAGGTGGCGCCGACCGCGGCATCTTTGGGGTTGCCGCACAGCACGAACAGATCCCAGGCATATTTGTCCGCGGTATGGTCGGCGTCTGCGCCGCGGCCGCCTGGCGGGATCAGTTCGACGATGTGGCCCCAGAGGTTTTCCGGACGCGTGTTGGCCGGGTTGACCTTCGACTGGTCGCGCTTCTTGTTCTTGGTCATCACCGCATAGACGCGGCCGGTCACCGGATTGGTCTCGATGTCCTCGGGACGGTCCATCGGTGTTGCGCCAAGTGTGTCTGCCGCGAGCCGTGTTTTCAGCAGAACTTCGGCCTGATCGGCAAAGCCGTTTTCAGCCGTAAGCTTGCCCTGGCCGTGAACCAGCGGCAGCCATGTCATGGAGCCGTCGGCTTCGTAGCGGGCGACCGAAAGCACGCCGTCATCCAGCAGGTCGTTGCCAGAGGCCGGTTTGGCCGGATCGTAGGCCTTGTTCGAGACGAAGCGGTACATGTATTCGAAATAGTCGTCGTCGCCCATGTAGACGACGACGCGGCCGTCCTTGTTGAGGACAACCGTGGACGCCTCATGCGACATGCGGCCAAGTGCGGTGCGCTTCACCGGCTTGGACTGGGGATCATAGGGGTCGATCTCGACCACCCAGTCGAAACGGTTGGCCTCGTTCGGCTCCTTGTCGAGATTGAAGCGGTCATGGAAGCGGCCACGGCCATAGATGTCGGAACCGTCGAAGCCATAGCGGTCGAGAACGTCCGCGGTCGGCGCCTTCTTCGGATCGCCGCCGAACAGGTCGGAAACGCCTTCCTCGCAGGTCAGCACGGTGCCCCACGGGGTGAAGCCGCCGCTGCAGTTATAGCTGGTGCCGAGCACCTTCGTGCCGGTGGCGTCGGCAGATGTCTGCATCAAGGCATGGCCGGCAACCGGACCGGAGACGGTCATTTCGGTGTTGGCGGTGATGCGCCGGTTGAGCGGGCTGTCCTCGACCAGCGACCACTTGCCGTCCTTCAACAGCACTTCGACGATCGAGTGGCCCATGGCGGCCATGCCGAGATCGACCTGTTCCTTACTCATCGTCTTGCCGGCGTCATCCTCGGTCATGCCGGGAAACATGACGTTGGGCGAAATGTATTCGTTGTTGACGCAAAGCAAGCCGTGGTCGGAATTCACCGTGCCTTTCGGCAGCGGCAGGAAGGCGATGTAGTCGCAGTTGTAGCCGAAGCGCTTCTCCTGCTCGTCGGCGGCGACCTTGTTGCCGTCGAAATCCGGCAGGCCGGCCACAAGCGGGTCGCCCCAGCGTGCGACGATTGTGGTCTCATAGCCCTCGGCGGCGGCGTGGGTCTTGTCATAGACGCGCTTCAGCTCGGGAAAGCCGAGTGTGGAAAGTGCAGCCGCGGCATGTGTTTCGCCGGCAAACAACGAACCGACGAAGCTGCCGCCGGCAATCAGCGCACCAGATGCAAGGCTGCCCTTCAGGAGGGTACGGCGCGAGACGCGCTCGGCTATGACGTCGCGAATGACAGGGGAGGATGAAGACGGGGAGTTGGCCATTGTGTCTGCCTCTCAAGGTGGATGGTGACGGCGCACCGCTGCCTATCCAGTTTCGGCAACATCCAGATGACATGAGAGACGGGCAGGCCCGCCGAGGCGGCGGCCATTGCCCGGGAATGGCCTACTGGCCGGCTCCCCTGGTGCAGGTCGAGGCCGTGAACGCACCGTCGGGCTGCTTCATGATGATGTCGAAGGAGGGTGCACTCTGGCCGTCCAGCGTCGCCTGGGTCAGCGACAGCGCGTTGTCGCCGGCGGTATAGCCACCCAGCGGTCCCAGCCACGAGATCACGCCGTTTGCATCCATCTGATAATTGTAGCCTTGCTGGGCGGTCCCGAAGGTGACCGGGCCGCTGTAGACATTTCCCTTGATGGTGATGTCGCCGAGGTTGAGAAACATGCCAAGCAGGTATACTTCGCAGTGGTAGACGCCGTCGGGCATCTTGCCGTCGCTGAAATCGGCTCGTGCTGTGCCGGTCGCTGCCGCCAGAAGCAATATGCCGATGGAAATGCGTGAAATGCCGGATGCCATGACGTCGCTCGTTTGAGGAGCGACCTTGCCCTACTTTTGCGCTGAGCCGCAACATTTGTCGTCCGCGATCTGCCGATGAAGATCAAAAACTAGGCACCTTGCCAATTTGGGCGAAAATTAGGCAAAGTCCGTGTGCGCTGCGCAAATTTCTCTCAATCAATTTTTAACCGCCCTTCTTTGTTTCCATAAAGCTAATATTTCAAACGACTGATAATATTGAGTTATTGTCCCTTGTTTGGCATCTCTCCAGCGATTGGCATGGGGGTTGCATTGCATTGTTGCGGTGCAATCAACCAGCCTGGGAGTGTTAGGCATGAGGGGTAGTTTCTCGACAATAACAAAAATGTTTTCGGCCAGCGTCGTTGCCGCCGGCCTGTTGATGTCCGCACCCGCCAGGGCGGCTGACGACACGATCAAGGTCGGCATTCTCCATTCGCTGTCGGGGACCATGGCGATCTCGGAGACGACGCTGAAGGACGCCATGCTGATGCTCATCGACGAGCAGAACGCCAAGGGCGGCCTGCTCGGCAAGAAGCTTGAGGCCGTGGTCGTCGATCCAGCTTCCAACTGGCCGCTGTTCGCCGAGAAGGCGCGCGAGCTGATCTCCAAGGACAAGGTTGCCGCGGTGTTCGGCTGCTGGACCTCGGTGTCGCGCAAATCGGTGCTGCCGGTGTTCAGCGAGCTCGACAACATCCTTTTCTATCCCGTCCAGTACGAGGGCGAGGAAAGCGAGCGCAACGTGTTCTACACGGGTGCGGCGCCGAACCAGCAGGCCATTCCGGCGGTCGACTACCTGATGAGCGAGGATGGCGGTTCGGTGAAGCGCTGGGTGCTCGAAGGCACCGACTACGTTTATCCGCGCACCACCAACAAGATCCTCGAGGCCTATCTGAAGGCCAAGGGCGTCGCGGCGGAAGACATCATGGTCAACTACACGCCGTTCGGCTTCTCCGACTGGCAGACCGAAGTTTCAGCAATCAAGAAATTCGGTTCGGCCGGCAAGAAGACCGCCGTTGTGTCGACGGTCAATGGCGACGCCAACGTGCCGTTCTACAAGGAACTCGGCAACCAGGGCATCAAGGCCGAGGACATCCCGGTCATGGCCTTCTCGGTCGGCGAGGAAGAGCTTGCCGGTCTCGACACCGCGCCGCTGGTCGGCCATCTCGCCGCCTGGAACTACTTTGAAAGCGTCGACACGCCCGAGAACAAGAAGTTCATCGCCGACTGGCACAAATTCATCAAGAACGACAAGCGCACCACCAACGACCCGATGGAAGCCCACTACATCGGCTTCAACATGTGGGTGAAGGCGGTCGAGAAGGCCGGCACCACCGATCCGGACAAGGTCATCGACGCCATGATCGGCGTTTCGGTGCCCAACCTGACCGGCGGCTATTCGACGATGATGCCGAACCACCACATCACCAAGCCGGTGCTGATCGGTGAAATCCAGGCCGACGGCCAGTTCGAGACGGTTTCGCGCACGCCGGGCCTGGTGATGGGCGACGAATGGTCCGACTACCTGCCCGACTCCAAGGACCTGATCTCCGATTGGCGCGCGCCTCTGTCCTGCGGCAACTTCAACGTCGCCACCGGCAAATGCGGCGGCAAGGGCACAAACTGATCCTCCCGGGTCCAGGTCTGGGCTGTTAAGTCCACGACCTATGACCGCCAGCGTCCGGACGGTTTCCTCCGCCGTCCGGACGCCCAATTCAACCTTCAAGGGTCGCCTGAAGCCGATGAACCTGTTCCGTGCGATTGGCCTGACGCTTTTGTTCCTGCTGGCGACGCTGTCGTCGTCGGGTGCTGGCGAAGCCGATCTGCGTGGCATCATCGCCAAATTCGCGACGGCCAAGGGCTTTTCGGAGACGGGGGCTGTCGTTCACGACCTGGCGGCTACAGGTGACCCCCTAGTCGAACGGCCGCTTGCGGCACTCGCCGACGGCAACCTCTATATCCGCAAGGCCGATTCGCAGGTCTTCGTCGGCAAGGAAGCAGGTGTCAGCGTAGAGTTGTTCGATCCGCTGAGCGGCGAAAAGTCGGCGGATGCCGCCAAGGACGACATCACTAAGATCAAGGTCAACAACACGCTGCGCCGCGTCATCCGCGATGCGCTGGGAACGCTGACGCTCGGCGCCAAGGATCCGGCCGTGCGCATCGCCGCCGCCGACACCATGTTCAAGACACCCGATGCCGCAAACATCGGGCCGCTCGACACCGCGATCGCCAGCGAGACCGTGGCCAGCGTCAAGGCTCTGCTCGAACAGGCCCGCGCTGCCTCGGTTCTTGTCTCGGATCGTCCGGATGCCGACAAACTGGCGGCGATAACGCTGATCGGCGCACGGGGCGACCGTGATGCGGTTTCGCTGCTGACCTCGGTCGAAGCGAACGCCTCGGGCGCGGTCAAGGACGCGGCGACGGCGGCTATTCGTAACATCAATTCGACACTGGCATTCTGGGATGCCGGTCAGAACATCTGGTACGGGATTTCGCTGGGTTCGGTGCTGCTGCTGGCGGCGATCGGGCTTGCCATCACCTTCGGCGTCATGGGCGTCATCAACATGGCGCATGGCGAGATGGTCATGCTCGGCGCCTACACGACCTTCGTCGTCCAGCAGGTCATCCGCACATCCTTTCCCGGCCTGTTCGACTGGTCGCTGGTGATCGCGCTGCCGCTCGCCTTTCTCGTTGCCGCGATCGTCGGCCTGGCCATCGAGCGCGGCGTCATCCGCTTCCTCTACGGCCGGCCGCTGGAGACACTCTTGGCGACATGGGGCGTCTCGCTGATCCTGCAGCAGGCCGTGCGCAGCATCTTCGGGCCAACCAACCAGGAAGTGGGCAATCCCGCCTGGATGTCGGGCTCGTTCAATGTCGGTCAGCTCGCAATCACCTGGAACCGTCTGTGGATCCTGGTTTTCGCGCTCACCGTCTTTGCCGTGCTGCTCTACGTGATGAAGCGCACGCCCTGGGGTCTGCAGATGCGCGCCGTCACCGCCAACCGGCGCATGGCCGCCTCGATGGGCATCAGGACGCCATGGGTCGACGCGCTGACCTTCGCGCTGGGTTCCGGCATTGCCGGTATCGCCGGTGTCGCGCTCAGTCAGATCGACAATGTCTCGCCGAATCTCGGCCGCGGCTACATCATCGACAGCTTCATGGTCGTTGTCTTCGGCGGTGTCGGCAATCTGTGGGGCACGCTGGTCGGCGCCTTCTCGCTCGGCATCGTCAACAAGTTTCTTGAGCCCTATGCCGGCGCCGTGCTCGGCAAGATCGTCGTGCTGGTCCTGATCATCCTGTTCATCCAGAAGCGCCCGCGGGGCCTGTTCGCGCTCAAGGGCAGGGCGGTGGAAGCATGATCACCGGTCGCTTCTTCGCCGCGGGCGCGGACCGCCGCATCGCCATCACGATTCTCATCCTGCTGGCGGTGGCCATCATCGTGCCGCTGCTCAACCTGGCTGTGTCGCCAACCAGCGCCTTCTACGTGCCGTCCTACATCGTTGCGCTGACCGGCAAATATCTCTGCTATGCGCTGCTCGCCTTAGCGCTCGACCTGGTCTGGGGTTATTGCGGCATCCTTTCGCTCGGCCACGGCGCCTTCTTCGCGCTCGGCGGCTATGCGATGGGCATGTATCTGATGCGCCAGATCGGCGCGCGCGGCGTCTATGGCAACCCCATCCTGCCGGACTTCATGGTGTTCCTGAACTACAAGGAATTGCCCTGGTTCTGGACTGGTTTCGATCATTTCTGGTTCGCTGCGATCATGGTGCTCGCGGTGCCCGGCCTGCTCGCTTTCGTCTTCGGCTGGTTCGCCTTCCGCAGCCGTGTCACCGGTGTCTATCTCTCCATCATCACCCAGGCGATGACCTACGCGCTGCTGCTCGCCTTTTTCCGCAACGACATGGGTTTCGGCGGCAACAACGGCCTGACCGATTTCAAGGATATTCTCGGCTTCAACGTGCAGGCAGACGCAACGCGTTCGGCGCTGTTCGCCGCCAGCGCGCTGATGCTCGCGCTCGCCGTGTTCGTCACCTGGGCGATCGTCGGTTCCAAATACGGCAAGCTCTTGATGGCGGTGCGCGACGCCGAGAGCCGCACCCGCTTCCTCGGCTGGCGGGCGGAAAACGTGAAGCTGTTCGCCTTCACCGTGTCGGCTGTCATGGCGGGCATAGCCGGCGCGCTCTACGTGCCGCAGGTCGGCATCATCAATCCGGGCGAGTTCGAACCGTCCAATTCGATCGAGGTGGTGATCTGGGCGGCCGTTGGCGGGCGCGGCACCATTGTCGGGCCGATCATCGGCGCGCTGCTGGTCAATGCCGGCAAATCCTGGTTCACCGGCGTGCTGCCGGAATTCTGGCTGTTCGCGCTCGGCGGCCTGTTTGTCGCCGTCACGCTTTTGCTGCCCAAAGGCATCGTCGGCATGTGGGATTCCTGGCGCGGCAACGCCAAAGCGCTGCGGGCGGCATCGCTGGCCGAGGAGGCTGGCACCGACCCTGTCGTCCCGCCGCAGCAGAAGATCGTTCGCAGTGCGGCGACAAAGCCGGGCGACTGGTCCTCGTCCAGCCCCGAACCGCAGCCGGCGGAGTGAGCGACGATGAGCAAGTCGAACACGATCCTCTATCTCGACGGCGTCTCGGTTTCCTTCGACGGCTTTCGCGCCATCAACAACCTGTCGCTGGTGCTCGACAAGGGCGAGATGCGCGCCATCATCGGCCCCAACGGCGCCGGCAAGACGACGATGATGGACATCGTCACCGGCAAGACGCGGCCCGACGAGGGCGAGGTGTTCTTCGACGGCCAGGTCGACCTGACCAAGCATGATGAAGCCGAGATCGCCATGATGGGCATCGGCCGCAAATTCCAGAAGCCGACGGTCTTCGAAAGCCACACCATCGAGGAAAATCTGATGCTGGCGCTGAAGGGGCCACGCTCGATCTTCCCGGCGCTGTTCCATCGCCGCTCGGCCGCCGAAGCGCGGCAGATCGACGACATTCTCGGCATTATCCGGCTCGGCGACAAACGCGATCAACTGGCAGCAAATTTGAGCCACGGGCAAAAGCAGTGGCTGGAGATCGGCATGCTGCTGGCGCAGGACCCGAAGCTGCTGCTGGTCGACGAGCCGGTCGCCGGCATGACCGATGCAGAGACCGAGGAAACCGCGCGGCTGCTTAAGGAGATTGCGCGCGACCATTCGGTCATCGTGGTCGAGCACGACATGCATTTCGTGCGCGAACTGGGCGTCAAGGTCACCTGCCTGCACGAGGGCTCGGTGCTGTCCGAAGGCACGCTCGATTTCGTTTCGGCCGACGAGCGCGTCGTCGAAGTCTATCTGGGGAGATGAGCATGGTCTGGCGGGTTCAATTCCATCGCTTCGATCTGTCCTTCCTCAGGTTCTGGAAAAGGCGCTGACATGCTCGAAGTTTCGAACGCCACGCTCCACTACGGCGCCGCCCAGGCGCTGCGCGGCGTGTCGCTGAAGGCCGGCGCCGGCAAGATCACCTGCGTGCTCGGCCGCAACGGCGTCGGCAAGACCAGTTTGATGAGATCGATCGTCGGCCACCACCGGCTGACGAGCGGAAGCGTTGCCTTCGAGGGGAAGGCGCTCGACCGGAGCGCGGCGTATGACCGCGCCCGGTCGGGCATCGCATTCGTACCGCAAGGCAGGGAGATCTTTCCGCTGCTCACGGTGCGGGAGAATCTCGAATCGGGCTTCGCGCCGCTGAAGCGTGCCGACCGCAACGTGCCCGCCCATGTCTTCGAACTGTTCCCGGTGCTGAAGCAGATGCTTGGCCGCCGTGGCGGCGACCTGTCCGGCGGCCAGCAGCAGCAGCTCGCCATCGGCAGAGCGCTGGTCATGCGGCCGAAGCTGCTGGTGCTTGACGAACCCACCGAAGGCATCCAGCCGTCGATCATCAAGGATATCGGTCGCGCGATCCGCTATCTGCGCGACCAGGCGGGCATCGCCGTGCTTCTGGTCGAACAATATCTCGATTTCTGCCGTGAGCTTGCCGACGAGGTCAACATCATGGACCGCGGCCTGATCGTCCATACCGGCCCGGCGGAAGATCTCGACCGGGCCGATGTCCGCAAATTCCTGACCGTGTAGACTCTTTGTCTTGACGCAATTCCGGACGGAAAACCGTTTCACACTTTTCCTGGAATTGCTCTAAGCGCGTCGCATCCAAACGGATTCAAACGACGCGCTTTAGTTTTTTGCTTCTGTGCATGTCGTGTCCCAAAACCGCTGCGCACTTTTGGGCGACATGCATTAGAATCAGTACTGACTTCAGGTGACGCTCCGAAGTCTTTCGCAAGTCCAATATTTCTTCGATCCAGTCATCCGTGTCTCTGGCGCACCGGCGGCTGCGTGCTAGTCTTTTCTTGGCTTTTGTGAGTCGGCCGCTTCCGTTTCAGTCTGGTTTATCGCAGATCGAGGGGCGCGGCGAAGGCCGGGCAAGTTCCACGCAAGCCAGCATTCCTAGCTTCCCTCCTGCGATCTGATTGTCGTTCAACTCGTTTGGGCACACAGGCTAAGGGACAGCCATGGAACGTTACGTCGAGGACTACCAGAAGCGGCGGCTTACCGAGCGCGTCGATATCATCACCGCCATCAACATATTGAGGTCCCAGGGGTACGACCGCGACGAACTGATCGAGGAAATCACCAAGGTCTTCTACGTCGATCTCGATGCTTTCAACGAAATTGTCATGGCCGCATAGAAGCCGCTTCGCCCGTTCCAGCAATCATAGACGCGGTATTGATGCCCGTGGTCAGCTCGCGCGCCGGAATGCCGAGGCGGTGACGCGGTTGCGGCCGCCGCGCTTGGCGGCGTAGAGCGCCTTGTCGGCGGCGCTGAGCACCTTGTCGAAGCTGAGGCCCTCCTTGGTGCCGAAAGCAAATCCGGCACTGACCGTGCATGTCAGGGGACCCGTCTCGGTTTCGATGCAGCACGCGGCGAAGGCAGCCCGTATGGCCTCGGCGGTGGCCTCAACCGTTTCGGGCAAGGTCCGCTTCAGCACCAGCGCGAATTCCTCGCCGCCCATGCGCGCGGCGACGTCGGCCGGGCGAAGATTGCCGGCGAGTTCCCTGGCGAACACCCTCAGCACCTCGTCGCCCGCGGCGTGGCCGAATTCGTCGTTGATGGCCTTGAAGCCGTCGAGGTCGAACACGACCACAGCGGTGAAAGCGCCGACCGGTGCATTGCCATGCATGTCGAACAGGGCGCGGCGGTTGAGCAGGCCGGTCAAGGGATCGGTCAGGGCGTTGTGGCGGTGATGCCTAGCCAGGCGCCCCTGATTGAGCGCAAGTGACAGCGCACCGATGCCGGTCATGCTGGCGATGACGATGATGAGGCTCAACTCCTCGGCCCAATTGCTTGGCGCATGCCCGAGGATCAGCTTTCCGTCCCAGGCGAGAACCATGGCGCAGAGAGCGAAGGACGTGGCCGTCGCCGAATAGAGTGCTGTGATGCCGATCGTGAGCGCTGGGGCTTCGTTGCGGCCCTTCCAGTATTCGAACGCCGTTGCGAACAGAAGCAAGGCGGCAAACAGGTTCTCGAACATGAAACCGAGACCGTCATAGCCAAGCGCCATGGGAGGGAGCGCGACGGCCAGCGCGATGCTGCCAAACACCGTTCTCGGGACCGGCGAAGCGCCGGTTCTGAACTGGTAGGCAGCGCCGAGCATGGCCGAAAAACCAAGCAGGAGCAGGGCAAGGGTCGCGATGCCAAGCAGACGCCCGGGCATGTCGATATAGGCGTCATAGGCAAAAATGTCGCCGACCACCAACAGCAGGCTGATCGCCCATGTCAGCAGGAATTTCTCCGAGCGAGCGGTCAGCCACATGCCAAACAGTGTCAGGCTCAGGCAGGTAGCGGAAAAACCGACAGCCAGCAGAAGTGAAGTGTAGTCGAGCGACATGCCCCTCGTTCCTTGCCGGCGGCGATCCCAGCTCTGCGGCTTGGCCCGGCTGGATTCATGCAGCAAGGAGGTATCGATAAGGTTACGACGGTGCCGAAATTGCCACGATTGGACACTTTGCTACGCGCAAAACGCGTATGAGACGCGCTTAGCGTATGAAAAGTCTTATGCTGGCGCTCTCAGTCGGCCACCCGCTGCATCAGTGCCATCGCGCCGAACGGCGCGCGCACTTTGCCCTCGGTGATGAAGTAGACGAACACGTCGCGCGGCTGCACCGGTGCTTCGGTGGCGGGATCGGCGCGCGGCAGGTCGGCCGGCACCTTGCCATCCGCCCAGGTTCTGGCACGCGCGGCCCATTCGTCGAGGCCTTTGGGCGTGTAGCAGTCGGGGTTGTCGTCGCTGCCGGTCTGCAGCCGGGCATAGATGAAATCGCCTGTGACGTCGGCGATCGCCGGATACTTCGCGTGGTCGGCATAGACGATCGCCACCTTGTATTTGCGCACGAGCGTCGCGAATTCCGGCACGATAAAACTGTCGTTGCGCACCTCGACGGCGTGGCGCAGGGCAACGCCGTCCTGCTTTTCGGGGAGTAGTTTCAGAAAGGCTTCGAAATCGCTTGGATCGAATTTTTTCGTCGGCGCGAACTGCCACAGGATCGGCCCGAGCTTTTCGCCGAGCGCCGCAACGCCTGAGCCGAGGAAACGCGTCATCGATTCCTCAGCCTCGCCGAGCACGCGCCGGTTGGTGACGAAGCGATTGCCCTTCAGCGCATAGACGAAACCATCCGGCGCTTCGCTGGCCCATTTGACGAAGGTCGGCTCCTTGAAGCTCGAATAATAGGTGCCGTTGACCTCGATGCTCGGCACCTGCCGGCTGGCGTATTGCAGCTGCTTCGCCTTGGAGAGCTTTTCGGGATAAAAGGACGTGTCCCAGGGCTCGAACGTCCAGCCACCCATGCCGGAGCGGATTGTTCCCGATTTGCTCATAGTCATCCTCCCGAGTTCAGAAAATCAGGCCGTCGTGATCTCATCGACGGCTTTGGCCATGTCGACGAGCACCCATCCTGGCCGGTATGGATTGGGCCGGCGACCCGTTTCGTGGAAACCATAGGCCAGATAGAGCGCGATGTTCCGCTCCATCCTGGCGTTGGTGTAGAGCCGCACCTCAGGCAGGCCCCACAGCCGGGTCTGTTCATCCGCGTGTTTGAGCAGGGTGATGCCGAAGCCCTTGCCCTGGAAAGCAGGGGAGACGGCGACGGAGAAGATCATCGCGTGGTCGGGATGCCGCTCCAAAGTGAGCAATCCGGCGGGCTCACCGCCATTCTCCAAAAGCCAGACCTCGCCGCGCGCGATGCGCGGTGCATAGTCCTCGGTAACCGGAATCGGCGGCGCGCCGAACAGCGCGATGTAGGGCGCATAGGCGGCTTCCGTCAGCGAGACGATAGTTTCGAGATCATCGGCAAGCGCTCTTCGGATTGTCATTCAAAGGCTCTCCAGGCGCCAGCCGGTCCGATCATCACTCCGCCGCTTCGCGCTTGCCTCCGGGGCGCCGCTCCAGCAGTTCCTTCAGGAACTGGCCGGTGTAGCTGCGCTTCTCGCGCACGATCGCTTCCGGCGTGCCGGACGCGACCAGTTCGCCGCCGCCGTCGCCGCCTTCGGGGCCGAGGTCGAGCACCCAGTCGGCGGTCTTGATCACCTCGAGATTGTGCTCGATGACCACCACCGTGTTGCCCTGGTCGACCAATTCATGCAGCACTTCCAGGAGCTTGGCGACGTCGTGGAAATGCAGGCCGGTGGTCGGCTCGTCCAAAATGTAGAGCGTCTTGCCGGTCGCCTTGCGCGACAGTTCCTTGGCTAGCTTGATACGCTGCGCCTCGCCGCCCGACAGCGTTGTCGCCTGCTGGCCGATATGGATATAGCCGAGGCCGACCTGCTTCAGAGTTTCGAGCTTGTCGCGCACGCCGGGTACCGCAGCGAAGAAATCGACGCCTTCCTCGACCGTCATGTCGAGCACGTCGGCAATCGACTTGCCCTTGAACAGCACGTCGAGCGTCTCGCGGTTGTAGCGCTTGCCGTGGCAGACGTCGCAGGTGACGTAGACGTCGGGCAAAAAGTGCATCTCGATCTTGATGACGCCGTCGCCCTGGCAGGCCTCGCAGCGGCCGCCCTTGACGTTGAAAGAGAAACGTCCCGGCTGATAGCCGCGCGCCTTGGCTTCCGGCAGGCCGGCGAACCAGTCGCGGATCGGCGTGAAGGCGCCGGTGTAGGTGGCGGGGTTGCTGCGCGGGGTCCTGCCAATCGGCGACTGGTCGATGTCGATGACCTTGTCGAGGAATTCGAGACCCTCGATGCGGTCGTGGTCGGCCGGATGCTCGCGCGAACCCATGATGCGCCGCGACGCCGCCTTGAACAACGTCTCGATCAGGAAGGTCGACTTGCCGCCGCCCGACACGCCGGTGACGGCGGTAAAAGTGCCGAGCGGGATTTCGGCCGTTACATTCTTCAGATTGTTGCCGCGCGCGCCGACGATCTTCAGCCGCCGGTTCTTCTTCGCCTCGCGCCGCACGCCGGGTGTCGCCACTTCGAGCGCGCCCGACAGATATTTGCCGGTGATCGAATTGGGATTGGCCATCACCTGCTGCGGCGTGCCCTGGGCGATGATCTCGCCGCCATGGATGCCGGCGGCCGGACCCATGTCGACGACATAGTCGGCATGCAGGATGGCGTCCTCGTCATGCTCGACGACGATCACCGTGTTGCCGATGTCGCGCAGGTGCTTCAGCGTGTCGAGCAGCCGCGCATTGTCGCGCTGGTGCAGGCCGATCGACGGCTCGTCCAGCACGTAGAGCACGCCAGTGAGGCCGGAGCCGATCTGCGAGGCCAGACGAATGCGCTGGCTCTCGCCGCCCGACAGCGTGCCGGAATTGCGCGACAGCGTCAGGTAGTCGAGCCCGACATCGTTGAGGAAGCGCAGCCGCTCGCGGATCTCCTTCAAGACGCGCACTGCGATTTCGTTCTGCTTGTCGTTGAGCGATGCCGGCAGGTCGGTGAACCACTGGTCGGCCTTGCGGATGGAAAGCTCGGTGACTTCGCCGATGTGCTTGCCGGCGATTTTCACGGCCAGCGACTCGGGCTTCAGTCGATAGCCCCTGCAGACCGGGCAAGGCGTCGCCGACATGAAGCGCTCGATCTCTTCGCGCATCCAGGCGGATTCGGTCTCCTTCCAGCGGCGCTCGAGATTGGGAATGACGCCTTCAAAAGTCTTGGTGGTCTTGTAGGAGCGCAGGCCGTCATCATACTGGAAAGTGATTTCGCGCTCACCGGTGCCGCGCAGGATGGCTTCCTTCGCCTCGTCGGTCAGATCCCTGAATTTGTCGCCGAGCTTGAAGCCATAGACCTTGCCCAGCGCTTCCAGCGTCTGCGCGTAATAGGGCGAGGTCGACTTCGCCCATGGGCTGACGGCGCCGTCGCGCAGCGAGATGTTTTCGTCCGGCACGATCAAATTGCCGTCGATGGCGCGCTGGCTGCCGAGACCGTCGCAGGTCGGGCAGGCGCCAAACGGATTGTTGAAGGAGAACAATCTGGGCTCGATCTCGGGAATGGTGAAGCCGGAGACCGGACAGGCGAATTTTTCCGAAAACAGGATGCGCTCATGCGTCTCGTTCTTGGATTTGTTGACCGAATCCTCGCCGGTCTGGGTGGCGTCGAGCGGCTTGTCGGCGAATTCGGCCACCGCCAGCCCCTCGGCGAGCTTCAGCGCGGTCTCGATGGAGTCGGCAAGCCGGGTGGCCAGATCGCCGCGCACGACGATGCGGTCGACGACGACGTCGAGGTCATGCTTGTACTTCTTGTCCAGCGCCGGCACGTCGGCGATTTCATAGAAGACGCCGTCGACCTTGACGCGTTGAAAGCCCTTCTTCTGCAGTTCCAGGAGTTCCTTGCGGTACTCGCCTTTGCGGCCGCGCACCATCGGCGCCAGGATGAACAGGCGCGTGCCTTCCTCGACCGCCAGCACGCGGTCGACCATTTGGCTGACCGTCTGGCTTTCGATCGGCAGGCCGGTGGCCGGCGAATAGGGGATGCCGACGCGCGCAAAGAGAAGCCGCATGTAGTCGTAGATTTCGGTGACGGTGCCGACGGTCGAGCGCGGGTTCTTCGAGGTCGTCTTCTGCTCGATCGAGATGGCAGGCGACAAGCCGTCGATCTGGTCGACGTTAGGCTTCTGCATCATTTCGAGGAATTGCCGCGCATAGGCCGACAGGCTTTCGACATAGCGGCGCTGGCCTTCGGCATAGATGGTGTCGAAGGCAAGCGACGATTTGCCGGACCCGGACAGGCCGGTCATGACGATCAGGCTGTCACGCGGCAGATCGAGATCGACATTCTTCAGATTGTGTTCGCGCGCCCCGCGAATAGAAAGATATTTATGGTCGGCCATCGCCGGTCGCCGCCTCAGAATCTGGAATTTCCTGGAATGGCGGGTTTTCCCGGCCATCCCCTATGTAGGTATTATTGCCGCCACGTCGAGAGACGCCACAATTCCCGACAAAAGCGTTTAACCGTCTTTCGCGCGAACGGGCAAGCGGAAAGAACAAAGGCCGAACACGCTCCTGACAAAGCTGTGCAAAAAACTGACTTGTACGTAACCTCCCAGAGATCACATTTTTCGGTAACCGGCTATTGAAGGTTGACGCCACTGACTCAGGGGCGCAGTGTCCGGGAGTCAACCGAAGCCGGCCGTCTTTCGATGGCCTCGCCGCCAGAGGCGGCCTGCGAGACGCCGCAGGCATCCGCGATTTGTGCTTTGGGACGACACGTCGCAACGGACAAGGGAGTGGAGCCATGACGCCACCGGATCGTCCCCTAGGGTTCCAGTTGTCACTGGAGCCGAGGCAGGCATAAGTGCCAGGGTTTAGCGTTTGCGCCACCCGACAAACCGTGACCTGCCATACCCCACAAAAATCAGAGACTGCTAGTCGGATCGACGGCTGAACGCCGCGAAGCATCCGAAATCAAACGCCGGCAGTACACTCCCGGCAAAAATTGGATTTGAGATCCAAAAAAGGCCCCGACCGTTTGCGCAAAGCACGGCGGGGCCGTTTTTATGCGCGGCTACACCGCCACGCACTGTCAACGACGCGGCGGCCCGATTGCGCCAGTGCCGACATCCACGGTGATGCTGCCGGAAATCCTCACATCCGTATTGCCGATCTTGAACTGGCCGTTGCCATTGCTGGGGAATGCGTCGTCGGGTTCGGGCTGGGGAGCCGGCTTGGCAATGCGATAGTCGCCGGTCACACCGGGCAGGGCGCCTTTCCGCGCCGGCGGTGAGCTGTCTTCGGCAAGTGCCGTGCCGCTCATGAGGCCGGCAAGAGCGATCACGACAACGGCAGTGAACACGACAACGGCGACGACGCGGTGCAATGTTCTGGACGGACGAGTGTCGGTCATCGCCCAGTTATAGTGGCGTGTCGCCGACCGGACCAGACCGGCGTCGTCAAATCTTCGACAGCCGGCAGGAATCCGATCTGGCCTAAAGCGCATCGCGATTGATTGGATTCAGGCGATGCGCTTTAGGTAGTCTGTTTTTATGCATGTCGTTCTCCCAAAACCGAGGCCACTTTTGGGCGACATGCATTAGCCTCACGCGGCCTGTTTGCGCGTATCGAAAACATGGTCGACAAGGCCCCAGGCCTGAGCCTCGCGGGCCGTCATGAAGTGGTCGCGGTCCAGCGTGCGCTCGACCTCTTCATAGGTGCGGCCGCAATGCTGCGCGTAGAGTTCGGCCATATGCCGTTTTGTCTGGCCGATGCGCTCGGCATGGCGCTGGATGTCGGAGGCCTGGCCCTGGAATCCGCCCAGCGGCTGATGCAGCAGGATGGTGGCGTTCGGCAGAGAAATGCGACGCCCGGCGGTGCCTGCCATCAACAGGAACGAGGCCATCGACGCGGCAAAGCCCATGCACACCGTCGACACCGGGCAGCTGATGTATTGCATGGTGTCGTAGATGGCGAAGCCGCTGGTCACTACGCCGCCGGGCGAGTTGATGTAGAGCGAAATCTCCTTGTCGGGATTGTCCGATTCCAGCGAGAGCAGCTGCGCGCAGACCAGCGCCGAGATGTCGTCGTTGATCTCGCCGTTGATGAAAATGATACGCTCGCGCAGCAGCCGCGAGAAAATGTCGAAGGCGCGTTCGCCGCGGCTCGATTGCTCGATCACCATCGGTACCAGATTGGCAAGGCCGCTCATGTTTGTCTCCGTCCGTTTCGTTGTTCAGGCCGCGCGCAGCAACAGCAAAGGCGTGTTCGCGGCGATTGGCTGTCTTGGATTGCGCAACCCCAGCGAAAGCCGGCAGCCGGCGCCCGTCATGGCAACCTCAGGCATCGCCGTTCGGGCAAAACCGTCATGGACGATGCGCAGATGGGTGCCGCCGGAAACAGTGCGGGCGAGTGTGAAGGTGACAATGCTGTCCAGTGGGCTGTCGAGCGGATCCTGCCGCGCGGCATCGCCTGGCTGCGGCCGCTCGCGCCAGGAATAGCGCAGCAGCCGTTCGGGTTCGGCGTCGATGATCTCGCATTCGATCGACGCGTCCGGCCCGGCGAAGGCAAAACGGCTGCCGGTCTCCGGCTTGATGTCGTTCGGCATCATCCAGGCGGCGAGCAGCTCCGGCACGGTCAGCGCGCGCCACACCTTTTCCGGCGGCTCCGCCAGGTCGCATTCAAATTCGATCGCGTCAGGCGCGGTCTCGGAGTCCGCGTGGCTTTGGTCTGTCATTGATCCCATATTCTTCATTGATCTCATGTTCTTCATTGATCCATGTCCTTCAAAACCGCCTTCAGCCTTTCGATGCGCTCCGGCCAGAAGGTCCGGTAGCGTTCGATCCAGGAGAGCAAGGGGGCAAGCCCCTGTGGATCGGCGCGGTAATAGGCGTTGCGGCCAGCTCGCCGCTCGACCACCAGGCCAGCGCCGCGCAACACCGCCAGATGCTGCGACACCGCGGGTTGCGACACTGTCATGCCGCTGCGCAATTCCGATACGGTCATTTCGCCAGCGGCGAGCTGCTCAAAGACGGCGCGGCGCGTCGGGTCGGCAAGGGCGCGAAAAATCTCTGCTTCGATCATGGTAAAAGCATAAGTCGATACTTATTGATTTGGCAAGCGCTGTTTTACGAGATTGTCGGAAGCCAGCGCCTCACTACCCCGGCAGGTCCATCAAACGTTGCCTCGAAGATTGGCGACGCAAGCACAGCGTGGATGTGAAGCGGTCCTGTGTCGACGTTCTTGAACCCGTGTTTCCTGTTCGCAGGAACAACGAGAGACTGGCCCGATGTCAGGACGTTGTGCTCATCGTCGATCCACATCTCGGCCCTGCCGGCGATAACGGTCAGCACTTCCTCGACGGGATGCCAATGCGTTGGGGCGCCGACCATGGGCTCGACCCATTGCTCGAATATGCAAAGTTGCGATGCACCGTTGCTGGCCGACACATGCATACGCGTTTCAACACCTGCTCGCCATTGCTCGCGCTGCTGGTCCTCATGTGTGACGGACTTCATTTGATCGCCCCCGACCCATTCCCGATTTCATGGAAATTTTCAGTCCGGAACACTACATCCTGCTGACAAACATTGACAGAACGTCGTCAGCATCGTAGAACGAACAGGGAACAAAAACCTTGTGGGAAAAGCCAGCCTTAGCAGGCGGCGATTGTCCGCAGCCTGTAAGGTGCTGCGACAAAAATTTGTTTCGGATGAGCGCGGAGAAATATCATGGCGGGTAGCGTCAACAAGGTCATTCTGGTCGGCAACCTCGGTGCGGACCCGGAAGTCCGTCGCCTGAACTCGGGCGAGCCGGTCGTCAACATCCGCATTGCGACGTCGGAAAGCTGGCGCGACAAGAATTCCGGCGAGCGCAAGGAAAAGACCGAGTGGCACAACGTCGTCATCTTCAACGACCAGCTCGCCAAGGTGGCCGAGCAGTATCTGAAGAAGGGCATGAAGGTCTATGTCGAGGGTCAGTTGCAGACGCGCAAATGGCAGGACCAGACTGGCAACGACAAGTACACGACGGAAGTCGTGTTGCAGAAATTCCGCGGCGAGCTGCAGATGCTCGACGCGCGCGGACAGGGTGAGGGCGGCCAGGTCGGCGGTTATGCCGGTGGCGGCAGCAGCCGTGGTTCCGATTTCGGCCAGTCCAGCCCGAGCGAAAGCTTCAATCGCGGTGGCGGCGGTGCCAAGAGCGGCGGTGGCGGCGGTTCGTCGCGCGAACTGGACGACGAAATCCCGTTCTGAGGACAATCAACCACCGGAGAGGCGGCAATGTCGCTGCAACCGCTGCTTGCCGCCCCTTCTCCGATTCCCTGGCATGCCTTTGCGGCCTTCGCCGCATCGGCGATAGGGGCCACGCAGCTGGTGCTGCCGAAGGGAACGCCGCGCCATCGCATCGCGGGTTATGTCTGGGCCGCGCTGATGCTGGTCATCGCCGTCTCGAGTTTCTGGATTCATCAGATCCGCCTCATCGGCCCTTTCAGTCCGATCCATCTCCTGTCGATCTTGGTGCTGGTGACTGTACCGTTGGCGGTGTGGCACGCCCACAATCACCGCGTCGCCAAGCACCGCAAGGTCATGATTTCGCTGTATGTCTTTGCGCTGGTCGGCGCCGGCATCTTCACGCTGTTGCCGAGCAGGGTCATGCACGATGTCGTCTTTGGCGTCGCGCGAGCCGGACCATGACCCTATTTGATCCTTGAGGTGGATGACCTCAAGTGAAAGGAAATCTCAGGTGAAAGCACGCGTAAAGTGGGTCGAAGAGCGCACCTTCGTCGGCGAGTCCGGCAGCGGCCACAAGGTGGTGCTGGGAACCGCGCTCGGGCCGGAAGGTAAAACACCAGGGCCTAGCCCGATGGAACTGGTGCTGATCGGCACCGGCGGCTGTTCGGCCTATGATGTTGTCCATATCCTCGAGAAAGGCCGCGAGGCGATCGAGGATTGCGTGGTTGAGCTCGACTCTGACAGGGCCGAAACCGAGCCCAGGGTGTTCACGCGCATCCACATGCATTTCGTCGTCAAGGGACGGTCGCTTTCCAGCGACAAGGTCAAGCGGGCGATCGATCTTTCGATCGAAAAATATTGCTCGGCTTCGGCGATGCTGGCCAAGACCGCCACGATTACCCACGATTTCGAAGTCGTCGATACGACGGCGAAGTAGGGCCGGCTTCGGCGGCTTGTCGCGCGCTATCCCGCCATCAGCGCCTTGATGCCATCGGCGACGAACTGCACGGCAAGCGCCGCCAGGATGACGCCGAGCAGCCGGGTCAGGATCGAACGCCCAGTCTGGCCGAGGATGCGGTCGATGCGCTCCGACAGCACGAACACCAGATAGGTGATGGCGAGGCAGACGAAGATGATTCCGACCAGCGCCGCCTGCGCGGCAAAGCCCTGAAACGAGCCGGAGAGCAGCACCGTCGCCGAAATGGCGCCGGGGCCGGCGATCAGCGGGATCGCCAGCGGGAAGGCGGCGATGTTGTGGATCATGTCCTTGGTGATGGCGACGTCGCCGATCTTCTCCTTGCGGTCCTGCCGGCGCTCGAACACCATTTCGAAGGCGATGAAGAACAAGAGAAAACCGCCGGCGACGCGGAAGGCCGGCAGCGTGATGCCGAACACCGACAGGATCGAGGCGCCGGCAACCGCAAACAGCGCCATCACCAGAAAACCGATAATCGAGGCGCGGACGGAAACCTGCTGGCGCTCCTCGCGGTTCATGCCACGTGTCACGGCGAGGAACAGCGGCGCCAGCCCGGGCGGATCGATGGTCACAAGAATGGTGACGAAGGCGTTGAACAGGCTGTCGAAGCTCGGCATCTCAGACCCCTCCCGCCGGGCCGTGCCCGCACCAGGATATTGGTAGAGCAAAGCCCGGTCGGTGGGAACCGTCGGAGGACGAAACCGGAGACTTCGACAACCCTTTGTCTTGACGCAATTCCCTGAGGGAAAGCGCTATGCGCTTTTCCTGGGAAAACCGTTTCACACTTTTCCTGGAATTGCTTTCCTTTGTCTTGACGCAATTCCGGACGGAAAACCGTTTTACACTTTTCCTGGAATGCTTTAGCCGACAGCGCCGCAATAGGCCTCGACGCGATAGCCGTCCGGATCGACGACGAACGCCGCGTAATAATTCTCGCCATAGTCGGCGCGCAGGCCCGGCGCGCCGTTGTCGCTGCCGCCTTCACGCAAGGCGCCGGCATGGAAGGCGTCGACGCTGGCCCGCGTCGGCGCCGCGAAGCAGAAATGCAGGCCGGATTTTGCGTCTGATGGCACAGGCCGCGCGGCATCGTTGACCCACAGCGCGACGCCTTGCGCGCCATAACCCAACGAACCCGGTGACTGGCTGAGACAGGTATAGCCGAGCGGCTTCAGCGCAGCATCGTAGAAGCGCTTGGAAGCGGCGGTGTCGCGAACACCGATCGAGATATGATCGAACATGTTTTTTCTCCATTGTTACAATATCTTGTCGCGTCAAGTTGTTGCCGTTCGGCGCGCCAGGAACTCGACTTCCAGCCGCCATGTCGCGCCGTTGTCGTGCGAGCGCTCGCCGAGCCAGCGGAAGGAATTCTCGGTGATCCGCGAAAAGCTCCAGCGCACCGAGGAGCCGGTGCCATCTGCGCCCACTTGCACGATCGTATCGCCCTCGGCTCGACCAAGCTGGCGGCTGTAATACTGGTTGCGCGGGTCGCTCCAGAAGATGTGCCAGGCGTCCTCGGTGGGGTCGTAGAGGCGCAATGTCGTGCCGTAGAACGTCCATTTGCCGAGCGAGGGCGAGGGGCCGGCGTCACGCGCGGGCAGGATCCACACATCCTGGATCGCCCGGCCTTCCAACACCCAGCCGAAATGCACCTCGCCACGCCCGGTCAGCACCGTGCCGTCCTCGAGATGGCGCGAGGCGTCAAACGTCCAGGCGCCGACGAAGCGGCCGTAAAGGTTCAGTTTCTCGGTAAGTCCGTCGATTGGTCCGGGATTGTGCAAGGCTTCCGCAAAGGAGGATTGGTCATACATGGCTCCGGCCTCTTCTTGTCAGGAGACCGCGAGGAGTAGGCCCTGATGGGGTTCTGGGCTTGGGATAAATTGCTATATTTCGGTCATGACAGCGACCACGCACACTCTCGCATCCGGGTCCGGCTGGCACGTGGCGGATGTGATCTGCACGGCCGGCGCCGGTGACCGGCCGTTCGAGGAAGCGCATCGGGATTTCTGCGTCGCCGCGGTCACCAGCGGCACGTTCCGCTATCGCGCGCAACAAGGCACGGCGCTGCTGGCGCCCGGCGCGCTCCTGCTCGGCAATCCCGCCACATGCTACGAATGCGGGCATGAACATGGCAGCGGCGACCGTTGCCTCTCGTTCCATTTCGGGCCGACCTACATGGAACGGATCGTGGCTGGCGTGCCGGGCGCGAAAAAGCTGGCCTTCGAGGCGCCGCGCCTGCCGCCTTTGCCGGCCCTGGCGTCCTTGCTCGCCGAGGCGGAAACCGCTCGCGAGATGGCCGACATCGACGCCTTCGAGGAACTCGGGCTGCGCATTGCGGGGGCTGCGGTGGCAACGGTCTCTGGCTCCACACCTGTCAGGCGCGCGCCAAGCCGCCGCGATCAGAAACGGGTTGCCGAAGCGGTGCGGCGGATCGAACTCGATGCCGACAGGCCGGTCTCGCTTTCAGCGCTTGCCGATGAGACCGCGACCAGCCCCTATCATTTCCTGCGCATTTTCCGGCAGGTCGCGGGCATGACGCCCTACCAGTTCCTGCTCAAGACCCGGCTGCACCGCGCGGCGGTGCGGCTGCGCATGTCAGACGATGCGGTTTCGGCAATCGCCTTTGACGCAGGCTTCAACGATTTGTCGACTTTCAATCGTCGGTTTCGGCGCGTCATGGGCGAGACGCCGGGCCAGTACCGCGCCCGCCGAGGGGCGGCCCGCTAACGCTTGCAGCACAAGGTGCGTTGAGATTCAGGTCAGACCGAGCCGAAAACGGTGGTTTTCGAGAACCGGAGCGGAGCGTACTTAAAGTACGTGAGCACCGGAAGCGCAGGAAACCGGCGTTTGCAGGCCGGCATCACCTGAATATCAACGCAGCTTAGTCGGATGTCGGCCCGCACCAGCCTGGCAGGTAGTCGGCGTCCTTGCCCTTGGCCAGCGTCAGGGCGTCCTTCATGGCCTTGTCGAAATTTTTCGCCACCCCATTCCGGTCGATGCGCCGGCGCAGGAAATCCGCCCACAGGAATTCGCTGAACGGCGTGGTGTCCTTGGCAAAGCCGCCTTGCCGGCGCAGTTCGCCGGCCATGCTCCTATAGGGATCGTCGGCGAGTTCGGCCATGGTTTTGGGAATGGCGTCATAGCGCCGGCGCCTGCCTTTCTCGTCGAACGGGTGCATCCAGCCGCGATTGTCGAGCACGACGAAGAAGGCGTCCTTGTTGTCGAGGCCCGACAGGTCGCTGATCACCGTGACCAAAACGTCCCTGATGCCTTCCTCGAGCAAGGCGTGGGCGAGATGGTGGTGATCGGTGACGTAGTTGCGCTTCTTTGGCCCCAGCACGACAGGGACCATGTGGGTGCCGAGAAAAACCCTGGTCTTCCCTGCGCTCTGCGAGCGGATCATCTGGCGCTTCAGGGCGACTTCCCGCATGCCGACGGTGATCTGCGTCGGCCGCAAATCTTCCACTGCGACGGGGGTCAACAACGGTTCCCGCTGGGTCGTCATTTGGTTTTGTCCTGTTGTTGCGGCTGCTGGTCCGGACCGAGCGCCCTGATGGCGGCATCGACACTGTGAAAAATTCGCTGCGGGCCGATCAGGTCGGCAATGCCAAATCGTGCCAGCGCCGCTTGGGCACGCAGCGATTCCATCCGCGCGATGGCAAAGATCGCGCCCGCCTTGCGGCAATGGGTGATGGTTTCGACCAGGGCTTGCGCTGCTGTGTAGTCGATCTCGACGATGTTGCTGGCCTCCAGCACGACCAGCTTCACGCTCTCACTCCTGGCATCGACAAGATCGACAAGGCCGCGCTTGAAGCGGTCGGCATTGACGAAGGACAAAGGCGCCTGGAATGCGGCGACGAGCACGCCGGGGAGCTGTTCGCCAGCTGCCGGCTCGCCGGGTGGCCACCACACCGAAGTACCCGGCACCTGTTCCAGTTCGATCGGCTGTGTCTGGGTTGCGCTCCAGATTCCGTGCAGCAGCGACAGGCCGATGCCGATCGCTACGCCGGTCTCGATGGGCAGCACGACGATGGCCGCCATGGTGATGAGGATCAATGCGAATTCGACCGGCGCCTGCCGGTAGACGTTGGCGAACACCTTCCAGCGCAGAATGTGCTGGGCGACGAACAGCAGAACACCGGCAAGGGCGGCCTGCGGGACATCGGCAAGCAGGCCGCCGCCGAAAGCACCGAGCGCCAGCACGATGGCCGCGGCAAGGAGGCCTGCGACCTGTGAGCGGCCGCCCGACTGGGAGACGATTGCCGTGCGCGGCGGGCTGGCATTGACGGCAAAGGCGCCGAACAGGCCTGACGCGATGCTGCCGGCACCGACGCCGACAAAATCGCGATTGACGTCAGGAGCGTCGCCCTGTTGCGGCGCGAAGGAGCGGGAGGTGGCCGCTGTCTGCACCATGACGACGATGGCGATCAGCAATGCCAGCGGGACCAGCGCCTGCACATCGCCAGGGCTGGCAAACGGCAGGCCGGCCTGCGGCAGGCCGTTGGGCAAGGCGCCAAGCACCTCGACGCCGCGATCCCTAAGGCCGAAGACGGCAACCGCTGAGGTGGCGAGCACCATGCCGATCAACG
The DNA here is from genome assembly GCF_003253745.1 of Mesorhizobium kowhaii. Lineage (GTDB taxonomy): Bacteria > Pseudomonadota > Alphaproteobacteria > Rhizobiales > Rhizobiaceae > Mesorhizobium > Mesorhizobium kowhaii. Next base: position 218,547 of record NZ_MZXV01000051.1, read on the forward strand.
CGCCGGGGATGCGGGCGCTGATGCGCTCGGCGCAGAACACGGTTCCGAACACGCCAAGGCCGAGCCCGAGGCTCCAGGGATTGGTGAGATGCAGGTTGCCGGCGATCTCACCGATGCGCCGCACGGTTTCACCGTTCTCGGCGGGCAGGCCGAGCAGTCCGGGCAATTGCGAAACGATGATATGGACGGCGATGCCGGCCAGAAAACCCGTCGTGACCGGCACCGACAAGAGGTCGGCAACCCAGCCAAGGCGAAAGACGCCGCTCAAGGTCACGATCAGCCCGACCATCAGCGCCAGCATGGAAGCCAGCGCCAGATAATGCGGCGACCCGGAGGCGGCGAGCACAGCGAGGCCGCCGGCAAACAGAGGCGTGATGGTCGAATCCGCGCCGGCCGACAGGTGCCGGTTGGCACCGAACAGGGCAAACGCCACCGAACCGGCAACAAAAGCGAAGAAGCCGATCTCTGGAGCAAAGCCGCCAAGGCGGGCGGTCGCCATCTGTTCGGGAATGGCGATCGCCGCCAGTGTCAGGCCCGCGACCAGATCGCGGTTGAGGTCCCTTGGTGTCCAACCGCTCAGTGCTCGCAAGGGCAGCCAAGGGGTCCAATTCATCGCGCTCGTGGCTTTCGCTTGGGGAAAATGGTCCGTTGCAGGCTTTTGCCTCGGTGGCGGCGAAACCGCCTTGGCCATATCGTCGCAATCAGTGGTATCCTTTTGAAATTACCACCAAAATTGACACTGGAAAAGTGTTGCGGATGTTGGAGTTTCGGGCTTGCTTCCTATATAAGCAGCAAGTGATTCCTGATTAGATTGTGATCCGATTTGACCGACCAAAAGACACCGCGCGGCGCCGACGGCGGCCCCACCGGCATCGAGCCGATATCCATCGTCGAGGAGATGCAGCGCTCCTATCTCGATTACGCCATGAGCGTGATCGTCAGCCGTGCGCTGCCGGACGTGCGCGACGGCCTGAAGCCGGTGCATCGCCGCATTCTCTTCGCTTCGCATGAGAGCGGTTACCACTGGAACCGCAAATATGTGAAGTCGGCGCGCCCGGTCGCCGACGTGATGGGTAAATACCATCCGCATGGCGATGCCTCGATCTATGACGCCTTGGTGCGCATGGCGCAGGATTGGTCGCTGCGCGTGCCGCTGATCGACGGACAGGGCAATTTCGGCTCGATCGACGGCGATCCGCCGGCGGCGATGCGTTACACCGAATCGCGGCTGACCAAGGTCGCGCATGAGTTGCTGGAGGATATCGACAAGGACACCGTCGATTTCCAGGACACTTATGATGCGTCCGGCAGCGAGCCCAAGGTTCTGCCGGCACGGTTCCCCAATCTGCTGGTGAATGGTTCCGGCGGCATCGCCGTCGGCATGGCGACCAACATCCCGCCGCACAATCTCGGCGAAGTCTGCAACGGCGCCATCGCCATCATCGACAATCCGGCGATCGACCTGCCGGCGCTGATGGAGATCATTCCGGGACCGGATTTCCCGACCGGCGGCATCGTGCTTGGCCGTTCCGGCATCTACAGCGCCTATTCGACCGGCCGTGGCTCCATCGTCATGCGCGGCAAGGTCAACATCGAGGCGCGCGGCAACGACCGCGAGTCGATCATCATCACCGAGGTTCCCTATCAGGTGAACAAGTCGTCGATGATCGAGAAGATGGCCGAACTGGTGCGCGACAAGCGCATCGAGGGCATTTCCGACATCCGCGACGAGAGCGACCGCCAGGGCTACCGTGTCGTCATCGAACTGAAGCGCGACGCCGTCGCCGACGTCATTCTCAACCAGCTTTACCGCTTCACGCCGCTGCAGACCTCTTTCGGCGCCAACATGGTGGCGCTGAACGGCGGCAAGCCGGAACTGCTGACGCTGACCGACATGCTGCGGGCGTTCGTCGCTTTCCGCGAGGAAGTGATCACAAGGCGGACGAAATTCCTGCTGCGCAAGGCGCGCGACCGCGCCCATGTGCTGGTCGGTCTCGCCATCGCCGTCGCCAACATCGACGAGGTCATCAAGCTCATCCGCACCGCGCCGGATCCGCAGACGGCGCGCGAGCAGTTGATGGAGCGGCGCTGGCCGTCCGGCGACGTCGAATCGCTGATCCTGTTGATCGACGATCCGCGCCACCGCATCAACGAGGACGGCACCTACAACCTCTCCGAGGAACAGGCGCGCGCCATCCTCGAACTGCGCCTGCAGCGCCTGACCGCGCTTGGCCGTGACGAAATTGCCGACGAGTTGAACACGATCGGCGCCGAAATCATTGATTATCTGGACATTTTGTCGTCCCGCGCGCGCGTCCAGCAGATCGTCAAGGACGAGCTTGCCGCCGTGCGCGACGAGTTCGGCACGCCACGCCGCACCGAGCTCACCGACGGTGGCGCGGACATGGAAGACGAGGACCTGATCCAGCGCGAGGACATGGTCGTGACGGTGAGCCATTCCGGCTACATCAAGCGCGTGCCGCTGTCGCTCTACCGGGCGCAGCGCCGCGGCGGCAAGGGCCGCTCGGGCATGTCGACCAAGGAAGAGGATTTCGTCACCCGGCTGTTCGTGGCCAACACGCATACGCCGGTACTGTTCTTCTCCTCGCGCGGCATCGTCTACAAGGAGAAGGTCTGGCGGTTGCCGATCGGCAACCCGCAATCGCGCGGCAAGGCGCTGATCAACATGCTGCCGCTGGAACAGGGCGAGCGCATCACCACCATCATGCCGCTGCCCGAGGACGAGACCAGTTGGGGCGAGCTCGACGTGATGTTCGCCACCACGCGCGGCACCGTGCGGCGCAACAAGCTTTCCGACTTCGTCCAGGTCAACCGCAACGGCAAGATCGCCATGAAGCTGGAGGAGGAGGGCGACGAGATCCTCGGCGTCGAGACCTGCACCGACAATGACGATGTGCTCCTGACCGCCAGTTCCGGCCAGTGCATCCGCTTCTCGGTCGGCGACGTGCGCGTCTTCCAGAGCCGCAATTCGGTCGGGGTGCGTGGCATTGCCATGGCCGAGACAGACCGGGTGATTTCCATGGCGGTGATCGAGAGTGTCGATGCGTCGCCGGCCGTGCGCGCCGCCTATCTCAAGCGGGCGGCGGCCGAACGGCGGCTTGCCGCCGGCATCGCGGCCGGCGAAGAGGAAGAGATCGCGCTGACCAATGAAGAGGTCGGCGAGGAGGCGGAGCTTTCCGACGCGGACTACGAGAATCTCAAGGTACACGAGCAGTACGTGCTGACGGTAACCGAATATGGCTACGGCAAGCGGTCGTCTTCCTATGATTTCCGGGTGACCGGGCGCGGCGGCAAGGGCATCCGTGCCACCGACGTTTCGAAGGTAGCCGAGATCGGCAGGCTGGTGGCGACCTTCCCGGTCGGCAATGACGACCAGATCATGCTGGTGTCGGACGGCGGCACTGTCATTCGGGTGCCGGTCAACGGCATCCGTTTCGCCAGCCGCGCCACCAAGGGCGTGACCATCTTCAACACGGCTGAAGGCGAAAAGGTGGTTTCGGTCGAGCGGATTTCGGAACCGCAGGCGGACGAGGAAGCCGAGGACGGTATCGAGGGCGGCGCTGAGTCCACTCCGGCCGCGGACGCCGGCCCGGGTGTCATAGAATAGGCTCTGACAAAGCAACGCCGGCCCATCGGCCGGCGCGGCAGCAAGTTAGGACGAACTTAGTAGTGGCGATATGGCTTGCGGGGGCCAAAACCTTCGAAGCGCCTGGTGTTGACCTTGATGCGGACGCGCTGAGCCTCCTGATGCAAGCCGAAAACGGTGGCGATCAGCATGGCGACGGTCATTGCGGTGGCGAGCATGTAGATCAGCATGTGTGTTCTCCTGCGCCTAACAACGAACATATGGGATTTTGGTTTCATCTTATTAAGGTGCAACCTAGTGAACGCTGCGTGAAGGCTTCGTGATCAGCGTGTTCATCTGTCGTTCATGCGGCGGAAAAGGTTCACGACCCGCTCGCCAATCGGATTTGCCTTTGCGAGAGAGGCTCGCTAGAAGCACCAGCCATGACTGAACGCATCGCTCTCTATGCCGGCTCCTTCGACCCGCTGACCAACGGCCATCTCGACGTGCTGAAAGCGTCACTGGCGGTGGCCGACGTCGTCTATGCGGCGATCGGCATCCATCCGGGCAAGCAGCCGCTGTTTTCCTTTGAGGAACGGGTGAAGCTGATCGAGAATGCGACGCACACCTTATTCGGCCGCGACAGCGCGCGCATCAAGGTCGTCGCCTTCGACGGGCTGGTCATCGATGCGGCCAGGAAGCAGGGCGCCTCGATCATGATCCGCGGCCTGCGCGATGGCACCGACCTCGACTATGAGATGCAGATGGCCGGCATGAACGAGACCATAGCGCCTGAACTGCAGACGGTATTTCTGCCCGCCAGCCCGTCCGTGCGCACCATTACCGCCACACTTGTCCGCCAGATTGCCTCGATGGGAGGCGACATCCGCCCCTTCGTGCCGGCGGCGGTTGCCGGTGCGCTCACCGCCAAATTCGCGAAATAAGGACTCCGGAGAAAAATCCATGCAGCTGAAAAAGCTTGCCTCGCTCCTCATTGTGCTTGCCGGCCTTGTGACCGCATCGGTCTCGGCTTTCGCCGCCGACCCGGAAAACACCATGATCATCACGCTGAAGGATGGCGACGTCATCATTGCACTTCGACCCGATCTCGCGCCCAAGAACGTCGCGCAGATCAAGAAGCTGGTGCGCCAGGGCGCCTATGACAACGTCGCCTTCCATCGCGTCATCGACGGCTTCATGGCGCAGACCGGCGACGTCAAGTTCGGCAACATGAAGAAGGGTTTTAGCGCCGAGGCCGTCGGCACAGGTGGTTCCGACCAGCCCGACCTGCCAGCCGAATTCTCGCAGACCGAGCACTACAAGCGCGGCGTGGTCGGCATGGCCCGCTCGCAGGATCCCAACTCCGCCAATTCGCAGTTCTTCATCATGTTCGCGCCGGCGCCGCCGCTCGATGGCCAGTACACCATCGTCGGCAACGTCGTCAGCGGCATGGATCTGGTGGACCACATCAAGAAGGGCGACGAAGCGGACAATGGCACGGTCACCGACCCTGACCGGATGATCAAGGTGCGCATCGCCGCCGACAAATAACTCTGTTTTCTCAAAAGGATATCTGACATGGCCGAGATCAAGGACCGCGAAAACGCGCTCATCATGGAAACGACCAAGGGCACGGTCGTCATCGAACTTTTCCCCGACCTGGCGCCCGGCCATGTCGCCCGCATGAAGGAGCTGGCGCGCGAAGGCGCCTATGACGGCGTGGTCTTCCACCGCGTCATCGACGGCTTCATGGCGCAGACCGGCGACGTCAAGTTCGGCAATTCGAGCAAGCCTTCCTTCGCGCCGTCGCGCGCTGGCATGGGCGGCTCCGACAAGCCGGACCTGAAAGCCGAATTCTCCAACGCCAACCATGGCCGCGGCACCTGTTCGATGGCCCGTTCGCAGAACCCGAACTCGGCCAATTCGCAGTTCTTCATCTGCTTCGACGAAGCCGCCTTCCTCAACCGCCAGTACACGGTCTGGGGCCAGGTCATCGAAGGCATGGACAATGTCGACAAGATCAAGCGCGGCGAGCCGGTGCCGGATCCTGACAAGATCGTGTCGCTGAAGGTCGCGGCCGACGTCAAGTAAGGTAAAACGACAATGATGGGCGTCGTCTGGTCGCTTTTCGGCATCCTGTCCGGCGCCTTCATTGCCATTCAGGCGCCGATCAATTCGCAGCTGGCGCGCGGCCTGGGGCTCCCGGTCGCGGCGGCTGCGTTTTCGTTCCTATCGGGCGCGGTCGTGCTCGGCATCATCGCCGTCACGGTGGTGAAGCTGCAAGACGTCACGCTCGACTGGAAGGCGCCGGCACCGTGGCTGTTCGTCGCCGGCGGCATGCTCGGTGGCTTCTATGTCACGCTGTCGACGATCCTGACGCCGCGCATCGGCGCCGCCGCCCTGATGGCGTTTCTGGTGGCCGGCCAGTTGCTGGCCGGCATGCTCATCGACCGTGTAGGCTTCCTCGGCGTCGCGGTGCGTGAAATTTCGCTCGGCCGGGTCGCCGGCGCGGTGCTGCTGCTGGCCGGAGCGCTGCTCGTCCGGCTCTACTGATGCGCGTCGATCTATTTGACTTCGACCTGCCGGAGGAGCGCATCGCGCTTCGCCCGGCAGAGTCGCGCGACAGCGCCAGGATGCTGGTGGTCAAGCCTGGCGAAGGGCTCGACGACCGGACAGTTGGCGACCTGCCGTCCCTGCTCAGGGCCGGCGACGTGCTGGTTTTCAATGATACCAAGGTGATTCCGGCGCAGCTCAAAGGCATCCGACGGCGCGGTGAGGCACAGGCTCAGGTCGAAGCCACGCTGCACATGCGCATGGCGCCGGACCGCTGGCTGGCTTTCATGCGGCCGGGCAAGCGCATTGCCGCCGGCGACCGCATCCATTTCGGCCATGACGGCAATTCCTGTTTCCTCGGTCAGCTCGACGCCACCGTGATCGAGAAAGGCGAGGGCGGCGAAGCGCTGCTTGGCTTCGACCTGTCGGGGCCCTTCCTGGACGAGGCACTGCACGCGGTCGGCCACATCCCGCTGCCGCCCTATATCGCTTCGAAGCGCGACGACGACGAACGCGACCGGGCTGACTACCAGACCATCTATGCCAGGGAGGAAGGCGCCGTTGCCGCACCCACGGCGGGCCTGCATTTCACGCCGGAGCTTTTTGCGGCAATCGACGCCAAGGGTGTCGAGCGCCATTTCGTCACCTTGCATGTCGGTGCCGGCACGTTCCTGCCGGTGAAGGCAGATGACACCGCCGACCACAAGATGCACGCCGAGACCGGTTCGGTTAGCAAGGCAACCGCCGACGCACTCAACGCGGTCAGGGCGAGGGGCGGGCGCATCATCGCTGTCGGCACGACCTCGCTGCGCCTGCTGGAGAGCGCCGCCCGCGCAGATGGCACGCTCGCCGCGTGGTCCGGCCCGACCGACATCTTCATCACGCCGGGTTATCGCTTTCGCACCGCCGACATGCTGATGACCAATTTCCATCTGCCGCGCTCGACCCTGTTCATGCTGGTTTCGGCCTTCAGTGGCCTCGACACGATGCGTGCGGCCTATGCGCATGCCATTGAGACCCGTTACAGATTCTACTCCTATGGAGACGCAAGCCTGCTTTATCGAGCGGAGATGAGCGATGGACGATGATCTCAAGAGCCTGGACCGCGATGCACTGATCGCGGAAGTGAAAAAATTGCGCACCGGCATTCGGCAGCATCGCGACGCCACCGGCCATGATTTGTGCTGGTATCATCCGGATCTGTGGGATTTGCTGCCTGAGAAGACCGAGCCATCGATCGCCGTGCCGCCCTGGCCAAAATTCATGCGTGGCTGCATCCAATACCGCCAGTCGCTCGACAAGCAGGCACCTGGCGCACCGGTTCATGACAAGGAATTCAATGGCTAAGCCGTTCAGCTTCAAGGTTCTGGCGACGGACGGCAAGGCGCGGCGTGGTGTGATCGACATGCCGCGCGGCGAAATCCGCACGCCTGCCTTCATGCCGGTCGGCACCGGCGGCACGGTCAAAACGATGTACATGGACCAAGTGCGCGGCGTCGGCGCCGACATCATCCTGGGCAATACCTACCATCTGATGCTGCGGCCGGGCGCCGAGCGCGTGGCGCGGCTCGGCGGCTTGCATGAGTTCGCCCGCTGGCCGCATCCGATCCTGACCGATAGCGGTGGTTTCCAGGTGATGTCGCTGTCGAAGCTGAGAAAGCTGACCGAAAAGGGCGTCACCTTCCGCTCGCATATTGACGGCGCCGCCTACGAGATGTCGCCGGAGCGCTCGATCGAGATCCAGGGCTTGCTCGATTCCGATATCCAGATGCAGCTCGACGAGTGCACGGCGCTGCCGGCCGCGATGAAGGAGATCGAGCGTGCCATGGAGCTGTCGCTGCGCTGGGCCGAGCGCTGCAAGACGGCGTTCGGCGACCAGCCGGGCAAGGCGATGTTCGGCATCGTGCAAGGCGGCGACAACGCGGCACTCAGGGTGCGGTCGGCGCAGGCACTGAGCGCGATGGGGTTGAAGGGCTATGCGGTTGGCGGCCTGGCCGTTGGCGAGCCGCAGGCGGTGATGCTCGAGATGCTCGACATCACCTGTCCGGAACTGCCGGCGAACAAGCCGCGCTATCTCATGGGCGTCGGCACGCCGGACGATATCCTGAAATCGGTGGCGCGCGGCATCGATATGTTCGACTGCGTGATGCCGACGCGAGCGGGCCGGCACGGCCTTGCCTACACCAGGCGCGGCAAGGTCAATCTGCGCAACGCCCGCCATGCCGACGATCCGCGCCCTCTCGACGAGGAAAACGACTGCCCGGCAGCCCGGGATTACTCACGCGCCTATCTGCACCATCTGGTGCGCTCGCAGGAGGCGCTCGGTGCGATGCTTTTGACCTGGAACAATCTCTCGTATTATCAGAAGCTTATGCAGGACATCCGCGCCGCGATCGAGGCTAATGCGTTCGAGACCCGCGCGGCAGAGATTTCAGAAGGTTGGGCGAGGGGTGATATTCCAGCCGCAGCGCGGTCTTAATCGCCTTTGTCTGAAGTGTTTTTGGTGCGCAATTTTACCTGCTGGTGCCATTCTTCAAAAGTCATCCACCCGCGCCGCTCATTGAACCACTCGCTCTCAAGCCGATCTAGCATCTTGGCGTTTGCCGGCTTGAGCATTTCGAAGCCGTAACGCCGATTGGCCTCGTCCAATAGCCCGCGCATTACCCATTTGTTGCTGCAATCCTCCGGAAGAGGGAATAGGGCCGTAATATGCGCCTTAATTCGACCGATAATTCCGAGACCTATGAAGCCGATGTCGTTGTATGAATTGCAATAGTCTGTCCAAAGATCGGGATCATTGCTCTGTATATGCTCCAGTAAAACAATGCCCTGGGCTTCGTTCCATTCGACACTACCATTAACAATTTGTCGATGTTTCTTGATGTGTGCTAGGAATTTCTCCCTACGCAGCAGTCGATTTTCGGGCTGCCACATGACAAATTGAAAAGTGCGCTCATTGGCAAATCGAAAATTAACTGCGCCAGCGCGGTAGTGCTTCCGATGAAGGCCGGGAAACAATTCTTCAATGAATGAACAAATGCGATCGCTCATCGCACTGGAAATGAACCCATTGTTATTCTCGGCATCAAGATAGGCCTGTCATTCTTCGGGGTAGCGTTCCTTGTAGGATGTGATTATGAGGTTGATCTCCTCGGGTGTCCATTCCTTGATCCCTGAAATTCGACCCGGAAAGGTTGCGCGAATTTTGAAAGGAATTGATGCAATCTCTTCGCTTTCAGGCGTCGCCTCCCTCATTTCGGGCTGATAACTACGACTTACATTTTCACGGTGAATGGATGAACGAAAGTTCATCATCCAGAACACGAGCATCAAGAGCGCTGTAAGCCAAACAGCGGAAAAAATCGCCTGCACGACCACGAGATCAAAGCCCCCCACGCAAGTCACACAGTATTGTTGTTGTCACGAAACCCACCACTCCAGCACAGTCACCTTTTGTGATTGTCGTTCAAGTCAATATTCCGCAATCCCATTCAGAATGAAACGGATGCCGAATCCGGATTGCGCTGTCAAAGCGTGATCCTTTCAAGGCGATGGCAATCTTGGGCGTCAACAAGCCTTAAATGGATTGTCTAGGTGCTCAGCGAATTCGACGCGCGCAGGCTGCAGCCGGTGATCTGGAAGCTGCCGTCGGGCTGTTGCTGCAGCGTGTAGACAGCCTCGTAGTCCTTGCCGTCGGGGCCGACGATCAGCACCTGCTGGACGATCGAGGTCGGGCTCGTCTCCTCCACCTTGCCAAAAGAATAGGTCTGCGGCTTGCGCACGGGCGGATAGCCGTTGGTCACCATGTTCATGAAGGTGTCGACGGTCGGGAAGATCTGCTTCACGTTGGGTGCTGCGAAGCTGTAGGCGGTGACGCCGTCATTGGCGATGAACGCTTTCAACTGGCCGTCGATGGCTGCTTGCGCCGCCTTGATCTCGGCATCGCCGGCAAACGCCGACGAGGCCAAGATGAATGGAACGAACGCGAATGCGAAAAACATGTGGCGCATGGCCTGTCTCCGGTGCCCCTTGAGAACGCTGCCTCTCCCCAAAACTGTGCCAAGAGGCATTTTAACATACGCTTGGCGGCGCTTCACGGTTTCAGTGATGGCGATTTATTCGTCTCGCCTCGGTTCAAGCGCGTCATGCCGGTGGCGGCGCTGTGGGAAGCCGTAGCCCAGGTCCAGGTCGGCTAAGTACGCATTCCAACGCTTGAAAGCCCGCCTCCAGTCTGTCAGAAGGGCCGCTTGGACTTGGACGTTTAGGGACGAAGCCATGAGGGCGTTTTTCGTGCAGATCAAATGCGAGTTGGGCAAATCCTATGAGGTTGCCAGCGCGCTTGCCGATGCCGAGATCGCTTCGGAAATCTACTCCACTGCCGGCAACTACGATCTGCTCGCCAAATTCTATGTCGACGACGAGGAAGATGTCGGCCATTTCGTCAACGAGAAGGTGCAGATTCTCCCCGGCATCAAGGACACCTTCACCGTCGTCACGTTCCGCGCCTTCTAGCCACTGAACGCACCTGCTCGGCCACAAGGCAAAGCCTGACCAAGGTCATATTTCAGCTGCCTCAATTTTGGGCAGCCGCCACATACTGATCGTCGGTATCCCTCAAATCACCGATTGCGCTTGATTTTCTCCGGCGACGCCAGTGAAATGGTGTCACAGGGGAGTATGCGATTGGCAGCGTTCGATGAAATGCTTCCGGAAGTTTCCGGATTGAGAAGACCGTATTCGGCTTATGATCGCTGGCTGAAGGAGCAGGATCCGGCCAGGCTTACCGAGAAGATGCAGGACGCCGAACGCGTCTTCCGCAAGACCGGTATCACCTTCGCCGTCTATGGCGAGCAGGAAGCCTCCGAGCGGCTGATCCCGTTCGACATCGTTCCCCGCATCATCTCGGGCAATGAGTGGCGGCGTCTGACGCAAGGCATCGAGCAGCGCGTGCAGGCGCTGAACGCCTTCCTCGACGACATCTACCATCGCCAGGAGATCCTGCGGGCAGGGCGCGTTCCCAGGGAATTGATTGCCAAGAACGAGGCGTTTTTGCCGGAAATGATCGGGGTCAGGCCGCCGGCCGGCGTCTACACCCACATCATCGGCGTCGACATCGTCCGCATCAGCGAGGACGAATTCTACGTGCTGGAGGACAATGCACGCACGCCATCCGGTGTCTCCTACATGCTGGAGAACCGCGAGACGATGATGCAGCTGTTCCCCGAGCTGTTCCAGAAGATCAAGGTGCGGCCGGTGGAAAACTATCCGCAGCTTCTGCGCCAGTCGCTGGCGGCGGTGCGGCCGCAAAGCACCAAGGGCACGCCAACCATCGCGGTGCTGACGCCCGGCAGCTTCAACTCCGCCTATTTCGAACATGCCTTCCTTGCCGACCAAATGGGCGTGCAGCTTGTCGAAGGGCAGGATCTGCGCGTCATCGACGGCCATGTCGCGATGCGCACGACCGAAGGCTACAAGCAGATCGATGTGCTTTACCGCCGCGTCGACGATTCTTTCCTCGACCCGCTGACGTTCCGGCCGGACTCGGCGCTTGGCATACCCGGCATCATGGATGTCTACCGCGCCGGCAACATCACCATTGCCAATGCGCCGGGCACCGGCATCGCCGACGACAAGGCGATCTATTCCTACATGCCCGAGATCGTCGAATTCTACACCGGCCGCAAAGCGATCCTCGGCAACATTCCGACCTGGCGCTGCTCGGAGCCGGACAGCCTGAAATACGTGCTCGAGCACATCGACGAGCTGGTGATCAAGGAGGTCCACGGTTCCGGCGGCTACGGCATGCTGGTCGGGCCGGCGGCGACCAAGAAGGAATGCGAGGATTTTTCCAAGAAACTCGCGGCAAAACCGTCGAACTACATCGCCCAGCCGACGTTGGCGCTGTCGACTTGCCCGATCCTGACCGACAAGGGCCTGGCGCCGCGCCACGTCGATCTGCGGCCCTATGTGCTGGTTTCCGACCGCATCCAGATCGTGCCCGGCGGGCTGACGCGCGTCGCGCTGAAGGAAGGCTCGCTGGTCGTCAATTCTTCGCAAGGCGGCGGCACCAAGGATACGTGGGTGCTGGATGATTGATTTTCATTTGAAGGTTTTTGGATGCTTTTAGGCCGGACCGCCAACGGACTTTACTGGATGAACCGCTACATCGAGCGGGCTGAGAACATGGCACGCCTTGTCGATGCCGGCCTGCGCATGGCGCTGACGCGCACCCAAAGTGCCTCGGAAGAATGGAATTCGGTGCTGCTCAGCGCCGGCTCCGACGTCGCCTTCACGCAGAAATACCAGGACTATACCGCCGCCAATGTCGCTGACTTCCTGTTGCGCGACACGTCGAACCCGTCGAGCACGATGGTGGCGATCGAGACGGCTCGTAACAATGCCCGCATGGTGCGCACCGCGCTGACACGCGAGACCTGGGAAAGCATCAACGAAGCCTGGATGTCGCTGAAGCGGATGCTGGCAAGGCCGATCGACGAGCGCGACCTGCCCAGCGTTCTCGATGCGATCAAGCGCGAGACGGCACTGATCCGCGGCTCGTTCTACGGCACCATGCTGCGTAACGAGATCTTCGATTTCTCGCAGCTCGGCACCTATGTCGAGCGCGCCGACAACACGGCGCGCATTCTCGACGTGAAATACTATGTGCTGTTGCCGTCGATCTCCTGGGTCGGCTCGACGCTCGACAACTACCAGTGGGAATCGATCCTGCGTTCGGTGTCGGCGCACCGCTCCTACCGCTGGGTCTACGAGGCCGACTACAAGCCGACCAACATTGCCGACTATCTGATCCTCAATGTCCGCATGCCGCGTTCGCTGACCTTCTGCTATCGCTTCCTGGCCGAACATCTGAAATTCCTCGGCGACGACTACGGCGAACGCCATGCCTGCCACGCGACGGCCGACAAGACGCAGGCCATGCTGAGGGCCGGGTCGATCAAGGATATATTCGACGCCGGCCTGCATGAATTCCTGGCCAATTTCATTCGTGAGAACACCAGGCTCGGCGACGAGATCGCACAAGATTATCGGTTTAATTGAGCATGATCCCGAACCGAAGGACCGCGATAGCGAAAAGTGGGAACCGGTTTTCGGACGAGATCATGCTCGTAAACGGAAAACAAACATGCGGCTGAAGATCACCCACCGGACCGAATACCGCTACGATGCACCGGTGCACTATCTGCTGCAGCGGCTGCGGCTGCTTCCGGTCAGCGGATCGACGCAGACCGTTCTGTCCTGGGCGCTGGCCATCGAGGGCGCGCGCGAAGAGGTTCGCTTTGTCGACCACTTCGGCAATGACACAAGGCTATTGAGCGTCGAGGGCGAGCGCGACTTCATCACCGTGGAAGCGGCCGGCGAAGTGGTGACGCGCGACACCGCAGGTGTCTCCGGACCACACCAGGGCTTTACGCCGCTCTGGCTGTACAGCCATGAAACACCGTTGACGGCGATCGGCAGCGGTGTTCGCGAACTCGCCGCCGCGGTCGGCAAGGGCACCGACATCGAGCGGCTGCACCGGCTGATGGCGATGATCGGCGAGCGCGTCGCCTACACGCCCGGTACCACCAATGCGGCGACGCCGGCAGAGGAAGCCTTGGCGCTCAAGACCGGTGTCTGCCAGGATCACACCCATATCTTTGCCGCGGCCGCGCGCGCCATGGGCTTTCCGGCCCGCTATGTCAGCGGCTATCTGATGCTGGATGCGACTGTCGAGCAGGCCGCAAGCCATGCCTGGGCCGAAGCGCATGTCGCGGGTCTCGGCTGGGTTGCCTTCGATGCCGCCAACGGCATCTCTCCAGACGAACGCTATGTAAAAGTGGCAACCGGCCGCGACTATCGCGATGCCACGCCGGTGTCGGGAATTCGGCTGGGACAGGCGGAAGAACAGCTTGCGGTCACCGTCACGGTAGAGCAGTAATCCCCCTAGGATTGCCGTTAGAAGAGATTCCATGACCTATTGCGTCGGCCTGAAGATCGATCGCGGGCTCGTGTTCATGTCGGACACGCGCACCAATGCCGGCATGGATTCGATTTCCACCTTCCGCAAGATGCATGTCTGGGAGCAGCCGGGCGAGCGCGTCATCGTGCTGATGTCGGCCGGGAACCTGGCGACGACTCAGGCGGTGGTCAGCCTGCTTGACGAACGCACCAAGGCAATTGCAGATCGTCACGCCACGCTTCTGGAGACGCCGTCGATGTATCAGACGGTGCGGCTGGTCGGCGATACCGTCAAGGAGGTCATCGCCAGTTCGTCACCAGCCGGCGAAAAGGCAGACTCCTACTTCAATGCCTCCTTCATCCTCGGCGGCCAGATCAAGGGCAGCGAGCCGCGGCTGTTCATGATCTATCCCGAAGGCAATTTCATCGAATCGACCGACGACACGCCATTCTTCCAGATCGGCGAGACCAAATATGGCAAGCCGATCATCATCCGCGCCTACGAAAAGACGATGAGCCTCGCCGAGACGGTGAAGCTGCTTCTGGTGTCGTTCGATTCGACGCTGAAGTCGAATCTGTCGGTCGGCTTGCCGCTCGACCTGCTCTTCCTGGAAAAAGACGCTTTCAAGGTTGGGCTGAAGAAGCGGATCGGCCAGGACGACCAGTACTACCGCACGATCTCGGATGGCTGGTCGAGTGCGCTGAAGACAGCTTTTGCCAGCCTGCCCGATTTCCCGGGGTAGGGCGCGCGGCATTCGCTGGCGGTTGCATATATTTCACATGTTAAATAATATCGAACCTTGAAGAGCCAGCCGTGACGAGCGGCGGCGAGGGATCCTGTCGGGAGGACACGATGAACAATGATGATTTCCGGCAATGGTCGCGGCGCGCCGCCGATTGGGGCGCCGATTACCGCAGCACGCTGCGCGACCGCCCGGTGCGGCCGCTGGTCGAGCCGGGCGACATCTTCAGGAGCATAGAGGCTGCGCCGCCTGAAGATGCGGAACCGATGGACAGGATTTTTGCCGATTTCGAAGAGAAGATTCTGCCGGGGATGACGCATTGGCAGCATCCGCGCTTCTTCGCCTATTTCCCGGCCAATGCGGCGCCGGTCTCGGTGGTGGCGGAATATCTGGTCTCGGCGATGGCCGCACAGTGCATGCTTTGGCAGACGTCGCCGGCGGCGACCGAGCTCGAAACGCGCACTGTCGACTGGATGCGCCAGGCGCTCGGCCTGCCGGACGGGTTCTCCGGAGTGATCCAGGATTCGGCCTCGTCGGCGACACTGGCCGCGGTGCTGACCATGCGCGAGCGGGCGCTCGACTGGCAAGGCAACAGACAAGGCCTGGCAGGGCAGGCGCGATTGCGCATCTATTCCTCCGACCAGGTGCACACTTCGATCGACCGGGCGATCTGGGTCTCGGGCATCGGCGAGGACAATCTTGTGCGCATTCCCGTCGGTGGCCGTTTTCGCGCCATGGACACGGCAGCGCTTGAGGCGGCAATCGTTGCTGACCGGGAAGCTGGCATGCTGCCGGCCGGTATCATCGCTTGCGTTGGCGGCACCAGCACGGGCGGCACCGACGACATCGCCGCGGTTGTCGAGGTGGCGCGGCGGCATGGCCTCTATCTTCACGTCGATGCGGCCTGGGCCGGCTCGGCGATGATTTGCCCCGAGTATCGCCATTTCTGGGCGGGTGTCGAAGCGGCGGACTCCGTGGTCTTCAATCCGCACAAATGGCTGGGCGCTCAGTTCGATTGCTCGATCCAGTTCCTGCGCGATCCCGAAAGCCATGTGCGGACGCTGGCCATCAAGCCGGACTATCTGAAAACCCACGGCCATGACGGCATTATCAACTATTCCGAATGGTCGGTGCCGCTCGGCCGACGGTTCCGCGCGCTGAAATTGTGGTTCCTGCTGCGCGCCCATGGGCTGGAAAGCCTGCGGACGATGATCCGCAACCATGTCGCCTGGAGCGAAGGCCTTGCCGCGCGGCTGGCAAAGGAGCCGGATTTCGAGATCGTCAGCGAACCGATGCTGTCGCTGTTTTCCTTCCGGCACAGGGCCGCAACCGGCGCCGATGCGGACGAACACAATCTGCGGCTGGTCAACGCGATCAACGACGATGGCCGCATCTACCTGACGCAGACGAGAGTCGATGGACGAGTGGCAATCCGGTTCCAGGTCGGACAGTTCGAGGCGACCGCCGGCGATGTCGATGCCGCCTTCGTCGTCATCACCGAAATGGCGCGCGGCTTGGCCTGAGTTGGCCAAACCTGGAGTGCGCTGGCGTTTGCCTTTGCAGTCGTGTCGATTTCATTAGCCGGCTCATGCCTTTTCATTGGTTTCGTTTTCGACTATAGACAAGAAAAACGAAAACGGGAGCTCGTCCATGTATCTGTCGCCACGCCATGCCGAAATCATCCAGATGGCCAAGGATCATGGTCGCGTGCTGGTCGACGATCTGGCCACCCACTTCAATGTGACGCCGCAGACCATACGCAAGGATCTCAACGACCTGTGCGATCAGCGGCTGCTTTCGCGCATCCATGGCGGTGCGTTGTTCCCGTCCGGCATCGAGAACATGGAGTATGAGGCGAGGCGCAAGATCGCCGCCGACGAGAAGGAAGCGATCGGCCGCGCGGCAGCCAGGCTGATCCCCGACAACGCCTCGCTGTTCATCAACATCGGCACCACGACAGAGGCGGTCAGCAAGGCATTGCTCGATCACAGCGGGCTTATGGTCATCACCAATAACATCAATGTTGCCAATAGGATGCGCATATATCCGTCGATCGAGGTGGTGATTGCCGGTGGGGTGGTGCGCGGTTCCGATGGCGGTGTCGTCGGCGAAGCGGCAGTCGATTTCATCCGGCAGTTTAAGGTCGACTATGCCGTGATCGGCGCATCGGCCATCGACCATGATGGTGCCTTGCTCGACTTCGATTTCCGCGAGGTCAAGGTGGCGCAGGCGATCATCGCCAATGCGCGTCATGTCATCCTGGTTTCCGATCAGACCAAATTCGAGCGCACCGCGCCGGTGCGCATCGGCCATCTGTCGCAGGTCAACACCTTCATCACCGACCGCTGCGACATCCCGTCGGTGCGCAAGATCTGTCAGGAAGCCGAGGTTCAACTGATCGAGACGTCGCTCGGCTAAGCGGTCTCGGTATATCATCACGCGCCTGTGATATTTCGTTTGACATTCGTTCTCATTTCGAAATAATCCCGATACGGTTTCGTAAAAACCTAAAAATGCTGCAATGCGAAATCGCGGGAGGGCTTTGTGGACGCAATCCGAGACATCTTCGTCATCGGTGGCGGCATCAATGGTTGCGGCATTGCCCGCGATGCCGTCGGGCGTGGCTTTTCCGTCTTTCTCGCCGAGATGAACGACCTTGCCAGCGGGACCTCCTCAGGCTCGACCAAATTGATCCATGGCGGCCTGCGCTACCTCGAATTCTATGAATTCCGCCTGGTGCGCGAGGCGCTGATGGAGCGCGAGGTTCTGTGGAAGAACGCTCCGCATATCATCTGGCCGATGCGCTTCGTGCTGCCCTACGCCAAGGGCCTGCGTCCGGCCTGGCTGATCAGGCTCGGCCTCTTCCTCTACGACCACATTGGCGGGCGCAAATTGCTGCCGGCGACCCGGACGCTGGACATGACCAGGGATCCGGCCGGCAAGCCCTTGAAGCCGCTGTTCAAAAAGGCCTTCGAATATTCGGATGGCTGGGTCAATGATGCGCGGCTGGTGGCGCTGAATGCGCGCGATGCCGCCGATCGCGGCGCGACCATTCGCACCCGCACGAAAGTGGTCGGCGCGCGCCGCGAAAACGGTTTGTGGACGATCAAGATCGAGAACCTGCAGACCGGCGCGACCGAGGAGATCAAGGCAAGGCTGCTGGTCAACGCTGCCGGCCCCTGGGTCGATCACGTGCTTTCCGGCGTCGTCGGCCTCAACGATGTGCACAATGTCCGCCTCGTGCAAGGCAGCCACATCGTCATCTCCAAGAAGTTCGACGATCCGCGCGCCTATTTCTTCCAGAACAAGGATGGCCGCATCATCTTCGCCATTCCCTACGAGGAAGAATTCACCCTGATCGGCACCACCGACCAGGATTATCCCGGCGACCCGCATGACGTGAAAATCAGCGACACCGAGATCGACTACCTCTGTGCCGCGGCAAGCGAATATTTCGCGCAACCGGTCAAGCGCTCCGACATCGTCTGGACCTATTCCGCCGTCCGTCCGCTCTACGATGACGGCGCCTCCAAGGCGCAGGAAGCGACGCGCGACTATGTGATCAAGGCTGATGGCGGCGAGGGCGCTGCGCCGATCGTCAATGCGTTCGGCGGCAAGATCACCACCTATCGCCGGCTGTCGGAATCGATGCTGGAAAAGATCGAGGGTTTCCTCGGCAAGCGTGGCAAGCCGTGGACGGCAAACGCGCCACTGCCGGGCGGAGATTTCCCGGCCACCGGCTTCGACGCGCAAGTGGCGAAGCTGAAATCGGCCTATCCCTTCCTCGACGCACGCCTGGCGCGCCGGCTGACCCGGCTTTACGGGACGCGTGCGCAGGTTCTGCTGGGCCTGGCCAAATCGAATGCCGATCTCGGCCGCAATTTCGGTGCCGATCTCTACGAGGCCGAGATACGCTACCTCGTTGAAAACGAATGGGCGGTCACCGCTGAGGATGTGCTATGGCGCAGGACCAAGCGCGGCCTGCATCTCGGCCGTGAGCAGGTGGCATCGCTCGACGAATTCATGCGCGGCATAAGCCGGCGGCATGTCGCAGCTGCCGAATGAAAAGGGTTTGAGCTGATGCAGAAAGCCTGGGAGGAGGCGTCATGCTGGAACTGAGAAACGTCACCAAGATGGTCGGTGCGGTCGAGCATATCCGCGACGTGTCGCTGACGCTTCAGCACGGCTCGCTCAACGTCCTGCTTGGGCCCACGCTTTCCGGCAAGACCAGCCTGATGCGGCTGATGGCCGGTCTCGATGTACCGACCTCCGGTTCGGTCTGGTTCGACGGCCAGAATGTCACCGGCGTGCCCGTGCAGAAGCGCAAGATCGCCATGGTCTACCAGCAGTTCATCAACTATCCGGCGATGACCGTCTACGAGAACATCGCCTCGCCGCTGCGGGTGGCTGGCACCGATCAGGCCAAGATCGACAAGGAAGTGCGCGAGGCCGCGGCCCTGCTCAAGCTGACACCCTATCTCGACCGCACGCCGCTCAGCCTGTCGGGCGGGCAGCAGCAGCGCACCGCCCTGGCGCGCGCCATCGTCAAGAATGCCAGCCTCGTGCTGCTCGACGAGCCGCTTGCCAATCTCGACTACAAATTGCGCGAAGAACTACGCGCCGAGCTGCCGAGGATTTTTGCCGCCGCCGGCACCATCTTCGTCTATGCCACGACCGAACCGCATGAAGCGCTGCTGCTCGGCGGCAATACGGCGACACTTTCCGAAGGACGCATCACCCAGTTCGGCCCGACCATCGAGGTGTTCCGCAAGCCGGCCGATCTGGTGACGGCAAGGACCTTCGCCGATCCGCCGCTCAACACCATCGTGCTGGCCAAGAAGGGCCCGGATTTCCTGCTCGAAGGCGGCGTGAAACTGCCGGTGCCGACCGAGCTCTCGGGCATTGCCGATGCCAACTATACGATCGGCTTCCAGCCGCATCATCTGTCGCTCGAACGGCCCAATGCCTTGGCCGTGCCGGTGCGCGCAAAGGTCACGATCACCGAAATCACCGGGTCGGAGAGCTTCATCCATCTCGACTTCGCCGACGTGCGCTGGGTCATGCTGACCCACGGCATCCGCCATTTCGAGCCCGACGAAGTGGTCGAGGTGTTCATCGATCCGCGCCACATCATGGTTTTCGACGAGCACGGCCGCGCCGTCAGCGCGCCGAAGCTGGCGGCATAGGAGGGCGATATGGCGCGCATCGACGTCAATCATGTCAGGCATTCCTATCTGCCGAACCCGCGGACGGATGCCGATTTCGCGCTGCGCGAAGTGCATCACACCTTCGAGGATGGCGGCGCCTATGCGCTGCTCGGACCGTCCGGTTGCGGCAAGACCACGCTGCTCAACATCATCTCGGGCCTGCTTCATCCCTCGCATGGCCAGTTGCTGTTCAACGGCAGGGACGTGACCAACCTGTCGACGCAGGAGCGCAACATCGCGCAGGTGTTCCAGTTCCCGGTCATCTACGACACCATGACCGTCTACGACAATCTGGCCTTCCCGCTGCGCAACCGCGGCGTGCCGGAAGCCGATGTCGACCGCAAGGTGCGCGAGACACTGGAAATGATCGATCTGGCGTCCTGGGCAAAGAAGAAGGCGAGGGGCCTGACCGCCGACCAGAAGCAGAAGATTTCGCTTGGCCGTGGACTGGTGCGGTCCGACGTCAACGCCATCCTGTTCGATGAACCGCTGACCGTCATCGACCCGCATATGAAGTGGGTGCTGCGCTCGCAATTGAAGCAGCTGCACCGCCGCTTCGGCTACACCATGGTCTATGTCACCCACGACCAGACCGAGGCGCTGACCTTCGCCGATCAGGTTGTGGTGATGTATGATGGCGGCATCGTGCAGATCGGCACGCCGGCGGAACTGTTCGAACGGCCGCGCCACACTTTTGTCGGCTATTTCATCGGCTCGCCCGGCATGAACGTCATGCCGGTGGCAATCGACGGCAAGACGGCGACGCTCGGCTCGCAGCGGATCGAACTCCCGGGCGCGCCGAAGGCAGACAGTGGCGCCATCGAGCTTGGAATCCGTCCCGAATATGTGCGGCTTGGCCGCGACGGCATGGCCGTTTCGATCAGCAAGGTCGAGGATGTCGGACGCCACAAAGTGGTGCGCGCCAAGCTGGAAGGCCGCGACATCGCGGCGGTTATCGGCGAGGACGAGACCGTGCCGGCCGAACCGAAGGTGCGGTTCGATCCGGCCGGCATCAACATCTATGCCGATTCCTGGCGCGTCGAGATGGGGGCATAGATGGAAAAGACCTGGAACAACAAGGCCTGGTTCCTGGTGCTGCCGGTCCTGGTGCTGGTGGCGTTCTCGGCCGTCATTCCGCTGATGACGGTCGTCAACTATTCGGTGCAGGACACGTTCGGCAACAATGTCTTCTTCTGGGCCGGCACCGAATGGTTCGAGGAACTGCTCTCGTCCAGCCGCTTCTGGGAAGCGATGGTCCGCAACCTGATCTTCTCCTTCATCATCCTCTCCATCCAAGTGCCGCTCGGCATCTTCATCGCGCTCAACATGCCGAAAAAGGGCTGGGGCGTGCCGGTCTGCCTGGTGCTGATGGCGCTGCCGCTGCTGATCCCGTGGAACGTCGTCGGCACCATCTGGCAGGTCTTCGGCCGCAACGACATCGGCCTGCTCGGCTACTACGTCAACGCGCTCGGCATCGACTACAACTACGTGCAGGATCCGTTCGACGCCTGGGTCACCATCATCATCATGGATGTCTGGCACTGGACGAGCCTGGTCGTGCTGCTGTGCTATGCCGGCCTGGTTTCCATTCCCGATGCCTTCTATCAGGCGGCCAAGATCGACGGTGCTTCGCGATGGGCGGTGTTCCGCTACATCCAGCTGCCGAAGATGCAGCGCGTGCTTTTGATCGCCGTGCTTTTGCGCTTCATGGACAGTTTCATGATCTATACCGAACCTTTCGTCGTCACTGGCGGCGGTCCCGGCAATTCGACGACGTTCCTGTCGATCGACCTCGTCAAGACCGCGCTCGGTCAGTTCGACCTTGGCCCGGCGGCTGCCATGTCGCTGGTCTACTTCCTCATCATCCTGTTGTTGTCGTGGGTGTTCTACACCGTGATGACCAATTACGACGCGGAGCGCTGAGATGAGCGGCGCCAACGAAAGAGCGGACAGAGTGAACGAGACGACAGCTTCGGGAGAACTGGCCAGCACGCTGTCGCAGGATGAGGTCGCCCGGCTGATGCGGCGTCGCGGCGAGGAATCGCGCTGGTGGTGGATCGTGCCGACGGTCTACATCATCGTTCTCTTGCTGCCGATCTACTGGCTCATCAACATGAGCTTCAAGACCAACGCCGAGATCGTCTCCTCGCTGACGCTCTATCCGCACGCGCCGACGATCGCCAATTACGTCACCATCTTCACGGACGCCTCCTGGTATTCGGGCTACATCAACTCGATCACCTATGTGGTGATGAACATGGTGATTTCGGTGGCCGCGGCGTTGCCGGCGGCCTACGCCTTCTCGCGTTATCGCTTCCTCGGCGACAAGCATCTGTTCTTCTGGCTTTTGACCAACCGCATGGCGCCGCCGGCGGTGTTCGCGCTGCCGTTCTTCCAGCTCTACTCGGCCTTCGGCCTGATCGACACCCATATCGCGGTGGCGCTGGCACACTGCCTGTTCAACGTGCCTTTGGCGGTGTGGATCCTTGAAGGCTTCATGTCGGGCGTGCCGAAGGAAATCGACGAGACCGCCTATATCGACGGCTATTCGTTCCCGCGTTTCTTCGTCAAGATCTTCATGCCGCTGATCGCCAGCGGCATCGGCGTCGCCTGCTTCTTCTGCTTCATGTTCTCATGGGTGGAATTGCTGATTGCCCGCACGCTGACCACGACCGACGCCAAACCGATCGCCGCCACCATGACGCGCACGGTTTCCGCCGCCGGCATGGATTGGGGCCTGCTTGCAGCGGCTGGTGTGCTGACGCTGATCCCCGGCGCGCTCGTCATCTGGTTCGTCCGCAACTATATCGCCAAGGGCTTCGCCCTGGGGAGGGTATGACAATGAACTTCGACCTCTCCTGGATGGCGTGGACGTGGCCGACGGCGGCCTTCTTCGCAACCATTCTTCTGCTGCTGTGTGGCATGGCGGTGTGGGAATACGCCTCGCCGGGCGGCAATCCGCGCGTTGGCATCCTGCGCTTCGAGACGACGCGCGGCGACCGTCTCTTCCTATCGCTGCTTGGCAGCGCGTTTATCCATCTCGCTTGGCTGGGTCTTGTCGGACCCAGTCTCTGGTGGGCTCTCGCTCTCTCCGTGGTCTACGCCATCGGCGTGTTCCGCTACGTATAGAGGGGGAAACTGTTGGAGCGACCGCGTGCCGGCGGCTGCTCCAGATCACACTTGAACCTGAAACAGTGGAGGAAACTTATGCGACGGCAATTTTTAACATCAACGACTGCCCTTGTCCTATTGCTCGGCGTGGGCAACGCCTACGCCGGGATGGACGAGGCAAAAGCCTTTCTGGACAAGGAGATAGGTCCGCTCTCGACGCTTTCGCGCGCCGACCAGGAAGCCGAAATGCAGTGGTTTATTGACGCAGCCAAGCCGTTCGCCGGCATGGACATCAAGGTCGTCTCCGAAACCATCGCCACGCACCAGTATGAATCGCAGGTGCTGGCGCCGGCCTTTACCGCCATCACCGGTATCAAGGTCACGCATGACGTCATCCAGGAAGGCGACGTCGTCGAGAAGATCCAGACCCAGATGCAGACCGGCCAGAACCTCTATGACGGCTGGGTCAACGATTCCGATCTGATCGGCACCCACTGGCGCTACCAGCAGGTGCGCAACCTGACCGACTGGATGTCGGGCGACGGCAAGGATGTCACCAATCCGAACCTCGACCTGAAGGACTTCATCGGCACCTCGTTCACGACGGCGCCCGACAAGAAGCTCTATCAGCTTCCCGACCAGCAGTTCGCCAACCTCTACTGGTTCCGTTACGACTGGTTCAACGACGAGAACAACAAGGCGGACTTCAAGGCCAAGTACGGCTACGAACTCGGCGTGCCGGTCAACTGGTCGGCCTATGAGGACATTGCCGAATTCTTCACCGGCCGTGAGATCGACGGCAAGAAGGTCTATGGCCACATGGACTATGGCAAGAAGGACCCGTCGCTCGGCTGGCGGTTCACCGACGCCTGGCTGTCGATGGCTGGCAACGGCGACAAGGGCATTCCGAACGGCCTGCCGGTCGACGAATGGGGCATCAAGGTCGACGAGAATTCGCGACCCGTCGGCTCCTGCACGGCACGCGGCGGCGACACCAACGGCCCGGCCGCTGTCTACTCGATCCAGAAAT
Organism: Mesorhizobium kowhaii; assembly: GCF_003253745.1. Classification (GTDB taxonomy): domain Bacteria; phylum Pseudomonadota; class Alphaproteobacteria; order Rhizobiales; family Rhizobiaceae; genus Mesorhizobium; species Mesorhizobium kowhaii. The sequence goes on from NZ_MZXV01000051.1 coordinate 242,736, forward strand.
ATCTCGACTGGCTGAAAGCCTATGCACCGGCGGAAGCCCAGGGCATGACGTTCTCTGAATCCGGACCGGTTCCGGCGCAGGGCGCGGTTGCCCAGCAAATCTTCTGGTACACCGCCTTCACCGCTTCGATGGTCGATGCCGGCGCCAAGGCAGTGTTGAACGACGACGGCACGCCGAAATGGCGCATGGCGCCGTCGCCGCATGGCGTCTACTGGAAGGACGGCATGAAGCTCGGCTATCAGGACGTCGGTTCCTGGACGCTGATGAAGTCGACGCCGACCGACCGCGCCAAGGCCGCCTGGCTCTACGCGCAGTTCGTCACCTCGAAGACCGTGGACGTGAAGAAGAGCCATGTCGGCTTGACCTTCATCCGCGAGAGCACGATCCACGACAAGAGCTTCACCGAGCGTGCACCGAAGCTCGGCGGCTTGATCGAGTTCTATCGCTCGCCGGCCCGCGTCCAGTGGTCGCCGACCGGCACCAACGTGCCTGACTATCCGAAGCTGGCACAGCTCTGGTGGCAGGCGATCGGCGATGCGTCGTCGGGTGCCAAGAGCGCGCAGGAAGCCATGGACTCGCTCTGCGGCGAGCAGGAAAAGGTCATGAGCCGCATCGAGAAGTCGGGCGTTCAGGGCGATATCGGCCCGAAGATGGCCGAAGAGCATGACCTCGCCTACTGGAACGCCGACGCGGTCAAGAAAGGCAATCTCGCACCTCAGCTCAAGATCGAGAACGAGAAGGAAAAGCCGATCACCATCAACTACGACGAACTGGTGAAAAGCTGGCAGAAATAGGCTGTCCTATGCGGGCGTTCGCGCCCGTGTGACATTGGGGGAGGCGGCATGTTGCCGTCTCCCCTGTTTGTATCAAGGCGGAGGACGTGGGAATGAGCGGTTTTGTGCTGGCAATCGACCAGGGAACGACATCGACCCGGGCGATCCTGTTCGACGGCCAGATGAAGGTTGTCGGCAGCGGGCAGAAGGAATTCACCCAGCACTATCCGGCCTCCGGCTGGGTCGAGCATGACCCCGAGGAAATCTGGGCGAGCGTCGTGACGACGGTGAAGGCTGCGCTGAAGCAAGCCGGCCACGCCGCTGCGGATGTCACGGCCATCGGCATCACCAACCAGCGCGAAACTGTCGTCATCTGGGACAGGGCGACCGGCAAGCCGATCCACAATGCCATTGTCTGGCAGGACCGGCGCACCGCGACGCTCTGCCAGAAGCTGAAGAAGCAGGGGCTTGAGAAGAAATTCACCCGAAAGACCGGCCTGCTGCTCGATCCCTATTTCTCCGGCACCAAGATCGCCTGGATGCTCGACAAGGTCAAAGGAGCAAGGCGGCGTGCCGAGAAGGGCGAGCTGCTCGCCGGCACCATCGACAGTTTTTTGATCTGGCGCCTGACCGCCGGCAAGGTCCATGCCACGGACGCCACCAACGCCTCGCGCACGCTGGTCTACAACATCGCAGAGAATGCCTGGGACGACGAGTTGCTTTCGATTCTCAACATCCCGGCGAAAATGCTTCCTGAGGTAAAAGACTGTGCCGATGACTATGGAATCACGGAGAAAAATCTCTTCGGCGCCGAGATAAGAATCCTCGGCGTTGCCGGCGACCAGCATGCCGCGACCATTGGCCAGGCCTGCTTCGAGCCGGGCATGATGAAGTCGACCTACGGCACTGGCTGTTTTGCGCTGCTCAACACTGGCAGCGACCTGGTGCGCTCGAAGAACCGGCTGCTGACGACCATTGCCTATAGGCTGAACGGCAAGACGACCTATGCGCTGGAAGGCTCGATCTTTATTGCGGGTGCTGCCGTGCAATGGCTGCGCGATGGCATAAAGGTGATCGGCAAGGCCGAGCAGAGCGGCAAACTGGCGGCCGAGGCTGATCCGACGCAGAATGTCTACCTGGTGCCGGCCTTCGTCGGGCTCGGCTCACCGCATTGGGATGCCGAGGCACGCGGCGCCATCTTTGGGCTGACCCGCAATTCCGGTCCGGCGGAGTTTGCTCGCGCGGCGCTTGAAGCCGTCGCCTACCAGACGCGCGACCTGCTCGATGCCATGCGCAAGGACTGGAAGGGCGCTTCGGCAAAGACCGTGCTTCGGGTCGATGGCGGCATGGTGGCGTCGGACTGGACCATGCAGCGCCTGGCCGACATCCTCGACGCGCCGGTCGATCGCCCGACCATTCTGGAGACGACGGCGCTCGGTGCCGCATGGCTCGCCGGCTCGAAGGCCGGCGTCTGGCCGGATGCCAAGAAGTTTGCGAAAAGCTGGGCGCTGGAGCGGCGTTTCCAGCCGGATATGGATAGCGCCATGCGCTCCGCCAAGCTGGCAGGCTGGCGCGATGCTGTGCGCAGGACTCTGAGTGTGCAATAAATCCGCATCAGATTCTTAGGGCGAGGGGAAATGGAGCCAGGCGCGACGAGGCCGTTGAGCAACTGCATGCCAAGAATGACCGCTTGCATAAGGAATTCCGCCTCGGCAGTTGGTCACGCTACGATTATGACATGACGACCGGCAGGCTCCTGTTTTCCAAAGACGGGGCCGTCAAGGTGATCACCGAGATCCAGATTGCCGGCTCCACGAGCGCCAAGGCAGACAACTGGCTGTGGGCCTGGGCAAATTCAAATTTACCCGACGATCTCCTCACCGACGCAAAGCTCGTTCGATCCTTCGGCGAGAAGAACAGCATTGATGCGCTGGCTCAGGCTTACGTGACGGATGCGGATAATGACCTGGAAGCGCTCGGTTGGGAATTGACCGGTGCAATGGTTCGAATTTGCGATGCCCTTGGAGCGTACCGCTCACCGCGTGGTGAAGGCGGTGCGCTTTATCTCATCTTCAAGAGCGTCAGCTGGGCAGGCTGATCCTGGGTCGCCATTGCTTACGAAAAAGGCCCGCGCCATGGCACGGACCTTTCCACGCGACACTATCAGTTACTGGTACTCACCCGTGATCAGTAGGGGGAACGGCACTCCTGGCGAGGACCGTAATTCGGCTGGAACGTGTTGTCCGAAGAGCGGTAGCTGCGATAGCGATCATAGCACCACTGCACATGCGAGTTGCCTTCGTAGACACGGTTGTTTTCGTTGTTGATGATCGCGCCGGTGATCAGGGCACCGGTGGCGAAGGCAGCCAGCGGGAACCAGTTGTCGCCGTGACGACGATAGCCGCGATGGTACTCGCGGTAGCCGCGATGACCATTCCAGTAGGCGCCGCCGTCATTGTTTCGGGCAAAGTTACGACGGTTGCCGAAATTGCGGTTGCCATGGCGGTTATGACGCCATTGGAAATTCCTATCGCCGTTGCGGGCTTCGACGTTCAGGATATTTGATGAGGCCTCCGGTGCCTGCGGCACGAACACCTGGGCGGCATTGGCCGGCATGGCAGTCGCTGCAAACGAAACTGACAGAGTGGTCGCCAGTATACCCGATACGATCTTGTTCATTCTTCTTCTCCTTCGAAAGGGTGATTGACGTCCCTTGTGGTGGGAGAACGGACGAGCCCAGCAATTGTTCCGCGCAAAAATATCAAGTTGCTGATTTGTAATATTTCTTTGGCCTGGCAATGGCAGCAGGGGCCGTTCATTCGGCTGCTCTGGACGGCTCTCGACGTCCTGGTCGAAGTGGCCAGACAGACGACATGGCATTGCTGGGAAAGCTTGGCTTGGCGATACTCTTTTTCCGGTTGACCGGTCGAGGCACTCTCCCTATGTTCCGCGCAATTTCGAGGGCGGCCTTTAGAGCCCGCGGGAGCGCGTAGCTCAGCCGGTAGAGCAACTGACTTTTAATCAGTAGGTCATGGGTTCGAATCCCATCGCGCTCACCAGAAATTTCCAAGCTAGAACAATCACATAAAGTTTCGCTTCCGAAACGACTGTCCTGCCAAAATCTGACAAGGCTAACAGACGGCTAACAAAAAGCCCGCCACCGTGAGGCAGCGGGCCAAAACCGTCACGGTGACGGATTTCAGTTGTGGTCGGGCTGTTCGCCGTTCGCCCTGATGCCTTCAAGCGTCCCAATCCCTGCATTGAGCTTCGCTAGACCTTCACTAAGCACAGCTTCTAGAGCACTGCGCTCCTGCATGTCATCGATGTCGGCCAACGCCATCAGCGCTGCGAAAAAAAGATGCTGTACCATTGTGATGTTGTCGATTGCGTCGATCGCGTCACTCATAGCGCACCAGCACTTCCTGTGACTTGAGGTCGTCCGGCCACATGATCGTTTCGCCGTAGTCCTCCGGGCAATACCCTTCGGCGTCGTGGCCGTCCTCGTCGTCGCAGTCGTCCTGCTCGCGATCGTCGCATTCCATGTGGCAGCCGGGGCGCTCTCCCCAGCCCAGCGACGACTCGTCGTCTCCGGTAGCCTCGTCGTCGCAATAGTCAGCTTCCATGAGGTCCAGCGCCGTTATCAGCGACATGGCGCGGTCCAGGAGGTCGTTCAGGCGCTTCTCGACCGACTGGCGCCATTCGCGCGGGTCCATGCCCTTCGGCATTCCAAGGGGCTTCAGGACGGGCGTGTGCGCGTTCATGACAGCACCGCCCGCGCTTCGGCATAGAAGGCGTCCTCGTCATCACACGGCGCGAAGCTGCCATAGATGGAAATCATCATGACCTTGGCCAATAGTTCGGTCGTCGTCTTCGCCGGTATCTCCCTTACGCGGTCCTCGACCGCCTTCATGGCTTCGCAAAGGCGAGATATCTTATTGTCATCGTCAAGCGTCGGATCTCGGTAGGTCCGAACATAGAGCGCGTCCCATTCGCGGAACGCCGCCATGATCGGGCTCTCATAGATTTGCGCCCGCCAATCGGGGTTCCATTCGTCCATTGCCTCGGTAAGCGTCGCAGCTATGCGCCTGACGCGGTCGTCTATGCTTTCGACGGGAAGCACTGAAACCGCTCCCGCCGCCACTGTGGCGGCACCTATGACCGGAACAGAAGCGAAGGCGCCAATCAGGGCGCGGCGGGAAAATCTCCCCAGGATGGGCATTACCTCGGCAGCGGGCAAAGCTTCGCCGGCCGCCGGAAACGATGGTTTCGGCATTGGATTTCTCCGATCAGTTGTGATACTTACACTTGTGAAATTAGCACAAGGATCATGAGTTGTGAAGCCTGCACAAGTGAGGATGGCTAGAGCGGCTTTGAATTGGTCCCTGACCGACCTTTCAAAGGCTGCCGGAGTTCACCGCAACACGATCTCAAATTTCGAGACAGGCAGGTATGGCGGTTCGGAAGAGGCATTGGCAGCGATCGAGCAAGCTCTCGTCGCGGCCGGCGTCGAGTTCATCGCCGAGAACGGCGGCGGCGCCGGGGTGAGGCTGCGGAAGGGCTAGGGATGGACCGGTTCATACGAACGATTCGACCTTCGCTAGGCCATAGCTGACGTTTCCGCCGCCTGCCGAATAGCCGCTCACATTCACGGTGCCTGCTTCGCTCACTGCAGCCTTGGAATACCCGTTCCAGTTGGTGGCGCCGGTATCAATGCCGACGGCCGATGTTGCGCTGAAATGCATCGACACGATTAAGTTCTTGCTCGCGTCGACCGTATAGGTGATCTCGTCAGAAAGGATCGAATTGCCCGTCGTCACCGTGACGCCTGCGTTGCCGCCATTGAATAGCAATTGCGTTGGCGTCGTCTCGAAATCGTAGGTATCGCCCACGGATGCGCCTGCCCCAATATAGCAGGAATCGATGGTGAAACCGGCCGAACTCCCTGCTTTCAAAGTCACGCGGACTTTCGATCCGCCACCGTTGGAAAGACCGGCCGCGAGTATCCGCTCGCGATGAGTGTAGCCGTTCCAACCGCCATTGTTGCCGGTAGGGTTCGCTTGGGCGTTGGTCTGCCAGGTCGCAACGTGCGACGAACTATTCGCGACGACCGACGGGAAAGGAAAAGTCATCTTTCGTACTCCTTCAGCGTTCAAATATGGCGATGGAATAAGGCTCACAAACGGAACGGGCGATGTCCCTGACGCCGGCCGTGATGTCGATGACAGAGCCGTCAATCATGTCGTCTAAGACACCCTCAAAGGCGATTTCAGACGCGTCGTAGCCGCCGGCCTGCATGAGGGCCGTTAGAAAATCGGTTAGCTCCCCTTGCGTGCCGTCGCCCGATCCGTCGAAGAATGCGCGAAATGGCTGGGCTAACAATTGATGGGTGTTCACGGTCAGGTTGGATCGGCCGTCGTAGACCACCTTCGGCACCTCTCCCGAAGGATTGGCAATCGATGTCGTCAGGCCGGTATCGAGGTCGGTGAAACTGTAGGACGTCACGTCCTGGAAGAAAAACACCCCATCGAGGCGATGCAGGTCCGGGTCAGGAAAGCTCGCGGTGATCTGATAGGGCACGGCTTGCGTCCAGACCGTCGCGCCGGTCGCTCCGTCAACGCGGATGATCTGCTGATCATCGGTGAAAACGATCAGATCCCCGTCATGCCAGAGAACATAAACCAGGTCGGTAGCGAAGGTCGCAAACTCGGTAGTGGTCGAGATCGCTCCCGTCGAGGTGATGACCGCTTTGACCAGCTTGTTATCGGCACACATCCATAGGTCTGCATTGTTGGAGCGAACCGCGCCGAACACCATGGATGGCACTTCGCTGTAACCCTCCCAGCCACCGGTGAATAACGTTCTGGTGATGCTTTCTTCCTTGATCAGGTAGATCAAGAGGACGCCAAGATGGGCATGCGCGACGTAGACGGAAGCCGAGCCAAACCGACATAGGGCGCCCGTCTGGATAAACTGGATCGTGCCGCCTGTGTCTTCGGCCACGATCGCGCCGGTTTCGATGTCGATTAGAACTGCGTACCAAGTCAGGCCACCGCCGGAGCGTTGGAAGAATGCCAGGAGGCAGCCGAGTTGCGGGATCAACCGAATGGTGCCGCTATCAATATCGGAATAGCTGAAGGCGTTGAAACTGATCGGGATGGCGTAAATTTCGCGAAGGCCGGCAATGTGAAAACGGCGGATCCAGAAATCACCATCGAGAGCGTAGAAGGTGTTAGAATCCCAATCCACAACGGGCACCGTGTAGAGTCTGGTCGGCAACAGGATCGTGAAATTGTCGATGTCGACCGAAGATGCTTCTTGTATCCATTCCGCCTCGAAAACCGGCGGCGCACCGAGACCGACGATATCGAAATCAGTGACGACGATATCGAGATAGCCACGATGGGCGGAGACGTTTTCTTCTCCTTCCTCGGCAACCATGGTTGGATCACGAAGCTGGGTCGATCGCCCATCATAAGCAGTGAACTGCAAGCCGTCCTGCCTGTAGCCCGTCGTCGCATCATAGATCAGCCTGCCGTTGGCGTAGAACTTCCGAAGCGTCCACGTCGAGTCCGGAACGAGCGGCCGCGCGAACCGCAACCTGGCCGACATGTTGGCCGTGGTAGAGGTTGTCGATTGGATGATGCCCCAAAAACCGGATTCCTGATGCGTTTCCGTCACTGTCAGGATAGGAGCCACCCAAATATAGGCGCTAGGCAGCCGCGCCTTGAACCATACGACCGGGATCGTCTGACCGTAAGCAGACGTCGGAAGGCTTGTTTGAACCTCCGGAATCGCAACGATTGGCGCTGGGGTGTCCTTGTGCTGGAGCCATATGCCAACGAAAGCCTTTGTGCCGGGAAGCGACATTAACCGGCCCCCATCTCGCAAATGGAGTCGATGAGTGCGGCCGGACAGCGAGGCTCTTCAACCAGGGAGATCTCATCAATCCGGAGCACCTGGCGAACAAAGGAAATACCGGAGGCAATCGGTCTTGCCATGGTTTCCTTGCGGCCGAGCGAAAGGCCAGGCAGTTTCCCCGACACCATGAGATCCCGCGCCAATTGAGCGCGCGGCGAATCTGAAAAGACCTCGCCCACGCAAAGAAGGCCCCGGTCGTCTTCTCGAATTTTAAGCCATCTGCCGATTTCCTCACCTTCATGCTCAAGCAACATTTGAGGTTGAAAACCGCGCTGGATCAGCTGGTGGAACGCGCCGGCGCCTACGACAAATTCATCGTTGCAGATAACACCCCAGGCGATGGCATAGCCGGCGATCATCATTTGCAAGCCGCCTCCAGATCCTGCCGGATTTCCCACATCATCGGCCAATCTGCCACCCAAGCCGTGCCGCTTCCCCACTCTGGCGGCTCCGGCCCGTCGACTTCGAGTGGATTCGGCTGCCAAGGCTTCAGCGCCAGGGCATGGTAGAGGCCCATGCGGTCGCCGGCCTTGAATGCGTCGATCGCGGCGGGACTGATCCAGCGCTTGATGTCGCGGCGAAGTGGCGTGCGCTTTGTGGCCATTCAGGGCGCTCCGAACTCGTCTAAGGCCCAAGGTGTTTCGCGCGTGTCGGTCGGCTTCCATGAGGCCAGGAACGCGCCTCCCAGGCGCTTCCATGCCTCGGGAGCGGCGGCTTTGACTTCAGCGTCGGTGAACAGTCCAAACGGTTCCAGATCGTTGAAGAAATCAAACTCGCATGTGAACGCGTCGGACCATGCGGCAAGCTCTGCCGCACTGCCTATCTGTCGGCGCCGAAGCGGCGTGCGTTTCGTTGCCAATTCGCTAGCCTTCCCATCCGACACCGCCAGAAGGCCGGCCAGGACCGGCGCGCACCGGCTCAAGATCCAGGCCCAGGCGGGCGAGCGTGCGGATGCACAGCGAACGCGATGCGATCTCGTGCTTCAAGCCGGGATGATCCCTGAGCCCGGCCTTGGTCCGAATGACAGCGCCGTCAGCATCGATTTGCGCCTTCAGTGCCTCGGCCCGGTCGAGCGCCTGACAGGCCGTCACCAGGAATTCAATGCCGGCGGCGTCTTCAATGCCGTATTGGCTATGGACTGACTGCCAGAGAGCGCGGCCGTGCTCGCCAAGGGGACGAGGTGGCGCCGGGCTCTTGGGCGGGTTGTTGGCTACCAGTTTGAGGTTTTTCGCCATTTATTTTTTTGCCTCACCAATGAAATGCTCAATTTAATGAAAGATAATGGATGGGGGCCGGTCGCATGGTTTGCTCGCAGGAATCGGCAAAGTCCCCCCCGGTCAGTTGACCGCATGGGAAGGCGCGGATGGTTCGCTTGCGAAGCGCGTGATCTCACCCATCGTCTTCTTGTGCCACTCGCGCAGTAGCTCGGCGTACGCGTCGACAGATGCCTTGATCTCGTCAGCGGTGCCGCCTTTGCTTTGGATGAATTCGGCGTGCTCGTGCAGCGCCGCGCGCATCGCATCGGTTAGCTTGGCGTCGGCTTCGGTGAGCGTCATTTGGTTGCCCTCGGGTTAGTGACGGTGACGGGCTTGTCGCCCTTGCTGGATAGCTGCCACAGTGAGGCGTTGTTGCCGGGCACGATGCCTTCCGGCACGTCGGCGAGCGCCGTCCACATGCTGCTTTGATACGTGACGCAAGAGCCCCTCTGGTAGGGCAGCGCGCGCTGATAGGTGCCGGCATACTTCACGCCGATCACCTTGCCCTCTTCCAGGGCTTTGATGCGTGCTTCTGCTGCTTCATGTGTCTTGCGACTGATCACGTGGAATTCGGCGAGCAGATCAAACACCATCCGTGTCGACAACGGCTTGAGAAGGTCTGTGAACCCGTTGCTATCGATAAGGAGCTGGCGAACCTCACGGACTTCGGCAATAAACGCCTCGTCGTCCGCGCTTCTCTTGCCGGCCGCTTTGTCTCTGATGCGTTTTGCTTCGCTCATGATGGCGCTCCCTCCGATCACGGGCTGTTTCCAGAGCCCCAATCGACGCCAGTCAGCTTGAACACGCTGTTCGCGCGGACGGCTTTGGCGCCGGCCCAGCATGAGGCAACGATGCCGACGAGGTTGCGTTGGAACAGCGGAATGAGCGTGGTCGAGGTTGTGGCCGGGCTGTCGGGACTGTCGTCCATCTGCACGGTCGCATGCTTGAATCGCTCGATCGTGACCGCGTCGGAATTGCCGGCAATGCCGCTGGCGTCGATCGCGTAGAACTCGCCGCTTGCAATTGCATCGGACGGGATCAACGGCGTCTTCAAAAGCGTGCCGCCGGAAACCGGGTTGATATCACTGAAGGCGAATCCGCCGTCCACTGTCATGGTTGCAAGACTTTTGATCGTGTCGGGATGCGTGGCGAAATAGAGCCGCGATTGCTGCCCCAGGTCGAGCTCCGCCAACGCAACTCGCAAATCCTGCTGCACGGCCTGGACGGTCGAGCCCGAGCTCGCCGCTGTGTTGGCCGCAGCGGCCAGGATGGCCACGAATTTCTCATCGACGGCGACGACGGTAGCGCCTCGCAGTTCATGAGAAATCAAGGGATCGGAAAGCACGCCCAGCTTTAGCAACTCATCCGAAACGACGACGATCGAAGCCGCGCGGAACGGGTCGATGCTCTCAGTTTCGAGCGACAAGCGGCTGATCTTTTTCGCACTGCCTTCGCCGACAACATAGGCGTTGGCGCCGGCCGTGAGAGCCGTAAGCTTGCTCCTCAATGGAACGCGCAACATGCCGCCATCGAGCAAGCGGAAAAACAGGCCGGAATTTCTCAAGCTATCAAGGAACGCCGACGTCACGATGTCGTACTGCGAAAGCTCCGAGCCCCATGTGTCGCCGTTTGCCTGGCCGGCAGCGACAGGGCTTTTGACGATCGACACAACACGCGGCGACAGGCCGGATTGTTCTGCGATCAGGCCGCGCTCTTCGGCCATTGGGGACGAAGCCATGACGCGGGCGATGCGGGCGAAGTCCATTCCCTTGTCGATGTCCAACGGGACAGAAATTGCAGCGCGCATAGTGGTCTCCAAATCACGGTTCAAATGCTCTGAAGCACACGAAAGAGTTTTGTCACACGTGACGCAATAGGTTTATTCAGGGACGATATCAACGGCCTTCAGGCTAGCCAGCAACTCGGACACGGCTTCTGAAAGCGCCTTCCGATCATTCGAAATGTCAGGATCGATCTTCTTCAGATTAACCAGAAGTCGGGTAATGTGTTGCTTGTTCAAGGCCACGGGCAGCAGGATGATTCCCGCGTCGTAGCGGGCGCGCTCCTCTTGCTTCCGAATCCGGTCGGCCTCGCGCCGCTGATCGGCCGTTCTGGATTGGCCGCCGGTCATCGTGCCAGCCCTTTGCGCTTTAGGTTGCGCAGCAGAGCATCGGAAACCTTGCCTATCGGATTGCCTACATCCTCCCGAGATATAGAGGTGCCCACGGTTTCCGTACTATGGGTAGTGCCCACGGTTTCCGTACTATGAAACGGCTCTGAGCGGTGCGGTTTCCGTACTAATCCTTGGTACGGTTTCCGATACTGGACTTTTGTTTTTTCAGACGCCTTCCGCGCGGCAGAAGCGATAAGTTCCGCCTGCTCTTTCGTGTTGATTTTGCGCCAATCGTCGGTTGCCTCAGTCAGCCGTGTAGGCCGATATGTGAGGCGATAGACGCTCGGGCGCCTCCACTCTGCATTGCCGGCTCTGCCGCGCTCTGTGATCTCCACAAAGCCCAGCGCAACCACTTCACGGATTGCAGGGGCGATGGCCTGCCGATGCACGCCGTATTCTTCGAATTGGTCGAACGTCGTCGGCAGTTTGCCGTTGTCGTCGCCGCCGTGGCTGGCAAGCTCGATTTCAAGCCTGGACAAGATCCGATGGCCCGACAGTGACAAGGCTCGGTAGGCCGGTGAGCGTTGCATGTCGATCAGCCGCCAAGAGAACTGCCCGCCGATCTGGGTGCGCTTTCCGCGCCGTGCGCGGCCTTTGTCGTCGGCCATCACGCATGGCCTTTACGCTTGGGCTTCAACGCGCGGCGATGGGTTTGGACATGATGCAACCTGCAAAGCCAGATTACCGCCGCCGGTTTATCATACGAACTATGGTGCCCATCTACGTTGTCGGTTGTGCCGCAGACGCTACAAGGCTGGCGCTGGACTAGACCCCTGCGGATCGCGGCGGCAAGGCAGGAATGAGCCCAGACGGCCCATTGATTCCGAGCCTTCCAACGCGCCTGCGAAGTGTCTTTCGCTGGACGTTGGCGGGGTGTTTTGGTAATGCTGCTGCCATTGCTGTTCTGAATATCGTTCTCGCGAAGCTCGCCCTGGCCGGCGAGCTTTCGCTTTTCAGCCGCTCGCATTCGCGCCTCCCGCAATCTGATGCGATTGGCGAATAGCAATCACAACATCAGCCGAAGACAGGTCGAACATTTCGCGCATTGCCGGCAGCAGCGGCCTTGGCCTTGCCAGCGGTGGCGTTGTCGCCAGGAATCGAGCGCATTGGTTTATCCGCTCGTCGCCAACGTGATCGGTAGTTGCGGGGGAAGCAGCCATTATGCGGCCTCGCTTTCCGAGCGGGCGAGGGGACGCGAAGCCGTCCAGCAATCAATCTCTTCGTCTGACCAGACGCGAGTATTGGGGCCGAAATATCTTCCCGGCGGAAAGCCTTCGTCCTTGATCCAGTCGAGCAACGTCGGCCAATTGGTGACGATGCCGCGCGCCTTAAGGTCTTTGAAGCGGAGAAACGTAGTCATCGGGTGCCTCTTTGGTTGAGCGAGAGGCCACCCAGATACGTCGATCTTAGCGGAAAATAAAAAGCTTTAAGTCGCGCTTTGAGGCGCAATTAATTGGAAGTCTTCGAAGCGAAAGCGGTCTTCGCCAGCGGCCCTTGAACCGCTTACGGTGGTGTAACTTTCCTCAACCGCGTCCTGCGTCACCGATTGCGCGTATTTGTTTTTGCTCAGCAGTTGCATCGCTTCGCTCAGTAGGCCGTCCCTTGTCGGCCCGTTATCCTTGCTCTTGGGCGGCCGGCCCTTTTTGGCCGGTTCTGGCAGTTCATCAAGCCCGGCAAGAAATAGGCAGCTTCTTACGGCCGACCATCGGAGATAGTGCGCATAGTCCTTTACCATTCGGCTTTTAAGGCGGGCGTGAGGGCCTTTGACTCCCGGCATGGATTTGGTGTTGAAGTTGTCAATGATCAGGTTGAGAACCGCCAGTGATGCCCATTCAGGCAGCGGAATTTTCCATTCGGCGCACATGCCGACAGCGCTGAAAAGAACCGGAAGCAATCCGGTTTCTTCCCAGTGTTTTTTCCATCTGTTGAGGTAGCCGTCATAAAACTCTTGGTGGTTCATTGTGCTGCCTTCCTGATCGGCACCACGTTGGCGCTAGGGTCGTTCTTGATGATGGTATCGAGTAGGGCGCCCAGGCGTTCCAAAGCATCGCCCTTTTCGTCGCGGTAGGCGTGTCGGTCATAGATCCCTTCCACGCCGGCAATCACGTGGCCCATGACGCGCTCTGCAATGTCGGGTCGGACGCCAGCACGGGACATGAGAGAGCGGGCAGTGCGCCGCAGATCGTGAATAACCCACGGCTCTAACTTCGCCTGAGCTTCCTTCGCGCGCTTGTCGAAGTTGATTTTTGCCCGCGACATGCCGTTGAAATGGCCGTCGTCGCCGCGACCAGCGAAGACGTAGGGGTTTTTACCCATCCGGCTTTGGCTGCGGATGATTTCGAGGGCGAGGGCAGACAGCTTGAGGTCGCCGCCGGTTCCCTTCTCACGGTCGTCGCTCGGCACGTGCCAGACGCCATCAATGGACACGTCGTCCCATTTGATCGTCATCAGCTTTTCGCGGCGTTGAGCGGTCGCGAGGGCAAACCGCATCATTGCGCCGAAAGGGCCTTCCGAATGTTTCCAGATGGATCGGATTTCATCGTCGGTAAGGATGCGCTCGCGAGCCCGATCCTTCGGAACCGTGCGGCGCATTCCCCGGACGATCGGCGACACATAGTCATCGTTGCGAGCGGCAAACCAGTTGCAGACACCGCGGACGATCGCCAGCACCGAATCCGCCTGCCGGGCGCCGTTCTCGTCCTCGATCTTGTCGAGCAGGGCGGCAACGTCGCCGCGCCGGATCGAGACAAATTCCCGCTTGCCCCACTGGGGGATGACATACACGTCAAGGCAGCGGCGGATTTCATATTCTGAGAGCAAACCCTTGGCGACAACGTGGCGTTTGAGATAGCCGTCTGAAACGTCATTGAAGGTCACCGGAGCGGCCTTTTGCTCGACAGGTGGCAAACCCTGGCGGATGCGCTCAATGGCTTCCCTTGCCAGCGTGCGCGCCTTCTCAATGCCCATCTTGTCGGCGGCGCCGATGGTTGCCCAAACCTGTTTCCCGTTCGGGTCGCGCGCCACGGCAACGAATGATTTCGCCCCGGACGGCATCACCCGGACGTAGTGCCCGCGCAGCTCGGGATCGGGGGAAGTGTAGCGCGTTGCCTTGGGCTTCAGCGCCTCAACGCCTGTGTCGGAAAACTTGCGCCTGCGGGTCATAGGACTTCCTTCCGGCTAACGGCTGGCTAACAATCGGTGCCGATAAGGACAACTAAAGTCAGCTAAGCTGGATAGAAGTAGTATGCCTTTTCAGTAGGTTATGCAACGGTTGCGTTAGCCCGGTTTAGTCGGCCTTAGTGATGAGGGCCTGACTTTTAATCAGTAGGTCATGGGTTCGAATCCCATCGCGCTCACCAACAGTTCCGAGTCCGTGGCAGCAATCCTACAGTCGCCGACCGGTTTTGGCGTCGAATAGATGAGCGCAGGCGCGGTCGATCTCGATGCGCACCTGCTCGCTCTGCTTCAGCACAAGCCGCTCGCGGAAAAGGCAGGAGATCTCTTCGCCACCACAATCCACCTTGGCAAAGATTTCCGACCCCGTCGCTTCCAGAAGCGTGATCTTGCCTGGGATGCCTTGGGCAGTCGCACGGATATGTTCCGGGCGGATGCCGTAGACCAGGTCGCCCCCTGAAGCATGCGCCGGGTGGATGCCTTCCGGCAGAGGCAGCGTCAGTCCGCTGGTGCTGCGGAACACGCCTTCCTCGATACGGCCGGCAATGAAGTTCATGGCGGGCGAGCCGATGAAGCCGGCAACGAAGAGATTGGCCGGGTGGTCGTAAAGGTCGAGCGGCGCGCCGATCTGCTCTACAAGACCGTCGTGCAGCACGACGATCTTGTCGGCCATGGTCATGGCCTCGATCTGGTCATGCGTGACATAGATGGTGGTGGTGCCCAGCCGCTGGTGCAGCGCCTTGATCTCACCGCGCATCTGGACGCGCAATTTGGCGTCGAGATTGGACAGCGGTTCATCGAACAGAAAAACCTGCGGGTCGCGCACGATCGCACGGCCCATGGCGACGCGCTGGCGCTGGCCGCCGGAAAGCTGGCGCGGGTAGCGGTCAAGCAGCTTGTCCAGGCCGAGAATACCGGCGGCCCTGCCGACGCGGCTGGCGGTGTCGGCCGGATCGGCTTTCTTGATCTTCAGGGCAAAGCCCATATTGTCGGCCACCGTCATATGCGGATAGAGCGCGTAGTTCTGGAACACCATGGCGATGTTCCGGTCCCGTGCCCGCAGATTGTTGACGACGCGGTCGCCAATGGTGATTTTGCCGCCCGAGATCGTTTCAAGTCCGGCGATCATGCGCAGCAGCGTCGACTTTCCGCAGCCCGACGGGCCGACCAGGATGACGAACTCGCCATCGGCGATATCGACGCTGACGTCGTGAATGATCTTGGCGGCTCCGAAGGCTTTCTGCACGTTGTTGATTGTGACCGATGCCATTGGGTTTTCCTCGAAAAAAGTTTGATGTCGGACTGTGCCTCAGCCGCCCTTGACGGCGCCGGCGGTCAGTCCGGCGACGATCTGCCTTTGTGCGAACATGGTCAGAACCAGCACCGGCAACGTCACCACAAGTGCTGCGGCGGCGAGCGGCCCCCAGCTCACCTGCTCGTAGGAGAGCATGTTGTAGACGGCGACCGGCAGCGTTCTCGTCTCACGGCTGGCGAGCACCACGCCGAAGACAAAATTGTTCCATGAGAAGATGACGGACAGGATGAAGGCGACGACGATGCCCGGCTTGGCGATGGGCAACGCGACCAGCCGGAAAACCTGCCAGGAGCTGGCGCCATCGATGTTGGCCGCCTCTTCCAGTTCCATAGGCGTGGTCTCGAAATAGCCGATCATCACCCAGACCACGATTGGCACGGTCACCACCAGATGGATGATGATCTGCGGCCATAGCGTGCCGAGAATCCCGACCCATTGGAACAGCAGGAACAGCGGGATGAGATAGGAAAGCCCCGGTGTCATGCGGGCGATCATGATGACGACCGCCGACCGTTCGGCCTTGAGCCGTGCGATGCCATAGCCGGCCGGCACGCCGATCAGCAGCGCCAGCAGCGTCGCCGTGCCTGTCACCAGAACCGAATTCCAGAGATAGAGCAGGAAATTGTTCTCCTCGAACACCTTTGCATAGTTCGACCAGGCGAGGTGTTCGGGGATCAGGATCGGCGGATAGGCGCCGTTGTCGATCTCGAATTTCAGCGACAGCGAGATCATCCAGAGGAAGAACAGGATCGCCGGCGAGACAAAGACCAGAGCCGCGAAAAACAGCCCGATCTGGTTGAGCAGCCGTGAACTCATCTATTTGCCCTCCACGCCGATCCACTGGGAGCGCTGGCGCAACATCAGCAGGATGAAGGACAGGGCCACGATGACGATGAAGAAAACCACGGCCATGGCCGAGCCATAGCCGATGTCGTAGTAGGAGAAGGCGGTGTTGTAGAGGTAGATGTTGATCGTCTCCGAGGCCGTGCCTGGGCCGCCCTGGGTCAT
The DNA here is from genome assembly GCF_003253745.1 of Mesorhizobium kowhaii. Taxonomy (GTDB): domain Bacteria; phylum Pseudomonadota; class Alphaproteobacteria; order Rhizobiales; family Rhizobiaceae; genus Mesorhizobium; species Mesorhizobium kowhaii. The sequence continues at coordinate 259,353 of NZ_MZXV01000051.1, forward strand.
GGCGTAGATAATGTCGAAGCTCTTCAGCGCATCGATGGTGCGGATAATGACCGCGATCATCAGGAACGGTGCGATCATCGGCAGAGTGAGGTAGCGGAATTGCTGCCAGGCATTGGCGCCGTCGATTTCGGCGCTCTCGAACGGCTCGCGCGGCACGGACGCCAGGCCGCCCAGCACGATCAGCATCACCAGCGGCGTCCACTGCCACGTCTCGACCGCAACCAGCGAAGGGATGACTGTGTTGGCGTTGAAGATCCATTCCTGCGCCGGGATGCCGACCAGCGACAGAAGGTAGTTGAGCACGCCGAGCTGGGGATGGAACATCATCGTCCAGACCAGCGCTACGGCAACAGGCGTTGCCATCATTGGCATCACGAAGACGCCGCGCAACAGGCCGCGCAGCGGGAACCTGGCGTCGAAGATCAGGGCGGCGACGGTGCCGAGGATCATCGGCGCGGCAACCGAAAGGAAGGTGTAGGTCAAGGTATGGAAAAGCGATTCCCAGAAGCGTTGATCGACAGCCAGCCGCAGATAATTCTCCACCCCGGCAAAGCTTCGCGACTGGCCGAGCGTCCAGCGGTTGACGCTCATCCACAGCGTGAAGGCCCAGGGAAAGACGATCACGGCGCCGACGACGATGAGCGCCGGAATGACGAAGGGCCAATAGTTGGGAGCCAGCCGGATCGCCTGGCTCCCTTCGATGGCTTGCGTCGTCACCCCGGTGCGTTCTGGGGTGGTGGCGGACATCAGCCTTGCTCGCTCCTGTCGAGGACCGGCTGGAATTGTTCGGTGGCTTTCTTCAGCTCTTGTGCCGGATCAGCACCGGCGATCAGGTTGGTCAGCGCGACACCATAGATGTCACGGAACTCGGTGACCGGGATGATGACCGGCAGCGACAGCCGGCTGACATTGCCGGAGCCGACCACCGCATCGAGCCAGCTTGCCGGCATGATGACTCCTTCGCGCACCTTTGGATCTTCAAGCACCGATTTGCGGAACGGTACGCCGGCGCCTGCCTGCAGCAAGCGTGCGCCCATGGCCGGCGACACTGCCCACTGACAGAACAGATAGGCGGCCTCCTTCTTCTCGCTGGCGGCCGTCACGCCGATCCCGTCGCCAAAGGTGCCCGCGGCATGCGCCTTGGGCCCCTTGGGCATGACGCCGTAGCCGACCTTGCCGACCACCCGCGATTTTTCCGGATTTTCCATCGGCGGGGCAAAGCCCACGCCGTCGAACCACATGCCGATCTTGCCTTGCAGGAAGGCGGACTGCGCTTCGGCCCAGTTGAAGCCGGTGACGCCTGGAGGCGCGGACTTGGTCATCAGCCGTTGGTAGAGGCCGGCGGCCTCGATCGCCTCGGGCGATTCCGTGCGCAGCTTCCCCTGGCCGTCGAGTGGCGTCATGTCGTAGCCGAGCATGAGTGACGTCCACACCGGCGTGTTGGCGTTCTTGATGCCGCGGGCGACGAAACCGTAGGTGTTGGTCGAGGGGTCCGTCAGCGCTTCGGCGGCGGCCACCATCTGCTCGAACGTCTCGGGATATTTCAGGCCCTTGGCCTCGAACAACTCCTTGTTCCAGTAGAGGATCCAGTAATCGACCGAGAAAGGCAGCGAGCGCAGCACGCCCTTGCCGTCCTTGGCGAACAGCATGCCGGCATCGGCGAAATCGCTTTCGACCAGCCCCGGATCGGTCAGCGTGGGGTCGGCGAGATAGCCGGCGATGTCGGCCAGCCAGCCGCCCTTCTCGAACTGCCGCTTCTGGACGTGATAGCTCAGATGCACGACGTCGAAGCTCGGCTTGCCGGAGCTCAGCTCGATCACCGTCTTCTGGCGCTGCTGCTGTTCGGGCGTTGCCTCGGCATTGACCTTGATGCCTGTCAGCTCCTCGAACTCGGCGAGATATTTTATAAGGGTGTCGCTGCGCGGGCTTTTGACGAGATTGACATCGAGTGTCGTGCCGGCAAAGCGTTTCCAGTCGACACCGGCGGCAAAGCCCGGGCGAATGCCTGCAAGGCCGGCGGCGGCAAGTGCCGCGGTTCCCTGGAGGAGTTGCCTCCTGGTTGGGTTGAACAGATTGGACGACATTTCTTCCTCCCGGTTGCTGTCGTTGTGGATTGCACCGCGACCGCGGCGCGGCTCATGCTTCCTCAGATTTGCAGCGCCAGCCGGCGCGCCTTGTCGATATGCAGGCTGATCGCCTCGACCGCTTTCTGCGGCTCGCGGCTCTCCATGGCTTCGATGACCGCGAGGTGCTCGCGCATGACCGGCACGACGCGCCCGTCGATGCGGAAGCGCTCCTGATGGATCAGCCGGATCTTCACCGAGTTGACCAGATAGGCCTTGGCGATGATCTCGTTGCCCAGCGCATTGATGAAGGTGTCGTGCATCGCCCAGTCGATGTTCTGGGCCTTGGCTTCCATTTCGGGCGTCGGCGCCTGCGACAGGGCTTGCGCCAGCATCTCCTCATGTTCGCGCCGCAGCCGAGCAAGTTCGTCATCGGAAGCGCTGGCGGTGAACAGCGCCACCGCTTCGCGCTCCATGAACAGGCGGAACTGAAAAGCCTCGCGGATCAGGCTGATGTCGATATGGGCGATCTGCATGCCGCGCTGCGGGATCGTCGTCAGAAGTCCTTCGGCCTCGAGACGCGGCACGATTTCGCGAATGGCACCGAGCGGCAATCCGGTGAAGGCAACCAGTTCGCGTTGCGACACGAACTGGCCCGGCAGCAGGTCGCGGGCCAGCAAATGCCGCGTGAAGCTGGCATAGGCTTTTTCCCTAAGGGTGGTCGGTTCGCTGCCGTCTTCCATTTCAGCGCGCTTCCTTTGCCGGTCAGGCCGCTTCCGTCGCAAACAGCCGGTCATAGGCGGCCGCAAGCTGCTGTTGCCCCTGCGAAGCGATCGGCTCCAGCGGCGGACGGACCGCCAGCCAGCGCTCGTCGCCTGTCTTGCGCGCCACCATGACCTTCACCGCCGGCGTGACCGGATATTTGAGCAATTCGAGCACGAAGGTCTCGACGCGGGCATCGTCGCGTCCATCGGCCATGGCGCGAACCTCGCCCGTTGCGAAATTGGCCATGCCGGAGATTGCGCCTTGAGCGCCAATTCGCACCGCTCGTCCCAGATGCCGCTCGTCGCCGATCAGGATCACCAGATCACGATGAGCCCCGAGCAGTGCCGCGCTGTAGTCCCAATCTCCACCGGAATCCTTGACACCGGCGACCACGTCCGGAAAGGCCGTGCGCAACCGGCTGATCAGGCCAAGCGAGAGCTGCACCATCGTGACCGAGGGAATGTTGTAGAGGAGCACGCCACGGGCGAGGGGACCAAGCGCGGCAAAGACGGCGGAAAACCAGCCGAAAAGACCGTCTTCGCCGACATTCTTGAAGTAGCTCGGCGGCGCGAGGAGAATGTTGCGGGCGCCGTGTTGCAAGGCATGCCGGGCCTGTTCGGCGGCGTCTTCGGCTGCATCGACCAGCACGCCGGCAACAAGCTGATGCGGCAGAATCCCGGCGGCCAGCATGGCTTCGGTCACCGCCCGCCGCTCCACGGCACCCACCGAAGCGCCTTCGCCGGTGGTGCCGAAAAGCGTCACGCTACCGCATCCCTCGGCCAGACAACTCCTAGCCTGGGCGACCATGGGGGAGATGGCGATCTGCCCGGAGGCATCAAAAGGCGTGGTGAGGGCGGCTGAAAGGCCAAAGCGTGATGTCACCGGCAAGTCTCCGAAAAGAAGTTCGCAGGCAGTGATATCTCACTAACATGTCAGTTGTAAATCAGGCTGGCCAAATTTTTTCGATGAGGCGCTCGCACACCGCCCCTTAGCCGGATCTGCCTTTTCGAGCCCGCAGGAGCGTGTAGCCCGGCCCAAGAGCCGAGCGCGCAAAGTTGATTGGCGATGCGATTGCCGAGGGCGGCGGTTTGCAAGGCCGCTAGAACCTCAGAATCCCGTCCACCGCGATAGTGGTGAGTGGGTGATGAGTTTGAATCCCATCGCGCTCACCATCGTTTCACAATCAGCGCAGGTATTGGTCGAGATTTCGTGGCTAGGCCCTGGAATGCAGACGCCCGACTTTACGCGACACGTGATTTCGGTCGCTTTCCGACATGAGTTGCTGGGCCACCGGCTGCACATTTTCCCTGTAGGTGATGCATCTGTCGTAAAGTTTATTCGCCACGCGCTCTTTGCCGATTCGCTCCCACTCCGGCGTCCAGGGCGCATCCCAGTCAAAGTGCTGCGAGATGAGAAGTTCCCTGTCGAAGCACTGCGGATCCCGATTCAAAATCTGGCGGGCTTCGTCCGCCAATGGGGTGTAGGCTTTGACCGCAGCCATCTTTCTGGCGCGAGCAGCCGAATCCAGTTGGATTTCCACTTCGACAACCCCCGGCACGTTGGGAACCGCGGCGGAGCAAAGCTGCTTGCGCCCTGGCTTTGTGCTTTGCAGCAGCCTGTCGAGGGCATTGCCGAATGCATAGGCCAGATCATGCATAGGATTGTAGCCATCGACCGCGTCCGAGACGATTTGCACGTCCTGCATGTCAGACACATCGACGCTGATTCTCGACAGCACATCGGTAAAGACGCCACTATCCCCAGCCAACAGCGCTTTATACCAGGTTGCGTCCGGAATATCGCCAAATACTGCGCCTGCGGTTGCGCCAGTAGCTTCCACCACGTCGCGTGAATATTGGGTTCGGGAAGAGTGATGTCCGCCCGAACCATCCGTCAAAAGGTAGATTCGTGGTTTCCTGAGCTCAAGCCAGTGATGAATCCTAAGCTCATGCCCGGGATGTGCAAGGATCAGCACATGTTGCAACTTTTCGGGCAAAAAACGGCTCCAATCCGGGTTTCGGCATACATCCCCTTCTAGATTGCATCCAAGGCGACCAGGCACCAAAGAGGTTCCCCAACATCGAGTTGGCGCCGGTCATTTCTGTACAAACTTGTCTGGTCAATGCCTTCAAACTAAGAACGCTGCCTAGCATCTGTTTTCCTCGCCGCCAATGCGGAGGTTGTGAAACAGCTAAGGAGGCGGCATTTGCGGGTTCTCATTACCAATCTGTTCGTGTCGAATAACAGCGGTACCGAAGCCGTTGTCGAATTGCTGGCCGACGGGCTTCGCCGTGCCGGTCATCAAACCATGTTGCTGGCTCCAACCCTTGGCGATATGGCCGACAGAATGCGCCAACGCGGACACCATGTGGTGGATCGAATTGCGGAGATCGTCGAAAAGCCCGACATAATTCACGGTCAGCATTTGACGCCTTGCCTGACCGCGCTGGCGCGGTTTCCCGATGTGCCAGCGGTGTTTTCCTGCCACAGCGCTTCCCTCGAGGTCGAAGCCCCGATGCTTCATCCGCAGATACGCCGCTGGATCGCGGTCGACGAAGCGTGCAAGGCCAAATGCCTGTCGCGCGGTGTACCGGCGGACAAGTTGGACCTCATCTACAATGCGGTCGACCTTCAACGTTTCAAGCCCCGCCTGCCGCTGCCTTCAAGACCCGCAAGAGGGCTGCTGCTGACCAAGCATCTCGCACACCAGCAAGCGGTGCGCGAAGCCTGCTCGAAAAGCAACATTCACCTGGATGAGTTGGGTCCGGCAACGGGACGCTTTTCCTATCAACTCGAAAAGGATTTGCTCGAATACGACATCGTGTTTGCAACCGCGCGCATGGCCATTGAAGCCGCGGCGGTGGGGTGCTCGGTCGTCGTCTGCGACGCGCGTGGCTTCGCTGGCTTGCTGGATACGGCAAACATGGAGGCATGGCGGCGAATGAACCTCGGGGTTGGTCTTCTGACGAGGCCGACCACTGTCGAAAATCTGATGGAAGCGATCTCGCGGTTCGATGCCGACGATGCCGCGAAGGTTTCAGCCTATTTTCGCGAAGTGGCTGATGTCTCGCACTTCGTCGAAGAACATCTCAGGGTCTACAATCAGGCCATGCAGGCCGATACGGATGCGACCGCTGACGAACGCTCACTGGCCACCGCGTGCTGGATCGAAGAAGTCGGCGTTTCGTATGCGCCGCGCAGATGGGCCGCCGTCGTGAAGGAGATACATGGATGGCGGACTGCGCCAGACCAGACTGCGCTGGTGGAATTGCTGCGATCAAGCACAAAAACGCTGGAGAGCAATGCCGCGTCGTTGATGGAGCTTGGCGAGCAGGTCAAATCCATTGGACCTGACATTGCAAAAATTGGTTCGATCCTTGATGTCTCCGCTTCGCTCGACAGCGTGGCCCAGGACAGCCAGGCTAGATTGCATCGACTTGAAGAGCAGCTGTCTGGCCTTTCAAATTTCGTCAACGAGAGCAAACGCCTCTACAACGGCGTGGTCCCGCTGTTTGTAAGAAAAATGCTTCTTCGGGCACGCGGGCGAGTTTGAAGCTGATCGCTTCAGGATTGAGCGGGGCGACGCTGCCCTTCAGGAACCTTCGAACACCAGCGAAACATGTCCGCCGGCATGCCGCTCGAGCCGGCCGGCGAGGTCGAGTTCCAAGAGCACCATGAACACTTGAGCCGGATGCAGGCCGGTGTGGCGGATGATCTCGTCGACCGACACAGGCGTCGGGCCGAGCGCCTCGATGACGCGGGCGCGGTCGCTTTCGCCGGGCGGCGGTGTGGCCGAGAAATCGGGCGGGTCTTGAAACGGAGGCACATCCGGCGCTCGCATGCCGGTGAGTGGCGCAATCGCCCTGGAAATGTCCGAAGCTTCGGTGACCAGGGTGGCGCCGTCCTTGAGCAGGCCGTTGGTGCCGGCGGCGCGCGGATCGAGCGGTGAGCCCGGTACGGCGAAGACCAGCCGGCCCATTTCGCCGGCAAGCCTGGCGCTGATCAGTGATCCAGAGCGCTGCGCTGCCTCGACCACCACCAGTCCAAGGGCCGCGCCCGCGACGAGGCGGTTGCGGCGCGGAAAATCCTGGGCGCGCGGCTGCCAGCCGAACGGCATTTCCGAAATGACGGCGCCGCGCTCGGCAATTTCTTCGCACAGTCCTGCATTTTCGGGCGGATAGGGCAGGTCGAGCCCTCCGGCCAGCACACCGATCGTGCCGGTCGAGAGACTGCCCTGATGCGCCGCCGTGTCGATGCCGCGCGCCAGCCCCGAGACGATGCCATAGCCGTCGCGGCCAAGATCGGCAGCCAGCAAGCGCGCCATCTTGATGCCGGCCAGCGATGCGTTGCGCGCGCCGACAATGGCGACGCCCGGCAGCCGGAACACGGCGGCATTGCCCTTGACCGCCAACAGTGGCGGCGGATTGTCCATGCTGCGCAACAGCGGCGGATAGTCGGGTTCGCCGATGCCGACAAAGCGCGCGCCGGCCTTTCGCGCCGTCTCCAATTCGGCCTCGATTTCGGCAACGGAAGGGATGCGGGCAATGCGATTGGCGCCGCCCGAAATCATCAATTCCGGAAGGATCTCCAGCGCCACCTCGGCCGAACCGAAGCGATTGATCAGGTCGCGAAAGGAAGCGGGCCCGACATTCTGGGTGCGGATCAGCCGCAGCCAGCTCAGCCGCTGCCGGTCGCTGAGGCGCGGCCCGGCGGCGGGTTCGCTCACTCCTTGGCTCCGATCTTGCCCTCGGTGCCGGCAAGCAGGCGTGAAATGTTTTCCCTATGTTTGATGAAAACGATGATGCTCATCACCACGAACAGGGCGGCAATCTGCGGCGTGCTCAGGAAATACAGGGCGATCGGCACGACGATGGCCGCCGTCAGCGCTGCCAGCGAGGAGTATCGGAACAGGAAAGCCATCACCAGCCAGACGACGGCGAAGATCAGCGCCACCTGCCAGGCAAGGCCGATGAGCACGCCGAGATAGGTCGCGACGCCCTTGCCGCCCTTGAATCCCAGCCATGCCGGGAAGAGATGACCGAGAAAGGCGCCAAGGCCGGCCCAGAGCGCCAATTCGGGTGCGAAATGGCCAGATATCAGCACGGCGGCCGTGCCCTTCAGCGCGTCGAGCAGCAGCGTTGCCGCGGCAAGCCCCTTGTTGCCGGTGCGCAGAACATTGGTGGCGCCGATGTTGCCCGAGCCGATCTTGCGCACATCGCCAAGGCCGGCCGCGCGCGTGAGCAGCAGGCCGAACGGAATCGAACCCAGGAGATAGCCGAACACCAGCGCTGGGATGAGGCTGTAAGTCATTGTTTCCCCCGCATTTCCCCCAGATAGGCCGGATCAGGCGCGATGCGCGGTGGCCGGCTCACACCGAGAACACTGTGCGGCCCGCCACCAGCGTTTGCAAGACCTTGCCCTGCAGCCGCGCGCCTTCGAAACAGGTGTTTTTCGAACGCGAACGAATGCCGCTCTCGGCGACGATCCAGGGTTCGTCCAGATCGACCAGCGCAAGATCGGCAATCGCACCCGGCTTCAGCGTGCCGCCGGGCAGGCCGAACAGTCTTGCCGGCGCAGTCGACAGCGTCTCGATCAGCCTGAGCAACGGCACGTCGCCATTGTGGTAGAGCCGCAATGCCGCGCCCAGCAGGGTTTCGAGCCCGATTGCACCGGCTGCCGCATCGGCAAAGGGCAGGCGCTTGGTGTCGACATCCTGCGGATCATGTGAGGAGACGATGATGTCGATGGTACCGTCCCTGACCGCCTCGATCATCGCCAGCCGGTCTTCCTCGGCGCGCAATGGCGGCGTCAGACGGAAGAAGGTGCGGTATTCGCCGACATCGTTTTCATTGAGCGACAGATTGTGGATCGCGATGCCTGATGTCACGGTCGCGCCATCGGCTTTGGCGCGCGTCACGGCGTTTGCCGCCATCGCCGTCGAGATCTTCGCCGCATGGTACGAACCGCGCGTCAGTCGCGCCAGCGCAAGGTCGCGCTCCAGCGGGATGGATTCGGCTTCACGCGGAATGCCGGAAAGGCCGAGCCAGCTGGCGTACAGGCCCTCGTTCATGACGCCGGACGAAGCGAGGTCGGCGTCCTGCGTTTCATGCACGATGGTGGCGCCAAAGTCGCGCGCATAGGTCAGCGCGCGGCGCATCACCAGCGCGCTTGATATGGTGTGACGGCCATCGGTGAAGGCAACGGCGCCGGCTTCGCGCAGCAAGCCGAACTCGGTCATCTCGCGCCCGTCGAGGCCCTTGGTGATCGCCGCCGCCGGAAAGACGTTGACGCTTGCCGTGTCCTTGGCGGTGCGCAGCACGAATTCGACCAGCGCCACATTGTCGATCACCGGATCGGTATCGGGCATCATCACGATGGAGGTGACGCCGCCGGCCGCTGCCGCGACACTCGCCGAAGCGATGGTTTCGCGATGCTCGCCGCCCGGTTCGCCGATGAAGACGCGGCCGTCGACCAGGCCGGGAATGATCGCCTTGCCGGCGCAGTCGATGACGATAGCACCCTCGGGCGCGCCCTGGTTCAGCGCCGCCTTGCCGGCGGCGACGATCTTGCGGCCATCGACGATGACGGAGCCGACTTCGTCGATGCCGCGCGAGGGGTCGACGATGCGAGCGCGCTCAAAGACTGTTATGCTCATGCGCCGCGGCCCTCGTGGTTGCGCCGAGGGTCGAGCAGCGCTTCCATGACAGCCATGCGCACGGCGACGCCCATCTCGACCTGTTCCTGGATGACGCTCTGCGGACCGTCCGCGATTTCCGAGGCGATCTCGACGCCGCGGTTCATCGGGCCGGGATGCATCACCAGCGCGTCGTCCTTGGCCGCCTTCAGTTTTTCGGCATCGAGGCCGAAATAGCGGAAATATTCGCGCACCGAAGGCACGAAGGCACCTTCCATGCGCTCGCGCTGCAGGCGCAGCATCATCACCACGTCGGCGCCCTTGAGGCCCTCGGCCATCGAGCGGGTGACGATCACGCCCATCTTCTCAACGCCACTCGGCAACAATGTCGACGGGGCGACGACCCGCACCTGCGCGCCGAGCGCGTTGAGCAGCATGATGTTGGAGCGCGCCACGCGCGAGTGCAGGATGTCGCCGCAGATCGCCACGATCAGCTTCGACAGCGGTCCCTTGGCGCGGCGGATGGTCAGCGCGTCGAGCAGTGCCTGTGTCGGGTGTTCATGCGCGCCGTCGCCGGCATTGACCACCGAGCAGCCGACTTTCTGGGCAAGAAGTGCAGCCGCGCCCGCCGACTGGTGGCGGATAATCAAGATGTCGGGCCGCATGGCATTCAGCGTCATCGCCGTATCGATGAGCGTCTCGCCCTTTTTCACCGATGAGCTCGCCACCGACATGTTCATGACATCGGCGCCGAGCCGCTTTCCGGCGAGCTCGAACGACGATTGCGTACGGGTCGAGGCTTCGTAGAAGAGGTTGATCTGGGTGCGGCCGCGCAGCGTCGAGGTTTTCTTCTCGGACTGCCGCGAGATCGCGACGGCCCGATCCGCCCGGTCAAGCAGAAGCTCGATGTCGGCGGGGGAAAGATCGCGGATGCCCAGAAGATGGCGGTGAGGGTAGAGTGGCAGGGACGAAGCGTCGGTCATCTCAAGGCGCTGCTATAGGGTGGAGATTTTGCGGCTGCAAGCGCCAGCTTCGCATTGGAGCCGTTCTCCCCGGTATTTTCATCGCGCGCGTTGCATGGCTTGGGCTATATCTAGCCGATGGCCTCGGATTCGTGGCTTTCTGACGATAAGGGCCTTTCTACCGATAAAAGGATTGGGCGTGACCGACGACGTGACGAACCAGCCGCCGCCGCTGACAGGCGGCAACGCCTGGCGGGGCGATCCGTTGCTGATCCAGCTTGCGGAGCGCTTTTCCGATCCGGTGCGCAAGGACCTCGACGGGCTCGGCCGTTTCGTGCTGACGCAGGAGGCGCAGGAACTGGCCCGCCTCGCCAATGTCGAGACGCCGAAGCTCAGGACGCATGATCGCCAGGGACGGCGCATCGATGTGGTCGAGTTCCATCCCGCCTATCACGCCTTGATGCGCCGCTCGGTGGCCAATGGACTGCATTCCTCGGTGTGGGAAAACGGCGACCCCGAGATCGGCCGCCGCCATCAGGTCCGCGCTGCCCGGTTCTATCTGACGGCGGAGCTCGAGACTGGGCATCTGTGCCCCATCACCATGACCAACGCTTCGCTCGCGGCGTTGATGGCCAGCCCAAAACTGTTTCGTGAATGGGCACCGCGCGTGACGACGCGCAAATACGACCAGAGCCAGAAGCCACCGGTCGAAAAGACCGGGCTGACGGTCGGCATGGGCATGACCGAGAAGCAGGGCGGCACGGATGTGCGCGCCAATGTGACAAGGGCGGAACGCGCCGGCAGCGGGTTCTATCGCCTGACTGGGCACAAATGGTTCATGTCGGCGCCGATGTCGGATGCGTTCCTGGTGCTCGCACAGGCGCCGGAGGGACTGTCCTGCTTCCTGGTGCCGCGCGTGCTCGGCGACGGCTCGGGCAACGGCTTCCGCTTCCAGCGGCTGAAGGACAAGCTCGGCAACCGTTCCAATGCGTCTTCCGAAGTGGAGTTCGTCAACGCCATCGGCGAGATGGTCGGCGAACCGGGTGCGGGCGTGAAGACGATCATGGACATGGTGACCTTGACCCGGCTCGACTGTGCTGTCGCATCTTCGGCGATCATGCGCGCCGGCCTCGCCGAGGCTGTTCATCACGCCCGCCACCGACAGGTGTTCGGTTCAACTTTGATCGAGCAGCCGTTGATGCAGCGCGTGCTGGCCGACATGGCGCTCGATGTCGCCGCCGCCACCGCGCTGTCGTTCCGGTTGGCGCGATCCTTCGACGAGGCGGCGAGCGATCGCGGCGAGGCTGCATTCGCCCGCGCCATGACGCCGGTCGTCAAATACTGGGTCTGCAAGATCGCACCGCCGCTGCTCTACGAGGCGATGGAGTGCCTCGGCGGCAATGGCTATGTCGAGGAGGCGCCGCTCGCCCGCTATTATCGCGAGGCCCCGGTCAACGCGATCTGGGAAGGCTCCGGTAATGTCATGGCGCTCGACGTGCTGCGCGTGCTCGGCCGCGCGCCTGGTCTGTTCGAGGATGTGCTGGCCGGTATCGACCGTGACCTCGGCGCCGGCGGACGTGGCACGATCGGCGTGCTGAAGGCGGCGATGCAGGTTGCTGCGACCGACGACGGCTCGGCCCGGCTGCTTACCGAACAGCTGGCTCTATCGGCGGCGGCGGCGGAATTGCGCCGGCTGGGGGCAGGGCGGATCGCCGACGCCTTCGTCGAGACGCGATTGGCCGGCCAATGGCGCAACACCTATGGGATGCTCGATTCGCGCCACGACGCGCGCATGATCATCGACACGCTCTATCCGCCGGTGAATTAAACCGCGAGCATCGCATAAAAACCGGCGCCATCCATCATTTTGAGGTACCGGCGAGCCTCCTCACGCGTGTCATTGATCGCCGTTAACCTTAACAAATGGTTTCCGTTGCGGTGGCGGGCGGCAAAGCTCACTGTCGCGGCGAGAGCAAGGAATGGTTCAAATTGCCATTCCCTACTTTGCGAACCAGGAATGCCGATGCGACACGTACTGACCTCTTTTCTGGCCTTGCACTGGGCGATCGTTTTCGCCCTGCTTGCGCTCATCTGCATCGACGGAAACCGTGGTGTGGCGGCGGCGCTGGGCGTGTTGGGGGCCACCATAGAGGGCACTCGCTTCGTCGACCTCGACAACGTCATCGTCGTGGCGCCGCTCGCCACCGCATTGCTGGTCGTGGCGGTGCTGTTCTTCTGGGCCTTTGTCGAAACCTTGGTCAATGACGCGAGCAGCCAGGGCGTCGACAGCGTTGCCCGCATCGCTTTCATCTCCGCGTCCGGGGTGTTGTCGCTGATCGTCATCGGTGGCGCCGCGCAAGGCATCAACGGGCTGTTCATGGTTGTCGCCGTGCAACTGGCGGCGCTTCTGGCATCCTATGTCGCCATGCTTGCCGAGCGACGGTCTGTCGCGGCGGTCGCTCCGGCCGATGACGAAATCCGCGCCGCCGCGCATGGCATGGCAAAGGCCGCGGCCCACAATTCACTGCTATCACTCATATCGGGCCGGACAGGCTCGAATCCCAGGGGAGGCCGCTGATGCGTTATATCTTCGCATTGTGGGCGGCCCCGATGGCACTGTTCTGGGGCTGGTTCTACCTGTCGCTCAACGACATGAACTTCGGCTACGTCATGCTGAGCCGGCAGCTGCACGACTTCGTCTTCCAGCTCTATGGCCAGATGCTCGGTATCGATCCGGCGACCATCCCCGGTATGGTGGCAAAGGCCTGCGTCTTCGACGGGTTTCTGCTGATGGCGCTGTGGGCGTTTCGCCGCCGCCGTGAAATCGCCGGCTGGATCAAGCAGCGCTGGGCGGGTCCGGTTCCGTTCGAGCGGATGCGTGGAGCGACTGAAGCCGGTCCAAAACTCCCTGCAGAATAAACGCGGCTGCCGCCGAATCGATCTTGCCGGCGCGTTTGCGGCGCGAGAAATCCATCTCGATCAGTGTCCTTTCGGCCGCGACCGTCGATAGTCTTTCATCCCAGAGCACGAAGGGCAGGTCGCTCACCTGCGCCATGTTGCGGACGAAGGCGCGCGATTTCTGCGCGCGCGGCCCTTCCGAACCGTCCATGTTAATCGGCAGTCCGATCACCACCGCGCCTGCATTCTCCTTCTGCAGCAAGGCCAGCAGCACCGCAGCGTCGAGCGAGAATTTCTTTCGCATGATGACCGGGCGCGGATGGGCGAAGGAAAACCTCTGGTCCGAGACCGCGACGCCGATCGTCTTGTCGCCGAGGTCAAGCCCCGCCAGCGTCTTGCCGCCGGCAAGCCGCGCCGGCAATTCCTCGATCGTGATAATGCCCAATGGCCGTCCTTCGCCTTTCAACGTCTCGTGTTTTGCCAAACGCTCGACGGACAGAGTAACCCTTTGATTTCAGTGCCATCGGCGTTCTATCCTTTGGCAAGGCAAAAATCGAGGAAAGCATTCATGAAATTGACCTGGTACGGCCACTCGGCCTTTCGCATCGAAACCGCCGATGCCAAGATCCTCATCGATCCCTATCTGATCGGCAATCCGTCCTGGACGGGTGGCTGGGAGGGGCCGGCCGAGGGGATCACGCATGTGCTGCTGACGCATGGTCACAGCGACCACATCAGCGGAGCGGTGGAAGTGCTCGGCAAAAGCGGCGCCCAACTGGTCGCCAATTTCGAAATCTGCATGTACCTGGTCGGCAAGGGCGTCAGCGACAAGAAGATCAATCCGGGCAACATCGGCGGCACTGTCGATTGCGGCGGCTTCACCACCACGTTCGTCCAGGCGCTGCACTCCTCCTCGTTCCCCGGCGATGGCGGCCAAAACACCTATCTCGGCAATCCCGGCGGCCTCGTCCTGCATTTCCCGGAAGACAGGACGCTCTACCACATGGGCGACACCGACATCTTTTCCGACATGGCGCTGATCAACGAGTTGCATGAACCGAAGATCGGCATCGTGCCGATCGGCGACCGTTTCACCATGGGCGGTGCGGTGGCCGCGCTCGCCTGCCGCCGCTTCTTCAAGTTCGAGACCGTGGTTCCCTGTCATTTCGGCACGTTTCCGATGATCGATCCGACCGCTGACAAGTTCGAGGCGGGCCTGGAAGGATCCGGTGTGAAGGTGGCATTGCCGAAGATCGGTGAGACGATTACGATTTAGAAATCGGCTAAAGCGGAATGAAACCATGGCTTTGAGGCAATCTCTTTGCGTTTCCATGTTGGTCGCGGCGTCGCCCGCGCTCGCAGCGGATGGTTTCATCGAAGGCGTCTACCTTCAGTCCGAGGAGCTTTGCGCGCAGGCGAGGAAGGCTACGCTGCAGACGCTGATCGACGCCGGCAACATCGTGCTTTCGGCGCGCGGCCTGCAGGGCGTCGAATACAATTGCGAGTTCGTTCAGGTCAGCAAGGCGACAGCTTCGCCCAGCTGGGCGGTGACGGCCATCTGCCAGGAGCCGGGTTACGTCTTTCCCGACGTCCTTTCAGTGACCCAAATGAGCCCGACACAGATCGATCTCGTTTCGGTCCGGCCGGCCGATGACGAAAGCGAGGCCACCGGCAACAGTGGCAGCTACTATCTGTGCGAGGGCGTTGCCCTGCCATAGGCAGCATCTTGTCCGCGGACCGATGGCAGAAGAGCCGGGCCGCCACCACGGCCTCGCACGATGCATGTTGCGCCGCGCGCGCGGCGCCGCTATAGCCCGAACTGGTTTTCCCGAGGCAAAACATGTCCGTTGATGTCAAGACAGTGAAGCGCGTCGCGCGTCTCGCCCGCATTGCGGTGAGCGAAGAAGATGCCGAACGCATGACCGGCGAACTGAACGCCATCCTGGGCTTCGTCGAGCAGTTGAACGAGGTCGATGTTTCCGGCGTCGAGCCAATGACCTCGGTGACGCCGATGGAAATGAAGAAGCGCAGGGATGTCGTCACCGACGGCAACAAGGCCGCCGACATCGTTGCCAATGCACCGGCGACCGAAGAGAATTTCTTCCTCGTGCCGAAGGTCGTGGAGTAGCGCGCCGATGGCAATCGAGATCGCCATTGAAACGCCGCTGCAGGAAGACGTGCGCGGACTGGTCAACGAACTCAACGAAACGTTGCTCGAGCTGACACCGCCGGAGCATTGCTACCACCTGACGGTCGAGCAGATGGCCGGTGAGGATACGACCGTCTTCATCGCCCGCGACAACGGCCTGGCCATCGGCTGCGGCGCGCTGAAGCGCCATGATGGCGCCATCGGCGAGGTCAAGCGTATGTACACGCGGCCTTCATATCGCGGCCTAAAGATCGGCGCCAGGATCGTCGAGCGGGTCGAGGCGCTGGCGCGCAATGAAGGGCTGAAGCGCCTGGTGCTGGAGACGGGCGATCGTCATCCCGCCGCGTGGACCGTCTACGAACGTGCCGGGTTTTCGCGCTGCGGCCCGGTGCTGGATTATCCCGATTCCGAGTGGTCGGTGTTTTACGAAAAGAGCCTTTGATGAGCGACCTGACCCAGCTGACGATTTCGCAGGCCCGCGCCAAGCTGCGCGGCAAGGAAATCACCGCGACCGAGATCACCGAGGCCTATCTCGCGGCCATCGATCGCGCCAATCCGGCGCTCAATGCCTATGTCGCGGTGACCGGCGACAAGGCGCGAGACATGGCCAAGGCGTCCGATGCCAGGCTGGTCAAGGGCGAGGGCGGTGCGCTGGAAGGCATCCCGCTCGGCATCAAGGACCTGTTCGGCACCGAAGGCGTCCATACCCAGGCCTGCAGCCATGTGCTCGATGGGTTCAAGCCGCGCTACGAATCGACCGTTACCACCAATCTGTGGGCCGACGGCGCGGTCATGCTGGGTAAGCTCAACATGGACGAGTTCGCCATGGGCTCGTCCAACGAGACGTCCTACTACGGCCCGGTCATCAACCCGTGGCGGCGCTCGCGCCTCGACACGGTGGTGATGCCGACCACGCATCAGGGCGACGGCGGCTTCGTATCGGCCGGCGGCACCAGGACCGCGCGCAGCCTGGACAATGCACAGCTGGTGCCGGGTGGTTCTTCCGGCGGTTCGGCAACCGCGGTCTCGGCCTTCCTGTGCGCCGGCGCGACGGCGACGGATACTGGCGGCTCGATCCGCCAGCCGGCGGCCTTCACCGGCACCGTCGGCATCAAGCCGACCTATGGCCGCTGCTCGCGCTGGGGCATCGTCGCCTTCGCCTCGTCGCTCGACCAGGCCGGGCCGATCGCCCGCGACGTGCGCGATGCCGCGATCCTGTTGAAATCGATGGCCTCGGTCGACCCGAAGGACACGACCTCGGTCGACCGGCTGGTGCCGGACTATGAGGCGGCGATCGGCAAGCCGATCAAGGGCATGAAGGTCGGCATTCCCAAAGAATACCGCGTCGACGGCATGCCCGAAGAGATCGAGGCGCTGTGGCAGAAGGGCATTGCCTGGCTGAAGGACGCCGGCGCCGAGATCGTCGATATTTCCTTGCCACACACCAAATACGCGCTGCCGGCCTATTACATCGTGGCGCCCGCCGAGGCTTCATCCAACCTCGCCCGCTACGACGGCGTCCGCTACGGGTTGCGCGTGCCGGGCAAGGACATCGTCGACATGTATGAAAAGACCCGCGCCGCCGGTTTCGGCCGCGAGGTCAAGCGCCGCATCATGATCGGCACCTATGTGCTGTCGGCCGGCTATTACGACGCCTACTATCTGCAGGCGCAAAAGGTGCGCAATCTGATCAAGCGCGACTTCGAGAATGTCTTCGCCGCCGGCGTCGATGTCATCCTGACCCCGGCGACACCATCCGCCGCTTTCGGCATCGCCGACGAGGACATGGCCGCCGATCCGGTGAAGATGTATCTGAACGACATCTTCACCGTCACCGTGAACATGGCCGGCCTGCCAGGCATCGCCGTGCCCGCCGGGCTCGACGCCAAGGGCCTGCCGCTCGGCCTGCAGCTGATCGGCCGGCCGTTCGATGAGGAAACCCTGTTCCAGACCGCTGCGGTCATCGAGCAGGCGGCCGGCACATTTCAGCCGGAGAAGTGGTGGTAAGGATGTCGCTCGTCCGACGGGGGTGAGCGATGTTCTTCTACCTTTCCAAGATATTCTGGTTCTTCATCCAGCCGCTCAACCTGACGATCTTCCTGCTGCTGGCCGGGCTGCTTGCCGCAATGATCGGCCGACGGCGGCTAGCGGCCACCGGCAGCGTGCTGGCGTTTCTGATCCTTGCGCTGTCGGCTTGGACGTCGCTCGGCGCCATGATGCTCAATCCGCTGGAGGAGCGTTTTGCGCGCCCGTCGCTGCCGCAAAGGGTCGACGGCATCGTCGTGCTTGGCGGCGGCTTCGAAGGCGCCATCAACCTGGTGCGCGGCGGCTATGAGCTGAACAGCGGCGGCGACCGGATGGTCGAGACCGCGATTCTCGCCCGGCGCTTTCCAACCGCCAAGGTGGTCGTCTCCGGCGGCACCGGCGAATTGTTCCTGGAAGGCGAGGGCGACGCCGCCACCGCGCCTCGTCTGCTCACCGCACTTGGCGTGGCGGCCGATCGCCTGATCCTCGAAAACAAGTCCCGCAACACCTATGAGAATGCCGTCTTCACCAAGGCGCTGGTAACGCCGAAGCCCGGCGAGACTTGGCTGCTGGTGACCTCGGCCTTCCATATGCCGCGCGCCAAGGCGCTGTTCGACAAAGCCGGCTTTGCAACAATTCCCTGGCCGGTCGACTATCGCACCACGGGGCGGGAAGGCATCGGCCTGTTCCGCGACAATCCCGCCGATTCGCTGCAGGCCACCACCATGGCCATCCGTGAATGGATCGGGCTTTTTGCCTACTGGCTGTCGGGCCGGATCGATCAACCCTTTCCAGGGCCTGGCGGCTGACCGATCACCGCCTGTCTGGCGGCCGAGAAGGACTGGCGCCGGACCAGCACGGCGAGCAGCAACAGCGTCGACAGCACGAACACCGTGGGATCGACGAACCAGCCGAGATAGCCGATCGAGAAGAACACGCCGCGCAGGCCGGAATTGAAATGCTTTCCGGCCAGCATGTTCATCTGCGCCGCACGCCAGACCGCCGTTTCGCTGACCGGATTGCGTGACGCTTCGCCATGCGGGATCGGCACCGCGCCGATCAGGATCGTGCAATAGTTGAACAGCCGGTACGCCCAGCCGAATTTGAAGAACGAAAACGCAAGGATCAGCACCAGCCCAAACACCTTTATCTGAAAGGCCGCGCGCGACGGGGCGCCGCCCAGGGGCAGATCGCTCAGCACTTCAAGAACCCGGTCGGATGCGCCGAGCAAGGCAAAGCAGCCGCCGATCGCGATCAATGAGCTGGAGGCGAAGAAGGCGGTTCCTTGTTGCAGGCCGCTCATGATGGCGGTGTCGACGATGCGGATCTCGCGTTCGGCCATGGTGCGCATCCAGGCTTGCCGCTGCGCATTCATCGCCGTCGTCAGCGATATCCGGCTGACCAGCTTGCCGTCGGAGGCAAGCGTGTGCAGCAGCCACGCGACGAGGAAGAAAGCCAGCGCCGCGAGATCGGCTGTCGAAAGATCGAGGGAATCGCCCATGGACTGAATTTATCACATTCAGTGCGATCGCTTCGATGTCCGGCAAAGAGCGATCGACAACCAATGTCGCTGCCGGAGCAAACAAGGTCGGCAGGCGCTGCGCCGCGATTGCCAAAAGAGCGGAAACATCCTGGGAATTCCTATATGTAGTCCTCGACGTGACTCCAGGAGACAACGCCGCGTGTTCCTTTCGGTTTTCGACCTGTTCAAGATCGGCATCGGCCCCTCGAGTTCGCACACGATGGGGCCGATGACCGCTGCGGCGCGGTTTCTCGACGAGGTCGCGGGAAATGACTGGCCGCGTCCGGCGGGCGTCAAGGTCGACCGTCTCGCCGCCAGCCTGCATGGTTCGCTCGCCTATACCGGCATTGGTCATGGCTCGGATCGTGCTGTCATACTCGGCCTCGCCGGCCTGACGCCGCAGACTGTCGATCCCGATCAGGCTGATGGCATTGCCAGCCGCATCACGGCGGAGAAGCGCATTTCACCGCCCGGGCACCCGTCCTATCGTTTCGACCCGGCCACCGATCTGGTGCTGGACCGCAAGACGCCGCTCACCGGCCACGCCAACGGCATGGCGTTCTACGCCTATGATTCCGGCGACCGTCTGCTGCTCAAGCGCATCTACTATTCGATCGGCGGCGGTTTCGTGGTTTCGGAAGAAGAGCTGCAGCGGATGAAGGCCAAGGGGTCGGTGACGACCGAAGGCAAGAAGGTGCCTTATCCCTTCAAGAACGCGGTCGAGATGCTGGCGATGGCCGGCAAAAGCGGCCTTTCCATCGCCGACATGAAGCGCGTCAACGAGGAATCGCAGATGTCGCGCGAGGAGCTCGACGCCGGCCTCGACGGCATCTGGAGCGCCATGAAGGGCTGCATCGACCGTGGCCTGTCGCAGGATGGCATCATGCCGGGCGGGCTGAAGGTGCGCCGGCGGGCACGCATGCTGCACGACAAGCTGCAGGAGCAATGGCAGCAGAACAAGCCCAATCCCTTGCTCGCCAATGACTGGCTGTCGATCTACGCCATGGCCGTCAACGAGGAGAACGCCGCCGGCGGCCGCGTCGTTACCGCGCCGACCAATGGTGCGGCTGGCACGCTGCCGGCGGTGCTGCGCTACTGGCTGCATTTCCATCCCGAGGCCGACCAGCCGAGCATCCGCGACTTCCTGCTGACGGCCGCAGCCGTCGGCGGCATCATAAAGACCAACGCCTCGATCTCCGGCGCCGAGGTCGGCTGCCAGGGCGAGGTCGGCTCCGCATCGGCGATGGCCGCGGCCGGCCTGTGCGCCGTCATGGGCGGCACACCCGAACAGGTCGAAAACGCCGCCGAGATAGCGCTCGAACACCATCTCGGCATGACCTGCGATCCGGTCGGCGGGCTGGTCCAGGTGCCTTGCATCGAGCGCAATGCGCTCGGCGCGGTCAAGGCGGTGACGGCTGCGTCACTGGCGATCAAGGGCGACGGCATCCATTTCGTGCCGCTCGATGCGGCGATCGAGACCATGCGCCAGACCGGCCTCGACATGAACGAAAAGTACAAGGAAACCAGCCTTGGCGGGCTTGCCGTCAATGTCGTGGAGTGCTGAGAGGCTCTGGGCACCACAGGCTTGGTATCTGGCTACTGGCACTGTGGAGAAGTCGATCAGGCCGTTGACGCATCCGCGCACCGGACTAAACCTTAAGCGATGTCTCTCAATCTCATAAAACTCTGTGTCGGTTGCGACAGCGTCGAGGATCTCGAAGAGTGGATCGCCTTCCGCCTTGACGAGCGGCGGCGCTCCGGTGAGCCGGTCGAGCAGTATCACACGACACGCATGATGCCGACGCGCGGCGCCGAGGTTACCGATGGCGGTTCGCTCTACTGGGTGATAAAGGGCAATGTGCAGTGCCGCCAGTTGATCACCGAAATCCGGCCATTCACCGACGACGAGGGCATCGGCCGCTGCCATCTGATCCTCGATCCACAAGTCGTGCGCACCGACTGGCAGCCGCGCCGGGCTTTTCAGGGCTGGCGCTATCTGAAACCGGCGGACGCGCCGGCTGATCTCGGCAAGGGCAAGGCCGGACTGATCGAGATGCCGCCGAAGCTCAGGCGCGAGCTTGCCGATCTCGGCCTGCTCTGACCCTCAGGAATCCAAGCGTCTGGCCCTCAATGTTGCCTTAGGCAGGGCTTGCAAGCGGTGGAACAACGCCACATCTTGTTTTCATGAGCGACAAGAAGCAGCCCGTGCCCGCAAGGGTCAATCCTGCGCCGGTCAAACCCCAATCCAATGCCGGCGAGATAGAAACCTTTGTTCGGCAGGCAAGGACGCTGGCTGCGTCGGCGACGGGTTCGGGCAGGCTGATCCTTTCGCTCGACGCGACGATGAGCCGCCAGCCGACCTGGGATCTGGCCTGTGAGCTGCAGGGCCAGATGTTCGATGCCGTCGGCAAGGCCGGAACCCTCAGCGTCCAACTGGTCTACTTTCGCGGCCTGGGCGAGTGCCGTTCGTCCGCTTTCGTGACCGATACCAATGCCTTGAAGCAACTGATGACGCGAATCGAATGCCGCAGCGGCAACACCCAGATCGGCAAGGTGCTGGCGCATTCGCTGAAACAGACGGCCAAGGCCAAGGTCAATGCGCTGGTCTATATCGGCGATGCGATGGAAGAGAACATCGACGATCTGGCGGAAAAGGCCGGCAGCCTCGGCCTGCATGGCGTACCTGTCTTCGTCTTCCAGGAAGGTCATGATTCCGGCGCAGAAAAGGCGCTTAAGGAAATCGCGCGGTTGTCCAAAGGGGCTTGGTTCCGATTTGATCGGCGGGCTGCCGCGACTCTGGCAGGACTGCTTTCGGCGGTTGCCGTGTTTGCAACCGGCGGGCTGAAGGCGCTCGAGGCCAGAGGCAGGCCGGAAGACCGGCTGATGATCGAGCATCTGCGGGGTGGCGGGGACTGATGGGCGCAATCATCGCATTGGTAGCATTGCATTTGGTGCTTCTCGGCGCGGCCACGATCTTCCTCCGCGCCGACCCAGCAAAATTGGCCAGCAGCATGAAGACACTCGGGCCGGTCCTTCTGGGGCTGGTCGGCATCGCTATGGTTGTGGTCGGGCGCGAAGGCATCGGCGGCATAATTCTGTCGGCGGCAATCGCCTGGTATGGTTCCATGCGGATGAAGCGGCCGACGGCAAAGCTCGCACCGGGCAAGCGTTCGACGGTGCGCACCGCAGCACTCGAAATGGAACTCGATCACGATACTGGCGGCCTTGAAGGACTGGTCCTGGCTGGCCGCCACGAAGGCAAGATGCTTGGCGCGATGGGGCTGGCGGAATTGCAGCATCTCTACCGCGAACTCTCCGGCGATCCGGAGAGTGGGCAACTGCTAGAGACGTATCTTGACGGCAGATTTCCCGTCTGGCGCAAAAACGCTGAGACGAACGGTGGCGAAGGGCTGGGTGTTGCGCCAGGTCCGGGCGCCATGACTAAGGAGGAGGCCTACAAGGTCCTTGGTCTTGAAGCGGGGGCCGCCGCGGCGGATGTCCGCAAGGCGCACCGCCGCCTGATGCAGCGCCTGCACCCCGATGTCGGTGGCACGTCTTTCCTGGCGGCGCGGATCAATGAAGCCAAGGACGTCTTGCTCTCCAATCACAATTAGTTCTCCTTCGACGCAGAATTTTTCCGGGAGATAACCTCCACGCCGTCCTACTGCTGGACGGCGTAGCACTCGATGTTCTTCTTCTTCAACGCGGTACAGGCCTTCCAGGCAGCGGTCTTCGAACCAAAGCCGCCGAAGCGGGCGCGGTAATAGGTGACGCCGTCCTTGTCGAAGGCGATGGTGAAGCCGGACGCGTCGGCCAGCACCTTGGGTGCCTGCTTGGTGGTTTTGTCGAGGAACGCCTGGGCTTCCGACTGCTTCGGCGACGAGGCAACCTGGATGGCCCAGCCCGACGGCACCGACGCGGTGTTGACAGGGTCGACAGTCGGCGTCGGCGCCGGTGTCGGTTCGGCATAGGCCGCCACGACCTGGGCCGTGGCCACCTGAGGCGCCGATACGATGACGGCCTTGACCTTCCTGGTCTTGACGACGGGGGCAGCCTCTTCGCTTTGCTCGCTCTGCGCGGTGCTGTCTTCCGCTACAGTGGCGTCTTCGGCAACGGTGGCATCGTCCTGGGTCGCATCATCCTGCGCCACCACCGGCTTGTCGTCCGGCGTCGGCGCGTCGTGCTTGGGCAGCAGCACCTTGGCAAGGGCTGTGATCGGGTTGCTGCCGCCGGCCTTGGCGACCAGATCGCCACCGCCGCGGGTTGATGCCCGCGGCATATAGGTGTTGATCAACGTGGCCATCTGGTTGTCGCGGCTGCCGCCGGAGGTGCCGCCCATGACCACGCCGACGATGCGACGATTGCCGTCGGAAACCGACGAGACGAGATTGAAGCCGGAGGCGCGGGTGTAGCCGGTCTTGATGCCGTCGACGCCCTTGATGCGTCCCAGCAGACGGTTGTGGCCGTTGATGCGCTGACGCCCGTAGAGAAAGGAGCGCTGCGAGAAATAGCCATAGTACTGGGGAAAATGCTCTCGCAGCGCGATGCCGAGCGTTGCCATGTCGCGAGCGGTGGTGAACTGGCCGGGGTCTGGCAGGCCATTGGCGTTTCGGAACACGGTGCCGTTCATGCCCAGCGCCCGCGCCTTTGCCGTCATCATGCGGGCGAAATTGGTTTCATTGCCGCCGAGCATTTCGCCGAGCGCGGTCGCCGAGTCGTTCGCCGACTTTGTGACCATCGACAGGATGGCGGTCTCGACCGTGACCGAACCGCCTGCCTTCACGCCGAGCTTCGTCGGCGGCTCGGCTGCGGCATGGGCCGAAAACACAACTTGCGAGTTCCTGCTGATCTTGCCCTTCGCCAGCGCCTCGAAGGTCAGGTAAAGCGTCATCATTTTGGTCAGCGAAGCCGGATAGCGCCTGCCGTTAGCATCCGCGGAGTACAGCACCTTGCCAGTCTTGGCGTCCACGACAATGGCCGCCTGCCTCGCCGCCAGTGATGAAGCAACGTCACCGCAGACGAACGTCAACGCCAGGGCGAAGATCATCATCGTTTTGAGAGGGGAGGTGGATTTGGAAACGATGCCCAACAACGCCTTACGCACTGGTACTTCCCTTGGATTCTTCGTTGCGTTGGAGGCGGCGAAGGGTCCTGCCTCACTTCCAGCCAAAGCTACCGGGGCAGCGTTACCAATCCGTTTATGGTAACCGCCGCGTTCACCATTTTCTTCCGGCTTGAAGCTCTCTTTATTCGATTTTTAGCCATTGACTGCGCAGGCGGCGTCTGAACGCCGGCGAAATGTTGACTTTTGTGCGGCGCACAATATATTAGAGTGCATTGCACAAGGGCGCCCCGAAGAAGGACGCTTCAACCCAAGGGAATGCGTGAAATGACCCAGACCTATGAGGACTTCAGCAAATACGGCAAAGAGTTTGCCGATACCGGATTGAAGAGCTTCGCTTCGCTCTCCAAGGGCGCGCAGGCGATCGCCACCGAAGCTGGTGAATACACCAAGAAGAGCTTCGAAGCCGGCAGCGCCGCCGTCGAGAAGATGTTTTCGGCCAAGTCGCTGGAAAAGGCGATCGAGATCCAGTCCGACTATGCCAAGCAATCCTATGAGGCGTTCGTCGCCGAGGCCACCAAAATTGGCGATCTCTATGCCGAACTCGCCAAGGAAGCCTACAAGCCGTTCGAATCGGTCGTTGCCAAGGCGAAGTAATTTCGCCCGGGCGAATTAAATTCGCCTGATGTGACCCAGATCCGGCCCTTTGGGCCCGGGACAAAGCCCGGCCGCGGAAGCGTGGCCGGGTTTTTCCATGTCAATTTCCGCTCCAAGGCCTCGCGCGCCTTCACGATTGCGAAAATCGGCCAAGTTTGGTCACCTAGCCATATTGTCAGCTAAACAGAAGGGCTTAAAATCGTCCATCGAACACCTACATGTCGAACTCGCATGGGGATTCGAAAGAGGCAGGAATACGTGACGATCGGTTTGACTGCCACGAGACACGTGGCGCGGATGCAAAACGGCGGCGGCGACGGCAATGAGGCCGGCCGCGGGACGGCTGTCATCACGCGCACCAAAACCAAGACCAAGAAGCCCAGCCTCTACAGGGTCCTCATCCTCAACGACGACTACACGCCCATGGAGTTCGTGGTTCACGTGCTGGAGCGTTTTTTCCAGAAGGACCGCGAAGCCGCCACACGCATCATGCTTCATGTTCACAATCATGGAGTGGGCGAGTGCGGGGTCTATACATTCGAGGTGGCCGAGACCAAAGTGTCTCAGGTCATGGATTTCGCCCGACAGAATCAGCATCCGCTGCAATGCGTGATGGAGAAGAAGTGAGGTAACATGCCGGCTTTCTCCCAAGGCCTGGAAAAGGCGCTTCACCAGGCGCTGACGCTCGCCAATGAGCGGCACCATGAATATGCAACCCTTGAACATTTGCTGCTCGCGCTCATCGACGACACCGAGGCCGCCGCCGTCATGCGCGCCTGCAATGTCGATCTCGATGAGCTCAAGCACACAGTTCTCACCTATATCGACACCGAGCTCGACAACCTGGTCACCGGCTACGACGAGGACTCCAAGCCGACAGCTGGTTTCCAGCGCGTCATCCAGCGCGCGGTGATCCATGTGCAGTCGTCGGGCCGCGAGGAAGTGTCTGGCGCCAACGTGCTCGTCGCCATCTTCGCCGAGCGCGAGAGCCATGCCGCCTACTTCCTGCAGGAACAGCAGATGACCCGCTACGACGCGGTCAACTATATCTCGCACGGCATTGCCAAGCGTCCGGGCGCGTCGGAGACACGCTCGCCGCGCGGCGCTGATGACGAGCAGGGCGGCCAGAACGGCGCCGAGCCGCAGGAGGAAGGCGGCAAGAAGAAGCAGCAGCAGGATGCGCTGACCGCTTATTGCGTCAACCTCAACAACAAGGCCAAGGCCGGCAAGATCGACCCGCTGATCGGTCGCGAGTCCGAGATCAACCGCACCATCCAGGTGCTGTGCCGCCGCTCCAAGAACAACCCGCTCTATGTCGGTGATCCCGGCGTCGGCAAGACGGCGATCGCCGAAGGCCTCGCCAAGCGCATCGTCGAGGGCGACGTTCCCGAAGTCCTGCACAACGCCACCATCTTCGCGCTCGACATGGGCACGCTGCTCGCCGGCACGCGCTATCGCGGCGATTTCGAGGAACGGCTGAAGCAGGTCGTCAAGGAACTCGAGGACTATCCCGGCGCGGTGCTGTTCATCGACGAGATCCACACGGTGATAGGGGCAGGGGCCACATCAGGCGGCGCCATGGACGCGTCCAACCTGTTGAAGCCGGCCTTGTCCTCGGGTGCGATCCGCTGCATCGGCTCGACCACCTACAAGGAATTCCGCCAGTTCTTCGAGAAGGACCGCGCCCTGGTGCGACGCTTCCAGAAGATCGACGTCAACGAGCCGACCATCGAGGACGCCATCGAGATCATGAAGGGCCTCAAGCCCTATTATGAGGAGTTCCACAAGGTGAAGTTCACCAACGAGGCGATCAAGGCCTCGGTGGAGCTGTCTGCACGCTACATCAACGACCGCAAGCTGCCGGACAAGGCGATCGACGTGATCGACGAGACCGGCGCCTCGCAGATGCTGGTGCCGGAAGCCAAGCGCAAGAAGACGATCGGCATCAAGGAGATCGAAGCGACGATCGCCACCATGGCCCGCATCCCGCCGAAGACCGTTTCGGCCGACGATGAGAAGGTGCTGCAGGGCCTCGATATCGAGCTGAAGCGCGTCGTCTATGGCCAGGACACCGCGATCTCCGCGCTGACCTCGGCGATCAAGCTGGCGCGCGCCGGCCTGCGCGAACCGGAGAAGCCGATCGGCTCCTACCTGTTCTCGGGTCCGACCGGCGTCGGCAAGACCGAAGTGGCCAAGCAATTGGCCGCCTCGCTCGGCGTCGAGCTGATCCGCTTCGACATGTCGGAATATATGGAACGCCACACGGTCTCGCGGCTGATCGGTGCCCCTCCCGGCTATGTCGGCTTCGATCAGGGCGGTCTGTTGACCGACGGCGTCGACCAGCATCCGCACTGCGTGTTGTTGCTGGACGAAGTCGAGAAGGCGCATCCGGACCTGTTCAACATCCTGTTGCAGGTGATGGACCACGGCAAGCTGACCGACCACAACGGCAAGCAGATCGACTTCCGCAATGTGATCCTGATCATGACCACCAATGCGGGCGCGTCGGATGCGCAGCGTGCGGCGATTGGCTTCGGTTCGACCAAGCGCGAAGGCGACGACGTCGAGGCGATCAACCGGTTGTTCACGCCGGAATTCCGCAACCGTCTCGATGCGATCATCCCGTTCGGCTCGCTGCCGGTGCCGGTCATCCATCAGGTGGTGCAGAAGTTCGTCATGCAGCTCGAGGCCCAGCTTTCCGAGCGCGGCGTCACTTTCGACCTGTCGCCCGATGCGATCGCGTGGCTGGCCGACAAGGGTTATGACGAGCGCATGGGCGCGCGGCCGCTCGGCCGTGTCATCCAGGAGCACATCAAGAAGCCGTTGGCCGACGAGGTGCTGTTCGGCAAGCTCAAGAAGGGCGGCACGGTGCGTGTCACCGTCGAGAAGAAGGAAACCGGCGAGACCGGCCTGAAGCTCGAATCGCTCGCCGACGAGGCGCCGGTGAAGCCGAAGAAGGAAGAGCCGGAAGAAACGCCGAAGCCCACAAAGGCCGTGGCGAAAAAGCCCGCGGCCAAGAAGCTGGTGGCGCAGAAGCCCGAAGCCAAGGGCAAGGATGGCAGCAAGCGCAGCCTCGTGCCGCAATTGCCCAGAAAGAACTGACCCTGATGAAAGTCGAAAAAGCCCCGGAAACGGGGCTTTTTTTATTTGAAACGGTTTTGCAGGTCGGTAAAGGAACCTGCGGCGTCAACTCAGCAGCGCCGTCCGTATCTTTTCGGCGTTTTGCGCCAGCAATTCCGGCTTCTCCATCCCGCCCGTATGTGGTTTCAGGGGAATGCCGTCGAAGCGCGGGATGACATGCACATGCAAATGATAGACGGTCTGCCCCGAGGCTGGCTCGTTGAACTGCATGATGGTGACGCCGTCGGCGCCAAAACCTTGTTTGACGGCCCG
The DNA here is from genome assembly GCF_003253745.1 of Mesorhizobium kowhaii. GTDB lineage: Bacteria > Pseudomonadota > Alphaproteobacteria > Rhizobiales > Rhizobiaceae > Mesorhizobium > Mesorhizobium kowhaii. The sequence goes on from NZ_MZXV01000051.1 coordinate 287,483, forward strand.
CGCCACTTTCTGGACGACCGTGAAGAGCGTGCCGAACGTTGACGGATCGGCGTCGAGCAGGTTGCGCGACGGCGCCTTCGGCACCACCAGCGTATGGCCCGGCCCCTGCGGCATCACATCCATGAAGGCGACGACCGCTTCGTCCTCGTAGACGCGGTGCGAGGGAATTTCACCGCGCAGGATCTTGGCGAAGATGTTGTCGGTGTCATAGGCGGCCTCAGCCATGGCAAACGCTCCGGATTGTGCCTTTTCGTGTAGCGAAGCCGTCGAAAGTCGGCAAGACGATCGTCGCCGCTGCCATCGGGGCAGCCCGGTCGCTATTCCTCCAGATCCTTGCGGAATGGGGTGTGCTCTTCCAGATATTCGCTCATCCGCTCCACCTCGTGCCGTTCGCGCCTAAGATAGTCGGCAACGGCGTTGCGCAAGCCGGGGTGCGCAATGTAGTGCGCCGAATGCATGGTCACCGGCCGGTAGCCGCGCGCCAGCTTGTGCTCACCTTGCGCACCTGCCTCGACAACCTTCAGCTTGCGTTCGATGGCGAAGTCGATCGCCTGATGATAGCAGACCTCGAAATGCAGGAAGGGATGGTCCTCGATGCAGCCCCAGTTGCGGCCGTAGAGTGCGTCGGAGCCGATGAAATTGATGGCGCCGGCAATGTAGTGCCCGTTGCGCCGGGCCATCACCAGCAGGATGTCGTCGGCCATGCGTTCGCCGATCAGCGAGAAGAACTGGCGGCTGAGATAGGGCCGGCCCCATTTGCGGCTGCCGGTGTCCATGTAGAAGGCGAAGAAGTCGTCCCAGGCCTTTTCGGTGAGGTCCTTGCCGGTCAGCCAGTCGATCGAAATGCCGTTGGCCAGCGCCTCGCGCCTTTCCTTCTTCATCGCCTTGCGCTTGCGCGAGGCAAGGGTGGCGAGGAAGTCGTCATAGGTTGAAAAGCCTTCGTTGAAGAAATGGAACTGCTGGTCGGTGCGATGCAGGAACCCTGCCGCTTCCAGCACCTCCACGTCGCTCTCCTGCGCGAAGGTGACATGCGCGGAAGAGACACTGAGTTTTTGCGTGACCGCCTTAAGGCCCGCCGCCAGCCCGGCCTTGACCGTGCCGATATCCTCGCCCTTGGTTACCAGCAGGCGAGGGCCGGTGACCGGTGTGAACGGTACCGCGCATTGCAGTTTTGGATAGTAGTGGCCGCCGGCGCGTTCGAAGGCATCCGACCAGCCATGATCGAACACATATTCGCCCTGGCTGTGCGACTTGAGATAGCATGGGACCGCGCCGAGCAGCTTGCCTTGCGCGGTCTCCAGTCGCAAATGATGACCTTGCCAGCCGGTGCGCCGCACGGCGCAGCCGGACTCTTCGAGCGCGCTCAGAAAAGCGTATGAAACGAGCGGGTTGTAGCCGTTTTCTGTGTCACCGCGCGTGGTCCCACCGAGGCTGTTCCACTCATCCGGGGTGAAAGCGCCGATGCCAGCGGCGACGCGGATCAAATAGTCCGCATTCGCTGTCTGGTCATCGCCGTCGTCGCCTTGATCCATGCGGCTTATTTAAGCTCCGTCCGGCTGGGTACAAGTCACGTTTCAGACACCGACTTCAGGCGACTTTGACCAGGTCGGGTTCGAACCCTTCGAATGTCATCTGGTCGGCATATTTGATGGTCAGGTCGACCGCCGGCTGGTCATGCACGGTCCAGGTGATGACCGGCATTTTCAGTTTTTCACGCACGAAGCTGACGAACCGGTTCGGCAGGTCGCCGGCGGCATAGGAGGTGAACGTGATCTCGTGCGCCAGCATGGCGAAATGCGCCTCGATCAGCTTGACGTCCTTGCCGTAGGCGGTCAGTCCGGCCGGAATGCCCGGTGCGTGTTTCGGAAAATCGCGGATCAGCCAGTGGTCGAACGACATGATCGCCGCCTTGCCCTTGTAACGCTTGAGCATCTTGCCGACGATCGCCACGAGACCCTCGTCACGGCCCGGGATGCCTTTCAGCTCAATGACCATCGGCACGCGGCCATCGACCAGGTCGAGCGCTTCCTGCAGCGTCGGCACGTGATCCGATGTGCCGCCGACCTTGAGTGCCGTGAGCTCGGCCGCGGTGCGTTGCCAGACGAAGCCGTCCTGTCCGGTCAGCCTTTGCAGGTCGCCATCATGGATGATGACGGGAACACCGTCCGACGACAGGTGCACGTCGCATTCGATGGCGTAGCCGCGCTCGGCCGCGGCTGCGAAGGCGGAAAGCGTATTTTCCCAACGCGTCTTGTTCATGTCGTGAAAGCCGCGATGGGCCACGGGCCGGGCGGTCAGCCAGGATAGGTCAGTCATGGTTGTCCCCTGGCTCACTCGACTTCGAAGATCGCTTCGATTTCCACTGCGGCATTAAGCGGCAGCGAGGCGGTGCCGACGGCGGAGCGGGCATGCTTGCCGCGCTCGCCAAGTGCTGCAACCAGGAAATCGGAGGCGCCGTTGGCAACCAGATGCTGTTCGACAAAATCGGCTGTCGAGGCGACGAAGACGGTGATCTTCACCAGGCGGCGGATTTTCTCGAGGTCGCCGAGTGCGGCCTTGGCCTGCGCCAGGATGTTGATCGCGCAGTATTTTGCCGCGTCCTTGCCGGCCGCGGTGTCGACGTCACGGCCGAGCAGGCCGCTCGCCTGCAGCTTGCCGTCCTTGAGCGGCAACTGCCCGGCGGTGAGCAGCAGATTGCCGGTCCTGCAATAGGGCACGTAGTTGGCGGCGGGCGCGGCGGCGACAGGAAGCGTCACGCCCAGATCGCTTAGCCGCTTTTCGATTGTTTCACTCATGGTATTTCCCTATTGCTTGGTGACGCCGCGCTGGCCGGGGCCGAAATTGCTATTTTTGCCTCGCTTCCGCCACGACTTTTTTTAAGCTGGACCATCTTTCCCTGCGGCCTGCCATCAGCCGCGACGATCGGAGTACCTCATGCGCGCCAAGCGCCTTGCGTTCCATGCCGTCCTGTTGTCGGCGGCCTTCTCGATAGGTCCTGCTTTCGCCGTGCCGGCGCTGCAAGCCCACCGCGCCGTTTACGACCTCACCCTCAACAAGGCATCCGATCAATCCGGCATCACAGGCATATCCGGCCGCATGGTCTATGAGTTCAACGGCTCGGCCTGTGAAGGCTATACGGTGAAGTTTCGTTTCGTCACCCAGATCGTCACCAACGACAACACGAAGTTGACCGACCAGCAGACGACCACTTTCGAGGACGCCGAAGGTAAGACCTTTTCGTTCGTGACGAAGTCCTTCGTCGACCAGAACCTCGACAAGGAGGTCAAGGGTATCGCCACGAAAGGGACCAAGGGGTTGAAGGTCGATATCGACAAGCCTGAAAAGAACAGCCTTGAGCTGGCTATGACCCAATTCCCGACCCAGCATCTGGTCGAACTGATCGGCAAGGCCGAAAAGGGCGAGAACTTCTACGAAACCAATCTCTTCGACGGTTCCGAAGACGCCAACAAGGTGATGACCACCACCGTCGTCGTCGGCAAGAAAACCGATGCCGACAAGGCCGACCCGGAGGCTCCGGCACTGGCGAAGCTCGCCACCGACAAATACTGGCCGGTCGACATCGCCTATTTCGACGACACCGACAAGACAGGTGAAGAGGTGCCGGAATACCGGATCAGCTTCAAGCTGCACGAGAACGGCATCACCCGCGACCTCGTCATGGACTATGGCGACTTCTCGATGACCGGCAAGCTGGTCAATCTTTCGCTGTTCGACCAGTCGAAAACCTGCCCGACCAAATAGTGCCTTAGCTGGCCAGTTGATTCACCACGATACGGCGTTGTCGTGGTGAACGACTTGAACGTGCCGCAATCGTCTCTCAACTTCCTCCCCGGCGTCGAGACGCAAGGGGGGAGCAGCTTGAGCAGGATCGATGTCTTCGTGGCGCCGAAGCCCAACCCGGCACTGATCAGGGCCATGACATCAGTCAACCGGATCGTCATGCTGCGGGGGATACCGGGCTTCCGCGATATCTTGCCGTTCAACCGCCTGGCCGGGCTGCGCGGCGTCGCCAATGTCCGCCATATCGACTTTCCCCACGCCGACCTCGAGCGGCTGAGGGCCAGTTGCGGGGCGGGGAAGGCGACCTTCATCACGCCCAACCATCCCGAGTTCTTCACCGACTGGATGATCGACAAGGAGATCGTGTCGCAGGTCAGCCCGCTTGCGGCCTCCTGGGCAACAAATGGCGTCGTCAACGGCCTTGGCCGGCTGATGCAGAAATTCTGGCTGGCCAACAATCTGATCGCCCAGATTCCCGGCAACAGCGCGGCAGCCAAGGAACACTCCGTCGCCTGGGCATTGAAAGGCCATGGCGTGCTGCTGCATCCCGAAGGCGGCGTCGGCTGGCATGCCGACATCGTGGCGCCGTTGCTGCCAGGTGCCGTCGAGATGGGGTTGGAAGCGTTGAACCGTGGCCGCGCGGCAGATCCCGATTTCCAGGTCTGGATCGCTCCCGTCGTCTGGAAACTGGCCTTCACCAGGAATGTCGAAACGGCGCTGGCGAAGGAATGCACCTATGTCGAGAAAAGCCTGAAAATAGAACACCACGCGACCGACACGCTGCCGCAGCGCATCCACCATATCTATTCGACGCTGCTGGCCCGCGACGAAGCCGCGTGGGGCCTGTCATCCAATGAAGGGGCGACCTATGCCGAGCGTCAGAAGGCGTTGGTCGCCAAGCTCGGCCGCCGGCTTGGCGAAAGCATCGCGGTCGATACGGTCGTCACCGACGATCTTCTGCGGCGGGCACGTCGCTGGCAGCGCGAAAACACCGGCGATGCGGAAAGGCAAAAGAAGGTCCGCGCGCTCGCCGATACAATTCAGAGGCTGCAACGCGTCGGGCCCTGGGCCTCGGCCAATCCGCGCATCACGCCGGAGGAGATCGCCGAGCACCTGAAGCGGATTCGCAACGACTATTGCAAAGGCGGGTTGCGTGACACGATGAACCGCTTCATTCCGCAGCCGGCCGGGCCGCGTCGCGCCCACATCCGGGTGCCGGATCCACTCGGCCTGCACGAATATGCCGGCTCGGTCGACGATGCGGTTGCCGAGTTGCACCGTCGCATGCAGGACACAGTCGCCAGCACGGTGGCTGAGCTTGCAGCCACTGGCAGCTTCATTTTCTACCCGAATCCATTCTATCGTCACTGATATCCAGACGGGCCGTGTGGCCGACTGTCGTGAAGGATGGAAGGCAGACGGCAAGCTTCATGGCGGTCTATGTCGACGCGGCGATCTGGAACTGGGCCGGCCATCGCTGGTGCCATCTGATGGCCGACGACACTGATGAGTTGCATCGCTTTGCAGCACTGCTCGGCGTCAAGCGCTCGTCCTACCAGGGACCGCCCAAGACATCGGCGCCGCATTATGACATAACCGGCTTCGAGCGCGACCGTGCGGTGCGGCTCGGCGCCATCGAATGCAGCCGCGAGGAGATCGTCGCGATCTTCCGGCGGGTGCGGGTGCCCAATGGAAAGGCTCGGCCATGACACCAACGGCATTTCTGGCCTATTGCGCCGCGATCACGCTTGCAGCCGCAACGCCAGGACCAGCGATGTTCGCGGTCATCACCAACGGTGTTTCGCGCGGGTTCCTTCGTGCGTTCATGGCCGGAGTTGGCGTCGCCGCCGGCGATGCCGTGCTGGTCACCCTGGCATTGCTCGGACTGGTGGCGTTGGCGCAGACTTTCGAATGGGTTTTTCTCCTGCTGAAATATGCAGGCGCCGCCTATCTGGTCTTTCTCGGCATCAGGATGTGGCGAGCTGCCGCCACGCAGCCGGATGAACCACAGGCGTCGCAGGCGAGATTATCGCGATCGTTCTTCCTCGGCGCATCCATCGCGCTGGGCAACCCGAAGGCGATCCTGTTCCATGCCTCGATCATGCCGCTGATCCTGAACCTCAACACCATGACCCTTGCCGACGGCCTGCTGGTGGTCGCCGTCGTGATCAGTGTCAACATCCTCACCATGGGTATTTATGCTGCACTTGCCGGGCGGGCTTCGGGCTGGTTCAGGACGCCAAGACGCATGCGCCTGATGAACAGATTTGCCGGCAGCGCAATGATCGGCACCGGAGCACTGATTGCCGCACGCTGAGTGGTGAAGCGCCACACGGCTTGCGTTTGTTCCGCATCCCCTCTATATGCCCGCTCATTCCACACACGGACTTTGGTGTCTGCCCGGGAGAAATCCGGCTGAAACCTCCGGTGGCGTTCGAGGACAAAGTCCAAAAATGCCTGTGTCCGTGGAGGCTAACCGGAAAGGAACTAAGAATGGCACTGCCTGATTTCAGCATGCGCCAGCTTTTGGAAGCTGGCATTCACTTCGGCCACCAGACCCACCGCTGGAACCCGAAAATGGCGCCTTACATCTATGGCGCCCGCAACAACATCCACATCATCGACCTCTCGCAGACGGTGCCTTTGCTGCACCAGGCGCTGAAGCAGGTTTCCGACACTGTCGCCAAGGGCGGCCGCGTGCTGTTTGTCGGCACCAAGCGCCAGGCGTCCGACATCGTCGCTGATGCGGCACAGCGTTCGGCCCAGTACTATGTCAATTCGCGTTGGCTCGGCGGCATGCTGACCAACTGGAAGACGATCTCGAACTCGATCCAGCGCCTGCGCAAGCTCGACGAGATGCTGGCCGGCGAGGCCCAGGGCCTGACCAAGAAAGAGCGCCTCAACCTCGACCGCGAGCGCGAGAAGCTCGACAAGGCGCTGGGCGGCATCAAGGACATGGGCTCGACGCCCGACCTGATGTTCGTCATCGACACCAACAAGGAAGCGATCGCCATCCTCGAGGCCAAGCGCCTCGGCATCCCGGTCGTCGCCATCATCGATTCGAACTGCGACCCGGACAAGATCGACTTCCCGATCCCCGGCAATGACGACGCCGCCCGCGCCATCCAGCTCTATTGCGACCTGATCGCCAAGGCTGCGATCGACGGCATCGCCCGCCAGCAGGGCGCGCTCGGCGTCGACATCGGCGCTTCGGTTGAAGCTCCGGTCGAACCGGCGCTCGATCCGGCCCCGGCGTCGGAAGCCCCCGAAGCTTGATAATCGAAGGCCGTTAGCGGCCTTCATCTTTCTCATATTTTGGCACGCTAAACAGACGCATCATCGAGGTTCGATGGTGCGTCGGTGCATTTAAAACAAAGAGGCGACAATGAGCATTTCGGCTGCACAGGTCAAAGAACTCCGCGACTTGACCGGCGCGGGCATGATGGATTGCAAGGCGGCGTTGAACGAAACCAACGGCAACATGGAAGAGGCCATCGACTGGCTGCGCAAGAAGGGCATTTCCAAGGCCGACAAGAAGGCCGGCCGCACCGCGGCTGAGGGCCTGATCGGCGTCGATTCCGGCCCGCGCGAAGCCGCCGTCGTCGAAGTCAACTCCGAGACCGACTTCGTTGCTCGTAACGCCGCGTTCCAGGAGATCGTTGCCAACGTAGCCAAGGTCGCGCTCGCTTATGGCGGCAAGACCGAGGCGGTTGCAGCGGCCAAGTATCCGGGTTCGGACAAGTCGGTCACCGACACCATCAAGGACGCCGTCGGCACCATCGGCGAGAACCTGGGCTTCCGCCGTTCGGCCAAGCTTACCGTTCCGCATGGCGCAGTCGCCACCTACGTCCATAACGCGGTTGCCGATGGCCTCGGCAAGCTCGGCGTGCTGGTCGCCATCGAGACCACTGGCAACGAGCATGCCGCCAATGCCTTCGCGCGCCAGGTCGCCATGCATGTCGCCGCCACCAGCCCGATGGCGCTGACCACCGAAGAACTCGATCCGGCGGCAATCGAGCGCGAGAAGGCGATCTTCTCCGATCAGGCGCGCCAGTCCGGCAAGCCGGAAGCGATCATCGAGAAGATGGTCGATGGCCGTCTGCGCAAGTTCTACGAGGAAGTCGTGCTTCTGAAGCAGGCCTTCGTGCTCAATCCCGACATCACCGTCGAGAAGGCGCTGAAGGATGCCGAGAAGGACATCGGCGCGCCGGCCAAGATCACCGCCTATCTGCGCTTTGCGCTGGGCGAAGGCATCGAGAAGGAAGAGACCGATTTCGCGGCGGAAGTCGCGGCGGCGGTAAAGAAGTAAGCCGTCGCGGCTGCTATCCTTCCGACGAGATTTATCGGCCGGGTGTCCGCAGGGATGCCCGGCCGATTTCTTGTGCGATGTCGATGAAGGCCCTGAGCTTCGGCGCCATCGACGCCCGGCGCGGAAAATAGAGGAACAGCCCTGGCTCGTCGATCGCGGCTTCGCGCAGGATTTCGACCAACCGTCCGGCCTGGATGTCGGCTCGGACCAGCGGCTCGAACAGATAGGCCAGCCCGATGCCGGCCAACGCCATGTCGCGCGCTGACAGCGGATCGGTGACAACGACGCTGCCACGCGTTTCGACGCCGATATCCTTGCCCTGGTCGGACAGGTCCCAGCGGTAGAGCGCGCGCGATCGCAACAGCCGATAGCCGATGCAGTTGTGGTTGGAGAGGTCAGCCAGCGTTCGCGGCTTTCCGTGGCGGCCGACATAGGCGGGGGAGGCGACGATGACCGTTCGGAACGGCCCGGTCAGCCGCACCGTCACCATATCCTCGGCAATCATCTCGCCCAGCCTTATGCCGGCGTCGAAGCCTTCGCCGACAATGTCGCTCATGCGCTCATCGGTGAACACCTCCACCGTCACCTCGGGATAGCGCTCGGCCATTGCCGACAGGATGGGCATCAGGGCAAGCGGCAGTGCAAGGCGCGGCACATTGATCTTGAGCAGACCGCTCGCTCTGCCTTTCACAGAGCGAATGCGCTCGATCCTGTCGGTGATGTCGTTCAGTGCAGGCTCCGCCGCCGCCACAAGCGCTTCGCCGGCCTCGGTCAGCGCGACGCTGCGCGTGGTGCGGGCAAACAGCGGCTGGCCGATCCGCTCTTCGACAAGGCGCACCGCGTGGCTGACCGCCGAAGGGCTCATGCCAAGCTCTGCGGCGGCCGACGCAAAGCCGCCGCGCCGCGCCACGGCGACGATGACAGGAAGATGGCTGAGCAGATCGCGGTCCATTCATGCACGATATCGCATAGTCCATGCAGATAATGCAATCTTATCGACGCCAGCGCGCTGGCCCACATTGTCGCCAACAGATCGGCGGCGGGCCGATGCGCAAAGGAGAAGAGACATGAATGCATTGAAGTACGCTACCTTCGCGGCGGGACTTGCGCTGGCGCCTGTCGATGCCGGCGGGGCCGAACCATCCCGTGAAATGGCGCTCGCTGATGAGCGTGCCGTCATCCGCATCGCCGATGCCATCGATCGCGCCGTCGATGCCCAGGATTGGCGGCTCGCCCGCAGCTACTTCGCCGACCGCGTCGCCGTCGACTTCAGCAGCCTGAGCGGGCAGCCACCGGCCACCATCGCCTCCGACGACCTGATCGGAACCTGGGCAGCGAACCTCAGGGGCAGCAAGACCAGCCTGCATCTGCGCACCAACCACGAGGTCGCCATCGACGCCAACGCGGCGACCGTCTTCTCCAACGCCTATGCCTGGAACCGGATGGAAGGCAATGGCGACCCGCTCTGGGAAGTCTGGGGCACCTACGAACACCATCTGACCCGTTCGGGCGCCGGCTGGATAGTGGACGGCTTCACATTCCGCATGACGCATGAGCGCGGCAATCCGTGGGTCAAGACGACCCCCGGACAAGATCTGCATTGAACAAGGATCGGAACGACATCATGACCATGTCCTACTACACCCTTGGCAACAGCGGGCTGCGAGTGACCCGCCTGGCACTCGGGACCATGACCTTCGGCACCGAATGGGGCTGGGGCGCCGACAAGGAGACGGCGCGCGCCCTGGTCGATGCCTACGTCGGGGCAGGCGGGAATTTCTTCGACACCGCCGACGCCTATACCGGCGGCACCTCCGAGACCTGGCTTGGCGAGTTCATCGCCGAGCGCGGCCTGCGCGACAAGGCGGTGATCAGCACCAAGTTCAGCATGAATTTCGAGCAGGGCAATCCGAATGCCGGCGGCAATGGCCGCAAGAACATCATCCGCGCCGTCGAAAGCTCGCTGAAGCGGCTCGGTACCGACTATATCGACCTCTATATCCTGCATGCCTGGGACAGGCTGACCTCGCCGGAAGAGGTGATGCGGACGCTTGACGATCTGGTGCGCGCCGGAAAGATCCGCCATGTCGGCCTCTCCGACGTTCCCGCTTGGTACGCAAGCAGGGCGCAGTCCGTCGCCGAACAGCGCGGCTATGAACCGGTTTCGGCGTTGCAGCTCGAATATTCGCTGGCCGAGCGCAACATCGAGCATGAATTCGTGCCGTTCGGCACGCGCTACGGCGCCGGCATCATGGTCTGGAGCCCGCTGGCAAGCGGCCTTCTGAGTGGCAAATATCGTTCAGATACAACCAATAAGGCCGATGGCAGGCTGGAGACGATGCGCGGTTCGACCAATCCTGGCTTCCAGAAATTCACCGACCGCAACTGGGCAATCGTAGCCGAACTGGAGAAGGTTGCCGGCGAACTCGGCCGCGGCATGGCCCAAATCGCCTTGAACTGGGCGGCGACCAGGCCCGGTGTCGCCTCGGTGATCATCGGTGCGACCAGGCTGGATCAGCTCAAGGACAATCTCGGCGCGCTGGATTTCGACATCCCGCCGGAGCTTCTGGCAAGGCTCGACGCAGTCAGCCGGCCGGTCACGCCGTTCCCGTATTCGTTCTTTGGTCCGGAAATCCAGGGCGGCCTCACAGGCGGCCAGGCGGTCGGCGACAAGCCGGTCGGCTACTTCCCGGACCTGCTCATGAAAGGCGCTTTTGCCGGCGTGAGTTAATGATTGGCAGAGCGTCTCGATCTCGAATTTCCGGCTCGGGCGCCGCGTGACATCGCGGCGCCCTTCGTGTATCGGAACACGGCATCGCGCCATGTTTCGGAGCGGCGCCTGCGCGAGGGTAGCCACCCGGAAACGCGTCACATGCAAAATGACGAGGACCAGATGACGGTGAAGCCCCTCTACCGACGTGTCTTGTTGAAAGCGTCGGGCGAAGCGTTGATGGGCGAACAGCATTTCGGCATCGACGTTTCGGTCGTCGATCGCATCGCCGCCGATATCGCCGAGGCCCGCGCCTTGGGTATCGAGGTCGGCGTCGTCATCGGCGGCGGCAACATCTTCCGCGGCGTGGCCGTTGCCTCCAAGGGCGGTGACCGCGTCACCGGCGACCACATGGGCATGCTTGCCACGGTCATCAATTCGCTGGCGCTGCGCACGTCGCTGAACAAGATCGGTGTCGACGCCGTGGTGCTTTCGGCGATCGCCATGCCCGAACTCTGCGAGAGTTTCTCACAGCGCCAGGCAACCGCCTACATGAACCAGGGCAAGGTGGTGATCTTTGCCGGCGGCACCGGCAATCCGTTCTTCACCACTGATTCGGCTGCCGCACTTCGCGCGGCTGAAATCGGCGCCGACGCGCTGTTCAAGGGCACTCAGGTCGACGGTGTCTACTCGGCGGACCCGAAGAAGGACCCGAATGCGACGCGTTTCGAGCGCATCAGCCATGGCGAAGTCATAAAACGCGGCCTCTCCATCATGGATACGGCTGCGATTGCACTTGCGCGCGAAAACAACATTCCGATAATCGTCTATTCGATCCACGAAAAAGGTGGGTTTGGCGATATTCTGAGGGGCGGCGGCCGCTGCACGGTCGTCGCGGACGATTGATCCGGGGCCTGATCCCGAAAAAAGGGAAGCCGGTTTTCGAAAATCAGGCTCGAATACGGGGCCTTGCCCCGAAGCAGTGAACCCGCGCTAGACGGGTCGAGGAGATTAGGATGAGTGGTGAGTACGACGATCTCAAGCGGCGCATGGATGGGGCAATCGCTGCGTTCAAGCATGATCTGGCTTCGCTGCGGACCGGTCGCGCCTCCAGCAATCTGCTCGACGCGATCCAGGTGCAGGCGTATGGCACCAGCATGCCGATCAACCAGGTCGCTAACGTCTCGGTGCCGGAGCCGCGCATGATCTCGGTGTCGGTCTGGGATAAGTCGATGGTCGGCGCGGTCGATCGCGCCATCCGCGAATCCAATCTGGGTTTCAACCCGATCGTCGACGGCACCAATCTCAGGATTCCGCTGCCCGAGCTCAACGAGCAGCGCCGCAAGGAACTGGTCAAGATCTCGCACGGCTACGCCGAGAACGCCCGCGTCGCCGCGCGCCATGTGCGCCGCGATGGCATGGATTTCCTGAAGAAGGCGGAAAAGGACGGCGACATCAGCGAGGACGATCAGCGCAAGCGCTCCGACCAGGTCCAGAAACTTACCGACGAAACGATCAGCACCATCGACCACCTGCTTTCCGATAAGGAAGCTGAAATCATGCAGGTTTAGGGTTTTGGCCATCGGCTGACCCGAAAGCGAGAACATGGCAACGCCCGCGCATGTCGCGATCATCATGGACGGAAACGGACGCTGGGCCAAGGCGCGCGGCATGCCTCGTCTTGCTGGCCATCGGGCCGGTGTCGAAGCGCTGCGCAAGACGGTGCGCGCCGCACCCGGGCTCGGCATCTCTTTCCTGACTGTCTATGCCTTCTCGTCGGAGAACTGGTCGCGGCCGAAGTCCGAGGTCAGCGACCTGATGGGCCTGCTGAAACTGTTCATCCGCCGTGATCTCGCCGACTTGCACCAGAGCGGTGTGCGGGTCAGAATCATCGGCGACCGGGCAGGGCTGCAATCCGACATCAGGGGGCTGCTCGACGAGGCCGAATCGCTGACCGCCGCAAATGAAGCGCTGACGTTGGTCATCGCCTTCAACTATGGCGGACGCGACGAGATCGTGCGCACGGCGCGCAAGCTTGCCGCAGCCGTGGCGCGTGGCGAACTCGACAGCGAGGCGATCACCGCCGAAAGCTTTGCCGGCGCTCTCGACACGCAAGGCATTCCCGACCCGGAACTGGTCATCCGCACCAGCGGTGAGCTCCGGCTGTCGAACTTCCTTCTGTGGCAGGCTGCCTATAGCGAGCTCGTCTTCCTGCCTTGCTACTGGCCCGACTTCAGCCGCGAGCATCTTGCCGAGGCCTTGCGCGAATTTGCCAGCCGCGAACGCCGTTTCGGGGGACTTGGCCCGCAGGACGTTGCCTCGCGACCGGCCGCAGGATGAGCAATCTCCAGCTTCGCGTCATTTCGGCAGTCGTGCTTGCCATCATCACCCTTGGCTTGACCTGGGTTGGGGGGCTGCCGTTCCGGTTGCTGTGTGCCGTGATGGCGGCGGTGATCTTCTATGAATGGACACGCATGTCGCGCCCGGCCGAGGCCACGGGCCTTGGTTTCCTGCCGGAAGCGCTGCTGGTTGTTTTCATTGGCGCCTTGATCGTTGGCTTTGCCGGATCGTTGCTGCTGCCGCTTGCCGTGGTCATGGTTGCCGCAACGGCGATTGCCGCCTCGGTTCGCAAGAGCGGGCAATGGGATGCGGCCGGTCTTGCCTATGCCAGCGTTTCCGGCCTGTCGCTTGCCCTGTTGCGCGATGGTGATCGTTCAGGCCTCGTCGCCATCCTGTTCCTGTTCGCGATCGTCTGGGCCACCGATATCTTTGCCTACTTCGTTGGCCGTGCCGTCGGCGGCCCAAAACTGGCGCCGTCGATCTCGCCCGGCAAGACGCGCAGCGGCGCGCTCGGCGGCGCTGTTGGCGGTGTTGTAGCCGGGCTTATCCTGGCCGCGGTTGCCGGCGTCGGCAATCTGGCATTGCTCGGCCTGGTGGCGCTGGTGCTGTCGATCGTCGCCCAGGCCGGCGACCTGTTTGAATCCTGGGTCAAGCGCCGCCACGGCCGCAAGGATTCGGGTGCGCTCATCCCGGGCCATGGCGGCGTCATGGACCGTGTCGACGGGCTTGTCGCGGCGGCTTTCGCCCTATACTTCATCGGCTGGATTTCGGCGACCGCCGATCATCCGGCGCAGGGTCTGTTTCCCGTTTGAGTGGTATCATTTCAGGGTCCGATGCGCGCCGTGCCTTGGATTCGCCTGGATTGATGCCACAGTCACGGCGCTACCGCGTCGCGGAAGAATTTGAGGGTTTATCTTGAACGAGATTCTTCACGCGCTTTTCAGCACAGAAGGCTTTGTCCTCGGCACGCTCGTGCCGTTCCTCTTTGTGCTGACCGTGGTCGTGTTCGTCCATGAAATGGGCCATTACCTGGTCGGGCGCTGGTGTGGCATTGGGGTCAAGGCCTTCTCGATCGGCTTCGGCCCGGAGCTCTTCGGCTTCAACGACAGCCACGGCACGCGCTGGAAACTGTGCGCGATACCGCTTGGCGGCTATGTCAAATTCGTCGGCGACATGAACGCCACCTCGAGCCAGCCCACTTCGGAAGCGATCGAAACGCTGACCGAGGAGGAGCGCAAGGTCGCCTTTCACACGCAGCCGATCTGGAAGCGCGCGGCGACGGTGGTCGCCGGGCCGCTGTTCAATTTCCTGCTGTCGATCGTCGTCTTCGCCGTGTTGTTTTCCGCCTATGGCCGCTATGTAGCGGAGCCCATGGTCGCAGAGGTGACCGCTGACAGCCCGGCGGCGAAAGCCGGTATCCTGCCCGGTGACCGATTCGTCAGCGTCGACGGCAGCAAGGTCGAAACCTTTGGTGACGTCCAGCGCCTGGTTTCCGGCCGCGCCGGCGACACCATCACCTTCGTCATGCTGCGCGACGGCAAGGAGGTCACGGTGACCGCGGCGCCGCGGCTGATGGAACAGCAAGACGCGCTCGGCAACAAGGTCAAGGTCGCCGTGATCGGCGTCGTAAACAACAAGGAACTCGGCCAGCCACGGCTCGTCACCTACACGCCCGTCGGGGCAGTTGCAGCGGCGGTCGAGGAAACCGGGCACGTCATCCAGCGCACTGGCCAGTTCCTGCAGCGTTTCGTTGTCGGGCGCGAGGACAAATGTCAGCTGGGCGGCCCGGTGAAGATCGCCGACATGGCCGGCAAGGCGGCGAAACTGGGGTTCGAATGGCTCGTGCAACTGGTTGCGCTGCTGTCGGTTGGCATCGGGTTTTTGAACCTTTTGCCGATTCCCCCTCTCGACGGCGGCCATCTCTTGTTCTACGGGGTGGAGGCCGTCATTCGCCGGCCTGTGTCGGATCGGATGATGGAAATGGCCTATCGGGCCGGGCTGCTTCTGGTGCTGTGCTTCATGGGTTTCGTTTTCTGGAACGATCTGTTTGGATGCTGAAATCATGAAGAAATTTGGCTTTGGCATGGGCGATGTTGAGACGCCGTTTACCATGCACGGGGATATGAGTGACGCGAAAGCCACGCCGCGAGGTTAAGTAAATTCAAATTAACCAGAAGCCTTGCGTGTAGGGAAAATCCGGTTAATACGGTAGGAGAAATTACCGCACGTCCGGTTTTCTCGCCGTGGGGACTACGAGAAAAGGTTATTAAGCCCGATGAAGGCAGCATCCAAGTTTCTGAGCGCCGCGTCCGCGGTGACCCTGTCCGCGGCTCTTGTCGTGCCAGGCGCGCTCGCAGTGCAGTTCGTTGCCACATCGGCGGCCGAAGCCGCTGTCGTCAGCAGAGTCGAAGTGAGCGGCAACCAGCGTGTCGACGCTGATACCATCCGCAATTACATCACCATTAAGCCGGGCAAGGCCTTCTCCAGTTCCGATATCGACAGTGCGATCAAGGCGCTGTTCGGCACGGGCCTGTTCTCGGATGTGCAGATCAACCAGGTCGGTTCGACGCTGGTGGTCAAGGTCGCCGAATACCAGGTCGTCAACCAGGTGCTGTTCCAGAACAACAAGAAGCTCAAGGACAATGCGCTGGCGATGGCGGTGCAGCTGAAGCCGCGCGGAACGTTTTCGCAGGCGACGCTCGATGCCGACGTCGAGGCGGTCAAGGCTGCCTACAGGCGCATTGGTCGCGACGATGTGACTGTGACCACGCAGGTCATGCAGCTTGGCGACAACCGCGTGAACGTGGTCTTCAACATTACTGAAGGCGACCGCACGCAGATCGCGGCGATCAATTTCGTCGGCAACAGCGCCTATTCCAGCCGCCGCCTGTCAGATGTGATCAATACCAAGCGCTCATCCTGGGTTTCGTTCATCCTGCGCGACGACGTTTATGACGACGACAAGCTGCGCGCCGACCAGGAGCTGCTGCGCCGCTTCTATTACAATCATGGCTATGCCGATTTCCAGGTTGTGTCCGCTGTCGGCGAACTCGACAACACGACGAACAAATACACGGTCACCATCACCGTCCAGGAAGGCGACCGCTACACGTTCGGCGATGTCAGCGTCGAAAGCACAATCCCGGAAGTCGACAGCAAGTCGCTGGAATCGGTGGTCGAGACCCGCAAGGGCGACGTCTACAATGCCAAGGACGTCGAGGACACCATCGTCGCGCTGACCGAGAAGGTGGCCGGTTCCGGCTATGCCTTCGCGCAGGTGACGCCGCGCGGCGACCGTAATTTCGAGAACCACACCATTTCGGTGGTCTACACCATCGACCAGGGCACCAAAGCCTATATCGAGCGCATCGAGATCCGCGGAAACGATCGCACGCGTGACTATGTCATTCGCCGCGAGTTCGATGTCAGCGAAGGTGACGCCTTCAATCAGGTTCTCATCCAGCGCGCGAAGAAGCGCCTGGAAGATCTTAATTACTTTGAAAAAGTCGATATCTCGACCGTGCCGGGCTCACAGCCTGACCAGGTCGTGCTGGTGGTCGACGTTGTCGAGAAGTCGACCGGTGAGTTCTCGGTCGGCGCCGGCTATTCAACCGGCGGCGACACGGCGGGCCCATCCGTCGAAGGTTCGGTCACCGAGCGCAACTTCCTCGGCCGCGGCCAGTTCATCAAGCTGTCGGCGGGCGGCGGCAAGAATTCGCGCGACTACAGCCTGTCTTTCACCGAGCCCTATTTCCTCGGAAGGCGCATCGCCGCCGGCTTTGACATCTACAAGCAGACGCGGGAATACGACAACTACGACAGCGATACCACGGGTGCTACGGTGCGCTTCGGCCTGCCGATCACCAATAGTATATCGACCCAGCTGGCGTACAACATCTCGCAAGAAAAATATGAGTTGGATGACAGCTGCGACGCCAATGGTGACGGGATTCCCGACGCCGGCTGCAGTGTTTCAACGGCGATCCTCGATGGCATCGAGCAAAGCCCATGGATCAAGTCGTCGATCAGCCTCGGGCTGGTCTACAACACCATCGACGACATGAAGAACCCGCACGAAGGCATCTACGCCACCACGACAGCCGAATTCGCCGGTGTCGGCGGCGATGCCAAGTACGTAAAAGTGACCGGGCGCGGCAGCGTCTACCAGACTCTTTCGGAGCAGTTCGATCTGGTTGGACTCGTCTCGGCTGGCGCAGGTCATGTCGAGGGTTATGGTGGAGACGGCCTCCGTATCTTCGACCAGTTTCAGAGCACCGACCGCATGATCCGCGGTTTCGAGTATGGCGGTATTGGCCCGGCGGACAGTATTACCGGTGACCATCTCGGCGGCACGACGTATTTCAACGCCTCGGCGGAAGCCCAGTTCCCGCTGCCGGTCATTCCGGAGAGCTTCGGCCTGCGCGGCGCTGTGTTCGCGGACGCTGCAACGCTCTATGGCAGCAAGCTCAGCACGGCTGTCGCTCAGACCTCGACTGACTTGAAGCTGCGCGCCTCGGTCGGCCTCGGCCTGATGTGGGCGTCGCCGTTCGGTCCGATCCGTATCGACTATGCGATCCCGGTCAAGAAGGAAGCAACCGACAACGTGCAGGAATTCAACTTCGGCATATCGACCCGTTTCTGATCGACGGCCAACGATGCTCCCGGATTTTTTCAGGTCCGGGAGAAATGTTCCGACCTAGCTGGATATAGCTTTTGGAATGACCGATCCGGTGTTCTTCGCGCCATCACGCCGGTATACGGCGGGCGAAGTCGCGAATCTGACCGGCTCGGTGCTTGTCGATTCCGGCCAATCCGACGTTTCGATCGAAGCGCTCGCGCCAGCCAATGAAGGCGGCGAGAATGCGCTCGTTTTCGTCGATGGCAAACGCAATTCCGCGCTGATGCCGTCGCTGCGGGCGGCCGCGGTCCTGTGTCCGGCGGAATTCGCCAGCAAGGCGCCGGCCGGCATCGCGGTTCTCATTCATCCGCGTCCGCAACAGGCATTCGCGCTGGTCGGCCGCCTGCTCTTTCCGACGGCCGCGACACCGGGACCAATGACCAGTGAAACCGGTGTCTCGCCGCATGCCCATATCGATCCGACCGCGCATGTCGAGGCAGGTGCTGTCATCGAGGCAGGTGCTGTCATCGGGCCGGGGGCTTCGATCGGCAGCGGTACCGTCATCGCGCCCAATGCGGTCATCGGACAATCCTGCCAGATCGGCCGCGACGGCTATGTCGGCCCAGGCGCCAGCATCCAGTATGCCTTGATCGGCAACCGCGTCATCATCCATGGTGGTGCCAGGATCGGCCAGGACGGTTTTGGCTTCGTCGGCGGCGCCAAGGGACCCGAACGCGTGCCGCAGGTCGGCCGTGTCGTCATTCAGGACGATGTCGAGATCGGCTCCAACACCACTGCCGATCGCGGCGCCATGTCCGATACGATCATCGGCCAAGGCACCAAGATCGACAATCTCGTGCAGATCGCCCATAACGTCCGCATCGGCCGCAATTGCATAATAGCCGGGCTTTCGGGTATTTCGGGTTCCGTGATCGTGGGTGACAATGTCACCATGGGCGGCGGCGTCGGGCTTGCGGATCACCTGACCATCGGGTCTGGGGCCAAGCTTGCCGCCAGAAGTGGGTTTATGAGCAATGTCCCTGCGGGCGAGATCTGGGGCGGTTATCCGGCACAGCCGATGGCGGAAGCCATGCGGGAGATAGCCATGCTGCGCAAGCTCGCCAGGACCCGCAAACAGGGCGAGGGAGGCAATGGCTGATATGATCGAGTCGACGACGCTGGAAGCGGTCGACATCATGGGGCTGATGAAGCTCCTGCCGCACCGCTATCCGTTCCTGATGATCGATCGCATCGTCGACATCGATGGCGACGAGTCAGCCGTCGGCATCAAGAACGTGACCATAAACGAGCCGCATTTTCAGGGCCATTTCCCCGAACAGCCGGTCATGCCGGGTGTGCTCATCGTCGAGGCGATGGCGCAGACGGCCGGCGCCATCTGTATCCGCAGCCTGGGCACTGAAAAGCCGTCATTGGTCTATTTCCTGACCATCGATAACGCCAAATTCCGCAAACCGGTCGTTCCGGGTGACCAGTTGAAGATTTATGTCAAGAAAATCAAGAAACGCGGCAACCTGCTCAAATTCGCTTGTGAAGCCATGGTCGACGGCGCCAAGGCTGCCGAGGCCGAGATTTCAGCCATGATGGTCACCAGCGACTGACGATCGAATGCTTATGAAAATCATGACATCTATCCATGCTTCCGCAGTCGTGGAGGAAGGCGCCCAGATCGGCCAAGGCGTGCGCATTGGTCCGTTTTGTCATGTCGGCGCCGAGGCGGTGATCGGCGACGGCGTCGAACTGGTCAGCCATGTGTCGGTGATGGGCGCGACCACCATCGGTGCCTCGACCAAGGTCTACCCGATGGCGATACTGGGCGGACCGCCGCAGAACACCAAGCACAAGGGCGGCCGCACCACCCTGGTCATAGGCAAGAACTGCACGATCCGCGAAGGCGTGACCATGCATCTCGGCACCGATTCCAGCCGCGGCGAGACGACGATCGGCGACAATGGCAATTTCCTTGCCTACGCCCACATCGCCCATGATTGCGTCGTCGGCAACAATGCAACGTTCGCCAATGGGGCGACGCTGGGCGGCCACTGCGAGGTCGGCAACAACGTCTATATTGGCGGCCTGACGGCGGTTCATCAGTTTGTCCGCGTCGGCGACAACGCCTTTCTGGGTGGCTGCTCCGCGATCGTGGGCGATGTCATTCCCTATGCCATCGCGGTCGGCAACCGCGCCAGCTTGCGCGGCCTCAACATCATTGGCCTGAAGCGTTCCGGCCTGCCGAGGTCAGAAATCCATCTATTGCGCAAGGCCTACAGGATGATCTTCGATCGCTCTCGCACCGTTGGCGAGAACATCGAGTTCGCCAAGGCCGAGTTCGCGTCGTCGCCAACCGCCATGAAGATCGTCGATTTCATCACCAGTCGCGGCAAGCGGCATTATGCTGTGCCGTCGCTCAAGGGCGGCGATGGCGACGACGTCGATGACGAAGGCTGAGACCGCGGCAGCGGGTCTTGATCTTCCGCCGGGCTCCAGGGTCGGCATCATCGCCGGCGGCGGCAGCCTGCCGGTCGAAGTCGCGGCCGGCTCGGCGGAACGAGGTTACCCTCCCTTTGTCATCCTGATGGAAGGCGAGGTGGACCGCATGGCGGAGCTCTCCCGGTATGAGCATGAAAGCCTTGCTCTGGAAGGCATCGGCTCGCTGATTCCATTGTTGAGGCGGCACCGGATTACCCATCTGGTGCTTGCAGGCGAGATCAAGCGCCGGCCACGATTGCTTGCGCTGCGCCCCAGTCTCAGCCTGCTCGCGGTGATCCCACTGGTGGTCATGGCGCTGGCGCGTGGCGACGATGGTCTGCTGAAGGTCGTGGCAAGAGGCCTCGAAGCGCGCGGCATAAAGGTCGTCGGCGCCCATGAAATCGTGCCGGACCTTGTCGCCGCCGAAGGCGTCCTGACCAAAGCCACGCCACGCAAATCGGACTGGCGTGACATCGAGGCAGCCCTTGCAGCGGCAAAGGCGATAGGGGCGCTGGATATTGGCCAGGCGGCGATCGCGGTCGGCGGCCGGGCCATTGCGCTCGAAGGCATCGAGGGGACAGCCGGACTGCTCGATCGCGCGAAGCTGTTGCGTGGCCACGGCCGTATTGCGGGCAAGACCCGCGGCGTCCTGGTCAAATGCGCCAAGCCGGGCCAGGAACTGCGCGCGGATCTTCCTTCCATCGGTCCGCAGACGATCGAGGCGGTGCATGCGGCCGGGCTTGCCGGCATTGCCGTCGAGGCGGGACGTTCGCTGGTTCTCGAAGGCCCTGAAACCATCGCGCGCGCCAACGCACTCGGCCTGTTCGTCATTGGTCTGCCTGCCGCTACGGAGCCGCATCATGGCTGACAGGGCATTGAAGATCGCGATCGTTGCCGGCGAAGAGTCCGGCGATCTGCTTGGCGCCGACATCGTGCGTTCGCTCAAGCAGGCTACCGGGCGCGAGGTGCAACTCGTCGGTCTCGGCGGCCGCCATTTGCAGGCGCTTGGACTGGTGTCGCCATTCGATGCCGGCGAGATCGCCCTGATGGGTTTCAGCGCCATCCTGCGCGATCTGCCGCGCTTGATGCGACGGATCAACCAGCTGGCTAAAACCATTGCGGGCGAGAAGCCAGATTGCCTCGTCACCATCGATAGCCCTGACTTTTCGTTGCGCGTCGCCAGGAAGGTGCGTGCGGCCAATCCGTCGATCCCGATCATCCACTATGTCTGCCCGAGCGTGTGGGCGTGGCGGCCGGGCAGGGCGGTGGCAATGAAGCCCTATGTCGATCATATCCTCTGCATCCTGCCGTTCGAGGTGAAGGAGCTCGAGCGGTTAGGCGGCCCGCCCGGAACCTATGTGGGCCATCGCCTCACCCATGATGCGGGCGTGCTCAGCGCCGCGAAGGCGCAGGACCTGCCGCGAGACCTTGCTTCTCCGGACCGCGTCAAGACGGTGCTCGTCCTGCCCGGTTCGCGGCGCGGCGAGGTGCGGCGGCTGCTCGAGCCGTTCGGCGAGACGGTGTCGATGCTGCACGCGCGCGGGCATCGGCTGCGGCTGCTGCTGCCGACCGTGCCGCATGTCGCCGACCTGGTCAGATCCTCGGTCACGCGGTGGGATGAGAAACCCGAGATCATCCTTGATCCCCAACGCAAATGGCAGGCCTTCGGCAAGGCCGATGCGGCGCTGATCGCATCCGGGACGGTATCGCTGGAGCTGGCGCTGGCGGGCGTGCCGATGGTCTCCTGCTACAGGCTCGATCCGGTCGCCCGTGTCGTGGCGCCTTACCTGTTGTCTGTCTGGTCGGCGCTGCTGCCCAACCTGATCGCGGATCGGGCGCTGGTCCCGGAATTCTACAACGAGTACGTCAAGCCGAACAATCTGGCCAGACAACTGGAAGCGCTGTTCGCCGATAGCGGGATGCGCGCCTGGCAGAAGCAAGGCTTTGCCGAGATCGCGCGACGTATGGCGACCGACAAGCCGTCCGGCGAGATCGCGGCGGGCGTCGTGCTTCGTCACATAAAAAAGGCGCCCTGACGGGGCGCCTTTTTCAATCCGGAAAGTCTCGATCAGCGCTTGGCGATCGGCACGTAGTCACGCTCCGGCGCGCCGGTATAGAGCTGGCGCGGGCGGCCGATCTTCTGGCGCGGGTCTTCGATCATCTCCTTCCACTGCGCGATCCAGCCGACGGTGCGGGCGACCGCGAACAGTACGGTGAACATGGTGGTGGGGAAGCCCAGCGCCTTCAGTGTGATGCCGGAATAGAAGTCGACGTTCGGGTAGAGCTTCTTCTCGATGAAATAGGGGTCGGTCAGCGCGATCTTTTCCAGCTCCATGGCGATATCGAGCAGCGGATCGTCCTTGATGCCGAGCTCGCCCAGCACCTCATGCGCCGTCTTCTGCATGATCTTGGCGCGTGGATCGTAGTTCTTGTAGACGCGGTGGCCAAAGCCCATCAGCCGGAACGGGTCGTTCTTGTCCTTGGCGCGGGCGATGAATTCCGGGATGTGATCGACATGGCCGATCTCGCCCAACATATTCAGCGCCGCTTCATTGGCGCCGCCATGCGCCGGGCCCCACAGGCAAGCGATGCCGGCGGCGATGCAGGCGAACGGGTTGGCGCCCGAGGAGCCGGCAAGACGAACGGTCGAGGTCGAGGCGTTCTGCTCGTGATCGGCGTGCAGGATGAAGATGCGCTCCATGGCGCGCGCCAGCACCGGATTGATCTTGTATTCCTCGCACGGCACGGCAAAGCACATGTGCAGGAAGTTGGCGGCGAAGTTCAGCTCGTTCTTCGGGTAAATGAAGGGCTGGCCGATATGGTATTTGTAGGCCATCGCCGCAATCGTCGGCATCTTGGCGATCAGCCGCATGGAGGCGACCATGCGCTGGTAGGGGTCGGAGATGTCGGTGGAGTCGTGGTAGAAGGCCGACAGCGCACCGACCACGCCGCACATCACCGCCATCGGGTGCGCATCGCGGCGGAAGCCGGTGAAGAAGCGCGACATCTGCTCGTGCACCATGGTGTGGCGCGTCACGCGGTAATCGAAATCGTCCTTCTGCGCCTTGGTCGGCAATTCGCCGTAGAGCAGGAGATAGCAGACCTCGAGGAAGTCGCCGTGTTCGGCCAACTGGTCGATCGGATAGCCGCGGTGCAAGAGGATGCCGGCGTCGCCGTCGATGAAGGTGATCTCGGACTCGCAGCTTGCGGTCGAGGTGAAGCCGGGATCGTAGGTGAAGGCGCCGGTGGTGCTGTAGAGCGAGGCGATATCGATGACATCGGGCCCGACCGAGCCGCTTCGCACCTTGAACTCGTGAGTCTTGCCGGCGAATTCAAGCGTTGCCGTGGCCCCTTGGGTCGTGCCGCCCAAATCCAGTTTTTTCGCAGCTTCGGTCATTGCAAACTCCTTCTTGTTTCCTCATGCCGGCAAAGGCAAATTCTGCAGAGCGACACGTCGAAATCACCGCAATGCGCCTATTCGCCACCGCATTCTAGGAGGTGCGTGCCAGATTGGGCCAAGGCCTAATGTTGCACTGCGAAACGCGCCTTTCAATGCCAATCTTCTTGGGCCAGTTTGCTCCTAATCGATTTGATCCGCTATGCGCGCCAGGCTTTCCTCGCGCCCGAGCACGGCAAGCACGTCGAACACGCCCGGCGAGGTGCTTTTGCCGGTCAGGGCGGCGCGCAAAGGCTGGGCCACGGCGCCAAGCTTGTGACCGCCGGCCTGCGCATAGTCGCGGACCGCGGCCTCAGCCGCAGTGGCCGTCCAGTCGCCTGAAAGCGCATTCAAAGCTTCGTGAGCGCCGCGCAGGACTTTGCGTGCGTCGTCGTTGAGCAAAAGTGCCGCCTTGTCGTCGATCGGCAGCGGGCGGGTGGCAAACAGGAAGGCGGCGCCATCGACAAGCTCGACCAGTGTCTTGGCGCGCTCCTTCAGACCCGGCAGTGCGGCCAGCAGCTGCGCCTTGTTGTTGTCGTCGAGGCGCGCGGCCATTGCCGGACCACCCTCGAGATAGGGCAAGGTGGCGAGGAAGATGTCGAACAGATCGGCATCGCTCATGCGGCGCATATGGACGCCGTTCAGCGCCTCGAGCTTGGCGAAGTCAAAGCGGGCCGCGCCCTTGTTGACGTCGCCGATGTCGAACCACGAGATCATGTCCTTGATCGACATGATCTCGTCGTCACCATGGCTCCAGCCGAGCCGCGCCAGGTAGTTGAGCAGCGCCTCCGGCAGATAGCCCATGGCGCGATAGGCCTCGACGCCGAGCGCGCCGTGCCGCTTCGACAGCTTGGCGCCATCGGCGCCGTGGATCAGCGGGATATGCGACATCGACGGCACGTCCCAGCCCATGGCGTCGTAGATCACGGTCTGGCGGGCGGCATTGGTCAAATGGTCGTCACCGCGGATGATGTGGGTGACGCCCATGTCGTGGTCGTCGACGACGACGGCATGCATGTAGGTCGGGTTGCCGTCCGAGCGCAGGATGATGAAGTCGTCGAGGTCCTTGTTGGGAAAGCGGACCTCGCCCTGGACACGGTCGTGCACCACCGTCTCGCCCTCTGTCGGCGCCTTGATGCGGATGGCGCCCTTGGCGCCTGCGGGCGCCTCGGACGGATCGCGGTCACGCCAGCGGCCGTCATAGCGAGGCGGCAGCCCCCTGGCTCGTGCTGCCTCGCGCATCGCCTCCAGCTCGGCCGGGGTCGCGTAGCAGTAGTAGGCCTTGCCCATGCGCACGAGCTCCTCGGCCACCTCACGGTGGCGCGGCGCACGCTCGAACTGCGACACCGGCTCGCCGTCCCAGCTGAGGCCGAGCCAGGAAAGCCCGTCGAGAATGGCCGCCGTCGCAGCATCTGTCGAACGCTCACGATCGGTGTCCTCGATGCGCAGCAGCATCGTGCCGTCGGTGTGCTTTGCGTACAGCCAATTGAACAGCGCCGTGCGCGCGCCGCCTATATGCAGGTAACCGGTGGGCGAGGGGGCAAAACGGGTGACGACCTTGTCGGACATGAAACTCTCGGAAACCATCTGAAGCGGGGTGCGGTTGCGCGGACTTTCGCGCGTTGCGCGTTCATGTAGCATAGGGTGTCGAGGGCGCAAGGGGCAGACCCGATGGCTGGACGAGGCCGGGGCTCGGATCAGGGCGAGGACGCCACCATTGGCGTCAGCGAACGGTCCCTGTTTGCGGCGCCGCTGCTGGCCCCGCTGCCGCCGCCATCGCCCCTCGTGCCGATTCCCGGCAACCCGCCGTTGCAAGCGGATGTCTCCGCCCCCGGTCCTGTTGCCGAAGCTGGCAGGATCGTGCGCGTGCGCCGGCAGATCGGCCTGATATCACTGCCTCGGCTGCGCCACAGCGTGGCTACGGCAGCGGGCCTGGAACTCGACCGAGGCGTAGCCTTCTTGCTGGTGCCGGTCTGCCTGGCGATTGGAGCGATCGGCTATTTTTCACTTGCCGCAGAGCCTGATTTTGCAAAGCCTGTCGCGGTCGTCGTTCTGACGGGGCTCTGTGCGTTCGTCTCGCGTTCCTGGCCGAAAACCCATTTGTGCTTCATGGCTGCGCTGCTGTGCACGCTCGGCCTGCTCGCCGGCAAGGTCGAGACATGGCGGGCGGGAACGCAGATGCTGGGCTCAGAAATCTCGACCCAGGTGACCGGCCGCGTCGTCTCGCTTGACCGGATGGAGACCGGCCGCATCCGGCTGACCATCGATGTAACGTCGACCGCCAGGCCGAAATTGCGTTATGCGCCGGAGCGGGTTCGGCTTTCGGCACGAAAGATCCCGGCAGAGATAACCGCCGGCTCCCTGGTCACCGGCTACGCCAAGCTGTTGCCGCCGACAGGCCCGGTGCGGCCTGACAGCTACGACTTCTCCTTCGACAGCTATTTCGCCGGCATCGGCGGCAGCGGGTTTTTTCTCGGCAATCCAAAGCTTGTCGCCGGCGATGACAACGATATGCCGCTGTCGGCCCGCCTTGCCTCGGGGATAGAAAATGCCCGTGAAGCCATCGCCGACCATATCAGGGGCAGTGTCGGTGGCGCCGAAGGTGAGATCGCCGCGGCGCTGATCGTCGGCGTGCGCGCCGGCATTCCCGATGAAATCAACGAAGCGATGCGGCGCACCGGCATCTACCATATCATCTCCATTTCCGGGCTACACATGGCGCTGGTCGCCGGCACCATCATGATGCTGATGCGCAGCTCCTTCGCCCTGTTTCCAGACTTTTCCGCGCGTCGGCCGGTCAAGAAATACGCGGCCGCCGCCGCACTTTTCTCGATCGCCGCCTATCTCGTCATCTCAGGCATCGTCGTTGCCGCCGAGCGCAGCTTCATCATGCTGGCGGTGATGCTGATTGCCGTGCTGTTCGATCGGGCGGCGCTGACCATGCGCAACCTGGCGATCTCGGCGATCGCCGTCATTGTGGTGTCGCCACATGAAGTGGTCGGCCCGAGTTTCCAGATGTCGTTCGCGGCGACCGCGGCGCTGGTCGGTGCCTATGCCGGCTGGTCGGATCATCGCGCGGGGAAAACGAGACCGCCGCCGCCACGGCGATCGCTGCCCGGCTTTCTCACGCGAAAATTCCTGTTGGCGATGGGTGGCCTTGCCATGACCTCCATCATCGCCGGCAGCGCCACTGCGCTGTTTGCCATCTGGCATTTTCAGCGGGTTTCGCCGCTTAGCCTGTTCGCCAATCTCGCCATCATGCCGATCGTGTCCGTCGTCATGTTCCTGGCCGTTGCCAGCGCCTTGTTGATGCCGTTCGGGTTCGACGGGCCATCCCTCTATCTGATGGGCAAAGGCCTGACGGCAATGATCGCCATATCGGGCTGGATTTCCGAACGTTCGCCTGTCGACGCAGTCGGGTTGATTTCGCAGCAGTCCGTCCTGCTGGTGGCGATTGCCTTGGTCATTGCGACGATGGCGACGACATGGCTGCGGCTCGCAGCGCTTCCCTTCGCACTTGCCGGCATGCTGACCGTCTCGGACACGCGCCCACCGGACGTGCTGATCTCGGAGGACGCCAGGCTGGTTGCGCTGCCGATCGGCGACGGCGAACTCGCCGTCAGCCGGGCACGCCCGAACGAATTCACGGTCGACAACTGGAAACGCGCGCTGACATCCGAAACCATCGTCATGCCGGAGGTGTTCAGCAAAGGAGACGGGCAATTCGAGATAGCGGATGCCGCCGAACTGCCGCCGGGAGCGCCTTTCTACTGCACATCAGGCGTTTGCCTTGCCAAGCATCCGTCCGGCGCGATCATTGCGCATGTCGAAGACCGAAATGACGCCTGGAAAGCCTGCAGCCTCGCTGACCTGATCATCATCAATGACGCCACGGCCTATGACCCCTGTCACGATCCGCTGGTGCTCGTCATCACCAAGCGACAACTGGCTCGCAAGGGTAGTGCGGCCGTCTTCTTCGATCGCCAATCGGCGACCACGCCTGCGACGATCAGCTTCGCGGTGGACAGGCCATACCGGCCCTGGCACACGCAGCGCAAGTTCTCGCGCGAGGCGAGGGGCCTGCCACCCTACCGCAAACCCGAAAAGCCGGTTGCAAGCTCTGCTCAGTAGCGCCTGATCAACCCGACGAGCTTGCCTTGCACCTTGACCCTGTCCGGCCCGAAAATGCGGGTTTCATAGGCGGGGTTAGCAGCTTCGAGAGCAATCGAAGCACCCTTGCGGCGGAACCGCTTCAGCGTTGCTTCCTCTTCATCCACCAGCGCCACGATGATCTCGCCCGGGCTGGCTGTATCGGCGTTGCGGATGATGACGGTGTCGCCATCGAAGATGCCGGCCTCGATCATCGAATCGCCCTTGACCTCGAGGGCGTAGTGCTCGCCGCCCATGATCATGTCCGGCGGCACCGAAATCGAATGCGTCTGATGCTGGATGGCGTCGATCGGCACACCGGCGGCGATGCGCCCCATGACCGGGATCGACACGGCGGAAACCACGTCGTCGTCATTGCCGGCCGAAGGCATCCGCGAAAGCGCTGGCTTGATTTGCCGGCCAAGGCCGCCTTGACCGAGGCGGCCTTGGATGACGCTTGGCGAGAACTTTTTTGCCG
Organism: Mesorhizobium kowhaii; assembly: GCF_003253745.1. GTDB lineage: Bacteria > Pseudomonadota > Alphaproteobacteria > Rhizobiales > Rhizobiaceae > Mesorhizobium > Mesorhizobium kowhaii. The sequence goes on from NZ_MZXV01000051.1 coordinate 315,811, forward strand.
CGTTGAGGCCGGGCGCGATCGAATCCGGCAGTCGCAGCACTTCCAGCGCGCGCGCCCGATTTGGTAGCCGGCGAATGAAGCCGCGCTCCTCCAGCGCCGTGATCAGCCGGTGGATGCCGGATTTGGAGGCGAGGTCGAGCGCTTCCTTCATCTCGTCGAAGGAGGGCGGAATGCCGCTTTCCTTGAGCCGTTCATGAATGAACATCAGCAGTTCATGTTGTTTACGCGTCAGCATGGCGACCCCCCAGGAAACCTGAAACCAGAATCGGAAAAACAAACCCAGAACAAACACTATCTGTTCCAGTTGTGTTCCGCAACCGTTTAAAGTTTAATGAATTTGTTAAGGCGGCTGAAATCATTGGCGCGCGGCGGTGAGCCGCGATCGAGGGCCCCCTGCCGCCGCGGCGCACTGGCCTGCATTGAAATTGTTTTGGTTAATGGCCTGTGGCCCACTTCGTGGCGAGGTTTGGCATCAGCTGCCGACAGACCTCGATTGGGGGCATTTCCACTTTCACGTCTCGTTCAGCTGCCGTGAACGAAACGAAGCCAAAATGCCAACTTTCGTCAGAGAAATGGCAGATCTCCCTTGGTCTTTGTCCTTGTCGAACGGCAGATCATCGCGTGTTCATATTGTCCTTACCGGCATGGACATAGACATGCAGCGTATAGCCGATATGAGCGGTCATCAGCGCCTTCGCACGCTCGACGTTGCGATCCAGCGCCGCCTCCATGAGCGCCGTGTGATGTTCGATCGCGACAGCCTGGCGCAACGCCTCCATGGCCTCTTCATAGCCATGCTGCAGGCCGGCGGCCGCCCGCAAGGTTGGTGCCAGGCCAAGAAAGCGGTGATGGCGACGCAACTGATCCGCGATCGTGGAATGGAAGGTCAGCAGCCAAGGGGATGTTGCCGCACTGAGCAGTGCCGCGTGAAAAGCCTCGTGTTTTTCATCCCACTCGTCGACCACTGCGTCGGACGGGTCGTCGACCGCGGTCTTGCAACGCGACAGCCGGTAATGGGCGGCGACGACGATGTCCTCCCATTCACGGCCGCCTTTCTCGATCGATTCCTGGAGCAGAGGCAGTTCAACCACCAACCTGGCGCGTGACAGGTCTTCCAGTTCGAAGCGCGACACCGGAGCGACGGCAAAGCCGCGATTGCTGATGGCGGTCACCAGGCGCTCGGCCTCCAACCGCGACAGCGCTTCGCGCAACGGTGTCCAGCCAATGCCGTAGCTGTTGCGCAACGCGCTGAGCTTGAGTGGCGCGCCGGGCTTCAGACGGGTGGTGAGGATATCGCGACGCAGCAGCCTGTAGGCTGCTTCCGTTTTCGAGAAGTGCTCGTCGTCCAGCATCGTCGTCCATCCCTCGGATGGTGATTATATATGAAAGCCTCACATTGCGTAAATTATATATAATGTTTGACAGCGCCCACGGGACTGCCCATGATCGCCCAACGGTTTCACCTGATATGTTCATCGAGCACGCTCATGCGCGGGGATAGTCGACCATGAATGCAACTCTCGATCTCGCTGCAATCGAGGCGATGGACGCCGCGGATCCGCTGCGTTCCATGCGCGATCGCTTCGTCTTGCCGCAAGGGGTGATCTACCTCGACGGCAATTCGCTTGGCGCGGCTTCACCCGCCGTCTTCGATGAACTGAACAAGGCCGCAACACAGGAATGGGCGCAGGATCTCATCCGTGCCTGGAACACCGCTGGCTGGTTCGACATGCCGGTCGAGCTCGGCGACCAACTCGGGCGCCTGATCGGGGCCGCGGCCGGCCAGACTGTGGTCTGCGATACGACCTCGATCAACATCTACAAGGTGCTGCATGCGGCGCTCGCGATGAGGCCGGACCGGTCGGTCATCGTCGCCGAGGGCTCCAGCTTTCCAACCGACCTCTATATGGCCGAGGGCGTTGCCTCGACGCGGCCGGGCACGACGCTGCGGCTAGAGGGCGTCGATGCGCCTGAGATTGAAGAGCTTATCGACGAGCGCGTCGCCGTCATCCTGGTCAACCATGTCAACTACAAGTCCGGCCAGTTGCGCGACATGGCGGCCCTGACGCGCAGGGCCCATCAGGCCGGAGCGCTGATCGTCTGGGATCTCTGCCATACCGCCGGTGCCTTGCCGGTCGAGCTCGACGGCGCCAATGCCGATTTCGCCATTGGCTGTACCTACAAGAACCTCAATGGCGGCCCGGGTTCGCCGGCCTTCATCTATGCCGCAAAGCGCCACCATGATGATGTCTATCAGCCGCTCAGCGGCTGGTGGGGGCATGCGCGGCCCTTCGCCTTCGAACAGGCCTATGCCGCCGGCACCGGCATCCGCCGGTTCTTGTGTGGCACGCAGCCGGTGTTGTCGATGCGGGCGCTCAAGGGCGCGCTGGACGTCTGGAACGATGTCGACATGACGGCGGTGCGCAAGAAAAGCATCGCACTGACCGACCTGTTCATCCAGCTGGTCGAAACAAAGTGCAGCGCCTACGGGCTAGAACTCGAAAGCCCCCGTAACGGCAACGAGCGCGGCAGCCAGGTGTCGTTTATTCACCCCAACGGATATCAGGTGATGCGGGCCTTGATCGAACGCGGTGTGATCGGCGATTTCCGCGCGCCTTCGACCATCCGCTTCGGCTTCACGCCGCTCTATGTCGGCTACAGGGACGTCTGGCAGGCGGTCGAGGTGCTGGAGGACATCCTGCGCACCGGCGCCTGGCAGGATGCGCGGTTCGCGGTCAAGACTGCAGTCACGTGAGTGTATGTCGCCCAAAAGTGCGCAGCGGTTTTGGGACAACGACATACGCAAAGCAAAGACAGATCAGAGCCGGGTGCGGACCGTCCAGAGCTCTGGAAACAGGACGACCTCAAGCATCTTCTTCAGGTAGGACGCACCCGACGTGCCACCGGTGCCGCGCTTCAGGCCGATGATGCGCTCGACCGTGGTGACGTGGTTGAAGCGCCAGCGGCGGAAATAATCCTCGAAGTCGACCAGCTTCTCGGCCAGTTCGTAGAACATCCAGTAGCGCTGCGGATCGCGGTAGACTGTCTGCCAGGCAACCAGGACCGCTTCATTCTCGGTGCGCGTCTCACGCCAGTCGGTGCGCCTGGCGTCGGCGCCGATGTCGAATCCGTTGCGGGCGAGCAGCAGCAGCGCTTCGTCGTAGAGCGATGGCTCGGCCAGGATAGCCTCAAGCTTCCCGCTGAGATCCGGCCGGTGCTTGTGCGGGCCGAGCATGGCGAGGTTGCGGTTGCCGGCCATGAACTCGATGGCGCGATACTGCCAGGACTGGAAACCCGAGGATTGGCCGAGCGCGTCGCGGAACTCGGTGTATTCGCTGGGCGTCATCGTCCGCAGCACGTCCCAGGCGTTGTTCAACTGCTCGAAAATGCGGGCGACGCGCGACAGCATCTTGAAGCTCGGCTCGAGGCGGTCGGCACGGATCGAGCGGATCGCCGCACCGATCTCATGCAAAGCGAGTTTCATCCAGAGTTCGGAGGTCTGATGCTGGATGATGAACAGCATCTCGTCATGCGCCGACGACAGCGGCGTCTGCGCCTCCAGCACTTTCTCCAGGTGCAGATAGTCGCTGTAGGACATGCGCTCCTTGAACGACATCTGTGCGCCTTCGGAGGCCGGATCGTATGGCTCGCTCAATTGATTTTCTCCGTGCGCAGCCGGAAGCGCTGGATCTTGCCGGTCTGCGTCTTGGGCAACGCAGCAATGAACTTCACCGATCGCGGATATTTGTAGGGCGCGATCGTCGCTTTGACATGGTCCTGCAGGCGCTTGATGGTCATTGCGTCTGGCTCCACGCCTTGCACAAGCACGACATGCGCTTCGACGATCTGGCCGCGCTCGGCGTCCTCGGCACCGATGACAGCGCATTCGGCGACATCCGGATGCGCCAGCAGCGCCGCCTCGACCTCGGGTCCGGCAATGTTGTAGCCGGCGCTGACGATCATGTCGTCGGAGCGCGCGGCGAAATGGAAGAAGCCGTCCTCGTCCTGACTGAAGGTATCGCCGGTGAGGTTCCAGCCGTCGCGAACGTATTCCTTTTGCCTGTCGTCAGCCATGTAGCGGCAGCCGGTTGGCCCACGCACTGCCAACCTGCCGGTCGAGCCACGCGGCACCTCGCGCATCTCGTCATCGACGATGCGCGCCTCGTAGCCGCCCACCGGCTTACCGGTCGACGCAGGCTTCATGTCGTCGAAGCGGTTGGAGATGAAGATGTGCAGCATTTCGGTGGCGCCGATGCCGTCGAGGATCGGCTTGCCGGTCTTTTGCGTCCACTCCTCGAAGACCGGAGCGGGCAAGGTCTCGCCGGCCGAAACGGCGACGCGCAGCGATGACAGGTCTGCACCCTCATCCATGGCCTTCAGCATGGCGCGATAGGCGGTCGGCGCGGTGAAGGAGATGGTCGCTTTGTAGGTCTCGATGATGTGGATCATGTTGGGCGGCGTCGCCTGTTCGAGCAGTGTCGCCGCCGCACCAAAACGCAGGGGAAAGATGGCGAGCCCGCCAAGGCCAAAGGTGAAGGCCAGCGGCGGCGAGCCGACAAAGATGTCGTCCGGTGTCACCTGGAGGATTTCGCGGGCATAGGCGTCGGCGATGATCAAGAGGTCGCGGTGGAAATGCATCGTCGCCTTCGGCACGCCTGTCGTGCCCGAGGTGAAGCCGAGCAGCGCGACGTCGTCGCGGCCGGTGTTGACGGCGCTGAAAACAACCGACTTGTCGAGGGCCGCGCGATCGAGTTCGGCATCATGGTTGGCGGTGCCGTCGAAGCCGATAACCTGCTTGAGGAACGCGCTGTCCTTGGCGCAGGCGGTCATCTCGTCCATCAGCCTGTTGTCGCAGAGCGCGATTGTGATTTCCGCCTTGTCGACGATCTTGGCAAGCTCGCCGGCGCGCAGCATCGGCATGGTGTTGACGACCACGGCGCCGACCTTGGTGGCGGCCAGCCAGCAAGCGACCATGGCGGGGTTGTTGGCGGAGCGGATCAGCACCCGGTTGCCGGGCTTCACGCCATAATTCTCGACCAGCGCATGGGCCAGCCTGTTCGTCCAGTCGGACAGTTCCTTGTAGGTGCGGCGGCGGCCATTGCCGATCAGCGCGGTGTGGTCACCCAGGCCCTTCTCGACCAGCTTGTCGGTCAATTCGACGCCGGCGTTGAGACGTTCGGGATAGTCGAAACCATCGAGCAGGAAGTCCGGCCATTGCTCAGGCGGCGGCAGGTGATCGCGCGTGAACGTGTCGATATGCGCTGAAGGCCCAAGCATGTCGCCGCTATCCTGTCTGCTGCCTGGCCAGTGCACGAGGCTTCTGGCTGGTGGTGGATTTGAAATTCCTGCTTCTAGGGGAGGCTTCGTGCCGCCAGAGGCACCTTGCTCGACGACGCGCCACCCGAAGGGCGGACATCTGCAGGTTTGGGCAGCACAGCAGACCTCCCATTGTCGGCTGTTCGTCAGGGCAGGATCGCACCAGTCGAAATTTGTTTCAAGCCTAAAATGTTTTTGTCCTGGAGCATTGACGCATGGCGTGGCGGTGGCCATTGCTAGCGGGGAAACGATGCCGTTTCGGGGGAGGGTGCAGATGCTCGAACATCGCATTGCCGATTGGGACAACGCCTATGCCAACGGCGCGAACATCGCCGGCAGCGACCGCTGGCCGGCCGCGTGGGTAGAGCCAGCGCAAGCGTTTCGTGACGCGCTTTCGGCAGAGGGCCGGGCACGGCTCGACATCGCCTATGGCGGGGGACGGCGTAATCGCCTCGATCTTTTCTTACCCAGTGCCACACCCAAAGGGCTCGTCGTGTTCATTCATGGCGGTTACTGGATGGCGTTCGACAAGAGTTTCTGGTCGCATCTCGCCAACGGCGCGGTCAGCAGCGGCTTTGCGGTGGCGATGCCCTCCTACACGCTGTGTCCGGAAATCCGCATCGCCGGCATCGTCCAGGAGATCGGCGCGGCGATCGGCAAGGCGGCAGGACTGGTCGACGGGCCGCTGATGTTGACCGGCCATTCGGCCGGCGGCCATCTCGCCAGCCGCATGGTGACGACAACCACGCCGCTGGCGGCTGATGTGGCGCGGCGCATACGCCACGTCGTTTCGATTTCAGGCGTCCACGACCTCCGCCCGATCATGCAAACCGAGATGAACGCGACACTGGCTATCGACGAGCCCGAGGCACTGGCCGAAAGCCCGGCGCTGCTGCGTTCGATGGATGGTGCCCGCATCACCTGCTGGGCCGGTGGTGGTGAACGTGCCGAATTCCTGCGCCAGAACGCCTTGCTTGCCAATATCTGGACCGGCCTCGGCGCGGCGACCAGCACCGTGGTCGAGCCCGACCGGCACCATTACAGCATCATAGACGGTCTTGCCGATCCGGCGCATCCGCTGACCCAGGCCTTGATCTCGGAATAGTACCGAGTTTATTTTCGTTTTATCAATGGCTTGTTTGGCGAATCGTCAGCGTAGCATCAGCACGCTGCAGGCTTCACCCGCGGCCGACGCCGGGGCAAATGGTGCCCGCACGACCAGCCCGTTGGCGTCGGCTAGCATTCTGAGCATCGAGGAATCCTGGATGCCGAACGGCGTTGCCACCAACGCGCCGTGATCGTCCCGGACCACCGCCCGCACATAGTCCTGGCGCAAGTCATTGGCCGGCATTGCGGCGCCCAATCGCGCCGGACGAATGTCCTGGCGGTGTTCGCGGCCGCCGAGCCGCGCCAGCAGCGGCTTCAGGAATAATTGCGAGCAAACCAGGCTTGCCACCGGATTGCCGGGCAGGCCGATGCACCTGATATCGCCGAGGCGGCCGAACATCAGCGGCTTTCCGGGGCGCATGGCGATCTTCCAGAAGCCGAGTTGCATGCCTTCACCGGTCAGCACGTCATGGATCAGATCATGGTCGCCAACCGAGGCGCCGCCCAGCGTGACGATGACATCCGCACCGGCCGCGACCGCTTTCTGCACCAGCGCGGCGATGGCCTCCTTGCGGTCGGCGGCAATGCCGAGATCGAGCGCGCGGGCACCGACCGACTGCGCCGCCGCCGCAACGCCATAGGCATTGGACGAGATGATCTGGTCCGGCCCGAGTTCGCTGCCGGGCGGCAACAATTCGTCGCCGGTGGCGACGATGGCGACCAGCGGCCGCTTCACCACATTGACCTGGGGGTGGTTGGCCGACGCCACCAGCGACAATGCCGCCGGATCGAGCACGCGGCCTTTTTCCAGCAGGACATCGCCTTTCGAGAAGTCGAGGCCGACGCGTCGGATGTTGCGCCACTCCGCCGTCGGTTCGGTCACTTCGATATCGCCACCGCCGAGATCCCTGACATTCTCCTGGATGACGATGGTGTCGGCTCCATCAGGCAGCGGCGCACCGGTGAAGATACGCACGGCTTGTGCCTTGCCGACAGTGCCGTCAAAGCCGCGCCCGGCCGGCGCCATGCCGATCACGGAAAGTCGCGACGGCACCGACGCCACGTCGGCAGCACGCACCGCGTAGCCGTCCATGGCCGAGGCATTGAAAGGTGGCTGTGTCCGGAGCGCGATGACGGGCTCGGCCAGTACCCGGTCCACGGCCTCGAGGAGAGGAACCTCTTCGCCAGCCAAAGGTGCCGCACCCTCAAGCAGGCGTTCGAGCGCCTCTGCGACCGGAACCAGCGCCATCAGGCGCCCACCTTGTAGTCGCCAGACTTGCCACCGGTCTTTTCGACCAGCCGGATGCCGGAGATGATCATGGCGCGGTCCACCGCCTTGGCCATGTCGTAGATGGTCAGGCAGGCCACTGAAGCGGCGGTCAGCGCTTCCATCTCGACGCCTGTCTTGCCGGTGACACGCGCCAGCGCGGTGACCTTCAGGCCGGGCAAAGCATGGTCGGGCTCGATGTCGACGGAAACCTTGGTCAGAAGCAGCGGATGGCAGAGCGGGATCAATTCATGCGCCTTCTTCGCCGCCATGATGCCGGCGATGCGCGCGGTGCCGAGCACATCGCCCTTCTTGGCGTTGCCTTCGAGGATCATGGTCAGCGTCTCGAGACGCATCGCGACAAAACCCTCGGCGATTGCGGTACGCGTCGTCTCCGCCTTGTCGCCGACATCGACCATGTTGGCCTCGCCCTGCGCGCCGAGATGGGTGAGGGCGGCCGTCATCGTCAGATGGCCTCGGCCGGCGCCTTGCCCGTCAGAAGCAGGCTCGTCGCCGTGGTGACGTCCTGTTGCCGCATCAGGCTTTCGCCGACAAGGAAGGTGCCGATGTCGCTCTTTTGCAATCTGAGGCAATCGTCGTGCGAGAAAATACCGCTCTCGCTGACCAGCAAGCGGTCGGCCGGCACCATCGACGCCAGCCGCTTCGAGGTTTCGAGGCTGGTTTCGAATGTTCTGAGATTGCGGTTGTTGATGCCGATCAGCCGCGACAACAGTTTCAGCGCGCGCTGCGTCTCGGCCTCGTCATGTACTTCGACCAGCGCATCCATGCCGAGTTCGAACGCCGTCGATTCGAGGTCGCTGGCCAGGGCGTCGTCGACGCTGGCCATGATGATCAGGATGGCGTCCGCGCCCCAGGCGCGGGCTTCGTAGACCTGATACGGATCGAACAGGAAATCCTTGCGTAAAGCGGGCAGGGTGACTGCGGCTCGCGCCCTGGTGAGAAATTCGGGCGCGCCCTGGAAAGACGGCGCGTCGGTCAGCACCGAAAGACAGGCGGCACCGCCTTTTGCATAGGCCTGCGCCAATGCCGGCGGGTCGAAATCGGCGCGGATCAGGCCCCTGGAGGGGCTTGCCTTCTTGATCTCGGCGATCAGCGCGAAGGCGCCGGATTTGCGCTTCGTCTCGAGGGCCGCAAGGAAGCCGCGTGGTGCATCGGCATCTTTGGCCCGCGCCTTGATTTCGGCAAGTGGCACACGCGCCCTTGCCGCCGCGATCTCGTCGCGCTTGTAGGCCTCGATCTTGCGAAGAATGTCAGACACGCTCTATCCGTTCGAAATCTCGATCAGCCGGTCAAGCACTTGCAACGCCCGGCCGCTGTCGATGGCTTGCGCCGCCGTCGCGATGCCGTCGCCAAGCGTCGTCGCCTTGCCCGCCACCACCAGTCCGGCGCCAGCATTCATCAGCACGGTGTCGCGATAGGCACCGGCAGCGCCACCCAGCATATCGCGCAATGCCTGGGCATTGTAGGCCGCGTCGCCGCCACGCAATTCGTCCTTGGTGTGGCGCGCCAGCCCGACCGCTTCAGGGGTCAACGTGAAGCTGCGGATCTCGCCGCCGATCAGTTCGGCGACCTGTGTCTCGCCGGTGGTGGTGATCTCGTCATAGCCGTCGCCATGGGCAACCCAGGCATGCTCGGCGCCCAGCGCTTTCAGCGTCTCGGCCACCGGCAGGATCCATTCCGGCAGGAACACACCGACCATCTGCCGCTTGACGCCAGCCGGATTGGAGAGGGGTCCGAGCAGATTGAAGATGGTGCGGGTGCCGAGCTCGACGCGGGTCGGACCGACATGCTTCATCGCCGGATGGTGCGCGGGCGCGAACATGAAGCCGAGACCGGTCTCATGGATGCAGCGGCCGATCGTTTCCGGCGAGATATCGATCTTGATCCCGAGCGCGATCAGCACGTCGGCGGCCCCTGTCAGCGACGACAGACCACGATTGCCGTGCTTGGCAACCGGCACACCGCTGCCGGCGATAACAAACGCCGACCCGGTCGAGATGTTGACGCTGTGGGAATTGTCACCGCCGGTGCCGACGATATCGATGGCGCCGTCGGGCGCGTCGACACGCAGCATCTTGGCGCGCATGGTGGCAACGGCGCCGGAAATCTCGCTCACCGTCTCGCCGCGCACGCGCAGCGCCATCAGGAAGCCGCCGATCTGGCCGGGGGTTGCGTCACCCGACATGATGATATCGAAGGCCTCGCGCGCTTCCTCAAAGGAAAGCGCGCTTCCGGTCGCGACCTTGGCGATATGGGTTTTCAGCGCGCTCATCTTGTCGAGGCTTGGGCGACGGCGGCCTGGTCGATGCGAACGTCGTATTGCGTCTGCAACTGCGCCACCAGCTGGTCGAGCAGATCGTCCGACATGCCGGAGGTGAAGGATTTCTGTGCGTCGTCCGGCACGGAGCTGGCGTCAGCCCCGGCGGGCTCGAAGACTTCGGCGACCTTGTACAGAATCTGTCCGTCGCCGGTGGGCGAGGGGATCAGCCCGGTGCCGCCTTCGCCGACGCCGAACATGGCTGCCGCACCCTCCTTGCCGAAGTCGACATCGTCGGCCTCGCGCTTGACGCCGCGCTTGGTCTGCTTTTCCAGCTTCAGTTCGCCGGCGATGACGTCGAGCGTGACACCGGCCTTGAGCCGCTTTTCAAGCTCGTCTGCCTTGGCGGCGAGCCGCTTGGTTGTTTCGGCCGCCGTCCAGTCGGCGACGACTTTCTGGCGAGCCTCGTCCAGTGTGCGGTCGCGAGCCGGTGTGACGGAAGCCACCTCATAGAAAACGAAGCCGTTGTCCGCCGTGGTCAAAGCGTCGTTTTCAGTGTTGGGTTCAGCGTCGAAGACAGCCTTGATCAGCTCCGGCGATTGCGGCAGGTCCTTGACGATGCTTGCGTCAGGCCTCAGGCCGCTGCGATCGATGGCGTCGATGGTGACGACCTTCAGCTTCAGCTTGGTGGCGGCGTCGGCCAGCGAGCCGCCGGCGGCGCGGGTGTCTTCGTAGTTGTCACGCACATCCAGAAGGATGCGGCTTGCCTCGCCCAGCGCCAGGTCCTTGCGGATCTGGTCGGACACTTCGGCCAGCGGCTTCACCACCTCGGGCTTGATTTCGGTGACGCGCAGCAGCACCGGACCGAAGGCACCTTGCACGACCTGGCTGACTTCATTGGCATTGAGTGCGAAGGCCGCGTCGGCGACCGCCTTGTCGGCGATCTTGTCCTTGGCCAGCGTGCCGAGCAAAGTATCGGCCGGGGTCTTGCCTTCCGCGGTGACGAGCTTGTCGAAGGTGGCGCCGGCCTTGAGCGAATCGAGCGCGGCCTTGGCCGCGTCAGGCGTTTTGAACACAAGCTGCTCGATGGTGCGCAGCTCCGGCGTCGTGTAGCGCGCCTTGTTCTTGTTGTAGTCGTCGCTGACCTGCTGGTCGGTGACGGCGGTCGTATCCATGATGTCGACCGGTTCGAGGCGGACATAGGAGAATTTGCGGTATTCGGGTGCCGCGTATGTCTTCTTGTTTGCGTCGAAATAGGCCGAAAGCACACTGGCGGACGGCGCCTCGATCGGCTCGACCAGTGCCTTGGGCAGCGTCAAATAGTCGATGGTGCGGTCTTCGCCGCGATAGAGCGCGACCGCCTTGAAGAAAGTGTCCGGCGCCTTGAGGCCATCCGAGACCGCCTCGACGATCTGCTGGCGCACCGCCACCTGGGCACGGTTCTTCAGATAATCCTCGGGCCGCATGCCGATCTGCTGCAACATATAGTCGAAGGTTCGCCTGTCGAACTGACCGCCAGGGCCCTTGAAGGCCGGATCTTCGCGCGTCAGCTCGGCCAGCCGGTCCTTGGAGAGGCCGAGGCCCAGCTTGCGTGCCTGTTCGTCGAGAACGGCCCCCGAAACGAGTTGGGCCAGCACCTGGTTGTCGATGCCGAGCCCCTTTGCCTGTTCGTGGGTAAGACGCTGGCCGAACTGCTGCGACATGACCGCGAGCTGGCGGTCATAGGCGAGACGGAATTCGTTGATCGACACCTTGGTGCCGCCAGCGATTATTACCGAATCGTGGCCGGCAAAACCGCCCATCAGTCGCCCGGATATACCCCATGCGAGGAAACTCACCACAAGCAGCGAAAGCAGCGTTTTCGCGACCCAGGTTCCCGCCGCGTTTCTCAATATACCAAGCATGGACAATTCCGATTTATGCGCATTTTCGCACGCGCCGAGTTTGAAACAAGCGCAATAGCGCCCTTCCGGTCCACTGTCGATTGCTTTGTGGCCTGATTTTGGTAGTGAGGGCGAGAGCCGAATATCGCCCGGAGAAGCAAACCCATGACGCCAGGAATTCGACCGCTCGTTGCCGGCAACTGGAAAATGAACGGCACCAGCGCCTCGCTCAACGAGCTCAGGATGATCGGCAACGGTTTCATGAGTGGGCTTGATGCCGAGACCGAAGCGCTGGTTTGCGTTCCGGCAACCCTGCTGGCTCACGCCGCCGAGATTCTGTCGCGCACGCCGGTCCATGCCGGCGGCGAGGATTGCCACACCAAGGAAAGCGGCGCCTACACCGGCTGCATCTCGGCGGAAATGCTGAAGGATGCCGGCGCAAGCCATGTCATCGTCGGCCATTCCGAGTGCCGCGAGCAAGCGGGCGAGGATGACGCGACGGTCCAGGCCAAGGCCTCGGCCGCCTGGCGTGCCGGGCTTGTGGCCATCATTTGCATTGGCGAGACGCAGCAACAGCGTGAAGCGGGCGCCACGCTCGACGTGCTGTCGCGGCAGGTCGCCGGCTCGGTGCCGCCAAGCGCCACCCCGTCCAACACCATCATTGCCTATGAACCGGTGTGGGCGATCGGCACCGGCCTGACGCCGACCGCGGCCGATGTGGCCGAAGCACACGCGCATATCCGCGAAAAGCTGTCGGAAAAGCTCGGCAGCGTGGCGGCGAAGATGCGCATTCTCTATGGCGGCTCGGTCAAGCCCTCCAACGCCGTCGAACTGCTCGGCGTCGGGAATGTCGACGGTGCACTGGTCGGCGGCGCCAGCCTGAAAGCGGCGGACTTCCTTGCCATCGCCGAGGCCTATCGCAACATCTCGTAGGAGATATCGGCCGCAACGGGCGGGGTAGACGGCGCCGGAAATTGTTGCAAAGGACGCGTTGCTTCCCATATTCCGGCCGCGGGCTTGGAAATGCCATCAAAGCATTGTATTGAGCCGCCTCCAATTCACCGGCCGTGTCCGCGGCCGGGCAAGGCCTTGCCAGGATAAACTATGGAAACCGTACTGATCGTCATCCATCTCATGGTCGTGCTCGCCCTTGTCGGCGTGGTGCTGCTGCAGCGTTCCGAAGGCGGCGGCCTTGGCATCGGCGGCGGATCCGGCTTCATGACCGCGCGCGGTGCTGCCAATGCGCTGACGCGTGCGACGGCGATCCTGGCGGCGGCCTTCTTTGCCACGTCGCTGACACTGTCGATCGTCGCCCGCTACGGCGAGAAGCCGATCGACATCCTCAACCGCGTGCCCGTGACATCTGACGGTGCCGGCAAGGGCGTGCTCAACCAATTGCCCGGGACGACCACCCCGGCGCCCGCCGGCAGCACCGCGCCGACGCCGCCGTCCGGCAACGACGCCGCGGCAAAGCCCCCGGTCACGGCGCCTGCCGCCGGTTCGACTCAGCCGGCCACCAACGGCACTACCCCCGCTGCACCGGCGACCCCGCAGGTCCCGAACCAGTAGTCCCCAGCGCCTGAAGCCGCGATCTGTTGTCGTTTGAACACAGTCGCGGCAAATGCAGCACGATCACGCAGATTCGAGTGGGTGCGGCGCGGCCTCGCGCTTGAGGCATCCGCGCTTATTCGACTATAGATTGCACGCGGCATTTCCGGCGCCCTTGGGGGGCGCTGGGCGACGCCGTGGGCAACAAGCATAGAACGATCGGATCTTCGCCATGCAGCTTCGCAGCTTCATTTTCCTGGGACTTTGCGCCGCACTCGGCATGAGTTCCCCGGCTTTCGCCGGCATGCCGGCAAATATGGCCGCACATCAGTCGGCTGACCAGACCAATGCCATCAACGTCGCCGTCAAGAGTGATGCGGCGCAGTTGAAGCTTCTCAAAAAGAAGAAAACCCCGACACCGGACGACCTCGCCCAGATCAAGAAGATCGAAGCCAAGATCGTTGCCGACAAGGAAGCCGCCAAGGCCAAGGCGCTCGAAGCCAGGAAGCTGGCGATGCGCGAAGCGGCGAAGGCCAAGGCCGATGCGGAACGGCAGGCGTTCCTCGCCAAGCGGGGCAAGAGCGCGCCGGCGACCGAAGTGGCCGACGCCAAGCCTGCCAAGACTGTCAAGATCATCGAGCCGATTGTACCGATCGAGCCGATCCAGTCGGCTGAGCCGGTCCCGGCCGAAGCAATGAATGTCGCTTTGACCGGCAACAACGGTGAGCTGCGCAGCGAGGTCATTGGCCAGAAGCAGCCGAGCGGCGGTCTGTTCGCCGGCCTCTTCGGCGGCACCATCTCTTCTTCTTCGATTTCATATCTCCCCGAGACGCGGGCTCTTGACCAGGCTCTCGCCAAGAAGGAAGCCAAGAAGCAGTTCAAGGTGAAGCCGGAGTTCGTGCCTCAGGACGTGGAATTCACCGGCTACGATGCCGGCACCATCGTCATCGACACCAGCGCCCGCCGCCTCTATCTCGTCGAATCGTCCTCAACCGCTCGCCGTTACGCCATTGCGGTCGGCCGCGAGGGCCTGCAGTTCAAGGGCACGGTTGCGGTCGGCGACAAGCAGGAATGGCCGCGCTGGATCCCGACGCTGGACATGCAGAAGCGCGAGCCGAAGCACTATGGCCAATACAAGGACGGCATGCCTGGCGGCGGTCAGAACCCGCTCGGCGCCCGCGCCATCTATCTCTATGACGGCAAGAAGGATACGCATCTGCGCATCCACGGCACAATCGCGCCGCAATCGATCGGAACCAGCGCCTCCAACGGCTGCTTCCGGATGATCAACGAGCACGTCATGGACCTTTACAGCCGCGTCAGGGTAGGCACCAAGGTCGTTATCATCTGACGCCTGCGTCCATCATGCCGAAAGGGCCGGCCTTGCCGGCCCTTTTGTTTTGACTTGCCCCCCAGGGGTATCGCGCCTTCTTGGGAAAAAACCTTCGCGGTGGTTTTTTCTCTGGCGGAATCAATCCGGCCGCGTTAAGCGATGACTCCCATGGCGCGATATGTATTCATCACAGGCGGCGTGGTTTCCTCACTTGGAAAAGGCATAGCTGCAGCGGCCCTTGGGGCTCTCTTGCAGGCGCGAGGCTATCGCGCACGCATCAAAAAACTCGATCCCTACCTCAATGTCGATCCGGGCACGATGTCGCCGTACCAGCATGGCGAGGTTTTCGTCACCGATGACGGTGCGGAGACCGATCTTGATCTTGGCCACTACGAGCGATTTACAGGCCGCTCGGCCAACCAACAGGACAACATCACCACCGGCCGCATCTACAAGAACATCATCGAGCGCGAGCGGCGCGGCGACTATCTTGGCGCCACCGTGCAGGTCATCCCGCACGTTACCGACGAGATCAAGAATTTCGTCCTCAACGGCAATGACGACTATGATTTCGTGCTGTGTGAGATCGGCGGCACGGTCGGCGATATCGAGGCGATGCCGTTCCTCGAGGCGATCCGTCAGCTTGGCAATGACCTGCCGCGCAACAACGCTGTCTACGTGCATCTGACGCTGATGCCCTACATCCCGACGGCGGGTGAGCTGAAGACCAAGCCGACCCAGCATTCGGTCAAGGAACTGCGCGGCATCGGCATCGCGCCGGACATCCTGCTGGTTCGCGCCGACCGCGCCATTCCCAAGGAAGAGCGCAGAAAACTGTCACTGTTCTGCAATGTCAGGGAAAGC
Organism: Mesorhizobium kowhaii; assembly: GCF_003253745.1. Taxonomy (GTDB): domain Bacteria; phylum Pseudomonadota; class Alphaproteobacteria; order Rhizobiales; family Rhizobiaceae; genus Mesorhizobium; species Mesorhizobium kowhaii. The sequence goes on from NZ_MZXV01000051.1 coordinate 331,407, forward strand.
GCGGTCATCCAGGCGCTCGACGTGCCGCATATCTACGACGTGCCGATGGCCTATCACAAGGAAGGGCTTGATTCGGAAGTGCTGGCCGCTTTCGGCATCGATCCGGCGCCGAAGCCGCGCATGGAGCCCTGGCAGGCGGTATCCAACCGCATCCACAATCCTGAAGGCGAGGTGACCATCGCCGTGGTCGGCAAATATACCGGCCTCAAGGATGCCTACAAATCGTTGATCGAGGCGCTTTCGCATGGCGGCCTGGCCAACCATGTCAAGGTCAAACTCGACTGGATCGAATCGGAGATCTTCGAAAAGGAAGATCCGACGCCCTGGCTGGAAAAGGTGCATGGCATCCTGGTTCCCGGCGGCTTTGGCGAGCGCGGCTCCGAAGGCAAGATCCTGGCGGCGAAGTTCGCGCGTGAGCGAAAGGTGCCATATTTCGGCATCTGCTTCGGCATGCAGATGGCCTGCATCGAGGCGGCACGGTCGCTGGCCGGCGTCGAGCACGCCTCATCGACCGAATTCGGCCCAACCGATGAACCGGTCGTCGGGCTGATGACCGAATGGCTGAAAGGCAACATGCTGGAGAAGCGCCGGGAAACCGGCGATCTCGGCGGCACGATGCGGCTCGGCGCCTATCAGGCCGATCTCGCCAAGGGTTCCAAGATCGCCGAGATCTATGGCGATACGCAGATTTCCGAGCGTCATCGCCACCGCTACGAGGTCAATGTCGATTACAAGGAGCGGCTCGAGGATTGCGGCCTGGTGTTTGCCGGCATGTCACCGGATGGCGTGCTGCCGGAAACGGTCGAGTACCCCGACCATCCCTGGTTCATCGGCGTGCAGTATCATCCGGAACTGAAAAGCCGGCCGCTGGACCCGCATCCGCTGTTTGCCAGCTTCATCGAGGCGGCGGTGGAACAGAGCCGGCTGGTGTAACGACCACTGGCTGGCCGGGCGATGCAGACCTATGTCGCGCTCCTCTACAGCATCATCCTGGGCGAGGGACGGCGGGTCGTCATGGCCGACCTCAAGGCGATGGCGGAAGACCTCGGCTTGACGAATGTTCGCACCTTGGTGGCGACCGGCAATCTGGTCTTCGAGACAGAAGAGACCTCCATCGCGGCGCTTGAAAGGCGGCTGGAGGCGGCGTTCGAAAAAGCCTTCGGCAAGCATGTCGACATCATCGTGCGCGGTGCCGAGGATTGGCTGTCGCTTGCCGCTGGCAATCCGTTCCCGGGCGAGTCCGCCGAAGCCGGCGACCAGGTGGCAGTGCGCGTGATGCGCAAGCCCGCGCCCGTGGATGCTGTAGCGGCGCTCCAAGCCTATGCCGCAGCGCATGAGAAGGTGCTGTCGGTCGGCGGCGACATCTGGGTTGTCTTTTCGCGTGAGAGGCCTAGTTCGCGGCTACTTGCGGCAACCAGCCACAAGCGTTTGGGCATCGGCACGTCGCGCAACTGGAACACGGTGCGCAGACTGGCCGAGATGGTCGGCGGGTAGGGTCTGGGGCGGCATTGCGCCGCCCGCAGGGGAACCGACAAGCAATCCATTTGCCGGCTTTGGCCTTAAGATATTCAATGAGAACCGCAACTATCGATCGGACGCGATGGTGGGCCGGTTTGCATTCGTCGGTCGAGTGATTCGAATTTCCGCGTATCGCGACTATTCAAAATTCCGCTTCTTTGCACGGAACCAACCTGCGGATGGCGCGTTTCATTGGGTTCGACCGTGCGGTGGTCGACCGGGAGGAAACGATGGATTATCTGCATTTCTTTTCGCCCGTGCGGATTTCGCGCGGGCAGGGATATCCTGCTGAAGAAATCGATAGTGTTGCCGAGGCCATGGTGTTCTTGCGGAAATGGCCGACGGGACGGCGCGGTCCGGTCTATCAGTGCGCGCTGAATTGCTGCTCGGCCGCCTTGTCGGGCCAGATGTCGGCCGAGGAAGCAAGAAAAGCGTTCACAGGCTTTGCCCGCATCACGCGCCTTCTCGATGACGACATGGCATTGCCCCTAGGCGGCGAAGGCGAAGCCAAGGTGTATGCGCTGAGGCGGTAACGCCTGTTCTCTTGGCGGTCTTGCAAGGTCTCGCGCCGTGGCGGCGCGGGGTTTTGTTTGTGCTGCGCTCTGGAATGACGCGCATCGAAGGTTCGCCGGCTCAAACCCTTCTCAAGTGACGGAATATCGGTCGATCACCCACAGCCAGCTGCCATCGCCTTGCCGCCGGGCAACCTCGCTGGTCACGTCACCGTCGGGAAGCCGGGTCGATGTGAGGGCGAGATCGCCGCAAAAGAGCGCCGGCCGCTGCTCGCCCATGGCAAACTTTCGTCCTGACGCGACGATCTCGACATAGTAGCTGCGAATGGCCTCCTTGCCGCGCAGCAAATTTCCGCCGCCACAATCGATCACCGCATCGGGTTCGAACAGGGCCATCATGCCGTCGACATCGCCCGCATGCTGCCGCCAAACCAGCAGGGGCTCCAGTTGCTGGGGATCGTAGACAGGCTTTCTCCCGGCTGTGTCGTCCATGCCTGGCCTCCACTTGTCATCCAGTCGAAATCTTATCGCAAACTGTTCGGCACCGTCCGTGACAGGTCGAGGAATTTTCTGGATCAGCGATGCGATCGGGCTCAGTGGTTGAGGGCGTGCCAATCGTGGGGCGAGACGCCCGCCTTGAAGCGAGAACGGTCGCTCGCCGAGCTTTTTGCAAGAAGCGGCGCACGGCAGGGTCTGCTTCCAGCCCGATCGCTTGTTCATAGGCTTCGTCCGCCGCGACCATGTTCCCCATTCGCGCATGAAGCTCGGCACGCACGGCCCAATAGGGTTGAAACTCGATAAGCCGGCTGCCGGGGTCCGGCATTGGCAGCGCCGCCAGCCCTGCGGCCGGGCCGCGCGTCCGCGCCACGGCGATCGCACGATTGATTGCCGCGACCGGCGAGCCGGTAATTGCGCAAAGGCCATCGTAAAGACGCTCAATCGCCACCCAATCAGTCGTGCCTGTACGGCGTCGCGCGACGTGGGCCGATTGGATCGCCCCTTCCAATTGATAGCGGTCGAAGGCGTCAAACCCACTGGCGCGATTAAGCAAGACCTCGGCTTCGTCGATCATCCCTGCATTCCATAGCGTAGGATATTGATCGGCCAGCGGCACGAATTCGCCCTCCGGACCGCGCCGGGCTGCAAGCCGCGCATGTGAGTAGAGCATCAGCGCCAGCAGACCGAGTGCTTCGGCCTCCTCCGGCAACAGCGCGACGATCAGCCAGCCGAGCCAGATCGCCTCCTCGGCGAGATCGCGCAGGCCCGCATCGGCACCGGAGACCACCTCCAGCACTGCGCCCAGCCGTTGGCGCATGTCAGCCTTGTCGGGCACGCCCAAGGGAACCTTGGCGCGTCTAATCTTGTTCTTGGTCCTGGCCAGCCGTTGGCCCATTGCCGCCGGTGAGACCAGGAAGGCTGAATCTGCGGCATCGAAAGCTCGAGCGTTCGGCGCTATAGCGGACTAAGGCTCTGCAAATAAATCCACGGCCCTCCCGGGCTGATCGAGCTTCCAGATACGGGCTATGCAGCGGCGCATCTCGTCAACGGTGGCGCCGCCTCGAAATTCGGCAAGGCGTATAGCCTTGGCTTCCAATTCCTGTTTCGCAAGCGTGTTGCCGGGGTCGCCCTTGGGCTCGTCGACGCGGGCGTCGAGTTTGCGGCCATCAACGGCAGTGACGCTGATCTTGCCGACCCATTGCTTGGGATAAAGGGTGTCGACCTCGGCGTCGAGTTCCATACGCACCTTCGCGCGGAAACGGGCGACGCGGGTGTCGGTAAGTGCGTGGCGTTCGAACGCGTCGAGGTCGGCGATGTCGTGGACAGCGATCAGCCCCAAAACCGTTCCCATGGAAAACTTCGCCTGGTGGACGGTTTGAGGGACATCCACCGCGCCCAAGACATCGATGGCTCCCTGGTGGACATGAGCCACCGCGTCCGCAATATCGTCCGGGCCGAGCCCTTCGCGGCGCATGAGAAGCTGCAGCGCGTCGGCGGCCGGATGAGTGTGCCGGCAGGAGGCATGCCATTTGAAGGACGTCTCCTCGGTTACCCAACGGTTACCAAGGCCGTCCGTCAGGCGGGCCGGATCGGCGTCGCTGGACATGCCGGCCGCCATGCCCTTTTTCCCTTCGAGGATTTTGGCAGCACCTTTGAAGCCATCGCGTGCCAAAAAGGCAGCGAACAGGCCGTTGGCGGCGGCTCGCGCCGTATGAAGCTGCTTGGAATCGGCGGCGTCACGCAGGAATTCCCAGAGCCCCGCCGCCTGCGTGCCGGCGGAGCCGAGTGCATGGCTGAGGCCGGCTGCGTCCAGCCCGATCAGCTTGCCGACAGCCGCGGCCGCGGCCACTGCCCCAGCCGTGCCCGTTGTGTGGAAGATCTCGTAGTGCGAGCGCCCCAGGAACTCACCGACGCGGATGCCTACCTCATAGCCGGCGATGCAGGCAGTCAACATCTCCCGCCGGGTCTTCTTCTCGGCCTCGGCAACCGCCAGGACGGCTGGAAAGATCACTGCCGCCGGGTGAAAGACCGAGCCGTTGTGAACGTCGTCCTGCTCCACGACATGGGAGGCTGCGGCATTGACCATCGCCGCGAAGTAGGGGCTTGTGCGCCGCCTCGTCGGGATGATGATGCTTGGGCCGTCCGCCGGCCCCATCGCGCGAGCAAAGCCGTCGATCATCTCGACCTGGTGCGCGCCCTTGCCGGCGAGGGCCGAGCCGAGCCAGTCGATCATCAGTCCTTTCGCGAAATGAACGACGCGCGGCGGAATTTGCTCGAAGTCGAGTTCGGCAATGAAGGCGCAAAGCCTGGCGGTTGGCCCATCGGCGGTGTCCAGGCTCATCTGCTGTTCCTCCTCTGCACGCGCCCTCTAGACCAAGGCGGCCCGGCGCAGGATCCGCCTTGCCCGCTCGATGACCGGCCGATCCACCATCTCGCCATTCACCTGGACAGCTTCGCCGGACGAGGCTGCGTCGACGATGTCGCGTGCCCAGGTGATTTGGTTCTCGCTCGGGCGAAAGGCAATGCGAATCGGCTCGATCTGCCTCGGATGGATCGCCATCTTGCCGCCGAAGCCCATCTTCATGGCGTGGCGTGCGTCATCCTCGGTGATTTCAGGACTGCTCAGGTCGGTCGTTACGCCGTCGATCGGCGCGGCACGGCCAGTCGCGCGCGAGCGCCAGACGATTTCGTTGCGAGCCGCAAGCAGGGTCAGTCGATCATGTGCGCAACCGAGATCGAGCGAGAAGTCAACCGAGCCGAAGGCGACGGCAACGACGCAAGGGGTAGCCAATATGTCCGGCAGGTTGGCCAGGCCGACGGCACTCTCGACCAGCGCGATGACGCAAACACCGCGTGCCAGATAGCTGGTCATATTGGCGATGTCTTCTGGACGCTCGGCCTTGGGCAGCATGACAGAGACGCCGTCGAGGCGGCGCACGGCGTCGATATCCGTGTCGTGCCAAGGTGTGCCGGCGGCGTTGATGCGGACCACGACCGAAGATTTCAGCGTGGCTGCATAAGCAACAACCGCTTCCCGGGCGTGGTCCTTGTCGCCTGGGGCGACGGCATCCTCGAGGTCAAGAATGACTGCGTCCGCGCCGCTGTTGTCGGCCTTGGCAAACCTCTCCGGCCGCGAGCCCGGAACGAAAAGCGGCGCGACAGGCGTGACGAAGCTCACCATTGCGCCGTGGCCTTCACTGTCACATGGCCGGCGGCCGACCGCACCTCGAGAGCCATGCCGTCATTGCCCGGGGACGTTGCGCTCAGAAGCAGGCGCTGTGGGCCGATCGCCGGATGCACGCCCCGGAATGAGAATCGACGCGGCGACTGGCCGACAATGGAGGTGGCGAAGTTCAGGAGCAGCGTCGCCTGGAGCGGCCCATGGATGACGAGCCCAGGATATCCCTCGACCGTCGTGGCATAGGGCGCATCGTAGTGGATACGATGCCCATTGAACGTCAGTGCGGAATACCGAAAGAGCAACACCGAATCCACATCGACCGCGCGCTCGTGTGATGCAGCCAAGGTTGGACTTGCCGGTAGGGCAGGGCTTGCCGCAGCAGCCTCGGCTGGACGATAGACAATGGTCTGATCTTCCTCGATCACGGGACCGGCGTCGTTGGCAATGTCGTGCCGGACCGTGACGAAGGTGAGCGGGCCGATGCGGCCCTGCTTCTCCTCGATAGCGGTCAATTTCGAGCGGCGGCGGATGCCGTCGCCTGAGCGGATCGGAGCCATGAAACGCACGTCGCTGGCAGCCCACATGCGGCGCGGAAGCGGCACCGGTGGCAGGAAGCCGCCTTTGGCCGGGTGCCCGTCAGGTCCGAGTTCGCGCATGTCGGCAATGTCGGGCGTCAGGCACCAGTGCAGTCCAGGCGGGGCCGCGCCGTTGGTGGTTTGCACTGCATAGTCCCCAAGCGTGGCGGCGAAGCTGGCCAGCAGGCGCGGGGTCACAATGTCCTCGACCTCGTGCGTGCGCCCAATCCATTCCTGCAGCGTGGTGCTCGTGTCCAGGCTCATCAGCGTCCTCGTCAGGCGGCGAATTCGGACCGGATTCGATCCGTATCGACGCCGAGCGCGGGGACGTTGGGGACCGTTGCGAACCCCTCCGGCCGCCCTGCCGGCACCGGCACTGCGATGCGCTTGCCGTCCGGTAGCGCCACCTCTGTCCGGCGCATCGCCTTGTGGTGCGGCAGGTCATGCATCTCGCTCACCCGACCCCACGCGATCTGCGCCTCGTTGAGACGATTTATGGCCTCTTCGCAGTCGATTGCCGCGAAGATCGGTTCGATCTCTTCATCGAGTGCCGTGCGATTGGCCACCCGCCAGGCATTGGTGGCGAAGCGTTCGTCGGCGAAGAGATCCTGTCTTTGCAACACGACGCTGCAGAAGCGCTTCCATTCACTGTTCTGCTGAATGGACACGACCAAGGCGCCATCCCTGCAGGCATAGGGTCTATAGGGGTAGATCGAAGCGTGTGCCAGGCCATATCTTTGGGTCTCGCGGCCCGCATGTTCGTAGTGCAGCAGCGGCACGGTCATCCAGTCGGCCATGCCGTCGAACATGGCGATCTCGACAATGCGACCGCGCCCGGTCTTCTCGCGCGCCAACAAGGCTTCGAGGATCGACGCGTGGGCATTCATGCCGGTGGCGATGTCGGCGGCGGAAACCCCGATCTTGCTCGGCGTGTCCGGTGTGCCGGTGACGGCGCAGATGCCGCTTTCCGCCTGCACCAGCATGTCGTAAGCGCGCATGGCCGCGTAAGGCGTGTCCTGCCCGTAACCGACGATGTTGATGGCGATCAGCCGGGGGAACTTTTTCGCGATTGCATCTGCGGAGAGGCCGAGCCTGTCGATGGCGCCTGGCGCGAGGTTCTGCACGAGAACGTCCGCGCGTGCCACCATCCGGTGCAGCAAAGCCAGGTCGTCTTTTGCCTTCAGGTCGAGCACGGCGCTCTCCTTGCCGCGGTTGAGCCAGACGAAATAGGCCGACATGCCTTCCACGGCGGAATCGTAGTGACGCGCGGTTTCGCCTTCCGGGCGCTCGATCTTCACGACGCGGGCGCCGGCGTCGGCAAGGCGGACCGTACAAAGCGGAGCGGCGACAGCCTGCTCGATGGAAACGACAAACAGGCCCTCCAATGGGCGGCCAGCATCAGACATTGCGCTGCACCCCGGAGCGGGCGAGCACACCAGGCTTCAGTCGCTCGTTCTTGCCGTAGTCCTCGGCGGTGTGGAAGAACAGCCGCGGCGTGCCGTCGATATCCTCGAGCCTCTTGCGGTAGGCCTCCAGATAGGCCTTGCGGCCATCATCGCCGACGCGGCCCGGCATGTAGGAGACAAAGGGCGGCAGCACGTCGAACCCGGAATAGCGCAACAAACCATTGTGGATCGGCCACAGCACCGTGAGGATGTCGCCATCAATGCCGTCGGGCGCATAGGTGTCGGCCGAAGTGCCCGTGGTAGCGGCCACCATCGCGAGCTTTCCCTTGAATATGCCGGTGTCGTATTTGCGGCCCGGCAGATAGGCAAAACCGCGCGCGAAGATACGGTCGGCCCAGCCCTTGAGGATTGCGGGCATTCCAAACCACCAGACGGGAAACTGGAACAGCACGAAGTCCGCCCGCTTCAGTTTTTCGATCTCGGCGCTGATGTCGGCCGAGAGCGCACCGGCCTCGTAGGCGGCGGTCTGCTCGCGCGGCAGGCTGAAGAACTCCGGATCGTTGCGCTCGCCTAATATGTCGCCCGGCCCTGCGACAGGATTGAAGCCCATCGCATAGAGGTCGCTGACGACCACATCGTGGCCTGCGCGGGTCAAGGTTTCCACAGCCAGATCCTTCATGGCGCCGTTGAAGGATTTGGGTTCCGGGTGGGCGTAGACGATGAGGACGTTCACGGCGACACCTCCTAGTAGGAACGCGGCAGCCCGAGCACGTGCTCGGAAAGGTATGACAGGATGAGGTTGGTCGAGATTGGCGCGACCTGATAAAGGCGGGTCTCGCGGAACTTGCGCTCCACGTCGTATTCCTCCGCGAAGCCAAACCCGCCATGCGTCTGGATGCAGACATTGGCAGCCTCGTTCGAAGCGTCGGCCGCCAGCATCTTGGCCATGTTCGCTTCGGCGCCGGGGTTCTTGCCGGCCTCGTAGAGGTTCAGCGCCTCGCGCACCATCAGTTCGGCCGCGCGCATGTTGGCGTAGGCTCTGGCGATCGGAAACTGGATGCCCTGGTTTTGGCCGATCGCTCGGCCAAACACATGCCGTTCCTTTGCGTAGATGCTCGCCTTTTCGATGAACCATTTCGCATCGCCGACGCATTCGGCTGCAATCAGGATACGCTCGGCGTTCATGCCTGAGAGAATGTAGCGGAATCCCTTTCCCTCTTCGCCGATCAGGTTCTCGGCGGGCACGCGCAGATCATCGAAGAAGACTTCGGTGGTGGCATGGTTCATCATGGTGCGGATCGGCCGGATGGTGAGGCCGTTGCCAACGGCTTCGCGCATGTCGACGATGAGGACGGAGAGGCCGTCGGTCTTCTTCATGCCGTCCTTGAGCGGTGTGGTCCGCGCCAGGAGCAGCATCAAATCCGAATGCTCGGCGCGGCTGGTCCAGATCTTCTGGCCCTTGACCACGAAATGATCGCCGTCGAGCCGCGCAGTGGTCTTGAGCGCGCCGGTGTCGGTACCACTGGTCGGTTCCGTGACGCCGAAGGCTTGCAGGCGCAATTCTCCCGTGGCGATCTTCGACAGATATTGCTGCTTCTGTGCTTCCGAGCCGTGGCGAAGAAGCGTGCCCATCGTGTACATCTGTGCATGGCAGGCACCGCCATTGCAGCCGGCGCGCTGGATTTCCTCCAGCACCGCGGCGGCGGCCGAAAGCGGCAGGCCCGAGCCGCCATACGCCTCCGGGATCAGGATCGAGAGCCAGCCGGCCTCGGTCAACGCTCCGACGAATTCACCGGGATAGGCCATGTCCCTGTCGAGCGCGCGCCAGTATTCTCCGGGGAAGCGGGCGCACAGCCTGGCGACGGCATCGCGAATGTCCTGATAGTGTTCCATGAGGGTGTCCGGCCTTCGTCTTGCTGCGGGCCTCACTATCGCGCCTCTACATCCTATCAGCAATGCAAGGCAGGCGTGATCAGATATAACTAAATTCAAATGCTTAAGGTGAGGGGCCGAGAAGCTGGCCCACCCAGACCGCCCGCCCCACCAGGTCCTTGGCGATGTCCTCAATCGCTTGTCCGGCAAACCGAGCCAGCCGCGAGGCAGGCCGGTCTGCCGGGTATGCAAGGATCAGGCGGCGCACGGGCACGGGATCGATCAGCGGCGCGGCGGTGAGCAGCCCGGCGGTCACGTCGGCATGGATAGGAGCGAGCGGCAGGATCGTCCAGCCATGGCCGTTGCGCACCAGGTCCTTCAGCGCGGAGTACGAGTCCGCTTCGATGCCGACATCGAGCGTGATGCCGGCATCAGTGGCGCAGCGTTCGACGATGATGCGCAGCCCATGCTTGATGCTGGGCAGCAGCAGGCGCTTGCCGGCGAGCGAGGCGAACGATACGGCACGCACGGTTGAAAACCCCGCGTCTGGAGGTCCGATCAGGAAGAGATTTTCCAGGAGCAACGGGCGCGAGCGCAACGAACGCGCCATGCGCGGGTCGTAGAGCACCGCGACGTCCACCTCGCCCCGGTGCATCCAGTCCAGCAAATAGCCGGTGTAGGCGCTGACAAGTCTGAGTTTCGCTTTGGGGTGAGCCTTGCCGAAGGCTGCAGCCAGCGGCAACGAAATAATGTCCGCAACGGTGGGTGGCAGGCCGATGGCGACTTCGCCGGTCAGCGGCGCGTTGGCGGGAGTGGCTGTGGCGCGGATCTCGTCGATCTCGGCCATCACGCGCATGGCGTGTGTCAGAACCTCCTTGCCCTGCTCGGACAGCACCATGCCGCGGCCGTGGCGCAGGAAAAGGGCAAAACCCAATTCCTCCTCCAGCATGCGCACCTGCCGGCTGAGCGCCGGCTGCGCAATGTGTAGCCGGTCGGCAGCCTTGCTGAGGCTGCCGAGTTCGGCGACGTGGATCAAGGTACGCAGCTGCGATAACTCCATGAGCTATCAAATATCATTATATCTGATCACAAGAAAGAGACGAAGATTAGATCGGATGGCCGAGGTAATCTAATGGCAATTCAGTTCTCGGAGGTCCAAGGTGACGGCGAGCCTACAAGCGAAACACCCGGAGACGGCTGCTGTTGCACCCACTCCGGCGGCGTCTGAAAAGCAGTGGCCGGATCAGGTCTACGACGTGCTGAAGGCCGCCGGCATCAGCCAGATGTCCTATGTGCCCGATGCCGGCCATACCACATTGATTCGCCTCTTCGGTGAGGATCCCGAGGTCGTCACCAATGTCCTGACGACGGAGGAGGAGGGCATCGCCATTGCCGCAGGCTCCTGGCTCGGCGGCAAGCGGAGCGTCGTGCTCATGCAATCCTCAGGCGTCGGCAACTGCATCAACATGCTGTCGCTTCCCGTACATGCGCGCTTTCCCTTGCTCGTCCTGGTGACGATGCGAGGCGAATGGGCCGAGTTCAACCCGTGGCAAGTGCCGATGGGGCAGGCGACCGAGGCTTCGCTGAAGGCGATCGGCCTCAAGGTGCTGCGCGCCGAAACCGGTCCCGACCTCGTGGAGACGGTGGCGCAAGCGGCTGTGATGGCTTTCGACGCCGACCAGCAGATCGCGGTGCTGATCGGGCAGCGGCTGCTCGGCAAGAAGAAGTGGTGAGCGACATGAATTTACCGACTATGGACCGCCGGGTTGCGGTGAAGAAGCTCCTTGATGCCCGCGACGGCGCATTGGTGGTGACCGGTCTCGGCTCGCCGAGCTATGACGTGCATGCGGCCGGTGATCGCAACGACAACTATTATCTCTGGGGCGCCATGGGGGGTGCTGCGCTGATCGGCCTCGGGCTCGCCCAGACTCAGCCCAGCAAGCGGGTCATGGTGATCACCGGAGATGGCGAACAGCTGATGGCGTTCGGTTCGCTGGCGACGATCTCGGTGGCGCGGCCCAAAAACCTCGACCTGATCGTGCTCGACAACCAGCATTTCGGCGAGACCGGCATGCAGTCCAGCCATACCGGTAAGGGCATTGGTTTCGACAAGGTCGCGGCCGCTTGCGGTTTCTCGGAAACCGCCGAATTGCGTTCGCTGGAGGAGGTCGACACGCTGTGTGAAAAGCTTCGTCGCCCGGCCGACGGTCCGCGCCTTTTCGTGCTGAAAATCACAGCCGAGAATCTGCCGCGCTCGCTGCCACCGCGCGACGCGGTCGAGGTCAAGAACCGCTTTCGCGCCCATTTGGGCTTTGCCACCTGTTGAGGGTCGATATGGCGCTGGTCAGCTTCCAGAACACGGTCGGCGGTCGGCTCCAAGCGACCGCCGATACATTCGAGAGCCATGATCCCTTTACCGGCAGGCCGTGGGCGCTGATCCCGCGCGGTGGAGAGGCCGAGGTGGACGCTGCTGTGGCGTCCGCCAAAGCGGCCTTCCGGTCGAAGGAATGGGCTGGCATCACGCCCACCGCTCGCGGCAAGCTGCTTGTGCGGCTGGCTGACCTGATCGCCGACAACGCGGAGCGCATTGCCGCCATCGAGACGCGCGACAACGGCAAGCTGATCACCGAAATGACGGCGCAGCTGCGCTATATCCCGGAATGGTTCCGCTATTTCGGCGGTCTTGCCGACAAGATCGAAGGCGCGGTGCTGCCGATCGACAAGGCGGGCATGTTCGCCTTCACCCGCCACGAGCCGCTGGGTGTCATTGCGGCAATCGTGCCTTGGAACTCGCCGCTTCTGCTTCTGACATGGAAGCTCGCGCCACTGCTGGCAGCAGGCAATACCGTCGTCATCAAACCGTCGGAACACGCCTCGGCCTCGACACTGGAGTTCGTGAAACTGTTCGCGCAGGCGGGGTTTCCTCCGGGCGTGGTCAACACCGTAACGGGCATGCCGCTGGATGTAGGCGTGCCGCTCGTTTCCCATCCCGACGTGGCCAAGATCGCCTTCACCGGCGGTGAGCCCGGCGGGATCGCCGTTTACCGTGCGGCTGCTGAACAGCTCAAGACCGTCACGCTGGAGCTGGGCGGCAAATCGGCCAACATCGTCTTCGACGATGCCAATATCGAGAGCGCGGTCAACGGCGCGATATCAGGCATTTTCGCGGCCAGCGGCCAGACCTGTATCGCGGGGTCACGCCTGCTGGTGCATCGCAAGATACATGACCGGTTCGTGGAGGACGTCATAACGCTGGCGGCCAGCGCTCGATTGGGCAATCCCGCGCTGGCCGAGACTCAGGTCGGGCCGATTACCACGCAAGCCCAACGCGAGAAGGTGCTCTCGTATCTCGGCATTGCGCGCCGCGAGGGTGCGCTATGCGTGCTGGGTGGCGGAAAGCCGGCGTCTGGCGAATTGGCTGACGGCTGGTTCGTCGAGCCGACCATCTTCACGGGCGTGAACAACACCATGCGAATCGCGCGTGAAGAGGTGTTCGGGCCGATCCTGTCCGTCATTCCGTTCGACGACGAGGACGAGGCCTTCGCCATTGCCAATGACAGCCCCTACGGATTGGCGGCGGGGATATGGACCAGCGACATGGGCCGGGCGCTGCGCGGTGCGGCCGCGATGGAAGCGGGGATGGTCTGGATCAATTCATACCGCGCCGTCTCCTATATGGCGCCCTTCGGTGGCTACAAGAGGAGCGGTATCGGTCGCGAGAGCGGACAGGAGGCGATCAATTCCTATCTGCAGACCAAAACGGTGTGGATAGACACGGCTGGCAAGACCGCCAATCCCTTCGTGATCCGCTAGGGTAGGCTTCGGTGGGAGAATTATCCTTATCCGTGGCCAAGCTCGGCCCACCGCTCCCTGAGACTGTGGCCGACTTACAATGATCGAGGGATTGGATATGAGACAGGCAGGCAAGGTGGCCGTCATCACAGGAGCGGCACGTGGTATCGGGCGCGCTTGCGCGGAACGCCTTCTGGCCGAAGGTGCGATTGTCGTGCTCGGCGATATCAATGCTGCGGAGCTGAAGAAATGTGCCGCTGAAATAGGCTCGACCGATAGCGTCCTAGCCGTCGTCACGGATGTCAGCAAGAAGGACCAGGTCGATGCCCTGGTCGCGGCGGCGGTCGCCAGGTTTGGCCGCATCGACATCATGGTCAACAATGCCGGCATCGCTCCGGTTCAGGACTTTCTCGACATCAGCGAGGCGGACTACGACAGGGTGCTCGCGGTCAACCTGAAGGGCGCGTTCATGGGCACTCAGGCTGCCGCCCGTCAGATGATCGCGCAGGGCCGAGGCGGCGTCATCATAAACATGTCGTCGATCAATTCGGGCCTCGCCAACCCGCGCGTCGCCACCTACGCGATCTCCAAGGGCGGTATGAACCAGGTCACCAGCACCGCGGCCGTCGCCTTCGCTCCCCACGGCATCCGTGTGGTCGGCGTCGGCCCGGGCACCATCGCGACGGATATGGTCATGGACGGGACATTCATCGATTCGGAAGAGATGCGACGGGCGGTTCTTTCGCGCACACCGCTCGGGCGCCTCGGAACCGCAGCCGAAATCGCCTCCGTTGTGGCGTTCCTGGCCAGCGAGGACGCGTCCTACATCACCGGCGAGACAATCTACCCCGACGGGGGGCGCCGAGTGCTGAACTATACAGTCCCGATCAAGGAGTGAGGACATGGGTAATTTCGACAAACTGCATCACATCTGCATCGTCGTGCACGATATCGACAAGGCGCAGGCCTACTATGACTCCATCGGCATCGGGCCGTGGGAGGCCTATCCACCGCTGGCCGAATACGAAGAACTCCAGGTCCCCAGCCCCGAGGGTTTCAGGGTGATGCAATACAGGATTTGCAACATGCCGAACGTTCAGCTGCAACTTTGCCAGCCGAGCGGCGATCCTTCACCACAGCGGATTCATCTCGATACCAAGGGTGAGGGCGTCTTCCATATCGGCTTTGAAGTCCGCGATGCGGACGCCGCCGAAGCCAAGGCGCAAACCGACGGGCTTTCCGTGCTGATGCGCGGGCGCCGGGAAAATCGCACCGGCTTCACCTACTACGACACGGCCGACAAAGCAGGCGTCATCCTGCTGACCAGGGCAACCAATCTGCCCGGCAAATGATCCGCGCGACGGATTGGGGAGGTCGACGAGGATCGAGTGCGGGACGACTGGTCCGTCAGCTGCCCCGCAATTCCTGAAGCCGGTCGACCAGGAATTTGCCGCTGGTGATGATATGCATTTCCAAAAGGCCAACGGCGCGCAGTGTATCCTTGGCTTCGCACAGGTCTATGAGCTGCCAGTGGTCGCGGTCGGACTGTGCCTGGATCTCGGTGAGCGTTACCATCATGCGTGTGTACCGTTCCAACTGCTGGTAGATGCGCCCCACCAATTCGATCGTCGCCTTGCGGCCGGACGGCGCGTAGAGCGTGGCGTGGAAGTTCCAGTTCAGCTGGTTCGAGTACTCACCGGTCTTGCCCTGTTCCTGGTGCTGCTCCGCTCGTTCCCGGGCAAGCGCGAGGTCGGCGTCCGTCATTCTTGGAATGGCCAAGGCAAGCAGCCATGTTTCGATCCGGGCCCGCAATTCGTAGAGCTCAAGAATCTCGTCCAGGGAAATGGAGGTGACGACAGCTCCTTTGTGGGAAACCAGCGTGACGAAGCCTTCCGAGTGAAGCTGATGTAGCGCCTCCCGTACGGGAATTCGGCTGACCCCGAACTCGGTGGCCAGATGCTCCTGCCGCAACTGGAGATTGGCCGCGTATTCGCCCATCAGGATTTTCTGCCTGATGGCATCGGCGACCTGGGTCGAGATGGTTTTCTTTTGTACGAGCATGAATCAGCCTGGGGGCGGCCGCCTAGTCTTTTGAATGGCGCCGTTTTGATTGAAGAAGTGGACGCATAGCACCGTTGTCACTGCGATGCCATGCCGCCCGTTTCGCGTCAGTAGACATGTTCTTCGATGGGCTGGTTGGCGGCGATCCGTTCGTAGCGGAAGGCCGACAGGTCGATAGAGCGATACTCGCCGTAGGCGATGAGGTCACTGACGCCTGAGCCGGTGGCCGCCGCATGCATCATGCCGTGGCCGCTGAAGCCGGTGGCCAGCACAAGGTTCGAGACCTCGGGATGTCGACCGATGATGCCGCTGTGGTCGAACGTATTGTACTCGTAGAGCCCTGCCCAGGCGCGCAGCATCCGCAATTGTTCGAACCCAGGCACACGATGGGCCAACGCTGGCCAGATCAACTCGTCGAACAGTTCGTAGTCCACATCCAGGCCAAAGTCGTCTGGCTCGTTCTCGCGGACCGGCGGAACACCGCACAGGAAGAGCTGACCTTCCGGCCGCAGCCAGAGGCCGCTTGTGTCGAAGATGAAGGGGCAGTTCTCGATCTTTGCCGGCGTTTCGAAGACGAAGACGCATCGCTTGCTTGGGACGACCGGCAGGTCGGCGCCGGCCATCCTGGCAATGCCCGCGCTCCATGGTCCGGCCGCGTTGATCACCGTGCCGGCGGCAAGCCGGTCGCCATTGTCCAGCACCACTTCACCTACCTTGCTGGAAGACGCCATGGTCAGTCCGGTCACGGTCGCGGCAAGATAGTCGACGCCCTGCGTGCGCGCCTTGCGGCGGAATGCCTGCATCAGGCCAGGGCCGTCGAACCAGCCTTCGCTGCCAAGGCCGAGTGAGCCGAGGGCGAGATCGTCCGTGTTAAGCCACGGGAAGCGCCGCGCCAGATCGACCTGCTCGATCAGTTCCGCGTCGACTCCCATGCCGCGCTGAACGCGGTTCTTGGCACGTTGCGCGTCGGCCCGCTCAGGCGTCGCCAGCACGAGATACCCGGGCTCATGCAGTCCGATGTCGGCCAACTCGTCGCCAATGGCAAGCCGAGTCTTTACCTGACGCAGGAAGTCGATGCTGAACCGCGACATGGCGATGTTCGGCGCTGTACCGAACTGCTGGCGAATGGCGCTGGTCGACAAGGAGGACGAGGACGCCGTGTAGTAGGGATCCCGCTCGATCACCGCGATCTTGCCACCGAAATCCGGATTGGCAGACAGGAAGTAGGCGATCGAGCTGCCGACGACGCCTCCGCCGACGATTACCACATCATAGTTTGTGCCCATTCCGGTCGTGTTCCCTATCTCGAATGTCATACGTGGCGGCAGGAGATTGGATACTTTTCTCACCGGCGCCGCCTCTCCGACAAGACATAGCCCGGTCTTTGACGCAGAAAAAGGGGTTTGACGTCGAAAAGAGAATACATTATCCAATTTGTATCGAACACCATCTGCCCGGCGGGCCGGGGCAGTCATGCCGAGGATTGTTCCGTGGGCCTCATCGCTCCCCGTCTCGACGTCATCAAGCCAAGCCCCAGCATGGCGGTCACCGCCCGGGCCATTGAAATGCGCTCGGCCGGCATCGACGTCGTCAGCCTGAGTGCGGGCGAGCCGGATTTTCCGACGCCCCCGCACATCGTCGAGGCGGCCTACGAGGCCATGCGCAGGGGTGAGACGCGCTATACGGCGGTGGACGGTACGGCCGCGCTCAAAAAGTCGGTGGCCGGGAAATTCAGGCGCGAGAACGGCCTCGACTACAAGCCCTCGCAAATCTCTGTCGCGGGCGGTGCGAAGCAAATCATCTACAATGCCTTGCTGGCAACGCTCGCCCCGGGTGACGAGGTGGTTGTTCCCGCACCGTATTGGGTTTCCTACACCGACATCGTCCTGCTCGGTGAAGGCAAGCCCGTGGTCGTCCCCTGTACAGAGACGGATGGCTTCAAGCTGAAACCGCAAGCCCTGCGGGAAGCCATCACCGGGCGCACAAAATGGCTGCTCCTCAATACGCCATCCAATCCGACCGGCGCCGTCTACAGTCGTGACGAACTCGCCGGGCTGGCCGCGGTGTTGCTCGATCACCCGCATGTCCACATTCTGACCGACGACATCTACGAGCACATTCTGTTCGACGGGCGCACCTTCCATACCATCGCCGCTGTCGAGCCACGGCTGAAGGACCGTACGCTGACGGTCAACGGCGTATCGAAGGCCTACGCCATGACCGGCTGGAGGATCGGCTATGCCGGCGGGCCGGAAGCGCTGATCCGCGCTATGGCCACCGTGCAGAGCCAAAGCACGTCGAACCCGTCATCCATCTCGCAGGCCGCGACCATAGCCGCACTGGAAGGTCCCCAGGACTTTCTTCGCCCGCGGGCGCTCGAATTCCAGGCACGGCGTGATCGAGCGCTGGAGCTGCTGCGGGCAATCCCTGGCCTCGCCTGCCAGACGCCGGAGGGCGCCTTCTACCTCTATCCCAATTGCTCGGCCTTGATCGGCCGTCGCCGCCCGGACGGCACTCTTATCGGCAGCGACGACGAGCTCTCGCTCTACCTGCTCGACCAGGCGCGGGTCGCGGTGGTGCAGGGCTCGGCTTACGGCTTGTCGCCGCATTTCCGCATTTCCATAGCCACGTCGATGGACCTGATCGAAAAAGCGATCGGGCGCATCGCCGAGGCCGTGGAAGCGTTGCGGTAGTGCCGGCGATGGATCTCGACTTCGTCCAGAGACTGATCGAATTTGTCTCGCGTTCGCCCATTGGTGAACTGGAAGTCGAGCGCGATCGGGTTCGCATCCGCATTTCCAGGCAGGCGAAGCCGGCGCAATCTGCATCGCCGCAGCCAGGGCCAGCACTAGGCACCGCCGTTTCCTCAAATCCGGCTCCGACGGCTCCATCCATCGCGCGGCATTCAATCCGCGCGCCGCTGACCGGCGTGTTCTACCGTTCCGGCAACGAAGGCGAACCGCCGCTCGCTTCGGTCGGCGATGTGGTCGAGGAAGGGCAGAAGGTCGGCGTCCTGGAAGCCATGAAGACGTTCAATGTCGTGGAATCCGATCGCGCCGGAAGGATCGTGCAGATCGCTTTCGATGACCATGCCGCCGTGCAGTCCGGCGACGTGCTGTTCGTTCTGGAAGATTTGGGGTAAGGGCGATGTTCGATACCGTCCTTATCGCCAACCGCGGTGAAATTGCACTACGCATCCTGCGCGCCTGCCGCGATCTCGGTTTGAAGACGGTGGCGGCCCATTCGGAAGCCGATGCGAGCCTTCGCCATGTCGCATTGGCGAACAGGGCGATCTGCATCGGACCGGCAGCCTCGACGGAGAGCTATCTCAACATCGCGGAAATCGTCACCGCCGCGCAACTCACCGGCGCGGGCGCCATCCATCCGGGCTACGGCTTCCTCTCGGAAAACGCAGCCTTTGCCGAGGCTGTCGAAAATGCCGGCCTTGCCTTCATCGGGCCGTCAGCGGCGGCGATCCACACCATGGGCGACAAGGTCTCCGCCAAGCGTACGATGATCGCTGCCGGCGTTCCCTGCGTTTCGGGCTCGGAGGGTGCGCTGCCGCAGGACGGGCAAGCGGTGCGCGCCATTGCCGAGGCTATTGGCTATCCGGTCATCGTGAAGGCGGCGGGCGGCGGCGGCGGGCGCGGCATGCGGATCGTGCGCGAAGAGCGCGCACTGATGGAGGCCGTGTCGCTGGCGCGAGAGGAAGCCGGCCGGGCCTTCGGCAACGCGCAAGTCTATCTGGAGAAATTCCTCGAGCACCCGCGCCATATCGAGATCCAGATTCTGGCGGACAAGCACGGTACAGCGGTCTGGCTCGGCGAGCGTGATTGCTCCATGCAACGCCGCCATCAGAAAATCATCGAGGAAGCTCCGGCGCCCGACATCGCCCGCGAGGCGATCGCCGAGATCGGCGACCTCTGCGCCCACGCATGCCTGACCATCGGCTATACCGGTGCGGGCACCTTCGAATTCCTCTACGAGGACGGGCACTTTTATTTCATCGAGATGAACACCCGAGTGCAGGTGGAGCATCCCGTCACCGAACTTGTCACCGGCATCGACATTGTGCGGGAACAGATCCGCATCGCACGGGGCGAGCCCCTGTCGTTCAGCCAAGAAGACATCCGCATTCAGGGCCACGCTGTCGAATGCCGCATCAACGCTGAAGATCCTTACAGCTTCCGGCCACACCCAGGCCGGGTCGAGCGCTGGACGCCGCCCGGCGGTCCCGGAATCCGCGTCGAATCGCATCTCTACTCCGGCTACACGGTGCCGCCGCATTACGATTCGCTGGTGGCCAAGCTGCTGGCGCATGGCGCGACGCGAGCCGAGGCGATCCGGCGCATGAGCGGGGCGCTGGGCGAGATGGACGCTGTCGGCATCGCCACCAACGCGCCGCTGCACAGCATCCTGATGGAGGAGCGCGGCTTCGCCGCCGGAGGCTTCGATATCCATCATCTCGACCGTCTCATTAAAGGCGGTCTGCTCGAGGGACGAGGCGGCGATGACGGTTGAGGAAATCGAAAGGCTGGCCGCCTGGTGCGCAAGCGCGGGCATTGGCGAGATCGAACTGGCGGAGGCCGGGTTTTCGCTGCGCCTGCTTATGCAATCCGTTGTTGCCGAAACACCCGTGGCTGTGGCCGAAGCGCCGGTGGCAGAAATGGTCTTCAAGGGCGTGCGCGCGCCTGGCGTCGGCGTGTTCCGTCTCAATCATCCAACGACCGGCCACCCGGTTGCCGAACCTGGCCAGACAGTTCGCAAGGGCGAGACCGTCGGCGTCCTGCAGGTTGGCCCATGCCTGAAAGCAGTCGTGGCGCCAGCAGATGGCGTGTTCGGCACGGCGCTGGTCGAGGACGGAGCGGTCGTCGGTTACGGCACGCCGCTCTACGAATTGGCATGAAGGCACAGGCGATCGTTCGAACCATTGAGGAAAGCGCCATGACGGCCAAGGGACTGCAGGTCGATATCAATTCCGACATGGGCGAAGGCTTCGGCGCCTACAGACTCGGTGACGACGCGGCGATCCTCGACATCGTCAGCTCCGCCAACGTGGCCTGCGGCTTTCACGCCGGTGACCCCGAGATCATGGCGGCCACTTTCTCGATGGCGCGCGAGAAGGGCGTCGCCGTTGGCGCGCATCCGAGCTTCGCCGATCTGTGGGGGTTCGGACGCCGCGTCATCCCGCATTCGGTGGACGAGATCGAAAGGCTGGTCGCCTACCAGATCGGCGCGGCGCAGGCGCTCTCCGCCTATGCCGGCCACCCGATCCGCTACGTCAAGGCGCATGGCGCGCTGGGCAACCTTACCCAGACCGACCGCGGTGTCGCCGAAGCCGTGACGCGCGCGGTCAAGGCCGTCGATCCCAGCCTGATATGCCTGGCCATTGCGCTGGGCTTCCAAGACAGGATCGCGCGCGACGCGGGCCTGACGGTCAGGTCCGAGATCTTCGCCGACCGTGCCTACACGGAGGAAGGCTTTCTTGTCTCGCGCAAGCTGGAAGGCGCGGTCATTCACGATGCGGAGAAGGCGGCGGAACGGGTCGTCCGGATGGTCAAGCAAGGCGCCATCGAGACGATTTCCGGGCAGGCGCTCAAAACACCAATCGATTCGATCTGCGTTCATAGTGACACGCCGGCGGCAGTCGTAATTGCCGCGCGCGTCCGGGCCCGCCTGGAAGAGGACGGGATCAGCGTTAGAGCATTCGCGGCAATCGCTTGATAAATACTATCTGCCGAGAGCTGCGCAGGCGGCGAGGTCGAACTTCGTCCATTTTGGAACCACTTAAGGAGCAGTCATGATGACTAAGGGATATCTTATCGCGCAAGTCACCGTCACCAATTCGGACGCGTACTCCAACTACGCCAAGGTTGCGGGCGATTTGCTGAAACAATATGGCGCCCGCGTCTTCGTCAAACCAGAGACCGCCTTGATCAAGGAAGGAAACCCCAAAGCCCGCACATTGATTTTCGAGTTTGGGAGCTTCGACAAGGCAAAGGAATTCTGGGACAGCCCAGAATATGCCGAAGCCAAGGCTCTGCGGGCAGGCGCCGCCGATGGCGACTTCATCCTCATCGAGGGTACCGACTGATTTGAATGCCATCGCGTTTTCGCTGCATCCAAAACCGCCCGACTGGCTCACGATCGATTCAAACGCCGCCGAGGCCTTCGTCGAGAAGACGGTCGAGCTGTTCGATCTCCTTGGCTGAGAGGCTGATGCCGTCCCTTTCCGCTGTCGCGCGCGCAAGGAACCGCCGCTGCGAGGGCAGGCGCGCACCCTGGCCAAGGATCGCCTCGAACAGAGCCTCGGCGCGGCCCAGCGGATTTCCGGGACGGCCGGCGGAAAAAGCTTGTGGCGAGAAAGCGATGATCAACTCTCCATGCGACGGAAAAAGTGTCGTGGTGCCGAGCAGATCGAGTGCCTCGGGACTGGTCTGGTCGCCGATCATGATCCCGGCGAGCAGCTCGATCATCGTTCCGATGGCGGAACCCTTGTGCCCGCCGAAGGAAAGCATGGCACCCGCCAGGGCAGCTTCGGGATCCGTCGTTGGCCTGCCATCCGAATCCATGGCCCAGCCTTCCGGCAGCGCTTTGCCGGCCCGGCGATGGAGCTCGATCTCGCCTCGCGCGGCAACCGAGGTCGCGAAGTCGAAAACATAAGGTGGCTGTCCTTCGCGCGGCCAGCCGAAGGCAAAGGGATTGGTGCCCAGCAGGGGTCTGTTGCCGCCGGTCGGGGCGACGGTAGCATAGCTCGGACACATGGCCAGGCCGGCAAGACCGGCTTGTGTCAATCCTTCGACCTCGGCCCAAAGGGCGGAAAAATGCACGGCATCGTTGATCACAAGCGCGGCGACACCGCACGAGCGTGCCCGCTCGATCAACACCGGCAGGCCCAATTCAAAAGCCGGGTTGGCGAAGCCGCGCTTAGCATTCACTTTCACGATGGCGGGAGCGTCTTGCGGCAGCAATTCAGGCACCGCGTCCGGTTCCACCTTTCCGGCCTTGATCGTCCGCAGGGCACCTTCAATCCGGTAGACACCATGCGACTTGCAGGCATCGCGTTCCGCCGCGACGATGACCCGTGCGATGGCGCTGGCCTGGATGGCGTTCAGTCCGGCCTTGCGGAAAATCGCATCGATGCGCTTATGCAATGCATCGATGGTGAGAACGGTATTGCTCATCTCTGGCCTTCGGGGTTTGGCTACATGCGACGCATGTGACGTTAGAAATCCAGACCGCCGGCAAAGGCTCTTAGATCCTGTGCAAGCAAAGCGGGCTGCTCGAGGGCCGCGAAATGACCACCGCGCGGCATCGCTGTCCACCGGCGGATGTCCGGAAAGACACGCTCGACCCAGCTTCTTGGCGGCATCGGCAGCTCTTTCGGAAACAACGCCACCGCAAGTGGGACTTTGATCGCCGTGCCGGACCGGAAGGCAAGCGGTCGGGCGCGAGTTTCCCAATAGAGGCGCATCGACGAAGCGACGGTCCTGGTGAACCAGTAAAGCGAGATGTTGGCGAGGATGTCGTCCCGCGAAAATGGTGCATTGTCCAGATTGCCATCGCAATCGCTCCAGTCGCGGAACTTCTCGATCATCCACGCTGCCAGTCCGACCGGCGAATCTGTCAGCCCGTAGGCAAGCGTTTGCGGGCGCGTGCCTTGAATATGGCCATAGGCGCCGTGGAGATCCGCCCATTCGGCTTTCCGTCCCAGGAAGGCGCGTTCTTCCGAAGTCAGGTCGCCATCCGGGCCTGTGTCATGGGGAGGAGAGTATGAGCCGGGAATGAAATTCAGATGCACCCCGGCGAGACTGTCTGGATGCGCATGTGCCAGACATGTCGACACGCTGGCGCCGAGGTCTCCACCTTGGGCGAGATATCGCTCGTAGCCGAGACGTCTCATCAATTCGGCCCAAAGGTCGGCTACAGTGAACAGGTTGAGACCAGGCCTGCTTGGCCGGCTCGAAAAGCCATAGCCGGGAATGGATGGGATCACGACGTTGAAGGCGTCCTCCTGCCTTCCGCCATGGGAAAGCGGGTCTGTCAGAAGGGGAACCAGCCTATGAAATTCGAAGACACTGCCTGGCCAGCCATGGGTGAGAAGGATCGTTCTGCCGGTTGGAACAGCGGCGCGCGCATGGATGAAGTGGATAGTTTCGCCGCCGATATCCGTCTGGTAGTGCGGAAGTAGGTTCCAGGCGGCCTCCTGCTTGCGCCAGTCGAAGCCGGTATGCCAGTGCTGCATAAGACGTCGCAGTTCCTTGTATTCCGTCCCCTGAGCCCAGCCTATTGCGTGCAGCTGGTCCGGCTCGCGCCAGTTCGAGATGCGCCTCTTCAATTCGTCGATGTCGGCCTGGGCGATCTGGATCGTGAAAGGGCGAATTTTCATGGATCTGCCTGCTCGCTGGCACGCGTTGAATAGGGGTATCGGATCGGCGCTTTTGCCACCCTTGGATATGGACCTAGTTGGCGGCGGCGCGACAAGTCCTTCATCAGACTGGCCAGGGCCGACCCGGCCATGCGGTCGCGTGCGGCGATAAAGTCGTGATGCCGCTGCTGGCTCGCGCGAAGCGCCTCTGTCGACGCTCCGATCGAGACCGGCAGGAAACGCAGACGCGCGCCGACCGGCGCCTGCGCCAGCCGCCAGAGGTCGGCTTCGATTACCGTGGCGATCTTTGGATAGCCGCCGCAGGTGTTGGCATCGGCAAGCTGAATGATCGGCTGGCCGGACGGCGGCACCTGAACGGTGCCCGGCACGATGCCATGGGAGAGCAATTCCAGCGGTGAGGCGAGGGAAAGCGTCGCTCCGGAAAGGCGATATCCCATGCGGTTGGCGTTGTTGGTGATGCTCCATTCGCTGCCGATGAAAGCCGCCTGGGCCTCCGGCGTGAAAGCGTCGAACTCGGCGGCCGGCAGAACCCGCAGTCCTATTGCCGAGGCAAGGCCGTCAGTCGCGCCCCGTCGCTCCTCCAGCGCCGCGCCAACGCCGCCTGCGGGAAGGGAGCCTTGCGCAGGTTTGAGCGCAAGTCTGTCGCCGCGCGACAGACCGCGTCCGGCGAGCCCGCCGAAATTGCCTTTCACATCCGTCGCGCGCGAACCCATGATGGGCGGCAGATCGAGCCCGCCGGCGAAGGCAATGTAGGAGCGAGCGCCGAGATGCGGTGCTTCGAGGGCAAGGGTCTCGCCGGCGCGGATCGTTGTGGCCCACCAGGGCGGGCAGGGCCGATCGCCGACGCTTATGGCGCAATCCGCGCCGGTGATCGCGACGGCAGTGTCGACATGCGCGCGCAGCCGGAACGGGTGAAGCGCGACCTCGATCCCGGCAGCCGAAGGATCATTGCCCAGCATAAGATTGGCGATCGCCAGCGCTTCCTTGTCCATGGCGCCGCCATGGCTGACCCCCATCGCCAGATGACCGAGCCGGCCAAGGTCCTGAACCGTGTTCGGCAGTCCGGTGGTGAGGATCTCGATCATCCCTCAATCCCCGCGATTGTGAATCGAATCTTGTCTCCGGGCCTGAGCAGCACGGGCAATTCCGCCTGAACGTCAAACAGCTTCACGTCGGTATGGCCGACAATGTGCCATCCGGACGGCGCCGTCATCGGCATGATACCCGCCTGCGCGCCACCAATGATGACAGCGCCCTCGGCCACTTTCAGGCGCGGCGAGCTGCGCCTTGCCCAGGCAAGCCGCGGCTCGAGACCGGACAGGTAGGGAAAGCCCGGCATGGCGCCGATGGCGGCGACGGTGTACGTGGCCGCCGCGTGGCGCCTGACGATGTCGTCGACAGGCATGCCGCAATGCGCGGCCCAGCCGGCGAGATCCTCGCCGCGCGCGCCGCCATAGCTGACGGGGATGGTATGATGCGTGCCAGTCACCGTGTGGGCGTCGGTGCCGGCCCAGAGCGAATTCAGCTGCTCGCTAATGATTTGTGCGTTGGTAGTGAGCGGGTCAAACAGCACCAGCAGGTTGTTCATGCCGGGAACGGTCTCGCATACCCCTTCGAAGGCCAGCGCGGCGTTCGCTACCGCCCAGACCAGTTCCTGGGTGGCATCATCAAAGGCCCCCTGCGCGCCATCGAGCAGCAGCGCGCCTGATCCTGCAAGACTGATACGGGGCGTTTTGACGGCCATGGGCGCTCAGTCCTTGACCGGCACCGTGTAATTCAAGATCAGGCGACCGCCATCGGGATAGATGGTCTGGCCGACAATGTAGGAGGCGTCGTCGCTGGCCAGGAAGGACGCGACACTGGCAATCTCCGAAGGCTCGCCACACCGGCCGCTCGGCGTGCGCGACAGGATGGTCTGGCGCTGCGCTTCGCTGGCCATGACCGAGCTCTTGACCATGTCGGTCAGTATGGTGCCGGGGCCGATGGCGTTGACGCGAATGTTGTGCGGGATCAGTCCGACGGCCATCACCGCCGTCAGCTGCTTGATGCCCCCCTTGGACACCGCATAGGCGACGGAATTGGGAATGGCCAGAATCGCGTTGATCGACGACATGTTGATGATTGAGCCGCCGCGTCCCTGCGCGATCATTGCCCTTGCCGCCGCCTGGCCGAGAAGGAAGGGTGCCTTGAGATTGACGCGCTGGACCCAGTCGAAGGCCTCCTCCGGGAAATCCACGAAGTCATCCAGATGGATGACGCCGGCATTGTTGACGAGGACGTCCACACCGCCGAAGCTTTGCGTGGCCTTGGCAATGATGCCGTCAGCCATCTCCTTGGAAATTTCGGACAGGTCGGCCGACAGCCAGACGGCGCGCTCGCCAAGACGTTCGGCATGCTCGCGCCCGCGATCGGCCTTTACATCCACAAGCACGACCTTAGCGCCATCGGCATGAAAGCGCTCGGCGCAGGCAAGGCCCAAGCCTTGTGCCGCCCCGGTAACGATCACGACTTTTTCTGCGTGCTTCACGGCGAAATCCTTTTTCACAGTCATGGCATTATGGATATGTTATCCAATTTATCTTGAACTTCGATGTCATTGCAAGCCCGGATGAGCGATGAACGAGACCACCGTGTTGGGCCAATCCGCATGGGGTTTGGCGCTATCTGGCTTTTTTCAACGGATCATCGCAAGTCGGTTGACTCCGCCGAATTAATCGTGATTGGATACTATATTCACAAAGCAGCGGGAGAGTGGGAGATGGCAGATGCACCTCAGGAAGGCGAGTTGGTAGACGCGTTCCGCGCTCTTGCTACGCCGTTGATCAGCGACAATCTCGCGCGTGTCCCCGGGGCTGTCGGGTTGCGGCCATTTCATCGCGTGAGCAGTGTCATGGCGGGGAGGGCGCTGACGGTCAGGACTCGCCCCGGCGACAACCAGTTCATCCATCGTGCGCTCGATCTGTTGCAGCCCGGAGACGTCATTGTCGTCGATGGCGGTGGCTATGAAGGGCGCGCGCTGGTCGGCGAAATCATGACGAGTGTCGCGGCGTCGCGCGGTGCCGCGGGCATTGTCATCGACGGCGCCATTCGCGATGCCGGTGCCATCGGCCGCAATCCGTTTCCATGCTTCGCACGGTCGGCCATCCATCTCGGACCTTACAAGGATGGTCCAGGAGCCATCAATGTTCCCGTCTGCATAGGCGGCATGGTCGTCGGCCCAGGCGACATCGTCGTGGGTGACGAAGATGGCGTCGTGGCATTTCCAATCGACGATGCCGCGGCTTTGCTGGCCGCCGTCCGGGCACAGGAGGCCCGCGAGACTGAGATCATGCAGAGCATCCGGGAGAACCGCTACCAGGGGGCCTATGCCCGGGCCGCCGGCGGCGGTCACTGATCCACCGTGTCAGGTCCTTGCCGGCGACAAGTCGCATCGCCGGCTCGCGATCTTGCTGAACATTACCCGCTCCGCGGCTGATCGAGGGGCGAAACCACGCCGAACCTCCCATAGGTGGTTCGGCAACAAGGCAGAAGAATGCATTCCGGGGACTGCCCGGATGCGCCAACAGGGGAAAATGGAGAGAATGATGGTTGTTTCCTTCAAAAGGCTCGCTTGTGCCACCGCCCTTGCCGGGCTGGCTCTGACCACAGTGGCCGCGGCTGCCGACATCAAGATCGGCATTGTCGCCCCAATGACTGGCCAGTTGGCCAGTGAGGGACAGGATATGGAGAACGCGGTGAAGATGGCGATCGAGGCCGCCAACGCCAAAGGTGGCGCCAACGGCGACAAGGTCATCACCATCACCGCCGACGACGCCTGCGATCCGCAGCAGGCGGTGACCGCAGGCAGCAAGCTTGTCTCCGAAGGGGTGACCGCCATCGTTGGCGGCTATTGCTCGGGCGCTGTCCTGCCGACATTGAAGATCTATGGTGATGCCGGCATT
Source organism: Mesorhizobium kowhaii (assembly GCF_003253745.1). Lineage (GTDB taxonomy): Bacteria > Pseudomonadota > Alphaproteobacteria > Rhizobiales > Rhizobiaceae > Mesorhizobium > Mesorhizobium kowhaii. The sequence continues at coordinate 359,152 of NZ_MZXV01000051.1, forward strand.
CCGTTTGTCATCATCGGGGCGAATTCGACCAAACTGGTCGCCGCCAATCAGGGCAATGCCTTCCTCGCCAATTCGACCGGCGACATGCAAGCGACGACGGCCGTCGAGCTCTTCAAGAAGAATGGCTTCAAGAAGATCGCGGTCATAGACGAAGGCGATGCCTATTCGTCCGACCTGGCCAAGCTGACCGCCGAAGCCTTCATGGGTGCAGGCGGCGAGATTGCCACCAAGGAAACCACCAACGCCGGCGAGCAGGACTATTCGGCGGTCGTCACCAAGATCAAATCGAGCGGCGCGGACGCTGTCTTCTGGACCGCCTATCATGCCGGTGGCGCCCTGCTCACCAAGCAGCTCCGACAGGCTGGGTTCCAGGGCGGCATCGTGCTCGGCGACGGCAACAATTCGCCGGAATATCTGGAGATCGCCGGCTCGGCCGGTGAGGGCGTGTATCTGCTGTCCCCGCCGACCGTTGACCTCTTGTCTGGCGCGGGCGATTTCAAGGGCAAGTACAAGGAAACCTATGGACGCGACGCCGGCGCCTATGCGGCCCTCTCCTATGATGTGGGCGACCTGATCGTCGACGCGATCGCGCGGGCCAAGTCGGCGGATCAAAAGGCTATCATCGAGGCGCTCAAGGCAAGCGACTTCAAAGGCCTTGCCGGTGAAATCAAGTTCACCGACAAGAACACGCTCCAGACGTCAAACTTCCGCCCGGTGATTGCCAAGGGCGGCAAGTGGGTGGCAGTCGAATAAGGACGAAGCAGGTTGACGCCGAGGCAGGCCTTGTGCCCGCCTCGGCGTCACTGCCGATTGTCTGGTGTGCACTGACGCTGCGCCCTGGCAAGACTTTCTCAATTCTGCACCCGGAGCATCAATGACGCTCGACCTGGTTATTCAGCAACTGGTGAACGGCCTTATCGTCGGTTCGTTCTATGCCCTGATCGCGCTTGGCTACAGCATGGTCTTCGGCGTCATCAAGCTCCTGAATTTTGCCCATGGCGACATCTACATGAATGGCGCCTTCGTCGGCCTTGTTGTGTTTTCCTTCGTGGGCATATGGGTCGGCAACGGCTGGTTGGGCGTGGTCTGCGCCCTGCTGGTGTCGATGTTGGCTGTCGGCCTGCTTGGCGTTGTCATCGAACGCTTCGCCTATAGGCCGATGCGCAATGCGCCGCGCCTCTCCATCCTGATCACGGCGCTTGGTGCGTCGATGGTGTTGAACGGCACGGCACTCGCCCTGACAGGCGGGAAGCACTATGCATTCAACACGGACCTCGGCTTTGCCGGCGTGGACATTTCCACCGTTCACATCACCTACACCCAGATGGTGCTCGTCGCAGCCTCCATCTCTTTGATGGCCGGCATGCAGGCCTTTGTCTCACGCACCATGTACGGCAAGGCGATGCGAGCCGTGTCCATTGACATGGGGGCGAGCCGGCTGATGGGTATCGATGTCGACCGGGTGATCGCATTGACCTTCTTCATGGGTTCGGCGCTCGCCGCCGGCGGCGGGGTCATGGCCGGCGCCTACTATGGCAGCGTCCATTTCTTCATGGGATTCATCATGGGGCTGAAAGCCTTCACCGCCGCTGTCATAGGCGGCATCGGCAGCGTGCCGGGCGCCATGCTCGGCGGCTTGCTGCTCGGCCTGCTCGAAGCTTTCGGCTCATCCTTGCCCTTCGTCGGCTCGGAGTGGCGTGACGTCTTCGTGTTCGGGACCCTGATCCTGTTCCTTGTCTTCAAGCCGACCGGCATTCTCGGACGCTCTGTCGTGGAGCGGGTGTGATGACCGAAGCAAGGATCTTGCCGGCCGCCGCGCAACCGCGATTGATGCGCTGGTCCGTTGTGCTGCCTGCGTTAGCGGCGGTCGCCTGCGCGCTGGTGTTGCCGCAATTCGCCAACGCCTATGTAACGGAGGTTGCAACCACGGCGCTGCTCTATGTCGTGCTGTGCCTCGGCCTCAATATTGTCGTCGGCTATGCTGGCCTGCTCGACCTCGGCTACGCCGCGTTCTTCGCGGTCGGCGCCTACACATCAGGTATCCTGACCGCGGAATTCGGGCTCAATTTCTGGCTCACCATTCCGGTCGCCATGGCGGCAGCCTGCGTGGCTGGCATCATCATCGGGGCTCCAACCTTGAGGCTGCGCAGCGACTATCTGGCGATCGTGACGCTGGGCTTCGGCGAGATTGTGCGCATCATCGCCCGCAACCTCGACATCACCGGTGGCGCCAGCGGCCTTATCGGCATCGAGCGACCGGAAATCTTCGGCTTCAAGCTGATGCAGGTGCAGCACTTCTACTATGCGTTCCTGGTGCTCGCACTGCTCACCGCCTTCGTCTGCCTGAGCGTCGAGCGGTCGCGAATGGGACGAGCCTGGTTCTACGTTCGCTATGACGAGGACGCCGCCGCCGGTATCGGCATCAACCGTGTCTCGGCCAAGCTGCAGGCATACATGATGGGCGCGGTGATCGCTTCCGTGGCCGGATGCCTCTACGCGGCCAAGATGACGGCCATCTCGCCGGAGAGTTTCACCTTCAACCAATCGCTTCTGATCCTGCTCGGCGTCGTCCTGGGTGGCATGGGTCGCATCCCCGGCGTCGTCCTCGGCGCTATTCTCGTGGCCCTGCTCCCAGAGGTGCTGCGGGGGGCGGGCACCTATCGTCCACTGGTGACCGCGGTTGCGCTGCTGGCAATCATGCTCTTCAGGCCGAATGGGCTCTGGCCCGACAAGCGGGTTTGACCATGGCCTTGCTCGAAGTCCGCGATCTGCGCCTCAGTTTTGGGGGACTGAAGGTCCTTCACGACATTTCGTTCTCGGTGGAGAAGGGCGCCATCAACAGCCTCATCGGGCCCAATGGCGCCGGCAAGACGTCGCTCTTCAACTGCCTGACCGGCTTCTACAAGCCGAAGGGCGGTTCGATCAGACTGGGCGGCCGGCCGATTACCGGCTTGCCGCCGCATCGCATCACCGCGCTCGGCCTTGCCCGCACATTCCAGAACATCCGGCTGTTCAAGGAAATGACCGTTCTGGAAAACGCCATGTCGGGCCAGCATTGCCGCAGCCGCCACGGCATTGTGTCGGCGATTTTGCACTTGCCGTCACAGCGGCGCGAGGAGGAGAATATCCGCACGACCGGGATGCGCTGGCTCGATTTCGTAGGCATCCAGCAGCATGCGCATCGTCTTGCCGGCGGTCTTTCCTACGGTGATCAACGACGACTCGAACTTGCAAGAGCCTTGGCGTCGACGCCTGAGCTCATCCTGCTGGACGAGCCCGCTGCCGGCCTGAACGAGCGTGAGAAGCTGGATCTGGTGCACCTCATCCGCCGCGTTCGCGACGAGACCGGTGTAACTGTCCTGCTAATCGAGCACGATATGGGCCTGGTCATGCAGGTGTCGGAAAAGATCGTGGTGTTCGACTACGGTCAGAAGATCGCCGATGGAACGCCAGAGGCCGTACGCGCGGACCCCAGGGTCATCGAAGCCTATCTCGGTACGGAGGATTGATGGAGCCCGACATTGTTCTTTCCGCCGATCGAATCGTCACGCGCTATGGCGGCATCAAAGCGCTTCACGGCGTCAGCCTTTCGGTCAAACGCGGTCAGATCGTGGCGCTGCTTGGCGCGAACGGTGCCGGCAAAAGCACTACGCTGCGCACGCTGTCCGGCCTCATTGCAGCGTCGTCTGGAAGTGTCCGCTTCCTGGGCGAGGACATAACCAAGGTCCCTGCCCACCGTCTGCCGCATCGGGGGCTCGTCCACGTCCCGGAGGGGAGGCGTATTTTCGGCGACATGACGATCAAGGAGAACCTTGACCTTGGTTCGTTTACGCTTGCCGACGATGTCGAGCGGCGCCGGCGGCTTGATCATGTTTTTGAGCTCTTCCCCATCCTGGCGCGCCGGCAGAATGGCGACGCAAGGAACCTGTCCGGAGGAGAACAGCAGATGCTGGCGATCGGCAGAGCCCTGATGGCCGCACCCAAGGTGCTTTTGCTCGATGAGCCGTCAATGGGCTTGGCGCCGCAATTGATCAAGGAAGTCATGAACATCGTCCAGCGCCTTAATCGCGAAGGCGTGACCATCCTGCTTGTGGAGCAGAACAGCAAAGTCGCCTTGAAATTCGCCGACTACGGCTACGTGCTCAAAGCCGGGCGCATCGTTCTTGAGGGCCTTGGCAGCGATCTAGCGAGCAATGAAGCGGTCATCAGCGCCTATTTGGGCGGCGTTGCTGCCTAGCTAGCTGGTAGAGCCGCCAAGGCTTGGACTGTACGAACGAACCACCGCCTCATGCTTTTTGCACACCGGTTAACGCTTCGGCTATATCCCTCAGGCGGGCGGGCGACCTGGACATTGAAGACCTTGTTGGGCGAGGACGCGCAGTTCCTGATGGTCGTCTGGTCGATGATCTGGCCGGTGACGACGACGGAAGCTTTCGTGTGCACCACGTGTGCAGTGAGCGGCGTGATATGCTAAATAGCCTTCAGTTTGCGCCGGCAAAATCGTAAATCCGGTCGCGTTCGGCTGCGCGCTTCTTTCCAAATTGTTCTGTCTTTCCAACGGGCATTGGACGGACTGAGACATAAAAAGATAATTAAATGAATATGTTACATCATAAACTTGCCATCGCCCCGATGATGGATGGGGCAGATAAATAAATAAAATCAGTTACTTGCGAGATTTTGTGTGCAAAAACCGCACACGAAAGTTCTGCTTCTCTTCCTTTTTCGTTCCCACGACGAAGCCGCCGAAAGCCCTTTTGGGACGCTCTTCTGCCGGCGATACTGACCGCTTCAATGCGGATGTACGCCGGGATATCCGTGAACCTCATTATCCGCCGCGGCGTCCAGTCTGCCCGGGCTTCCTGGAAGCTTTTTCGAACTTTCTGGGTCGCGCCTGACAGATTGGTACTCGTGCCACCAGGGCGCAGCGCGCAGCGATTTCATGTTCACTCGCGACAGGATGAGCGAAATCCGCCGCTGGGCTGCGGATAACCCTTGGAATTGAGCTGGTCCACGACGGTAGACAAGCGAGCGTTTTCGCTGCGGGCTCGAAACTGCTTCCCGTCGATCGTGGTCACGATAAATTCAGTCACACTAACCTCCTACCACCCAATTAGGCTTCAATCAGATAGCGAAGTCACAGGCTCGACTGACGGTCCTGACCGTGGCGTCTTGCTCTCTTCGGCTATCACCAGCAGCGCCTCAAGGGTCACTGCAATTCCCGACATCAGCGCGGAAATATCGGTGTTGCCGCCGGGCAATGCGAGTTCTGCCGCCCTGGTTTGCATGCTGATGCTGAGTTCCTTCAATTTCAGGCGCAGATCGTCGTCCATGACATTCCTCCGGTTGCTGGATGGGTAACATTGGCGACCAGTTCCTTCTATGCAAAGGGCCAGAACTGACGGGGGCGCCCCTATGGCTGAAGCAGGGCAACTCCGTATTGCGCCCACAACTGCTCGCAGTCTTTTGCCCTCAGGCTTGGCGTTCCCGGTTCGCCATAGAAGACCATCGCTGCGCGGACGTCATATCCAAGCACCGACGCATTGGCGACGAACTGGATGGCGTTCCCGAGGCGAATGGCACCGAGCTTGGCTTCCGTTCTGTTGGTGAGGTCAAGCACCCCAAGAATTTCCGCGTTGTCATTCCTGGCAGCCAACACCGCGCCTACAGTCGCAAGCATATCAGCCTCCGCTAATATATTAACCTCCCAAGAGCGTACGTTGTTCCTCACCAAAACTAGCCGACCTGCATGCGCTCAGACCGCTAACCAACACGGACAGCCTGCCGAAAGGCCGCTGATGCCGTTGAGGACCAAGAATGGCACGACCGACCCTATTAACTCGCCGACGTGATCTGCGAGAGGATTGCAGACGGGGAAAGCCTTCGTTCGATTTGCGATTGCGATGACATGCCGATCGTAAAACTGCCCATTCCATCGCCCCATGTCGCGTCCATGTCGCACGGACTTGCCGATAGTCGCAGGAAACCCTTGGAAATCAACGGTAGTGGCTTGCAACATGGCGCGACATGAAACCAGCCGCCAAGGTGCATTGGATGGCACTTAAGCGACAAATTTTATTTGATGAAATTTGGTGGCGGGAGAGCGTTACCGACTTTCCCCCCACTCATCAGATCGGCGGTTCCTGCTCCGTTGTCTTGGATGCGGGTACATTTTGAATAGCGCTCTCTACTCAAGGCAGACGCTGTCCATCTCGCGGTAGTACCAGCATCGCGTTCGAAGATTTGTTGTCTGCAATCGAAATCACAAACAGTTTCCGTATAAAAGTTGGCCTTTAAATTGCTTTTTCGATGGCACCTCGGCCTCATGTCCAGAACACGGTCGTTTACAGGACACAGCAAATCTATTGGCCCATGCTCTGAGCTCAGATACGCTCAGAGAATGAATCCAGCACTCCGTCGCATCGTCCTCATCGTCGCGCTACTCAACCTCGGCTATTTTGGCATTGAATTCGCCGTGGCGCTCGCCATAGGCTCGGTGTCTTTGTTCGCCGATAGCATCGACTTTCTCGAAGATGCGTCCGTGAACCTCCTCATACTACTCGCCTTCGGCTGGTCGTTGCGCTCGCGCTCGCGGGTAGGTATGGCGCTCGCCCTCATTCTGCTCGTGCCGGGTCTGGCTACGCTCTGGACGGCCTGGCAAAAGTTCAACATGCCCGTGCCGCCACAGCCGGTCGCCTTGACGCTAGCGGGGCTTGGTGCACTCGCCGTCAATCTTTCCTGTGCCTACATGCTCGCCGCATACAGACATCATGGCGGCAGTCTGACAAAGGCTGCATTTCTTTCGGCCCGTAATGATGCGTTCGCCAACATAGCCATTATTGCCGCCGGACTGGTCACGGCATTCCTCTGGCGGTCGGCATGGCCAGACTTAATGGTGGGTCTGGGGATTGCGGCATTGAACGCCGATGCCGCACGCGAAGTGTGGGAAGCTGCTCGCGAAGAACACCGTGCTGCCGCCTGACCCGGCCGGAGACTCAGCGGACCCATGACACTGGCAAAGGAACCGAGTGAACACCGCAGCAATTCCGCTGCTTTCGGTGGGGGAGCGCTGATAGGAGCGCTAGGCGGTCTGATTGGGCTTGGTGGAGCTGAGTTCCGCTTGCCGCTCCTGATTGGAGTTTTCAATTTCGCGGCGCTGGAGGCCGTCATCCTTAACAAGGCGATGAGCCTAGTTGTGGTCGCCACGGCCCTGCCGTTCCGGGCGGCCACGGTATCCTTTGGTACCATTGCAGCTGACTGGCCGATCATCGTCAATCTGCTCGCGGGTAGCCTCCTTGGCGCATGGCTGGGGGCGGGGTGGGCGACCCGCCTCAAGTCTGAATCGCTTTACAGGGTGATTGCCATCTTGCTCGTCGCCATCGCGGTCATCCTGATGGTTGGTCATAACGCCAGAGCGGGAGAGCATCTATTGGTCGGCACCGCGCAAGCTGTCGCCGGTGTCGTCGCCGGCTTGATCATCGGCGTTGTAGCATCCCTGCTCGGCGTCGCCGGCGGCGAGCTCCTCATTCCGACAATGATCCTCCTGTTTGGCGCCGACATCAAACTCGCTGGCAGCCTGTCGCTTGTGGTAAGCCTGCCGACTATGCTCGTTGGCTTTACCCGATATAGTCGCGACCAAAGCTTTTCCGTCCTCGGCCGTAATCGCATGTTTCTATTGATCATGGCGGCGGGCTCAATAGTTGGCACTTTCATCGGCGGCCGGCTGCTCGGCCTCGTGCCCAACGAATTACTCCTGCCAGCGCTCGCTGCCATTCTGCTGCTATCCGCTGTGAAGATCTGGAACCATCGCTAAAGTAAGGGCTCTGCAATCAACCACAGCAACCTCCAGCCTTGGCCGGCGAGGCCATATCCTTGAACTCTCGAGCCGGTGCTCAAGCGAACGCAGCGCGGCAAGCTTCTCTCGCACCTGATTGAGGTGCAACTGAGCGATGTCGCGCGTCTCTATGCAGTCGCGGCTGGCGCTGATGGACAGGTCCAGCAGCACGCGCACCGGATCGATGCTGCCGCGCCCCCGTAGCCCGATCATTAGCCAAATCTAAAACTGAATGGAACTGCCATGGCTGTTTCCCTCGTCTCCAAGGTGCTTGGGCACGAAGGGTCTCTCCGGCGAGATGTGGGCCGGCCTCAATGAAAAGGTTCTTCTCAAAGCATCCAATGGCGACTTGAGACGTTGAGGCTCACGTCAGCACGCTATCTATCGAATTGGGTAGTCGACGATTGGCGCAATTTCGGAGACTCCCAAATGGATATTCCTAGAGGTGCCACCGTTGCAGTGGCTGACGGCGAGAGGCTCAACCTGTTTCGCAACTCAGGAGACGAAGCCAATCCCAAACTCACGGCTTCGACGGTCGAAGACGTAACCAACGACAACAAGGGGTCCGGCGCGCGTCATCCGAGCAGCTCCGCCAATCCGGACAACAGTCAAATCGAAGAAGACAGTTTTGCAGCTGGAACTGCCGACCTGCTCAACCGACAGGTTCTCGGCGGACAAATCGAAAATCTGATCGTCATCGCCGCTCCTCGAACGCTTGGGGAACTGCGTAAGCATTATCACCAGAAACTAACGGCCGTGCTTGTTGGCGAAATAGCCAAGGACCTCACGGGTCATTCGGCCCAGGAAATAGAGAAGGCAGTTGCCAGCGCATAGACGGGCAATTTGCTGCGAACCCATATCTGCACCCCATCGCGCTGGCGCAATTAACTAACGCGCTTGCGGTGAACTGAAGGATTTGATCATGACAAAAAACCTTGGGCTACTGACCGCGGCAATGCTTTGCATCGCGGGATCTGCGCAGGCCGCCGACGGCGCCTTTCTGAAATCATTCGCGGGGAGCTGGGTTGGCAAGGGCACGGTCAAAACCGACGCTGATTCCAAGCCCATCAAAATCAATTGCAAATTCGCGTCCAACGCAACCGAGAGCTCGTTGTCACTTGATGGCAAATGTACAGGGTACGTGGTCTTCTCGCGAGCGATCGGCGCCGACGTCAAGACCAATGGCAAAACATATACCGGCACATACACCGGATCGAGCACCGGCCCTGCCGGCCTCAGTGGCAATCGTTCCGGCAACGCCCTGGTCCTTGGCATTCATTGGGCAAAAGAAGTCAATGGCGATCGGGCCGCCCAGCTGAGACTGGAAAAGGTTGGAGACGATGGGATGCGTTTGACGACGATCGACAAGGACCCGGCGACCGGCAAGAACATTGTGATCAGCCAGATCAACCTCAGCCGTCCCTAGCGTTTTGATTGCACAGGTTCCGGCGCCACGCGGTGGATGAAGCGGAAATCATCCACCCATACCGCCGGGCTCTATGTGAGTTCGTAGTAAAAATCGCAGATGAGGTCTGCGACTTTGACGGCTTCAAAATCCGTCATATGCGCGGCTGTCTCAACAGCGACCGTTTCCATATCGTCCTGGTCGACGGCCAGAAGATCCAGTATTTTTGCAAACTTGAACTTGAGTTCCCGGTCCCCAGCGAACTCATCGATCGTGACGTGCAAAATGTTCACATTAGCATCGATCAAGCGCGTTTGTATGCTGTCGGAAGACGCTGCGAGCGTGCGAAGTGCTGCGAAAAAGTGCTCTCGCGCATTGGAATATTTATCGTCCATGTTGATACCTTTGGGTGAAGCGCCGCGCCTTGGACGTGAGGTGCGGCCCGGCTTACGCTCTTGGGATGGCCGGAGTCAACGATGTGACCGGCCGAACATGGGCCTGCGCCTCGCTTGACACGGCAAATTACGATCGAAATCGGACAATTGGAATTCCTGTAGCGACCTAACCATCCATCGCCGCGCCCATGGATGGCGAACTTTGTGTCCGGCAGCGCGTTGTCGGGGGTAACGGAGAGAGGTCCAATGGGCTGGGTTTTTGGGTTAGCGTTTGCGCTGGTCTTGTTATTCGCGGTTTTGCTGGTCGTTACAGCACATCGGGATTTTCAGAGCTCTCCCACTTTTCATCGCCTGCGGCGTTGGAGACAGACGCGGGATAGCTAATAGTACTGGCGCCGGCAATTTCGTGACCGATCAGGAAGATGTAGTACAGATACGCATCCGGTGGGAGGAAAACCGCATCTGGGCCGATACGCGCAATCTGTGCGCCGTCGCTAGGCCGAAGCCTGCGCGGTGCTGGCGGCGGCGGCGCCTATCGACCAAGCTTGTAATAAGTCCATCGCGAGGCGCCAAACAGCCATTCTTGTTCGCCCTAGACGTTGAACCGCGCCACGTCACCTTAATCAAGCACCCGTTTGGTTGGGCTCGGCAACCAAAACTCAAGTCGCGCATTTTAGTGAATGCTGTTGGACCAAATCCCCATGTGTTGTTCTCGCTGCGGAGCGCGCGACCATAGTTATGAGCACTGCACACATCTGAACCATGCCAGTCTGTCCGAGGCGCCTCGAGGTTCGATCAAGACCGATGACCGGCACAAGCAACAGCTTCCAGCTCGCAATCTACGCCACTTTGAACCGGACCGATTTCTTGACATTGACTAAAGTCGTTTGCCCGCAAGTCAGATCGCGGCGCCGAAGCCATTTGCCCGCTGGGTCCCTCCAAGCGGTCAAAAGGGCCGGAAGGCCCGTCGCCCGCTGGCTCCCGGCCAGCGGGCGTTTTTGATATAACAGACACAGATTGCCCCGGAACAGGCGGCCGTCCTTCGACTGTATCTCCGGCCAAGCCCGGGAACTTGCCGCCCCTCTTCCGAAGTAATCCCCGTCGTTTCTGTTGGGGAGCTTATCATTCGGAATGAGCGGAACGAATGTGGCAGTGCCCAGTTTGGATAGCGACGGGACACCACACGGAGAATTCAAATGACACGCCGACCAAAGATTTTGGCCTGCACCGCACTCGGTTTACTGATCGCCTCAGCGCCGTTCGGGGCACCGCTCAGCAGCGCAGCATTCGGCGCCGCACGGTTCGTCGCATCTGAACCGCCGATTTTTATCAAGTTGAAATGTAAGGAGGGCGAGTCCGCCGAAGCCTGCGCGCTGAGGCAACAGGCTCCGTCCGAAAGCGCCGCTCCCCTTCCAGCGACCGAACCACAGCCTACTCCAAAACCAAAAGAGGCAGCCCCGGCGTCTGAGGCAGCTCCTATTCCAGAACCGACCCCTCCGGTTGAACCATCCGCGAAGGAGCAGCCTGCTCAACCGGCCGCGCCGGCGTCCGAGGCTGCGCCAGCGCAGCCGGCCCCCGACAAATCGGCGCCAGTCGAGCAAGCCCAGCCAACCGCAGATCAGGCGCCTTTACCCACCCCGGTGCCCCAGGCGCCTACTCAGCCTGCCCAAGGTGAACAACCGGCGGAAACCAAACCCGAAAAGAAGCCAGCCGCCGAGCAGCCTGCCGCCGAGGAGCCTGCACCAAAGCAGCCCGTGACTGGAGAGCAACCTTCGACCGATCAGCAGCCTGCAACCTCCGAAAAGCCAGCCAATGGTGAGCCGGCGGCGCCCGTCCAAAGCGAAAAGCCGGTTCAGGGCGAGGCGCCAGCGGATCCTAACGCCGCACCAGTCCTCGACAGCGAAAAAGATGCAATACGTCCGGGCAAGGACGGTAAACCGCCTGCTCAGCAGAGCGATGGCGGTCAGGCCGCCGCACCTGCGGCTGCCCCTGTAGACGCCGGACCACCGCCAGCGGACGACAAGGCAGCGCAGCAGGAGATCAAGCCTGAGAAGATCGTTCCGGTGACGGAGGAAAAGGGTACCCGCCGTGACAAGGCGCCAGATAGTCAGCCGCCGGAACGCCCAAAAGGCGCCGATGTCCTCACGGAAATTGGCGGCCGGGTGATCATCCAGTTCAACAACCAGACGATAGTCGAGAGCAATGATGCGCCGCGAATGAACCGTGGTGCCAAGGATGTGTATTCCGAGGATCTGCCGGGGGGCCGCACACGCGAGACGATCGTTCGCGACAACGGCAACCAAATCGTCACCATCCGCAACCGCTATGGCGACGTCATCCAGCGCTCCCGCATCACGCCGGACGGCCGCGAGTATGTGCTGAGCTATGTCGACGAGAGGTATTACCAGGACGTGCAGGATTGGCGCGATCCTGGAGATGACTTGCCACCGATGCGGCTCAACATCCCGCGCAAGCAATACATCCTGGAGTCCGATTTGGTAGAGGATGCGGGCGACTACTACACCTTCCTCGAGCAACCGCCAGTGGAAAAGGTCCAGCGCCTCTACTCGGTCGACGAGGTCAAACGCTCGGCGCGTGTGCGCGACATCGCCCGGCGGGTTGATCTCGACACGTTGAATTTCGAGTCCGGTTCGGCGGCGATCTCGGACAGCGAAGTCAAAAAGCTGCAAGGCGTTGCGGACGCAATGGAGCGGCTGCTGAAGAAGAACCCGGCGGAAACATTCTTGATCGAAGGCCACACCGATGCCGTCGGTAGCGACAATGCAAACCTGGCCTTGTCCGACCAGCGAGCCGAGGCAGTTGCCGAGGCCCTCACCAACGCCTTTGGCATCGCGCCAGAGAACCTGACGACCCAAGGCTACGGCGAGCGCTATCTTAAGGTGAACACGACAGGGCCCGAACGACAGAACCGTCGTGTCGCAATTCGCCGCATCACGCCGCTGGTGGCTCCCGTCGCCAGCGCCAACTGACAAAGGCGTCTCGCGACGCGGTAAAGAGTGCCGAGTCGCGAGACCCTTGCCAGCCAAGCGGATCAATGGCCCGGCCTCCACTGCACCCGAAGATGCTTGTCTTTCAAACCCCACGGGGCCTTTTAAGACTTCATTTACCGTGCGGTTTTAGCATCCCCACTTGCGGCTAAAGTTGCAGTTCCGCATTTTCAGGCAACACCGCCCGTCGCTCAGTCCACCTAAGAGCGACGGGTACCTGCCTCAGGCAAAAGCCGCCGGCTCTTGCTCTAGGTAGTCCACTTCAAGGCTACCGCCGGTGGTGGTGTGGCTGAAGCGGATTTGACCTTCCCCCGCCAATCTCTGCCCGCCTGGTGCGTGGTTGGCGCGAAATCGAGCTAACAGCGGAAGGCAGAGAGACCCCAATAGATTTCGGCCAGAGGGGAGGCATCGTGCCAACCGATACGCAAAGAACGCTGCGGCGGAAAGCTTTACAGGAGATGGGAACCTTTCGCTGGCGAGCCGCTTTCTGAGCATGTCCCAAACCGTTGAAGCACCGATCTTGCCCGAGAGTAGCCCAGACAGGGAGGTCAACTGCGAGGTCGCCTTGGAAGCCGCCTTCGCGGCCTTGGTGACTGCCGCAGAAGGCCAGGGGTGGACGCCCGATGAAACGGCATCAACTCTACTCAAAATCGCTACGAACCATGCCCAAAAGACCGAGGCTGTCGTTGCGGCCCCTGATAACTGACAAAACAGCAATGGAAACTCGGGCCTAGCCGGCAGGGAACCCAGGCTCAGCCGGCTACATTGCCCGCATCAGTAGCAATCTGAAATCGACCTTTTTGTTCGAATTTAACGTGCCCGAGAGCCGAGCAAAAAAATTCGTTGCTGCTCTTGAACGATTTCTTGGTCATTCCCAAATCGATTGCCGTCGAGGCTTAGGCTCGACGGAACAGGCGTCGCGGTGGGTCCTGCGGCGCCGCTTGTAACCCATGTTGCTTTACGGAGGATATGGCTATGAGAAGCTCTGACTATGCCCCCCTTTATCGCTCCACGGTCGGCTTTGACCGTCTCATTGACATGCTCGACAACAGCGTGCGCTCGGACTGGCCGCCCTATAATATCGAGAAGACCGGCGACAATGACTACCGGATAACCATGGCCATCGCCGGGTTCAGCCCTGACGAAGTCGAGCTTACCCAGCACGGGCCGGAACTGATCGTGGTCGGCCAAAAGCAGGCCGACGAGAGCGATCGGCAGATTCTGCACCGCGGCATGGCGACCCGCAACTTCAAGCAGGTCTTCAAATTGGCGGATTATGTGAAAGTCGCGAAAGCCACTCTCGAGAGCGGCCTGCTGTCTGTGGATCTCGTCCGGGAGATCCCCGACGAATTGAAGCCTCGTCGCATTGGTCTCGAGTCGTCGAGCAATGCAGCCCCGTCTCAGCAACAGCAGATCAGCCAGGATACGCAGCGGCAGCGCAAGGTCGCCTGACTGCTCGGAAGATGCGCAAACTGCGGTCCCGCCTCCCGGCCCAGCCGGGAGGCACAGATTGCGGAGAATGGAGATGACAACCGGATTCGAATTCTTATCAAAGCGGAAATGCAAGACTGCTCCACAAGGGATTACTCATCCCGCTGATGTCGTGGGCCTCCCCGAACTGAGTGTCGAAGAGAAGCGTGCACTTTTGGCTTCCTGGGCATCCGACGCATGCAAGGTTCCCGGCATACCTCTGCTGCGTCAGTGGGATGACGGAACGATAGCAACGATCGACGACATCCTGCGCGCTCTGAAGGCGCTGGACGGCGCATCGGAAGACAACGGCCAAAATCGGAAGCTCACGCTGTGGGGAACGCCTTATAGTCGGCGACGTCAAAGGACGTGGTCCCCTTGGCCGCATCGCCGTCGGCGTGATGACGATGATGATCCTCCACCCTGTCCGGCGTATGGCGCAATCTCGCCAACAAGAGGAGGTGGTGGGGTGACCGCATGCCCAGAGCCGGCATTGATCTGATGGGTGTGGGCCACCGAGGGGTTGTGATGCGTTCGCCTTCCATTTGCCCCGGTTCTTGGAACTTTAGCTGGCGCTAAGAGTTCTAGGGACGGCAGATAACGACCCCTCGCTATCTGCTGAGATCGGTTTCGCAAACTCGATCGGAGCCAGCGCTCTGCGCCAGAGGCGCGGGCTTTTTAACAGTCTTCCTCAAGGGCGATTCTAAAACGTGTACCCTTCAATACAGGCTCCGTTTCATGCAGAGGCCCGCTTCGGCGGTGGCCGAGACGGGCTGTCCGTCGTTTCCAGTCTGGGGAACGAACACTCGACGGACGACTAACTTTGAATGATCGAGAAGGTTCCTCTTCTGGTCGATTTGCAAAAGACGGCGTAGCCATGCGGGTTTGGAGCCTTTGGCGCGTACAGGCCGGTCAAGGGTCTTGAGGGTCAGTCGCGAAATCCTCTCTACCGTCGAGGGGAGCGAGCCTCAGGTGTCTGCATTTGGAGGCAACCTAGTGCTGGCGCGTTCCGGTGTTTTGCTGGGTCTGGCCTCACTCTAGATTGCCGACGGCCCATTAACGTCTCATATTCGGCGCATCGTACTAGCATCGTAGCATTGCGATAGGACGAGTAAATGCCAAGGGACGCCGCGACCAGAGCCGCACGGATCGTTCGTACGGTTGTCGAAACGCTGAAGCCGGGTTTCGCGGTCAGGCTGTGGACCGGCGAGCGGATCGGCCCGGCCACCGGCCCGGTGCTCACCATCAACGATCAGGACATCGTCTGGCAGGTGATCCGCCGGCCCGCTTTCTCGACGCTTGTCGAGATGTGGATCTCCAAGGCGGTCGACGTCGAAGACGGATCGCTGTTCGATTTCTATGCCTTGCCGTCGCAAGGCAAGCTCAGGACGAAGCTCAAGTCATTGCCGAAACTGGCGATCCTGCGCGACCTGCCGGCCGTGCTGTTTTCGAGGAAACAGATGACGGCGCGCGCCGATCTCTCCGGGCGCAACCCATTCGTCAGCGGCTCGAGCCAGGAGGCGATCCAGCATCACTACGACATTTCGAATGCCTTCTACCGGCTCTTCCTCGACGAGAGGATGGTCTACAGTTGCGGCTACTTCAAGGATTTCGCCAACAGCATCGACCAGGCGCAGGTCGACAAGCTCGACCACATCTGCCGCAAGCTGCGGCTGAAGCCCGGCGAAAGGTTGCTCGACATCGGCTGCGGCTGGGGAGCCATGCTCATCCATGCCGCAAAGAATTACGGCGTCGTCGGCCACGGCGTCTCGCTATCGGAAGCGCAGACCAAACTCGCCCGCGAGCGCATCCGCGCCGAGGGGCTGGAGGACCGCATTACCATCGAGATCAAATCCTATGCCGAACTCTCCGGCTCGTTCGACAAGATATCGTCGATCGGCATGTTCGAGCATCTCGGCCTCGCCAATCACGCGGCCTATTTCTCGACTGTCCACCGCCTGCTGGAGCCCGGCGGCATCTACCTGCATCACGCCATCACCAGGCGCAGCAAGGGCGACATGAAGAAGACCTTACGCAAGGGTCCGGAATTCAAGGCGCTGATCAGATACATCTTCCCGGGCGGCGAGCTCGACACGATCGGCATGACGCTCGGCAATTTCGAGGCGCATGGCTTCCTCGTCTACGACGTCGAGAATCTGCGCGAGCACTATGCCCGCACCTGCCGGCTGTGGGCCGAGCGCCTGCATGCACGGTTCGACGAAGCCATTGCCGAAGTCGGCGAGGCCAAGGCGCGGCTGTGGCTGCTTTATCTCACCGGTTGCTCGATCACCTTCGAGCGCGCCTCGGCACAGATTTTCCAGACCGTCGTCACCAAGCGCGCGCGGGGTTCAAGCGGCCTGCCGCCCACACGGGCCGACATTTATAGACGCTGAGCCGCGGTTCTCGGCCAGCCACCAACGCGCATTCGCCCGCCTACGCTCCTTGCACCGCGGAGGCCTTCGGCATCGCGGGATCTCTGCAGGTTTCCTGGTCATTATGGCTGCGATTAGTGATCCGTGCGGAGTTCGAAGCACGATTTCAGCGCGACTTGGTGCTGGTATTGTACTCCCGGTTTGCTGCGTAATCGATAGTGAAGGTTCCTTCGGCAACTGGAACGCCCAGTTTCACGTTGAAGATCGTTACCGTTGTAGTTAGTCCCCTCTCGTCGCGGAGGCTCCATTTGCGTAAATCGAGCGATTTCCTGTCAAACATCATCGAAATATCCGAATTACCATAGGCTGATTTGTCAACCAGCTTGATAGTTATCAGATCGCCTTCTTCCTTGATGCTTTTGAGGCGTCTGCCAGAGAAGTCGACCTTGCTGTCGAGTAGCAGCTTGAGCGGCGTCTTCGAGAGCGACTAGAGCCGCGATGTCTTAAGTTTTTTATTATAGACGACCACCGATTTTCCGTCGGCTATTATGCTGACCCCTGATTGGCCTGCAAAATTGAATCGGATCTTGCCGGGGCGCTTGAGAAAAAACCTGCCACTGGTCTTCTCCCCCTTCGGGCCCGACTGAACGAAGTCGCCGGACATAGATTTTACGGATGAAAAGTGATCGGCGATCGTCTGGGCTGCGACGGGTGCTGCCGAAAGCGCGGGCCTAAGTCCGACGTCTATCGCAGCAGAGCTGAGAAGGACGAAGCAGAGAACGGGCAGTGGTTTGACTCTATAGGCCATCCAATCGTCCTAGCCAGGTTAGGCGCGTGATCGCAACAGATCACGCGCCTTAGGTATCAGTAGCCGTCCGGGCACCGGGCAATGTAAACGCGGCCATTACGATCGCGATACCGGCACTGGCCGGCCTCACTGGCGTGCCCGATCACCGCACCGGCGATCGCGCCGACTGCACCACCAACGACAGCACCTTGTACCGGATCGCCGGCCACCGCGGCACCGACCGCGGCACCTCCCAAGCCGCCGACAGCAGCGCCTTGTTCGGTACGGGAACATGCCACGAGCGGAATGAGCAGGCTCAAAATGAGCAGTGCCTTTTTCATGGGTTCTCGCCTGAAGCCCTAATTGGCCGGAGCATAAATGCGCCAAGGGGTTTTTCGATCCATGGCCCTGTTGCCTTCATGGAACGGCTCGTCTCCGCTCCATGGGCGGACTGCATAGGCTGAGGCACGCTGAGCCCTTCGTCGGGCGAAGGGCTCAGGTTGAGTGTGACCGCAATAGTTCGCGGGTTAGCGTTTTATCGCTCGGGCCACCGCAATCAAGATACACGCGCCGATGAAGCCGGCGACGAGATAGCCGAGCCAGCCGGCCAACGATATGCCAAGCACGCTAAGAATGAGGTTGGCGACAATAGCTCCCACGATTCCCAAAATGATGTTCATGACGACGCCCATGTTGCTTTTCATGAACATCTCGGCGAGCCATCCGGCAATACCGCCGATAATGATCGCTGCCAGCCAGCCGACGCCAGGATTCTGCATAGTTTTCCCCTTTCCGCGAACCGCAATTGGTTCGACCGGGGAACGTCCAGGAGCCAACAAGGTTCCCGCGATACAGGTGCCGTGCGAGCTCGAAAAAATGCGGAATCGCGGCAGTTTAATTGACTCTACGTGGCGCTTCGCATGCCGACAAACACCGCTGTCGATTAACGCGACTGACCGGTCAGCCCTCTCAGGCGACTTCCGAATTCCAAGGGGAACTTCGCATCGTGCGGCCCGTTGTGAGGTGGCAAACTGTGCCGCGCTCAGCCTCCCTGCAACGGTTCGGCCGAACGCGGCGTGCATCAACACTAACGCACAAAGGAAACGTACCATGATCAGCAAACTTTTGGCTACCACCGCAATAGCAACCCTGCTGTCGTCTGGCCTGTGGGTATCAGGGGCCGCCGCTGAAGATGCCACCAAACCTGCCACCGCTACGACCACTGCGGCGACGGCGCCGGCGGCCGTTGCAGACGGCAGCCTCGTCACCAAGATCATAGGCGCCGACGTCTATGATAGTGCCGCAGACGATGCCGCGAAGATCGGCGATGTGAAAGACATCGTCCTCTCCAAGGACGGCAAAGCCAAGTACATTATCATCGGCGTAGGCGGATTCTTGGGCCTGGGGGAAAAGAACGTCGCCTACGATTTCAGCAAGGCCGAGTGGGTCGAGAAGAAGGGTGATCGCTGGCTGGTCGCGAAGACCACCAAGGAAGACCTTCAAGCGCAACAGGATTTTGACCTGAAGGTCTACGACACGGCAGCGACCTCGAACACCAATGATGTCGCAGCTACCGCGGCCAACAATGAAGCGGCCCCAGCCACGACGGACAACACGGCCACCGCGGCAATCGACAAGGCTTCGCTGACCGAGATGCCGATGGACAAAATCAGCACCAAGGACTTCATCGGCACCACGGTCTACGGCGCCGACGATGCAAAAGTCGGCGAGATCGGAGACGTCGTCCTGAGCGGCGATAAAAAGGTCGATGCCGTCGTCGTCGACGTGGGCGGATTCCTCGGCATGGGCGAAAAGCCGGTGGCTATTGGCCTGGAGAAATTGAAGTTCCTGTCCAACAAGGACGGAAACCGGTACCTCTACACCAATTTCACCAAGGCTCAGCTTGAAGCGCAGACTGCATATGACAAGGGCACCTACGCGCAGAATCGCGACAAGCAGCGGATCGTTGTTGGCCAATAGACCCAGCGTGGCCCGCGCTGTTTAGGCGCGGGCCACACTGTTTCGATCGTGTATGCGCGATCTGACAATCCCGGTTGATCACTAGAGGAGATCACCTCGATCTGCCGATCGGGTGAACAGCGTAGCACGTTCAAGTTCTTATCGGTTGCACGCAAGGATTTTGGCGATAGCCATCCTCCTTAAGGCCGCAAACTCGGGGTCAGCGTGAAATGGTAGCCGTAATTGAGATGCCGTAGCGGCGTTTCAAGCGCGGTTGCGTTTGCTAGAACGCGGCCTGCGGCTTTCTATATTCCATTGGCAACAGAGGCTTCCACGGCAGCCAGCGGCGCTTGCAGCGTCCAGGTAACCCCATGCGCGCCGTACTCGAGATTTCCATGCCCACCAACCGCCGTGGGCGCAACCCGCTTCAGCACCACGGTTCCAAACCCGCCATGTCCGATAGTCTGAATTTGCGGACCATCTGTTTCGGCCCAGGTGAGGTGAAACAGCCTTGAAGCACCGGAACCAGTGGTGTTCCATGTAACCGAGATCTCGCCGGCATCGCCTGACAGCACGCCGTACTTGGCCGAGTTGGTCGCGAGTTCGTGGAAGGCGATCCCGAGATATTGCACCGCATTGGGACTGAGGTCCAAGGATGGGCCGGCCATGGCGATAACCTCCCCCCGTGGGAAAGGCTTAGCTTGGGCTACCAACAGGTCATTGATTGTAGCTCCCTTCCAGTCGGCTGATACCAGCAGGTCGTGGGATCGCGACAGCGCCATGATGCGCTCGCGCACCTGGCGTTCAAACTTGTCAGGCGTCTCCGATCGTTTGTTGGTCTCGCGGATCATCGACAGGATGACCGAGTACTGGTTCTTCACCCGGTGGTTGACCTCGCGCATCAGCATGCGAATACGTTGTTCGCTTTCCCTAGCCGACGTGATGTCACGAGCAATCTTTGATGCGCCGACGATCTGTCCCGTTGCGCTGCGCACAGGCGATATTGTCAGCGAGACCGGAACCAAGCTGCCATCCTTGCGCTGGCGGATGGTTTCGTACGTTTCGACCCGCTCGCCGCGACGGATGCGTTCGAGGATGCGGGGTTCCTCGTCCTGGTGGTCGTCGGGGATCAGCATGGTCACCGACCGACCGATCGCTTCGTCGGCGCTGTAGCCGAACAACCGTTCGGCGCCGTGGTTCCAGCTTTTGATGATCGTGTTCAAACCCTTACTGACAATCGCGTCGAACGAGGATTCCACAATTGCTGACAGATGCTGCCTTGCCTCTTCGGCACCCTGGCGGTCCGTCAGGTCCAGCAGCATGTTCACGCCACCAATCAGATTGCCGTGCTCATCCCGCAGCGGTGTGGGGTAGGGCAGGAACGGAAAGAAGGATCCGTCCGGACGGCGCGCTATGGCTTCCTGGTTGCGGACCGGCCGGTTTTCCTTGAGCGCGATGGCCATCGGGCACTCGTCATGCGGCAATTCCTTGCCGTCGGGAGTGAACAGCTTGAACGTGACGCACCATTGTCCTTGCCGACTTTTGGCTCCGTGCCCGCAAGATCGGCGGCAGCGCGGTTGTAGTAGGTGATCGTCCCGTGCCGATCGGTCGTATAGATGGCGACCGGAAGGCCGTCGAGGATCTGGTGATAGGTGCTGCCCTGCTGTCGTAACTCCATGCGTGTCCGCTCCAGGTCGGTAACATCGACCGTGAAGCACCTAGTGTTGATCAGCTTTCCGTCCCGAAAATGGCCGCTCGACGTGATTTCGACATGCTTGATCGATCCGTTACAGGTCTCAATCGCGCCGGATATCGCGTGATCTTCTCACCGCGGGTCAGCCGTGCCAGAATGTCATCGATCACGTCCCGGTCGGGATAGAATCCGGCAATGTGGCGGCCGACATATTTTTCTGCACTAAACCCGAGAAGGTCAAGCTCAGCCTCATTTGCGTGAAGGATGACGCCATCCGCGCTTACCAGATGGAGCGCGACGGCCCCGTTCTCGAAGAAATCCTGATAATCGAAGGCCCGACTATCCTCACTGGACAGTTCCGGACTCTTGAAGGCGACAACGTTCGCCTGCGTTACCTCA
This sequence comes from Mesorhizobium kowhaii, assembly GCF_003253745.1. Lineage (GTDB taxonomy): Bacteria > Pseudomonadota > Alphaproteobacteria > Rhizobiales > Rhizobiaceae > Mesorhizobium > Mesorhizobium kowhaii. Next base: position 380,474 of record NZ_MZXV01000051.1, read on the forward strand.
TCCATCCGAGTCCCCGATCGCGACTTAACCGACCTAAATGTGGTTCGTGGCAATTCGTTCCACAACAGTCGTCGATGGTTTGCACGACTCCAGTGGCCGTCGTTCGTGGGAGTGCGGAGGACTTTCCGTCATCCCAGCAAAAGCGATTAGTCGGGCCAATCTCTGGACGGTGGGGATTTTGACTTTCGCCTCTTTCCGTGCGCGATTATCGAGGCGATGTCGACCGTGACCAGACCGCCAACCTTCACGGTCACCTTGCCATCTTGGTCATCGACGCGGATGACATACCCTACGATACTAACCTTGTCGCCGGACCTTTTCTTCTTGGGAGCATCGATCGCAAAGGGGAAGTTATAGGTCGGAATACTGACGCTGGCGCGGCCGCTTGGCAGCACCTTTATGATGGTGGCTGTCAACGTAATCTCTTCACCGATCTCTATGTCCCACGCCATGAATATGACTCTGGAGCGGTCAGGTCGGTCGTCAAGCGAAATTTTGATTGAAGATAACAACGAAACCGCTGCGTCACGCGTCTACGGTAATGGCGCACTGACTGCCGGTCTATATCGGCCGTATAGTCGCAGCGGGCCGACGGCTGCCTTGATTGTGCAGGCGCAGCTGGCCGAGACGTTCGGGCAGCTTTACCGGCGTCGGCAAGCCGGGCGAGGGCTTGGCGATCGATTATCAGGTGATCGTCGAGATCCGTTCATTCGACCTGGGTACGCATCCTGAACGACCGGAATGGCCGGCATCTTGGTGACCATCTTTCGTTTACGCGATCATGTGTCTAATCCTTTTGAACGCAAAAGCACCAGCGCAAAATATTCGTTCATTGGTTCGAACTCTTAGGAAGTGCTTTTACTAGCGAGAGGAACTTGGAAAATACATTGACGTTGTGACTGATGAACCGAGATCGATCCGGCATCCCCGTCAGGACCAAGCATGGAATCCGCGTGGTGTATTCGAACGCCGATATGAGCGACGTCCTCACCAATGGTGATTGGCCGTCGGATGGACCCAAGTTCCTTGCTGCACTGGCTGCCCTCGTCGAGGCGCGGATAGGGCGATGCAGCGATCCGAATGTGAGAATTGCGTTCATTTCTGCCGCCATGGAAGCGAATGTGCTGCCAGAAAGTTTCTTGCAGAATTGAAGCAGGAAATCGTCCCGTTGCTTAGCGTCTCTATCTTTGTCAATCGGTCGCTTTTTTCGGGCCCCAAATCCCGGTACCCGGTCTGTGGACACACTTTGCCAGGGTTACCCTGTCGGCCCTAAACGCAGACCGGCCACCATGGTTTCGGAACCCGTCGCCATGCCGAAGCCGTCCTCCTTCACCGATAGGGGACAATCTGGACCTCGAAAGTCGACTGCGACTTGCCCGCTAGTCAGCGTTCGATAATGGTGGTGGGGCTGGCAGCACCTTGCCTCAGCCGGCGCAGACTGCTGGTAGAATCCGGCTACAGAATCTTTTTGGGCTGTTGCAAGATTTCTAGGCCGCAATCTCTTCGGCAATAACTTCGAAGTTTGCCAGTCTCGACGGACCAAAGCTGGTCGAGAGGGCGACATCAGTCGCGTCCCGGCCGGTCGCCATCAGGATTCTCCCAATGCGAGGGTGATTGTGCCTTGCGTCGAATGTGAACCAATGACCGCTGAGGTAGGCTTGGAACCAGGCGCTGAAATCCATTGGATCCGGAACGGGCGGGATTCCGATATCGCCGAGATAGCCGGTACAATAGCGCGCCGGGATATTCATGCAGCGGCACAAGGTGATTGCCAGATGGGCGAAGTCGCGACAAACACCGGTTCGATCCGTGAAACCGCCATGCGCGGTGCGCAGCGCGTCGGCATTTTGATAATTGAAGGCGATGTGATTGTGAACGAAATCGCAGATGGCCTGGACGCGAGACCATCCTGGTTTCGTGTTGCCGAAGGTCGCCCAAGCGAAATCACCCAGTCGATCAGTATCGCAGTATCGGCTGCCCAGAAGGAATCCCAGCACTTCATCCGGCAGGTCTTTTATATCGTGTTGTATGGCATCGGGCGCGACAACATCAGGTTTGCCACTGTCATAAATTTCAAATGTGGTCGATATCGTCGTCAGTCCGGCAGGGGCTTCGATCCTCGTGCATGCGTTGCCGAAACTGTCGATGTAGCCCCTGGCTTCGATGGGCCGATCAAATCCAATCACCTGGTCAGTCAGAAGGTCGACGCGTCGCGACGGGTGGATTTCAAGGACCAGCAACATCGGTGTTGGCTGGGAACATTCGTAAGTGAGGTTATAACCAGCGCGTATTCGCATCAAAGCTCCGACGATCCTTGTTCAGGAGCGGTGCAAACTCCGCTCTGAAGAAACGGTTCCCAGAAAATATCAAAGAGTTGCAACTTCGGTCTGCTCTTTTTCCTTGGTCACTTTCACCTCTACGTGCATCCCCAAAAAACTTGATGCGGGACCTGAATAGCTGCCGGAAAGAGGAATGGCTTGTCGTGGGTGGCGAGCGACCGCCACCCTGATCAGCTCCCGGTTGCCGACAATGCCATTGGTCGGATCGAACTCGACCCAGCCGGCTCCGGGCAAATAGACTTGGCACCAGGCATGCGTTGAGCCTCCGCCCCGCACATCCGCACTATCTCGGGTTGGGACATAGACATAACCCGTCACGAAGCGGGCGGCGAAGCCAAGCGATCGAACTGCTTCCATCATGAAAAGTGCAAAGTCACGGCACGTGCCCCGCCGCAGATGGAGCGTGATCAGGGGCGGCTGCGTCCCAGGTTCAGTCCGACGGGAATACACAAAGCTTTCGTGGATGGCATAGCAGAGCGTCATCAATAGTTTGCCTGTCTCGGTCTGCCCGGCGGCGCTCAAGAACTGGCGCGCCCATTTTCCGATTTCGTCGCCTTCGTCTGGATGTTGGCGTTCGATGGTCTGCGAGAGGTCGAGGGCTTCGTCAGGCTCATAGGAAAAGGGATAGCTGAGTGCCGCCTCGTCGATGCGGAAATCAGGCGTAAGCTGAGGCGTGTGATCAAGCCGAATGGCGGTTTCGAAGTGCAGTTTCTTGGCAGACTCCGCAAAATCGATCACCGCAACGCAGTTTCCGAAAACGTCGTGAATCCATCGAACCTCTTTGGGCTCCGGCACGACGACGAGGGCGTGGTCGAGAAGCCTTTGATCGAAGCTGTCACGTGGCCTGAACATCAACCGGTGTTCGCCAAACCTTACCGGTCGACTGTACTGGTAGACGGTTGAGTGCCTCACTGAAAAAATAGGCATAGCGTCGAATACCACCTTCTGCATACACACTGGTTTGCGGCACGATTGATTGTGCCTTCGGCGTGGTGACCTCAATGCGGCAGATCCGCCATGAAGATCTTTCAGATACCTCGCAAAAGACACAACGCCCGACTCGGGTAGAAGGGGCCAGAAAACTAGCCAGCAAAGGCGGCGTTGAGTATTGGACGTACGATGCAATACCTGCTCGCCCTGGCGTTCGACCGTTCCCCTTGAGATATGTCTCCAGATTAGCAATTCCCGCCGAGAGCGTACCGTCCCCAAGATGGCCTTTTCCGACACTTGGCCAGTCCGCGAGGAAACAACGGCAGAAAAAGGAACGCCCCCAACGGTGGCCTACGCGCTTATCTGGTATGGCAAACAGGGCATCTTGGAAAAGGTTTCGTTTGACGCCGAGAAGGCCGCACGGGACCACGCTATGGCGAGCTTTCCCGCTCGTAGCGGTTAAGGTTCGCAAGGAAGACGGCACGGTTGTATTTAGCCAAGCAGGCAACAACTAATCGTCCAGATCATGGTCGGGTTTATATAAGAGAGAGAGAGAGAGAGAGAGAGAGAGAGAGAGAGAGAGAGAGAGAGAGAGGGGGGGTAGCCCCGCCGGGTGCGCGGGCCGATCAGATTTTCGGTACAGGGCGAGGGGTCAATACCTGCCGTCCAAGGACGAACTCCCAGAGATCGCTCCCAATTTGTGCATGGTGCAAGCGCCGCTAATTCCGGTTGGCGAACAGCCGCGCGCCCTCTACAACGGGCGATGAAGAACTTTCAACCGGTCTTCGTGGTCTACTCTCCGCCAATGCATGGCTTTCCCTATCTGGCGGTTGTTCTTGCAACTGACGGTACTGTGAGCGCAATGCCCTTCGAGACAGACGAAGAGGGTTCGGCGTTTAACAATCAACTGGCTAAGACACGGCACGGTGGCGGCATCAGGCACTGAGCGCAGACCCGGCCAAGGATAAGATAAAATCATAAACGCGGTCGTCCTGTTGGGCTAGCGCCGCATGCTTCCCGGGACAATCCTTGGTACGCAGCCAAACCCTCAGGTGCGGGTGTCGCAAGAAAGGGAACAAGTATCAGAATCACGATCACCATCACGACCGCTCCGACCACTGGCAGGTTGCAGCTTGGGAACTCTGGCGAGGAGGCGTAGCGTTTTTATGCTTCTGGTCACGAGGCTGCGCACCCTGATCCGCTAATTTAGCCTGGTCTGCAACGCCGGCTTTGGTCGAGCTATGGTCCGCTTCGAGAGGTAGTCTTTTTCTCCTTCGATCGGGCGGCCAAGCCGATTGATGTTGGGGAGATCTCGTCGATGATCGGGCGCTTGCATCGCTTTGCCTCGATCTCTTGGATCAACCCGTGCTGCAAGCACCATCCAAGCGCCTGCGGTTTCTCTTTTGCGGCTTCGGCTTGCCAACCTTCACCGGCTTTCGTGCCGGCCGGGAGCCCAGCGAATGGCCCGAAAGTTCCAGACGACAGCGGGGATGCGGTCCGGCCACCGGCCTGGTGCCGGAACCAAAGCGGTCGACGGCGGTTAGTTCTCGAAGGGACCATAACTACGGAAGTGGAACAATGGTCGAACTTTTGAATATGGAGCTAGCTACCGCCAGGCAGCGCGTTAACCGAGCCGAACTCGCCCTCGAACAAGCCGAAGAATTGTTGGAAGAGCAGTGTGGCGTCGCTATCAATCTCACGCTGTGCGACAGAGTCAGGGTTGCGCAACAACGCGTGGCAGAGGCAAGAAGGCGCCATAGGCAGATCGATCCGCCAAGTGGCACATGATTTTGGACTGCCCGTGATGATCGTCACCTTCCACGCTGAAATTGCGAAAAGTGGCCCCGTTTATCGCGCCGCAAGGCTTGAGCTACTGAGGCAGCAAATGATGCGCCATTTCGAGCGTACCGACACAGCGGCCGACAAAGTCGAACAAATGCTGGTCCGGTTCGCTGAAGCAAGCACGCTTGGGAACTGACTTCCGCCTCTCACCAAGCCTGAATGGTCGCTGTCGCGCGGGCACCTCCGTCTACCGCTCTGGCTGCTGCCGCGTTGCGGCTATGCATAGACGCGCAAGAACGGGTGGCGGAAATACGCCGACGGGAATGGTGGCGTCCCCCGGCTGACGATGTTCGCGAAAAGAAGCCAGTTCGCTGCGCGGGGGCGGGCGCGACCGACAGCGCCAGCGTAACGGTCCAACCGGCCGGAGGTTTCAATGCTGCGCCTTCAAGATCCTGGCCTCTCGCAACAATGAAGCACGATCAGAGCCAACCATCTCGATCAGGTCGCGAGCCTGAGCCTCGGTGATGCCCGTCTCGCGTGCCAGGAAACGGGCAAGAAAATCTTCTTGCTCTTCCCTGTGTCCACGATCCCGCCTTTTCTCGTCGGCGATGTAGGACGACTTGGGCTGCTCTACCGAACGGAGCGATGGGGCGTCCCCATCGCTTTGAACGCGTTGCACGTCGATGCCAGCCTCCTTTGCAGCTTCCAGAAATGCGCGACGGGCATTTTCAACATCGCCCGCATTAGACAGTGAGCCAGTGCAGGCCTGCAGGGCGTACCGGTAGCTTGTGCCATGCTCCTCGGGCCATTTCTCCATCATGAAGATGGCAGCCTCGGCAGCGCTGCACAGCCTACGAGTATCGCCAGTTGCCAACTGAACAATCACTGGAGTCCTGAAGAAGGCATCGTGCATCGCGTCACCCACATCCGTCCAACTCATCGAACGGCTTGCGACGCCATTCGTTCCCACGACAAAGCAATGCAGTGTTACAGGGTCTACCAAATTGCCGGCTCGATCAGGCGGCTGAAATCACCGAATCCGTCCAGCGCACGTTCTGCCTTGCCGCGTCGCCGAAGGCCCTGTCGAGCGCGCCGTCCTCCGCTGCCGTCGCTGGGTGCGGTGATAGGAGCGCTGGGGTCTGATGGGGCTTGGTGGGAACTGAGTTCGGCTTCCATCTCCCGATTGGAGTTTTCAATTTCGCTTCCCTAGAGGCCGTCATCCTCAACGAGGTGATAAGCATGGTTGTGGTGCGACCGCACTTCCGTTCCGCGCGGGAACCATTCCGTTCAGTGCGCTTGCAGCTCAATTGCCAGTAATCATTAATTTGCTTGCCGGTAGCTTGCTTGGTGCGTGGTTGCGCGCTCTCGCCTCACGCCTACCTGGAGGCGAATAAGTAGTCACATAGACGAAACCCGCGCCAATGCGCGAGAGCAATTTTCGCGGCGATTTGTACCCCTGCGGCGTCGCCTGACAGCATACCCGCGTAAAGAGCATTCTGCAGGTCGCCATTGAGGAATCGAGGGCGACGGCGAACTCATGATCAAATTTGCCCGGATGGTTGACCTTCTAGCGATCGTTCAGGACGACCTTGAAACGACTGCGGTTAAAACGGCCGCGCATATGACGAATCTCGGGGATATGCAATGACTAGGCTGACAACACCGCCCGCATCTTGTTTACAATATCGAAGCCGTTTTGTTTCGACCCTTTGCGAGTTTCCATGACGACGACAGCGGACCATCTAAAGCCCCTCCTATGGGAACCCAAGAACCTGATCCGTGCCGTCGAAGCCGCGGGGGTAACCCTTTTTTCGTGGAACGTGGATAGCGATGCGCTGGCGATGGATGACCGGGCCTATGACCTTTGGGGCATACCACGCAACACAGACGTCAAGTTTGAAGACCTGTCCGCGCACATCCATCCTGCCGACCGTGACAGAGTGCGGGCGGCCTTCAACGCTCGCCGGCTGCGCGGCATTGTGAGGCAAACCAGCGCCGCTCGATACTTTCGAGCTGTCCGCCCCCTCGATCGACGCCCATAGCCACAGCCGCCGCCAGATCCTGATCGCCCAGCCTTCCGCGCTCAAGGCACTGGACAGCCAGAACATCGTCATTAAGCCGGCCGATCGCTCGATACAGTACCTTAAGGGTGCGCAATGGGCCGACCGACTACCTCTGATCGTGCAGGCGCGGCTGGCCGAGACCTTCCAGCGTTCGGGCAGCTTTGCCGGCGTTGGCAAGCCGGGCGAGGGCCTGGCGATCGACTATCAGGTGATCCTCGAGATCCGCTCCTTCGAAGTGCGTGTGGATGGCGGCGAGCATGCCGAGGTAGACTTGTTCGTGCGCATCCTCAACGACCGCAATGGCGAGGTGCGTGCCTCGAAGAGCTTCACCGCCTCCGCGCCCGTTTCAGGGAGCGGCAATCCGGCCTATGTCGGCGCGCTCGACGCCGCGTTTGGCAACGCGGCCAGACAGATCGTGCACTGGACCGATAGGGCGATCCGAACCGGATAAAACCAACCGTTGCCTGGCGGCGTCCGAAGTTCAAATAGGCCCGTATGATCTGAGCGGATTGGCATCTGAATTGCGAAGCATGGCTCGTGGATTGTCATACGGTGGATTTGTAATGGTGTCGCCACAGCGTCAGGCGCGACGCCAAGGTGAGGACCAATAATCCGCAAACGCTTCGAAAGCACAAGCTGCTAGCCGCCCAATGGCTACGTTGGCAGGAGGCTCGCAAGTGCAGCGTGAACGCAGTTGGTGGGCTGCCGCGGACGCGTATACCTATAGGCCTATCGCAGTCCTAAGAAGCCCAAGATAAAAAGGACAATTACGATCGCGCCAACAACCCAAATAATCCGATTCATAGTCTCTCTCTTTCCTGCTCAAGAAGCCCCGCCAATTAGGGCCCCATGCCACCGGCCGGACAATGGATTCCATGGGTCCGCTTCCTACGCCAAGAAGCGGCATCCGAAGCACTACCTCAACAGTTCAAAACCTTTAATGTTCCAAGGCCCGCTCGCACTCACACCATCCCAGTCCGGGAGGTCGTAAGCCCAGGCATAACGCGCGACCGAGGGATTTTCTTGCCGAGGCTACCGGCACCGCGACACTTCATGCGTTCGACTGGTTAGGTTACGTCCGCCTTGGCGGCACATTCCATCCTATCAGGGCACAGCCTTATCCTTGGTCGCCGCGCTCCTTGGCCGGAAAGTTCCCGATTGAACCTAACGTCTTATTCCTGGAACTTCGGTGGATTTTTAAGCGTTACATCGTAGAGGAAATTATTCAGGACACGCTTGCAACCTCCCATTTGGTCACCGCGCAAGGGCGGCCTGCCGTCCAATGTCGAAGCCTAAAGCCCGGTCGATGTGAACTGTTCGAAATGCCAGCAAAAGCACCCAAGTACGCAGAAAACAAATCTCTGATTGACCGCGAGGCGGAACGCCACGCGGCAAATTCCTCCAAGGCTCACTTAACGACTGCAGGTGAGGTTGGGGAAGAGCGAGGCAGGGAGGCTGAATGGCCATCCGAGATTCCTGCCCTGGGGTGGAAGGATATTGCTTGGCGCGTGTGGGAAGAATTCAACAAGGATCGCATGCTGCTCGTGGCCGCTGGTGCCACTTTCTACCTGCTGCTTGCTCTGTTTCCGGCTTTGGCCGCCTTCATGTCTTTATACGGATTCGTAGCCGATCCAGTAACCGTAGCGGATCACGTCTCCTATCTCGCCGGCTTGCTTCCTTCGACCGGACTCGATCTCATTCGTCAGCAACTGCAAGCGCTGGCACAACAGAACACCAGCGCCCTTGGCGTAGGGTTTTTCGTCGGCCTGTCTATTGCAGTGTGGAGCGCCAACAGCGGTATCAAAGCGCTTTTCGACGCCATGAACATCGCCTACGCGGAGACTGAAAAACGCAGCTTTCTCAGACTGAACATCATGTCGGTCGGATTCACCATTGGTGCTTTGATGATCGGCATCGTTTTGCTCCTGGCCGTCGGTGTGGTTCCCGCCGTCTTGTCATATCTGTATCTCGACAAATGGGCAGAAGTGCTCTTCGTCTTAGGGCGGTGGCCCGTTCTCATGCTGGCCGTACTCACCGGGATATCGCTCATTTACCGGTTCGGCCCGAGCCGGGCGAAAGCCAAATGGCGCTGGCTGAGCTGGGGCGCCGTGATGGCAACGCTGGTCTGGTTAGTCGCATCGTGGCTGTTCTCGTTCTATTTGCAGCATTTCGCCAATTACAATGTGACCTACGGATCGTTAGGCGCAGTCGTCGGCTTAATGATGTGGACCTGGATTTCCGTCGTCATTCTCATTGTCGGGGCCGCGCTCAACGCTGAAATGGAACATCAGACCTCGCGCGATTCAACCACCGGGCCGCCATTGCCGATGGGCCAGCGAGGGGCGGTGGTCGCCGATAGTCTTGGCAAGGTCGTTGAGTGAGTAACTACCAAATAATCGCCGCGCCCTCCGGGCGCGCCGGGTCGGCATCGTCTGTACTGCTGATTTGATCGCTCAATTTTACTGCCGCCTGGTTGTTCGCCTTGCCGCGGTCTGGCTTTAGGTTGTGGCGAGCTTTCTGACGGATTTCGGCCAATTTGGCGAATCTCGGATCTTTTAGCCAAAGCGACTTTTTTCTGGCCAGTGGCTCATCGCCATCATCATTTGTGGTCGCTCGGCCATGCGCAGCAATTGGTTCGATAGTCGGCATGGTCAGTCATTTGTTTGATCTCCCTAACCAACGGCAATGTAATCAACGCGGCAGGGCTCTGGGCGGTTCCGCGTCCAGACCGGCCGCGGGTAGTGGCGCATGCAGCCAATCGCATTCAAGCTAACGTAACGACAAAATTGTCGTTACGTCCGTTACGGCAAAGTCCACCGGATACTAGGCGACAGTCGAGCAAAAAGGCGGCGCCGCACGCTGGAGGCTGCCTGAAAGGCGCCGGCCAAAGCGGACACTAGGTCCGCCGCTGTGGCCGGCATTTTCTATGATAGGAACCTTACGCAGCCGTTAGTCGTTGAGCGTTCACAATCAAGGAGTCTTAAGATGGCCGATGATCCAAATGAAGCCGCGACACCGAGGCCGACGCAGCGCGAAGCTCAGGAAGCCTTGGAGAAGCAGGTTGCTCAACTGAAGCGCGAGATCAACAAGATCAATCGGACGCTGGCAGAGCGCGCAGAAGAGGTCGTAGAGGAAGCCACAGGCTGGTATGACGGCGCTGCCGATCGGGCCGGCCGTACAGCTCAGGCGCTTCGGAGCGGGGCTCAATCTGTTTCGGGGGCCGTCCAGGACAATCCGGGCACTGTGTCGACCGCCTTCATTCTCGGCGCCGCAATGGGTCTGCTACTGGGGGTCACGCTCAACTCTGGTGGGTCTAGTCGGGACCGATGGTTCTCTAGGTAAGGACGGGATGTGGGACGGCCTGGCCCCGCTCGCGGTGGCCCGCATGTCGCCTCAGAGACCGCGCCGCGCGGTCACGGATTAGGCACTGTTTCGACAATTCCACCTTTCGCGAATGCGACGATGCCAGTTGGTCTTCTCCGACGCCGTTCGGCACGGTCAAAGTCTGCTCGTGGAGACGCTGCGCGTACTCCTGGATTTAGATACGGATGCATGCCAGGGCCGTGACCGAGCTGAGGCGGCCAACTATTCGCACGGCCGGCGTGGGCCACCTGAAAAAGGCTGGTAGGTGTTGTCTTCTGCCCGATAGGAACGGTAGCGGCTGAAGCAATATTCCTGATGGTCAGTCGAATACCCGGTGTCGGTGTCGGCTGATGAATCAACGTAGCTGACGGAAGCCGTGGTAGGGCGCAAGTTGGCAGCGCCCAAATCGAGGTAAGGCGAGATGCAGGACCGCCGCTGTCCACTGTAGGATAGATAGCTGTTGTCCTCCGGTCGGTAAGACCGGTACCGCTCCCAGCACCAGTCGATATGTGCTGCCGGCAGGTTCGCCTGCTGCTCCTGTTGAATGGCACCGGTCGGCATACCGTCGGGCAATGTTGAATCGGTGGAAGCGGTTGTCGCTGGGTCCGGTTCAGCGGCATGCTGCTGCGCCGGGACTCGCTCGTAGGCCTGCGCCGCCTGGTTCACCGGCCGCGGGTCTCTGCTCCATAGGTCAGCAACACCGTCTCCAGGGGTGAAATGCTGCACCGGCTTGGCGACAAGAAGCCACGGGGCAAAGCCAACCCGCTTGCAAATACGCCAAGGGTTAGAACGAAGCCGGCGGCCAGTGCGAGCAAGGGTTTCATGTCGCGATTCTCCTGCGTATTGAATGCGGCGCGGAGAATCCGGTTCCCGGAAACATAGTCGCTCATGTTGCCACCGAGGTTGCTCCTCGTATAGCAGCTGAGCCTGTTGCAAATTTGCGACGCTAGTTTCTGCGGATCGCGCTTCGTGCGGCATCCACCTTTGCCCTGAAGCGCCTGACGCGGGTGTGTGTGCCGCAGCTCTCGTCCGAGCACCAGCGCCTGCGCCCGCCGCGCGAAGTATCGATGAATAGCCAACCGCAGTTAGGCCCTGTGCATTCCCGCACACTGCGGCGGTCATGCCTCGCCACCATGAACTCAGCTGCCCCAAAGGCGACGCGCCAGCTGATGGTGTTCAGGTTGCTCCTCTCCGTCCATTGCCAGGCGAGCCGGTCGCCGACGTTGGAAAGCGAGCGCTTCGGCATGGCCTGAGCGACAGCGTCGCGAATGGTTTGCAAGGCGTCGTCCGGCACGATTACACCTGCCGCCTCGGCATGAAGAGCGGCGTAAAGCGCCTCGCGCAAGGTCTTGGCACGCTTCAGCGCCGCCACCGCCAGGGCTGGCCGAGCGGAAGCTTTGGCGAGCAGTCCGCGCCCCTCATCGGCCTCGATCAAGTCGACCCGCCCGGCCCACACGACCAGATCGGCGTAGGTCTGCAAGAGGTCTGGCCCCCACCGTTCGCGCCGCGCGTCGACCGTGTTGACAAAGTCGAGGCAGGCGTGCCCCCCAACCAGGCGCATGTCGGCGGTAGTCTTCGCACTATCCATGCCCGGAAGATCGGTCGGCGGAACCGAATTGGCAAGAGGGCGTTGTAACGGGATAAAGAAATGTTTGAGCGTTACACCACAATGCGCGCTCGTGTCGAGGCACCTTCCCATGAAGCGCAACACGGCGATCTTTCTCGTCCTATGTCTGATCTGGGGCATGACGTGGATCGGCATCAAGGCGGGCATTGCCACCGTGCCACCTCTGATGTTCGCAGGAACGCGTTTTGCCGTGGCAGGATTGCTGATCCTCGGTGCCGCGCGCCTGAGGGGCGCTGCGCTACCACGGGTGGCGAAGAGGAATTGGCCGCGTCTTTTCTTCGTTACCTTGTTCATGATACCGCTTTGCTACGCCCCTCTCTTCTGGGGCATGCGTTATGTCGATTCGGGCACCGCTGCTGTGCTCGAGCTTTCGCTCACACCGGTCGCGCTGCTGGCCTTTGCGTTGCTTCTGGGCGACGAACGCTATGACGGCCAAAGGCTTTTCGCGATCCTGCTCGGTGTGGTCGGCCTCGGTATCTTGTTCGGTCCCGAGGCCTTTGCAGGATGGGCACATCCCGACGAGAAGGGCAGGGCTATCCAGCTACTCGCCATGGCGGCGGTGGCGTCGGCCGCTGTAATCTACGCTTGGGGTTCGGTGCTCGCGCGACCGCTTCTTGAGGTATATTCGTCGGACTTCATCGCGGGCTTCACCACCCTTTTCGGGGGCGCTTTCCTGATCCTCGTCTCACTCGTTGTGGAGCCGGGCGCGGCTGCGGCACTAACAGGCGATTGGGGCTGGCAGGCCTGGGCCGGGTGGCTGTTCCTCGTGCTGTTTGGTTCGTTCATAGGCTACACGCTGTTTATGCGTCTCCTGCACGACATCGGTGCCTCGCGGGCCGGAGCCTTTGCCTTCGTCTCACCGGTGATCGCCGTTCTGCTCGGCATATTCACTTACGGTGAGGAGGTCAGCCTGATCGACGTCACCGGCATGGCTGTTATGCTCTGCGCGGCCTTTCTTGCGCTTCGCGAGCGCAAGCAGGGCGAGCGAACATCCCTGCCTGCCCAGCAGTTGGTTCTCGCTCCTCGTGCACATTGAAAAATGAATGCAGGGTCGAATGTCGACTAACTGATTCTTCAGTCGGAGGACATTCAGCGCCCGATAAGCGGAGGTGGCTGCCGGCCCAAAGGCTGTCTGTCTGTCAGCTCGGCGTGAAAAACACGGAACCATTGGCTTCGCTCGCACTTTCTCCCGAAGCCAATTCGGGCAAATGGAGCATCATGATGAAGACGCTGGCCGATATTTTCGAGCATACCCTGCAAGACATGTATTACGCCGAGAACGCGATTACCAAGGCCCTGCCCAAAGTGGCTGCGGCCGCAAAAGATGCCAAGCTAAAGAAAGCGGCCGAGGACCACCTCGAGGAGACGAGGGGGCAGATCAAGAAACTGGAGCAGGTGTTCAAGTCGATTGGCAAGAAGGCGTCTGGCGAGAAGTGCGACGCTATCGAGGGGCTAATCAAGGAGGCCGACGGCCTGATGGAGGAAGCGTCCGGGACGGCCCTCGATTCCGGCCTGCTGGCGGCATGCCAGGCAGTGGAGCACTACGAAATTTCCCGATACGGCTCTCTGCGGGAATGGGCCAAGGAACTCGGGCACGACGAGGCGCACAAGCTGCTCAGCGAGATCCTTGACGAGGAGAAGGCCACCAACAACAAGCTGACGAACCTTGCGGTTACATCGATCAACAGGACAAACTGATTAATCCGACCTAAGTGAAGTGGCAGCAAGCCGTGCTTCGCGGCGGTGTCGTAAATGAGGGCGCTGCAGCTACAGCGCCCTCACATTTGGCAGGGTCCGGGCGTTCACCAGCCTTGCCGGCCATACCAGTCGTCGATATCGCGCCGGACACGATCCTTCTCGATCCCGTAGCGCTCCTGAATCTTGCCTTCGAGCTGATCGCGTTTGCCGGCGATACGGTCGAGATCGTCATCGGTGAGCTTACCCCACTGTTCCTTGACCTTACCCTTCACCTGCTTCCAGTTTCCTTCGACACGGTTCCAGTCCATGGCACCTATCCTTCATGGTTGCGGATAGAGCGAAACGTTGTCGGACCGTAGGAGTTCCCGCGGAATTGCTAATCAGGCGGCCGATGTAGCGGAGGCGTGGATTGCGGACCTTGTCCCCTGCGGCTTTGCCCTGAAGGTCGGCGAGCAAGGCACCAGGATCTTCACGAGACCGCGGGTTACACCGACTTCGAAAGCGCCGCCTTGCAGTGGCATCAGCGCTCGGGAAATAGTTTCCATTCAAGCGCGGAACGGAAATGGCTCGTCCAGCTTATCGCCAAATGAGCACATGCGGAATCAACTTTCTGGACAAGTGGCGGATTACCTGCCTAGGGCCAGTGGAGCAACATGGTGTCCAAGCAGCGTCGCAGACGCGAATTTTGTCGTGCCTAACCCTCGACGGCGAACGACTTGGAAATAGCCCAAAATCAGTTCAAGAGGTGGCAACAAATTTGTTTAGCGACTCGTCCATCAGCTCAATGTTGCGCTTTCAGTATCCTGGCCTCATGCAGCAATGATGTCCACTCGGTTCCCATCATATTGATGAGGTCCAGCCGCGCTTGAGCAATAGCGTCGGCAGTTGCGCAGGGCTGGCTGGGATTGTCTTGCAAGGTCAGCAGCGCCCTGATGGCTTCGATCTCGAACCCCAGCTCTCGGGCGTGCCTGATGAAGGTCAGCCGGCGCAAGTCGGCCGCCTCGTAGTGTCGACGATTGGCTTCGCTGCGGGCAGGGGCGGGAAGCAAGTCAATCTGCTCATAATAGCGGATGGTTGGAACCTTCACGCCGCTCTGCCTGGCCGCTTCGCCGATGGTCACGCCTTCAGACATTTTTCGCTTGCTCCTCTAGTCGATAGAGGATGTAGCGTCGTGATCAAGGATACAAGAGGTTCCTCATGGCTGCGACCAAACACCAGACGAAATACCGCGTGGAAGGCATGGATTGCGCCAGCTGCGCCTCCAAGATCGATACGGCGGTGCGTCGCATGCCCGGTGTTGAGGATGTCAACGTTTCGGTGACGGCGGGCATGATCACCGTCAAGCACGCGCTAAAAAGCGACCTCGCCGCGATTGAGAAGAAGGTTACCGGCCTCGGCTACACCGTGGCGCAGATCAAGGGCAAATCCGAACCGGCCACGCGGGCGAAAGCTGACGAGAAGCACACACATGACCATGCCGGCCATGACCACGAAGGCGATGACGCCGGCACAGATCACCAAGGCCACGACGAGGAGGTGGAGGGCCTGCACGGGCACGATTACACGCCGACCTCGGGACCGTGGTGGAACAGCCCCAAAGGGCGGTTGACGATTGCCAGCGGCGTCGCGCTGGTCGCGGCCTTCGCGGTCCACTATGTCTGACCGGCTACTGGCAATTGGGCGTTCATTTCCGCTATGCTGATCGGCCTTGTGCCGATTGCATGGCGGGCGTTGATGGCCACGCTCGCCGGCATTCCATTCACCATCGAAATGCTCATGACCGTGGCGGCGGTCGGCGCCGTCATCATCGGCGCTGGCGAGGAAGCCGCCACCGTGAGTGGTCTTTCTGTTTCTGGTCGGCGAGCTGCTCGAAGGGGTGGCCCCCGGCAAGGCGCGCTCGAGCATCCAGGCGCTGACCACGCTGGTGCCCAAAACTGCGTTTGTCGAGGAAGACGGCCAGACCCGTGAGGTGCCGGCCGAGAGCCTGGAAGTCGGCAGGATGATTCTGGTGCGGCCCGGCGACCGGATTCCAGCCGATGGCGTGATTTCAGAAGGCGAAAGCGCCATTGATGAATCGCCTGTATCCGGCGAGAGCGTGCCGGTGCGCAAAAGCGTCGGCGACAACGTTTTCGCCGGCACCATCAACGGCGACAGCGTCCTGCGCATTAAGGTTACGGCCGCCGCCAGCGACAACACCATTGCCCGCGTGGTTAAGCTGGTGGAGGAAGCACAGGAAGCAAGGCGCCGACTGAGCGCTTCATTGACCGCTTCTCGCGGTGGTACACGCCGGGGCGTTGTCGTCGTCGCGGCGCTGGTAGCGGTGGTGCCACCGTTTTTCTTTGGCGGTGACTGGAATGGTTGGATTTACAAGGGTCTGGCGCTGCTGCTCATCGGCTGCCCCTGCGCGCTGGTCATTTCGGTGCCGGCGGCGATCGCCGCCTCGCTCTCGGCGGGCGCCAAGCGAGGCCTCTTGATGAAAGGCGGCGCGGTACTGGAAGGTCTCGGCAAAATCACCGCCGTGGCTCTCGACAAGACCGGAACGCTGACCCTCGGCAAGCCACAAGTCACCGATGTGATTTCTTTCGGCCGTCCTGAGGCAGACGTGTTGCGCCTGGCCGCTGCCCTGGAAACCGGCTCAAGCCATCCGCTGGCACTCGCTATCCTCGCGAAGGCTGCTGCCGACAAGGTAAAGGTGCCACCGGCATCCAAGGCGCAGGCGCTGGGCGGCAAGGGTGTCAAAGGCACCGTGGAAGGTGCCGAAGTGTTCTTGGCCTAGCCGCAGGCGGCCATCGACACGATCAAGCTCTCGGCCGAACAAACGGCCGAGATTACGGCGCTTAATGATCAGGGCAAGACAGTTTCCATTGTCCTCATGGGCAAAGAGATCATCGGCGCCGTTGCAATGCGTGACGAGCCCCGGCCGGATGCGTTAGCCGGCCTCAAGGCGCTGACAGATTCCCGCATCAAGACCGTTATGCTGACCGGCGACAACAAGCGCACAGCAGCCGCTATCGGCAAGCAGTTGGGTATTGAGGTCCGGGCTGAGCTGCTGCCAAGCAGCGCATTATCGGCGAGTTGAAAGGGCAGGGGCTTATCGTCGCCAAGGTAGGCGACGGCATCAATGATGCGCCGGCGCTCGCGGCGGCCGATGTCGGTATCGCCATGGGCGGCGGCACCGATGTCGCCTTGGAGACTGCCGACGCAGCGGTGTTGCATGGCCGTGTCGGAGACGTCGCTGCGATGATAAGGCTGTCTCAAGCGACCATGGCCAACATCAAGCAGAACATCACCATGGCGCTGGGGCTGAAGGCGGTGTTTCTGGTGACCACAATAGCCGGCATAACTGGCCTGTGGCCCGCCATTCTGGCTGATACCGGCGCGACGGTTCTGGTGACGGCCAACGCTATGCGGTTGCTCCGCTGGAAGGGTGAAGCATGAGACTCAGCCACACGCTGCAAGTCATTATAAACGTATAGATATATCGGTTTGCGGGCCATGTGCTGGACCGACAGGCTCGGCGGTCCATGGCGTTCGATTAAGCGCTACGTAGCTCATGGCGCGCTCGCTGCGCGTTCCGGCTCCGCGTAAATGGCCGAGGTGCGTAGTAGCGACGGATAGGGTCGGATAGAAATCGGATGATGGATAGGGCAGATACATAAATAAAATCAGCTAGTTACGAGCTTCTGTGTGCAAAATTCGCACACGAAAGTTCTGCTTCTCTTCTTTTTTCGTTCCCACGACGGAGCCGCCGACAGCCCTTTTCGGACGCTCTTCTGCCGACGATATTGACCGCTCCAATGCGGATGTTCGCCGGGATATCCGTGAACCTCATCGTCCGCCGCGGCGTCCAGTTGCCTGGGGTTCTTGGAAGCTTTTCGAACCTTCTGTCTTGCTCCTCCAGCCGAATTGCGTGTGCTTATGAAAGAGATTGGAGTATCAGGACACGTTCTGGGACAAGCTTGATCAACGCACTCGCTTCGGAGGCCCCTGCGCAGTTCATCGTAGCGAGATCCGCTTAGGCGTCGTGTTCGAGTGTCCCGCTACCGGTTGACCAGCCACAGAATAATCGAGAGCACGATGCAGATCAGAATCCCGGTGGCGATCGGAGCATAGAACGTGAAGTTCTCACGCTCGATCACGATGTCACCAGGCAGTCTGCCAAGACCGATCCGTGACAACCAGGGCCATAATAAGCCCACCGCAACTATGATGAGACCAACGACAATCAGGGTTCGCGACATGACAGCGTCCTGCCAGAAATATAATGGCGCCGGGACTCACCGGCAGGCGCAGCATTAAAACATGGCCGAAACAAGCGCGCACGCCGGCGGGCTTTTCTGTTTGGTGCCGGAACAACCCGGCCGCGACGGCGGTTGTCTTCTTGCAGCGAAGTCCACTTAACTTTGCTGCAAGATCGGGTTAGTCCCTAATCCGCCCGCGTCTCCGGTGGAGGCGCGGGCGCAGGGTATGGGGCAGGGCAGCGACCCTGTTTGACAGGCGGACCGTCGGGCCTGAACGGCAGGGTTGGGTGCGCAAGGGCCTGTCCGTTTGATTCAGTCGGATTGTCCCTGAGCCTCGCTCTGGCGGGGCAATTCAGCGAAACCCAATGCCGCCCGCCGGCTTATGGCGAGATGAGCACACGCGGCGTCAACTTCCTGCACAAGTGGATTTCCAACAACCTCCCCGAGACCGTCGGCGCCGATATCATGTCAGTCGCCGAGCTGACCCAAAAGCTTTCGCTGATGCCCGACACTTCTCAGATTGCGGGTCGCCACCATTTGCAAGCGACTTCGCCGAGGAGTATTCTTTTGCGCAAATAGCCGGCGGTGGGTGTCGTTTGAAAAAGGGGGGCGAATGGCCAGACTTGTCGCACTCTACAAGACGCCGAAAGACCTGACCGCATTCGACCGTTACTATTTTTCGACCCACATTCCGCTGGCCAAAACGATTCCCGGCTTGAGGAAATATGAGATCAGCGATGGCGGGGTCGATTCGCCGGGTGGGCCCTCAGGCTATCATCTTGTGGCTACCCTCCACTTCGATTCCGTTGCGGACATTCAAGCCGCGTTTGCATCTCCCGAGGGGCAGGCCACGGCGGCCGATCTTGGCAAGTTTGCAGACGGCGGAGTGGAGCTTTTGCTCTTCGAGACTAGGGAAGTCTGAGCCTCGCCCAACCCACCTTCGAGATGTTCATCCGTTAGCACGACGTCTTGCAAGCTTTACAAGCAACCGGCCCACCGGAACGTCAGCGGCTCTTGCGTCTCGCCGGTAAGGTCAATGCGTCGCGTCGGCAAAACCGGCGGACATTGGTCGATCCGGCGTGGAAAACGTTATCGCGCGACGGGTCGGCCGAGCGGTGAAACCGGTCACGGGCGACGCATGAGTTTGCCGCTGTCCTTGGATCCCCGAGTTGTTACACGCCTGCGTGCCATCTTGAACGGAAGCAGACTTGGAAGTGATCAACGAAATCCGCCGCGAGGACGATTCGGGTAGGCGAGATCGACGACGTAGGGCGGTGTGCGGCGGCCAGCTCCGTTGGGCATTGATTGCAGTTCGGTCATCGCCTCAGTCCGGCCATGAAAGTCCCTACTCGGGCGGGGTCGACCTGGTTCCACCAGACGCCGTCACGCTTCAGCGCGCTGGCAATGATGACGCCATCGACGATGCCAAGGATGTCGTTGGCATTATCGGGCGTCACGCCGCTGCCGACCAGCGTCGGTAGGCCGGCGGCCTCCTTGATCATTCGGATGTAGCTCAGATCCGCAGCGTGCCCGGTGCGCTGACCCGTCGCGATGATGGCGTCGGCGTCGAAGAAGACCAGATCCTTGACCAGTTCCTCCACCGGGCGGTCGGCAACGATCGCGTGCGCGCCATGCTTGACGTGGGCATCGGCGAAAATGCGAATGCCGTTGGCGCGCAGCCTGGCTCGGTAGCGTGCTGCGCGGCCCGATTCCCCTTCGACAAAGCCCTCATTGGCGACGTAGGCATTAGCCCACTGATTGATCCGGACGAAGCCCGCGCCAGCGGCGCTAGCGATCGCAAGCGCTGGGATCGCGGCGTTTGCGAGCACATTTATGCCGATCGGCTTGCCGAGTTCGCGGCGAATGCGGTCGGAGACGACCGCCATATAGGCCGCTGTCTCCGGACCGAGATCGTCAGGTTTGGCGAATGGGATGTCGCCATGATTCTCGACAATTACGCCGTCGCATCCGCCATCGAGATAGGCTTTCGCATCGTTTAGCCCTCGCTGATAGATCGCCTCCACCGCCTCGCCATCATAGCGTGGCGCGCCAGGAAGCGGCGCAAGGTGAACGACCCCGATCACCACTTTGGTGCGACCGAAAAGCTGGATGAGCGCGTCGCCGCCTGATTGACCGATCAGAGGTGAGGGCTGGGTCATGAGAACTCCGTTTGATCGATGAGCGCCGCCATTTCAGACGCGGAAGGACAGGATAACAGTGTGCCCGACCGTGTCACCGCGATTGCCGCGGCCGCGAGCGCGAACTTCAGCGCTGATGTAACCGACATCTCCTTGGCAAACCCGCCGGCCAGACAGCCGCAGAACACATCGCCGGCACCGCTGGTGTCGAGCGCCTCGACGTGTGGCGCCGGCAAACGAAGCGATCCTGCTTGGTCCGGGCCAAGCACAAGACAACCATCGGCGCCGAGCGTAATCACGATAGTCCCGGCGCCTTTGGCCGCTAGCGCGTCGGCCGCCGCCGCCATATCGCTCCTGTCGGTCAGTGCTTTCGCCTCCGATTGATTTACCACCAGCACCTCCGCCAGACCGAAGTTAGGCGGAGCCGCCGCATCGACAGGGCTGGCGTTCAGAACGGTGCGCGCGCCCTTTTCCTGTGCTGCCCGCAGGCAGGCATTTGTCGCGGAGCCTCGCAGGTTTCCTTGCATGACAAGGATGTCGCCAGGCGCGATCCGGCGCGCAAGTGCGGTTTGAGCAATGGGATCGAACGCTTCGCTGCAGGCGACGCCGCTGACGATGAAGTTCTCGCCGCCAGCATCAATGACGATGGTCGAGCGGTCGCTCGGCAAGTCGAATTCGTTCACCTGGACGTCGGACAACTCCATGTCGAGGCAGTTCCTGATCCATGCGCCTGCGGGATCCTTGCCGAGTGCCGTCCATAGCGTAACCGCCGCGCCCGTGCGCGCGGCCGCGACCGCCTGGTTTGCGCCCTTGCCGCCGAGGCCGTCAGCGCTGGCAACGGCATTCAAAGTCTCGCCGGCGGAAGGGAAGCGGCCGAGGCGAAACGTTGTGTCGACACAGGCATTGCCCACGACGTGAACGTGCATCGCTCAGTTCTCGCCGGTCGCCCAGCTAAGCATCTGTTCGAACAGGGTCTTATAGCCTTTCCAGGCGATGAATTCCGGTGGCAGCCAATGCGGCCCGACATCGGATGTCCAAGCCACACTGCGGCCCTTGCCGTAGTGGCCGGTGACAAGCAGCGGCAGTGATTCATATTCCGACGACACGGTAGCCAGAACTTCTGCCCCGTCTTTCAGCGTCACCTCGTTGAAGCCGAGCAGGATCGGCCAGTCCGAACCGAGACCCTTCAAGATCGGATGGCTTGACGAGCCTTTTAGCACAGGCGCAAAGCCCTCCGGAACCTCGACGCGGTCGTCGACCGCGAGGCAGTTCACCGGAAGCACTTCCTCGACCGGCGTCTTGCGGTAGCGCGCGCCGCCGTTGATACCCTGGAAGCTGTAGTAGCCGCCGAACATCAAAAGTCCGCCGCCGGCGCTCACATAGTCGCGCAGCAGACGCAAGCGGTTCGGTGTTCTTTTCGAGTGAACCCAGGTGTCGGGATGCAGAAGCAGTGTGTTGGCGCCGATGTCGGAGAGCACCACTGCATCATATGCCGAGAGGGCTTCCATTGTTTGAGGAAAGGTGCGCTGAGCCTCATGCGCCGGCATGAAGGTCACGTCGAAATCAGTCGCCTTCAAAGCCTTCAGCAATTCGTCCGCGCCGGTATGGTAAGTGACCGTCGGAAATTGGTCGAAACCCTTGATATGGGTCGCGGTCGACACCCAGGATTCACCGGCAAGCAGGATCTTCTTCTTGGACATTTGAACTCCGTTGTCAGTCTTGGCCGCTTAAGTCTGCCGCGCGAACACGGCCTTCGGATTGGCGATCAGCATGCGGTCGATGGCTCGCTGCTCAATACCGTGCCGTTGCAGACGCGGTATGAAATGCTTCAGGATGTAGCCGTAGCCGAAGCCGCCGAAGCGGGTCAGCATGATCTTGAGGAACACATCCTGCGAGAGCAGCAGGCGGTCGCCGAAGCCCGCTTCGACAAGTGCCGCAATTGCTCGGGCATTCTCTTCATCGGAGGGCGATTGCGCGTCCTGATCGGCATAATAGTAGTCCATGCCGATCATATCATATTCGAGGAACGCGCCACGGCGGGCAAGGCTTGTCTGATAGTCGAGATCGTTGTGGCTGGGATTCATGTGGCAGAGCACGGTGTGGCGAAGATCGGCGCCCTCGGCCTCCACGACATCGAGCACCTCGTGCGCCAGTCGTTCCCAGCCCGGCAGATGGATTGACAGCGGCACGCCCGTGATGCGCGAGGCTCGCGCGGAAGCTCTCAGCGACTTTCGTTCCTCGGAGGTGAAGTCCTTGCTGACGCCGACCTCGCCAATCAGGCCGGCCAGGATCGGCGGCTGCGTCTCGCCGCCGCCGACGTCATTGACGATGAACTCGGTCACCGCGTCGACATCCATGGTCTTCAGCCATTCGGGATGGGTGTGCTCGAGATAGAAGCCGGTGCCCATGACGATCTTCAGGCCAGACATGCGGCTGATGCGGGCAAGCGTTTCCGGCTCGCGGCCGATGCCGATATTGGTTGCGTCGACGACGGTGTGACCACCCAGCGCGCGATACCGTTGCAGCTCCGACAGCGCCAAGTCACTGTCGTCGAGCGAAACGTTGTCGCGGTTCACGTAGGGGTTCATGCGCAATTCGCCGATGATCTCAATGTTCACTGGCTGCTCGGCGAGCGCCATGTCGTCCGGATGACAGGGACATTTCCAGGTGCGCGCGCCGTCGAGCAAGATGTGCTCGTGCATCAGGGTAATTCCCATCTCTTCGACCGGAACGGGGCCGAGCACGGTCATCACATGGCCGGTTTCGACCCCGATCTCCAGCCGCGGCTTGGGGGGCGCGTCATCGAAGAGATTACTCATGGGCTCAACGGCTTCGCACCGCGCCGCGGAACAGGCGGAAGTTCAGCCAGATGGCGATCAGGATGATCGTTCCGGTCACGATCGGCGTCAGGAAAGGCGATAGATGCGCCAGGATCAGGCCGTTGCCGATGATGGCCACGGTAAGCGCACCGAGCACCGTGCCGACAATCGTTCCGCGGCCCCCGAAGAGACTGGTGCCGCCAAGCACGACGGCAGCGATCACTTCGAGCTCGAAGCCTTGCCCGGCATTCGAAGATCCGGATCCGAGCCGGGCAGCAATGATGATCCCGGCAAGCGCCGCCGCGGCGGCGGAAATCACATAAACGAAAAGCGTCATCAGTCGCGTGTTCACACCGGCGCGTCTCACCGCCTCGGCGTTGGCGCCGATGCCGGTCACATAGCGGCCGAACGGCGTCTCGTTGAAGGCCAGATAGGCGATCGCGAGGATCACCAGCGCGATGAGCGCCGGAACTGGCACGCCAAGGAACCAAGCTCGGCCTATGACCGTGAAAGGGCTTCCCGGTTCGACGGGGATGGAGTAGCCGCCGGTGATCAGCAGCGCCACGCCACGGATCACCGAAAGCCCGGCAAGCGTGACGATGAAGGCCGGGATGCCCTCATACGCCACGAAATAACCCTGCACCGCGCCAAGCAGGGCACCCAAGGCGAGCATGGCGAGGATGACCGCCGGCCACGGCAAGCCGAGCTGCAGAAGTGTCGCCGACAGCGTTGCCACCAGCGCCAGCACGGAGCCGACTGAAAGATCGATGCCGCCCGTGGTGATAACGAAGGTCATCGCCGCGGCGACGATGAGCAGCGGCGATGACTGCCGCAGGATGTTCAACAGATTGGGCGATGTCAGAAAGGCGTTCGTCGCCACCGAGAAGATGATGCAAACGACAAGAAAGAACAGCGCAATCGACACGACACTGCCATTGGCGAGCATCATGTCTCGCCATGTGCCTTCCCGCATCTTTCGCGACTGAGCGGAGTGGGTCGCTTCGCTCATGCCGGCGCTCCATCGCGATGGCGGTTGGTGGCCGATCGAGCGTTAAACTTGCGGCCAACGATCAGGTTGACCACGTCCTCGATATTGGTTTCGCCGATCAGCCGCTCGGCGACGTTGCGTCCTTCATACATGACTTGAATGCGGTCGCACACGAGGAACAGATCCTGGAGGCGGTGGGTGATCAGAATAACGCTGACGCCGCGCGCGCTCACCGTGCGGATGAGGTCCAGCACAGCCTCGACCTCGGCGACGGCAAGCGCTGCCGTTGGCTCATCCATAATCAACACGGACGGCTCGAACGAGGCGGCGCGGCCGATCGCAATCGACTGTCGCTGTCCGCCGGACAGGTTTTCGACCTTGAGCCGCGTGTCGGCGATAACGATGCCAAGACGGTCGAGCATCTGGCGCGTTTGCTCGTGCATGCGCTTCTTGTCGAGAAAGGAAATGCCGGCGATGCGCCGGCGCGGCTCGCGGCCGAGAAACAGATTGCCGGCGACGTCGACGGTGTCACAGAGCGACAGGTCTTGATAGACCATCTCCACGCGCGCTGCACGCGAGTCCGCCGGCGAACTGAAGGTCACCGGCATTCCATCGATCTCGATCGTGCCGGCGTCGGGGATAACCGCCCCCGACAGCACCTTGCTCAACGTAGACTTTCCTGCGCCATTGTCGCCGACCAGCCCCAAGACCTCGCCCGGCTTCAGCGTTAGGGACACGTCATCGAGCGTCTGGATGGCGTTGTAGCGCTTTGAGATGCCGCTCATCCGCACCCGGTAGGTCTCGCCACTGCTCATCTTGGATCCCACGGGATTTGCAAAGAGTCCGCGGCGTGACTCTCAACAGGCGCCGCGGATCGGTCGTCGATGCAGTTTACTGGAACATCGCGCGGTATTGGTCGACATTCTTTTTGGTCACGATCGTCACCGGAATATTGATGATCGGATCAACCTTTTCGCCCTTCTTGAGCTTGGTCAGCGCTTCGACAGCGGCCTTGCCTTCGCCCGCCGGATCCTGCTGGACGACCGCCACTACCCAACCATCGTCGATGCCCTGAACCGCCTGCTTGGTCAGGTCCCAGCCGAACACTTTGACGTCGCCGGTGCGGCCCTGGCTGGTCACGGCCGAAACCGCGCCGAGCAACGCCGGCTCGCCGGTCGCATACAGCGTTGTCATGTCCGGATTGGCGGTCATCAAATTCTCCGAAGCGCTCAACGCGGTCTCCTGAACATTCTGGCCGTCGACCGTGTCGAGGAAGGTGACCGCTTCGCCGCTGTCGGTGACCGCCTTCTTAAAGCCGTCGAGCCGCTGGTTCTGGATGAACGAATTAAGCGCGCCAACGATACCGATCTTGGCTTTGCCGGCCATCTCGGACTTCACATAGTCGGCGTAGAATTTGCCGATGTCCTCGCCGGCCTTGGTATTGTCGACGCCTATGAACGAAATGTTGTCGCCATCGGGAATCTGCGCGTCGATGGCGATCACGGGAATGCCAGCCGCCTTGGCGGCGGTGATTGCAGGCTTGACGCCGTTCACGTCGATGGCGACCAAAATGATGCCGTCGACTTTCTGGGTGATGTAGTTCTCGATCGCGTCATTTTGCGCGCTCGGCACGTTGTTGGCATTGAAGATGACCAGCTTGGCGCCGGCGGCATCGGCCGCCTTCTGCGCACCCTCGTTGATCTGGTTGAAAAAGAGGGCTTGCTGGTTGATGTTGACGAGAGCGAACGTGTCGGCGAGCGCTGATCCCATGGCTGTTGAGCAGATGGTAATGAAGGCGACGCAACCGACGAGAAGTTTAAACAGACGCATTTGCGGTTCCCCTTGCTTGCGGGCCAAACCTCATTCGGCTGGTCCCATTGGCGCTTCAGCACGAGGCAAACATTCAAGAGACTTGAATATTTGTCAATGCGTTTGAATGCCTGCCTGTCGATCAGAAAGTCGCCGGCGTGTTGACCCAGAAAATGCTAGCTCGCTTCCCGCCGATGTTGCGGTAGTGATGCGGCAGCTCCGACCTGAACACGAACGCGTCGCCAGTGGCGAGATCATGGCTTTTGCCGTCGACGATCAACTCGATCCGGCCAGCGAGCACATAGCCAACTTCCTCGCCGACATGCTGGATGGGACCCTCGCTCTCTCCGTCTGTCTCGATATGATGGATATTGCACTGCAGCAGGTGGCCGGACGAATACGGAATAACGCGCTCGAGCGAAATGCCTTCCCCGCGTCTCAAGGCGTCGAGCGTGATCAATGGCCGCGCGCCTGCACGGAACACGATCGCCTCGTCGTCGTCGACCTCCTCGAACATCCAGCCGATATTGGTGCCCAAAACTTCGACCAGGCGGTGGAGCATAGGTAGGGACGGCGAAGCCTTGCCGTTCTCGATTTTGGACAAAAGGCTTTCGGAGCATTTCGCAGCAGTGGCCAGCGTCTTTAGCGTCATGCCACGTGTCTGGCGGGCGAGGCGCAACCGCGTTCCAAGCCGCGCGGCATTTACGGTGGCGTCCATTTCGGACTCTGGCCGTCGCCGATCGATTTTGTTCATCCGTTCGCCAACCATTCAACAGTCAAGGAACAACTGTCGCGCGAGCAAAAGACAGCGGCGGCCGATTTGCAAGTGGTGATCTGTCAATATCGACACTGCAGACGTGGCCGCCAGCCCGATAACGCGGACACCGCAAGAAATTCAGTCTTACCGCTCGCTCGCAATCATGGCCTCTATTTCAAAACGCACATTGCGCAAATCGGTGAGCCGCTCGCGGCTGAGAGCCGGAATGCCGATGGACCGCCCTGAAACCACAGTCAGCGCGTTTGCCGCCGTCAGGCGGCGCAGCGCCTCCCTTACCGGCATCGGGCTGACGCCGAAGGCGTCGGCAAGACTCTGAACGGTGGCGCTACTAGGAACCGCAGTTGCGGTCTGGACATCCGTGATTACTTTCATCGGCGCGATGATTGGTGGCATCGCAGGCAATGCCTTCGGATCGAACAGAAGGAATCGAGAACTCGAGCGGGAGCTTAAGAACGAAACGGCAGGCTCAAAAGCACCTATAAAGGTGACCTAGAATGCCCTACATCAGGAAATTGAAATCCATGTAAGTCATTGATATTGTTTAGAAAAATGAAACTGGCTGGGGTTCTTAGAAGCTTTTCGAACTTTCTGTCTTGCGCCTCCAGTCGAAATGCGCGCGCTTATGAAGGAGGTGGGAAGTCTGGATCCGCTGTGGTGCAAACTTGATCGAAGCACTCATTCTAGGCTGCTTGTGCTCCGAAGGACTGCGAACTTGCTGCGGAAAGAACGACTGAGTTCCTGCCCAGTCGCTAAACCCGAGATTCATAGTGCTCCGTCAAGTCTTTGATTCAAGCTACCGCTAGGCGGCAACCAACCCCCTGGCCGTATCAATCTCCTAAGCTGGTATCAGGACGGCGAGGCGGTGCACGCCGACCTCCTTGCTTGTGTTCGTCCGGTCTTGCCCTTGGAGCAGGTGTATACGTCACCTTCCTTTAGCTTGAATTCCTTGTCTGCCTTCTTGATGGTGAATGCGCCGGAAGTAATGGTGCAAACCATGTCGTTGTCCATCACGGTTTGAGGCGCGTTGGCTGAAAGACCACGTCGACACTCGAGATGCTCTTATAGGCGGGAATGTCGGAGGTGCCGGTGCCGACCTCAACCACTCTGACGCCGGGCGCAATCTCCTTGCCTTCCTTCGGGTCGTACTTCTTGGTTTTTGCGGAAGCGGCCAGGGTGAACAAAGGCGATGCCGCAACGGTTGTCAGACCGAAGGCAATTGCAGACCTGCGATTCATGGCTTTCATGGCATCCTCCCGATGCTCGTCATGGTGCCGGCAGCTTTTGTCGTTCTATCACGACAGGGACCGCGACAGTGCCGATGTCAAGGCGATCGCAGAAGCCAAGTTGGCGGAAATCGATAGGAAAATCGCCGAACTCGTCCTCAACCGAAAACCCCCGGCTTCGCGAGCGCTGTAGAAACCGCAGCCGATGGATGTCGGCGACCGAATAGTCGCGATAGCCATTGTCAGTGCGCGTCGGGCGCAGCAGGCCGATATCCTCGTAGTAGCGGATCATCTTCGACGGCAGGCCTGATCGCTCGGATGCGATGCCGATGTTCAAAGCTGAAATCTCCTTCTGCCGTGAAGTTAATCCTTCCATCTACTGGAAGGTCAAGCCGAGGCGATAATCCGGCCACGGCCGTAATCGAGCAGACAAAACCAGCTTTCGGGGACGGGTGGCTAACGATCTGCTCGCCGATGGGCAAGCCCTGGCGGCAGCGCACAGCCACACCGGGCATAGCAATGAAAGCCGCGCCGTGGGACCGGGGTAGCTTGGTTCGGTCGGAAACTCAGGCGGCGCCTCCGGTGGAATCTCGGGAGGTGTCTTCCCAGGCTGCGGGATGGGATCAGGTGAAGGCGGAGGCACGCCGGGTGGCATATCCGGCGGCGTCTCTGGCGGAATCGGCGGCCGAGCCGGCTCTGGATTGGGATTATCGGGCGTCGGCTCGGGGTTGTTTGGATCGGGATAGTCCATGATAGCTCTGCCTCGGTGCTTTCAATCTCCTAAACGGTCACTGCGATGCAGTGTTCCAAAAACGCAAGGCGGGAAGGTTGCCATTCCTTAAGTCCGACCTTGACCTCGCTGAACTGGCAGACCTCGGCATGCGGCCGCGTCAGTGTCGGCAGATCGCTGGCAGCGGTCGGATGGGGTTCGGTGGTGGCGATGCTCCTCCTTCGTCAGCGCCGTGATGCTTGCTGGGGTCGGAAAGGCATGGAAGGAACTGGTGCGCGATCTGGCCGAACTGCTCGATAAAGCGGAAGACAAGTAGAATTTCTTCCGGGTCGGCGCGGGGTGCAACTTACCCTTTATGCGGGGGTGGCGAGGGATGCTACTTGCCCGGCATCGGGCCTCCCTTGCGGTCTGCGCATGCAGGTCGGCTACTTTTGGTGAGGAACAAAGTCCGCTCTTGCGAGGTTAATATATTAGCGGAGGCTGATATGCTTGCGACTGTAGGCGCGGTGTTGGCTGCCAGGAATAGCGACGCGGTAATTCTTGGGGTGCTTGATCTCACCAACAAGACGGAAGCCAAGCTCGGCGCCACTCGCCTCGGGAACGCCATTCAGTTCGTCGCCAATGCGTCGGTGCTTGGATATGACGTCCACGCTGCGATGGTCTTCTATGGCGAATGGGGCACGCCAAGCCTGAGAGCAAAAGACTGCGAGCAGTTGTGGGCGCAATATGGTGCTGCCCTGCTTCAGCCATAGGGGCGCCCGTCAGGCTGGCTCTTCGGACAGAAGGAACTGGTCGCCAATCGCAGCGTTAGGCCTCCAGCCAACCGGAGGAATGTCATGGACGACGATCTGCGCATAAAATTGAAGGAACTCAGCGACAGCATGCAACCACGGCGGCAGAACTCGCATTGCCCGGCGGCAACACCGATATTTCCGCGCTGATGTCGGGCATTGCGGTGACCCTCGAGGCGCTGCTGGTGATAGCCGAAGAGAGCAAGACTCCGCGATCCGGACCGTCAGTCGAGACTGTGACTTCGCTAACTGATTGAAGCCTAATGGGTGGTGTGTGACTGGATTTATTGTGACCACGATTGACGGAAAACAGCATCGCGGCCAGAGCGAAAACGTTCGGTTGGCAGGCCTTGTGGATCAGCTCGGTTCCAAAGGTCACTTCGAGCTCTTGGTCGTTTCGGCAGAGGCGGGCGCTCCCGGCCGCGAGACCAACACGGTCTTCTTCAAGCACGGGATCATATCTATCAGCGAAAGAACCCAGGAGACGACGATCACACCAGGTCCGCCGCTTGCTGGATAGGTACAACTTCCCCTTCATGCGGGTGGCGATCCCCGCGTCGCTCCGGCTGGTGGCTCTCGGGCCAGAATGGCGGAACATTGAAGCGGTGGCAGAGTTCTGGGGAAGCCTGGTCCCTCCAGGCACCTGCTGGTGCGTTTCAGGCGTCCAGTTCCAGCGGCTCGTGAACAGGATCGTCACGGGCGTGAAGGCGGTCACCGCCGAGGTTACCAGGTGGAAGCTCATGGGGCTCGGCGACCTTGGGCGTCACCGGCATGGCAGGCGGCTGCGTTGGCATCGCTCATCACGGCATACTGGTCGGACATCTGGCGCGTGCTGCGAGGCGGGTGATCAAGTCGAGTGGCCCGGCCGTGGCGCAGGCGCAGGCACGGCCGGCCGAAACGCGCGCTGGCGAGGCTACTAGCGGCCCAGCGGCCAAGGGCGGGGGGCTTGGGTTTTTGACCACCGGGCCTAACCGGCAAACGGGTGCCGGCTGGCAAGATTATAGGCCGTTCTCGCCTCATTGGTAATTTGGCTAAAAAGGCACGTCCCTCAATTCGGATGAGCCGGAGTCATGGCTTGCCGACAACGTGCCCACGCTGGGCCCTGCGGCGCTTAGAAAGCGCATGCAGTAGGTCCGCTTCGTCGGTGATCCCATTCCGGAAAACGCCGACGATTTCCTCTGCGAGTTCTTCCCTCTGTTCCTTGTCTTTTGGGGCTAGACGGCGCTCGTTACATAGTTGGTCGAACACCCGCTGGAGCAAGTCCAGATCAGCGGGCTCGAACACTCCGCTATAACGCTGCAGTGGCATTTTTGCCGTCCCTCAAACACGGCTGATGCGGGATCATCTCACATGATGGTTTTGACGCGAAGGACTTTCCATGGGGAGACCTGACACGATTTCGGCATTGCTAGTGGCAACCAAGCCCTCCGCCGCTCGTTGACTATGCTGGTTGATCCCAGCGCACTCCATGACCCTGGCCCGCTGCCTCACGGTGGCGGGCTTTTTTGTGCCAGTTGGAACGGTTTGTTATTCGGCCCGTTTTGGCTACGCATCTGTGTGACGCGGGTGCACGAAAGTTGTTTCGACATCTTTCGGGGGCCCGTCACTGCTTCCTCAGTGGCGGGCTTCTGTTTTTGCCGCATCCAGTTTCTTGAAGACGCCACACCAGAACCGGTAATCGGCCTTCCGTCCAGCAAAGTGCGCCTCCAACGCGAAGCAAGCCAAAGCCGTCTTCGCTTGGTCCCCGTAAAGTTCGATCGCGGCGGAAATGGCTCGTTCCGGATCAGCGAGTTCTGCCACGGTCAACGCCGGAAAGGCTCCGCTATCGGTCGGCATTCGAAGGCCTCCTGTATCGTGCCATCGGAGCTTAACACGACGGCTTCACGCGTCCAGTTCAAGCGTTCGTGCCCTGGCTGATCGTGCCATATGACTTGCGGTAGCCGTCACTTGACCTCATGCAACCAACCCTGAGCCAAGCGCTCCCTCGCAGGCTCGAAGATCGATCAGCTTTCAGAAGGCGCGTCACGGCTCCTCCGTGGCGGGCTTTTGCGTTCACGGCCCGAGATCGAGCGGTTTGTGCCGGGGATTTCATGCTAAATGATTTGCCGAAGGTCCCGCATATCAACCAACTGGCCGCAGGTTGGGCAGGATAGAAATTCTCCCGCGCATCATCCGGTTCGCCACTATGGCGCTGGCCGGGAATGGGCGGGCCGAGTTCGCTCAGCTTTGTCATCACCATCAAACATTCAATTTGCCTAAGAGTTTATCCCGCCTTTGATGCCGACCTTGGTGGAGAAGCCTCCCGAAGGCGACAGAACCGCTCACAGCTCATCATCGACGAGGACGGCGCCAGGATCTATACGCGTATCGGCCACGACTCAGGCTTGCTAGTCGAGCGGCGGGTCGGCGAGGAACGATGCTGCAATCAGGTCGTCCCCATCGATGCGGCCCTGGCTGTCCTCCATGACGGCAGCGACCTTCTGGAACGTCTTGATTTCGCCATCGGTTATATGGGCTTCCTGCAGTTTGATCTTCAGGTCAGCAAGGCGCGCTACCAAGGCATGGGAGGCATGGGATTTTTGAGGTTCAGGCCTAAACATCGGGATGGTCATCCGTTTCATTTGAGATGGTCGCCACAAGGGGTGACGGGTTTCAGCCGCAGGACTGGTCGAGCCGATAGCGTGAACTAGAACGCCCTATATCCCATAGGTCAGGGCAACACAGATCGCCGGGACAAAGATCAGGCAGATCGCCATTCCTACAACAACCGCAATGGCGAGGCGCTCGGTCCGCCTGACAAGGTCAGCGATTTTGTCGTCGTCGGTCAAATAGACGAGGTCCAGGACCGAAAGGGCTCCCGGGGTACGAGCATCGTTGTCATTTGCGGCATTTTCCGGGGCATGGCCCGGGTCGTCATGTGTACTGGGGCTCTGGACAAAGGTCACTGCATGCCTCGCTTCTCACTATCTCACGCCGTCAAAGAATGGCGTGGCCGCTGACGAAAGGGCTCGTGCTCGGCGGCTCGGTCCTAACGTGCCGGCCAGGCATCGGTTGCTCCATAGGACTTCAGTCGGACCACGGCCCAGACCTTAGCCTCGCGGCGGAACGCAATGCAGCGGGGCTCGTTGGTGACCCGTGATTATTCGAAAAAGGAGAGGAAAATCATGGCTGACGGCCCAACTGTTGTTAACTCGGGAGGTGGCGGCGGCACTGCGGTCGCCATTGTTCTCGGTATCATCGCAATCGTGGTTTTGCTGATATTCACCGGCGTCATCAACATCCATGGCGGCGGCGGACAGGACATCAACGTAAAGGTTGAAGCACCCAAGGTTGAAGCACCCAAGGGTGAAGCTCCGGCCGCGCCTGCCCCGGCGAAGCCGGCCGCACCTGCTCCAGCAGCACCTGCTAACGGTGGCTGATGAATGTAATAATGCAGGGCTATGGAACAATATATGAGAGATAGAGTTAGTTCACGTCAGTAACCTAACTGCCAATTTGACACAACAAAGAAAGATTTGTCGTGAACACAACAAAGAAAGATTTGTCATGAAAAAGTATCTTGTCAGTGCAGCCGCAGGCCTCGTGCTTGTCGCTGGAATCGGCGCTTCCCTCGCGGAAAACGTCGTGATCCTCAAGCCGGAACAGCAGACCGTAGTTCGCGAATACATCCACAAGCAGAAGCTCGCATCCGTCAGCCTGCTTGGGGTCGAACTCAACGTCGGCACCGCGCTTCCGGACACGGTCGAGCTTCACGCAATCGACGTGCCCGACGTCAAATACAAGTATACCGTTGTCGGAGATCATGCAGTTCTCGTGGATCCGGATACACGCAAGGTCGTGCAGATCATCGAGTGACGCCGGCACCGCCATTTCATCCCTATGGCTGGGTTGGGACTTCAGTCTTGGTCCAGCCAATAGGCTTAGTTGCGCAGTTGCTAATATGCCCATAGTTTTGGCAGCGCGGGGAACACAACCCCTTCCCGCAGTGTGACCGGTGCGGCTTTCGCATCCCCAAGATAGCCCCAAGGCCGCACCGGCCATCGTATCAGTCGCGCGCAAAGGCTATACTTTAGCGATGTCTGAAAAGCCCGTCACAACCTACGTGGTGAGCGTGTTCGTGAAGCCGCACTGGCGCACCGTCATCACCACCAAGGACAAGCAGGCGGCTTTCGATATGGCAAAAGAGATCGGGGACAAGGTGCGGGTGGAGACAATCACGCCGAAGCCGAAATAAGCGGAGGCGGGCCCGACACCTTTGGGTTTGGGAACTCCGAGACGCCGGGCCCTTGGACCGGAGAGACGGGTGAATCCCCCAGGCCCCGTCTATAATGTGCTCCTAATATAAGCCGGTGGCAAACGCCCGCTTTGCGTCTATTTCTTCCCCAGCCTTACCCCAGCGCCGCCATTCTCGGCGATGCCTTCGGCGGTGATTGGACCATGACCATCACCCTGCATCAACCTTCGCTGGCGGGCGGCGCTCGGCGCCTGGTCAGGCGATAGTCGACGTCAAGGCCGGCGCGCGTTGGGCGGGGGGCCTGTTGGGGTAAGGCGCCGGGTAGGCGGTTGGGCTTCCTACAAACCGAACTTGGGGCAACCGGGGTTGAGGCTTCGGCCGGGCGGCGGGCAAGACTTAAGTCTGATCGAAAAACGCAATGGTCTTACTGATGACGTTGCATGGAACAGCCTACGTTCACAGATGTTGTTTCTCGGAAAAGTTCGGAGAAATCAGATGGATAGAAGTGTTAGTCAAGCGCGCTGGTTGCTCGCACCGCTGTTCGCCACGGCCGTAACCTTTCTCGTGATCGGAATCGTTCTTGGCTGACACTTTTGCAGATCGGCGCAGCTACGTCCCTTCCTGCGCTGATAGGGTTCGCGAGCCGCCGGCGAGCGGACCCTAGTTCTTCAACTTAGAGAATAGGTGAACTGATGTTTCGTGACAAAGAGAGCCGGTTCCTAGAGGCAGGCTTACTTGCAGCAGTGCCTATATGCGTAGCCATCACGGCACTGATCGCCTTGTTGACTTTGGCCAGGATATGAATCGGTTCCTTTTCATGGCGGCCGACTTTCTATCTCGGCCACCGGGTTTCTACGTGATGCTCATAGCCATGGTATTGTGCACCGCCCTGGTGCCCTTTGGTCTGACAAATGCGGTCACCTATGCCCTGTCGGTTGCCGCCATCGTGATCACTGGTGTTGTCCTTATACAAGGCTATCGCGACACCGCCGCCATCCACGCCAAACTCGATGAGATCATCGTTTCACTAGACGAAACCAGAGACGTTGTCGGATTGGAGCATGCCGAGCCGGAGGAGATCAGGGAAAAGCTTATGAAACTCGAAGAAGAAGCGGCCCGAACAGTTGGATCTGCCAGGCGCGAGCTTTCGGAAGCAACAGGAGAGAGATTATGAACAATATCATTTGGCTCGTTGGAGCGGTGGTCGTCGTATCGGTGGTATTGAGCTTTTTTGGCCTCCGGTAGGCCGATATGAGCATGTCCGTCGACCCAATACCGGCATCTGGCTGGCCAAGGCGTACACTGCGGAAGATGGCTTCGTCATCGGGATGGAACTTTCAATTCGTCTAAAATGTTCCGGTTCGTCGCGCCGTTGATGCCTACCTTGGTGGAGAAGCCTCCCGAGGGTGGCGATTGGATTCACGAGGTCAAATTCGATGGCTATCGCTCGCAGCTCATCATCGACGAAGCCGGAACCAGGATCTACACGCGCAACGGCCATGATTGGACGGCCAAGTATCGCGATCTAGTGAAGGAGGCCAAGGGCCTGGCCGCCGAAAGCGCCATCGTCGACGGCGAAATCATCGTTCTGAATGACGCCGGCCTGTCGGACTTCGGTGAGCTGCGCAAGGCGATTACACGCCGGCAGCATGACCTCTATTTCGTCGCCTTCGATCTGCTGCACCTAAACGGCCACGATCTAGAGCCCGGCGGACGTATCCAGTTCAGTGAGCCCCTGCCGGGCGAAGCCAAGGCCATCTTTCATCTGGTCGACCAGGCCGGACTCGAGGGCATGGTTTCCAAGCGGCGGGACAGCAAATACCGCAGCGGCCCGTCGACGAATTGGCTGAAAGCGAAATGCTATGCGATCGACGAATATGAACTGCTCGGCGTCGAGCGTGAGGCGGGCAAGCCGGCTTTTGCACTGATGGCCGACAGGGCGACAGGCAAATATATCGGGTCGGCTTTCATCACCTTGAACCGAGAGATGCGCGAACGGCTTTGGACACGCGTCCAGGATCACGCAGGCACCGCGCCGAAGGGCATGAAGCGGCCGGCGACGCAATGGGTCAAGCCGGGCATCATTGGTCGCGTGAAGCACTTGCGCGGCGAGGAAGATTTGCGGCATGCCTCATTGCAGGATTTCCGGGAGGTAGATGATGGCCGTGGCTAAGAAGGACCAGGAGCGCATCACATACGCGTGGATGTACGGTGCGCAGGCTCGCAAGGACGGCAAGGAGCGCGTCGTGCCACAGTCTTGGGACGAATACGCCGACGCGTGGCTGCAGGGTTTTGATGGCGAGGCTCTCACCGGCGGCAAGACCAAGCCGGGTAAGCGACCAACTGGAAGCGGAACTCGACGAAGCTGGGATCCGCAAACCAGTCTGAGTAGGTCGACTTGTCAACTTTCTCCTTCTGCGCAATATTTTTTGCGGGGAAGGGGACGATGCGCGAACTGCCACGCAACATCGATGCCGACGTGGTGCTGGCCATTGGCCGGATGCTCGACGACCATGCAAAGCTGGCGTCGGTCTCGCTCGCGGATTCGGTGCTGCAAATCCGCAAAGAGCACACAACCGCGCTCACCGACCTTGATATCGAGGAACTTGTGATCGAGATGGCCGCGTCTCGCGGGCTCGCTGTCCTACTTGACCGAACAGCAAAATAAGACGCTGTGATCGACTCTCTCAAACGCTCGTTGCCATTGAAGACTCGGTCTATGGCTTTGGCTCGCGACTAGCCTTTTCAGCCGACGGAACGTTTGTACCAGCCCGGTGTTATCAGCACGATCCCCGCATAGGGATCATAAAGGGCCTTGCCCCTCTTTGGCCCTAGTTTGAGTCCGCTGTCTCCCCGGCAGCGGACGCATTTCTTTAATTTCCGGAGCCTCATAGGGCACTTGCCGGCGCCACCGATTTCAGGAATACATTCCTCGTTGCGGCGTCCCCTTCAACGGAGTTCGCCATGCCCCAAAAGACCCTCGCCGACACCCTGGCCGCCCGCGAAACCATGTATGTCAATTGCGGGCACCCGATGTGCTGCAAATCCACAAAGCTCGACATCCAAGCGCTGGTCGACAGGCTCGGCCCGGATCACGGCTCAATGCACTGGGATTTGGTCGGGCGCTTTGGCTGCTCGGATTGCAAGGCCGCAGGCCGTGATCGCCGGTCGGTGTTCTTCACAGTCATTCCTGACTGCGAGGGCCAACAGCGGGAGCGCAATCGCGACTGGAAGCCGACTTTCGATAGCGCCAAGCGAGGGGGCGCGACGCGACCTTGATCAAAACGCAATTCGATCTGCTGGTTCGATCGACAAGTGGAATATTAGAGAATGCTAAAACATTTGTACGGTTTCAGACGGTGCAAGACTCTTGGTTGATTTAGCGCGATAATTTCGGGCGCAAGGTTCGGGTGATACTGGCAGGAGGGTGCTATGCGAGAATTGCCATTAGACATTGATGCAGATGCTGTGATCGCAGTCGGCCGATATCTGGATGATCATGCGAAGACCACCGCAGTTTCGATATCTGAAGCGCTCCGTGTAATCAGGCGTCGCGTCAACAAATCGCGCGTCGGCGAAATGTGGCTGGAGGAGATGATTGTAGAAAGCGCCGCAGCCAGAAAGCTTGCCCTCTTGTTGGACAACCACAATTAAGGGCGCCGGCTTGCTTCGTGTTCCTGGCTAGAACACAGGCGGGCGCCAAGGACGTGCGAGGCAGCGGCCGGACAGAACGCGCGCTGGCGGGGCTCTATGTGGCGCGCCTCCCCGATCGCCTCGGCGGCGAGCTTAGAGACCATTGCGCTGCATAAACTTTGACGTCAGAAGTGCGACCGCCAGCGGCAACATAGATAAGTACGTCACACTTTCATTGCTTGTGAAGAGACCCCAGACGAGCATGACCAAAAACAGGACGTAGCAAGAGTTGACAGTTGCCCGGCACAGGCCTTTCACCCCTATCCTGAGGCGGTATGTGCCAACAGTCAGGTTCGGTGCCGTCAGGAGAACTATCATGATGATCGCGATAGCAGCGGCAAAAGCCCCCATGACGTGGATGTAAGAGAACGCCATCGTCCCTTCCTGTTGCGCTCCGTATCCCCACGCTTAAGCATCGCGCTGGTTACAGGCAAACGCAAGCTTCGCCCACCGCAAAGGGTACGCTGGTGAGGCTCAGTGTGGAGCGCTATATCGGATCGATGGCGAAGGGCTGGACATTCCAATCTCTGATCGACGCAAAGATGACCGTATGGCGCACTGCCACCGTCCGCCATGCAACCACAACCAGGTGCTCAATCTGGTGAAGCTTCGCGATCGGTTCGGACCTGACGCGCCGGCAATGGCGGACGACCTCATTCCGAAGCTGAGATGCGCCAAGTGCGGCGGCAAGAAAGTCGGGCTGATCTATACGCCCGACACCAGCCCGAACGCTTATGGCAAGGCCAAGGGCGGGCGATGACAGACAAACCGGGGATGACCTACATCGTGAGCGTGTTTGAGAAGTGAGAAGCCAAATTGGCGCACGGTGATTACCTCGAAAGACGAAGCCGACGCGCAAGCGATGGCGGAAGCGATCGGCGACAACGTCAGGGTCGAGAAGATCAGGCCAAAACCGAAGCGCTAGGGCGCGTGATCCAAGCTTAACAATACGACGAGAATGCGCAATAATCACATTGCTCGGCCATGTGTAGGTTGACCCTCGCTCTCGCCAAGGAGATCGGCGACAAGGTCCGGGTCGAAGAGATCACGCCGAAGGTGAAGAAGCGGCGCTGACTGTCAACAACGGTTGCCGTATGCGGTGGCCATCCCGCCGGCTGAGTGGCGCCTAGCCGCGCTTAACGAACCTGGTTATCCCTACGCGAATGCGTTGGCCGTCTGCAAACGAGCGGGCGTAGGATTCCACTTCAAACGTGCTGACATGTGCCTTGCCGTTGATCACGACGCGCACAAACCATTCGCCCATGTTTTCGATGACTTCGACGCCCTCGGGCTCAATATTTGATTGTTCTGCTTCAGCCATGGTTTTCATCCCTAAATAGGGCGAAAGCACCTGAGTTGGCTTCCAAGCGTCCGTGTGGCGTACGAGGCGGGCGACTTGGGAAGTGTACGCTTCCGACAATCGGTTAGCGAGTCATTCCGCCGTGTAATCGCGGAAGCCTTTGCTTAAGCGCCCCCGTCTGTCTCGCTTTCCTCATCGATCATCCGGACCGGCAGATAGGCGTTTGTTTCCAGCCACTCCCGCAGCACGATCTGAATGAGATCTGGCCTGCTAATTCCCATCTCACCGGCAATGGAGTTGAGCGCATCCTCCGTCGCCGGCTCCAGTGGCACGCTAGCTACATTCCTTAGCATCAAGGCAGCGCGTCGAAGGATGATTTGCAGATCCGCCCGCGGCATGTCGGCGATGCGGTCGGCGGTGCTCTCAAGCTCTTCGGCGATGGAAAGACGTGTCACTTCGCCTTCCGCTTCGCAGGCGCCTTCTTGGCTGGCACGTCAGGCGCAGCCTTACGACCTAAACCACTTGCCTTTGCCAGGGCTGATCGTTTCGCGGCGTAATTCGGCGCGACCATTGGGTAATCACGCGGCAAGCTCCACTTGGCGCGGTACTCAACTGGTGTCATGCCGAGCAAACCAAGGTGCCGTTTCATCGTCTTGAATTTGCGGCCGTTTTCGAGGCTTACGATGTAGTCGGGAAACACGGACCTCTTAGGGTTGACCGCTGGTGTTTGCGGCTCGGCTAGCCCTGCTACTGGCTGGCTGAGGCCGGACATTGCCCGGTGAACCGAGGCAATCAGTTCCGGCAGACTTGCAGCTGGAATTGGGTTGTTGCTGACAAATGCCGATACAATTTCGACGGTTAGTTCTGCTAACTCAGCGGCGCGATGGTCGGCTTCGTCGGTCATATGCTGGCCCCTTCGTTTATCTGATCAATGCCTTATTAGGGTGCTCTTAAGTGCGCAACCTGACGCCCGGCCTGCCATGGTTCAGGAACTCGATGCCGGCCTCATCGAGGGGCCGCCTTCAAAAAGGATCAACGCGCCCAATGCACTTGTTTACATCAAAGACCTATCTTGGGAGGCCACGACTTTCTTGCCGCCCTGAAAAACAAAGGCGTCTGGACTCAGATGAAGCAGTCATTTTCGGCCGCTGAATTGGCTGGACTGCAGCTCAGCGTCGTTAAGGATCTCGGGCTTGGTCTTCTGAAAGAGTGGGCGAAATCCAAGGTCGGTTTAGGCGGCAGCTAACCGGTCGGCTCGTTGATCAGCGGCACAGTGCCTTTCGGCCGGCGGAACTTCCTCACCCGTTCGACCGTGCTGGTCTCGACCGTGACGCGCCCGAGCACCTGCACGGTGACACGGCCAAGATCCTCGTCGACAAAGACGACATCGCCCTCAAATCTCATCCTGTCGCCTGGCTTCGCCTTTGGATCGACGATCGAATAGGGATTGTTGGCCGTGAGGATGTGCAGGGTCACGCGATCCTCGATGCGCTTGCCCACAGTGGCGAAGATCGCCACCCTGTCACCGATATTGATTTCCCGCGCCATGCATTGGATTCTGGAGCGGCGAGACTGGTTGTCAAGAGATTGCTAATATATGCGCTACAGCCGCACGAGGTTATCGAGGTGCAGGCGAAGCCGTAGACCTTCCGCGAAGGCTAGGGCGTAGGATTCCAACTCGAATGATTGGGATAGTTCCTGGCCATCCTCAACCACGCGGACGAACCATTCGCCGCAGGCTTCGACCACTTCAACGCAAGGGTGGACATTGCCGTTTGGTATCGCGTTATCCATCGCATGCCTCCCGCGCTAAATCGCCTGCCCCTGAACATCAAGATGCTCACAATGGGCGCGATGGCGCTTTGCGATGATGGCTGGCGCTGCAGCCGCTGGCAACACGTCCGCACTCGACGATCCGGCAAAGATGTCGCCGTTCGTCACCGATGCCGGCATGAAGACCATGAAGTCCGAGGCGGACTTCAAGACGGCATGGATGGCCATGAAACCCGATGAACAGAAGGCGATGATGGGCGGCTGAATCTAGGCCGAACCGTCGAAGGCGGGCACCGGGTCCGCCTTCGAGTTGACTGCGGGCCGGCGCCCTCGCGCGGAGGTTGCCATAAATGGCATCCGCCGCGCTCTCAGCGATGATACTTCGAGCTACATGTTGCTGGCCGGCCGAACCGGAGGCGATGGTCGATGCACTGGCCTCTGTTGCGGGTTCAGCGGAATGTTCGGTGCGGCCCCTGCGGCTGGTTAGCCGACTAGGGACTTCAGTCTTAGTTGAGCTATCTCTAATATGAGAATAGCGTAGGCAGAGAGCCACAGATGTGGGCTGGGCCAGGTCCCGTCGCTTCGCAATGGGGCGGCGGGCCTGTGGACGGAGCGGCCCGGCTGCGGGTTGGGATGGGGCTAGGCGACGTACCTTAACACGGCGACCAACTTCGCGGCTCGGTGCCCTATGCCCTGCCGCCGTCTCACCCAGTCGGCTTTTAATGCTTAATTCACCATGCGGCCTCAGTATCCATCCTGCGGCGTAGTTACAGTACCGCATTCTTAGGCAACACGGCCCGTCGCTCAGATCCCCATCAAATCTGGCGACGGGCCATTTGCAAATCCGGAGATATTGGTTCGAGCGGTGCGGCAGCCGTGGCGCAATCCCGGCGAGCTCTCACTAGCCACAGACAGTATTTGACGTCGGGCGCCGAAGGAACTTTCAGCGTTCCGATGAGGCGTCGGCGGGCGGCGGGGTGGAACTTAAGGCTGATCGAAAAACGCAATGGTCTGATCCATTACATTGCGCGGAACACGCCTATTCCCTCGGATGTTGTTTCTCCGGAAAGTTCGAAGAAATCAGATGGATAGAAGTGTCAGTCAAGCGCGCTGGTCGCTCGCACCGGTATTTGCGGCGGCCTTCACCTGCCTAATGATCGGAATAGTTCTTGGCTGACGTTTTTGCAGATCGGCGCAGCTATGTCCCTTCCTGGGCCAGCCGCGCACGGTCGCTACGCATGCACGCATCCTCCCACCGCCGCCATTAAATAAGTTTGAGCTAAAATAGTTCCGGAACTTTTACCGCTGTGGGCTGTTCGATTGCCCATGACCAAGCTTTCGCAACTCGGGCCGCCGATCGTCGGCCGACGCCATGGCGACCGGCCGAAGGATGCTGGCGACCATATCTACACCTGTCCGACTTGCGGCCAGCCGGTGGACCAGCGTGATCTGAGGCAGGTCATCTGGCACAATCAGCCTGGGCACGAACCGCTGGAGACCTGAGGCCGTGCGGCTTGCTGCGCCTTCGAGGCGCACGTTGCGAGAGGGGAGAGCGGATTTCCGTTTCTGGCGTCGCGTCTTCATGGAGCTGGCAAAAAGGGAAGTGAGGACAGCGAGACGGACGGGAGCGCGTAGGCAACCGAGGATTCGCACGGGCGAAAGTTGCGCGCGACGTTCGCAGAATGAACGATAGATCAGGACAGCACCGACGTCATGCACCTTGTCGCCAATCTCCTTGGCCATCGCCAGCGCTCTTTGCCTTATCCTCCTTGGTGGTTAGCACAGTGTCCCCCGTCATTTCGAGCAGAAGATGTAGTGGTGCGGAGTTTTTATCGTTTTACACAATCCTCAGTCGCTAGACTCGCGCGACACACCGGGCGTTAATTTGATGCAGCGCCAGAAGGAAAAGGTCGCAAACTGGGAGGTTAGTAGTCCATGAATGACGATTTCGGCATCGCCAAACATTCTGAAAATCAGTCATACGAGGTTACCTCTTTCGCCCAAAAATACGGCCTAACGATCCCAATTGCGGACGCCGTGCTTTTCGCCAAGGGACCGTCGCGGACGGCATGCGAAGCTGCCGCGTTGGCTTTCCTCTGCGCTATTGCCGCGCATGCCAAAAAACAGAGGGCGCAATAGGTCTGTCAGCCAGCCCCCGATTCAGCAATCTATCGCTGGGCGGCGCGGTGCCGCCTAGGGAGCACTGCGGCGTTCACCGACGCGTGAATTGA
Organism: Mesorhizobium kowhaii; assembly: GCF_003253745.1. GTDB lineage: Bacteria > Pseudomonadota > Alphaproteobacteria > Rhizobiales > Rhizobiaceae > Mesorhizobium > Mesorhizobium kowhaii. The sequence goes on from NZ_MZXV01000051.1 coordinate 423,024, forward strand.
TCAGACGTCCCTGTCCATCACTATGGTGACGCCTCGAGCCGCAGCCATCTTTGCGATAAGCAATCGGCATCCGACCGCATCGATCCGGTTTTCTGTCGGATTAGAGAAATCGCCGTGGTGACAGCAAGTGGAGCCTCCCCATTCGCCCCTCTCAAAACTGCGTCGGCCGCCGCCGCAAGGTTGCAGGAGTCTGGTGCAACTGTAATCCTCGTGACGAGCCACCTCCATGACAAAGGTCGCGGCCCATAAACCAATCCGAGTTCCCAATGCCGCTCTCGCCGCCATGCTGCACGCAGCCAAGATCCTTCGTGACATGGAAAAGCCCGCGCCTCTGGCGGAGAGCGCGGGCCCGATCAGAGTTGCCTCCGATCTTCAGCAGGCGATGGGAGGGCCATCACCTGCTGCAAGCACACAAACTGTTCGTGATCGCTAGTGTTCCATGGCTTGGTTGCCTCGAAAGTCGGCCGTGAAGCCGCGTCGGGTCACAGCTTGCGGCAAGGCTGGGCGGCAAACGCCACGGCGAGCCGCACCGCATCGCCTGGAACAAGGTGCAAAACATCGGTGTGGATATCCAGTTTGATATCGACGTCCACGAGACATCAATCTTCGACTGGCAGGACTGGTTGCAAGACGAAATCATCGGCCGGAACCCGGAGCTTGATGATGACCACCGTCAACCTCGAACATCTGGCCGGTCGACGCGTGCTCTCCCAGCGCGGAAAGCATCGGACAGATCGAGGAGATCCGTGCCGAACAAAATGGCAATGATCTCGTCATCACAGAGTACCATGTCGGCATTCACGCCGCGCGCTCGAGCGGCTTTCCGCCTCCCTAGGCACGGTGCTCGATCTCTTCCGGTTGCGCCGTCGCAATGGGCTTTACCAAATCCCCTGGGACCAACTGGACATTTCCGATCCCGAGCGGCCGCGGTTGCTATGTCCCGATAACGGTGCTTTCCCGTATGGCGGGCGAAATCGACTCGCGCGCTAAGAGGAGGCCGAAATGAAGCCGGCCGGTTGCCGACGGGTGAAAGTCCTGGTTGTCTGCGCGTACCGGCTTGATCAGACTTCAGCGTGCGCTTGCTTGCCCAAGGCATGAGGTTGGGGGTCTCGCCCGCGGTGGCCACCGCACCAGGCACGCCGCCAAACGTCCTGACGCTCGATTTGGGCGCACGCGCACTCCCACGTTTTGAAAGATTGCCGACACGCTCAAGCATCACCGCTGCACTCTGCGGCGGCATTCCGAATTGACGGCCGGTTCCCAGTCTTGTGCAGGTAGTTGAGCAACTTTGCAGGCGCTAGGGGCCTCACAAAGCTTTCATCGCTTCCTGATTTCAGCAGCGCGATATGCTGGCACCGGCGCGATTAACGCGACGACGGGGAGGGCGCTCGTTTGGACCTCCTTCCTATGCATACTGCAAATGCCATATGATTGTGCGGCCGGCAGTGAGCAGCCAGCGTCCACCGAGGTCTGCGCGGCAAGTTCGAACATTTCATTCACGTCACTGGCCAGCGCACTAGCGAACCCGTCGACCGCATGGATGTGCTTAAGCACCAGATAAAACTCGGCATCCCTGCGAGCATATCACGATCAATGGCTTCATAGGCGTTGTTTCGGCAGCCGCCATGGCAGAACGCACATCTCTTTAAGTATTGGTCGGTCAAGCGATCCCCCGATTTCCAGCAGGTTTCGCTCTCACACTCACATTCTCGATTCCGGCCTGGCCTGGCCTGCGCCGTGAAGAAACCCCGCAGTTGTCACCTCCCGTCAATTCGACGAGGCTCGGATTCTGTTCCTCAGACACAGAATCAACAAAAACGGCTGTCACGAAGCGGACCTCATCAGGGCAACAGCATCGGCGCTGGTGGAGGGACAAAGAAACACACGCATCTGCACGCGAGCGTTTGCGGCGGACATCGGCTCGCGCGAAGCCGAGCAAATGTGCGCAAGCCGGTGCTCGGCGCGTTTTGCCTCTATCTGCTTTCCAACAGTCGGCTAAGGAGCATTGCGCTTAACTGCGACCGCGGCCGATGGTCCGATGTCGTTGTGTGGCGCACAAGATCACCGGGACGACCCCGCATATCTCTAGGAGACTTGACTAGGCATGTCAGCAGCTTTGAACCGAACGGTATTGTCGCGGATTCTGATCGAGATGGGTCTGTTCTCCGCGGTCATGAATATCCTTCTGCTGGTCCTGCCGCTCTACATGCTTCAGGTTTATGACCGAGTGCTGCCTGCAAATAACATGGATACTCTTCTTTACATGACGTTTCTGGCGCTCGCGGCGCTGTTTTGTTTCGGTTTGCTCGAGATCGTCCGTGGACAATATGCCAGCCGGCTTGCTTCGCGGCTGGATGTAGCATACGGAGGCCCCTCCTTTCTCGCCGCCATGAACGGCCCGCGCGCGGGGCTCGGCGACGTCCAAGCATTGCGGGATCTCGCCACGTTGCGGAGCTTCATTGCCTCGCGGACGATCTACTTCCTTTTCGATCTCCCCTTCGGGCCGTTGTTCGTAGCCCTTTTGTTTTTCATTCACCCCCTGCTATTTCTCGTAACTGTCGTCGGCGCGGTTCTGATGATCGTGCTCGCGTTGCTCAATCAGGCCGCAAGTTCACGCCACGGCAAAACTGCGGGAGAGAACCTTTCCAACTCAATGAACTCCGCGCAAGCTTTCGCGCGAAATTTCGAGACCATTCGCACACTCGGAATGGCGACCAATGCGCTGGAGTTCTGGGGCGAGCGCTTTTCCGGATCGGTCCGTGCCGCCGATCGGCTCGCCCGGATCAACACATTCTATAGCGCAGTGTCCCGCGCTGCACGGTCGGTTCTGCAGATCGCGATTCTCGGAGTCGGGGCTTATCTCGTGCTGAATGAGCAAATGACAGCTGGAATGATATTCGCGTCCTCAATGATCTCGGCCCGGGCGCTGCAGCCACTCGACCAAATAGTCGGCAGCTGGCGCCAGATCGTGGAAGCCAATATTGCGTGGAAAAGAGTATCCAGCCTCGTTGGTCTGCCTAGGCGTCTTCAGGCTGTGGCGCTGCCCTCCCCGAGGGGCAAGCTGACAAGTGAGCAGTTAGTATATTACGTGCCGGGCGCGGCCGAGGGCAGCTTGCCTTTAATCAAGCGCCTTTCATTTGCTGTCGCCGCGGGCGAGACCGTCGCCATCATCGGGCCGAGCCGTGCGGGCAAGTCCACCCTGGCGCGCCTCCTCGTTGGCGCTATCCAGCCCCGCTCGGGCGCAGTCCGTTTCGACGGCGCCGACATCCGCAACTGGGATCCGGAATCCTTGGGCCGCCATATCGGCTATCTGCCGCAGGAGGTTGAGCTCTTCCCTGGTACGATTGCTCAGAACATCGCACGCTTTGAGCGTGACGCAGCCGACGAGAAGGTGATCCAGGCGGCCGCGCACGCGCAAGCGCACCAGATGGTGCTTTCCCAGAGGGACGGTTACTCCACGATTATCGGACCCATGGGTGTGCGTCTTTCTGGCGGAGAGCGGCAGCGTATCGGGCTTGCTCGCGCCTTCTACAATGATCCCAGGCTCTTGATCCTCGACGAGCCAAATGCCAACCTTGACGCGGAAGGCGAGGCGGCGCTCGAGCGTGCCATCGTCCAGGCGCGCTCTCGGAAAACCACGGTTCTCATCATCACGCATAGGCCGTCCATTGCGGCCAAATGCGACCGGATACTGCTGTTGCGCGACGGCCAGCTTGAACTTTATGGCCCGGTGAAGGACGTGCTCGCCCGTCTGGCACAGGATAGTCACGCTGGACCGCGACCGATGGCGCCGCAAGCCCGCGGCGGGGAAGCTGTGGTGCCTTTCACGCGCTCCGACGCAGCGGCAGTCGGCACATGAGTAGAGCCATGCAGAGCACGGCAAAAATTTATCGCTGGCAGGACGACATCAATATCCGCACAGAGAAGATCACATTCCTAGGTGGAGCAGCCGTCGCCGCATTCCTGTTTGCCTTCGGATTGTGGGCCGCGATGGCGCCGCTTGCAGGCGCGACAATTGCGCCGGGCGTCGTCGCGGCAGCCGGTCAGAACGTCATGATCCAGCATCTCGAAGGCGGTGTCATCCACACGATCAGGTTCAAGGAAGGCGACCGGGTTCGCCGGGGACAGGCCCTGATCCAGCTTGACCCAACCTTGGCGCAGGCGCAGCTCAACCGCGTGCTCAAGCAATGGATCGTTGAACGAGCCGAGATGGCGCGGCTTGAGGCGGAGCGTGACGGGTTGACGGCAATCGTCCTGCCGAAGGGCGTTGGAAGCTACGCGAGCACCTCGGAGTTCAGCGATGTGTTCACGGAGCAGAACAAGGAATTCCAGGCGAGGCTCGCGCGCCATAACGCAGAACAGGAAATCCTGAAGCAGCGCGTAGCCGCCTTGCAGGACTCCATCGTGGGATTGGAGGCCCAGAAGAAGGCAGCGATAGATCAACTGGCGATCGTCAACGAAGAAGCCAACCGGAAGAAGGGACTTTTGGAAAAGGGACTCACCAAACGGTCGGAATATTCAGATCTCCTTCGCAGCGTCGCCGAGCTCGTCGGCCAAACCGGCTCGCTGGAGGCTCAGATCGCGAGTTCGGTGACTCAGACCGTTGAAGCGCGCCAGCAGATCGAGCGGCTGACGACGAGCCGGGTCGAGGACGCGGTCGCTGAGCTCAACAAGGCGCGGGCCCAGGTTGCGGATCTGGAGGAGCAGATCAATGCCACCCGCTCGGTGCTCGAGCGAACCACGATCCGAGCGCCGGTCGACGGTATCATCGTGCGCTCCGTCTACAATTCCGAGGGAAGCGTCATGCGCGCCGGGGAGGTCGCAATGGAGCTCCTGCCGACCACCGACGACCTGATCGTCGAAGCCCAGATCAAACCGCAGGACATTGATTCCATTCGAATTGGGCAGGACGCGAACATGATGTTCACGGCGCTTGATGCCCGCTCCACGCCCAAGGTTCCCGGCAAGGTGTTCTACATCTCCGCAGACCGCCTCATTACCCCCAATACCGGGCAGCCCTATTATACGGTGCGTCTCAAAATGGCAGACAAGCTCCCGCCGCAGGTCAAACCCGAGCAAGTCTATCCCGGCATGCCAGTCGAGACCTTCATTTCCACAGGGGAACGTACCTTCCTGGTATACTTATCGAAGCCCTTGATGGATTCATTCCAGCGCGCCTTTCGGGAAAATTAGGATCCGCTTTGCACCTCGCCAATCAATGGCGCTTGATGGATGGCGCAGGATCGTCAGTCGCTGTTTTCATTCACAACACCGACTCGGCCGACAGGACGTTGATTCTTTCCCCGTCCGGCCGTCGGCGTCACGAGCAGGCCTCCACCTCGGAGGTGCTTATCCACAGCTGGTTCTTTCTTAGCCTTTGTTCCTGCGGCATTTTCCGCCCGCCGCATTTTTGCCCTGCCAGTGCCAGATTGAGGCCCCATTGCTCATAGAAACCACCGACCCAGACAAGCCTTTGGAGGGGAAACGTCATTTTTGTGTACCCGGCTGCGCCGCATTCTATGCGCCAGTCGCTAACGCGGATGCATTCTGGGTGGGGGGCTCACCGCACACCTTGGATGGTATTTTATGTCTGACTTACTGAGCTCGCTTGTCGGTCCGACCGTTTCGGTTTCGGAGTCGTCTTCGTTGGGGGGCGCGTTCGCGCGGTATGAGCAGGATTTCGCCACCTATAATGATAGCCACTGGGCGGCTGACGGCACTGACTGGGCCTCGGCGAACTATTACGACCG
>NZ_MZXV01000076.1 GCF_003253745.1 Mesorhizobium kowhaii
GCCGAGAGAACCATCAAGGCTTTGTGGGACGCCGTCGGTCCGCTTCTCGACCTCTTCACGCCAGCCGAATGCGTAAACTACTTTAAGGCCGCAGGATATGAACCGGATTAAACAGGACGTGCTCTAGGGCCACGCCAGGATCAACTTTCGTGGACGCCGATTCCGTCATGGAAGTAGGGTCGCGCGACAAGCAATCAAAGGCCGCGTAGCGCGAACCCGGAGTTCTGGAGAACCGAACGCGCAGGGCGGTCAGAAGTGAACATCAATGGGGCTTGTTGCGGTCAAAACATGTGCACGAGTGTTCGGACTCGTACCCGACTATGCATGCTGAACTAACGGAGACGCGGGTCAAGGGTTTTAGAGCTTGGCGCTCTGTGCCGCTATACTTCCATAACTGAACCGCCGCCTTTGTGCATGTCAAGGCGATGTTCTTGCCGCAGGGTCGAGCTTGGGGGTCCAAGCGCTCCCGCGCGATGCCTTGGTCGTTAACATCGGCTCAATTCGAAAATCCGGGTGGCGTCTTTTTCCACGGCACGCCAGCATGGCCCATTTCGTAGCCCTTTTCGTACAGCGCACGCATGTACTTGTTGTCGAATGGGCTTTTTGCTTCGACGGTGAAGTCAGCGGGGATGTCTATGACATTGTAGTCGATGCCGTCACGCTTTGCGGTCGCGTACAGCCGGTAGAGATCGCCAATTCCTTGTGTTTTGATCAGCGAAGAAACGGCCTTTTCTGCGATATCAGGCAGTGTTGCCTTAACGATGCTTGGTTCCGGCATGGTTCTGCCGTTGCGGATGATATAAAGTCGCGCCTTCATCCGAGTATGGAAGGTTCGATCGAGTTCGCGCAGTCTCAGCCCTGCGGGCATCAGGAACACCTCATTGCTGGTGCCACCGTCGACATGCATTTCGTGATAGGTCCTACCTGCCGCCGTCACTTCCAGTTGGACCGGGGGAAAAATGCCGGGGACAGAGGTGGAAGCGAGGATAACTTGCTTAAAAAGCTTCAATCGATCCGGCCGGCTGCTCGCTGCGATGGCCCCCATGTCCCAGATTACCGCTCGATCGGCATCAAGGTTGGTTGTTCCGATGAAGAGCCGCCGCCCCTTACCTGACTCCCGGGCGATCTGATCGAGCATAGTATACGTGATATGTTGGTCGAGCATCCTTGCAAGGGGCGCGTTGCTTGTGAACGATGAACTCGACACAAGACCCAGGAGGCTATGCTTGGTATAGATGTCGCTATCGCCAATTGTGGTAAAGCCCAGCTTCAATTCATCGTCGTAGGCCGGCCCGAGGAATGCGAATGGCGCGATCAAAGCGCCGGTACTGATACCCGTGACAATGTCGAAATTGGGCCTGGTTCCGGCCTTGGCCCATCCGGCGAGAATTCCGGCTCCGAAAGCGCCACTGCTGCCACCGCCGGAAAGGGTCAGCGCGTTGAGCTCTCGCAGTTTTATGGATGGGTCTGTCTTAGACGCCTTTATCCGCTGATCTCGAAAGAGGATGAGACGATCGGCCGGGAAACTTGCATAAGAGTCGCCCCAAACGCGTATGTTGCCGGGGTAGCCACTTACCTCGGCGTTCGACACGTACTGTGCAGGTACGCCGTCGCGAGGGTAAGCTGCGATGCAGGCTGTAAGTTGGCTGGCGCCCAGGGCAAGGACCACGGTCTTTAGCAGGGTCTTCCATAGCCCAGAGGTTCGCATCGAGCTGCAGATGCCAGTCAGGCCGATACAGTGCTTGAATAACCTCGTCACCATAATCCTTCATCCTACCGCAATTGGGTGAGCTCCTGCCGGCAAGACTCCGCAAAGCTGTTCAGGATGTCATGGCCGGCGACCTGCGACTTGAGGGTTTCCAGATCAGACGGAGGCGTCTCGTAGGTTTTGACGATACTTGCCAGTACAGCCTCAGCAGCCTCGATCGTGGTTGGCTTGGCAAAGAGGCGGAGCTTGTTGATGGTGGCGTACATCGGAACCAGCTTGGCTGGGTCGTCCAAGTCTTCCTGGACGACCCCGTCAGCATAGGCCTTCGATGCCTGATCAATGAATTCAGCGAACAGCCGCTCGCGGCGGGACCCTTCCTTGTCGAGCCGCTGCATGTGATCTTGATGATTTTGCGTGAGCCAAGTGGTGGCGAATGATGCCATAGCACCAATGGCGGAGCCCGAGAGCGCGGATACGGCCGAGATGGTTGCTGGGTCCATCGTCATGGGATTGTTCTTGAAGTTTCCGGTCGGACAACGGCTCGGTGGAGATGATCCTGGCCAAACCGAAGCTTTCTCTCACGGCTGCCTGAACAAGACGTCGGCCGACGCGCACAGCGAAAACGTTTGAGTTCAGCCTGGTCAAACATTTGCATGGACAAGAACTGTGTAGATCGTCGTCGCGCCGATTCCGATCGTGAGGAGGCCAACGGCTGCTTGCAGACCATGGTTCATTCCGGTGAGCAGACGCGCCGACGCCATGAGCGGCACCGCAATGACGCTCGACAATGCACCCATCCCGATCATCGAGCCCAGGCCGAACAGCATAATGTAGACCACGCCCTGAAGCGGGTCCGCGACCTGGGACACCGCAAGCACCAGCAGTGCTGCCGACCCGGCCATCCCGTGCATCAGTCCCACGGTCAGCGAACGCCAACGAAATCCATGCTCGGGAGGACGCTCCGCGTTCCTATTTGGAACCCAGTCGCCGACGTGAAAATGGCGGACATCATGACTGTGAGGGAGGCGGATGCGGTCGCGCCGTAGCTGCCACAACACGTGGGATCCAAGGCCAACAAGCATGAGCCCAACCGCTGCTTCGAGGTGTCCCGCAAGTGCAGCCGGGATGGTCCGACCCAGTATAATCGCGGCGCCAGCGAATGAAAAAAGTGTCAACGTATGCCCCAGTCCCCAGGTCAGGCCGTGCTGAACAATATCGGCCATTCTGGTTCGGCCGGCAGCAATACTGGACACCGCTGCTATGTGGTCTGCCTCGAGCGCGTGCCGCATTCCCATAAGAAAGCCCAGGCCCAGTATCGGCATGGAGATCATCGGACACCTCATTTCAGTATCGGGAAGCCGCGTCGCCTGCCCAGCCCACCTGCAGGTCGAGTTGACGGCCCGCAGCTGCAGCCGCGTAGGCAAGATTTCCGGTATAGGTTGGAAACGCGAGTGGAACTCGAGCTAAATCATCCACCCGCATCTCAGCAGAGATCGCTATTGCCGCGACTTGAGCAATCTCCACTGCCCGTTCGCCAACAACGTGGCAGCCTAATATCTTCGCGGTTGGGCGATCCACAATAAGCTTGCAGAATCCAACTTTACGCCCGTCGATAATCGTGCGGATTGTGGAGTCAAAATGTATTATCGAGATCACGATATCATGCGTCTCACGGGCCTTCGCTTCCGTCAGGCCGGCGCTCGCATACTCCGGATCCGTAAATCCGGCGCTCGTATTTACGCCTTCCTCGAGCCGCGTAGTGGGGCCCAGTATCGCGTTCGAAGCAGCTAGGAAACCCTGCTGTACGGCATGCGGAACCAGCATTAGTTGACCAGTCACATCGCCGGCGGCGAAGATATTGGAGGCCGAGGTTCTCAGGTAGGGATCTACCTTCACGAACCCTCGGTGATCGCTCAGGACGCCCGCTGCAGAGAGGTTCAGCTTAGCGGTATCGGCTACCCAACCGGTCGCCATCACAATCAGCGCAGCCTCGGCGCAATCGCGTTTGCCGTCCTTCCGGAAATTCATCCGTACTCCAGTCGATGCTTTCTCGAAGGATTCGATGTCGCCGAAATTCTCACGCACGATCATACCTGCCTCGCGGAAGGCGGCTGTGACCGCTGATGCTACCTCCGCATCTTCCGTTGAGAGGATGCGAGGTCCTCTCTCGAAGAGGTGGACCTGCGAACCGAATGCTTTGAAAATTGAGGCGACCTGCACAGCGGTAGCCCCGCCGCCGACCACGAGCATCGATGGCGGAACTTCGGTCAAAGCCAAGGCGCTGCTGTGGGTGCTCGTCAGCTCGAACCCTGGTGTTGGATCTCTCCGACCGACACCTCCTGTACATATGATGATCTTTTCAGCATGGAGCCTCAGCCCACGTTCCGTGATGATGGTGTGAGGGTCGGCGAAGCTCGCATTGCCGGCCTCCTCGTAAACCGTGACCCCGGCGGAATCGATCTGCTCGCGCAAGGCGGAGTGCGCAACTACATCGCCAAGGACCTCGCGCACGCGCGCCAGCAGCCGGGAGTAATCCAGCAGCGGCTCTCCCACAGCGATGCCATATTGATCCAACTGTCGGGCCTCGCGGGACAGCCGCGCCGCATAGGCCAGGGTCCGTACTGGAACTGGCCCATCATTGGCGGCCATCCCACCAAATGCAGAGCTGGTGACCAGCACAGTCCGCGCGCCGAGATCCGCGGCGCGCAACGCGGCAATCGCTCCAGCCGGTCCAGCGCCGACCACGACGACGTCTGTCACCTTGTCGCTCCGTGAGAATGCCAGTCTTGCGCCGAGGCGGATGGCTTTTCGGCATGGTATCGGAGATGCTCATACGGCCTCTCCTGAACCCCCGAAACCTGTTGCGCATTGCGCAATGCCTTGGCCAAAAGCCTGCGCGAACGGGGTGTGTCGCGGATTTTCCGATTGGCCAATGCCAGCTCAACCGCACGCTGCGGTCGGTTGCCGATCCCCATGAAGAAGGCTGCCGCGTGATCGGCGTAGGCGTCTGGCCGTCGTGCCAGCAGCAGTTCGTACGCTGTAGCGGCACGTTCCGCTTCGGTCGCAGCTTTGCTGTCCCCAAACGCGGCCAGGGTCTCCGCATAAATCGCGCGATACTCTGGGTCGTCGGAGGTTTCGAGCAACGGCAGGACGAGCTTCATCGCGAGGTCCACCTGTCCGCGCGCGAGCGCCACTTCGGCGCGATGTCCTCGTCCCGGAACATGCGCGGGCAAGATCGCGTCAAGTTCGACGAAGATCGATTCCGCTCGGTCCAGGTCACCGTGGCGCATCGCGCCTACGCCCCATTCGAACAGCAGTTGGCCGCAGGGGAGCGGCGACACGCCGTCGTCAGCTTCGATCCCGGCTGCATACGTGACCTCTGCGTCCGTCCATCGATTCATCTCCGCAAGCAGCGACGCCAGCGCGCCAAGCGTGTGAATGCCAGGATTGTCATCCGCCAGTCTTTCGCGCATGACCAGCGCGTTTTCGTATCGTCCGGTCGCCTGCAGCAGCGCCGCCTTTTCGCCATCAATCTCGTTTCGCGGATATCCGGCCGCGAGCGCTTGATAGAGACGCTCGCTTGCTTCCTCGAACCGATGGAAACGGCTCGCGAGCTGTGCGCGAATGTAGAGCGTACTGGCAGCGTCGGACGACCGGGCAATCGCCTCGGTGGCGACGAACTCCGCCCGGTCATGGTCTGCGATACGACCAAGTACGTCGCCGCGCACGAACAGCAACTTCGACAGCGCAACCGACCTGTCAAAGGTAGCACCCTCGGCACGACCGAGCTCCAGGCTGACGATCGATGCCGAGAGGTTGGCGAGAGCGATTTTGCCGCTCGTGTAACGACCAGGGTCGATCATGATGCTTTTTTCAAACCGGTCAGCAAGGCCGGATAGCCGCGGGTCAAGGAGCCACCGTCGATCGCGATTGTGTCCCCGTTGATCGATCGGGCATGGTCCGACGCGAGAAATACCGCGGCTGCGGCAATCTCTTCCGCGGCAACCGGACGCTTCATCGGGACAATGCCGAGAAAGAGTTCGCGCATTTCGGGATCTTCCAGTTCCTTCCGCGTCAACGGTGTCTCAACCAGGCCCGGCGCGATGCCAACGACACGGATGCCGCGACCGCCTAGTTCGAGCGCACCGCAACGCGTGATCATGTCGACGCCGGCCTTTGCCGCACAGTAGGCTACCTGCCCCTCGCCGGGCTGCCGTCCGTTCACCGACGAGATATTGATGATGACACCGGAACGTCCCTGCTCGAGCATTTGCCTGGCGGCGTGCTTCACCCCATAAAAGACGCCGCCGAGAGTCACGGCCTGGACTGATTTCCACTTGTCGCCAGTGAGCTCCGTGAGTGGCGCAATGGCGCCAAAGCCGGCGCAGTTAACCACGATGTCCAGCCCCCCGAATGCCTCGCGAGCCGCGCGCATCGCGCCTTCAACCTGGCTCTCGTCTGACACGTCGATGACGCGCCCGATCGCTCGATCGCCGAGCTCGCGAGCTGCTTCATCGACTGCTTTCGCATTCAGATCGCAGAGCAGCACGCTCGCGCCGGTTTCGATAAACGCTTTCGCGATGGCCTTGCCGATGCCTGATGCTGCGCCAGTCACGACGGCGCTCTTGCCTTGTAACAAATCCATGTTCATTTCTCCTGTAAGGTCGGTGGAGGGATCTCCACGCGCAGTCGGTTTTCTAGATTGGAAGGAGGCCGCCGCGTCGCGATCAGCTACGCCAAGCTCGTCGGCCGCAACCGTCAAAGTATTGTAGCCATCTCCTCGAACGAGAGGCGCGGGCTGCGCGGGTACAGCTTGGCGTCTTCGCCGTAGCCGATGTTGATAATGACGTTGGCTTTGATCTTGCCGTCAGGGAAGAACTCCTGCTCGACCTTGGGCGAGTCAAAGCCGCTCATCGGTCCGGCGTCCAGACCAACGGCGCGCAAGGCGAGAATGAAGTACGCGACCTGAAGTGTGCCATTCTGAGCGGCGCTACGCGCGGCGAAGTCCGGATCGCCGGCAAACCAGCTCCCCGCATCGGCGTGTGGGAGCAGGAACGGCAGGTGCTTATAGAATTCGACGTCATGGCCCATGATCGCCACGACCGGAGCAGCCATGGTCTTTTCGACATTGCCGGCCATGAGCGCCGGACGCAGCCGTTCCTTGGCTTGATCGGAGCGCAGGAAGAGCGCGCGCAAAGACTGCTGGTTCACTGCGGTCGGACCCATCTTGGCGAGGTCAAGCGCCTGACGGAGCAGCCTGTCAGGAACAGGAAGGTCGCGGAAATGATTGTGGGTCCGGGCTTCGGTGAAGAGCTGAGCCAAGGCAGCGGTGCCGAGCGGCTCGCCGCGACCGAGGCTCGTGCGATCGACAAAGACGGTCATTCGGGTTCCTTGTTGCGGTTGGAGCATTTGTGAGGAGTGAGCCGCCGCGTCCGCGGCACGCGTGTACTGCGCGACGAGCGCTGTCTCAGCGCGTTCTAGCGCCCGGCTTCAAGGTAATCATGCACGACCTGACCGTCGCTCAGCGTCATGTCCCAGAGATGCTGTCGGCCCTCGAGCACGCGCACGACAGGAAGCGCTGCAACCGGGCAGCCGACGTGCGGAACCATGAACAGCTCCGCAGGGCCTCCCCAGGCGCTCCTCAATCGGACATTGTAGATACCGACCCGGACGAGCTGGGCGACCTTCGGCGTGTGGTTGTCGACGTCGGGAAGCAGCTTGAGCACGAGCTGGGTGGTCTGCAGCTCCTGCTCTATCTCGGCTAAACGGTCTGACAGGTCGACCGCGCGATACGGCATCGTAGCAAGCGCGACCTGTACGCCGCCATAAGTGAGGGTGCCCGTCAGCACCTCGCGCACCGTCTTCAGCTCGGGCTCGCCGTGCCGCTTGGGGAAGCCGAGGACCTCCCGGCCAGCGAGCGTCGGCGATTCGCTGTCGAGGAATGCCTGGAAGACGTAGATGGCCGGGTTGCCCTCGAAGGTGCACGCCACCGAATGGCCGACCTCGGTGTACGGCCCGAATCCGCTGACCTCGCTCATGCGCCTCCATTCTATGGTGACGCGGTTGCCGTCGGCAGGTTGGAGAGGTGGTGGAAGAACCGCACGCACGGCCTCCGCAGTACTCTCGTATGTGACGACGAGTTGGTGCATGTCCTTGTAGTGCCAGGGGCCGCGCGGATAGGCGGGCCTCAGTGTCGGCATCACCGGATATTGCAGGAACTTGTTGGTCTCAGATGCAGCGCCCGCCACGACGGCGTTCTTGCTTGTAAAGGATTGCATGTTCAACTCCTCAGAAATTCTGGTAGAGGGAGGTCGGCTCGCCGGTTAGGCTCGCGCACGTACGGAAAAATCCGGCTGGCAGGCTTGGTGGGAGCATCGACGCCGTCGCCCAAGCGCTCGCCCTGCCCGCCATTCACCGTTAGCGTCAGCAGCTCGTCGAGAATGTCGTCGTCGAGCCATCGACCGCCGGCCGTCATGTGGGAGCGGTTGGCGAGCAGAGCGCGCTCGATCTCGAGGAAACCGCCTGGCGCAAATGGGCGCGAAAGATCCAGAACCAGGAAATCGTCGATGAGCAGATCGCGTAACGGGTGTGGCTTGTCTGGTCCCGCGGACCACGCCGTGTGGCCATCAAGACCATCCCAGAAGGCTAGGTTCGTGTCGAGACGTGATTCGTAAAGCGGGCGATACACATTGGAGAGCGCGAAGGCGTCTTCGCGATTGTAGAGATCGCGAAGCTCGATGTCCTTCGTGCGTGGATCACGAGCCGAGTTCGCGATGATGACGTTCTTGATCTCCGGCCGGCCGAGGCGTTCGAGGCGGATCGGATTGCCGCGGCGCGTTACCACAGTTTCCGAGATGGCCGCGATCAGTTCGACGCCGCCGAATAGTTCGACGATTGGAGCGGACGGGACCTCTACGACAATCGACAAGACATCGCGAAGCTCGACGGTGTTTACCGCCGTATTGAGCGATAATTTGCCCGAAATATCCGTTCGGAGCGTAGCCTCGACATCCATGAAGAACGGGTCGCTGATTAGTCCTGCGAAGAACCGCATCCTGTCCAGTTGGAACGGTTTCCCGACGACAAAGCTCGCCTCGCGACCATCGGAGGTGGCGATCTGCCCTTTCTGAACCGTCGTCCCTTCCGGCGCATCACCGAAACGGATGTCGATCGTATGTTCTGCAGGTTCCTGTGTGAGGCTTCCGCCCGATCGTCTCAGGGGGCGCACGCGAAACCGGTGGGTGATGACATTGCTGAACAAAGACTGCGATGTCGCCATTGGAAACACATTCATGATCAGGACGAGGTTTCCTGGTCGTTCGGGACTCGGAAATGCGTAGAAATCGGTGATGTCCACCGAGGGATCGCCCATCACGGCCGGGCCGCTGAAATGGTCTGACATCGTGCTTAACTCCGTTGAATGGCTTCAGAAATTTTGTTCAGCTAGCCGACGGACGCCGTCCGCCACGGCCTGCACTCAGATCAGAACTTCTCCTCGATGAGCCCTTCGAGCGCTTTCAGCCCAGGCACGAACAGATATTCGCCCCCCTTTACCGTGACGAACGTCGGAAGATCGAACAGGAACGGCCGCTTGGCGCCTGGCACCATCATCTGCGAGCCTTCGCCGCCGATGCCATTGATCGGGTCCTGCTCGTTCGGATCGAGGCCGATGAACTCGCCCCCTTTCATCCATTCCTGTTGGACAAACTCGAACTGCCTCTCGATGTCAGCCTGGATGAATAGATTCACGAGGCCCCGATCGACGCCGTCATCTTCCAGCGCTCCGTCTGGCAGATGCGGACCGTATTCGACTCCGCGCCGGATCAGCCGGTGCCGCCGGACAGCAGTCGCGCGCTTCAATGGCGTCGCGCGCGGGTTTGTGCGCCTCAAGTGCGCGCCGAGCGGACATCGCAGGCCGTCGTCGTCCCCCTCGTAGGTGAAGTTATTGCGCCGCATGGGGTCGGACGCGATCGCAGAATCGTCCTTATCGGGCGAAAGGTCTATCGGACAGCCGCTGCGCCAACGACCCATCATCTTTGCGGCAACCAGTTCTTGATGGCCTGGATCGTCGGAACCGTAGAGCGACTTGGCTGCGGTATGCAGATAGTTGCGAAAAGCAGCTACATCCTGATGGAGCTTGCGGAAGACCATGTAGGTCCCATTGACACGCAACTCGAACGGCTCCGGCGCCCCCGTGCCGCCAGGCCCCGCCTCATCCTCGTAGCCCAGCAGGAACTCGCCCGGCTTCAACGAGCGCCACTTTCCATCAGCTTCCGGTACACCGTCGCCGGGGTAACAAGGCGTATCCGCACCCTCGATGGGAGGCTGGGAAATTGGGTCGGCAAAACCGAAATGCTCGCCCTCTGACCCGATCCCGTTAGCATGAGCGAGTGCCATCGTATCCTGTACAAAGCGGATCTCGATCCCGCCCATCGCTTCCATCTCGGCCGCAAGGACCTGCATCGCGACTTCACGACTCTCGTCTGAATCGGTCCGAATCCACGCCATCGCGTGAATGTCCGGTCCGCCGAGGCCGCCCTCCCAATGCTCCGGCGCGTGGGGGCCGACGTCGCCTACGACATCGGCCCGGCCAGCGGCGCCGGTGCGGAAAGCGGGCGGGAAGCTGTCAAGCGACCGCTGGGACAGGCCGAGCGCCTTCAGCCCTTCGAAAGTGAAGCCGACGTTGACTGTGAAGCGAGTTCCGTGCTCGCCCGACAGGGCGTTCACGCGCGCCATCATGACTCGCAGCCATTCACGCGCCTTCGCGCCATCCTCGAATTTGAGGAAGATGTGACGCCCATATCGCATCAGGATGGGGGCGATGACATTGTCCTGAATGTCGCCGATATTTGCTGTAAGCTTGGCTGCGCTCAGGGCTTGGGAAGCAGCTGCAATGCTCATTTGATTTGCTATCCTCTGTCGTGATCGAGGGACGCTGCCGGCGTGGCTCGACCTTGGGGGTCGACCAACGCCGGTGAAATGATGCGGCCCTACGCGGCCTTCTTCACGCCCAACCGCTCGGGCACGTCGGTGAACTGCTGCTCATTCGCGACATCGGCGTCGATGTCGGCGCCGCTCGGCACGAATGGGTAAGGCTTGGCCAACTCGGCGAAGAACGCGTTGACCTTGTCCTCAAGGTTGCCGTCGCCGGCGGAGACCGCGCGCTGGAACTTCTGCGTCTTCTGGTACCAGTCGGCCATTTTCTGGATCTGGCCCAGGTTGAGGCTCGGAAGGGCGTCGTAACAGACCAGAGTCTTGATCTGCCCGCGCGCGACGTACTGCACGATGTCGCGCGCCGTCGCATTTGGGCCCGTCGGGCAGCCGATGCAGGTGCCCCAGATCTTCTCGAGATTCGTCTTCCCGTTGAGCACGAAGTCGTCGAAGTACTTCTCCAGGCTGCTGTCGAACTGCGAGACGAAGTAGAGGGTGGGGCCGAACTCGGTGCTGGTGCCGACGAACCAGCGCGCCGTCCGGATCAGGCCAAGGTGTGTCGTCGCCTCCGAGAACGTCTTTCCAGGCCCTCCCCAGAATGGGGCCTCGCGGCTCAGCGCATTCGCAAGCCCTACGAGATCGGCATCGGGCTTCAGGGGCCACATTCCCAGGAATTCGTGGATCTCCTCGCCGTTGGCGCCTCTCATGATGGAGCCGGGGTGACGCAGGTCCCAAGAGGCGGGGCTTGTGCTTGGTCCGGACTGGACTGTTGAAGTGTCGTGCTTGTCGGTCATTGGGAAAACCTCGTTTCAGTGAACTGGGGATCGATGCTGCGCGCTTGGGGCTGATAGGTGCTTGCCCCGCCGAAGCACTTTCTCCTGGTGTTCGCTCCGAAGAATTGGTGCCGATGCCAGGTCGTCGATCCATGTTGACCAAGTAGGCTGGGCAGATCTGAATTGAAAGTATGCTTTGACGAACCCTGGGTTCTTGCGAATCGAACACCAGTAGGGAGTCGGGAATTGGATTAGATCGATATGTCTTTGGGGGGCTTACTACCCATTTTTTCGCAACTACACAAATTCGTGATGAGACCAGACGAAGAGAAATTTTCAACGCTTGTCAACGCTACAGAGAGGCCGTGCTTTTGAAGCCAAAACTAAGAACGTCTCTATTACGAACATAGTGTTCGTCATACTAGAACATCCAAACCATGGACAATGTGCTTAGATGTCGGGCAAACACCTTGGCGTCCGATGATGCGGTGACGCTTATCTCGAAAAACTGCAGGGACATAAAAGATGCCACAGCAAGCAAAAGCCGACCACCGCACTGCTCAAACCACGCAGCGTTCGCTGAAGCCAGGCTCGCCTGAAAAGGCGCCCAATATTGTCATCGTGGGCGGTGGTGTTGCCGGGCTGGCGCTGGCCACCCGACTGGGTGATACGCTGGGCCGCCGCGGCAGAGCGCGAGTCACCCTGATCGACCGCAGTTGGTTCCACGTCTGGAAGCCAATGCTCCACACCTTTGCCGCTGGCACCTGGAACATCTACCAGCAGCAGGTGCATTATCTCGCGCATGCGCGTGTACATCACTTCGAATATGTGCCTGGACAGGTGGACGCGATCGACCGCACGGCTCGCCACATTCGCCTGGCGCCACTGTCCGCGGGCACGGAGATACTCGCCCAGGGCCGCGATGTGGACTATGATGTGCTCGTTCTCGCCTTCGGAAGCCGCGCGAACGACTTTGACACGCCCGGCGTGGCCGAACACTGCCAGTTCATAGACAGCCAGGACCAGGCTGAAAACTTCAATACCCGGCTTCGCGCGCAGGTGGTCCGCAGCTTGGCGGAGCGCGGTCAGATCGACATCGGTATCGTCGGCGGCGGCGCCACTGGCGTGGAGTTGGCTGCGGAACTCAGCAGGATGGTCGAGTTAGCGTCCAGCTACGGCGGCGCCGACATTCGCCACCGGCTTCGCGTGACCCTGCTGGAATCCGGACCGCGCATCCTCGGCGCATTTCCGGAGAAGGTTTCCACCTCAGTCATATCGGAATTGCGAAATCTGGGCGTGGACGTGCGCACCGGCGTGAAGGTCGTGAGTGCCAGTCCGGGAGGTTATCTGCTCGAGGGGGGCCAAAGTGTCCCTGCCGCGCTGAAGGTCTGGGCAGCAGGTATCCGTGCCTCCAGCAACTTCGACCAGAGCGGGTTGGAACTGAACCGGGCCGGCCAGATCGTCGTGGGCCCTGACCTGATGGCCAGGGGCGACCAGTGCATCTTCGCATTGGGAGACTGCGCGACATTTTTACCGGAGGGCGGAGAGCGACCGCTGCCCGCAAGTGCACAAGTGGCCAGTCAGCAAGCGATGCATCTGATCCGCCATTTGCCGGCCTTCCTAAAAAAAGGCACGCCGGTGCCGCCATTCAGGTTCCAAGATTTCGGCGCATTGGTAGCGCTCAGCCAATATAATGCCTTCGGCACATTGGGCCGCTTCGGATTTTTCAAGGGCGGCTTCATCAAGGGTCGGTTCGCACAGCTCAGTCACGCTGTGCTCTATCGGCGCCACCAGCTCTCGCTTCACGGGCCTTTCCGCGCGGCCTTGCTGTGGGTGGCCGAGCGGATCAACGCACTGGTGCAGCCCCGTATCCGAATGAGCTGATGACCTTCGGCTGCGCATCTGCGGGTACGAATTAATCAGCTAACGTCCGCAGCGCTAAAGCTGGTCTGAAGACTCTGCATGAACAACGGCATCTCACCAGCAGCGGTTCGACCTGCGCCTGCTTTAGCCTAAGCCGCGAACGACGTCAGATCTGTGGCTGGGTTGCTTCTGGGATCGTCTGCCTCGTTCACATGCCGGTGCCAGGGCAGCGGTGCGCCGAAAGCGGCAACGAGGTGGTCGATGAATCCTCGCACCTTGGGCGAGACATGGCGGGTATACGGATAAACGGCTGAAATCGTGTCGGCTCGAGCTGTAATGTGGGGCATAGCAGAGATCAGACTTCCCTCCCGAAGAGGTCCGGCAGCCAGAAATTCAGGCAACAGAACCAGCCCCAATCCAGCGACCGCCATGTCTTTGATTGCCTCGAAATTGTTGGCCACAATTCGGCTGCGCATCAGGACGGGTATCGGTCGTCCGCGGTCGCTTTCACTCTCGAACTGCCAGAGGTCGCTGGCGCGAACGTGCGCGTAGTCGATGCAGGTGTGCTGCGCCAGTTCGGCGATGCTTTTGGGCAGGCCGAAATTTCTCGAATATTCGGGGCTGCAGCACACCATTCGTGCACACTCGCAGAGCTTGCGAGCCTTGAGGCTCGACTCGTTCAAAGTTCCAATGCGTATGCCAAGATCATAGCTGCCCTGGGTCAGGCTCACAGGCCTGTCCTCGTAGTCCACCGCTATTTCCAGATCCGGATGGCGCCTCGCAAACTCAGCAATGATCGGTCCGAGAAACTTGGTCCCGAACGACACCGGAACGACCATCTTGAGCCGGCCACTCAAGCCTTCAGTCCGGTCGGATACGCCTTCAGTCACTTCGGTCATCGCCTGGACCAGCGGAACAATCTGCTCATACAAAGAGTACGCAAGTTCGTTGGGCTTGATGCAGCCTGCGGATCGACGAAACAGTTCCACGCGCAGCGCCGCTTCAAGATCACTGATGCGCTTGCTTACTACCGATTTTGACGTGTTCAGACGGGTCGCTGCGGAAGTTACGCTTCCGGCCTCGACCACATTTATGAACGTCAGAATGTCCTCGAAACGCCACTTCATGGTTCGCTCTTGCCTTTGGAGTCTGCTGTTCTAGGCGTGCGGCTCACGCGATGATTAGGAAAGCAGCACTACTTCCTGTTCCACCTGTCCCTCTCCACAGGTGACGTCCTATTCAGTGCTGCATGTGCAAATCCATTAACTCAGCCGGCAGAACCATATTCTGATTCAGGTCGGTCATGATCCAAAGCGAGCCCGCGACGACCAAGATTACAATCAGAATGCCAAACGCGAGTGCGAGCACGTTGTTTGTGTCGTCAGGACCTGTCGTAATATGCAGGAAGAATACAAGATGAATTCCCATCTGGGCGATGGCCAATACCGATAATCCCAGCGGCACGCCTGTCGACCAGAGTATCGAAGTGTTGGCGACCCAGAATGACGTCGCCGTAAGTACGACAGCTAGAAATAACCCGGTCAAATAAATGATCAGGGTAGAGCGTGTTGAATGCGCCCCCGAAGCCTCTTCCGCGTCTCCGGGCGCATGATCATGTCGCGTGATGGTCATTGGTTCACCCCAATCAGATAAACGACCGTGAATAGCCAAACCCAGACGATGTCGAGCGCGTGCCAGAATAGGGCGAAACAGAGGAGCCGACGCTCCACGGCCGCGCTAAACCGCCTGACTTTGACCTGCACCATCATCACCAAGAGCCAGATCAGCCCGACAGCGACGTGCAGCCCGTGGCAGCCGACAAGGGCGAAGAAGGCCGAGAGAAATGCGCTGCGTTGTGGCGCTGCGCCGATTGCAATCATGTGAGCGAACTCACGAAGTTCGAGGGCGAGGAACACCCCGCCAAGCGCGAACGTGAGCAGAGCATACAGGTAGGTCGTGCCAAATCGTCGCGAACCGATGGCCAAAGACATCAGCCCGCAAGTGAAACTCGAGGCGAGCAGGCAGGCGGTCTCGATCGCAACGCCCACCTGATCGAAGAGCTGGGCGCCACTGGGACCGCCAGCGGTCGCGCGTGAGAGTGTCGAGTAGGCCGCAAAGAGGGCCGAGAACATGACGATGTCGCTGAGGAGAAAGATCCAGAAGCCGTAGGTGACGACGATCCGCTTGGAAGCGTGACTGGCCCCGGTTGCAGGGGCAGCGGTATGGTCTTGGACATGGCCATCGAGGGCAACAGTGATGTTCATGCCACCACCTCCGCATGTTGCATTTCTTCGAACCTGGCGATCTCCTCGACGGAAATTTCGATCTCTTCCTTTTCGCGGAAGGCGAAGGCTAGTGTGGTCAGGAAAATTCCTAGGGCCCCCAGCGCTGCCATCCACCAGATGTGCCAGATCATTGCAAACCCAACCACGACAGCAAGGAATGCGGTGACGAAGCCGATAGCGCTGTTCTTCGGCATCTCGATCAGCTCGTAGCCGCTCGACTGCGCCGCCGGCGCGTGTTCAATGTGCGCTTCCTTCTTTTGCTGCCAGAAGGCGTCAATGTCTGTAACCACCGGGAGCGTCGCGAAATTCCACGCCGGCGGCGGCGAGGCGGCGACCCATTCAAGTGTGCGACCATTCCATGGATCCGCCGTCACCTTAAGCGTCTCGCGGGCCCGGATCGAGACGACGAGTTGAATGATCTGGCAGACGATCCCTGCCAGAATGACCACGGCTCCGGCCGCAGCTGCCACAAGCCAGGGTTGCCAGCTGACGACGTCATAATGCTGCATGCGTCGGGTCATGCCCATCAGGCCCAGCGCATAGAGCGGCATGAAGGCGAGATAGAATCCGATGAGCCAGCACCAGAACGAGGCCACGCCCCAGCGCTCGTCAAGTTTGAAACCGAACGCCTTGGGGAACCAGTAATTGTAACCCGCCATCACGCCGAACACGACGCCGCCGATAATGACGTTGTGAAAGTGGGCGACCAGGAAGAGGCTGTTGTGCAGCTGGAAGTCGGCTGGAGGTACAGCCATCAACACACCCGTCATGCCGCCGATGACGAAGGTCACCATAAATCCCACCGACCAAAGGATCGGCACCTCAAAGCGGACGCGTCCGCCATACATGGTGAACAGCCAGTTGAAGACCTTCACGCCTGTCGGCACGGCGATGATCATCGTCATGACACCGAAGAAGCCGTTGACGTTGGCGCTGGCACCCATCGTGAAGAAGTGGTGCAGCCAAACGACGAACGACAACACGCATATCACCAGCGTTGCGGCGACCATGGAGCGATAGCCGAACAGCGCCTTGCCGGAAAAGGTTGAGACGACCTCCGAAAATACACCGAACGCAGGCAGGATCAGGATGTAAACTTCGGGATGGCCCCAAACCCAGAACAGGTTGACGTACATCATCGCGTTGCCCTGTCCATCGATCGTAAAGAAATGAAAGTCGAGATAACGATCGAGAAGCAGCATCGCGAAAGTAGCGGTCAGGACGGGGAACGCCGCGACTATGAGCAGGTTCGATGCAAGCGCCGTCCAGCAAAACACCGGCATCCGCATGTAGCTCATTCCCGGAGCCCGCGTTTTCAGGATCGTGGTGACGAAATTGACGCCCGTCATCAACGTTCCCACACCCGAGATCTGCAATGCCCAAAGATAGTAGTCGACGCCGACACCGGGAGAGAATTGCAACTCGCTGAGTGGCGGATAGGCGACCCAACCGGTCTTTGCAAACTCACCGACGACCAAGGAGATGTTCGTCAGCAGTATACCCGATGCCGTCAATCCCAGACCGATCGAGTTCAGGGTCGGAAAAGCCATGTCTCGGACGCCGAGTTGCAGCGGCACGACGAAATTCATCAGCCCAATCACGAAAGGCATCGCCACGAAAAAGATCATGATGGTGCCGTGCGCGGAGAATATCTGGTCGAAGTGCTCGGGCGGCAGATATCCTTGCGCATCTCCTGCCGCGACAGCCTGCTGTGCGCGCATCATCAACGCATCCGCAAACCCCCGCAGCAGCATGATAAGCGCCAGGATGACGTACATGATGCCTATCCGCTTGTGGTCAACCGAGGTGAGCCACTCACCCCACAGATACGACCAGTGGCCTTTCAAGGTGATCCAGCCAAGGATGGACGCGATGACCAAAACCATCACGAAAGAGACGCCCATGACGATCGGCTGATCCAAGGGAATCGCGTCCCAGCTCAGCTTGCCAAGTAAGCTCATCTTTCCGCCCTCATCGATGTCCGGGTGCATATATCTTCATGCTGTTGTTCGGCGGCTAAGATGCTGCCGAATAGACCGGGCGTGACTGCGCGGTACGTGACTGGCGCGATCCCTGCGCTCGGTTTTGACAGATGTGCGTAGGTGCTCGCATCGAGCGAAGAACCCTTGCTGCGCGCCGTCTCGACCCAATGGGCGAAGTTTCCCGCTTCAACGGCATCAACGTCGAAATGCATGTCCGCAAAGCCGTCACCGCTGAATTGCGCCGACATCCCGCGGTAAGTTCCCGCATGGTCGGCCTGCAATTGAAGGCGGGTCAGCATTCCCGACATCGTGTAGATCTGGCCGCCGAGCTGGGGCACGAAGAAACTGTTCATAACGCCCGCCGAGGTCAGCTCGAAACTGACGGGCCTGCCAACGGGAATCGTCAAGTGATTGACGCTCGCGATGCCTTCGTCCGGATAGATGAAAAGCCATTTCCAATCGAGCGAGACGACCTGAACTGTGACGGGCTTCACATTGGAGGGAAGCGCCTTGCGCGGATCGAGCTCGTGCGCGCCAAGCCAGGCAACGCCGCCAACCAGAAGCACAGTCATGAGCGGGATTGACCAAACAAGCACCTCGAGACGGTCCGAATGGTTGAAATCCGGCAGGTAACGGGCGCGCGAATTCGACGCGCGATACCAGAAGCCGACGGCTAGAATGGCGACAATCGTCGGGATCACGATCGCCAGCATGATGCCCAGCGAGTTGAAAAGAATTTGCCGTTCGCCGGCGGCAACCGGGCCTTGCGGATCGAGGATACCTTGCGCGCGGGCAGCGAGCGGCGCAGCGGCCAAAAAGACAGTCAGTAATAATGGCGTATGGCGCATTTACTCAGTCCACCAGATGCAGGTCATCATTAATTCGAACTCCGGCCAAACTTGAAGTATATTCTGTGATAATAACTTCGACATTTGCCAAGATATATCAATTCACCATTCCGATCTGTGGTGAGAAACGATAAATTGTTGCGCTCTATGCGATTCTCATACTTAGCAAGAGCTGCTCGCAACTGAGTGCAATGAAAGCGACCACAGCCATCATCAAGCCGCGATGGAAGCGCGTCTGCTTGATGGTTCTGGCGCGCGAGGTCATCAGCAATTCGGCGGCAAGCACCGACGTCCAATCGGACTTCAACGCCTGGCGGACCAGATCACGCACATTGGCAAAGGACCGGGGATCCACATAGTAAATCGGCGGGACTGCCGAAGCACCGGACATCTTGCTTTTCAGTTCCTTCTCCACCCGCCGTCGGCTCGGATAGAGGACCTGGCCAAACTGCACGATCGGCATGATGACTATGCCCCAGACTCCCGCATAGAACAGCGGCCCGATCGGCGGATGTGTCGGCAGGAGATCGCCAAAATGCAGCGCCAGATTGACGGCGAGGATGTAGCCGACGCCGACGATCTGCGCCTTCGTATCGTAGGAGCGCGCCACTGAATGCGCCTCTTGCAGAGCGGTGAGAAGCATGTTGTCGACGTACTCGCGCGTGACCTCCCCGGGTCCAGAAAACATCGTGGCTTCCGATTCAAGAAAGCGGTCAGGAGAGTTGGGGGACGACTTCAACATGGCTGTTCACACTGCGGGGGCAGGAGCAACCCGCATCCCGCTGAAACTCGCCCCTCGAGAGATGATGGTGCTGCACATGCTATCTCCAGGTCGCCGAGCGCCGAGGGCTAACATCGTGATCTCCATCAGTTCGAGCCATCCAATCCGGCTCAATCGCCAAGTCATTTTGACCATTTGGTCAACACGAGAATTATGGATGCAAAAGCCGTGGTGAAGACTGGGTTCGGCCTGGCAGCCAGGTGAACGCAGAGCAACCAAAGGCCCTTCGGCGAGTTGGGGATGAACGCTGGCCGTCGTGCTGCCTTGCGCTCTTGTTCGGCCTTCCATTGGCGCAGATTGACCAGCTGTTCGCGCCGCGGATCTTTTGCGTAGTTCATCTTCCCATCCTTCCAGCGAGCCCAAAACGCATGGCGTTTGAGCCCAATCGTTGATGTCCAAACTTCGTCTGGCGTCGTGGCTCCGGCTCTAGATCATGCCAAGCGCGAGGCCGGCACCAAGCGCGACGCAAGGAGCACCCGCCCCGCGCAGCAGCCCAAAAACATTCCGGCTGCAGTCCATGCAGAATGTTTGTAGATATAGGCGCTCCAGCATGTAACTATCTCCGTCCTTCGGCTTGAAATACTATGGATCGCCGAGGCTTCATGCCATTGTCACGTTGGTCAACTGCCCTAACGAAAAACGAAAGAGCGCATCACGCGACCATTCGGGAGCGCGGCCGACGTTATACTTCTGTATACCGAGACTAACCGGCCACTTCGTGCGAGAGGCGGCGCCGTCAGCCCAAGCCGGCCGCTATCGGAGTGACAAAAATCGGATTTCGCCTGCATAATTTTGCAGGAGGCGCGACAGACCTTCATCGCCAGGCGCGCCGACCACGCTAGGTTGCGCGCGATTGCGACCTGCCGCACCTGTGATCCACTTCATCTGGGCATGCTCGGAAACGCCCCGGCGGCAGCGCAGCCGCAGCCTAGGCTGGGTTCTCAAAAAAGTGGGTGGCGCTGCCCGGGACAGGATCGAGCTTCCCTGCTGCGCACAATCGCAGTCACGTAGACTTGGTATGCCGCTGCAGTGTAAAATGACTTGAAACAGTGCCCTGGAGCGGATCCTTGAAGCTCGAAACTGCGCCATACGCGGCTGCGGCGTCACGAGGGAACCGTTCCGCTGTGCTCCTTCCCATCGCGACTGCCGCGATGGCAGCCGGGACCTTTATCGTCGATACGGTCGACCCAAATGATATCTCCTTCCCGCTGGTTTACATCGTGGTCGTGCTCTTGGCCGCGCGCTTTTGCTATGGAAGGGAGCTTGTGCTCGTCGCCGCCGGGTGCGTCGCACTTCTCGTTTTGAGTTATCTGATCTCGCCTCCGATCGGGCCGATAGAAGATGCCTTGCTACGTATGTCTATCAGGAGCACTGTGATCGCAGTGACGGCATATCTCGTCCTGCAGAGTCAATCGGCACAAGCGGGCGAGCGCGAGAAGGCCGCCCTTCTCGACCTGACGCAGGACACGATTTTCGTCCGCAACATGGACGACGTCATTTCCTATTGGAACCGCGGCGCCGCGGAATTGTACGGATGGAGCGCGGAAGAAGCCGTCGGGCGGATTACGCACGACCTGTTGAAGACGCGCTTTCCCGCACCGCTCACCGCGATAAATGCGGAATTGCACTCCCTCGGCCGCTGGGACGGCGAACTGGTCTATACCAAGCGCGATGGCTCAGAGGTGGTGGTGGCGAGCAGATGGGCATTGCAGCGCGACCGGCAAGGCAACCCGGCCAGTGTGTTGGAGACCAACAACGACATCACCGAGCGCAAGCGGGCGGAGGATGCCCTACAACTCGCACAAGCCGAACTCGCGCATGTTGCGCGCATGAGCACGTTGGGCGAACTTGCCGCTTCGATCGCCCACGAGATCAATCAGCCGCTCGCCGCCATCGTGAATGGCGCCGGTGCCGGGCTGCGCTGGTTGGACAGGCAGCCGCCGGACCTCGATGAGGCGCGGCAAATGCTTGCCCGCATTCTGAAGGACGGCAACCGCGCGGCCGAAGTGATCGGTCGAATCCGCGCTTTGGTTCGCAAGTCTCCGGTCAAGATGGATCGGCTCTCCTTTAACGACATCGTGCTCGATGTAATCGCGCTGGCACGCAGCGATATCGAACGAAATCGAGTCGTGCTCCGCACCCGGCTCGCCGACGATTTGCCACCCATCCAGGGGGACCGGGTCCAGCTGCAACAGGCGCTCCTCAACCTTGTTGTCAACGCGATTGAGGCGATGCACGATCATGAGCCGCGAGAGCTGGTGATCACTTCCGGAAACGAGGAGGCGCAGAACGTCGTCGTGTCGGTGCGCGATTCAGGCCCGGGGCTCGATCCGGAGACTGTCAACCGCATCTTCCAGTCCTTCTTCACGACCAAGGCGGACGGGATGGGCATGGGGCTGTCGATTTGCCGATCCATCGTGGAAGCACATGGGGGGCAGCTCTCGGCTCGCGCAAACGAACCGCGCGGCGCCCGCTTCGAAGTCGCGCTTCCCCGAGAGCAGGCGCAGACCAGGCACGCCGCCGAAGCGAGCCAGGCAGCCGCGCTGACTATACCTTCGTATAATTCGTAGCGCCTTTTGATCAGCTAAGGATCTCAGTAGATTAGAAACGTGCACGGCAGTGCGCGTGGCGATTGGCGCGAGATTGAGAGTTTCGAGATTGAAGCGAGAGGCAGTCATTGCGGTCGTCGATGACGACGAGTCGGTTCGAGAAACCACCAAGGGTCTGATTAGATCGGTGGGATTTTCCGCCGAGGCGTTTGGCTCTGCGGAGGATTTTCTAGCCTCTGACCATCTTGGCCGTACTGACTGCCTGATTGCAGATGTCAACATGCCCGGCATGAGCGGGCTCGATCTGCATGAACGTCTCGCGGGGGCCGGCAGGGTTATTCCGACCATTCTGATCACCGCCTACCCCAATGAAAGGATTCGGATGCGCGCGCTAAACGCCGGAGTGCGCTGCTACTTGCTTAAGCCCTTTGCCGAAGGCGATCTGCTCGGCTGTCTTCGTGCGGCCCTCGGCAACGGTATCTCCAGCCGTTAAGACTCCGCTCCGCGATATTCCTTTCCGCTCTCGACGTGCAGCTCCTCAAAGACAAGTCGGATAACGGCCCACTACCGTGCCCGCAGTAATCCTATTTTTCCGCCGCACTAAATTGAGCGTGTGAATGGCTACGGGCTGCGGGAGCTGACCCCTTCGTGCGATCGCTCCAATCCCATGTTCAGCCTGTCGGCCATTCGCGCCAAATCAGGCAGGGAGGCAGCTTTCATTTTTCTCATCACCTGCCCACGATGAACTTTGACCGTAATCTCGCTGACGCCCAATTCGTAGGCAGTCTGTTTGTTCGCCCGTCCAGCCACCACCAAGGCCATGACCTCGCGCTCGCGCTGACCGAGGCTCTCGAAGCGGGCGCGCAGCTCGGTCAAGGACTTTTCGTCATCCAGCCGCACGCGGTCCCGCTCCAGGCCCAACTGGATCGCGTCGAGTAGGTCCTGGTCGCGGAATGGCTTGGTGAGGAACTCGATCGCGCCATCCCTCATCGCTCGCACGGTCATGGGGATGTCACCATGCCCGGTGATGAAAATTATCGGGATATGGATGTTATCCGCCGCGAGGTCCCGTTGGAATTCAAGGCCGCTGCGTCCGGGAAGCCGGACGTCGAGCACGAGGCACGCGGGCCCGTCTGGGCGGGCGGCGGCGAGAAATTCGCGCACGTGGCCGAAAAGCTTCGCTTGCAGCCCTACGGATCGCACAAGGCTGCCGAGCGTCTCGCGGACTGCCGGATCATCGTCGATGACGACAACGGTCGACTGTGGGTGGGCCATCTCGATGCTCAACCCTATATCCTCCGCACAAATTATGACACTCGGGCTTGCGCCCATCAAGCACCATCCCTATCCGAAGATCGCCGGTAGGTGTTAGGAATGCGGTGCCGGGAAGAGCCGAACAAGCCGCTACGGCAGGGTCGCGATGGCGATCGGCGCGCTATTGCTGAGGCGGTGAACTGGCTGGCTAAATAGCTGGCCCATTTACTCCAGGGTAGTACTGCCCTCTAGCTTCGTGTCGCCGACCGACGCTACTTGGCCCGCGCCGGCTGTGCCGTGACGCCCAGACTGTCCGCCATGCGGACCAGGTCAACGAGAGACTTCGCCCGCATCTTCTGCATAACGTGACCGCGGTGGACCTTTACGGTCACCTCACTCAGACTCGCTTGGCCGGCAATCTGCTTGTTGACGCTGCCGGTGACCACCAAATGCATGATCTCTCGCTCGCGGGCCGTCAAGGAATCGTAGCGCGTGCGGAGGTCGGCGATCAGCTTGGCCTCTTCCCGCCGAGCGCGGTCCCGCTCGATCCCGGCATGGACTGCGTCGAGCAACTCCTGTTCACGCAGCGGCTTCGTCAGAAACTCAATGGCGCCGGATTTCATCGCCCGTACAGAGATCGGAACGTCGCCGTGGGCGCTTATGAAAATCACTGGAAGGTGAATGCTCAGATTCTGGAGAATTTTCTGCAGTTCAAGCCCACTCCGCCCCGGCAGCCTGACATCGAGGATGATGCACCCAGGAGTGTCGGCGCGCTTTGTGTCCAGAAAGTCCTGACCCGAAGCGAAGGTCTGCACCTCAAGCCCAACGGAGCGCAAGAGATCCCCTACGCCCTCCCGGACCGACACATCATCGTCAATGATGTAGACAACGTCCTTCATCTACGCGCCCCAACTTCGATCCGATCATGCTGGCGGGTCGGACGCTAGAGCTTATTGCGATTTCCCCTCAACTGGCAACGTGAACTGGAAAATAGCGCCACGTGGGCCGTTTGGCACGGCCCAGAGCTTACCGTTGTGAGCCTCGATGATCGAACGGCTGATGGTCAGGCCGAGCCCCATGCCCTTTGGCTTGCTGCTATAGAACGCCTCAAACATTTCCTCGATCTTCGCCGAGTCGATCCGCGGGCCGCTGTCACGCACAGCCACCATGATGGTGTCGTCGACCAGCTGCTCAGTGCTTATCGAGAGCTCGCGTGATCCTATCGGATTACCCGCCATCGCATCCTTGGCGTTCATGAGCAGGTTGAGAATGACTTGCTGTATCTGGACTTGGTCCCCCAGAACCACCGGCAGATTGTTCGATAGTTTGGTGGTTAACGAGACGGTGGCGCGTTGCAGGTCCGTGGTTATCAAAGCGATCGTTTCCAAAACGACCTCGTTGATGCTCAACCACTCGCGACGTTCCGGCGACTTCTTGGCCATTGCCCGTATCCGGTCGATGACCTCCGATGCCCGGAATGCATCACTGACCATCCGCTCCACGGCGCGACGAGCGGAGATGATGTCTCGTGGATCCGCATCCAGGTAACGGAGAGCCGCGTTGCCACTGCCGACGAGACCGGTGAGAGGCTGTCTGACCTCGTGGGCGATTGAAGCCGCAAGCTCACCCATCATGGTCAACCTGCTCACATGAGCCAGCTCGGCTTGCGCGAGTTGTAGGGCATTCTCCGCCTGCTTACGATCGGTGATGTCACGCACCAGTGAAAGACGAAGCCACTCATGTCCCAGTTGGAATCTGCCGGCGCGAATTTCGACCGGGAAAACGGTCCCATCCTTACGCCTGTGGAGGGTTTCGAAAGTCGTCGTCTGTCCGGAATCCACCTGATTAACTACCGTCGCCAGTGCTTCTTGGTCGAGACCTCCATCAAACTCGCGCGGATGCATTCCGATGAGCTCCTCGCGGCTGTATCCGAGGCCTTCGCAGGCTTGCCGGTTGACGTCTATGACGGTCAGGTCGTCGGTATGCAGGAAAAATGCGTCAGTGGCGTGATCGACAAATGTTCTGAAGCGGGACTCGCTCGCACGAAGTTTCTCCTCTCCCCGCTTGCGCTCGGACAAATCAAGCACGAAAGCGACAGCCTGGTTCGCGCTTCCTTCGAAGCTTGCCTCGCCAATCAACACCGGCACGCGGGAGCCGTCCTTGCGCCGGTACTCCTTTTCGAATGGTTGAACGCTACCGACCGCCTTCAGCTCAGCCTCAGCCTCGGCGTCACGATCCCGCCATTCCTCCGTCGTCAGCTGCGCGCTGGATAGGCGTCCGCCGAGTAGGTCGTCGCGACCATAGCCGACCATGCTGAGGAAAGCCTCATTCGCTTCGACAATTCGGCCATCGATATCCCGGATGAAGATCCCGATGATGTTGGCCTCGACCAGTCGGCGGATCCGACCTTCGCGTTCCTCGAGATCGCGGTACAAGCCGGTATTCACGAGCGCCGTTGCCGCTTGCGAAGCGAGTATTTTCAGCACTGCCATCCGTGCCGGCGCGAACACGCGAGAGGCGAGATTATTTTCGACGTAGAGCACACCTGACAGCACGGACTGATTGAGCAAGGGCATACAGAGGATCGACAGTCCAGGATGCTGAATGAGATACGGATCCTCGGCGAATGCTTCGTTGCTGGTGGTGGAGTCTAGGATCACGCTTTCCTTCGTGCGCATGACATAGCGAAGCACCGAACCTGGCAAACTGACCGACTCAAGGGGTTCGTCGCGCAAATCGACTTCGATCGCGTTGCCATTCGTGCTGGCCTCCGCCATCAAACGCGGTTCGCTTCCTTGCGACCCGATCAGCAGGCCTCGCTCACCCCCCGCTTGCTCGAGTGCAATCCGCAGAACTGTCTCAATAAGCCTCTCAAGGACGATCTCGCCCGACACAGCCTGCGAAACCTTGATCACTGTTGCGAGGTCGAGATGTTCCACCGGTGCTTCGATCGTCCCTGTCGCAGCGGCTGCGGTTTCTTCATTCCGCAACTGTGGAAAGAGCTCGTCGAGTTGCCGAACCTTACCGTCGGCTCCCCAGCGCTGATAGGAGCGGCGAGCATTCTGCAGGTAAAGCGCGGCAATCTGATCGAACCCGCGCCTGCGGTAAAAGGCTGAAGCGCGATCATAAGCGATCGCTTCGTCGTTAGGCAGCAAGTTCGTTCGGGCAAGCTGGGCGGCTTGTTCGTAGAGGCGTTCAGCGTCGAGCGTCCGCTTGTCCAATCGCGCGCTCTCCGCTCCTAGCAGCGCTGCGCGGCTCCCAAAATTCTCCGGGCAGTGCTTGGACCACTCCTCAAGCTGACGACGGTGGCCACGCAGATCCTTCCGGTGTTGAGAGCTATCGGTAGCCGAGACTTCATCGCAAAGTGCGGCCAGCGAAAGGCCGGCGTAGAAATGGTATTCCGCCCGCTCGAAAATGGCAGGTGTCATCCAGAGGAGGCCCTGCGCTTTCGAGGCCGCTGCAAGCGCGGTGACGTATTCGCCGGCAAGCCAGCGCGCCTGCAGCTTGCGGATCCAGTACAAGCAACTACCCGGTCGGCCGTCGATATCTCGCTCGAATTGAAACTCATCGAAACCTGTGTCGTTGAAGCAACCGAACACCGGCGTCAGTCCACGAAGCGTTCGAACGAGCTGCAGTTGCCCGGCAATGAAACCGACAACCACACCGAAGCCGGCCTGGCGCGCGAAGTCCAGACCGGCTTGCGCGTCACGTTCAACCTCGGAAAGCGGCTCACCGCCAGCAAGAAGATAGGTAAGCAGGTTGTTGCGGCTCAGCACGGCATATGTGAGATCGCCTACTTGCTGTGCAGTGTCAAAGACCCGCCCAGCGAGCGCGCGTCCCGTCCGCACATGCCGTGGGGAGGACTTGGCAAGGTTGCCGAAAGCGAGGTAGACACGCGCTTTCAGGCGGTCCATTCCAGGTTGCTCGACCAGGTCCAGCCCGAGGAGACCGAACCGGAAACCGACCTCGTACTTGCCGAAGTAAGGTCCCAGCACGGTGCCTACCGCGGTGTAGGCATAGGGCGTCGTGTCGCTGTTGCCGTACTTCAAGCTGACGTTGCCCATACGTCCGATCACGAGGCAGCGCAGGTTTTCGTCAGTGAACAAGGCCGGGGTTACGAGTGAGGTAAGGACATCCATGGTGGCCAGTGCGACCGGATCTGCCATTGAGGGCAGGTCGAGCAACGCTTCAATCGGGCGGTCTCCGAGCTGTTGGAACAGCCGTGTGTATTCGCGCCGCACCCGATTTCTGGTGGGATGAGCCGTCCACCGAATCCCTACGCGATGCAGGTAGTCGAGCCCGACCAAAATGGCCAGGTCGCTTCGACCAAGGCTCATGGAAAGGTCCACTCGAAGCCGCGTGACGCGGGCAAGGTCAGTTAGGCTCGTAGCGCGGCGCGACAAGGGCGCGAGGCGCGCCTCCGCCTCCGCCGTAGAACCTGTGAGGAATAGGCACTCGGCTCTCAGCAGCCCGAGCGCGAAGGCAAGCTCATACCGCCGATCCCATGCATCGTCTGGCAGCAGGGCGCCTCCCAAATCTGCATAGGTCAGCGCGGAAGTGTATGCCGCCGACGACCTTGCGCGGCGGGCGGCAGCTAGGTTCAGGTCGGCGAGGCGCTCGCGCTCCTTGCCCGACACGATCAGCGCCGTTCCTCGATTGAGGTGGCCGACAATCTCGAAAATGCGATCCGCAAGGGCCTCCAGAGGGGTGCGAGCGAGGAGCAAGCGACCGATCGCCAGATGCGCCACGACCTGTTCGTCTTCTGGAACCAGCGCGTAGGCGGCCTCCTGTACCCGATCGTGCAGGAACCGGTAGGACACCTCCTCGCGCAACACCAGCCCGGCCCGTACCGCAGCCCAAAATGCGGCGTGCACCGCTTCGTCGCTTTCGCCCCGGATCATGGTCAGCGTGTCGATCGTCGCGCGATTGCCGAGGCAGGCCAGCATGTGCAGGGCACGTTGCGTTGAGGCTGGCAGGCGCCTGAGCTTACCGAGCATCAGATCCGCAACATTGTCAGCATAACCCTTCCCCCGAATGCCTTCGAGGTCCCAATCCCAGCGCCTGTGGGCACGATCGAAGCCAAGCAGCCCTTCCTCCGGCAGAGCCAGGATGAACTGAAGGGCAAAGAAGGGATTGCCGGCGCTCTTCTTATGCACTAGTCGCGCGAGCGGCAGGACACGGTTGCTCTCGCAATGAAGAGCATCAGCCAGCATCCGACTCACATCGGTCAGCCTTAGCGGAGTCAGTCCAACTTGATGTACGCGCCCGCCAGCCTCCCTGATCGCGGTCAGCCGCCGGATCAAGGGGTGGGTCGGCGGGACCTCGTCGTCACGATATGCACCGATCAAGAGCAGGTGACGCACCTCCGGGTGCGTGGTCAGATCCTCGAGCAGGTCGAGCGTCGCAGCGTCAAGCCATTGAAGGTCGTCGAGAAACAGCGCCAGCGGATGCTCCGGTCGGGCAAACACCGCCAACAGGCGTCTGACGATCAAATGGAAACGACGCTTGGCGTCCTGTGGTGCCAACTCCGCGACGGGCGGCTGTGGCCCGATAAGCAACTCGAGGTCCGGAACGAGCGTCACCATCAGCCCGCCGTTGAAGCCCAAAGCTGCAGAGAGTGCTGAGCGCCAAGGATCGAGCTCGGCATCGCTCTTACCCAGCAGAGGCCGGAAAAGTCCCTGCAGCGCCTGCGCCAGGCTGGCGTAGGGAACATCGCGCTGGTTCTGGTCGAACTTGCCCGATGCGAACAACCCGCGCGATGGCACGAGCGCGCGATGGAGTTCATTCACGACCGTCGACTTGCCGGTCCCGGCCGGGCCGGAAACCAACACCAACTCAGGCCCGCCCGCAGCAACAACCCGGTCGAAGGCGGCAAGCAGGATGGCGATCTCACCCTCGCGGCCATACGGTTGCTCAGGAATGAGCAACTTGTCGGGCAGATCCTGGGCAGCGATCGGAAATTCCTCGATCCACCCGCGACCCTCCGTTTCAGTCAGGGCGCGCCGCAGGTCGGCTTCCAGTCCGTCGGCGGTCTGGTAGCGCTCCTCGGCGTTCTTGGCGAGGAGTTTCATGACGATTGCCGAGACGGCGCGCGGCACTTTCGTCGCAGCTTCTGACGGTGGCACGGGTCGCCTGGCAATGTGACAGTGCACCCATTCCATGGGGTCCGCAGCGGAAAACGGCAGCCTACCGGTCACCATCTCGTAAAACGTGACACCGGTCGAGTAGAGGTCGCTGCGCGAGTCGACGGATCGGTTCATGCGGCCCGTTTGCTCGGGCGCCATGTATGCGAGGGTGCCGGCAATCACCTCGGGAGGCTCGGGCGCTTGGCGCTCGCGCGTAAGGCGCGACGCCAGGCCGAAGCCGGTGAGTCGAACCTGACAGTCTGCTTCGTTCACCAAGATGTTCGCCGGCTTGATGTCCCGATGAATGAGACCGCGCTCATGGACCTTGCCGACCGCTGCGGTGATGCCGATAGCAAGCCGCAGGAAGGTCGAAAGCTCGATCGCCATTCCCTCCTTTCGCGGTGCGAGCAGCTGGCTAAGCGGCACGCCGCCGCAGTCTTCCAGGACAAGCGTGCTATGGCCGGCTTCTTTGTTGAAAGCCAGCGGCTTCGCTGCCCATGCGCTGTCGAGCTCGTCGCGAAGCGCGTACTCGTGTGCGAGCCTGTCGAGGCTGGCGAGGGTGGGGAGCTCGGCCGCAAGCCGCACGATCAGAACGGGCTGCGGCCCCGCTTTCTGATCCTGGAGCACTTGGCGCGTGAAGATGCGATCGCCCTCGTCCCAGACGGCGAGGTGTCCTCCAAAAACACCAGTCTGTATCGTCTGCTGTCCAGGATCGGCAGCGCCTTGCTTGGTGTTTTTGACTTTCCTGGCGCGCCTTTTCGGGACGCCTTGGACGGTGTCGTCCATCACCACACCGCTTTCTTCGCATCTGCCATCGCCTCCAACTCCGAGACTGGCATCAGCAGTTCTAGTCAGGGTTCCATCACTTCTGCTTCGTGTCAACGCGCTCCGCTTGGGGGATTCCCTCAAAGCTAATCCAATCAGGCAAAGCTAATCCAATCAGGCGCTCGGGGTCATCTCGCAGACCTTCTCGCTCGAAGAGTAGGCTCGTCAAATAGGGTCGTGACAAAATTCGAGCGTCGACGCCTTTTGAAGGGTAGCCGCGCCGGTTAAGCGGGCATGTTGTTGCGGTCAAAGTGCACACCGGCGCGGCAGGTTTGCCCCTGGTGGGGGGATTCCAAAGGCCGCAGTGAGATTAACACTACTGCGGCTGCTGCCGGTATTATGCCGAGGTATACAGGCCTAACCGTTTGCACAAACCTTCTAAACCAGCCCAACTAACGTCGGGGGGCTCACCGCATCTCTCGTTCGCAGTCATATGGGGGCTCGCACGGCTGGGATGCCCAGGACAACTTGGCGGGAAGTTCGGGTAGCCTAAGGCAGGTCAGTGTGCAAGGCATCGGCTGGCGTCTCGAGGATCGCTGACCACTGAACCTGCCGGAGATCCATGTTGCTGCAGCACGCCACGGGTAATTCTATCCCGTCGGGGTTTTGCTGCGCGCTGGCGTGGCTCGAATGGCTTAGGAAAGTGAGCGGTGGTAGTGAGCTGAACAGGCGGCCAAAATCCATCCCAATCATGTGCGAGAATCCTCCATGGGGTGTTTGCCTTGGCGTCCTCCCAACACATCTTAGAGCAGAAGTAATACCGGACGGGTCGCCCGTAAAAAACGCGGCAACATGTTATACACATCATTGTAGTAGTACCTTCACATAGTCCACGAACATCCGACGGACCGAGCACGACGAGCGGCGTGTCCTTTTGGGGCAAGCAATAGCCCTTCAGCCGGAGTTGCTGAGGTTGCGCCATGCCGCCGCTGCCGATTTCATGCCGGCTTTGGGGCTCGTTGCCGTGCGACGAGGCAGATTGAATCGGGCGACTTCTTCACAGGTGGGCATTGACTCGCCTTCGTCGAAAGTTGCGCAGAAGGGGCAGCGCCGGTTCCGGTTCAACCCCAATCTTGCCGCGTGCAGATGCAGGGCCTGGGCCGCGCATATAATGAAGTTCCGGCCGGTAGCTTGGAACCACCCACTCCCAAAGCGCCGTCAGGCATCTTGCGAGCAGAGCAGAGATATCCATGATGCTATTCCCCTTCCCGCCTAGCGCCAGCTCCGTTGCTCGAACTCGCCCACGTTGCGGGCAGCCACATATCAATTGTGGTGCCATGTCGGTGCTTGCTGGTTATCGACAGTCCGCCGCCCAGACTTTCCACGATCTGCCTGACGGTCGCCAGGCCCAGACCGGTTCCGTTTCTCTTTGTCGAGAAATTCGGCTGGCCCGCCATTTTCAGTGTCCGGTCTTCCATGCCAACGCCATTGTCGCTGACGGAAAGCCGGATCATCCGTTTTGGCAGACCCGTTTTGCTTGAAGGCGGAAACGCCAAGTCGACAGCAATGGTGAGGTCACCGCCGCCAGGCATGGCGTCGCGTGCGTTTAAAACGACATTGAGAAGAGCTCGTTCGACGAGCTGCTGGTCGATCATGGCCGGCGGCAGCCTGTCCGCTACCTCCAGGGTCAGTCTGATGTTCGGTGAGAGGATGCTGGTAAGCACGAACTCGAGCTGCGCGAGCAGCTGGTGCATATCTGTCGGTTCGGGCATTGCCGGCCTCGGGTTTGCAAAGTCGAGAAGTTGCCGGGCGAGAACCTTCGCCCGAAACGCGCAGTAGATGGCAGCATCGATTTTTCCGAGCTCCCTGCCCGTGCTATCGCGGCGGCGCTGCAACTCTTCCAAGATATTCACAATTGGTGTGAGCTGATTGTTGAAATCGTGAACGATCGATGAGAGCAACAGGCGCGGGTCGATTTGCATGTAGGGAGCGTCCGATCCACGTGAATCGCAACGGCTGGATTGCGAGGCATTGTATTCTAACATGCTTCTCTCCTGACCTTTCGGCATTACTCCAATGACAGCAAACAACAGAGGAAGTGGACCCGCTATTATGCCGACGTATTAACGGCTAGCCTTTTGGTCCATCGACTGACCAGAATCGACGCCAGAGCGTGGGTGAGGTCCGGCGGTCAGATTTCATATTGAACGCATGAGTCAACTTGACTATATCGCCAAATGACGATGCAACAAGGGCATAACGGATGGCAAAGATCGATTTGGCGCGCAGGGCGGAGATTGGCCGCGAGCGCCGGGCCCGGACTAGGGCGCAGATTCTGGAAGCGGGAGCGTCGATGCTGGCGGAGAGGCCTCCCGAAGGACTTACGGTAGATGCACTGGTGGAGGCAGCTGGCGTCGCCAAGGGTACGTTCTACTACCACTTTCAGAGCATTGATGAACTGGTCGCCGCGGTGGGCGCTTGCCTAGACGAGAGCTTTAACGAGCTGCTGACGCCTGCTCGGATCGAGCTCAACGATCCGGTCGACCGTCTGTCTTTCGCGTTTACGCAGTTCCTTGAAAAGGCGAGTTCCGATGCCGGATGGGCACGCCTTGTCGTTCAGAGCGCGCACACCTCCACTGAATTCGGCCGCGGTGTTCGCGCCAAGCTCAAAGCGGACATCTCCGAAGCACTCCACCAGGGCCGCATGAGCCTTCAGGACGTTGAACTCGCCGTTGACATCGTAATGGGCATATGGCTGCAGGTCACCCGCGGTATTCTCGATCGAGGCACCCGACCCGAAACGACGCGCCAAGCTGTCGAGGCGGTGCTAGGAGCCCTTGGTGTGACCAGATCAACCAGTAGCTCGAATGCCGGTGGCGGTAGAAAGGGCTCGGGCAAGTGAAGTAAGCTTGTGAGGTCGCAGCGCGGAGCGCGACGGGTGTTGCGTCGCGCGGGCTGCCGATTCGACCTGGTTAAGCTGCCGATCTGAGATACTACCGTAGCGAAACAGACCCCAGCGCGGTCGCAAAACGACGCTCTGGCGAGCGGCTAGCTTCGGCTCGTGGCTGCGAGTTACAATCTCGCTCACCGCTTGCTCATTCCGAGGATGCCAGGCAGGAGCGGGCCTGAATCGAAATGATGAAGCTGAAGGCACGGGGTCCTAGCAAGCCGTCCCTTGGACTTCTTCGGTAACAACTTCAAAGCCCGCAAGTCTCGATGCGCCGAAACTTGTTGAGAGAGCAACATCGGTCGCGTCGCAGCCGGTCGCCATCAGGATCCTACCTATGCGAGGACGGTTATGCCGAGGATCAAATGCGAACCAGTGACCGCTTAAATATGCTTCAAACCATGCGCTGAAATCCATGGGTTCCGGCGCCGGTGGCACGCCAATGTCGCCAAGATAGCCGGTGCAATAGCGCGCAGGGACATTCATGCAGCGGCACAGCGAGATTGCCAGATGCGCAAAATCACGGCAGACGCCGGTTCCATCGTTGAGAGCACCATGCGCGGTCCGCATAGGGTCCGCAGCTTGGTAGTCAAAAGCAATGTGATCATGCACAAAATTGCAGATCGCCTGAACTCGCGCCCATCCGGGCGGGGTATCCCCAAAGCTCGCCCAGGCGAAGTCGCCGAGCCGATCGGTGTCGCAATAGCGACTGCCGAGCAGAAACCTAAGCACCTCGTCCGGCAGTTCCTTGATGTCGTGCTGCACGGCGTCTGGCACGACGACTTCAGACCTACCGGTGTCGTAAATTTCGAAGCTCGTCGATATCGTTGTCAGCCCTTCAGGCGCCTCTATTCTCGTGCAGGCGTTGCCGAAGGCGTCGATGTAACCGCGGGCTTCAATCGGGCGGTCAAAGCCTATGACATGTTCCGTTAGTAGATCGATGCGACGCGAAGGATGGATATCAAGGACCAACAGCATTGGTGTCGGTTTTGGACATTCGTAGGTAAGGCTGAAACCTGCGCGGATCCGCATTGATGCTCCAATCTTTGCTTCAGGAGCCGGGCAAACTCCAGATTACCCAATCAGTTCCACAAATTATTAGACGAAGCTAATTTTCGTTGGCGCGTTTTCCTTCGCCACCTTCACCTCAACGGTCATGCCCAGAAAACTTGAGGCGCTGCCTGCGTAGGTCCCTGAAAGAGGGATGGCTTGCCGAGGGTGCCTGGCTACAGCCACCCGGATCAAATCCCGGTTGCCGACAATGCCATTGGTAGGATCGAACTCGATCCAGCCGGCGCCGGGCAAGTAGACCTGGCACCATGCATGCGTGGATCCTCCGCCGCGGATAGCATCGCTATCACGGCTGGGCACATAGACATAGCCGGTCACGAAGCGGGCGGCAAAGCCGAGCGAGCGAACCGCTTCCATCATGAAAAGCGCAAAGTCCCGGCATGTCCCTTTGCGCAGATGCAAGGTCATGAGCGGTGGTTGGGTTCCGGTTTCGAACCGGCGGGAATATGCGAAGCTCTCATGGATGGCGTAGCAGAGCGTCATCAACAGTTTTCCGGTCTCGGTGTGTCCTGATGCACTGACGAACTGTCGCGCCCATTTACCGACCTCATCGCCGGCATCGGCATGATGGCGTTCCATTGTTTGCGCCAGGTCGACCGCCTCGTCGGGATCATAGGCGAATGGATAAGTCAGGGCGGCCTCATCGATACGGAAATCAGGCGAATGCTGCGGCGTATGATCGAGGCAAATATCTGTCGCGAAATGGAGTTCGCTGGCCGAACCCTTGAATTCGATCACCGCAACACAGTTCCCAAAAACGTCATGGATCCATCGAACCTCCCTCGGCATAGGATCAACGGTCAAGGAGTGGTCCAGAAGTCGCTGATCGAAACTGTCGCGCGGCCTAAACATTAGCCGGTGCTCGCCGAACCTTACTCGTCGGCTATACCGATATACGGTCGTGTGCTTGACTGAAAAAATCGGCATCGGCGTCCGTCAATGACCTTGCTGGAAAGTCCCTAGACAACCTAGCGCCTAATCGGAACAGGCACGATCTGTTTCGACTCAGATGACACAACCGGGGCGGCCCCAACAGTTCTCAAGCCTGCGCCCTAAGAGTGATGGCGAGCCACGGTTGAGTCCGTGGCTCGCCGTTCTACTATGCCTGCAGCACAAGGTTTCCTGTCTCTGCAGTCTCAGCGGCGACCTCGGCCGGACCGGGTTCGCTGATCCGGAACCAGGCGACATAGAGAGCCGGCAGGAAGATCAGCGTCAGCACCGTCGCGACGAGGAGGCCGCCGATGATCGCGAAGGCCATCGGGCCCCAGAAGACCGTCGGCGCGATTGGCACCATGCCGAGCGAGGCGGCAGCTGCCGTGAGCAGGATGGGACGCGTCCGGTGGATCGTAGCTGTCACCACGGCCTCCCATGGGTGTATGCCGGTCCTCCTTTCGGTCTCGATCTGATCGATCAGGATGACCGAGTTGCGCGCGATCATGCCGGTCAGCGCCAGCACGCCGAGGATCGCGACGAAGCCGAGCGGAGCCTGCGCCAGGAGCAGGGCCGCCACCACGCCGATCATGCCGAGTGGCGCAACGCTCAAAACCAGGAACATGCGCTGGAAGCTCTGGAGCTGGAACATCAGGATGGTCAGCACCAAAAGCCCCATGGCCGGCAGGACGGCCATAACCGAAGCTTGGGACGTGCCGCTCTCCTCCACTGAACCTCCGGTCGCGATATGATAGCCGCTTGGAAGTGTCGCCGCGAATGTGTCGAGTTGTGGCTGAATAGCCTTGACCGCTGTTGACGGGAGCACCCCCGGCACCACGTCGGCCTGCACGGTCAGGGTCGGCACACGATCGCGCCGCCAGACGATTGGGTATTCCTGGGAATAGTCGAAGCTTGCAATCTGCCTGAGAGGAACCACCCGCCCTCCCGGCAGAGGTATCTGCAGTGAGCGAAGCGACTCAAGAGACGTTCGCTGTGTCTGTTCGGCGCGTGCGACGACGTCAACCAGGTAAATGTCGTCGCGAACCTGTGTCACTGTCGTGCCGGACACGACGGCGTTGAGCGCGGTCGCCACCACCGCGGAACTGAGCCCCAGCTGCCTCGCCTGATCCTGATCGACGTGGATACGCATGACCCGAGAGGGCTCGACCCAGTCGAAGTTGACGTTGCGCACGCCCGCAGTCTTGCCCACGACATCGGCAAGCTGCATGGCAATCTTGCGAACCTGCTCGGGGTCCGGCCCGTCCACTCGGTATTTCACCGGCCAGCCGACGGGTGGCCCGAGCTCCAGCGGATTGACTCGCGCAACGACCTGCGGGAAACGCGTTGCCAAGGCCTTCTCAAGGCGCGCGCGCACCTGCTCGCGTTCCTTAAGGCCCTTCGTCACGATGACGGACTGCGCGAAGAAGGGATTGGCCAGGGCCACGTCGAGCGGCAGATAGAAGCGGATGGCACCCTGACCGACATAAGTCGAGAAATGCTCGACATCCGGATCGGCGGCGACAATCTCGTCGAACTGTTGCACCACGTCGCGTGTCGCCAGGATTGAGGCATTGTCCTGCAGCTTCAAATCCACCAAGAGCTCGGGCCGATCTGACGAGGGAAAGAACTGCTCCGGGATGAGGCGGGTCCCGGCCAGGGCTGCCGCGAACAGGCCGGCGGTGACAAGGATGGTGATCCACTTGGCTCGCATGGCCGCCAGCAGAGCGCGCTTGAACATGCGCATCGGCGCGCTCAGCGTTTCACTGTGGGAATGCTTGGGCTGACCCAAGAGGGCAACGCCGATCACCGGCGCAAAGAGGCCCGACACCACCCACGACGCGAGCAGAGATAGTGCCACCACGGCAAACAGCGAGAACGTGTATTCGCCTGCGCTGCTGCGCGCGAAGCCAACGGGCACGAAGCCCGCAACGGTGACCAGCGTCCCTGTAAGCCGCGGCATTGCGGTCGAGGCGTAGGCGAAGACGGCCGCCGTCGGCTTGTCGTCGCCGCGTTCCAGACGGCTCACCATCGTCTCGACGGTGATCATGGCATCGTCCACCAACAGGCCGAGAGCGATGATGAGGGCGCCGAGCGAGATGCGTTGCAGGTCGATGCCCAAGACCATCATCGCCGCGAAAACGGCTGCGAGGACCAGCGGGATCGAGATAGCGACGACGGAGCCGGCGCGGAAGCCGAGGCTCAAAACGCTCACAACGAGCACGATAGCGATCGCCTCCACTAGTGCTTCCATGAACTCGCCAATTGCATGGTGGACCGTCTCAGGCTGGTCGGCGACCATGGTGGGTTCGATGCCGACCGGCAAATCTTTCTTCAGTTCCTGTATCGTCTCCTCGATGTTGTGGCCGAGCGCCAGCACGTCGCCGCCCTCGCGCATGGAGATCCCGAGGCCCAAGCCGGGCTTCCCGTTGATGCGGAAAATCGGGTCCGGCGGGTTGGCGTCCTCGCGGCGCACCTGAGCGATGTCGGCGAGGCGGATTATGCGATCACCGACGGCGAAATTGACGGCGAGGATATCCTTCTCGGACTTCAGCGCACCGCTTACCTGCAGTTTGACCCCTTCCTGATCGGTAACAATTTCGCCGGAGGGAACCACAACGTTCTGAGCCTGCAATGCCGTCGTCAGGGTGTCGGCCGTCAGGCCGTAGCCGGCGAGCTTTTGAGGCGAGAACTCGATGTAGATGCGTTCAGGCTGGGCGCCGATCAAATTGA
This sequence comes from Mesorhizobium kowhaii, assembly GCF_003253745.1. Classification (GTDB taxonomy): domain Bacteria; phylum Pseudomonadota; class Alphaproteobacteria; order Rhizobiales; family Rhizobiaceae; genus Mesorhizobium; species Mesorhizobium kowhaii. The sequence continues at coordinate 37,543 of NZ_MZXV01000076.1, forward strand.
CCTTGGCGACATCGGGCACCTGCAAGAGTCTCGAACGGATGTCTTCCACGTAGTCGCGCAATTCGCGATTGGAGAACCCGTCGGCGGTGAAACCATAGATGATGCCGTAGGTATCGCCGAACTCATCATCAGCGACCGGGCCGATCACGCCCTGCGGCAAAGTCAGCTCGATGTCATGCACCTTCTTGCGCACCTGATACCAGGTATCGGTCACAGTCTTTGGAGCCGTGGAACCCTTCAGGTACACGAACACGGTCGATTCGCCGGCCTTGGTGTAGCTCTTCAGGTAGTCGAGATGCGGCGTCTCCTGGAGCTTGCGCTCCAAGCGCTCGGTAACCTGGTGCAGCGTATCGTCGAGCGTAGCACCCGGCCATTTAGCCTGCACCACCATGGTCTTGATGGTGAAAGCGGGATCCTCGTTGCGACCCAGTTGCATATAGGCGCCTATGCCAAGGACAAGAATAGCGAGCATCAGGTAGTAGACGACCGAACGATGCGCGATAGCCCAGGCGGACAGATTAAAGCGGTTCATTGAGCTGCTCCCAACAGCCGGACGTTCTGGCCAGGCCGAAGCGCATGCACGCCGGCGGTCACCACGATTTCGCCTTTCTCAACTCCACGAGTTACCACGATGCTGGAGGAGTCCTGACGCTGCAATTCAACGGCTCGAAGGGAGACTTGCTGCGTTTTGGCATCGACAACCCAGATGGCCGGCCGGTCGTTCGCACTCGTCAGCGCGGTTGCGGGCAGCTCGATGCCGCCGGCTACCTGCATTCGGGCCAGGCCGGTCACCGTAGCACCAAGGCGCATGGCCTTCGGCCAGTCGGTCAGCCCGACTTTGACCTGGTAGCTGCGGGTGACCGGATCGGCCTGCGGCGCCACCTCCCGCACTTGGCCAACCGCATGGACGGACGGATCATCGGTCAGCGCGATTTCGATCAATGCGTCGGGAGAGACCTGGCGCATAAGACTTGCAGGTACGTCGAATACCGCGTCGGCGCCGTCGTCATGCGCCACCGTAACGATTGTCTGGCCGGCTCTTACAACCTCTCCGGCCTCGGCGCCGGTGGCGATCACCGCGCCCGAGGAATCCGCCAGCAATTTGGTGTAGCCGAACTGATCTTGGGCCGTGTGCAACGCTGCGGCCGTCGCGTCGACCTCGGCTTTGGCGCTGAGATACGCTCTCTCGGCGGCATCGAACTGTGCCCGGGTACTCCAGCCCTGCTGTAGCAGAGTCTTCTGACGCCCAAGAGTGTTAGCGGCCTCGTGCAAGGCCGCTTGCGCCGCTTCATTCTGGGCCTGCGCCGCGTGCAAACCGTCCTGCTGTGGTTGGGGATCGATTTCGGCGACGATGTCGCCAGGTTGAACGACCTGCCCAACAGCGGCTTTACGGCTGATGACTCTGCCATCGATACGGAAGGCTAGATTTTCCTCGGTCCGCGCGCGGACATGGCCGGTGAGCGATATAGGCTCCCCTTCAGCGCTGGCGGCGGCAACAACGGTTCGGACCGGCCGAATGTCGGGCGGCGGCGGTGCGGATGCGCCGACGCTCACGAACAGAACCAAACCCAACGAAGCACAAACGATAACGGATTTCATGACCGACCTCTTGGTTTGCTGTCAGGCCCGATGAATGGCTACAGCCTGGAGAATTCGAGCCTTATATACATTCTTGTATGTATGTAAATAGGGTTCGTCGTGAATGTATGTAAAAAAGAGCGGATGGAATGGAGTTATGAGGCGCACCAAGACCGCAGCCGAACAGACCCGTGCCGTTTGGCCGAGGCAGTTCGACCAAGCTAGCGCGCCTAGCTAAAGGCGGGCCCAAGGCAGTGCAGGTAGCGGAGTTCCGCCTGTAACGCGGTGCCACGAACTCCCGCACCGTCGACAGGTATTTTGTAGGCAGAGAGCAGGCTCCCATCGCCCAATTCCTTCCCTGTCGTTGCGTGGTCAATCACAAACAGCCAAACATTGCAGGTCAACCACACAACCGGGTGCCTAGTCGGGGCGTGTTGGTTGTCGAGAGTTCGCCACCCGGAATTTCCTAAGTTGCCTGACTGTCGCCAGACAGAGACCTCAAGCCGTTCGGGAATACTTTTCGGTGGGGAGCATTGTTAACTCCTGGGCAACTCCGCCCGCTATTATTCTGCGGTATAGACATCTTACCTTTTCGGCACATTTTCTATGAACTGCACCACGGTCGAGCAGCGAGCCGCTCGAAGGTCGAGCACAGCCTGCCGCTTGCGATAGAAACTCCGCGGTCAAGCGCTTTCAGGGCCTTATCATCGGCCCTGCCCGCTACGTCGGCAAACGACTGCTAGCTCGGCCACTTGGCGCCTCGATCCGGCCGTGGCACCACTTCCGCCTGCTTCATCGGGCAGCCTAAACCTCACTGGAATTGCATCCGCTGGCACTAGCCATCCGGCCGACACTGAACCGGCCGGGTGAGCGATCCGGTTTGGCTGACCAATCCACTGAGCCTGCCCCGCGATACCAAAGTATATGCTGGCCGCCAACACGGCGTGATCGAGAAACGATCATACAATATGGACGAGTATATTATGATGTATTCTGAGAGTTACTGTCAGCTTTGTCAGGACGCGGTCGCACAGGGCCGGCTGGAGTGATAAAACCATAGCACGCCGCGCCCCGACGGACGCTCCGATCTGGCCATCCGACGAGCGGCCTAACGCGAGAGCCGAGCAACGCGACACCGAATATCGTCACGACAGGCGCTTCGGCACTGGCTTGTGACGGCTTGCCGATGTGGTCTTGCCAAGATACATTCATGTATGTATATATAAGGAAAAAGTCAAGAATGTATGTAAAAGGACGCCGCGGAAGGAATGATTTTATGAGACGTACTAAGGCCGAGGCCGAACAGACACGAGAGGCGGTTTTAGCCGCCGCAATCGATGTCTTCCTTGAGCGCGGCGTAACCCGTGCTACCCTTGAACAGATCGCTAGTGCCGCAAGCGTGACGCGCGGGGCCATCTACTGGCATTTCCACGACAAGCAAGAGATATTTATGGCGCTGGAAAGGCGGGCCAACGCGCCGAACGAGGAACTCGGCGACCGTTTGAAGACTCGACTCGTCGCTGACCCTAGACTTGATCCGTTGGGTGAGTTGGCTAGCGCTATCGGCCAGGGCCTGCAGGCGTTCGAAACCGATCCCGAACGTTCCCGAATCCTAACGATTCTGTGGCTCCGGTGCGAATATTCCGACGACATGCAGCCGGTTGTTGCGCGCCAGCGAGATGCGGACATCGCGCTGCAAAATGTGTTTGAGTCCGTAATCGGACAGGCCGCTGAGCGTGGGCTACTCGCGCCCGCCTTGTCACCGGAATTGGCGGCGCGCGCGCTCCTTCTATTGGTTAATGGGTCGGTTCTCGACTGGCTACGCGCGCCCGCAAAGTTTGAGCTCACAGCCAGCACCACGCCGATGGTGATCGGGTTCCTCGAAGCAATCAGAGCGCCGGCGCGCCCAAGGCGGCCGCGATGACCGCCGGCGATGCGCCTGACGAGGGGGGCACAGCAGAGGCGGCACGTACGGCGACGCCGCTCGCGACCGCGCCTGCCCTTCATCTTCGCAGCCTGAACAACTGTTTGCCACCGCGCGGGACACAATGGTTCCTGCGGGACATGCGCTCAAGCGGCACGGCATTGATTCGGGGACATGATTTTTCCTAGTGCCCACTCCATGTCGCGTGGTTGTGAGCTGCCTGCCATGCAAACCGCGCTGAAAGCAATCTAGATGATCCGAGGCGTACTGATGAATTTGGGACCCCTCCGATGGATAGGACTTCTGCATAAGGCGATGGCGGGCCTTCGCGTCCCGTCCAGGCGGTTTCTCCTCGTCCCTGCGATCGTCTGTCTGCTGACCGGCTGCGCCACTCAAGCCGAACACGTCTTTCAACCCCTGGCCCTTGCCGCCAGCGATGCGAGCCAAGTGGATATGCTGGTCGCGACGACGCGCAAGCCGTCTGGCAATCCCGGCCAACTCTATACTGGCGATCGCGGAACGGCGATCTCCCTCAACAGGATAGTCGTCTCCATACCTCCGGATCGGAACCGCACGATAGGAAAGGTCCAGTGGCCTTTGCTCAACAAACCCAATCCGGAAAAGGAGTTTGCCGTACTCAACGTCGGGAAAGTCGCATCGGAACAGCAGGTTCTCGAATGGGTTCGCAAGAATCGCAACGGCAAGCGGCAAGTGCTCATTTTCGTGCACGGTTTCAACAATACATACGCCGATGCGGTCTTCCGCTTCGCTCAAATCGTTCATGATACGGGAACGGACGCAGCGCCGATACTCTTCACTTGGCCCTCGCGCGGCGATGTATTCGACTATCTCTATGACAAGGACAGCACCAACTACTCGCGTCGCGCCTTGGAAGACCTGATCCTTCAGGCCACGAAAAGTCCAGACGTCGCGGACGTGACGATCCTAGCCCACTCAATGGGCGCGTGGCTTACTGCGGAGGCACTGCGCGACATCGCCATGCGCAATAAGACGATCCCGGCCAAAGTTAGGAATGTGGTCCTCGCGTCGCCGGATATCGACATCGACGTGTTCCGGCGGCAATTCATCGAGATGGGTTCGAGCCGACCGCATTTCACAATCTTCACGTCAACCAATGACAAGGCACTGCAAGTCTCTCGCTTGCTCTCGGGAGGAGTCGGTCGCGTCGGCGGAACCGATCTCAAGCCGTATGCTCCCGTGCTCGAAGAACTTGGCGTTTCTGTCGTCGACACGAGCGCTATCATGTCGAGTGATCCCGTCGGCCACAACGCATTTGCCGATACCCCGGGCATCGTGCGACTCCTCGGGCGGCGGCTGGCAGGGCAGAGCCTAGCCGGGGGAGAGGTCAGCTTTGCGGACCGGTTCGGGGTAACCGCCGCCAATTTCGCCGGGACGGCAGCGCGTCTGGCCGTTGCTGCTCCAGCCTCGGTCATCAGCTCGAAGGCTCGCGATATCTTAAAGCGGGAGCTTTCCTCGGACGGGGGGCAGATAGTGGACGGGCAGATTTCCTACTGATTGCGAGGCTCCTTCACACCAAAAGTTATGTGATGAAGTCGGACTTTCAGGCGCCCGTGGATTGCGCCGGACGCTTTCCCGGGCCTCGAAAGGCAGGGCGCCGAAACAGATCTCGAGAGTGTTGAGATGGAATGATGGATCTTACGACGTCAACGAGGAACGAGCCTTGGGCGGATGAAAAGTGGCCGATCATCGAAGCTGGCATGGTAGCATGCCGCCTCTACGGGCCCTCGAAAACAAACGTCGCAGACATTGCCCGACTGCTCGGGAAATCCCCAGCGAGCTTGTACAGAATATTCCCTTCCAAGGCAGCGATGTGGGATGCCATTGCTGCGAACTTCTTGGAAAACGATCTCTGCATTACCCGGTTGGCCGACGGCGAACCGGTGACCGCGCGGGACCGCCTGAAGGAAACTGTGCTTGCACAACATCGGCTGAAGCTGCAGGCATTTCACAGTGACCACCAAATGTTTAAACTGATCGTCCTTGCTGCAAGTGGCAATTGGCAATCGTTCAGGCACCATCGAAATCGGCTTCACGGTCAGGTGGGAAGGTTCATTCGTGCCGGCATCGGAAGGAAGGAGTTCCCACCGACGGATGTTGGGGCGGCAGCTTCCTGCTTTTGCGCCTCAATCCTCGTCTTATGGGACCCCAGACTTACCGGGACACTGCCTTCGAGGGACTGCGAGATCTCAGCTCAGCAACTCGTTTCCTTTGCAGTTGGAGCGTTGGGAAGAATGCATGCCACGTGAGTGTGGCGTTGCGCTCTGCGGTTTTCACGTGGCTGGCTTTGGTCAGCGCAAACGAGCGTGATTCGACTTCGGCAGAGCGAACCGAGGCCTTTCTGCTTGTCGGCACGCATGGACTGCTGCCCTTACCAGTTGCGCGTTTGATTTGCCCCTAGGTCTGCCGATGAACTTTGCGCTGTCACGCAACGTTTTGGCGCCTGCCGTGCCGCGTCGGTCCCGCCCCGATCCAAGCGGACTTGCGTCGATGAGAACATGCCTGTCTCGATCGGGCACATCTCTCTGCGTCCCCTGCCTACACGTTGGTATCGCATCACCGACGATGTGTATCGCATCACAGACGTTCTGTAGAATAGATTTGCGGCCTGGATCGGCGCAGTTTCTTCCTCGCAAGCCATCACGGTTATCGAGTGTCGCTCGCTTCGTCGCTCGCCCCTCCCCGAATGCGACCGTGCAGGTCGACCCGATGATCGTGATGGTGAGCCCGATGTTCAAAGCCACGCGCTATGGATGGATACGATGAACAAGGATGGATTTTTTTGCGTCGGCGGAGCCCGCGAGTTGGCCGGCTTAGGCGCCGCACTTGCAGCCGGACGGCCTCTCGATGCTTCAGGCACGAGCCGAAAGCAAAACTTTCCCGCCTCCGGGAGGCGGCACGGCATCGCAGCCGCGCACCAGTATCGGGTGAACGCCGACTTGCTCGCCTTCATTTCAAACCACGATCACGCGTCGTCAGCAATTCCGTGGATGAGCTAATGACAATCTTTGGCAACCTTTCGCGCGGCTTGAACCGTATGTCAGGCGGCCCGCGAGGCCAAACGTTGTGCGCTCGCATAGGCGAGCGATGGCCTGAGTGCTTGTTCTGTCGGCTTTTGTCTCGGATTGTAGAGCCGAATCACTGCGCTATCGAGCTAGCTCGCTGGCATGGGCGCGGAACACACGCTGCGGCGCGGCTGCCGTACGAATGGCCACGGCCTCAAGCGACCCCATATGGATCATCATGGCGAACTGACCGCATTAGTTACGCGCACGTCGACCTCGACCTAGGGAACTCATCGTCTGGAACGGCCGTTCCGCAGTTGTTACAGGCCCCTGGCCGCAGCCTGAGGTCTGCGGAGGCGATCGCCAACGTTCGGCCGCGCGAAAATAGGTAGCCGTTGTCCATCTAAATCCTCGTGTGCGACTTGAGAACAGCCCGCATTGAGGTCATGGCGGCAATCCGCTCGCCACAGCTTCGGTGGGCTGGCGTTAGAGGGTCCGATCTCGGACCCTATGCCTCCGTGCTCGAAGAACTTTGGCGTTTGCCTTTGCCGATACCCCGACATCGTTCGCCTCCTTGGCGTCGGCTGGTAGGCCAGGGCCTCGGGCGGAGAGGCGAGTATTGCGGACCGGATCGGGTGACGCCACCAATTTTGCAGATTCGACAGCGCGTATGGCCGCTGCCGCTCCCGTCTCGGTCATCAGCCTGAAGGCTCGCGAAATCTTGAAGCGTGAGTTTTCCGCCGACGGGGCAAATAGCGAACGGTCAGATCTGCTGCTGAGTCTCAGACTATTTCACATCCATGTTCATCTGGCACGACCACGCTTGGGTTATTTGGGCTTTTGTCGGGTGCGATTCCGTCGCTTGTTTGGCCGTGTAACGCCGACCTCAGGCAACCGTGCCTTTCCTGCCATTTGATTCCGGCGTTTCGGGGCTTGCTCGCCACAAAGACCTGCGTTATGTATTCAACCGATTGGTTATCAACTGATTGGTTATCAACCGATAGGTTAATCACTTGCCGTCAGACCGTCTTAGCTCGACCCTGTTCGCTCTCTCCGATCCTACGCGGCGTGGAATCCTGGCGCGTCTGGCGATCGGCGACGCCACTGTGACTGAGTTGGCCGAGCCATATGAAATGAGCCTCGCGGCTGTTTCCAAGCATCTTAAGGTGCTCGAAACCGCGGGCTTGATTTCGCGGGGCCGAGAGGCGCAGTGGCGCCCCTGCCGCCTTGAGGCCGCCCCTCTCCAAGATGTCTTTGAGTGGCTCGAAAGCTATGAGCGTTTCTGGGACAGAAGCCTCGATTCCTTGGCCGATTATCTGAAGGTCATGCAGAATCGAGGCCCGGGTAACAAAGATGACTGAGTTCTAGCCAGCCGCGAGGCCCCGTTCGACACTAATCAAAAAAGGAAGATCTCAGTGACATCGACAATTGACGCCAGTTCGCCAGACGAGCCCGTAATTATCATCACGCGAATGCTCGACGCGCCGCGTGAACTTATCTGGAAGGCTATTACAGATCCAAAGCATGTCGCGCAGTGGTACGGCGGCCATGGATTCTCGAGCCCGGTCTGTGAGATGGATGTAAGACCCGGGGGTACTTGGTTCCACGTTATGCAAGCCCCCAACGGCGCGCAGTTCACGATCAACTGCGAATTTCTAGAGGTCATCGAGCCAGAACGACTCGTCTGGAAGACGAGAAGCGAAATCCTGCTCCGCCGACGGCCGTTAACACGGTCACGCTGGAGACGCGCGGGCTTCAGACGAAATGGACACTCGTGGCGCGCTTCGATTCGTTCGAGGACCGGGACACCACAGCCAGGATGGGTTTCGGCGACATGATCAGCCAGGGCGCGGAGCGCATGGCGGAATACCTCAAGACGCTATGAGGCGGCGAATTCCGACGGCCACCATCGCCGCCGGAACGCTTTTCACCAATCAGGCTAGGAGACAATTACATGCCAACCGACTTGCAAACGCCTTCGGGCTCGAAGGCCATGTTGTGGACCGGGCGAACAATGAGCGGTCTCGTGCTGCTGTTTCTATTCATGGACGGCGCCACAAAGTTGATGATGATCCAACCCGTCGTGAATGCGACCGCGCAGATCGGCTATCCGCTGGACCTGGTACGTCCCATCGGAATCATCGCTCTCGTTTGCGCCGTCCTTTACGCCGTTCCACGCACGGCCGTCCTCGGTGCGATCCTCACTACCGGCCTGCTGGGCGGAGCAATCGCCAGCAAGATGCGTCTGGAGGAACCACTCTTCAGCCAGGTTCTGTTTGGCGTCTACATAGGTGTCCTGGCCTGGGGCGGTCTGTACCTGCGCGACGGTCGGCTGCGTGCCCTTTTTCCCGTGCGCCGCGATCCGACGGCCTGATCGCAACGCCAGTCCCAAAGACACCCATCACGCCAAGGGAGCGGAAGATGCTAGTCAACCCCTATCTGTTTTTCAAAGGCAGATGCGAGGAAGCCTTCAAGTTTTACGCGAGCTGTCTCGGCGGCAAGATCGAAGCCATGCTCTCCCACGAGGGCACCCCAGCGTCGGATCATGTCCCGCCCGAATGGCGCAGCAAGATCATCCATGCCCGCCTGGTGGTGGGCGACACAGTCTTGATGGGCTCTGACAACCCGTCCGACCGCTATCAAGAGCCTCGGGGATTGTCGGTATCGCTCGGCGTCGACAGCCCTGCGGAGGCGGAGCGCGTATTTCATGCCCTGGCGCCAGGTGGGATGGTGCGCATCCAGCTCGAACAGAACTTCTTCGCCGTCCGCTATGGCACACTTGTCGATCGGTTCGGCATACCGTGGATGATCGTCTGCCAGCAGCCGACCTGATCTGCCCGCACAATAGGCGCGCAATCCAGCCATCGATTGCAATTTCGCGGTACGGCACACGCACGTTACCGATCTGATGATCAGTCAAACTGCGATAAGAGTGAATAGTCAGGAGATAAAGATGTCTTTTCAAGCCTATCTCGACAGCATCGAAGCGAAGACGGGTAAAACGCCGGAAGCTTTTTCCAAGCTCGCCAGCCAGAAGGGCCTGGCAAAACACGGTGAAATTATTGCGTGGCTGAAAACCGAGTTTGCCCTTGGGCATGGACACGCAAATGCCATTGCGGCCGTTCTTCTGAAGTCCGACACGAGAAAAGACAGCCCGGAGGTGAAGCTCGACAAACTTTTTTCAGGAAAGAAAGACGTCTGGCGCGCGACCGGTGATGAGATAATCGCGAAAGTCGCGAAGTTTGGACCGGACGTCGTGGTCTCGGCTGGTGAAACTTATGTCAATCTTATGCGGGGGAAAAAGAAATTCGCTATTCTTCAGCCCTCTTCGGTCGAGCGCCTGGACGTTGGCATCAAGCTAAAGGGCGTGGAAGCAGAGGGACGTTTCGAGGCGGCCGGATCATGGAATTCGATGGTTACGCATCGCGTACGCGTCAGCACACCTAACGAGGCCAATGCCGAAATCTTCTCGTGGTTGAAGCGTGCCTATGAGGTTGCGGCTTCCTAGAACAGCAATTCCCGGCCCCGGCTACAGCCGACAAATGGGTGATCGCGAGCGCGAACTCGAAAGCGCGCTCCATGCCGTCCGCGTCCGCCATCACCGCTTCATGACTTGGGCTGCGTATAGACGAGGGGGCTTGCGCCGCGCTGATAGTCCTTTGTCGGCAGGGCCGGTTGCGGCCGTGCGTAGAACATCGGCTCGCGCGTATCGAGACCGGCGTCGGTGGCCTGCATCTTCATCTCCACCCCAGTGCCGTCGGCTTCCGCCTTACCCATCGCATCTTGCAGCTGTTGCGCGGCTTGCTGGCTCCATGGCAGCACATAGAAGCGCGGCTCAGCCGAGCCGGGCGTGGTGAGCCATACGTAGATGGCTTCGTTCTCAATCGGGAAGGCGCCCACTACCTGGGCTTTTGCCGTGTCGCGCCACTCGAGGGTCATTGGCTTGGGACGGCCAAGAAGCTCGCTGGCGCCGACATAGACGACGGTGATCAGCGCCAGGAAGATGCCGACCGAGAGTGTGCGGCGAACAAAACCCGCATGCGGCAGGATGACGAAGATGAACGCGCCGAGCAGCAGCGCGAATATGATCGGAGCGATCATCATTGGGAGGCCGCCACGCGCAGGGGTTTGAAGATGCTATTGATGCTGCCCGGCACCAGTTGGCCAGTCGAATCGAGCTTGAATCTCAAGGCGGTAAGCTCCTGGTTGGGCTTGCGCAACTGGACCGTCGTTGTGGCCACCGGCGCTGACGACTTGGCATCGCGCTTTACATTGACGCTTATCTTCACCGGGACGGGATATGTAACGTTGACGCCGCGATACATGTGAACATTGACGACGTATTCGCCCGCGGGCGCGCCCCTGGAATAGGCGACTTCGTGGTTGGAGTCGGTCATGTCCTGCGCCATGCCGAGGTCGTCGCGCAGCAGATCGAATACCTTGCCGCTCTTGTTGGAGTAACCGACCGGCACATCGCCGGGCGCCTGGACCCACAGATCGACATCGGCGTCGAGCTTGTCGGGCCACTGCGTCTCGACGGTGACGTTACCGGGCGCCGTGACACCATCGGTTTCGCTCGCCTTGGCTGGCGGGTTCATCACCGTCATCATGAGCACGGTCATGAGGACGAAGCCGCCGAGCATCAAGAGAGCGGTGTCGAGCCAGACAGTAAGAGTTTCCTCATCCATCGAAGTTGCCCAGCAGGCGAAGATTGATCTTCAGCCACAGGTTCGTGGCTATGCCGAGCAGCGTCGCATAGAGCGCGACATACATGCCGTCGATGACCGACGCGATCATCGGCCGGATTGCATTGGGGTCGGCCGAGCCGCCGGTACGCGCCGCCGAGAAGGCGACGATGAGCCCAACCACAGTTCCAAGCAGCCCGATCCGCACAACATGGGTCGCTAGCCAATCGACATCGCGCCAGCGCCGGAGGAAAACGCACAGAATACCCAGGGCGCCGATGGCCGCGATCAACCAGCACAGAAACGCGTTGTTGCCGGCGAACGGTTTGCCGGCAATGCCGACGACCCACAGCCCGACGATACCGGCGGCGCCGATCGCCTGAAGAACGATGAACCGCGACAGAAACGCGAGCGGAGCCCCGCTCATGTCGTCAGAGCGCGTGTCCCACGGCTTATGGACAGCGGCTTGCGACGCCGGGTCATCTGGCTGCTCTCGCACCAGCTTCGGGGCGACCGGGCTAACGATGGACCGCAACTTCTGTCGCGGCGCACTTTCCAGGGAATAGGTATCAACCATGTTGGCCTCCTTCTACGCGATCAGGCGCCGCGCTCGCCCTTGGCGCCGACCCGCTTCAATTCTTCCCAGCCTTCGCCGGACGCGACGAGGCAGCTTGGGCCGTTCGGCTGGCTGATCAGGATCGTCCAGGTCTCGCCGTCGTCGCTGGTCAGCACTTCAATGACTGAGCCGTTCTTGGCCAGCCCGAGGGCAACGGGCGCTTCCTTGAATCGACTGGAAAGTTGCTTCAGGAGTTCTGGCCGCGGGGCGCAGGGAGGCGATCCGGTCTCCGCCGCCACCGGTATGGTGGAGATGGCGACCAGTACGAGTGCCGCGCCCATCACCTTGGTGCGCGTCAACTCAAAGCGTGACTTAACCTGTTTGAAAGCTTGGTTGGACATCGGGACCTCCGAGTTGTACGAAGGCAGGCCTCTCGGCCAGCCCTACGGTCGATTCAACCTTCGTGCCAAGGGTGTTGTTCGCACCCGCTATAGCCTTGCAGACTATTGCAGGAGTCGGGGTGCCTTCCATTCTACTAGGGTTTACTCGGGTATCTGATTAGTCAGGGCAGCTCAAACCTTAGTATCAACGAGGTGCTGTGCTATTTGGAAACACTTGGTCCTTTTTGAACTTCGGCAGGCCATTACAACAAGTCGATGTAATCGATCAGCGGAAACGGTGAAAGCTGTGAGGGATCTTCGATTTCCCAAACCACTGAGACTGGTCCCGAAATCCGCAAGGGGCGCATCGTTGCCAGTTCCTGGGAAGCACTCGAGTGCCTTCACGACCAATGGCCAGAATGGGCGAGAGGTCCAAGCTGTCGAGCAGCCTAAGGCCTTGGCGCGATTCCTTGGACGGTTGGCGGGCTTCGCATCGCCGAGTCCGGTATTCAAAGGACGCAATCTGTATTTTCTAATGGCAACTAATGTCGGAAATTGCGCCAGAAACGGCCATCGCAACGCCTGTCATCGAACGACCCAAATGGGCCGGAAGCAGTAGGTCCGCTTGTGGTGGATGGAACAACGATAGCGGACGTTTGAACTTCCAATGTCCGATGTCGTGAGTTGACCCAAAGCCGACATTCACATTGTAAGTGAATCACGAGATAGGCACGTGCCCAGCGATCGAGAAGTGTCGGCCGTCAGGTCCCGCTGACCCACTGCGCCAGCTAGGCGCTCACCGGCTCGGGTTGCTCCAACGGTCCGATACCGGACCCTCCGCCGGTCACGAGGCGTGAAGTCTCGATCTGACCCGAAGCCGACCTGAGCAGCCCTAGGCTCAGGAGCAAAACTCGCCTAACATGACAGCGAGCGTGCCCCACGTGTGGAGCTGGCATGCAGCGCAAGCTTGCAGCGATTCTTGCCACCGACGTCGTTGGCTACAGCCGCCTTATGGAGGCGGATGAAGCCGATACATTGGCGCGCCTGAAGAGCACGCGCGAGAACCTGATCGATCCGAAAATCGCAGCCTACAATGGGCGAATCGTCAAGCTCATGGGTGATGGTGCGCTGGTAGAGTTCCCGAGCGTTGTTGATGCAGTCACCTGCGCCTTCGAAATCCAGCGCACCATGGCAGAGTGCAATGCCGAACTGCCGAAAGAAAAACAGCTCGAATTCCGCATTGGTATCAACCTTGGCGACGTCATCATCGAAGGGGCGGACATCTACGGTGATGGGGTGAATGTGGCGGCGAGGCTCGAAGGGTTGGCGCTGCCGGGAGGCGTGTTGATTTCGGGAACAGCATTTGATCAGGTCGAGAGGAAGCTGGACTATGGGTTCGAGTTTTTGGGCGAACAGCGTGTCAAGAACATCGAGAAGCCCGTTCGCCTCTACCGAGTGGACCCGCGCACCCCGGTTATCTCAGGAAGTCGCAAACCTGACGGCACGCGGCGCTGGATCGCAGTCGCGGCCACAGTATTGATTCTGATCGTCGCGGGGCTGGCGCTTTGGCAGCGCTTTGGTGACGATCTCGTTCGACCCAGTGACGTGGCCTCGCAATCGAAGATGGCGTTGCCGCTGCCCGATAAGCCGTCAGTCGCCGTGCTCCCGTTCACCAACATGTCCGACGAGGCGGGGCAAGAGTCCTTCACCGACGGCATGACCGATGACTTGATCACCGACCTTTCCAAGGTTTCCGGCCTCTTCGTGATCGCGCGAAACTCGACATTCGTTTACCGCGGCAAGCCTGTAGAAATCAGCAAGGTCGCGGAGGAACTTGGCGTGCGCTACGTCCTGGAGGGGAGCGTACGGCGCGCCGGCGAGCAGGTGCGAGTCAACGCCCAGCTCATTGATGCCCTCACCGGCGGGCATGTGTGGGCGGACAGGTTCGATGGAAACGTCGCCGATATCTTTGCGATCCAGGACGTTTTTGTGGCAAAGATCGTCGAAGCGTTGAAGGTCAATCTCACGACCACCGAAAAAACGGAAATTGTCCGCGCCAAGCCGGACAACATTGCAGCCAAGGAAGCTTTCGAAGAGGGTTGGAGCCTTTATCTCCGTTACAACGCAAAGGACACAGCTGCCGCCATCACTTCCTTGAAAAAAGCAACTGAACTTGATCCTGAATATGGGCGCGCTTATGCCGCCCTGGCGCTGGCCTACTTCCGCGTGGTTGAGTCACTCTGGGGTAAAGAACTCGGTAGGGACGAACCATATTTCTGGTTGGGAGCTCAAGATTACGTAGAGCTGGCCAAGAAGTATCCAACGTCACTGTCTTATACGGTCGAGGCATTGCGGGACGTTTATCAAGGTCTGGCCGAAGATGCACGCAGGAATGCCGGTCGAGCGATTGCATCGGATCCCAACGACCCCGAGGCACACATCGCAACGGCTTGGGCGCTGACGATCTCAGGCGAACCCGCCGAGGCGCTGAATTTCGTCGCGACCGCCATGCGGCTCAACCCGAACTATCCAAGCCACTACGTTCTCGCTCGTGGATTGGCGCTTTTTGCAATGGGCGATCTGAAACAAGCGGCTGAGGTGTTCGGAGAAGGCGTTAGGCGAAACCCAGACGCAACTGCGCTCTTTCTACCTCTCAGTTCCGTGCTGGCGCAGCTCGGTCGCCGAGAAGAAGCGAGGCGAATGCTACTGAAGTTCCGACCGGGTGTAGGCCAGAAAGGGCTCGAAAACCTTCCCGACACCTTACACCTCTCGTTCAAATGGAATCATGAACATGCAAGCGTCCGGGAGCGCCTGAATGACGGTGTCCGTGTCGCTGCGCTGCCGCTGGACGTCACCATTACGAGCCTGGAAGCAGAGCTTGAGACCGGCAATCCCTTTTCCCAGCAATATGCAGTAAAACGACTGGGCTGGTTTGGAGCTGCGGCAGCACAAGCCGTTCCGGCTCTGGTTGAAGCGCTTAAGGTTGAACATCTCCGCCGGGAAGCCATCGAGGCGCTTGGAAAGATCGGGCCTTCGGCAGGAGCTGCGATACCTGCCCTCGTGGCACTCCAGAATGAAGCTCTGGTTGGCGCTTACGCAAAGGACGCGCTGTCCAAAATCAGAGGCAATTGATGGCCCCTGGACGCGCGCCAGGGATTTCCGCTTGTGGTCCAACTCGGACCTGCTGCGATATCCGCTCCGGAACCGCTGTTGGGGGACAAGGAGACATCAAACGCGTCCAGTTCGCCATCCCAATTTATGAGTACACGGCCTAGGCGAACCACCATCGTTCGGCGATCTTCTGCCCGTCCATCGGCCAGTTCGACGCCACCTCGCCATGGGCGAGAGCCTTGGTGTGGGCATCGACATAGGAGTTGAAGACCAGGTTCACCAGCCCGCCGTCGTCATGCAGCAATTGCTGCATTTCGGCATACATGCCGGCACGCTTGGTATCGTCGGTCTCCGAGCGGGCGGCGACGAGCAGCTCATTGAAGCGCGGATTTTTCCAGAGCGTTTCGTTCCACACCGCTTCCGCCGCATAGCCGGTGGTGAACATCCAGTCGCAGGTCGGCCGGCCGGCCCAGTAGGAGGCGAAGAACGGCTTCTTGAGCCAGACATTGTCCCAGTAGCCGTCATTGGGCTCCCTGATCACATTCAGGTTGACCCCGGCCGCCCGGGCATGCTCCTGCCAGAGGAGAGCGGAGTCGGTCGCACCCGTGAAGGCGGCATCCGCGACCGACAGGTCGAACTGGGTGTTCTCGGCCCCCGCCTTCTTGAGGAGGCTCTTGACCATGTCGGGGTCGTAGACGTGCTTGGGCTGCGGATCGGTCGCGAACTTGACGGTCGGTGCGATCGGATTGTCGTTGCCGATGGCGCCGTGGCCGAGAAACACCTTCTGCACGATCTCGTCGCGATTGAGCGAGTATTTGATCGCATTGCGCACATCGGGATTGTCGAAGGGCGCCTTCTGGACGTTCATGACATAGACGTAGTGGCCGTAGCCGGTCGTCTCCGAGATCACGAGATCGGGGTTCTGCTTCAGAATGTCGAGCGTCTTCAGATCGCAGCGATCCATGTAGTGGACCTCGCCGGTGTTGAGCGCGTTGGTGCGCGCCGTCACATCGTTGATCGCCAGGCATTCGACACGGTCGAACCAGCCCTTGTCGGATTTGAAGTAGTTCGGGTTCTTGTTGAAGGTGGCGATGACGCCAGGCTCGAATTTCTCGAGCATATAGGGGCCGGTGCGGATGCCCGACTCCCAGTCGACGCCGCCCTCTTTCGCCGGCATTACCGGGATGTCCGAGATGATGTAGGGGAAGTCGGCATTGCCGCCATCGAGCTCAAAGACGACCGTCTCGGCACCGTCGGCGACGACGTTCTTGACCGAAGCCAAGAGCGATTTCGCTACCGATCTCGTGCCCTCGCTGTTGTGATGCCTGACCGAGACCACGACATCGTCGGCGGTAACCGTCCTGCCATTGTGAAAGGTGGCGCCTTTCCTCAGTTTGAACACCCACTTCTTGGCGCCGTCTGACGGCTCAAAGCTTTCGGCGAGGTCGGGGACCACGTTGCCCTTGGAATCGATCTCGGTCAGGCTGTTCGACAAGGTTCCCAATAATGCGGTGCCTGTGAACGACGAGTTGAGGGAGAGACCCGGGTCCAGTGTATCGGTGGCGGCACCCTCGCCCATGCCGATCTTCAAGGTGCCACCCTTCTTGGGCTCGGCGCGCACCGCCTGGACGAACATCGCATTGGCGGCCGTGGCGGTAAGGCCGGCGGCGAGCGCCAGCTGAACAAAGTCACGACGCGAAACCCTGCCTTTCGCGGCAAGCTTGGCGGCCGACTGCAGCTTCAATTCGAATTCCGTCATTTCCTGGTTTCTCCTTCAGATCCAGATGGAGAACGGGCATGTCCAAGAAAAGGAAACGAGGAGGCGCATCCCCTCACGAGATGGGTGGGTAACCTCCCCTGTTCGTTCTTGTTTAGTTACTCCGTCGCGGGCCAGACGGTTTCGGCCCGCGGCAGATCATAGCGCGCCCGAGTATGGCGGGCAAACAACCGACGCTCGCGACGTGTGCTACATGCAAGGGAGCCGCCTGAATGACGGTGTCCGTATCGCTGCGCTGCCGCTGGACGTCACCGTTACGAGCCTGGAAGCAGAGCTTGAGACCGGCAATCCCTTTTCCCAGCTATACGCAACGAGGCGACTGCGCTAGTTTGGACCAGCGGCAGCACAAGCCGTTCCGGCTCTGGTTGAGGCGCTCAAGGTTGAGCATCTCCGCCGGGAGGCCATCGAGGCGCTGGGAAAGGTCGGGCCTCCGGCACGAGCTGCGATACCTGCGCTCGTGGCACTCCAGAATGAAGCTCTGGTTGGCATTTACGCAAAGGACGCGCTGTCCAAAATCAGAGGCAATTGATGGCCCCTGGACGCGCGCCAGGGATTTCCGCTTGTGGCCCAACCGCGACCTCCAGCGTGGTCGCCGCTAACGTCCGCTTTCAGGCGGTGGCAAAGGCATCCTCAACGGCCGATATGCGGCGCAAAGTTGCCGTTCGCGTCGCGGAGGACGTACGTCGGTTCGGGTCAGAAGCCAGACATCAGCGATGGCAGCTACTGATCCTCTGCAGAACTGACAAAGTATCGGATCCGGGCATCAGTCTGCCCGTGTGAAACTGTAAGCTAGCGTTGGCCGCGGCGGCCGTCCCCCATGCAGCGCACAGCATAAATCGAAAGCAAGCGACGCGAGCTTGCGCCAACTGGCCTTTCCAGGGCCTTGCCTTGTGGCGAGCAGCCTGTCGGGATGCAATTCCTCGAAAATATGGATACGAACCGCTCACCGCCCTTAAAGCAAAAACGAGGATTCCCCTTTGTCAGACGAAAACAGCAACAGCCAGATTCACCTCATCGAACTCACGGCCGAGATCGTGTCCGCCTACGTCAGCAAGAACGCGGTGCCTGCCACCTCGCTGCACGACCTCATCGAGAGCATAAACACTTCGCTCTCAAAAATCGGGCAGCCGGCCGAACCGGAGAAGCCGGCTCTGTCTCCCGCCGTCAATCCCAAGCGATCCGTTTTCCCCGACTACATCATCTGTTTGGACGACGGGAAAAAGTTCAAGTCGCTGAAGCGGCATCTGAGCACCCACTACGGGCTATCCCCGGACGAGTACCGGGAAAAGTGGGGCCTTCCACGTGACTATCCAATGGTGGCGCCGAACTACGCCGCCCAGCGATCGGCGCTGGCGAAGTCCAGCGGGCTCGGACGCAAAACCGCGGCAAAGCCTGCGAAGAAGGCCCCGGTTAGGCGGAAGGCTTAGGTTCTATTCATCCCGCCAGATGACCCGTTTCTCCCATCGGATCTGCACCAGGCGTCGGATCGGATCGTGTGCAACTGCTCGCCAGTCGGGTGGAATAGCTGCGAGCTCATCCACTCTCGGCTTTTGCACTGCTGACAACGAACTTTGTCCCGCACGTCGTCGATCGTGACGTTGCCAATCACCTCCCGGAGCTCGAGCGGTTTGTAGTAACGCGTGACGTTGCAGCGGGCACCGAATGCCCGCCACCTGCCCCGCGTCATGGGCATGTGTCAGGGTCCAGGCGGCGCCTCTCGGCCACTTCTCGGGTTGCTCCGGCATATGCTGAAAAGATGAACGGGGGCGGCTCCGGTCAAGAGGACGCCTGACCTGCGCGCGTGAGCGACGAAATCAGATTGCCTAAGTCCGAATACGCCACGCCGCCCCGGCGTTCAGCACCATCTCTGCGAGCACGATGGCTGCGCCCGCACTGGTTCTGCTTTGAGCATCGGGCCGAGGGCGAGCATTTCCTCTAGCTGGGCCGAACATGACCCGTCATGACATCGAAGCCGATCTGGAAAGCACGGCCGATCAGATCGCCGACGTTTCTCACGCGGACCTTCAGGTAATGCTCCGACGAGCAGCGCTGATGCTTCGAAACGTAACGGGCTGGTGCTCGACCCGAGGGTCCAAGAGCCCCTGTCGAGCGTAGCGGAAGAAAATGGGGCTCACGAGGGCGGACCTCATCCGAACCATCGTGAAGGACTGGCTTGTGGCCAACGCCTATCTGCCGGTTCCGTATGCGCTGGACGAGGACAGCACGGTGGAAGGCAACGCATGATCAACGCACCACGGCATGAGCGCGACTACCCCGACCGCGAAATCGACTTTCAGGAGGCAATGGAGTCGGGCTTTCAGGTCATTGTGGATTGCATGCTGGAGGCTGGGTGGCGGCGCGGCGAGGTGATGAGGTCGCTTCGCCGCCTGATCGCTGCGGACAACATGACCCAGAAGGAAAACGCCAAGGTCGAGGCTGAACTGGCGATTGCACGGGCGATGATCCGGGCCAGGAAATAAGGGCGACGGTCATTCTTGACCTTTGGCCAGAGCATACGGCGATGGCCCATAGGGCGTATTGGCTAAATAGCATGTTCGGGCTCGCACCGCGGCGCCTCTTCCTCCTCCTTTTCGAGGTAAGCCCTGAGCTGATCGGACCCATCCAGCCTGGGGAATTTTGAAGTAGTTTTCATTCTGTGCCTTATTTCTTGTTACACGGGCGCAACAGCACCGGCGAGGGGGGCTGCGGCCGGCCTCATGTGGGGAATGTTCGCCTGAACGCAAACGCGAAATTCGCTCTTCCTAGAGTACCGAAAGTGATACGTTGAAGCCGGTCGGCACGCTGGCGCTCGGCGGGAGCTCAACTGGCAGCGAAATGACCCGCTCCGTACAATCATTTCACTGGACTAGGACGCCTCGACCTCACGAAAATCTCGCCACAGCCGGTTCACCGCTGGGAACAGGTTTTTCACGCCCTCCAGCTGGGCTATACGATCGTGGACGGCATCCTCGCTGATCACATTGAGCGGCATGCCCATCTGCTGGAGCCAGAGCGCCGAGAACTGCCAATCGGAACACTTACCACCTGAAAGCCACTCGGCGATCTTGTCCGGGCGGTAGTATATGCGGTTGCCCTGCCCTCGCCGCATCGGTTCGGTTGCGGGGCCAAGATCGCGAACCCTCCAGTTCGCCAAGCCCTGGAGGGAAGTGCCCAGAAACCGTGCTGCAAGGCGAGAGGGTATCGGGCGCCATGGAGGAAGGCTTGTCGTCATGGCAATCGAGTAAAAGTGCTTTATGTCGACGTGCTTGGCGATCCCTTCCGGTGTCCAACTGTCCAACTGTCCAACCTCTTTTTCTTCGAAGAGATAGTTGGAAGAGATATAAGTCTGCATGGTCCTTTGCTCCGCGCACCTGGTCAGTTGGCCAGCTGGACAGCGGCCGCGATGGCGGGCGTCAGTCCCGGCGACATAACATCCGAGTCTCTACCCAGTAGAGCAGCCCTGACCTCCTCACTGGAAGCGTTCACCCACTTATCGACCTCCTGCCACGCCCAGACGTAGCCACGCTGCGTCAATCCGACAGGGCGCAGAGCCGACGTCTTCTTGTCACGCTTGCGGTCGCCAAGCCTCTTCAGGATCGGCGTGATCTGCTGCACGGTGATCGTCCTCTTCATGCGCTCCTCGACGGCGCTGGCCACGTCCTCGGCCAGATACACCGGACGATTGAATGGCACCGATCCACTGTCCCTGAGCTCAGCAATGATCTGTTCCGGCACGGATGCGCTGGCCCGGATCAACTCTTCCTTCGCACCGGTTCGCGGCGGCTCTGCATTTGCGTCGAAGTCAGAGAGGTCGAAGTTCACAAGGTAGTGCTTGAAGGCGGCAATACTCTCGTCCGAGAGGCCGACGTCCACGAGCTGACGATAATATGTGTCTTCCCGCTTCGCGGCTTCCACCTTGCACACGAAGAGCCGCCGGTCGTCATGCTCGATGGCCATGGGCTTATCGCTGTTGGTCATGATGATGATGCCGCGAGGCGTCCTCACGTTGAAAGCATCAATCCCCTTGCGCTCGACAGATTGGATCTCCTCTGTGGCCCATCGCTTAAGGCGGTTGTAAGCCGTCTTCAGCTCATCGATCTGCAGTTCGTCGAGGGCCAGAAGACGAACATTTCCGAGCGCAGCCTGCCAACGCTCGCCCAGAACGCCACCGTACACCTCCCGAACATCATTCTCATGGAACATGCGCTTGACGGCTTGCACCAGAAGGTTCTTGCCAACACCCTGTCTGGATTGAAGCACGATCGCCGACTTGATCTTGGCGGCCGGCCGCTGGATGAGATGGGCGAGGTATTGAAGAACCCACCGCCTCTCTCCGTCGCCAGGCAGAAGGTAGCGAAGGTGGTCAAGCCAAAGAGAGGCGTCGCCTTCCGCGGAAGCGATGCCTCCGTCCTTCCAGGTGTTAAAAGTCCGGACGCCATTTTCCTCGACAATGAGCTTTTCATTCCCGACCAGGAAGTCGTGCTCATCGGCCAGACACGACAGTTTCGAATTGCGGAAGGCCGTGCTGGCCAGCTGCTTCTTGCGCATGTTCCGCGTGAAGGAGCGATCGAAATCCTCCTTCGTCTTGTCCCGCCCCGTCGAGATCTCAAAGAACAGACCCGTTTTTGAGTCGAGCACGAACTTCGCCTGCAGCGGTGCGAGCCCCGGATCCGTATGGGCCAGCTCCACCGGAGTTCGAATGACCATCCCTTCTCGGAAGAGGCAGCCTCCACACTCGGAGTTTGTTGCGGCGATCGTCTGGCACAGCTTCGGGCGGTACTTGCTGGCGTGATCCAGTTTGTCCTGGGCTTCACGATAATCGTATCGCAAGTCGCGGGCAGACATCAGATGAAAATACCGCTGCCCTTGTGAGATGTGCGCCAGAATGTCAGCGGCGTCCTTCCACTGCGGCTCAGTCAGGCGCCCGCTACCCTCATCGCATGAACGAAGAAAACGGCATGCAGTGACCAGAGCAAGAGCACCAGCGGCATCCTTGCTTGCATCTTCGTCGCCCGACATCATTTCCTGTCGAAGCGCGTCCGCCAGCGCATGCTCGCCAGAACGCGGCGAACTGTTGGAGTTCGTGGCTATTCGGGCCGCGACGACGCCTTCCAGCTGCTCGAGGGTCCAGGTTCGATCACTTGCCCCATTCAAGATGCGGACAGGCTTGGCCGGCTTGGTCTTCGGGTTGAACGTTCCGGGCACCCTGAGGACACGCGCGAGCTCCGCAATCGTATCCAGCTCGAGCCCGTGGCGTTTCCAGACCATCCGAGCCTGCTCGTTCCAGGCCGACCAGAGCCGCTGAACTCGGCTCCGATCTTCGTTTGTCTCCAGAAGCAGTGGCTCCTGGAACTGCCAGATCGGGTAGATCCCCCCGCCTGAATGGATGATGAGGGTGGGCTCGGGCAAGCCCGCCTCCTCCAGCAGCTTGAGCGCCTGTTCGTCGTTTTCCGGGAGGTTCTTGGCGGCGTGCACCCCGGTAGCGAGGTCGATGTCGAGCGCCAGGAAGGCGACGGCACAGGCCGTATCTTTCTGGCGCGTCTGCTTTTCGAGGGCACGCTCATCGTGAAGAGCCACCGCGAGGTACCGATGAGCGGTATCGGGCTGTGCTGCCAAGAAGTCGAAGGCAATTTCCCGACTACTATACGGAAAAACCGTGTGCCGCGGACGCCCACCCGACAATTCGAACACAACGAGGTTGCCCTCGCTCTCCTGCCCGAACATCCGCTCGATGTAGTCCTTGATCTGCTTCCTGTTGGACTGCATGCGCACCTACCATGCCTTCCGAGAAAACAAGGTAGTGAGAAACGTCCGCGGATCGGCGTTGTCGTAGTGCGCGAACTCACGGACGCGTCGGGTGCGATCGTCCTTCAGGATGATGTCAGCGGCTTGTCTGACATCTTCATCGCCGGCGTTGCGAGCCCAGGATTTCCAGCTCGGAACGTGCAACTTCAGAAACCAGTAGCAGCCTGAAGCAGAAGCGGGATGCGGCTCCGGGCCTAGCCGCTTTTTCACCAATTCGATAAGCGCGTCCGTGGGGATGTGAAGCCGTTGAGCGACTTTGTGATCCACGAGGAGGTCACGGCATTTTGACAGTTGTGGAGAGAGGTCAATCGTTCTTTGGTCTGTCATGAGTTCGTCCTTTTATCAACCCGGTCGTTTCCGGTGCCGAGAAGATGTGAATCGGCCAAGCCAGCAGCAACTGGCCTGTGCTGCGCCGCGCTGCACACACACGATGCACACAAAGGCGCGAGAGGAATAAAGGCTGCGACCTGAAGCGAGGAAGAGGGCAATGTTGCCCTACTCCTCGCATCTCTGAAGCATGCGCGCCTTCGTTGCGAACAAGACGCAAGCTGCTTGGACTAACAGGTGTCAGCAGCGCCGCAGAGCCTCAGGCAAAGCATGTCCGCAGCTACGGAGGTGCATGCCAGGTTTCGGCGTCCGTGAACCGGCCTAGGGTTAGTGGCCCACTTATGAAGCGGCAACCGTGTCTTCCAACTCGTATTGCCCCATCCAAGAGTACCCCCAAGTGATTGATGCGGGCTCTGGGAGGTCTTCCAACTTGACTTCTGGGATATTCGCGTCCTCACACGACAGCAAAATGTTCTCGTGATCTGCCAGATCATCGACGACGTGGGTGAGCCAAGGGCGAATGTGAAGGCTCCCATCCCAGAGAGTAAAAGCTGCAAAATGGCCAATTCTTGTAGCGGACCAAGTGGGTAGCCTTCACCACCTTGTAGTAAAAAACCTCCTCCGACTTGGTCAAGTAAACGCCGGCGGACGGAACAGCGTCGTCTTCTTCCTCGCGGCGACGCATGATCGGCTCTTCGGGGAAGTACGGTTTGCCTTCAATCATGGTCGGTTGTGGAAGCACCCCGTGCTGAGCCATTCGCAGGACATTTTCTTCGCGAATGCCGAGCAGGTCGGCGACTTCTGTTGCGGTCAGATATTTGTCGGACATAGGGTTCCTTTCATTTGGTTCGTCCGACCCACATTTGGTCCCGTGGCGCTCGATCCACTAGGTACGTTCTTCGCAATACCCGGACTTGACCCCGCCCGCGCCAAAACGCGAGCCAGGTCCAAGGCCCCAACCCGGACTGCCCAACCAGAGCTGCGATTGCTGCGTCTAGATCACTGCATGGACGAGGCGCTGGCGCCCCCACAAATGTCAGTCGAGCTTCAGCCTCTGCGACCCTATCGCCTTAAGGCACTGCGCGAAGAAGACGGCGCTGAAGCGTCCGCGTGACAGCTTGTTGCGGATGTTTGCCTCTTTCTCTTCGACCCCAATGGCTGCCAACTTCTCGGCTAGGTCGGCATAGCTCAGGCCCTGGAGCTTCAGCTCGGCCTTCAACACGCCACTTATCAGCCGCTCCCACTCGGATTCGGTCATCGAACATTCTCCGCCAAAAAAACTTTCGCGACCCCATTGCAGTCGCATATTTGCTACTTATGTATCATAAACAGGACTATGATACTGTATTTGCGACTATCTCAGCCGAACACAAAAGGACTCTGACATGACCATCGACCAAACAACGGCAAACGTGATGACGGCTCTCCTTCGCGAACTCTCTTCTGAGCTGGACCTGCACCACAACGACGAGGAGCTCCATACCCTTGAACCAACCATCAAAACGTTGCGGCGTGCCGCCAAGGTGATGGCGGACGCCGGCTACAAAGCCCCCGAAGTCTACCACCACATCGTTGGGCGTTTCGATCGGATGACTCGCGCCTAACATAGCGATCCGACAGCGAAAATTCCACGCCGCCCAACCGCCTCCCCTACAGGACTCTCAAAATGACTGAACCGTTCGATCCCTCTATCTCGAGTTCCGACTATCTGGCCTTGGCTCGTAAGCGCCACCAGGCCGGAACATCTAGACTGAACGAGGAGCTGGCCTGGATGCTGGACGATGAGGCCTACGACTGCGGCCTCAACAAGGAGCACGTCGCCATCCTGATTGACCCTCCCAACTGGAGCTCCGTCGTTCGCGATGAGAGCAGAAAACCCAGGGGCTTCCTGCATGCCCGGATCAATCAGAAGGGCAACGCGGAGATCAACTGGGCGCGCGGCGATCTCGAGATCCTATATGACGAAGACTTTCTGGCCAGGTATGCGGCCGCGGCCCGATCCGCCTACTCGGTCCCATGGCGAGGACTTGGGGAATTGATGTGGTGGAGGGGCTACGAACTGCTGGTCAGCAATGTCACCATTCACAAATCCCCCGCGGCCGCAGCTCTCCTGTATGCCCATGCCGCCCGCCTCAAAGAACTTGCGTCCTTCCTCGGCAAGCACATGACACTGGTCGGAGCTATGGCACCCGACTTCACCTATGAGGATGGGGAGGTAGCCGCTGCGGACTTGGCGCCGACCATTTCGTCTGACCGGTTGCAGGAGATGATCCAGGAGCGCGGCCGCCGAACGACAGTAAGGCTTCGGGAGGCCGTCGAGCGAATGGTGCCGAAGAATGATCCTGAATGAACGCCCGCGCTCTGCGTCCGATGAGGTCACGAGCACCGGTCTCCTCCTTCTTCATGCATGCCTACGATCGTTCAATGATCCCCCTCAACGCCCACGCTCGCCCACCGCTCTCGCCGCTCTCTTCGCATCTGCTGATGGCGCCCTCCAGGAGCCCACAGAGCGTCTCGCGCGTGCCGTCTCCTCCGTCAGAGGGCCGCCTTCGGTCAAGCCATCCAACTGCAGGCGCGAGGAGCAACGGCACGGCCAGCTGGATTTTCGGCTGGCATCTCTGCCCTGCAACTCGACCGTCGGCCCGAGCGTTTTCGAATTGGCTCAGCGGCCGGATCTTTCGATCGCCCGCGCACCTGGGCAGGCAGGGGAAGGAGTATACCCTTTTTTGGGCAAAGGACCGGGTGGCGGCGGGTATAGTCCCAACCACGGTCCGCAGAAAAATTTGTTTTTTCAAGTAATATCACATGCCCGCAGGATGGCCTTCTACTCTTAAAAGTCTCTCTTCCTAGAGTACCTCACATAAGGGCCATGGAACTTGGGCATCTACCAAACTAGATCAGGCGTGCGCCAGTATCGAAAGCCTCCTAAAGCCAGGACGTCTCCTGATCTATGACAAAAAGTATCCTTGAAAAGGGCAGTCCGCCGGACGACGCTGCGCCGCTTCGGCGGGACATCGCAGCCGGCATTGCGTTCCCTGATGGCACGATGGGGAAAGCCGGTCTCCGCAAGGAGCGGGATGCGGGACAACTAGCCGAAATGATCGCAGCCCAAAAACGGCCCGCCAGTTGCGCAATCGGAAAATGCCAGATGGTCCGCGAGCGCGGGTGTGATCCCGCTACCGCCGCGATAGCCGACGCCGGTAACCCTTACCTAGGCGGTCCTGCTCCCAACCGACCCACGTCGCAGCACCTCAAAGGTTCGTCTAGGGTCTCATGGGGCCCGTCCCATCTCACCTCCGATCAATGCCGCCCTGTGCGTCGCTTCGCGACCATCGAGGGCTTTGCCCCGATCGGACGGTGAAGCAACCATGTCCGAAATTTCGAATTCACAAGCGCCGTCCGATATGCCCTCATGGGCGCCTTCATTCACGACACCGGAAGCACTGGCTCGGCACACCGGCTGGTCCGAACGGCGTATCCGAGAGATCGCTCGAAAAACAGGCGCTTGCCGAGTTATTGGCAATCGCATGCTCTTTACCCAATCAGACGTGTACGCCATTCTGGAGGCCAGTCGACCATGCCCCTCACCCTGTTCAAGCGCGGCAAAATCTATCACTACCGGGGCACCGTTGCCGGTAGGCGGATACGAGGCTCTACGCAAACTGCGGACAAAAGACGAGCGCTTGAAATCGCGTCGGCCCGAGAAGACCGAGAGTGGAAAAGTCATCACCATGGCCCGGAAACGGTCCTGACCTTTGCAGATGCCGCCATGCTCTACCGCCGCGCCCAAAAGCCGACGCGCTTCCTTGAAGCTGTAGAAGACTATTGGAAGGACACGCCTGTCAAGCAGATCACAGGCGGCGCGGTGCGCCAGTCGGCCATCGTCCTGCATCCCAAGGCTTCCGGTGCGACGCGAAATCGACAGGTGATCGTGCCGACGCAGGCTATCATCAACCATGCAGCCGGGCTGGAGCTTTGCCGCAATCTCAAGGTGGAGCGCTTCCCGGTCGTCACGAAACGCAAGGAGCCCGCGACATGGCCGTGGGTCCAAGCTTTCATGGCGGAAGCCTCACCACATCTTGGCGCGCTTGCCTGTTTCATGTTCCTGACTGGTGCCAGGATCAGCGAGGCGCTTTCGTTGCGCTGGGCCGATGTCAGCCTCACAGAGAGGCGCGCGCTGATAAAGCAGACGAAGATTGGCGACGAGCGCCGCGCCCATCTGCCGCCCGTCCTTGTGGCAGCTATCGCCAATATCCCGAGCAACCGGGAGCCGGGCGCCAAGGTGTTTCAATACTCCTCTCGGGACACGGCCAAGCCGCTTTGGCGCGCTGCCGTGAAGCGGGCGAAGATCAAGCGTCTTGCCTACCATGCGTGCCGCCACGGCTTCGCAACAGCCATGCTGCATGCCGGGATAGATCCGATCACGGTGGCGAAGCTTGGGGGATGGAAAGACGCGAAACACGTCTTCACGACATACGGGCACGCAATGAGCGACGAAACGCTGGCTGACCGGATAATTGACACGCCAATGGCACGCAGCGATTGGCAAAACGACGAAAAGGCAGTAAAGTCAAAAGCTTAAATAGGAACGGCAATACCCTCGTTGGGGAGGGGTGGCCCACGGACGGCGATATGCGTTCAGGCTTCGGGCGTCAAGAGGAAAGTTTTTGTCGTTGGCAGGATACCGGCGATCTGTGATCAGGATGTCGTGACCTCAAACGCAAACGGCGGACCGAACAGATCCGCCGTTAGTGCTTTCACGCATACCGAGCCTGCTACCAGAGATCGTAGCGCAGCCCGAGCTTGACCTGATGGTTGCTGATCCCCTTGTGAACCGGAAACGAGGTCAGGCTTTCGGCGGTCACATATTCGGCGTCGGGGGCGGAGAAATACTGATAGCCCAGATCGACGGAAACATTCTTGGACACTTGATAGGCAAGGCCCGCATTCAGCGTGTAGGCCAGGGAGTACTTGGTCTTATCATCGTTCTGGACGAAATCGTCGGTGGGATCATCGTTGTCTGTGAAATAGCTCGCCGAGAGCTTGCGCGTGCTGCGGACAACACCGATGCCTGCGCCGAGATAGGGCGTGATCCCGACATAGGTGCCAAGGTCGACATAGCCGTTGAGCATGCCCGAGAAGGCATAGTTCTTCAGCGATGCTGATGCCACGGTGCCCGTTGCCGGCGGTACCACGATCCCCGTATCGTCATAGCTGACGCCGATCTTGTTGCCGGGCAGGTAGCCAAGATTGAGATCGGCACGCAGATAATCGTTGAAATGATAGCCGAAGCCGATGCTGGCAAAGATGGGATCTTCCTTGTCGCTGAAGCTCGCCGGCGTGAAAGCGAAATCCTCATTCTCGAAGCTCTTCTGCGCCAGATAGGAAACATCGCCACGCAGATACCAGCCGGAGCCGACCTCGACCGGCACATAGTCGGGCGCCTGGTCGACATAGACCGGCGGATCGTAGTCGGCGGCGAATGCGGGTGTCAGCGGCAAGAGGGCAAATGCGCCGAGCGCCAGCGCCATACGCGATGTGAGTGTCATGGTCCCGACTCCCGAATTTGGCGCCGCCAGCAATCGCAACGGCAGCCATCGTTTCAAGGAGCATTGTTAACCATAGTGGTTAAGTGCCGGTTAAGGCTAACAGAGCGTTAGCGAATTCATTTCCGGCGGAAACTTTCTTTGCAAGCGACCCAAACGAAAACCGCCCGGCTGATGCCGGGCGGTTCGCGAATTTTCAAGTATTACAAGTGTTACTTGGTGTAGACCGGCTCGGGTTCGGGCTGGTAGGCCACCGGCACGGAGCAACCGTTGTTGCCGCCGAACTGATAGCGCAGGCCACCGCGCACCTCGTGGGTGCTGATGCCACCGTCGAAGCCCGGCCCGGCGCTGCTCGCGTCCCACTCGAACATGCGGCCGCCCTGGATGTGGCTGTAGCGATAACCCGCATCAAGGATCACCTTGTCCGTCAGGCAGTAGGAAGCACCTGCCATCAGGGCGTAAGCGAAGCGCCAGTTGGACGCTCCGGGGTTGGTCTCGGTGGTGTTCGGGTCGTAGACAGTATCCCACTTGACATGCGCGCCGCCGATGCCGGCGCCGACATAAGGCGTGATGCCGTGATAGGTGCCGAGATCGACATAGGCATTGGCAAGCAGCAACAGGGCGCTCATCTTCGACACTTCGGTCGATGTCGTGAGCAGATCCGAGGTGCCGCCATCGAAGTTCGACTTGAACCAGTAGTCGGCGGTCAGGTCCGTACGGAAGTAATCGTTGATCTTGTAGCCGACGCCGCCGCCAAGCGAGAAACCGCCCTTGAGCTTGCCGAAATCGAAACTCTTGCTGCCCGGCGTGACCGTACAGTTACAGGGATCGATGGTGTAAGTCATATAGTCGATGCCGCGCACGGTCGACTTGTGATAATCGATGTCGCCACGAATATACCAGCCGCCGATATCGGCCGGCTGCTCGTAGACCGGTGGCGGAGCCTCTTCGACCACCGGTTCCGGGATGTCGGCTGCGAAAACCGGCCCGGCCAGCCCTGCGAACAGCGCAGCGAACAGGGCCTTTCTTGCTGTATTGAACATGCTTGTCACCCCTAAGACGTTCGGAACGGCGATCGTGTCCGAAATGCGATTTGCTTTCAGTCGTGGATAATGAATTGCAAAGGTTAAAAGGCGTTTAACCCTGTTGCTTAACCACGAATCTCGAAACTTCGAGGAAGCGGGGCGCGGTTTCCGGAGCCCGGGATCGGCCGCCGGCCAACAAAAAGCCCGCCGGAAGGGCGGGCTTTGCGCGGTGGAGATGCTGCGGCGCGGCGCCTTCCCGGGCGCGCTAGGCGCGACGCCCTTTGGGCGCGCTAGGGATCAGGCGGCGCTGCGCGTTTCCGAGATGACTTCGACGATGTTGTTGACGACGGCCTCGACCAGTTGTGGGTCGTCGCCCTCGGCCATGACGCGGATCAGTGGCTCGGTGCCGGATGGCCGGATGACCAGCCGCCCGGCCTTGCCCAGGCGGTGACGGGCGTCTTCGATGGCTGCCTTGACTGGCGCTTCCTCGAGCGGTTTGCCGCCGGAAATATGGACGTTCTTCAAAAGCTGCGGCACCGGTTCGAATTTCTTCGACAGTTCGCTGACCGGCCGTCCCTGCCGTTTGATGCAGGCCAGCACCTGCAGCGCCGAAACGAGGCCGTCGCCGGTGGTCGAGAAGTCCGACAGCACGATATGGCCCGACTGTTCGCCGCCGACATTGAGCCCATGCGCGCGCATATGCTCCACGACATAGCGGTCGCCGACCTTGGTGCGGTGCAACTGCAGCTTCATGTCGCCGAGGAAGCGCTCGAGGCCGAGATTGGACATGACCGTCGAAACGACGCCGCCGCCGGCAAGCCGCCCGCTCTGGTGCCAGGATTCGGCGATCAGCGCCATGATCTGATCGCCATCGACGATCGCCCCGTTCTCATCGACAATGACGACACGGTCGGCATCACCGTCGAGCGCGATGCCGATGTCGGCGCGCACTTCGTGCACCTTCTTCTGCAGACCGGCGGGATGGGTCGAGCCGCATTCCTTGTTGATGTTGAATCCGTTGGGTTCGACATTGATGGCGACGACTTCGGCGCCCAGTTCCCACAGCGCCTCGGGCGCCACCTTGTAGGCGGCACCATTGGCGCAATCGACGACGATCCTGAGGCCCGAAAGCGACATCGAGCGCGGCAAGGTGCGCTTGGCGAATTCGATGTAGCGGTCATGCACGCCGTCGACGCGCTTGGCGCGGCCAAGCCCATCGGAATCGGCGAGCGTCAGTTCGATATCCTTGTCGAGCATGCCCTCGATGCGCTCTTCGATCTCGTCGGAGAGCTTGTAGCCGTCGGGGCCGAACAGCTTGATGCCGTTGTCGTAATAGGGATTGTGCGAGGCCGAGATCATGACGCCGATATCGGCGCGCAGCGAACGCACCAGCATGGCGACCGCTGGCGTCGGGATCGGGCCGAGCAGGAACACGTCCATGCCGGCGGCGCACAGGCCGGACACCATCGCATTCTCGATCATGTAGCCCGAAAGCCTGGTGTCCTTGCCGAGCACGACGCGATGACGATGACTGCCGCGCTGGAACGAGAGGCCGGCGGCCATGCCGACCCGCATCGCGATTTCAGCGGTCATCGGAAACTTGTTGGCGCGCCCGCGAATGCCGTCCGTGCCGAAATAATTCCCTGCCATGCTAACCAGATTCCTCGACAGTTCTTTGCCGGCGCGTCATGCCACAATTGGCCAGGTCGCCATGATCACATTGTGTGATTATATGTTACCAATCCTTAGAAAATCATTGTTGTGCACTGCACACAACCTGGCTGCAACCCATATGCTGAGACTGCCACGCTGCAATATACCAGTCATGCGAGCCTTTCAGTGCGGATGCACCTGGAAAATCTTGCTCTGAATCCAGCAACAGGCAACAATTTCATCACCTTGTCGGGAGGAGCCAGCTTTCGGCGATATATACGCCACTTAGCATCTGGCGCAACCGGCCGTTGAGCGTTATTGGTTTGCAGGGACGTACCATGGGCTGCTGCAACGGAGAAAACGCTATGCTCATCCACCGACTTGCCACTTTGACCGGCCTCGCCGTCGCGACCCTGTTCCTGGCTGCGCCAGCCAACGCGCTGACGATGGCCGAGTGCAGCACGAAGTACAACGCCGCCAAGGACGCGGGGACACTTGCCGGGGCGACATGGAACCAGTTCCGCAAGGCGCAGTGCGGCACCGATGCCGCGGCGACCACCGAAACCAAGCCAGCCGACACCAAGAAGGCAGCCGAAACGAAGCCCGGCAAGGCGGCCAAGGCGACCACCGCTGCGGCTGCCGACAGCACGGCCAAGGGGCTGACGGCCAAGGAATGCAGCGCCAAGTACCAGGCTGCGAAAGCAGCCGGGACGCTCAATGGCCAGAAGTGGAACGACTTCCGCAAGGCCGAATGCGCCGCCGGCGCATCCGCCCCCGCCGACACCAAGCCGGCAACCACCAAGGCCGCCGCGGCTCCCGCCGACAGTGGCGGCAAGGGTCTGAGCATGGCCGAATGCAGCACCAAGTATCAGGCTGCCAAGACGGCCAACACGCTGAAAGGCATGAAGTGGAACGACTTCCGCAAGACCGAATGCGGCGCCGCCGCATCGGATGACGACACGGTGCCGGCCGCCGACGAGGCAAGTTACACCAAAGAGCCGGCAAAGCCGACGACGGTTGCGCCCAAGGGCGTCACTTTCCCGTCGGCGATCTCGCCGAAATATGCCAGCGAGACCCCCGGAAAGGGCCGCATGCATACCTGTCTCGACCAGTACTACGCCCTCAAGGACGCAAATGCGCTTGGCGGTCTGAAGTGGATCCAGAAGGGCGGCGGCTTCTACAGCCTGTGCAACGCCAAGCTGAAGACCTGAGCGCCACATAGCCAGACAAACAAAAGGCCCGCGAGGCGTCAGCTTCGCGGGTCTTTTGTTGCGTTCAAACAGTTTCAATCGACCTGTTTCGGTGGCTGCAGAAGCTCGACCAGGCTGGTGAGATCGGCGTTGGCCTTGCCGGCCGCCACGCCGCGCTTCATCAGGCTTTGCATCGGCAGCATGAGTTCGGTGCTGATGCCTGAGGCCTTGCTGGCATCGATCAGATTGACATAGGCCTCGGCCTGCATGCCGAGATTGGAGACGACATTGCTGGTGTGATCGCCGGCGTCGATCTGCTCGGCCCATTTCGGCAACCCGCCTTGCATCGCTTGCAGCCATGACATCAGCAGCGGCATGAATTCGCCGGCCGGAATTCCCGCGGATCCTGTCAGTGCCAGCGCCTGCAGCACACCCCCGAACAGGCCATACATGCCGGCCAGCAGCGAGATATCGTAGAGCGGTGCCAGGCCGGCATCCTCGCCCAGATATTTGCTGGTGCCGAGCGCATCGAGTTGTTCTGAGTGCGTGTCGAACCCCTGCCTGGAGCCGCTGTAGAGGATCAGGGCGTGCTGCCGGCCGATCATCGGCGGCACCGCCATGATGCCGCCATCGACATAGTTGGCGCCGTGAGTGACGGCCCACTGCGACATCGCCCGCGCCTGCTCGGGCGTGCCGTTGGTGAGATTGACCAGCGTGCGGCCCGATAACGCTTCCCGCGCGGGCGCAAGCGCCTCGTGGACCGTGTCGTAGACCAGAAGGCACACCACGATCAGCGGGCTCGACCTGACGGCGTCCTCGACGCTGGCAGCCACGACGGCGCCCTTGGCCGCCAAAGCGTGCGCCTTTGCCGGGGAGCGGTTCCACACCGTCACCGCATGTCCCTTGTCGAGGAAGGCCTCCGTGAGAGCCGTGCCCATGGCGCCAAGGCCGATTACAGTCATATCGCTCATCTTGTGTCTCCGTGGGTTCGGTTTGCCGGGTCACGCCGGCATGGGGCTCAGATCCTGCCCAAGGCCGCCATCGACGGTCAGCCGCGCGCCTGTGGTGAAGGTTGCATCGAAAGCCAGGAACAGCACCGCACGCGCCACCTCCTCGATGGTGCCGTGACGCTTCATCGGCGTGACCGCGTCGCCTATCCCCATGAAGGCCGCCCGCTCCTCGGCGGAAGCGCTCGCCACGCCCATCGTCGGCGTATCGATGAAGCCCGGGCTGACCACATTCACGCGGATCCGGCGCGGCAGAAGCTCGGCGGCAAGAACCTTGGCGAAAGCGCGAAGTGCTGCCTTCGACCCGGAATAGACGCTCATTCCGCCGTTGCCGGATTCATCGGCAATCGACGACGTGAAGACGATGGCGCCACCATCCTTGATGAGCGGCAGCAGGCGCTGCGTGGTGAAGAAGGCGCCTTTCGTATTGATGTTGAAGATGCGGTCGTAGCTGTCCTCGGTGACCCGCTCCACCGGTTCGAGATTGGCAACCCCGGCATTGATGTGGAGGAAGTCGATCTGGCCGAGCTTCTGTCCCACTTCGGCCCCGAGCGTGACGATATCGGCCATGTCGCTGATGTCCGACTGCACGACATGGGCGCGCGAAAACAACTTCGCGCGGGCGGCTTCGATGTTGCGGTGATCGCGGCCGGTGACCAGCACGTCGGCGCCGCCTTCGACCAGGGCCTCCGCCACGGCAAGCCCCATGCCGTGCGTTCCGCCGATCACCACGGCCTTTTTGTTTGCGTATCGTGTCATGATCCATCCTTTTCGCCAAAATCCGACCGCCGACGGCCTTTGCAGGCCGAAGCAAGGTACCGATATGTTGTTGTGCTGTTCGCCGGTGCCGGCGATCTGGTTTGAAGTTATGGACCGGCTTGGTTTTTCTCAAGTACCGACAAAAATGTAAGCCACCCACCGATTGCTCAGAATTGGATGAAATATGGGAAAGAAACAGCCAGATAGTTGCGGATTGGGGCCGGCGCTGGAGGTGATCAGCGGCAAATGGAAGGCGTTGCTGCTCTGGCAGGTCCACAAGGCGCCGGCGCGCTTCGGTGAACTGAAGCGCCTGGTGCCCGACATCAGTGAAAAGATGCTGATCCAGCAGCTGCGCGAAATGGAGGCCGACGGCATCGTCCACCGCGAGGTCTTCCCCGAAGTCCCGCCCAGGGTCGAATACTCGATCACCGAATTCGGTATCGAGCTGGACAATGCCCTGATTCCGCTCGCCAGATGGGGCAAGCAACATGCCGGACGGACCGACGGGCAGCGCCCCGGCAAGGCAAGCGCGCTCGCGCCGCGCGGCCTGTGACCAACGCCGAACAGCAAAACGCCGCGGGTTGAAGCCGCGGCGTTTGTTTTGAAGTCAGTGGTCTGGAATCAGTGGTCTCGGTCAGCTTGACGGCTGCGGTTCCATGCCGCCTTCCGGCTCGGGTCCCTTCTTGCGCCGGCCGGACTTCGGCACGGCCGAGCCACGGCTTGGCGGCGTGTCGTCGCCGAGGTCGCGCGAAGGCTTCTGCCCGGCGATCAACTGCTTGATCTCTTCGCCCGACAGCGTCTCGTATTCGAGCAGCCCTTCCGCCAGCGCAATCCATTCCTTCTTCTTCTTGGTCAGGATGGATTTTGCCGTCGAATAGGCCTCGTCGATCAGGCGGCGCACTTCGGCATCGATGATCTGCGCGGTCTCTTCCGAGACGTTCTGCGTGCGCGCCACCGAATGGCCGAGGAACACTTCCTCCTGGTTATCGCCATAGGCGACGTGGCCGAGCTTGTCGGAAAAGCCCCAGCGCGTAACCATGGCGCGTGCCAGCTTGGTCGCCTGCTCGATGTCCGAGGAGGCACCCGAGGTGATGTTTTCCTTGCCGAACTTGAACTCCTCGGCGACGCGGCCACCCATCATGATGGCGAGCCGCGAGATCATGTATTTGTAGCTCATCGAATAGCGGTCGCCTTCCGGCAACTGCATGACCATGCCGAGCGCCCGGCCACGTGGGATGATGGTGGCCTTGTGCAGCGGATCGGCCGACGGCACGTTGAGCGCCAGGATGGCGTGGCCGGCCTCGTGGTAGGCGGTCAGCGCCTTTTCGGCCTGGGTCATCGCCGACGAACGACGCTCGGCGCCCATCATGATCTTGTCCTTGGCGTCCTCGAACTCGGCCATGGTCACCAGGCGCTTGTTGCGCCGCGCGGCCATCAGCGCCGATTCGTTGACGAGGTTCATCAGATCGGCGCCGGAAAACCCGGGCGTGCCGCGAGCGACGACCTTGAGGTCGACATTGGGCGCCAGCGGCACGTTTCGCACATGCACCTTGAGGATCTTCTCGCGGCCGACGATGTCGGGGTTCGGCACCACCACCTGGCGGTCGAAGCGGCCTGGACGCAGCAGCGCCGGGTCGAGCACGTCGGGCCGGTTGGTGGCGGCGATCAGGATGATGCTTTCGTTGGATTCGAAGCCGTCCATCTCGACCAGCAGCTGGTTCAGCGTCTGCTCGCGCTCGTCATTGCCGCCGCCGAGACCGGCGCCGCGATGGCGGCCGACGGCATCGATTTCGTCGATGAAGATGATGCAGGGCGCGTTCTTCTTGGCCTGGTCGAACATGTCGCGGACGCGGCTGGCGCCGACGCCGACGAACATCTCGACGAAGTCCGAACCGGAGATGGTGAAGAACGGCACATTGGCTTCGCCGGCAACCGAGCGGGCGAGCAGCGTCTTGCCGGTTCCCGGAGGGCCGACAAGCAGCACGCCACGCGGAATCTTGCCGCCGAGCCGCTGGAACTTCTGCGGATCGCGCAGGAACTCGACGATCTCTTCCAGATCTTCCTTGGCTTCATCGACGCCAGCAACGTCCTGGAAGGTGACGCGGCCATGCGCCTCGGTCAAAAGCTTGGCCTTCGACTTGCCGAAGCCCATGGCGCGCCCGGATCCAGACTGCATCTGGCGCATGAAGAATATCCAGACGCCGAGGATGAGGATCATCGGCAGCCACGAGATCAGATAGCCGAACAGCGAATTGGAACCG
Organism: Mesorhizobium kowhaii; assembly: GCF_003253745.1. Classification (GTDB taxonomy): domain Bacteria; phylum Pseudomonadota; class Alphaproteobacteria; order Rhizobiales; family Rhizobiaceae; genus Mesorhizobium; species Mesorhizobium kowhaii. Next base: position 74,171 of record NZ_MZXV01000076.1, read on the forward strand.
TCGGTCTCAGGCCGCGCATTGATGGTGACGTTCTTGTCCTGCAGCCGCGAGACCAGCGACGGATCGCCGGGCGAATAGGTCTGGAAGCCGCTGGCATTGTCGGTGTAGGTGCCGCTGATGCGGGCGCCCGCAATGGTCACCGTCTTGACCCGGCCGGCCGCGACATCCTGCAGGAACTGCGAATAAGGCACATCGCTTGAGGCCCCTCGCGTCTGCGGCGTCTGGAACAGATTGAACAGGGCGATGAGCAAAACCGCTATGATCGCCCAGAGCGCGAGGTTGCGATAGTTCGGATTCATCAATTGTCCCGTTGGCGTCCGCAGGGCGGACACACGTCATGAGAGGAAACTTGCGCCTAACATAGGGAGAGCGCCTCCCCTTGCCAAGCATAACAGCACGTCTGGGTTAAGCTTTAGCCCATCATCAACCGGCACTGTGGCCGCTGAAAGGCAAGGGCGGGACCGTGGCCGCCCCAATCAGCCCGGCGACAGCCCGCGCCGGCGCCAGGTCGAAGGACGGCAGGAAGCGGGCAAAGGGGGCAACGACCGGCCGCGCCTCAACCACCGCAGGCGCCCGGATATCTCCCGGCAAACCAACGCATTCGCCGGCTTGCCACAATGCCGGCTCGGCGGCGAGCGCGGCGCGCATCAGGCTTGGTGGGGTTTCCCCCTCGCCGATCGCCGGCCGCTTCGCTGCTGCTCCGAACGGGGCGATCAACAATGCGCCGCTGCTGTTGTTCAATGTGATGCGCCGCCGGCCATCCCAGAGGGTGCCCTGGGTGACTGCAGCGGCAGGCGGCAGACCGCGCGCCTCGCGGCGCAGGAAGATGCCGGCGCGCCGGCAATCGACCACCGTCCGCGACAATGTGGCGCAAAGAAAACCGGTCTTCAGCCGGGCAAACAGCGCCTCGCTGCGGGCCTGGTCCGGCAGAAAGGCAATCCCGCCGGTCGTGGCCAGCAGAATGCGCAGTGCGTAGACGGCCGCCCGGTCCTCGCCGGCGTTCAGCAAGCCAGGATCAAGCCGAATGAGCCCGGCCGCCGGCTGGATCGCGAAACGGCGGATCAAGTCCGCCGCAGCCAGGCCAAGCTGCCTGCGCGCGCTGCCCTCCTGCGCGGCCAGTGCAAGCGCATTGTCGACGCGCTGCACACCGCCCCGGTCGGTGAGCGCCGCACGCAGGCGCGGGCGCTCGAAAGTCTCGTCGACATTGGTCGGGTCGTCGGCCCAGTCGACATCTTGACGCCGCAGGACGTCGCGCAGCGCCGCGCGCCGCATGCCGAGCAGCGGCCGCAGGATCCAGCTGCGCCAGTCATACAAGGTGGCCGGCGCCATGCCGGCAAGTCCCCGGCCTGCCGTGTCGGCATGGCCTCGGGCCTCGTCACGCGCCAATCCCTCTTTGCGTGCCAATCTGTCGTTGCGTACTTGCCGCATCAGCACCGTTTCCGCCTGGTCGTCCGCGGTATGGCCGGTCAGGATCAGGCCAAGGCCTTCCGCTTGTGCTGCCTCGGCCAGCAGCCGGTAGCGCGCTTCCCGTGCGGCGGCGGGCAGACCGGTCGACGGCTTGGGGCCCGACCATGTCAGGATGCGGTGCGCGATTGCGTGCGTGGCGCACAGCCTCGCCACCGCTTGCGCTTCCGCCGCCGAGCCGGGCCGCAAACCGTGGTCGATCGTCACCGCCAGCAGCTTCGTTGCCGGCGCTGAGCGGTCGAGATGGTGTTTGAGAAGAAGGAGCAGGGCGGTCGAGTCGCTGCCGCCGGACACGGCCGCAACAGCGCCGCTGGTAAAATCGATATGCAAAAAAAGGCTTTTCGAAAGATCAGGCTCGGTATCGAGCATCAATGCATGTCGCCCAAAGATGATCCTGGTTTTGGGGCAACGACATGCACGGGAAGGTTCAGCACGCCGCCAGCGCCTTTTCCTGCTTGACGCGTTCCTTGAGCGCGCCGGAGATGTCCGGGTAGCGCTTGCCGATCTCACTGAAGGTGGCGCAGGCCACGTCATGCTGCTTGAGGCCGACCAGCGACACGCCGAGCTTCAGCAACATGTCGGGAGCTTTCTTGGCCTTGGGATAGTCCTTGCTGGCGGCGAGGAAAGTCTCGGCCGCGTCGCGGTATTTCTGCTGGCCGAGCAGCGACTCGCCCAACCAGTAATGCGCATCCGCAGCCTTCGCATCCTTGGGGAAGCGGGAGATATGGTCGCGAAAACCCTGCTCGGCGGTGCTGTAGTCGCCCGAGAGGATGAACTGATAGGAGTTGCGGTAGAGTTCCTCCGGGTCGTTAGTGGCGGGCAATGCCGCCACCTCCGTGCCGTCGGACTTGCCGGCCTTGGCCGGGGCGCCGGCGGCGGGCGCGGTATCTTGCGCCGGCGCGGTCGCCTGGGTGTTGCCGCCGGCATCGATGACATTGCCGTTCTTGTCGACGGTGATGGTGCCGAAGGTCTTTTCCGGCGCACCCGTCCCGGGAATCACCTTGCCGGGGTCGCCATTGGGCGATTCGACGATGACCTCCTGGCCGGCGGGCGCGGTGCCCGCATCTGCCGGCGCCTGCGTTGCCGGAGCCGCTGCCACATCGGTGTTGGTATCCGTAGTTGTGGCGTCCGACTTCTTCTGTGCCGGCGGCTGCCCGCCTTGCGTGCCGCCTTCAAGCTGTTGGAAGCGGAACTCGTTGTCTTCCTGCTGCTTGCGGATCTGCTCCTGCATCTGCAGGACCTGGAAATTGAGTTCCTCGATCTTGCCGTTCATCTGCCGCAGCTGCTCTTCCAGCCCGGTCACGGCGGTACCGTCGGACTGCACCAGTTGAACCTGATCCGGTTTCTTCTTTTGACCGAATAGGCTGGGCAATTCGATGCTGGGCAGATGGAAGGAAAAGCCGCTGTCGGTTGATTGCCCTGTGCCCGCCAGTGCGGTGACGCCTGATAGGAGCAACAGCGCAAGCGTGCCGCTCAGAACCGATCTCAAATGCATGTGCCTCTCGCCGTGATTTCGTTAGCTTGTTCGCGCCTTCCAATCAGAGTGGGACCAGCCAAGCGCCCTCGGCTCATAGCAGGAGCCGAGACTTCGGCCAAATTTTGTTTCGGGCATCCGGATATGAAAAAGGCGGCCCTGGGGCCGCCTTTCGCAAGGGTATGTTGCATTTTTGCCGCTAGAGCGCCGCGCCTTCTTTTGACACGCCGGTCGGCTGCACGATGGCTCAGGAACCGGCGCCGCTGAGCGTGGTGACCGCACGGCGGTTCTGCGACCAGCAGGAGATGTCGTCGCACACCGCGACCGGACGCTCCTTGCCGTAGGAAATCGTCTTCAGGCGGCTGGCCGAAACGCCCTTGGCGACGAGGAAGTCGCGGGTGGCGGCGGCGCGGCGGGCGCCGAGCGCCAGATTGTACTCACGCGTGCCGCGTTCGTCGGCATGGCCTTCGATGACGATGGCGTACTGCTTGTACTGGTTCAGCCACTGCGCCTGGCGCGACAGTGTCGTCTGCGCGTCGGCACGGATCGAGGTCGAGTCCGTATCGAAGAAGATGCGGTCGCCGATGTTGACGGTGAAGTCCTTTGCCGATCCGGGTGTTGCCGCGCCGGCGCCGTTGAGGCCAAGGTCGGCGGCATTGTTCGGCGTCTTCTTCGAGGCACAACCGGCGATGGCGAGCATCGCCACCAGCGCGATCATGACCGGGTTTCTGGTAAGTGCTGCGATACGGCCCATGCCGCCTCTCCTTCGTATTTCGAGTGATTTCGTTGATCACCCAGTAACCACGTTTGGGTTAACCGGCATTCAAGAAACACGGTTAAAAATTGGTTTAGGCTGCCGTCCGCAGCCGTCTGGCCCGAAGCCACAATTGGCGCGGACCCTAGGCGTAAATGCGGCCAAAACGCGACCAAGGCGTGGAAAAGGGGCCACAAAGGCCCCTTTCTGGCGCCTGTGACGATTGAGCCAAACTACTCCAGCAAGGGCGACCATGCCGGGTCGGATGCGAAGTTCGTCGTCGGGATCGATTGTTCGTTGCGGCCGGTGAGGTCGACCGAAACCAGCTTCGGGCCTCCGGCGGAATCACGGAAGAACATCAGCACTCGGCCGTTCGGCGCCCAGGTCGGCCCCTCCTGCTGGAAGCCGGAGGACAGGATACGCTCGCCCGAGCCATCGGTCTTCATGACGCCGATCTGGAATTCGCCGCCTGTCTGCTTGGTGAAGGCGATGAGGTCGCCGCGCGGCGACCACACCGGCGTCGAATAGACGCCATCGCCGAAGGAGATGCGGTTCTGGCCCGAGCCGTCGGCACCCATCACATAGATCTGCGCGCGCCCGCCGCGGTCGGAGGTGAACACCACCTGGCTGCCGTCGGGCGAATAGGACGGCGAGGTGTCGATGGCGGTCGAGTTGGTCAACCGTGTCGTCGAACGGCTCCGCAAGTCCATGGCGAAGATATTGGAGTTGCCGTCATCGCGCAGCAGACTCATGATCACCTTCTGGCCGTCGGGCGAAAAGCGTGGCGCAAAGGTCATGCCTGGAAAATTGCCGACCAGTTCGCGCTGGCCGGTCTCGATCTGCAGCAGGTAGACCCGCGGCTGACCGCTTTCATAGGACATGTAGGTGATTTCCTGCCGGTTCGGCGAGAAGCGCGGCGTCAGCACGATCGACTTGCCGTCGGAGAGATAGCGGACGTTGGCGCCGTCCTGATCCATGATGGCGAGGCGCTTCTTGCGCGCGTTCTTGGCGCCGGATTCGTCGATGAAGACGACGCGCGTGTCGAAATAGCCCTTCTCACCGGTCAGCCTCTCGTAGATCGCGTCGGCGATGATGTGGGCAACGCGACGCTGATTGGCGTCGTTGGCAAAGAACTGCTCGCCGGACATCTGCTGGCCGGCAAAGGTATCCCACAGCCGGTACTGGGCGCGGATGCGGCCGTCGGCCTCCTTGCCGACGCTGCCGGTGACCAGCGCCTGCGCGTTGATCACCTTCCAGTCGTCGAAGCGCGGTGCTGCGTCCGGATTGGATATCTTCTCGATGAAGGCACTCTTGTCGATCGGCGCGAACAGGCCCGAGCGCTTCAGGTCGGCGGTGACGATCTCGGAAATCTGGGCGCCAAGCGCGTCGCCGCCCTGGAAATCGGTGATGGCGATCGGCAGCGGTTCGACATTGCCCTTGTTGACGTTGAGCTCGACGAGCGCCAGGGCCGGCAACGTGCCGGCAGCGGTCATGCCCATCGCCATTGCTGCGACCATCAGGAGCGGCTTGAGGATTGATTTCATGTCTTCTCGCTTCTCGTACTGATTTTCGGATACTCGGGCCTACAGGCCCAGCATCTCCCTTGGATCGAAGGTGACGCGGACGTCGGCCCAGATGTCCTGCTTACCTGCGGGGACCTGCAGGCCGGTGACATCGCATTTTTGCACCGCGCGAACGGCACTTTCGTCGAACTGGCGGTTTCCGCTCGACTTTTCAACATTCGGGCGGCCATCCAGCTTGCCGGAGGCATCCAGGTTGAAGCGGACGACGACGACGAAGTTTTCCGAACCTTCAAGGCCAACTGGAAGGGTCCAGCAGCCGCCGAGCTGGCTTTCCAGGGCACCCATTTCCGATTTCGACAGCTTCTGGCCCTGATCCTTGTCGCCGCCGAGCGAGGCTTGCTGGGTCGAGCGCTTGGCGCCGCCGCCGGACGGCTTCTGCTTGTCGAGGAGAGCGGAGATCTCGTCGGCGTTGAACTGCTTGTCGTCGGACTTCGGCTTCGACGAGGCTTCCTTGACCGGCTTGTCGGCATCCTTGCGTTCAGGCGCCTTGGCGCTCTCTGCCTGCGCCGGCTGCGGCTTCGGCCGCGCTTCCGGCGCGGGTGCCGAGTTCGGCAGTTGCGTCTCTTCGGTGGGCGGATCCTTGGCTATGGCCTCAGCAACGGCATCAGGCTTGACCTCGGGCGTTGGATCGATGGCGGCGGTCTTGTCCTGCGGCGGCGGGGTTGGCGCCGGCTTGGCCGGTGTCGGCTTGGGGTCCGTCTGCTTGACCGGCTCCGGCTTTACCTCTTCCTTGGGCGTCGGCGCCGGCGCCACTTCCGTTGCCGGAATGGGCTTGGGCTTTTCCTGCGGCTTCGGCACGTCCTCCGGCTTCGGCTTTTCGATCGGTGTCGGCGCGGGCGGCGGAGCCGACGTCATGTCGACCGGCTTCGGCTTGGCCTCCGGCGTTACCGGCTTGTCGGTGTCGACGCTGTTCTCGCCGACCTTCTGCGCTACCGGCACGATGTCCGGGCGCTGGGTCGGCACAGGGGCCGGCTTTTCATGCATCACCGCCTTCTTGTCGCCCTGCAACGTCTGCGCAATGGCTTCCATCGGCACGATGTCGACCGCGACCGACTCGACATCGGCGGACGGGAGTGCGGCCGGCGCCGACAGCGTGAACAGGCCGAAGGCCAGCACCGCCGTATGCAAGATCACCGATGTGGTGAGGCCGGTCTTCATCGTGCGTCTATTGATCCTGTTCCTGCAGTGAAACCAGGCCGATGTTCTTGTAGCCAGCGGACGAGATACGAGCCATCACCTTCATCGCCGTGCCATAGTCGGTGGACTTGTCGCCGCGGATGAAGATGCGCTCTTCATAGCCGGTCTTCGAGATCGCCTGCAGCTTGGCCACCAGCTCCTCGATCGGAATCTCGGTTTCCTGGAGATAGATCTGGCCGGCGGCGTTGATCGAGACGGTGATCGGCTGCGTGTCGGCATTCATCGCCTTGGCCTGCGTGTCAGGCAGGTCGATCGGCACGCCGACCGTCAGCATCGGTGCCGCGACCATGAAGATGATCAGCAGCACCAGCATCACGTCGACCATCGGCGTGACGTTGATCTCCGACATCAGTGCATGGTGACGGCCGCGCCGCCTGTGGCCGCGCCCACCGCGTCCTCCCATGCCAACGGACATACCCATCAGTTACTCCTCAGGCCTTGGGGGCCACTTTTTCATCGATTTGGCGCGAGAGTATGGCGGAGAACTCGTCGGAGAACCCTTCCATGCGCACCGCTATCTTGCTCGCGTCGGACGACAGTTTGTTGTAGGCGATGACGGCGGGGATGGCGGCGAGCAGGCCGATGGCCGTCGCCAGCAGCGCTTCGGCAATGCCGGGCGCGACCACCGCAAGACTGGTGTTCTTGGACCCGGCGATCGCCTGGAACGAGGTCATGATGCCGATGACGGTGCCGAACAGGCCGATAAAGGGTGCCGCCGAGCCGGTGGTGGCGAGGAAGCCGAGGCGCCCCTCCAGCTTTTCCATCTCGCGCGTCAGCGCCAGGTCCATCGCCTTGTCGATGCGGGTCTGCAGGCCGAGCGGCGACTTGGCGCCCTTCTCGAAGCTTTTCTTCCACTCGCGCATCGCTGCCACGAAAATGGCGCCCATGCCGGTGGTCTTGCGGTCGGCGAGCGTGCGGTAGAGTTCCTCCAGCGACTGCCCGGACCAGAACACCTGCTCGAACCGGTTGAGCGACAGCCGCATGCGGGCATAGGCAACCAGCTTGTCGACGATGATCGCCCAGGTCCAGACCGAAGCGCAGAGCAAACCGATCATGACCAGCTTGACCACCCAGCTGGCCTGCATGAACAGCGCCCAAATCGACAATTGCGCGCCCGGTTCGGCGAGTGCGATATTTTCCATCGTTACGTCCTTAAGATTTTCCGGGCGAAGCTGGCGGCTGGCCCCTGGCATCCCTTGTGGTCGGTTCGCACGCAGCTACCTGAACAACCCCAAACCGTGCCGTTGGTGGCCTTTTCGGGGCAAATATTGGTGAAAGGAAGGCGCTGGATAGCGCCAATCTTCACCAATCTCTTCATGAACCGTTATGGTTAAGGATGGGTTAGTACATAAGGCGCGGCGCATTGCCACGCCCGTGGACCACCGGCTCGGTCTGCATCAGCTCATCCGCCCCTCCAAAGGTGGGTTGAGATTCAGGTCAGGCCGAGCCGAAAACGGTGGGTTCCGAGAACCGGAGCGGAGCGTACGTTTGGGTACGTGAGCACCGGAAGCGGAGGAACCTGCCGTTTGCAGGCCGGCATCACCTGAATATCAACTCATCTTGGGCATGAATGCCGCCACCCATTCCCTGGGAAAGCGCCTTGGCCGGCCATTCTCGCCGATGATCGCCGCTTCGACCTTGGCCTCGACCAGCACCTCATCACCGCGTTTGAGCTGCTGCGCCATGAAGATGCGCGCGCCCGAAATGTCCTCGGTGCGGGTGTCGACCGTCAGGATGTCGTCTATGCGGGCGGGGCCGCGAAAGTTGATCTCCATGCGACGCACCACCCAGACGATCTTCTCGCCATGCTTGCCGTCGGCAAGTTCGGTGTGATGCACGCCGGTCAGCCTGAGATAGTCGGAGCGACCGCGTTCGAAGAATTCGAGATAGCGCGCGTGGTAGACGACGCCTGAGAAATCGGTGTCGGCGTAATAGACCCGCGCCATCAGCCGGTGGCCGAACTCCGTCAACGCTCCGGAAAGCCCCGCCAGCAACGCCGCCGATTCACCATGATCGTCCATTGCGCTTTCCTTTTTGGGCCTGGCCGGGCACCTAAAGCGTGGCGCGCTTAAGGCAATTGTTTCCGTGCGTGTCGTTGTCCCAAAACCGCTACACACTTTTGGGCGACACGCACTGGCTTGGCGCATGAACCCGATGGCACTGTTGACGGCGATGATCAAGACCTTGATGGCGGCGCTGCTTGTGCTCGTGGCTCTGTCGCTGCCCGGCCAGGCGGCCACCTTCTCGATGAAGCGCGGCCTCAATCTCGACCAGTGGACGACGTGGCCGGGCGAGGAGCAGTGGGGCGACACCAAGGCCATCCTGCCCTATCCGGAATGGCGCAAGTTCCTCAAGGACGACGACCTCAAGGCGCTGAAGGATGCGGGCTTCGACTTCCTGCGCATGCCGGTCGATCCGTCGCCTTTCCTGTCCGGCCAGACCGTGGCCTTGCGCGACGACCTCTATGCCAGCGTGCTGGATTCGGTGCGCACGATCAACCGCGCCGGGCTGAAGGTGGTCGTCGACATGCATCTGATCCCGGCCGGCGGCAGCCGCAAGATCGGCATGGGCCAAGTGATGGACGACCCGCAGACCTTCGACGCCTATGTCGACATGGTGCGCAAGATGGCCCGCACGCTGGCCAGCGAGGATCCCAAAAAGGTCGCTTTCGAGCCGATGAACGAACCTATCGTCGACTGCGACAGCGACGGCACCAGCCTGTGGCCGAACCGCCAGCAGAAGCTGTTCGCGGCGGCGCGTTCATCGGCCACCAAGCTAACTTTGATCTTGACCGGGGCCTGTTATTCGGCCGCGACCTCCCTGGAGAAGATCGATCCGAAGACGATCCCGGATGACAACGTCATCTGGACCTTCCACTCCTACGATCCGTTCCTGCTCACCCATCAGGGCGCGACCTGGGCCGGCGACTTCATCCCCTATGTGACCGGCCTGCCCTATCCGCTGACCGCGGTGCCGCAGGCACAGCTCGAGGTGACGCTCGACACCATCCGCGCCAGGATCAGGGCCGAGGCGCCATGGGCACGGCAGAGCGGCCTGCTTGCCTATCTCGATGAACAGGTCGCCAGCATGGACAGCCCCGACAAGCTGCTTGGCCTTATGGATGCGCCGTTCAGGCAAGTCGAGGCGTGGGCGAAGGCCAACGGCATCAAGCCGGAGAACATCACGCTGGGCGAATTCGGCATGATCCGCCAGGAATATGGCAACGCCTATGTGATGCCGGCCGCGTTCCGCGCCGCCTATGTCAGGGACATGATCGCGCGCGCCGAAGCGCATGGCTTCTCATGGTCGGTGTGGAGCTATGGCGGCGCCTTCGGCATCGTCGACGCCTTCAACGGCGACAAGGCCGAGCCGAATGTGATGGACGTGATCCGCACACTGCATTGACCGCTCAGCCAAGGTCGATCGACAGGATTTCGGGGCGCACCCCGAAACGCACCGGCACAATGCTGAAGCCAAGCCCGCCCGAGACGATCAGATTGCGGTCGTTCTCGACGACATGGCCATAGGCATAGCGATTGCCGAACCGCGACGGCACGACCGGCGAATAGCCGAACAGCCGCACCTGTCCGCCATGGGTGTGGCCGGACAGGGTCAGCGACACCCGCCACGGCACGGTGGGAAAAATATCGGGCTCATGTGCGAGCAGGATGACCGGCGAGGCATCGCTGACCTTGGCCAATATACCGTCGAGATCGTCCAGCCCCGTGAAGCCGGCGCGGTCCCTGGTCGGCAGCAGGGCCAGCTGGTCGGCAAGCCCGGCGATCCAGACACCATGCCCGTCCTTCTCCAGGCGCACGACATCGTTCTCCAGAACCGGGATGCCGACTTTCTCCAAGGCCTTGCGCGCTATTGTCGGACCGGCGCCCGCCCGCTGCGCGAAGCCATCGCCCCACCAGTCGTGGTTGCCAAGGATCGACAGCACGCCGAGCGGCGCCTTGAGGCCCGACAGCGGGGATGCCCATTGCGACGGCGTCACCGGCCCCGTCACCAGAGGCATGCCGGCGATGTAGTCGCCAAGCAGGACGATCAGGTCCGGCTGCAGCGCATTCGCGTCTTCGACAAGCGAAGCGATCCGCTCCGGTGTCATCCACGGTCGGCAGGCATGGATGTCGGCAAGTGCGACGATGCGCAGTTTCAATCCCGCCGGCCAATGCGGTGGCGTTAAGGCATAGTGCTTCACATGCGTCAGCAGCATCGGCTCGATGCCCACCGCATAGGCGCTGAAGGCGGCAACCGACAGAAACGACCCGCCGACGAAGCGCAGGAACCCGCGTCTGTTTATCATGCTCGGCTCCGGCACTAAATCGCGGCGACAATCGCCAAGGCCGCGTTAGAGTCCACGATTGCGCCGGCAAGTCGGCGAAGCTGAGGAGTTTTTGCGCAAGGACATTCACGGATCCTTGATCGCAGGTCAGCGTCCAATCGCCCGAGCCGCTACTCTTCCTGGAACAGGTTGATCTGCTGCTGCGCCAGATCCTTTGGCGCATCCAGCCCAAGATGGCGCCAGGCATTGGCCGTCAGCATCCGGCCGCGCGGCGTGCGCTGGATGAAACCCTGCTGGATCAGATAGGGCTCGATGATGTCCTCGATGGCGTCGCGCGGCTCGGACAGGCCGGCGGCGATCGTCTCGATGCCAACCGGCCCACCGCCGAAATTGCGGGCGATCATCGACAGATACCGGCGGTCGAGCGCGTCGAGGCCGAGCGCGTCGACCTCAAGCCGGGTCAAGGCCTCGTCGGCGATCTGGCGGTCGACATGGCCATCGCCGGCGACCGAGGCGAAATCGCGCACGCGGCGCAACAGCCTGCCGGCAATGCGTGGCGTGCCACGCGCGCGCCGCGCGATCTCCAGCGCGCCATCGTCGCCGAGCGGCATTTGCAGGATGCGGGCGCCGCGCCGCACGATCTGCTCCAGCTCCTCGACCGAATAGAAATTGAGCCGCACCGGAATGCCAAAACGGTCGCGCAGCGGATTGGTGAGCAGACCAAGCCGCGTGGTGGCGGCGACCAGCGTAAAGCGGGCGAGATCGATCTTGACCGAGCGCGCCGCCGGTCCCTCGCCGATGATCAGGTCGAGCTGGAAATCCTCCATTGCCGGATAGAGGATTTCCTCCACCGCCGGGCTCAGCCGGTGGATCTCGTCGATGAACAGCACGTCGCCTTCTTCGAGATTGGTGAGCAGGGCCGCGAGATCGCCGGCCTTGGCGATAACCGGGCCGGAGGTCGAGCGGAAATTGACGCCGAGCTCGCGCGCCATGATCTGCGCCAGCGTCGTCTTGCCGAGACCCGGCGGCCCGACGAACAGCACATGGTCGAGCGCTTCGTTGCGGCCCTTGGCGGCCTCGATGAACACTTTGAGATTGGCCCGCACCGCCGCCTGGCCGACGAAATCGTCAAGCGTCTGCGGCCGCAAGGTCTGCTCGGCATCCTCGCCGCGTTTTTCAGGCGTAATGAGACGGGGTGACAGGCTCATGGCGCCTTCCTTGCACGCGGCAAGGAACTGAACAAGCGACGCCTCACCGCGCCAGCTCCCTCAGGCCGAAACGGATCAGCTTCGGTGCATCGGCATCCTCGCCCGCCGTCTTCAGCGCCGCCGCCACCGCATTGGCCGCGGTGTCGCGCGAATAGCCGAGATTGACCAGTGCCGAGACGGCGTCGGTGATCGGCGCCGGAGCGACGCCTTCACCGAGCTCCTGCTTCAGGCCGATGGTGCCCGAGGCAGTGCCGGCATAGGCCGGCGCCTTGTTCTTCAATTCGGTGACGATGCGCTCGGCCACTTTCTTGCCGACACCTGGGGCGCGAGAGACCATGGCGATATCGCGCAGTGCAATCGCGTTGGCGAGATCGGCCGGCGCCAGTGTCGACAGGATGGCGAGCGCCACCTTGGCGCCGACGCCTGGCACATAGTTCATCAGCAGCCGGAACCATTCGCGCTCCAGCTGCGACTGGAAACCGTAGAGCCGCAGCATGTCCTCGCGCACATAGGTCTCGATGAACAGCACCACCGCTTCGCCCGATGCCGGGAGTGCTGCCAGCGTACGCGCCGAGCAATAGGCGACATAGCCGACGCCATGAATATCGACGAGGCAATGGTCCTCGTCGATCTCGTCGAGCGTGCCCTTGAGTTTGCCGATCATGCCTGGGCCTTCATGGGTGCGTTTCAGGAGAGATGATGTCGAGATCCGGGAAGTAACTGCGGTAGCGGGCAGCGTCGCGGGTCAGCAGACGATGTCCGGCAACGGTCGCATGGGCGCCAATGAAAAAGTCTGGCAACGTCCGCTCGCGAACCCCCCCAGCACGGCGATAGCGGGAATGCGCGACGCCTGCAAGGAATGCCGCGTCCCAGGGCAGAAACTCGCGATCCATCTCGAGCATGTCGACTGCTTTTCGAAGCGCCGTCTCTGTCGCTATCAGCGGCGCGAGCTCGGACCAGATGATCGTATTGATCAGCAAGGCTCCATCGCGGCGACAGGAAACAATCGCCGATGCCGACCATTTTGTCAGCGGTCCGGCCGGTCCCCAGACGTCGATCAGGACATTTGTGTCAATCAACGTCGAGATCTTCACGCGGCCCCCTCAACCACACCATGTATTCGTCGGTCGTCATGCCCGCCAAATCCAGGGTCCCCGCCATCCGGTCAAGGACATCGCTGAACCTGCGGGATGCCTCTTCCTCGGACAGGTTTTCGTTGACGGCGACAAGCCGAGCGCCCTCGTCGGTGGCCACGAACTCCACCTCCGAGCCCGGGCCGATACCCAGATGGTCCCTTATCTGTTTGGGAATGGTGACTTGCCCCTTGGTGGTCACGCGCATGGTAATACCTCTGAAGTATTACTTATCGCAACTATGAGAACAAGTCAAGAACATTGCTACCCGGCGAGCGCCATCCTGTAGGCGACGCTTTGCCGGTGATGCGCGTGGCAGATGGCGATGGCCAGCGCGTCGGCGGCATGTTCGGTATCGAAAGTGGCCTTCGGCAACAGCACCTTCACCATCATGTGGATCTGCTTCTTGTCGCCATGACCAACGCCGATCACCGCCTTCTTGACAGCGTTGGGCGCATATTCGGCAACGACGAGGCCAGCGCGCGCCGGCACCAGCATGGCGATGCCGCGCGCCTGGCCGAGCTTCAGCGTCGCCACCGCGTCTTTGTTGACGAAGGTCTGTTCGACCGCCGCCTCGTGCGGCATGGTGGCGTGCAGGATTTCGGCGAGCCCGTCATGCAATTGGCAGAGCCGCGTCGCCAGCGCCGCCTTGTCGTCGGACCGCACGGTGCCGGAGGCGACGAAGCGCAACGAATTGCCGAGGCTCTCGACGATGCCCCAGCCGGTGCGCCTGAGCCCCGGGTCGATACCGATAATGCGAATCGCTTCCCCCATCCGGCGAGTTTACCTCCGGTGGACAGCGATGCCAGCGAAATGTGAACAAACCGGAAACGATCCCCCACGACGAGTCGCGGGCTGTTTGAGAATTCGCTCTGGCGGAGCAGATGGCGTGGTTTTCGAGAACCGGAGCGGAGCGTACCTAAGTACGTGAGCACCGGAAGCGCAGAAAACTGCGCCAGATGCCCGTCAACGTAGAATTATCAGGCAGCCCGTCAGCCGCGAGCGAAAGCCGTGTTGAGCAGGCTGATCTGGTCGGAAACCGGATTGGGGCGGCGAGCCGTCAGTTGCATGTCGACCACGGCGCCGGAGCCGTAGATCTCCTCGTCCATGCGGCGCACCAGCGCCTGCAGGCGCAGCGAGCGGGTGACGAGGTCGAGGAAATCCTCGGGCAGTTCGGCCCAGCCGGCGGCTTCGTCATGGGCGGAAGCGGTGTCGAGGCGCACCTTGGACTTTTCCGACGCAACCTGGTCGCGGGTCATCTCGCCGGAATTCGCCGCGCGCTGCAAAAGCAGCCAGGAGGCAACCTGCATCAGCCTTGTGGTCAGCCGCATCGATTCGGCGGCATAGAGCGTGGCCCCCAGCCTGGACAGTTTCTTTGCCTCGACCCGGCCCTTGCCGTCGAGATACTCCGCCGCCTGTTCGACCAGGCCCATGCCTTCCTGGTAAAGCGGCTTGAAGGATTGCGTGAAAACCCGGCGCTCCGCCAGTTTGACGGTTTTCGCACTGCCCTTCGAAAGCTCGTTCATTGCTACGCCCCCTGCACCTACAGCTGGCCGATTCGGCTCACTGCCGATACACCCAGCACCCTATAGAACTGAAGCTTGAAAATGCGCTTCGTTCCCGGCGAAGGCAAGCACATGTTTAACAGAAGGTTAACGGCGAGCCGCTGTCGGGCGCCCTGAAATCCGGACAAAAAAAGAGCCGCGGATAAGGCGGCTCTCAGGAGTTTAACAGGGAGGCGTCAAACAAAGTGGCTCCAACCACTCGGTAAGAATCCAGATCACTGGATGGACATAGTAAACACCTGTAAAGCTTAATGAAGCCTTAACGGCACGCGTGTTTTTTGACCGAACGCCACCGTCCTGTGCCGTAACAGCACAGCCCCGAGCCTCGTTTCAGGCTCAGCTCAGGCCGTCTTCCAGACGGCCGGCAAGGCGACGAAGGCAAACAGCAGCATGGACGCGTAGAAGCCCATCGAGGAAATCCCCACCAGCGGTTCGATCGCGGCATTGCCGGCAAGCAGGAAATAGAGGCCGATCAACAGGCCGATGCCGCTGATTGCCGTCAGCCAGAAATGGATGGTGGCGAGCATCTTTTGCCCGACTGCCGGAAACAGATGGTAGAAGAAGGCGAAGACCGCCGACATCAGCCATCCGGCCACCATCGTGTGGGCGTGGGTCGGCATCTGGCCATGGTCCTGGCTGATCGCCATGTACAGGCCGAGCGCCATGCCACACAGCGAATAGATGATCGCCAGCGTGAAGAAATTCCGTGCTACCCCTTGCATAATGTTCCCCCGAATTGCCTCTTCCCGTGTGCGGGAATGGGTTGATCGTCAGGCGAATCTTGTCGCCACCGGGCTCCCGGCATCGGTGCACTAGCATCGGCACTGTTTCCAGACGATGTCGCGCCAACCCCTCCCGACACTTCTCACGATAGCAGAAAACCAGGCAGTGCATTCGCCATCTCGGCGGCTTCGCGCTGGCGGCAAGCTGAAACAGAACCGAATTTTTCGCGACATCGTTCCGAAACGTGCGCCGCGCTAAAGGCCGCTCCTCTGACGGGCCGGCGCAAATCGCGCCCTACCGGAATCCCTCCAGAACATCCAAGGAGCAACCATGGACTGGTACTCGATCGTCAAATTTCTCCATATCGTCTCGGCCAGTTTATGGGTTGGGGGCGGTTTCGTGCTGTTCCTGCTCGGCGCGCTTGCCGAGCGCGCCGGCAACATCGAGGAAAAGTTGCAGGCGATGCGTGCCAGCGGGCAGTTGGGAGGCCGTTTCTTCGCGCCGATGTCGATGCTGACCCTGATCTTCGGCCTCATCATGTGCAGCTTCTGGGTCGGCTTTTCGGATCTGTGGATCATCATCGGTCTGGTCGGCTACGCCACGACCTTCTCGATCGGCATGTTCATCTTCAAGCCGACCGGCGAGCGCATGGGCGCGATGATCGCCAAGGAGGGCATCACGCCCGCTGTTCTGGCCATCGGCCAGCGCATGATGAGCGCGGCGCGCTTCGACTATGCGGTGATGCTGGCAATCATCGCCGACATGGTGCTGAAGCCGACCGCGCATGACATCGGCATTCTTGCCGGTATGGTGCTGGTCGTCGTGGTGGGCGCCACACTGGCCCTTGGCGGCAACCGTCGCCTCGTGCCGAGCGCCGCCTGACACCGCCGTGATGGTGAGGGGCTGCACAGCCGCCTCACCCCTTACAGAAGGCCGGCGATGCCATCCCACAGCAGCTTCAGCGCCACCACCGCCACGGTTGCGTAGGTGAAGGGATAGAAGGTTTCCGGGCGCATCCGCCGCACCAGCCAGGCGCCGGCGATGGTCGACAGCGGCGCCAGCGGCGTCAACACCGCCGACGCCGTCAGATTGGCGGTGTCGAACTGGCCGAGCGCGAAATAGGGAATGAGCTTCAGCGCATTGGTGGCGGCAAAGAAGATCGCCGCGGTGCCCGACAGAATTTTGGGATCGAGCCGGATCGGCAAGGCATAGACCTGGAACGGCGGGCCGCCGACATGGGCGACGAAGCTGGTGAAGCCGGCGACCGTTCCCCAGATGGCGGCAGCCACACGGTTGGGCTGGGCCGCGTGGTCGGCGCCGTGGCGAAACTGCAGATAGAGCCAGCGCAGGACGAAGATGATGGCGACGGCGCCGACGATCAGCCGCACCGCCTCTTCGGTGACCAGTGCCGCCGTCAGCCAGCCCAGGCCGATGCCAATGACGGCGCCCGGCATCATGTCGACCAGCATCTTGCGGTCGTAGACACCCCACCATGTCCACACCGACACGATGTCCATCAGGCACAGGATGGGCAGCAGGATGGCGGCGGCCTGCACTGGCGGCATGGTCAGCGCCATCAGCGGCACGCCGACGAAGCCGACGGCGCCGCCGAAGCCGCCCTTGGACAGGCCGACCAGAATGACCGCCGGGATGGCAGCCGCGTAGAACCACGGATCGAGAAGCAGGCCTGACATGGGGAGGGGCTGGGCTGGAGGGAAAGCGCGTCGACGCTTGAATAGCCCAGAATTTTGAGCGGAGCGACAGCAAATGTAAGCGTGGCTGCGGCACGCGTGGCCAATGGCGGGCCTTTGTCCTATCGGCGGGCCGACACCAGCAGGAACATCGGCCGCTCCAGCTCTTCCGCCAGTTCGGGCTTAGCCCTGCAAAACCTTTGCCCTGTCACGAGAGGCGGTTGCGTCGAGCGGCGGCGGCCGCCGCCGGATCGGCTGCGCCTTGATGATGGCGGTGCTGGTCTCGGCCTTGTCGGCGATGCGGTCGAGAATCCCGTCGAGATCGCCGATCGAGCGCACGAACAGACGGGCGACGAAGCAGTCATCGCCCGTCACCTTGTCGCATTCGCCAAATTCGGGGATCTCCTCGATCAGCTTCTGGACGATGTGCAGCTTGCCCGGCAGCGGCCGGATGCGAACGATCGCCTGCAGTGTATAGCCGAGTGCCAGCGGGTCGATCTCGACCGTGAACGCCCGGATGACGCCGCGCTCCTCGAGCCGTCGAAGCCGCTCCGAAACGCTCGGCGACGACAGCCCGACCTGGCTGGCCAGGTCCTTCAGCGAGGTGCGTGCGTCCTTGACCAGGATTTCGAGGAGATTTCGGTCGAGATCGTCCAGCATTTTACATTTCTCGCAATTTTGGAACTAATGCCTAATATAATTATTATAGATGGCAGCACCACCTTTTTTATCACATGGAAAGCCCCGACGACGCATGAGATTATGCGAGATCAACGGGTTCGGAGGTTTGTTGTGAACGATACAGTGCGCGGTACGGTCGAAATGTCCGCCGCAATGGCGATCCTGGGAACGATCGGATGGTTCGTCGTCCTGTCCGGCCAGCCGATCATGGATGTGGTGTTCTGGCGTTGCGCATTCGGCGCGCTGACGCTGCTTGTCATCTGCGCCGGGCTGGGGTTGCTGCGCAACAGGCTGTCGCTGCGCGTCATCGGCCTCGCAGCGCTCGGCGGCGTCGCTATCGTCGTCAACTGGCTGTTACTCTTTAGTGCCTTCTCCCGCGCGTCGATCTCGATCGCCACCGCTGTCTACAACACGCAGCCCTTCATGCTGGTCGGCTTCGGCGCGCTGTTCTTCGCCGAGCGGCTGACCTTGACCAAGCTGACCTGGCTGGCCATCGCCTTCGCCGGCATGGTGCTGATCGTGCAGGCCGCCCCCGATGCCGGCGATGTCGGCACGGATTAATTTACCGGCATCGTCATGGCGTTGGGCGCGGCTTTCTTCTGGGCCGTCGCCGCCATCGTCACCAAGAAGCTCAAGGGCACGCCGCCGCACCTGATCGCGCTGATCCAGGTCTGCGTCGGCGTCGTCATGCTGGCGCCCTTCGCCAATCTTTCCCAGCTTCCGGCCGATGCGTGGACCTGGACCATGCTGGCGACGCTCGGCATCGTCCATACCGGCCTGATGTACATCCTGATGTATGGCGCCATCCAGAAGCTGCCGACGCATCTGCAGGGCTCGCTGTCCTTCATCTACCCGGTGGTGGCGATCCTGGTCGATGTCACCGCCTTCGGCCATCGGCTGCATCTGAGCCAGATCGTCGGCGCCGCCGCCATCCTGATCGCCGCCGCCGGCATGAATCTCGGCTGGACGCTGTGGAAGTCGAAAACGCCCGTCGCGAGCCCGCACCCGATCAAGTGACGCGGGCCCGCCGGCTGCCCGGCGGGTCAAAAAACGCGATCCCGGCTGCCCGCCTGTTCAAAGCGGGCACTTTGCTCTATGCCGCAATCCAACCATCTTCGCCCGGCATAGGCGAAACGCGGGATCGAAAAACCATGAATGACGCAACGCCCCCCAACCGCTGTCGCATCGTGCTGATCGCGCCACCCGGCGTGCCGGCGGCCCGTATCGCCGCGGCATTCGAAGGCGGCGACGTGGCTTCGCTGATCCTGCCCGAGAACGGCATGGACGAGGCCTCCTTCCAGGCTTTCGCCGAGCAGATCGTGCCGGCAGCGCAAGCCGCGGGCGTCGCTGTCGTCATCGCCGGCGACACCCGCATAGCCGGCCGCGTTCAGGCCGACGGTATCCATGTCGAGGTCTCCAAGGCCGAACTCGCCGAGACGATCGAGCATTTTCAGGCAAAGATGATGGTCGGCGCCGGCGGCGCCAAGACGCGAGACGACGCGCTCGAGCTCGGCGAGACACGGCCCGACTACATTTTCTTCGGCCGCTTCGGTTACGACAACAAGCCCGAACCCCACCCGCGCAACCTGTCGCTCGGCAGATGGTGGGCCGATATGATCCAGATCCCTTGCATCGTCATGGCCGGATCCGACATCGCTTCGGTGGAAGCGGTGGGCGCCACTGGCGCCGAATTCGTGGCACTGTCGAGCGCCGTGTTCGCCGACGGCACCGACCCCAGGACAGCGGTCGCCAGCGCCAACGCGCTGCTCGACGAGACCGCGCCGCGCTTCGAGGACTGACGTGCCCTCGGCAACGCTTCCCCTCCAGGCTCTGCTTGCGGCGCTCATGATCCAGGCAGCGGCCGCGGAAAACATCCCGCTGCCGCAGTCCAAGCCGGAAGCCGGCGTGCATACGGACAAGCCGATCGACAAGCCGCTGCCGCAGCCCGCCACCACGGCCGAGCCGGCGCCGCTGCCGTCAGCCGACACCGTCAATCCCGACCGCTTCGGCGCCAAGCCGGCCGACGCCGCCTATGGCGCCTTCCAGCGCGGTCTCTACAAGACGGCCTACAATCTCGCGCTGGTGCGCGCGCAAAACGGCGACCCGGCGGCGCAGACGCTGGTGGCCGAGATCCTGTCGCGCGGGCTGGGTGTGCCGCTGAATGCCGCGGAAGCGGCGAAATGGTACGCGCTTGCCGCCGAACAGGGCGTGCCGGAATCGCAGTTCCAGTATGCGCTGATGCTGCTCGATGGACGCTACGTCAAGAAGGACGAGAAGGAGGCCTATGCGCTGATGCAGGCCGCCGCCGAAGCCGGCAACCGGCTGGCGCAGTTCAATTTCGCGCAGATGCTGGTCCAGCAGGACCCCGGCGACGCCGGCCTCGCCAAGGCGGTCTCCTACTATGAGCGCGCCGCCGCCACCGGCCTCGCCGACGCGCAATATGCGATGTCACAGATCTATGCCAATGGCGTCGGCGGCAAGCCGCGCGACGACGCGCAGGCAAGGCGCCTGCTGGCGCAGGCCGCACGGCAGAATTACGACACCGCGCAGATCGATCTCGCAACCTGGATGATCGAGGGTCGCGGTGGCGGCCGCGACCTGAAGTCCGCCTTCGGCTGGATGAAGCAGGCGGCGGAGGGCGGCAACGTCGCCGCGCAGAACCGCCTCGCCAAGCTCTATATGCAAGGCATCGGCACCGATCCGGATCTTGTCCTTGCCGGCGCCTGGTACATCGTCGCCCGCCGCGCCGGTCTCATCGACCCGCAGATGGACGATTTCCTGCAGGGGCTGGGCGACGACCAGACCAAGCAGGCTCTGCAGAAGGCGAACCGCCTGCCCTGATCGCCGGTCGCGAAATCACGGCGTGTGATCGAGGACGACCTTGCCGAAGGGCGAGCCATGTTCGAGATGGTGAAACGCCGCCGCTGCCTCTCCCCACGGGAAGACCCGGTCGATCACCGGCCGCAGCCGGTTGACCGCAAGCGCGCGGTTCATTGCCTCGAAGGATTCGCGTGAGCCGACGGGTATGCCGCGTGCCCTGACCTGGCGGCGAAAGATATCGAGCGGATTGATCGCCCCCTCGCTGCCGCCGAGATAGCCTATGACGTTGATCTGGGCGCCGCGTGCCGCGGCCTTCAGCGACTGGGCGAAGCTTTGCGGCCCGCCGACCTCGATGATGTGATCGGCGCCACGGCCATCGGTCAGCGCCATGACGGCTGACGACCAGTCCGGATCGCTGCTGTAGTTGACGCAGTCATGGGCACCGACTTGCCTTGCCCGTTCAAGCTTTGCATCACTGCTCGAGGTGACGATGACGCGCGCGCCGGCAGCGGCGGCGAACTGCACCGCAAATAGCGACACGCCGCCAGTGCCCAGGCTGAGCACGGTTTCGCCCGGCTTCAGATGGCCCTCGGTGAACAGCGCATGCCAGGCGGTGACAGCAGCGCAAGGCAGCGTCGCCGCCTCGACATCGCTCAGATGCGCTGGGGCAAGCACTGCCGCCTGTTCGTCCAGGCGAGCGAATTCGCTGAGCAATCCGTCGATGGGACCGCCGCGCTGATAGGACGGTTCGGCCATTGCGAAGCTGCCGCCGACCCAGCGCTGCCAGAAGGTGCCGCTGACACGGTCGCCGACCTTGAAGCGGCTGACCTCAGGGCCGACCGCCACGACGTCACCGACGCCGTCCGAAAGCGGCACCAGCGGCAATGGAAATACTGTGTGATAGTTGCCGCGCACGATTTCCACGTCGCGGTAGTTTAGCGCCGTGGCCTTGACCTTGATGATCATTTCCTGGCGACCCGGTGCCGGCATCGGCCGTTCGACCATTCTGAGATGGTCGATGCCGCCCGGGTTCTGCAGCTCGATGGCTTTCATTGTCGTCATCCTTTCCGTTGCAAGGAAAATCGCTTGTCAGACGGTGGATTTCAAATTCATAATAGTCAGCATGATTATGCGTGTAGAACATGGTGAACGGATGCTCGAGGAACTGCGCACGCTCGTCCTCTTCGCCGAGGAAGGCTCGATCCAGAAAGTGGCCCGCCGCCTGCCACTGACGCAGCCTGCCGTAACCCGGCAGATCCAGCGGCTGGAGGACATGCTCGCCACCACACTGCTCGACCGGCGGCAGAAGCCGCCGCGGCTGACCCAGGCAGGCCTGGACGTACTGGCTCGCGGCCGCGACATTCTCGCTTCGGTCGAAGCGCTGAAATCCTTCGCCGGCAGCGCCGAGCCTGAAGGCGTGCTTCGCCTCGGCCTTGCCCACGGCCTCTCCGACAGGGATGTGGCGGGGGCCATTGCCAATGCCGCCGCGTTGTTTCCAAACGTGTCGCTGCGCCTCAAGACCGGCTGGAGCGCCGAACTCGTCTACCAGTTTGATCGCGGGCAGCTCGATGTCGCCATCGTGCTGCGCGCAAACACCGGCGAAAGCAGCGAGGGTGCCATCGGCACGGAGCGCCTCGGCATCGTGGCCGGCAAGCAGGTCGGCCCGGCGACCGATCTTGCAGATGCGGCCTGGGTCTTGAGCCCCCCGCCTTGCGACGCGCGCCAACGGCTGCTTGCCGTCCTGGGCGAAGACAGAAGGAGATTATCCATCGCCGCCGAAATCCAGGACCCGGCCATGCAGATGGAGTGGGTGCGAAGGGGCCACGGACTCGGCCTCATGCCCATGCGCCTTCTGCGTCAGCACTTGCCGAGGGGCGTGATGCTCATCGAGGCAGGTGATCTCGACCTGTCTATGCAGGTCGTTGTCATGCGGTCGCCGCACATCCATCGACTGACAAAGGTCGCCGATGCCGTCGCCAAATCCGTCGGTGCGGTTATCAACCACGACGCCTGACCCTGCCTTCTACGGCACTGCATATCCAGACCCCCGACCTCGGTGCTTCATTCCCGGCGCTTGGCCCCAGCCTGCCCGCTCCCTTGCCTCTTCTGGCGATTTGTGGTCTTGGGAGCCCCGAATTCGCTTTCTCGGCGAACATCTCATTCCGGATCAGATCACTATGGCCAAGATCAATGGCAACGAAATCCGTCCCGGCAACGTCATCGAGCATGATGGCGGCCTTTGGGTGGCGGTCAGGACCAACACCGTCAAGCCCGGCAAGGGCGGCGCCTACAACCAGGTCGAGCTGAAGAACCTCATCAACGGTACCAAGCTCAACGAGCGCTTCCGCTCGGCCGAGACCGTCGAGCAGATCCGGCTCGACCTGAAGGATTTTTCCTTCCTCTACGCGCAGGAAGACGCGCTGGTGTTCATGGACACCCAAAGCTACGAGCAGCTCGAATTGAACAAGGACTTCGTCGGCGACCGCGCCGCCTTCCTGCAGGACGGCATGATGGTGACGGTCCAGCTCTATGACGAAAGGCCGATCGGCATCTCCTTGCCCGACTATGTGACGCTGACCATCACCGAGGCGGACCCGGTGGTGAAGGGCCAGACGGCGGCTTCGTCCTACAAGCCGGCGATGCTGGAAAACGGCATCCGTGTGCTGGTGCCGCCATTCATCGGCGCCGGCGAGCGCATCATCGTCGACACCAACGAAATCACCTACGTGCGCCGCGCCGACTAGGGCAATTCCAGGAAAAGTGTGAAACGGTTTTCCCAGGAAAAGCGCATAGCGCTTTCCCTTGGGAATTGCGACAAACAAGGAGATAGAGCGGTTCGGCGTTTCCGTGAGACGATGAACCGATCTAGGCATGGTCCCGAACCGAAGGTCAGCGCAGCAAAAAAGTTGCAGACTTTTCGGATCAGATCATGCTTCAAAAAACAAGCATATGAAGCGGGGGCGCGATCCAGTTTGAGTTGATCCGCCCCAAGCTCTCGGAGTTTCCAACGATATGGCACGCTCAGCCCTTCTCAACGTCATGGTCCAGGCCGCAATGAAAGCCGGCCGC
Organism: Mesorhizobium kowhaii; assembly: GCF_003253745.1. Taxonomy (GTDB): domain Bacteria; phylum Pseudomonadota; class Alphaproteobacteria; order Rhizobiales; family Rhizobiaceae; genus Mesorhizobium; species Mesorhizobium kowhaii. The sequence goes on from NZ_MZXV01000076.1 coordinate 97,818, forward strand.
TCGCTGTCGCGCGACTTCGGCGAGGTGCAGAATCTGCAGGTCTCGATGAAAGGCCCTGGCGACTATGTCAGCCAGGCCGATCGCAAGGCCGAGGACATCGTCTTTGCCGAGCTGTCCAAGGCACGGCCGGGTTACGCTTTCCTGATGGAAGAGCGCGGCGTGGTCGAAGGCGACGACGGCCAGCACCGCTGGATCGTCGACCCGCTCGACGGCACCACCAATTTCCTGCACGGCATCCCGCTCTTTGCCGTTTCGATCGCGCTGGAACGCCAGGGGCAGATCGTTGCCGGTGTCATCTACAATCCGGCAATGGACGAGCTCTACACCGCCGAACGCGGTGGCGGCGCCTTCATGAACGACCGCCGCTTGCGCGTCGCCGGCCGCATCAAGCTGGTCGACACGGTGATCGGCTGCGGCGTGCCGCACCTCGGCCGCGGCCACCACGGCAATTTCCTCGTCGAACTGCGCAACGTCATGGCGGAGGTCTCGGGCGTGCGCCGCATGGGTGCCGTCTCGCTCGATCTCGCCTATGTCGCCGCCGGCCGCATGGACGGTTTCTGGGAAACCGGCCTGTCGGCGTGGGACGTCGCCGCCGGCCTGCTGCTGATCCGCGAGGCGGGTGGCTTCGTTTCGGACATGGACGGAGGCCAGGACATGCTTGACCACGGCTCGGTGGTCGCCGGCAACGAGGTCATCCAGCGCGCTTTGCTGAAGGCCGTGAAGAAGCCGCTCTCGGCGCGCTGACTGACACGCCGCGCTGATGCGCCGCAGTCGCAAAACCGCAATGGAAGCTTGAAATACTGCCCGGCGAGCGCCCAAATTGGAAGGCGCGGCGCAGGAACCCGGCAGTGAAAGACAACCAACCCTACCCCGACATCCCGTTCATCGGACGCTGGCACTATTCGCGCGCCGAGATGATCGCCGACGGCATCGTCCATGCAGTCGGCATCGTGCTGGCGATCTCGGTCGGTTCGGCACTGCTGGCGCTGGCGGCCTTTCGTGTCGGGCCGGGCGAATACATCGCCGCCGCCTTCTATGTGGTTTCGCTGCTCACCGTGCTGTCGGTGTCGCTGACCTACAATCTGTGGCCGGTGTCGTCGCCGGTGAAATGGATCTTGCGGCGCTTCGACCATGCTGCGATCTATCTCCTGATCGCCGCGACCTACACGCCTTTCCTGGCTCAGCTCGAAGGCTCGCCGCTGGCGCGCTGGATGATCGTCCTCGTCTGGACCGCCGCAGCGCTGGGCATCGCCATCAAGGTGTTTTTCCCGGGCCGTTTCGACCGGCTGGCGATCGTCTTCTATCTCGCCATCGGCTGGAGCGGCATCGTCCTGGTGAAGCCGCTTGTCCAGACTTTGCCGACGACATCGCTCGCGCTCATCGTCGCCGGCGGCATCGTCTATTCCTGCGGCGTCATCTTCTTCGCCTGGAAGGGATTGCGCTTCCACAATGCACTGTGGCACGGCTTCGTCGTCACCGGCGCTGGCCTGCATCTGGCCGCCATGGTCGACTGTCTGGTCATCAATCGCCTCTGACACAGACTTATCGACGCGGCAATATTGCCAAGCGCCATTCAATTTGGTCACAATTCCGTTTAGAGTCGCGGTCTACGTGATCGGCGGCGGCATCGGAAACGGGGCACGAATGGCTTTTCTCAGATCCTTCGGCATGGGCAGACGCTCTGATGTCCTGATCTACGATCCGCACAAATTGTCGAGCCCGCAGGTCTTTCTGCTGACCATGATGATCTTCCTGGTCATCGTCGCCTTCATCGCCGCCATCCTGACCCGCCAGATCTCGACTGCCTTTGGCAGCAATCCCGGCCTCAACGGCCTGATCGTCGGCGTGCTGGTGGTCGGCATCCTCTTGGCCTTCGGCCAGGTCGGACGGCTGTTTCGCGAAGTGCGCTGGGTCAACTCCTTCCGTGCCGGCTCGGAGACCACCGAACCGGTGCTGCTGGCGCCGATGAAGGCGATGATCGGCCGCTCCTCCGCGACGGCCTTCTCGACCAGTTCGATGCGCACCATGCTCGATTCCATCGCCACACGCCTCGACGAAAGCCGTGACACCTCGCGCTATCTCGTCGGCCTGCTGGTGTTCCTCGGCCTGCTCGGCACTTTCTGGGGCCTCTTGAACACCATCGCCTCGATCCGCGAGACCATCGAATCGCTCGATCCGGGTACAGGCGACGCTGCTGCGGTGCTCGATTCGCTGAAGCAAGGGCTTTCGGCGCCGCTGGCCGGCATGGGCACGGCCTTCTCGTCCTCGCTGTTCGGCCTGTCCGGCTCGCTGGTGCTCGGCTTCCTCGACCTGCAGGCCGGCCGCGCCCAGACGCGCTTCTACACCGAACTGGAAAACTGGCTGTCCTCGGTCACCGATCTGTCGTCCGACATCGTCGTCTCGGACCCGGCCAAGACCGAATCCTCTGACGAGATCCGGGTTTTGTCGGAAAGGCTGCGCAGCATGCAGGAGAATGGCGGCGGCTCCAATCCGCGCGTCGCCACTGCCATGGCCAATCTCGCCGACGGCATTTCCGGCCTAGTCAAGAACATGCGCTCCGAGCAGCAGATCATGCGCGACTGGGTCGAGGCCCAGTCCGACGAACAGAAGGCAATGCGCAACACGCTGGAAAAGATCGCCGACGCCCTGAAGAAGCCCGGGGTGCATTGACGTGGCGCTGGCACGTGGGCGGCGCGATCGCCGCATCGATTACTGGCCGGGCTTCGTCGACGCGCTGTCGACGCTGCTTCTGGCGATCATGTTCCTGCTCACCGTCTTCGTGCTGGCGCAGTTCCTGCTCGGCCGCGAAATCTCCGGCAAGGACACGGCGCTCTCGCGCCTCAACTCGCAGATCAACGAACTGACCCAGCTTCTGGCGCTGGAGCGTTCGACCGCGCAGGACAAGGAAGATTCGCTTGCCAATCTGCAGGCATCGCTGTCGGCGGCGGAAGCCGAAAAAAGCCGGCTCGAACAATTGCTGGCGCAAGGTGCTGGCGCCGGCGACGCCGCCAACCAGCGTGCCGTCGCACTTTCGGGCGAGCTCGACAGCCAGCGCCAGATCAGTCAGCAGGCGCTGAGCCAGGTCGAGATCCTCAACCAGCAGATTGCAGCACTGCGCAAGCAGATCGGCGCGCTTGAGGATGCGCTCAACGTCTCCGAAACCCGTGACCGTGATTCCAACACCAAGATCGCCGATCTCGGCCGCCGCCTGAACGTAGCACTGGCGCAGCGCGTGCAGGAATTGAACCGCTACCGCTCCGACTTCTTCGGCCGCTTGCGCGAAATCCTCGCCGACCGCGAGAACATCCGCATCGTCGGCGACCGCTTCGTGTTCCAGTCCGAAGTGCTGTTTCCGACCGGCTCCGAGGTTATCAACGATGCCGGCAAGGTCGAGATGAAGAAACTCGCCGACGCCATCATCGAGCTGCAGAAGGAGATCCCGCCCGAGATCAACTGGGTGCTGCGCGTCGACGGCCATACCGACAACAAGCCGCTCTCCGGCACCGGCCGCTACCGCGACAACTGGGAGCTGTCGACGGCGCGTTCGACCTCGGTGGTGAAATTCCTGATCGAGAACGGCGTGCCGGCCAACCGCCTGGTCGCCGCCGGCTTCGGCGAGTTCCAGCCGCTCGACCCCGCCGACACCGAAGAGGCGCGCAACAAGAACCGGCGTATTGAACTGAAGCTCACCGAACGTTGATCCATCATCACGCGGCATCACGCGAATTTGTTCGCCGGCTCAACTCTAGGGCGCAGACCGAGGCCGGCAAGGCCTGAAAAGATTATCTTTTTTTAATTACACATCGTCGCTGTGCGATCCTAGCTTCCCGCCTGGGCCGAGAACCGCCGGCGATGAATCCCCCTCATCGCGACGCGACGGAACCGGACGGCCCTCGGCTGGAAGGCAGGCGAAGGAACCGCCACCTTCCTCTTCAGGAGGAGACGCGAAGATGCGCTCTTTTATTCCCAGCACGTCGCTTAGAACTGCAACACTCACGGCGTGCCTCATCGCCATTCCGCTTGCCGGCGCCTATGCCGCGGGCCATCACAAGGGCACTCTCGACGCCACCGACCCAACCGACCTTACGGGCCCGCGCGTAGAGGGTCTCATCGAACAGGTTCAGGGCGTCCGCGAGGGCATAGTCGACGCCAGGCAGGCCAACAACATTACGCCGGCCGTGGCCGAGCGCCTGGAAATGCAGACCGCCCGCATCGGTAAGGCGGCAGAGAAGATAGCGGCATCGGATCACGGCAGGATACCGGCCGCGCAATACCATGACCTGCTGCGCCGTCTCGACAATGTCGACCAGCGGCTGAGGGTCGATACCGGCAGCGGTTTCCTGATGGGCGATGGCGACGACGGCGGACACTATCCGAACGGCTGAGGCCATCCCGCCTGAAACCAAAAGGAAGGGCCTACCTGGCGCCTTCGGGACCCAATCCCGCGGGCGTCCTTTTTCCTACCAGCCCAATTTCCTACCAGTCCAGCCAGACCGCAATCAGGGCAACCACCGCCGGCACGGTCTGGATGAACAGGATCTTGCGGCCAACCGTTGCCGCGCCATAGAGGCCGGCAATGGCCACGCACAACAGGAAGAAAACCTTAACCTGGAACCCGGCAGCGCCGAGGTAAAGCCCCCAGATCAGGCCGGCGGCGAGGAAGCCGTTGTAGAGCCCCTGATTGGCGGCGAGCACCTTCGAGGCGCTGGCGAATTCCGGTGTCAGATTGAAGGCCTTGTGCCCGCGCGGCGTGTCCCACAGCACCATTTCGAGATAGACGATGTAGACATGGATCAAGGCCACCAGCCCGACCAGGATGTCGCCGATCATGTTGTTCCCCCTTCATGCGTCGCCGGCAGCATTTCACGCGTGACCTCACCTGCGCAAGATGCATCCGCCGCACAGTGCCGCAGGGTTGCAAACGCCTTTGCGTTGGTATCTTTTCGCGCCGTCCTCAATCACGGAAGCAGCCATGTCCTTTCAGAAACTCGATGACCTCGGCCACAAGCTCGAAGCGCTCGAGCATGCGCTGGCCATCCTCGGCGCCGACGAGGCCACCCACATGGCTGTCGGCGGCGGCGAGAAGCGCGCCGAGGCAATGTCGGCGCTGGCCGGCATGTATCACACCAGGGCAACTGCACCGGAAATCGCTGACTGGATCGCCGCGGCCGAACAGGAAGCGTTGAGTGAAGAGCAACGGGCCGCCGTTGCCGAATTGCGGCGGCAGTACACCAATCTGACCTGCCTGCCGGTCGAATTCGTCGAACGTCAGACAACCGCGCGCATGCGCTGCGAGCAACTGTGGCGCGACCTGCGCGCCAAGAACGACTGGGCGGGCTTCCTGCCGGCGCTCGAGGGCGTGGTGGCGCTGGTGCGCGAAGAGGCGGCGCTGCGTGCCGACGTGCTCGGTCTCGCCCCCTATGACGCGCTCATGGAGCAATACGACCCCGGCAACCGCGCCGCCGACATCACGCCTGTCTTCACCGATCTCAAGGCTTTCCTGAAAGGCTTCGTGCCGGAGGCGCTGGCGATACAGGAAGCGCGGCTGCGCAAACGCCCGCTGAAGCCGCTTTCGGGCACCTATGCGATCGACCGGCAACGCGAGCTCGGCCTTGCCATGATTGCGGCGGTCGGCTTCGACCTGACGCACGGGTCGCTGTCGGTGTCGCACCATCCCTTCTGCGGTGGCGTACCGAGCGACGTGCGCATCACCACCCGCTACAAGACCTCCGACTTCCTGTCGGCATTGATGGGCGTGCTGCACGAGACCGGCCATGCGCTGTACGAACAGAACCTGCCGAAGGCATGGGCGCACTGGCCGCTCGGCAAGGCGCGCGGCATGGCCGTGCATGAAAGCCAGAGCCTGTTCGTCGAAAAGCAGCTCGGCCGCAACCCGGCCTTCTGGCGCTGGGCACTGCCGGTGGTCGAAAAGCATCTCGGCGAAGCCTGGTCGCTCGACGACATCCTGCCGCATGTGCATCGCGTCGAGCGCGGCCTGATCCGTGTCGATGCCGACGAGGTGACCTACCCGCTGCATGTCATCCTGCGCTACGAACTGGAGCAGGAGCTCGTCTCCGGCAGGCTGGAGGTGGCCGACCTGCCCGAAGCCTGGGACGCCAAGATGCGCGACTATCTCGGCCTCTCGACCATCGACAATCCGGCCGACGGGCCGATGCAGGACGTGCACTGGCCGGGTGCCGCCTTCGGCTACTTCCCCTCCTACACGCTGGGCGCGATGATGGCGGCGCAGCAATGGGCGGCGCTGACGCGCGATCATCCTGCCGCCGATGACGATCTTGCCAAAGGCAATTTCGAGTCAATCAACGCCTGGCGCCGCGAAAAAATCTGGTCGCAGGGGTCACGCTGGTCGACGCCGGACCTGCTCGAACGCGCCACCGGCGAAAAGCTCGACGCCACCTATTTCGTGAACCATTTGAAGCAGCGATACGGAGCCGCGTGAGGGCGGTCGGTACATCAGGAGCGCGGATGTTTCCGACTACTCCGCCGCGCCCCTGAAGGCGCTGGCGCCGGTGTCGAACTGCAGCTTGGCCAGCCGCGCATAGATGCCGCCCTTGGCGACCAGGCTCTGATGCGTGCCTTCCTCGATGATGCGGCCGCCATCCATGACCAGGATCCTGTCGGCCTTCAGCACCGTTGCCAGCCGGTGGGCGATGACGATGGTGGTGCGGCCCTGCATCAGGCGTTCCAGCGCCATCTGCACCAGCGTCTCGCTTTCGGCGTCGAGCGCCGAGGTTGCCTCGTCGAGCAGCAGGATCGGCGCGTCGCGCAGGATGGCGCGAGCGATCGCCACCCGCTGGCGCTGGCCGCCGGACAGCGTCACGCCGCGCTCGCCGACCTGGCTGTCATAGCCCTTTTCGAGCTTGAGGATGAATTCGTCGGCGAGCGCGTCCTTCGCCGCCGTCTCGATCTCGGCCTCGCTGGCGCCCGGCCGGCCAAAGCCGATATTGTCGCGCGCGCTTGCCGCGAAGATGGTGACGTCCTGCGGCACGATGGCGATGCGCTCGCGAACCGAGACGGGATCGGCTTCGCGCACATCGACGCCGTCGATCAGGATCTTGCCGGTTTCAGGATCGTAGAAGCGCAGGATCAGCGAAAAGACCGTGCTCTTGCCGGCCCCTGACGGGCCGACGATCGCCACAGTCTCGCCGGGCATGACCTGAAAGCTCAAGCCGTGCACGGCAGCGCGATCGGGCCTGGCCGGGTAGGAGAAGGAGACATCTTCGAAGACGATCGCGCCCTTGGCGACCGCCGGCAGCGGCTTCGGATCGGCCGGCGCCTGGATCGCCGGCTTCTCGGCCAGGATCTCGGTCAGCCGTTCGGCAGCACCCGCCGCCTGCGCAAGCTCGCCCCACACTTCCGACAGCGCGCCGAGCGCACCGGCGGCGAACACCGAATAGAGCAGGAACTGGCCGAGCGTACCTGGCGACAGATTGCCGGCGAGCACGTCGCGCGAGCCGAACCACAGCACCGCCACGACAGACGAGAAGATCGTGAAGATGGCAAAGAAGGTGAGGAAGGAGCGCGCGAAGATCGAGGAGCGCGCCGCCTCGAAAGCGGCTTCCACGGCGCCGGAGAAATGCCCGGTGACCAGCTTCTCATTGGTGAAGGCCTGCAAGGTGCGCACCGCGCCGATCTGCTCGCTGGCATAGGCTGTGGCATCGGCAAGCGTATCCTGCGCCTGCCGCGACTTGCGCCGCACCGAGCGGCCGAAGGCGACCAGCGGCAGCACGATGACCGGGATAGCGGCAATGACTAGGCCGGACAGTTTCGGGCTGGTGACGACCATCATCCCCACGGCACCGAGGCCAAGGATGACGTTGCGCAGCGCCACCGAGGCCGTCGCCCCGACCGCCGACTTGACCTGCGTGGTGTCGGCGGCGAGCCGCGAAACGATCTCGCCGGACTGGGCGGTGTCGAAGAAGGACGGCGACAGTGTCGTCACATGGGCAAAGACATCGCGTCGGATATCGGCGACGACGCGCTCGCCGAGCGTGATGACGAAATAATAGCGGCTGGCCGATGCCGCCGCCAGCACGGCGGCCATCGCCACAAGGGCAGCGAAATATTCGGCGATGAAGATGGTGTTGGCCGACGAGAAACCATGATCGATCATGCGCCGCACGGCCAGTGGCAGCGCCAGTGTCGTTGCCGCGGCGATGACCAGCGAGATGACGGCGCCTACGACCAGCGTGCGATAATGCGTGATGTACGGGAACAGGCGCCTGAGCGGCTTGAGCGAGCGCCGGCGCTCGTCTGCGCTGCTGGATTGCGCCATTCCAATGTTTCCTCTAGCCGCCTTTCGGCTATGCGCCTCAATATGCGCCTGCCGCGGCCTTGTGATTCAATTCCGGCTGATGTATAGGCTCGCCGACCGTTTTAGAAGCCGTGGCTCCTCAATAGCTGCGGCTTCGAGTTTTAAAAAGGGGCGCATCGACGCAGGCTTCATGCCCGTCGGCAGCGCCGGCAAGCCAGGAACCGAACCATGAAGACCGATATCCATCCCGATTACCACACCATCAAGGTCGTCATGACCGACGGCACCGAATACATGACCCGTTCGACCTGGGGCAAGGAAGGCGATACGATGAACCTCGATATCGACCCGACCACCCACCCGGCCTGGACCGGCGGCCAGCAGACCCTGCTCGACCGCGGCGGCCGCCTGTCGAAGTTCAAGAAGCGTTTCGAAGGTTTCGGCCTCTAAGCCCGACGACCCTTTTCGTAGATTGGAAAAACCCGCCCTCGAGGCGGGTTTTTTGTTGCTTCGCCGAAGGCTCCGCTTTCGCTCGCTACTCGGCCAACAGTTCCCGCAGCGCCATCCGCTTGTAAGCAACCACCAGCCTGTCGCCCTCTTGCCTGTCGACCGAGATCGCCAGCCGCATGGCGGCCTCGCCCATCTGCCAGACCAGAAACGCCGTGGTTTCCAGCGCCGCCGGATCCGCCGCGGGCCGCAGCCGCTTCAGCACCGCGGTGAGGAATTCGGCGTTGGCGCGGCTGTCGGCGAGTTCGAGCTGGCGCAGCGCCTTGTCGGCCTGCGTGCCTGACCAGATGTCGCGCATCACCGGCTCGGCCAGGAACAGCCTGTAGTAGATATCGACCAGCTCCGAAAATGCTTGGCCCAGGCCTTCGGCGTCGCCGACGTCGGCGAGTGCCGCCGAGATGCAGGCCTGGCTTTCGACGGTGTAGCGCTCGGCCAGCGCCCAGATGATCGCCCGCTTGTCCGGAAAGAACTGGTAGAGCGAGCCGATCGACACCCCTGCCCGTTCCGCCACTTCACCCATGCGCATGGCATCGCTGCCTTGCTCGGCAATCAGCGCCGAGGCAGCGGCGAGCATGCGTTCGACCCGCTCGCGGCTGCGCTGCTGGCTCGGTGCCCGGCGCGGCGAAGCGATCTGCTCCTGGGGGGAAACCGGCGCGGCGGTGTCTTCCATGGCTGTCTCCAATGCCAACAAAATTGCTTGACTCGCAAAATACGAGGGTTTATCACGTTTTGCAAATGTGAGGATTACTCATATTTTGAAACAGAGGAAAACAGCTATGAACAGCACGACATCAAAACCCATCCTGATCCTCGGCGGCACCGGCAAGACCGGCCGCCGCCTCGCCGAGCGGTTGACGGCGCATGGCCTGCCGGTGCGCATCGGCTCGCGCTCGGGCACCCCGCGCTTCGACTGGGAACTTCCAGCGACCTGGGGGCCGGCCATGCAAGGCGTAAGTGCCGTCTACATCAGCTACTATCCCGACATCGCTGTGCCGGGTGCCGCCGAAACCGTCGGCGCCTTCGCCAGGCTTGCGGTGGCCAATGGCGTCACCCGCCTGGTGCTGCTCTCCGGCCGCGGCGAGACGGAAGCCCAGCGCGCCGAAGAGATGCTGAAGGCTTCGGGCGCCGACTGGACGATCCTGCGCTGCGCCTGGTTTTCGCAGAACTTCAGCGAAGGCTTCCTCGTCGAGTCCTTGCTCGAGGGCGAAGTGGCCTTGCCGGTCGGCAATGTCGGTGAGCCCTTCGTCGATGCCGACGACATTGCCGACGCCGCCTTCGTCGCGCTGACCGAACAAGGCCATGTCGGACATCTCTATGAACTGACCGGGCCGCGGCTCCTGAGCTTCGCCGACGCGGTCGCCGAGATCGCCAAGGCGGCCGGCCGTGACATCCGCTATATCAAGGTCTCGCATGACGAATTCACCGCCGCGATGGCGGCACATGAACTGCCGCCCGAAATCGCCTGGCTGCTCAACGAGCTGTTTACCGAAGTGCTTGACGGCCGCAACGAGACGCTGACCGACGGCGTCCAGCGTGTGCTCGGCCGCGCGCCGAAAGACTTTTCCGCCTACGCAAATGAAACCGCCGCAACCGGCATCTGGAGCAACTGAGATGATCAAGCTTCTTCCCACCCTTACCATCATTGCTGCAATCGGCTCGGGCGTCGTCGGCGGCGTGTTTTTCGCCTTTTCCAATTTCATCATGGCGGCGCTTGCCCGACTGCCCGTCCCTAGCGGCATCGCGGCGATGAATTCGATCAACATCACCGTGATCACCCCGACCTTCATGACGGCGCTTTTCGGTACCGGCCTGCTCTGTCTGGTGCTTATCGCCGCCGCCATCATGGGCTGGAGCCGGTCCGGCTCGTACTGGTTGCTTGCCGGCGCGGTGATCTACCTGATCGGCAGCCCGATCGTGACCATGGTCTTCAACGTGCCGCTCAACGATGCGCTCGCCGCCGTCGACCCGGCCAGCAGCAACGGCGCTGCCGTGTGGGCGAACCATCTGAGCCAATGGGTGATGTGGAACCATGTCCGCACCATCACTGCCATCGTGGCGATGGCCTGCTTCATTCTCTCATTGCTCTAAGCAACTCCAGGAAGAGTGTGTAGCCGTCCGGATTTGCGTCAAGACAAAGAGAGAAGCGTTCTGCAAAAAGCAAAAGACCCCGCTCAGGCGGGGTCTTGTTGCGTATGGCTCTTGCGGTCGGAATGACCGAGATCGCGATCCGGATCGATGACATCGCGGACCAGCTGCTTCAGTTTGGCCGCGTCCGGAAAGCCACCGTCACGCTTGCGGTCCCAGACCAGCGTGTCATTGCAGCTGATGGTGAAGATGCCGCCGGTGCCGGGCACCAGCGTGACTTCGCCGAGGTCGGTGCCGAAGGTCGACAGCAGCTCCTGCGCCATCCAGCCGGCACGCAGCAGCCACTGGCACTGCGTGCAATAGGTGACGCGGATGGTGGGCAGCTGAGGCTCGCTCATGTCTGGCTGGGCTTGGCTCATGCCGCGCTGAGCTTGGCCATCGTCTCGTCGTCGACTTCGAAGTTGGCGTAGACGCTTTGAACGTCATCGTCATCCTCGAGCGTGGCGACCAGCTTCATCAGCGACTGTGCCCGATCCTCGTCGACCGGAACACTGTTCTGCGGTTTCCAGATCGGCTTCACCGATTCAGCTTCACCGAGCGAGGCTTCCAGCGCCTTCGACACTTCGCCGAGATTTTCGAAAGCGCAGTAGATCGTGTGGCCTTCCTCATCGGATTCCACGTCATCGGCGCCGGCTTCGATCGCCGCATCCATCACCTTGTCGGCGCTGCCTACCGATGCCGGATAATAGATCTCGCCGGCACGATCCCACATGAACGACACCGAGCCGGTTTCGCCCATCGCCCCGCCGGCCTTGGTGAAGGCGGCGCGCACGTTCGAGGCCGAACGGTTGCGGTTGTCGGTCAGCGCTTCGACGATGACGGCGACGCCGCCGGGCCCATAGCCCTCATAGCGCACGGCTTCGTAGTTTTCGGCATCGCCCATCGACGCCTTGTTGATGGCGCGCTGGATGTTGTCCTTCGGCATCGACACCGCCTTGGCGTTCTGCACGGCCAGGCGCAGGCGCGGGTTCATCGATGGATCGGGCGTCCCGCTCTTGGCGGCAACGGTGATTTCGCGCGCCAGCTTGGAAAACATTTTCGACCGCACCGCATCCTGGCGGCCCTTGCGGTGCATGATGTTCTTGAACTGTGAATGGCCAGCCATGGCACCCCTGTCGTCTTCTCGGCTAGAGCATCCCGAAGCGAGGTGATCTCACCTCGTCTTCTGCAATGCTCGAATTCAAAATTTCAGAGCGTCCCAGGTGCAACTCGTGGAAGCACGGCGTTCTCTGTCGGAATGGCCGGCTTATAGATAAATCGGCTCAATTCGTCCAGCCGCGAGGCAGTTGCAATCGCTTACGCCTCCAGGTCGGACTTCAGCCGGTCGATGATGCTGATCGCATGGCCTGCGTACTGGCTGATCAGCGATCGTGGATCTGCTTGATCCGCAGTGTGTTCCGAAGGGTGTGCTGGCCAACTAGAGCAAGGGGAGATCAGCGCTTAGGATCAGGCTTTTCTGCCCACGGCGAGCATGAAGCCAGTTCTCGGCCTGTGCTTCCGGAATGTCCGATGTATCATCTCGCTGTCAGGCAAATCAGCCAGCTTGGCCAACTGATCGCGCTGATCCTGGCTAAGGTCATTGCTGGTCATAGCTCAATGCCCGCCGCCGGACTTCGCCTTTCTGCGCCGCCGCGCCAGCATGTTGAGCCCTTCGACCAGGGCCGAAAAACCCATCGCCGCGTAGATGTAGCCCTTGGGCACATGATAACCCATGCCGTCGGCGATCAGCGTCATGCCGATCATCAGCAGGAAGCCCAGCGCCAGCATGACGATGGTCGGGTTCTTGGCGATGAAGTCCGCCAGCGGTCCAGCCGCCAGCATCATCACGCTCACCGCGACGATCACGGCGATGTACATGATGGCGATCTCGTCGGTCATGCCGACGGCGGTGATGATCGAATCGATCGAGAAGACGAGGTCGAGCAGCAGGATCTGGAAGATCGCGCCGGCGAGGCTGATCTGCAGGGTCTCACCCAGCATCGTGTCCTGGTGATCGTCGATATCGACCGTGTGATGGATCTCCTTGGTCGCCTTCCACACCAGGAACAGGCCGCCGGCAATCAGGATCAGGTCGCGCCAGGAAAAACCGTGATCGAAGGCGGTGAACACCGGCGTCGTCAGCTGGACGATGATCGAAATGGTGGCCAGCAGCACCAGCCGCATGATCAGCGCCGCCGAGATGCCAAGGCGGCGGGCGCGGGCCCTTTGCGCTTCCGGCAGCTTGTTGGTCAGGATCGAGATGAAGATCAGATTGTCGATGCCGAGCACGATCTCCAGCACCACCAGCGTCAGCAACGCGACCCAGGCCGTCGGATCGGACACGAAGTGAAAATGCGGCGCCAGGAATTCGATGAGCTGCATGGAGGTCGTCCCCTCTTGTAACGATCTGAAGCAGATGTTGCCGGCAATTAGGTACTGCTTGCGTCTATATCAATGTCACGACCAGAAGGACGGTGCGGTTTCCTCCAGCCGCGGCCCGCGACGAAACGGCGCGATCCTCTCGGTCAATCCGGTGCGGTCGGAAATGTCGACGCCGACGCCGCACAATGTCGCCGGTCCGGTCGCTGCCTCGAAGCGCCCTTTCGGCACTTTCGACAGGAACCGGTTGAGCGGTTCCTCCTTGTCCATGCCAAGCGAGGAATCATAGTCGCCGCACATGCCGGCGTCGGAAATGTAACCGGTGCCGCCATTGAGGATCTGGTGATCGCCGGTCGGCTGGTGCGTGTGGGTGCCTACGACGAGACTGGCGCGGCCATCGACGAAATGGGCGAAGCACATTTTTTCCGAGGTTGCCTCGGCGTGGAAGTCGATGATCACGGCATCCGCCTGCTCGCCGAGCGGACATGCGGCCAGCTCGCGTTCACCGGCCTGGAACGGATCGTCGAGTTCGGGATGCATGAACACCCGGCCCATGATGTTGGCGACCAGCACGCGCGCGCCGCTCCTGGCGATGTAGACGCCGGAGCCGCGCCCGGGCGTGCCCTTGGGGAAATTGGAGGGGCGCAGGAAGCGTTCTTCGCGCGGCGCGAAGGCCAGCGCGTCGCGCTGATCCCAGACATGGTTGCCGGTGGTGACGACATCAGCGCCGGCCGCGATCGTTTCGCGAAAGATCTCTTCGGTGATGCCGAAGCCGCCGGCGGCATTCTCGCCATTGACGATGACGAAATCGAGTTTGAAATCGGAGATCAGTCCCGGCAGTTGTTCCCACACTGCCGTGCGTCCCGTTTTTCCCACCATGTCACCGAGGAAGAGAAGTCTCATATGATCCCGCACCGAAGGTCAGCGAAGCAAAAGCTGCATGACGTCTGTGAAAAGATCATGCGTCCACTATGCTTATCTACAATTTTGGCGCGAAGCGGCGCAACCCGCTCTCGGTGAGTATTTCCGCGATGACGACATCGTGGTCCTCATCCGGCACCAGCGCCACCTCCTGGCAGTCGAAGGCGATGCCGATCAATCGGGGCGCCTGCCCCTTGTCGATCAGCTTGGCGATGGCACGGTCGTAGTAGCCGGCACCGTAGCCGATGCGATGGCCGCGCGCGTCGAAGGCGGCGAGCGGCACCAGCATCACTGTGGGGTCGAGCACCTCGGCCTCCTCATGCGGGCCGACCGTGCCGAAACCCATCTCGACCATCGGCGCGCCGCGCACCAATTCGCGAAAGACGATGGTGGTCTTGTCGAGGATCGCCGGCAGGCAAAGCCTTGCCCCTTGCTCGCGCAAGGCAAACATCAGCGGCCGGACGTCGACTTCCGAACGCATCGGCCAGAAGCCGGAGACGATCTGACCAGGCTCGACAGCGAGGTGATCGCGCGCCGTCTCCGCCATTTCGAGAGCGATCTCCACCCGCCAGAATTCATCGAGCGCGTCGCGGCGAGCCAGCGCTTCAATGCGCAGGTGTTTCTTCAGGCTTCGTGATTGCATCGTCATGGCGCCTTTATAAAAGCGTCAGTCCCAGATTGTCACTCACCCTAAACCGATGTCGCACTAATGTGCTTCCATGTCCCACCTTTATCCCGCGATCGAACCCTATGAGCACGGCACGCTCGATGTCGGCGACGGCTGCCGCATCTATTGGGAATGCTGTGGCGCGCCGCGGGGAAAACCGGCTGTTGTCGTGCATGGCGGGCCGGGCTCGGGCGCATCAGTGACAGCACGGCGCTATTTCGATCCACAGATCTACCGCATCGTGTTGTTCGACCAGCGCGGCGCCGGGCGCAGCCTGCCCCATGCAAGCGAACCCGGAGTTGACCTTTCGGCAAACACGACCGCTCATCTCGTCGCCGATATCGAACGTCTACGGCTTCATCTCGGCATCGACCGCTGGCTGATACTGGGCGGCTCGTGGGGCTCGACCTTGGCTCTGGCCTACGCCCGGCTGTATAGTGAGCGCATCACCGAAATGATCCTCAACAGCATAGCAACGACGACGCTTGCGGAGATCGACTGGATCAACCGTGGCGTCGGTGCCTTCTTTCCCGATGCCTGGCAGCGCTTTTGCGAAGCGGTGCCGGCCAACGACCGCGCGGGCGATCTTGCCGACGCCTTCCACCGCCTGCTCATGCACCCTGATCCCGATATCCATCACCAGGCAGCCCGCGACTGGTGCGACTGGGAAATGGCCATCGTTGCCGTTCGCAGCGACCACACGCCGAATCCGCGCTACCAGGAGCCGGCCTTCCGGCTGGGCTTTTCCCGCCTTGTCACCCACTACTGGCGCAACCGGGCCTGGCTGGAAGATGGCATCCTGACGCGCGATGCAGATCGGCTCGGGCACATCCCCGCGGTTCTGATTCATGGCCGGCTCGATCTCGGCGGTCCCCTGATAACGCCGTGGACCCTGCACCGAAACTGGCCCGGCAGCGAACTCGTCCTTGTCAGCGACGCCGGACACGATGCGCGCGACCCCGGCATGAGCGAGGCTATAGTCGCGGCTACAGACAGATTTGGCAGGCACGGATAGTGCCCGGTAGCGACTGTATTCGTTTGGGGAAAGTGACGATCCACACAACCGGTGGAGAGAGCGATCCCGGGAACCTACAAAGTAGGTGGGCGCCGTGTGAGAAAACCCACGGGTCTTCCCAGGGACAGCTCCCTAAGGATCGTTAAGGCCCCGGGGAAAATGTTCTCCTGCCGGGAAGCACAGACCGTCCCACCCAATATAGGCTGCTGGTCGACCAAGCGCCAGTGAGACTGGCATTCTTTCCGTGTCGGGTTCACAGCCTCGCCGCCGCCAAAAAGCCACCCTTGCACAGGCAGGGCAGCGTCCTTACGGTCGTCATGACCAACCAGGGAGCAACAATGCGTTTCGAAGGCACGGCGGCCTATGTCGCCGACAAGGATCTGATGGTGGCGGTCAACGCGGCGATCGCGCTGGAACGGCCCTTGCTGGTCAAGGGCGAGCCCGGCACCGGCAAGACGGAACTCGCGCGCCAAGTTGCGGCGGCACTCGGCCTCGACCTCATCGAATGGCACGTCAAGTCAACCACAAGGGCGCAGCAGGGCCTCTACGAGTACGACGCCGTCTCGCGGCTGCGCGACAGCCAGCTTGGCGATGACCGCTTTAACGACATCAGGAACTACATCAAGCGCGGCAAGCTTTGGGAGGCTTTCGCGGCCGGCAAGAAGGTCGTGCTTCTGATCGACGAGATCGACAAGGCCGATATCGAGTTCCCCAACGATCTGCTGCAGGAGCTCGATCGGATGGAGTTCTTCGTCTACGAGACCGGCGAGACGATCCGCGCCGCGGTCAGGCCGATCGTCATCATCACCTCCAACAACGAGAAGGAGCTGCCGGACGCCTTCCTGCGCCGCTGCTTCTTCCACTATATCCGCTTCCCGGACGTCGACACGCTGCACAAAATCGTCGACGTGCACTATCCCGGCATCAAGCAGAACCTGGTGCGGGCGGCGCTGACGCAGTTCTACGAGATCCGCGAGGTGCCCGGCCTGAAGAAGAAGCCATCGACCTCCGAGGCGCTCGACTGGATCCGCCTGCTGGTCGCCGACGACATCGCGCCGGAAGACCTGCGCGCCGACCCGAAGAACGCCCTGCCCAAGCTGCATGGTGCGTTGCTGAAGAACGAACAGGACGTGCATCTGTTCGAGCGGCTGGCCTTCATGGCGAGGCGGCAGGGCTAGGGCGATCCGCGCAGGTGTCGAGCGGCTACGAGCAGACCTCGCCAGCGGTCTGAGCGGAATGCTGCCCCCTTCCCTCCTTCGGCGCGACAGTCTTCGCGCCGAAGATGATGAAGCTGATGACGGCGAGAGCAAGAACGCCGATCCCGCTATAGAGCATGACCCAGCCAAAACCGTTGACCAGGGCGGCATGCGCGATGGCGCCGGATGGATCGAGGGTCGCGAGCCTGGGCGAGCCCTGCGCGAGGCTGTCGAGGTTTCCGGTGGCGATCTTTTCCGCCAGCGCGCAATTCGCCGGGGTCGAAGGCGCCGGCTCGAAGAGAAGCTCGGGGCGCGTTTGATCGAACGAACCCCGCGCCGCGTTCGCCTGTCGGCAAGGGGAGCGGTTTTTCTCCCGGCGGCCCGCGAATTCCTTGCCGCCCACGAACGCGCCATCACGGAGTTTTCCGAGGCGCCGTGTCGCCTTGCACTCGGCTTTGTCGACCACGTCGCGGGGCCCGAGCTTTCCATACTGATAGCCCAGCTTCATGCCCACGATCCGTCGCTCGCGCTCAGTATAAGGATCGATACCAGTTCTTTGCTGGAGGAAGCTTTCGATCGCGGCGAACTCGATGCGGTGATCGTGCACCAGGAAGATGACAGTCGCGGGGGCGAAGCCTTGTCGCGCACCCATTATGGCTGGTTCGCGGCCCCAGCCTTCGAATGGCGACCCGGAACACCCTTGCGCCTGGCTCTTTTAAGCACCGTATGCAACTGCCCGGACCGCCTGAGAGCGGTCGAGGCGCTGGATAAAGCAGGCATTGCCTGGAACGTGGCTTTCGTCGGCGGCGGCGGCGCGGCTGTCAACATCGCGGTATCGGCCGGCTTCGTCGTTTCCGCCCTCGCCCAGCGTGTCGTTCCCCCTGGCTTGGTCGAGGTAGGCCGCGAACTCGGCCTGCCACCCATTCCCCCTTCCGAGATCGTCTTGCATTCGCACGCCTTGGCGCCGCGGGCGCGAGAGGCGCTGCATATGCTCGCGACCGCTTTTCGCGAGTATAATTTGCCGGCGGGGTAGGCCGGCGGGGTAGGCAAGGGTGTTCCTGATCCCGGTTCTGTTGGTATGGATCGGGTCCAGACTTCAGAGAGGGATCGAAATGACCGAGATCACTGTCCGCCCGCTTGCTCAGTCCGACCACGCCGACTGGCGGCGTCTGTGGACCGACTACCTGACCTTCTACGAAACCAAGCTGCCGGAGGAAGTCTACGTCGTCACCTGGAAGCGGCTGTTCACGGCGGGTGAGTTCGAGCCGAAGGGTTTTATCGCCACGCTTGACGGCAAGGCCGTCGGCCTGACCCATTATCTCTATCACCGCTCCTGCTGGGCGGAGCAGAACAACTGCTATCTGCAGGACCTGTTCGCCGACCCGGACGTGCGCGGCAAGGGCATCGGTGCGGCGCTGATCGAGGCGGTTAAGCAGGAAGCAGCCGGGATCGGCGTCAAGAATGTCTACTGGATGACGCACGAGACCAATGCCACGGCACGCAAGCTCTACGACCATGTGGCGCGCCGGACCGGCTTCATCGAGTATGATTTGCTGTAGATAGACCATGTTCATCCCCTTCTTCCTCGAACTGAAGGCAGCGCGCGTTCCCGTTTCGCTGCGGGAATATCTGTCGCTGCTGGAGGGGCTGGAAGCCGGGCTGGTCGACTATGACGTCGAGGGTTTCTACTATCTCGCCCGCACCGCACTGGTGAAGGACGAACGCCATATCGACCGCTTCGACCAAGTGTTTGCCCATGTCTTCAAGGGTGTCGAAGCGCTCGGCGGACCGGATGCCGTGGACGTCGCGAATCTCCCGGAAGAATGGCTGCGCCGCCTCGCTGAGAAGCACCTGACCGACGAGGAGAAAAAGCTGGTCGAGGCACTCGGCGGTTTCGAAAAGCTGATGGAGACCTTGAAACAGCGGCTGGAGGAGCAAAAAGGCCGCCACCAGGGCGGCTCGAAATGGATCGGCACCGGCGGCACCTCGCCCTTTGGCGCCTATGGCTACAATCCCGAAGGCGTGCGCATCGGCCAGCACGAAAGCCGCAACCGCCGCGCTGTAAAAGTCTGGGACAGGCGCGAGTTCAGGAATTTCGACGATGCCGTCGAACTCGGCACCCGCAACATCAAGATCGCGCTGAAGCGGCTGCGCCGCTGGGTGCGCGAGGGCGCCGAGGAGGAGTTCGACCTGCCCGGCACCATCCACGCCACCGCCGAGCATGGCTATCTCGACGTGCGAACGCGGCCGGAACGACGCAACGCCGTGAAGCTTCTGATGTTCTTCGACGTCGGCGGCTCGATGGACGACCACATCAAGAGTGTCGAGGAGCTGTTTTCGGCCGCCCGCGCCGAATTCCGCCAGCTCGAATATTTTTATTTCCACAACTGCCTCTATGAGGGCGTGTGGAAGGACAATCGCCGCCGGCATGCCGAGACGATCCCGACCTTCGACCTGCTTCACAAATATGGGCCGGACTACAAGGTGATCGTGGTCGGCGACGCCTCGATGAGCCCTTACGAGATTGCGCACCCCGGCGGCTCCGTCGAACACTGGAATCCTGAAGCAGGCAGCGTCTGGCTCGGCCGCCTGCTGCAGCAATGGCCCAACGCGGTATGGCTGAACCCCGAGAGCCAGAAGAACTGGGGCTTTACCCATTCGATTGCCATGATCCGCGACATCTTTGGCGGCCGCATGTTCCCGCTGACGCTGGCCGGGCTGGAAGGCGCAACGAAGCAGCTTTCAAGGAAGCATTAAATAGCTACTGACAGGAAAAACGATGACCTGCTTTCTCTGCCTGCAATGCGGCGTCCAGTTCGCGGCAACAGAGGCACCGCCGAACCGCTGCCCGATCTGCGAGGACGAGCGGCAATATGTGCGCTGGGAAGGCCAGGCGTGGATCACACCGCAAGAGCTCGCTGCCGGTCACCGGGTTATGGTCAGGGACGACGCCGGCGTTCTTGCCTTCGGCATTGAGCCGCGCTTCGCCATCGGCCAGCGCGCGTTGCTGGCGCAGACGCCGCACGGCAACGTGCTGTGGGACTGCATCTCGATGGTCAGCGACGAGGCGGTGGCCGAGATCAACCGCCGCGGCGGCCTGGCAGCGATCGCCATCTCGCACTGCCACTTCTACTCGGCGATGATCGAATGGAGCGAGGCGTTTGGCGGCGTGCCGATCTATCTCCATGCCGACGACCGCCAATGGATCCTACGGCCGCACAAGGCGATCGTCAGTTGGGAGGGCGAGACGCGCGCGATAAACCCATCGCTGACACTCATCCGCTGCGGTGGTCATTTTGCCGGAAGCCAGGTGCTGCACTGGAAGCGCGATGGCGGCAACGCCATCCTGACCGGCGATACGGTGCAGGTGACGCCGACGCGCCGCCATGTCAGCTTCATGTACAGCTATCCCAATTACATTCCGCTCAACGCAGCGGCCGTGCGCCGCATCGCGGTGGCGCTGGACTCGTTCGCATTCGACGATATCTACGGCGCATGGTGGAACCAGAATGTCATTGGGGATGCAAAAGCGGCATTCGATACATCGGTCGCACGCTATCTTGCAGCCATCGCATGAAAGCGCGATCGAAAATGCGGGCAAACCCGGTAACAAATGCCTATCTTGGTGCGAATATGAGCTTGCAATCAACAACGAGCCGGCAAGGCTGAGGAGATCAAATGGACACCCACACCTACCCCGTCACCCGCACCGACGCCGAATGGCGCGCCCGGCTGACGCCGGAGCAATACGCCGTCATGCGCGGCCACGGCACCGAGCGGCCGGGAAGCTGTGCTTTGCTCTACGAGAAGCGCGCCGGCACGTTTTCCTGCGTCGGCTGCGACCAGCCGCTGTTCGAATCCAAGCTGAAGTTCGAGAGCGGCACCGGCTGGCCAAGCTTCAACGACCCGGTGCCGGGCTCGGTCGAGAACACCGTCGACCGCAGCTATGGTATGGTCCGCACCGAATGCCATTGCGCCCGCTGCGGCAGCCATCTCGGCCATGTCTTCGAGGACGGCCCGCCGCCGACCGGCCTGCGCTACTGCATCAATGGCGTGGCGCTGAAATTCGAGCCGGCGGCTTAAGCCCAACACGATCGCTGGATGGATGGGAAGGGCGGCTGCGGCTGCCCTTTTTGGTTGCGCGGCAGGAAGCCCGGCGAACGCGCCAGGCGCCATGTCCGCGCTGTCAGACCACAACCACCAGGATCAGCCACAATGTGGCGCCAAGCGTCATCAATGAGGCCTTGGCGCCTCTAACCTTTTCCGTGGTCCGCCATACGGCAAAGGTCAGAAAGATGCTGTAGGGCACAGGCGCGAAATGCACCGCCAGAGCCAGTGCGAGCGGCAGCTTCAGTGTGAGCAGGATGATCGCGGCCACCGACGATGCGACGTTGATCGCGGTGCCGACAAGGACGAGGTCGCGCCAGAACAGTCGATCGAGCGGCACCAGGCCTTGCCAGCGTGCGCGGAAGAAGCCCCCGCTTGCCGTGTCGTTCTCGTCTTCGGGAAGCTTTGAAACGTTCATCAGGCGCAACCCTCTGTTCGGCTTCGGCAGGGACGTCAAACGCAAAAAACTGTCAACACCAGGCGACGATGGACATGTGACCTGACCAGATGTCATCACACGGTCGCGAAACCTTTCTACGCCGCTTCTTTTCGATATACTTTTGCCAAGCGGCGACGTCCCGACGGAATTTGCCGCCCAATCATCCAGTCGCCTGCCGGGGAGGTCTTGAGATGAGCGACAATTTCTACAATGTGCTGTTTCTGTGCAACGCCAATTCGGCGCGATCCATCATGGGGGAAGCCATCCTCAACCGGATCGGCGCCGGTAAGTTCAGGGCCTTTTCCGCCGGCTCGCAGCCGAAGGGCACGGTCAATCCCTACGCACTTCAACTGCTCGAAACCCTCAGCTTCGACACCGGCTTCGCCCGCTCGAAAAGCTGGGACGAATTCGCCGCGCCCGACGCACCGGAAATGCACTTCGTCTTCACCGTCTGCGACAACACCGCGAACGAAGCCTGTCCTATATGGCCCGGCCATCCGATGACGGCACTCTGGGCGATACCGGACCCGGCCAAGGCCCTCGGCACCGATGCCGAGGTGCACCTCGCCTTCGCCGATGCCTTTCGCATGCTCAGCAATCGCATCTCGCTGTTCGTCAATCTGCCGATGGGCACGCTCGACCACATGACGCTGCAGCACCATCTGGACGAGATCGGCCGCGATACGGCGAAGTCGAACTGATCGCAAAACGCTCGCCGTGTCGGCGTCCGGCAGGCGCGAATTTCACGCTCAGGCCTGGTCTCCGTCCGCCAGAACCTCGGTGACCACGCGCTCGATGCGCGAGGCCTCCGTCACCAGCCAGTCGGTCATCGCCGGCCAGTTGTCCTCGGCAAAGCAATTCACCCGCCACATCGAATTGATGCCAAGGCCCTCGCAACTCTGTTCCGGCCTGAGCTTCAACTTGCCTTCGATCGCCGATTGGAACGGCTTCAACCGCGACCACGCTCCCGTGGCGCCGAACTTCTCGTTGCGCCCAAAGAAGACGCCGACATGGTTCTGCGCCGGCGCGACATACATGGAAAGGACCAATGCGAAGTCGGGCAGCCCGCGCTGCCAGAACCAGGGTCCGCGCCTCGCCAGCAGAGCCTTTTCCTCCGGATGCCGTTCGTCGAACAGCGTCCAGAAGCCGCGCTGGCGGAATTCAGAGGCGCGGCGGGCGCCGAAGTCGAATTCGCTCATGGTTCGATGCCGCTCCAGCATCACGCCCAGGCTGAGACTGTTGCCAGCCTCTAGAGACTGTTTCGAAATTCGCTTCGGCGAGCCATCAGATGGCCGCCGGAGTAGAATTTCCGAACAGGCTCTTACACCATGCCGAGCGCGGCCTTGTACAGGTCGAGGATGGTTTCCTCCTCCTGCCGCTCGGCCTGATCCTTCTTGCGCAGCCGGATGATGGTGCGCATCGCCTTGGTGTCGAAGCCGGTGCCCTTGGCCTCGGCGAACACTTCCTTGATGTCGTCGGAAATGGTCTTCTTCTCTTCCTCGAGCCGCTCTATGCGTTCGATGAAGGCACGCAGCTGGCCGGCGGCTACAGTCTGGCTGGTCTCGGTGATATCGTCGGCCATGTTTTTCTCCACGTCTTTTATGCATCACGACTCGGAAGCCGACCGTGACGGATTTGAGCGGGTTCGATGCCCGACCAAGCGCGGCGGGTCAAGATAATATCGGTGCGGCATGAAGGGTTGGGCACACCCAGAGGTGTGTTGAGATTCAGGTCAGGCCAAGTCGGAGTCGAGACGGGCGCGAAGACCAAACAAGGTGGCTTCCGAGAACCGAGTGGAGCGTACTTAAAGTACGTGAGCACCGGAAGCGCAGGAAGCCGGCGTTTGCAGGCCGGCATCACCTGAATATCAACACACCTCAGTTGAAGGCGATCAAAAGATCCTTCGCATCGATCTGATCGCCGGCCTTGACCAGCACCTCGGCGACCGTGCCGTCGCGCTCGGCATGCAGCGCCGTCTCCATCTTCATCGCTTCGATGGAGAGCAGCACGTCACCGGCCTTCACGGCCTGGCCGGCGGCAACCGAAAGCGCCGAAACGACGCCCGGCATCGGCGCGCCGACATGCGCCTCGTTGCCCGGCTCGGCCTTGCGGCGGGCCTTGGCGGCGGACGCGCCATGCGCCCTGTCGGGCACCTTGACGCGCCGCGGCTGGCCGTTGAGCTCGAAGAACACGGTGACCATGCCTTTGTCGTCGACATCGCCGATGGCCAGGCAGCGCACCACCAGCGTCTTGCCCTTCTCGATGTCGACGAAGATCTCGTCTTCCGGCTTCATGCCGTAGAAATAGGTCGGCGTCGGCAGGACGCTGACCGGTCCGTAGGTCTCCTGCGCGCCGGCGAAGTCGGAAAACACCTTCGGATACATCAGCCACGAGGCGAATTCGAACTCCGAGAGCTTGCGCTCGAGCTTCTCCTCGATTTCCTTGCGACTGGCCTTGAGATCGGCCGGCTTGAGCAGCGAACCGGGCCGCACCGTGATCGGTCTGTCGCCCTTCAGCGCCTTCTTCTGCAGCGCTGCCGGCCAACCGCCGGGCGACTGGCCGAGATCGCCGCGCAGCATCGAGACGACCGAATCCGGAAAGGCGATATCCCTGGCCGGATTTTCGACATCGGCAACCGTCAGATCCTGGCTGACCATCATCAATGCCATGTCGCCGACGACCTTGGACGACGGCGTCACCTTGACGATATCGCCGAACATCAGGTTGACGTCATGATAGGTCTGCGCCACCTCGTGCCAGCGTGTCTCGAGACCGAGCGAGCGCGCCTGTTCCTTGAGATTGGT
Organism: Mesorhizobium kowhaii; assembly: GCF_003253745.1. Taxonomy (GTDB): domain Bacteria; phylum Pseudomonadota; class Alphaproteobacteria; order Rhizobiales; family Rhizobiaceae; genus Mesorhizobium; species Mesorhizobium kowhaii. The sequence continues at coordinate 122,252 of NZ_MZXV01000076.1, forward strand.
GAACTGTCCGCCCGGCATTTCATGCAGGTAGACTTCCGAGGCCGGTCCCTTGAGGTCGCTTTCGAAGGCGGCGTACTGGTTGCGCACCGCTTCCCAGTAGAAGGAGATCTTGCGGATCCATTGCGGATCGAGGCCCGGGTCGCGCTCGGTGCCCTTCAGCGCCTCGACGATCGAGCCAAGGCAAGGCTGCGAGGTGTTGCCTGAGAAGGCATCCATCGCCGCGTCGATGGCATCGACGCCGCTCTCCACCGCCGCCAGCACCGTCGCCGCCGACAGGCCCGACGTGTCGTGGGTGTGGAAATGGATCGGCAGCTCGGTCGCCTCGCGCAGCGCCTTGAACAGCGCGCGGGCAGCACTCGGCTTGAGCAAACCAGCCATGTCCTTGACGGCGATGATGTGGGCGCCGGCCGCCTGCAATTCGCCAGCCAGGCCGACATAGTATTTGAGATCATATTTGGCTCGCGCCGGGTCGAGTATGTCGCCGGTGTAGCACATCGCCGCTTCGATCAGTTTGCCTTCGGCGCCGACCGCGTCCATGGCGACGCGCATGTTCTCGACCCAGTTCAGGCAGTCGAACACGCGGAACAGGTCGATGCCGCCGCTTGCTGCCTGCTTGACAAAATGTTGCACGACATTGTCGGGATAATTGGTGTAGCCGACGCCATTGGCACCGCGTAGCAGCATCTGCAGCAACAGATTGGGCGCTGCCTCGCGCACCAGCGACAGCCGCTCCCATGGATCCTCGGTGAGGAAGCGCATGGCGACGTCGAAGGTGGCGCCGCCCCAGCATTCAAGCGACAGAAGCTGCGGCAGGGCGCGCGCATAGGTGCCGGCGATGCCGGCGATGTCATGCGTGCGCACACGTGTCGCCAGCAGCGACTGATGACCGTCGCGCATCGTCGTGTCGGTGACCAGCACCTCCTTCTGCTCGCGCATCCAGGCGGCGAATTTTTCCGGTCCGAGCACGTCCAGTTTCTGCTTGCTGCCGCCCGGCACATTGCCGTTGAGATACGGCACCACGGGAGCGGCCGCGTCGGCCTTCGGCTGCGGCCGGCCGCGCGTCTCGGGATGGCCGTTGACCGACACGTCGGCCAGATAATTGATGAGCTTGGTCGCGCGGTCCTGGCGCTTGACCTGCTGGAACAGTTCCGGCGTCGTGTCGATGAACTTGGTCGTGTAGGAATTGTCGGCGAAGCTCGGGTGGTTGATGATCGCTTCGAGGAAGGTCAGGTTGGTCGCGACGCCGCGGATGCGGAACTCGCGCAGCGCCCGGTTCATGCGGGCAATGGTCTCGGCCGGCGTCGGCGCCCAGGCCGTCACCTTCTCCAGCAGTGGATCGTAGAAGCGGGTGATGACCGCGCCGGAGTAGGCGGTGCCGCCATCGAGGCGGATGCCGAAGCCGGTGGCTCCACGATAGGCGGTGATGCGGCCGTAGTCGGGAATAAAATTGTGCTCGGGGTCTTCGGTGGTGATGCGGCACTGCAAGGCATGGCCGTTCAGCCGGATGTCCTGCTGCGCCGGCACGCCCGATTCCGGCGTGCCGATGGCAAAGCCGTCGAGGATGTGGATCTGCGCCTTGACGATGTCGATGCCGGTCACCTGCTCGGTGACGGTGTGCTCGACCTGGATGCGCGGATTGACCTCGATGAAATAGAACTTGGCGGTATCGGCATCCTGCAGGAACTCGACCGTACCGGCACCGATGTAGCTGGTCTCGCGCGCGATCTTCAGCGCGTAGCCGCAAAGCTCCTCGCGCTGCGACATTTCGAGATATGGCGCCGGCGCCCGCTCGACGACCTTCTGGTTGCGGCGCTGGATCGAGCAGTCGCGCTCGAACAGGTGCACCGCATTGCCATGCGTGTCACCCAGCACCTGCACCTCGACATGGCGGGCGCGCTCGATCAGCTTTTCGAGATAGACCTCGTCCTTGCCGAAGGCCGCTTTCGCCTCGCGCTTGCCTTCCATGACCTCGCGGGCAAGATCGGCCTCGGAGCGGATGGCGCGCATGCCGCGCCCGCCGCCACCCCACGATGCCTTCAGCATCACCGGATAGCCGATCCCCTTGGCCAGCTTCTTGACCGCGTCGATGTCGTCCGGCAACGGATCGGTGGCGGGGATCACCGGCACGCCGACCTCGATCGCCAGATTGCGCGCGGCAACCTTGTTGCCGAGCCGGCGCATCGTGTCCGGCTTCGGCCCGATGAAGGTGATGCCGGCGACCGCGCAGGCTTCGGCGAATTCGGGGCTTTCCGACAAAAGCCCGTAGCCGGGATGGATGGCATCGGCGCCCGAAAGCCTGGCGACGCGGATCACCTCCTCGATCGACAGGTAGCTTTCGATCGGTCCCATATCCCGGGTCAGGTGCGGTCCGCGCCCGACCTGGTAGCTCTCGTCGGCCTTGAAGCGATGCAGCGAATACTTGTCCTCCTCGGCCCAGATCGCCACGGTTTTGAGGCCAAGTTCGTTGGCGGCGCGAAAGACGCGAATGGCGATTTCGGATCGGTTGGCGACGAGGATCTTCGTAATGGCCAAGGACGAACTCCGGACAGTGTCGGGGAGGAAACTGGGCGTCATGATTAGCGCGAAAATGCTGCAGTGCAAACAAAATTGACGCTGAATTAAATCGATTTAAACGGAATCTTTGCGCCAAAGCTGGTCGCATTCGGTCGAACGCGCAAGAAAGCGCCGGCGCTGCCGTTCAAGGCATGATCCTTTTCCGGCTAAAGGCCGGCTGTATCGGCTTGCCGGGTTCATCTGAAAGGGAGCAAGGCTCAAAAGAAAAATGCCCGGCGCGAAGCGCCGGGCATTCCATAAAAATCGAGGCCGACAGGCTTACATCTTCTGGATGTAAGTGTACTTGCCGTCGTCGCCCTTCTTCCATTCGTACATGACGTAGCCGGGCAGCGTCGGATCGCCCTTGGCGTCATAGGACAGGTCGCCGAGCACGGTCTTGAACGGGCCATTCGCATGCAGCGCCTTGGCAACTTCCTGCGGGTCGTTCGACTTGGCGGCCGTCGCTGCTTCCGAAAGCGCCTGCACGGCAGCGTAAGCGTAGAGCGTGTACGCTTCCGGCTCGAAACCCTGCGCGCGGAACTTCTCGACGAGTTCCTTGTTGGCGGGGATCAGGCGCGGATCCGGGCCGAACGTGTTGAGCGTGCCCGCAACCGCGTCGCCCGCGATCGAAGCCAGCTCGTTCGACACGATGCCGTCACCGGAGATCAGCGTCGCCTTGAGGCCCTGGTCAGCCGCCTGGCGGATGATCAGGCCGGCTTCGGTGTGGAGGCCGCCCCAATAGATGATGGAGACGCCGGCTTCCTTCATCTTGGCGATCAGCGCCGAGAAGTCCTTGTCGCCGACATTGATGCCTTCATACATGACTTCCGTCACGCCCTTGGCGTTCATCGCCTTCTTGGTTTCGTCGGCAAGGCCCTGGCCGTAGGTGGTCTTGTCGTGAACGACGGCGATCTTGGCGTCCTTGAAGTTCGCGGCGAGATAGGCGCCGGCAATGCTGCCTTGCTGGTCATCGCGTCCGCAGGTGCGGAACACGTTCCACAGGCCACGCTCGGTGAACTGCGGGTTGGTCGCGGCCGGCGTGATCTCGACGATGTTGTTTTCCGCATAGACTTCCGATGCCGGGATCGAGACGCCCGAGTTGAAGTGGCCGACCACGAACTTGACGCCGTCGCCGACGAACTTGTTGGCGACCGAGATGCCCTGCTTCGGATCGGAGACGTCGTCGCCAACCTCGAGCTTGATCTGCTCGCCATTGATGCCGCCCTTGGCATTGATGTCGGCGACAGCCGCTTCCGCACCCTTCTGAAGCTGTGCGCCGAAGGCTGCGTTCGGACCGGTGATCGGACCGGCGACGCCGATCAGTACATCAGCCCACGCGTTGCCGCCGAACGCGACGAGCGCGGTCAGGGCGACGGCGGACAAAAGTGACTTTTTCATTTAAACGCTCCCATTTACGGAGTGGGCGTGGATGAAGCTTTCATGCGATGCCCACCCTTATCGCAGAAAGCATAGTTTGCCGATTTTCAGGCCCTTGTCACGCCGATTCATCCCCGAAGCGGCGTTAATGATGAACGTCAACCTTTCGGTTTCCAGCTCAAGATTGAAGCTCTTTCATAGAGCCAATTATACTGCGTCACCATCTGGTTGGTGCGCGTGTATTGATAGCCGACGAAGCCGAGGATCATCAGCACGATGGTGTCGACAATGTAATAGTGCAGCGAGAACATCGTGCCGCCGAACAGCGCGTGATGGATGAAGCGGATGCCGATGCCAAGGCCGAGCATATAGGCGAACAGATGCATGAAGCTGCGCCATGTCTGAGCGCTGGCCTTGCCTGTCATCCAAGCCGCCCAGCCGCCGAGCAGACAGGTGACGAAGAAGAATTGCCAGATCGACGGCTCCTCGTAGAGAATGCCCTGCATGGTGAAGTCTCCTGAGCTCAGTGGTGTCCGCCTTCGAGATAGGCGGCGCGCACTTCCGGATTGGCGAGCAGTTCCTTGCCGGTGCCGCTCATCGTCACATTGCCATTGACCATGACATAGCCGCGCGTGGCGAGCTTGAGCGCGCCGAAGGCGTTCTGCTCGACCAGGAACACGGTCAGCCCCTGGGTGCGGTTCAGCTCACGGATGGCGTCGAAGATCTGCTTGACGATCAGTGGCGCCAGGCCGAGCGACGGTTCGTCGAGCAAAAGCAGCTTCGGCCGCGCCATCAGCGCGCGTCCGATCGACAGCATCTGCTGCTCCCCGCCCGAGAGCGTGCCGCCGCGCTGGGCGATGCGCTCCTTCAGCCGTGGGAACAGCGTGAACACCTTCTCGACGTCCTCGTCATAGTGTTTGAGGTTGTCGAGGCTGGCGCCCATCTGCAGGTTCTCCATCACCGTCATGCGCGGGAAGATGCGCCGGCCCTCCGGCGACTGAGCAATGCGCATGCGCGCGATCTCGTGCGTCGGCATCTGGGTGATGTCGGTGCCGGCAAAGGTGATGGTGCCGGATCGAGCGCGAGGCGCGCCGAAGATGGTCATCATCAGCGTCGACTTGCCGGCGCCGTTGGCGCCGATCAGCGCCACGATCTCACCCTGGTTGACGCTGACATCGACGCCGTTCAGCGCCCGGATGTTGCCGTAATAGGTTTGCACACCCTTGATATCGAGCAGTGTTGTCCCGGCCATCACTTACCCCCTCCACGCTTGCCCGCCACAGGCTTGGCGGTCTTCCCAGAAGCCGCGCTTGCGGTCTTCCCGGAAGCCGCGCTTGCGGCCTTCCCCGAAGCTGCATTTGCAGTCTTCCCGGAAGCATGGCTGGTCGCCACCTTGCCCGCATCGACGCGGCGCGAGAATTCCGTATCCTTGCCCTGGCCAAGCAGCTTGGCCTGCTTGACCCATTCCTCACGCGCGATGCGCCCGTCAAAGGCGAGATAGGCTTCGGCGGCCTCAACGTCGGCCTTTTTCCAGGCGCCGATCTGGTCGAAGTGGAAGATGCCGTGATCGTTGAGCTTCTTCTCGTTGACCGTACCGATGCCCTTGATGCGGGTCAGATTGTCGGCCTTGCCGCCGCGCGGCGCCGCAAGCCGGTTGGAGATTCCCCCAGCCGTCGCCGTCGGAGTCTTCGTTGTTGCAGTCTTCGTCGCTGGCGCCTTGGCGGTTGCCGGAGCTTTGGCGGCCGGTTTGGCAGGTGCGGGCGCCGCGGTCGACTTCACCGCCGTTCCGGTTGCCGCCTTTGACGCCGCTTTCGGAGCAGGCTTTGCTTTCGCCGCTGGAGCGGGCTTCGCGGCCGGTACCGCCGTCAGCGAGGCCGCCTCGTTCGCCGCGGCGAGCGATCTTGCGTCGACCTGACCGGCCTTTGACGCGCCCTTCGCCACCGTGACCCGTTCGCCTTCGCTGTGGCCGACCGTGTCGGTCACCGGCCCGGCGAGAAACGAAGACGACGTTCCCGGGCCGTGCGCGGCATCCGGCCCCGTATCGAGCTGTTCGATGACGTCTTCGTCGCCGACTTCGGTAAGGACCGCCTCAACCTCCTCGTCGTCGACGCCGAGATAGGCGGCGATGACGCGTGGATCGGTACGCACCGATTGCGGACTGCCGTCGGAGATCTTGCGGCCATATTCCAGCACCACGACATGGTCTGAAATCTGCATGACCACCGACATGTCATGCTCGATCAACAGGATCGAGGTGCCCGTGGTGTTCTTGATGTCGATCAGAAGTTCGTTGAGCGCCGCCGATTCCTTTGGATTGAGGCCGGCCGCCGGCTCGTCGAGGCACAGAAGCTCCGGCCCCGTGCACATGGCGCGGGCGATCTCGAGGCGCCGCTGCGCGCCATAGGGCAGGTCACCGGCCGGATCGTCGGCACGGTCGACGAGATCGGCCTTCTCCAGCCAGTGCCTGGCAAGCTCGACCGATTCGGCCGAGGCCTTGCGGTAGCCGCTGAAGCCGAACAGGCCCAGCACCGTATAGCCCGATGCCTTCATCAGCTTGTTGTGCTGGGCAACCAAAAGATTCTCCAGCAGCGTCATGCCCGAGAACAGGCGGATGTTCTGGAAGGTGCGCGCCACCTTGGCACGCGCCGGGATCTCATGATTGGGCAGCCGCTCGAGCAGATAGCTCGAGCCGTCGTTCCGGTTGAGCGTGATCATGCCTTCCGACGGCTTGTAGAAGCCGGTGATGCAGTTGAACACGGTGGTCTTGCCGGCACCATTGGGGCCGATCAGCGCGGTGATCTCGCCGCGCTTGGCGGTGAAGGACAGGTCGCCGATAGCGACCAGGCCGCCGAACTTCATCGACAGATGCTCGACCTGCAGGATGGCGTCGTTCATGGGTGTGACCGCGTTCATCAGCCGTGGCCCTCCTTGGTGAAGGATCCTGACACGGCCCTGCGTATCTTGAGGAAGGCCGTCGGTTCACGGCTGCCGACGAAGCCGCGCGGCTTCCACAGCATGACGATGACCATGGCCATGCCAAACAACAGCATGCGGTAGAGTTCGGGCGTGAAGTCCGGCCCGAATATCTGCTTGAGGAAGTCGAGTTCGCGCAGCGCCTCGGTGCCGCCGATCATCACAATGGCGGCGACGGCGATGCCGACCAGCGAGCCCATGCCGCCGAGCACGACGATCGCCAGGATAATCGCCGATTCCAGGAAGACGAAGGATTCCGGGCTGACGAAGCCTTGCCGTGCGGCGAAGAACGAGCCGGCGAAGCCACCGAACATGGCACCGGTGGCAAAGGCGGTCAGCTTGGTGGTGGTGGTGTTGATACCCAGAGACCGGCAGGCGATCTCGTCCTCGCGCAGCGCTTCCCATGCGCGGCCAACCGGCAGACGGCGCAGCCTGATGGTGACGAAGGCGGTGAGCAGGCAGAGCCCCAGGATCAGATAGTAGAGGAAAATCTTGTAATAGGCGCCCGATTGGGCGATGCCCAGCACCTTGGCGATGTAGTTCGGGTCTGACACGTTGAACGACATCAGGCCGAAGAAGCTGACCTTGGGAATGCCGGAAATGCCGGACGAACCGTTGGTGACCTCGCGCCAATTGATCAGCACCAGGCGGATGATCTCGCCGAATGCCAGAGTCACGATCGCCAGATAGTCGCCGCGCAGGCGCAGCACCGGAAAGCCGAGCATCACGCCCCAAAACGCGGCCATCATGCCGGCGGCGGGCAGCAGGATCCAGAACGACAGGCCGAAATGCGTGCCGAGAAGCGCATACGAATAGGCGCCAATCGCATAAAAGGCGACGTAGCCAAGGTCGAGCAGGCCGGCGAGGCCGACAACGATGTTGAGGCCCCAGGCCAGCATCACATAGATCAGGATCTGGATGCCGAAATTGTCGACCCATTTCAGCGAGCCCTGCAGCCCTCCGACAATCGACCAAGCGTTCAGCGACAGCACCGCGACCACGAGGATCGGGTACAGCACGAGCGCGGCAACGCCGAGCTTTGTGAAGTTGGCATGGATGAAGGCGCGGAAGTAGTAGATCACGCTAGCCAGCACATAGATGACCGCCAGGGCGCGCAGGAATTGCAGATAGCCGGCCGGTTCTGCTCCCACCCATCCGGCGAGAGAGTTGCTCAACACGAACAGCAGCACCGCCGCGACGACAGCCAGTATGAACGCCGGCAACTGGAAGAAACGTGACCCCACGCTGGCCGGCAACAGGCCGGTGGCGACGTCGGTGATCTTCTGGTTGGCCATGAAGGGCTGGCCATAGGCGACATAGAGGAAGCGTCCGACGGCCGTAGCGATCACCACGGCGGCGAGCAGGCCCCAGCGCTCAGTCAGGACCAGTTCATTGGAAATGTTCTGACCGGTCTTCAGCCCGATGAACAGCACGAACAGGCCAAGCGCAATGGCGCCGGCATAGAACGCTTCCTTGAGGGCGCGTTGGATAGGGGTGGCGACGCTGTCGCGCTCCGGAGATACGGTGACGGCCATGATCTCAGACCTTTTCGACTTCTGGCCGGCCCAATATGCCGGAAGGCAGGAAGATCAGCACGATCGCCAGGATCGAGAACGCCGCGACGTCCTTGTAGTCGATCGAGAAATAGGCCGACCACATGCTCTCGATGAAGCCGATCATCAGCCCACCGAGCACCGCGCCCGGCAGCGAACCGATGCCGCCCAGCACCGCTGCCGTGAACGCCTTCACACCAGGCGTGAAGCCGTCCGAGAAGGCAATGACGCCATAATACATCAGGAACAAAGTGCCGGCGACCGCTGCAAGGGCCGCGCCCATGATGAAGGTGATCGAGATCGTCCGGTCGACATCGATGCCGAGCAGCGCCGCCATCTTGCGGTCCTGCTCGCATGCTCTTTGCGCACGGCCGAGCGACGTCTTGTTGACCAGATACCAGAACAGAGCCAGGAGCAGCGCGGTGACGATGACGATGATGATCTGCTTCAGCGACACGCTGATGCCGCCGATGTCGTAGACCTTCGACACCATCGGCGGGATCGGCTTGTTGCGCGGGCCCTGTGTCACCTGGACGAAGTTCGACAGCGCGATCGACATGCCGATCGCGGTGATCAGCGGCGCCAGCCGGAACGAACCGCGCAGGGGGCGGTAGGCGACCTTCTCGATCGTCCAGTTGTAGAGGCTGGTGAGCAGCATCGCCACGATCATCATGACCAGCAGCGCGATGACCACGGGCACCGAATAGAATAGCGCGCCGAGGACGAGGAAGACGATCAGCGCCGTGAAGGCACCCACCATGAAGATGTCGCCATGGGCGAAGTTGATCATGCCGATGATGCCGTAGACCATCGTGTAGCCGATCGCGATCAGCCCATAGATCGATCCCAGCGTCAGCCCGTTGATAAGCTGCTGGACAAAGTACTGCATGTGTACGTGGCTCCCCTGGAATGTCGCCCATGCAGACGCATTCCTTTTCGTATTTCCCCTAGTCGTAAAGTTTCGAGCCCGGATTGCAACGTCATTTTTCAATCGTCGTGCGTGTTTTGCCGACACGCCGTCCGATTGCCCGTTTTCTCCCATCCGGCCCCTGGACTATCGCGGACCCTACCATTGGCATAACGCAATGTCTTTGACGATTCGACCGCATCATGCGCCCCGTTTCGAAGAAATCGCCGTCAAAATTAGGTGATTAGAAGAATCCTTGCGTTGCTGACAGGGTCCGTTTTTCGTTCTGTTCCTTTCCGCTAGGTCAGGATCCGTGGGCGAACGGATCGCGGTCGTCAACGAAGATGGTGTTCAATCCGGTCATCCCTGCCCTGCCGCCGATCGAGGAATGATGCTCCTCGGGCTCAGTAGGCAGATCCGCCATTCCCGCTCAGGACATGCCGCTCGGTGCCATCAAGGGGAGGATTGAAGACGCTGACCAGGATCATGTCGCTGGCAGCATCGGCACGCAGATAGTGATCGTCATGTTCATTGAGCACATAGATCGTGCCTGGCTCGATACGATGCACTTCACCGGACATGCCTTCGACCTCGCCAGCGCCGGCGATGCAGTAGCAGGCCTCGAAATGCCGCCGGTAGTGGAGGCGTGATTCGCTGCCTGCACGCACCACGGTATGGCAGACAGTGAACCCCATGCCGTCCTTTTGTGTCAGCAGGCGGTGGCTGGTGCCATTGCCCCAATCCACGAAGAAGTCAGATTTTTCTACATCAGCCAATTGCCTGGTGAACATGGTCGTTTTCCCTGCGTATCGTCAAAAGCCCGGAGTCTCCGGTTGCGGATCGGGAACAGGCCCGAAATCCGACTGCAGAAATGCCGCAAGATATGCGCGTCTTCAAATGATTGCTTCTCACCTGATATGTTAGTAAATTTTACATATGGAATATGTCCCGCTGAACGCCGTCCGGGCTTTCGAGGCCGCTGCGCGTCATCTCAGTTTCTCCGCTGCCGGCGAGGAGCTGCACGTCACCCACCCGGCCATCAGTCACCAGATAAGGCGACTGGAGGAGTGGTTGGGCGTGCCGCTCTTCCACCGGGACACGCGCAAGGTACGGCTGACGGATGCAGGGGTAATCCTCCAGGCCTCGGCGAGCGGGGCACTTGGCGAACTCGGCGCCACATGCCGGCGCATTCGGCGCAATGCGGCTGTGGCAACCGTATCCGTGGGTTGCATACCTTCCATTGCCAGCCGTTGGCTCGTGCCCCGCCTGCCGGACTTCACCGCCAGCCATCCCGATATCGGCATGCGGGTGGCTTATGCACGGGCCGAGGAAAGGCTCGGCGATGGTGAGAACGATGTGCTGATCACGCTTGGGGCGGATCCGACTCCCGGCGTCACCAGTCTCAAGCTGTTTTCACGCCTGAACCGGCCGGTGTGCAGCCCCTATTACTTCGCCGGTAAGGACCATCTGCGAACACCCGCGGGAATCGCAGGCGCGGACCTTTTGCATGACGAGAACCGTCAGGGCTGGCGCGAGTGGTTCTCCGAGGCCGGACTACCCAATTTCGACGTCGGCAACGGACCCGTCTTCGCCGACTTCAACATTCTTGCAACGGCGGTCATCGCCGGCCACGGCGTGGCGCTTTGTCCAGTCGACGTTTTTCGGGACGAACTGAAGCGGGGCGATCTGATTGTCTTGTCACAGGTCGCAACCAATCGCGACAAGGGCTACTTCCTGACGATGTCGGTCAATGCTTCGCCCGCCGCGATGACCTTCGCCGACTGGTTTCGCCAGGAGGTCTCGGTCAATGCCGCGGCCGATGATCAGTAGATATCACTTGACGACAAAACCATGTGCGAACGGATCGCGGTCGTCGATGAAGATGGTGTTCAATCCGGTCATCCGCGCCCAGCCGCCGATCGAGGGAATGATCGCCGGCTTGCCGGCGACGGTGACGTCCTTTTCGACCTTGCCCTTGAACAGCGAACCGATGATCGATTCATGGACGAAGCTGTCGCCAGCCTTGAGCTTGCCCTTGGCATGAAGCTGCGCCATGCGCGCCGAGGTGCCAGTGCCGCACGGTGAGCGGTCGATCGCCTTGTCGCCATAGAAGACGGCATTGCGGGCGTCCGCACCCTCCACTGTCGGCTTGCCGGTCCACAGCATGTGCGACAACCGGTTGATGCCGGGGTTCTCCGGATGCACGAAGGAGTACTTTTCGTTGAGCCGCTGCCGCACCACCGGGCTCCAGGCGATGAAGTCGCCGGCGGAATAGTCGGCCATGTCGCGATAGTTCTTCTGTGGCTCGACGATGGCGTAGAAATTGCCGCCATAGGCGACATCGACGGTGATCTCGCCGAGCTGCGGGCATTCGACGGTCAACCCTTCGGCATGGAGGAAGGACGGCACATTGGTGATGCGCACCTCCTCGACATAGTCGCCGACCTGTTTGTACTCGGCGATGACCAGGCCGGCCGGCGTGTCGAGCCTGAGCACGCCCGGCGTCTTCGGTTTGATCAGCCCGTGCTCGATCGCCATCGTCACCGTGCCGATGGTGCCGTGGCCGCACATCGGCAGGCAGCCCGAGGTTTCGATGAACAGGATGGCGATGTCGCAATCGTCGCGCGTCGGCGGATAGAGGATCGAACCCGACATCACGTCATGGCCGCGCGGCTCGAACATCAGCCCGGTGCGGATCCAATCATATTCGGCGAGGAAGTGCGCGCGCCGTTCCATCATCGTCGACCCCTGCAGCAGCGGGCCGCCGCCGGCGACCAGCCGCACCGGGTTGCCGCAGGTGTGGCCGTCTATGCAGAAGAAGGATTTCTTGGCCATGACGCTCCTCGAAAAATCAAAACCCGAAAAATCAAAATCGTTGTGGACTGAAGGGGGCCAGATCGATCGGCGGAGTCTGCCCCAGGACGAGATCGCGGATCAACCGTCCCGTGGCTGCCGCCTGGGTCAGGCCGAGATGGCCATGGCCGAAGGCATAGACCACCGACCGGCCTCCCGGCGCGCGACCAATGACGGGCACCGAATCCGGCAACGAGGGACGGAACCCCATCCATTCGCGCCCGCCGGCCGGATCGAGCCCCGGTAGGAATTTCTGTGCCTTCTGCAGCAGCGCCTTCGATCGCGCATAATTGGGCGGCCGCTCGATACCGCCGAACTCAACCGCGCCGCCGACGCGCAGGCCCGTTTCGAGCGGCGTGATGACGAAGCCATGGCCGGAGAAGATCAGCTGCCGCTTCACGTCGAAGGCAGCCTTCGGCAATGTCGTGTTATAGCCGCGTTCGGTCTCCAGCGGAATGCGATCGCCGAATTGCCTCGCCAGCAGATGCGACCATGCGCCGGCGGCAATGATGAGATGCCTGGCCTGCCTGGTCGTGCCGTCGGCCAGCGTCAATGTCGCGCCATGCTGATCCGTCGCGACGCGCTCGATCCGGGCCATTTCAAAGCGCGCGCCCTTGGTCTGCGCGTAGGCCCACACCGCCTTGCCGAGCAGTTTTGGATCGGCGACCGTCTTCCATCCCGGCACGAATGTGCCCTTGATGAAGCGCGGCGAAAGCCCGGGCTGCAAACCTGCCAGTTCCTCGCCCTCGACATGGCGGAAACCGATGCCGAAGCGCTCGCGGGCCGCCCAGCCGGGCAGTGAGGCACGGAACTCGGCCTCGCTCTCGTAGAGTTCGAGCGAGCCGTCCTCGCGCAGCATGCCTCGCGTGCCGGAACGGTCGAGCAGGCCCATCCATTCCGCTTCGGCGAGTTTCATCATGCCCGCCTGGGCGGCGAGGCTCGCTTCGTATTTTGCCGGCGCGCCGGCGCGCCAGAAGCGTATCAGCCAGGGCAACAGCTTTGGCAGATAGGCCGGCGGAATGCTGAGCGGGCCGAGTGGGTCGGCCAGCCATTTCGGCAGCTGCCGGATCATGCCCTTGTGGGCCATTGGCAGGACGTCGGAAAAGGCGAAGGCGGCGGCATTGCCGGAGCTCGTTTCCTCGCAAATGCCGGTGCGGTCGAAGACCGTGACGTAGCGCCCCGCCTCGGCAAGACAGGCTGCGGCGCAGATGCCGATGATGCCGCCACCGACGATGGCGACATCGATTGAAGCATCGCTATTCATGGCTGCACATCGCGATGCATGTACCGACCTTCGCTTCTATCCACACCATGCAGCCTGCGACATTGCCACTCTCAGAACTGCGGCAGTGTCGGCCGAACCGCCAGTGCGTCCTTGACGATCTTCTCGACTGCCTTGCGGCGCTCGCCCGACAGCGGCTGGCGCGGCATGCGCACGCGGTCATTGGTATTGATTGCAAAAACTTCGGCAAGCTTGATGTTCTGGACCAGATAGGTCGAGACGTCGAGATCGAGCAGCGGCCGGAACCAGCGGTAGATGGCGAGCGCCTCTTCGCGGCGGCCCTGCTTCATCAGCTGGTAGATGGCGACCGTCTCGCGTGGAAACGCGGTGACCAGTCCGGCGACCCAGCCGATGGCGCCGACCGACAGCGCCTCGAAAGCGAGATTGTCGACGCCGGTGAACAGGTCATAGCGGTTGCCGAGACGATTGATGATCTCGGTCGAGCGGCGGATGTCGTCGGAGGATTCCTTGATGGCGACAAAGCGCTTGTCCGATGCCAGTTCCTCCATCTGGTCGACGGTGACGTCGACGCGGTAGGCAAGCCGGTTGGAATAAATCATGACCGGCAGGTCGCCGGCCTCTGCGACGGCGCGCAGCGCCGCAACCGTCTCTTCCGCATTGGTGTGATAGATCGGGCTCGGCACCACCATCAGGCCGTTGGCGCCTTCCTTGGCGGCGCGGCGCGCAATGCTGGCCGCCTCGCGGGTGCCGGCCTCATTGACCGTGAGCAGCACCGGCTTCTTGCCGGCGACCTTCTGCGCGGTCTTCAGCACTTCGATCTTCTCGTCCGGCGACAGCATCGGCCCTTCGCCGAGCGATCCGCAGACGATGATGCCGTCGCAGCCGGCCTCCATCTGCAGGCCAAAGCAGCGCTCCATCTCGGCATGGTCGAGGCGGTCGTCGGCGGTGAATTTGGTCGTAACGGCTGGGAAAACTCCGGCCCACATGGTCATCTCTCCATCTGATATATCAGTGGTATATCTGTTAAGAAACCGCCTGTCAATGAGGATTCTCCTATGATATATCCTGAATATATCAGGAGATCGCCTTTGATATCCATGGAATCAACTACGACATTCGAGCCCGCGGCGGCCAAAGCCTACCGCGTGCTCGAGCACATGATCGTCACGCTCGAACTGGCGCCGGCGAGTTTCGTCACCGAGGGCGCCCTGATCGAAAGGCTGGCGCTCGGCCGCACACCGGTGCGTGAAGCAATCCAGCGACTGGCCTGGGAAGGGCTGCTCGACGTGCGGCCGCGCGCCGGCATCGCGATCGCTCCGCTGCATCCCGGCGACTGGCTGCGCGTTCTGGATGCGCGTCGTGGCGTCGAGGTGGTGCTGGCTCGTTCCGCCGCCCGCTTCGTCACCCGCGAGGCCGCCGACATGTTTCACGAGGCAGCCCTTGCCATGCAAAAGGCAGTGATCGCGGGCAATGTGCTTGCCTTCATCCAGGCCGACAAGGCGCTCGACGAAGCGCTGGCGCTGGCCGCCGACAATCCGTTCGCTGCCCGCCTGGCAGCTCCCTTGCAGACCCACAGCCGCCGCTTCTGGTTCCGCTACAAGGCCGACACCGGGCTTGCCGAATCGGCCGAGCACCATGTCGCGCTGATCCGCTCGATCCTTGACGGCGACGAGGAGGCCGCGGCCAAGGATGCCAAGCGGCTGATGGCGCTGCTGCGCGGCCACGCCGAGGTGGCTGCAACGCGCTGATCGGGCGGTTCAGATCCCTTTCGCCGTTGTGGTCACCGCGAGGGTATTCTCCCAGCCCTCACCGGTCGCGATGATGCAGCTTCGGCCCTGCACGTCGGTTACCAGCATGGTCCATGTCCCACTTGCCGAAACATAGATCTCGACAATGGCGGCTTGCCCGACCACACCGTAGCCGATCTGCTTTTGTTGGAAGGCCTGCGCCAGTCCCGCGACAAGATCGCTGTGGCCGCCGCAGACGAATTGCGCCTGCGCGGACAGCGTCGACATCGCCAGCACGGCGCCGATCGCGGCTATCCTGATCCATCGAAACGAAAAATTGTGTGCCATTTGGCACCTCCTTCGCCTTCACGTTCCGGCAAAGGGAGGCACATAGGCAGCCTCAATATGCCGGAGCGTTCCAGGCCGGGTTCGACGTCTTCATCACGTCACTCCTTCTGGTTTCCGGTCTGTCGTCAGGGAATTTTATCACATTCCCTGGATTCGATATGGTGAGGTCCCTATCCGAAAACAAGCGCCATTTAAGGCCTTGCCGCCACCGGCACCACTGGACAGGATTCTTGTCCGCCGGCACAAACGGAACAAGCTAAACTGCGACCATATTCGATCTTGCGGCGCGCTGCAGGGCGACGATCCGCGTCAGCCTTCCACGGGTTCGCGAAGCGCCGCCCATTTCAGCAGGGCGTCGAGAGCCGGGCATAGCGCCTGCCCCCAATCGGTCAGGCAGTACTCGACTTTCGGCGGCACCTGATGATGCACGATGCGGCGCACGATCCCGTCGCCCTCCATCTGCCTCAGTTGCTGGATCAGCATCTTCTGCGAGATCGCCGGGATCGCCCGTTCGAGGTCCGAAAAGCGCAACACCTTGCCGCCGAACAGGTGAAACAGGATCACCAGCTTCCAGCGGCCTTCGAGGATCCGCAGCACATTCTCGACACCGCTCGCCGCGGACAATGGCGTCAGCGCCTCAACTTTATTTTCCGGCCCAACCTTACTTTCGGACGCGCCCTTACTTTTAGGTAAGTACCTTACTTTTTCGTCGGTTCTTGTCATTTTGTCAGCATATCTCATTTTAGGAGCCGGACAAGGCCGCAGACCTTTGCGTCGATGGCGGGATCCGAAACCGGAGATGAAACCATGACCGTAAAACTTCCGCAGCCGCTGACCGATTATTTTGCCGCCAAGAACAGGCACGACATCGGCGCCATGCTCATCCCCTTCTCGTCGGATGCCACGGTCAAGGACGAAGGCGAAACCCATCTGGGTTCGACCGCCATCCGCAAATGGATGGAAGCAACGACAAGCAAATACCGGGTGACGGTTGAGGTCGCCGACGTGACCGCCAATGGCGATGCGTGGCGGATCGCCGGCATCGTCTCAGGCAATTTCCCCGGCAGTCCGGCGACGCTGCACTACAATTTCACACTGCATGACGGCCGGGTCGCAAGACTGGAGATCGGCGCATGACCATTCTGCACGGCGGAGCTTCAGAATGGAAAAAGGCGGGATAAACCCGCCTTCTTCATACTCAATGTTTTCCGGTCTCAGTTCATCGTCGGGATGACGAACTCCGCACCGTCCTTGATGCCTGCCCGCGCGCCCGCAGCCGAAGGCGAGGACGCGCAAGCAAGAATCGTCCGGCTAGTTCATCGTCGGGATGACGAATTCGGCACCGTCCTTGATGCCGGACGGCCAGCGCGAGGTCACCGTCTTGGTCTTGGTGTAGAAGCGGAACGCGTCCGGGCCATGCTGGTTGAGGTCGCCGAAGGAGGACGCCTTCCAGCCGCCGAAGGTGTAGTAGGCGATCGGCACCGGGATCGGCACGTTGATACCGACCATGCCGACCTGGACCCGCGAGGCGAAATCGCGCGCCGCGTCACCGTCACGGGTGAAGATGGCGACGCCATTGCCCATCTCATGGTCGTTGGCGAGCTTGATCGCACTCTCATAGGTCGGCGCGCGCACCACCGAGAGCACCGGACCAAAGATCTCTTCCTTGTAGATGCGCATGTCTGATGTGACGTTGTCGAACAGGCAGCCGCCCATGTAGTAGCCATCCTCGTAGCCCTGCATGGAGAAGCCACGGCCGTCGACGACCAGCTTGGCGCCTTCCTTGACGCCGGTGTCGACGTAACCCTTGACGCGCTCCAGCGCCTGCGCCGTCACCAGCGGGCCGAAATCGGCCGAAGAGTCGGTCGAAGGTCCGACCTTCAGGCTTTCGACGCGCGGGATCAGTTTTTCCATCAACCGGTTGGCGGTGTCGTTGCCGACCGGGACGGCCACCGAGATCGCCATGCAGCGTTCGCCGGCCGAGCCGTATCCGGCGCCGATCAGCGCGTCGACGGTCTGGTCCATGTCGGCATCGGGCATGATGATCATGTGGTTCTTGGCGCCGCCGAAGCACTGCACGCGCTTACCGGCGGCAGTGCCGCGCGAATAGATGTAGTGGGCGATCGGCGTCGAGCCGACAAAGCCGATGGCCTTGATGTCGGGATCGTCGAGGATCGCATCGACCACGCCCTTGTCGCCATTGACGACGTTGAGGATGCCGGCGGGCAGGCCGGCTTCGATGAACAGTTCGGCGATGCGCATCGGCACGCCCGGGTCGCGCTCCGACGGTTTCAGGATGAAGGCATTGCCGCAGGCGATAGCCGGCGCGATCTTCCACAGCGGGATCATCGCCGGGAAGTTGAACGGCGTGATGCCGGCGACGACGCCGAGCGGCTGGCGCATCGAATAGACATCGATGCCGGGGCCGGCGCCGTCGGTGAATTCGCCCTTCATCATATGCGGTGCGCCGATGCAGACCTCGACCACTTCCAGGCCGCGCTGGATGTCTCCCTTGGCGTCGGCGATCGTCTTGCCATGCTCGCGGGCCAGAATATCGGCCAGCAGGTCATAGTCGCGGGCGACGAGTTCGAGGAACTTCATCAGCACGCGCACGCGGCGCTGCGGGTTGGTTGCCGCCCATTTGGGCTGCGCTGCCTTGGCATTCTCGACGGCCGCGCGCAGTTCCGCCTGCGAAGCGAGCGCCACCGTGCCACGCACCGTGCCGTCCATCGGCTGCATGACATCCTGCTTGCGGCCGCTGGTGCCGGCGACATGCTTGCCGCCGATGAAATGACCGTAGTCGATCATGATTTCTCTCCCTGGGTTTGTGATGGTGCATTGTCCGCCTTTGCCCGGCGGATGGCAACGCGAGTGAGAACGCAACCGTTGTGCATGAAATAGACAACAGAAGCCGGCTGTGCATTAATTGCCGCAAATAACCTGATACTTCGATCGTTCCAAGGATTGAAAGATTGCATTCCTTCCCACCCCCCTCTGGCCTGCCGGCCATCTCCCCCGCAAGGGGGGAGATCGGAAGTCGCCGCCCATGTCGCAAATCTTCGGCGCCGCAAGGGGCGCGCCGTCGGCAGAGCTGCCAATCTCCCCCCTTGCGGGAGAGATGTCCGGCAGGACAGAGAGGGGTGGGCGGGAACGCGACGCGCATCGCTAAGACGGACCATCCCCATGAACTGGGATGACGTCCGCATCTTTCTTGCCGTGGCGCGCGCCGGCCAGATCCTTGGCGCCGCCAGACGGCTGGAGCTCAACCATGCCACCGTCTCGCGCCGCATCGCAGCACTCGAGGATGCGCTGCGGACAAAGCTGTTTCGCCGGCTGACTACCGGCAGCGAACTGACGCCGGCCGGCGAGCGTTTTCTCGACATTGCCGAGCGCATGGAAGGCGACATGATCGCCGCGCGTTCGACCGTTGCCGGCGAAGGCGACGACGTCTCCGGCACGGTGCGCATCGGCGCGCCGGACGGGTTTGGCGTCGCCTTCCTGGCCAAGCGTCTCGGCACACTGACGGCCCTGCATCGCGAGCTGACGATCCAGCTTGTGCCGGTGCCGCGCTCCTTCTCCTTGTCGCGCCGCGAGGCGGACATCGCCATCACCGTCGAGCGGCCGACGGAGGGCCGGCTGGTGGCGGGAAAGCTGGTCGACTATTCGCTCGGCCTGTTTGCCTCGCGCGCCTATGCGCAAGCTCATGGCTTGCCCAAAACAGCAGCCGAGCTCGGCCAACACACGCTCATCGGCTATGTGCCGGACTTGATCGTCAGCCCCTCGCTCGACTACGCGGCCGAATTCAGTCCGGACTGGCGCACCAGCTTCGCCATCTCCTCGGCGCTTGGCCAAGCCGAAGCGGTGCGGTCGGGCGCCGGTATCGGCATCCTGCACACTTTCGTCGCCCGCTCGATGCCGGAACTGGTGTCCGTCGATGTGGTCGCGCCCATCCGCCGTGCCTACTGGCTGGTCTACCACGAATCGGTCCGGCCGCTGCGCCGCGTCCAGATCGTCGCCAGCTTCATCACCAAGGCGGTGGAGCGGGAGAGAAGCCTGTTCGTTTAGACATGCCGCCTTTTCCTCGCCACAAAATCGATGACTGTCACATCGGGCGTGCAATTCTGCCGGTCGCACGGTGGAATTCCTGCTATGGGGACATTCAGAAAGCTGGCGCGGATAAAAATGCGAGCCGTTCTTGCCATCCTGCCGCTGCTTTTCGTTTCCGCTTGCGCCAATCCATGGACCAAGGTGCCGGAGGCCGACCTGCCCAAGCCGATCCGCTACGCCATGGCACGCCCCTCGCCTTTCGTGTTCGGCAATTATTGCGGCCCCGGCACCCGCACCGGCGATCTGTCGGCGCGGCCGGTCGACCGCCTCGATGCGGCCTGCCGGACCCATGACGCCTGTTACATCGCCCGCCACAATCATTGCGGCTGCGATGGTGCCCTCGTCGCCTCGGCGAAAGCGATACGCGACGACAAGACAGCACCGCGCAAGATGCGCGGCGAGGCGGAACTGCTGATCGCCACGTTCGCCGTTCCCGTCTGCAAGGTGTTCCCGCAGGGCTTCATGCCGCCGCGCGACCCGGCACAACTGAGCGTCCTGAAGGCCGGGGCGGCCGGGTGAACGGCCGCGCAGCCATCGTCGTGGCCCTGTCAGGGCTGGCGCTCGTTGTCCTTGCGGGCTGTGCCGGGTCGCCTGGCCGCAATGCCTGCGACCTGCTGCAGGGTCAAGAGGCCTGCGCTCGACCCTCATTGTCGGCCAGCACGCCTGGGCCGCAGGTCGCCGCCGCTCAATTTTTTGGCGACGCCGGCACAAGCGACTATGAAAAGCGGTTCCTGGCGCTGCTTGCCCACCACCAACTCGGCGCCATGGACCGGGCCAACGGCACCGGTTCTTTCGGCCATGACCGCTATGAGATCCGCAACAGCGATTTCCAGGCGACTTACCGGACGCTGCAGCAACTGGCCGGGCCGGTTGCCGAAACGCATCTGCCGCCGGCCAGCGGCAGCGGCGATGGCCATTTCGACGGACGCTGGCGGGTGTCGCGGCAGACGCTCTACATCGACGCGGCGGCACGGCCTTCGGCGCCCAAGACATTCGAATTCTCCGGCCTGCAGGCGCGCAGCGTCGAGATCATGCTGCGCCAGGCGGGCAAACAACCGGCCGACATAGAGGGCTCATGCGATGGCGCGTTGGCGCTCCGCGACGGCGCCGGTTCGCGAGCCATTGCCGCGGGCAGGGCATTCCGCTTTCGCCTGTCTGGCGAGGACGACACGGTCAGCCTGTTCCCGAGTGACAGCCTGAACCGCTGCACTGTAAGAATCCGCTCCAGCCTTGTCCCGGCCGACGCGCCGCTCACCATCCAGCGCGAGGAGACCGCCGATCCGGCGCTCGCCGCCTCCGACAGCCGCTACCAGCGTTGTCCGACGCCCGATCCCGCCGGCCTCGACCCCCTCAGTCGCGCCTTCTACGCCAGCCGCTGGCTGTCGCAGACCTGCGCCTTGCCGATCGGAAAGCCGCGCCTGCTGCGCAAATCGCGCGACGGCTTCAACGCCAAGGTCGAGGCGCTGATGGGAGTGCCGCTGCCCGACAGCGCCATCGACAAGGGCGATCCGGAGCTGCCACTCGACTTCTCGAAGGCGCCAAGGCTAAAGCTGATCTATCTGTCCTCGCTCGAGTTCAAGGCGGATTTTTCCGGCCGCATCATCGAACGGCTGATCCGCCACCATGCCGCGCTCGGCACCAAGGTGCGCATCATGGTCACGGACGTGCTGGAACGCGACAAGGACGATGCACTGCTGCATCGGCTGGCGGCCGAATTCCCCAATGTCGAGCTGCAGGAATACCGTTGGCGGGCCGATCGGGGCGCGCCGATCGACGAGCAGATCTCACAATTGCACAAGACCCACCACATCAAGATGCTGGCAACACTGGCCGAGGATCCCAGGCGCTCGCGCGCCATCATCGGCGGCCGCAACATCCATGACGGCTTCCTGTTCCACCAGCCGATCGATCTGTCGCGCTATCCGGACCTGGAGCAATACGGCAAGACCGACGGGTTCTCGCTGAACTACTATTCGAACTGGAGCGACTTCGACATCGAGTTCACCGACCGGACCACGGTCGAGACGCTCGCCGCGCATCTTTCGACAGTATGGCTGCGCGACGCCGACACCAACATCGCGCGGCCCTTCTCCATTCCGGTCCGGTCCGACGGCCGCCGCCCGTCAGGCACGGCACGGCACTTCATCTCCTTACCCTACGCGGATGGCCATGCGCTGGAGGATTATTTCGTCGAGCTGATCGACGCCGCCCAGCACCATATCCAGATCGTCAATCCCTACCTCAACCTGACGCCGAAGCTCGCCCAGGCTTTTGATCGGGCGTTGGCCCGCGGCGTCAGGATCGACATTGTCGGCCGCATCGATCTCAAGGGCGATATTGGCGGCAAGTTCCTCACCGCGCTCAACAAGCTGTTCGTCGAGAAATATGGCGACCGCATCGACATTCGCGAGTTCAAGGCGCCCGATGTCGTGCTGCATTCCAAGATCATGATGATCGACGAGAGGCTGGTCGCCATCTCCTCGGTCAATCTCAACAACCGCAGCTTCTTCCATGACTCGGAGAATGGCATGATGGTGCTCGACCCGGCCTTCTACACCAGGATGAAGGCGATCTATGACGACTATCTCGCCCACTCCAACCCGGTCCCAACCAACGTGACGATCCCATGGGCCTATCGGCTGCTGTTCGACGAAGACTGGGTCCGGCAGGCCTTTTGACGAATTTGGGCGATACCATCGCCGCCCCCTATCGCAGATAGCGCTCCTGCGCGAGGTCGCGGACATCGATGTCCGGCACCCGGCTGGAGATGATGTCGGCCAGAACCTTGGCCGAGCCGCAAGCCATGGTCCAGCCGAGCGTGCCGTGGCCGGTGTTGAGATAGAGATTGGAAAGCTCGGTGCGCCCGATCAGCGGCGGACCATCCGGCGTCATCGGCCGCAACCCGCACCAGAAAGTCGCGTCCCGCATGGCGCCGGCGCCCGGAAAGAGATCGCCGACCGAGTGCTCCAGCGTGCGGCGTCGCGATTCGTGCAGCCTGAGGTCGAAGCCGGAAATCTCGGCCGTGCCGCCGACCCGGATCCGATCGCCGAGCCGGGTGATCGCCACTTTGTAGGTCTCGTCCATCACCGTCGACACCGGTGCCACAGCGGCATCCTGGATCGGCACGGTGATCGAGTAGCCCTTCACTGGGTAGACCGGGATCGGCCGCTTCACCCGGCGCATGAACGCCGCCGAATAGCTGCCCATCGCCATGACATAGGCGTCGGCGGTCATCCAGCCCTTGCTGGTGCTGAGATTGGCGATGCGGTTGCGGCTGCGCAGGACGCGCCATACCGTCAGATCATATTCGAATTTCACGCCACGCGCCACGCACAGCTCGGCCAGCCTGTCGGTGAACATCTTGCAGTCGCCGGTCTCGTCGCGCGGCAGCCTGAGACCACCGACGAACTTTTCGCGCACGCCCGCGAGGCCCGGCTCCGCCGCGACGCAGCCGTCCTGGTCGAGGATCTCGTAGGGCACGCCATATTTCTTCAGCACCTCGACGTCGCCACCGGTGCCGTCGAGCTGCTTTTGCGTGCGAAACAGCTGCAGCGTGCCCTGGGCACGCTCGTCATAGGCGATGCCGGTCGCTTCGCGCAGCGCCTTCAGCGTATCGCGGCTGTACTCGGCCAGCGGCACCATGCGCGCCTTGTTGATCGCATAGCGGTCGGCCGTGCAGTTGCGCAGCATCTTGATCAGCCATGTCCACATATGTGGATCGAAGGCGGGCCGCACGACCAGCGGGCCATGCTTCATCAGCAGCCATTTGATCGCCTTCAGCGGAATGCCGGGCCCGGCCCAGGGCGAGGCATAGCCGGGCGAGATCTCGCCGGCATTGGCGAAGCTGGTTTCCAGCGCCGGGCCTTTCTGGCGGTCGACCACCGTCACCTCGTGGCCGGCCTCGGCGAGATAGTACGCCGTGGTCACCCCGATGACGCCACCGCCCAGCACCATGATTTTCATCGCACAACACTCCACGGCGTCGCCCAGGCCGGGCATGCCATCTTCTGTCTGCCGGATTTTAAGGCGCCCGCCAAGGGGCTAGCCATCGACGTACCGCCGATGAAAGCGGTGACCGAGGCTGGTCAGGATTTCGTAGCCGATGGTGCCGGCATGGCCTGCCGCGTCGTCGACGCTTTGCGAGGGGCCGAGCAGCTCGACGAGATCGCCCTCACCCAGTCTGCCGGGTGGCAAAGCGGAAATGTCGAGAATGATCGAATCCATCGACACCCGCCCACGGAAGGGCAGCCGCACGCCCTCGAACCAGGCCGCGGACGCCGCCCGGCGATGCCAGCCGTCGGCATAGCCGAGCGAAATCGTCGCGGCCGTGAGCGGAGCCGTGGTGCGGAAAATGTGGCCATAGCCGACACCGACGTCGGCCTCCAGCATGCGGGTCTGGACGACCTTGGCCTGCAGCCGCACCACCGGCAGCATCGGATTCGGCCTGGCCGGGGTCGGATTGATGCCGTAAAGCGCGGCACCCGGCCGGGCGAGATCATAATGAAAGCGCTGCCCAAGGAAGATGCCGGACGAATTGGTGAGCGAGGCCGGCGCCTTCGGCAACATTGCGCGCAGCCGTTCGAATGCCAGTCGCTGCCGCTCATTGGCCGGATGCTCCGGCTCGTCAGCGCAGGCGAGATGGCTCATCACGAAACGGACGTCGATGCCGTCAAAGGCACCGGGATCGGCGGCAACGCGCTCGACATCCTGCGGCGCCATGCCGAGCCGCGACATGCCGCTGTCGACCTGGATTGCCGCAGGCAGCTTTCGGCCGGTGTGGCGGGCCGCCGCACGCCAGGCCGCCAGTTGTTCCGGGCTGTTGACGACAGCGGAAAGGTTTGCAGCCGCGGCGTCCGGCTCGGCACCGGGCGGAATGCCGTTCAGCACGAAAATGCCGGACCCCGGCCCGAGCGAGCGGCGCAAGGCGATGCCTTCGCCCAGAAGCGCGACGAAGAAGATATCGCAGCCTTCGCTCAGCAACGCCGCCGCCACCTGGCTCGCACCAAGCCCGTAGCCGTCGGCCTTGACCACGCCGGCGCAGCGCACGCTGCCCAGTTGCCTTTTCAGCCGCCGGTAGTTTTCACGGATCGCGCCAAGGTCGATGGTGAGGATGGCGCCAGCCACCGCTTCGCTTGTGGCGGCGATGTCCTCGGGCAGCGACCTGTTGGGGGCGTCGTTCATGGCGACCCTTCTTGCGGCGGGTAATGCATGTCGCCCAAAAGTGGCCCCGGTTTTGGGAGGACGACATGCATAAAACAAAGACCTAAAGCGCGTCGCTTGAATCCGCTCAAACGCGACGCGCTTTAGACATCAATAGGACCGCCGGGCCGGCGCGGCAACTGCGGTCGTTTCACGTCGAGGCTATTGCACCAGATGCAGGAACGCCGCCACGACATCCTCATAGACCTTGCGCTTGAACGGCACGACCAGGTCGGGCAGGTCCTGCATCGGCCGCCATGCCCATTTGTCGAATTCGGCGGTGTGGCCGCCCGGCGGCGGATTGATCTGGATCTCGCTGACATCGCCGTGAAAGCGGAAGGCGAACCATTTCTGCGTCTGGCCGCGATACCTGCCCTTGAAGGCGATACCGACGAGGTGGTCCGGCAAATCATAGTTGATCCAGTCCGGCGCCTCGGCGAGCAGCGAGACGCTGCGCATGCCGGTCTCTTCATAGAGTTCGCGCTCGGCCGCCTGCAGCGGCTCTTCGCCCTTGTCGATGCCGCCCTGCGGCATCTGCCAAAGCTGCGTCGTGCCGGCAAATTCACTGTCCGGCTCGGCAATGCGGTGCCCGACCCACACCAAGCCATCGGCATTGAGGATCATCAGTCCGACACAGGGACGATAGGGCAGCGTTTCGCGGTCCACTCTTTTTGTCTTTGCCATCAGTCAATCTTCCAAGTCGTTTTCCGATGGCTAGCCTTT
Source organism: Mesorhizobium kowhaii (assembly GCF_003253745.1). GTDB lineage: Bacteria > Pseudomonadota > Alphaproteobacteria > Rhizobiales > Rhizobiaceae > Mesorhizobium > Mesorhizobium kowhaii. The sequence continues at coordinate 147,815 of NZ_MZXV01000076.1, forward strand.
TTGCGGATCGATGGCCACCGCTGAAATCGGCACGATTTCGATACCGCGCTTCTTGGCCTCGGCGACCCAGGACGACACCGTGTCGACAGTCAGGTCGAAGGCCGAGCCGATGCCGACGGCAAAGCCTTTGGCGCGCGCGGTGGCTTCCAGCCCGTCGAGTTTCTTCAGGATGGCGCCGCGATCCTGCACGGCATCGATCGCCGTGTCGCCGGAGACGAAGGGCACGCCGTCTTTCAACGCCAGGTCGGGCGCCAGGCTGCGCGCCGACGAGCCGTCGTCGATATAGGCCAGGCCCCGCTTGCCGAGCTCGGCCATGAACGGCTCCATCGCCGCCGCGTCGGCGGAAAAGCGCGCGCCCATATAGTTCATGACGCCGGTGTAGTTCGTCGTCCGCGACAGCGCCCAGTGTAGGTTCTTCAAATTCTCATCCGCGCTCGCCGCCACCGTCAGCGTGTTGCGGCCGGGGTTGATGTTCGGATAGTCGAACGGTTCGAGCGGCACCTGCATGACGATCTCGTGGCCGGCCTGCCGCGCCGCCTGCATCCAGCGTCCGATGCTGTTGCCTTGCGGCGCGAAGGCCAGCGTCACCTCCGCCGGCAGCTTGGCGATGGCCGCCTGGGTGCCGGTCTGCGAAACCGCAAGCCCGCCGATGACGATCGCCACGCGGGCACCGCGCGCCCCGGACCAGGGCCGCGCATAGACGTCGAAGGGCCGCCGGCCATCGGCGGCGCGGACAGGCAAAGGCCCGGTTTCGCTGGCTTCGATCAACGCCTTGTCGGGAATATGCGCGATCTTCAAATTCTGGCCGAGGGTCGACGGGTCGTGGATGACGATCGCCTTAGGCGGGCCATCGCCCTCTTCCGTCTGCACATGGATGATCTGCGGCCCGCCCGTCTTGGCCGGCGCTTCCGGCTTGGCTGCGGCGACCGGGGCCAAAGCGGCCGGCGCGGCAGCGGGCTCGGCCGCTGCCGTCACTTTCGGCGTCGACACGGCGACCTCTTGCGGCTTGCGGAACGGCTTTTCCCTCAGCGCGATCGCACCGGAGACGCCGACCACCGCCAGCACGACCACGGTTGCCGCGATCGTACCGCCGCCGAGCTTGCCGGCGGCGCGCGGCGACCGGACGGTTTGTCCGAGCGGGCGTTCGATATCCTTGCCTGTGTCAGCCAAGCCGCATCCCCGGGCGCATGGCTCCGAAGGCGAAACTCCTTCGAAAGACATGCGCGAATTCATCAATCCTGGCGCACCCCTGGCGCCGCATCCCAGGGCTTCGCCTTGCCCCGAATCAAACTGCCGGAACCTTTCGGTCCCGGCAGCATCGCATTGCTTTCATCAGGCGGCCAGACCTGTTGTCGGCCCCGAGCATCGGACCCAAAAGTGGAATCCGGTTTTGGGAAAATCCGATGCTCAAACGAAGTTGGAGCGGCGCGTGCGCCGCTCCATCCTTACTGGTTGAGAACGGCCTTTTCCGGATTGGGCGGGAAGGCCGGATCGGTCTTCTGGCCGCGCAGCAGCTGCTCTGCATAGATGAGCTGCAGATCGTCCTTCGGATCCGGCGGCACATAGGCTGCCGAGCCCGAACCGGTCGAGCCCTCGTCGGCGCCCTTGATATGGCCCTTGAGGTCGGATTCGCCGCGCGTCAGGTCCCTGCCCTGCAGTTCCGGCGGCAGCGGCTGGTCGACCTTGATGTCGGGCGTGATGCCTTTGCCCTGGATCGACTTGCCGGACGGCGTGTAATAGAGCGCCGTCGTCAGCCGGAGCGCACCATTCTCGCCGAGCGGGATGATGGTCTGCACCGAACCCTTGCCGAAGGACTGCGTGCCGACCACCGTGACGCGGCGCAGGTCCTGCAACGCGCCGGCGACGATTTCGGAGGCACTGGCCGAGCCGCCATTGACGAGAACGATCATCGGCTTGTCGTTGATGTCGTCGACCTGCTTGGCCTTGGCGTCGAAACGGGTGACGTCCTTCGGATCGCGACCGCGCGTCGAGACGATTTCGCCACGTTTGAGGAAGGCATCGGAGACGCTCACCGCCTGGTCGAGCAGGCCGCCCGGATTGAGGCGCAGATCGAGCACATAGCCCTTGAGCTTGTCGTTCGGCACCTGCTTCTTGATGGTGTCGATGGCGTTCTCGAGGTCATCATAGGTCTTTTCGGTGAACGAGGTGATCTTCATGTAGCCGATGTCGTTCTCGACCCGGAACTTGACCGCCTTGACCTTGATGATGTCGCGCACGACCGTCAGTTCGATCGGCTTGTCGGCACCCTGGCGCAGGATGGTGAGCTTGATTGGCGTGTTGACCAGGCCGCGCATCTTCTCGACCGCGTCGTTGAGGGTCAGGCCGCGAACCTCCTCGCCGTCGATCTTGGCGATATAATCGCCGGCAAGCACGCCTGCCTTGGCAGCCGGCGTGTCGTCGATCGGCGTGATCACCTTGACCAGGTCGTTCTCCATGGTGACCTCGATGCCGAGGCCGCCGAACTCACCCTTGGTCTGGACGCGCATGTCCTGCGCCTGCTCGGCGTTCATGTAGGAGGAGTGCGGGTCAAGCGAGGCAAGCATGCCGTTGATGGCGTTCTCGACCAGCGACTTGTCGTCGGGCGGCGTCACATACTGGGCCCGCACCCGCTCGAAGATATCGCCGAAGATGGCCAGTTGCTTGTAGGTCTCCGACCCTGCAGCGTTCGCCGCCGAGCCGGGTGTGCCATAAACAAGGCTCATGGCGGACGCGCCCATCAGCGCACCGGCAAACAGAAGCGACAGTTTCCGCATCATTTCACGTCCTTCCAGAAAAACGGTCCGCCCACCATGGGGCCGGATCGACGGGTTTTCCATCCTTGCGGAACTCGACATAGAGTTCCGGTGTGGCATTTCCATTCTTCGATACCGAGGTGCTCGCCACCCGGGCCTCTCCCATCGCGCCGACCGGCTCTCCTGCGAGCACTGATTGGCCAGTCGCGACGCTGATTCTGCTCATCCCCGCCAAAACGACATGATAACCGTCGCCTGCGTTCAGGATCAAGAGTTGACCATAAGAGCGAAACGGCCCCGCATAAAGCACATTCCCATCCGCCGGCGCGGTGACGATGGCTCCCGATTGTGTCGCAACCATGTCGCCAAGCATCACTGCGCCGTTACCGTCCTCGGCGCCGAATCGCCTTTTGATGCGGCCGGTCACCGGCAACGCGATCTGCCCCTGCAGCGCCGCAAAGGGTGCCGCGGCGGCAAGTCGATTGCCCTCCGGTACGGGTAGGGACGCCAATTCCGCTGGGGCATCCGCCGGCGCCGATGTCTTGTCGCCGTCGGCCGTCTTTTGCTCGGCGGCCTTGGCCGCATCGGCCGCCTTGCGGCTCTTGTCGGCTTCGAGCGAGGCGATCAATTCCTTCAAGCTGCCGGCCTTGGCCGCCAGCGTCTCGGACCGCTGCTTTTCAGCGGCCATTTGCGTTTGCGTGTCGGCTTCGAGCTGCTGCTTGGCCTCCAGCAGCATGCCGAGCCGCTTCTTTTCCGCCGTCTGGTCGCCGACCGCCGCCGTCAGCCGCGCCCGCTCGGCCTCGATCGAGGCCGTCACCCGTGACTGCTCCTTGAGATCGGCCAGCAATATATCGGTCTGCTGGCGCAGTTCCGGCACCACGGCACCGAGCAGGATGGCGCTGCGCACCGACGACAGCGCGTCCTCCGGCTTGACCAGGATCGCCGGCGGCGGGTTGAGCCCCATGCGCTGCAGTGCGCCCAGCACTTCGGCTAGCACGTCGCGCCGTGCCGCCAGCGAGGTGCGGATCTTCTGTTCCTGGCCCTTCAGCCCTTCCAGCCTGGCGCCGATATCCTCGATGTCCTGGCCGAGCTTCTGCTCGGTCATCGCCGACTGGATCAATGCCGCGGTGATCGAGGCGTGATCCTTCTTGATCGTCGCGATGTCGGCGGCGAGCTTGGCCAACCGCTCCGACGACAGCGTGATCTCCTTCGAGACCTGTTCGTATTCGGCGCGGCTCTGGTCGGGATCGGGGGCAAGGTCGAGCGTGTTCTCGGCCCGCGCCACATGCAGCGACAGCACAAGCACCGCCGCCGCGATGCCGCAGCGCGCGCGCCATGAGCCCGTCCCTGATTTCCAGTCTTTAGACATTGAAGCCCGACTCTATGCGTGGCTTCGTTAACGAACAATCAACCATGTTCGAAAGCCCCCCTAAACCATGTTCGAGAGCCCCAATTGGCGCAGTCTGGCGATGCATTGGGGCGGAAATCCGTGTGAGTCGCACCAATTCACCGGTTTACGAACGATGATAGGGATGGCCCGACAGGATGGTCGCGGCCCGGTACAACTGCTCCCCCAGCATCACGCGCACCAACTGGTGCGGCCAGGTCAGCAATCCGAATGACATCACCAATTCGGCCTGATCGCGCAGCGGCTGATCGTGACCGTCGGCGCCGCCGATGGCGATGACCAGCGCCTTGCGGCCGCCATCACGCAGCTGGCCGATGCGCCCGGCGAAGTCTTCGGAGGAAAAATTCTTGCCGCGTTCGTCGAGCAGGAATAGCGCGGTGCCGGGCTGCAGCTGCCCCTGTAGCTTCTGGCCTTCCTCGCGCCGGCGCTCGTTGGCGGTCTGGGCGCGCCCCTCGGCGATTTCGGCCACGCCGGAAAATTCGAGCCCCACCGCCGGGCCGCTCTTGGCAAAGCGCTCGAAATAGCGGTCGGCGAGCTGCTTCTCGGGGCCGGCTTTCATCCGGCCCACGGCATGAACTGATATCTTCATCCTCGCCTCTATAAGCCGCTAATGCATGCGGTGACATGCATCAAAACAAAGGCGGCTTAGTGGAGGGTCTCTTCCTCGAGATCCGGCGCCTGCCACATCTTTTCGAGATTGTAGAAGTCGCGGACCTCGGGACGGAAGACATGGACGATGATGTCGCCCGAATCGATCAGGACCCAGTCGGCGCCTGCCAGCCCCTCAACGCGCGCCGTGCCGAGACCGGCATCCTTGAGCGCCTTGAGCAGGTGATCGGCGACAGCCGAGACATGACGGTGCGATCGGCCCGACGCGACGACCATGTAGTCGCCGAGGCTCGATTTCCCCTGAATGTCGATTGAGACGATGTTTTCGGCCTTGGAGTCTTCCAGACTGGCAAGGACTGTCTTGATGGCGCGAGACACGGCGTCGTTTACGCTGATCCCGGCCGGCGAAGGCATGATATCGGCCTTCTTCCGCAGTGCTGTTCTCAGTGTATTTCCTTTCGCAGCAAGAACAACCAAATCACCCACAAAAACAGATGACGCCTCATAGATAGGCAGAGTTCCGTTGCAGTTTCAAGACGGCGCCCTGTCGCGCACGAACGTATTGTCGGCCCCCCGGTTCCGCCGCATGCGCGAAAAGATCGGAACCATGGCCGTCCGCATGGGTTATCGGCTCACCGACCAACCGGATTTTCCCAATGCCGATCGACCCTCAAAACGCCCTTCTGACCGTCCAGGCCGGCCTCGCGCAGCTGAGCACGCTGATCGTTTCCTACGCCTTCTCGGCCATCGGTGCCGTCATCCTTTTGGTTGGCGGCTATATCGTCGCCGGACTTGCCGAACGCTCGATTTTCGCCGGCCTCGGCCATATCCACGGTTTCGACGCGACGTTGCGGCACTTTTTCTCCAAGATCGTCCGCTATGCCATCCTGATCCTCGTCACGATCATGGTGCTCGGACAGTTCGGCGTGCAGACGGCGTCGATCATCGCCGCGATCGGCGCCATCGGTCTCGCTATCGGCCTGGCGCTGCAAGGCACGCTGCAGAATATCGCCGCCGGAATCATGCTTCTGGCGCTGCGGCCGTTCCGCATCGGCGAATCCGTCGAGGTCGGTTCGATTGCCGGCTCGATCGAGGAGATCGGCCTCTTTGCCACCAGGCTCAGGGCCGCCGACGGCGTCTATATCCTGGCGCCCAATTCAACGCTGTGGAACCAGCCGGTGCGCAACTTCTCGCGCAACGGCGTGCGCCGCGGTGACATCACGCTCTCGATCGGCTCCTGGAACGACATCGACCGCGCCCAGAAGACCCTGCTTGCCATTGCGGTCGCCGAGCGCCGGGTCAAGCGCGATCCGGCGCCGATCGCTTTCGTGGCGACTCTTGGCGAAAGTACCGTCTCGATTTCACTGCGCTACTGGACATCGTCGGCGGATTTCTTCGCCACCCAGGCCGACCTCACCAAGCGCGCCAAGCAGGAATTCGACGCAGAAGGCATATCGATCCCGCTGCCGCCACCCGAAGCGCCTGCGCAGGAAGCCCGCCGGCAATAATCAATTGCTTCTGTGCCGGGCCTGTTCGTCTGGCGCGAAGGCGAGTTCGACCGGCAAGGGCGCCTGCGCCGTCATCGGCGCGAAACTGCCGGTTTCGGCGGCGGGAACAGCCTGCGTCGTCACCACGCGCAAAAGCACGAACAGGCAGAAGGCGCAGGCGATGACGATCGCCACATAGATGAAGGCCTGTGTCCCGAAGACGGCTGACAGCGCGGTGACGATGCCGGGCACGATGAAGCCCGAAAGCGACCAGGCGAACAACAGCGAGCTGGACAGCGCCACCATGTCGTCCTTGCCGGCGCGGTCGGCGGCATGCGCGCTGGCCAGCGAATAGATCGATTCCGAGGCGCCATCCCAGACGATGTAGATCACCACCAGCGCCGCCAGCGCGCCGCCGTCGAAACCGAGCGCAAACATCCCTGCCGCCGCGGCGAGCGCGGCTGCGGCGATCAGCACATAGCGGCGGTCGGTGCGGTCGGAAATCCAGCCGAGCGGTATCTGCAGGATCAGCGTGCCGACCGGCATCGCCGAAAGCAGCAGGGCGACGTCTGCCTGGCTGTAGCCCTTGGCCGTGGCATGGATCGGCGCGAAGCCGGCGATCGACATCGACAGGCCACCGACGGCAAGCATGCCGGCAACGCCGACCGGCGAAATCCGCCAGGCCCGGCCGAGCGCCACGGAGGCTGCTTGCGGTGCCGGCGGCTGGGCAAGCCTGGTCAACCCCACGGGCAGGATCGACAGCGCCGTGAAGACGATGCCGATCAGCGGCGCGTCCGCGGTTCTGATGTCGACAAGAGCCAGCGTCGCATAGCCGACGCCGAGCCCGGCGACATAGGCAACGTAGAAGAAGGCCATCACCCTGCCGCGGATGGCATTGGCAACGGCATCGTTCAGCCAGCTCTGGGCGACGATGAACAGGCCGCATATGGCAAAGCCGTAGAGCGCGCGGGCCGCGATCCAAATCAGCGGATGCGGGCCGGCGCCGACGGCGGCGTTGGCCAGCGCGATCAGCGCCGACAACACCATGAAGGCGCGGGCATGGCCGACCCTTCGCACCAGCGGTCCGGTCAGGATACAGCCGGCGAGGCCGCCAGCCGAAAGTCCGGTGATGATCAACCCGGCCCAGGTCGGATCGAAGCCCTCGGCGCCGAGCCGGACCGGGATATAGGCAAACATCAGCCCGTTGCCGACGGCGATCAGCGCCATCGACGCGATGACGCTGGCAATCGCGATCAGCGGCGTGGGCTCATCGCCCTGCCCGGCTTCGGTGCGGTTTTTCCTGGGAATCGACATGCCCGCTCAGGATTGCCCATGAAACGGGCAAAGGGAGCGATAAAAGCGACATGGCCGATCTTCCCTTCTCCCCCAGGGGGAGAAGGGAAATCCGCGCGGACGCTACCCCTCGGCCAGCTTGCGGATCGCGCTCGACGACAGCGACGAGCGCGGACCGTGGATGAAGGTCCAGGCCGGCGCCTTCATGCGGGCGAGCCTTGGCGCATCCCCTTCGTCGACGCGGGCATAGTCGAAGGTCTTGGCGACGACAGATGACAGGAACGACAGTGTCGCCCCCGGACGGTCGATGACGGCGATCGGGAAGGTCATGACGATCTCGCGCCAGCGTTGCCAGCGATGGAAATCGCGCAAACTATCGGCGCCCATGATCCAGACGAAATCGACGCCGGGATTGCGCGCCTTGACCAGCGCCAGCGTATCGGCGGTGTAGCGGACATGATGCGCCGCTTCGAAGGCGGTGACCTTGATCTTGGGGTTCTTGGCGATATGTTCCGACAGTTGCAATCGATCGCCGAGCGGCGCCAGTTCGCGCGTGTTCTTCAGCGGATTGCCAGGCGTCACCATCCACCACAACTGGTCGAGCGCCAGGCGTCTGAGCGCAATCTCGGCGACCAGGGCGTGGCCGGCATGCGGCGGGTTGAACGAGCCGCCGAACAGGCCGACAGCGAGCCCCTTTTCGGCATGCGGCATTTTGAGATAGCGGGAGGAAATGAGTTCCTTACCCTCCCCATTGTGGGGAGGGTCGATCCGCGAAGCGGAGCCGGGTGGGGGTGTCGTAGAGTTCAGCGTTATTCCCCCACCCGGCTAGCTATGCTCGCCACCCTCCCCACAAGGGGGAGGGTAAGATCAGCGTTCAAGGCCTCACCTGTCCCGACCCGCGCACGCGGTATTTGAAGGAGGTCAGCTGCTCGACGCCGACCGGCCCGCGCGCATGCATCTTGCCGGTGGCGATGCCGATCTCGGCGCCCATGCCGAATTCGCCGCCATCGGCGAACTGCGTCGAGGCATTGTGCAGCAGGATCGCCGAATCGATCTCGTTGAAAAACTTTTCCACGGCCCGCGCGTCCTCGGCGACGATCGCCTCGGTGTGGTGCGAGGAGAACGTCTCGATATGCTCGATCGCGCCCGCGACGCCATCGACCAGCTTCACCGCGATGATGGCATCGAGATATTCGGTCACCCAGTCGAGATCAGTGGCCGGCTTGGCGTCGGAAAATGCCTTCAGCACCTCGGCATCGGCATGGATCTCGCAGCCGGCGGCGCGCAGGGCGTCGAGGATCGGCACCAGATGCGTGGAGGCAACAGCACGATCGACCAGCAGCGTTTCGGCGGCACCGCAGACGCCGGTGCGCCGCATCTTGGCGTTGACGGCAATCTGGACCGCCATGTCGCGCTTGGCCGAACGGTCGATGTAGAGATGGCAGATGCCTTCGAGATGGGCGAACACCGGCACCCGCGCCTCGGTCTGCACCCGCCCGACAAGGCTTTTTCCGCCGCGCGGAATGATGACGTCGATCGTGCCGGCAAGGCCTTTCAGCATCTCGCCGACGGCGGCGCGATCGGTGGTCGGCACCAGCTGGATGGCGTCTTCCGGCAGGCCGGCGGCCTTAAGGCCCTCGACCAGGCAGGCATGGATCGCCGCCGACGAATTGAGCGAATCCGAACCGCCGCGCAGGATCACCGGATTGCCGGCCTTGAGGCAGAGCGCGCCGGCATCCGCCGTGACGTTCGGCCGGCTCTCATAGATGACACCGACGACGCCGAGCGGCGTGCGCACGCGTTCGATATGCAGGCCGTTCGGCCGGTCCCAGGCGGCGATGACATCGCCGACCGGATCGCGCAGTTCGGCGATTTCCCTGATGCCGTCGGCCATGGCACGGATGCGCGCCGGATTGAGCTTCAGCCGGTCCATGAACGAAGCGGAAAGCCTGGATTGCTCGCCATTCAAGACATCGATGGCGTTGGCGTCGAGGATCTCCTGCTCCCGGGCGACGATCGCCTCGGCCATGGCAACAAGGGCGGCGTTCTTGGCGGCGGTCGTGGCGATGGCCAGCGGCCGGGCGGCAGCGCGGGCGCGGCGGCCGATATCGGCCATCAGCGCCACCGTGTCATCCCCGGATTTTTCATGCAGCTTCAGCATGGCTCATCCTCCGCTCGATACTTCGTCACCCGCCCGTATTTGGTCACCGGCCCGTACTTGGTCACCAGAATGGCTCACCACAAGGTCGTCGCGGTGGATCATCGCCGAACGCGCCTCATAACCAAGCACCGTCTCGATCTCGGCCGTCTTCAGGCCTGCGATCCTTACGGCATCGGCGGCATCATAGGCAACCAGCCCGCGCGCGATCTCGCGGCCCTCGGGCGACAGGATCGCCACCGTATCGCCGCGCGAGAAATTGCCGCTGACCAGCTTGACGCCGGCCGGCAGCAGCGACTTGCCCGACAGCAGTGCGCCGATGGCGCCGGCATCGACCGTCAGCCGGCCGGCGGGTTCGAGCTGGCCGGCGATCCAGGTCTTGTAGCCCTTGACCGGATTGCTGCTCGGCCGGAAGAAGGTGGCGCGTTCGCCGCGCTCGATCGCCATCAGCGGCGACAACCGCGTGCCCGACGTGATGATCATCGCAGTGCCGGCGGCGGTGGCGATCTTGCCGGCATCGAGCTTTGTCCGCATGCCGCCGCGCGACAGTTCGGACGCAGCCGCGCCCGCCATCGCTTCGATGTCCGGGGTGATGCGATCGACCAGCGGAATGAACTTTGCGCTGTGGTCACGCGCCGGCGGCGCGGTATAGAGGCCGTCAATGTCGGAAAGCAGCACCAAAAGGTCAGCGCCCATCATCGTTGCGACACGCGCAGCCAGCCGGTCATTGTCGCCATAGCGGATTTCGGAGGTCGCCACCGTGTCGTTCTCGTTGATGACCGGCACCGCCTTCATCTTGAGCAGCGTCGAGATCGTCGCCCGCGCGTTGAGGTAGCGGCGGCGCTCCTCGGTGTCACCGAGCGTCAGCAGGATCTGGCCCGATTTCAGGCTGCCCTTGCCGAGCGCATCCGACCAGGCGCCGGCGAGCGCGATCTGTCCAACAGCGGCCGCCGCCTGGCTTTCCTCGAGCTTCAAGGCCCGCTTGCCCAATCCAAGGATGGTGCGGCCAAGCGCGATGGCGCCGGACGACACGACGAGGATTTCAGCACCACCCTGGGCAAGCACGGCAATGTCGTCGGCGAGCGAGGCCAGCCAGTCGCGCTTGAGGCCGGTCGCGCGGTCGACCAGCAATGCCGAGCCGATCTTCACGGTGATGCGTCGGTATGTCTTCAGCGACTGCATGGCCTTACTTGTCCCAGCGCGTCTCGACAGGGGCCGATATCTGCGCACGCGCCTCGGCCACCACCGCCATCAGCGCCCGCAGCACCGCCTCGACGCCTTCGCCGGTGACCGCCGACAACAGCATCGGCGCACGGCCGGCGGCGCGCTTCAGCGACGCGACCTTCTTCTTGCGCGCATCGGCGTCGAGCGTGTCGACCTGGGAAAGCGCCACGATCTCCACCTTGTCGGTCAGGCCGTTGCCATAGGCGTCGAGTTCGGCGCGCACGGTCTTGTAGGCCTTGCCCGGGTTTTCCTCCTGCGCCGAGACCAGGTGCAGCAGCACGCGCGTGCGCTCGACATGGCCGAGGAAGCGGTCGCCGATGCCGACGCCCTCATGCGCGCCTTCGATGAGACCAGGAATGTCGGCGATGACGAATTCGCGCGCATCGATGCGGGCGACGCCGAGACCGGGATGCAGCGTGGTGAACGGATAATCGGCGATCTTCGGCTTGGCCGCGGTGACCGCGGCCAGAAATGTCGACTTGCCGGCATTGGGCAGCCCGACCAGCCCGGCGTCGGCGATCAGCTTCAGCCGCAGCCAGATATTGAGCTCCTCTCCCGGCAGGCCGGGGTTGGCGCGGCGCGGCGCCTGGTTGGTCGAGGTCTTGAAATGCTGGTTGCCGAAGCCGCCATTGCCGCCCTTGGCCAGCAGAAAGCGCTGGCCGACCACGGTCAGGTCGCAGATCAGCGTCTCGTTGTCTTCCTCGAACACCTGCGTTCCCGCCGGCACTTTCAGCGTGACGTCGGCGCCCTTGGCGCCGGTCATGTTGCGGCCCATGCCGTGGACGCCGGTCTTGGCCTTGAAATGCTGCTGGTAGCGATAGTCGATCAGCGTGTTCAGCCCGTTGACCGCTTCCAGCCAGACATCGCCGCCACGGCCGCCATCGCCGCCGTCCGGTCCGCCGAACTCGATGAATTTTTCGCGCCGGAACGACACCGAACCGGCACCGCCGTCGCCGGAGCGTATGTAGACTTTGGCTTGATCGAGAAATTTCATGGCGTGTGCAGTTTCTGCTAGTGGCTTTGCGGCATTGCTCTAAACCTTCGGCCTTGCTCTAAACCAAGGCGCGGCGAAGGGCGAGGCCGTTTTGTGACAATGGCCGCGTGGGGTTGGCCGGAGGGGGTGTCGGAATGAAGCTTGTAACCTACAACGTCCAGTACGGCATCGGCCTTGATGGGCAGTACAGTGTCGAGCGCATCACTGATGCCGTGCGCGGCGCCGACGTGATCGCGCTGCAGGAGGTGACCCGCAACAATCCCAGGAACGGCGGCCGCGACATGGTCGCCGAGATCGGCGAGGCGTTGCCCGACTATTTCGCCGTCTATGGCAGCAATTTCGAGGCCAATATCGGGTCGCGCATCGACAACGGCCGCGCCATCACCACGACCTTCCAGCTCGGCAATATGGTGCTGTCGAAGACACCCATTCATCTGTCGCGCAACCTGCTTTTGCCGCGCAGCCGCAGCTTCGAGATGATGAATTTCCAGCGCGGCGCGCTGGAAGCGCTGATCGAGACGCCGCTTGGTTTCATCCGCTTCTATTCCATCCATCTCGATCACCGCAGCCCGGTCGAACGCGCCAGCCAGATCCAGTTCCTGCGCCAGCGCATGCTGAACTATGCGCTCGAAGGCGGCGCCTTGTCCGGCGTCGCCGAGATCGGCTTGCCGGAATTGCCCCATCCCGAAGCCTTTGTCGGCATGGGCGATTTCAACATGCTGGCCGGCTCACCCGAATATGTCGAACTCGCCGGCCGGCCGGACCATGAATTCGGCATGCCGCTGACCGCCGACTTTGCCGTCGATGCCGCCATGCGCCTCAACGTCGCCGGCGACGACCTGGTCAGCTGGGTCGACCCCAAACAGCCCGCCAATGCCAGCCGTCACAAGCGCATCGACTATGTCTTCACCAGCGCTTCGCTTGCCAAATCCCTGAAGCGTCTGTGGGTCGACCGGCAGGCCGTCGGTTCGGACCACCTGCCGGTGTGGGTCGAACTGGGCTGACCTTCATCTTTGGTCCGCAACCGACCTTCACTTGTTCGACCCATGCGCCGAGGTGCATCGAGATTCAGGTCAGGCCGAGCCGAAAACGGTGGTTTTCGAGAACCGGAGCGGAGCGTACTAAAGTACGTGAGCACCGGAAGCACAGAAAACCAACGTTTGCAGGCCGGCCTCACCTGAATATCGATACACCTAAAAATGCACCCAGTTACGGAGGCTGGTCCAGGTCTTCCTGTCGAGCCGGTAGCGCTCGACCGGCACCTGGCCGGCGACGATCGAGTTCAGCATGCCCTGGCCGGCATACTGGAAGCCGCATTTGTGGATCACCCGGCGCGAGGCCGGATTGATGACCCGCGTCGAGGCATGCAGCACCTGGATCGACGTCTTCTGGAAGGCGAGGTCGACCAGCGCGTGGGCGGCTTCCGTCGCATAGCCCTTCTTCCAGTAAGGCTCTCCGATCCAGTAGCCGAGCTCCAGCCCGCGATCGGTGGTGTTGAGACCGGCGCAGCCGACGAAGGTGTCGGTACCGGCCAGCGTCAAGGCATAGACAATGCCGGCACGGCGCGACTTCGCCATGGCAAGGAAGGCGCGTCCCTCGGCCTCGCCATAGGGGTGCGGCATGCGGGCCAGCATTTCGGCGACATGACGGTTGTCGGCAAGCTCGACCAGTTGCGGAATGTCGTCTTCGCGGGGCGCTCGCATCACCAGCCGCTCGGTGACCAGGACCGGGCAGTCTATCGCGTAACTTTCGTCGTCGGTGTCTTCCGCTTCGGCAACCATTTGAAAGTCCTCCAGGCCAAGAAAAAGGGGAGATGGAAACCCATCTCCCCTGATCCTTTTCCTGGCTTTGCCAGACACCGGTTCCCGAGATGGGCGCCGGTGTTCTAGTGCGGAACCGGCTACTCCGCGGCTTTGGTAATCGGGTTGACCGATACGTAGGTTCGGCCGTTGGCTTTTTTGTTGAACGTCACGGCGCCGGTCTCGAGCGCAAAAAGGGTATGGTCCGTGCCCATGCCGACATTGACGCCGGGATGCCAGGTGGTGCCGCGTTGACGAATGATGATGTTGCCCGGGATGACGGCTTCGCCGCCGAACTTCTTCACGCCCAGACGCTTGGAATGCGAGTCGCGACCGTTGCGCGACGAGCCGCCAGCTTTCTTGTGTGCCATCTAACTAACTCCGTTGCGCCGCAAGGCGCCTAAAAGGCCTTATGAACGCGTTCGCGTTCCGTTTCAAGTCCGATTCCGGCGACCTGATCGCCGGAAAATTACTTCGCCGCCAATTCCTTGGCCTGCTCGCGCCAGTCCTTGATCTGGTCGGCGCTGAAGGGCATGTGCTCGTCGATCTTGGCGACATCCTTGTCGGTCAGCTTGGCGAGCTGGGCGAAGGTGATGATGCCCTGCTCGGCGAGGTCCTTGGCTGCGACCGGGCCGATGCCCTTGATCACGGTCAAATCGTCCGGCTCGCCCTTCGGCGCCTTGAACAGCGGCGCTGCCGCGGTCTCGGCTGCCTTGGCCTTGGGCTCCTTCTTCGGCGCGGCTTCCGCCGTCGCTTCAGTCACGGCCTCTGCCTTGGCTTCCTTCTTCGGCGCCTTGACGGCTGCCGTCTTCGTCGGCTTGGCACCACCCAGCAGGATCTCCGAGATCCGCACGGTGGTCAAAAGCTGGCGATGGCCGATCTTGCGGCGCGAATTCTGCCGGCGGCGCTTCTTGAAAGCGATGACGGTGCGGTTCTTGCCCTGCTCGACGACTTCGGCGGTGACAACCGCGCCATCGACGAACGGCGCGCCGAACGTGACATTCTCGCCCTCGCCATGCGCGAGAACGTGGCCGATCTCGACCATATCGCCGACATTGGCTTCGACTTTTTCGATCTTCAGGAGATCGTTGGCGGCAACGCGATACTGCTTGCCACCCGTTTTAATGACTGCGAACATTTTTTGCCTTTCGCTGTTCGGTCGGCCTTGATGAACCGCCTCTGGCGGTTCGGCCGTCTTTTTGTCAGTCTGCGGGTTCAAAAAACAAGCGGCGCGGAAGAACCCTCCACGCCGATTGCGCGCTGTCCCTAACCGAAGGTTGAGTGTGAGTCAAGGCGAAGCCGTTGCCGAGACCGTTATTAGCTCGGTAGCATCTGGCCATAGCAGCATGACTGCACAGCGTTGCCGTCGTCGGCAGGCGTGGTGGCCGGAAATCTGCGTGGGCTTGACCGCAAACACCAATGCGAATCCGTCGCTTGTCCGGGAAGCCAAATAACTCGCGGATTGGCCTTGTAACCTGCCCGTTCAGCCGTTATCTAGTGCGCCGCGCCGGCAACGGCCGACCATGACCGCGGAGAGGTGGCAGAGTGGTCGAATGCACCGCACTCGAAATGCGGCATGGGTGCAAGCCCATCGGGGGTTCGAATCCCTCCCTCTCCGCCATCTTTGAACAAAACCGGGCACGCCCAGGGTATCCAATTTTACGCCAGAGCTAGAGATCGCCACCAAGGTCGGATCAGGTTGCTCTTGGACCCCTGTCCCGCCGCAGTCTTCCCGTGCCTACGGAGGTGGATGATCTGGGCTGTCAAGCCGATGATGGCGGGCCTACGCAGCCTTCCGCCGCGATTGGCTCACGCTCAGCCACACCGCCGAAACCAGGAAGTAGAGAGCGCCTACCGCGGCATAGCCGGCCACGTTGGTGATGGATGGCGGCATCGGCATCCGCGCCTGCACGATGAAAAACGTGCCTGCCAGCGCTGACTGCCCTCCGCTCAGGATCATCGCCCACTGCGCACCATAGCTCCTCCAACGGCGGATTGCGGTGCCGAGTTGAAGCAGACCAGACAGGATCGCCCATACGCCGAACACCCCGAGCACCCAATTCATGCTCATCTTCAGCGCGAGAACCACCGCAAGCGTTGTCGCCACACTGACCACGACGTTGATAGTCTGCGTGCGATTCTGTCCCAACCCTCCGCTGCGCGATGCGTCGACAAAATTGGCAACGGCATCCCATGCGGGATAAGCCACCAGTAAAGCCGCCGCGATCACCCAGGAATGCTGTCCCACCGTGAAGGCAGCAGCCACCCAGGCAGCCGAGAACGCCGTCCGAGCGAAGTAATAGAGCTTGAGCCATTGTTCCTGGCTGGCGCGAGAAAGATCGCCATTGTGAACTGTCATTGGATTGTCCTTTCAACTAGTAGGTAGGGGCTCTCGACGAACGTCGCGGAGCGATTACGGCTATGGTTGTTTGAGATCTAGGACCGTATCTGGAGGGATGCCGGAGCGAGTCGCTGCAAGAGCGGGCCTGTCACGATGCTGAATATCTTCGGATCGCCATAGGCCCGCGCCGAAAGCATCGCGCCGTGAACCGTCGCCATGAACGCTTCAGCCTCGGCACGAGGGGTACTCATCAGTTGAAGTTGGCCGTGCCGCGCGCCGCGCTCCAGCACGGATGTCAGCCACGCTGACAGGGAGCGGAAATGCGCCCGGACCTCCAGGCCAACTTCCTCGGGCAGAACGGGGAGCTGGCTTGCCAGCAGCGCGCAGACACAAAACGGAGCGCTGGCGTCCGCAATGCAGGCTTCCCAATACCCAGCGTAGAACCGAAGCTGTTCGAGCGGATCGGATACCTGAAGTTCAAGATTCGCCATCCCCACTTCAGCTTCTTCCCGATACCGCGCAACCAGCGTTCGGACCAGATCGACCTTGCTCGGGAAATGGTGGTGGATGCTCGCCTTACGAATCCCGACCACATCAGCGATGTCGGCATAACTGAAACCGTTGTAGCCGCCAGCGACGATCAGAGAACGCGCGCAAGCCAGGATGTCGTCAGAGGTGGTCGACAAGTTGCTCATGGCTTAACCTACCTTCTGGTAGGATGGTCGTCAAGCGCTACTCTTGGCCCTCAAGCCGAGCCATCCGATTGATGCCCTGCAATCGTGCTCAGAAAAACCTGGCCAAATTCCTTGAGCTTGGCGGCACCCACGCCATTCACTTCGGCGAAGGCATTGAGATCGCGCGGGCAGCGCTCGGCCATGTCGATCAGCGTGCGGTCGGAGAACACCACATAGGCCGGCACCTGGCGCTCCTTGGCAAGCCGCAGCCGCAATGACTTGAGCGCGGCCAGCAGCGAGGCATCCACGCCTTCCATGTCCGCGGCCTGGGCGGAACGCATCTTGCCGCGCAAGGCGCGGCTGCGCACCTCGACGCGGTAGTGGAACGGCATTTCGCCACGGCCAAGCGCATGGCCCTTTTCGGCAATGGCGAGGCCGCCATGGCCGCCCGGATCCGGCGACAGGAACCCGCCCGCGACGAGCTGCCGAATCAGCGACAGCCAGAAATCCTTCTTGTGCGCCAGTCCGCTGCCGAAGCTGGCGAGCCTCTGGTGGTTCCTGGCGAGGATCTTCTCGGTTTCATGGCCGAGCAGAATGTCGATGACATGGCCGGCACCGAAGCGTTCTCCGCTCTGCGCCATCGCCGCCAGGATGATCCGCGCCTCCATCCCGCCATCGGCGCGCGGCGCCTGGTCGAGGCAGGTGTCGCAATTGCCGCAAGGCGAGGCTTCCTCGCCGAAATAGCCAAGCAGCACCTGGCGGCGGCACTGCGCCGTTTCGCAATAGCCGATCAGCGTGTCGAGCCGGCCATGCGAGCGCCTTTTGTGCTCCGGCGGCGCATCCTCGTCGTCGATGAACAGCCGCCGCATGCGGATATCGCCAAGGCCAAACAGCATATGCGCCTCCGCCTCCCGCCCGTCGCGGCCGGCGCGGCCGATCTCCTGGTAGTAGGCCTCCAGGCTGCCCGGCATATCGGTGTGGAAGACATAGGCGACATCAGGCTTGTCGATGCCCATGCCGAAGGCGATGGTCGCCACCATGACCACGCCGGACAGGGTCATGAAAGCGTTTTGATTCGCATCACGCGCGTCCTTGCTCATGCCGGCATGGTAGGCGAGCGCGGTGACGCCGTTCTTCTCGAGGAAGGCCGCCATCTCTTCCGTCTTCTTGCGCGACAGGCAGTAGACGATGCCGCTGCGGCCGGGGTGACGCTCGACGAAGCGCAGCAACTGCCGCTTGCTGTCCTGCTTGGCCTCGATGCCAAGCTTGATGTTCGGCCGGTCGAAGCCCAGCACCAGGGTTTCGACGCGCTCGGCAAACAGCCGCGCCTCGATGTCGGTGCGCGTACTCTCGTCCGCCGTCGCCGTCAGCGCGATGATCGGCACGTTGGGGAAGATGCCGCGCAGCCGCGACAGATCTTCATACTCGCGCCGGAACGCCGGTCCCCATTGCGAGATGCAATGCGCCTCGTCGACAGCAATCAGGCTGACGTCGAGCCTGGCCAGCGCGTCGAGCATCCGCTCGGTCATCAGCCGCTCCGGCGCAAGATAGAGCAGGCGCGTCTGGCCCGCCGCAACGCGGCGCCAGGCGGCGACATTGGCCTCGCGGTCGATCGAGGAATTGATCGTATCGGCGGCGACGCCGGCAAGGCGCAAGGCGGCGACCTGATCCTGCATCAGCGCGACCAGCGGCGAAACGACAATGGTCAGCCCGCCCAGAACCAGCGCCGGAACCTGGTAGCAAAGCGATTTGCCCGCACCCGTCGGCATGACAGCCAGCACATGACGCCCGGCCAGCAGCGCATCCATGACGTCGGCCTGGCCGGGACGAAAATCGTCAAAGCCGAAAACGTCCTTCAGGACGCGCCGCTTGGGATCTTCGGCCAGGACGCTCGCTGCCTGTGCCTGCATCAGTCGGACACCGGGCCTGAGTTGATTTTTGGTGGATTGGAGAGGATGTGGAAACCGATCAAAACGACTCTCCGCATGGGCACCTTGCCTTAGCGCAGCCGTCATCGGACCACAACAGGAACAGGCCGCTCGCACCGCGAACGCAGCCGGAGCCTGTCCCTTCCCCTGCGACACCGGCACCTCGCTGGATTCCTCCACCCGCTGCGATGTAAGCTTGGCCCGACAGGGCCAGGGAGGGCGCGATGCTGCAGACCAGACAGGATGCTCTCGGCGAGCGGTTCCAGTTGCAGCGTGCCGCCTTCGAGGCGCAGCCTTTCCCGGACATTGGCGTCCGCAAGGACCGTCTGAAGCGCCTGCTGGCACTGACCGAGCGGCATGAGGCAGATATCTGCACGGCGATCGACGCCGACTTTGGTGGCCGCTCTGCGCACGAGACGCGCCTTGCGGAACTGTTTGTCGTCCGCGCCGGCATCCGCCATGCGCTGTCCCATCTCAGGAGCTGGATGCGCGAGCGCCGCGTTGCCACCACCATGCCGTTCCTGCCCGGCAGAAATCGTCTCGTCGCGCAGCCGCTCGGTGTCGTCGGGATCGTGTCGCCATGGAACTATCCCTTCCAGCTCGCTGTCGGGCCGGTAACCGCGGCCCTTGCCGCCGGCAATCGCGTGCTCGTCAAGCCGTCCGAACTGACGCCGGCTTTTTCGGCGTTGCTGGCGCAACTGGCCGACGAGCATTTCGCAGCGGACGAACTCAGCGTCATCACCGGCGATGCGGAGATGGGAAAGGCCTTCGTTTCGATGCCTTTCGATCACCTGCTGTTCACCGGCTCGACCGCGGTCGGCCGCCAGGTCGCGATCGCCGCTGCCGCCAACCTGACCCCGGTCACGCTCGAACTCGGCGGCAAGTCGCCGGCAATCTTCGATCCATCCTGCGACTTCGATGCGGCAGCAGCCAGCATCGCCTATGGCAAGCTGTTGAATGCCGGGCAGACCTGCATCGCGCCGGACTATCTGCTGGTGCCGCAGGGACAGGCAGGCATCGTCGCCGCGAAGCTCGCGACGGCGATAGCGCGGCTCTACCCGACCTTGCGCGACAATCCCGACTATACCGCCATCATCAGCGAGCGGCATCACCAGCGCCTGCGCGACATGATCACGGAAGCCCGCGATGCCGGCGCCGATGTCGTCGAAATCAACCCGGCCGGCGAGGAGTTGGGCTCGGCCAGCCGGAAGTTGCTACCGACCCTGGTCCGCAATGCTGGCCCGAACCTGCGGCTGATGCGCGAAGAGATTTTTGGCCCGGTGCTGCCGATCGTCGAATACGCCACAGTCGACGAGGCGATCGACCATGTGAACCGCGCGGACCGGCCGCTGGCGCTCTACTGGTTCGGGCGCGACGGCGGCAACCGTCAGCGCATCCTGCACGAGACGATCGCCGGCGGCGTCACCATCAACGACTGCATGCTGCATCTGGTGCAGGAGAACCAGCCCTTCGGCGGCGTCGGCGCCAGCGGCATGGGCGCCTATCACGGCGAATGGGGTTTCCGCACCTTCAGCAAGGAGAAGCCGGTTTTCCTGCAGTCGCGGCTAAGCGCGGGAGGCTTGCTGCGTCCGCCCTACGGCAAGACGTTCGAGCGGATTTTCAGCCTGCTCCGGCACATCACCTGACAGAGGACAGCCATCGGTTGTACGGCGCGTTAAGCCTATCTTCACCATGATGCGGCAGGCTTCACATCTGCGGTCATGTCTTGAGTACCGCGGCGCCACAAACGCCCAGGCAACAACCCGCGCCTCTTTTGGGGCGCGGGTCATTCGCCCGCGCTCGATCTCCCAGCCTGGCTAGTCTAGACTAGGCAAGAAATCGGCCCGGCGGGGCGTGAAACTGTCAACGAGCCGCCCCGCTTCCAGTGCCTTGACGCCGTGCACCAGATTGGACGGCACGATGAAGCTGCCGCCGGCCGCGAGGATTTCGGTCCGGCCGTCGATGGTCACCTCGAAGCGGCCCTCGGCGACGTAGCTTGCCTGGACATGCGGGTGCGAATGCAGGGCGCCGACGCCACCCTTGTCGAAGCCGAATTCGACCATCATCAATTCATCGGTGTGCAGGAGAACGCGCCGCCTGTTGCCATCCGGCGTCGCCGTCCAGGCGCTTTCGCCGGCATGCGCGAAAATCTTCGGCTCAGTCATCACCATCTCCTCATCGCGCCAGCCAGCCGCCATCCACCGGCACCACCGCGCCATGCATGTAGTTCGACGCCGGCGCCAGCAGGAAGACGGCGGCGTCGCCAATGTCCCCCGGCTCGCCCCAGCGGCCGGCCGGGATACGCCCCAGGATGGCGGCACTGCGGTCGGGATCGGCACGCAATGCCTGCGTGTTGTTGGTCTCGATATAGCCGGGCGCGATGGCGTTGACGTTGATGCCCTTTGCCGCCCATTCGCAGGCGAGCAGCCGGGTGATGCCGAGCACGCCATGTTTCGAGGCGGTGTAGGACGCAACGCGGATGCCGCCCTGGAAACTCAGCACCGAGGCGATGTTGACGATCTTGCCCTGGCGTCCACCGGCAAGCGCGCGTCTGGCGAAGGATTGGCAGAGCAGGAAGACCGTCTTCAGATTGACGTCGATGACGTCGTCCCAGTCGGTCTCGCTGAGATCGACGGCATCGGCGCGCCGGATGATGCCGGCATTGTTGACCAGCCCGTCGAGCGGGCCGCTTTCGTCCCAGACCCGGTCCAGCATCGGGCCGGCGGATGCCGTGTCGGCAAGGTCGGCGCTCACCGCCTCGAATTGCCCGCCGAAGGCGGCGACCTTGCTTGCCGTATCGTCCATCGACGAACGGCCGACGCCGATCACCACGCCGCCAGCACGAGCGATCGAGACGGCAATGCCCTGGCCGATGCCAGTGTTGGCGCCGGTGACGAGAATGCGTTTGCCGGCCAGGCTGAAGGCAGAAAGGTCGCTCACCGCAATTCGTCCAATGCCACCGGGTCGACATCGGTATAGTCGACATTGTCGCCGGCCATCGCCCAGATGAAGGCGTAGTTCGAGGTGCCGGCGCCCGAATGGATCGACCAGCCCGGCGACAGCACCGCTTCCTCATTGCCCATGACGATATGGCGCGTTTCGTCCGGCTCGCCCATGAAGTGGAAGACACGCGCCGTTCCGGCCAAGTCGAAATAGAGATAGGCCTCCATGCGCCGGTCATGCACATGGCACGGCATGGTGTTCCACACCGAGCCCGGCGCCAGCTGCGTCATGCCGACCACCAGCTGGCAGGTTTTTGCGCCCTCGGCGTGGATGAACTGGAAGATCGAGCGCTCGTTGCAGCTATCCTTGCTGCCGAGATCGAGACGCTTGGCGTCGCCGATGCGGATCAGCCGGCTGGGCCAGGCCTGATGCGCCGGCGCGCTGAGCAGGTAGAATTTAGCCGGCACGGCTTTGTCCGCCGAGGCGAACGACACATCCTTGCTGCCCATGCCGAGATAGAGCATGTCGCGCGCCTGCAATTCATGAGGTTGGCCGCCGGCCTCGATGACACCGGCGCCACCGATGTTGACGGCGATCAGCTCGCGGCGGTCGAGAAAATCCTTGGTCCCGGTCGGCTTGATCGCCTCCAGCTGAAGTGGTGCGTCAGTCGGCAGGGCGCCGCCGACGATCATGCGATCGTAATGGGTGTAGGTCAGGCTGATACGGCCGGGTTGGAACAGATCTACGATGTGGAAATTGTGGCGCAGTTCGTCGGTTCCCATCGCTGCGGCGGCGACCGGGTCGATGGCAAAGCGCGATGTGTAGTCGGTATGGCTCTGGCTCATTGCTGTCCTGACTTGAGATGGGTCATTCGCCGCCAGCGGCCTTGACCGAACTGGCATAAAAAACCTGCCTTGCATGCAGGCGCTCGCGATAGCGCTGCTGGCTGGCGGTGAGATGCGCGCGCATCGCCTCGCGCGCGGCTTCGGCATCGCCTGATGTAATCGCGTTGAGGATCACCAGATGCTCGCGCTGCAGCCCGCGCTGGTAGCTGTCGGATTGCACCAGCTCGGTCGACCAGGGCGAGGTCACGTCGCATGGAATGGCGCGCCGGCCGAGCACGTCGAGCATCTCGACATAGAAGGGATTGTTGGTGGCGCTGGCGATGGCGCGATGGAAGGCGAGATCGGCAGGACCGGTCGGCTCTGAGGCGAGCAGCAGCCGTTCGAATTCGAAGAAGGCTTCCTGGATCGCCGCCTCCTGCGCGGCGTTGCGGCGGATGGCGGCGAGCCCGGCCGATTCGATCTCGATCGCCAGGCGCACCTCGAGCACGTTGAGCGCGATCGAATCCTTGCTGCCCATGTCGGCGGCAAGTGCGCCGAACATCGTTGAGATGTGCTCGGTGACGAAGACGCCGGCACCCTGGCGCGGCTCGACCAGGCCGTCGGCGGCAAGCTTGGCCAAAGCCTCGCGGATGACGGTGCGGCTGACGCCGAAGGTCTCGGTCAACTGGCCTTCGGTCGGCAGTTTGTGGCCGGGCAGGATCTCGCCCGCCTGAAGCTGCTTGCGGATCGCCGCGACGACGGTCTCCGACAGTTTTGGTTTTCTCTCGACCCTGAGGTCGGTTGCGGTATCCGATGCCATATCGCCCTCTATTTGAACACGCTCGGCAACCAGAGCGAGATGGCCGGAATATAGGTCACAAGCCCGAGAACCACGAGGCTCGCGCCGTAGAACGGCCAGATCGAGCGCATCGCTTCCCACACCGTGATCTTGCCGACCGCGCAAGCGACGAACTGCACCGTGCCGACCGGCGGCGTGTTCAGCCCGATGCCGAGGTTGAGGATGGTGATGACGCCGAAATGCACGGGGTCAACGCCATAATGCGTGACCAGCGGCAGGAAGATCGGCGTGCAGATGATGATCATCGGCCCCATGTCCATGAAGGTGCCGAGCAGCAGCATCAGAACGTTGAGCAGCAAGAGCACGACCAGCGGGTCGGTGGAGATGGCGTTCATGCCGGCAATCAGCAGCACCGGCACCTTGAGATAGGCCATCAGCCAGCTGAAGGAGGCCGCCGTGCCGATGATGAGCAGCACCATCGACGTCGTGCGCACGGCGCCCTTGGTGGCATGGACGAAATCGCCCCAGGCCATCGAGCGATAAACGAAGACGGTGACCAGCAAGGCGTAAAGGATGGCGATGCAGGAGCTTTCCGTCGCCGTGAAAATGCCCGAGCGGACACCGCCGAAGATGATGCCGATCAAAAGAAGTCCGGGAACGGCGATGACCGCCAGCTGGCCGACGCGCGCGAAGCCGGGGAACTGCTCGACCGGATAGCCGCGGCTGCGGGCGACGAAATAGGCGGTGACCATCAGTGAGGCGGCGAACAAAAGGCCGGGCAGGATACCGGCGGTGAACAGGTCGGCGATCGAGATCTTGCCGCCGCCGGCGATCGAATAGATGATCATGTTCTGCGACGGCGGCAACAGAAGCGCGATCAACGCCGCCATCGAGGTGACGTTGACGGCGTAGTCCGCACCATAGCCGCGTGCCTTCATTTGCGGAATCATCAGCCCGCCGACGGCCGCCGCTTCCGCCACCGCCGAGCCGGAAATGCCGCCGAACAGCGTGGCGGCGATGATGTTGACCTGGCCGAGCCCGCCCCGGACATGGCCGACCAGTGAGCCGGCAAAGGAAACGATGCGTTGCGCGATGCCGCCGCGCACCATCAGATCGCCGGCGAAGATGAAGAACGGGATCGCCATCAGCGAAAACGCTGACATGCCCGACTTCAACTGCTGGAACACCACCAGCGGCGGCAGGCCGAGATAGAGCACCGTGCCGAAGGATGCGGCACCGAGGCAGAATGCGATCGGCGTGCCGGCAAACATCAGCAGCGTGAAGACGCCGAACAGGATCCAGAGTTCCATCTAGGCCTCCTGAACCGCCGGCATTTCCGGCACGTCTTCGAGATTGATATCCTTGTCGATATCCAAGCCTGACCAGCGCTGTGCAATGCGCTCCGCCGAGAACAGGCAGATCAGCACGCCGCCGGCGACCAGTGGCAGATAGTCGAAGCCACCGGGCAGTTCGAGCGCCGGAATGATGGTGTGCCAGGTCAGGCCGACCAGCTTGCAGCCGTACCAGACCATGCCGAAGCCGAAGCCGAGCGCGATCAGGTCGGAAAGCATGCGCAGCGCGCCTTTGCTGCCCTTCGGCAGGACATAGAGCAGCACGTCGAACCCCATATGGTAGTTCTCGCGCACGCCGACCGCGGCACCGAGGAAGATGAACCAGTTCATCAGCATGATGGCGCTGGTTTCGGTCCAGCTCGGTGACGAATTGAGCACGAAGCGAGAAAACACCTGGTAGGCGACGAGCGCGGTCATCGCGACCATGCCGATGCCCGCCAGATACAGCGCGCCATCGCAAATCCTGGAAAGAACGGCGCTGACGCGCGCCATCGGCTGCGTCTCGCTTTTTACCGATCCTGTCGCCATCCGGTCCTCCCGATGCTTGCTAGGAACGGCGCGGGGCGGGGCGCAGAGCCCGGCCCCGCAACCGGCCTACTTGGTTGCCTGGATTCGGGCGGCGAGGTCCTTCAGCTCGGGTGTCGACAGATACTTGTCATAGACCGGCTTCATGGCATCGATCAGCGGCTGCTTGTCGATCTCGCTGACCTTGACGCCGGCCTTCTCGACGAGATCGCGCGACTTCTTCTCCTGCGCGTCCCACAGTTCGCGCATCTTGACGACGCTGTCCTTGGCCGCTTGCCGGACGATCGCCTGGTCTTCCGGCGTAAGCTTGTCCCAGCTCGCCTTCGACATCACCAGCACTTCCGGAACGATCTGGTGTTGGTCGGTGGTGTAGTGCTTGGCGACCTCATAGTGCTTGGCGGATTCGAAGCTCGGCCAGTTGTTCTCGGCGCCGTCGATGACGCCGGTCTCGAGTGCCGAATAGACCTCGCCATAGGCCATCGGCGTGGCGTTGGCGCCCAGCGCATTGACCATGTCGACGAACACGTCCGACTGGATGACGCGGAACTTCATGCCCTTCAGGTCGGCGATCGAGGTGATGTCCTTCTTGGTGTTGTAGAAGGAGCGCGCCCCGGAATCGTAGAAGGCGAGGCCGACGAGGTCATGCGCCTCGAAGGCTTTCAGGATGTCGTCGCCGATCGGTCCGTCCATCACGTGGCGCATCTGCTCGACCGAACGGAACATGTAGGGCAGCGATGGCACCGCGGTTTCAGGCACGATGCCGTTGAACGGCCCCATCGAGGCACGGTTGAGGTCGATGACGCCGGTCTGCGTCTGCTCGATCGTGTCCTTCTCCTCGCCGAGCTGCGCCGAATGATAGACCTCGACCGAATAGCGGCCATTGGTGCGCTGCTTGATCAGGTCGCCCATGTATTTGACCGCCTCGACCGTCGGATAGCCGTCCGGGTGCGTGTCAGCCGAGCGCAGCACGGTGTCGGCATTGGCAATGCCGACCAGCAGTGAGCCGAAGGCGAACGTGGCTGCGGTCAACTTAGAAAAATGCAACATGACTTCCTCCCTTTTATAAACCGAATCGCCCGGCTCAGAGCCGGTACGCCTTCTTCGCAAGCGTGTAGGCAAGCTCCCGCGCCAGCTCATGCGCCTCGTCCTCGCGCAGCCGATGCTCGGCGACGAGACGCGCCAGGAACGCGCAGTCGACCCGCCGCGCCACGTCGTGACGCGCCGGTATGGATGGAAAGGCGCGGGTGTCGTCGTTGAAGCCGACGGTGTTGTAGAAGCCGGCCGTTTCGGTGGTCATCTCGCGGAAGCGCCGCATGCCTTCCGGGCTGTCGTGGAACCACCAGGCCGGCCCGAGCTTCAGCGCCGGGTAGGTGCCGGCTAGCGGTGCCAGTTCGCGCGCATAGCTGGTCTCGTCGAGCGTGAAGAGGATGATCGTCAGGTCCCGTTCCAGGCCGACACAGTCAAGCAGCGGCTTCAGCGCCGTCACATAGTCGGTTCGGGTCGGGATATCGAAACCCTTGTCGCGGCCGAACTTCTGGAAAATAGAAGGCGAATGGTTGCGCCACGAACCGGGGTGGATCTGCAGCACCAACCCGTCATCCCAGCTCATCTTGGCCATTTCGGTCAGCATCTGGGCGCGGAACAATTTTCGCTCGCGCTCGTCATCCGAGCCGCGACGGACACGATTGAACAGCTCCTCGGCCGCCGCATCCGAAAGATTGGCGGTCTCCGCCGTCGGATGGCCGTGATCGGACGAGGTCGCGCCAAAGCTTTTGAAGAAGGCGCGCCGCTGCCGGTGGGCGTCGAGATAGCCGGTCCAGTTGCCGGTGTCGCAGCCGGTGATCTCGCCAAGCCGGTCGAGATTGGCCGAGAACCCCTCGAAATCGGGATCGACGACGGCGTCCGGCCGGTAGGCGGTGATGACCTTGCCCTCCCAGCCGCTGTCGCGGATCATCTGGTGCCATTTGAGATCGTCGAGCGCGCCTTCCGTCGTTGCGATGACCTCGATGTTGAAACGCTCGAACAGTGCTCGCGGGCGGAAATTCTCCCACTGCAGCAGGGTTGCGATCGTGTCGTAGTGACGGTCGGCGGTGCTGGCAGTCAGCGGTTCGTCGATGCCGAACAGATGCGCCAGCACATGGTCGAGCCACAGCCGGGTCGGCGTGCCGCGGAAGAGGAAATAGTTTTCGGCAAAGCGCCGCCAGATCGCCCTGCCGTCGGTCTCCACCGGTGCGCCGTCCAAGGTCGCGACGCCGAGATCCTCGAGGCGGACGCCCTGGCTGAACAGCATGCGGAAAATGTAGTGGTCCGGCACGATGAGCAATTGCGCCGGATCCGGGAAAGGCTCGTTCAGCGCATACCAGCGCGGATCGGTGTGACCGTGCGGACTGATGAGGGGCAGATCCTTGATCCCGGCATAGAGATCGCGGGCGATCGAGCGCGAATGCGCTTCGGCGGGAAACAGCAAATCCGCATCGGTCAGTGCCACGACGATCCTCCCAGGGCCGCTATCGGTAGGGTCGGCAAGAAATAATGTCAACATACAAAAATTAGATTGTTGTATGATGACTTTCACCATTGCATGGCAAGAAATCGGATGTTACGCCGCTTGCCAACCATCCCCGAGGCGAGTTCATGCCGTCCGACCAGACCAGCCGAGCCACGACGACAAAACGCCTTTCCGGCGAGGCGGCACAAACATTGCCGGCTTCGGTCGCGACACCTTCGTATGATCGCAGCCGCGTCGTCCCGGGCATCGTGCATCTCGGCGTCGGCGCCTTCCATCGCGCCCATCAGGCCGCCTATGTCGACGACTGCCTGGCGGCTGGCGAGACCGGCTGGGGTATCGTCGGCGTCTCGCTGCGCAGCGCCGACACACGCGATGCGCTCTCGCCGCAGGACGGGCTCTACACGCTGGCGATCAGGAGCAGCGGCGAGGAGAAGCTTCGCATCATCGGCTCAATCGGTGCGCTGCTGGTGGCCCCGGAAGACCCGGACGCGGTGCTCACCGTGCTGACCGATCCCCGCACTCGCATCGTGACGCTGACGATCACCGAAAAGGCCTATCTAAGGTCCGCCAGCGGCGGTCTGGACACCGCTCATCCCGATATCGTCCACGATCTGGCAAATCCGCAAACGCCGAAGACAGCGCATGGTTTCCTGACCGAGGCGCTTGCGCGGCGACAGGCCGTCGGCACGCCGCCTTTCACCGTGCTGTGCTGCGATAACCTGCCGGCTAATGGTGCGACGCTGCACCGGCTGCTGATCGAATTCGCCAGGTTGCGCGATGCCGAACTCGCCAGTCAAATCGCCGACCAAGTCGCGTTTCCCTCCAGCATGGTCGACCGCATCGTGCCGGCGACCACCGACGCCGACCGGGCGCGGATCGCTGTCGAACTCGGCGTCGAGGACGCCTGGCCGGTCATGACCGAGCCGTTCTGCCAATGGGTGATCGAAGACAATTTCCCTGGAGGCCGGCCAGCCTGGGAACAGTTCGGCGTCACCATGGTCGACGACGTCCGGCCGTTCGAAGACATGAAGCTCAGGCTGCTCAACGGCTCGCATTCGGCCATCGCCTATCTCGGCCTGCTCAGCGGTCACGCCACCGTCGACCGCGCCTTCGCCGATCCGGCGATAAGAGCCTTTGTCGATGCGCTTTGGGCCGAAGCCATCCCGACGCTGCCCAAAAATGCCGGGCTGGATACAGCGAGCTATACGGCAGAGCTCGCCAAGCGCTTCTCAAACACAGCACTTGCCCACCGCACGGCACAGATAGCCAACGACGGCAGCCAGAAACTGCCGCAGCGCATCGTCGCCTCCGCTATCGAGCGCCTCCGTGCAGGCGCCTCGCCGGCGCATCTCATGTTGGTGGTAGCCGCCTGGATCGCCGCTTGCGAGGCGCGTGGCAAATCCTTGCCCGAGGCGCATTTCACCGATCCGCTCGACACATCGATGGCGACGATTCGGGACAGGCGCTTGTCGGCCACCGAAACAGTCAACGCGGTGTTCGATCTGGCCGGCTTTGCCAAAAGCGCGCCGGAGCGCCAAAGATTGATGGAGCTGACAATCGTCCACCTCGAACAGCTGCAGCGTGGCGGGCCAGCAGCAGCCTTCGCTGCATTGGACATCTAAACAAAAAAGCGAGGCAAGGCCCCGCTTTTCACTTAGTCATCTGAAGCGAATTCTACGCCGGCAGAATGGCGCCTTCCAGCGTGGTGAGCTGGCTAAGGAACTGCTCTGCCTTGCTCCGGACCTGGTCGTCCTTGGCGTCGGCGGCGTCTTCCCTGGCTTCCTGGATGCGGCGCGCGAGATCGGCGCGGTCGACGTCCTTCACGGCGACAGCCGATTCCGCCAGCAGCGTGCAGCCGGAAGGAACGATGTCGGCGAAGCCGCCGAACACCACATAGCGCTCTTCGCCACCCGACGCGGCCTTCACCGTGACGACGCCCGGCTTGATCGTGGTCATGACCGGCGCGTGATGCGCCAGCACGGTCATCTCGCCCTCGGCGCCGGGAATGACGACGGATTCGACCTGCTCGGAAACCAGCAAACGCTCCGGCGAGACCAGTTCGAACTTGAAAGCTTCAGCCATGATCAATCTAGCGAATAGGGAATAGTGAGTCGCGAGTAGTGAAAAAACGCGCCCGGCTCATAAACCCCTATTCGCTACTCCCTATTCGCTATTCGCTTCTTATGCCGCTTCAGCCGCCAGGCGCTGTGCCTTCTCGACCGCTTCCTCGATGCCGCCGACCATGTAGAAGGCAGCTTCCGGAAGGTGGTCGTAGTCGCCGTTGCAGAGGCCCTTGAAGCCCTTGATGGTGTCGGCGAGGTCGACCAGCTTGCCCGGCGCGCCGGTGAACACTTCGGCGACGAAGAAGGGCTGCGACAGGAAGCGCTCGATCTTGCGGGCGCGGGCAACCGTCTGCTTGTCCTCTTCCGACAGCTCGTCCATGCCCAAGATGGCGATGATGTCCTGCAGCGACTTGTAGCGCTGAAGGATCGACTGCACCTGGCGTGCGACGCCATAGTGCTCGTCGCCGACGACCAGCGGGTCGAGCATGCGCGAGGTCGAATCGAGCGGGTCGACGGCCGGGTAGATGCCCTTCTCGGCGATGGCGCGGTTGAGCGTCGTCGTCGCGTCGAGGTGGGCGAACGAGGTC
This sequence comes from Mesorhizobium kowhaii, assembly GCF_003253745.1. Lineage (GTDB taxonomy): Bacteria > Pseudomonadota > Alphaproteobacteria > Rhizobiales > Rhizobiaceae > Mesorhizobium > Mesorhizobium kowhaii. The sequence continues at coordinate 178,085 of NZ_MZXV01000076.1, forward strand.
GCCGGCGCCGGGTCGGTCAGATCGTCGGCGGGCACGTAGATCGCCTGCACGGACGTGATCGAGCCCTTGGTGGTGGTGGTGATGCGTTCCTGCAGCGCGCCCATGTCGGTGGCGAGTGTCGGCTGATAGCCGACGGCCGAGGGAATACGGCCGAGCAGAGCCGACACTTCCGAACCCGCCTGCGTGAAGCGGAAGATGTTGTCGACGAAGAACAGCACGTCCTGGCCCTGGTCGCGGAAATATTCCGCAACCGTCAGGCCGGTCAGGCCGACGCGGGCGCGCGCGCCCGGCGGCTCGTTCATCTGACCGTACACCAGAGCGGCCTTGGAGCCTTCGCCGCCGCCCTTCTTGTTGACGCCGGACTCGATGAACTCGTGATAGAGATCGTTGCCCTCGCGGGTACGCTCGCCAACACCGGCGAACACCGAGTAGCCGCCATGCGCCTTGGCGATGTTGTTGATCAGTTCCTGGATCAGCACGGTCTTGCCGACGCCGGCGCCGCCAAACAGGCCGATCTTGCCGCCCTTGGCGTAGGGAGCCAGCAGGTCGAGCACCTTGATGCCGGTGATCAGGATCTGTGCTTCAGTCGACTGCTCGACATAGGTCGGAGCCGGCTGGTGGATGGAGCGCATTTCGGTTGCGTCGACCGGGCCTTCTTCGTCGACCGGCTCGCCGATGACGTTGATGATGCGGCCGAGCATGCCCGGGCCGACCGGTACGGTGATCGGCGCGCCGGTGTCGCGCACTTCCTGGCCGCGCACCAGACCTTCGGTCGAGTCCATGGCGATGCAGCGCACGGTGTTTTCACCCAGATGCTGGGCCACTTCGAGTACCAGGCGGTTGCCGACATTGGTCGTCTCGAGCGCGTTCAGGATCGCCGGCAGGTGATCGCCGAACTGCACGTCGACAACGGCGCCGATGACCTGGCGGACCTTGCCGACAACGCCGGTTGCCTTGGTGGCCACTGCCGGTGTCCTGGCCGCGGCGGCCTTTGCCGGTGCTGCCGCCGTCTTGGCCGGAGCCGCCTTCGCGGCTGCTGCCGGAGCCTTGGCCGCCTTCGCGGGGGCTGCGGTCTTCGCGGCTGCTGCCTTGGGGGCCGCCGTCTTGGGGGTCGCTGCTTTCGCCATCGTCTTTACCCTTTTTCGTCCTTTGTTTCTCACGCGGTTCGCTCGCGGGCCGATGACCCGCGAACCGCGCCTAGAGCGCCTCGGCGCCCGAAATGATTTCGATCAGTTCCTTGGTGATCTGCGCCTGCCGCTGGCGGTTGTAGGTGATCGACAGCTTGTTGATCATCTCGCCTGCGTTGCGCGTCGCATTGTCCATGGCGCTCATCTTGGCGCCCATTTCGCCGGCCGCGTTTTCGAGCAGCGCCCGGAAAACCTGCACGGAGATGTTGCGCGGAATGAGATCGGCGAGGATTTCGCCCGGCTCCGGTTCGTATTCATAGACGGCGCTGCCGCCATCCACCGCCTCGGCCGGAGCCGAAGCGAGACCGGCCGGAATGATCTGCTGCGCGGTCGGGATCTGGCTGATCACCGACTTGAACTGCGAATAGAACAGCGTGCAGATGTCGAAGCCGCCCTCGTTGAAGAGGTGGATAACCTTCTTGGCGATGGCGTCGGCATTGACGAAACCTAGCGTCTTGACCTCGCGCAGGTCGACACGGTCGATGATCATCGATGCGTAGTCGCGGCGCAGGATATCGAAGCCCTTCTTGCCAACGCAGATGATCTTGACCTGCTTGCCGTCGGCCAAAAGCCTGCGGATGTGGTCGCGGGCAAGACGGGCGATCTGCGAATTGAAGCCGCCGCACAGGCCGCGCTCGGCGGTGCAGACGACGAGCAGATGCACGTCGTCCTTGCCGGTGCCGGTCATCAGCGCCGGGGCATCGCCACCGCCGCCGATTGCCTGGGTGATGTTGGCGAGCACCGAACCCATGCGCTCCGAATAGGGGCGCGCCGCTTCCGCGGCCTCTTGCGCACGGCGCAGCTTCGCCGCGGCGACCATCTGCATCGCCTTGGTGATCTTCTGCGTCGCCTTGACCGAGGCGATACGGTTACGAAGGTCTTTTAATGAAGGCATGCTTCAAACCTGATCCCGTCTTGCGCTTCGCTCAGGCGAAGGTCTTGGCGAAAGCGTCGATCTCGGCCTTCAGCTTGGCGCGCAGATCGTCCGACAGCGCCTTTTCCTTGCGGATGGCCTCGAGAACGTCCTTGCCGGCCGCACGCATGTGGCTGAGCAGGCCATGCTCGAACTTGCCGACCTGGTTGACCGGCAGCTTGTCGAGATAACCGTTGACGCCGGCGAAGATCACCGCGACCTGCTCTTCCGTCTTCAGCGGCGAGAACTGCGGCTGCTTCAGGAGTTCGGTCAGGCGCGATCCGCGGTTGAGCAGGCGCTGCGTGGCGGCATCGAGATCCGAGCCGAACTGCGCGAAGGCCGCCATTTCGCGGTACTGCGCGAGCTCGCCCTTGATCGAGCCGGCAACCTGCTTCATCGCCTTGATCTGCGCGGCCGAGCCGACTCGGCTGACCGAGAGGCCGACGTTCACCGCAGGACGGATGCCCTGGAAGAACAGGTTGGTTTCGAGGAAGATCTGGCCGTCGGTGATCGAGATCACGTTGGTCGGGATATAGGCCGACACGTCGTTGGCCTGCGTCTCGATGATCGGCAGGGCGGTCAGCGATCCGCCACCCAAATCGTCGTTGAGCTTGGCGGCGCGCTCGAGCAGGCGCGAGTGCAGGTAGAAGACGTCGCCCGGATAGGCTTCGCGGCCCGGCGGGCGGCGCAGCAACAGCGACATCTGGCGGTAGGCGACGGCCTGCTTCGACAGATCGTCGTAGCTGATCAGCGCATGCATGCCGTTGTCGCGGAAATATTCGCCCATGGTGCAGCCGGCGAACGGCGCCAGGAACTGCATCGGCGCCGGATCGGACGCGGTGGCAGCGATGATGATCGAGTATTCGAGCGCGCCGCGCTCTTCCAGCACCTTGACGAACTGCGCCACGGTCGAGCGTTTCTGGCCGACGGCGACGTAGACGCAGTAGAGCTTTTCCTTCTCGGGGCCGTTGTCGTGCACCGATTTCTGGTTGAGCATCGTGTCGAGGATGATGGCGGTCTTGCCGGTCTGGCGATCGCCGATGACCAGCTCGCGCTGGCCGCGGCCGACCGGGATCAGCGCATCGATGGCCTTGAGGCCGGTCGACATCGGCTCGTTCACCGACTTGCGCGGGATGATGCCGGGCGCCTTGACGTCGACGCGCTTGCGCTCGACTGCCTTGATCGGGCCCTTGCCATCGATCGGATTGCCGAGCGCGTCGACGACGCGGCCGAGCAGGCCCGGACCGACGGGGACGTCGACGATGGCGCCGGTGCGCTTGACGATGTCGCCTTCCTTGATGTCGCGGTCGGCGCCGAAGATGACGACGCCGACATTGTCGGCTTCGAGGTTGAGCGCCATGCCGCGGATGCCGCCGGGGAATTCGACCATCTCGCCGGCCTGGACATTGTCGAGGCCGTAGACGCGGGCGATACCGTCACCGACGGACAGCACCTGTCCGACTTCGGAGACCTCGGCCTCCTTGCCGAAATTCTTGATCTGGTCTTTCAGAATTGCGGAAATTTCCGCGGCGCGGATGTCCATCAGCCGACCTCTTTCAGTGCAAGCTTGAGCGAATTGAGTTTGGTTTTGAGCGACGTATCGATCTGGCGCGAGCCCATCTTGACCACCAGCCCGCCGAGCAGCGACGGATCGACGGTGACGGAGATGGCCACGTCCTTGCCGGCAACGCTCTTCAGCGCCGCCTTGAGTTCGGTCTGCTGGGCAGCGGTCAGCTCATGCGCCGACGTCACTTCAGCAGCGGTCTCGCCACGATGTTCGGCGGCGATCTGGCGGAACGCCCTGATCATGCCGGGAATGGCGAACAGCCGGCGGTTGCGGGCGACGACGCGCAGGAAATTGCCGGTGAGGCCGGTAATCCCGGCCCTGTCGGCGATCGCCGCGATGGCCTTGGCCTGGTCCTCGCTGGAAAACACCGGGCTGTTGATCAGCCGGGTCAGGTCGGCGCTGCCCGCGAGCATCGCTTCGAAACTGCTGAGGTCTGCCTCGACCTTGGCGACTGAATTTGCCTGCAGGGCGAGTTCGAACAGCGAACCCGCATAGCGCTCTGCGACACCTGAGATTGGCGATGACGATTGGGCCACGGACCGTCTTTTCTCTTGTCTGACAGGCCGCAGATTGTTGGCGCGAGCAAAAACTCTGGCTAAATCTTTGACCTTACTGCATTTTTCCAAGCACGGAGGCGCGGCTTCCGCTATCCCCGGCCGAAAGTCGATTGCCGTCTAGCACAGGCATTTTAAGACCGCAATGCGTCGTTCCGCATGGTTTTCAGGCACTATTGTCGCATCTGGCGAAAGAACCCCGTCTTCCGCCCCGGAAACCCCAAGGATTCAAGGCAGAAAGCCGAAGGCGAAGGCGAGTGGCAACGCCGCCAATGCCAACTCCACCACAATGGACACCCAATTGAAAGGCGTATTGGCGCCATCCGACATCATCGACAGCAGCCGGCCGAAGGCGGTGAACAGCCAGGAGAAGCCAAGCGTCATGTAGATCAGCGGCTGCGCGAGCAGGATGCAGCACAGGCCGACGCCCAGATAGAAGCCCGACATCCTGCCGCGCCCTTCGGCGATCGCCGCCACCTTCTCGGGCTTGACCTGCAGCCGAAGGATCCGGAAGGCCAGGCTAGGCGCCAGAAAAAACAAAAGGCCCAGCAGCACGGTGACGACGGCGCTCGACCAGGCCAGCCATTCGCCCTGGCTCATCGGCCACGGAAACGCAAAATCCATCTTGCCTCCCCCTCACAGCAATTCTGGATGCATTGAATGTCGCCCGTGGAGGAAGTCAAGCGCGCAGCCGGAAAGTCGGGGGTTCGGCAAGGCCGCATTGGAAATGTCATCGCCTGATATGGGCTGCCCGCTCGCGGCTTCGCGGCCGATTCGGCTGCCAGGCAAACAACCTCTGGACAAGAGGATCCGCGGCACAATTTCTTCAACAGTATAGATTGCATGCCTTGCCGTAACGTAACGCAAGTATTATGCTTCAAATGTACCTTTCGCCGACTTCTTGTTTAGTTTAGCAAATTCACATGTTTCACGATCACTTGTGAAATCTGCGCGGACGGAGTGCGGCAGGCAGGATCTCGAAATTCGGAGACGATCATGCCGGATCTTTGTCGGGCGTTGCATCTGGCCAGCATCTGGGTCGTTGCGGCAGCCCTTGTCGGGATCACGCAGGGCGCACGCGCGGACTGCATCGCCGAACGGCCGACGGTCATGGCTCCCGCCGATCCTTTGGTCTGCCAGCAGCTCGAGGCCACGGTCAGGAAGCCCTCGGCGCTGTCGCTGGGAGACTACGAGAACAAGCTCAACCAATATCTGGGCAGTTACTGTTATCGCGACGAGGCTGCCGGATGGGTACACGACAAATACGTGCGCCAGGCCGGGCCGCGCATCGCGACCCTGGTCAACGGCGCCTGGCAGGGCCTCGACCAGGGAACCCATGCACCGGTGATGATCTGGTATTCGCCTGACATGATGGACTGGCTTCGCAAGAACCGCTCGGCCGACGGCGAGGCCGATCATCCGCCGCCGGTTCCCGACGGCGCCATCATGGTGAAGGAGATGTTTTCGGAGCCGGCGTCGGATTGCCGGACGGTCGATCCCCTCAGACTTTTTCCAACCAGCGGCGCCGCGATCATGATCCGCGATGCCAGCGACTCTTACGATGGCTGGTTCTGGGGCTGGTACGGCTTTGGCAGCCAGAGCGGCTGGACTCCGGATTGGCCAGCTCTCCCGGCCGACAACAACAGCCTGCCCAACATGGGCTTCGCCCAGTACTGCATGAACTGTCATGCCTCGGCGGCCGACAATCTGACCTTCGCATCTCCCAAGAACATCGCGGGTGAGCCAGGCAAGCCGCTCAACTATCTCGCACAGGATTTCTTCAAGGGAGCGCCGGCAACGACCTTGCACCAAGCCGTCGTTTTGCCGGTCAATGCCAACCCGCGTCTTGGCGAACCGCTCTACAGTCCGAACGCCGACGTGATCGTCGCGCTGCAGGCCTATGTCCGCGAGATGCCGACCTATGAGACCGTCTCGCGCATGCCTTCCGAAACTTACGACAACACCTGGGTCGGGGCCAAAGGTCCCGATGCGTCCGATACGTTCCTGACCTCGAGCCAGTGCCTCGGTTGTCATGATGCCGGCAGCACCGGGCTGCAGTTCGACATGACCAAGCCAAACCCGCATGGCGATGGCTTGATCAATCTGTCGCCGCTGGCGACCTGGCGAACCTCGCCGATGGGGCTGGGAGGCCGCGACCCGATATTTTTCGCGCAGCTGGCCAGTGAAACGCAAAGCTTTCACCCCAAAATGTCCGGTGTCGTGCAGGACGTTTGCCTTGGCTGCCACGGCATCGCCGGAGAACGGCAGTTTCACATCGACGAGAAGGCGCGCTCGGGCAAATGCGAACTGTTCTCGCGCGACATGGTCGATGCGACTCCCTGGCCCGCCGACAATCCAAGTGCCGCGCACGCCAATTACGGCATGCTTGCCCGCGATGGCATTACCTGCACCTCCTGTCACCGCATGGTGCTCAACAGCAAGGCCAGCGGACCGCTCGGCGATGCGCCGCAGAACACCTGCGTCGACGAGCGGCAGGCGCTGCTCAATCCGCACGCGACCGGTTTTGCCAAGACCTTCACCGGCAGCTTCATGGTCGGTTCGCCCGATACGCTCATCGGCCCCTTCGAGAAACCGGAAGTCGGGCCGATGCATACGGCGCTGGGCATCAAACCGGTCCACGACGCCACGATCATGAGCTCCGAGGTTTGCGGGACGTGCCACACGGTTCATTTGCCGGTTCTGCAGGGCACCAACACCTTGGCGCATATCTACGAGCAGACGACCTATCCGGAATGGGCGTTCAGCGCCTATCGAACCGGCAGCACGCCGGACGGACCGCTTCCGCTGGGCGCCGGCGCCACACCGCGCAGCTGCCAGGGCTGTCACATGCCATCGACGGAACAGGACGGATCGCCGACGATGAGCAAGATCGCCAGCATCCAGGAAAATCTGAATTTCCCGCAGACCGAGTCCAGCAACGCACCGGATCTTTCGGTTCGCGCGGGATTTGCCCGCCACACGCTCGTCGGCCTCAATGTCTTCCTGGTCAAGATGGCGCAGCAGTTTCCCGATGTCTTCGGCATCAGGACGCGCGATCCGATGATGGGCAAGAAGGCTCTCGATCCTCTCGTCCTCACCGAGCAGGCAATGCTGGACCAGGCCTCGCAGGCGACCGCCACCGTCGCCATCAGCGACCTTGCCATGAGCGCCGAAGCGCTCGATGCCAAGGTGACGGTGAAGAACCTGGCCGGTCACAAGTTTCCCTCCGGAGTGGGTTTCCGGCGTGCGTTTCTCACCTTCAGCGTGCTCGACCAGAACGGCGAGCAGCTCTGGGTCTCCGGTCGCACCAACGCCGCCGGCGTGATCGTCGACGCCGACGGCAAGCCACTCGATGGCGAGCTTTGGTGGAAGGATGATTGTTCCGGCCGCGTCCACCCTGGCGAACGGCCGCATCAGCCGCATTACCAGAAGATCACGCGGCAGGATCAGGTTCAGATCTATCAGGAACTGGTCTCCACGCCGCCCGCCAATACGCCCAATCCGGTCTGCAATGCTCATGCGAAGCCGGAAGGCGAACTGACGACCAGCTTCCTGTCGATCTGCACGGAGGTTAAGGACAACCGGATATTGCCGGCGGGCTTCCTCCCGGTCGAAAGCCGGCTCGAAATCGCCAAGGCATTGGGCGCCGATGAGGAACTCGCCGTCGATGTCGGCACGACCGCTGTCGAGGACGACCCCGACTACATATCGGGCGGCAGCGACACGCTGAGCTACTCGATACCGCTTGCCGATTTGCCGAAGGGCGCACGCCCTGCCAGCATCGAGGCTGACCTCTACTACCAGGCGACGCCTCCGTCCTATCTGCAGGATCGATTCTGCACCGCCAAGGGCCCCGATACCGATCGCCTGTATTTCCTGGTCGGGCATCTCAATCTCGCCGGCACGCAAGCAGACGGATGGAAGCTAAAAGTGGTCGGCAGCGGAAATGTCGCCGTCCAGCCCTGATCTCTGCTTTGACGCAATTCCCCAGGGAAAGCGCTAGGCGCTTTTCCAGGGAAAACCGTTTCACACTTTTTTTGGAATTGCTTCCGGCAGCATGAAGGCCACCGCGGCCTCGGCATGGATGCGCGTCGTGTCGAAGACCGGAATGTCGAAATCCGGCTGGCCGATCAGCATGGTGATCTCGGTGCAGCCCATGATGACGCTGTCGGCGGCCTCGTCGCGCCGCAGGCGTTCGGTCTCGGCGATATAGGCCACTTTCGAGGCTTCGGTGACGACGCCCTGGCACAGTTCCTCGTAGATGACGCGATGGACCATGTCGCGGCCGGCTGCATCGGGCACGACCGGCCGCAGACCATATTTGTCGGCAAGCCGGCCCTTGTAGAAATCCTGCTCCATCGTGAACCGCGTTGCCAGCAGCGCCGGGCGCTGCATGCCGGCGCGCTTGACGGCCGCCGCGGTAGCGTCGGCGATGTGGATCAGCGGGATCGACACCGATGCTTGCACCTGGTCGGCCAGCTTGTGCATGGTGTTGGTGCACAGTAGCAGGCCTTCCGCGCCGCCCGCCTCAAGTCTGCGCGCCGCTTCGACGAGAAGCACGCCGGCGCCGTCCCAGTCACCGTGATGCTGCCGCTCGGCGATCTCGGCGAAGTCGAACGACCACAGCAGCAGCTTCGCCGAATGCAGCCCGCCGAGACGCTCGCGCACGATCTCGTTGAGCAGGCGATAATAGATCGCTGTTGATTCCCAGCTCATGCCGCCCAGAAGGCCAAGGGTTTTCATATGATCTTCCTGTCTCGCCGGCTTTGAGGCAGCCTAGCGCTGAAATCGCGACCTTACAAAAAGCTCTGCGGATCGATGTCGACCTGTACCCTGACCGAGCCGCGCTGTTTCGGGCCATTGGCCAACATGGCGCGGATGAAGCCTTGCATGTCGGCGCGCCGCTCGCCCTGGATCAGCAGGCGAAAGCGGTGACGGCCGCCGAGCAATGACAACGGCGCCTCCGCTGGTCCCAGCACGAACAGATCGGTGGCCTCGGGCGCGGCACGGCGCAGGCCGCGCGCATGGCCCTCGGCTTCCGCCCGCGTCACGGCGCTGACGATGACGCCGGCGAGCCGGCCGAAGGGCGGCAAGGCTGCCCGTTCACGCTCGGCGATCTCGCGCTCGTAAAAAGCCTCGGCATCGCCGGAGACGATCGCCCGCATCACCGGATGGTCGGGCTGAAAAGTCTGCAGCAGGCCGAGGCTCTTCTTGCCGGTGCGGCCGGCGCGGCCGGTGACCTGGCTGAGCAGCTGGAAGGTGCGCTCGGCGGCGCGCGGATCGCCATTGGCGAGACCGAGATCGGCATCGACGACACCGACCAAGGTCATATTGGGGAAGTTATGCCCCTTGGCGACAAGCTGCGTGCCGATGACGATGTCGGCCTCGCCATTGGCGATCGCCTCCAGCTCCAGCCGCAACCGCCGCACGCCGCCCATCAGGTCGGATGACAAAACGATGGTGCGCGCATCCGGAAAATGCGCGACGACCTCTTCGGCGATGCGTTCGACGCCGGGTCCGCAAGCAACCAGATGGTCCAGCGTGCCGCATTCCGGGCAGGCTTCGGGGCGGCGCTCATTGTGTCCGCAATGATGGCAGACCAGCTGGCCGCGAAAGCGATGCTCGACCAGCCAGGCCGAGCACACCGGGCAGCCGAAGCGGTGGCCGCAGACCCGGCACAGCGTCAGCGGCGCATAGCCGCGCCGGTTGAGGAACAGCAGCGATTGCTCCTTCCTCTCCAGCGTCTGGCGCATTTGGTCGAGCAGCGCCGGCGACAGGAAGCCGCCGCGCGCTGGTGACGCTCGCCGCATGTCGACTGCCTTGAGATGAGGAAGAGCCGCCTCGGCAAAGCGGGCGGAAAGCACGGCCCTGTTGTAGCGGCCCTGGCTGGCGTTGACCCGGCTTTCGACCGATGGCGTCGCCGACGCCAGCACCACCGGAAAGCTGCCGATATGGCCGCGCACCACCGCCATATCGCGCGCATTATAGAAGACGCGGTCTTCCTGCTTGTAGGCGGGGTCATGCTCCTCGTCGACGACGATCAGGCCAAGCTCCCTGAACGGCAGGAACAGCGCCGAGCGCGCGCCGGCGACGACGCGCACGCCGCCTTCCGCCACTTGCCGCCAGACCCGTTCCCGCATCCGTGGCGGCAGGTCCGAGTGCCATTCGCCCGGCTTGGCGCCGAAACGCTGCTGGAAGCGCTCGAGAAAGGCGTGCGTCAGCGCGATTTCCGGCAGCAGGATCAGCACCTGCTTGCCCTGGTCGAGCGCGGCCGCCACCGCCTCGAAATAGACTTCCGTCTTGCCCGACCCGGTGACGCCGTCGAGCAGCGCGACATTGAACACACCAGCCGCGACATTGGCGCGCAACATCTGCGCGGCGTCATTCTGGTCCGGCATCAGTTCCGGTATCGCGTAGCTGGTGTCGGGCGTTGCCACCACCGGGCGCGGCGGGATCATCACCGTCTCGAACACGCCCTGTGCCCTCAACCCGTCGATCACCGTCGACGATACGCCGGCCGCGTGCGCAAGGCCGGACCGCGTCCAGGCAAGGCCGCCTTCGGCCGTCTCCAGCACGCGTTCTCGGGCCCCCGTCATCCTGTCGGGCGTTAAGAGGGTGCGCTGCAGCCCCTCGATCCATGGTTCGGGGTCGAAAGCCTCCGGCGCCCTGAGCAGCATTCGCGCCACCATGCCGGGCGGCGACAGCGTGTACTGCGCCACCCAGTCGACGAAGCGGCGCATGGCGCGGTCGATCGGCGGGCAGTCGAAGACCTGCTCGATCGGGCGCAGCTTTTTCGCATCGACCTTCTCGACCGCGCCATCCCAGACGATGCCGGCGACCTGGCGCGGACCGAGCGGCACGCGCACGATCGAGCCCGGCACCACGCGCATGCCGGCCGGCACGGCATAGGTGTAGGGGCGTTCGGCGGGCATCGGCACCAGCACCGGTGCGGCTGCGACAAAGGGCGAATCTTCGATCATGAGGCGTGACCTTGCCCCGACTTTGGTCTAGATCAAAGCGCAACGCTGAACGTGCCTTTCCCAGCACGACGAAATCGTCAGGAGACCGCCATGAAATTTTTTGTCGACACCGCCGACGTCAAGGATATCCGTGAGCTGAACGATCTGGGCCTGCTTGACGGCGTCACCACCAACCCATCGCTGATCCTGAAATCCGGCGGCAAGATCGCCGATGTCACCAAGCAGATCTGCGACATCGTCAAGGGTCCGGTCTCGGCCGAAGTCACCGCCACCGAATATTCCGAGATGATGCAGCAGGCCAGGGTTCTGGCCAAGATCGCCGACAATGTCTGCATCAAGGTGCCGCTGACGCTGGACGGCCTGAAGGCCTGCAAGACCATCCGCACCGAGATGAACCGCCTGGTCAACGTCACGCTGTGCTTCTCGGCCAACCAGGCGCTTCTGGCGGCCAAGGCCGGTGCGTCCTTCATCTCGCCCTTCGTCGGCCGCATCGACGACATCGGCATCGACGGCATGGAGCTGATCCAGGAGATCCGGCAGATCTACGACAATTACGATTTCCAGACCGAGATCCTCGTTGCTTCGGTTCGCACCGTGAACCATGTCAAGCAGGCGGCACTCATCGGCGCCGATGTTGTTACCGCGCCGCCGGCGACGCTGAAGGCACTGGTCAAGCATCCGCTGACCGACAAGGGCCTGGAACAGTTCCTCGCCGACTGGGCAAAGACCGGCCAATCTATCGGCTGAGATGGCGATCGGCTGAGGCCAATACCGTTTCAAATAAAAAAGGCCGAGCAATCGGCCTTTTTTGTTGATCCAGGTTTGGAAGGGGTCTAGCCCGCCGTCTTGCCGTGCCTGACCAGGTCCTGGGCGATGGACAGCTGCAGCGCTTCGGCCAGTTCGCGCGCGGCACGGTTCTCGGCGTCGATCTGCGCCCGGTATGAGGCGAATTCCTGACGCGGCCTGTCGAAGGACGAGGTGATCGAGCGCCTCCCGGACGCGATCTTCGCACCGGTCTTGGCATCGCTCAGCGTATAATTGGCGGTCAGCGTCACGGAACCGGCGGTCGGCTCGTCTTCGTCGGTTCCGACCTGCACGAGTGCCGAGGACTCGACGGCTTCGCCCACACCGAGAAAGAGCGAATAGACGGGCGAGGCCGGTTCGCCGGCGCCTCGTCCAAACCCAAAGATCAAATTGTTGCGCACCTGCTGGCCGAAACGCGTGTTGACCGGCTTGATGCCGATCGACGCCAGTTCGGCATTGGCGCTGACGGTCGAGCCGGTCGACAACGGCGCGTTCGAATAGAGCGGCCGCACCGTGCAGGCTGAAACCAGCGCAAGCGAGCCGACAAGGCCGGCAAGCGCCATGCGGCGCAGCAAGCGGTTCAGCTCTGTCTTTTCCCGATCAGGCAACGACATTGACGATCCTCTGCGGCACGATGATCACCTTGCGCGGAGCCTTACCTTCGAGCGCTTTCTGCACGAAGTCGAGAGCCAATACCGCTTTTTCGACCGCACCTTGGTCCGCGTCGCGGGCAATTGTCAAATCCCCCCGCTTCTTGCCGTTGACCTGTACCGGATAGATAACTTCGTTGTCGACGACCAGTGCCGGATCGAAGACCGGCCAAGGCCGTTCGGCGACCAGATCGGTGCCGCCGAGCGTTTCCCAGCACTCCTCGGCCAGATGCGGCATGACCGGCGCGATCAGATGCACGAGTAGCTCCACGGCCTGCCGGCAAGCGCCTTTCAGCGCCGCATCGGCCTTGCCTTCGGCCACTTCGTTGAGCGGCGTGGTCAGTGCGTTGGCCAGTTCGTAGATGCGAGCGATGGCGCGGTTGAAGGCGAGCTTCTCGATATCTTCGCCGACCGCTTTCAGGATCTTGTGCGCCGCCTTGGAGACCACTCCAGCTTCGCCGCCACCAGCCGCCACGGGCTCGACACCCACCAGCGTTTCCGCCGCCGTCGACACCAGGCGCCAGATGCGCTGGATGAAGCGATGCGCGCCGGCGGCGCCATCGTCGGTCCATTCAACATCGCGCTCGGGCGGCGAGTCCGACAGCATGAACCAGCGCGCCGTGTCGGCGCCGTAGCCGTCGGTGATGTCTTCCGGGCTCACCGTGTTCTTCTTCGACTTCGACATCTTTTCGAGCGGGCCGATCGTCACGGCTTCGCCGGTGGCGATGTCGATGGCCTGGCGCTTGCCGTCAACGTCCTCCAGCCGCACTTCGGTGGGCGCCAGCCAGCGGCCATTCGATGACGAGCCGACTCGGTAGGTTTCGTGCACCACCATGCCTTGCGTGAACAGGCCCTTGAACGGCTCGGCCAGGCCGACATGGCCGGTCTCGCGCATGGCGCGAGTGAAGAAGCGCGAATAGAGCAGGTGCAGGATCGCGTGCTCGATGCCGCCAATATACTGGTCGACCGCCAGCCACTCATTCGCTGCCTTGGGATCGGTCGGCTCATACGCCCAGGGCGCCGTGAAGCGGGCGAAATACCAGGACGAATCGACGAACGTGTCCATCGTGTCGGTTTCGCGCCGCGCTTCCTTGCCGCATTGCGGGCACTTCACATGCCGCCAGGTCGGATGGCGATCGAGCGGATTGCCCGGCCGGTCAAAATCGACATCGTCGGGCAGCCTGACCGGCAGGTCGGCCTTCGGCACCGGCACCACGCCGCAATCCTCGCAATGGATCATCGGGATCGGGCAGCCCCAGTAACGCTGGCGCGAAATGCCCCAGTCGCGCAGGCGGAAATTCACCTTGCGCTCGGCCATCGGCCGGTTGCCGATGGTCTTCTGCTCCAGCAGTTTCGCGACCTCGTCGAAGGCCTGGTCCGGCTTCATGCCGTCGAGGAAGCGCGAATTGATCATCACGCCGTCGCCGTCATAGGCTCCATCGATGATTTGGAAGCTCGCTGGATTCTCGCCTTCCGGCATCACCACCGGGATCACCGGCAGGCCGTATTTGTTGGCGAAGTCGAGGTCGCGCTGGTCGCCGGACGGACAGCCGAAGATGGCGCCGGTGCCGTATTCCATCAGCACGAAATTGGCGACATAGACGGGCAGCGTCCAGCTGTCGTCAAACGGATGAACGACGCGGATGCCGGTGTCAAAGCCCTTCTTCTCGGCCGTCTCCAGCGCCGCCACCGAAGTGCCCATATGGCGGACCTCGTCGACGAACTTGGCCAGCCCCGGATTGGTCTCCGCAGCCTTCCTGGCCAGCGGATGATCGGCGGCGACAGCCATGAAGGAGGCGCCGAAAATGGTGTCGGGCCTTGTCGTATAGACTTCCAGCTCATGCTCGCCACCGATGGCGTCGGCCAGCGGCCAGCGGATCAGCAGGCCCTCGGAGCGGCCGATCCAGTTCTGCTGCATCAGCTTCACTTTTTCCGGCCATTCGTCGAGGCCGTCGAGCGAATCCAGCAGGTCCTGCGCGAAGTCGGTGATCCTGAAGAACCACTGCGTCAGTTCGCGCTGTTCGACCAACGCGCCCGAACGCCAGCCGCGCCCGTCGATGACCTGCTCGTTGGCGAGCACGGTCATGTCCTCCGGATCCCAGTTGACCTTGGAGGATTTGCGCGTCACCAGCCCCTTCTCGACAAAATCGAGGAACAGCATCTGCTGGCGGTGGTAATAGTCGACGTCGCAGGTGGCGAATTCACGCGCCCAGTCCAGCGACAGGCCCATGACCTTGAGCTGCTCGCGCATCGTGGCGATGTTCTGGTAGGTCCATTCCTTGGGATGGACCTTGTTCTGCATCGCCGCGTTCTCGGCCGGCATGCCGAAGGCGTCCCAGCCCATCGGATGCAGCACGTTGAAGCCCTTGGCTCGCTTGTAGCGCGCCACCACGTCGCCCATCGTGTAGTTGCGGGTGTGGCCGATATGGATGCGCCCCGACGGATAGGGGAACATCTCCAGCACGTAGTATTTCGGACGCGGATCGTCGTTGTGCGCTTCGAAAAGCTTCTTGGCGTCCCAGGCCTTTTGCCATTTGGGCTCTGACGCGCGCGGATTGTATCGTTCGGTTGCCATGGGACGTTTTTCACTTAAAAGCATGCGGACTGCGGGCGACAGCTCGGCAGTTCATTGGATATGGTCCGGGTGTTCACCATGGTTTGGCAAACCCGTCAACCATATGGGTCTCGCGTCGATCAAAAACGCGGATCAAAACAGCGGGATTTGCATATGGGCGACGCAGTTCAGCAGTTTTTCGCGGTCAAGGCGAAGATCGCCGCCGCCGAGCGCGAGGCCGGTCGCCAAGCTGGCGCGGTGACTCTGGTCGCGGTTTCCAAGACCTTTGACGCCGCCGATATAAGCCCGGTCATGGAGGCCGGCCAGCGCGTCTTCGGCGAAAACCGCGTGCAGGAGGCGCAAGGAAAATGGCCGGCGCTGAAGGAGGCTTTTCCCGACATCGAACTGCATCTGATCGGCCCGCTGCAGTCGAACAAGGCGAAGGAGGCGGTGGCGCTGTTCGACGTCATCGAGACGGTCGATCGCGACAAGATCGCCGTTGAACTCGCCAGGGAGATCACCAGGCAGGGCCGCGCGCCAAAGCTCTATGTCCAGGTCAACACCGGCTCCGAGCCGCAGAAGGCCGGCATCGAACCGCGTGACGCGGTCGCCTTCGTCACTCGTTGCCGTGATGTCCATGGCCTCGCCATCGAAGGCCTGATGTGCATCCCGCCGGCCGACGAGAACCCTGGTCCTCACTTCGCCCTGCTGGAGAAGCTTGGGCATGAGGCCGGCGTCGCCAAACTGTCGATGGGCATGTCCGGCGATTACGAGACGGCGGTCGCCTTTGGCGCCACCAGTGTCAGGGTCGGCTCGGCGATCTTCGGCAGCCGCTGACACGCCACGGCCTTTGGGCCAATTCGGCAGGTACGTTGTGCCAGCACTGGAAACGAAACGTACCGTTCCTATTTGCTTGGTGTCATCACGATTCTCCTGGAGCCTCTACCCATGCGTTACAACCAGCTTGGAAATACGGGGATGTTCGTCTCCGAACTTTGCCTCGGCACCATGACCTTCGGCGCCGCCGGCGAAAACGCCCAATGGGGCCTGATCGCCAGCCTCGACCAGAAGGGCGTCAACGAGATCGTCGCCCGCTCGCTCGCCGCCGGCGTCAATTTCTTCGACACGGCCGACGTCTATTCGTTCGGCGAGTCCGAGCGGTTGCTCGGCCAGTCGCTGAGGGATCTCGGCGTCGACAGGCAGAAGGTGGTTATCGCCACCAAGGTCCACGGCGCCATGGGCGACGGTCCGAACCAGCGTGGCTCGTCACGCGGCCACATCATGGATTCGGTCGATGCCAGCCTCGAGCGGCTGCAGCTCGATCATATCGATCTCTATCAGCTGCACGGTACCGACACGGTGACGCCGATCGACGAGACGCTGCGGGCTCTTGACGATCTGGTTGCCAGCGGCAAGGTCCGCTATGTCGGCGTTTCCAACTGGCAGGCATGGCGCATCGCCAAAGCACTCGGCATCGCCGACCGCAAGGGCTTTGCCCGTTTCGAGACCGTCCAGTCCTATTATTCGATCGCCGGCCGCGATCTCGAGCGTGAAATCGTGCCGCTGCTCAACGAGGAGAAGCTTGGGTTGATGGTGTGGTCGCCGATGGCGGGCGGGCTGCTCTCCGGCAAATACGGCCCCGGCGCGCCCGGCAATGGCGAGGGCCGCCGTGCCTCCTTCAACTTCCCGCCGGTCAACGAGGAGCGCGCCTGGGCGGCCGTCGCCGTCATGCGCGAGATCGCCAGGAAGCACGATGTGAGCGTTGCCACGGTGGCGCTCGGCTATGTCCTGGCCAAGCCTTTCGTGATGAGCGTTATCATCGGCGCCAGCCGCATGGAGCAGCTGGAACAGAACCTTGCCACCACCCAGCTGAAGCTCGACACCGACGATCTCGTCCGCCTCGATGAGGTCAGTGCCTTGCCGGCCGAATATCCCGGCTGGATGGTGGAGCGCCAGGCAGCCGGCCGCCGCCCGGCACCGTTCACGCCAAAAGCATAGAAGCTGCCAGCGCAGACATCTCGGGAGCCCGTCGGCTCCCGAGAGCCCGCTCACCTCAAGTCAGCTCGGGTCAGCCGCACGCTCTCTCCCAGAAAATCGAGAAAGGCCCGCACCCGCGCCGGCAGATGCCGGCCCTGGCCGACATAGACGGCGTGAGTGGCTTCCTCGTCGCCCGGATTGAAATCCTCAAGCAACCGCACCAGCCGGCCGGCCGCGATATCGGCTGCCACGTGCCAGTGCGCCAGCCGGGCAATGCCTGCGCCCGCCAGCGCCATCAGCCGCATCGCCTCGCCGTCGCTGACCAGCGTGTTGCCGGTGATCGGAACCATGATGGGGTTGCCGGCCGCATCGAGGAACGGCCAGCCATCGAGATGCCGCACGAAGCCGAAGCCCATGCGGTTGTGCCTGTCGAGATCGGCCGGTGTCAGCAGCGTGTCATGCGTGCTGAGGTATGAGGGCGCGGCAACGACGACCACCGGGCTTTGCCCGAGCTTGCGCGCCACCAGCCGTGATTCGCCGAGCGGGCCGGCACGGATGGCGACATCTGCGCGTTCCGCCATCAGGTCGATGACGCTGTCGGTCAGCACCAGATCGACCGAAATCTCGGGGTAGCGTTCGAGGAAGCGCGGCAGAAGCGGGATCAGCCGGTGCACCCCGAAGGGAACGTAAGAGTTGACGCGCAGCCGTCCGCGTGGCGCCGCACCTGCCGCTGCCTCCTGTTCGGCCGCCGCCAGGTCGGCCAGGATGCGCAGGCCGCTGTCGTAGAACGCGGTGCCTTCCGGCGTCAGTTGCAGTTTTCGCGTCGAACGGCTGACCAGCCGAGCGCCAAGCCGGGCCTCCAGCCGCGCGATCAGCTTGCTGACCGCCGACGGCGTCATGCGCAGTTCGCGCGCCGCCGCCGAAAAGCTGCCCGCCTCGACGACGCGTACGAACACTTCGATCTCGCCGGAGCGATTGATGTCGGGCCTGGCCATCTGTGAATCTATTTCACAGAAAATGTGCCCAAAGCAAGTCTGGTTCACAATGCATCGCAACACGATCTTTCGGGTCGGGGCGCGGGACGGCGCTCTTCGTCATCGAAGTGGAAATCGCCATGCCTCTTGCTCTCTACGCCCTCGCCGCCGGTGCCTTCGGCATTGGCGTCACCGAATTCGTCATCATGGGTCTGCTGCTCGACGTCAGCAAGGATCTCGGCGTCTCGATTTCGGCCGCCGGCCAGCTCATTTCAGGCTATGCGCTCGGCGTCGTCATCGGCGCGCCCCTGCTGACCATCGCCACCGGCAACTGGCCGCGCAAGACCGTGCTTCTGGCGCTGATGGCGATCTTCACGCTGGGCAATCTGGCCTGCGCGCTGGCGCCCGACTATTGGACGCTGATGGGCGCCCGCATCATCACCGCCTTTGCCCATGGCACCTTCTTCGGTGTCGGCTCTGTCGTCGCCACCGGGCTGGTCGCGCCCAACAAGAAGGCCTCGGCGATCGCGCTGATGTTCACCGGCCTGACCATCGCCAACATCCTCGGCGTGCCCTTCGGCACCTGGCTCGGCCAGGCCTTTGGCTGGCGGGCGACCTTCTGGGCGGTAACCGTGGTTGGCCTGGCGGCCTTCGCCGTTATCCTGCTTCTGGTGCCACGCAGCCCGACCGCGCCTGAAAAAAGCGACCTGCGCGCCGATCTCGCCGTGCTGCGCCGCACGCCCGTGCTGCTCGGTCTCGGCACCACCGTGCTCGGCTATGCCGGCGTCTTCGCCGTCTTCACCTACATCGCCCCGTTGCTGACGCAGATCAGCGGCTTTAGCGAAGCGGCCGTGTCGCCGATCCTGCTCGTCTTCGGCGGCGGTCTCATCGCCGGCAATCTCGCCGGCGGCAAGGTCGCCGATCGCTGGCTGGTGCCGGCTGTGGTGGGCAGTCTCGTGGTGCTGGCCCTGGTGCTCGCAACCATGACCTTCGCCATCCACAGCCAGGTGATGGCCGTGATCTATGTCGGCCTGCTGGGTGCCGCCGCCTTCGCCACCGTGGCGCCGCTGCAGATGTGGGTGCTGGAAAAGGCGCAAGGTGCGGGCCAGAGCCTCGCCTCGTCCTTCAACATCGCCGCCTTCAATCTCGGCAATGCGGCAGGCGCCTGGCTTGGCGGTGCGGTGATTGCCCATGGCCTTGGCCTCGGTGCGCTCACCTGGGTCGCCGCCCTGCTGCCGCTCGCAGCACTCGCCGTCGCAGGGCTGGCCTTGCGTCTCGATCGCACCCCTACGATCGGCGAGCCTGTCTCCGTCCGATCGTAACGCTCGCCGGGAAAACCGGATCGCTTTTTTGACATCCCTTCCACACCATCAGGAGCCAAGAAGATGGACTTTCGACCTCTCGGTGCATCGGGCCTGAAAGTGCCCGCACTCTCATTCGGCGCGGGAACCTTTGGCGGCTCCGGCCCGCTGTTCGGCGCCTGGGGCAACAGCGACGCCAGGGAAGCGCGGCGGCTGATCGACATCTGCCTCGAAGCCGGCGTCAATTTGTTCGACACCGCCGACGTCTACTCGAACGGCGCGTCGGAAGAAGTGCTTGGCGAAGCCATAAAGGGCCGCCGCGATGCCGTGCTGATCTCGACCAAGACCTCGCTGCCGATGGGCGACGGCCCGGCCGATTACGGCTCGTCGCGTTCGCGGCTGATCAAATCCGTGGACGATGCGCTGAGGCGCCTCGGCACCGATTACATCGACCTGCTGCAGCTGCATGCCTTCGATGCCGGCACGCCGATCGAGGAGGTTCTGTCGACGCTGGACGGGCTCGTGCGCGCCGGCAAGCTTCGCTATGTCGGCGTCTCCAATTTCTCCGGCTGGCAAGTGATGAAGTCGCTGGCGCAAGCCGACAGCCGAGGCTATCCGCGTTATGTCGCGCACCAGGTCTATTATTCGCTGGTCGGCCGCGATTATGAGTGGGAACTGATGCCGCTTGGCCTTGACCAGGGCGTCGGCGCGCTGGTGTGGAGCCCGCTCGGTTGGGGCCGCCTGACCGGCAAGATCCGCCGTGGAGCAAAGCTGCCGGAAAAGAGCCGGCTGCACGACACCGCCAGCTTCGGCCCGCCAGTCGAGGACGAGCATCTCTACCGGGTCATGGATACCCTTGACGCGGTGGCCGAAGAAACCGGCAAGACCGTGCCGCAGATCGCCATCAACTGGCTGCTGCAGCGCCCGACCGTGTCCTCGGTCATCATCGGCGCCCGCAACGAGGAACAGCTGCGCCAGAATCTCGGCGCCATCGGCTGGACCTTGATGCCGGAGCAGATCAGGAAACTCGACGCCGCGAGCGAAGTAACCGCGCCCTACCCCTATTTCCCCTATCGTCGCCAGGAAGGTTTCGCCCGCCTCAACCCGCCGGCGGTCTGAGCGTCGCGACACATCAACCGTTCGGGATCAGGGAGATTCAGGTCAGGCCGAGTCGAGAATGGTGGCTTCCGAGAACCGGAGCGGAGCGTACTTAAAGTACGTGGGCACCGGAAGCGCAGGAACCCGCCATTCGCAGGCCGGCCTCACCTGAATATCGGCACGTCCTAATGCAGCACGAACTCGCCGTCGACCTTGCGCCATTCGTTCGGCGCGATCAGCTTCTGGTGCGTGTAAACAACCGAATGCAGCGGCCCGTCGAGCCTGGTCTTCCAGAATTCGATGAACCGGATCAGCACCGGAAATTCCGGCGCCAGATCATAATCCTGCCAGATGTAGCTCTGCAGCAGATGCGGATGGTCGGGAAAGTGATAGAGAATCTTGGCCGTGGTCAGGCCATAGCCCTTGAGCATCAGGTCCATTTCGGAATGGTCGCGCATTGCTATCCCCTTGGGCGGTCCTTGGTTGAGTCTCCTTTCCTCCCAACGTCAGAGTGTGCGCGCCGTTGCTTAACTGTCTATTGATTTTTCCTGATCGAAAACGGGTTTTCCGCGCGAAAACATGCAGTTAGCAGCGGTATCGCCCGAGTGCTGACAGCAGGCGCAAGCCTGTCTGCGGCATCCCGCCGCGCAAACCCAACGTCTAATATTGCCGTGACGGCGGAACTGGTAATAATGCCGCCGAATTCGCGGCCGCGTCGCCGCGATCCCGCCGGCGTTTCAAGCCCGCGGATTGGTTTGGGAGGAAAGTGAAGAAATGTCCGAGGTTCATGTCCATCGCGTCCAGCCGGCGTGGAAGAAAAACGCGCTGATCGACAATGACACCTACCTGAAATGGTATGCCGACAGCGTCAAGAACCCGGACAAGTTCTGGGGCAAGCACGGCAAGCGCATCGACTGGTTCAAGCCTTTCAGCAAGGTCAAGAACACCTCCTTCGATGGCAAGGTCTCGATCAAATGGTTCGAGGATGGGCTGACCAACGTCTCCTACAATTGCATCGACCGGCACCTGAAGAAGCGCGGCGACCAGACCGCCATCATCTGGGAAGGCGACAACCCCTACGACGATAAGAAGATCACCTACAACGAGCTTTACGAGCATGTCTGCCGGCTCGCCAATGTGATGAAGAAGCACGGCGTCAAGAAAGGCGACCGCGTCACCATCTACATGCCGATGATTCCGGAAGCCGCCTATGCGATGCTGGCCTGCACGCGCATCGGCGCCATCCACTCGATCGTCTTCGGCGGCTTCTCGCCGGACGCGCTGGCCGGCCGCATCGATGACTGCAAGTCGACCTTCGTCATCACCGCCGACGAGGGCCTGCGTGGCGGCAAGCCGATCCCGCTGAAGGACAACACCGACAAGGCGATCGAGATCGCCGCCAAGGCCGGAACGAAAGTCGAAAAGGTGGTGGTCGTGCGCCGCACCGGCGGTAAGACCGGCTGGGTGGCCGGACGCGACGTCTGGTACCACGACGAGGTCGCGACGGTGAAGGCCGAATGCAAGCCGGAGAAGATGAAGGCCGAGGATCCGCTGTTCATCCTCTACACCTCGGGTTCGACCGGCAAGCCGAAGGGCGTGCTGCATACCACCGCCGGCTACCTCGTCTATGCCTCGATGACGCACCAATATGTCTTCGATTACCATGATGGCGACATCTACTGGTGCACCGCCGATGTCGGCTGGGTCACCGGCCACAGCTACATCGTCTACGGGCCGCTCGCCAACGGCGCCACCACGCTGATGTTCGAAGGCGTGCCGAACTATCCGTCGCAGTCGCGCTTCTGGGAAGTCATTGACAAGCACAAGGTCAACATCTTCTACACCGCGCCGACGGCATTGCGCGCGCTGATGGGCGCCGGCGATGCGCATGTCGCCAGGACGTCGCGCAAGTCGCTGCGCGTGCTGGGTTCGGTCGGTGAGCCGATCAATCCGGAAGCCTGGGAGTGGTATTACAACGTCGTCGGCAACGGCAAGGTGCCGATCGTCGACACCTGGTGGCAGACCGAGACCGGCGGCATCCTGATCACGCCGCTGCCCGGCGCCACCGACCTCAAGCCAGGTTCGGCGACCCGGCCGTTCTTCGGCGTCGAGCCACAACTGGTCGACGGCGAAGGCAAGGTGCTGGAGGGTGCCGCCGACGGCAATCTGTGCATCACCGATTCATGGCCCGGCCAGATGCGCACCGTCTATGGCGACCACGACCGCTTCGTGCAGACCTATTTCTCGACCTACAAGGGCAAGTACTTCACCGGCGACGGCTGCCGCCGCGACGCCGACGGCTATTACTGGATCACCGGCCGCGTCGACGACGTCATCAATGTCTCCGGCCATCGCATGGGCACGGCGGAAGTCGAATCGGCACTGGTCAGCCACGACAAGGTTTCGGAAGCCGCCGTCGTCGGCTACCCGCACGACATCAAGGGCCAGGGCATCTACTGCTACGTCACGCTGATGGCCGGTGAGCAGCCGAGCGAGGAATTGCGCAAGGAACTCGTCGCCCATGTCCGCAAGGAGATCGGTGCCATCGCTTCGCCCGACAAGATCCAGTTCGCGCCCGGCCTGCCGAAGACGCGCTCGGGTAAGATCATGCGCCGCATCCTGCGCAAGATCGCCGAGGACGATTTTGCAGCACTTGGTGACACCTCGACGCTCGCCGATCCGGCCGTCGTCGAGGACCTGATCGCCAACCGGCAGAACAAGAAGGGCTGATGCAGGGCGAGGCTTTGTTGGGCACTGTCAGCGACCTATGGCGCTATCCGGCGAGTTCGCTCGCCGGCGAACGCCTGGACGCGATTTTGGTGGATCAGGAAAGCATCGACGGCGACCGCATGTTCGGTCTCGTCGATGTTTCCGACAACGAAATCGCGCGGCCGGACCGCGACGTGAAATGGCACAGAGTGCCGCGCATCAAGACCCGTTTGTCGCCAAACCGCGAATTGGAGGTTGCCGTTCCGGACGGCGACTGGCTGGCGGCGCCTGGGGCCGAAAGCGATCGCGCCGTTTCGGCCTATCTCGGCTTCGCAGCCTCTATCCGGCCGTTTCGGAGGGAAAACGCGGCGCCCGGCTATTCCGGACCGTTGACCGCAGAGCGTTACCGCAAGGCCCCGATCCACCTGCTGACTACGGCGTCACTGGCACGGCTGAAGGCATTGCACCCCGAAGGCGTCCCCGACCCGCGCCGCTTCCGCCCCAACATCGTCGTCGACATGGCGCCGATCGAAGGATCGTTCCCGGAGACGGAATGGATCGGCCGCAAGCTGGCGATCGGCGACCTGCTGCTGACCATCTCCGAGCCATGCCGCCGCTGCGGCTTCACCATCATCGCCCAGGATGGTTTCGATCACGACCCGGCCATCCTGCGCAATCTGGTTCGTCACAACGCGCACAATCTCGGCGTCTACTGCACGGTCGACCAGCCCGCCCGCGTCGAAATCGGCGCAGCGATGCGATTCATCTGATCATCGGTAGAGATCAGCCCGCGTCGGCGGCAGGCCGCTCGGGCCGCGTGCCCGTCTGGTGACAACGGTCTGAAAAATCTGCGCCGAGGCGCGTTCGAAGGTGATCGAACAGCCGGTGAGATAAAGCAGCCACAGGCGTGCCTTGGCTTCGCCGACCTCGGCGATCGCCTCGTCGAAGCGGGCGTGCAGACGCTCCGCCCACAGCCTGCAGGTGCAGGCATAGTGCTCGCGCAGGTTCTCGACATCATAGACGAGGAAGCCATGCGCTTCGAAATTGCCGAGCGTCATGCCGATCGTGTCGAGTTCACCGCCGGGGAAGATGTATTTGATCAGCGCCTTGTATTCCGGTCCCTTGCGCAGGGTTTTCTTGATGTCGCCCTTGCTGCGCCTGGTAATGGCGTGATGCAGATAGACGCCGCCCGGTTTCAGCAACCGGTGGATGGTGGAGAAATAGGCGGCATGGTTGGCGAGCCCCAGATGCTCGAACATGCCGATCGACGATATCTTGTCGAAGCTACCGGAGAGCTCGGCGTAGGATTTTATTTCGATGGTGATCTTGTCCTCCAGCCCTTCGGCGCGGATGCGTTCGCGGGCAAGGTTGGTCTGTGCCTCTGACAGCGAGACACCGTGGCCGACAACACCATAGTTCTTCACGGCATGGATCAGCATCGCTCCCCAGCCGCAGCCTATGTCGAGCAGCCGCTCGCCGGGCTTCAGCCGCAGCTTGCGGCAGATATGGTCGAGCTTGTCGATTTGCGCCTGATCGATGCTGTTGGCGAAATCCTTGAAGTATCCGCAGCTGTAGACCATGCGCTCGTCGAGGAAGAGCTGATAGAAGGCATTCGAGATGTCATAGTGATGCTGGATCGCTTCCTGGCTCGAACCGCTGACGAAGGGATTGCGCCCCGAAAGATCGGTCCGCGCCGTCATCTGTTTCCTTGAAAACAGCACGGCCGGCAGGTCACGCAGGATCGCCAGCTTTGGCAATGCCTTGAGTTTCGACCTGAGCTTGCCTTGCGAAGGCAGTGCGTAGAAATCAAACAGCGATCCGTCTTCGACATCGACCGCCTTGGAAATCCACATCTCGATCAGCGTCGAGAAGTTGGGTCGGCGAACCATCTGCCAGACAATGTCGGGGTCGTTGACGGTGAGCACGGGGCCGGTGGCGGGACCAATCCGCTCGCCGGTCCAGAGCTTGACAGCAAAGCCCGGCTTCAACGTTTCAACAACCGTTCGAACGATCCGCGCGGCCTTGTCGGTGGCGTCCATGCTTCCTCCCAGAAGGCAGAGCGCCAATGTTGTCTGTTTGCCCCCGGACCGCAAGCCGCCCGTCTGGCCAGCCTGTCTGGAAAGACACACATCCGGCTTTTTGACGGAGCCGCCTTGCCATTTGCCAAATCAGACCCCATCATCTCGGTGTGTTCAACAAATCGAAAGGAGGTGATCCGATGTCGAGTGATTTCGTTTTCCAGAACGTGGCCTCAGCGGATTGCACTTTCGGGAAGCAGTCTTCCCGTTAAGGCGCGAGATGCGCGGCGGGTGACCTCACAGGTCGCCGCCATTGGCCGCGCCACGGACGGAAACACGGAAGGCCGCGGCTTCGAAGGAAGCGGCGGCCTTTTCCTTTTGGACCAAAATCACGCAGAACTGCCCGGCTTCTCAACGACTCATTTGGCGACGGTGATCTTCTCGATGTTCCGGACGATGTCGTCGAACGCCTGCTTCAATTCCGCGCCGGTGGCAGCCTCGTAATAGTGTTTCAGAGACGACGTGTCCGCCGTGGAGCAGTCCTGAAGCACGCTTTTTGCCTGGTCCCGTTCGGTCACCGTCATGGTCGGATCGTTCAAGTCGAAGCCGATCGTGAATATCTCGATACCGTCGCGCTTCATCTCACCGCAAATGCCTTCGGCATTGCCGCGCGACATCTGGCCCGCATTCTGTGAATTTGGCGCACCGCGCCCGCCGGCGAAGGCTGTGTTGAACTGGCCGTCGGTCATCAGGATGGCGACCTTGGCGACTTTCCTCTTGTCGAAATTGGCGGGACCCGCACTGAGCCCGGCATTGACGATGGTCGAGCGCCACGAGGGTGAAAGCATGTAGTAGCCCCACTGCGCAGCGATGCCGCCGGCGGTCACGCCAGCCGCGCTGAAATCGTCGATTGTGTCGAGCAGCTTGTCCTCGTCGGCCGACAGCGGGATGAGTTCCGGCGTCGGGCAGGTTTTCATGTGATCGTCCCGATTGATTTTGGCCAGGTACTCTTTGCCATTGTTGTCCCACCGCGATGTGAAAGGCCCGTCGGACGAAGTGTCGGCATAGCCATCCTTGTCCTTGCGTTCGGTGGCACATTTGTCCGGCGCTAGTGTCACCGACACCGAAACCGGAGCATCCACAGGTGGCGGCAGATCCGGCCCGCCCTTCGTCTCAACGAAGACGCTGTCAGCAAGACCGCCAGTGTTCACTGCTTCGGCATAGGGAACAATCGCCACACGCACACGCGGATTTTTCGGATCGATGTTGTTGTCCAGCAGATCCTTGACAGCCCCAGACGCGGCAACTTTCAGGTCGCCGATCTTGTTGGTCTTGGCCCATACATTCGGCCCCATCGACCCGGTCACATCGAGCATCATCGCCACTTCGATGGTCTTGTCCGAGTAGAGCGCCGTTGTGGAAGCGGCGACGCGTTTCATGTCACCCATGTTGAAAATCGGGAAATACAGGGCGACATCGACATGGGCGTCCGCCCGGACCGTCTTGGCGGTCCTGTTGACAATCAGCCTGTCCATGACGATCTGGTCGGCCGGCAGGATGCCTGCCTGGCTGTTGGCGTCGAGAAAGGCCTGCACCGATGCGTTGGCATCGGCTTCCCTAGTGACGCCGGTCGTCAGGTCGCGCGCCGTCGACGTCACAGCGGCGTCGACCACGCCCTGCAGGCTCGATCTGGCATTGTAGAGCTGCGTTACGTTGACGGAAAAGCCAACAGCTAGCGCCAAGACCGAGGCGGTAAGGCCGAACAGGACCGCGAAATTTCCACCGCGATGTCTGGCGAAGACGCCAACCGCGTGAACAAGACCCCCGTAATTCCGCATCCTACAGCCTCCACTCGCCTCGGCCTCGTCGCCGCAGGAAGGACAATGCAGGATTCCAGCCGGGTGACGCCGCCACGGGGCAGAAGACCAGCCGTGTGCCAACAACTTGTTGTTTTTGTTTGGTTTCGAGCTGCGTAAAGGTGAACGACTGGTAAACAGAAAAACGATCTTGCGGCTTCGTTTACGAGCCGCTTACCATGATCAGACCAAGGGATCCCGGAATGCACGATGACGTCCTGTTGCGGCACAGGACTTCTGTGCCGAAGCGGACCAGCTGTTCCTAAATCGCAGCTGTCCCGAAAACGAAGTGCAAAATGATGCGGCTGCCGGGACCTAGGGTGTGTTGAGATTGAGGTCAGGCCGGCTTCACCTGAATATCTGCACACCTTAGGCAAGCATTTGCGCGCTGACGGTCCTGTCGATGCCGTGATAGGGCGGGTTGAACAGATTGCCTTCCTGCTCATAGGTCCACACCTTGAACAGGCTCAGCCGGTGCGGGCCGAAGCTGTGCAGCAGCGGTACGTCGGTGGCGTCGCGGCCGCGCGCGATGACGACGCGACCGATCCTCGGCGTGTTGTGGCGGGGATCGAACGTGTACCATTTGCCGTCGAGGAACACTTCCAGCCACGCCGAGAAATCCATCGGCGCCGGATCGATCGGCACGCCGATGTCGCCGAGATAGCCGTTCACATAGCGCGCCGGAATGTTCATGCAGCGGCAGAGCGTGATCGCCAGATGAGCAAAGTCG
Organism: Mesorhizobium kowhaii; assembly: GCF_003253745.1. Taxonomy (GTDB): domain Bacteria; phylum Pseudomonadota; class Alphaproteobacteria; order Rhizobiales; family Rhizobiaceae; genus Mesorhizobium; species Mesorhizobium kowhaii. The sequence continues at coordinate 205,957 of NZ_MZXV01000076.1, forward strand.
CGGCAGACGCCGACGCGTTCCTCATGCGCCTGGGCCGCGGTGCGGGTCGGACGCGCATAGCCATAGCCGAACGATAGCCGGTTGTGGACATAGTCGACGATCGCCCGCACCCGCGCCCAACCCGAGGGGACATGGCCGAAAAGCTGCCATGCCAGGGCGCTCAGATGATCGGTCTCGCAATAGCGGCTGCCGAGGAGATAACCGAGCACCTCGTCCGGCAGTTCCGCCACCGGCACTTCCCTGGCCAGTGTGTTGACTTCGTCGGTCTCGCCGCTGTCCTCGATGACTGCATCGTAAAGAATGCGAAAGCCGCCGGCGGGCGCGGTGAAGCGACGGCAGGCATTGCCATGCAGATCGTGGTAGAGGCTGGTCGGCACGGCAGGCGACGTCAGCACCCGCGTCTGCCGCTTGATGTCGGCCTGCCTGTCCTTGTGGATCTCGAGCAGTGAAATCACCGGGGTGGCCGCGGTGCATTCGATGGCGATTTCGTAGCCGAGCCGGATCAGCATCGCAGTCCCCCCTCGATTATCGCGGAAAACAGTTTTGTTGAAACGCGAGAGGCGGGCTGTGGTTCCCTGGAATCATCGAAAAGATGATCCCTCGCACCTTCCCATAAAGAGGCCGCAACGTTAGGTTCGGCGATCGCCGCAAGCGCTCCCCCCCAACTCAAGGAAAACCATGTTCGCAGGCAAGAAATTCGCGGCCTTCCTCTTCGATATGGACGGCACGCTGCTCAACTCGATCGCCGCCGCGGAGCGGGTGTGGAGCGCATGGGCGACCCGGCACGGCCTCGACGTGGCGGCTTTCCTGCCGACGATGCACGGCATCCGGGCGATCGAGACCGTCCGCCGGCTGGCGCTTCCCGGGCTGGATCCCCAGCACGAGGCGGACGAGATTTCGCGGGCCGAAATCGCTGACGTCGAGGGGATCCATGCCATTGCCGGCGCTGCTGCTTTCCTGGCTTCGTTGCCGCCGCAGCGCTGGGCGATCGTCACCTCATCGCCGCGCGCGCTTGCGCTGCGGCGGATCGAGGCGGTGGGGCTTCCGCTTCCCGCCACCCTTGTCACAGGCGAAGACGTGTCGCACGGCAAGCCGGCGCCCGACTGCTTCCGGCTGGGCGCCGAGCGGCTCGGCGTCGACCCGCGCGATTGCCTGGTTTTCGAGGATGCAACGCCTGGCATCCAGGCGGCCGAAGCAGCCGGCGCCACGGTGGTCGTCGTCACAGCGACACATCAGCACCAGATGGAAACGCCGCACGCCACCATTTTTGACTACAGCAACCTGACCGCAGTCGCCGACGCCCAGGGCCGGCTTGGTCTGGAGCGTATCCAAAGCGCGGCGGCTTCCTGATGCAGGTCGCCCAAAACTGCGCAGCGGTTTTGGGACAACGACATGCCTAAAAACAAAACCCGGCAAACGCCTAGAAATCGCTGGTCAGGCCCTTGACCTCCCAGTCGCCGTAGCGGCCGGGTTCCTTGCCGCCACGGCCGCCGATTTCCTTCGGCGCCGCGGCTTCCTTCTCCAGATACTTCACCCGCCTTGCTTCGGCTTCCGCGAGGGCACGGCTGGCTTCCGGCGTCAGCGCCTTTGGCTGGACGTCATGGCCAAGGTCGGCATCGGTTTTACTGGTTTCGTCGTTCATGCGATATTTCCGGCGGATTGAAACGGGAACTGGCATTTCCCATCATATAGCGATGAGCCCACAGGGATCGAGCCCCCTTCACCAGCTGGACAGGAGCAGACGATGAACACACTTCGCACCGCCATGCTTCTTGCCGCGATGACGGCGCTGTTCATGGGAGTCGGCTTTTTGATCGGCGGATCGGGCGGCATGATGATCGCGCTGGTCATCGCCGCCGGCACCAATCTGTTCAGCTACTGGAACGCCGACAAGATGGTGCTGTCGATGAACCGCGCCGTCGAGGTCGACGAAAAGAACGCGCCCGAATATTACGCCATCGTTCAGTCACTGGCCCAACAGGCCGGCCTGCCGATGCCGAAGACCTATCTGATCGACAATCCGCAGCCGAACGCCTTCGCCACCGGCCGCAACCCGCAGAACGCGGCGGTTGCCGCCTCCACTGGCCTGCTGCAGCGGCTGAGCCATGAAGAAGTCGCCGCGGTGATGGCGCACGAGCTCGCCCATGTGCAGCACCGCGACACGCTGACCATGACGATCGTCGCCACCTTTGCCGGCGCCATCTCGATGCTCGGCAATTTCGCCTTCTTCCTCGGCGGCAACCGCGACAACAACAATCCGTTCGGCTTTGTCGGCGTGCTGGCGGCGATGATCGTGGCGCCCTTCGCGGCGATGATCGTGCAGATGGCGGTCAGCCGCACCCGCGAATACGAGGCCGACCGGCGCGGCGCCGAAATCTGTGGACACCCGCTCTGGCTGGCGTCCGCCCTTGACAAGATCGCCCGCGGCGCCGAACGCATTCCAAACCCCGATGCCGAGCGCAATCCGGCAATGGCGCATCTCTTCATCATCAATCCTCTTTCCGGCGAGCGCATGGACAGTCTGTTTTCCACCCACCCGAGCACCGAAAACCGCATCGCCGCGCTGCAAGCGATGGCGCGCGAGATGGAAGGCGGCGACACTCGGGTCGCACCGCGCCAGGCGCCGATGCCGCGGCAGGCGGACGAACAGCGGCCATCGGGCCCGTGGGACCACGCAGCTCGGCCCGAGCAGCCGGCAGAACCGGCCGGGCCGAAGCCCAATCCGTGGGGGCGCAACCCGACCGGGCCCAAAGGCCGGTGGTCGTGAGCGTGGCGGACAGAGGACCTCGACGCACCGTCTCAGGCGATCCGGAACACAATGCCGGCGGCGACTTCGTTGCCGGTCTCGCCGCCCGCAAGGCGGCGGCGCGCCTGCTTGCCGCCGTCATCGACGCCAGGACGCCACTCGACGGACTGACCGATCATGAAAACGGCCACCCGCAATACAAGGCGCTCGACCTGCGCGATCGCGGCCTGGTGCGCGCCATTCTGGTCACCGCACTGCGCTATCGCATGACCATCACCGGGCTGCTGGCGCGGCGCCTGGAAAAGCCGCTGCCGCCCAACGCCACCGCGCTGTCGCACATATTGCATGTGGCGGCGGCACAGATCCTGTTCCTCGACATTCCTGACAGCGCCGCCGTCGACCTGGCGGTGACCCACGCCAAGTCCGATCCGCGCACGGTGCGCTTTTCCGGTCTGGTCAACGGCGTGCTGCGCACGCTCGCGCGGATCAAGGAAGCCGAACTTCCGACAACCCTTGCCGCTACCGACGAAGCGCCGAAATGGCTCTCCGAGCGGCTGAAGGCTGCCTATGGCAATGAGAAGGCCAGGCAGATTCTCGCCGCCCATCGGCACGAAGCGCCGGTCGATTTCTCGGTCAAGGCCGATCCCGAGCTGTGGGCCGAACGGCTCGGCGGCATCGTCCTGCCGACCGGCACGGTGCGCGTGGAAAAGCTTGCCGGACCGGTCACCGAATTGCCCGGCTTTGCCGATGGCGCCTGGTGGGTCCAGGACACCGCGGCCAGCCTGCCGGCGCGGCTGTTCGGCGATGTCGGAGGGCTCCGCGTCGCCGATCTCTGCGCCGCCCCTGGCGGCAAGACCGCTCAGCTCATTCTCGCCGGCGCCAAGGTCACCGCCGTCGACACCTCGAAAAACCGGCTGGCGCGGCTGACGCAAAATCTCGAACGTCTCGGCCTGTCGGCCGACATCGTCCAGGCCGACCTGCTCAAGTACGAGCCGGAGGAATTGTTCGACGCCGTGCTCCTCGACGCGCCCTGCTCATCGACCGGCACGGTGCGGCGGCATCCCGACGTGCCATGGACCAAGACGGCGGCCGATGTCGAGAAGCTCGCCGACCTGCAACGCAGGCTGCTCGCCCGCGCCGTCACGCTGGTAAAACCCGGCGGCAGGATCGTCTTTTCCAACTGTTCGCTCGACCCGATCGAGGGCGAGGACCTCTATCGCGCCTTTCTGGCCTGCACGGCTGAAACAGCCAACGATCCGCTGCAGCAAGGAGAGATCGCCGGCATCGATCCGTTCCTGACGCCGCAAGGCACGCTGCGCACCACGCCCGCCGATCTGGACCTCGGCGCGCCGGAACGCTCGGGCCTGGACGGCTTCTTCGCCGCCCGCATACGCCGAGCCGGCTAAGGATTTAACCACCCGGATTTACTGACTTTTTTAGGGAGGGTCGGGGGCAAAACCGGGTGACCGGCGCCGCCCGATGGAATTCGCCTTCGCACGAGTCGTGCAATCATGTAAACTTGCGCCGGGGTAGAGGACGATCAGGAGGGGATTTGGCACTTGCTGCCAGCAACACGACGCGTCTATGGACGCTTGTCGCGAAGGAGTTCTGGCGCAAAACGCGCCGGCGCCTGCGTGCCGGGCCGATGTATCGTTGGCGCTATTCCGGCCGCACGCCCGAACGTGTGCTGATCGCACCGCCGGACCTGCGTCTGGCCGACCCCCAGATCGCGCTCGAGATCTACTACGGCCGTTATCCCTTGTCGGGGCATCTGGTCGAGACCGGCGGCAAGTCGCCCTTCCAGATCAACGTGCCCAACCATGGCTGGCAAAAGACGCTGCACGGCTTTCGCTGGCTGCGCCACATGCGTGCCGCCGGCACTGAGCTCGCCGCCGCCAATGCCCGCGCGCTGGTCTCCGACTGGATCACCATGCATGGCAGCCATATTTCCGGCATCGCCTGGGAGCCCGGCACGACGGCCAAGCGCATCATCGCCTGGCTGCAGCATTCCCCTGTCGTGCTGCAGGGCGCCGAATTCCCCTTCTACCGCGCCTTCCTGAAGTCGCTTGCCGTCCAGATCCGCTACCTCAGGTCGATGACGCGCGAAATGCCGGATGGCAAGGACAGGCTGCGCGCCCGCATCGCGCTGGCCTTCGCCGCCCTGTCCTTGCCGGCGCCGGCATCGGCGCTGCGCGGCGCCACCCGCAACCTCGCCGGGGAGCTCGACCGCCAGATCCTTGCCGATGGCGGTCACATTTCGCGCAATCCGATGGTCGTCCTGGAAATCCTCGCCGACCTTTTGCCGCTGCGCCAGACCTATGCCAACCAGGCCGAAACGCCGCCGCAGGCCCTCATCGGCGCCATCGACCGCATGCTGCCGGCGCTGCGCTTCTTCCGCCATCAGGACGGCAGTCTAGCCCGCTTCAACGGCATGGGCGCCACCATCCACGACCGGATCGCCACCATCCTGCGTCACGACGACACCGCCGGCTCGCCGCTGCTGCATGCGCCGCATTCCGGCTATGAGCGCCTGTCGATGGGCGGCGTCACTGTTATCGCCGACACCGGCCTGCCGCCGCCGGTCGACGTGTCCAACGCCGCGCATGCCGGCTGCCTCGCCTTCGAACTGTCGTCCGGCCGCCAGCACTACATCGTCAACGCCGGCATCGACACCTATGGCGTCGCCGAGTTCCGGCCGCTGGCACGCGCCACCGCCGCGCACTCGACCGCCACCATCAACGACACCTCGTCGGCACGCTTCACCCATTCGCTGCGCGTCAACGACCTGCTCGGCTCGCCGCTGATCGGCGGCCCGCAGCATGTGCAGTGCAAGCGCATCGACCAGAAGGGCGTTCAGGGTTTCATCGCCCGCCATGACGGCTATGTCCCGCGCTTCGGCTTCCTGCACGAGCGCGAGCTGAAATTGTCGTCGAACGGCAACGTGCTGACCGGTAGGGATCGCTTCCAGCGGCCCGGCAATGCCACGATCCGCAACAACGGCCGCGACTTCGTCACCGTCCGCTTCCACGTCCACCCCGACGTCAATCTGCTGCAGGACGAGCACGATCGACTGGTCCTGGCCGGCGATCAGGCCGACACCTGGGTGTTCACCTCCAGCGAAGTGGTGCCGGAGGTCGAGGAATCGATCTATTTCGCCGGTCTTGGCGGCCCGCGCCGCAGCCGCCAGATCGTGCTTGCCTTCAAGGCCTCGGAAGTCGCCGAAGTCCAGTGGCAACTGACGCGCACCAGCATCGCCGGTTACCCGGAAAACAACTGATCGTATCTGCCTCGCGCATGAGGCCGAAAAGTTGCAGACTTTTCGGATAAACATCATGCGGCAACAAGAGCCAGGCAGCGCTTCCGGTTTGATTTCCCGATATCCTGTGCTAGGGCGCGGGCACCCACCACACCAGCCGTGAAAGGCCGCCAGCCCATGGCCGTCGCCGCCAAGAACATTCCAGCACCCGACCTCGTTCCGGTCCGTCGCGCCCTGCTCTCCGTTTTCGACAAGACCGGCCTGATCGATTTCGCCAACGCGCTGGCGGCCGCCGGCGTCGAGCTGGTCTCGACCGGCGGCACGGCAAAGGCGATCGCCGAGGCCGGCCTGGCCGTGCGTGATGTCTCCGAGCTCACCGGTTTTCCCGAGATCATGGATGGCCGCGTCAAGACCTTGCATCCGTCGGTACATGGCGCGCTGCTTGGCGTGCGCGACGACCCGGAGCATGCCGCGGCAATGCGCAAATACGGCATCGAGCCGATCGATCTCGTCGTCTCCAATCTCTATCCGTTCGAGGAGGTCCGCCGCTCCGGCGCCGACTATGCCGCGATCGTCGAGAACATCGACATTGGCGGCCCTGCGATGATCCGCGCCTCGGCCAAGAACCACGCCTATGTCGCCATCGTCACCGACCCCGGCGACTACGCCTCGGTGCTGAATGCGCTGGAGATGAACATCGGCTCGCTGTCGCTGGATTTCCGCAAGAAGCTGGCCGCCAAGGCGTTTGCCCGCACCGCCACCTATGACGCGGCGATCTCCGGCTGGTTCGCCGAGGCGCTGGAGATCGAGCATCCGATGTGGGGCGCCTTCGGCGGCAGGCTGGTCGAGGTGATGCGCTACGGCGAGAACCCGCACCAGAGCGCCGGCTTCTACGTCAATGGCGACAAGCGGCCGGGCGTCGCCACGGCACGCCAGCTGCAGGGCAAGCAGCTCTCCTACAACAACATCAACGACACCGACGCCGCCTTCGAGCTGGCCGGCGAGTTCGATCCGAACCGCTCCGCCGCCGTCGCCATCATCAAGCACGCCAACCCGTGCGGGGTGGCCGAGGGCACGTCGCTGAAAGCAGCCTACGCCAAGGCGCTCGCCTGCGATCCGGTCTCGGCCTTCGGCGGCATCGTCGCCATGAATCGCACCCTCGACGCCGAAGCTGCCAAGGAGATCGTGAAAACCTTCACCGAGGTGATCATCGCGCCCGACGCAACCGACGAAGCAGCCGCAATCATCGCGGCGAAGAAGAACCTGCGCCTGCTGGTGACCGGTGGCCTGCCGGACCCGCGCACGCCTGGCATGACGGTCAAATCCGTCGCTGGCGGCATGCTCGTCCAGGGCAGGGACAATGCCGTGGTCGATGACCTCGAGCTGAAAGTGGTGACCAAGCGCGCACCGACACCGGCCGAAATGGCCGACCTCAAATTCGCCTTCCGCATCGCCAAGCACGTCAAGTCCAACGCCATCGTCTACGTCAAAGACGGCGCCACCGTCGGCATCGGCGCCGGCCAGATGAGCCGGGTCGATTCCTCGCGCATCGCCGCGAGGAAGGCGCTCGACGCGGCCGAGGCGGCAGGCCTTGCCGAGCCGCTGACCAAGGGCTCGGTCGTCGCCTCCGACGCTTTCTTCCCCTTCGCCGACGGATTGCTGTCAGCGATCGAAGCCGGCGCCACTGCCGTCATCCAACCCGGCGGCTCGATGCGCGACGACGACGTCATCGCCGCCGCCGACGCGCACGGCATCGCCATGGTGTTTACCGGCGTGAGACATTTCCGGCATTAGTTCCGGCAAAGAGGCGTTCCGAGAATTCGCTCCGCTGAGTCGGATGGCGTGGGTTTCGAGAACCGGAGCGGAGCGGACACTCAAGTCCGTGAGCACCGGAAGCGCAGAAACCCGCGTCAGGCGGCCAGCGGAGTAGAATTATCGAACGCCTCTTACTCCACCGGCTGGTCCGCGGGATAGGGCGTCCTGATCAGGATCGCCATGCCGATGGCCAGGAACAGGATGATCACCGCCATGCCGAGCCGCGCCGAGTCGCTGACGGCGGTGATGGTTGCCACCAGAAACGGCGCCAGGAAACTGGTCGCCCGCCCGGCCAGCGCATAGATGCCGAAATAGCGGCCGGATTCCGCCGCCGTGACGCTGCGTGCCATGTAGGAGCGCGACGACGCCTGCACCGGCCCGAAGGCCAGCCCGATCAACAGGCCATACATGATGTAGGCTTTTTCAGCCGCGGTGCCGAACAGGCCGCCCGAATCGACCGTCGAGAGCTGTATCAGGCCGAGCAGCGTGAAGCCCGGACCGGTCGAGACGACGCCGATGGTGGCGATGGACAGCATGACCAGCGCAATCATCACCACCACCTTGGAGCCGAGTGCGGTGTCGAGGCGCGCCGCGACCCAGCAGCCAAGGATGGCGACGACATTGAGGATGATGCCGAACATGCCGATCTCGGTGATCGACCAGTGGAACATCGCCGCCGCAAAGGTGCCGCCCAGCGCCAGCAAGGCGTTGACGCCGTCCTGATAGATCATGCGGGCGACGAGGAAGCGGAAGATGCCGCCGCGCTGGCGCACCTCGGCCAGCGTCGATTTCAGCTCCGACAGGCCCTCACGCACCGCCGGCCCGATCGGTATGCCCTTGATGGCATCCGGCGTGAAGAAGAACATCGGCAGGATGAACAGGAAGTACCAGCCGGCCGACAGCGGCCCGGTGGCGCGCGCATCCTCACCGAGCTTCGGGTCGAGCCCGAACAGCGGGTCGATGCCGATGATCGTCTTGCCGGTCTCCGGCGAGCCGGCCATGCAGGTGACGACGAAGATCAGCGCGATCATGCCGCCGAGATAACCGAGGCCCCAGGCGATGTTGGAGATGCGGCCGATTTCGCTTTTCGGCACCAGCCGCGGCATCATCGAATCGTTGAACACGGTCGAGAATTCCGCCGCCACAGAGGCCAGCGAGAACAAGGCCACGACCAAGAACAGGTTGGAGCCGGGGGCCGCGAACCACAACAGGCAAAGGCTGGTGATCTTGATCGCGGCGAAGAACGCGATCCACGGCTTGCGCGGTCCGGTCTGGTCAGCGATCGAGCCGAGGATCGGCGACAGCACGGCGATGACCAGTCCGGCCGCGGCGATGCCGTAGCCCCAGACCGCCTGGCCGGTATTGGGATCGCTCGCCATGCGCGAAACGAAATAGGGGCCGAAGATGAAGGTGGTGACGACGGTGAAGAACGGCTGCGCCGCCCAGTCGAAGAACATCCATCCCCAGATGCCACGCCCAGACGCACGCTGCACTGTTACCTCGGCCATATCCCCTCCTCAGCATCCGCTGCGCCCGCGTCGCGCGCCATGTCTGCATGTTTCCGATGGTCATGCAAACGAACAAGCGTCGCGCCGCCCCCTTATTGCCCTTGGGTTCCTCCCCCCCACGCAGTGGGGGGGAGAGGTGGCTCGGCGAAGCCGAGACGGAGTGGGGAAATGCGCCATCCCATGTTTCAGGTAATCGTTCAAGGAAGGGCTTCACCCTAGGAAGCCCCCTCTCCGACCGCTTCGCGGCCACCTCTCCCCCGTTCTGGCGGGGCGAGGAACCCAAGCTTGCGAGGCCTCACATCCCCGTCAGATCGCTCATCAACCCGGACGCGACCGACAGCCGCGACACGGTGATGTCGCCGCCTTCGGTCAGTGCCTGCAGCCGCTCGCGGATGCGTGCCACCCGCTCGCCACCGGCTTCCAGCCAAGCCGCCACCGGATCCGCTGCCGTCGCATGGCCGGTGAGTGCCGCGACAGCAATGCCGCGCCGCGCTGAGCCGATCGTGTCGGTGGCGCGCGATAGCGCCAGCTGATCGTAGTAGTCCGAGGGCGTGATCGAGCGTGCCGCATCCTCGACGCGCGGGATGCGGAAGGCATCGCTGACCGCGAAGAACGCCTTGGCCGCGGCGACGATATCGGCGCCGGCCGTACGCGCCGTCAGCGCGATGTCGGGGATGAGCTCCGCCACCTCGTTGAGCGCCAATTGCCCGGCCAGCTTTTCCGGCGCGCCGGCCTTGAACAGCCCGTGCCGCTTCTCCTCGATACGCTCGCGCGAGAAGGCCGGCAGCAGCGAAACGAGCTTGGGCTCCAGTGCCTTGCGCGCTTCCTGCAGCTCAGTGATGCGCTGGCCAAGCGGTGCGGTGCCGGCATCGTTCTTGAGATACCAGCCGCTGGTCACGTAGATCAGCCGGCTGACCGCCTGGTAGAGATCGAGCTGCACCTGACCGTCGATGAGATTGTCGAGCGCGTCGATCTCGCGATAGAGCGCCGGCAAGGCAAAACCGTCGCGCACCACCGCGAAGGTGCGCACCACATCAGCCGCGGTGCGGCCGGTCGCTTCCTGCAGCCGGTTGACGAAGGACGGGCCGCCGCGATTGACCATGTCGTTGGCGACGACGCGGGCAATGATTTCGCGGCGCAGCCGGTGACCATGGATTTCGGCGGCGTATTTCTTCGCCATCCGGTCCGGGAAATAGCCCATCAGGTCGCGATCGAAATGCGCGTCGTCCGGCACGTCGCTGGCGACGATATCGGAAAACAGCACGATCTTGGCATAGGCGAGCAGCACGCCGAGCTCGGCCCTGGTCAGCGGTTCGCCACGTGCTTCGCGCTCGGCAAGGGCTGCCGGCGACGGCAGCGTCTCGACGGCGCGATCGAGCAGGCCGCGTGCCTCCAGCGCCGTCATGAAACGGCTCTGATGCGCGATGTCGGCGAGGCCGCGCTTGCGAGCGATCGAAAGCGCCAGCGTCTGCTCGTAATTGTTGGACAGCACCAGTCCGCCAACCTCGTCGGTCATTTCGGCCAGCAGCTTGTTGCGTGCCGGACGCGTCAACGATCCCTTGCGCATGGCCGAAGCCAGCGCAATCTTGATGTTGACCTCGACGTCGGAGCAGTTGACGCCGCCCGAATTGTCGATGGCGTCGGAGTTGCAGCGGCCGCCATTCAGACCGAACTCGATGCGCGCCCGCTGCGTCACGCCGAGATTGGCGCCCTCGCCGATCACCTTGGCGCGCACGTCGAGCGCGGTGATGCGGACGGCATCATTGGCGCGGTCGCCGACCTCGGCGTTGGTTTCGCTGGATGCCCTGAGATACGTGCCAATGCCGCCGAACCACAAAAGGTCTACCGGCGCCTTGAGGATGGCGCCCATGATCTCGACCGGCGTGGCGGTGGTCTTGGTCAAGCCGATCGCCGCCGCCGCTGCCGCCGGCAAGGTGATCGACTTCTGGTTGCGCGAGACGATGATGCCGCCTTCCGACAGTTTGGTCTTGTCGTAGTCCTGCCAGCTCGAACGCGGCAGGGCGAACATGCGCTCGCGCTCGGCCATCGACGCCACCATATCGGGATCGGGATCGATGAAGATGTCGCGATGGTCGAAGGCGGCGATCAGCCTGGTCTTCGGCGACAGCAGCATGCCGTTGCCGAACACGTCGCCCGACATGTCGCCGACACCGACGACGGTAAAGGGCGAGGTCTGGATGTCGCGGTTCATCTCGCGGAAATGCCGCTTGACCGCTTCCCAGGCGCCCTTGGCGGTGATGCCCATCTTCTTGTGGTCGTAGCCGGCCGAGCCGCCGCTGGCGAAGGCATCGTCGAGCCAGAAGCCGTGCTTCTCGCTGATGGCGTTCGCGGTGTCGGAGAAGGTCGCCGTGCCCTTGTCGGCGGCAACGACGAAATAGGGATCGTCCGGGTCGCGGCGCACGACGCCGACTGGCGGGATGACCCCGTCGAGGCCGATATTGTCGGTGATCGACAACAGACTCGAGACAAAGTTCTTGTAGGCCGAGGTGCCGGCCTCGAAGATCGCGTCACGGCTGCCGCCCGCCGGCAGGCGCTTGGGGAAGAAACCGCCCTTGGCGCCAACCGGCACGATGACGGCGTTCTTGACCTGCTGTGCCTTGACCAGGCCGAGCACCTCGGTGCGGTAGTCCTGGGCGCGGTCCGACCAGCGCAGGCCGCCACGCGCCACCGGGCCGAAGCGCAGATGCAGGCCCTCGACCTCGGAACCGTAGACGAAGATCTCCCGCCACGGCCGCGGCGCCGGCAATCCCTCGACCGCATGCGAATCCAGCTTGATCGCCAGCGACTGGCCTTTCTCTTTCGTATCGGCAACGAAATGATTGGTGCGCAGCGAGGCTTCGATCAAATTGAGGTAGCGGCGGATGATGGTGTCGTCGTCGATGTTCGGCACATCTTCCAGCGCATCCTTGATCTTGGCTTTGAGGTGCTTTGCCGCCACCACGCCTTCGGTCTCGGCCGTCGGGCCAAGCCGGGCGATGAACAACGCATGCAGGCCGCGGGCGATGTCGGGATAGCGGTTGAGCGCGGCGGCGATGAAATCCTGGCTTTGCGGAATGCCGACCTGCTGCAGATAGCGGCCATAGGCTCGCAGGATGGTGATCTCCCCCGACCACAGGCCGGCGGTCTGGGCAAGGCCGTTATAGCCGTCATTGTCGACGTCGCCGCGCCAGACGGACAGGAACGCGTCCTCGAACAGCGCGCCGCCATCGGCAAGGTCGATCGGCTTGCCGTAGCTGTTCTCCAACTCCATGTCGTGGATGAAGACCATGCCGGACTGGTCGCCGCCGACCTCGAACGTGCGCTCGCTGATGACGCGGAAGCCGATGTTTTCCAGCACCGGCACCCGCCGCGACAGCGCCACCGGGCTGCCGTGGTGATAGATCTTCAACGACGCCTGATGCGGCTTCTGCTCGGCATCACGATAATAGTCGATGGCGATCGGATTGCCGGCGCTGATCCTGGCGATGCGCCCGGCATCGGCCAGCGCCACCGCCGCGCTGAACGAATCGCGGTAGCTTTCCGGCAGCCGCGCGGCAATTGCCTTCAACCCCTGGTCGCCGCCATTGGCGTCCGCCGCATCGGAAAGGGCATCCTCCCAGGTGCGCACGATGTCACGGATCGCCGCCTCGATCGCCGCTTGCTCGACCTTTGGCGTCTTGCCGCCGGAGCGGCCGATGATGAAATGCACGCGCGCCAGCCCGCCTTCGGGGAAGGCAGGGTAATAGGCCGACAGCCGGCCTTCGAACACGGTCTTGAGATAGCTGCCGATCTTCTCGCGCACGACGCTGTCGTAACGGTCCCGCGGCACGAAGACGAGGATCGAGACGAAGCGGTCGAACTGGTCGGCGCGCACCAGCGCCCGAACGCGCGGCCGTTCGACAAGGCCAAGGATGGCGGCGGCGTGCTTCCTCAGGATCGGCACCGGAACCTGGAACAACTCGTCGCGCGGATAGCTCTCCAAAACGTTGATCAGCGCCTTGCCCGAGTGGTCGTGCCGGTCGAAGCCGGACTTGGCGATGATGGTTTCGGCCTTTGACCTGAGATAGGGGATCTTCATCACCGAACGCGTGTAGGCGGTCGAGGTGAACAGGCCGACGATGCGCAATTCGCCCGCCAGCGTACCTTTGGCGTTGTAGGTCTTGACGCCGATGTAATCGAGATAGATGCGGCGGTGCACCGAAGACTTGGCATTGGCCTTGGTGACGATTAGCGGCTCCGGTCCATGCAGGAAGGCGCGGATTTCCGGCGTCGTCGTCACCGCTTCCGTACCGCGCCTCAGCACCAGCACGTCGGGATCGGACAGGATGCCGAGACCGGGCTTGTCGGCGCGCTCCAGCGTGCCGCTTTCCTCGCCGCCGGTGTATTTGAATTCGCGCATGCCGAGGAAGGTGAAATTGTCGTCGCGCAGCCATTCCAGGAAGGCGATCGCCTCGGCAACGCTCTTCTTGTCGAGCGGCACCGCCGTATAGCGGAACTCCGAGATCGCCTGGTCGAGGCGGGCCAGCATCGGCCGCCAGTCGTGGACGGCGGCGTGCACCTGGCCGAGCATCTTGCGCAGCCGCTCGGTCAATCCGGTCGCCTGCTCGGCGGTCAGCCGCGGGATATGGACATGGATGACGCTCAGCCGGTCGTGATTGCCGTCGTCCTTGGCGAAATTGCCGTCGCCGAGGATTTCCTCGACGCCGTCTTTGCCGTGGCGAACGGTGATGACCGGATGAGTGACCAGGGTCGGTTCGCCGGCGCTCTCGGTGACCTCGCCGAGAATGGAATCGAACAGGAACGGCATGTTGTCGTTGACGACCGTGATCACGGTCACCGGGCGGCCCTCGCGGGCAACGCCTGAATCGGCATCGACGGCAACGACGCACTCGCCCTTCTTGTGGCCGGCAACCGCCTGGCCGGCGAGTTCGGCGGCACGTTCGAGGTCGGCCGCTTGATAGGTTGCGATGTCTTCGGCCGGCGCGCGGGCGAGCAGATAATCGGCAAGCCTGGTCGGCCTTTCCTCCGTTTTCGCCGCTGACGTGGCCTTCTTCTTCGACTTGCTAGCGGATTTCACGCTGGCCATGATGCCATTCCCTCCCGTCGCATGCTTTTGTGACTATGGTAGCAGATGACCGCTGTTTGGCGACAAAGGTTTGACGGCTTGCCAAGAATTATCGGAATTCTGCGGCAATCCGTCGCCCACCGAGGAGAAATGACCCATGACCGGCAAGATCACCGCGCTTGACCTCGCTTCGGGAGAGCTGAGCGAAGCGACAAAAGCCTATTTCGCCAAATGCGAGGAGAAGCTCGGTCTCGTCCCCAACGTGCTGCGCGCCTATGCCTTCGACGACAAGAAGTTGCGCGCCTTCACGGACATGTACAACGACCTGATGCTGGGAGAGTCCGGCCTGTCGAAGCTGGAACGCGAGATGATCGCGGTCGCCGTCTCCTCGATCAACCATTGCTATTATTGCCTGACCGCGCATGGCGCGGCGGTGCGCCAGCTGTCCGGTGATCCGGCACTCGGCGAGATGATGGTGATGAACTTCCGCGCCGCTGACCTTTCGCCGAAGCAGGCCGCGATGCTCGAATTCGCCGTCAAGCTGACCGAAGAGCCGGCTAAGATCGTCGAGGCTGACCGGGCCGCACTGCGCAAGGTCGGGTTCACCGACCGCGACATCTGGGACATCGCCTCGACCGCTTCGTTCTTCAACATGTCGAACCGGGTGGCGGCGGCAATCGACATGCGGCCGAACGACGAATACCACGCCATGGCGCGGTGAAGCACTGCGGTTGCGAGCCAACCACCCTGCATATTAGCTATGTCGCATTCTCGTTGCTTGTTTGCCGGTTTGGTCCGATGATCGGCGGGCGGCATGACCGCATGCCGGTTCCATGCCGCTGATCAAGGGAGGAGAACATGGCGAAGTTTCTCTACGTCTATCACGGCTCGGGCAAGATGCCGACCGAGGAGGCCGAGCGGAAAGCGGCAATGGACGCCTGGACGGACTGGTACGGCAAGCTCGGCTCGGCCGTGGTCGACGGCGGCAATCCGGTCGGCATGTCGAAGATGGTTCTGCCCGGCGGCAAGGTCGAGAACAACGGTGGCAGCAATCCAACTGCAGGCTATACAATAGTCGAAGCAAAAAACATTGACGATGCCGTCGGCAAGGCCAAGGACTGTCCTATCCTGATGGACCCAGGTTTCAGCGTCGAGATCGCGCCTATCATTGAAATGATGTGACGCGGCGTCCTACCGAACGTCCGCGTCACAAAAAAACGGTTCCCGCTTTTCGCTGACGCGGTCCTTCGGTTCGGGTACATGCTCTATCACCGCGCCGCGATGGCCGCGGCGGCGCCGGCCATCGTCGTGGCGCTGACGCGGTTGGCGATCCTCATGGCGCGCTTGCTCTTCAACAGCTTGCGCGCCTGCGAGGCGGCGAGCACCCAGGCGAGATCGATGGCGACCAGCACCACCGCCATCGTCGACGTCAGCTCGACCCAGCCGACGATGCTGACCGAAGCGAGGTCGATGATGGTCGGCAGCAGCGCCAGGTAGAACATCATGATCTTGGGATTGCCGAGCGTCACCGCCATGCCGGCGAAGAACAGTTTTGCGGGCGAATCCTCGCGCGGCATTTCGCCTGCGTTTGCCTCGACCGGCGCGGTCCACATCTTGAAGGCAAGATAAGCGAGATAGGCGACGCCGATCCATTTCACGACGACGAAAGCGAAGTGAAAACTCTGCGCCACGACAGCCAGCCCGAACACCGCCAGCGACAGCCAGATGGCCTCGCCGATCCACATGGCGAGCAGGAACGGGAACACGTCGCGAAAACCCTTCGAGATGACGCGAGCGACGAGTGCCGCGATCGACGGGCCGGGCGAGCCGGCAGCAACGAACAAAGCGGCGGCGAAGATCAGGAGCGAGGTAAGGTGCATGGCAATGCCTTCGAGCGTTGGGGAGCGGACAATACCTGATCGGCGGCGATTTGCCACCCTGCGGCCTGCTGCGAAATTCATCCTCTGAAGAGGCCTTGGCGCTGCCCCTCATCTGGCTGCCGCCATCTTCTCCCCGTGAACGGGGAGAAGGACGCTGTCATCGACGGTTTCGCCACCGTCAGCGGTGCAGAAGGAGTGCCGAGACTTGGGGCGCGGGCTTCTCCCCGTTTGCGGGGAGAAGGTGCCGGCAGGCGGATGAGGGGCAGCGCCGACCTCGACGATTGCAGGCCTTGCCGTTCCCATCGGGTGCCGCTAGAAGAGCCGCCGCGAAACAATTTTGAGCTTCACTTTGCCTACGTAACCGCCGGTCTCGTCAACTCCCCGACACACTGCATGGCGCCGCATTCGCGGTGCCTGTTTTCATTTTCATGTGTTCCTCTGGGCGGCGGTTCGAGACCGGTTTGGCACTGCTGAACCGCTGTCGCGCGCGACCGCCCGTGACACCTGATTTCCGATCGCCACAGCCTAATCGCCACGCCGCGCCCGCATGGGCATCTCGACAGCGCCGACCTTATGAACTTCCCGACGGGAAGGGCTTATCGGCATGTCTGGACTATCGCGTATCCGCTGGGCGATCGCGCCCAAGACCGCACCTCGACCGCTCATCAACTGCAACCGTTGCGGCACCGTGAAGGCCTATTGCTGCAGCGGGAAGTTCCGCGTCAACGCCAACGGCAAGCGCATCGACGTCTGGCTGATCTATCGCTGCATCGACTGCGACAATTCCTGGAATTTCGGCATATTGGAGCGCTGCAACCGCCTCGATATCGAGCCGGCGCGGCTGGCGGCGCTCGAAAGCAACGATCCCGCACTCGCCCGGCGCCATGCTTTCGATGTCGTTGCCCTGCGCAGCCGGGTGGGGCGTGTCGAGGAGTTTCCCGATGTCGCCGTCCACAAGCAGAGGCTTGGCGATACGAGGGAAAGCGCAACCGGGCTGGAACTCCAGCTCCGGCTCGAAATGCTGACATCGCTGCGGCTTGACCGGTTGCTCGCCGGCGAACTCGGCATTTCGCGATCACGGCTACAGGCGATGGAAGAGCGGCGTTTGCTGGTCGTTGATCCGGAAGGCACCAAGGCCTTGCGCAAGCCGGCCCGCGAGGGAACAACGATCCGCATCGATTTGATCAACGAACTTGATCGGCAGGCCATCATCTCGGCTGCTGGTGGATAAATGAAGAGAGGGGCGAAGCACTGACGTACTCTGCCCCTCTCAGCTGTCGAAAAAAGAGATTACGCCGCGCCGACCGCCTTGGCCGACTTCTCGAAGCGCTTGCGCTCGTTCGGGTCGAGATAGAGCTTGCGCAGGCGGATGGTCTTCGGTGTCACCTCGACCAGCTCGTCGTCCTGGATCCAGGCCAGCGCGCGTTCCAGCGTCATGCGGATCGGCGGGGTGAGCTTGACCGCCTCGTCCTTGCCGGCGGCACGGATGTTGGTGAGCTTCTTGCCCTTCAGCACGTTCACTTCGAGGTCGTTGTCACGGGAGTGGATGCCGATGATCATGCCCTGATAGACCTTGACGCCCGGGTCGATGACCATCGGGCCGCGGTCTTCCAGGTTCCACATGGCATAGGCCACCGCCTCGCCCTGCTCGTT
Source organism: Mesorhizobium kowhaii (assembly GCF_003253745.1). Lineage (GTDB taxonomy): Bacteria > Pseudomonadota > Alphaproteobacteria > Rhizobiales > Rhizobiaceae > Mesorhizobium > Mesorhizobium kowhaii. Next base: position 223,880 of record NZ_MZXV01000076.1, read on the forward strand.
GGAGATCAGCACGCCATTGGTGCGGCCCGGCAATTCGCCCTTGTAGGGCTCGTAGGCGTGGAACAGCCGGTTCATCACGGCCGTGCCGCGCGTGTCGGTCAACAGTTCCGACTGGTAGCCGATCAGGCCGCGCGTCGGCGCGTGGAAGACGATGCGCTGGCGGTTGCCGCCGGACGGGCGCAGCTCGACCATCTCGGCCTTGCGCTCCGACATCTTCTGCACGACGATGCCGGCATGCTCCTCGTCGACGTCGATGACGACTTCCTCGACCGGCTCCAGCAATTCGCCGTTCTCGCCCTTCTGCATGACGACGCGCGGACGCGACACGGCGATCTCAAAACCTTCGCGGCGCATCGTCTCGATCAGCACGGCCAGCTGCAATTCGCCGCGGCCGGAGACGAAGAACGAATCCTTGTCGGGCGATTCCTCGATCTTCAGCGCGACATTGCCTTCGGCCTCGCGCAGCAGGCGGTCGCGAATGACGCGGCTCGTCACCTTGTCACCTTCGGTGCCGGCCAGCGGGCTGTCGTTGACCAGGAAGGACATGGTCACGGTCGGCGGATCGATCGGCTGCGCATGCAGCGGCTCGGTCACCGCCGGATCGCAGAACGTGTCGGCGACGGTGCCCTTCGACAGGCCGGCAATGGCGACGATGTCGCCCGCCTGCGCTTCGTCGATCGGCTGGCGCTCGAGGCCACGGAAAGCGAGGATCTTGGAGATACGGCCGGTCTCGACCAGCGTGCCGTCATGGTGCAGCACCTTGACCGGCTGGTTGGACTTCAGCGTGCCGCTCTCGATGCGACCGGTGATGATGCGGCCAAGGAACGGATTGGCTTCCAGGATGGTACCGATCATGCGGAACGGGCCGGGATGAACGGTCGGCGCCGGCACATGCTTGATGACGAGATCGAACAGCGGCGCCAGGCCCTGGTCCTTGGGACCTTCCGGATTTTCGGAAACCCAGCCGTCGCGGCCTGAACCGTAGAGGATCGGGAAGTCGAGCTGCTCGTCGGTGGCGTCGAGCGCTGCGAACAGGTCGAACACCTCGTTGACCACCTCGACATGGCGGGCGTCCGGACGGTCGATCTTGTTGATGACGACGATCGGCTTCAGGCCGACCTTGAGCGCCTTGCCGACGACGAACTTGGTCTGCGGCATCGGCCCCTCGGCGGCGTCGACCAGCACGATGGCCGAATCCACCATCGACAGGATGCGCTCGACCTCGCCGCCGAAATCGGCGTGGCCGGGTGTGTCGACGATGTTGATGCGGGTGTCCTTCCAGTCGACCGAGGTCGCCTTGGCCAGGATGGTGATGCCGCGTTCCTTTTCGAGGTCGTTGGAATCCATGGCGCGTTCGGCGACGCGCTGATTGTCGCGGAAGGAGCCGGATTGCCGGAGCAATTGGTCGACGAGGGTGGTTTTTCCATGGTCGACGTGCGCGATGATCGCGATATTACGAATTTTCATGTTCTGGTCTCGGAAGCGTTGCGGGCAGCAGGCCAAAAGGCGCTGCCTCTTTCGGTTGCGCGGCTCATACAGGGTTTTTCGCAGTTGCGAAAGAGGCGGCGCGACACCAAATACTCATCAAATCTTAAGCATCTGCGTGTGAGATGATTTTGTTAACCAAGGCGGGAACCTTTCGGGGCCCGGGCAGTTCGAACGTCATGACCGATAAACTCAACCGATTTTGGCCGCTCATCGCGTCCATTGCCTTTGCCGCCCTGCTGGCAGTTAACGCCGCGCAGTCGGCCGCGACGCAGAAGGAGGCGCGGCCTGCCTTGCCGACCAATGCGCCATCCGCCGAGCAGGTCTTCGCCGACGCGCCCGACGGCGTCGACCCTATGGTGACCGGCCCGGTTAGCGCCGCCTTCAAGCAAAGGCAGGACGCTGCCAACTGCGACAGCGCCGTCTGGCCCAACATTCCGATGGTCTGCTACCCCGACTGACGACCGCCGGCAGCGGTCGTCATTCCGGAGATGACGAAAGTCGGCTTACGCCGACCGCACCGGGTCGAGCGTGACCTTGTAGAGCTCGTTGTCCTCGCGATCCATCAGCCGCACCGTCATCTGCTCGCTGGCGCCGTTGATATCGACCAGCCCGAAGAATTGCAGGCCGGCCGACGGCGGCAGGTTCTGGCCTTGCTCGGCGGTCGGCGCCTTGATGAATTTCAGCTCCGGACCGAACGTCATGTCGAAATCGTTCGGGCCGAACGTGCCGGCATGGATCGGGCCCGAGACGAATTCCCAGAACGGGTTGAAATCCTGGAACTGCGCCTTGTCGGGATTGTAGTAGTGCGCGGCGGTGTAATGCACGTCGGCGGTCAGCCAGACGGTGTTGCTGATGCCGGCATTCTTGATGAAGCGCAGCAGATCGGCGATCTCGAGTTCGCGTCCCTTGGCCGGGCCGTTGTCGCCGTTGCTGACCGCTTCGGCGCCGACCTTTTTGGCGCCATCGTCCCAGACCACAAGGCCGAGCGGCATGTCGGCGGCGATGATCTTCCAGGTCGCCTTCGAGTTTGCCAGTTCGCGCTTCAGCCATTTCGTCTGCTGTTCACCGAGCATACGCGATTGCGGCGTCATCTCGTCCTGCATGTCCGGACCGTTGGGGCCGCGATACGAACGCATGTCGAGGAAGAACACGTCGAGCAGCGGTCCGTAGGCAATCTTGCGATAGACGCGGCCGGGCTCGGACGGTTCGTAGCGGATCGTCGTCATTTCATGGAAGGCGCGCGCCGCACGTGCCGCCAGAACATGGATGGATTTCTCCGTGTAGCGGTTGTCGGCGCTGAGATCCTTCGAATCCGACCAGTTGTTCAGCACTTCGTGGTCGTCCCACTGGTAGAAGGTCGGGCAGATAGCGCTGAGGCTCAGCACGTTCTTGTCCATCATGTTGTATTTCCACTGGTCCCGGTATTCCTCCAGTGTCTCGGCGACCTTGCGCTTGCCGTCGATCAGCACGACGTTCTTCCACTTGCCGCCGCCGGGCAGGTCGACCTCGTCCTTCATGGCGCCGTCGGCATAGATGGTGTCGCCCGAATGCAGGAAGAAATCGGGCGTGTGCTTGCCGATCGTGGCGTAGGTCTTCATGCCGGTCTCGTCGATGCCCCAGCCCTGGCCCGCGGTGTCGCCCGACCAGGCGAACTTGACGTCGCGCCTGGAAGCGGGCGCGGTGCGGAAACGGCCGATGATCGGCTCGGAGACGGCGTTGATGTCGGCGAGATCGGCGGCCGTCATGCGATAGAAGATGTCCTGGTCGGAAGCGAGGTCGGTGAGCAGACGCTTGACCGTGTAGTCGCTGGCCGGCGAGGTATCGAGCGGCGCCAGGCGGACGGCGTCGGTGAAACTTTCGGTCGAAGACACTTCGAACATGACGCGCGACGGTCGGTCGGTGCGCGTCCACACCATGCCGCTGGTGGCGTCGACATCGCCTGACTGGACACCATGGGTGAAGGCCGGGCGCTGGTTGGCGCGCGAATAGTATGGCAGCGCCAGGCTGGAGACGCCGACCAGGCCAACGGCGCTGGCGGAAGTGACGAAAGCACGGCGGGTCATCGAGAGCTTGTTCATGGCTGTCTCCTGGATGGCTTGAAAATTGCCGCCAAGGTCAAGCGTCAATGTTTCAGGCACATCTCGAAACCATGAAGGTTTTCTGACGATCAACAGGCGAACTGCTGACCTCCCCCACGAGAGGGGAGATTGGCAGCTTGGCCGGCAGCCCCTCTTCTTACGCCGCCTGCGGTTCCGGATCGAACACCGGCCGGCTGGTGTTGATCAACAGCGAGATACAGGCGGCGGCGATCGCCGTCATGCCGGCGATCAGGAAGGCCAACTCGTAATTGCCCTGCAGCTCGCGCATTGTGCCGCCGAAGGCTGCGGCCGCGGCAGCACCAATCTGATGGCCGGCGACGATCCAGCCAAACACGATCGGGCCGCTGCGGTCGCCGAACGCCTCGTTGGCGAGCCTCAGCGTCGGCGGCACGGTGGCGATCCAGTCGAGGCCGTAGAGGACCGCGAAGATGATCAGGCTGGTCGCCGAGAAGCCGGAATAGGGCAGGTAGATCAGCGACAGGCCACGGATGGCATAATAGACGCCGAGCAGCTTGCGCGGGTCGTAGCGGTCAGTGAGCCAGCCTGACAGCGTCGTGCCGATCAGGTCGAAAATGCCCATCATCGACAACAGGCCGGCCGCCTGCACCTCGCCGATGCCCATATCGCCGCAGAAGGCGATCAGATGCGTGCCGACCAGCCCGTTGGTGGTGAAGCCGCAGACGAAGAAGGTGGCGAACAGGTACCAGAACACGCGCGTGCCGGCGGCACGGCGCAGCGTCGAGAACGTGTGCGCGAGGAAATTGCCCTGTGAAGCAGGCGGCGCCGGCGGCACGTCGTCGGCCTCGGCGCCATATCGCACCATGCCGATCGAAGCCGGCCGCTCCGGCACCAGCAGCCAGACCAGCGGCACGAGAGCCGCGGTGGCGATCGCAACCGCGATGACGACCGGCTGCCAGCCACCCGACTGCGCCAGCGCGGCGATCAGCGGCAGGAACACCAGCATGCCGGTGGCGCTGGAGGCCGACATCAGTCCCATGACAAGGCCGCGATTGGTCTTGAACCAGCGGTTGACGATGGTGGCGCCGAGCACGCTGGCAACGGCACCGGAACCGATGCCCGAGAACACACCCCAGGTGATGAACAGATGCCAGGGCTTGGTCATCAGCAGGCTGAGCGCGGTCGAGCCCGACATCACCACCAGCGAGGCAAGCAGCGTGCGGCGCAGCCCGATCCGCTCCGTCAAGGCCGCCGCAAATGGACCGGTCAGGCCGTAGAGCAGGATGCCGACACCGGCGGCCAGCGAAACGACGTCGCGGCGCCAGCCGAAACTGTTCTCCAGCGGCAGCATCATGACGGCGGGCGCGGACCGCAGCCCAGCCGCGATCAGCAAACAGAAAAAGATGACGCCGACCACGACGAAAGCGTAGCGCTGGCCAAACGGGCGGGATTGAGTTATCATGTTACTGACCGGTACGTTGCAGATGGAGGTGAGGTATACGTACCGATCGGTAACATTGTCAATCGAGTTCCATGATGCCAACGGACAAAAATATTGAACTGACCATCAACGACGGTCATGCATCGGCGCCACCGAAGGCTGCCAAGAAAATCCTCGACGTGGCGTACGACCTGTTCTACCGGCGCGGCATCAGGGCGATCGGCGTCGACGAGATCGTCAAGCGCGCCGGCGTCACCAAGCCCAGCCTCTATCGCAGCTTTCCCTCCAAGGACGAATTGGCGGCCTCCTATCTCAGGCAGTACGATCAGGAGTACTGGGAGCGTTTCGATGAGGCGGTCGCCGCTCATCCCGGCGACCCGCGCGCACAGATCAAGGCGTTCCTGACCCGCATCGGCAAGCGCACGCAGATGGCTGAATATCGCGGCTGCGGCATGACCAATGCGGCGGTCGAATATCCCGAACACGGCCATCCGGCCCGCGTGGTCAGCGAAGCCAACAAGCACGAACTGCGCCGCCGCCTGCGCGCCATGGCGGTTGCGATGGGCGCGCAAGACGCCGACACTTTGGGCGACGGCCTGCTGCTCCTGATCGAAGGCGCCTATATCAGCGGCCAGCTGTTCGGGCTCGGCGGCCCGGCGCAAACGGTCGCCCGCAATGCCGACCTGCTGATTGAGGCGAGCTTGAAGAAATAGCGTTTGGCGCTACGCTGCGCTGGCTTGCAACGGAGATTGTCGGCCATGCGCGCTCTTCTGATCCCGTTCGTCTTCGCCGGTTTCTGCCAGCCTGCGCAGGCCAGCGACATATCAAGCGCCTATACCGATCTCGATTGGAAGAAGGACTGCGTGACCTACGCGCAGGCCGAAGAGGGCGACGGCGACTGGGCCGATCTCGCCTGTTCGGGCTATCGCGGCTACCCCGTGCTGATCGCCTATGACGACGCTCGTGAATCGCTGTTTTATGGTTTTCCGCCCGGCAGCGACATGACATCGGTCTGGGAGAGTTTTTCCGGCTTCAATTCATCCGGAGCCAAAATCGAGTGGCGCATCGAGACCACGGGCGACAAGGCCGTGCCCTTTGCCGTGATCCACCGCCGCTCGATCAGCAACCCGGACGACCAGAACAAGCCGACCGAGGTGCTGCTCGTCGCCAAGGTCGGCCAGATGGACGCCCGTGATGGCTGCACCGTCGGCCTGGTGCTGGCCACGGGCAATCCCGCCGCCAACGATCAGGCGCGCAAACTCGCTGACGAGAAAGCGCGGACATTCGCCTGCGGCAAGGACAGACACACGGTCATCGGCAACGTGCCGGCTTTCGGCCGCGTCGATAACTAATGCATGTCGCCCAAAAGTGGCCCCGGTTTTTGGGGCAACGGCATGCTTAAAAACAAAGACTTAAAGCGCGTCACCTGAATCTGTTTCAACGCGACGCGCTTTATCGGGCTACTTGCTCGCCTTGGCCCGCGCGATCGCGTCGAGGATCATCTTCTTGGCATATTTGGAATCGTGCCAGCCTTCGATCTTGACCCATTTGCCGGGCTCGAGATCCTTGTAGTGCTCGAAGAAGTGCTGCACCTGCTGGCGCGTGATGTCGGGCAGCTGGGTGTATTCGGTGACGTTCTCGTAGCGCAGCGTCAGCTTGGGCGACGGCACGGCGATGATCTTCTCGTCCTGGCCGGCATTGTCTTCCATGATCAGCACGCCGATCGGCCTGACATTGATGACGCAACCCGGCACCAGGGCGCGCGTGTTGCAGACCAGCACGTCGATCGGATCGCCGTCGCCCGACAGCGTGTGCGGCACGAAGCCGTAATTGCCGGGGTAGCGCATCGAGGTGTGCAGGAAGCGGTCGACGAACAGCGTGCCGGCCTCCTTGTCCATCTCGTACTTGATCGGCTCGCCGCCGATCGGCACCTCGATGATGACGTTGACGTCCTCAGGCGGATTCTTTCCGGAGGCTATGGCTTCAATGCGCATGGTTTTGTCCCTCTTTTGATGAGAGATCGATAGCGGGCGCTGCCGCGCGGCGCAATGCGGCGAATGGTGCTGGGCACGATCGGAAGGCGTAATGGCACAAAGGGCCGGGCCGTCACTCCCAGACGAAGGCGACCTTTTTCAGCGCCTTCTGCTCGAAGATCTCGACACCTTCGGCGACGTCGCGCCCGCCAGCGCCGGCATAGAAGGCGAGCGCGTTCTGGTTGTCCTCAAGCGCCCACACCACCATGCCCTTCAGCCCGTGATCGGCCAGCCGCGCCCTGGCTGCCGCGAACAGGCGGCTGCCGAGCCCGATGCCCTGATATTCCGGGCGCAGATACAATTCGTAGATTTCGCCTTGCTGCTTGAGTTCCCGGGCGCGGTTCTTGCCGATCGTGGCATAGCCGGCGATCTTGCCGCCTATCTCGACCACCAGCACGGTGGCGGCGCGGCGGATGGCATTCGCCCACCAGTCGGCACCACGGCGGTTGATCATCGATGTCAGCGTGCGGTGCGGAATGATGCCGGAATAGGCGCCGCGCCAGGCCTGCAGGTGCACCTCGGCTATGGCACCAGCGTCGCTCGGTTCGGCCTTCCGGATGTCGATCGTCAGCGTATTCATGATTTGTTAACCATAAACCCGCATTGCCCGATTGCAAGAGTCAGCGCGGCCCGCCGACCGCTTTCTCACAGGCGATCATCGCGTCAGCGAAGTGGCTTCGATGCCTTCTCGGAAAGGCTCAAATCTCGACGAGATGGTCGTCGAGCTCGTTGGTGTCGCCTGATGTGACCGGGAAATGCTCGGCCAGCACCGCGCCCACCGATTCGATCGCCTTGACGAAGCCGTCGGCAAGCCGGTCGTCGCCGGCCTGCGCGGTCAAGTCGCGCACGACACCATCCCAGACATGCTGGCCGACCTTGGCATCGATGCCCGAATCGGCGACCACCTCGGCGTAGCGCTCGGCGATCGAGACGAAGACCAGCACGCCGGTGCGCGCCGTGGTGCGGTGGACGTTGCGGGCGAGGAACTGCTTGATCGCATTGGCGTGCGCCGCCTGATAACGCAGCCGCCTCGGCACCAGATGGATGCGCAGGCCAGGTAGCGCCCACAACAAGGCGAGTACGCAGGCCAGCGCCAGCAGCTGGGCCATGACGAAATGCGGCAGCCTGATCGACAGCCACAAGGCCTCCAGCCCGTAGCCGACGGCGAGACTGACGATCAGAATGCCCGCTGTCGCCATGAAGGCGGCCGGGAAGAAATAGCCGTCGCTGGCATGCGCCACGACGCAGTAGATCTCACCATCGGTCCTGGTTTCGGCGGCGCGGATCGCAGCGGCGACGCGCTCATGATCTTCCGGGCTGATCGGTCGTGTTGCCATGATCTTGTCTCACCAGCTTCCTGAAGAACCGCCACCACCGGACGAACCGCCGCCACCGGAAAACCCGCCGCCGCTGCTTGAGCCGGACGACCACCCGCCACCGGAACTTCCCGACGACCAGCCGCTGCCCGACGACGAACCCGTTGTCCAGCTGCTGCCCGAGGATCCGCTCGGTCCGCGGCCGTAACGAAACGTCATGCCCAGCCATTTGTACACGCCCGGCGACAGCTTTGTGCCGAACATCGGCGGCAAGAACGCCATCGCCATCCCGCCGAAAAACATCGTCGCCCACAGGATCAGGAACACCGCGACGATGGGGTCGATGGAGCTGGCGTGGGGCGGGTTGCGGGCGCCGCGCGCTTCCAGCTCCTCCGGATTGCCTTCCAGCACCATGACCATGTCGTCGACGGCCTTGCTGATGCCGCCGGAGAAATCGCCGGCACGGAAGGCCGGCACCATGTCGTTTTCGATGATCAGCTTGGTGTGCAGGTCGGTCAGCGTGCCTTCCAGCCCATAGCCGACCTCGATGCGCATTTTGTGGTCGTTCTTGGCCACGAGCAAAAGCGCGCCATTGTTCTCGCCGGCCTGGCCAAGTTTCCAGAAGCGGAACAGCCGGTTGGCGTAGGGCTCGATCTCCTCGCCATCGAGGCTGTTGATGGTCGCGACGACGATCTGGTCGGAGCCCTTTGTCTCGAAATCGGCGAGTTTTTGCGTCAACGCTGCCTTGGTCGCGGCATCGATGATGCCGGCATTGTCGACGACACGCCCCGTCAGCGCCGGCAACTCGGCGGCGAAGGCCGTGACCCCGAAAAACAGCGCCGCCACAGCCACCAGGACTGCCGCGGCGAAGCGGCCGGGTCTCGACAGGCTGATGGTGCGTGTCGTCATGCCGTCACCAGCTTCCCGAAGAGCCGCCGCCGCCGGACGAACCGCCGCCGCCGGAAAAGCCACCACCGCCACCACCCGAAGACCAGCCGCCGCCGGAACTTCCCGACGACCAGCCGCCACCGGACGACCGTCGGTGTGGCTCGAAGGTCATGCCGAGCCAGCGATAGCGGCCGGGACCGAGCTTCTGGCCGAAGATCGGCGGCAGGACGGAGACCGCGATGCTGCCGAAGAAGATGATCGCCCAGATGCTGATGAAGACGGCGAAGAACAAGTCGTCGGAATTGAAGGGCGCCTGCTGGTTGCGCTCGCCACGCGCCACCAGTTCCTCCGGATTGCCTTCCAGCACCATGATCATGTCGTCGACGGCCTTGCTGATGCCGCCGGAGAAATCGCCGGCGCGGAAAGCCGGCACCATATCGTTTTCGATGATCAGCTTGGTGTGCAGGTCGGTCAGCGTGCCTTCCAGCCCATAGCCGACCTCGATGCGCATCTTGTGGTCGTCCCTGGCCACCAGCAGCAGGACGCCATTGTTTTCCTTCGCCTGGCCGAGCTTCCAGAAGCGGAACAGCCGGTTGGCGTAAGGTTCGATCTCCTCGCCGTCGAGACTGTTGATGGTGGCAACGACGATCTGGTCGGAACCTTTTGTCTCGAAATCGGCGAGTTTTTGCGTCAACGCTGCCTTGGTCGCGGCATCGATGATGCCTGCAATGTCGACGACACGGCCCGTCAGGGCGGGTAGATCGGCGGCGAAGGCAGTGAGGGGAAGGAAGAGGAGACTTAGAATGGCATACAGCAAGGCAAGGTTAGCGATCCTTCGCGCCCCCCTCTGTCCTGCCGGACATCTCCCCCTCAAGGGGGGAGATTGGCTGTCATCGCTGACAGCAACTCGTCTGCAACGTAGAAAATTGGCGAAAGCGGAAAAACTGCCAATCTCCCCCCTTGAGGGGGGTGAGGCGTGGTCCGCGTAGCGGACGGAAAGCCAATTGCTTGGCTTTCCGAGCGACGAACGCCCGGAGCGACAGCGAAGGGCCGGGTCCGGTAGGACAGAGCGGGGTGGGACGGAGCACAAGGCCGACAAAAACCAGCCTCACCAGGCGTTCTTCACCCGCCCTGCTTGGTGCCGAAATCGACCTTCGGCGTCTGCAGCTTGTCGTCGTCGATGGTGAAGTTGGCAAAGGGCTGGTTGCTGCGGAACCAGAACGTTGCCCACAGCACCGAGGGGAAGGTCCTCAGCGTCAGATTGTAGTCCCGCACCGCCTGGATGTAGTCGCGCCGCGCCACCGCGATGCGGTTTTCGGTGCCTTCGAGCTGCGCCTGCAGCGCCAGGAAATTCTGGTTGGCCTTGAGGTCGGGATAGTTCTCCACCACCGCCAACAGCCGCGACAATGCGCTGGTCAGGCCGGCCTGGCTGTCCTGGAATTTCTTGAAGGCTTCGGGGTCGTTCAGCGTTTCAGGCGTCACCGTTATCTGCGTTGCCTTGGCGCGGGCCTCGACCACGGCGTCGAGCGTGTCCTTTTCATGCGCGGCGTAGCCCTTGACCGTCTCGACCAGGTTGGGGATGAGGTCGGCGCGGCGCTGATACTGGTTCAGCACCTCGCTCCATGCCGCCTTGGCGTTTTCCTCCGCCGTCGGGATGGTGTTGTAGCCGCAGCCGGCAAGCAGCGGCAGCACGATCGCCATCATCAGGAAGGCGGGCAGCGCGCGGAACATCGACGGTGGAGCAAGACGCTGGGCAAACATGATGGGGTCCCTCGGTAGAAGTTGCATGCGAAGCATTACCACAATCAGCGCGCAAGAAAACCGCCCGACCGGCAGCCGCTTGCCTGGCACGCCTGGTGGCGTTGCAAGGCTCTGTGATTGGCCGCGCGAACGCGATAAGGTCTGAGCAAAACGGGACATCATCATGGCGCAACGCCAGGACAGCGAGAGGGAATCGCGCCGTATCCTCGAGCGCATCGCGCGCGAGACGGATCCGGCCGGCAATTCGTTTGTGGCGCGCAGCACGAAAGGCATGCGCGACCACGTCACCGCGGCCGATGCCGACCGTGCCGACCCGATCGAAGTCTGGGGCACGCGCATTGGCCGGACAATCGGCCTGCTCCTGACACTGGGCCTGATGGTCTGGCTTGTGCTTTACGTCATCCGGGGCAGCTAGGAATCAAAGAACAATGAGCGCCGAAAAAACCGACGCGCCGCGTGCGGTCATCGTCATCTCCAGCCATGTCGCGCGCGGCTCGGTCGGCAACCGCGCCGCAGTCTTTGCGCTGGAGACGCTGGGCTTTCCAGTCTGGGCGGTGCCGACAATCATCCTGCCCTGGCACCCCGGCCATGGGCGGGCGACACGGATCGTGCCGCCGCTCGATCAGTTCAAGGCGCTGATGGCCGATCTCGAGCGCGCGCCATGGCTGGGCGAAGTCGGCGCCGTGCTGTCCGGCTATCTCGGCGAGCCAGGCCAGGCCGAGGCCGTTGCCTCTCTGGTTGCCGCCGTGAAGGCCAGGACGCCTGACGCCGTCTATATCTGCGATCCGGTGATGGGCGATTCGGGTGGCCTGTACGTGCCGGAACCGACTGCCGCTGTCATGCGCGATCGGCTGATGCCAATCGCCGACATCGCCACCCCCAATCGCTACGAACTGGAATGGATGGCCGGCGCCCCGTTGCCCGACCTGAAATCGGTGATCGCGGCCGCCCTTCACGCCGGCCCATCGACCATGCTGGTCACCTCGGCGCCGTCGATGATGACCGGCGGCACCGGCAACCTTCTGCTCGACGGCAACCAGGTGCTGCTGGCCGAGCACCGCCTGATCGACAAGCCGCCGAATGGACTGGGCGACCTGACGGCGGCCGTCTACCTAGCGCGCATCCTGTCCGGCCAGCCGGCGATCAAGGCGCTGCAGTCGACCACGGCGGCGGTCTACGAGATCCTGGCGCGCACCGCCAAGCGCGGCGGCGACGAATTGCAGCTCGAAACCGACGCACAGAGCCTGTCGCACCCGATGGCGATGGTGCAGCTTCGCCACCTCACGCATCCGGGGCGGGACCGCAGGGCGTGACTCCAGCCACGACCGCCGTGCTTGTCGGCGTCGACGGCTGCAAGGCCGGTTGGATCGCCGTACGGCACGATCTCGGTTCGACACCTCGTAACCCCGGTTCGACACCTTCCGTCGCTGTCTTTGCAAGCTTCGCCGCCCTGCTTGCAGCACTCCCCGCTGACGCGATCGTCGCTGTCGATATGCCGATCGGTCTGCCCGAGCTTTCGAAAAGAGGCGGGCGCGGACCGGAAGCGCTGGTGCGGCCGCTGCTCGGGCAGCGGCAATCCAGTGTCTTTTCGATCCCGTCTCGCGCCGCGCTCTATGCCGACACGGGCGACTTCACCACAGTCGAAGCCTGGTACGCCGCGCATCGCCGGGCAAGCGAGGTGGCCATGACCACATCCGACCCGCCGCGCGGTGTTTCGATCCAGGCGTTTGGTATCTTTTCGAAGATCCGCGAGATCGACGCCCTGCTCATCGCCCGGCCCGAATTGCGCAGCCGCGTCTTCGAATCGCATCCGGAAGTCGCCTTCTGCCGGCTGAACGGCGATCAGGCCATGCAGCTGCCGAAGAAGATAAAGGGCAGCATCAATCCGGCCGGCATGGCGGAACGCAAGGCGCTGCTAAGCCGCCATGGCTATGAGATGAGCTTTCTCGACGAGCCGCCGCCGCGCGGTGCCGCCGCCGATGATTTTCTCGATGCAGCCGCGATGATGCTGATTGCCGGTCGCATCGCCAGCGGCGAGGCACGGCCATTTCCCGACCCGCCGGGCCGTGACAGTTTGGGCATCCCCGTCGCGATCTGGGCGTGAGCCCCAAGCAATTCCAGGAAAAATGCGAAACAGTTTCCGTCCGCAATTGCGTTGAAACAAAGAGATAGCTCGAGCCATGCACCTTGCATGGCGATTGCCGGGCAGCCATCTGCAATTCGGCATTGCCCGCAACAGGCTTTTGCCGTTAGAGCCTCTTTAGAGCAATTCCAGGAAAAGTGTGAAACGGTTTTCCGTCCGGAATTGCGTCAAAACAAACAGAGACCCGCAACGAGCTGCCGCATCCAACCCGGAAAGGCTCCAGACGCCGCCCATGTCCCATCTCCCTGACCATCTTCTCGCCGGCTACCGCAATTTCATGACCGGCCGCTATCTCACCGAGAGCGGACGCTATCGCGAGCTTGCCCGCGAAGGCCAGGCACCGGAAACGATGATCGTCGCCTGCTGCGACTCCCGCGCGGCCCCCGAAGCGATCTTCGACGCCGGCCCCGGCGAACTCTTCGTGCTGCGCAATGTCGGCAATCTGGTGCCGCCCTACGCGCCGGACGGCGAGTTTCATTCGACCTCTGCCGCGCTCGAATTCGCGGTGCAGAGCCTCAAGGTGAAGAACATCGTCGTCATGGGCCATGGTCGCTGCGGCGGCATCCGCGCCGCGCTCGACACCAATTCCGCACCGCTGTCGCCCGGCGACTTCATCGGCAAATGGATGAGCCTCATCGCGCCGGCGGCCGAGACCGTGTCCTCCAGCACCTTCATGACGGCGTCGGAACGCCAGACCGCGCTGGAGCGTATTTCGATCCGCTATTCCATCGCCAATCTCAGAACCTTTCCTTGCGTCTCGATCCTCGAAGGCAAGGGGAGGCTGTCGCTGCATGGCGCCTGGTTCGACATTTCGACCGGCGAACTCTGGGTGATGAACAAGGAGACCGGCGATTTCGAACGGCCGGAGATGGCGTAGACCATGATCCCGAACCGAAGGATCGCGCCGGCGAAAGTCGCAATCGGTTTTTCGGGTAAGCTCATGGTCAAACAGCAAGACGGTGGCAGCACATGATGGGAGATCGCCGTTCGATCACTTTCGTCGCGGCAGCGTTGCTGTTTTCGATCATTCCTGTTCGCGCCGACGATGGCGCCATCATCAGCCGCTGGTATTCGGCACTGCTGGTGGCCGATCGCACCGAACTGTCCGACCTGCTCGCCGATGACGTCCGCATAAAGCTTGAAGACCTCGGCATCGTGCAAAGCAAGCAGGAATTCATCGCCTCGATTGACGAATGGCAAGGCGCCGTCGCGGGTGCGGAGATCCGGCACCGGATCGAGAAGAGCGAAGGCGGCGTCACCACGGTGATCGCCTGCTATGATTTTCCCAACAACGACATGCTGATGCAGGAAACCTTCGCGGTGACCGACAACCGCATCACCGCCAGCTCGCAAGCGGCGATCGCCGAAAACTGCGACGATTACTGACGAAAACCTGACCGGCAGCCCTGTTGCGTGCGGCGAACCTGCGCCCTACATCGGGGATGAACCGCCCTTCCCTTCGCTGCCAACATTCGAAAGATTGTCCATGCCTTCCACGAAAGCCGTCGACCTCGCCGCCCATCCGCTGACCGCGTGGCAAGGGCCGCTCGGCCTGCCCGATTTCACCCGCATTGGTGACGACGACTTTTCCCCGGCCTTCGATGCGGCGCTGAAGGCGCATGAGGCGGAGATCGAGGCGATCGCCGGCAACCAGGATGCGCCGACCATCGAGAACACGCTGCAAGCGTTGGAACTCGGTGGTGAGGCACTCGACCGTGTCTCGTCCATCTTCTGGTGCCGCGCCGGCGCCTACACCAACGAGACGATCCAGGCACTGGAGCGCGACATCTCGCCAAAAATGTCCAGGCATTTCTCGGCGATCTCGATGAACGAGAGGCTGTTCGCCCGCATCGACGATCTCTACCAGCGCCGCGAGAGCCTGAAGCTCGATGCCGAGACGCTGCGGGTGCTGGAGAAGACCTGGAAAGGGTTTGTCCGCTCTGGCGCCAAGCTCGACGCCGACGGCAAGAAGCGGCTGGCAAATATCAACGAGGAATCGTCTTCGCTTGGCACCAGTTTCGGCCAGAATGTGCTTGCCGATGAGCGCGACTGGGCGCTGTTCCTCGACGAGGCCGACCTTGCCGGCCTGCCGGATTTTTTGAAGAGCTCGATGGCCGAAGCCGCAGAAATGCGCGGCCAGAAGGGCCGCTATGCCATCACTTTGTCGCGCTCGATCTACGAGCCGTTCACGACCTTCTCCGAACGCCGCGACCTGCGCGAGATTGCCTTCCGCGCCTTCACCATGCGTGGCCAGAATGGCGGCGCCACCGACAACACCACTGTGGTGCGCGACATGCTGAAGCTGCGCGCCGAAAAGGCAAAGCTGCTCGGCTACGGCTCGTTTGCCGCACTGAAGCTCGACGACACCATGGCCAAGACGCCGAGGGCAGTGCATGCGCTGCTCGACCCGGTCTGGGAGAAGGCACTGGAAAAGGCCGCGGCCGACCAGAGCGAATTGCAGCGGCTGGCGACCGAAGCCGGCAGCAACGAAACATTCGCCGCTTGGGACTGGCGCTTCTACCAGGAGAAGCTGCGCGCCGAAAAGTTCGCCTTCGACGAGGCGGAACTAAAACCCTATCTACAGCTCGACCGCGTCATCGACGCCTGCTTCGACGTGGCGACACGGCTGTTCGGCATCACCTTCGAGGAAAAGCAAGGCATTGCCGTATGGCATCCCGACGCGCGCGTCTTCGTGGTGAAAAATGCCGACGGCAGCGAGCGCGGCCTGTTCCTCGCCGACTATTTCGCGCGGCCGTCAAAGCGCTCCGGCGCCTGGATGAGCGCGCTCAAGTCCGGCTACAAGCTTGGCCACGGGTCGAAACCGGTGATCTACAACATCATGAACTTCGCCAAGCCGCCGGCGGGCGAGCCGGCTCTGCTGTCGGTCGACGAGGCGAAAACGCTGTTCCATGAGTTCGGCCACGCGCTGCACGGCATGCTGACCGATGTCACCTGGCCGTCGGTTTCCGGCACCTCGGTCAGCCGCGATTTCGTCGAACTGCCCTCGCAGCTCTACGAACACTGGCTGACCGTGCCGGCGGTTCTGGAAAAGCATGCGCTGCATGTGAAGACCGGCAAGCCGATGCCCAAGGCACTGCTCGACAAGATGCTGGCGGCGCGCACCTTTGGCGCCGGCTTCGCCACGGTCGAATTCACCGCTTCGGCGCTGATCGACATGGCCTATCACGCGCGGCCGGATGCGCCAGAAGCGCCGCTTCGTTTCGAAACCGAAACGCTTGAAAAGCTCGACATGCCGGACACCATCGCCATGCGCCATCGCACTCCGCATTTCGGCCATGTGTTTTCCGGCGACGGCTATTCGGCCGGCTATTACTCCTACATGTGGTCGGAAGTGCTCGACGCCGACGCCTTCGCAGCCTTCGAGGAGACGGGCGACCCGTTCAACCCGGCGCTCGCCGAGCGGCTGCGTAAGAACATCTACGCCGCCGGCGGCTCGAAGGACCCCGAAGAACTCTACACTGCCTTCCGTGGCAAGATGCCGTCGCCTGAAGCGATGATGGCCAAGCGCGGGCTGGTGTAATCCAGCCCTCACACCTTCCACGGATCGGCCACCCGCGGCCAGATCGGCCGCGTCAGCTTGGTGTAGTTGGTCACCGCCGGATTGCTCGGATACGAACTCGGCGCCGAGACATAGATGATCTCGGCGGCGATCGGCTCGAAGCCGGCATAGAAATGATTGGTCGACTTGATCAGCAGGATGTCCTTGGCCAGAGGATCGACGCCGATGTTGACGAAGATATCCGGCTCGAAGGTCTGCGTGCGATTGGTGTTGAGGATGATGTCGACCTCGGTGCCTTCGATGCGCACCAGCGCCGTCGGCCCCAGCGTCACCCGGCTCGGCCCGAAACTCTGCCAGCCCTCTGGAACCGCTTTCAGCACACGCACACGCGCGTCGATCGGCTCGCCGGCCTGAGGCCCGGCCTTGCCGCCGAAACGCAGGTCGATGACGGCGCCCTCGCCTGCGGCCAAACAGAAGGTCACCGCGATCGGATCCCAGATCGTCGCGACGCCGACATTGTTCAGGCCGCGCGCCAGCATCTGGCGCAGCACGATGGTGCCGTCGCCGGGCACACCGCCGCCGGGATTGTCCCAGATATCGGCGATGACCACGGGCTTGCCCGGGTTTTCAGCGCGCACGGCCAGCGCCCGATCGATGCCGTCGGCGGCGCTGAGCATGGTCATCGTCGTCTTTTCGCGCAGCGCGTAGAGTTCCAGCCCCAGCCGTTCCGCCAGCGCATCGCCCTTGGCCTTGTCATTGTCGGTGACGACCAGGATGCGCGTGCCCATTTCGGCCACGTCGGCCGCCATGAAGCCGTGGATGACGGAGACCGACAGCACGCCGTCCTTGCCGTGCAGCGCCTTGATGCGGTCGACGAAGGAGCGCATCGGCTCACGGCTGGTCGGCAGCACCTGAATCATGCGGCAGTCGAAGGTCGAGATGACGGGCTTGATCTCACCGCGCGCCGCGGCGAGCCCAAGCGCCACGACATGTTCGCCGCGCTCGTAGAAATCGGTGTGGGGGAACTCGAGGAAGTAGGCCATGATGTCTGATGCCGCGACACGCTTCGGTGTCAAATGGCTGTGCGGATCGAACTCCGAGGCGATCACCACCTTCGGACCGACCATCTCGCGGATGCGCCCGAGCAGATCGCCTTCGCAGTCGTCATAACCTTGCGCCACCATGGCGCCATGCAGGCCGAGAATGACGGCATCGACCGGCAGCGCTGCGTTGAGCTGGCCGAGAAGTTCGTCGCGCAGCGCCTCATAGGTCTGCCGCTGCACCAGGCCGCCGGGCTCCGCCCAGGTGGCGGTGCCCTCGATGACGGTTAGCCCTTCGGCCGCCGCGCGCCGGCGCAGAGCGACCATCGGCGAGGAACACAGCGTCGGCGTCTCCGGATGCTTGCCGGGCCCGGCATAGAAGGCCATCTCAAACGAAGCCCTGTCGGTCGGCACCGGCGAGAAGGTGTTGGTTTCCGTCGCCAGCGAGGCGGTGAAGATGCGCATGAGAACTCCGTGGTGGATGGTAGTCTAGCAGGCTATTTGACCGCCCCGAGCGCCAGCCCCCTTACGAGGTAGCGCTGCAGCCAGATGAACAGGATCGCCACCGGCAAGGTCGCCAGCAGCGTCGCCGCCATGACGTGGTGCCATTCGATGGTGTAGCGGCCGGCGACCAGCGAAAACACCTGGATCGGCAAGGTGTAGCTTTCCTGGCTGCGCAGCATGGTGAGCGCCACGACGAATTCGTTCCAGGCATTGATGAAGGTGAAGATCGCGGTCACTGCGATCGCCGGCAGGCAGAGCGGCAGGAACACCTTGCGCAAGGTCAGCCAGCGGCCGGCACCCTCCATCCAGGCCGCTTCCTCGAGATCGCGCGGAATGGTGTCGAAATAGCTTTGTAGCATCCACACGGTGAAGGCGACGTTGAAGGCCATGTAGATGAGGCCGAGCGCCGTCGTGCTCTCGACCAGGCCCCAGGCCGCCATCAACCGGAACAGGCCGAGCACCAGCACGATCGGTGAGATCATCTGCGAGATCAGCAGGAACTGCCGCAAGGCGCCGTAGCCGGCAAAGCGGAAGCGCGACATGGCGTAGGCGGCCGGAACCGAAATCAGGATGGCGCCCACGGTGGCGATGATCGATACGTAAAGCGAATTGAGCAGCGCCCGGCCGAAGCCGGTCGCCACCCACATGTCGGAAAAATTCGACCAGCGGAATTCACTTGGCCACCAGGTCGGCGACAGCACTTCCTGTCTTGGCTTGACCGCGGTCAGGAACATCACCGCGAAGGGGAAGATCGTCACCACGATCAGCGGCGCCAGCAGCAGCCACGCGATGATGGAGCGCTTCAGCTTGCCCGTCATGAGCTTATTGGTCATGCGCGTTGCTCCCGCATCGCCAGCCGCACATAGATCATGGTGAAGACCAGCAATATGGCGAACATCACCAGCGACACCGCCGATGCTTCGCCCAGTTTGCCGATGCGGAAGGCCAGCTTGTAGAGATGGGTGACCAGGATATCGGTCGAGTTGGCCGGCCCGCCTTGCGTCATCACCCAGATGATCGGGAAGGAATTGAAGACGTAGATCGTGTTGAGCACGATGGCGATGTTGATGAACGGTTTTAGCAGCGGAAAGGTGATCTCGCGGAACTGCTGCAGCGGCGTCGCGCCTTCGAGCGCCGCCGCCTCGTAGAGGTCGTCCGGGATCGACGACAGGCCGCCGAGGAAAATTGTCGTCGTGAATGGCACCGTCACCAGGATGCCGATCAGCACCTGCATCGGAAAAGCGGTCTCCGCGCTCGCCAGCCATTGGATGTTGTGGTCGATGAGGCCAAGGCCGATCAGCGCCGAATTCAGCATGCCGCTTTCGCCGCTCAGCGCCCAGCGCCAGACCACCGCGGTCATGGTCAGCGACACTGCCCAGGGCAGCATGATGAGGACTCGGGCAATGCCGCGGCCATAGAAATCGGTGTTGAGGATCATCGCCACCGGGATCGACAGCAGCAACGCGCCGCCAACGACCAGCACGGTCCACTGGCCGGTGCGCCAGAGCGCGGCCATGAAATCAGGATCGGCAAGCAGCGCCGTGAAATTGGCGAAGTCGTTGAATTCGCGAAGCTGGCCGAAGCGGCTCACTTCATGCGTCGATATCTGGATCAGGTCCCACACCGGCCAGAAGATGACGACAGCCGCCAGGAACAGGCTGGGCAAGGTCAGGAGATAGGGCAAGAAGCGATTTTGCATCGGCCGGGCTGTACCGTGTTTGCGGTGGACATCAGTGGCGCTGGCTTGCCAGCTTAGCTCAATCTCGCCTCGTTCTTCCCAAGGACATCGCTTCAGGATTTGAACTTCCTGCGGCGTTTGCGCTGCCCCTCACCGCCCTGCCGGCATCCTCTCCCCGTATAGCGACGGGGAGAGGGCTCGCTCTCATTGACACTTTCGCCAATCTCCAAAGTGGCAAGAACGAAGACCGGGAAAGGTGTGGCGCGCCCCGCCTGAGTGGGGCGCGCCACGGGCGCAGGGAGATACGCCCTATTTCTTGAGCACGGCGTTGGCCTTGGCTGCCGCGTCCTTCAATCCTGCCTCGGGGTCGCCGCCGAGGTATATCTTCTGCATGGCGTCCGAGGTGATCTGGGCGACCTCCTCCCAGCCGGGGATGATCGGCGCGAAGCGGGCGTCGGGCAGCAGCGCCGTGAACGCCGCCAGGTCGGCGTTGTTGACGTAGTAGTCCATCTTAGCTTCTTCCTTGTTCACCGGCAGGAAGCCTTCGCCCTGCGTGAACTTGGCGCGCTGTTCCGTGGTGAACAGGAAATCGAGCAGCTTCCAGGCCTCGTCCTTGTTCTTGGAGTTCTTGAACATGATGATCGAGTCGGTGACGCCATAGGTGCCGCGCGCGCCGGTCGGTCCGGCCGGAATGGCCGCCACGCCGTATTTCAGGTTCGGCGCCTCGTCCTTGATCTGGTTGGACAGGAAGGGTGCTGTGATCATCATGCCGACCTTGCCCTGCTTGAACAGGTTCTGCACATCCTCGCGGTTGTTGGAGGTGACACCCGGCTCGGTCAGGCCTTCGTCGATCATCGACTTGTAGAGCTTGGCGGCTTCAAGCGCACCCGGCGTGCCGAGGCCGGAAGTGCCGTCCTTGTTGAGGATTTCGGTGCCCTGGGACCACATCGCATAGTAGTAATAGACGTCGGTCTCGATCTCCTTGCCTTGCAAGCCGAAACCGAAGGTGCCGGAACCGAGCGCCTTGATCTTGCGCGCGTCTTCCTGCAGCTCGGTCCAGTTGGCCGGCGGATTGGCGATGCCGGCTTTCTCGAACAGCTCCTTGTTGTAGTACATGGCGCGCGCCGAGGCCGCGATCGGCAGGCCATAGGTCTTGCCGTCCATGATCGACGGCGACAGGAAGGTGTCGATGAAGCGGTCCTTGAAGTCGGGCTTGATGTAGCTGTCGAGCGGCTCGGCGACATCCTGCTGGACGAAGTCGATCAGCCAGCGCGTGCCGATGATCGACAGATCGGCATTGGTGCCGGCGGTGATGTCGGTGGTCAGCTTCTGCAGCAGCACCTCCCACGGCACCACTTCGAACTTAACGGTGATGCCGGGGTTGGCCGCCTCGAATTCCTTCTTGACGCTGTCGAAATAAGGGCCAGTCTTGGCGCTGTACTCGGCGACGGTGACGCGCACCTCGCCCGCATTCGCCTGCGCCGCAAATGCCAGCATGCTCATTCCGGCCATCAAGCCGACAGTCCATTTTGCAAGGCTCATTTGATGTCTCCCATTTTGATTTTGCGCCTGCGCGCCTCTTCGCGACCGGCGCAGAAGATTTATGTGACTTTCCTACATTATCGATGATTTGAGGGCTTGCAAGCAGATTATTCTGTTGCTTAATTACATTTTGTGGCCTAAGCAGGTTTCGCAAAAGTGTCCCACGGTTTTGCGGCAAGAACCTGCGGCAAACGAAGAAACCTAAGCAGACGACGTGGTAGCGAAGCGAGCGGAGTCTGCTTAGGCCTGACACGATTGTCAGAACTCCCGGAGGGATGACGCACGGTGGTTTCGCAAGCCGAGTTCGAAGGCAGGGCCGAGTTCGAAGGCAAGACTGTCGTGGTGACGGGTGCCGGCGGCGGCCTCGGCACGGCCATCGTGGCGCTGATGGCGCAAAGAGGCGCCAGGGTCATCGGCTGCGATCAGTCCAGCGAAGCCTTGAAGAGCCCGCACCTTGCCTCCCGCCACGTCTTCGACCTTCTCGACCGGGCTTCGATAGAAGCGGCGATCGGAGCGATCCTCGACAGGGATGGCGTGCCGGACATTCTCATCAACAATGCCGGCTGGACGCGCGCCGAGACGCTTTCCGCGCTCACCGCCGACAAGATCGAGCACGAACTCGACCTCAACCTGACAGGCGTGATGATGTTCGCCGATCCGCTGGTCAAGGCGATGGCCGGCCGCGGTTCGGGCAGTGTCGTCTTCATCTCCTCAGTCAATGCCATCGCGCATTTCGGCAATCCCGCCTATGCCGCGGCCAAGGCCGGCATCAACGCCTATGCCAAGGCGATTGCCGTCGAGCTCGGCCGCAACGGCTTGCGCGCCAATGTCGTTTGCCCCGGATCGATCCGCACCGCCGCCTGGGATCACCGCCTTGCCAAGGATCCCGAAATCCTCGGCAAGCTGCAGCGGCTTTATCCGCTTGGCCGCATCGTCAACGCTTCGGAAGTGGCCGAAGCGGTGGCCTTCCTTGCCTCCGATCGCGCATCGGGCGTAACAGGTGTGGTGATGCCGGTGGACGCTGGCCTGACGGCCGGTTGCCTGCCATTCATCGACGACATATTGGGAGCGTGACCATGACCGACGTCGAGTTTCGCGACCTGTCGAAATCCTTCGGGCAGCACAAGATCCTCGAAAACATCAGCCTCGATATCAAGAGCGGCGAGTTCGTCGTGCTGGTCGGGCCATCCGGCTGCGGCAAGTCGACCTTGCTGCGCATGCTGGCCGGGCTGGAGACGATCACCTCCGGCGATCTGTTGATCGGCAGCGTGCGCGCCAACGAGCTGCCGCCGCAGCAGCGCAACATCGCCATGGTGTTCCAGTCCTATGCGCTGTTCCCGCATCTGAAGGCCTCGGAAAATATCGGCTTTGGCCCGAAAATCCGCGGCGAGGCGCGCGCCACGGTCGACGCAAAGGTCAAGAAAGCGTCGGGCGTCCTCAATCTCTTCTCCTATCTTGACCGCTACCCCCGCCAGCTGTCGGGCGGCCAGCGCCAGCGCGTCGCCATGGGCCGCGCCATCGTGCGCGAACCATCGGTGTTCCTGTTCGACGAGCCCTTGTCCAACCTCGACGCGCAATTGCGCGTGCAGATGCGCGTCGAGATCAAGGCGCTGCACCAGCGGCTGAAATCGACGATCGTCTATGTCACACACGACCAGATCGAAGCCATGACCATGGCCGACCGCATCGTGGTGATGGACCGCGGCAGGATCCAGCAGGTCGGCGCGCCGCTGGAGCTCTATGACCGGCCGGCCAACAAGTTCGTCGCCAGCTTCCTCGGCTCGCCGTCGATGAGTTTTGTGTCCGGTTCTCTCAAGGCAACGCCTGAGAAAACCTGGTTCGAGTCGACCGGTGGCGGGCGGCTTGCGCTTGCCGGCAGACAGGTGCCGGCGGGCAGCGCGGTGGAGGCCGGCATCCGGCCCGAACATTTTGTCATCGGCGAGGCTGTCGACGCGATGACGATCAAGGTGGATGTCGTCGAGCCGACCGGCTCCGAAACCCATGTCTATGGTGCCATTGGCACCGATACGGTGCGCGCCGTGTTCCGCGACAGGGTGCCGGTCAGGCCGGGCGACGTGCTGCCGGTGAGCGTCGATCCCGGCAACATCCACCTGTTCGACAAGGCGACGGGTCTGCCCGTATGAAAACACAGATATGAAAACGCCGGCCGACATCATCACGCGCCTGCAACTGATGTCGCAGGACGGCACGAAGTCGGATCGCAAGCTGGCAGCCTTCGTGCTCGCCGACCTCGATCTCGTCTCCAAGGCGGCGATTTCGGATATTGCCGCGCGCGTCGGTGTCAGCGAGCCGACGGTGACCCGGTTCTGCCGCAACCTCGGTTGTGAGGGCCTGCGCGACTTCAAATTCTATTTGGCGCAAGCCATCGCCATCGGCGGCCAGTATCTGTCGCCGGAGCCGTTGAGCCGCGACGCCCGCGAACAGCGCATCGCTTCCGCCATCACCGAAGCTGCGATTGCCGCCATCCAGCGCGCCAGCGAAAACCTCGACATGACGACGCTGGTCGCCGTCGCCGCGCGGATTGCCGTCTCCGGCAATGTGCTGTGCATCGGGTCGGGCGGCATTTCGTCGATGATGGCGACCGAGATGCAGAACCGGCTGTTCAGGCTGGGCGTGTCGGTGCTGGCGCAGATCGACGGACAGCTGCAGCGCATGTACGCCGCCGTAGCCACGCCCGACACCACGCTAGTCGCCTTTTCGGTTTCCGGCTATGCGCGATCGGTCATCGATGCGGTGCAGGTCGCCCAGCAATATGGCGCCACCACCATCGCCATCACCCCGCCGGACTCGGCACTTGCCAAAGCCGCCGACACGGTCATCCATTTCCAGTCGCTCGAGGACGGCAACATCTACAAGCCGACATCATCGCGTTATGCGCTGCTGTCGATCGTCGACATGATCGTCACATCGGTCGCCGAGACGCGCGGACCAAGGGTTTTGGAAAACCTGCGCCGCATCAAGCAGAGCGTTAACACGCTGAAGGTCGACGATCCCCGTCTGCCGCTCGGGGATTGATCCGTGAACAGTTGCCGCGCAGGACCTCAGGAATAGCGGATGACCAATAGGCCTGCTTGGGTTTATATCGCTACTGCGGGACTGTCCTTGATCGTCGCTGTTCTGGCCATTGTACAGGCCATTACGCTTGCTTGGCTGTCTGCATTTGCTGTGAATGAACCGAGGTTGGCTTCTCTCAACCTCAGGTTTTGGATGTTCCTGATCATTGGAGGGGCGTCATTCGTAGTTTGTGCCGTCGCTGTCATACGATGGGTCCGGCAGGAGAACGAGGCCAGTCGTAAACGCTAGAGGGAGGACCCCAACCTCCCGTCGCGGGCATCAGGACTGCTGGCCGAGCGCCTCTATATTTTTCTCCAGCATCGCCGGGTCGCCTGCGATGCGCAAGGTCTTCAGCCGGGCGGTGCCGCCGGCGACAACCGACACGGCGGACGCCGGCACGCCCAGCGCCTTGGCGATCAACTTTTCGAGCGCTTTGTTGGCGGCACCGTTTTCCGGCACGGCACGAACGCGAGCCTTCAGATGGCTTCGCCCGTCAGCCGCTGTTTCGACGCCTTCAAGCCTGTCCAGCGCAGCCTTTGGCGTCAGCCGGACAAACAGCTCGACACCGTTTTCGCGCAGGCGAAACGGCGCGCTCACAGGATGGCTGCCTCAGACGACCCAGGATAGCACGGTGGTGAGCAGGAACTGCCGCAGGAAAAACAGGATCAGAAGCAGGATGATCGGCGAAATGTCGATGCCGCCAAGGTCCGGTATGAAGCGGCGGATCGGCCGCAACGCCGGCTCGGTCAGGCGGTAGAGCATGTTGCCGATGCTGCCGACGAACTGGTTGCGCGAGTTGACGACGTTGAAGGCGTAGAGCCAGGAGAAGATCGCCGAGGCGATGATGACCCACCAGTAGAGGTCAAGTGCCATGACGATTGTTTGAATGAGGGCGATCATGCCGGTCTCCAATTGTTGCCGACATGTAGCCATTGCGGGCGAAACCGGCAAGGGCCGCCTTCTCCCATACGCCGGCCTGACGCATGGCGGCCACGGATTTCGGCAAAACGCCGCCTTGACAGGAAAGCGCGGCGCCCGATAAATGCGCCCATCCGCTGGACGGGGCTGTAGCTCAGCTGGGAGAGCGCGTCGTTCGCAATGACGAGGTCAGGAGTTCGATCCTCCTCAGCTCCACCAGCGGAATAATCGATTTCTACTCTCCGCGACATTTTGTGCTCTCCACGACAAGAGCAATGCACGGCGCCCGCCCTGGCTCGCGGGCGGGCGATATTTGTTGTGCCAGCGCGCCTTCGAGGCCGCGACGTAATACTGCGCCCTTGTCTCGCGATGTCAGGCAAAACGGCTGTCAATTGGACTTATAGAGGAAGGGGCCTTTGGATTGTTTCCGTTTTCTTTGGAAGCTGCCCCATTAGATTGACGTCAGCAAATCAGTTTTTTCTGTGCGTTGCGACAAGGGCGTTTCGGCGGGGGCGACCGAAGACGTTTATATGATTTCGAGTCGAAATGAAGAAGCCGCCTGCGGAAGCAAACACGTGTCAATTCGCGAGAATCTCGCTGCAAACCTTAGACGCCTCTGCAAGGACCATGCCTCCGTAAGCGCGGTATGCCGTGAGCTGGGCATCAACCGCACGCAGTTCGAACGCTACCTGCAAAGGCAGACCGTTCCGAACAAGGCCACCGCCAAGCTGATATGCGACTATTTCCAGATCGACGAAGCCGAATTGTACCGGGATCCCGGTGTCCCCGAACCCAGGGTGCGCGGCCTGCCGCCGGTTTCCGAGAGCCTGTTCACCCAGATGATCCGCCCTCCCAGTCCATCGATCGCGGGAGGCACCTATTTCACCTATTTTTCGATCCCTCACCGCCCCGACCTCTTGATGCGATCGGTGACCTTCGTGCGGCGCGAAGCCGAGCTGGTCACCTTCAGACGGGTCACCGGATGGTCGGAACGGCGGGGATCGACATGGGCACGGGCGCGCGGCAACCATTATGGGGTGGCGATCTCGCGTCTGAACTGGATCTATTTCAGCGGCATCAATCGCCGCCAGACCGGCGAGCCGTCGCTGATCTCCGTGCAATGGGCCCCCATCTCCGAACCGGTGCTAACGGGCAAGGCCATGCTTCTGACCGACGCCGGGCCGGCATTCGTGTCCGTGATCATGCGGCGCGACACTGCCAACATCCGCCCGAGGCACGCCATCAGCATGGTACATGTCTCAGGCCCAACGATTCGAGCGTCGACTACCTGGTGGTCAGCATCACCCGGCACGGGCTGGGCTAGGCCCTCCCGGCCACGCCGTTTACGCTAAATAAGAATAAGAATGCACCAAAAGAGCGCATACCAACGATTGTCAACTCTGTATCTGAACAAAATCGATATTTTACACTTAAACCTCAGGAAAGATAAGTCACACGACCGCCTTTTGCGCGCTGCTTTACTACAATTTTAACAGACCATTAACTCTTACGACCTTACCTTTCTTGTCGTGGATCCCCGTTTTTAGGGTCTTTCAACGGGTCCCCATGAGGGTCAAGAAGGGATGAAAATGGCCAAGAAAGTGACCCCCGCTCCGAAGCTGACGATTGCCGCCGGCACGCAGACTGTCTTCTTTTCGCAGGCCGGTCACATCGGCCAGAACGTCATGCTAGCGGCGACCAATCATGGCCTGTCGGCATGCCCCACCGCCGCGCTCAGTCATTCAGCGATCAAGCGCCTGCTTGGTCTCGATCGCCTCACCGATGCGCCGATCTATGCCTTGACCATCTCGACCCCGCAAACATGCCCGTCATCAGCGGGTCAATCTATCAATTAGTCGGCTTAGTATATTCCAGTAACGCGTTCCTTGAGTTCCATCAGATAACAGGAGGTGCACGTGCCAAATCAATCCTTACGTCAGTCGGAGATCGATAGTCTTCAATATATTTCGTCGATGACCAATGAGCTCGTGCAGATGGCCGAAGCAAGCCGTTTTCCCATGATCTCCTATTTGCTGGGCATGGCCTATGCCGAAGCCTTCGACGTTCTTCGCGGCGCACGACCCGCCAGGCATGCGCAGCTCAGCGGCAACCCGCTGCACCCCAAGGCGCAGGCGAAAGACAATCGCGCTCATGCGAGGCGAGCGTAGCGGCATGCAATCGTCAGCCGCATGCGCGGTGGCAGGCTCGACCTTCCGGCCAAATCGCTGGGAAACACTGTGCGCGTTGCAAAGCCTGCTGCCGCTGCTGAAAAAGGCCGCCACGGATCTTGGCCGCGCCGACATGGTCTACTGGTTCGAACAGGCCGATGCCGAGGTCGCCAACATCATCAGTGGCAGGCCGTCCGATGCGACCGCCATTCCAGCCTTGATCGCATCCCGCCCGCAGAACCGCCATCCGGTCGCGCAGGCCTAGGGCGGTTCGGTGTTTGATTGAATCGCCGAACCCGCTCTAACCTTTTGTTTTCACGCAATTCCGGCGGAAAACCGCCACACGCTTTCCGGCAATTGCTCCAGGGACCTTGCAATGAACATGATTGTCAACATCAAGAGCATCGACACAAGGGACAGCATTTTCAGCCGGCTCGACGCCCTGATCGCAAGCCGATCGCCATCGCCTGTCGCCGCACGGATCGAATCGCGCCAGCTCTTCTCGATGGCAATTGCCGATAGCTGCCAGGCCGACAGTCTCTGGGGCGCGGTGGACGCCTTCCACGCCCATTTCGATTTCATGATGCAGACCATCGAGATCAACGGCGCCGATGACCCGAACCTCAGGATCCTGCGCACGAAATGCCGCTTCTATCTCGAACAGGTCGAGGCTCTGTGCAAGTCGCTGAGCTATTGATGGACGGAGCCTGCTCTGAGATTCAGGTCAGCCCGCCTGAGTACCGGAAGCGCAGGTATCAGCCGTTCGCAGGCCGGCCTCACCTGAATATCAACAGACCTTAGTTGCGGAGGCTGAACACGAATGGTGCCGTGCGGCTTTGGCGCGTGCCGAGTTCCGGCGGCGGTGCCGGCACGGTGGCCCCTTGCAGCACGGCCAGCGCCGCACGGTCCAGATCGGCATCCCCGGAGGAACGGGTGAGCCTTGCAGACAGGACCCGGCCGGACGAGTCGACCGTGAAGGCGACATACGGCCTGCCTTCCACGCCGCGGGCCTTGGCTGAACTGGGATAGCGCGTGTGCCGCTTGATCCAGGCCCCAAGACGGGAGTCCCATTTGCTGGAGTCGCCGGACCGCGATGTTGACTCCGCGGACTTCGGCGCGGCTGTCCTGCTCGCTGGCCTCGCATCGGCGCTGGCGACGCTTGCCGTCTTCGGCGGTGCCGCCTTCTCCCTCTTCGGCCGCGGTTTTGGCTTGTCGACGGGTTTTTTCGCCTTGGCCTCGACCGGTCTCTTGTCCTTGGACGCCTCGACCGGCTTCGGCTGCGGCAATGGAATGACCACGTCGGGTGTGACAGCCTCGACAATATCCGGGACGACCTCGTCCGGCGGCAGCTGGTCGACCTGCTCAGCCATCTCGGTCTGCGTGAGTTCGGTCTCGTCGGGCGGAACCGCTTGCGGCTGTTCGACAACCGGCTCCACCTTCTCGACCGGTTCTTCGGACGT
The DNA here is from genome assembly GCF_003253745.1 of Mesorhizobium kowhaii. Lineage (GTDB taxonomy): Bacteria > Pseudomonadota > Alphaproteobacteria > Rhizobiales > Rhizobiaceae > Mesorhizobium > Mesorhizobium kowhaii. The sequence continues at coordinate 252,912 of NZ_MZXV01000076.1, forward strand.
CGGCTCGACCTGATCTGATGTCACCGCGTCCAGCGCGGCAACCTGTTCCGCGACGGTCGGCATCACCACCATCGGCGCCATCTCGATCACCTGGACCGGTGGCGGGCCGCCATCTGCTTCGTTGACCATGCTGAAGGTCTGCACGGCATAGGCGACCGCGACATGAGCTCCAAGGACCAGCACGGCTGCACCCGCCCACAAGCCAAGGTCGCGCCGGCTGAAGCGCGACAACTCGACTGAGGGCAAGGCGGCCGCTTGCATCATGGCACTGCTGTGCCGGTGGTGCTGGGCGCCTGGGCATCGGCGGGAGCCGTCTCCAGGCCGACCAGCGCGATCTTCAGATAGCCCGCACCGCGCAGCAGGTTCATCGCCTCCATCAGGTCGCCATAGGCGACCGCCTTGTCGGCGCGCAGGAAGATGCGCGTCTGCTTGTCGCCCTTTGTCCTGCTGTCCAGCGTGGCGGCGAAAGCCGGGCGTGGCACGCTGTCGTTGCCGATCGCCAGCGTCAGATCGTCCTTCAGCGTCAGGAACAGCGGTGTTTCCGGCCGCGGCGCGGGCGTTGCGGTCGAGCCCGGAAGATCGACATTGACATCCACCGTCGCCAGCGGTGCGGCGACCATGAAGATGATCAGCAGCACCAGGATGACATCGATGAACGGGGTGACGTTGATCTCGTGGCTTTCCTCGAGATCGTCGTCCATGGTCTGTCGGATTCTGCTTGCCATGGCCTTGCTCCGCTAGTCCGCCGCCATCATTCCGCAGCCATCGCCGTTGCCGGCGCGACGATGCGGAAGTCGAGGTCACGGCTGACCAGCCGTTCGACCCCCGCCGAGGCATCGGCGAGGATCTGCCGGTAGCCGGCTATCGAGCGGGCAAAGACGTTGTAGATGACGACAGCCGGTATCGCCGCGACAAGGCCCATCGCCGTGGCCAGCAGCGCTTCGGCGATGCCAGGCGCGACCACGGCGAGATTGGTGGTCTGCGCCTGTGAGATGCCGATGAAGGCGTTCATGATGCCCCAGACGGTGCCGAACAGGCCGACGAAAGGGGCGGTCGAGCCGATCGTCGCCAGCAGGCCGGTGCCACGCGACATGCGCCGCGACGCCGCCGCCTCGATGCGCGACAGGCGCGAGGTGACCCGTTCCTTCAGCCCATCGCCCGAGACATGGTCGAGCGCTCCGGCCGAAAGCGCGGTCTCCTCCTCGGCCGCCCGCACCAGAAGCGCGCCGGGGCCGCCGCTGCGATCGAGCGCACGGCTGGCCTGCTTCAGCGTGGCGGCATCGCCGATCGCCCGGACGGCGCGACGGATGCGCAGCTTGCCGCCGAAGATTTCCAGCGATTTGGCCAGCCATATCGTCCAGGTGACAAGGGAGGCAAAGGCCAGTCCGATCATCACCGCCTTGACGATGATATCGGCCGCCATGAACATGCCCCATGGCGACAGATCATGCGGCAAGGTCAGTTCCATCGCCGTCGAAGGCCCTGCCTCGGCCGGCGTGTTCGGCTGGGCGCCTGGCTGCTGTTGCGCAGGCGCCACCGTGGCCGGCGGCGCGACTGCCGGCGCGGCAGGCGCCTCGATCGCGGGGGCGGCGCCGGCCGGTTGCTCCTGGGCCGTCGCACAGCCGGCCGACAGGATCACCGATGCGACCAACGCCGCCAACAAACCATTTCTCGACAACAGCTTCTTCCTTGTTCTCACAGCGGCCAGCCGCCACCACAGGCACGTCTCGTCACTGCACATAGCCGACCGGTTGGCCGGTGACGGGGTGCGCGAACACGCCCATCTCCACGCCGAAAATGCCTTTCAGCACATCGCTGCGCATGATTTCGCCGGGTGTGCCGCGTGTCAGCAGCTTGCCGTCCTTCAGCGCGATCAGCTCGTCGCAATAGCGCGCCGCCATGTTGGGATCGTGCAGCACGACGACGACGCAAAGGTCGCGTTTGCGACTGAGATCCCTGACCAGCCCAAGCACCTCGACCTGATGGGCGATGTCGAGCGCTGAGATCGGCTCGTCGAGCAGCATGACGCCGGCATTCTGCGCCACCAGCATAGCGAGCCAGGCGCGCTGGCGTTCGCCGCCGGACAATTCGTCCACCAGCCGCTCAGCGAAACCTTCCATGTCGGTCAGGGCTAGCGCCTCGTCGACATGCTGCCTGTCTTCCACGCGGAAACGGCCCAGCGCACCATGCCAGGGATAGCGCCCGAGCGTCGCCAGTTCGCGCACCGTAAGACCGGTCGCCGCCGGCGTCGTCTGCGGCAGATAGGCGAGCGCGCGGGCGAGTTCGCGGGCACCCCATTGCAGCAGCGGGCGCTTGGCGAAGGTGATGGCGCCTGAGCTTGCCGGCTGCTGGCGCGCGATGAGCTTGATCAGCGTCGACTTGCCCGACCCGTTATGGCCGATCAGCCCGTAGACACGCGAGCGCTCCAGTTCGAGCGAAACCGGACCGAGCAGCGTCCGCCCGCCGACAGCAAAGCGCACCGCGTCGATATGGAAGGCAGTCTGGGCATCAATTCCAGCCACGGTCATGGCTTCTCTCCAGCGCGACCGCCCGCATCTCCAGATTCTGGTTTCGGCAGGCCGATGCCCGATTGACTATGAAACATGACCTTACTAGTCAACATTGAAGATGACTGCAACGATCAACAATTCGTCGCGACCGTCAATATCGCCGCGAAATTCGGATCCGCACCGCCGGCATCTGCCGCCGGCTGCATGACGCCCGGCATCTGTTGTCGTCGCGTTGATGCAAAGTGGCTGGAGCAATTCCAGGAAAAGTGTGAAACGGTTTTCCGTCCGGAATTGCGTCAAGGCAAACTCGAGTGCCGGTCGAAAACTGGGAGCCAAAGATGATCAAGGCGACACCCTTCGACTTCCCCTATGATGGCAGGCTGGTGGCCGAAAACACCGCGCTTGTTGTCATCGACCTGCAGCAGGATTTCCTGTCAACGACTGGCTATTTCGCCAGGCAGGGATATGACCCCTCGCCGCTAAGGGCGATCCTGCCGACCGTGAACCGGCTGATTGCTGCCGGCCGCAAGGCCGGTGTCCGGATCATCCACACAAGGCAGGGCTATCGAGCCGACATGGCCGACATGACGCCTTACGAGAAATGGCGCCGCAAGCGCGCCGGGCTCGAAGGCACCGAAATCCTGCTTCGCTCGGGACCGGGGTTTCAGATCGTTCCGGAGATCGATGTCGCGCCGCAGGACATCATCGTCGACAAGACCTGCAACAGCGCCTTCACCTATACGGATTTCGAGCTTGTGCTGCGCGCGCAAGGCATCACGCATCTGATGTTTTCCGGCTGCACGACGGATGTCTGCGTCCACACCACGCTGCGCGAGGCCTGCGACCGCAATTTTCAGTGCCTGACGATCTCGGACGCTTGCGCCAGCGGCGACCAGAAGGCGCATGAGGCGGCGCTTCACATGGTGACAGTCGAGGACGGCGTCTTCGGCACGCTGACGGAGTCGAGCGCAGTTGTCGAAGGCCTGGCGCGGCTGAGTGGCGCGACAGGTTAACTCCAACGGCGCCTGCTCAGCCCGCTGCACGCGCCACTTGCGGCACGCGCGGCGCATATGCCCCAGGCTGCGGCACCTCCGCCTCGCGACGCGCCAGCGAATTGCGCAGCAGGGCGATCGTTTCGCGGCCGACCGTTGCGATCTCGCGCGGCGTGTCGACGCCGACAATCATGAATTCATCGATCCCGAGAGCCGCATAGGCAAGCAACGACAAGGCGGCCTGGGCTGGCGGCCCGGCAACATCGACCGCCTTGTGGCCGGTGGCGGCGGCAGCGCCCTGGTGAATCCTGACCGGAAGCGCAAAGCGCAGCTTGCCGGCCCGGCCATGTTCGGCGGCGGCGCCGCGCACCCGCTCCATCAGCTGCCGGACCTCGTCGATCGAGCCTGGCGCCAGTTCGAAGACATCGGCGTGCCGGCCGGCCACCTTGAGCGCCGTTCCGGACTGCCCGCCCATGCGGATGACCAGGTCGGCGCCGTGCGGACCCTTGCGCGGCACATAGCCGCCCTTGACGCTGTAGAACGCGCCTTCATGGTCGAACGGCCGGTCGTTCGACCACAGCCGTTTCAGCAGGACCAGATATTCGTCGATGCGCTGCCAGATGACGGTGTGCCCGACCGGCCGCGTTTCGGCATCGTCGTCGTTCAGCGGCTCGCTGATCATCCTGAGCGCCAGCCGTCCGCCGCTTTTCCTGTCGATCGACGCCAGCTGGCGGGCCGCCACCGTCGGTTCGACCACGCCCGCCCAGTGGGTGAGCACGACTTCCAGCGACGAGGTGCGGTCGAGCACCTGGGCTGCAAGATCCATATTGGTCAGCAGCCCGGCCGAATCGTCGACGACGATCTTCCTGAAGCCGCTATCCTCGACCAGCCCGAGCTTGGTCGCGGTCTCGGCAAAGTCGTAGAAAAAGGGAACGGCGGTACCAGCGGGATGAGTCTTTCCGGGAACATGCGTGAACTCGATCGGCATTGCCATCTCCTCCATCTCTGGAATCACTGATGCGGTGAAATTCGAATCCCAGCCGCGCGAAAGCGCACCGAGTATCCGGTTCACTCAACTCCGATTACCTGAAAGCGGCGGGTAGCTAACTCCGGTCGATCTGACGAGTCAGGGAATAAGGCCCAGAACAACGGCCCCGGTGAACACGAACGCAAGGGCAAAGACGAGATAGGCGAAGGCACCGGCATAGGCCGGGCGAAAGGCCTGAGCATTGGCCAGCCTCTGGCCGCTGCGATCCGTCTGGGCGTTCTGGATATAGGACATATCGACCTCCGTCTCGCTGGTTAATCTATAAAACTTGTAGACTTTGTCGATTGCTATTTTTTGACGATAGGCAGAAAGATTTTCTCATATCGAGCCGAAAATTGGCAACGGCTTGCTGAGAGGACGTGCTTGGGGCCACTGCTCAACATGGCCGCCCGCATTGCTCTGGGTCCTGGATGGACCGAAGTCCTTGTCTCCGCCGCACCCAATTCGTGCATTGGCCGCCCGGAGCGGGCGGGATAGCATCGCCCACTCGGCAAACACGAAATCGTCTGACAAGGGAGCAGAAAAATGGGCGCAAGACTGGTCGGCAAGGTCGCCATCATTTCAGGCGGTGCAACGGGAATGGGCGGCGCGGCCTCGGAGCTGTTCGCCGCGGAAGGCGCCAAGGTGGCGATCATCGACCGCAATGGCGAGGCGGCCGCTGCAACCGCGGCGGCGATACGCGCGCGGGGGCACAGCGCCGAACACTGGGTCGCCGACGTGTCCGATGAAGCCCAGGTCGAGGCCGCCGTGAAAGGCGCGACCGAAAAACTCGGCCCGGTCACCGTGCTGTTCAACCATGCCGGCACCATCGTCATCAAACCCTTCCTGGAGACGACCGTGCAGGAATGGGACTGGCTGCATGCCGTCAATGTGCGCTCGATGTTCCTGATGACACGCGCCGTGCTGCCCGGCATGATTGCCGCAGGCGGCGGTTCGATCGTCTGCACCTCGTCGATCTCGGCGGTGGCGGCAACGCCGATGGAAGTGCTCTATGACACCACCAAGGGCGCCTGCCACATGTTCGCGCGTGCCATAGCCGTCGAGTTCCGCGACCGCAACATCCGCTGCAACGCGGTCTGCCCCGGCTTCATCCGCACGCCGCACGGCCTGCGCGAGGTTGCTGATCTCGGCCGGCTCGGCGTCGACGTCTCCGACGCAGCACTGGCAGCGCAGCAGGGCCGGATCGGCGAGCCGGAAGAGGTGGCGAAGGCCGCGCTTTACCTGGCCAGCGACGAGGCCAGCTTCGTCACCGGTGCGCATCTGTTCGTCGACAACGGCTTTACCGCGATGTGACCAACGGAACGCTGACAGCCCCTGGCCGTCAGCGCTCCTCCCTGCGAAACGGCTTGAGCAGTGCCGACGGCGCCACCGCGTTGCGCGACATGACGGCCATGGCGACAATGGTGAAGATGAAAGGCAGCATAAGGAACGCCTCGTAGGGGATATGCCCCAGCCCGCTCGCCTGCATGCGCAACTGCAAGGCATCGACAAAGGCGAACAGCAGCGCCGCCCCCGCCGAACGCCACGGATCCCAGCGGCCGAACACGACCAGCGCGATTGCCACCCAGCCGCGGCCGGACACCACGCCGAAGGTGAAGGCGTTGAACTGCGCCATCGACAGGAAGGCGCCGGCCAGCCCTATCAGCGCACCGCCGAGAATAACCGCCTGGAAGCGCGTCGCGATGACGCTGACGCCGGCCGAATCGGCGGCGCGCGGATTTTCGCCGACCATGCGCACCGACAGGCCCCATGGCGTGCGGTAGAGCACGAAGGCGGCCAGCGGAATGGCAAGGATCGCCATGTAGACCAGCGCAAACTGGTTGAAAACCGCCGGCCCAAGCACCGGAATGCTCGACAGGACCGGGATCGGCAGCGTCTCGAACCCCTTGATACTAGGCGGCACCGATTGCTGGCCGAAGATCAGCCGGTAGAGAAAATAGGCGAGGCCCGACGAAAACAGTGTCACGCCAATGCCGCAGACATGCTGGCTCAGGCCCAGCGCAACGGTGAACAGTGCATGCAGCGCGCCCATCAGCATGCCGGTCAGCACGGCCGCCAACACGCCGAGCCACAGGCTGCCGCTAAGGCTGGTGGCGGTGAAGCCGGTCATCGCCGACAAGAGCATGATGCCTTCGATGCCGAGGTTGAGCACGCCGGCGCGCTCGGAGAACATTTCGCCGAGCGTGGCAAACGCCAGCGGCGTGGCGATGCGAATGATGGCGGCCAGGAAGCCGACCTGAAAAATCTGTTCGAACACGGCGCTCATCGGGCGGCTCCGACGCGGCGGATGCGGTAGGCGGTGAACAGCAGCGCCACCAGCATGGCGAGTAGCGCCGTGCCCTGGATGACATCGCTGAGGAAGGCCGGCACGCCGGTCGCCCGCGACATCGCTTCGGCGCCGGTCATCACCGCGGCCAGGAAGATCGCCGCCGGCACCACGCCAAGCGGATTGAGCCGCGCCAGCATGGCAACGACGATGCCGGAATAGCCGTAGCCCGGCGAGATGTCGCTCATCACCTGGAAATGCACGCCGCCGACTTCGCCGACACCGGCCAGCCCGGCAAGCGCGCCGGACAGCAGCGCGGTCGAGATCAGCACCCGCTCGACATGGATGCCGCCATAGCGCGCGGCTTCCGGATTCTCGCCGGTGACCCTGATCCTGAAGCCGAGCGTCGTGCGCACGATCAGGAACCAGATGACCGGTGCCGCGATCAGCGCCACGACAACACCGAGATGCAGCCGCGTGCCTTCGAGCAAAACCGGAAAATTCGCCGAATCCTCGATCGGTGGCGAGATCGGATAGCCGCTGAAACTGTCCTTCCACGGCCCCTCGATCAGCGCCATCAGCGCATAGTAGATGACCGAGTTGAGCAGCAGCGAACTGACCACGTCATCGACCTTGAATTTGACCCGCAGCGTCGCCGGCACCAGGGCGACGGCAGCGCCTGCGGCAGCCCCGGCCACCGCCATCAACAGCATGGCGAGCGGCCCCGGCATCGGGATCGCGCCGACAAAGCAGCTGGCGACAGCGCCGGCCAGCAATTGCCCCTCGGCACCGATGTTCCAGAATTTTGCCCGGAAGGCGACCGCCACCGCCAACCCGGTGAAGATCATCGGCGCAGCACGCACCATCGTTTCGGTGATCGCGTAGCTGTCGCCAAGCGAGGCGGTGAACATTACGCCATAGGCTTCGAGGACGCCGGCCCCGGCCAGCGCGATCAGGCCGCTGCACAGGACAAGCGTGGCTGCGATCGCCAGCAGCGGCAAAGCCAGATTGAACCAGGCCGGCGTCGAGGTGCGGACTTCCAGGCGGAACATCAGCTGTGGCCCTCCGCGCCGGTCATCATCAGCCCGAGCCGGGCCACCGTCGCATCGGCGCTGTCGAGCGTGCCGACGATGCGGCCTTCATACATCACCGCGATGCGGTCGCAGAGCACCAGCAGTTCCTCGAGATCCTCGCCGATAACGATGATGCCGCAGCCCTTGGCCCGCATGTCGAGGAATTTTTCGTGGATGAAGCGAGCAGCGCCGATGTCGAGCCCGCGCGTCGGCTGCGAGACAACAAGCACTTTCGGATCGAAGGCAAGCTCACGCGCCAGCAGCGCCTTCTGCAGATTGCCGCCGGACAGCGCCCCGGCGCGGGTCATCGGCCCGGGGCAGCGTATGTCATAGGCCTTGATCTGCGCCTCGGCGAAGGCGCGGATCGCATCCGGTTTGAGCAGGCCTTTGCTGCTGAACGCTGCCGTGCCGATGCGCGGCAGCACCATCGAATCGGCGAGCGGCAGATTGGTGACCAGCCCGGTCGTCATGCGGTCTTCCGGGATGCGACCGAGGCCAAGCGCCTGCACCTCGCGCGGCGAAAACCCAGACACTTTTTGGCCGGCGATGGTCATCCGACCGGCATCCGGCGCACGCGTGCCCGAGATCACCTCCGCAAGCGCCCGCTGGCCATTGCCCGAGACACCGGCAATGCCGAGGATCTCGCCAGCGCGGACGGAAAGCGATACGTCGCGTAGCGCCGTGCCCGAATGCTGCGATGTGGAAATTCCGTCGAGCGTCAGCACCGCCGCACCGGGCGTCGATGGCCCCCTCGCCGGCGGCACGATCTCGTGGCCGCACATCAGTTGCGCCATTGCGGCCGACGTCGTGTTGGCCGGGTCATCGACACGGCCGGCGACGCGGCCATGCCGCAGCACCGTGCAGCGATGCGTCAGCGCCCGTACCTCGTTGAGCTTGTGCGAAATGAAGATGATGCCGAGGCCCTGCGCCGCCATCGAGCGTAGCGCCGAAAACAGCCCGTCGACCTCGGTTGGCGCCAGCACCGCCGTCGGTTCGTCGAGGATCAAGAGCCTGGCACCGCGAAACAGCGCCTTGACGATTTCGAGCCGCTGCTGCTCGCCGACCGACAGCGCCGAGACCGGAAGGTCGGGATCGAGCGTCAGCCCATGCTGGCGGCGGATCTCGGCCAGCCGCGCCAACCCACCGGCGCGGTCGATCCGCCCCGATCTGCCGGGAATGCCGATGAGCAGATTTTCCAGCACCGTTAGTCGTGGTGCCAGATGGAAATGCTGGTGCACCATGCCGATACCGGCGGCCAGCGCATCGGCCGAACTGGTGATCCGCACCGGCTGGCCCTGGATGAAGATCTCGCCGGCGTCGGGCGCATAGGCGCCGAACAGCACGTTCATCAGCGTCGTCTTGCCGGCGCCGTTTTCGCCCAGCAGACCGAGGATCTCGCCCGGCGCGACGCTGAGGTCGACGACCTCGTTCGCCTTGACGGCGCCAAAGCTCTTGGTGATGCCGCGCATTTCGATGAGTGGGGCGGGCGTCGGCAAGGATACTCCTGATCGGAATTGGCTTTACGATTCAGCTTTGAGGGATGCGCTGCACCCCCCTCTGGCCTGCCGGCCATCTCCCCCTCGAGGGGGGAGATCAGCCTTCACTTATGTCAGTACTTTTCCTGCAAGAGATTTTCGACGGTAGAGACGACAGCCAATCTCCCCCCTTGAGGGGAGATGTCCGGCAGGACAGAGTGTGCGACAAGCACAGAACCCAAAAATGTTAATCCGAAACCGGCGTGTTCTCGTCGACGTCGACGCGGAAATTGCCTTCGAGGATTTCGGCCTTCTTCTTCTCGACCAGATCCTTGACCTCGGCGGGCAGCGTCTTGTCGAAATTATGGTAGGGCGCGAGATGCGAGCCGCCCTTGGCCATGCGCGAGAAATCGCCATAGTCCTGCGCCGTGAAGACGCCGGCCTTGACCAGCTTGATCGCCTGCTCGACCGTCGGATACATATCCCAGACCGGCCCGGTGATGACCGTGTCGGGGCCGAGGCTCGACTGGTCGGACATGTTGGAGATGGCGAAGATCTTCTTGTCCACCGCCGCTTCGATGACACCGAAACGCTCGGCATAGATGACGTCGACACCGGCGTCGATCTGGGCGACCGCGGCCTCCTTGGCCTTCGGCGGATCGAAGAAGGAGCCGATGAAGGCGACCTTCTTCTTGATGTTGGGGTTGACCTCCTTGGCGCCGGCAAAGAAGGCGTTGACCAGCCGGTTCACCTCCGGAATGCCCATCGCCGCGACGGCGCCGATCGTGCCCGATTTCGACATCTTGCCGGCGATCATGCCGGACAGATAGGCCGGCTCGTGGATCCAGTTGTCGAAGACGCCGAAATTCGGCTCCGCTGGTCCGGCGCCGGAGCCGAACAGGAAGGCGGTCTTCGGGAATTGCTTGGCGGTGCGGCGCGATTCACGCTCGGCGGCGAAGGCGTCGCCCAGCACCAGCTGGTAGCCGCCTTGCGCATATTCGCGCATGACGCGGCTGAAATCGGCGGTTTGCACCTTTTCCGACCATTTGTACTCGATGCCGAGTTCCTTAACGGCCTTCTGCAGGGCGACATGGATCTGGTTGTCCCATGGCTCCTCGATCGGCGTGGCGAAGATCGCCGCCACCTTCAGCTTCTTGTCCTTGCCGAAGGCGGCGCCCGGCAGCATCGCCGCAGCCAGGCCAAGCGCGCCCAGCTCGAGCACATTGCGTCGCGAAAGCCCTTCAGGTTTTATCTGGATTCTGGTCTTGCGGTTTTCCATTGCATTCCCCTCTGTTCGACAGCCGTGTCGAGCCGGCTGTTCGTGAAAATGTCAGACGAGGAACTATGGAACGGGTCCGGACTTTTGTCCACATGGTCAAATTTGACCGCCCGATCCAGCCTTGATCTTAGCCGGCCAAGAGAGGCTGCTGATCAAACCCGTTCGAGCGCAATCGCTATGCCCTGGCCGACGCCGATGCACATGGTTGCCAGCGCATAGCGGCCGCCGCGTTCGCGAAGCTCCAGCGCCGCCGTGCCGGATATGCGCGCGCCCGACATGCCCAAGGGATGGCCGAGCGCGATGGCGCCGCCATTTGGATTGACGTGCTCCGCATCCTCGGCAATACCGAGCTGGCGCAGCACGGCGATGCCTTGCGAGGCGAAGGCTTCGTTGAGCTCGATGACGTCGAATTGCTGCGGCGTCAGGCCGAGCCGCGCGCAGAGCCTTTGCGTCGCCGGCGCCGGCCCGATACCCATGATGCGTGGCGCCACACCGGCGGCTGCGCCACCAAGGATACGAGCGATCGGCGTCAGGCCGTATTTCTTCACCGCCGCTTCCGAGGCAACGATCAGCGCCGCCGCCCCGTCATTGACGCCGGAGGCATTGCCGGCCGTCACCGTGCCGCCTTGCCGGAACGGCGTCGGCAATTTGGCCAGCGCCTCGACCGTGGTGCCGGCGCGGGGATGCTCGTCCTTCAACACAACCACTGCGTCGCCCTTGCGCTGCGGGATCGTCACCGGGGTGATTTCCTTCGCCAGCCGGCCATTGGCCTGTGCGGCGACAGCCTTGTCCTGGCTGCGCACGGCAAAGGCGTCCTGGTCGGCGCGCGACACCGAAAAATCCTCGGCGACGTTCTCGCCGGTCTCCGGCATTGAATCGACGCCGTATTGCTTCTTCATCAGCGGATTGACGAAACGCCAGCCGATGGTGGTGTCGTAAATCTCGGCGTTGCGCGAAAACGCCGCGTCGGCCTTGGGCATGACGAAGGGCGCGCGGCTCATCGATTCGACGCCGCCTGATATCATCAGCTCCGCTTCACCGGCCTTGATGGCGCGCGCGGCGATGGTTAGCGCATCCATGCCGGAGCCGCACAGGCGATTGACCGTCGAGCCCGGGATCTCCTTCGGCAGGCCGGCCAGCAGCAGCGCCATGCGCGCCACGTTGCGGTTGTCCTCGCCGGCCTGGTTGGCGCAGCCATAGACGACGTCGTCGACCGCTTGCCAGTCGATGCCGGGATTGCGCTCGACCAGTGCTCTCAGGGGTATCGCGCCAAGGTCGTCGGCGCGCACCGAGGACAGCGAGCCGCCGAAGCGGCCGATCGGCGTGCGGATGTAATCGCAGATATAGGCCTCGGCCATGTCATGCAGCCTTTGCTTTTCCGCTTCCCTCATGCGCCGCCTTGGTGCGGGCCTGCAGGTCGCGCAATGTCGTCAGTTCGAGTTCGCTTGGCGCCGGTGTTTCGTCAAGCGCCTGCGCGAACTTTACCATCCAGCCACAGGTCTCCTGCACCTGCTGGCGCGTGACGCCGGGATGCAGCGACACGACCGTGAATTCCTTGGTCGCCGGGTCCGGTTTCCAGATGGCGAGATCGGTGATCAGCAAGGTCGGGCCAGCGGTGTCGATGCCGAGACGCTTTCGATGATCGCCGCCCTCGCCATGGCCGAAGGAGGTGAAGAAGTCGATCTTTTCGACCATGCCGCGCTTGGTCTGCGCCATGGTGATGTAGATCTCCTTCGACGACGTCGCGATCTCCGGTGCGCCGCCGCCGCCGGGCAGCCGGGTCTTGGGGTGGAAATAGTCGCCGATGACGGTGGTGTTGATGTTGCCGAACTTGTCGAGCTGGGCAGCACCCAAAAACCCGATCGAGATGCGGCCGCCCTGCAGCCAGTAGCGGAACATCTCCGGCACCGCGACGGTGGTGACCGCGGTTTCGCACAATTCGCCATCGCCGATCGACAGCGGCAGCACGTCTGGCGCGGTGCCGATCGTGCCGCTCTCATAGATCAAGGTGATGTCAGGCGCATGCGTCAGCCGCGCGACATTGCAGGCGGCGGACGGCGCGCCGATGCCAACGAAGCAGACATCGTCATTCCGCAGCGCGCGGCTGGCGGCGATCGTCATCATCTCGTTGGGGGTGAAGTCCGGATTGTCGCTCATGCCGCTTTCCTCAGATGCTCGACACGGGCCGCGAAATCGTCGGCGCTCTTTTCGATGACGTTCGCCTGCATCCACGCCTGGAATTTCTCCCGGTCGGCGGCGATCTCGTCCCATTCCAGATAGGCCGCATTGTCTCGCGCGTAATACCCATGCGCGTAGGACGGGTGCGACCCGCCGGGCACGACGGAGATCGCCGCGATCGTCCAACGCGGCAGCACGGTCAAATTGGGGTGCAGATCGTCGAAATTGTCGACCACTTCCTCCACCGTCACCACCGCGCGTTTGGCCGCCAGCACCGCTTCCTTCTGGATGCCGATGATGCCTTCGACCAGCACATTGCCGTTCCGGTCGGCCTTCTGCGCGTGGATGAAGGTGACATCGGGCCGGATCGAAGGGACGGCCGCAAGCACCTCGCCGGTGAACGGACAGGTGACCGACTTGATGTTCGGATTGACCGCCGCCAGCCCAGCGCCGCGATAGCCGCGAAACACCGCGCAGGGCAGGCCGGCAGCACCGGCTTCATAGGCATTGGCCATGCCGGCATGGCTGTGTTCCTCGATCTCGATCGATCTGGGAAAACCGTTCTCGATGGCGTCGCGAGCGCGCCGCAGCAGGCCGACGCCCGGATTGCCGACATAGGAGAAGACGATCTTCTTCGCCATGCCCATGCCGATCATCTGGTCGTAGATCAGGTCCGGCGTCATGCGGATCAGGGTCAGGTCGCGAAACCCCTGGCGGATCGCCTCATGCGCCGCCGCCGTCGGGATCAGATGGGTGAAGCCCTCGAAGGCGACCGCGTCACCATCATTCAGGTTCTCGGCCACGGCCTGTTTGAGCGGCAGGAACTTGACCATCGCATCGGCTCCGCGTCTTAGAAAGTTCGTATTGCGAACATATGTTTTGTATGCAATACTTTCTATGCTGAATGAGGGCATTGAGTCAATCCTGGCAAGGATGCCGTTCCGCGGAGGTGAGATGGACGAAGAGGCGGCTTCCCGTGACCATGTCGGCTCGCTCGAGCGTGGCCTTGCCGTCATGGAGATCCTGGCCCGGCACCCTTCGGGGATGACACTGACTGAAATGGCCGAGGAGGCCGGCCTGACCCGCGCTGGCGCCCGTCGCTTCCTGCTAACGCTTGTCGCCACCGGCTACGCCACCCAGGCAGGCCGCGTGTTTTCGCTGTCGCCGCGCCTGCTGACCGTCGCCCGCACCTGGCTCGGCGGCGCCTCGCTGTGGAGCTTCGCCGCCCCGACCATGCGCGCAGTGGCGGCTGAGTTGAATGAGGCCTGCTCGGCGGCGATCCTGTCGGGCCAGGATGTCGTCTACGTCGCCCGCATTCCCGGCCGCCGCATCCTCAGCGTCTCGCTCGACGTCGGCACCAGGCTGCCGGCCTATTGCACCTCGATGGGGCGCATCCTGCTTGCCGGCCTGACGCCCCAGGAATTGGACGCATTTCTCGGCCAGGCGACGATCGAGAAACGGACACCGAAGACGATCACCGACAGGCGGCTGCTGGCCTACGCCATTGGCAAGGCCAAGGCGGACGGCTTTGCTGTCGTCGACGAAGAGCTGGAGCTCGGCCTGCGCTCGATCGCCGTGCCAATCCACGACCGCGCGGAGCGCACGGTTGCGGCCATCAACGTCTCGACCCAGTCCGCCCGCTTCTCCGTCGCGGAGATGGAACGGGAAATCCTGCCGGCACTGCTTGAGGCCAAGCAGCGCATCGAGGATTTCTTCGTGGTCTAGATCATCGAGGTCGCGTCTTGCCACTCAATGTTTGATGCGGTCGCGCATCGCGTACCAGAGCATGCCGAGCACATAGAGCGAACCGCGCAGCGCCGTGCCGCCCGGGAACGGCATGGGCGTGAGCGTCGAGAACAGGTCGAGCCGCGAAGCGTCACCGGTGATGGCCTCGGCCAAAAGCTTGCCCGACAGCGTCGACAGGATGACCCCCTTGCCGGAATAGCCATGCGCGAAATAGACCTCGCCATAGTGCCCGACATGCGGCAGCCGCGACGTCGTCACCGACACCAGCCCGCCCCAGGCATGATCGATGCGGCAGCCCTGAAGTTGCGGAAAGGTCTTTTCCATGTGCGGCCGCACGAAGCCGGCAATGTCGGCCGGCGGCGACGGTGTGTAGCGCTCACCGCCGCCGAACAGCAGGCGTCCGTCCGCCGACATGCGGTAATAGTTGACGACGAAGCGGGTGTCGGACACCGCGACATTGGCCGGGATGACATTGCGTTTGCCCTCCAGCGGCTCGGTGGCGACGATGTAGTTGCCGACTGGCATGATGCGGCTGTTGACGCGCGGCTCCAGCCCATTGAGCAGCGCATCGCCCGCCAACACGACATGCTTTGCCCGGACCGACCCCTTGGCAGTCGAGACCCGGATCGAAGGTTCGCGCTCCAGCCGCACTGCAACTGAGTTTTCGTGAATGATGACGCCGGCCGCCGCCGCGGCGCGGGCAAGGCCGAGCGTGTAGTTCAGCGGATGCATATGGCCGCCAAGCGGCTCGTACATCGCGCCATGATAGGGCGTGTCGACCTTGCCGCGCGCTTCCGCCGCCGACAGGATTTCGGCATGCGGAAACTTCATCACCGTGGCCAGGCACTTGGCCTCTTCCTCAAGGTCTTTGAGATCGGAGCCATTGACCGCGCCGACCAGATGGCCGGTCAGCCTGAGGTCGCAATCGATGACGTGGCGCTCGATGATGTCGAGCACCAGCCCGCGCGCCTCGAAGGCGAGGTCGAACAGCGCCTTCGCCCGCTCGGGGCCGTAGAGCTTGACCAGGCCCTTGGCGCCTTTGCGCAGACCGGGGATCATCTGGCCGCCATTGCGCCCCGACGCGCCCCAGCCGATCTTGCCACCTTCGAGCAGCACCACCTTCAACCCGCGTTCGGCGGCGTGAAGGGCGGCGGACAGGCCGGTACAGCCGCCGCCGACCACAACCAGGTCGGCATTGACGTCGCCTTGCAGGGCAGGATGGTCCGGCGACGGATTCGCCGTCGAGACATAGTAGGATTTGCCGATATCCAAACCGGAATTGAAACCCTCGGAATTGAAGCCCATCATTACACCTTCAACAGCAGGTGGTCTCGTTCCCAGCTCGTCACCACGCCCTGGAACAGGTCGAGTTCGACGCTCTTGACGCGCAGATAGGTCTGGAAGAAATCCTCGCCGAGCAGTGCCCGCACCGGGTCGCAAGCGGTGAAACGATCCAGCGCCTCCTCCATGGTTTTCGGCAAAGTGCTCTTGTTCTTGTAGGCATTGCCAGACGCCTCGGCCGACCGCGCCAGCTTCTGCTCGACGCCGAGATAGCCTGCCAGGAGCGAACCGGCGATCGCCAGATAGGGATTGGAATCGGCACCCGGCAAGCGGTTCTCCACCCGACGTGCGGCGCGGCCACCGGCCGGCACGCGCAGCCCGCAAGAACGGTTGTCATGCGACCACTCGATGTTGGCCGGCGCGCTGTGGTTCGGCCGGATGCGGCGGAACGAGTTCACGTTCGGCGCAAACAGCGGCATGATTTCCGGGACATATTTTTGCAGGCCGCCGATGAAATGGCCGAACATTTCCGTGTCGGCATCGTCAGTGCCGGCAAACAGCGTCTTGCCGGCCTCATCGATGACCGACATGTGCAGATGCATCGAGCTCCCCGCCTGTGCCGCGATCGGCTTGGCCATGAAGGTGGCGTGCATGCCGCTCTGCTGCGCGGCCTGGCGCGTCAGCCGCTTGAACAGCAGCACCTTGTCAGCCAGCGGCAGTGCATCGCCATGCAGGAAGTTGATCTCCAGCTGCGCTGTGCCCGATTCATGGATCAACGTGTCGAGCGGCAAGCCGGCCGCCGCGGCATAATCATAGATGCGGCGGATCACCGGCTCGAATTCCTCGAGTGCAGCCATGTCATAGGGATGCTGCACGGTCTCCGTGCGGCCATTGCCGCCGACCGGTGCGGTCAGCGGCCGGTCGGGGTCGGGATTGGGCGCGGTCAGATAGAATTCGAGCTCCGGCGCCACCACTGCCCGCCAGCCACGCTGGCGATAGAGATCGAGCACGGCTCTCAGCACATGGCGCGGCGACGCCATCCATGGCCGGTCGTCCATGTGGAACGCATCGGCAAACACATAGGCCTTGCCAGCCCCGGCGCCGGGCGCCAGGCAGAGCGTCGAGACGTCAGGCACCATCCGCATATCCGGGTCCGAATAAGCAAAACCCTCGTCGATCGAACCGGAATAGCGGCCGTCGATGCTGACCAGAAAAGCGCTGCTCGGCAGATAAAGCGCGCGGTCTTCCAGCGCCTTGACGAATTTGGCCGTCGGCAAGGCCTTGCCGCGCAGGACGCCGTTCATGTCGGGCACCAGGCACTCGATCTCGTTGATGCCGTGCTGGGCTAGCCAGGTCCTGGGATCGTTGCCGCTGGAGAGCAAGGTATTCGCGTTTTTATCAAGCATTTCGTTCATGTCCGTACCAGAGAGAGAATGGCTTGCGCGGCCACGTCCGTTCCAGGGGTCAGCGCCATATGGGCTGCATTGTCCCTGAGGCGGGCGCGCATGGCGTCATCGGCCAGCAGGCCGAGAATGGCTCCCTCCAATACTCCTTCGGTCCAGCCGTCACGGCCGATATGGTTGCCGACGCCGGTCTCCTCGGCGCGCCGCGCATTGTCATGCCCGTCCCAGCAATAGGGCATGATCAGCGACGGCACGCCGAAGCGCAGCGCCTCGCAAAAGCTGTTGTTGCCGCCGTGATGGATGAACAGGTCGGATTTCGCCACCACCGAGGGCTGCGGAAACCAGGCGTCGAGATAGACATTGTCCGGCACCGCGCGGTACGTGTCGCGCAGGCCGCCGGCATTGACGATGAACCGCGCCGGCAGCCTGTCGAACACAGCCAGCATGCGCTCGATCAGGCCGACATCCATGGCGCCGAGACTGCCGAAGCTGAGATAGACCAGCGGCCCGCCATTGCGCGGAAACACCGGCACCTCGAACGGTCCTTCCGAACGCACGCAGCCTTCGAGATAGACGAAGCGGGCCGGGTCGAGCGGCTCGGCGCGCTCGCGGCGCACGATCGTCGGCGTCAGCAGCAGGTTGAGATCGGGGGAGACTTCAAGGAACAGGCCCTTCGGCAGCGGTGCCAGGCCGGCATCCGTCCGAAAGCGGTTGAAGCGGTCATGCGCCGGCGCCGAAGCCTTGAGATAGCGGGTCTCGAACGCCGCGCGTTGCGGGTCGTCAGTGCCAAGCCCCGACAGATAGGGCGGCACCTGCGCATCCGGAAGCTCGGTCTCGGCGCAGGAGACAACGCGCACCCATGGGCAGCCGGCAGCGGCGATCGCCGGGAACATGATGACATTGTCGAGCACCACGGCGTCCGGCTTCAGCCGCGCCAGCAATTGGCGCAGCGGCGCTTCGGCGTTGACCGCGGTGTCGACGATGGCTTGCCAGGTCGGCGCGACATAGGTTTCGAGCTGGTCGATCGGGCTCAGCCTGAAATGCGGCAGATGCCTGCGCACGAAGGCCTGCCAGTAGCTCTGGCGCTCGCTGTCGCTCAGTGGCTCGTCGGTGGGCAGCTGGTATTCCTGAAAACCATAGTCGGCAAAGACGCCGGAAAAGCCGGCATGGCAGATGAAGACCGGTCGGGCGCCTTTCGCCCGCAATGCTTGTGCGATGCCAACGCAATTCAACGCCGCGCCGAAACTCGCTTCGGGAAACAGCGCGATGGTCGGGCTGGCTTTACGCGTCAATTAATCCTCGTCATTCCGGCCGGCTGATCATGCCGAACAGGGCGGGCGCCCCGCGACTGGCCGCTTGCGGTCGCTGGTTGCGGGAGAGCCGCAGGTGAATGCGAAGCAGATCGGCCGCCACCTCATACTGCCGGCTTTCAAGATGGTCGAGTATATTCAGGTGCTCGCGCAGCGATTGCCGCAGCCGGAAGACGTTGACGCCGGCATAGATGCCGGGCAGCCGGCGCAGCCTGAGGTGATCGGCCAGCGCATCGGCAATGAACCGGTTGGCGCAGCCTTCAGCGAGCATGCCGTGAAAATCGATGTCCAGCCGCTGGAACTCGCGGGTGTCGAATGCGGCGTCCGGCAGCGCCAACAGCGCTTCCATGCCCTGGCGCAAGGCCGCGGCGCGTGCGTCGTCCAGCCGGAAGCCGGGCGTCAGGATGGCTGCGGGCTCCAGTAGCAAGCGGTACTCATAGCTTTCGCCTTGTGCCTCCGGATCGTCCGGCGCGCGGCGAAACAGCCAGGATTGGCCGGGCGCGCGGTCGAGCAGATTCTCTTCCGTCAGTTTGTTGAGAGCTTTTAGTACCGTCTTTCGCTCGGCGCTGTACCGCCGCATCAATGCCGCGACGGTCACCGTCTGGTCCAGTCGCCGCGCCGACCGGTCGCGCAGGATCGCCTCGGCAAGCTCGTCCTCCTCGGTAAGAGGCAATTCAGCCGCAATAGCCGGCTGAGTCGTGAGGTCGATGGCCAGGTGATAACCGGAATCAGCCTCCCAACGCACAACGCCCTGTTCCGCGAGCAGGCTAAGCGCCGCCCGTACCGGCGTGCGCGACACATTGCATAGCGAGGCGATCTGCTGTTCGGGCAGCCGCGAGCCGGGCTCGAAGCCGCGCTGCCGCGCTACATCCAGGATGCGCTGCGCCAGGTCGAGGTGGTTGGTGCGGGGTCGTCGGGCGGCAGCTTGCATGACAATGCTCGTGAACGGACGTGACCTATATGCTTTGACCGATCGGCCTCGCGGACGCAATCGGCCAGATTCCTCGGTCGCTTGGCAAATTATGGATTGACGTACTTTTTTCTGCAATAGTACTGTCAGGACAATCGGCACAAAAAAGACCGAGGGAACGGGATCGAGGCGGCGGCATGGGTCGCAGGCGTTGGTCCGGCGAATGAAATTCGACGATCAACCAGAATGGGGAACCTGTCATGACCGCCACGACCTTCTTGCGGCACCGTTCGCTGAAGATGCCGTCAATCGCACTCGGCCTGGCCTTGGCGCTGTCGGTGCCGGCGGCCGCCGCCGATCTCGTCATTTCCAACTGGGACGGCTACATGGCGCCCGACGCCATGGCCGCCTTCAAGACCGCGACCGGGGTTTCCGGCGAAGTGGTTGTTCATGCCACCAATGAAGAGATCATGGGCAAGCTTATCGCCGCCGGCGGCAAGGGCTATGACGTGGTCTTCGTCTCCTCGCCCTTCGCCGAGGTGCTGAACAAGCTCGGCCTGACCGAGCCGATCGACCACACCAAGGTCCCCAACCTCGCCAACCTCTATCCGGAAGCGACCAAGCTGCCGCACGATGTCGGCAACAATTTCTCGGTGCCTTACACCTGGGGCACGACAGGCCTCTGCTACCGCTCTGACCTGGTGAAGGTCGCGCCGACGAGCTGGAGCGATCTGCTTGCCCCCTCCGACGACCTCAAGGGCAAGACCACCATGCTGGCGACCGATCGCTGGCTGCTGGCGGCCGGCCAGCTCGACAAGGGCTTTTCGGTCAACGAGACCGACCCGGCCAAGATGGCCGAGGTCAAGGACCTGCTGATCTCGGCCAAGAAGACCCTGCTCGCCTATGACGACACCACCTTCTATTCGAAGCTGGTTTCCGGCGAAGCGCTGATGGTGCAGGCATGGGACGGCTGGTGCAATTACGGCATCGCCGAAAAACCCGAGATCAAGTACGTCATCCCCAAGGAAGGTTCCGACCTGTGGGTCGACACGATGGTGGT
Source organism: Mesorhizobium kowhaii (assembly GCF_003253745.1). Lineage (GTDB taxonomy): Bacteria > Pseudomonadota > Alphaproteobacteria > Rhizobiales > Rhizobiaceae > Mesorhizobium > Mesorhizobium kowhaii. Next base: position 273,443 of record NZ_MZXV01000076.1, read on the forward strand.
GATGAAGGCCTCCGCCAACAAGGACGCCGCCTTCCAGTTCATCAACTTCATGCTCGACGCCAAGAACCACGCCTGGGCGGCGCAGAACATCGACTACAAGGTGCCGAACAAGCCGGCTATGGAAAGCCTGCCCGCCGACTTCCTGGCAAAATTCCCCAACATGGCGATGCCGGTGGCCGACCTCGTCAAGTTCGAGCAACTGCGCGACGTCGGCGACGCCCAGCGCGACTATTCGAAGATCGTCAGCGAGATCAAGGCCGCGCAGTAAGCGGCGTCAAACCAGATATCACGGCCGGCAGCGCTACTGCCGCCGGCCTTGAGCGGTACCCGAAAATTGTCCCAGACCCGACTTCGCTCCTCCTTGCTGATGGCCCCGGCGCTGGTCTGGCTGACCGCGCTGATGGTGGTGCCGTGCGCATTGGTGCTGGCGCTCGCCTTCTTCCGGCGCGGCATCTATGGCGGCATCGAATACACCTTCACGCTGGAGAATTTCGGGCTGGTGTTCGACCCGCTCTATGCGGGTATCTTCCTCAACTCGGCGCGTATCGCCGGCACGGCGGCGCTGATCGCGGTGGTCATCGGCTATGCCGCCGCCTACGCGATCGCAGCCGCACCACGCCGGCTGCAGCCGGTGTTCCTGTTCTTCGCCGTGCTGCCGTTCTGGTCCAACTATCTGATCCGCACCTATGCCTGGATCGTGCTGCTCAACCGCGAAGGCCTGATCACCCAGTTGCTGCGTTGGTTCGGCTACACCGGTGAGCAGCCGTCGATGCTCTATACCGAGGGCGCGGTCATTGCCGGCCTGGTCTATAACTATCTGCCCTTCGTCATCCTCGCCTGCTACGCGCCGCTGTCGCGGCTCAATCCGGAACTCGCCGAAGCCTCGCGCGACCTCGGCGCTTCGGCCCTCACCACCTTTCGCCGCGTCATCCTGCCGCTGACCGTGCCCGGCATCGCCGCCGGCGCCGTGTTCGTCTTCGTGCTGTCGATCGGCAATTTCGTCACCCCTGCCCTGCTCGGCGGCGGCCGCTTCCAGATGATCGGCAATCTCGTCTACGACCAGTTCCTGACCGCCAATGACTGGCCCTTCGGCGCGGCCTTGGCAATGGCGCTGATCGCCATCATGCTGCTGGTGCTGATGGCGCAGGCCCTGGCTGCGGATCGTGCCTCCGGGCGTGCGGCCGAGGCCAAGGGTGACGCCGATGGCTGAGCGCTTCTTCCTTCCCTTCTCCTCGTTCACGGGGAGAAGGTGCCCCGAAGTGGCGGATGAGGGGCGGCGCAAGCTCCTGCAATGTCGGGCGCTGCCTCTCATCCGCCTGCCGGCATCTTCTCCCCGTAAACGGGGAGAAGGACGCTGGTCGCTCGCTTGCCTCCAGACTACCGGAGGGCAACCATGACTTCATCGCCTGCCCGCGCTTTCGGCATGCGGACGATCCTCATCCTCGTCTTCGCCTTCCTCTACATCCCGATCGCCGTGCTGGTGGCGCTGTCCTTCAACAAAGGTGGGCTGCCGACGGCATGGTCCGGCTTTTCGCTGAAATGGTACGCTTCGCTGGCCGGCAATTCCGCCATCCTCTCCGCCGCGCTCAACACGCTGATCGTGGCACTGGTGTCGACGGCCATCGCCACGCTGCTCGGCACGCTGCTGGCGATCGGCGTCGAGATGCGCCGGCAGTACGGCAAGGGTCTCGAGGCGCTGATCTTCGCGCCGATGATCATCCCCGACATCGTGCTGGCGATCGCGCTGCTGTCGTTCTTCTCCATGCTCAACCTGACCATGGGCCTGCACACCATCATCCTTGCCCATGTCGTCTTCAACCTCGCCTTCGTCTGTTCGGTAGTGCGTGCCCGGCTGAAGAGTTTCGACTGGTCGATCGTCGAGGCGTCCGCCGACCTTGGCGCTTCAGCTATCACCACCTTCCGGCGGGTGACATTGCCGGTCATCCTGCCGGCCGTGGTCGCCGGCGCGCTGCTTGCCTTCACGCTGTCAGTCGACGAGTTCATCATCGCTTTCTTCACCGCCGGCGCCGGCCGCGCCTCGACCACGCTGCCGATGCAGATCTATGCGATGATCCGTTTCGGCATCACGCCGGAGATCAACGCCCTCGCAACCATCGTCATGGCTGTCAGCATCACCGCGCTGACCCTGTCGCAGCGGCTCAACCCTGGGATAACAGGCCAATGAGCGAACCGCGCACGCTGCTGGCCATCGATCATGTGTCGAAGAACTTCGGTCGGGTGACCGCTGTCGACGGCATCTCGCTCGACATCCGTGAGAACGAGTTCTTCGCCCTGCTTGGCCCTTCCGGCTGCGGCAAGACCACGCTGCTGCGCATGCTGGCCGGTTTCGAGACGCCAAGCGACGGGCGCATCCTGCTCGACGGCCGCGACATCGCCAGGACCCCGCCCAACAAACGGCCGGTCAATTTGATGTTCCAGTCCTACGCGCTGTTTCCGCATATGAGTGTCCGGGCCAATGTGTCCTATGGGCTGGAGATGGAGCGTTTGCCGGCTAGCGAAATCCGCTCCCGCGTCGATGCCATCCTGGCGACGACCGAACTCGTCGCCTTCGCCGACCGCAAGCCGGAGCAATTGTCGGGCGGCCAGAAGCAGCGCGTCGCGCTGGCCCGGGCGCTGGTCAAGCGGCCCCGGCTGCTGCTGCTCGACGAACCGCTCGGCGCGCTCGACAAGAAACTGCGCGGCGCCATGCAGCTGGAACTGAAGCGCCTGCAGCACGAGGTCGGCATCACCTTCGTCATCGTCACCCACGACCAGGAAGAATCGCTTGTCATGGCCGACCGCATGGCGGTGCTGAGAGACGGCAAGCTGCTGCAATGCGACACGCCGCATACGATCTACGAACATCCCGCCGACCGCTTCGTTGCCGATTTCATCGGCGTGATGAATTTCGTGCCGGGCAAGGCCGCCACCGATGGTGTCATGGCAGGCAATGGCACTCGGATCGCCGGCAAGGTTCCCGCCTCGCTTTCGCCCGGTGCGTCCGCTGTCGCGTCGGTGCGGCCCGAGCGCATCCGGCTGTTCCCGTCGGATGAGACCGCCAACCGCACCACCGGCACGGTCGAGGCACTCGCCTATCACGGTCTCGACCTGCAGCTGCATGTCCGCAGTGCTCTGTCGCCAAAACCGTTCCTGGTGCGTGTCACCGCCGATGCCGCCGACCGCCGGCCGGTGTCGTCAGGCGACCAGGTCGAACTCGGCTGGGACGCCGCCGATGTCAGAATTTTCGCAGAGTGAAGGAGACGCCTGATGGCGCAGAAGACGATCGCGTTTTTTCCCGAAGCGGCCTACGGCCCGGCGCTCAATTCCGTCGGCATCGCCCAGGCGGTCGAGGCGCGTGGACACAGAGCGGTGTTCCTGTCCGATCCCGGCTTCGTCGATGTCTACAAGGGCTACGGCTTTGAGGCCCATCCGGTGAACCTGTCCGAGCCGATGCCGCCGGAGCAGATGGCCAAGTTCTGGGAGGATTTCATCAACGGCCACATCCCGAACTTCCGCAAATCGCCCTACGACCAGATCGACAATTACGTGAAGGATTGCTGGACGGCGATCGTCGACAGCGCCAAATGGGCGCAGAAGGATCTGCCACGCGTACTCGCGGCCATCAAGCCGGACGTGATCTGCGTCGACAACGTCATCCTGTTCCCTGCGATCAAACAGTTCGGCAAGCCGTGGGTGCGCGTCATCTCCTGCTCGGAAAACGAGATCGAGGACGACGACATCCCGCCGCATCTCTCCGGCTGCGGCGAGAACGACCATGCCGGGCACCAGCGCTACCGCGACCATTTCAACGCCGTGATCCAGCCGATCCACGACGATTTCAACGCCTTCCTCACCGCCAACAACGAGGCGCCCTATCCGATCGGCCAGTTCTTCGAGGCCTCGCCTTACCTCAACCTGCTGCTTTATCCCGAGGCGGCAAAGTTCAAGCGCCGCCATCCGCTCGACCCGGCAAAGTTCCAGTATCTCGAAGGCTGCGTGCGGCAGGAAAAACCCTACACGGTGCCGACCTTCGCTGAGAATAATGACGGCCCGCTGCTTTACGTTTCCTTCGGCAGCCTGGGCGCCGGCGATGTCGACCTGTTGAAGCGCATCATCGCGACGCTGGGCAAGACGCGCTACCGCGCGCTGGTCAATGTCGGCGGCTACAAGGACCAGTACACGGACGTGCCCGGCAACGTCATCGTCGAGAGCTGGTTCCCGCAGCCTTCGGTCATTCCGCAGGTCGAAGCTGTCATCCACCATGGCGGCAACAACTCGTTCACCGAGTGCCTCTATTTCGGCAAGCCGGCGATCATCATGCCCTATGTCTGGGACGGCCACGACAACGCCACCCGTGTCGAGGAAACCGGCCACGGCTTCGGCATGCCGCGCTACGACTGGAACGACGCCAAACTGGTCGCCAAGATCGAAGCCTGCCTGACGGATCCAGCGATGAAAGCCAAGCTCGCGAAGACCTCGGCACAGATGCACGCGCAGAACGGTCCGGAGAAGGCGGCTGGTTTGCTGGAGGCGTTGTTGTGACCTCCTCCGCACCACACCTCTACCAAGCCTCAACCCGCACCGACCTCGCCGACTGGGGCGCGCAGCCGGATGCACTGGACGGCGCTTCCCACTCCACCGGCCGGCTGGTGCACAAGGGGCCGAACAACCAGCCGGAATCCGGCATCTGGGTCTGCACGCCCGGCCGCTGGCGCCTTAGCATCCCGCGCGATGAATTGTGCCATTTCGTCGCCGGCCGCGCGACCTACCGGTCGGATGTCGGCGAAGAGATAGAAGTCACCGCTGGAACCGTGGTCATGTTCCCGGCCGGCTGGGCGGGCGAATGCATCGTGCATGAGACCATGCGCAACGTCTACATGCTGGCTTGAAAGGATGATCCCGAAAAGTGGGAATTGGTTTTCGGACAAGATCATGCTCAAGCAAAGGTACACGGAGTTTGATGACATGCCGACACCGCATTGGCCGAAGGCCTCGATCGTGGACCTGGAAGACTGGGGCGCGGGCAGCAACACGCTCGCCGGCTCGCCGCGTGCGTCGGGCAAGATCCTGTCGCAGAACCCGGACGGATCGAGCGAATGCGGCCTGTGGTCATGCACGTCAGGCACGCGGAAGGTCACCTTCCCGGCCGACGAGTTCTGCCATTTCCTGTCGGGCCGCGGCAGCTACATCCACGACAATGGCGAACAGATTCCGGTCGAGGCCGGCACGCTTGTGTTCTTCCCCGCCGGCTGGACCGGCATCTCCATCATCACCGAAACGCTGACCAAGGCCTTCATGTGCCGGTGAGCACCAAGGCCATTCTAGGGGAATCGATATGACAACGCCGATCATGAAATCGCCGCTCGCCATCACCGATCTCGTCGACTGGGGCGCCATCCCGACGATGATCGAGGGCGAGTCCCACACTTCGGGCAAGCTTCTGTACAAGGGGCCGGAGGGTCGTTCCGAGTGCGGCCTCTGGGTCTGCACGCCTGGCAAATGGCACTGCCACGTCACCCGCGACGAGTTCTGCCACTTCCTCGAGGGCCGCTGCACCTATGTCCATGAATCCGGCGAAGTGATCGAGATCGAGCCGGACACGGCGGCCTTCTTTCCGCAGGACTGGAAAGGCGTCTGCACCGTCCATGAGACGATCAAGAAGGTCTACATGATCCGCTGAGCGGATCTGAGAGGATATCCATGCATTTCTCCCCTGACCGGCCGGCTTTCTTCGTCAACCCGGATTACCGGCCGATGGCCGGCGCGAACAAACCGGTGATCGATCCGGCGACGCTGGAAACGGTCGGGGCCATCGCGCCCGCCAGCGATGGTGAGATCGACACCGCGCTGACCGCGGCCACCAAGGCGCAGGCCGTCTGGAAAAAGCTCGACGCCAAGAGCCGCGCCAAGCATCTGCATGCCGTCGCCAATGCCATCGAGGCGGCCGACTTCACGCGCTGCGCCGAGCTGATGGTGCGCGAGATGGGCAAGCCCTATCCGGAAGCCATCGGCGAGATCGCCAATTGCGCGCCGATCTTCCGCTACTACGCCGAGATGGCGCGCGACGATGCCGGCAAGATCGCCGGCACGACGCAGGCCGGTTCGTTCCAGTATGCGCGTTACGAGCCCTACGGCGTGTCGGTGCACATCATGCCTTACAACTTCCCGATCCTGCTGATGTGCTGGACCGTCGCCGCTTCGCTGGCCGCCGGCAATGCCTGCATCATCAAGCCGGCCGAGGCGACCACCCTGTCGACGCTCGACTACATGACCGTGTTCCGTTCGCTGCCGGAAGGGCTGGTCTCCTGCCTGCCCGGCGGCGCTGCGACAGCGCAAGCGCTGATCGCTTCCGACCGCACCCATGCCGTCGCCTTCACCGGCTCGGTCGCCGCCGGCAAGGCGGTTGCGGTGGCCTGTGCCGAACGCATGAAGCCGTGCGTCATCGAAGCCGGCGGCAGTGATCCGCTGATCATCAGCCAACACGCCCCGCTCGAGGTCGCCGCGGCCGGCAGCGTCACCGCTGCCTTCCATCTCACCGGCCAGGTCTGCACCTCGGCCGAGCGCTTCTTCGTCGTCGACGCCGTGCATGACCGCTTCGTCGCGCTGTTCGCCGAAAGGACACGCGCGCTTCGCATCGGCAACGGACTGGACAAGACCGAGATCGGCCCGCTGGTCAGCGAAGGCGCGCGGGCCAAGGTCATGCGGTTGGTGGACGACGCTATCGCCAACGGCGCCGTTGCCGTCACCGGCGGCCGCATTCCGCCAGCGCACAACACAGGCTGGTTCTACGAGCCGACCATCCTGACCGGCGTTACCTCTGACATGGCGATCGTGCGCGAAGAGTGCTTCGGCCCGGTCGCAGCGATCTGCCGGGTCAAGGATTTCGACGAAGCGATCCGGCTTGCCAATGACAGCCCGTTCGGGCTTGGCGCCTCGGTGTTCACCACCGATCTGGCCGAAGCGCATGACGCCGCCGAGCGGCTCGAGGCTGGCATGGTCTGGGTCAACAACCCGCTGATCGACAATGACGCCTTGCCCTTCGGCGGCTGGAAGGCGTCAGGCCTCGGCCGCGAGCTTGGACGCCAGGGGCTGGACGCCTTCCGCCGCTCGAAGATGGTCATCATCGACCACAGACCGGCGATCCAGGACTGGTGGTACCCCTACCCCGACAGCTGGTTCCGAGAGACCGGCGGCCGCAAGCACATATAGGTCGAAAAGTCCGCGGGATATCCGCGTTATGAAGACAGCCCTATCGAATCTGCCTTGCGACTTGCTGGATCACCCGCGGCGAATACGGCGCTCGCCTCGCTGACGATGGAAACGTGGTCCCGTGCCGCCTTGCCGGCGGCAGCGCCATCGCCGCGCATGATCGCGGTGACGATGGCGTCATGCTCCTGCCAGGATTTGGCCAGGCGGCCTGGCAGCATGAACTGGGCGCGACGGAACGGCGCCAGCCGGCTGCGCGTCATTACGGTTAGCTCCGAGATATGGGTGCTGTGGGCACCGCGATAGAGCCGGGTGTGGAACTCGGTGTTGAAATATTCATAGTCCTCCTCGGCGCCCAATCGCACCAGGCGGGCCGAGGCCTGATGCTCAACCTCCAGCGCGCGGCGCTCGCCAGCGGTCATGCGTTCGGCGCAGAAGCGCGCGCAAATACCTTCAAGCTCGGCCATGCTTTCGAACATCGAGGCGAGATGTTCCTGCGTGACCACCGCGACGATGGCGCCGCGGTTTGGCCGCCTTTCCACCAGGCCCATGGCACTGAGCTGACCGAGCGCCTCCCTGACCGGCGTGCGTGATACGTCGAAGCGGGCGGCCAGCGACGCCTCGTCGAGTTTTTCACCGGGGCGCAGGAAACCGGTGACGATGCGGTCGCCAATCGCCCTCACCATTTGATCGACGGTCGTACCCGACCTGATCAAGTTGCGCTTTCCCGACACGTCTCCTCCGTCCAGTCTTTTCGTGGCCGTGAATCGCATGGCTCGCGGACCAGCTTCGACTCGGGCATCCTCTCTATGCCTGTATTTTAATCTACATGTCAAACTGTCTATTTTAAAAGCAAAAAGTGCATGCAATTGCCCGTCACTTGTGCAGGTGTCATTGGGGCAATTGTTGATTTAATTGGATAAATTTCACTGTTTAAACTGGCACGCTGATTGCATGCACTTTCATGACAAGGTTAACCGACTCGAAAAGGGTCTTACAGGGGAGCATTCACATGACCGACAGATTCATGCTTAACCGTCGCCAGTTGCTCAAGACCTCCGCCGCCGGAGCCGCACTTGGTCTTGCCTCAGCATCGTTTCCAATCAGCAGAGCCTTTGCCGCCGCTGCGACGGTCGGCTTCATCTATGTCGGTCCGAAGGACGACTATGGTTACAATCAGGCGCATGCCGAGGGTGCCGCGGCGCTGAAGGGCATCGACGGGATCACCGTCGTCGAGGAGGAGAATGTGCCGGAGACGGTCGATGTCCAGAAGACCATGGAATCCATGATCAATCTCGACGGGGCCTCGCTGATCTTCCCGACCTCCTTCGGCTATTTCGACCCCCATATGCTGGCCATGTGCGCGAAATTCCCTGACGTGCAGTTCCGTCATTGTGGCGGCATGTGGAACAAGGACAAGCATCCGATGAACGCCGGCTCTTATTTCGGCTATATCGGCATGGGCCAATACCTCAATGGCGTCGTCGCCGGCCACACCTCGAAGACCAAGAAACTCGGCTTTGTCGCGGCCAAGCCGATCCCGCAGGTGCTGCTCAACATCAACTCCTTCCTGCTCGGTGCGCGCTCGGTCGACCCGACCATCACCTGCCAGGTAATCTTCACCGGCGAGTGGTCGCTGGCGGTCAAGGAGGCGGAAGCCACCAACGCGCTGGTCGACCAAGGCGCCGACGTCATCACCTGCCATGTCGATAGCCCGAAAGTGGTGGTCGAGACGGCGGCCGGTCGCGGTGCCTTCGTTTGCGGATATCACGCCAACCAAAGCCCGCTGGCACCCGAAAAATACCTCACCGGCGCCGAGTGGAACTGGGCCAAGGTCTACAAGATGTTCGTCGACGACCTGGTCGCCGGCACGCCGCTGCCCAACTTCACCCGCGGCGGCCTGGCCGACGGTTTCGTCAAGATGAGCCCGCTCGGCCCCGCCGTCGGCGAGGCCGCGCACAAGCAGTTCGACGCCACGCTGGCCGAAATGATGAAGGGCGGTTTCTCCGTCATCAAGGGCCCGCTCAAGAGCAACAAGGGCGTTGTCGTCGCCACCGAGGGCCAGGCCTTCGTCGAGACCGCCATCGAGCTCGAAAGCATGGATTATCTCGTTGAGGGCGTCGTCGGCTCGACCGCCTAAGGCTGAGCGCGGAGACGGGACCATGACAGATACGACCAGCAGTGCGGAGGCGCCGGCCATCCTCGGCGCCAGGGCCTATCCGGCAGCGCTCGAATGGATCGCGCGGCGAGCGGAAGCCTTCGTCATTCCGCTCGCCGCGCTGGTCGTCGGCATGGTCCTGTTCAGCCTGTTCATCTTGGCTGTCGGCAAGTCGCCGGTCCTGCTCTACGAAACCATGTGGCGCGGCGGCTTCGGCTCATGGTTCTCGGTGCAGAACTCGCTGTCGCGGGCCGCACCCTTGCTGCTTGCGGCGCTCTGCGTGGCGCTGCCGGCGCGGCTCGGCCTCGTCGTCATCGGCGGGGAGGGCGCCATCGTGCTCGGCGGTGTCGGTGCCGCGGCCATCGGTGTCGCGTTGAGCGGCGCGCCTTCCTTCATCGTCATTCTTGCCATGGGCGTGGCGGGCATGGCCGCCGGCGGCATCTGGATCGGTGCCGTCGGCGCGCTACGCCACTACCGTGCCGTCAACGAAACCATCTCCAGCCTGCTGATGGCCTACATCGCTATCGCCCTGATGAACCAGCTGGTGGAAGGACCGCTGCGCGATCCCGCCTCGCTCAACAAGCCCTCGACGCAGCCGCTGGCCGACATCTATCGCATCGGCAACATTCCGGGCATGGATGTGCATTGGGGGCTGGTCGCCGGTGTCGTTGCCTGCATCGTGTCCTGGGTGCTCATTGAAAAGACCCGCTGGGGTTTCGCCGCGCGCATCGCCGGCGGCAACGTGCGCGCGGCACAGGTGCAGGGCCTGGCCGTCGGGCCGCTCATCGTCGGTTTTACCGCGCTGGCCGGCGGCTTTGCCGGGCTCGCCGGCATGTTGGAAGTCGCCGCCGTCCAGGGCAGCGCCAATGCTTCGCTCGCCGCCGGTTATGGCTACACCGGCATCCTCGTCGCCTTCCTGGCCCGCCACAACCCGCTGGCCATCATCCCGGTCGCCATCCTGCTTGGCGGCATCGACGCGTCCGGCGGGCTGATCCAGCGCCGCATGGACCTGCCCGACGCCACCGTACTGGTGCTCCAAGGCATGCTGTTCATCGTCATCCTGTTCAGCGAAACCTTGTACGGCCGCTTCAAGGCCTTCAATCCCGATTTGTGGCAGAGGGCCTCCTGATGGACGCGACCGAGATCGGCCTCTGGGGCGTGCCGCTGGCCATTCTGGGCGGCGCCATCCGCGTGTCGACGCCCTTCATCTTCGTCTCGCTGGGCGAAGCCATCACCGAGCGTTCCGGCCGCATCAATCTGGGGCTCGAAGGCACGCTCGTCTTCGGCGCCATGACCGCCTATGCGGTGGCGGTGATGACCAACTCGCCATGGCTCGGCCTGCTCGCCGCAGCCTTCGCCGGCCTGTGCTTCGGCCTGTTCCACGGCTGGATTTGCAAATTTCCGAAGGTCAACGACATCGCCATCGGCATCGCGCTGATGCTGTTCGGCTCGGGGCTCGCCTTCTTCTTCGGCAAGCCGTTCATCAAGCCGAAGGCGCCCAACCTGCCGGCCATTCCTTTCGGCGGCTGGTCCGATATTCCGCAGGTGCAGGCCGCGCTCGACGTCAACGTCCTGTTCCTGATCGGAGCGGCACTTTCGGTCGTCCTGTGGTGGGCCTTCCGCAACACCCGCGCCGGCCTCATCGTGCGCGTTGTCGGCGACAGTTCGGACGCCGCGCGCGCCATGGGTCTCAATCCCGACACGGTACGCCTGCTCGCCACCGGCGTCGGCGGCGCGCTGGCCGGCATCGGCGGCGCCTATCTGTCGCTCTACTATCCCGGCAGCTGGACCGAACGCATCTCGTCGGGCCAAGGGCTGATGGCGGTGGCGCTGGTCATCTTCGCGCGCTGGAACCCGCTTGGCTGCTTTGCCGCCGCCCTTCTGTTCGGTGGGGCCGGCGCTCTTGGACCGGCGCTGCAGTCGGTCGGCGTCACCCAAGGCTACTACCTCTTCTATGCCGCGCCCTACATCCTCACCCTGATCATCATGATCGCCACCTCGTCGCCGACCCGTTCGCTCGCCGGCGCACCGGGCGAATTGTCGATCACCAAATAACTGGAGTTTTTGCCATGAACGCCAGAGCCGAGATCACCCAGCGCTACATCGACGCCGACCCCTATCCATGGCCCTACAACGGCGAACTTCGCCCCGACAATACGGCACTGATCATCATCGACATGCAGACAGATTTCTGCGGACCGGGCGGCTATGTCGACCATATGGGCTATGACCTGTCGCTGGTGCGCGCGCCCATCGAGCCGATCAAGTCGGTGCTCTCGGTGATGCGCGCCAAGGGCTACACCATCATCCACACGCGCGAGGGCCACCGGCCCGATCTCGCCGACCTGCCGGCCAACAAGCGCTGGCGCTCGCGCCGCATCAATGCCGGCATCGGCGATCCCGGCCCTTGCGGGCGTATCCTGGTGCGCGGCGAGCCGGGCTGGGACATCATCCCCGACCTCTATCCGGCCGAAGGCGAGCCGATCATCGACAAGCCCGGCAAGGGTTCGTTCTGCGCCACCGACCTCGAGCTGATCCTCAACCAGCGCGGCATCGAAAACATCGTGCTGACCGGTATCACCACCGATGTCTGCGTGCACACCACCATGCGCGAGGCCAACGACCGCGGCTATGAATGCGTGATGCTGGAGGATTGCTGTGGGGCGACCGACTACGGCAACCATCTGGCGGCCATCAAGATGATCAAGATGCAGGGCGGCGTCTTCGGCGCGGTGTCGAGTTCGGCGTCCTTCGTCGCCCAATTGCCGTGAGGTTCGACCATGCGTGAAGGCAGCAGAAAGGCCGTCGGCGTCGAGACCATTGGCATGACCATGCGCTTCGGCGCCTTCACGGCGCTGGGCGATGTCTCGATCAAGGTGCCGGCGGGATCATTCCATGCGCTGCTCGGCGAAAACGGCGCCGGCAAGTCGACCCTGGTCAAATGCATGATGGGGTTCTACCACCCGACCTCCGGCGATATCCTCGTAGATGGCCGCGAGGTCGCGGTCGCCAGCCCCCGCGATGCCTCTGCGCTCGGGCTGGGCATGGTCTACCAGCATTTCACGCTGGTGCCCTCGCTGACGGGGGCGGAAAACCTCGTCATCTCGCGCGAAAAGGTGCCGGGCATCATCGACTGGCGCAAGGAGCGCGCCGACCTTGCCGTGTTCATGGAGCGCATGCCGTTCAAGCTGCCGCTCGACGTCAAGGTGGCGGAGCTCGCAGCCGGCGAGAAGCAGAAGCTCGAGATCGTCAAGCAGCTCTATCTCGGCCGCTCCTTCCTTGTGCTGGACGAGCCGACCTCGGTGCTGACGCCCGGCGAGGCGCAGGAGGTGCTGGGGCTGGTGCGCGACATGACCAAGGCCGGCGACCTCACCGTGCTGATGATCTCGCACAAATTCCATGAGGTGACGGCCTTCGCCGATGATGTCAGCGTGCTGCGCAAAGGCAAGCTGACGGGAACGGGCCGCGTCGCCGACCTCGACCACAAGACGATGGCAGCGATGATGATCGGCGACCAGCCGATCGCTGCGCTCGACAGCCGTGCAACGCCGAAGCCCGATGCCGAGACGGTGCTCAAGGTCAGGTCGCTGAAGGCGCCTGACCGAACCGGGTTGAAATCGATCAGCATCGACGATCTCGGCGTGCGCTCGGGCGAGATCGTCGGCATCGCCGGCATTTCCGGCAATGGCCAGAAAGAGTTTCTGGAAGTGCTGGCCGGCCAGCGTCCGCGCAACGCGGGCGACGTGCTGGTGCGCGGGTCCGCCTATGGGGCGACACGCGCCGAGGCGCGCGCGCTCAATGTGCGGCTCATCCCCGAAGAGCCGCTGAAGAATGCCTGCGCCCCGAAAATGACCGTGGCCGAGAACATCTCCTTCCGCACCTTCGACGTGGACGGCAACGGCAAACCGGTGAGCTGGATCAGCACCAGTGCCATCCGCGCGTTCAGCGCCAGGCTGGTCGAGCAGTTCAAGGTCAAGACCGCATCGCTGTCGTCGCCCATCGCCTCGCTGTCGGGCGGCAATGTGCAGCGCGCAGTGCTGGCGCGCGAACTGACCGGCGAGGTCGACTTGCTCATTGTCTCCAATCCCTGCTTCGGTCTCGACTTCTCGGCGGTGGCCGAAATCCGCGCCCGCATCATGAAGGCGCGCAATGCGGGTGCTGCCGTGCTTTTGTTGTCGGAGGACCTCGACGAGTTGCTGGAACTGTCGGACCGCATCTTCGTCATGTCGGACGGTGCGCTGGTCTACGAAACGCCGATCGCGCGGGCGAGCGTGCAGACCATCGGCGAGCATATGGCGGGACACTATTGATGGCTGAAATCGATGCGCAGCCGTTTGCCTTTGCATTCAAGCCGGAGACGACGGCGCTGGTCGTCATCGACATGCAGCGCGACTTCGCCGAGCCGGGCGGCTTCGGCGCCAGCCTCGGCAACGATGTCAGCCGCATCACGGCCATTGTGCCGACGGTGAAGCGGCTGATCGATGGGTTCCGCGCGGCCGGCCTGCCGGTGATTCACACGATGGAGTGCCACCGGGCCGACCTGTCCGACCTGCCGCCGTCCAAGCGCAACCGCGGCAATCCGTCGATCCGCATCGGCGATGTTGGGCCGATGGGCCGCGTGCTGATCGTTGGCGAGCCGGGCACAGCGATCCTCGACGAACTCGCGCCACTGCCCGGCGAGATTGTCATCGAGAAGCCTGGCAAGGGAGCTTTCTACGCAACCAGCTTTGGCGAAGATCTGAAACGACTCGGCGCACTGCAGTTGGTCTTTGCCGGCGTCACCACCGAGGTCTGCGTACAGACGACGATGCGCGAGGCCAATGATCGGGGCTATGAGTGCCTGCTCGCCGAAGACGCAACGGAGAGCTATTTTCCGGAGTTCAAGGCGGCCGCCATCGCCATGATTAGAGCGCAAGGCGCCATCGTCGGCTGGACGGCGACGACCGACCAGGTGCTTCGGGGAATTGCAAATGGCTAATCTGAGTCTTGCCGGCGTCCTCGGCGGCGGCTGGCGCGATCTGGCGTTCGAACATTTTCGCGAGGGCATCGCGGTGCACTGGCTGCTGAAGGGCGAACCGGTCGAACCGTCGGTGGCAATCCTCAACTACCGGCCCGGCGCCGGCGTGCCGCGCCATCGACATGTCGGGCTGGAAACCATCGTCGTGCTCGAGGGGACACAAAGCGACGAGAATGGCGATTATCCGGCCGGCAGCGTGGTCCTGAACCCGGTCGGGACCGAGCATTCGGTGTGGACGAAGGAGGGCTGCGTCGTGCTGATCCAATGGGACCTGCCGGTGATCATTCTGGGGGAGACCAAATGAGCGAGATCCGCTTCGACATCGGCAGTTTGCATGCGGCCTATCGGGCCGGCGTCGGTGTCGCCGCCATGATCGATACCGTCCATGCCCGCATCGCGGCGGCTGACGATCCGGGCATTTTCATTCATCTCGCCGCCAAGGCGGACATGCTGGCGCAGGCGCAAACGCTCGGGCCGTTCGATCCGGTAACCAAGCCGCTGTGGGGCGTGCCCTTCGCCGTCAAGGACAACATCGACGTCGCCGGCATGCCGACCACCGCGGCCTGCGCCGAATATGCCTACATGCCCCAGGTGGACGCCACCGTGGTGGCCCGGCTCAAGGCTGCCGGCGCGCTGGTGGTCGGCAAGACCAATCTGGATCAGTTCGCCACCGGCCTTGTCGGCGTGCGCACGCCGTACCCGATCCCGAAGAACGCCATCGATGCCAGTCTGGTGCCCGGTGGCTCCTCGTCGGGGTCCGCCGTTGCGACGGCGCGCGGCATCGTCTCCTTCGCGCTCGGCACTGACACGGCAGGCTCCGGCCGCATACCGGCCGGCCTTAACAATATTGTCGGCCTGAAACCGACCGTCGGGGCGCTGTCGGCCGCCGGCGTCGTACCGGCCTGCCGCACACTCGACTGTATCTCCGTGTTCGCGCTGACCGTTGACGATGCCTACGCGGTGTTCGGTGTGGCCGCAGCCAAGGATCCAGCCGATGCCTATTCGCGCGCGGTCAAGGTGCCGGCCCTCACCGCGCGGCCGCCGGTGTTAAGTGTCGGCGTGCCGGCGAAGCAGGATCTCAAATTCTTCGGCGACGCGGCGATGGCAGAGGGTTTCGACGCGGCGCTAGACATGCTGCGCGGGCTCGGTTGCCGGCTGGTGGAAATCCCGTTCGGCGATTTCTACGCCACCGCCAACCTTCTCTATGAAGGCGCCTGGGTGGCCGAACGGTACGCGGCGATCGCCGGTTTCATGGAGGCCAACGAGGCGGCCATGCATCCGGTGACACGGAAAATCATCGGCGGCGCGCGCAGCCTCTCCGCGGCCGATGCCTTCAGGGGCCTCTATGCGCTTCAGGCCTACAGGGCGAAGCTCGCACCGGTCCTCGCTTCGGTCGACCTGTTCTGCGTACCGACCGCGCCGACGCATTACGCTCTCGATGCGGTTCTCGCGGACCCTATCGTCACCAACAGCCGTCTCGGCACCTTCACCAATTTCGTCAACCTGCTCGACATGTGCGGCGTCGCCGTGCCGAGCGGCCGGCGCGACGATGGCTTGCCGATGAGCGTGACCTTGCTGGCGATGGCGGGCAAGGACTGGCTGACGGCCGGTCTCGCTCGCGACATCCACGCGGCCAGCGGCCTTCCGCTTGGCGCGACCGGCTGGGCGCAGCCGGGCAGCGCGCCGCCTGGCGAGCGCGCGCCGGACGAGATGATCGATCTGGTGGTCGTCGGCGCGCATCTGTCGGGCATGCCGCTCAATGGCCAGTTGCGAGATCTCGGCGCCCAGTTCTCGAGAACGACGAGAACAGCGCCTGCCTACCGGCTTTACGCTCTCGCCGGCCAGTCCGTACCCAAGCCTGGACTCGTCCGGGTCGCCAGAGATGGAATGCGGATAGATGTCGAGGTCTGGCGGCTTGATCCGGGCGCCTTCGGACGCTTCGTAGCCGCTATTCCGGCCCCGCTCGGCATTGGCACGATCGAACTCGACGATGGCACAACGGCGAAGGGGTTCGTGGCCGAGACAGCCGGCTTGTCGGCGGCGATTGACATCTCGGCCCATGGTGGGTGGCGCAGCTTCGTCGCGAGCTCGCACGAACCGCAACGCCGCCTGGAGGAAGTTGCGCCCACCTGACCATCCAACTCGAATAGCGGTTTTGTGACGTTCTGCCTTTGGTGAGGGGCCGAAACTCAAGAAGCCTGTCGCGCCCTCAGCAATGGCGCGACAGGGTCTGCGCCGCTAAAACGTCTAAGCCTCGATCGCTTCGACCAATGCCCGTGAGACTGAGGCAATGACGGCGTTGCGTTTGGCCAGGCTCTGTTTCGTGCCCGTCAGATAGATCGACATCAAAATCGGGTTGCTGGAAGTCGGCCAGATGACGGCCGCGTCATTGGTGCTGCCGCGCGCGCCGGTTCCGGTCTTGTCGCCGCATGTCCAGCCTTTCGGCAGTGCCGCCCTTATGCGCGCGTCGCCGGTCTTGTTCGCCACCAGCCAATCGACAAGCTGCGCCCGGCCCTTCCCCGACAGGCTGTTGCCGATCGTCAGCCGTTCGAGATTGTTGACCATGGCCAGCGGCGAGGTCGTGTCGCGCGCGTCCCCCGGCAGCGACTCGTTCAGCTCCGGCTCGATCCGGTCCAGCCTGGTCACCTTGTCGCCTATCGAACGCAGATAGGCCGTCAGCTGCGGAGGCCCGCCAAAGGACTCCAGCAACAGATTGGCTGCCCCATTGTCGCTGACTGTCACGGCGGCTTCGCAAAGCTGCGCCACCGTCATCTCGCCGCCGGCATGTTTGTTGGTCGTTGGAGAGTTCGCGATAATGGCGTCGTGCGGGACCTCGATGCTGCGGTCGAGCTGCTCGATGCCGCCGTCGACACGATGCAACACGAATGCCGCCGCGAGTGCCTTAAAGGTGCTGCACATTGGAAACGGCTCGTCCTCACGATAGCCGAATTGCGCAGTCGTTCCGGAGATCCGGCAGGCGACGCCGAGCCGGCCGCCGCTTTTCACCTCGATCCGCCTCATTTTCGGCAAGACCCCATCAAATTTTGTCGGGCTTATTGCCGCCTTCGCGATGGCGCCAACCGGGGCCGTCAAAACCACCGCGAGACCACTGATGAAACTGCGCCTGCTTGTCATGTCCACACTCTCTGTTGCCCCGCGCGGCAGAACTGGACCGGATCCGGCCCCATCGCAAACGAGTAAACATCGCCCCCGCCATAAAAAAAATTAGGGCTGGGATGATGAAGCGATCGCACCTCCCACTGAACGGTTTGCGCGCCTTCGAGGCCTCGGCAAGGCATCTCAGTTTCACCGGCGCCGGCCTCGAACTGCGCGTCACCCAGGCCGCCGTCAGCCATCAGATCAAGGGCCTTGAAGAAGTCCTTGGTATCAGGCTTTTTCGCCGATTACCGCACGGCCTCGCTTTGAGCGAGGAGGGCGAGGCTTTGTTGCCCGTGTTGAGCGATGCCTTCAACAGGATTAGCGTCACGCTCGACCGCTTCGAGGGCGGCCGCTTCAACGACATCGTCACCGTCGGTGTCGTCGGCACTTTCGCCTCGGGCTGGCTGATCCCCAGATTGCCGGCATTTCACCAGGCCTATCCGGATATCGAGCTGCGCATCTCGACCAACAACAACCGGGTCAATCTCGCCGCCGACGGTCTCGATTTTGCCATCCGCTTCGGCGACGGCTCCTGGCAGGGAACCGAGAACACGCCGCTGCTGCCCGGCGCTTTCTCGCCGGTCTGCACGCCCGGCATCGCGGCGCGCCTGCGCGACCCGTCCGATCTCGCACGCGAAACGCTGCTATGCTCCTACCGGGAAGACGAATGGTTGCGCTGGTTCGAGACGGCAGGGCGCCATTGCCCGTCGATCAAAGGCATCGTCTTCGACTCATCGGTCACCATGGCGAACGCTGCCGTCCAGGGTGCCGGCGTGGCATTGCTGCCGGTTTCGATGTTCAGCCGCGAACTCTGTTCGGCCCAGCTGGTGCAGCCTTTCGACTGCACGGTCGATGTCGGCCGATACTGGCTGTCGGCACGGCGCAGGCGCCAGAACTCGCAGGCAATGACGATCTTCGCCGACTGGTTGAAGGCCGAGACGGAGTGCAGTTCCAGGAAAAGTGTGTAGCGGTCTTCCCGGGAAAAGCGCATAGCGCTTTCCCTCAGGGAATTGCGTCAAAACAAAGAGATAGAGCGGTTCGGCGTTTCCGTAAGATGATGAACCGCTCTACTCCCCGGCTTCCCAGGAACCGGTCTCGGCCATTCGCTTGAGCAACGGCGCCGGTTTAAAGACTTGCCTTCCGGTGCGCTGATGCCAGTACTCGAGCCGCTCGATGATCTTGGCCGCCCCTTCAAGTCCGGCCCAGAACATCGGGCCGCCCTTGCCGACGGGAAAGCCGTAGCCGTTGACCCAGACGACATCGATGTCTGACGCGCGGGCCGCGATCCCTTCCTCCAGAATCCTGGCGCCCTCATTGACCAGGGGATAGAGCGTGCGTTCGATGATTTCTTCCGCGCCGACCGCCCTCAGTGCGATGCCCTTTTCGGCCGCCTTGTCGCGGATCAGCGCCTCGACCTCGGGATCGGGCACTGCGGTGCGTGCGCCGGCCTCGTAGAGATAGTAACCGCGGCCGGTCTTCTGGCCGAAACGTCCTTGTTCGCACAGCGTGTCTGCGATCACGGCCGTCTGGCCGCGCGCCTTGCGGTTGCGCCAGCCGATGTCGAGGCCGGCGAGATCGCCCATCTGGAACGGTCCCATCGGCCAGCCGAAATCGGTGAACGCCTGGTCGACCTGGCGCGGGGTCGCGCCCTCGAGCAGAAGCGCCTCGGATTCGGCGCCACGCGCCGCCAGCATGCGGTTACCGACAAAACCGTGGCAGACGCCGACGACGACAGCCACCTTGCCGATCCGCCGCGCCAGGTCGACGACGGCAGCCAGCGCATCGGGCGCGGTCTTCTCGGCCCGCACGATCTCCAAGAGCTTCATGACATTGGCCGGCGAGAAGAAATGCAGGCCGAGCACATCCTGCGGGCGCGAGGTCGAGGCGGCGATCTCGTTGATGTCGAGATAGGAGGTGTTGGTGGCGAGGATCGCACCCGGCTTGGCTGCCGCTTCGAGCCTGCCAAAAACCTCCTTCTTGACCGTCATGTCCTCGAACACCGCCTCGACGATCAGGTCGCAATCGGCGAGATCGGCATAGTCGGTGGATCCCGTGAACCGGGCGAGCCGCTGCCGCTTGGCGTCTTCGGTCAATGAGCCGCGTGTGACGGAAACGGCATAGTTCTTGTCGATGGTCGCCAGTCCGCGCCGCAAGGCCTCCTGGCTGGTCTCCAGCAAGGTGACGGGATAGCCGCCATTGGCGAAGGCCATGGCGATGCCGCCGCCCATCGTGCCGGCGCCGATGACGCCGACGCGGGCAATCCTGCGCTTGATGAAATCTTTGCCGGGAATCTTTGCCGCCTCACGTTCGGCGAAGAACAGATGCCGTTGCGCGCGCGACTGGTCGCTGGCGACAAGCTTCACGAAGAGCGCACGTTCCGCCGCCAGCGCTTCGTCGAAGTGCAGCGTGACGGCATTGCGCACCGCCTGCGCGCAGGCGATCGGCGCCTCGAGGCCGCGCGCCTTCTTGGCAAGGTCCGCTGCCTCGGTGTCGAAGGCGGCCAGGTCAGTTGTCTTGAGCCCTTCATCGCGATCGCGCACCGGCGTGAAGGGACCACCCTTGCGGGCTATTTCCCTGGCGAAGTTCACGGCATGCGTGGTCAGATCGCCTTCGAAGACGGCATCGACCAGACCGGCCGCATGCGCCTCTTCAGCACCGATCGACGCCCCGGAAACGATCATCTTGAGCGCCTTCAGCGCGCCGACAAGGCGCGGCAGCCGCACCGTGCCGCCGCCGCCCGGCAAAAGGCCGAGCTTTACTTCCGGCAGGCCGAGCTTGGCGCCGGCATCAGTGACGCGAAAATGGCAGCCGAGCGCCAGCTCCAGGCCGCCACCCAGCGCGGTGCCGTGAATGGCGGCGATTGTCGGCTTGGCGATGGTCTCAAGCGTCGCCACGATGGCGCGCAGTTCGGGCTGCTGCACCGGCTTGCCGAATTCAGTGATGTCGGCGCCGGCAACGAAAGTTCGGCCGGCACAGGCGATGACGATGGCCGCTACCGACGGATCATCCCGCAACTCAACCAGAGCCTGCATCAGCGGTTCGCGAACGTGGAAGCTCAGCGCATTGACCGGCGGATTGTCGATGATGACGATGGCGACATCGCCGTCCCGGCTGACCTTCAGGAAATCGGACACGCAAAACCTCCCAGCGATGGTGAGCGGCCGTGGCCGCGCGGACCGGATTTACAGCGCCATGACGCGGATGGGAACCCGATGCCGGCCTGGCACAATGATTCCCAGCTTTGAATACTTCAATGGCCCGACATCAGCTCGGGGAAGAGCGTGCGCCTGAGAGCATCTGCACGCCGGCGTGGGTCGAGGCGTCTGCGGTTTTCGGAGGTGTGTTGAGATTCAGGTCAGGCCGAGCCGGAGTCGAAGACGGGCGCGAAGCGACCAAACAAGGTGGGATTCGAGAACCGGAGCGGAGCGTACATTCGGGTACGTGAGCATCGGAAGCACAGAAACCCGCCGTTTGCAGGCCGGCATCACCTGAATATCAACACACCTCAACGCAGCGCCTTCTGCCCACCCGCCGCCGTGATCACCCCGACAATGATCAGCCCCGTCAGCAGCAGCCGCACGCCGGCGCTGACGCCGAACGTGTTGAGCATGGTCAACAGCAGCACCAGGAACAGGGCCGCGCCCCAGACGCCCGGCACGTTGGCCTTGCCGCCAGCCACCGATGTGCCGCCGATGACGACGACGGCGATCGAGGCCAGCAGATACTCGTTGCCGATGTCGACATTGGCGCCCCGGAAATAGCCAGCGAGCAGCGCCCCGTCGATGCCGCCGAGCGCACCCGACAGCGTGTAGGTGAGGAAGCGGATGCGGCCGACATTGACGCCGGCGAGCCATGCGGCACGGATGTTCTGGCCGATCGCCAGCACCGAGCGGCCATAGATCATGCGCTGCAGCGCGATCGCCGCACCGATGGTGAACAGCACGGTGAGGATCGCCAGCACCGGAATGCCCAGCACCTGCCAGTTGGCGAAATCCGCGAAGCCCGGCGGCGGCTTGATCTGCAGCCCGCGCCCATAGCTGATGTCGATCGACTGGATGATGAAGCTGGCCGACAGCGTGGCGATGATCGGCGGGATGCGCAACGCCCAGATCAGCAAATAGTTGGCGGCGCCGATCGCAACCCCCGTGGCGAGCGCCGCCAAAAGCCCGACCGCGATCATGGAGTCGTTGCCGTCCATCACCTTCATGGCGACGGCACTGGCAAGGCCGATATTGGCCGGCAGCGACAGGTCGACATTGCCCGGCCCGAGCGTGATGACGAACATCTGGCCGACACCGACGATGACGGTAAACACCGCAAGCGACAGCGCCGCCGTAACCATGCCGCCGGCGCCATAGCCACCGGTGAAGACGATCGTCGCCAGCCACACCAGCAAGGCGCCGAGGAACGACCAGATCCAGGGTTTGGCAAGCAGTGGTTTCAACACGGCCATGGCTACCTCTCCCTGCGGCTGATCAGGACGCGGGCCGCCAGCACGATGATAAGGATGGCGCCATTGGCGGCCACCTGCCAGTCGGGCGGAATGTGCATGAAGGTGAGCAGAGGCGAGGCGGCGAGCGCCAGTGTCAGCGCGCCGATCACCGCGCCGATCGGCGACACCCGGCCGCCGACGAACTCGCCGCCGCCGAGGATGACGCCGGCGATCGCCAGCAGTGTGTAGCCATTGCCGATATTGGCATCGGCCGAAGTGGTGATGCCGATCAGCGCCATGCCCGACAGCACGCCGAACAGGCCGGCCAGCGCAAACAGCACGATCTTGGTCTTGAGCAGCGACCAGCCGGCGCGCCCGAGCGCTGCCGGATTGCCACCGGAGCCGCGCAGGATCACGCCGTAGGAGGTGCGCATCAGGCCGAAATGAACGATGAGGCCGATCAGCAGTGCGGCAATGATCGGGAATGGCACGAAAGGCGGCTTGAATGCCATGAACGCCAGCAGCCAGTCCGGTGCCTTGCCGCCGGGTTTGGGCAGGACGAGAATGGCCAGCCCCTGCCAGACGAAACTCATGCCGAGCGTCACCACGATCGAGGGCAGGTTGCGCAGATGGATCAGCGCGCCGAGCAGCGCATAGACGCCGATCGACCCGAGCAGGATGACGACGCCAACGAGCGGCGCGTCCTTCAGCCAGGTCGCGGTGACGCAGCCGACGAAACCGACGAAGGTGCCGATCGACAGGTCCAGCTCGTTGCCGGCGATGACGAACATCTGCGCGATCGTCGCCAGCGCGATCGGGATCGCCAGGTTCAGCATCAGGCTGAAGCCGAAATAGCTGATGGCGCGCGGGTTGAGCCAGGCGATGGCGAGCAGCACCAGCGCCAGCGACAGCGCCGGCAGCAGCCCGCGCAGCAGGCGCGCGCGCGCCAGCGCGCCACGCTCGGCGGAAGTCTTGGCGGTGGTGTCGAGGCTGGCGGCCGTCATCTCAGGCCGCATCGCCGAACGAGGACTGGATGATCTTCTCTTCGGTCAGTTCGTCGCGACGCAGATTGGCGACGATGCGGCCGTTCTTGAAGACATAAATGTGGTCGCAATTGTCGAGCTCTTCGGTTTCCGTGGTGTACCAGAGGAAGGTGCGGCCGCGCCTAGCCTCTTCGCGCACGAGCTCGTAGACCTCGAGCTTGGTGCCGATATCGACGCCGCGCATCGGGTCGTCCATCAGCACGATCCCAGCGTCGGAGCCGAGCGCCCGGGCAAACAGCGCCTTCTGCTGGTTACCGCCTGACAGCGAGAGGATGTTGTTGTTCATGTCCGGCGTGCGGATGCCGATCTTCTTCTGCCAGAATGCAGCCAGCTCGGCCTCGCTCTGCGGCGAGATCAGCAGCCCAGTGCGCAAACGCGCCAGCGAGCGGATGCCGATGTTCTGCGCAATCGACCATTGCGGGAAGATGCCGTCTGACTGGCGGTCGCCGGCCACCAGCGCCACCGGCGCGGTCACCTCGATGCCGGCCTTGGTGCGCGATGCCGCCCCGAAGATCGCCAGCAACAGGTCCGTCTGGCCGTGGCCAGCCAGCCCGGCAAGGCCGATGACCTCGCCGGCGCACGCGACAAGGTCGGTGCCGTCCTTCTGCCCGGCGGGTCGCGCCCGCACCCGCAACGGACTGGCTCCAGGTTTGGCGGCGGCAACTTCGGCGGCAATCTTCTGGCGCGCTTCCGCTCCGCCCATCGCCGTCACCAGCCGGTCGCGGTCGAACGCACCAGCAGCGTCAGCGACAACCACCTTGCCGTCGCGCATCACCACGATGCGGTCGGCGTTCCGCAGCACTTCGCCCAGCACATGCGAGATCAGGATGCAGCTTTTGCCGCCGGCGACGAAGCGGCGCACGAAGGCCAGCAGCTGGCCGGCCGTATGGGCGTCGAGCGACGATGTCGGCTCGTCGAGGATGACGAGGTCGAGCCGGTCCTGGGTGACGGTAAAGGCGCGCGCCACCTCGACCATCTGGCGCCGGCCGATCGACAGGTCGCCGACAATGTCGCCCGCCGAGATGCTGTGGCCCGGAAAGATCTCGTCGAGCTTGGCGGCGATCAGTTCGGCTGCCTTGCGCCGCCAGCCGAAGCCGCGCAGCGACGCGTGGTTGATGCGCGTGTTCTCGGCGACGCTGAGATTGGGGCACAGCGACAATTCCTGGAAGACGCAGCGTATGCCGAGCTGCTGCGCCCGCGACACCGAGTAATTGTCCTCGATGCCGCCATGCACGCCGATCTGGCCGCTGTCGGGCATCAGCGTGCCCGCCACCATGTGCATCAGGGTCGACTTGCCGGCGCCATTGTGGCCGACGAGGCCGACGCATTCGCCGGGGCCAACGTGGAAATCCACGCCGCCCAGCGCGCGAACGGCGCCGAAATGTTTTTCGGCGCCGTTCAGTCTGATGATGTCAGCGTTCCCTGCAACCATGCTCAACGATATCCGCTCGGCGATACGGACGGCAACGCTTGTCCGACGCTCACTTGATGTTGGCTTTGATGGCCGCGATCGCGTCCTCTTGCGTGTACTCGTGGCTGGCGACGCCACCCTTGACGATCTTCGGCAGCTCGGTTTCGAAATCGTCTTGGGTGAAGGCCAGATACGGCACCAGCAGATCGTGCGGGATGTCGGTGCGACCGTCGAGCACCTGCTGCGCCACCCAGAAGGCCAGCGATGAGACGCCCGGCGCGATCGAAGCCGACCACGTCTTGTAGCCGTCCTTGTCCTTCTGCTCCTTCCACCACTGCAATTCGTCCTGGCGGTTGCCCATGATGATGGTCGGGCGCGGCTTGCCGGCGGCGGCAAAGGCCTGCGCCGCGCCATAGCCGTCACCGCCCTGGTCGACGATGCCGACGACGTCCGGCAGCGACGGCAGGATGGTCGCAACTGCCTTCTGTGCCGTCGTCTGGTCCCAGTCGCCGGTCACCGAACCGACGATCTTGAACTCGGGATGGGCGGCCACACCTTCGAGGATGCCGGCATGGATGGCATCGTCGATCGAGGTGCCGGCCAGGCCACGGATTTCCAGCAGATTGCCGCCCTTGGGCTGGAACTTGGCCATCTGCTCGACTTCCTGCTTGCCCATGTCCTTGAAGTCGACGACGACGCGATAGGCGCAAGGCTCGGTCACGGTGCCGTCGAAGGAAACGACGGTGATGCCGGCGTCACACGCCTGCTTGATGGCGCCGTTGAGTGCATCCGGGGAAGCGGCGTTGATGACGATCGCATCATAGCCCTGCAGGATCAGGTTCTGCACCTGGGCCGCCTGCGTCGGCACTTCCTTGTCGGCGGTGGTGAAGATATCGGCTGCGCCGACGACCTTGTCCGCGACCGCCTTCTTGGTGACGATGCCATAGCTGTCGAGCATAGCCTGCCGCCAGGAATTGCCGGCATAGTTGTTGGAGAAGGCGATCTTCTTGCCACTGGTGTCGGCCAGTGCGGTGCCCGAGGCGAGCATTGCCGCCAAGGCGCCCAAGACGAACAGTTTCTTCATGTCGTAATCCTCCCAGATGATGTTTACTGCTGCAGTTCCCGCCGGTTTTGACCCCGGCCTCACTCCCAATCTGATTTGAGCACGGACGGTCCCGAACTCAAAACAGTCTCAATCCCGGCACGCGCACCCGGAGCCGGTACAGCGACGTCGATGCGGCGATGTAGAGGCTCCTCAGGTCGTCGTCGCCGAAGGTGAAATTCGCGCAGTCTTCCGGCGTCCGGATGACACCCAGAATGGCGCCCGAGCCGTCGAAGACATGGATGCCGCCGGGGCCGGTGCAATAGACGTTGCCGCGGCTGTCGATCTTCATGCCGTCTGGCGCTCCCGGCCCGTCGCCCTCGGTCACCGCCCACACCGCACCGCCGTTGAGATCGCCATCCGCCTCGACCCCGAACACCCTGATGTGTCCGCGTTCGGTGTCGTTGATGAACAGCCGCGACTCGTCCAGCGAAAAACAAAGCCCGTTCGGCTGGACGAAATCATCGGCCAGCAATGTCAGCCGGGTGCCATCGCCATCGATGCGGTAGACACCCTGGAAGGACAACTCCTGCGGCCGCGGCACGCCGTAGAATTCCACCCTGCCATAGCCCGGATCGGTGAAGTAGATCGATCCGCCGGTGGCAACGACGATGTCGTTCGGGCTGTTGAGCTGCTTGTCCTGGTGGTGTGTGGCAAGCACGGTCACGCTGCCGTTGGGCTCGGCGCGGGTCACCCGGCTCGTCGCGTGCTCGCAGGTGACCAGCCGCCCCTGCCGGTCCAGCGTGTTGCCATTGGCCTTGTGGCTGGGCTCACGGAACAGCTCGATCTCGCCCGCGGCGCTGCGCCGGTACATGCGGCTTTCCGGAATGTCGGAAAAGACCAGCCACTTCTCGTAGGGATGCCACACCGGCCCTTCGAGGAAACCGAAGCCACTCGCCAGCGTTTCGATCGTCGCATCGCCGACGACGTCGTCGAAGCCGGGATGGCGGGCTCGCGCCGACGCCGACATCACTGGCTCCCGGCGGCGTGAGCAGCCGTGCGAATCCGCATGGTGACGAATGGCATGAGCGCTTCCCCGATATGTTTTCTTGTTGGGGATCGAAGGTAGTTGCGGCACCGGCGTGGCGATACGGGTCAAAGCGCAGGGACGACTGTGCATTTGCACAGTCGTCCCTGGCTAGAATTAGTGCTCGGGCGGCGCCTGCGCCAGCCAGGCATCGAGCCGGTCCTGCTCGCGGCGCAGCGCGTCGATGTTGATCAGGCCGCGCGCCATCGCGAGATAGATCGCCCGCGTCCGCGAGTTGAACACGGAAGCATCGCTGGCGCCGTCCTCCGCCGGCACGATGCCGAGCTTGTCATAGACATGCTTGATGCGGCTCTGCGCTCCGCGGATCGACAGGCCGCGGCGCGCCGCAATCGCCCGGTCGGTCAGGCCGAGCGCGATGTCGATCAGGCTTTCATACTCGCCGTCGGTGATGCCCTCGAACTTGTCCTGGACGCGGTGCTGGATGCCGCGGATCTCGCGGTCGATGATGCAGTGGCCTTCGCGGAAAACGCCGCGCAGGGCCGAGCGCATGCCTTCCTCCGTCGCCGATTTGAGCACATAGCCATAGACCGAGCCGGGCGGCACGATGCGCGCCACGCCGCGCACATAGGCCTCGTCGGCGAAATTCGACCAGAACAGGATGTGCGTGCCGGCGCGGCGGTTCCAGATCGCCCTGGCAACCTCGATCCCCGTTGCCTTCGGCATCTGCAGATCGAGCACGACATGCGGCGGCTCGCGCTCGGCCGCCAGGTTGATGGCGTCTTCGCCGTCGCTCGCTTCGATCACCTCGACGTCGCCGGGCCACAATTGCTCGACGGTGCGACGCGCGAATGTGCGGTGCAGCCCGTCATTTTCGGCGATCATCACAAGCATCACATGGCCTCCGACACGGCGAGCTGACCGGGCACCGTTGCGGCCGCCGCAACCGGCAATTCCCGCGACGGCTGGCGGTCGATCTCGACGACGACACGGGTGCCGCCGCTCTTGCGGCCGGCCTGCCCGATGCGCAGCCGCGCGCCGATAAGGGCTGCCCGCGTGTGCATGTGGCCAATACCGCCATGGGCGGCCGGATCGACGGTGCCGCAGCCCTGGCCGTCATCGGTGACGATCACCCGCAGGACGCTCGCGGTCGACGCCAGCAAAACATCGATGCGGCGCGGCGCGGCGTGACGAACGGCATTGTTGATCGCTTCCTGGACGATCCGGTAGAGCGCGGTGCGGACGGGCTCCGGCAGGCTGTCGGCGCCGCCGTCACTGGTGTCCGCGATGCGCACGGCGATCGGCGGCTTGGCTCTGGCGACGCTGCGGTTGAGATGCGCTTCGACCGCGTCGCGCAGGCCGAACAGTTCGAGCACACTCGGCCGCATGTCGTCGACGATGTGGCGCAGTTCCGTCAAGCAGCCGGCGACCTCCTGCTCGAGGTCGGCAAGCTGCGCCGCCCGCGCCACGCCCTGGCCGCGCAAGGCCGAAAGCTGGCGGGCGATGCGGGCTAGGTCGGCAAGCGTCTGGTCATGCAAATCCATGGCCATGCGCCGGCGTTCGCGCTCCATGCCTTCGGTCAGCTGAGAGGCGCCGACGCGCAGCAATTCGACACGATTGCGCGCCTCGCTCTCGGCAAGCATGGCGCGGCGCGCCTCCTCGGTCTGGATCAGCGCGAAGATATAGGGCGCGATCAGATCGGCGCATTGCTGGGCGACCGCGACATCGGCAAGCGTGTAGCAGCCGACCTCGTGCCGGCTGATGTTGAGGGCGCCGATGATGCCGCCGCGTGCCCTGAGCGGCACGACGATGCGGCTGCGCAGCCTGGCGGCGAAGATCGGCCCGTCAATGGCCGTGGCGAAATGGAAGCGCTGGTCGCGCAGCGCGTCGTCGGCAAGCAGGTAGGGCACCTCGCCCCACAGCACCGAGCGGATCGGGCTGACTTCGGTCGGCAGCGGATGCTGGGCAAGCTCGCTCCAGCTGGTGTGGAAGCCGGCTTCATAACAGGCGTGCCTGCGCCCGTCATGCGACAGCACCGCCAGATCCATGTGGTCGTGCGGAATGAGCGTGCCGATCTCGATGGCTGTCGCGCGAAACGCCGTGCCGGGATCGATATGGCCGGCAAGCGCCCGCGAAATCGCCAGCAACCGGTCGATCAGGACCAGGGACACCTCCGGCATGGCTTCGCGATCCTCCCGTGCCGGGAATAGTGGACGCTACGCGGCGCCGCTGTCAACGAGGACGCCATTGGCGGTGGCGATCACTTTGCAGTGCAATGATTGAAAAGGGTTCGCGTCCTGGTCTAGGGAAGGGTCAGGAGACCGCGATAGAATGCCAGTGACGCCAACCGTTGCTCCGGGCGCCCCGGGAATTCCGGCCCGCTGGACGTCAAGCGCCAAGAGTGGCGTCGGAACGTCCCTTTCGCCGGCCGGCCAGATCTGGTTCACGATCAGCCATGGCATCCTCAACGAGATCTACTATCCGCGCCTCGACAGCGCCTGCACGCGCGATTTCGGCCTGATCGTCACCGGCCCCGACGGCTATTTCTCCGAAGAGAAGCGCGATGCCGCGCACGCCATCGAACCATTCGAGAACGGCGTGCCGGCCTACAGGCTGGTCAACACCGCCGGCGACGGCGCCTATCGGATCGAAAAGAGCATCCTCGCCGACCCGGCGCGGCCCGCTTTGCTGCAGGAGATCGTTTTCACACCGCTCAAGGGTGCCGCCAGCGACTACCGTGTCTACGCCTTGCTGGCGCCGCATCTGGTCAATGCCGGCATGGGAAACACCGCCTGGGTCGGTGACCACAAGGGAAAGCCTGTGCTGTTCGCCACGGGGCGCGGCACCTGCCTGGCGCTGGCCTCGTCGCTGCCCTGGCGAAGCTGCTCGGCCGGCTATGTCGGCGCCTCCGACGGCTGGCAGCAGCTCCACAACACCGGCAAACTCGATCCGACTTGCCGGCGGGCCGAGGACGGCAATGTCGCGCTGACCGGCGAGATCGGTTTTTCTACTGGCAAGTCAAAAGCGTTGCTGGCGTTGGGTTTTGGCGCGACGCCCGACGAGGCTGCTGAAAATGCCTTCGCCAGCCTGAAACGAGGCTTTGAGCCCGCCGCAAAATCCTACGTCGAGAAATGGCGCAAATGGCAAAAGGGCCTGCTGCCGCTGGACCGGCATGCCGCATCCGGGATCAACTTCTATCGCGTCTCGACCGCTGTCCTGGCGACGCACCGGTCGATCGCCGTGCCGGGTGCGGCGGTCGCCAGCCTTTCGATTCCGTGGGGCTTCAACAAGGGCGACGACGATCTCGGCGGCTATCATCTGGTCTGGCCGCGCGATCTGGTCGAAACGGCAGGTGGCTTTCTCGCTGCCGGCGACGCCGCGTCGGCCCTGCAAATCCTTGACTATCTGCACTCCATCCAGCAGCCGGACGGACGCTGGCCGCAGAACGCCTGGCTCGATGGATCGGCCTATTGGCCAGGCATCCAGATGGACGAATGCGCCTTCCCGCTGCTGCTGGCCGATGCGCTGCATCGCGCAGGACACCTGCCGCGTGCCAGGCTCGCAGCCTTCCTGCCAATGATCGAGCGCGCCGCCAGCTATGTCGTGCGCAACGGACCCGTCACCGGCGAGGATCGCTGGGAGGAGGATGCCGGCTACAGCCCGTTCACGCTGGCCGTCGAGATCGCCGCACTGCTCGCCGCAGCGGACCTGCTCGACGCCTGCGGCAAGCAGAGCGCGGCGGCCTATCTGCGCGAGACCGCCGATGTCTGGAACGACCAGGTCGAGCGCTGGACCTATGTCACCGGCACGGCACTCTGCCGGCAAGCCGGCGTCGACGGCTACTACGTCCGCATCGCACCGCCCGACAGCGCCGAGGCCGGTTCGCCGAAGGACGGCTATGTCCCGATCAAGAACCGGCCGCCCGGCGATACCGACCGTCCAGCCGAGGCAATCGTCAGCCCGGACGCGCTGGCGCTCGTCCGGTTTGGCCTGAGGGCAGCGGATGATCCGCGCATCGTCGACACGGTCAAGGTCATCGATGCGCAATTGCGCTGCGACCTGCCGCAGGGACCGCTCTGGTACCGCTACAATGGCGATGGCTATGGCGAACACGAGGATGGAGCGCCGTTCGACGGCACCGGCCAGGGCCGGCCCTGGCCGTTGCTGGCCGGCGAACGCGCCCATTACGAGCTGGCGGCGGGGCGCAAGGACAAGGCGGCGAGCCTGCTGGCCGCGCTGGAAGGTTCGGCCGGACCGGGCGGCCTGTTGCCCGAACAGGTCTGGGACGGCGCCGACCTGGCTGAGCGCGAACTGCTGCACGGTCGTCCCTCGGGCAGCGCCATGCCGCTGGTCTGGGCGCATTCGGAGTATATCAAGCTGTTGCGCTCGCTGCGCGACGGCGCGGTCTTCGACATGCCGCCGCAAGGCGTCAAGCGCTACATCGAGGACAAGACTGTATCGCCGCTCAGGACATGGCGGTTCAACAACAAGATCCGCACGATCCCGGCCGGCAAGACGCTGCGCGTCGAGCTGCTGGCCCCGGCGACGGTTCGCTGGAGCACCGACAATTGGGCAACCGCCGTCGACAGTCAGACGACAGAGAACGCTTTCGGCATCCATCTTGCCGATCTGCCCACGGCCAACCTCCCCAGCGGAAGCACGCTGATCTTCACTTTTTTCTGGTCCGGAGCCGGTGATTGGGAGAATGTCGACTTCTCCGTCATATCAGGCGAGCAGGATAGCCAGTCGATCCTTCCTCGACAAACCCCGTAAATCTCCAGGAAACAGGGACGAAACCATGCAGATCGGAATGATGGGACTGGGCCGGATGGGCGCCAACATGGTCCGGCGCCTGATGCGCGACGGCCACCAATGCGTCGTCTATGACATCAACCCGGCCAGCGTCGCCGCGCTCGTAACCGACGGTGCGTCGGGAGCGGCATCCCTTGCGGAATTCGTCGGCAAGCTGGCCAAGCCGCGCTGCGTCTGGCTGATGCTGCCGGCTGCAATCACCGGCAAGATCGTCGATCAGGTCGCCGCCCTGATGGAACCCGGCGACATTATCATCGACGGCGGCAATTCCTATTACCATGACGACGTCGACCGGGCGGCGAAGCTCAGGGACAAGGGCATCAGCTATGTCGATGTCGGCACCAGTGGCGGCGTCTGGGGCCTCGATCGCGGCTACTGCCTGATGATCGGCGGGCCTGACGAGGCGGTCCAGCATCTCGATTCGATCTTTGCCACGCTGGCGCCCGGCGCCGATGCCGGCGCGCCCGCTCCCGACAAGGCCGCCGCCGGCACGGCACCCTTCGGCTATCTGCATTGCGGCCCGAGCGGTGCTGGCCATTTCGTCAAGATGATCCACAACGGCATCGAATACGGCGTCATGGCCGCCTACGCCGAGGGCATGAACATCCTCAAGGCCGGCAATGCCGGCAAGGTCAAGCGCGCCGCCGACGCCGAGACCAGCCCACTGCAGAACCCGGAATATTATCAGTTCGACTTCGACCTCGCCAACGTCGCCGAGGTCTGGCGGCATGGCAGCGTCATCGGCTCCTGGCTGCTCGACCTGACCGCCGGCGCGCTCAAGTCAGACGCCTCGCTGGCGAGTTTCGGCGGCCGCGTCTCGGATTCCGGCGAAGGCCGCTGGACGCTGAAGGCGGCGATCGACACCGGCGTGCCGGCGCCGGTGCTGTCCTCGGCGCTGTTCGACCGCTTCTCCTCGCAAGGCGAATCCGAATTCGCCGACAAGCTTCTGTCCGCCATGCGCTATGCGTTTGGCGGCCATGTCGAAAAGCCGAAGTCCGGCTCGTGACAGCCGGCAGGGGAGACAATTTGATGAGCCAGGAACGGTCCGATACGCTGGTGCTCTTCGGAGCGACCGGCGACCTCGCCCACAAGAAAATATTTCCAGCGCTTTACCAGATGGTCGCCAAGGGCACGCTGACCGAACCGGTGATCGGCGTCGCGTTCGACGCCTGGGACCTCAAGCAATTGCAGGCGCGCGCCCGCGACGGCATCGTCGATGCGCTCGGCAAGATCGACGAAAAGGTGTTCGCCAAGTTCGCGTCGCTGCTGCGCTACGTCAGCGGCGACTACCGCGATCCGGCGACGTTCGAGAAACTGAAAAACGCGCTCGGCACCGCCCAGCGGCCGCTGCATTACATGGCCGTGCCGCCGACCATGTTCGAGACCGTCGTCCAGGGGCTCGAGCAATCGGGCACGGCGCATGGCGCGCGGCTGATGGTGGAAAAGCCCTTCGGCCACGACCTGCAATCGGCGCGCTGGCTGAACCGGGTCCTGCATCTGGTGTTCGACGAACAGTCGATCTTCCGCATCGACCATTATCTCGGCAAGGAAGCGATCCAGAACCTGCTCTATTTCCGCTTCGCCAATTCCTTCCTCGAGCCGATCTGGAACCGCAACTTCGTCGAGAGCGTGCAGATCACCATGGCCGAGGATTTCGGCGTCGAGGGGCGTGGCCGCTTCTATGACGATGTCGGCTGTATCAGGGACGTCATCGAGAACCATCTGCTCAACATCCTGTTGCTGCTTGCCATGGAGCCGCCTGTCGGCCGTTCGGCCGACGATTTGATCGACGAGAAGGTGCAGGTGCTGCGCGCGATCCGCACGCTGACGAAGGACGATGTCGTGCGCGGCCAGTTCACCGGCTATCTCGCCGAACCCGGCGTGGCGCCGAACTCACCGGTCGAGACCTTTGCGGCGGTGCGTTTCTTCGTCGACACCTGGCGCTGGCAGGATGTGCCGTTCTTCATCCGCGCCGGCAAGAACATGCCCGTGCATGTCACCGAGGTGGTGGTGCGGCTGAAGCGGCCGCCGCTCGACGTCTTCGACCCGATCAAGCCCGCCGACCAGAACTACGTCCGCTTCCGCATCGATCCGCAAGTGGTGATCGCCATCGGCGCCCAGCGCAAGGCGCCGGGCGACGACATGATCGGCGAACAGGTCGAACTGACGGCGCTTGACGACAGCAAGAGCGACATGCCGCCCTATGAGCGGCTGATCGGCGATGCCATGAACGGCAACGGCCAGCTGTTCACCCGCCAGGACGCCAGCGAGCTGGCCTGGCGCATCGTCGGCCCGGTGCTTGGCGACACCACGCCGCCGGACCTCTATGAACCGCTCACATGGGGTCCGGCGGACGTGATGGCCGGGTTCGGGCCGCCCAATGGCTGGATCGATCCGGTAAAGTGAGTGGAGGTGGCACAATGGCCAAGGCGATGAAGCAGCCTGCATCGGACGCTGAGAAGATCGTGCTTTCGATCGATATTGGCGGCTCGCACGTCAAGATCCTCTCGAGCGCCGGCGGTGCGGAGCGCCGCGCCGACTCGGGACCTGGCCTGACGCCGCAGCAGATGACCGATGCGGTCAAGAAGCTCGCCGAAGGCCTGTCCTACGACGTCATCTCGATGGGCTACCCCGGCCCGGTCAACCACAACAGGCCGCTCACCGATCCTGCCAATCTCGGCAAGGGTTGGGCCGGCTACGATTTCGCCGCGCAGTTCGGCAAGCCGGTGAAGGTGGTCAACGACGCGCTGATGCAGGCCATCGGCAGCTATGAGGGCGGCCGCATGCTGTTCATCGGACTGGGAACCGGCCTCGGCGCGGCGATGATCGTCGACAATGTCGCCCAGCCGATGGAACTCGCCCACCTTCCCTACAAGAAGGGCAGGAGTTTCGAGGACTATGTCGGCGAACGCGGGCTGGAAAAGCGCGGCAAGAAGAGATGGCGCAAATATGTGTTCGACGTCGTCGACCGGCTCCGCGCCGCCATGCAGCCTGACTATGTCGTCATTGGCGGCGGCAATGTCGACAAGCTCGATGAATTGCCCACCGACTCGAGGCGCGGCGACAACACACGCGCCTTCGAAGGCGGCTTTCGTTTGTGGCGCGACAAGGCGCTGATAGTCTGATATTATTATTGTTTAATATAGTTGTTCAAAATAACGTGTGCCGCGGCATCAAGTCATTGCGCTGCGCAGATTTGCCGACTAGGAATTTCGCGCCACAACAACGCCGCCCGTCCCGTGGATGCACAAAGGACGCCGCAGCATTTTGATTTTGCGCATGATCCTTTCCGGGAATCGAATCCGATTTTCAGGTCATGCGCTTTAGACGGAGAAATAGATTGACCGACGATAGCAACAGCGCCCGTAAAGACATCGACCTGCTCGAGCTGACCGCTCATATCGTGTCCGCTTATGTCGAGAAGAACCGCTTGCCCGTTTCAGGTCTCGCCGATCTCATCGCCAGCGTCAGCGCTTCGATAAGCGGGCTCGGCCAGCCGGTGGTGCCGGTGGCGGCGCCGCTGGTCCCGGCGGTCAACCCCAAGAAATCGGTGACACCGGACTTCATCATCTGCCTCGAAGACGGCAAGAAGTTCAAATCCCTGAAGCGTCACCTCGGCGTGCATTTCGGCCTGACGCCGGATGCCTATCGCGCCAAATGGGGCTTGCCGTCGGATTATCCGATGGTCGCTCCCAATTATGCCGCTTCGCGTTCGCTGCTGGCGAAGTCGATCGGCCTCGGCCGCAAGGCCGCCCCGAAGCCGGTCGTCAAGGGCAGGAAGGCCAAGGCTTCGGCCTGAGGCAATTCCGCACTGAGCCAATAGGCTGAGCCAATGGATTGATTGGAGCCTGCCGGCGAATCCGCCTTGGCAGGCTTCATGTTTTTGTGGCTTGGATGAATCGGACGGATTCTTTTGGGGGAGAGCCATGAACTACGCCAGGATGGTGATCGAGAAAGAGGCGCCGGAAGAATACGGCTATGACCGGATCCGCTACAATCTTTCCGAAAGCTCGATTGCCGACCAGAAACTCTCCGACATCGGCCTGTCCTTGCCCGATCTCACGCTTTTTTACGGCGAGCATCGCGGCGACAAGGAGTTGCGCGCGCTGATCGCGGCGCAGGATGCCGGCATCTCGTCCGATGATGTCCTTGTCACCGCCGGCGCTGCCGGCGCGCTGTTCATCATCTCGACCTCGCTTTTGTCGGCGAGCGATCATCTCGTCGTCATCAGGCCCAACTACGCCACCAACATCGAGACCCCAAGGGCGATCGGCTGCGCTATCAGCTTTGTCGACCTAGCCTTCGAGGACGGCTTCGCCATCGATGTCAGCCAAGTCACGGCGGCGATACGGCCGAACACCAGGCTGATCAGCGTCACCTGCCCGCACAACCCGACCGGCACGATGATGGACCGGGCCGAACTCGATGCGCTGGTCGCGCTCGCCGAAAGCAGGAACTGCCATTTGCTGGTCGACGAGACCTACCGCGACCTTTCCTATGGCAAGCGCCTGCCGTCGGCGGCATCGCTGAGCCCGAAGGCGATCAGCGTCTCGTCGCTGTCCAAGGCCTTCGGCATTCCCGGCATCCGCATCGGCTGGCTGATCACCAGGGATGCGGACCTTCAGGAGAAGTTCCTCGCCGCCAAGGAGCAGATCGGCATCTGCGGCAGCGTCATCGACGAAGGCATCGCGCGTGGCATGCTGCAGCGTCGCGACGCCTTCCTGGCAAGGCTGCTGCCCGAAATGGCCAGGCGCCGCGATATCGTCCAGGTCTGGATCGACCGCGAGCCGCTGGTCGACTGGGTGCGACCCGAAGGCGGTGTCGTCGGCTTCCCGCGCCTGAATGTCGATCCCGGCTTCGATCTCGACCGGTTCTATGTGAACCTGCTGGAAAACCATGGCGCCTATGTCGGACCCGGCCACTGGTTCGAAATGGAAAAACGCTTCTTCCGCGTCGGATTCGGTTGGCCGACGGAAGCGGAGTTGAGCGGCGGCCTCGACGCCATCTCCGCGGCGCTGCGGCAGTAACGTCCTCGTGCAATCAAAGGAACAGGGTGAAAATTCCTTGATCCAGCCCTGATTTTAACGCACACCCCGGCTCGAACTTTGTTAGAAGTTCCCTTGGCCGGAACAGCGCCCATCCGGGAAGTGCCCCGCCGGCCGATGCTACTACAACGGGGCCATATCCATGACATCCCAATCCAATATTTCGCCGGACCAGCGCTATGCCGCGTTCCGCCACCGCTCCTTCCTGAGCTATTGGGCGGCGCGTTTTCTCACCACATTCGCCACCATGATCGTGTCCGTCGCGGTCGGCTGGCAGATGTATGACCTGACCCGGGACCCGCTTGATCTCGGCCTGGTCGGCATCGTCCAGTTCCTGCCGTCGCTGTTGCTGGTGCTGGTCACCGGCGTCGTCGCCGACCGCTTCGGCCGCCGCCTGATCATGGCGCTGGCGGTGGTGGTGGAGGCGATCTGCGCGCTGACGCTGCTGTTTCTGACGCTGCACGGCATCAGCGGACCGCTGCCGATCTTTGCCGTGCTCGCCATGTTCGGCGTCGCCCGTGCCTTCTTCGGCCCGGCCTCGGCCTCGCTGTTCGCCAACCTGGTGCCGCCTGAGGATTTCGCCAACGCCATCGCCTGGAATTCGTCGGCCTGGCAGACCGCGACCATTGTTGGCCCTGTCGCCGGCGGCCTGCTCTATGGCGTGTCGGCGGAAGTCGCCTATGGCACCGCTGCCGTCCTGATGCTGGCCTCCGGGCTGCTGATCTTCACCATCCCGAAGCCTTCGCAACGCATCGAGACCGAAAAGCCGACGCTGCAGAATCTGTTCGGTGGGTTCAGCTATATCTGGGGCGAGAAGATCGTGCTGGGCGCCATCTCGCTCGATCTGTTCGCCGTGCTATTGTCGGGCGCCTCGGCGCTGCTGCCGATCTACGCGCGCGACATCCTCCAACTTGGCCCCTGGGGCCTCGGCCTGCTGCGCTCGGCGCCCAGCGTCGGCGCCATTTGCGTCGCGATCTGGCTGGCCGGGCATCCGCTCCGCAACCACGCGGGCATGATCATGCTAGCCTCCGCTGCTTCGTTCGGTGCCTTCACTGTGCTGTTCGGCCTGTCGACGATCACCTGGCTGTCGATCGTCGCCCTTGCCTTCCTCGGCGCCACCGACATGTTCAGCGTCTACATCAGGGAAACCTTGATCCAGCTGTGGACACCCGACCATGTGCGTGGCCGTGTCAACGCCGTCAACCAGGTCTTCGTAGGCGCCTCCAACGAGGTCGGCGAATTCCGCGCCGGCACGATGGCGGCGTTGATCGGCACAGTGCCGGCCGTCGTGGTCGGTGGCATCGGCGCCATCGCCGTCGCCGGGCTGTGGATGGTACTGTTCCCGCAACTGCGCAAGGTGCGCCACCTCAACGGGCGAAACTGACGCGCGCCGTCGTAGCCCTATCGCACCGCCGGCTTGCCGAAGATCATGCGTAGGAATTCGTCCAGCCAGCGCTTGAGATGCATGTCCCAGATCAGCCGGCCGCCGAGATGATCGCGGCCGGGCTGCGCTCCGGGTAACTCGAAGCGATGCGCGCCGCGCACCACCCAGCGCTGCATCATCGCCCTGGTCAGCTCGCCATGGAACTGGATGCCCCAGGCATTGTCGCCATAGCGAAAGGCCTGGTTGGGGTAGGTCTCGGCCGTTGCCAGCAGCGTCGCGTCCCTGGGCAGCGAAAAGCCCTCGCGGTGGAACTGGTAGACCATTTCAGGCCAGTGCATCAGGTTCTTGCCGGCTTCGGTCGCCTTCAGCGGATACCAGCCGATCTCGACCAGCCCATCGTCGTGACCCTCGACCTTGCCGCCGAGATGGTTGGCCAGCATCTGCGCACCGAGGCAGATGCCGAGGAACGGCCGGTTCTCCCTGAGCGGTATTTCCAGCCAGGCGGTCTCGCGACGAACGAATTCGTCCTCGTCATTGGCGCTCATCGGCCCGCCAAACACCACCGTGCCGGCGTGGCCGTCCAGCGTTTCCGGCAAGGTATCGCCGAGCGGCGGACGACGGATATCGAGCTCGAAGCCCTCTTCCAGGAGCATGTGGCCGACGCGTCCGGGGCTCGAATTCTCCTGATGCAGCACGATCAGGATCTTTGGCTTCGAGCTCGTTTGGCGCGGCATGGGCAGGCGAAATCCCGTCTATTCGTCGCTCGATGTTCCGGTGGCGCCCGGTGCTTTCGCCGCCGCCTTGCGGCGCGCCTCGACGCGGTCGCGGCGTTCGACGCCGATCAACTCGGCGACGCGCCAGACCGTGTTGTCCTCCAGCTCGTGCAGCTCGCCATCGGCATAGACGATCTCCCACATCAGGCCGATGAAGGCCTTGCGCGCATCGGCATCGAGGTGGCGCTTCAAGACACTGGTGAAGGCATAGAGATCGATCGCTTCATTGTCGGCCCGCTCGCCGGCAGCGGCGAGGGCTTCGAGCTCGGCGCCGCTGATCGAGTAGCTCTCGGCCAGCACCGCCTTGAACCGCTCCCACTCGACATCCTGGCGCACACCATCGGCATTCATGACGTGATAGAGGAGCGCCGAAGCCGCAACGCGCGGATCATCGGTGCTGGCATGCGTGCCGACGCCGGCCGGCAAATCCCTGAGAAATGACAGAACGCGTTCAAACATAAATCCATTCCTTAGAGCATGATGCCGAAAAGTGTGAAGCGGTTTTCGGACGACATCATGCTCTATCTGCTTGAGCTAGAGGGGCCTGGCGGCCGGCCCAATTCAAAACAGCCGGAACCGGCGCGGCGATTTTTCCGCTTCCTCGTCCGGATCGACGCCGGGATCGTCCGGCAGCCGCGCAAGCTCCTCGGCCGGCTCGACGGCTTCCGCGTTGGTCGGCACCTCAGCGAAGGCGGCTGCCGTGATCGGCCGGACATCATCCTCGTGGGTCTCGGCATCCTTGCCTGCGGGCGCGCCTGGGCCAGCGTCATCGATCACCTCGACAGGCCTTTCGCTCACCGGCTTTGCCAGCGCTTCGATGACCGGCACGGCCGAGGCCGGTGCGTCGTCATGGCTATCGATCAGCTGGCCGAGCCGCTCCATCGGCGCACGCCACTCGAAGGCGTCGAGCCGGCCGGTGACCGGCGATACCGGCGCCCAGCGCTCGGAAACGACACCATCGGCGACCCAGGCCGGATCGCGCGGCGCCCGCACCGCCCTCGACAGCAGCTGCCGCACCTTGCCCTGGTCGCCGGTATCGGCCTCCTCGATATCGGCCAAAAGCAGATAGGCGCCCTCGCGGCGGTCCATCCGGATCGCGGCCTCGGCCTCGCGGCGGGCGGTCGAAAAATCCAGCGCGTCAAGTGCGGCGCGCGCCACCGTCATCGACGACTCGGCGTGGTTCTTCTTCATCTCCTGCAGCTTCTTCGCCCGGTTGAGGCGGTCGAGCACGGCGTCGCCCGGCCGTGCATGGGTGTAGAGCTCGGCAATCTCCGGATGCGGCTCGGCCTTCCATGCCGCCTCGAGGATTTTCGAGCCCTTGCGCACATCGTTCTGCTTGAACAGCGCAGCAGCAGCAGCAACAGCGGCCGGCGCGAAGTCCGGCCGCAGCCGGTTGGCCTCGATCGCCGCGGTTCTGGCGGCAGTCGGATCGCTGTCGGCAAGTGCCTGCGCCTTGGCCGTCAACAATACGGCGCGACGGCGGTTGGCGGCATCGCGTTCGATCTGCCGTGTCGACTTCTGCGCGTCGACGAGTTTCAAGGCACCGTCCCAGTCGCCGCGCGCGGTCAATTCTTCCAGCGTCGATTCGGCCGCCCAGGCCAGTTGCGGCGCCATCACGGCGGCACGGCCGGCGTAATGTCTGGCGGCGTTGCGGTCGCCGAGCCGTTCGGCTTCGAGATAGAGCCCGCGCAGGCCGAGCAGCCGCATTTCGGGGTCGTCGAGCATGCTCTCGAACTTCTGCCGCGCGCCTTCATGATCGCCTTCGAGCAGCGACGCCTGCGCCTCGAGCAGATGGATCAGCGGCTCCTGGTCGGAGCGGATCAGCTTTGCCGCTTCCTTGGTTTTCTTGCGGGCCAGTGCTCCGTCACCGGCGCCGGCGGCGATCATGCCGGTCGACAGTGCCTGATAGCCACGGTCGCGGCGGCGCACGCGGAAATAGCGCGAAATGGTGTAGGGGCTGTTCCACAGCGACTTGAGCAGCCACCAGAAGATCATCACCGCGGCAACGACGGCAACAACGGCCACTGCCGCCACCATCAGGCTGACCTGGTACTGGTAGCCGCTGACGGTGACGACCATGTCGCCCGGCCGGTCGGCCAGCCAGGCGAAACCCAGCCCGAGCGCGAAAACGACGATGAGGAAGGCCAGCAGGCGGATCATGGTGTTGCCCTCATGCCTTCATCGCGCCGGAGATCAGCGCGTCGACCTGTGTTTCGACCTCGATGCGTGCTTTCAGTTTGCCGGCAAAGTCGGCGCCGGCCGCCTTCACGGCTTCGGGCAGCGTGTCATACTCGCTGAGCGCCTTGGCATAGTCGCCCTGGTTGACCGCCACCTCGATGCGCGCGACGGTTTCCGGCGCGCCGGCACCTTCGACGGCGCCGATCGGCCGGACCTTGACCAGCGATTCGGCGCTCGACATAAGATTCTGCAGGAAGCCGGCATTCTCATCGACAGGCGTCGCCGCGGCGACCATGGCGTTGGCGGCGGCATCCGCTTGCGATGCGATCTCGGCACGGGTGGGCACGCCTTTTTCGGCATAGGCGCGCAGTGTCGCAAGCTGCGGCGCATCCGGCGAAATCGCGGCAAAGGTCTCGAGTTCGGCCGAGAATGGCGCGCCGCGGTCGAGCGCCGCCTTGAGCGCCGACGCGGCGATAGCGAGCGCGATCTTCGGCTGTCCTGCCGCCGCCTCGACCTTGCCGGAAAGCTGCGACACCGACTGCTCCAGTGCGGTGAGCCGGCCATCCTGCGCCGTCGTCGCCTCGCCGGCTGACTTCACCAGCGCGTCGAGGCCAGCCAGTTTTTCGTTCAGCGGGCCGAGATCGACCGGCGCCGTGCCGCCAGCCTTGCCAAGGGCGGCGACCGCCGTTTCGATCTGTTTGACCTTGTCGCCAAGCGCCGCGAGCCCGGCATTGTCGCCCGCTCCACCGGATTCGACCGCCGATTTCAGCGCCGCGACATCCGTCTTGACCTGATCCAGCGCCGACGACAGGGCATCGACCTTGGCCGACGCGTCGCTGTTGCCGCCCGTTTCTTTCAAGCCGGCGATTTCGCTCTTCAGCGCGGCGATTTCGCTGTTGACGCCGTCGAGCGAGACGCCGGAACCGGATCCTGGCGCGCCGAGCAGGCCGGCGAATTGCAGGCCACCGGCGCCGACCAGCGCGATGACACCGCCAATGATGCCGGCGGCGATGCCATTGAGGCCGCTACGCTTGGCCGGAGGTGTTGGCGCCATTCTGTCGTCCCGTGTCTCGGTTTTTGCCTTGCTGTCGTCGGCCTGGGTGCGCTTGGCCGATGCATCCTCGAAATTGTAGTCGAAGGCTTTGGTTTTGCTGGCTGGCGCATCGGACGGTCCGGGATAGAAAGATTCAGCTTCGCTGCCATCCTTGGCCGCCGCCGCTGACTGCTCCGATTCGGCCTGGGCGTCGGCATGCTCCCACGGCTCGAGATCGGTCTGGTCGGCATGCACCGGTTCTTCGGGGACCTCGGCTTGCGAGGCGGCCTCCTCAGGTGCCGCTTCAGCGCCGGCCTGCGGCTTGGCGGCGTCCTCGCCGGCGATGCGCGAGACCGCGCCGGGCTCGAGATCTATGGTCACCGGCTCGCGGCGGCCTTTCGAGTGTCGCATCTTCGGCGTCTTGACCATGCCTGGGCTCCGCACAATTCGCTTCGTCTCAACGCCTGGCGGCGCATGATGGTTCAGAAAGGGTCTAGCACATCACCAAGCGGTGAAAAGGGGCGGTGTGATGACGCGGCTCAGAGCCGCGCCCGCAAAAGCCCCAGCAGCGTATCCTCATCGGGCTGCGCGGCAATGCGGATTCTTTCATCGGTGGTATCGTCAAGCGCTGCCGCAATGCGCGCGGAAAGAGCGAAAAACCTTGTGCTTTCAAAGAGTCCCTGCAAAGCGGGCCGCCTGGTCAGGACTTGCACCGCGGCGGCGGCTTTGGCTGAGTAAAGCAGCACCGCATCGGCGGATTGGCCAGACAGACGCTCGAGGATGGCTTCATCAGAATAACCCACCGTGAGCGTGTCATATGTCTCGACGGCGTGGACCTGGACGCCGGCTGCCTTCAGCCTCTGTTCGAACACCGGAAAGCGCACGCGTCCACAGAGATAGACAATGGTCTTCCCCCAGAGATAACCAGCAAGACTGTCGGCAAGCGCTTCGGCATTGCCTGGGCCTTCGCTGACCGACAAGAACCCCGCTTTTCGCGCGGCTTCCGCCGTCCTTGTTCCCACGGCATCGCAGGGCAAGGCGGCAAGCGCCGCGATGAGCTCCTTGGAAGCATGGCGCACGGCATTGGCGCTGGTGACGGCCACGGCGACGGCATCGCCTGGAAGCAGTCCGGCATCGACCGGCAAAGCCGCCGTTTCGGTCAAGGGCAGAAGGATCGGCTGGAACCCTGTGTCCTGAAGCTGCCGCGCCGTGCGCGAGGCTCCCGGTTCCGGTCTCGTCACCAGGACGCGAAGCATTTCAGAGCCAGCCGTCGAAGAACTTTTCGCCGGCCTTGGCCCGCACCGTCCGGGCCGCTTCCTGACCGATGCGGGCAGCATCCTGCGCCGATCCCTGCAGTTCGACCGTGTGCGACTGCGTGCCGTCAGGCGAGATGATCAACCCGGCAAAGGAAAGCTTTCCGGCCTCGATCGAGGCGTAACCGGCGATCGGCGTGCGGCAGGAGCCATCGAGCGCCGCCAGAAAGGCGCGCTCGCAGGCGAGCGCCTGCCCGGTCGGCACATCATGGATGGCGGCCAGCATTTTTTCGACGTCGCGATCGCCGATGCGGGTCTCGATGCAGATCGCGCCTTGTCCCGGCGCCGGCGGGAAGATGTCGAGCGGGATCAGGTCGGTGACGACATGCTCGAGTCCCAGCCGCTTCAGCCCGGCATAGGCAAGGATGGTGCCGGCGGCGACCCCTTCGTCCAGCTTGCGCAGGCGCGTCTGCACATTGCCGCGGAACATCACCACGTCGAGATCCGGCCGCATTCGGCGGATCAGCGCCTGCCGCCGCAGCGACGATGAGCCGATTTTCGCCCCGCGCGGCAGGTCGGCGATCGTCTTCGCCGCCTTGCCGACAAAGGCATCGCGCGCGTCCTCACGCGG
The DNA here is from genome assembly GCF_003253745.1 of Mesorhizobium kowhaii. Lineage (GTDB taxonomy): Bacteria > Pseudomonadota > Alphaproteobacteria > Rhizobiales > Rhizobiaceae > Mesorhizobium > Mesorhizobium kowhaii. The sequence continues at coordinate 317,065 of NZ_MZXV01000076.1, forward strand.
CAGGAAGGCGCTGAGTTCCAGACCGTCGGGCAGTTGCGTCGGCATGTCCTTCGACGAATGCACGGCGATGTCGATCCGGCCCGCCAGCAGCGCCTCCTCGATCTCCTTGGTGAACAGGCCCTTGCCGCCAGCCTCCGACAGCGGCCGGTCCTGGATGCGATCGCCGCTGGTCGAGATGACGACGACCTCGAACGCCACCGCCGGCATCCCAAGCGCGGCCATCAGCCGCGCCTGCGTTTCATGCGCCTGTGCCAGCGCCAGCGGGCTGCCGCGTGTTCCGATTCTCAAGATTGTTTGCATGGCATGCAGTCCGTGATAACCCCCGGCCAGCGAGGTTTTTCCGGGCTTTCTCCTAAAGCGGAAAGTCCTGACATACAATCTATTGGGACAGCGACGAATTGATCCGCGTTCTGGGCATTGAGACGAGTTGTGACGAGACCGCCGCCAGCGTCGTGGCGGTCGACGGCGATGGCGCGCCAAGAATCCTGTCCAACATCGTGCTCAGCCAGATCGAGGAGCATGCCGCATTCGGCGGCGTTGTGCCGGAGATCGCGGCGCGTGCCCATGTCGAGGCGCTGGACGGCATCGTCGAGGCAGCCCTTGCCGATTCGGGCGTGGCACTAGCCGATATCGATGCGATCGCCGCCACCGCCGGCCCCGGCCTGGTCGGCGGGCTGATTGTCGGGCTGATGACCGCCAAGGCGATCGCCGCGGCTGCAAACAAGCCGCTGATCGCCATCAACCACCTCGAAGGCCATGCCCTGACCGCCCGGCTGACCGATGGGCTCGATTTTCCCTATCTGCTGCTGCTGGTCTCCGGCGGCCACACGCAGATCCTGGCCGTGCGCGGCGTCGGCGACTATCAGCGCTGGGCAACCACCATCGACGACGCGCTCGGCGAGGCCTTCGACAAGACCGCCAAGATGCTCGGCCTGCCCTATCCCGGTGGACCGAATGTCGAGAAGGCGGCACAAACCGGCAATGCGTCGCGTTTTGCCTTTCCGCGTCCGATGAAGGGCTCGGCCCAGCCCGATTTTTCCTTCTCCGGTTTGAAGACCGCCGTGCGCCAGGCCGCAACCGCCATTGCGCCGCTGAGCGACCAGGATGTCGCCGACATCTGCGCCTCGTTCCAGGCAGCGGTGGCCGATGCGCTGGCCGACCGTGTCGCGCGTGCGCTGGCGCGCTTCCGCGAGACATTTCCCGGCACCAGAAATCCGGCGCTGGTCGTGGCCGGCGGTGTCGCCGCCAACCGCACCATCAAGGCGACGCTGGAACGGCAGTGCGACGAGGCCGGTTTCACCTTCGTCGCGCCACCGCTCAAACTTTGCACCGACAATGCGGCGATGATCGCCTGGGCCGGCATCGAACGGCTGCGCGAAGGCATGGCGCAAGAGAACGGCTTCGATTTCGTGCCGCGCTCGCGCTGGCCGCTGGACAGCATCTCGACGCCGATGGTCGGCTCCGGCCGGCGCGGAGCCAAGGCATGAATGGCCGGAACATGAACGGCCCGGGCAAAAGCGGCTGGCGCGTCAGCGTGCTTGGCGGCGGCGCCTGGGGCACGGCGCTGGCGCTGGCCATGCTACGCGCCGGCCATTCGGTGCGGCTGTTCGCACGCGACCCGGAAACCGTCGCCTCGATCGGCCAAGGCCAGAACCCGCGCTATCTGCCCGGTATCGCCATCGCGCCCGGCATCGAGGCGACGAGCGACATCAAGGCGGCACTCGCTGGCGCCGATTGCGTGCTGGCGGTGACGCCGGCGCAATCGCTGCGGGCAACGCTGGCGGTCGCGAAAGGCCATATGCCACCCGGCATTCCGCTTGTTCTCTGCGCCAAGGGCATCGAGCGCGACACCGGCGCCTTGCTGTCGGCGATCGTCGAGGAGATCCTGCCGCAAAACCCCGTCGCCGCTTTGTCGGGTCCAAGCTTCGCCACCGATGTCGCCCGCGGCCTGCCGACAGCCGTGGTGGTCGCCGCCCGCGACGAGGCCCTGGCCGCAGACCTCGCCGCCCGCTTTTCGGCGGAGAATCTGCGCTGCTATTCGAGCGATGACCTCATCGGCGTCGAGATCGGCGGCGCCTTGAAGAACGTCTTCGCCATTGCCGCCGGCGCGGTCACCGGCGCCGGGCTCGGCGCCAGTGCCCAGGCCGCCATGGTGACGCGCGGCTTTGTCGAACTGCGGCGCATCGGTGCCGCCTTCGGCGCCAGGCCCGAAACGCTGATGGGGCTTTCCGGCCTTGGCGACCTGCTGCTCACCTGTTCGTCGACCCAGTCGCGCAATTTCGCCTATGGGCTGGCGCTCGGGCAAGGCAAGCCGCTTGCCGGATTGCCGCTGGCCGAGGGCGTGCCGACGGCGGCGATCGCTGCCCGCATCGCCACCGAGCGCAACATCGATGCGCCGATCATCGCTGCCGTCGCGGCGATACTGGACGGCACCATCACCATCCGGCAGGCTGTGACGGCCTTGATGACCCGGCCGCTGAAGACCGAAACCAACGATTGATCCCCACAACATTGATCCCAAGACCAGGAGAAAGACCATGCTGTTTGCTTTGATTTGCAAGGACAAGCCCGCAAGCCTGCAGGTGCGCCTCGACACGCGGCCAGAGCATATCGCCTTTCTCGAAGGGTTGAATGGCGACAAGAAGCTGGCTTTCGCCGGTCCGTTCCTTGACGCCGAAGGCAAGCCCAATGGCAGCCTCGTCGTTGTCGAGGCACCGGACCTAGCGGGGGCACAGGCCTTGTCGGCCGCCGACCCGTACGCCCAGGCCGGGCTGTTCGAAAGCGTCGAAATCCGCCAGTGGAACTGGACGTTCAACAAGCCGGCGGCTAGTTAATCCTGGTCGCTGGCGAGCGAGCGCAAGGAGGAGCACAAGAATGAACTACTGGCTGTTCAAATCCGAACCCTCGGTCTTCTCCTTCGAGGCGCTGAAGGCGAAGGGCAAGGCCGGCACGCAATGGGATGGCGTGCGCAACTATGCCGCGCGCAACAACATGAAGGCGATGCAGATCGGCGATCTCGGCTTCTTCTACCATTCCAACGAAGGGCTGAACGTGGTCGGCATTGCCGAAGTCTGCGCGCTTGCCCATCCCGACACCACGACGGACGATCCACGCTGGGAATGCGTCGACATCCGTGCCTATGGGGATGTGCCGAACCCGCCGACGCTGGAAGAGGTCAAGGCCAATCCCAAGCTTGCCGACATGGCGCTGGTGCGGCTCGGGCGGCTTTCCGTGCAGCCGGTGACGCCGGCCGAATGGAAGGAAGTCTGCCGCATGGGCGGCCTGACACCAGCTCCGTGACGGCGCTCACGCCACACAGCGCAAAGCAATTCATCCTCGACAACACGGCGCTGATGGCGCCGCCGCACGTGCCGGAAATCCTGCTTCATCTTGCCGATGAAGCACATGATTTGTGGCAGCGGACGGAGGATGAGCTGGTCGAGATCGGCCTGCCGCCGCCCTTCTGGGCCTTTGCCTGGGCCGGCGGTCAGGGCCTTGCCCGCTATATCATCGACAATCCCGGCACCGTGCGGGGAAAGCGCGTGCTCGACTTCGCTTCCGGCTCCGGCCTTGTCGCCATTGCCGCGGCCAAGGCCGGCGCGGCCAGGGTGATCGCAACCGACATCGATCCTTTCTGTGTGACCGCGATCCGCCTCAATGCGCAAGCCAACGATGTCGGGATCGACTTCCTCGGCACGGATTGCATCGGCACCGATGCGGGCTGGAACGTGATCCTGGCCGGCGATGTTTTCTACGACAGATCCTTCGCCGACCGGCTGATGCCGTGGTTCGCAACGCTGAAGGGGCGCGGCGCCGAGATCCTCGTCGGTGATCCCGGCCGGTCGTATATGCCGAAGGCGGGGCTGGAACCGCTCGCGGTCTATGAAGTGGCCGTCACCCGGGCACTGGAGGATTCACTGGTCAAGCGCACCACGGTCTGGCGGTTTGCTTGACGCAATCGCCGAACAGGCGTTCCATCAGATCTGTATCGGAGGGGGATCTCATGGATTTTGAAGCAGTGAACTGGCTGGCGGTGATCGCCGCCGCCGTCGTGGCATGGTTGTTCGGCGCCGCCTGGTATATGGGCCTGAGCAAGCCGTGGCTGAAGGCCGCCAAGCTTGATCCCGCAACCATGAAAAAATCGCCGCTGCCGTTCGTCATCAGCTTCATCGCCGAACTGATCATGGCCTACATAATGGCCCTGGTCGTCGGCGCGATGACCGGCGGCGAGCCGACACTGCTCGCCGGACTTGTCTTCGGCTTCGTGCTTTGGCTGGGCTTCGTCGCCACAACGCTCTCGGCCAACCATCGTTACCAGAATTTCGGCTGGGACCTGACCCTCATCGACGGCGGCCACTGGCTTGGCGTGCTGCTGATCATCGGCGTGGTCATCGGCTGGTTCGGCGCGGCGGCAACCTGATCAAAAGGGAGTAGGGCAGTAAGGCAGTAGGGGAATGGGGGCCGAAGGCAGCATCGACGCCCATCCCTACTGCCCTACTGCCCTACTGCCCTACTGCCCTACTGCCCTACTGCCCTACTGCCCTACTGCCCTACTGCCCTTTGTCCGTGGTTTGCGTCCTGGCGACTTCCTCGAGAATCCACTCGCGAAAAGCGACGATACGCGGATCGTCGGCGGTGCTCTCGGGATAGACCAGGAAATAGGCGAACTCGGCCCCCACCCGCAGGCCGAGTTCAAAAGGCTGCACCAGCCTGCCTTCGGAAAGGTCGTTTGCCACCATGGCGAAATCGGCGAGCGCGACGGCATTGCCCTCGATCGCCGCCTGAACAGCGTCGGTGGAGTTTCTGAACACGATGGTCCGGCTGTCGTCGAAATCGTTGATGCCGGCCGCCGCCATCCACATCCGCCAGTTCGGCCATGTCACGCCTTGTCGCGCCCATTCGATATGGGCAAGCGTGTGATTGAAGAGGTCACGCGGCTCGCGCAGCGGCGGACCGGACGTCAGCAGGCCCGGGCTGCACACCGGAATGATGATGTTGTCGAACAGGCGATGGGCGCGAAGGCCCGGGTATTTCCCGACGCCGAACCGGATGCCGACATCGACGTCGTCGAGGTCGAAATCCCGCACTTCGTAGGCGATGTCGAACCTGAGTTCGATATTGGGCCGACGCCTGCGAAAATCGTCGACGCGCCGCATCAGCCATTTTGACGCGAACTGGGCGTCGAGCGTTACCTTCAGCAATGCCGTGCCGCGCGTCAGCTTGCGCGCACGCGAGACGGCCCGGCCAAGCAGGTCGAGCGCATCGATCGAGGCCTCGAACAGCACCGTGCCCGCCGCCGTCAGCCGGATGGTGCGGCTGGTGCGCGTGAACAGCACGATGCCCAGCTGATCCTCGATTTCCTTGATCTGATGGCTGACCGCAGCCGGCGTCAGGCCGAGCTCGTCGGCGGCACGAGTGAAGTTGAGGTGCCGGGCGGCGGCTTCCAGCGTCCTCAGCGCTCGCGTTCCAGGCAGCAGGCGGGACATACCATCCTCAAATAAAACTTGATGATCTTGAAAGAACTACTCGTTTCTCATTTAAATTTCAATGCGGCATGCTGCATTCATCGACACACCATCAAACCGGATTTGACATCCGGATGAAACGGATCACGCCATGTCCCACATCGTTTTGAACTCACCAGCGTCCACGCCGGCCTGGCTACGCGCGGTGCTTGACTGGTTTCGCCATGCCAGGGTCGCCATACGCCTCGCCCGCCACGATATCGCCCACCAAAACGTCGAGGACCTCCCCGATCGCCAGCTACGCGACATCGGCGCCGAGCGCCGTGACGTCGCCCGTGCCATGGACAGGGAAATGGGTCGGTTAGGCCTTCTCGACATCGGCTGGCAAAAGCCTGGCCGGAAGGGAATAGGGGAGTAGGGCAGTATGTAATAGGAAGCTACGGCGCCGACGCTGATCCCTACTCCCTACTCCCTACTCCCTACTCCCTTACTTACCGCACCACCTTCATCACCGTCCTGTCCGACAGCAACGGCAGCAGCCGCGCCATAGTGCGCGCCGTCACCGCCACGCACCCTTGAGTCGGCGTGAAGCCGGGGCGCGCCAGGTGGAAGAAGATGGCGCTGCCGCGCCCACGCCGGCGTGGCGCCAGGTTCCAGTCGAGCACCAGGCAGGCGTCGTAGAGACGGTCGTCGCGCCGCATGCGTTCGTGGCTGGCGCCGTAGGGAATCTTGACCGGCCTGTTATAGTTGCGGTCGTCAGGCACTTCGCACCAGCCCAGATCAGGCCCGATCGGCGCCATCGCCAAACGCGTCTTGCGGCCGCTGGAGAACTGATCTCCCCGGAAATAGCCCGACAGGATCCGCATGTGGCCAAGCGGCGTGGCGCCGTCGCCTTCGCGCTTGCCGGCCGAGATGCCGCCCCGTCCCAGAGCACAGGCAAACACAGTTCCGCCGGCCTGCAGCAGGCCCTGGCTCGGGTTGCCGGGCCTCGCCCGCACGGTCAGCACGCGCAGCCCTTTTCGCAAAATTGCGCCGGCTGCATTGCGATCGCGTTTTTTCTTGTATGATCGTGCCACGGAACAAATCACTGTGATCGGCTGTTGTGCTGGTCAGCTTCCGCATAAACAGGCAGCGGTCAACTGAATTTTCTTTTCAAAACAACGGATTGATCCATGACTTCACGCACCATTCTAATCGTCGACGACGATGACGACCTGCGCGGCACTCTGGTCGAGCAATTGTCCCTCTACGAGGAATTCGACGTGCTGCAGGAATCGACTGCGGCAAAAGGCGTCGCCACGGCGCGCGGAGGCCTCATCGATCTGCTCATCATGGATGTCGGCCTGCCCGACATGGATGGCCGCGAAGCGGTGAAGATCCTGCGCAAGGGCGGCTACAAGGCGCCCATCATCATGCTGACCGGCCACGACACCGATTCCGATACGATCCTCGGTCTCGAGGCCGGCGCCAACGACTATGTGACGAAGCCGTTCCGCTTCGCTGTGCTGCTGGCGCGCATCCGTGCGCAATTGCGCCAGCATGAGCAGAGCGAGGACGCCACCTTCTCGGTCGGGCCCTACACCTTCAAGCCCAGCCAGAAACTGCTGATCGACCCGCGTGGCGGCAAGGTGCGGCTGACGGAGAAGGAGGCCTCGATCATCAAATATCTCTATCGCGCCGACCAGAAGGTGGTGACGCGCGACGTGCTGCTCGAGGAAGTGTGGGGCTACAATTCCGGCGTCACCACGCACACGTTGGAAACCCACGTCTACCGGCTACGCCAGAAGATCGAGCGCGATCCTTCCAATGCGGAAATTCTTGTGACAGAAAGCGGCGGCTACAAGCTGGTTCCTTAAACATTTCATTATCCAATGAGCGGCCGGGGCGGGGCTGCATTCGGGTACGATCCTGTTGGAGGGGGTTCTGGATCGTATCGCAGTGGAGGGATTGGACTGACCGTTCGGGGACACAGCTAGATGGCGTTGGATGACGACATTCGCATCCTGTCCGCCGTGAGGCTCTTCGAGGGCTTCACGCAGGAACAGTTGCGTCTGCTCGCCTTCGGCGCCGAGAACACAATACTGCAAGCCAACCATAAGCTTTATCGCGAGGATGACGAGGCCGATTCGGCCTATGTCGTGGTCAGCGGGCGCATCGTGCTCTATCGAGAGCAGAATGGCGAACGCATCCCGATAGGCACGGCGGGGCCCGGCACGATCCTGAGTGAACTGGCGTTGATCGCCGACAGCAACCGGCTGACCAGCGCGTCGGCCGAAATCGATTCGGAAGTGATCCGGCTCAGCCGCAAGATGTTCCGCCGCATCCTCGAAGAATATCCGGAAATCGCAGTGAATCTGCACCAGCGCATCTCCGAGGAATTCCAGGCATTGATCCGCCGCATCGAGGAACTGGCGCCTCGTTTCGAGGGCTGAGCTGCAGCGACGCGTTGGTTATCCCGCTGCCCGGCCCCGAGGGGCGAGGTTTCGTTGACAGGCAAGAGGTGAAATCCTACAGAACCCCGAAAGGCGGGCGGCGTAGCAGCCACCGCCACCACCAAGCTCCCTGGGGGAGCGCGGCATGTCGCCAGCTCGGTACGAGATGATCATCCTGTATTCCCGGAATGACGCGTTTGGCGACGGGTTGGTCCGGGTCCCGGCTTTGCGGGCCGCCAGAACGGCATTCCCCGATAGTTTCATCGTCTACGGAACCACCGCATCATCGACCCTTGAACATGTCCTCAATCGCCATGTCGACCACCTGGTCGATGCGATCAATGTGCGCACGCCGCTGGCGCGTTTGGTGGCCAGCCACCGCAAGGGCAAGGAGCGGGTAGCCATTGTCGATTTTCGTATGGTGGCGCCCTGGCTGATTCAGACCTGGGCCTCGCTGCTCGGGCGCGAGATTGCCTATGAAGCGAACTTTCCGGCTTTCGCGCTCCTGGCCCCCCGGCCAAAAACCCGAAGCTCGCCCCGAGCACAATGCCTGGCGCTACCACCGCCTTGTCGAGCGTCTTGCGCGGAGACGGCTGCCTTTTGACCATCGGCTGGAGCCGACCCCGGGCGCGCGCGCGGTGGCCAGGCGGCTGGCGGACGGCAAGCATGGCCCATTGATCGTTATCGCGGCGCATGGTGACGGCGACAAACGAATGACAACGGATCAGGTTGTCGCAATATCCGACAGCATGATCGCCGACGGAGCAAACCTTATCTATGTGAAGACGCCCGGCGACGGCCCTGACGTCGCTGAACTGGTTCGGCGCGTGCCGAAGTTGCAGTCTATCGATTCCGGCACGGTGGAGGATGTCGCCGTCAGCGATATTCTGCTGGCGCTCGGAGAGTTTGCCGATCTTTACATTGGCGCCGAAGGCGGTACGGCACATCTGATGGCTACGGTGATGACGCCGATGGTTATCGTCAGCGGCGGTGCCAGCATGAGCCGTTGGCGGCCGCTTTCGAACAGCGTCGACATGATTGAGGCACGCCATGCAAGTCCAACTGGGCTGGTCGCCAATGTCCCGGCGCCGAAAATCATCGAAGCGGCTCGCAGGATGTTGGCCGCGCGCCGCCGCGACCATCCCTATCTGCTCGGGGATACGGACAAGACAGGATGCCTGTCCACGCAGCAGTCTTTGGACAACGACACCCACAAAGCCAAGGACCTGAAGCCCGTCGTTTGAACCCGTCTGGCTGCGACGCACTCTAAGGTGTTTTGAGATTCAGGTCAGGCCGAGCCGGAGTCGAAGACGGGCGCGAAGCGACCAAACTAGGCCGCTTCCGAGAACCGGAACGGAGCGTACTTTTTGGTACGTGAGCACCGGAAGCGCAGGAAGTCGCCATTTGCAGGCCGGCATCACCTGAATCTCAATACACCCTAATCGAGATCGAAGCGCGCGATGACCGGCACATGGTCCGACGGGCGCTCCCAGCCGCGCGCCAGGCGCAGGATCTCGTAGCCGGCAAAGTCCGGCACCAGGTTTGGCGACGACCAGACATGATCGAGCCGCCGGCCACGGTCCGAGGCTTGCCAGTCCTGCGCGCGATAGCTCCACCAGGTGTAAAGCTTCTGCTCGTGCGGAATATTGAGCCGCATCAGGTCGACCCAGTTGCCGGCGAGCCGCATCGCCTCGAAATTTTCCGTCTCGACCGGCGTGTGGCTGACGACGTTGAGCAACTGCTTGTGCGACCAGACGTCGTGTTCGAGCGGGGCGATGTTGAGGTCGCCGACCAGGACAGAGCCCGACACCTCGTCATGCTCGGCACGGATGGCATTCATCTCGGCGACGAAATCGAGCTTGTGCTTGAACTTCCTGTTGATGACAGGATCCGGTTCGTCGCCGCCCGCCGGAACGTAGAAATTGTGCAGCAGGATCGCCTTGCCGCCGGCCCGTACCGTCACCGACAGGTGCCGGCTGTCCTCGATTTCGCAGAAGCGGCGCTTCTCGACCACCTCGATCGGCCGCCGCGCCACCGTCGCGACGCCGTGGTAGCCCTTCTGGCCGTGGAAGGCGATGTGCTCGTAGCCGAGCTTGCGGAACGCCTTTTCGGGAAACAGCTCGTCCGGAACTTTCGTCTCCTGCAGGCAGAGCACGTCAGGCGCATGCTCGACAAGCAGGCGTTCGACGATCGGCATGCGCAGGCGAACGGAATTGATGTTCCAGGTGGCGATGGAAAAGGGCATTTGGCAATCCAGGACAGCGTATGGCGAGCCAGAACCGACGGGCCCTGACGGGGCAGACGCCTTTTGACGGAGTCAGTCCGGGAAACTGCCAGCCGCAAGCCGCAAAGACAAGCCTCGCACTAATCGTCGACCTTGGCGCTGCCGACGTCGGGAAGGAACCTAGCGCGTCTTGGTGTTGAGTTCGCGATTCGCGGTGTAGTCGATGGCGAAGGTGTCGGCGGCGAAGCTGACGCCTTCCTTGACGTTGAAGATCATCACCGTCGTGTCCTTGCCCTGCGCATCGGTGATCGTCCACTGACGCAATTCGTAGGATTTGGGATCGAACATCATCGTGATCTTCGAATTGCCGAACACCGTTTTGTCGGCGAGCTGGATGGTGGTGAGGTCATCTTCCTGCTTGACGCTTTTGACGCGGTCGCCGGAGAGATCGATCCTGTCGTCGAGCAGCAGCTTCAGCGGCGTCTTCGACAGCGGATAGAGATCGGACGTGTTCAGCCTCTTGTTCAGGATGGCCACCGACTTGCCGTCTGAAATCACCCGGAAATTTGACGCGCCGTCATAGTTGAAGCGGATCTTGCCCGGCCGTTCGAGGAAGAACTTGCCGCCGGTCTGCTCGCCCTTGGGACCGAACTGCACGAATTCGCCGCTCATCGATTTGACCGAGGAAAAATGATCGGCGATCTTCTGTGCGGCCGGCGGCACGGCCGCTTGCGCCGAAGCCAGCAACTGGAAGCCGGGCATCACGTTGAAGGCTGTCGCCCCCGCAAAAGCGAGGCCAAGCCCGAGCAGCTGGCGCCGGGTGGGAGCAAAACTGCTGAGCGCTGAAGGATCGTTTTTCATGTCGGTCACTCTCATCTGATTCCTGAGTTGCTCTAGTGCTTGGACCCCCAGTTGGGCTGAAGTTTGGCGGGTCAGGCCGCACCCTCAGTCGCTTCAACGCCTTGAACGGCTCAAGGTTGCCAGACAGGAGCTGTCACAGGGGTCTCCGGTCAGAATTTGTCCTCTTCGGTCGGCACCAGGATCTCACGCTTGCCGGCATGGTTGGCCGGGCCGACGATCCCTTCCTTCTCCATCTTCTCGATGATCGAGGCGGCGCGGTTGTAGCCGATGCCCAGCCGGCGCTGGATGTAGCTGGTGGAAGCCTTGCCGTCGCGCAGCACCACGGAAACCGCCTGATCGTAGGGATCGTCGGAATCCTCGAAATTGCTGTTGCCGCCACCACCGCCGGAACCGCCCTTGCCAGACGGCTCGTCGTCGTCCTCGCCGTCATCCTCGGTGATGGCGTCGAGATATTCCGGCACGCCCTGCAGCTTCAGGTGCGCGACGATCTTCTCGACCTCTTCATCGGCGACGAACGGGCCGTGCACGCGCTGGATACGGCCGCCGCCGGCCATGTAGAGCATGTCGCCCATGCCGAGCAGCTGCTCGGCGCCCTGCTCGCCCAGAATGGTGCGGCTGTCGATCTTCGACGTCACCTGGAAAGAGATGCGGGTCGGGAAATTGGCCTTGATGGTGCCGGTGATGACATCGACCGACGGGCGCTGTGTCGCCATGATGACATGGATGCCGGCGGCACGCGCCATCTGCGCCAGGCGTTGCACCGCACCTTCGATGTCCTTGCCGGCGACCATCATCAGGTCGGCCATCTCGTCGATGATGACGACGATATAGGGCATCGGCTCGAGATCGAGATTCTCGGTCTCGTAGATCGCCTCGCCGGTCTGGCGGTCGAAGCCGGTCTGCACTGTGCGCGAAATCTTTTCGCCCTTCTTGTCGGCTTGCTGCACACGGGCATTGAAACCGTCGATGTTGCGCACGCCGACCTTCGACATCTTGCGGTAGCGGTCCTCCATCTCGCGCACGGTCCATTTCAGCGCCACCACCGCCTTCTTCGGATCGGTGACCACCGGCGTGAGCAGATGCGGAATGCCGTCATAGACCGACAGTTCCAGCATTTTCGGATCGATCATGATCAGCCGGCAATCCTGCGGCGTCAGCCGGTAGAGCAGCGACAGGATCATGGTGTTGATGGCTACCGATTTGCCCGAGCCGGTGGTGCCGGCGACCAGCACGTGCGGCATCTTGGCGATGTCGACGATGACCGCCTCGCCATTGATGGTCTTGCCCAGCGCCAGTGCCAGCTTGGCCTTCGTCGTTTCGAAGTCACGGCTGGCCAGGATCTCCCGGAGATAGACGGTTTCGCGCTTGGCGTTCGGCAGCTCGATGCCGATGGCGTTGCGGCCGGGCACCACGGCGACGCGGCAGGCGATGGCGCTCATCGAACGGGCGATGTCGTCGGACAGGCCGATGACGCGCGACGATTTGATGCCGGGCGCCGGTTCGAGCTCATAGAGCGTGACGACCGGACCGGGGCGGACGGCGATGATCTCGCCCTTGACGCCGAAATCCTCCAGCACGCCCTCGAGCAGACGGGCATTCTGTTCCAGTGCGTCCTTGGACAGGCTGGCGTCGCGCACCACGTTTTTCGGTTCGGACAGGAAATGCAGCGACGGCATTTCGAATTTTTCCGAGCCGATCAGCGATGTCTGTGCCTCGCGCTGGACGCGGGCACCCGGAGCCGGACGCGGCGCCGGCGCCTCGACGCGCGTGGCGGCATCGGAGCGGAACTGCTGGACCCTGGCCGTCGGCGCCGGACGGCGTTGCACGACAGGCTCATCGTCGAAATCGGCATCTTCGCTGCCATTGTCGAAGACATCGTCATCATCCGGATCGACCGAAACGCTGCGGTCATTGACCATGGCGGCGAAGAATTCGGGCTCGACGCGGGCGCGGCCATCCAGGCTCATCCGCGATTCGGCGAATTCGGCCGATTCGACCCGTTCGGCGGCCCGCCGCCAGGCACTGGCGCGCGGCTCCATCTCCGGTTCGTACTCCTCCCGCTCCTGCCTGCGGCGCACGGCGCGGCGGTGCATCCAGGCGCGCAGCGACAGCCACCAATGGGTGATGGCGCCAAGCGCCAGAATGCCTTCGTCGCCTTCATCCTCGTCATTGTCGAACAAAAGGTCGTCGTCACGCGGATCGGCGGCAGGCTCGTCCTCCATCACGGCGAAGCCATTCTTGCGTCCGATCAGCGCCGAACCGTGGGCAAAGAGCCACAGCGCCGGTGCGGCCAGCAAGATGGCGATGATGCTGGCGAACAGCCCGGTCGGATAGCCGCCGATGACAACGCCAGGGATTTTCAGCACCATGTCGCCGAACACGCCGCCGAGGCCGGTGGGCAGCGGCCAGGTCTTGGGCGGCACCACGCAGCCGGCCATGGCCGCGGCCAGCAGGCCGAAGCCGAACCAGGACAACCCGCGCCTGGGCAGCCTGTCGACGCCGCGCGCGGAAAACAGCAGAAAACCCCAGATGACAGTTGGAACCAGGGCGGCAACGGCGGCGAGGCCGAAGAACTGCATGGCCAGATCGGAGAACACCGCACCGGCATAGCCCATGGCGTTGGTGACGGTGTTGTTCGTGGCGTGCGAGAAGCTCGGATCAGCGACGTTCCAGGTGGCAAGGCTGGCGACCCCGAAGGCGGCCAGCACGAACAGTCCGGCACCGACCAGCCGCCCGACCTGACGCCGCGCGAACGCCTGGATGCCGTGCCCCGTATTGGGCAGCGCGAGCGGTGCTGAAGCCCCTGAACGCATGCTCTTCCCCGTCTGTCATTGCTTGGTGCGGGTGCGTGGCGCACTCCGGCAGATTCGGGTCTCAGACTATCGGCGGGAAGGTTAAGGGCGCATTAACTATAAGAGGTTGAGGTGATCAAACCTCGTTACCGCCGGTTGAGCCGCCTGCCGCCCGAGGAAAGCGACCCAAGAGCGGTGCCGTGACTTTGCCGCAGGGCCACCAACCGTGGATAGAGGCATGCAATCCGTCGTCCTTCGCGTAGCGGTTCTGGGCTGGGCAGGGCTCAGTCTCCTGCTTGCCCTGCACTGGTTTGTCGAACTCGGCATGGTGGGCTTCCCGGATGGCTACGTGACGCCCTTTGCCAGAGCGACCGGCCCGCTCCTGCACATCCTCGCCACAGCCTGTCTGATGCAAGGCCTGTATTTTCTGTACAGGGGTCTTTTCGGCAAGGGATTTGGAGTGCTGGGGCTCGGCCTGCAGATTCTGATCGCGGCTGTCCTGACGGTCGCGCCTGTGATGATTGTCAGGAATTGCCCGCATTCCCAGACATGCAGCAGGGCCTACGAGGCGCTGACAAACACCATGATGGACGACGGAGCCGGCGGATAAAGCTGCCGCCGGAACGGGTTATCGCGAGATCCTGCGCAAGCCCTTTCGACGAGCACCAGCCTGGCCAACGGGACAATGGCGGGCACAAGGCACGCCATTGTTCGTTTCGCGAAATAGATCGGACCTCGGCCCGATCAAGACGTGTCAGTTGGCGCCGCCAAGCGCCTGCAGGTTCGCACAGAACTCGGCGTGCGGCTTACTCATGGCCGCGTCCTGGCATTCCTTCATCATGGCGCCCTGCTTGTCCTTCGCCATCGCATCCCAGGCGGCCTTGAATTCGGCCTTGGGCTTCATGGTTTTCATGCTGGCATCGGTGAAGAACGGCGCCATGTTGTCCGGTTCATCCAGAGCGCCGGCAAATGCCGTGCCGCTGACCATGGCAAGCGCGAGCGCTCCGAGGCAGATGTTCTTGAAGTTCATGAGATGGTTCCTCCCTGTCGTTCGCAACGAGCGCCGGAATGGCGGTCGTTCCCCACAGTTCGGAACCGATGCGGCCGATGTTTCTTCCCAAAGGCCCATCACGAGAACGTGATTGCGCGAACCATGGGTATTGTCGGAAAATTTTACCAAAAAAAGAGGCCCGGATACAATCCGGGCCTCAATGCGTGAGCTCCTTTCGGGAGCGTCACGACGGGATCTTTTCAAAACAATTCCAGGAAAAGTGCGCAGCGGTTTTCCGTTCGGAATTGCGTAAGCAGATTAGGGGCCGGCGGGAGGAGGGTTCCGCCGGCCCCGTTGGCTAAGCTGGCCTTACGGCACCACTTCGCCATGCTGGGAGATGTCGAGGCCTTCGACCTCTTCCTGGGTCGTCGGACGCAGGCCGACCAGCGCCTTGACGATGTAGAGGATCACGAAGGTGGCGACGGCCGTCCACACGATGGTGACGGCGACGCCGTAGATCTGCTTGCCGAGCGAAGCACCCGACGACAGGCTGTTGATCGCCGGATCGGCCAGCACGCCGGTGAGCAGGGCGCCGATGACGCCGCCGACGCCGTGCACGCCGAACGCATCGAGCGAGTCGTCATAGCCGAACATGTGCTTGACCTTGACCGCCGAGAGATAGCAGAGGACGCCGGCAACGATGCCGACGATGAAGGCGCCGGTCGGGTTGACGAAGCCGGAAGCCGGCGTCACCGCCACCAGGCCGGCGACGGCACCCGAGATGATGCCGAGCACGGAGGGCTTCTTGGCGACGATCCATTCGGCGAACATCCAGGCCAGCGCCGCAGCTGCGGTGGCAACCTGGGTGTTGAGCATGGCAGCGCCGGCAAGACCGTCGGCAGCCAGTTCCGAACCGGCGTTGAAGCCGAACCAGCCGACCCACAGCAGCGAAGCGCCGATCACCGAATAGACCAGGTTGTGCGGCGCCATGTTGGCGGTGCCGTAGCCTTCGCGCTTGCCGAGAACCAGCGCGCAGACCAGACCGGCGACACCGGCGTTGATGTGGACGACCGTGCCGCCGGCGAAGTCGAGCACGCCAGCCGTGCCGAGGAAGCCGCCACCCCAGACCCAATGCGCGATCGGCACGTAGACGACGAGCAGCCACAGCGCCATGAAGATCAGCAGCGCCGAGAATTTGAAGCGTTCGGCGAAGGCGCCGGCAATCAGCGCCGGGGTGATGATGGCGAAGGTCATCTGGAACATCGAGAAGACGAATTCAGGAATGTTCGCGACGCCCGGCAGCCACAGCGAGGCAGTGGTGATGCCGTGATGGAAGAATTTCGAGGTGCCGCCGAGATAGGCATTCATGCCGCCGCCGTCGGAGAAGGCCAGCGAATAGCCGAACATGAACCACAGCACCGTTACCAGGCAGGTGATGGCAAAGCTCTGCATGATGGTGGCGAGCACGTTCTTCTTGCGCACCATGCCGCCGTAAAACAGCGCCAGGCCCGGAATGGTCATCATCAGCACGAGCGCCGTCGAGGTCAGCATCCAGGCGGTGTTGCCGGTGTCGAGCACCGGGGTGGGGGCGGCAGCCGGTGCAGCCGCGGCCGCGGCGGGAGCCGCTTCCTGCGCGAAGGCGGTGACCGTGCCCAATGCTGCGAGAGCGAGCGACCCCAAAAGGGCGGCGCGTCCCGTCGTCTTCAAGGTGGAAGGTATATTCATTGAACTCTCCATTGGAATACGTGTTCGCCGCTCAGAGCGCGTCGGTGTCTGTTTCGCCGGTGCGGATGCGCACCGCCTGATCGATGCCGAAAACGAAGATCTTGCCGTCGCCGATCTGGCCGGTCTTGGCGGCCGCGGTGATGGCTTCGACGGCCTTGTCGACCATGTCGGCACTGACCGCGACTTCGATCTTGATCTTCGGCAGGAAACTGACCGCGTATTCCGCACCGCGATAGATTTCCGTATGCCCCTTCTGACGCCCGTAGCCTTTGACTTCGGTGACGGTCAGGCCCTGGATGCCGACGGCGGTAAGCGCTTCGCGTACCTCGTCGAGCTTGAACGGCTTGATGATTGCCATCACGATTTTCATAAGGTTTCACCCTTTGCTGTTGCGGTCCCCCGCGTTTGCACGACTTCACCGATCCCAAAGAGCCGGAGAGTGCCCACGAGGATTCAAGCTCCGTGCCAATTGCCGAAGCAGGGTGTTAACCTGTTGTAAACAAAGGAATTGAAGCGACTAACGCGGCGACGTGCACGCAACGCCGGCAAAGTGACTGCTTAAAAATTAGGCAATTTTTGCAAAATGCCTACTCTGTAGGCGATCGCTTGAGCCGGATCAGCCCTTCCTGCGCAACCGAGGCGATAAGCGTGCCGTCGCGGGCAAACAGCGAGCCGCGCGTAAAGCCGCGCGACCCTTGTGTCGACGGGCTGTCTTGCGTGTAGAGCATCCAGTCGTCGAGCGGATGGCTGCGATGGAACCACATGGCGTGATCGAGGCTCGCCGCCTGGATATCGCGATCGAAAATGGCCCGGCCATGCGCGAAGGTCGACGTGTCGAGCAGCGTCATGTCGGAAAGATAGGCGAGCACCGCCGCCTGCATGGCGCGGTCCGCCGGCACCGGACCGGTCGTGCGGATCCAGATGTTCTGCTTCGGCTCCAGCTTTTCGCGGCTGGTGTAGTGCTTCAGCATCACCGGCTTCATCTCGATCGGCCGGTCGCGCTCCCAGTAGCGCTTGATGCCTTCGGGCACCGCCTCGCCGAACTTGCCCAGCAACTCGCGCTGCGACAGCAAGGTGTCTGGCCCCGGGACGTCCTGCGGCATCGGCACCTGGTGTTCGAGGCCGACCTCATCCTGCTGGAACGAGGCTTCCAGCGAAAAGATCGCCTGGCCGTGCTGGATCGCCACCACGCGGCGTGTGGTGAAGGAGCCGCCATCGCGGATCCGGTCGACCTCGTAGACGATCGGCACCTTGGTGTCGCCGGGCCGCATGAAATAGCCGTGCAGCGAATGCACGTGGCGATCGGGGTCGACGGTTCGCTGTGCCGCCACCAGCGCCTGGGCGATGGTCTGGCCGCCGAAGACGCGCTGCCAGTCGAGCAAGGGGCTGCGACCACGATACAGATTGTGTTCCAGCTTCTCGAGGTCGAGAATGCCGAGAAGCTCGTCCATGGCAGCCGTCATATTTTCGCGCCCTTGCCGCAGAAGTGTTATGGCGGTTTCCGACAGGACGGACAGGCAGTCAAGGGCGCAAGACCCGGTCGGCGTGCAAGGAGCGAAGAAGATGGAACGCAAGACCGACGCGAAAACCAGGCCAAGCGCGAAAACAAGGTTTGGGCTCGACGTTCTGGTCGCCGGCGCCGGCTATGTCGGCCTTGCCGCGGCCGTCTCGCTGAAGCAGGCGCGTCCGGGCCTTGCCGTCGCCCTTGTCGATGCCGCGCCCGCCGGCGCCTGGCAAAGGGATGGCCGCGCATCGGCCATTGCCGCCGCCGCCTGCCGCATGCTCGACCAGCTCGGCGTGTGGGCCGAGATTGCGCCGCAGGCCCAGGCGATCACCGAGATGATCATCACCGATTCGCGCACCTCCGATCCGGTGCGCCCGGTCTTCCTGACCTTCGACGGCGAGATCGCGCCGGGCGAGCCCTTTGCGCATATGGTGGCCAACCGGGCGCTGAACGGCGCCTTGCGGGCCAGCGCCGAGAAACTCGGCATCGACATCATCGAGGGCGTCGCCGTGCAGGGTTTTGAGACCAACGGCGCCGGCATCACCGTGCATCTTGCCGACGGCGCGACGCTGAAGACCCGGCTGCTGGTCGCCGCCGACGGCGTCAACTCGAAGCTGCGCGACATGGCCGGCATCAAGACGGTGAAGTGGGAATATGGCCAGTCCGGCATCGTCTGCACGGTGGCGCATGAACGCCCGCACAATGGCCGTGCGGAAGAACATTTCCTGCCGGCCGGCCCGTTTGCCACGCTGCCGCTCAAGCCCGGCGAGGACGGCACCAACCGCTCGTCGATCGTCTGGGTCGAGCGCACGCAGGATGCCGAGAAGTTGGTTGCCGGTGACGATCTCGTCTTCGAGCACGAACTCGAACAGCGTTTCAGCATGAAGCTTGGCGAAATCCGCGTCGCCGACAAGCCGCGCGCCTGGCCGCTCGGCCTGACCATCGCGCGCGCCTTCGTCGCGCCGCGCATCGCGCTCGCCGGCGACGCCGCCCACGGCATCCACCCGATCGCCGGCCAGGGCCTCAATCTCGGCTTCAAGGATGTCGCCGCTTTGGCCGAAGTGATCGTCGAGGCCGACCGCCTCGGCCAGGACATCGGCGCGCTTGACGTGCTCGAACGCTACCAGCAGTGGCGGCGCTTCGACACCGTGCAGATGGGCGTCACGACAGACGTCCTGAACCGGCTGTTTTCCAACGACATCGGCCCGCTGCGCACCGTCCGTGACATCGGGCTCGGCTTGGTCGAACGCATGCCGCGGCTGAAGGAGTTTTTTATCCGCCAGGCGTCCGGGCTTTCCGCCGGCACGCCAAGACTGTTGAAAGGCGAGGCGATCTGAGCCGTCTCACGGACATGCCAGGTGTGTTGAGATTCAGGCCAGGCCGGCCCGACCTGAACATCAGCGCAACCTAGTTGACCTCGAAACCCAGCTTCTGCCGCAGCCGCAATATGCGCTGGTCGGATATTTCGAGGCGTTTCTCGCCGCCTTGTGCGGCGCGGTTGACCATCTGCAGCAGATCGTTTCGCTCGGCCACGTCGAGCCGTTCGCGCAGGAACGGCGCCAGCTTGTCGATGACGATCGTGGTGTCGTCGATCTGTGATGCTGCCCATTTGGCGTAGATCACCGCTTCGTCGGTCTTCTTCTTGTCGGCGATCTCGGAAATCACCGCGCGAATGACAGCCTCGCGCTGCGGCAGCACAGGCCCGTCCTCGGAGACGATGGCGGTGATCAGCGTCGCCGCCGCCACCACCGGATCGTCGATCGCCGTCAATGGCGACAGGGCCGCCTGCTTGCGCAGCTTCTTGCGGCGCACGGAGCCCTGGACCCGGCCGATGACATCGGCAACGTCACGCGCCGCCTCGTTCATCGCCTTCATCCGGTACCACCAGAACGCCGCCGCGCCCAACACGCCAAGGATAGCAATCAGGAAAGGCATGTCGAATCCCCCAAAATCCCCGGCGACGATAGGAGAACTCTTGCGTTGCTTCAACACGCAATAGTTGCGCCGGAAATCGGGACGTTCGCTCGACCGAACGCCCCAGGTTTCCAAATGACCGCAACGCATGGCAGGATCTATGATCCCGGCACGTTGTAGATCGCGCGCACCTCGATGGTGCCGATTTCAGCCAGAGGGATCTCGCCGGCGATTTCCAGCGCCTCGTCGAGATCTTTCGCCTCGATCATGACGAAACCGAGCAACTGCTCCTTGGTCTCGGCGAACGGGCCGTCGGTGATCAGCCTCTTGCCCTTGCGCCTGCGAACGGTTTTCGAGGTTTTCACCGGTTGCAGCGCCTGCGCGATAATCAGCATCCCACGTTGGTCCAATGACCGGTCATAGGCCAGCGAATCGGCGTCGAGCTTGGCCAGACGCTCTGTCGTCATGGCATGGAGATCTTTTTCCTCACCGTAGACCAGGCAAACATATTGCATGTCCATCTCCCTTATCGTGACGAATCATAGGATGAGGCGATCAAGCTGTCAGCCGGGCCTTTGCCCGCCGCGTGATCGAGAAAGCACACCCCGACCCCGATGATGGCGACCGCCACAAGCAGCCGGCCGAAGCCGGACGCGGGCTGCTGCAACCAGTCGATTTCTTGTTCACCAGCCTTGCGGCCGGTGCTTGTCCAGTGAGCAGAAAACAGATCGTTCATGTGAACCTCCATCCGCCACGAAATCCGTGGCCGCCCGCAGGACGGCCGGGGCAGATGGAAGTCGACATTTTTGCACGCACATTTTTTCAGAAAAATTTCATTGCGCCGCCGGCATTGCACCCGCGCCGAAACAGCGCGGTGGCCTTCCGGCGTGCCCGCGCTATAGTTGAGAGCAACGCTGGCGCCGGGCCGGCGCAATCGAAACACTCAAGGAGGAATTCATGGACCGCACCGCAAACGCCGTCTGGAAAGGCAATCTCAAAGAGGGCAAAGGCACGCTCGACACGCAGAGCGGCACCCTGAAGGGCACGCCCTATTCGTTCAAGGCGCGCTTCGAGGATGAGAGCGGCAAATCCGGCACCAATCCGGAAGAGTTGATCGCCGCGGCCCACGCCGGCTGTTACGCCATGCAGTTCTCGCACTTCCTGGCCGAGAACGGCACACCCGCCACCGAGCTCGACGCCAAGGCGGTGGTGACGCTGGTTCCCGGCACCGGCATCACCGGCAGCGCCATCACGGTGGTCGGCAAGGTTCCGGGCATCGACGCGGCGAAATTCAAGGAGCTGGCCGAAAAGGCCAAGGCTGAATGCCCGGTCTCGAAGGCACTCGGCGCCATCAAGGTATCACTCGACGCCAGGCTTGGGTGAACAACATCGCAGAACCTGCAGGCGTTTGCGCTGCCCCTCACCTGCCTGCCGGCATCCTCTCCCCGTATTATGACGGGGAGAGGGGCGCTCTCATCCACGGTTTCGCCAATCATCAGCGTTGCAAAAAGGACGCCGGCATCGCGGCCAGCCCCTTCTCCCCGTCCCTATACGGGGAGTTGAGGCGTGTCCGCGAAGCGGACGAAAAGCCAAATGCTTGGCTTTTCGAACAACGAACACCCGGCAGGGTGATGAGGGGCGGCACCAACTTCCACAATGATCGTCTGAAACCAGCCCGGGTCGAACGGTCGTTAGCTTCCTTCGCCGGTCAGCGCCTCGATGCGGGCGCGCAGCCTAGCAACCTCTTCCTCGAGGGCGCTGACGCGCTCTTCGAGGCCGGAGGCCGCTGAGACGGCCGACGACGGGGCCTGGTGCATGGCGATGGCCGCGATCTGCACCGCGCCGCTGAGCAGATGCATAAAGCGCTCCTCGCGCTGGCCGGGACCGCGCTCGATCAGCATCACCAGCGGCGGCCGGCGGCCGATCAGCAGGTCGAGATCGGTGCGCAGCGCATCGATCGACGAAAACCGCGCCATGCGCTCGGCCCGCGCCAGCAATTCATGCGCCGTCTGCGCGCCGCGCAACAGCATCAGGCCGATCAGCGCGATCTGCGCCGAAGTGAGCGAGAAACGCTGCGCCACCAGATGCTCGTAGCGCTCGACGCGCGACGCGAAGACCTGCCGGACCAGGCCCTTCTGCTCCAGCTGGCTCAGCGCCCGCCTGACCTCGACAAGCTCGACCGACATCACCGGCTCGCGCGCCGTCTTCTGGTTGGCCGCGGCATGCGCGCCGTTGAGCGTCAGCGGGTAGACATCCGGCGTCAGCTCCTTCTTCTCGATCAGGCAGCCGAGGACGCGGGCTTCGATGGGGGAGAGAATGGGCAATTCGCTATCAGTCATTGGATTGACTATTTTCTATCGATTCTTGGGCAGCATGATTTTGACAGACATCCGAGCTGCGCGACAGAGCAGAACTCTTGACGTCGGCGGGACAACGCCCCCCTCTGTCCTGCCGGACATCTCCCCCACTTGGGGGGAGATTGGCAGCTTCGGCACCCAGCGCTCTCCTTAGGCGTTGAAGGACGCTTCCTGCATCGCAAGCGATTGGCGAAAACGGCGATGATAGCCAATCTCCCCCCAAGTGGGGGAGATGTCCGGCAGGACAGAGGGGGGCGCGAAGGATCGCAACGGATGAGGCGAGCCCCCCATCGAAATTACACCCTTCTCTCCACCATCATCTTCTTGATCTCGGCGATCGCCTTGGCCGGGTTGAGGCCCTTAGGGCAGGTCTGCGCGCAGTTCATGATGGTGTGGCAGCGATAGAGCCGGAACGGGTCTTCGAGATTGTCGAGCCGCTCGCCCTTGGCCTCGTCGCGGGAATCGATCAGCCAGCGATAGGCCTGCAGCAGCGTTGCCGGACCGAGATAGCGGTCGCCGTTCCACCAGTAGCTCGGACACGAGGTCGAGCAGCAGGCGCACAATATGCACTCGTAGAGGCCATCCAGCTTTTCGCGGTCCTCATGGCTCTGCAGCCATTCCTTGGCCGGCTCCGGCGACACCGTCTTCAGCCAGGGCTGGATCGAGGCGTGCTGGGCATAGAAATTGGTGAGGTCGGGCACCAGATCCTTGACCACTTGCATATGCGGCAGCGGGTAGACCTTGACGGCGCCGGAAATGTCGTCGCAGCCCTTGGTGCAGGCCAGCGTGTTGGAGCCGTCGATGTTCATGGCGCAGGAGCCGCAAATGCCCTCGCGACACGAGCGGCGCAAGGTCAGCGTCGGGTCGATCTTGTTCTTGATCCAGAGCAGCGCGTCGAGCACCATCGGTCCGCAATCGTCCATGTCGACGAAATAGGTGTCGATGCGCGGGTTCTCGTCATCGTCCGGCGACCAGCGGTAGATGCGATACTCGCGCAAATTGGTGGCGCCTTCCGGCTTCGGCCAGGTCTTGCCTTGCTTGATCTGCGAGTTCTTGGGGAGCGTCAGTTCGACCATTACCTGCGGTCCTTTCGGATGACGAGCTTCAGCCCGGACCAGATTTCATTGACGGCGGCGACTTTCACATCGACCAGGTCGCGCTTCAGCGCCTCTGCGCGAACGACGCCCTCGGTGACGTCGGTAGCCACCTTCGACGCCTTCTTCGGCCAGGACACCCAGATCACGCCGTCGCGCTTGATCGCCGCCTCGACATCGCCGAGGCGATCCTCGATCTCGGCACGCTGCCGGGTGAAGGCATGAACGGCATCGTATTTCAGGGTCGTTCCCGAAATGTCAGACCAATCGACCAGCCTGTCGACATCGGCAAAGGCCACGGCACCGGTCAGGCCATCGAGTTCCGATGGCAGCGCGATAAAAGCGGCGGTCATCCCGTCCTTCAGGCCGAGCTTGGCCGGAAGGGGCGTACCGGAATATCCCACTGCCGCCGGCGCCATCATCAGTACACCCTGGCCTTGGGCGCGATCTTGGCGAGGCTGATGCCGCCGTCCTTCTCCGCCAGCAGCGGCTCGGTGTGCACCGGCCGATAGGACAGCGTCACCTTGCCGTCTTCGCTGAGCCGGGCCAGCGTGTGCTTGCGCCAGACTTTGTCGTCGCGGGCCGAAAAGTCCTCCCGCGCATGCGCGCCGCGGCTCTCCTTGCGCGCCTCGGCGCCATAGACCGTGGTGATGGCGTTGGCCATCAGGTTTTCCAGCTCCAGCGTTTCGACCAGGTCGGAGTTCCAGATCATCGAGCGGTCGAACACCTTGATGTCCTTCAGTTCGGTCCAAATTTCCGAAATGCGCTTGCAGCCATTCTCCAGCGATTCCTGCGTGCGGAACACCGCCGCGTCTTCCTGCATCGCCTTCTGCATCTTCTCGCGCAACACCGCCGTCGGCGTCGAGCCATTGGCGTGGCGCAGCCGATCGAAGCGATCCATGATCTTCTCGACCGAGGCTTCATTGGGCGCGGGGATCGCCGACTTGCGGTCGATGACCTGGCCGGCCCGGATCGCCGCCGCGCGCCCGAACACCACCAAGTCGATCAGCGAGTTCGAACCCAGCCGGTTGGCGCCGTGCACCGAGGCGCAGCCCGCCTCGCCGACCGCCATCAGGCCGGGCGACACCTTGTCCGGGCTCCTCGGCGTCGGATTGAGCACCTCGCCCCAGTAATTGGTCGGCACGCCGCCCATATTGTAGTGCACCGTCGGCAACACCGGGATCGGCTCCTTGGTCAGGTCGACGCCGGCAAAGATTTTCGCCGATTCCGAAATGCCGGGCAGCCTCTCGTGCAGCACGGCCGGATCGAGATGGTCGAGATGCAGGAAGATGTGGTCCTTCTTCTTGCCGACGCCACGGCCTTCGCGGATCTCCAGCGTCATGCAGCGCGAGACGACGTCGCGCGAGGCAAGGTCCTTGGCCGACGGCGCGTAGCGCTCCATGAAGCGCTCGCCCTCGGAGTTGACGAGATAGCCGCCCTCGCCGCGCGCGCCTTCGGTGATCAGGCAGCCGGCGCCATAGATGCCGGTTGGGTGGAACTGCACGAACTCCATGTCCTGCAGCGGGAAGCCGGCGCGTGCCGCCATGCCGCCGCCGTCGCCGGTACAGGTGTGCGCCGACGTCGCCGAGAAGTAGGCGCGGCCGTAGCCGCCGGTCGCCAGCACCACCATCTTGGCCGAGAAACGATGGATGGTGCCGTCATCGAGGTTCCAGGCGACGACGCCGGTGCAGGTGCCGTCCGGTTCCATGATCAGGTCGAGCGCGAAATACTCGATGAAGAACTGCGCATTGTTCTTCAGCGACTGGCCGTAGAGCGTGTGCAGGATGGCGTGGCCGGTGCGGTCGGCCGCCGCACAGGTGCGCTGCACCGGCGGGCCTTCGCCGTAATTCATCATGTGGCCGCCGAACGGCCGCTGGTAGATCTTGCCCTCTTCGGTGCGCGAGAACGGCACGCCATAATGTTCGAGCTCGTAGACCGCCGCCGGCGCTTCGCGCACCAGATATTCCATGGCGTCGACATCGCCCAGCCAGTCCGAGCCCTTGACGGTGTCGTACATGTGCCACTGCCAGGAATCGGGGCCCATGTTGGACAGCGACGCGGCAATGCCGCCTTGCGCCGCCACCGTGTGCGAACGGGTCGGAAACACCTTGGTGATGCAGGCGGTGCGCAGGCCCTGTTCGGCCATGCCGAGCGTGGCGCGCAGGCCGGCACCGCCGGCGCCGACGACCACGACGTCGAATTTGTGGTCGACATAGGTATAAGCGGAACCGGTGTTGGCCCCTTTTGCGTCCTTGGCCAACTCAGCCTCCGAATGTCAGCTTGAGCAGGGCGAAGATCGAGGCGACGCCGACCGCTATGGTGAAAAATGTATTGAGCGCGATCAGCGCCAGCTTCATGCCTTCGCCATGCACATAATCCTCGATGATCACCTGCATGCCGAGCCGCATATGGATGAGCCCGGAGATGAGCACCAGGGCGAGCACCAGCGCCACGAACGGATTGGCGAGCGCTGCCCGCACCTCGGCGTGGCTGGCGCCGTTGAGCGCTATCAGGAAACCGACGAAGAACAGCGTCAGCGGGATGTTGGCGATGGCGGTGAGGCGCTGGCGCCAGAAATGTCCTGTGCCCTCGCGGGCCGAACCCAGGCCGCGGACTTTCGCCAGCGGCGTGCGCATATCGGTCTTTCCAGTGCTCATGATCAGGCTCCCCGCGCCATATAGCCGGCAATCCAGATCAGCAGCGTAAGCAGGATCGAGCCGGCCAGCGTCGCCCAGGCGATCTTCGAGGCCGTGTGCTTCTGGAGGCCGGCACCGGTGTCCCATACCAGATGGCGCACGCCACCCAGCATGTGGTGCATCAGCGCCCAGGTGTAGCCGAACAGGATGAGCCGGCCGAGCCAGGTGCCGAGGGCCCAGTTGACCCAGTCGAACGTCGCCTGCGAGCTTGCCGTCGCCATCAGCCATATGGCGACCAGCAGCGTGCCGAAGTAGAGCGCGCCACCGGTGATGCGATGGATGATCGACATCGTCATGGTGATCGGCGGCCGGTACACGGTCAGGTGCGGCGAAAGTGGCCGTTCACGTCTGGCAAATTCGCGGGTGGCTGGTGATTTGCTCATGGCTCCCCCAGTTCGGCGTCCCTGGAGCCTCAGGTGGAAATGCGGCATTGCCGCTTCCGGTTGCGACTTCGGACAGCCGGTTTCTAATGCTCTTTTTGCACCGCGTCAAAGCCAGAAAACCGTTTCGAAAACGTAATTTAGTCTGACTAAAGGGCAGGCTCGCGCTTCAATCGATTAGGGGCCGACGGCTCGAAGTCGGCTCGATATCGCTGCAGTGCACCATGCCGGTCCGGCATAGCGCCCAGGTGTATTGAGATTCAGGTCAGGCCGAGCCGAAAATGGTGGTTCCGAGAACCGGAGCGGAGCGTACTTTTGGTACGTGAGCACCGGAAGCGCAGGAAGCCGCCATTTGCAGGCCGGCCTCACCTGAATATCGATGCACCTGATTAGCGCTTGCAGGTCACCGGCGTCGACCCAGCCTTCATGACCAGCGCTTCGCGGCCATCGATCACAATCGCGTCATGCGCCTGCTCGTAACGGCTGTTCTGGTTGGCCGGCGAGGCCAGCATATCCTCGCTGGCGCCGTCGGGACCGACAACACGCACCGAGGTGCCGAGATTCTCGATGGTCATCCTGACGCCGTCGGCGCAAGTGTAGGTCGCGGTGCGCGGCTGCGGCGTGGACACATCAGTGACGGCGGCTTTCGGAGGATTTGGCACACAGGCCATGGCGACCAGAAGCGGCGACAGGGCAAGCATCACCCGAAACGTCCGGCGTAACGCCATATGCTGTCCCTCCCGCGCGGCAAACTGGCCACGATGCATTGCCAAGATCAAGGTCATCCGACGCCGACCTGGACGCCGGCCGCGATGGTGCGGCCAAGCATGGCCGAAAGATGGCCACCGGGTTTTCCACCCAGTCGGATATTAACCATGTTTACCGAGACATCGCCGCGAAGCGCGCCAACCTCTTAACAAAGGTTAAGAAAAGGTTAATTTCTGATTCGAGGAGGCTTTCCTCTAAACAAGGAGGACGCCATGCGTTCGAACTCGGGAAGAATGCGCCTTGCGGCGCTCATCGTGGCGGCTTCCGTCGTTGGCCTGGCAGCGCCAGTGCTCGCCGGCGCACGTCACCAGGATCGCGTCTACGCCGATTCGTTCGGCAATCTCGTCATCGACAGCGCCGCCGGCTACAAGCGCATCCTGGTCGGCAAAGGCAGATTGGCCAAACAAATGTCCGACTACACCAGCGCCGGCCAACCCAAGGTGATCTACGAGAATGAAGCCGACGAAATCACCGGTTACAGCGATTGCTACCGGCCGCCGGTGTTCGTGAAGGGCCGCAGCTATATGTACGGGCTTTCCGACGGCGAGATGCCCGAGCTCAGCCCTTGCCGCTAATGCATGTCGTCGCGCACCGTTCAAACGCGGCGCGCTTCAGCTTCGATCCCGGCTGACGACCAGTTGCCGTCCGGCCCGGCGGAAACACGCACGCAATCGCGCCCGGCATTCTTCGCCTGATAGAGTGCCTGGTCGGCGCGCCGCATCAGATCGGCAAAAGCTTCGCTCGGATGAAGTTCGGCGACGCCGAAGCTCGCCGTACAGCGATTGTCCGCCGGCAGGCCGTCGATGGGCAGCGCGCTGAAAGCACTGCGTGTGCCCTCGGCGAACAGCCGGGCGGCGGCAAGGTTGGTTCCCGGCAGGATGATGGCGAACTCTTCGCCGCCAATGCGGCCGGAGACATGGTGGCCGGCGGCGGCCTCGCGCAGGAAACCGGCAAAGGTCTCGATCACGCGGTCGCCGGATGCATGGCCGAAACTGTCGTTGACGCTCTTGAAGTGATCGAGGTCGGCGATGACCAGCGCGACCGGCACGCCTTGCCGCACCGCGCCAAGCACCGCCAGCTCCGCGCGGCGGGTGAAGCCACCGCGGTTGAGCAGGCGCGAGAGCGTGTCCGTCTCCGACTTCGACGTCACCTCGGCGAGCAGGTCGCGAACCAGGATGGCCAGCATCAGCAGCGCCAGCGCCAGGCCGAAGACGGTGCCGAGCGACTGCGACACCAGCGCGTAGCTGCTTTGCAGATAGGCCTGCGGGTTGGCACCCCAGCCGCCGAGCGCATGCGCGATGAACGGCTTTGAGGCAAACTGCACCCCGCTGGCCGCCAGCACCGCCATCAGGATGCGGTCGAGACGGGCGTGCCTTTGCTTCGACGACCAGACGATGGCGAGACCAATGAACTGCATGACCGCATAGGGAAGCTGGTAGGCCATCATGCGGACCAGCGACTGGCGCGGCAGGTCCTGGACGAAATATACCGCGACAGAGGTGGCGACCAGGAAGAACAGCATCGGCGTCCATGGCGGCGCCACGCCGTATTTGTGCGCCAGCCCGCCATTGAACGCGATGGTGGCGCCAAGAAACACCGCGAAAGCGACAACGACCACCGGGCGCGCATTGTCGAAGGCGGGAATGCTGAATTCGATGGCGAAATACACCATGCCCAGGAGGTAGCCGAACGCCAGCCAGCGCGGCGACGCACGGCCGGCCTCATGCAACGCGACCGCCATGAAGGAAGCCGCCAGCAGGCCGGCAACCGACACATTGATCAGCAGGATGAAATTGGCGCCACTCATAGTCTTATCGAACCCGCGCCGACAGCTAAACATTGACGGGCGAAGAAGACGTTAACGCTGGCTCGGCCGGACAGGATCAGCCGGTCCTTAGAGGCTCCGGCACGAACACCGTTTCCGGGCGCTCGTAAGACAGGCGCACGCTGTCGCGGCCGTTCTTCTTGGCCTTGTAGAGCGCGTCGTCGGCACGACGCATCAGCGGCTCCAGTGCCTCGTCGCCGCTGCGGGCCGCCACGCCGAAGCTGGCTGTCACCTTGGTGCCGACAGGAAGCCCGTCGACGTGGCCGGCCGAATAGAGTGTACGCACGGCTTCGGCGAACAGCCGCGCGGCGGCGAGATCGCTGAGGGGCAGCAGCACGGCGAATTCCTCGCCGCCGATACGCCCGGCAACGCCGCGCGACCCGGCGCCCAACCGAAGCTTGGCGGCGAAGTCGGCGATCACGCGGTCGCCCGCCGCATGCCCGTGCACGTCGTTGAGCGCCTTGAAATGATCGAGGTCGGCCAGCACCAGCGCGACCGGGAAGCGGGCCGTGGCGCAGTGCCGCAGCAGCAGCATGCCCCGCTCCTCGAAGCCACGGCGATTGAGAAGACCCGAAAGCGGGTCGGTATAGGTCTCGGTCTTCAGCACTTTCATCACGTCAAGTGCGGCGGCGGAGAACAGGCAGAGCGCAATGAGCAGCGAAAGCAGCGCGTGCGACAGCAGCGCCGTCGTCCAGTAGGACGAGCCATAGAACCCGTCATAGCTGGTGAAGGGTCCGTGCGCGATGACGACGACAAGGGTGCGCACGAAGAAGTTCAGGCCCGACAGCAGCGACAGAACGAAGAGGATTTTTTCGGTCGGGCCGTTGCGGCGCACCGGCCGCAGTTCGGCGGCGACCAGGAGACTGAGCCCACCGAAGGCGAAATTCATCGCCAGGATGCGCCAGGTGAGATCCGGCGCGACAAACAGGAACCAGCACAACGACGCCAGGCCACCGCCGGCCAGCACGCCGATCCCCACATAGGGCACCTTGCGGCCATAGCGGTGGACGATGGCGCTGGACAGGCAGCAGCCGGCAATTGTGAAGCAGATGTTCGACGCCACCTTGGTCAGCTGCATGCCGATGGGCAAGGTGAAATACTGCAGCAGGAAGCCGGGCGCCGAGACACTGTAGCTGATCGCCAGCACGGCGAGATAGGGGCGGTGGCGCTGATAGGACCATAGCACGAGGAAGGCCGCGCCGAGTGCCAGCGCGATCGTCGGATTGAGCAGCGCTATGAACAGGCCGGTGTCCAAAGGACTGTGACTTCCCCTCGCTTACGTCAGGGAAGACCTTAGAGCGCAAGCCCAAACAAGCGGTTAAGCGAAAGGGAATATGCGGACGGGGCGAATGAAAAAAGACCCCGGAGCCGCAAGCGGTCCGGGGCCTGGCATGCATTCGCAGCTGGAAGCCGCGCGCTATTTCCACTCGCGGATGTCGACGAAGTGGCCGGCGATCGCCGCCGCCGCCGCCATCGCCGGCGACACCAGATGGGTGCGGCCCTTGAAGCCTTGCCGGCCTTCGAAATTGCGGTTCGAGGTCGAGGCGCAGCGTTCATGCGGCTTCAGCCGGTCGTCATTCATGGCAAGGCACATCGAGCAGCCCGGCTCGCGCCAGTCGAAGCCGGCGGCGACGAAGATCTTGTCGAGGCCTTCGGCTTCCGCCTGTTCCTTGACCAGGCCGGAGCCCGGCACGATCATCGCATCGACATGCGGGCTGACCGTCTTGCCTTCGACCACCTTGGCGACGGCGCGCAGGTCCTCGATGCGGCCATTGGTGCAGGAACCGATGAAGACGCGGTC
Organism: Mesorhizobium kowhaii; assembly: GCF_003253745.1. Classification (GTDB taxonomy): domain Bacteria; phylum Pseudomonadota; class Alphaproteobacteria; order Rhizobiales; family Rhizobiaceae; genus Mesorhizobium; species Mesorhizobium kowhaii. The sequence continues at coordinate 347,894 of NZ_MZXV01000076.1, forward strand.
GAGCGTGATGTCGGTGATCCTGGTGCCCGGCGTCAGACCCATATAGTCGAGCGCGCGCTGCTTGGAGGTGCGCTTGTTTTCATCGGTGATGTCGTCCGGGTTCGGCACGATGCCTTGCACCGACACGACATCCTCGGGCGAGGAGCCCCAGGAGACGATCGGCGGCAGCTTGGCCGCATCGAGCACGATCACCTTGTCGAAATGCGCGCCCTCGTCGGATTGCAGCGTCTTCCAGTATTCGAGTGCCGCATCCCAGGCCGCGCCCTTCGGGGCGCGCGGCTTATCCTTGACATAGGCGAAGGTCGTCTCGTCGGCGGCGATCAGGCCGGCGCGCGCGCCGCCCTCGATCGACATGTTGCAGATCGTCATGCGGCCTTCCATCGACAGCGCACGGATCGCCTCGCCGGCATATTCGATGACATAGCCGGTGCCGCCGGCGGTGCCGATCTCGCCGATGATGGCGAGGATGATGTCCTTGGCGGTGACGCCATCCGGCAACTGGCCGTCGACACGCACCAGCATGTTCTTGGCCTTGCGCTGGATCAGCGTCTGCGTTGCCAGCACATGCTCGACCTCGGACGTGCCGATGCCGTGCGCCAGCGCGCCGAAAGCGCCATGCGTCGACGTGTGGCTGTCACCGCAGACGATGGTCATGCCGGGCAGCGTAAAACCTTGCTCCGGGCCGATGATGTGGACGATGCCCTGGCGGATATCGTTCTCGGAGTAATATTCGACGCCGAAATCCTTGGCGTTCTTGGCCAGCGCCTCGACCTGGATACGGCTTTCCTCGTTCTTGATGCCGAACTTGCGCTCGGGCGAGGTCGAGACATTGTGATCGACCACGGCCAGCGTCTTTTCCGGATGCCGGACCTTGCGGCCGCTCAGGCGCAGGCCTTCGAAGGCCTGCGGGCTGGTCACTTCATGGACGAGGTGGCGGTCGATGTAGAGCAGGCAGGTGCCGTCGTCCTGTCGGTCGACGACGTGGTCATCGAAAATCTTGTCGTAGAGGGTGCGCGGTGCGCTCATGTGCGTAAATCCGTCGATATGAGAATGGGAAAGAGCAGATGCCGGATCATCAGTCCGGCTAAACGACCTGGACAGGTCGGTCTAGGTAAGTCGGCTGGTCAGTGCGCCGGACACGCGCGCGGAGAAACGCGACGGCAGGCGTTTTCTGTCCTGCAGCACGAACCCCTTATAGGCCGGATCGCCAAAAAGCTCTTCCATGGCGTGGCTCATATCAATGTTTTGGCTTTTCGGCAATTGCGGCGTGCGGCGCGGCTCTTTCCTTCTCCCCTTGTGGGCCTGTTGCGCAGTAGCCCGGGATGTTGAGGGGGCAGAAATTGCAGGGATTTCGCTCGTATTTGTGAGTCTCTGGCGCCTTGTTTGGGGTTTTGGGCGGCGGCTCGGCCCGTGCGGCCGGACTGC